>NZ_CANMRN010000022.1 GCF_947500265.1 uncultured Psychrobacter sp. | reverse complement strand
ATTTTCTATTTAATTCAAACAATTTACATCGTCCAAATCAGCAATCCACTTCCCTTTCGACTGGGTGGCATTATACGCTTGTTTGAGGCTGGGTCAAGGTTAATTAAGCTTTTTTTATGATTATTTTACTGAACGAGATTAGTGGCTATTGATCGAAGAATCCGTCACCAAACCGCACACAAAGAAAATCCCCCGACTAGATAACTAGTCGGGGGATATTTCAGAATAGAGAGCTGACGATGACC
>NZ_CANMRN010000021.1 GCF_947500265.1 uncultured Psychrobacter sp. | reverse complement strand
GGGAATAGCTCAGTGGTAGAGCATAACCTTGCCAAGGTTGGGGTCGAGAGTTCGAATCTCTTTTCCCGCTCCAAATATGGCTTGAAAAAGCGCAAAAAGCCTCACTTCACAGTGAGGCTTTTTTTTATGTGTAAAATCTTTCCTAAGTCAGCTAATAGCGAAAACATAGAAATCAAAAACTAAAGCTAACTATAGATAGGACAGAGATTATCCGTATTGAAGAATAGATGCGCACCCCCGAATACCTGAGCAAACTAAACCTATAGCAACATAAGGGTATCCAATGCCACCAAAACCCCTCACATTAATCAGTGCCAAGCTCGCCTTTATCATATCCGCCATCGTCATCGGTATCATGGGTATCACCATGATTGGCTTTGGCTGGGTGCCGCATTTGTCTCTTATATTGGCCATCTGTGTACTAATGGCTATCGGTATGTACAAAGGACTCAG
>NZ_CANMRN010000020.1 GCF_947500265.1 uncultured Psychrobacter sp. | reverse complement strand
TATAGTCAATCCAAAATAAAAGAAGTACAACCCATATTATGAAATAGTTTAGGTAGATTATTCTCCATCCAACCTTGTCGTAGAAACTTAGCTTGTGCCCATTTCTTTTCAATAGGATTTAAGTCAGGACTATAGGATGGTAGAAATAAAAGCCTGTGACCATGCCTATTCAGAAGACTTTTCACTCGTTTATGAAAGCTGGCATTATCCATGACGATTACGCATTTAGTTTTAAGGCTTGGAATGAGCGTGTATTTGCACCAGTCATAGAATATATCGCCATTGATGTTTTTCTCAAAGTAATCAAGCGCAAAAAGCATCTTTTCATACAGAGCACCGATGACATTGGTACGTTTTTTAGCTTGCCAATTGTAGCTATCAATACAAGGTTTACCTATCGGTGCATAGCCATAAGGACGAATAGTTTCAGCCTCAAAGCCACTCTCATCCATATAGACAACGGGATAGCCTTGCTGCTTAAAATGATCAAGCTTATTCTTATATACCGCTCTTTTTATTGAACACGCTTTTGGATGTGCTAAGGTCTTTTTTTTGGCTGATATTTAATCTTTTTAAGGCATAGCCAATACCTGATTTACTACAGTTTAAACGACGAGCTCGCTCATATAGATAGTCATCTGGGTATTGATTAACGTCTTGTAGAAGAGCTTCATTGGGTATACTGCTTGGCGTTTTGACTCTGGTCGTTTGGATGCTTGGGTCTATAAGCCAGCGCTGTAGTGTACTCTTGCTGATATTATAAAAAATACAGGCCTGACGGATGCTCATGTCTTTTTGCTCAATGTTTTTGATAACTTGTGCTCGAAAATCTGCTGAGTAGGTCATCTTTTATATTTCTCTTTGCTTGGTTTAAAAGCATTGTACCTTTTCTATTTTGGACTGACTATATA
>NZ_CANMRN010000019.1 GCF_947500265.1 uncultured Psychrobacter sp. | reverse complement strand
CCAAAAAAAGAGGAAATACCCATGGCAAAGGCCAAGTTTGAACGTAACAAGCCACACGTCAACGTCGGTACAATCGGACACGTTGACCATGGTAAAACAACCCTTACCGCTGCAATCGCAACCGTAGCTGCAATCACCTCTGGTGGCGAAGCCAAAGACTACGCGTCTATTGACTCAGCACCAGAAGAAAAAGCACGTGGTATCACAATCAACACCTCACACGTAGAATATGACACAGACAGCCGTCACTACGCACACGTAGATTGCCCAGGTCACGCCGATTATGTTAAAAACATGATCACTGGTGCGGCACAGATGGACGGCGCAATCCTAGTAGTATCTGCAACTGACGGCCCAATGCCACAGACTCGTGAGCACATCTTGCTTTCACGTCAGGTTGGCGTACCATACATCATCGTATTCATGAACAAATGTGACATGGTTGATGACGAAGAATTGTTAGAGCTAGTAGAAATGGAAGTTCGTGAATTATTGAACGACTATGACTTCCCAGGCGATGACACTCCTATCGTTAAAGGTTCTGCTACTGAAGCCCTAAAAGGCTCAGAAGAAAAATACGGCCAACCAGCTGTTGTAGAACTACTAAACGTACTAGACACTTACATCCCAGAGCCAGAGCGTGACATCGACAAAGCATTCCTAATGCCAATCGAAGACGTATTCTCAATCTCAGGTCGTGGTACTGTAGTAACAGGCCGTGTTGAATCTGGTATCGTTAAAGTTGGTGACGAGATCGAAATCGTTGGTATCCGTGACACTCAAAAAACCACCTGTACTGGTGTAGAGATGTTCCGTAAACTGCTTGACGAAGGTCGTGCAGGCGAAAACTGTGGCGTACTACTACGTGGTACTAAGCGTGAAGACGTACAACGTGGCCAAGTACTTGCTAAGCCAGGTTCAATCACTCCTCACACCAAGTTTGACGCTGAAGTATATGTATTGTCAAAAGAAGAGGGTGGTCGTCACACACCATTCCTAAACGGCTATCGTCCACAGTTCTACTTCCGTACTACTGACGTAACTGGTGCAATCCAATTACAAGACGGTACTGAAATGGTAATGCCTGGTGATAACGTTGAGATGGGCGTAGAGCTTATCCACCCAATCGCTATGGACAAAGGTCTTCGCTTCGCTATTCGTGAAGGCGGCCGTACTGTAGGCGCTGGTGTTGTTGCTAACGTATTGAACTAATCCTTAAGTCTCAGCAATGAGCTTATGAGTTAGTCATAAAAAAGGCCATCCTATTTAGGGTGGCTTTTTTT
>NZ_CANMRN010000018.1 GCF_947500265.1 uncultured Psychrobacter sp. | reverse complement strand
TTTGGCTGGGTGCCGCATTTGTCTCTTATATTGGCCATCTGTGTACTAATGGCTATCGGTATGTACAAAGGACTCAGCTTTGATGACATGCAAGCACAAATGGCCTCAGGTGTCATGCGTGGTATTGGTGCCATCTATTTGTTCTTCTTTATTGGACTGATGGTTGCGGCTTTGATGATGTCAGGTGCGATTCCTACACTCATGTATGTAGGCTTTCAGCTGATATCACCTGAGTACTATTATATCTCTGCCTTTATCTTAACCTCTATTATCGGTATTGCATTGGGTAGTAGTTTGACGACTGCAGCAACGCTTGGCGTAGCGTTTATTGGTATGAGTAATGCTTTCGATGCCAATGTGGCGATAGCGGCAGGGGCTGTGGTATCAGGGGCATTCTTTGGCGATAAGATGTCGCCTTTGTCTGATACTTGTACGATTGCCTCTTCAGTAGTGGGTATCGATCTGTTTGAGCACATTCGTAATATGATGTATACGACAGTACCTGCATGGATACTGACGGTAATCTTGTTTTGGATGTTCTCAGGACAGACGACCAGTGCTGATCTGAGTCAAGTAATCATATTGCAAGGACAACTGATAGACAGTGGTCTGGTACATGGGTATTCGGTATTACCCTTTGTGGTATTGGTCGGACTAGCACTGTTTCGGGTTAATGCGATTTATACGATTATCTGTACTATTGCTGCGGCACTGATTATTACTTATGTTCATAGTTCACCGAGCTTTGGTCAGTTAGGCGGCTATCTGTTTGCAGGCTATGCACCCGCTGAGTCATTAGAGTTGGGTGAGGTAGGTGGTATGTTGTCGCGTGGCGGTGTACAGAGTATGTTCTTTACTCAGGCGATTGTGATACTGGCATTAAGCTTAGGTGGTCTGTTAACGGCACTGGGTATTCTGCCAGCACTGCTATCTGGTATTAAGGACACATTGACGACATCAGGGCGAGCTATCTTTGCTGCAGCGATGTCGGCACTAAGTATTAACGTGCTGATTGGTGAGCAGTATTTGAGTATCTTGTTGTCTGGTACGGCATTTCGGTCAACGTTTGAGCGCTTACATCTACATCCAAAGAATCTGTCTCGGACGATTGAGGATGCAGGAACGGTGATTAATCCGCTGGTGCCTTGGAGTGTGTGCGGGGTGTTTATCAGTCAGGCGTTAGGGGTGCCAGTATTAGATTATCTACCTTATGCGTTCTTCTGTTATTTGTCATTGCTATTGACGCTGCTATTCGGGTTTACGGGGCTGACGATTAGTCGGGTTAAAGAGGGGA
>NZ_CANMRN010000017.1 GCF_947500265.1 uncultured Psychrobacter sp. | reverse complement strand
CATTTTTAGTCAAGCTCAGCGTCTTAATCTCTAGATTATGCCAGTTTATTGGTGGGATCAGTCTCATCATCATCGTACTAACCACCATGCTCGACGTCGTCGCACGCTACATATTCAAACTCACCGGCGGTGAGTTTGGCTTTACCGTCAAAGGCAGTGTAGAGATCGTCTCCTACTTTATGCTATTTGCATTACTCGCTGCCTTTGCCGCGTTTGTCGAACGCTCACAAATCATCGTCGACGTCTTCACCCAGAAAATGCCACAGTCTATCAAAGGCTACCTCATGGGTATCTTTATGATGGGCTTTTTTGTCATCGGCATTGTCTTTTCATGGGGACTCTACGAGAGCGCCATTGACGCCTTAGAGTATGGCAAAGTCACCCAAGATCTTCGAATATCCATGATGCCTATCTATATGGTTAGTGCATTCTTAAGCATCCTACTCGCCATTCGCTCATTGATCGAATCCATCAACATCTTTAAGACAGGCGAATTCTTTGACGCCGAGGAGACAGGCGCATGAGTCCAGAAATTATCGGTGCGATTGGCCTAGTTGTCATGATCCTGCTTGTCGTCCTACGAGTACCCGTCGCACTTGCCATGTTAGGGGTAGGCTTAGTCGGTTTTGGTGCAGTCACTGCGCCGAGCGGTGCCCTGCAAATGCTCAAAGACATCCCAGTCGATGTCTTAGCAAAGTATGACTTTAGCGCCATTCCCTTATTTATTCTGATGGGCGTGTTTGCTACTCATTCTGGTATGGCAGGTAAACTCTTTGAAGCCACCCGAACCATATTTGGCGGGGTAAGGGGTAGTCTGGGTATTGCTGGTATCGGTTCATCTGGTATCTTTGCCTCTATCTCAGGCTCATCACTCGCCACTGCCTCCACCATGACCAAAGTGGCGTTACCGCAAATGGAGAAGTACGGCTATCAGCCAGGTTTTGCCTGCGGTATCTTAGCTGCTGGTGGTACACTTGGTATTATGATTCCGCCCAGTATTGCGCTACTGGTCTATGCCATCTTAACCCAGCAGTCAGTAGGTGACATGTTCATCGCTGGGTTCTTACCCGGTATGCTCGGTATGGTGATGTACTCACTTACCGTCATGGTGATGGTACGCTGGAAACCACACTTGGCAAAACGTGGTGAGAAAACCACGTGGAAAGCCAAGCTACTGTCACTAACGGGTCTGATACCGTTTAGCTTTATCTTTATTGTGATTATTGCCGGTATCTTCTTTGGGCTATTTACCCCAACAGAAGGCGCCGCAGTAGGAGCGTTTGTCTCTTGGGCTTATGCCTTCGCTAAAGGCATGCGCTTAGATGGTCTTAAGCAGTCATTGATTGAGACACTAGCGCTCTCTGCAGTGGTGTTCTTTATGCTACTGGGTGCAGAGGCATTGGGGTATTTTATCT
>NZ_CANMRN010000016.1 GCF_947500265.1 uncultured Psychrobacter sp. | reverse complement strand
TGGCAGTCGCAGATACCAGGCTGCTGCAACTGTTTATTAAAAACACAGCACTCTGCAAACACGAAAGTGGACGTATAGGGTGTGATGTCTGCCCGGTGCTGGAAGGTTAATTGATGGGGTTAGCGTAAGCGAAGCTCTTGATCGAAGCCCCAGTAAACGGCGGCCGTAACTATAACGGTCCTAAGGTAGCGAAATTCCTTGTCGGGTAAGTTCCGACCTGCACGAATGACATAATGATGGCAGCGCTGTCTCCAGCAGAGACTCAGTGAAATCGAAATCGCAGTGAAGATGCTGTGTACCCGCGGCTAGACGGAAAGACCCCGTGAACCTTTACTACAGCTTTACATTGAACTTTGACCTGACTTGTGCAGGATAGGTGGGAGGCTTTGAAGCCGAGACGCTAGTCTCGGTGGAGCCAATCTTGAAATACCACCCTGGTCATGTTGGGGTTCTAACTCAGGTATAACAATACCGAGGACAATGTATGGTGGGTAGTTTGACTGGGGCGGTCTCCTCCTAAAGAGTAACGGAGGAGTACGAAGGTGCGCTCAGACCGGTCGGAAATCGGTCGTAGAGTATAAAGGCAAAAGCGCGCTTAACTGCGAGACCCACAAGTCGAGCAGGTACGAAAGTAGGTCTTAGTGATCCGGTGGTTCTGTATGGAAGGGCCATCGCTCAACGGATAAAAGGTACTCTGGGGATAACAGGCTGATACCGCCCAAGAGTTCATATCGACGGCGGTGTTTGGCACCTCGATGTCGGCTCATCTCATCCTAGGGCTGAAGCAGGTCCTAAGGGTATGGCTGTTCGCCATTTAAAGAGGTACGCGAGCTGGGTTTAGAACGTCGTGAGACAGTTCGGTCCCTATCTACCGTGGGCGTTGGAAATTTGAGAGGATCTGCTCCTAGTACGAGAGGACCAGAGTGGACGAACCTCTGGTGTTCGGGTTGTCACGCCAGTGGCATTGCCCGGTAGCTACGTTCGGATGGGATAACCGCTGAAAGCATCTAAGCGGGAAGCCCACCTCAAGATTAGATTTCCCTAAAGAGCCGTTCAAGACTAGGACGTTGATAGGCAGGGTGTGGAAGCGCAGCGATGCGTGTAGCTAACCTGTACTAATTGCTCGTTTGGCTTGACCATACAACACCCAAGTGGTTTGTATACAAGTCTAATTAATCTATCTTGTATAGCTCAGGCTATAGAATAAAGAAAGAATATTTCGATATCACCTTTAACCTTGATTCAGTTAGGTTACAAGTTGATCGACCATAAACTAAACATTTATAGTCAAACAATAAAAATAACAGACTCATATCTAACCCCCTTTGCTGACGACAATAGCGCGATGGCCCCACCTGATCCCTTCCCGAACTCAGAAGTGAAACATCGTAGCGCCAATGGTAGTGTGGTTCGCCCATGTGAGAGTAGGTCATCGTCAGCTC
>NZ_CANMRN010000015.1 GCF_947500265.1 uncultured Psychrobacter sp. | reverse complement strand
TCAGAAGTGAAACATCGTAGCGCCAATGGTAGTGTGGTTCGCCCATGTGAGAGTAGGTCATCGTCAGCTCTCTATTCCTGATTATCCCCCGACATTAGCTTGTCGGGGGATTTTCTTTGTGCGCGGGTTGGTAATGATGCTTAGTGCAAGAAAGTCTAGCGCTAGATGTTTTTGTCAAAATTCAAACTTTCCTACAAATCAGTTTGATGTGATACTATTTGTTTACTTCTAGAATCCACTATCTGTCATTTATTTTGGAGCACATTATGGGCGTTTCACTCTACTATACTGCTGAACGTTCTACTCTCTTGACTCAACAGGAGCAAGAAAAGGTTGCATCAATAGTCGATGAATATAATGAAAACTTCAAGCATGCAGATGATGCAGAGACTTTTGATCTCTATGCATATGATGACAGTGAGTCAGAGGTCATATTAGCAGGAGCTACAAAGCTGCCTGCTAGTATGGATGTAGAAAATCTTATGTATACCCTAGAACATTGGCTACAATGTTTGACTCAGATTCGCCTTGCGATAACTGATGCAGAATGGCATGTACATCTAGACGACAACGATGCTGTGTGGGTAGATGATAAGTGGCAGATGGAAGAATAACGCTTTATCACTATTATTATTTGTATAACTGCCTAGAGCAGCTTCTATAAGCTCATAAAATATTTACACAAAAAAGCTCTCAACTGGATAACAGGCTGAGAGCTTTTTTGTGAGAAATTATTTTAGTCTGCTTACTTTCTATTATTATTTATGCAGACAATTCAAGTATCAAAAATATATCTATAATATGAATATATCCTTCATAATCCGCTCAAAATGATTTGACTTCTATCATTATAGCTGCTAATTTTAAACAGTACTTTTATTACAGGTATGTAAAAAATATATCTAAACCTTGTAGCCAATTTAATCTAGGATGAATCAAATTGTCTGCTCGTAATACCTTACTCCTATTCTCATAATTATCAAAAGGAATTGATAATGAAGTTAGCTCCTCTTTTTTCAATTGGTGCTTTAGCCGCTATTAGTCTTCTTGGCTGTTCTAACCAATCTGCTGATACGACTGATGGCTCATCAGCCACTTCTCAAGAAACTACCGTGCTACGGTTTTCGCATTTTTGGCCTGCAACCTCATCTATCAGTAAAGAAGTCTTTGAGCCTTGGGCAAAACAGATAGAAACAGATTCTGACGGCCGTCTAAAAGTTGAGCTGTATCCATCCGCGGGCCTTGCTAAAGCAGACGTTACTTATGAATCTGCTGCTAAAGGTACGATCGATATCGGTTCACAAGCGCATGGTTATACCAATGGTCGCTTTCCTTTGACTCAGATTACTGAGCTTCCAGGTTTATCAAATTCAGCAACCCAAATGGGCTGTATGCTACAGACTCTATATGATGACGGTACTTTGGCGAGTGAGTACGAAGACACGCATTTACTGTTTATGTACGGCGGTGGACCTGGCGCACTTCATACAACAGATAAGTTGATTCGAACGCCTGCAGATATGAAAGGTATGCGTATTCGCCGTCCTTCAGCTGTGGCAGGTGATATCATCGAAAGTGCAGGTGCTTCACCAGTAGGTTTACCTGCAAACGATATGTATACCTCTCTACAGCGCGGTGTCGTTGATGGTTTAAGTTTCCCTTGGGAGGCGGTAACAGCATTCAAGATTGATGAGATTACCAAATATCATACCAATATTCCTTTCTATAGTTCAGCGCTTATGGTCACGATGAACAAGGACAAATACGATAATCTGCCAGATGATCTAAAACAAGTTTTGGATAAAAACTCAGGAATGGCGTTGGCCAGTAAAGTTGGTGAAGTATTTGATAAGCATGACCAGATGGCAATTCAAGCTGCTAAAGATAAAGGTGATGAAATTGTCGAGATTCCTGATCCGCTAAATGATCCAGATTGGAAAGGGCCACTTGAAAGAGGCACCCAAAAATATCTAAGTGATGTTAACGCTTTGGGTTTAGATGCTGATGGTGTCTATGAAAAAGCAAAAGCTGCCAGTGCTGCCTGTAAGGTCTAACCTATTGGAGGTGTCACATGGCATTTTTAGTCAAGCTCAGCGTCTTAATCTCTAGATTATGCCAGTTTATTGGTGGGATCAGTCTCATCATCATCGTA
>NZ_CANMRN010000014.1 GCF_947500265.1 uncultured Psychrobacter sp. | reverse complement strand
TTATTAACTATAAAAATTATCATTTAAGACAGCAGAAAAACTCAAAGTTAATTCATTACGAACATAATTTTTAGCGATTTTGCCAGATTAGATGAGCCAAGTTTAGAAGCTTCTTTAAAGAGCTTCATAGCAAGATTAAACTGAAGAGTTTGATCATGGCTCAGATTGAACGCTGGCGGCAGGCTTAACACATGCAAGTCGAGCGGAAACGATGGTAGCTTGCTACCAGGCGTCGAGCGGCGGACGGGTGAGTAATACTTAGGAATCTACCTAGTAGTGGGGGATAGCACGGGGAAACTCGTATTAATACCGCATACGACCTACGGGAGAAAGGGGGCAGTTTACTGCTCTCGCTATTAGATGAGCCTAAGTCGGATTAGCTAGATGGTGGGGTAAAGGCCTACCATGGCGACGATCTGTAGCTGGTCTGAGAGGATGATCAGCCACACCGGGACTGAGACACGGCCCGGACTCCTACGGGAGGCAGCAGTGGGGAATATTGGACAATGGGGGAAACCCTGATCCAGCCATGCCGCGTGTGTGAAGAAGGCCTTTTGGTTGTAAAGCACTTTAAGCAGTGAAGAAGACTCTTCGGTTAATACCCGGAGACGATGACATTAGCTGCAGAATAAGCACCGGCTAACTCTGTGCCAGCAGCCGCGGTAATACAGAGGGTGCAAGCGTTAATCGGAATTACTGGGCGTAAAGCGAGCGTAGGTGGCTTGATAAGTCAGATGTGAAATCCCCGGGCTTAACCTGGGAACTGCATCTGAAACTGTTAGGCTAGAGTAGGTGAGAGGGAAGTAGAATTTCAGGTGTAGCGGTGAAATGCGTAGAGATCTGAAGGAATACCGATGGCGAAGGCAGCTTCCTGGCATCATACTGACACTGAGGCTCGAAAGCGTGGGTAGCAAACAGGATTAGATACCCTGGTAGTCCACGCCGTAAACGATGTCTACTAGTCGTTGGGTCCCTTGAGGACTTAGTGACGCAGCTAACGCAATAAGTAGACCGCCTGGGGAGTACGGCCGCAAGGTTAAAACTCAAATGAATTGACGGGGGCCCGCACAAGCGGTGGAGCATGTGGTTTAATTCGATGCAACGCGAAGAACCTTACCTGGTCTTGACATATCTAGAATCCTGCAGAGATGCGGGAGTGCCTTCGGGAATTAGAATACAGGTGCTGCATGGCTGTCGTCAGCTCGTGTCGTGAGATGTTGGGTTAAGTCCCGCAACGAGCGCAACCCTTGTCCTTAGTTACCAGCGGGTTAAGCCGGGAACTCTAAGGATACTGCCAGTGACAAACTGGAGGAAGGCGGGGACGACGTCAAGTCATCATGGCCCTTACGACCAGGGCTACACACGTGCTACAATGGTAGGTACAGAGGGCAGCTACACAGCGATGTGATGCGAATCTCAAAAAGCCTATCGTAGTCCAGATTGGAGTCTGCAACTCGACTCCATGAAGTAGGAATCGCTAGTAATCGCGGATCAGAATGCCGCGGTGAATACGTTCCCGGGCCTTGTACACACCGCCCGTCACACCATGGGAGTTGATTGCACCAGAAGTGGATAGCTTAACCTTCGGGGAGGCGTTCACCACGGTGTGGTTGATGACTGGGGTGAAGTCGTAACAAGGTAGCCGTAGGGGAACCTGCGGCTGGATCACCTCCTTATAGACGCATTCGGTCAGCAAGAATTCACAACAAGTTGTTCTTTAGTTTAAGCTTACGTTTTAACAAACGTATTAGGGTCTGTAGCTCAGCTGGTTAGAGCACCGTGTTGATAACGCGGGGGTCGGTGGTTCAAGTCCACCTAGACCCACCATTTTACAATGGGGCCATAGCTCAGTTGGTAGAGCGCCTGCCTTGCACGCAGGAGGTCAACGGTTCGACTCCGTTTGGCTCCACCACTACTAAGACGGTTAAGTAAGCTTTAGATGCTAATAAATAAATAGGTATTAAATAGAAACAAGTGATTGTGATTGATTACTTCTTTCTGTTTTATACAGAATCTGTGACTCGACGAGAGCATAGAGACTATTTAAAAACATAGATATGAGTCTGGGTTAGGAAGAGCGTGTTCACGCGCACTTCTTAACCTTAATAACTCGCCTCTTAACGACATCAGTTGTTATCCCAGGGGTGAGTTATTAAAAAAGTAAAGAGAACTGAATCAAGCGTATAAACATAGGTGATATCGTTATCATAATTAGATTGTATGACACTTAGAAGTCGAAAGACTACTTGGGGTTGTATGGTCAAGTAATGAAGCGCACATGGTGGATGCCTTGGCAGTCAGAGGCGATGAAAGACGTGACAGCCTGCGATAAGCTTCGGGGAGGCGGCAATATCCTGTGATCCGGAGATTTCTGAATGGGGAAACCCACTTACCATAAGGTAGGTATCCTAATTTATTAGGAAGCGAACGAGGGGAAGTGAAACATCTCAGTACCCTTAGGAATAGACATCAATTGAGATTCCCCTAGTAGCGGCGAGCGAACGGGGAGAAGCCGATTAATTCTAATGTAGAAGAACAGCGTGGGAAAGCTGACCGTAGTAGGTGATAGTCCTGTATTCGAAACATTAGAGTTAACATATTAAGTAGAGCGGGGCACGAGAAATCCTGTTTGAAGATGGGGGGACCATCCTCCAAGGCTAAATACTCCTGACTGACCGATAGTGAACCAGTACCGTGAGGGAAAGGCGAAAAGAACCCCTGTGAGGGGAGTGAAATAGAACCTGAAACCGTGTGCGTACAAGCAGTGGGAGCCCACTTGTTGGGTGACCGCGTACCTTTTGTATAATGGGTCAGCGACTTATATTCTGTAGCAAGGTTAACCGTTTAGGGGAGCCGTAGGGAAACCGAGTCTTAATAGGGCGTTTAGTTGCAGGGTATAGACCCGAAACCGAGTGATCTATCCATGAGCAGGTTGAAAGTGCCGTAACAGGCACCGGAGGACCGAACCCACTGTCGTTGAAAAGCCAGGGGATGACTTGTGGATAGGGGTGAAAGGCTAATCAAACTCGGTGATAGCTGGTTCTCCCCGAAAGCTATTTAGGTAGCGCCTCGGACGAACACCATTGGGGGTAGAGCACTGTTTCGGCTAGGGGGTCATACCGACTTACCAAACCGATGCAAACTCCGAATACCGATGAGTGATATCCGGGAGACACACGGTGGGTGCTAACGTCCATCGTGGAGAGGGAAACAACCCAGACCGCCAGCTAAGGCCCCAAATTCCTAGTTAAGTGGGAAACGAGGTGGGAAGGCATAGACAGCTAGGAGGTTGGCTTAGAAGCAGCCATCCTTTAAAGAAAGCGTAATAGCTCACTAGTCGAGTCGGCCCGCGCGGAAGATGTAACGGGGCTCAAACTAGGAGCCGAAGCTGCGGATTTGAATTTGTTTTCAAGTGGTAGGGGAGCGTTGTGTAAGCCTGTGAAGGTGTGTTGTAAAGCATGCTGGAGGTATCACAAGAGCGAATGCTGACGTGAGTAACGATAATGCGAGTGAAAAGCTCGCACGCCGGAAGATCAAGGGTTCCAGTCCAACGTTAATCGGGGCTGGGTGAGTCGACCCCTAAGGCGAGGCCGAAAGGCGTAGTCGATGGGAAATCGGTTAATATTCCGATACTTGTTTATAATGCGATGGAGGGACGGAGAAGGTTATGTCAGCCTGGCGTTGGTTGTCCAGGTGAAAGGATGTAGGTTTATAGCTTAGGTAAATCCGGGCTATTCTATACCGAGATCTGATAGCAAGCTGTACTTGTACAGCGAAGTGGCAAATACCATGCTTCCAGGAAAAGCTTCTAAGCAATAGTTATAAACGAATCGTACCCTAAACCGACACAGGTGATCAGGTAGAGAATACCAAGGCGCTTGAGAGAACTCTGCTGAAGGAACTAGGCAAAATGGTACCGTAACTTCGGGAGAAGGTACGCTGTTG
>NZ_CANMRN010000013.1 GCF_947500265.1 uncultured Psychrobacter sp. | reverse complement strand
GATAGTTATTTGATAGTTATTTGATAGTTATTTGATAGTTATTTGATAGTTATTTGATAGTTATTTGATAGTTATTTAATACTCAGTTAGTCTTTTAATAACTTTATTGGAGGACAGCACTCCCAAAATTAAAGACAAAAAAACACCCATCACTCTAAGTCATGGGCGTTTCTATTAATCATAGCACCTAAAAAACTAGGTATTTTTGATTTAAAGTCTTACTGAGCAGCAGCTTCTGTAGTTTCTGGAGCGTCAGCGCTTTCAGTTTTAGCAGCAGTGTCCGTATGTGCGCTATGATCAGTACCCCAGATTTTTGGGTATTTGTAGCCAGGGAACGTTTCATGAGCATACTTTTTGAAAGCTTCTGAGTTATAAGCGTTGGTCACATCTTCAACCCATTTCTTACCAGTATCAGCAGATTTGATCGCTGACCAGTTTACATAAGCAAAGCTTGGCTCTTGGAACAATGCTTCGGTCAATTTGATACCAGAGTCAGTAGCATAGTTACCGTTGATAACTGCGAAGTCAACTTCATCACGCGCGCGTGGTAATTGAGCAGCTTCTAGTTCAACGATTTCGATCTCGTATTTGCTGTTATCAGCGATATCTGCTTTTGATGCTGTCAATGGATCGATGTTGTCTTTCAATTTGATCCAGCCAAGATCATTCATCATAACCAAAGCACGTGCAAAGTTACTAGGATCGTTTGGTGCAGAAACACTCATACCTTTAAATGCAGCATCAAGACTGGTCTTTTTACCTGAGTAAATGCCAAGCGGAGCCGTTGGTACTTGGAATGCTTCTACTAGATCAAGGTTGTTTTCTTTTTTGAAATTATCAAGATAAGGCTTGTGCTGGAAGATGTTGATATCCAAATCGCCTTCAGCCAATGCAAGGTTAGGACGGACATAATCAGTAAAAGCAATCAACTCAACTTCATAACCTTGAGCTTCAAGCGTGCTCTTTACTTGGTTACGAACCATATCAGCAAAATCTCCTTCAGTCGTACCGATAACGATTTTGGTATGGTCAGGATCGATATCGCTAGCGGCAGTTTCTGCAGTTGCACCTTCGGTTACTGGCTCTTTAGTCGCTTCTGGCGCTGATGAGTTGCTGCAACCGACTAAGACTAGACCTGATACACCAACAGCGGCAAATGCGGTAGCTAACTGACGGCTGATATCTGTTAATTTCATAATATGTCCTTAATAATGAATGGGGTTGAGTAAAACGTTTATCGTCTGAACATTAAAAAAGCAACATTATAAATAGTAATGCTGCTTTTGTTGTAAGAGCTGAGATAAGGGTTGAGTGTTGCCAAAAATAAACCTAGTCGCCCGTAAAGTCAAGTATTCTCTAAAGCGGCTTAACGTTTGTCTAAACGATTGGCGAGCCAGTTACCAGAGGCTTGAATCGAGACGACCATGATAGATAGTACGATCACGATAAAAATCATTACCTCGGTTTGATAGCGATAATAGCCATAACGAATGGCCAAATCACCCAAACCGCCACCACCGATCATACCAGCCGCCGCTGAATAAGAGAGCAAGCTGATACAAAGAATAGTGACTGACAATACTAAACCTGAGCGCGCTTCATTAAGTAATACTTTAATAATGGTAAAAGGCCTGGCACCCATCGATTCGGTTGCTTCGATAATACCGCGCGGCACTTCACGCAAATTTTGCTCGACCAAACGCGCAAAATAAAACGAACCAGCGATAGCAAGTACTAGTGATGCAGCAATTGGACCGATACCCGTACCAACGATGGCCTTGGTAAACGGACTCATCGCAATCATCAAAATTACGAAAGGGAAAGCACGCATAAAGTTGGTAATACCGCCAAGCACACCGTACAACGTCTTGTTTTGCAAAAACTGTCGATCACTAGACAAAAACAAGAATACGCCAAACAGTCCACCGATGACGATTGCGACTGTGGTCGAAATACCAAGCATCACAAACGTATCAATAAACGCGCTTACGATCTCTTTGCGTAACACAAGTAGCTTGTCTATAGAGGCGGATAATTCAGTACCAGTTAACATATCTATTTCTCCTGCCTCATTAGTCCTCGACGACTAGGCCTTTGCCAATCGGGGTGGTTGCTTGAATCAGACCATCTTGCACATCCGCAACTTCTAATAGTTGTCCTTGATGCAATAACGCTGCGCGATCACAAAGTCTACGAATAACACTCATCTCATGGGTCACGATGACGATAGTCACGCCAAGTTGCTCATTGATATCGCGCAGACAAGTCAGCAAACTACGGGTCGTTGCAGGGTCAAGCGCACTGGTTGGCTCATCGGCCAACAGTACTTTTGGACTAGGGGCAATCGCGCGAGCAATACCCACACGCTGTTTTTGTCCGCCTGATAACTGCGCAGGGTAGTGGCCAGCACGATCGGTCAAATCGACAATCGCAAGACAATCCATGACGCGCTTATGAATGTCGCGACTTGGATAACCAGAGATTTTTAAGTTAAATGCCACGTTGTCAAAAACCGTTTGATTAGACATCAGATTAAACTGCTGAAAAATCATCCCGATATTATGACGAGCAATACGCAGCTCACTGGCAGACAGCGTGGTTAGGTCAGTACCGTCTATCACGACTTGACCCGAATCTGGACGTTCAAGCATATTGATTAGGCGCAATAAGGTAGATTTACCTGCACCTGAATAACCCATTAGACCAAAGATTTCGCCTTGTTTGATAGTCAGAGATGTCGGCTCAACAGCGGTAAACCAATGTGGTTTGCCGTCTTTGTCTTTGATTGATCGGTCGCTTAAAAAACTTTTGGTCACATCGTTTAAGACAATCATGTCATTCATGGAGGGCTCAAAATTTAATAAATTTTTTAATGGTTAAAAACGCGTCATCAGGCCTCTTTCAATATGTAAGAAGCTTGTCAAAATGACAACAGTCAATAACCGTATAATAAGGGGCGGTAATATAGCATATTATCAGGCACTTTGGATATGCACATACGTGTCCGGCTTATGATTAATAGCTATTAAGAATAAGCAGTTAAAATGGCAAGTGTGAAGGTGACAGCGTGATAGCTATCTATATAATGATGGGGATTGATTACTCGTGATAGTTGTAATGAGGGTCATGATGAATTGGGATGGTCACCAAAAATCTAGTATGACCATTTAGCGTATCTGTAATAATACGTCCTTGATGGGCGGTGACGATTTGTGAAACTAACGATAACCCTAATCCAGAGCCTTTATTTTTTTGCTGTAAACGTACAAATGGGCTAAAGACTTCTTCTCGCTTACCTTCAGGGATACCAGTGCCTTCGTCGATTACAGCCAGCACAGCATATTTCGGCAAAGGACGTTCAGGTTCAGTTTTGGCTTTCTTCATATGCTTAGCAAATAAGCCTTCTTTACGCACGACTGCACCTGAGCTCTGATTGTTTGAGCTATTAGATTTGGCGTCATCTTTCGTATTATTTGAGCCGTTATTTTTAGTAGCGGTATCAGTAATAGATTTATCTGATTTTTGAGCGCTATTATCGACGAGAGTGCCAGCATTCGCTCTTTCTACGTTGCTTATAGAGTTTGTTTTAGCTACTTCAATCAAGCCAGCGTTGTCAGTATTATTAATACTATTAGCGTCGTTAGTAGGTTCAGTAGAATCTGGAACAGCCTTCCAAATAACTTTCTTAATTCTGTCGGTCAACTCACTGGTAAAACTGTAATAGTCAGCAAGTAGTGATGATTCGCCAGTAGTAGGTTGGGGTTTGCTAGCATTGTCTATCGAGCTTTCATCTGAAAGGCCGTTATCAAGGCTGGCATCATCATTGCTCTCGTTGCTGGCAGCTATATCTTCACCGTTTTTATAGATAGTCGGCGTTGGTAGTTCTACTATTGAGTCAGTCGCTTCTGATTTATTTTTATCAACCGAACTAGTAGCTTCATGTTTAGTGGTATGGTTTTCAATTACCTTGGCATCAGCGTTTTCTTCATAATCGTCAAAGTCTAAACTGTTGTAATCGACAAAGCTGCTGCATAGCACCGTTTGTAATAGATAGTCGGGCACAGTTCCGGCTTCTTCTATGCTCTGAACACCATATAGCAATACCGTAACAGGCGGCTTGCCATGTAGCATAGCGTTGGTAAGTAAATTACGAATCAAATGAGTCAACATTGATGATTGACCATCTATCACGATGTGCTCACCAATGAGCGTGGCTTCAGGATAGTGCTGACGTTCTTGATTTACCAAATCGTATAAATCTAAGTTTTCAACTTGCTGTAAGGCATGTCCCGCATCCAAACGGCTAACCAATAATATGCTTTCTACTAAGTCATTAAGACCTGACAAGTCTCTGTTGATAGCCTGTGCCCGTTTATCGAATTTTGCTTTGGTATCAGTTGGTAGCGCACCAGCCAACATATCCATCATTTCAATCTGTAGACGAATACGTGTAATCGGTGTACGTAGCTCGTGAGAGGCATGTGCTAATAGCAAGTTATTAGCATCAATTAAATGTTCAATTTTTTGTGCCGCTTGGTTGAATCCGCGTGCTAGTGCAGCGATTTCATCATTACCACGCGCGTTTACTCGGACAGTAAAATCACCATCACCTAACTGAGTCATTTGCTGGCTTAACTGGTCAATACGCCATGTCATCGTCCGTGCAATCAACCATAGTACACCTGCCATGATGAGTAGCAGTAGTAGCGTACCAGTGAACAAGTTTAAGGCTGCAGAAAGGACAGGTTTTTTAGGCGTGAGACGTGATTCGTATAATAAGGTATAACCTGTACTGCTATACACTTGGGCTTGCTTGGTAGGTGATGTGTCTGCAAGTGATGGAAAAACGCGTGAAAACAAAGAAGGAGTAGGGGGAAGCTCTAGGGGTAGGTCACTGTTGTCAGTTTGCATGAGCAGCCGACCTTCGCTGTCATACAATCCCATTTTCGCTTGCAGTGACTCATCAAAAATATCGAAGCTTTTCTTAACGACAGCCAGCATAAAACGTGACTGCAAACGGTTGTCTTTGCTGATGGAAATATTTAATTCGTGCAAGAATGGATCGATTTGACCCAAAATCTGTGTGGCTAATATCTCTGAGCGAATACCCGCATCTTTATCATGAACAAGTTGGGTCAACAGCACCATTGCTACAGCAAATAACGTAAGTGCCAGCATAACGCTGGCAAATAGTTTGGCAAATACGGAACGAAAACCCAATTGCTGCATTAAACGATCTCTATTATTAAACGCTTGTACCGACTCATGATATAGAGTTTACACCATGAGTCAGCTAATTAGGTATCCTTTACGATTACACCTGATCAGTAGCAAATTGATAGCCGACGCCACGTACAGTAATAATACGCTTTGGCTGGCGTGGATTGTCTTCGATTAAAGCACGTAGACGCGAAATATGTACATCAATTGCACGGTCAATGTTGTCTGAACTGTCATCATTTGGCATCGCTTGCCAGAGCTGCTCACGATTTAAGACCTTGCCAGAATGAGTGGCGAAGTAATGTAACAACTGAAACTGATGCGTGGTTAGGCGTACTGGTTGGTCATCGATAGTGACTTCATGACTATCAGGGAACACACTCAAACGGCCAAAGGTTAAGCTGTCTGATTGGCTATCGGCTTGATTTGGTTGCTCATGACGACGAATAACCGCACGAATACGAGCTAAAAGCTCACGTGGCTCAAAAGGCTTGGCGATATAATCGTCAGCACCCATCTCCAGCCCCAACACACGATCGGTTGTATCACCTTTTGCGGTCAGCATAATAATAGGCACTTTATTAGTCATGTTATTCTTGTTGCCACGAATCTTTTGACACACTTGCATACCGTCCATATCAGGTAGCATAAGATCCAATACAACCAAGTCAATATCGCGCTCTTTGGTGTCTAATAAGTCGAGACCTTCTTGACCAAGCCCAGCATGATGCACATCATAGTAGTTCATGGTCAAATAATCGCTGATCAGCTCAGCCAAATCTGGATCGTCTTCAATCAATAAAATCTGTTTACTCATGGGGTATCCTCTAATTGTTATTGTGATTTATAAAAATATAACGTTTTCGGTAATGATTAGCTGTTGGTAATGATAAATAGTTAAACTATTAAGCCTCTACGTTTTCAAATATACAGAATAGCGCATAATTACATGTGAATCGTATTTTAATACTCGGATAATGCTATATATGGTAGGGCCATATTGCCTAATTATGCTGTTACAAAACAAGAGAAGCTTTGTTAATGTTTCTACCAAATGTAACTGTCAGCATAAGCTATTATGACACAATGACTTTTTTACCTTTAGAATCAACAGGTAAGTCAGCCAAACAAATTAAGCTATCATTGCTCACACCTGCTATCAAATACTGCTGCGTAGTAGGATCGTATTCAACTACCTCAATAGGTTGACGTGTTAAACGCTGATCTTGACCGATTATCCAAACATTCGCAGTCAATGGTTGTAGCGGCATATAAGGAGGAGTTTGCAACTCTGTCAGATCAACATCATGTAGCGCTCGCTTAGGTACGATAGTACCGACATCTATTTGACCATAATTGACGCGGCCTGTGACTTTCATATTTGGCAATAATTTATCACGACTTACTTCATTATCGATGACATTAACATAGACCAAGAGCTTTTTGGGCTGACTGGTCGATACCAGTTTGCTGACCTGTCCCGTAAACTTGTCTGAGATACCTTCGGCAGTAAAATTGACCGTTTGGCCAACTGAGAGCTGTGGTTTTGCTTGTATAGGCAGGGTAGCCATAAAGTGCAGCTTGGTCTCATCACTGATTTGTAGTAGAGGTTCGCGCGCCGCTAGCTGTTGTCCTGCATTAGCAGATAAGTTTTCTACCCGACCCGAAAAGCTGGCATGAATGGTAATCGAATTATACGGTGCATCTTGTTTAGCAGTATCAATGTCTGCATCCTGACTAGTAGAGGTGTTGCTATCAGTATTTATCGCAGAGTTTGCTTCTAGCGTTTTATTACTATCAGTTTTTCTTACAACAGCAATGTCTGCGTCTGGCGCAGCTTGTGCAGAGTTAGCATCAGAGTTTTGCGTATCTTCTTGATTGTTCTGATTAGTATCCCCTGATTCTGAATTACCTTGTTCAGGCTTTTTCAAATCTTCAGCTTTGCTAGCCGTGCCCGTACGTTTAAAGACAAGCAATGGCGTGCCTTTTTCTACCCATTGGCCTTCACTAACCAGTGTCTCTTCTATACGAATGGGATGTACCGCAACAAATGTGGTCTGCTTGATAGGTTCGATATTACCTTGTAATCCGAGACTCGGCTGATATCTTGAAGGTTTGATACTCAAGATATGTTCTGGTGTCATTGTGACACTGTCGCTTGTGATGATAAGTGGCGTGTCAGCGGTCTCTTCTTCAGTATCAGTAACGGCTGATTCGTTTATAGGTGACGGCTGACAAGCAGCGATAAATAGCATGCTGAATAAATAGAGGCTTTTTCTTAAGTATTTAGAAGCTGTCATAGCAGTCACCATTGTAATCGTCATATTATTATATAGTGAATTGTAACGCGGTGGAACGCCTGTAAAATATTTACTAAACTTAAAAAAGTTGATAATTCAAGTATTAAGTAAAGTTAAAGTTATACCTTTAATAAATAAGAACAGCTATTTGTGATACTAATGAGTTCGAACATAATTTTACTAATTACTGGAAAAGCAATAATAACTGTGCTAAAACAAACACTATAAAATGCATTGATACATTTTTATTACAAATGAAAATTATCCAGTAATATCATTGCCAGTTATATACAATACAAAATTATAATAATGATGCCTTTTCTTCGAATCGTAATCTATTTATATGTTAGAAAATGGATTTATAGTTAATTGGAATCGTTGTTATATTTGACTTTTCTATTAGATATTCGCGGGGTAAGTTATCTTATTCAAAGCACTCAAATAACGCTAGATTTTGTAAGATTAATAATAATAAAGTGCGTATAGTACGCTATATTGATACCGCGATTAGTCAGTAGGCATCAATTGTAGAAGATTCGCTGTTATCACAAATTTCAACGCAGACAATGCAAATGTAGGTACTTATATTGATCTGACAAGAGATGATATAAAAGTTTAAAATAGCCAAGCAAATTTTGTATTGTTAGATAGCGTTACGAACAAATAGTCGTTTACAGGACAATGAGAATGGAAAATAATTTTGAAGGTTTAAAAGTAATGGTAATTGATGATTCAAAAACCATTCGCCGTACTGCAGAAACTTTATTACAAAAAGCGGGCTGTGAAGTAGTGACCGCTATCGATGGTTTTGATGCGTTAGCAAAGATTGTAGATAACAATCCAGATATTATTTTTGTCGACATTATGATGCCACGTCTAGATGGATATCAGACTTGTGCGCTGATAAAAAACAACCCCGATTATGCTGATAAACCTGTAATCATGTTGTCATCTAAAGATGGTCTATTTGATAAGGCACGTGGTCGTATTGTTGGCTCTGATGAATATCTGACTAAGCCATTTAGTAAAGATGAGCTTTTTGATGCCATTAATCAGTACCGTTAATCGAATAAATATAGACTTACAGGGAGTGATTGATATTATCGCTCCAGATTATTCAATACTGAGTAATCATGATTAAAGAATGGCTACCAGTAGATTTATAAGTGCTATTTTTAATCATTTTATCTGAACCATATATCAATATATCTTCATAGATATTTTAGAACATAAAGGAACCTCCTATGACTACCGTTTTAGTCATTGACGACTCGCCATCAGAAATGGCGAAATTTCGCGATATGCTTGCCAAAAATAACTTTCAAGTGTTGGAAGCGACCAATGGTGAGCAAGGTTGCCAGATGGCAGCTGAACATTTACCAGATGTGATTTTGATGGATGTGGTCATGCCTGAAATGAATGGTTTTCAGGCCACCCGCAAGATTACTCGCGGTAAAACCACTGCTCATATCCCTGTCATTATGATCAGTACCAAAAACCAAGAAACAGATAGAGTTTGGGGCAAGCGTCAAGGCGCTAAAGAATATATGAACAAACCAGTTGATGAAAGTGGATTGGTCAATATGATTCGCAAAGTGATGGAGTAACTTGTGGCTTCTAGAGGATTTATCGAGCTTCTGCGTTTAGCAGATTTGGCACGCGCGCGCAAAGGCGGTCGCCGCGGTGGCCAAGAGTTTGATTGGCAAGGTGTGGTATTTGAAATTGGTGGGCAGCGCTTAGTTGCCCCTATGGGTCAGGTATCAGAGGTATTATCTATGCCAGAATATACTAGCCTACCTCTAGTAAAGCCATGGATGCTAGGTATTGCTAACATTCGTGGGCGACTCTTACCTTTGACGGATCTGTCACATTTTTTGCAAGTACCTAGTCGCTTGACACAAATGAGCCAACGGAAAGTTATTGTCATTGATTATGACAATAACTTTTCAGGACTGCTAGTGGATCAAGTACTTGGTATCGAACAGTTCATACAAGAACAGTATCGTCCAGAAGCTATAGATCCAGAGTCGCCATTTGCGCCTTATAACCATGGCAAGTTTTTCAAAAACGACCAAGACTGGTATGTATTTATGCCAAGTTTGCTCGCACAGGATCCTCAGTATTCAGATGCTGCGATATAGCTATTAACTATACAATACCTGTCTGTTGAGTAACGATAGAAGAATAGCGACTGACATAATAGGGTTCGATGTCAGCATTTATACAGGCTTTGCTAATCATTGTTTAGATAACAATACGATTGTCAAAGTCAGCCACAATTAGACTTTGATGACTGTTTGAAAGGAAGACGCAAGATGAGTGATGTGATAAAAAAACCTGTAGCTGGTATAGCCAAAACATCAGCAGATGGCAAAGACGCTGATAGTACTTGGAAGCTATTGTTAGGATTTTTTGTTCTATTAAGTTTGGCTTGTCTGATTTGGCTAGTTAACTCGCTATCATCGGTAAGTCAGTATTTCGATAGTTTCAATCAATCCGTTATCTTGCCAGCGGCTGTATTTGCAATCGGCGCATTAGGGATTCTGTTTGCTTTGTACCAGCTACTGAAAAACCGTGGTGGATCAGAGCGATCGCTTATTGAAAAAGAAACCTTGCGTCGTCGCCAAGAAGCAGAAGCTGAATCTGAACGAGCGCGTCAAATTCAAGAAGAAAACGAACGTAACCAGATCGCTATTCTACGTCTGCTTGATGAGTTGGGTGATTTGGCAGAGGGTGATTTGACCGTTAATGCGACTGTATCAGAAGATTTTACAGGGGCGATTGCTGATTCAGTCAACTTTGCAATTGACCAATTACGACAGTTGGTACTTGTTATTAACAGCACTGCTGACCGAGTCTCACAGTCTTCGGATCAAACGCAGATGAATGCTGTTGAACTGGCCGAAGCTTCTGAACACCAAGCACAAGAGATTGCTGGTGTGTCAGCCGCTATTAATGAGATGACTGTTTCAATTGATCAGGTTTCAAACAACGCTGCGGAATCTGCAACGGTTGCCCAGCGTTCAGTTGCTATTTCTCACAATGGAGCAGAAGTTGTACAGCGCTCTATTGAGGGTATGAACGTTATTCGTGATCAGATT
The DNA here is from genome assembly GCF_947500265.1 of uncultured Psychrobacter sp. Classification (GTDB taxonomy): domain Bacteria; phylum Pseudomonadota; class Gammaproteobacteria; order Pseudomonadales; family Moraxellaceae; genus Psychrobacter. The sequence goes on along the minus strand of NZ_CANMRN010000013.1, from coordinate 42,380 downwards.
CAAGAAACGTCAAAACGTATTAAGCGCCTTGGTGAGTCTTCGCAAGAGATTGGTGATATCGTTGGACTAATTAACGATATTGCTGACCAGACCAACGTTTTGGCATTGAACGCCGCTATTCAGGCATCTATGGCAGGGGAAGCGGGCCGAGGCTTCGCGGTTGTTGCTGATGAGGTACAGCGTCTAGCTGAGCGTTCAGCTAATGCTACTAAGCAGATTGAAACATTGGTAAAAACCATTCAGGCTGATACCAATGAAGCGGTTATGTCGATGGAGTCAACAACTTCTGAAGTTGTACGCGGCGCACGCTTAGCAAAAGATGCGGGTGAAGCACTAGAAGAGGTACAGAGCGTTTCTAACACTTTGGCTGACTTGATCCAAAACATCTCAAACGCTGCATTACAACAGGCTGAGTCTGCTGGTCACATTTCTCACACCATGAACATCATTCAAGATATTACTTCACAAACTTCTTCTGGAACGATGGCAACAGCCCGTTCTATTGGTGAGCTAAGTGAAATGGCAGCAGCACTACAGGAATCGGTAACGGGCTTTAAGGTATCGAACGACGACGAGCTAGTAGATTATGAAGTGTTGGATGCGGAAGGCGCATTGAAAGAAAGCGTTTAGTGATTAGTTATTCTTTTAGAGCAAGATTGATAGCATTTTATTTTTCTATATATTGAATAAAGTTGCTGTACCAAGAATGATAAGAAGAAGCCGTAATCATAGTAGGTGATTTCTCTAGCTTAAATAGCGTTAATAAGCTAAACCATCTGCTTAATACAGTTGATCTGACATTGGGTAATACTTTGATGAAAGTCGACAGTTTGGATGTGCAGCGATGGCAGAAGTACATAGAGCAAGAGACTGGATTTGTGCTGCCAGACATACAGCTACAGTGGCTGGCCAATGCAATCGATTGTACGGCGATGTCGAACGGATTGAGTGTTCAACAATTATGGTATCAACTATCGAAAAATGATGGGTTGCATCAGCAGTTGTTAGACAAAGTACTCATTCATGAGAGTCGCTTCTTTCGACATAGACCCTCTATCGACTTTGTCACAGAGTATGCACTGCAGCACCATAAAGCGGACAACATTGATAGTTTGTTTCGTATTTGGAGTGTTGGCTGCGCAAGTGGACAAGAAGCTTGGTCACTGGCCATGAGCTTAGCTGCACAGAAATGTCAAGACTATGCAATATTAGGGACAGACATCAGCGAAGAGGCTATTAAAAGCGCACGACTGGGGCAATACGATAACAGGCAGCAATCTTTAATCCCGCAATCGTGTCAGCCGTTTGTTCAGCCGCTTCCATCTAAAGGTACATCAAACAGATTAAAACCTGACATACCAGAAGCGGCTAATAATATGCAGGAAAACTGGCAAGTAGCACCTGTATTGCAGCCGTATGTCAATTTTTCTGTACACAATATTATTGAACAAAAACCACCCACTACGCATCTTCAGCACGTGATTATTTGTCAAAACATGCTGCTATATTTTCGTAAATTTGATCAGCGTGATATTTTGGCACGGTTATCAGAGCAGTGCGCGTTAGAGGGATATATTATATTGGCTCCAGGTGAGGCGTTGTTCTGGCGTCCTTCAAATATGCGCCGTATTGCGCACCCACAGGTTAATGTGTGGCAAAAAATTAGTGCCTAAATTAGTGCATAGACGAGTTAGGATAAACCTATGAAAAACCAGCCCAATGACATCGTGACGTTTCAGTGGTTGCTACCATTATTCAATCAGCAGTTAACACAGATATCTGACGGTTGGCAATTAGGTGAATCTAGCATCGACCATGAACAGCTGATAACAAGTTATCATCAGATTAGCGGTGCGCTCATCATACTTAAACTTCCCTTATTAGCGGGTGTTGCTAGTAAGTTGAGTCAACTCGCAGGATTACAAAGTTGTGACGATTTTTCTATTAAAGAGCGTCGTATAGGTCAGTTCTCTCATCGATTATTACAACGAGAGATTAATCAGTATGCGCGTACAGGAATCTATCATATAGGTCTAATAAGTAGAGCAATTGATGAGCTGACCCAAACCTTGTCTCAACGAAATATAGAAACTGACATTCCTATAAACATTAGCGATATTCAGTATGAATACACGAATGATCATGCGAATAACGAAAATATTATCAATAGTATTGAAGCCGCCGTGCCGACAGAACAAGCTACTGCTAGCTTGACAAGTGAACAGTGTCAGCAGTTGCTACTCGTATGGCGTCAGCAAGTACAAGCATTACTAATCACTAATACAAATCAGTCATCAGCACTCAGTACCTTAGAAAAAGCTAGCCAGTATCTCAGGCAGACTACACAAGATAGTGGTTTACAAAGACTATGGTATTTAACCGAATTACTGCTAAGCGATCTAGCCCAAAACGAGACACCACTTCCTGAGCGTTATGCTCCATTATTAGGTCAGCTTGATCAAGTTATAGAATCTTGTGCCCAGTCAAATGGAGTACCTTCAACTATAGTTGTAAGATTGACTACCGCAATCTATGTCGAATTGAGTTATCTAGCGCACAGTAGCAAACGTACTCAGTCTATTTTGGATAAAGTATCTCCAAGTACTACGACAGCGTCTCGTTTTTTACCGCAATTATTAACTCAGCTTGATGCGCTTATTTTCAAGCTAGATGAGCCAGCTACTTTGGTAGCTCCTTTACAACATATCAGAGAACAGCTCAAAAACCGAGGCTGGACTTACTATGTGTCTCAGGTTGAATCAATCCTTGCAGATTTAAAACAGTCTCTCGTATCAGAAACAAGTTTTGCGCAAGAGCAGTGGCAAATTGAACGCAAGCTGCAAGAGTTATATAACGCTATTTATAGTACTGAGCAAACTATTTCACTTAAGATTGGTGATGCGACCTCTTTCGCTACTGTGCCTGAAGTGATAAATAGTAATGAGAAAGAATTAAAAGATAAGCATGACCCCATTCCTACCGATAATAGTCTACGTGAGCTTCGAATTGCAGTAGAAGAGATAAAACAGAATTTCAACGATTATATACAACATCAAGATATTGGGTTATTGCCAGCGTTTACTGATTTTACCAGTATTGGTCAAGCCTTCGACGATATGGAATTGCCAGAAATTCGTCATACTATGGATGATATCGGTAGTCTATTTACACAGTTAACTACTCGTAATATTACTACCCCGAGCTGGAGTTTGGTGCAGGCGTTGGCTGAGAGCTTAACGTCTATTGAGCTATTACTTGATTATCTTGCACAGCAGGTTTTCGATCAGCAGCTGCTTACTTTAGCGAACGAACATACGGCCAGAGCAACACAGCTTCTTGATACTGATATCGTATCACCAGAAACGATTAACGAGACTGTACTCATTCAAGAGTCAGCTGCGACGAATGTTGTACGTTACGATGATAGTGGTGAGATCAGCCCTGTTATCAATATAGACGATGCAAATGTAGTTGAACAAGATAATGCGAGTCTGTCCAACAATACTGAAAGTGATGCACTAAAGCAGGCTAGTGAACACGTGAAGCCTGATAACTTTGAAACAGATGAAGATGTCCATGATATCTTTATTGAAGAAGTGACTGAAATCATCACTGATCTTGAAGATTTTCTTCCTATCTGGGCGCAAGACTCACAAGACCTAACACCATTGACTGAAGTGCGTAGAGGTTTTCACACTCTAAAAGGCTCAGGTCGTATGGTTGGTGCCTTTAGTATCAGCGAGATAGCATGGTCAATCGAAAACCTACTCAACCGTTTATTAGATAAAACATTGCCAGTAACAGATGATGTGGTAAATCTAGTAGTTGATACCACAAAAATTCTACCAGCATTAGTAGCAGATTTTTCAGCTCAGCGACCACCAAGCTTTGATCCTGCTATTACTATTTTACAAAGTAGTAATCTTATGAGTCAGCAGCCTGTGAACACTGGACTGACGCTAGCTGAACTTGCTCCTAAAGAGTTTATGTCAGATGATATAGAATTAGAAAAATCGCTACTAGAAATTGATGATGCTGATAACAATTCTAATAACGATAGTACTGAGTTAGTCACTAACTCGAATAACAAAGAAGCGAATATCAATGAATATCTATCTGCGTTGGATATTCCAGAGAGTCTTGTACCTTTTATTAGAGAGACTGATCAACTACCAGCTGATGCCGACGATGCAGATCCTGATATCAAAGAGATATTTATAGAAGAGGCCAATGAAGTATTGGCAGAAATTGTGCCGTTGTATGAAAGCTGGCAGGAAAATTCGACCGATCTAGAGGGATTAAAAGATATTCGTCGTGGTTTCCATACCTTGAAAGGTTCGGGCCGCATGGTAGGCGCTAACTATACAGCGGAACTGGCATGGTCTATAGAAAACATGCTTAACCGTGTTTTAGATAAGAGTGTCGCTATCTCAGTTGATATGCGTCAGTTGATTACAGATGTACTGGCAGCTTATCCTGATATGCTTGTAGCGTTTGAACAGGGTACTAAAGACTATCCAGCTGTAGTTCCAGTGTGGATTGCGTGTGCTGATGCGTATAGCAAGCAGCAGGGTAATGGATTTAGTTATTCTGCTTTGTTTGCACAGTCAGTAAGTAGTTCTATAGATGAGATGGAAGAAACAACGCCATGGTCTGATACGGCTGAGACTGGCAATGCTGATGATGACAATAGTAATGAAGCAATAGATTCTACTTTACAGACCTTTCATTCAGTTAATGAAAAAATGGCAGAGGCATCAGTTGTCCTTACCCCTCAAACCGAAGAAGAAAAAGCATTTTGTAAGATATTTATTGATGAAGCAGAAGAGCTGCTTGATTGTATCGAACAGTTTGTCCAAGACAATAGAGAACAGCATCATATAGAAATCACAGATGAAATCGTACGCGCATTTCATACTTTGCGCGGCGCTTCTGGTTCTAGTGCTTTAGCCGCTATCAGCGAAGTCAGTGCGACCATCGAGCATAGCTTGGAGTCATTACAACAACAAGATATAGGCATGAATGCTCAGCACCTAGCAGCATTGGCCCAGTCAGCCACATTAATAGAGGGTTATCTAAATAACTATAAGCAAAATATAGAGCAGCACGATATATCAATAGAGGACGATGGGTCGCAGAGTCAGCATGATATAGCGTCATTGCAAGCCATGCTTGGTGAGCAATACGTAACTAATGATACTACAGTCATGACAAATAGGAAACCGACGATAGAAGAGTTATTAGACAGTAATATTGATACGTTGCTCGATGCTGAGTGGGAATTAGATGATGCATTGAATCATGCTGAGATAGAGCATATTCAAGACTATATAGAGCAGCAAGTCTTTCAAACAGCTTCTCTTAAGGAAAAGGCGCAAGCATTTCCAAAATTCGTCACGATTTTAGATGAGCTGGGTAATGCGTATCGTTATTTGAGTAATCATATCGATAAAGCCCAAAATCCAGACATTCAAGCGATATTGCATGCAGGTCACGCTCAGCTGATTGGATTGTTTGATGCCTTAGCTGGCAGTACTTCTTTAAAAATAGATAAACAAGTCATTGATGAGCTACAGAGTATTTATCAAGAAAGGGATGAGAACGAGGACGTTGGCTTCACCGTTAGAGTTGTTCCAGCAGCTGAGCTACAGTTTGAAACGATTGACACTGATATCGAGCTATTAGAGATATTTTTAGAAGAGGCACAAGAGCTTGATACTGCACTAGATGAAAGCTTCAATAAATGGCGTGCCGATATCACCAATGTCAATGCGCTAAAAGTTCTACAGCGTCATTTGCACACGATTAAAGGTGGTGCACGGATGGCTGGTATCCGTAGTATTGGTGATTTGACTCACGAAGCAGAAAGCGTCTACGAGTCGTTTGTAGAGAACCGAAGAGCGCCAACCGCGCAGTGGCTTGAAATCATGCAAATGGTGCAAGACACGATGTCACTACAAGTGATGCATATTGTGAGTCATAAGAAATCTTTCTTTACTCCAGAGCTGATTGAACAGTTGCGCCAGCTTGAAAAAGAAAAAATGTTACCAGAGGTAGTCGATCTAGTCATACCAGTACCGAAAAATCATTTCGCACCCACAGAGCGTAGCATTGCTGCCAATGTTGTTGACAGTGATAATGAGGCAGTGAGTACCCTAAGTCTGGATAGCATGATTAAACAATCATGGGCTAACGGACTCCCTGATCCTGATATATTAGCGGTATTTTTAGAAGAAGCAGAAGAGCTTACCAATCGTAATAAGTATCTGCACTTGTTCTTAAAAGACACGAGTAATACCACAGCGTTACAAGCGCTCCAACGTGACTTGCATACCATAAAAGGTGGCGCACGAATGGTCACTGCCTCTGGTATTGCTGACTTAGCTCACGAAATGGAATCAGTTTATACGGATTTTGTTAGTAATCGACGTCCAGCCACCAAAAAAATATTAGAGTTGCTGGTTGCAAGTCATGACTGGCTAGCTGATGCAGTATTTATTCTTCAACAACATGTTAATCCACCGACGCCTACGCTGTTAATTGAAGCGTTGGAGCAATTTGGTAGAAACCCTGATAGCCTAAAAACGATACCTAAAGAGTCTCTACAAGCCCAGCGTGAAGCAATCTTGATTGCCAAAGAAAACCAAGATTCGCAGTATCTTGCAAAAGATATCAGTGAAATGCCGTCTATGCTTAGAGATACTCATGAGGAAGATCAGAGCGCTAGTAGCAATGAGATGATTCGTATCTCAGGTGGTTTGATCGAGCACATGATTAATTTGTCTGGTGAGTCAGCGATTAACCGTGCTCGTATCGATATGGGTATCAGTAGTCTAACAAACAGTATTGAAGAGATGGGTACGACAGTACAACGCTTGGCAGATCAGCTACGTCGTATGGAAATCGAGCTAGAAGCACAGATTTTGTCTCAGATAGATGAGGAACTCATCGATAATGAAGACTTTGACCCTCTAGAGATGGATCAATACTCATCTTTGAATCAGCTGTCTAAATCTTTAACAGAGTCGGCCTCAGATTTGGTTGATATTAACCATACATTATTAGAAAAGACACGTGATAGTGAAAGCCTACTGCTACAGTTGTCTCGTACCCAGACTGAACTGCAAGATGGTTTGATGAATTCACGTATGGTGCCATTTACACGCTTGACACCACGTCTTGAGCGTATCGTACGTCAAACAGCTAACGAGCTTAATAAGTCTGTTGAACTGACCATTGTTAATGCTGATGACGAGATGGATAGAACCATCCTAGAGCGCATTACGTCACCGCTTGAGCATATGTTACGTAATGCTGTCGACCATGGTATTGAAACCACGTCAACCCGTCTGAAGTCAGGCAAAGAGCGTAGTGGCCGTATTACCCTTGAGGTCCGTCGTGAAGGTAGTGAAATCGTCATTCAATTAACAGATGATGGTCAAGGTATTGATGTTGAAGCAGTACGTAGTAAAGCCATCTCTCAGGGTCTAATTGATGCAGACGATAATAGTCTGTCAGACATTGATATTATGCAATATATTTTCAACGCTGGATTGAGTACTAGTAAGCAAGTAACTCAGATTTCTGGACGCGGCGTTGGTATGGACGTTGTTATTAGTGAGATTCGTCAACTAGGTGGCTCAGTATCCGTCGTTTCAGAGTTGGGTAAAGGCTCTAGTTTTACGATGCGCTTACCATTAACGGTAGCCGTGTCTGACGCGTTGGTTGTTCGTGCTGCAGATCGCTACTATGCAATTCCATTGGTACAGATTGAGCGCGTGGTTCGAGTGAATCCAGAGAAGCTCTATGACTACTATCAATCAAATGATGCCACATTGAATTTTGAAGACACTGAGTATCGAGTACGTTATCTAAATGAGATTTTATCAGGTAATAAGTTGAATGAGTTGGTGGTAAATACCAATACCAGCTTACCGCTTATCATTATTAAAAACCGTACCGGACAGAATATTGCTTTGCAAGTGGATCAGATTGCAGGTTCGCGCATAGAAGTTGTTGTCAAACCTTTAGGCCAACAGTTATCAAATATTCCAGGGGTTTCAGCTGCTACTATCATGGGTGATGGCTCAGTCATGCTCATCTTAGATTTGATTGCCCTTATGCGTAATGCGCAATTGGTCAAGAATATTACGAAAGCTGCTGATGCTAAGAGAGGACGTATAGAGTCTAAATCTACCATTCTAGTCGTCGATGATTCAGTGACGGTACGTAAAGTAACCTCACGTTTCTTAGAACGCCAAGGGTTCAATGTGGCAGTCGCTAAAGATGGTATTGACGCAATTGAAATATTGCAAGATATGACACCAGACATGATATTGCTTGATATCGAAATGCCTCGTATGGACGGCTTCGAGGTCGCCACTCAAGTCAGACATAACAATCGTCTAAAGCAAATTCCAATTATTATGATAACGTCACGTACTGGCGAAAAGCATCGTGAGCGTGCCTTAGAGATTGGTGTAAATGACTATATGGGTAAACCATTCCAAGAAAAAGAGCTGCTTAATAAAATGCAAAAATTACTAGGTGAAGGGGTCAGCCTGACTAATGAAGGATAATGCACGTGTTTTAGCGCTGCGAAAAAAAAATAGAAACGATATTAAAGTGATGGTGGTGGCAGAAGACCACCGCCAGCGCATGGCTTTTTCAGATACGGTACGTGGTTTCGGCTTTACGCTGGTCGGCTGTGTATCACGAGCACAGTGGCAGGAAACAGGTGAGCTTTCTAACTCAGCTATCGATATTTGGCTGATAGACAGTGATTATAATGACAGTGTGGCAATAGCGACGGTGGCATCCAAACCAGCAGCAGTACTGGTTGGCTTCAGTCAGGCACCGTATCTAAACGAATCGCAAGAATATGCAAAATGGCAACGTAAGTTAAAGCGTAAATTTGCCCAGTTGCTTGACTTGCCAACACTGGTAGATGCTCCAAATTATAAGAGCGCCGCTACTGACTGGCATTATGTCGTATTTTTGGGTGCTTCTATGGGTGGTCCTAGTGCGGTCAAAGAATTCTTAGATAACGTACCAGCCACACTGCCAATTTGTATTTTATTGGCGCATCATTTTAATCAGGCTATGATTGGTACGTTGCCGCGCATACTTAACCGTCACAATGACTGGCGCTGTAAGATTATCGCTTCTTCACAGCGGCTACGTGCAGGAGAGTGTTTGATAGTTCCTATTGATAAGCAGGTTGTCTGTGATTCAACGGGTCGCGTGATACTATTGGATCAAGATTGGCATGGTGAATACAAGCCTGCAATCGGGCAGCTGCTCAAAAATACCAGTGATGTTCATGGTAGCGAGCTTATTAATATTATATTTTCAGGTATGGGTAATGATGGCTCTCAGTATCTAGACTTAATCCAAGACAATAACAGCCAATTATGGGCACAAGATCCGAGCTTGAGTGCATGTCCAAGTCAGCCTCAGGCTATCATTGACTCAGGGTATTGCAATTTTGTTGGTAGCCCTACCGATTTAGCAAAAAAACTAACCGATTACATTGGTGAAAGGGCAGATAGCCGTTCACATTAACTTATTGCGAGTGACGTATGACACAAATTTTGAAACATTCGTTTGAGGCTGTGAGTCTGTTGACTACCAACAACGGTATGCTTGATGTCACTATTGTTCCAGCCGTTAACCAGCCGGACTGGATTATTCCAAGCAGCCTGATTTTGAGTGTGGATGAGTCCCAACAGCAGGTTGCTAGATACGACTGGCAACAGCAAGATTTGGCTGTATTTCATTTGCTACTGCAAAATCAAGCTCCAGACAAAATGATTGTTTTGGAAGGTAATACCACTGATCACCGTTTTGCCTTACAGACAGCAGGCGATTTGCGTCAACTGCAAGCACGAATTTCTGAAGTGAAAGATGTAGAGACGCCGGAACAGTTTAGTACTACCAATGGCGAAGATAGGGAAGAGTATTTTGATAAAAATGACGTCTCATCCTACCTATACCAAACAGTGATGATTGATGACGAAATCTATTTAGTGCCAGATTTGGATAAAATTGCCTATCACCTGATTGATTTAGATGGCTAGATTCTCACCTGTATTTAAGGTATTCTCCATTCTATAAATAGTAAGCCAGTAATGTTAATGACTTCATCTCTTGAAGAGCATTAGCTGGCTTATAAAATTGATTAGAGATAATTCCTGATAAAGGTAGTAGAGTCACTCATGAATAATGCCAACTCGAATGTATCAAAGTGGTCGGTTAGTAGCCGTATTTTTCATTGGATTAGTGCAGCCTTACTGTTAGTGACATGGATAATGATACTGCTATATGAGAATTTAGATAGCAATGTGTTTATTGGATACCATAAAGCGTTCGGCGTGAGCCTATTATTTTGGATGATTGCCCGAGTCATCAACCGCGTTTTTACTAAGGCGCCACCACCGTTAGCTATGCCAAAATGGCAAATGCTAGTATCTAAGCTGTCACATTTTGCTCTCTATGCCATACTGATTGCTATGCCAATGGTTGGCTTACTGATGGCAGTATATGGCGGTCGACCGGTTGATATTTTCGGTATCTTTCAGATCCCTGTATTTGTGACTCCAGATAGAAGTTTGGCTCGTTTTTATAATAACTTGCATACTGAGATTATTTGGCCAATGATTATTGGTTTTACGGTCTTGCATATAGCAGCCGCGTTATACCATCAGTTTGTCAAAAAAGACAATCTTATTGCCCGTATGAAATAATCTATAAACATTAAAAAGCCCCAAGTATCAAACTTGGGGCTTTTTTTATTTGTTGTAGAAATACGTACTGTTAGAACGCTATTTTTTATGCTCAGGCAAATTAATATTCATCTCTAACACATCTAAGCTGTCTTCAGAACGATGGTTAATATTGACATCATCAATCTGCACACCGTTAACGTATTTGTTCACAACTTCTAAGATTTCACGTTTCATTTTCTCGATACGATCAACCGTTAAGCGATTGTTCAATCTGTTTTCGCTAGCAACGATAACTTTTAAACGCTCAGTTGCTAAATTTGCGCTACCTGCGTTACTGTTGTCGTCAGTACCGAATAGGCTACTCCAAAATCCTTTTTTCTTAGTCATCATTATCCTCCAAACCAGCGCTGTAATAGACTCTTTTTCTTCACGTCAATATGACGTAGTGGGCGCTCTTCACCCAAGAAACGGGCGACAATGTCCTCATAACATTGACCAGCAACAGAGTCGGTATAATGAATAACTGGTTCGCCATGGTTGGACGCTTCAAGCACGGAATGGCTCTCAGGCACAACACCAAGTAGTGGAACTTTTAGGATATCGTTCGAGATAGTGTCAATATCCATCATTTCATTGGCAGCCGCACGTTCAGGATTATAACGAGTAATAATCAAATGCTCACGAACAGTACCTTGGTTCTCTTCTACCTTTTTCGTCTGACTTTGCAGAATACCGATGATTCTATCTGAGTCACGCACTGAAGAGATCTCAGGGTTAGTAACAATAATAGCTTCATCCGCATGATACATCGCTAACTGTGCACCGCGCTCGATACCGGCAGGTGAGTCACAAATAATATAGTCAAACTGCTTTGAGAGTTCAGCCATTACCTCTGATACCCCTTCGTCTGTCAATGCGTCTTTATCACGCGTTTGACTGGCGGGCAGGATATACAGGTTTTCAAGCTGTTTGTCTTTGACAAGTGCTTGCGACAAGCGCGCGTTTCCAGTGATGACATCTACGAAGTCATAAACAATTCTGTTTTCGCAACCCATGATTAAGTCTAGATTACGTAGACCTACATCAAAGTCGATAACAACTGTTTTATAGCCACGTAACGCCAAACCAGCGGCAAAAGAAGCACTTGTCGTGGTTTTACCCACACCGCCTTTACCTGAAGTGATTACAACTATCTTCGCCACAATGGCACACTCCTATGAATCAATGGGATATCTTTTATATAAATAGCAAAATTACATGTTATTTACCTAACATATATATACTATCTTCGAAGCTAGCCTAGCATAAATAAACAAAAATTTATAGCAGCTCGATACTAAAGCAGAAAAACAACCTATGTATCGCTCAATTAGCCTCTCTGCGTGGTATTAGTAGGGTTATAACTATGCTTTTTGGCTTGTCGAATAGAGCAGCTTAACTACCTTAGTTTTCTATAAAGTCACTTCACGGTGTATTATTTTTAATGGTGTCTTAAGCTTCATCCATCACGGTAAACACTAAGCCTTCGCCTTCTACAAATTTTACTTGCACGGACTTGTCGATAACATGCTCAGGTAAATTGTCTCGTAAGCAATATGTCCCTGCTACTGACACCAATGACGGATTAAAGACTTGGCAGAATATACGGGCATCTTTATCCCCTGTTGCGCCTGCCACCAAACGCCCTTGTGCACGGCCATATACATGCAAGCTATTGTCAGTAATCGCTTCAGCGCCGCTATTGATACTACTGGTCAAAATCAAGTCGCCGCCAACGTGATTGAGGCTTTGTCCTGAACGCAGCATTTGATCATAGATTAAGCTGGTAATATGCTGGGTACTTACCAATGTCTCGGTGGGCATACTTGATAGTGTGGTTTCAGTGGCAGGTTCGCTCGTGGTAGAAGTATCATCGACGTTGTTAGCACTAACGGTTTCGGCGTTATCGTTTTCTGGTGATGGTTGGGTAGGTATAGGCGCTTTTTTACTTGGTAATATACGCTCAATACGCTTACCATCTGCTGGGAATATCGCTAAGCGCTGCTCACGCGCTTGCGCATCAAGCATACCTGTCACCACGCCAATAGGCTGCAATCCCCATGCCCATAACAGCTCTACTAGTGCTGATAAATCTTGTTCAACGTCACTATCAATAAGGATAGGGATATTGCTCGATTTATTACTGAGCGTTTCAGTTAGCTGAGCTTCTATAGCTGCTAGATCGCTTGTACTAAACTGTACGCGTGAAAACGTCAGCATCTTGCCATAGAAAGCTAGCGCTGGTGCAGTCTGGTTATCGTTAGCTGAAACTGTCATATACAAACCCTTAAAAATAATTCTGTCACGGTATTATGTCTCTTATTACGTCATGCTATTAGATAGCTAAACTATAGATTTAGCATATCTTGGTGCTTCCATTGCTGCACTTTTACTTGTGCTTCAAACGCAGTCAGACTGTCATCAATGATACTAGAAATTAAAGTATCTAGCGCTGTATTATTGGTATCTATTTGCGCAATACCGCTAGCAATTTCCATCATTAATATATCCAAGCGCTTAGGGTCTAAAAGTCGCTTGTTTAATGCATTGACGACATTTTCACCGATATTGTGCCCGACGTGATGTAGCTGTGATTCAATCAGACTGCCTGCAATAGGTATCATGCGTAGATAGCGGCGCAATTCAGGTGTATTGGCCAATCCTTCTTCAATAGCATTGCCCATTTCGCTCGCCAATATACTGCCGCCACCTGATGAGGCGGTTAGTTCTTGCAGCTTCGGTGCAAGCTCTGTACGCAGCACGGACAATACAGCCGCTTCAATCTCATTTCGATTTTTTGCAATCGTCGACTCAATGAATGATTTATGCGTGTCTGAACTGGTTAGCTCTTGTCGAAAGTTTTGTATCGCTGTCAAAATAACGCGATCTGAGAGCTCTTCTAACAGTAGGTCAATGTAGAACTTGATTCGATTGATCCACGCCTGCGGCAGTACTTGATAACCAAGCTGATATAGACGTCGTCCAATAACGACCGCTCGCAGCAGTCGCAAAGCACGTAGCTGCGGAAAACAGCCTAATACTTCGTACCAATGAACGAATGGGAAAAAGAACCAGCGATAATAGACTTTTTGTTTGATGGCAATCGCCCAACGCAACAGCAACTCAACGACCAAAAAAATAGTAAAAAAACCTCCAGCAGTGCGTAGAGGATCATGTAGGGTTGTTTGATACCAATTGAGCGCTTCACTGATGGTTAGCCATTCTGCAGCATTACTACTAAAATTGCTCATCAAAATAGCGTCGATACTGATCAATAGCAGATCAATACTGATGGCAATAATCATGACAATATCGTAAGTGAGCTTAAAGCGACTCGGCTTTGGATGGTTCGGTTTTGGTGGCTCATCACTTATTAGATAAGGAGGCTGACTCAAAACAGATTCGGTAGCTAACGGCGAGCTAGTAGTAGAGGTGGGCACAGTCATACCTTATAAGTAATAAATGGCACAAAAAATGGGTCAGAAATCGATATTTACTACCATTTACTATCAAAGTAGACATCGAAAATCTATGAGTTCATGATTAGTCACATTATCAATGAATAAGGCTAAAAAACAACCCATCTTTGATTAAAATTTACTTATGATGCATGGCTTTTAACAGTAAACATCATAGGTAAGATATGACTATTGTGACACTCGTACACGTAACTTTGTTCCTCAATAACTTTTCAACCCGTGCTCGATATTTATTACTTAGTACTCTGGTATAGACTGTGCTTGATATTTGATAAGATTTAACGGACAGCCAATTTATTATAACTGAGTATCCTTATTAGGCATCTTGCGCTTTAGGATTGGTTTCAAAATCTGCCAACATAGTGCTAATACGTTCATCTTTTTGACGCCACACTTGTTCAACCCAGTCGAACATTTGAGCTTTTGTGTCTTCATTATTTTCGTAGCCACCTTGCTTGATACTTTCGAACAACGCATCTGGTATATCGATGTAGCGCAAGTCAACGCCCAAACGTTTGATATTGCCTTTCCAAAGATCCCCATAGCTTGGCACACCATCAGGATATACGATGGTCATGTCTAATATGCCATCGATATCTTCACCTAATGCACTGATAGCCAATGATAATCCGCCTGCACGAGGTTTTAACAAGTGCGTATAGGGCGATTTTTGCTGAGCTTGTTTGGCTTTGGTAAAACGAGTACCTTCCAAATAATTTAATAAGGTAAAAGGTTTGTCTTTTAATAGGGCGCAGGCACGTTTGGCTTCTTCGATGTCTTTGCCTTTTAGCGCAGGATTTTTGGCAATGGCTTCTTTTGAGTGTCGGCGCATCATTGGAAAGTCTAAAAAGTAAAAAGCTTGACCAACGATAGGGATGTAGATCAGTTCAAACTTGGTAAAAAATCGCGTGAGTGGTAAACGTTTTTCGCCAATATACTGCACGATGCTGGTATCAACCCATGATTGGTGGTTGCTCACTAGCAGGTATTTGCCATTGGTATGAATATCGTCCGGTAGGTTGATACGCCAATCTTTGCGAGGCAGCATATTGTCGATTAAGGCACTGTTGCTACTGATCCAGTGAGTAGCAATTTTGATGACGGCTTTGTCTGCAATAGAGGCGCCAGTAATGACCTTACCAACGCCCATTAGCCATAAAGGAATACTACCACCGAAGCTATTGGCGGCGATGACACCAGTGGCTGTTGCAAGCGACACAGCTTTGCCCAGTTTAGGCGAACGTTTATGCATTTTTCGAATGGTAGATGTCAATCGCATGCTCAATCCTTTTCAGTCTATCTGATTAATAATAATCTGTATGTCGCTGAATCTGTCCTAGTCAAGTCAAGAATATTATGAACGTAAAGCTTTAAGTCATGACTATTTAAAGCCGACAAATTCAGCAATATAATTTTAGCAGAAACATGTTGTAGTGTACGGTTGTAAACGTGACTAGTGGTAGCAAGGCGCGAAGATTTGACCTATGAAATCATTGAAATATAACCTGCACTTCTCATACATAGGTATGACAAAATATTACACATAGATAGGTTGTAGTTGCCATAATAATGGGGAATGTAGATAAGTACTTAAAAAAGATTAACGGACAATCTTTATAAAAAGCACGATTTTTTAAACTTAAGAGGAAATATTATGCGTAATACTTTAATGATTGCAGCAGTAGCATCAGGTTTAGCACTTAGCGGTTGTACAACAGATCCAAACACTGGACAACAGCGTCTAAACAAAGCTGCTCTAGGTGGTTTAGTTGGTGCAGCAGGTGGTGCAACTATTTCAAAAGCAACAGGTGGCGACAAAACTGGTCGTGATGCAGCTATCGGCGCAGCACTAGGTGCAGGCGTTGGTTACTACATGGAGCGTCAAGCTCGTCAACTTGAGCAGCAAATGGCTGGCACAGGCGTAACTGTTGAGCAGAACCCAACCACTGGTAACATTGATTTGGTTATGCCAGGTAGCATCACGTTCTCATTTGATGATGCAACCCTTAGCTCATCATTCAAGCCAACGCTTGATAAGCTTGCTTCAACAATGAACCAGTACAACCAAAACACAATTACTATTGCTGGTCACACTGATAGCAAAGGTTCAGCATCTTACAACATGGGTCTGTCACGTGATCGTGCTTACTCAGTTGCTAACTACTTAACAGCTCGCGGTGTTGCTTCAAACCGTGTAAACGTTGTTGCTTACGGTGAGTCACGTCCAATCGCAGACAACAACACTGAATATGGCCGTGGTCAAAACCGCCGTGTTGAGCTAACAGTTAACGCACCACAGAGCGTAAACTAATAAATAGCTATAACTAATAAATAGCTATATAGCTATTAGGTATGTGCTAGATATTTGAGCACATATATTCTAAAAAGAGTCAGCAATATGCTGGCTCTTTTTTTATGTTTTCAGTTTGAATAAAACATTGATTATTGATAGATATAGTTAATATTAAATTAAATATTGATAATGATTATCAATAACACTATAATTTGTCAGTGTTTGCTATCAATGCAATATTAAACGTCTTATCGTGCGCACTGAGAGTCAATGTGCATGGCTAAGATAGCCTGCTATAACATGGCTTGATTATCAAAATAATTGAGGCTACTTAACCAAAACGAATTTTTTGCTATATTTCTTGAGGATATGTATGACGATTACCACAGTAACGAGCCGTAAGCTTTTACCAACTACTTTAGCTGTTGCACTTGCAGGATTGTTAATGGTGTCGGGTTGTACTAAGCAAGCCGATGAAGACACCAATGCTGCGACAGAAACACAAACAGAAGTAGCAAACACAGAGACAGCTGATAATACAGAGATGACTGCTGCCGAAAAAGCACATATTGATAGATTGATTATCAGTTATGCAAATATGGCACACGCCGCTTATAAAGATTCGTTAGACACGGCCAAAGCGCTACAAACTGCGGTAGAAACTTACGTAGCCACTCCAACACAAGAAAACCTTGATGCTGCAAAGGATGCTTATAAAGCAGCACGTCAACCATACTCACAAACTGAGATTTTCCGTTTTGATGAAGGCTTTGTGACTGCCAATGACAAACGTGCTATCAACAGCATCGATAGCTGGGAAGGGCAGATCAATGCTTGGCCACTTGATGAAGCATTGATTGATTATGTTGGTGACGACTATGAAGGCGAATATAACAGCCAAGAGAACATCATCAATAGCGACAGCATTACTGTCGGTAGTATCAAGCAAGATACCAGTACGATTACGCCTGAGCTACTTGCAGAAATGAATGAAATCGGTGGTAGTGAAGCCAACGTAACGACTGGTTATCATGCGATTGAATTTATGCTGTGGGGTCAAGACAACAATGGCGTAAAAGAAGGTGCAGGTAATCGCCCAGTCACTGACTATGCGACTGAAGCCGGACAATGTACTAGTGGTGAGACCGTCAATGACGATGCCATTATCTGTGAGCGCCGTGGTGAATTCTTAACTGCTGCAACTCAACTATTGGTCGATGATTTGACCGCGATGGAAGCTCAGTGGCAGCCTGATACTGAGAATACCTTGCGTAGTGATTTGATAGCGCGCAAATATGACAATGGTCTGCGCCAAATTATGTATCAAATGGGTAGCCTAGCATTAGGTGAGCTTGCTTCTGAGCGTATGCAGGTCGCTTTTGTTACTGGTTCTACCGAAGATGAGCACGAATGCTTTAGTGATTTGACTCATTTAAGCTATGCCAATAATGCGCGCGGTATCCAAAACGTCTTCAATGGTAGCTATACAACAGTCGCTGGTAAAACAGTTGGCGGCTACGGTATCAAAGATTATCTAACGGATAACGGCCATACAGAAGCTGCTGATAAATTGGCTGCTGAGTTCAACAAAGTAGAAGGCGCGTTTAACGTTATCGTTGAAAAAGGCGAAAAAGACGGCATCAAGATTGACCAGATGATTGCAACTGTCGGTCAAGCAAGCCAAGAAGGCATCTCTGCTGAAGAACAAAACGTCCGTCGTGGATGGGTTGAAGCGGGTATCACTAGCTTACAAGAGCTGACGGCCAGTATCGAAAACGCTGCAAAAGCCGTTGGCATCGATAATCTAGACGCAGATGCAGGGTCACAGTTTTAAGAAAAAATTTAAGCTAGCGGCCCTTATTTAAAAGCCTTTCATTGGCTTTGCGACGTTTTATTAGTCGTTATAGGTCAGTAACCGCTGTTTATTGGATACTTAGATTAGATATAATACGTGCGTTGTCAGCCACCGTTGGCAACGCATTTTTACGAGCATTAAATAAGCCAATTGGCCGGTGTACCATTTCATTATATGCCGATAGGCAATGATTGTGACGACATATAATGAGATGGTATGACAAAATTTTAATGGTTCTACTCTAGCGCTAAGGCACTGAATTTCTATGAACGCCAATTATGTTAACCCCTCTGATTCTCCTCTTGCTACTCAAATCCTACGACATATACCTTCTAAGCTTGTGCTAATTATCGCCAGTGCAATGGCTATCAGTGCGTGTCAACCATCTGATAGCGTTTCTGACGACACTTCTGGCGATGTTTCTGATGTTACTTCAGAGCAGGCCTCAAGTAATGAAAGTAGCAGTGAAAATAGCCAATCGCTGTCATCCGAACACGCCAAAAATATAGAAGCACTGGCAGGCGTGCCAATGCAGCAACTGGTGAGCTTTGACCCTCAAGAGATCAAGCAGGGCGGTGACTCTGGTATTAGTATTAGCAGTGCTGAGAGCTACTCGAAGCCTTCATCGAACCTAGCAGCTTCTCGAAAAGGGTCGTTCTTTATTGGTAATGCATTCTTCAAGCAGCCATGGGTCGTTGCACCTGCTAGTACTGATAGTCGTGATGGACTGGGCGCATTATTCAATGTGGCCGCTTGTCAGTCTTGTCATGTCAAAGATGGGCGAGGTCATGCGCCGATGACTGCCGATGACGATGCTGATAGTTTATTGATTCGTCTGTCTATGCCAGCGACGACTGATGAGCAGCGCCAACAGCTAAAGGATTCGCTGATTGAAAAGGTGGCTCATCCTATGTATGGTGGGCAGCTACAAGATCGCGGTATTCAGGGCGTACCTGCTGAAGCAAGAATCGCAGTGCAATGGACAGACAAACCAGTTACCTTTGCTGACGGATATGTCGAGACGCTGCGTGCGCCAACGTTTAATTTGACCAAACCTGGTTACGGTGCTTTTGAAGATGACATGATGGTATCGCCGCGTGTGGCGCTACCGATGATTGGGCTTGGGCTGCTAGAGCAAATATCGGATGATGACATTAAAAAACAAGCCAGCGACAGTAATGATAGCGATATCAGTGGTAAGTTTAACTGGGTCATGGATCCACAAACGGGCAAGCGGGCGCTTGGACGATTTGGGTGGAAAGCGGGTCAAACCAAACTTATCACCCAAAACCAAAGTGCCTTTAACGAAGACATGGGTCTGACGTCCAATATTCGTCCGAACGAATCCTGTATGCCAATGCAGACCGCTTGCCTAAATGCAGCGACAGGTGCTGATGAGCAGGGCAATGGTAAATCACCTGTTGAAGTAAACGATGAGGTTGCTAAGTTTGTAGAGTTTTATACTCGCAATCTAGCAGTGCCGCATCGCCGTAATGCGGATGATAAGCTTGTGCTGGCTGGGAAAAAGCGTTTTTATGACATGGGTTGTCAAAGCTGTCATACGCCAAGATATCAGTTGCCAAAAACCGACGATGATCATCTTGAGCAGCATGGACAAGTGATTTATCCTTACACAGATTTGCTATTGCACGATATGGGCGATGACCTCGCTGATCGTACGATTGCCGGTAAGCTACCACCGAAAAGTGCCCAAGTTGAGTTTTTAGCCAATTCTTATGAGTGGCGCACGCCAGCGCTTTGGGGCGTGGGGCTTGCGCAGACAGTTGATCCTCAAGCGACGTTTTTGCATGATGGCCGTGCCCGTACATTGATGGAAGCGGTTTTATGGCATGGCGGAGAAGCTGAGAAGCAAAAGCAACAAGTATTGAAGTTGGATAAACAAGGTCGCGCAGAGCTTAATGCGTTCCTAAAGTCGCTGTAATAAAGTCGCTATTATAAAATCAGTATAAAAACGCTATAAATTACTACCTATAACATTACCGAGAAATCTATGAAAATAAACCATGCTTTGGCAATGGCGCTATCTGCATTGAGTGCTGGACTGCTGATCAGTTGTGTCAAACCTGCCGATGACAACAAAGCTGCAGATGTAGACAGCCAAAAAGTTGTGCAAGACAGTGCAGCTACGGACAGCTCAGTAGAAAACAGCAAAGAAAGTACTGAGCAAATCGTTGCAGTAGATATCAGCCCTGAGACTGCAAAAACGTACTTGACGCATGTGGCAGACGATATTGTGATTCCTGCGTATGCTGATGCAGCCAAGCAAAGCGATCTGTTGAACGAATTGGCGCAGAAACATTGTACCCAAGCTCCAGTAAGTGGCGATGAGCTACAAGCATTACGTGCACAGTGGCTAGTGTTGGCACAAGCATGGTCAAGTGCTGAGATGGTCAACTTTGGTCCTGCGACTGCTAGTATGAGCAATCTATACATCAACTACTATCCTGACGAGCGCGGACTCGTACACAGTGGCGTGGCTGATTTAATCGCTGCCAATCCAAAACTAACGCCAGAACAACTTGCTGGCGAGAGCGCGATCGTACAAGGCGTACCAGGGTTGGAAGAGGTTTTGTTTGCCAACGACAGTTTAGACGCTGGTCAGTGTGCTTACGTGATTAGTGCCAGTAGTGCGTTGAGCACGCGTCTAAAAGACATCGAGAAAAACTGGCAGCAAAACGCGACTGATTTATTGGCGATAGACAAAACAGCAGAGAGCGATAGAGGTCTAAATCAGTGGATTAACTCTCTGCTGTCATTGATTGAGACCATGAAGTCTAATGCCATTGATCAGCCACTCGGTCTGACAGGTAAGGCAAAAGGCCATTTGCCTGCTGCTACTGCTGGTCAAAGCCGCGCTATCATCAATGCTAAGTTAGATACGATTAATAAAGCCATGACTGACCCAGTACTGACAGCTATTCTTGGTAGCAATGATGAAAACAAAGTTTCGGATAATCTATCGACTGCATTGGCTGACACGACTGCATTATTAGCACAAATGCCAGAAGATTTATCACAAGCGAATAAGGACGACCAACAAGCATTGTACGATCATTTGACTGATGTCACTCGTTTGATTAAACGCCAGTTAATCCCAGCACTTGGTATCCGTGTGGGCTTTAACAGCACTGATGGCGATTAGACAATGTCCACTATCGAATCGAGTACAGCAATGTCAGCAGCCCAGACTCATGACCAGTTAAATAGGTCTAATCGGTCTGGGAGAACTTCGTCAACTCATGAGCTTTTGACGACTTCAGTGCTGACAGCAGTGGGTACGGCGGCGCTGGTCGGTATTCACCATCGTTATCGTAAGCAGCAGCATCCAGATGCCAGTCTACAAGATTATGTAGATGGTATTCGTACACAGTTGCAGGCATTACGAGCGGCACCTGATTCAACGCCGAAACTTTCGCGCTTGCGCTATGCTTGTGAGCAAGCAGCGGCAACATGGAAGCAGGCTTATCATGCTGTAGGTGATGGTAAAAGTAACACGCCTGATTTTGCTGTCATGCATACGACAACGATGCTAGCGCGACCAGTCAGTTGGGTCAGTGGCGTCGCATCACTGCCAAAAGATCAGGTCACATCAAGCCGAAATGAGCATGACTTTGGCGTGGTAGGTATTGATGCTGACAGACAAATCGTTTGGCAGACGACTATGCCTGAGCGTGTCCACGACATCGTTGTTCAGCCTGTATCTGTTAATGTATCTGAAGCTCAAACTCAGCATAGCAATGTGGATCAAAGACGTGATGTCGTCGTCATGGGTCGCCGTCCAAGCGAGAGGTTCTGGGTACTTAATACGTCAAATGGGCAAGTACAGCATGCGATTACAGCTGATGTAAACCGTCACTTCTATGGTCATGCTTGCTACAGTTTAGATGGTAGCTTGCTCTACGTAACTGAGAACGACACAGTGAGTTTGGCAGGCAAAATTGGTATCTATGATGCCCATGATGCTTATCAAAAAGTAGCAGAGTTTGACTCATATGGTATCGGCCCGCATGAGTTAATTATGCATCCTGATAGCGAAACGCTGGTCATTGCAAACGGTGGTATCAAAACCGAGCAGGCCTCACGCGAAGAGCTAAATCTAGATACCATGCGACCCTCACTGGTTTATTTGAATCGTCACGATGGCACACTGCTTGAGCAAGTGACTCCAGAGCATAATCAGATGAGTGTGCGCCATTTAGCCATGCACGCCGATGGTACAGTGATGATCGGTATTCAGTTCCAAGGTGAAAAACATATCAATGTCCCATTGGTATTGACCCATAAACGTGGTGATGCCAGCTTTACACCACTCACTATGCCAAATAATCAATGGCAACGTTTTCACCAATATATCGCTAGCGTGGCGGTGGATAGTGAGCGTAACTTACTGTGTGTGACCACGCCGATTGGCGGCTGTGCGGCGATTTATGATTTACATACTCGCAAGCTGATCGATGATGTAAGTCTGCCAGATTGTGCAGGGGCTTCGGTGTTAGTTAATTCTAGTGCTTCAATGAGTAAAATTGATAAACATGCCGAGCCGACAGGATTTATCGTCAGTGATGGTCAAGGGCAGTTAACAGCGTTAAGAGTAAATGCTTTATCAGAAGTAAATTTGGACGTAGACGACATTGAACCTCATGAGCGGATTATCAAAGACAGTCAACTGCATATGATGTCGTTTGACAATCATTTGCAAGCACTGTGACCCATAACGTTCAACAAGAGCGACAGACGCACAGGCATGGCGATTAATAACGACTATTGCTAGAACAGTAGCAATAGTCGGCCAAGGAGGTAGAGCATTAGCTTAGACACCAATTTAGATACTGTCAGACAGCAGCTTGCACAGGCAGGCATAGAGCTAAATATCAGTAAAAAGCGTGTTAAAAATATCAATTTTCGCTTAAAGCCCCATACGTTGATGGTCTCTGCACCGATACATATCAGCGCATCACAAATGTTGCATGCTGTGGCTAAGCGGGTGCCTTGGGCGATTGCAAATCACCCGCAGGTATTAGAACAGTATAGACGTAGACAGAATACATCGTCTGACCCTTCAGCTGCGAATAACTCAGTTTTATTATGGGGCACGGCGCAATCATTTACGCTCAGTCCCGATCAAAAAATCACCTATTATCGGCAACAACTTTCTGAAGTCGCACCTGCACTATTTGATAAGTGGCAGCCAATCGTTGGCGTTTATGCCAATGAAATACGATTGAAAAAAATGCACACACGTTGGGGTAGCTGCAACACGCGTGCAAAACGAATTTGGCTATCGGTTTATCTTCCTGCCTATCCTATCGAATGCACCGAATACGTAATCGTTCATGAGCTGTGCCACTTGCATCATGCCAATCATAGCCGAGCGTTTTGGCAAACGGTTGCCACAGCGATGCCAGATTATCAGCAATGGCATAATATCCTAGCGGGCAAGACAGGGCAGCTGGACTAAACGTATCATCTAACTATTTAACCATCTAAATAGCCCTGGTAAATAGCTCGGTATCATCTGAGCAACTTTCACTGTGTAGAGGCTTATCATCCCATTTCCGTTATTATTTTTAAAATAAGGACACGTCTGAATAAGCCTGATATGATAAGAAATAACGGTACAAATTGTTTCATTTAATCAGCAGGTTTATATACAGGGATGTTATATGGAAAACGTCAACCAAGCGGAGTTTTGGCAGCAGCGTTATGAGAAGAACAGCATCGGTTGGGACATGGGGCAGGTGTCACCACCGCTCAAAGCTTATATCGACCAGCTACCTGAGAGCGCGAAAGATCAAGCGATACTAGTGCCAGGTGCGGGTAATGCTTATGAAGTAGGCTATTTATATGAGCAAGGTTTTACCAATATCACGCTGGTTGACTTTGCCCCTGCACCGATTGAGACGTTTGCAGAGCGTTACCCTAATTTTCCATCTGAGCATTTGCTCTGTGCGGATTTTTTTAGTTTACCAGCTGAGCAGTATCAATTCGATTGGATACTTGAGCAGACGTTTTTTTGTGCGATTAATCCATCGCGCCGTGATGAATATGTGCAGCAGATGGCGAGACTGCTAAAGCCACAAGGTAAGCTGGTTGGATTGTTGTTTGACACGGATTTTGGACGGGAAGAGCCACCATTTGGCGGCAGCAAGGAAGAATACCAGCAGCGCTTTCAAAGTCATTTTGATATCGATATTATGGAGCCTAGCTATAATTCACATCCAGCACGGCAGGGTAGTGAGCTATTTATAAAGCTGCAAGCGAAGTAAGCTCATGCTTGATATTATCTCGCGCTTGTGTTTCTAACTGATCATAGTAATGGTCAGTCAGATAGAGTTTGGGATGTGCTAGTAATCCTTGTAACACTGCAGTGCGCCCATCACGGTAGTTGTCATCTGCGACATGGTTATATTCTTGACGTATCGCCTTTGCATACTGCTCATATGAAGACCAAGGCGTACCCAGGATACTCAAATCCATATCTAAAAGATACGTCGCATCGTTGTATTTGTCACTATCTACCAACGTATCTAGCTGATGATTAGCCGTCATCATAATGAGGGCATGAATCTGTTGGCATTGCTCTGTGCTTAGATAAAAGCCCAAAGCATCTGTCGCAAACTCAGCACTTTTCAACTCGTTGTCGGAGCGTGTTGGATCGTATATCACATCATGATAGTACAGTGCCAATGCAATGATATGCGGCTCAGACAGATGGTGCTTAATATTCTCAAACTGTACCAAGAGCTGCTCAATATGATCGAGCGTATGATAGGCACGTTGTGGTTCGCCATAGCGCGTCATGATATCTTGCCAAAGTCTATCTATTTGCTTTGGCGAGATATCGCTGGTCATAGCTGACAAGTGCTGTGCAAAGTACTTGCCAAGCTCATTATGCTTATGTGAGACAGTTTTCATATGTCATTTTTTCACTATGACCGCGGTAAAAATGGTTTGGTTATTCTTTATTAGCCACCGCATCTTTAAATGCTTTGTTGAATACATCACCCAGCAAGCTAACATCATCGACACGCGCATAGTTCAGACGGGTGACAAAGGCAATATGGCGATGCGGCCCGTCTTCAGCCAATGGTATGGCGACGGCATTTTGGTTTTGCAGGTGTAGCTGATCGAGCGCCATTTCAGGCACTAGCGTTGTGCCCATATTGGCAAGCGCCATTTGAATCAAAGTATTTAGACTGGCATCTGAGAAGCTTGATTTCATTTGTGCGCGGTCGAAATGACAGACAGACAGCGTCTGGTCCGTTAGGCAGTGTCCTTCACCAAGTAGCATGAGGTTGGCAGTTGCCAGTTCGTCAGCATTGATGGTATCAAGCTTGGCATGTATGTCATCTTTTGGAAATACAGCAAAGAAGTCTTCACTCCAAAACTCAAAACTATGTAGCCCATCTACCGCATACGGCAGCGCAATAATAGCGGTGTCGATATGACCGTAGCGTACTTGTTCAAGCAAACGCTCTGTCTGTTGTTCGACGATGGTCATACGGAACTCTGGATATTGTGCACGCAGCGCAGGCAGTACTTTTGGCAGCAAGTAAGGTGCAATCGTCGGAATGATACCGACAGTCATAGGATAGGCAAGCGGCGTCTGATGGCTGTGAGCACGCGTGGTCAAATCACTCACTTCAGAAAACACTCGCTGCGCACGCGTGAGGATGTCTTGACCGATAGGGGTAATCAATACCTGTTTGTTATTACGCTCAAAAATCTGAGTATCTAGCTGTTTTTCTAATTCTGCGATACCCAAACTTAGTGCAGACTGCGAGATATTGCAATCTTCAGCAGCACGTTTAAAATGACGATGTTTGGCGACGGCTAGGGCAAACTCAAGTTGTCGTAAAGTAATCATAAAACCTCTCTATTAGTGGGTTTTTAATGCAATTTATTATGTTTGGTCAACCTTTATAAGGTAGCAAATTACCAATTCAGCACCAATGATAAAATATAGAGATAATAGTTTAACAAGTTTAATAAAACAAAACATCACATTAAAAACTTTTAACTGGATTAACTATAGAATTCGCGTATAGTTTGTCAGGTAGCCCAGAGAGCTAGAGGGCTAATTGAAAAAACCATATAAATAATTTCCAATTTACTTAACTATAGAGGAGCCAACCATGGCGTCTATTATCAATCAAGAAATCCCAGAATTTTCAGCAGATGCATACGTAAACGGTGAGTTCAAAACCATCACTTCAGAAGATGTAAAAGGCAACTGGGCGATTTTCCTATTTTACCCAGCTGATTTTACGTTTGTTTGCCCAACTGAGCTAGAAGACATGGCCGCTCATTACGACGAGCTAAAAGGCCTTGGTGTTGAAGTATACTCAGTATCTACTGACACGCATTTCACACACAAAGCATGGCATGATTCTTCAGAAGCTATCGGTAAAGTACAATACCCAATGATCGGTGATCCTACTGGTAAAATCACTCGTGGCTTCAACGTCATGATTGAAGAAGCAGGTTTGGCTGAGCGCGGTACATTCTTAGTAGATCCTGATGGCTTGATCCAAGTCGCTGAAATCCATGCTGGCGGTATCGGTCGCAGTGCAAAAGACATGCTACGTAAAGTGAAAGCAGCACAGTATGTTCGTGAAAACGACGGCGAAGTTTGCCCAGCAGCTTGGGAACAAGGCGGCGACACATTAAAGCCAAGTCTTGACTTAGTTGGTAAAATCTAAGTAGACATTTCATACTTAGATAAAAGTAGTGCTGTATCTTAAACATCTGATTTAAGACAGTATTATAAATAAAGACCCCATTAACATAAGTTGATGGGGTCTTTTTACGTCTTAAGCATAGGTATTGTTAGTATTTTTTTTCAGCATATCTCTAAATATAGACGCAATATTAAGCGCGAGACTGTGCTTTATTTTTATCAATAGTTTTATAAATCTCGTCTTTGAGTTGTAGCTTTCGTCGTTTCATCTGTTCGATTTCTTCGTCGCGACTGGCATGCTTGACCACATCGTTTTCAAGCTTATTAATTTGCCTATCTAGAGTCGTATGCTCATCGAAGATACTCGCAAAATGCGTGTCCTTTTGCTTAAGCTCATCGATAATATCACTGTGATCTTGCCATGTGTCTGTCATTGTCATGTTGTCATCCTTGTTATTTAGTGCAAGCTTAGAATAAGCGTAAGCACGTTATGGTTAAGACGCTTATGATGGTGAGACTGTGTTTGGAAGGGGTAAAAGTTTAATGGTAATAAAGATAGTTATTTCACGATATTGATAATGCATATTGCTATCAATACCATTCGATTGTAGCGAAAAAATAGACCATGTACCATCACTATCATTTGCCTACGTATTTATATTTAATTATTTAAAGCAATAAACGATTGGTTTTATAAAACATAAAGTTTGAGTTTCTCAGCTTGCCGAAACTCGCTAAACGCTTGATAATAGACACATCAAAGGGCAAGAGCCCACTATATATAACCTTTTATACAAAATTATTAACACCAACTATTTCATATTTAGACGCGTAGCATGACAGCTGCCGTTACATATTCAGTCATAATGAGGAACAAACATGATAGATCAGAATTTATTAGATGCCGTTAAGAGCTATAGCGAAAATATGACGCGCCCCATTACTTTTGTATTAGGTAATGGTACGCATGCAAAACGTGCAGAATTGGTAGATTTTTTGACCAAGATTGCTGGAACAACAGACAAAATCAACTTCGATGCACAAGCAACTGACGATAGTTTGCCAAGTGCGATTAGTTTCAAAGTAGTCAATCACATTGATGGCGCATCAAACGACACTGGTATCGTATTCAGCGGTATCCCAGGTGGTCATGAGTTTACGTCATTGATTTTGGCGATTCTGCAAGCGGGTGGTCATACGCTAAAGTTGGATGAAGGCATCCAAAAGTTAGTTAAGCGCTTTAATAAGCCATTACAGTTCCAGACCTACGTGTCATTGTCATGCCATAGCTGCCCAGAAGTCGTTCAGGCATTGAACCAATTCGCGCTATTAAACGATGGTATCAGCAACGAGATGATCGATGGCGCATTGTTCCAAGAGCAAGTAGAAGCGAATAAAATCCAAGGCGTACCAGCTGTATTTTTAAACGGTGAGCCATTTGCTAACGGCTTAATCGACACTGCTAAATTGATCGGGAAGTTACAAGAGCAGTTCCCTGACTTATTGTCAGAAGTAGAAGACGATGCTGAGCAATTAGAGCAGCAAGACGTCACTATCATCGGTGCTGGTCCTGCAGGTGTGGCTGCTGCTATTTATACAGCGCGTAAAGGCTTAAAAGTCACGATGGTTGCTGATCGTATCGGTGGACAGGTAAAAGACACGCAAGACATCGAAAACTTGATTTCAGTGCCGCTAACCAATGGCACAGATTTATCGACCAACTTTGTTAAGCACTTGGCTGAATACAACATCACGTTGAAAGAGCATGTGAGCGTTAAAGAAATTGGCGAGACTGAAGAAGAGAACTACAGTATCCACCTAAACACTGGTGAGACATTTAATACTCGTAGTATTATCTTAGCGACAGGTGCTCAGTGGAGAAAGCTTGGTGTACCGGGTGAGGAAGAAAATATCGGTAAAGGCGTGGCTTTCTGTGCGCATTGTGATGGCCCATTCTTTAAAGGTAAAGATATCTCAGTGATCGGCGGTGGTAACTCAGGCGTTGAGGCAGCACTAGATTTGGCAGGTATTGTTAATCACGTTACTGTACTAGAGTTCGCTGATGAGTTAAAAGCTGACCAAGTACTGATTAATAAAGCCAAAGAAAAAACCAACATTGAGTTCATTACCGGTGCAGCAACGCAAGAGATCAAAGCGACTGACGGCAAAGTATCGTCTATCGTCTACCAAGATCGCAGCACAGGTGAGACTCATGAGCGTGATTTATCAGGGGTATTTGTACAGATTGGTTTAGTGCCAAACACTGGATTCATCAAAGGCTTTGTTGATCTAAACCGCTTTGGTGAGATCGAAATCGATGAGCGCTGCCGTACAGATCGTAAAGGTATTTTCGCTTGTGGTGATGTAACCACCGTGCCATTTAAGCAGATTAACATTGCGATGGGTGAAGGTAGTAAAGCGGCACTGTCAGCGTTTGAATACTTGGTCATGCAGTAAATTATTCGGTTTAGTTTCAGTATAAAAGGCCACCTCGGTTGAGGTGGTTTTTTTGTGCTATCGCATAAATACGTCTATATAAAAAATCCTGATATTTAGAAAATGGACTCTTAAGTAAACAAATAACGCGATTTCACTCAGAAAATATCAGTATTTACGTTACAAATTCGACATTTGCATTACAAACTCGTGTTGTTGATGCAATAATGTATGCAATAAAACCTATCATAGCGTCATGAACTATAAGGAAAGTAGGCATGGAATACATTGAAGCTTTTTTCGCCCTAATCGGGGATCTAACGTGGGGCTGGGCGCTCGTGCCTATGCTAATTATCTTTGGTTTATTATTTACCATTGTAGGCAGGTTTGCCCAGTTTAGATATTTTAAACGTATGTTCCGTGTATTTAAAACGGATGAGGTAGGAGACGACGGAATCTCTGCCCGTCAGGCGTTGCTCGTTTCTATCGGTGGACGTGTAGGCGGCGGTAACATTGCTGGTGTTGCTGTTGCCATCTCTTTAGGGGGTCCGGGAGCGGTATTCTGGATGTGGGTTGTGGCCTTAATTGGCATGATGACCAGCATTGTGGAATGTAGCTTAGCCCAGCTTTACAAGCGTAGAGACAACGATGGTAACTTTCGCGGTGGCCCTGCAACCTATATTTTACATGGGTTAGGTAAAGACTATCGCTGGCTTGCTGTTATTTATGCGATCTCGCTACTACTGTCTTTTTCTATTGGGTTTGTGGCGTTCCAAGGCAATACGGTAGCAGGCTCAGCACTTGAAAGTTTTGGGATTGACCGCTGGATAACGGGTCTGGTTCTGGTGATTGCAGGTGGATTCATTGTCTTTGGCGGTATTCAGCGCATTGCAAAAGTAGCCGACGTTGTCATTCCTGTTATGGCATTAATCTATATCAGTATGGCACTTATTATTATCGCGTTTAACTTTACAGAACTGCCTGCACTGATGGTAATGATTGTCAAAAATGCATTTGGTATTGAGTCTGTCGTGGGCGGTGGTATTGGTGTGGCAATTGAGCAAGGTATGAAGCGTGGTTTATTCTCTAATGAAGCAGGTTTGGGTTCTGCGCCTAATATTGCTGCCACCGCTTATGCTACTCACCCTGTTAGTCAAGGTATCTCGCAGTCATTGTCTGTGTTTATTGATACGATAATCGTATGTAGTGCCACCGCATTTATGATTTTACTGAGCGGTGTATATCAACCAGGTGCTGAAGTCGATGGTATTGTACTGGCACAGCAGGCGCTAACGACCCAGCTTGGGGATTGGGCGCAGTATATTCTCACCATATCGATATTGCTATTTGCCCTAAGCTCTATCATGTATAACTACTACATGGGTGAAAATGCCATTAATTTCTTGATCAAAAAGAATATCAAAATGGCGACTCTGATTTTGCGAATTGTGGTGATTGCGGTATTATTCTTGGGCGCAGTGGCTCCTGCGGCAACCGCAGTGTTCTTCTTTGCGGATCCGTTGATGGGTGTGCTAGCGCTAGCAAACTTATTGGCCTTGATAATGTTATTTCCGCGAGCTAAGCGTCTACTTGACGACTTTGCAAGTCAGTTAAAATCAGGGGTTAAAGAGCCGTTATTTGATGCACAAGAGTATGAAAAACTGGATCTCGATCTGAGCGCATGGGGCAAAAAAGCGGTAAAAGAAGCGTTAGACCAAAAACAGTAGTACCTGTAGGCTTTATTTGTCACGAAAGAAAAACCACTTTAACTGAGTTGAAGTGGTTTTTTTATGCAAGATACTATTTATTCGCCAATACGCCAACGACAGACAGTATCTCTCCTGCTTCATCTTCTTCAATAATACGAGTCTCTGTCAGTGCTGATTGTTGCCACGCTTGTATGTGTGGATGATTTAACATGGTTTGGCAATACTGCTTGGTCAGTGGCTGCAAAGTAATATTGGACGCATCAGCGTAAGTCTGCAATCGCAGCACCACTGGAGCAAAAAACACATCAGCTACTGTGAAATCTCCGAATAAGAAACTGTCTGCTGAGCGAGTTTTTAAACAATCGGCAAAGATGTCTTCGATACGAGTGATATCTGCTAAGCAAGCGCTACTTGGTTGTATCTTAGCCGTTGCTCGTATATTCATCGGCATCTCATTACGAATGCCTGTCAATCCTGAATGCATCTCAGCTACGATGCTTTGGCAATAGGCGCTATTTATTCTACTTTGACTATTATGTCGTTTTTCAGCGTTAGATTTATCAATACCTGTCCAAATATCAATATCCGTAAAGTACTCATTGACATGCATCGCAATCGCTAAGGTGTCCCAAACGGTTACTTTATTATCTTTTTCACCATAGACTAAAATAGGTACTTTATCCGTTGGCGAATGCGCTTCGAGGGTTGGACGTGCTGCTGGATGAAACAACTCAATAAGTTGCTCATCTAAATCAACATTGAATGCTTTGAGTAACAGCCACGCTCGTAGCGACCAAGAGGAGTAGTTTTTATTACCAATAATTAATAGCGGTTTTTGCATCATAGAGTCCTATTAAGCGATAACAGTAGCATTTTATTATGTACTCAATGTTGAGTATTGACCAGTCTATAACCCGAGTCATATTTCTATCATTTAAATCATATTTCAAAAAAACGCCCATCCAATGTTTGGAAGGGCGCTTATTTAGACGGGCAATTATTTAGAAGGGCGCTTTTTATTTCTCGTACTTACTACAATCAGTTCTTGTTTTTGATTAGGAAAATAACGGGCAGCGCAACGACATACATCAGCACACCGTACAAAGCAGCAGGCAGTGCTATAACTGGCAGTGTGCTCACACCCATGATAATGGGGGCTAAGGTAATAGCCGTCGTACTATTTTGGATACTGGTTTCTATCGAGATGGTTTTGGTATCATACCAGCTGAGCTTTAGGACTCTAGATATCGAGATGCTAATAGCGAATAAAATAGCAATGATAAAGATCAGATCTAAACCAATTTGAGTGAATTGTGTTTGTAGTAGTTGCCAGTTAGAGGCAATAGCAGCAAAGACAATTAGTACAAAAAACACGCTAGCCAAGCCGTTAAGCAGACTGCTGCGACGTACCATAAAGTCCGTAAATTTGTGGCGAGCAAGCATACCAAGAGACACTGGCAATGTGGTCAATAAGAACATGACTAGGCCAATCTTTATCGCGCTAATAGAGTTCGCCTGATCTTTCATGAAATGATCAAAAGCCAACGTAATTAAGATAGGCAATGTAATGACCGATAGTATGCTGACTACACCGGTCAACGCGATAGAGAGCGCTACATTTCCTTTGGCATAGTAGGTCAGCATGTTGCTAGTGACGCCGCCGGGACAAAAACTAATCAGCATAATCCCAAAAGCGATCGCTGGTGGCGGAGCCGTTACTAACACGACTGCGAGCGCAACCAACGGTACCAACACAACTTGATTGATTAAGCCAACAAAGAACGCTTTTGGATATTTGGCAATGACCTTAAAATCACTAAGTTTTAGCCCTGCTCCTAGAGTGAACATAATGTAGGCAAGTGCTAGTGGCAGTAATGCTAGCGCGGTATTATTCATCAAACATTCCTTGTAAAACTAAAATGCCATATCAAGATGGCGTTTTGAAAGTAAATAGCAGCGAGGTGACCTTGTCACCATACAGCTGCTCACATTCCATGTGTTTAGGTATTTAATCGTCTAGCTATTTAGGTGTCTCAACCACCAAGCTAGATCAAGCCTATCAAGTGATAATAGCGGTATTACGCTCGTAAAGTAACCCACTTGTCGTGACTATTGAGGTTGGTCGAGGTTGTTGGAAGCTATCGGGAAGTGATTGGGCTGTGACTAGGTAGTGATTGTACTGTTTGTAGTTAATGCAACTTTGAGCATAATGATAAGCGCAATAAAAAGCCCACAAGATTCTGTGGGCTAAATACTCTAACTGTCTAGTCTGTTCATGCTGCACTAGTCGTCTAGTAAATCCATTTGCTTGGCGGCTTCATAGATACCGTTTGAGCGGTTACCCGTGCGGCAGAAAATCAGCATTGGCTGCTCAGCTTGATTAAAGAAATTTGCAAACGTTTCAACATGAGTTTGATTCAGCTCATTACCTGCAAAAGAAATCTCTTTATAAGCAAGACCAGCTTCTTTGGCTGCTGCTTCGATTTCGGCACTGGTTGGCTGATTTGGCTCTTCACCATCAGGACGGTTATTAATAATGGTTTTGAAACCATTTTCGGCAATCATAGGCACTTGGTCGGGCGTGATTTGTCCGGTAAAGCTAACTTCATGGCTCATAAGAGCTCCTTTTTTTATTGGTGTTGTTGGGTTTATAAAACGTGTTAGTTCGAGCTATGGTTGTTATAACAGGCCTTGCATCAATGCGCTTTGGTACAGTAGCTTGGCACGTGCCCCAGTACCGCAAAACATTAATATAGGCTTGGGCATTGAGTGATAGAAATCGGCAAACTGCTCGACCGTCAGCATACTTAGGCGCTCATCATCAAACGGTAGATGTTGATACGCTAGGTTTGCCTGTTCAGTAGCCGTTGCCAAGTCGCAGCTATTAGGCTGTGTCTCAATCTCGGCATCTGGGCGAATATTAAGCACTGAGCGATAACCAAGCTCAGCAATTTTAACGCACTGGCTTGGATATATTTGCTTATAAATCGTTAAATCATCGGTCATAAAATAGGTTCAGTTATATTTGTTAAAGTATATTTATTATTGAGGGTTGGGCCAAGAATATCAAAGGACTATAAATCAGCATTTTTTAGGTCGATTTCTAGGTTAATTGATTTCCCTATTTAGTGCGTCTAGCATAACACAGGCGCTATCATAGCGATATTGTGTTGTAGACGACAATAGTAATTGAGGTTGAGTGAAATTAATGTAGCAGCGATTTTTCTGTGGTCAAACCATAGATTATTTTAACGCATCGACAGCATCTAAAGTACTCAGATAGACCTGCCCTGATAGCTCACTAATCAATGGGGTGTGACCGATAATGTCCATCACAGGACCTTTGATAAAGCTAAAATGTAAGCGCTTGTTTTGTAACGCCAATTCATGATTTAAGGTACAAAGCATTTCTTGGGCGGTCAGATCTATATGATTGACGGCGGCCATAATCAATACGATTTCATTGGCATCGGGATATTGCTGCATGGCATTGAGAATGCGTCGGTGTACGGATTCACTATTACCAAAGAACAGACTCTCATCGATACGCAACATCAATAAATTGTCAAAAGTTACAACGTCGTGGCGATTAATATTACGAAAATGTCCTGTACCGCCCAATTGCCCAACGACAGCCACATGCGGCTTACTCGACTGCCAGATGAGACTGGCGAATGACACCATGAGACCAATGACCAGCCCCGTGTTTAGTCCAAATATAAGCACACCGACGAACGCTGCCAAAAAACTAGCACCATCTAAGCGATCGCGCTGCCATGCAGATTTCAACGTTGCAATATCTATCAGGCCAATGATTGAGGCCATGATGGTTGCGCCCAGTATTGCATAGGGTAGTGGAGCAAGCGCATTGCTAAAGGCTATGAGTGCGGCAATCATCACCAATACGGTAACGAGACTGGCAAGTGGTGTTTTCGCGCCTGAATCGGCATTGATAGCCGTACGTGAAAAACCTCCTGCAACCGCAAAACTTTGGAACAGTCCACCAGACAGATTGGCCAGCCCAAGTCCAGTCAGCTCGCGATTGGCATCAAAGCTCTCACCACGCAAACGAGCATAGGTACTGGCAACTGAACTGCTCGACACAAATACGATCAGTGCCATCAATCCTGCGGTCGGCAAGAGTTTCAGCGCTTCTTGTAGGTCTGAGATATGCGGTAGCGTAAAGCTTGGCAGCCCTTGTGGAATACGACCGATGGTCGCAACACCATATGTGCTCCAATGCAGTGCCATACTGAGTACAATAGCGATACCGAGTAGTATAAGCGGAAATAAGCGCTCTGCCCATTTGGCATATGACGATGATAGCCACGTCTGCCATATCCACTCACTTGCATAGCGATTGGCAACCAATAGCGCAAATGCGGTCACACCAATAGCTAAGGTCAATGGATGCAGCTGGCTGGCATAGCGTTGCATGGTAGATAGATACCCAATCAAACTATTGCCAGTGACCGGAATGTCTGTCAGATATTTGAGTTGACTGACAAATATAAGGACCGCTGCACCGCTTACAAACCCTGCGGACACACCGCGACTGATAAACTGCATGATCCAGCCAAGTTTTAACCTGCCTGCAATCCAGAGCAGTGCACCTACCATCAGTGCCAATAGGCTAGCCATCAGTGCATACTGTTCGGTACCTTGCTCGGCATAAGGCAATAAGCCACTGGCGGTCATGATGGCGGTAATGGCAACCGGTCCTACGGCTTGCACGTTGCTAGAGCCGAGCCACGCATAAATGAGGACAGGTACGATCGCTGCATATAGGCCATAGACAGGTGGCAGTCCTGCAAGCACCGCGTAACCTAGGCTCTGCGGTATGACCAACACGCCCACCACTATGCCTGCGACGAGATCAGTCGGCAACGCTGAGAGCTGGTATTGACGCAGCCAAGCTGGAATCAGACGAGCGACGATAGAGGACATATCAATCACCACAGTAGATAGTACAAATAATTAGGCGAGGGCGGCGTTATTCTGCTTTGGCACAAAAACGTTGATACAGTAAATCGAGTACAGCTAGCGCATCCTCGCTTGCGATACTATAGTAAATTTGCTTACCTTCGCGGCGTGTGGCGACCAGCTCGTCTTTACGCAATATACCCAATTGCTGCGATAAGCTCGGCTGTCCAACCCCGACCAAGTCTTCCAGCTCACCGACGCAATATTCACCTTGGGTCAATTGACAAAGAAGAAGTAGGCGATCGGGGTGCGATAGCGACTTTAGTAGTTGGCTGGCTTGTAGCGATGCTTGCTGCATTTGCTTGGCAAGATCGGCAGGTACTAAATCTGCAGTATCAGATGACCCATCGTCAGTAGTACTGCGAGTAGGTGTACCTTCGGCTGAAATAGAAGTAGTCAGAACAAATTCCTTACATTAGAGGGTAACAAATGCCATGATGTTTTGAGCAATATATAGTTGATTATCAATGATATCACGCCACATAGCAAGTTATCATTAATTACATTATATAAATTGATAAATTGTATGGTGGTTGTTATATTAGTGGCATCAGATAAGTCGTAGGAACGCATTATATACGACTGAATATCATACTTAAGGGTTAATTAAAGATAAAAATCCCTATGACCAAAATATGTATAAATAACTTATGTATAAATAATTAAAGAGGCCGCCATGCAAGTTCATTCTTTTTTAGATAGCGATACAGAAACCTATACCCACGTACTTGCTGATACCGAGCAAAGATTATGCGCCATTGTCGATCCTGTATTGAACTTCGATGCTAAATCAGGCCGAACCAATACCAGCAGTGTCGATGAAGTGATTGAGTTTGTACGTGAGCAGGATTGGGCGCTCAAGTACATTATCGAGACCCATGCGCATGCAGATCATTTGTCAGCGGCCATTCATGTAAAAGAAAGCCTTGGTGGACAGTTAGTCATCGGTCAGCATATCACCGAAGTACAAAAAATCTTTAAGCAAATTTTCAACTTTGACACTAGTTTCCGCACTGATGCTAGCCAATTTGATATTCTGACAGACGAAGGTGAGACCTTAGAGCTGGGCAACATTACTATCACTGCGATGTATGTACCCGGTCATACGCGTGCCGATATGGCTTATCTAGCCGCTGATGATGAAAAAACAGTGGTATTCGTTGGAGATACGTTGTTTGCGCCTGATGTGGGCACCGCTCGCTGTGATTTCCCTGGTGGCGATGCCAAAACGCTTTATCAGTCTATTCAGAAGCTGCTAGCACTTCCTGAAGATACCGTCATGTATCTGTGTCATGATTATCCAAGCAAAGGCCGTCAGCACTGCCCAACGACGACAGTAGCCGCGCAAAAACTAGAAAACATTCACGTCAAAGACAGTATAAACGAAGCAGAGTTTGTGCAGATGCGTGAGCGCCGTGATGCGACTTTAGATATGCCTCGCCTTATCATTCCTGCTGTACAAATCAATATCGATGCCGGACATTTTCCCGAGCCAGAGGACAATGGTACGCGCTATCTAAAAGTCCCGATCAATGTCCTTGGTGGATAAGTTAAACAGTTTAATGAATGAAAATCATTACCCGATGCAGCTCTACGTAATTATCGTATGATTGATATCTATAAGAATGCTAACCTATAGACTGTCCATTTTTAGATGCTATGTATGACCACCTGCAAGCGCTAAGTGCGGCAATAACTGGAGAGAGCAATGAACCCTTACGAGCGCTATGTGTTGCCAAAGATGATAGATATTGCCTGTAGTACAGGTAATGTGATGAAAGCGCGCTCTAAAATTGTTCCGCAAGCGCTCGGTAAGGTGTTGGAGATTGGCATTGGCAGCGGTCTGAATTTGCAGTTCTATGATCCTGATAAAGTCTCCTCTATCATCGGTGTGGATCCAGCGGCTCAGATGCAGTCGCTGGCTCGTGAGCGTGCAGCTGACATTGGCATTCCAGTTGAAGTGATAGCCGTCGATGTACAAGGTATCCATGCTGATACGGACCAATTTGATACGATTGTGATGACTTTTACCTTGTGCAGTATTGATGATCCAATAGCGGCGCTTCGAGAAATGGCGCGCGTGTTAAAACCTAGCGGACGCTTATTATTTTGTGAGCATGGACTGGCACCAGACTCTTCTGTTGAGCGTTGGCAGCATCGATTGACGCCTTTTTGGAAACCTATAGCGGGAGGATGTCATTTAGATCGCGATATTCCAGCGCTTATCAGAGAAAGTGGGTTTGTCATTGACGAGTTGAGCGAAGCGTATTTGCCCGGTCCACGATCAATGAGCTATGTATATAGCGGTGTGGCACAGCAACTGGCATGAAGGATAAGCCCAATTAACTATGCTAAAATTATTTACCAATCAACGCGACGACGACTATAACTACAGCAAGCAACGTAACTATTTTTTAGATAAGAGCGTTCATGAAGAGTATTTGAAATAACAAAATAATTAGAATAGGAATTAAATAATGAGTGAGCAAATTTTTCATCTAGTATGCCCACATTGCCAAGCAACCAACCGTGTACCTGCTGCACGATTAAGCGCTGCGCCAAAATGCGGTAAATGTGGTCAGCCATTATTGACTGCTAGTCCGCATGAGCTAAATGCGCAAACAGCCAACAAGGTTATCCAAAAAAATGATGTACTGACTATCGTGGATTTTTGGGCGAGCTGGTGTCAGCCTTGCATCATGATGGCGCCAGAGTTCAAGAGCGCTGCTAGCCAATTACCGCAGGTGGTCTTTGCCAAGGTACAAACGGATAAATACGAGCAGGCAGCTGCTCCTTACAATATTCGCAGCTTGCCAACGATGGTTGCTTTTAAAAATGGTAAAGAAGTCGCTCGACAGTCGGGCGCATTACCAAGTCATCAAATCATCCAATGGGTGCAAAGCTTACAGTCGTAGTATGAGCCAGATAAGTCTTTTTATCATCCAAACTATTTATACAAATACTCATGTTTTCTTACAGAAAACCGCAGCAATAAAAAAGCCAATATGCGATCTGCATATTGGCTTTTTGCTATTTCATGTACTATTTTATGGTGTCATGTACTATTTTACGGCGTCATACACTATCTTAGTCGTGCAGATAGCCTTACATTTGCTTAACTTTACTCACCATAAATCTTGATGCCATTGGCAAAGCTACAACGCTGAATGCGCGCCGACTGGACAATTGCATCACGCTCACCGTAGAGACGCGATAATTTTGCATCGCGTGCTTTGGTATTGTTGCTCTTGCCTAGACCAAAGCTGATATTTGGCGAGATACCCCAGCGTCCGGCAGAGACGCCAACACCGACGCCTGATGCCGATAGCGTAGATTGCTCGTTACGTGCCGCTTCGACATAGCGGTTGACGCGAGTGTACTCTTGGCTAAGTGCTTGGCAATTATAATTTTGATAAGTACTCGGCGGTACATATTGCGGGGTGATGTTACCAGTAGAGGCACAGCCTGAGAGCGCAAAAATGCCAGCTAGTAGTGTCGCTGTCGTAAACGTTTTCATAATGGCTCCAGTAGGCTAAGTGATTGTATTTATATCTATTTAAGATAGCAAAAATAGCATGATTAAGATATTGAAAATCCATCGATGATGAAAAATTTTCGCATCATGTCATCAAAATATCGACAGCTTTCTAAAACGATTATTTATTAAAATAAAAAATCGCTTATTAAAATAAGTTTGCTGGCTTGGCAAAGGCAAGTATCACAATACCGATATAGGCAACGGCAGCAATAAGAATACCTGTTTTTCTTTGCACTGGTGTCGCATCAACTTTAAACGCTTTGATACTTGAGCTAATAGCCGCGATAAGTAAGATGATTTTGGCAAACACCCACTGTACAGGAGC
This sequence comes from uncultured Psychrobacter sp., assembly GCF_947500265.1. Classification (GTDB taxonomy): domain Bacteria; phylum Pseudomonadota; class Gammaproteobacteria; order Pseudomonadales; family Moraxellaceae; genus Psychrobacter. Next base: position 2,295 of record NZ_CANMRN010000013.1, on the reverse strand, counting down.
GTTGGCACCCATCAATTGCATTAGCATCATTGCACCTGACAGGATAAGTAGGGCATAGATGATATGCGTGGCTATTTTGACTGCTCGTGGTGCGCGGCGGTCTGCGCTGAGTACTAAGTAGCTTTGATATAAAAATAGTGCAACAGTCAGCGCTGCCATCAGCATATGTAGGTGTTTCATTGAATATTGCTCCCTCTAAAACTGCAGTATATAGGCTAATCTAAAATATGTAGTTGCGATTCAAACATAGTCGGCTATTTGTTTTGACCAGCACATAATGGACTCGCAGGGCTTTGACCTTGCCATTCTGTCGGAGTATAGGCATGGATAGCGAGGGCATGTACTTGGCCGCCTTGTGAAGTAAGTAAAGGCGTAACTAAGCCGTATATCAGCTGATGACGCCCGACCAGTCGTTTGCCTTCAAATGCATCGCTAACGATAGTGAGCTTAAAGTGGCTTTCTTTACCTTCAAAGTAACCGGCATGCGACATCGACTCATTGATCAGTTCGATGTGCTGCGGCGTAAGTGCCTGTAATTCGGTATGAAGTGCGTCGGCAGTAGGTGTGGTACTCATAACAATCCTTCAACGTATTTTGTGCAATTTGATTGGACAATCTTCAAATAATATTTATCAGCATTATAACAGACACGGTAAGCGGGATAGCGTGCGATTGCCAAATCGAACAATTGCAAACCCTGCCGATTACAGTGCTTATCAACTACAGTGCTTATCAACTGTAATGCTTGTCAATTATAAAACCTGCAATGTCTGGCTATAACTAAAAAAGCAAAGCACAACGCTTTGGCTGTACTTTGCTTCTATGATATCTAAACAGGCATTGCTAAAGCATATGAGTAGCTAATTAGCTACTTATTAACGGCGCGACTGTTGATATAGAGGCGTAACTTTTGGCATCAATGACTGTAACTCTGCGATACGGCTGCTGCTCGTTGGGTGAGTGCTAAGGAATTGTGGTGGCTCACCTTGGCTTGCTTTTTGCATTTTTTGCCACAGGGTAACAGCCGCCTGAGGGTTATAACCTGCGCGTGCCATCAGCTCGAGACCGATCTGATCGGCTTCGCTTTCTTGAGTGCGACTGTGGGGTAGGCTCAAGCCTAAATTACCAGCAGTACCAGCTAGCTCAGCCTGTCCTTGTGATAAGCCAAATATACTGGCAGCCAGACCGATACCAGTTTGGGTTGCATACTCGCGTGATAGACGCTCGCGTGAATGCTCACGTAATGCATGAGAGATTTCATGACCCATGATGGCAGCAATCTCATCATCAGTGAGATTCAAGCGATCGATGATGCCTGAATAAAACATGATCTTACCACCCGGCACCACAAATGCATTTAGATCGTTAGACTTGATGGTGTGTACTTCCCATTGCCATTTGGCTGCATCTGCGCGGTAGACGCCAACTTGACCAACCAAGCGATTCGCAATATTTTTCAGGCGGTTTAGCTGAGCGGTATTGGTATCTAGCACACCTTTTGATTTTGCGTCTTGTATTGTTTTGGCATAGCTTTGGGCAGATAGTGCTAGTACTTGCTCACTAGACACTAATAGCAACTGCTGACGATCAACACCAACTGCGCCAGAGTTGGTAGTGCTGGTACAACCAGTTAAAGTTAGTGCTGACAACGAAGCGGCCATCACCGTCGTGGTTAATAACTTCTTCATAAAAATATCCTCTCTATAAGATGGAAAAACGTAAAGTCAAACAAGTTAAAAAATAGTGCAGCAGATGTGGGAGTCGTGTTTATTAATCTTTTAGTAGTGCTCATTCATCCGCTTAAACAGTAAAAGTTTACCTTAACTGCCATTGGACATAAGTATAATAATGTTAACCACCTAAAACCAATATAGGAAAAGTAACAATAAAGCGTATGATTGTAAGTGCGATATCTTTTTATTAGAGTAAAAATAGTGCGTTTTTCTTTTATCGATTATCTTATGAACGTTCTAAAGCCAAGGGAAGTGAACCCCAGAATTAAATTTCTACAATTAATGCGAAATATTTTTTTATATTATCAAAATTAATTCCTGTTTTTAAATCAATTGCTTATGATTGTTTATCCGATAAAAAAGGCGTTTAGCTAAAAATATTAGAAATAAATTCTAAAAAAGGTGTTGACACCCACAGAATATTTGCTAAAATAGCCAGCCTATCGAGACGGAGTAGTTGTCAACAACGCTACGAATTGATATTAAGCGGGAATAGCTCAGTGGTAGAGCATAACCTTGCCAAGGTTGGGGTCGAGAGTTCGAATCTCTTTTCCCGCTCCAA
>NZ_CANMRN010000012.1 GCF_947500265.1 uncultured Psychrobacter sp. | reverse complement strand
GGGATGAATATCTTTGTGATTAAGGCGATGGCACCGCACATTAAGCTGAGTGATATGTTCCGCGGGGTGGCACCATTCATTGTCTCTGATGTAATCCGTTTGGTTATCTTAGTGATGTTCCCTGCCATCTCGCTTGTGTTGCTCGGGTAGGCGGAATATAAACTGAATCTAAACCATAGCTTATAACGTTATTGTATGAAGCCATATTGCTAATAAAGCAGTGTGGCTTTTTTATTGACTGATATTTTGACTAAGAATTAAGAGAGGGCAGTTTTACAAACTCACAATCTATGACGCTGCATGGTGATAACTTTTCTTAATGTTATAAAGGCATGTGAGTGTAGTAAACTGGTTTTCATTCATTTTCCTATATAACTTTATAAGTAGAGATAGTCATGGCTGTCGATTTTAGTAATACGCTTATCGTCGCAATTTCTGCGACGGCACTTTTTGATTTGACTGAATCGGAAAACTATTTGCTAGAGCTGCTAGAGCAACGACCTACAAGTGCTATAAAAGAGTTTAGGGAGTACATGACCGAACGTGAAAATGATCCCTTGAATATTGGTGCAGGTTATCCGTTGATCAAAGCGTTACTAAACCTAAATAAGTATTCTGATAATAGCGATGGACAAGATTCAGACATTGAAACACCATTGGTCGAAGTCGTTATCGTCTCAAAAAGTAGTCCAGACACTGGTATTCAGGTACTTAATGCAATTCTAGAACATGATATTAATATCTCCCGTTCGGCTTTTGTTTCAGGTAGCCCAGTAGCGCCTTATATCAAAGATTTCAACGTTGATCTGTTCTTGACCACCAATCGCGAGGATGCTCAGCAAGTGGCGGATGCTAATATCTGTGCCTGTGCCATACTAGACGCCACGCCTGTCAATACTTATGAGTTGGACACTGAGCAGCTGCGTATTGCCTTTGATGGGGATGCAGTGCTTTTTGATGATTCAGGTGAACTGCTATATAAACAAAAAGGACTGCGAGCCTTTCATGACCGTGAAGTACAAATGCGTGATTTACCGATTGAAAAAGGCCCTTATGCTGAATTGTTGATTAAATTGTCAAATCTGCAAGAGCGCCTGCCTGCTGGTTTAAAATACTCGCCAATAAAAATTGCGCTGGTGACGGCGCGTAATGCACCAGCTGACTTGCGTGCTATCAAGACGTTGCGAGAATGGGGCGTGAATGTTGATATGGCGTTTTTTTTGGGAGGATTAGAGAAAACAGCGGTACTCAGAACATTTGCGCCGCATATCTTCTTTGATGATTCCATCAAGCATATCGACGCAGCACGTCGCTTTATTCCTACGGCCTTGGTTCCTTATCATTCGACGTCATTATTGCATGGTGACAACTATTTGACTGCTGATGAGGATGCATCTTTGTTATCATTCAAACCTGCTGTGCATCCATTGTTTGCTGTAAACCATTAAGTAGGTATAAAAAACCTAGGTAATAAGGATAGGATGGTATATGAATTGGCAGCAGTTGCTTCACTTAATTGTCGTACGAATAAAGCAGGTCATTGGACTTTATGCTTTTGTGCTTATACCGATGTGGGGCATGTTTTTTCTAAATGAAGTGGTCTTATTTGGTATGTGGAATATCTTTGGTATTGTACCGCGTGCTTTAGATGTAGGTAGTATGATAGGGGTATTTGCTTCATGGACCATGCATGGCAATTTGTCGCATTTGACTGGTAATACGGTGACGCTATTACAGATTTTATTTTTGTTTGGACTGTTTGAGAAGAATGCTTATCGCACGGTGATTAAACTGGTGGTCGCCTCAGGACTGGTCACTTGGGTTATCGGGTCGCCATCTTCTATCCATATTGGCGCATCAGGGCTTTGCTTTGCAATGTTAGGTTATATGATAGGCGGGGCTATATTTGCGCGGCGCTGGGGTTATCTGATTGCTTGTATTGTTATGGGGACTGGCTATTGGCTGACCATTAAGCAAGGATTGATGCCGCAACAAGGTATCTCATTTGCGGCACATTTTGGTGGTTTGTGCGCTGGGCTATTGCTAGGAGCTAATTCAAAGCATACTTATTCAGCCGCTTCTCAACGCTATTAAAAGCGAAGTACTATCAGTGTTTAATAAACCAGCATCGTTGTACTAAGCGTTATTGGATTAGACGTTTGTATCAGTACAGATTTCGATAAATAAAGGATCATCTGTAGTCAGCTCTCGCCATGCAGTGGTCTGTTTAACATGTTCATCCACCGTGAGCGTGCTGTCTTTTTCTGGTATAACGTAATCTGCACGCGCAGGAACACTGCAATCGATAACTTGTGGAACTTTCTCTACACTTCTGCGTCTTTCAAATAAATATAAATTGAATAAATATATATTTGGGTTGTCTACTTGCACACTAGCATTTCCAGTATCGGCAGCGATAAAACGTAATATTTGTGGTTTAGCATAAGACCATGGACGGAACCATTCCGTGCTTTCTGCTGTTTTGACAACTTCTACGCCTTCTGGCAGATCTCGCACTTGTTGACCATACCAGCTGTATTCCTGGTTTATCTGAAATGCAAACATCCCAATAGCAGCAAATAAGGGAATCAGCCATTTAGGTGCACGTTTGCCTGCCAGTTTGCTGAGGTGAGTTATGATAAGTGCTAGTCCAGCCATACCAAATGCGGCAGCGATGGTAGCGATAAACTCAAAAAGCATAAAATATTCCTTAATGCGTTAGATGTGTCTAATTGAACCTATTAGATAAAGTAAAAATCTAAAATTTAGTTATTATAGCTATAGGATAAAAAAATCACCCACAAGCAGCTACTGCCTGTGAGTGATATATAGTAACAGAAGATATATCCTCAGTTGTGAGCTTAGTGGTCGACTGCACCGCCAGCGCCACGTGGAGAACGTACGCTCTCAACCAGCTCTTGAATATGTGCTGGTGGTGGCGCAGTAGCATAAGATACAGCGAATGCTACGATGAAGTTAAGCAATGCACCAACTGCACCAAATGATAGTGGTGAGATACCAAATAACCAGTACTCTTCAGTATCAGGGAAGTTCGCTGTACCACTGATGAAGAACCAACCTTTGAACATAAAGATATAGACAAGAACGACTATTAAACCAGTCAACATACCTGCAATAGCGCCAAGATTGTTGATGCGTTTAGAGAAAATACCCATCATTAACACGGGGAACAATGAAGAGGCAGCAATACCGAAGGCCAGTGCTACGACCTGTGCGGCAAACCCTGGCGGATTCATACCTAAGTAAGTTGCTACTACAATCGCCACACCCATAGTGATACGAGCATATTTTAGCTCTTGTTTATCAGTGATATTTGGGTTTAAGTTACGTTTGATCAAGTCATGACTGATGGCTGATGAAATTGCAAGCAGTAGGCCTGCAGCGGTTGATAGTGCTGCTGCCAAACCACCTGCAGCAATCAGACCAATAACCCATGGTGGAAGCTGTGCAATTTCTGGATTCGCTAGAACTAAGATATCAGCGTTAACATCAAGCTCGTTACCTGCCCATCCAGCGTTAGCAAAACGACCATCAAGCTCTGCATCATGTGCAATACGAGCGGTTTCTACCGCTGCAGTTGCTGCAGCAACATCGCCACCGTCAGTTTGAGCAGTATTAAGGGCGATCTGAGCAGCACCTAACCCACTATCACTGTACAACTGAATACGACCATCATTGTTTAGATCGTTATACTTGATAAGACCTGTTTCTTCCCATGTCATCATCCAGTCTGGACGTTGATCATATTCTAGAGGCGCTTCTGCAACCCCTTGTGGGTAAACGGTGTCAATTAGGTTTAGACGAGCCATAGCACCTACTGCTGGAGCAGTAAAGTATAGTAGCGAGATAAATACCAGTGTCCAACCTGCTGTCCAACGTGCATCAGCCACTTTAGGTACAGTGAAAAAACGAATGATAACGTGTGGTAGACCTGCTGTACCGATCATTAGCGTCAAGGTAAATAGCACCATGTTTAGCTTGTTAGGAACATCAGCCGTATAAGAGGCAAATCCTAAGTCAGTCACAACTTGGTTAAGCTTAGTCAAAATAGGGACACCTGATTCGACATGGTTTGAGAACAAACCAAGGCCTGGAATCGGGTTACCTGTCAACTCAAGTGAAATAAAGACAGCAGGAATAGTATAGGCAATCATCAGAACCACATACTGTGCAACCTGCGTATAGGTAATCCCTTTCATACCACCAAGTACGGCATAGAAGAAGACAACAATAGCCGCAATGATAAGACCAGTACTGCTCTCAACTTCTAAGAAGCGCGAGAATGCAACACCAGCACCGGTCATCTGACCGATAACGTAAGTGGTCGATGCGGTAATCAAACAGACCACAGCAATCATAGCAGCCGTTTTTGAGTAAAAACGATCGCCGATAAAATCAGGAACCGTGAACTTACCGAACTTACGTAAATAAGGCGCTAAAAGCATCGCTAGCAGAACGTAACCGCCAGTCCAACCCATCAAATAGGTAGAAGCGCCATAACCACTAGCAGCAATAAGACCTGCCATTGAGATAAATGACGCCGCACTCATCCAGTCAGCAGCTGTTGCCATACCGTTAACGACCGGATGGACACCACCACCAGCAACATAAAATTCACTGGTTGAACCAGCACGAGCCCAAATCGCGATACCGAAATAGAGAGCGAAGGATAGACCCACAAAAATAAGATTAATTACAAATTGACTCATGGGGCTATTCCTCGTCTACGCCATATTGTTTATCTAACTTATTCATACGCCAAGCGTAAAAGAAAATTAGGATGATAAATATACCAATGGATCCTTGCTGAGCAAACCAAAAGCCCAGATCAGTACCACCGATTTTGATACCAGCTAACAATGGACGAAACAAGATACCAAAGCCATATGAGCATAGCGCCCAAACAACCAAGCTGCCGAGAATGAGACGAATATTGGCGCGCCAATATCCAGATGGATCGTTGTGGTTTTCCATAGGACAACTCCTTTTGTCTTACCTAAAAAATATCAACCATATAAAAAGAACTGCGATTATTTCTTACTACGAAAAGTATAAAAAATAGTAAGGTACTGCTTTATATAGTGAAAACGATGATGCGTGATAGTACGTTTAATGCTCGATAGTTCTCTACTTCAAATAAAAGTAGTTGACTATTTAAGCATCGTATTGACCTAAACCATCGAATGGCAAAAATAACGTTTCTTGAGGAAGACAGAAGGGTGGACTATCCAGTGTCTTTTTAACAATCTCGTCTTCCTGACAAGAGTTTTAATCTTTTTAACACGCTAACCTATTGTACTGCTTGATAGCTTCGATAACCATAAAACAGTCTAAACGGATATAGAATTCATATTAGCACGGTTTAATATAAATAATTGCAAACTACTGCGCATGAACAATAATTAAATTACTAAAAATTAGTTTGCTTAGCCTTCATTGAAAAACCCGACGTTACGGAAACGGTACGGCAACCGTGTAATTTGTGCGATTAAATTATCACTTAATTTATTCTATATAAGATGAAACATAAGCATCATTTATTTTAAAAATAATTATATGAAGTTGATAAGTAAACGTGATGGTCGCATGTCGCTCAATATCTATATCATGCACGTGTCTTTTTGGTATCAGATATTTTGCGCAGAGTCTTATATAGACCATGGCAATCAAAATATGATATCGATATGAAATTTAAGTAACGCGTATAAAGAATGAATAAGGAGCCCATATGAACGAAGGGATAGTAGGTTGGTTTAATAACATCGTAAATTATGGTGTCGGTATTATCTGGGGTAACAATGACTGGCTGATTGCTAGTAACCCTTGGTATGGATTACTGATGTTCTTACTAATTGGTGCGGGTCTCTACTTCACCATCGTGACACGTTTTATTCAGTTCCGTCATTTTGGTCATATGTGGAAGTTGCTACGCGTGTCCAACCAAGGACGCAAAGACGGTGGTATTAGCTCATTTGAAGCATTGATGACGTCGCTGGCCGCGCGTGTTGGTACTGGTAACTTGGCAGGTGTGGCAATCGCGATCTATTTGGGTGGCCCAGGTGCTGTATTCTGGATGTGGATGACGGCACTGGTCGGTATGTCGACCAGCTTTATAGAGTCAACCTTAGCACAGGCCTACAAAGTACCGCACAACGATAATGTGTACCGCGGTGGCCCTGCTTATTATATTGAAAAAGGCCTAGGCAAACGCTGGCTCGCTGTGTTTTTCTCATTATGTTTGTTAGTGGCCTTTGGTTTGGCATTCAATGGCGTACAATCCAACACCATCGCTCAAGCGACCAATGAAGCCTTTGGTGTGCCAACGTGGATGACAGGTTTGGTACTGGTAGTACTGGTAGCGCCAGTGGTATTCGGTGGTTTGCGCTCAGTAGCTCGTATCGCGGGTAAAATCGTACCAGTGATGGCCATCTTGTACATCTTGCTAGCGCTATTCATTATCGTGACTAATTTTAGCCAGTTCCCAGCGGCGATCGCATTGATTGTAAAATCAGCATTTGGCTTTGAGCAGGCGGCAGGCGGTGTCATCGGTTATGGTATTGCGCAGGCGATGATTAACGGTATCAAACGTGGTTTGTTTTCTAACGAAGCAGGTATGGGTTCAGCACCGAATGCTGCAGCAACGGCAAAGAGTCATCCTGATCACCCAGCAGTGCAAGGTTTCATGCAAATGCTAGGCGTATTTATGGACACCCTTATCATTTGTACCGCGACGGCGTCGATTATTATCTTGTCTGGTGTGGTCGACCCTAATGTCGAGCAAGAAGGTATTCAGTTAACTCAGTTAGCCTTATCACAGTATGTGGGTGACCTAGGTGTGGTGTTCGTGGCGATTGCGATTTTCTTCTTCTCATTTACGTCTATCATCGCCAACTACAGCTACGGTGAGTCAAATCTTGAATTTATCTCTGGTGCCAAAAACGCTAAAGTGATGATTATGATTTTCCGCTTCCTAGTGTTAGGTATGGTATTTATCGGCTCGGTTGCTAGCCTACCTGCTATATGGAACTTTGCTGACCTATCTATGGGGCTAATGGCCTTAGTCAACTTAGTGGCTATTTTGCTCTTGTCTCCTGTAGCGCTAAGAATACTACGTGACTATGAGCGTCAGGTAAAAGAGGGTAAAACAGGCGATCAGATTAAGTTTGATCCTGATAACTTTGTAAAACTCAGAGATGAAGCCAACCGTGACGCTTGGACAGACTAAGTAGCATTGATTGGTAAAAGTTGCTTGTTCTAAGCATTAAAAAACCGCCCGACTCTTATGCAGAGAAGGGCGGTTTTTATTGGAGTACAGTTTTAATAATATTAACTGTACTAGCTCAAACCAGAATTATCCTGATTTACATGTTTGGATAGTTAGGACCACCACCACCTTCTGGCGTTACCCAGGTGATGTTCTGCGAAGGGTCTTTGATATCACAGGTCTTACAATGCACACAGTTCTGCGCATTGATGACAAACTTAGCACCTTCAGCATCTTTGACCACTTCGTATACACCCGCTGGGCAGTATAAACGTGCCGGCTCAGCGTACAACGGTAAGTTGATTGAAATAGGTACCGTCGGATCAGTAAGTTTTAGATGCGTTGGCTGATCTTCTGCATGGTTGGTATTAGAGATAAATACTGACGACAATTTATCAAATACCAACTTCCCATCAGGCTTGAGATAGGTTGGTTGATAAGCATGGTTAGCACGTTCCAACTGATCGTAATCTGGGATATTGTCATGCAAAGTAAATGGCATTTTACCTTTTAGCAAGTTGTGCTCGATAAAGGTGAAAGCGCCGCCCATGAACAGACCCATACGGTGAATCGCAGGTGAGAAGTTGCGCGACTCATAGTTATCTTGATACAACCATGACTCTTTGTACATTGTGCTATAAGCAACCACTTCATCATGCTGACGTTCAGCTTGCAACGCCTCAAAAATAGCTTCAGCTGCGAGCATGCCTGACTTCATCGAGGTATGTGTGCCTTTGATTTTTGCTGGGTTTAAGAAACCAACGTCATCACCTACCAACACACCACCTGGAAATGTGAACTTCGGTAATGAGTTTAGACCACCTTTGGTCAACGCACGTGCGCCGTAAGAGATGCGCTTACCGCCTTCTAAAACATTTTTGATAACAGGGTGCGTTTTCAAGCGCTGCATTTCATCAAAGGGAGACATATAAGGGTTGTGGTAAGACAAATCAGCCACAAGACCAAAGCTTACTTGATTGTTTTCATCAAAGTATAACCACCAGCCGCCAGTAGAGCCAGTTTCAGTCAATGGCCAGCCAAGACCATGCATGACAACACCTTGCTCATGCTTTTCAGGCTCAACTTCCCATAGCTCTTTTAGACCGATACCATAATGCTGAGGATCAGAGTCTTTATCTAGATCAAAACGGCTGATTAAGCGTTTGCCTAAATGTCCACGGCTACCTTCGGCAAAAATAGTGTATTTGGCAAGGAGCTCATAACCAGGCTCAAAGCTTGGCTTGGCTTCACCATTGGCTGCCACACCCATATCACCAGTTAATACACCTCTGACCGAACCGTCGTCGTTGTATAAGATATCATCGGCAGGGAAGCCTGGGAACATCATGACTTCAAGCTCTTCTGCCTGTACGGCCAACCAACGAACGACATTACCTAGCGAGACAATATAGTTGCCATCGTTGTGCATCGGACCTGGAATCAAAGAGTCAGGCACTTTAGTTGAGCGTGTGGCAGAGTTTAAATAATAAAAACGATCTTCTGTCGCTGGCACGTTAAGCGGTGCGCCTTTTTCTTTCCAGTCAGGAATCAGCTCATTTAGAGCGCGTGGCTCAATGACTGCACCAGACAACGTATGGGCACCAAACTCAGAGCCTTTTTCGACCACACAAACCATAAACTCATCATTACCAGCTTCAATAGCGAGCTGGCGCAAACGTATGGCAGCAGACAGACCTGCAGGTCCACCACCAACGATGATGACATCGAACTCCATTGATTCGCGTTCGACTTCAGGTTCCGCGGCAACTGGCTCTACGACTGGTTCTGCTTTATCTAGCGTTGCGGTCTCTGTCGCTACTGGTGCGTCAGCATTCACAGTATTACCATCGATAACTGGCGTTTGATTGTCTTGCTCTTGCATACCTACTCCTAAACTTTTAGTGGCTTATCTCAGGGCATCATTAGCTTAACAACTGAATAATAGACTTGCGGCGCTAACGTCACTCAGACATATGGCTGCCCGATAAAACTGTCTTTGCGGCATCAATTGACCCGTCATGATTAATACCAATTTATCTAAGGATATCAACGCATAACGTAAGATGTGTCATCAATACAACACCCACTTGACCATTTCAATAAAAAATCGTTACTCATTATAAAAGAAAAGTCCTACAAACACGATACGCATTTATGAGTATCGATGCTAAGGTAATGTTAAGAAAATGAGGTTGTTATAACGATAAAGTTTCATCATACCTGAAACTAAAATTTATAGTAATAATAGATAAGCCAAACTTTGAATACTAAATAAAGGGATTAACAATGAATAACGATAATAATAGCACTGAAGACAGCCATGAGAGAATAGTGGAAGCACCGACCAGTAAGACTTCTAGCCTAGGCAGCTTAGATAATTTGGATGCACTAAGCCAGTATATTAAGTCTACGAAAGGCACTCGCGAAGGGCGTGCGATACCACCACTTGAAAAATGGCATCCTAAAGATATTACTGATATGGATTTGACTATCAAGGCAAACGGAGAGTGGTGGCATGAAGGCGGACAAATGACCCGTGAGTCACTGGTCAGCTTGTTTGCCACGATACTATGGAAAGAAGAAAATAACGGCAATACTGAGTACTTTCTAAAGACCCCTGTACAGAAAATCCGTATCCAAGTTGAAGATGCACCACTTCTGATCAATGATGTTGGTATTGTCCATGAAGATGATATGAGTTGGTTGGAGTTTACAACGACGACAGGGGATGTGGTTCGCTTAGACGATGAGCATCCGATCGTATTAAAGGCGTATAACTCTAATAAGAGCGATTCTAATGACAGCGACTTTAGTGAAAGCGACTTTAATAACAGTGACTTTAGTGAAAGCGATCAAACGAATCAAGTGAGTACCGCTGACGATGTTGCAGATTCTCAGGAATTAGCATCTACAGAACAGGTACGCCCTTACATGATGGTTAGAAATGGATTGACTGCGCTTATCGGGCGTAATACTTTTTATCACCTAACTGAAATTGGAGCGTTATCAGAAGACAATGGTAATACGATATTAACATTACAGAGTGGTGGCCAATCTTACTCATTATCGATGCCTACTGAGTAAGTATTATGTCTATCTATCAATTGCTGTATGCCGATGAATGCTATAATTTTATAATGTCGCTTGATTATCTATTGGGTTGAAAAATTATTATTGTATAAAGGTAGTCGATAGACAGCCGACGTAGAGTAACGCCATACACGCAATATATATAGCACGTTTAATGGGGTAATGAGATTAATGAATAATATAATAATGGCATTAGCATAAAGATGGATATCAAAAACCAGACAGTCGGAAAACTCAGACCGTGTGTCGATATATCTGTTAACCATAGTCTCAAAGCTATTGATCTAGTAGATGTCAATAAACATGTTGGTAACACAGTTGTAAGCGATAAAAACCGTAGCGCGCCCATTGGCGTGTTTGATTCTGGTGTTGGCGGTTTGTCTGTTTATTTGCATTTAGCACAGCAGCTGCCTACTGAGCGTTATGTATATTATGCCGATACGCTAAATGTGCCTTATGGCAATCGCGACAGCGAAGATATTGAAGCACTAACACTAAAAGCCGTAGAGTGGTTACATAAGCAAGGCTGTAAGCTAATAGTTATTGCTTGCAACAGTGCTTCAGCATATGCGCTAGATACCGCCCGACGCTGCTATCCACATATACCTATTGTGGGTCTTGTCCCTGCACTAAAGCCTGCGGTATTGGCCAGTAAGAGTGGTCATGTAGCGGTGCTAGCAACCAGAGCGACTTTGAATGGCACTTTATTAAATGATGTTATTGTCAATTTTGCTCAACCTAATAACACAGTAGTCACTAAGTATTTTGATCCGCAATTGGTTCCTTGGGTAGAAGCAGGTATGTCAGAACAAGACGAGACAGCCGAAAGATTACGTCAACAGGTACGAATATTTGCTGATGAAGGTGTCGATCAGTTGGTGTTAGGATGTACGCATTATCCATTTTTTAAGACATTCTTATTAGATGAGATTGCACAGCAGCGGCTGTCAATACAAGTTATTGATTCTGGTCAAGCGATTGCTGAACGGGTTAAACAGCTATTGATTGCAAACAATTTGTCTGCATCATTGATGAGTGAAAAACGAGAAAATCTGACACAAAAAACCAGTAATAAAAATACTATTACTAGACCGCCATTAACTTTTCACGCCACTAAATATAGTGATAGACTATGCGCTTTAGTTGAGCGCTTACTCGGTACAGACATGGCATTGCAATACTACTCTCACTAGTTATTATCAAAGCTAGTGATATCAATACGCTGTATGCAACGCTGACTCAGTTAAAATAAATTGAGTGCATCTTTTTAAGCTAAGAGTATGCTAGGCTGAGCAAGACAAGATTTTTGTGTTCTATTTTACATCCTATCCTTTTTATGTCACGACCTACGCTTAGAGGTAATTGTGCCGAATCGTCGCTATCATATTCATATTATATGCGCTGACAATGACCAGTTGTTGGTTCTAGACAGCTTAGCGATATTTTTTCAGGCGCGCGCATTTCTGACCTATGATGTTTCTAGCAAATTATCTAAAGCCTCTTTTTATGGGCGCCAGTGTATTGATTCTTGTGATTACGCAGTCATGATCGTTGGCGACAGCTACGGGACTGTGCAAAAAAACGGCGTTAGCCAAATGCATTTGAGTTATCTAAATGCCAAAGCGAAGCTCAAGCCGCTAATTGTGCTGGTCAAAAACCACTCTCCAGACGCTGTTATCAGCCGACAACTTCAAGAGTTCATTAAGTTAGTCACCAAGCAAGATAATCAGCTACATTACTATGATACGGAAGAAGATATTGAGCCATTGCTAGTACAGGCTCATTATAATGCAGTCGCTAACAATAAAATGATAGGTGGCTGGGTCAGAGCGAACGACGAAGAGAGTACGACTAGTAAAAAGGTCGTGTATGAGAAGACCGTCGATATATTACCTAGTACTACCGAGGTAGAGAAAAACAGTGCTGATGAAGAAGATTTTATATCGGATAAGGTTAGTGAGCCAATTGAGTTAACGGAGTTTTTTGAGATTCAATATAGTGCTCAAGCTTATGAGGGCGGTAATCTAACGGACGTGACCCGATCACTAACCCTCTCGTGGCACGAGATACTCATGACCCTCATGAGAATACCGTCTACTTTTTCGAGCTATGGCTTGCAAAATGCCATCAATCGTTTGATTACCGCTAAAGCGGAAGTAGACATCAAAAAAGAGATGCCAAACGTTCATGCTGTCTCACGCTGCCAAATCTCTCAAGCTGATATCAATAATTTGCAACGTAAGCTAGTCGGTGCAAATTGGATACAACTAATGACTTATGGCACGCGGGTATCACAAGAGCTATGGAAGCTTACCTTCTACGCAAAAAACCTACTGCAAAATCATACCTCAAATACGAATAAACAAGACTAGTAATTATTTGCTAGCGTACTCAATAATAGTTATCTAAAACGTTCATTTTGGCATCACGACTACGTTTTGTAATACAAAGCATACGTGCAATGCTTGTGAATCTTCCTCAGACCCGTAATAATAAAGTCAGTTAGTTAGCAGTATTAACAACGTTAACTATTTTAGAATGAGAACTATAATATTAATAATTAGGGAGAGCGTACGATGAGCAATGCTAAAAATGACGAACTAAAGAGAGAGATTGATGGTCTAGAAAAGTCTATGCATGATGCTGATCAGTTTCATACGTTAGAAGAGCAAGTAGCAGATATGAAACGTCGCGGTATAGATCCTAGCAAGGCCTACAAAGATTTAGACAGTAAAGCAGAAGATGAAGATTGGGGCGATGCGACTTGGAAAGAAAACGGTAAGTGGGAGCCAAAAACGGCTGCCGATTTAGACGATAAAGCTCGCGAAAATTGGAATGGTGACAATGGCCAGCCTAAGCCACCACCTATTGTTTAGATACGTATTTTGAGTCAATTAGATAAGTTCTATTGATACCTATCTATAAATAAAAAAGCCACGCTAACGATAGCGTGGCTTTTTTGATACGTCTAAATAGTATCACCTATCTTGCTACTATGAACCTTGGTCTATACGAACAAGCTTGATAGTGCCATCGGCATCAGTAACGCGGCGATAACGTGTATTGCTAGAAGTTGAGGAGCTCACTGATGGCTGAGATGAATAGCTACTAGGAGCAGTCGTTTGCTGCTGAATTAATTGTCCCATGCGATCGGCGGGTGCAGGATTCAGAGGTTTGCTGTTTGCAGGCTGCCCGTATTGAGTTTGACTCGGCGCTGCATTGCCAACGATGGCGCGATAGAATTTTTGACCTGCGCGTCCGTCAGCTGGGAAAATACCGCGACTAGTCTGATATTGCTGGATAGCGGTACGAGTATTGTCTCCGATGATGCCATCTACACCGCCAATGTCATAACCGGCATTTAGCAAAGCTTGCTGAATATCTTTGGCCTGCTGGCGGCTGATACCAGGATCGTCTGTCGGCCACGCAGTGATAAAGTCTGTTTTGCTGCTGTCTTCGCGAGTGATTAGATCTGATAAGTGTGCGATAGCCAGTGCGTAGTTTTCTGAGGCGTTATAAGAGTAGAAAGTGTCGAAATTTTTGCCCACCAAGAAAGCAGGGCCTTCTATACCAGCGGGTAACAATAAGCCTGCACTGCTCAAGTCATACGGTAACGGACTGCCATTAGCCAATGTCAGGCCTTGGTCGCGCCAGTGGCTTATTGACTTTTTGTCTTTACGATTAGAAGCAGCCCAGAACCCATCAGGTAGTTTGACTTCATAACCCCAAGGCTCACCAGTACGATAGCCGCGATTGTCCAAGAAGTTTGCGGTAGAGGCTAGTGCATCAGGGACGCTATTGACCAAATCACGGCGACCGTCACCATCGAAATCTACTGCCAATTCTAAAAAGGTGCTTGGCATAAACTGCGTCTGTCCAAAGGCACCTGCCCATGAGCCTGTCATATCGTTTGGTGCGATATCACCGTTCTGCACGATTTTTAGCGCATTGGCGTACTCACCTTGGAAGTAGCTCTGACGACGATCGAAACAAGACAATGTCGCTAAAGACTCAAATAATGGTTTTTTACCTAGTGTTTGACCAAAGTTTGATTCTACGCCCCAGACACCGAGCACATGCTCAGCTTTTACGCCATAACGCGATTCGATTTGACGTAGCGTCGATCCCCATTGACGCTTGGCTCGGATACCGTCCTCGACACGCTCTTTGTCTACCAATGCTGATAAGTAGTCCCAGACGTCTTTTTGAAACTCTGGTTGATAATTCAGTGACTGAATGACACTAGGATCAGGCTGGCTTGGGCGATATTTATTAAAGGTATAACCATCAACACCGCTAAACTTGCTAGAGTTTTTTAAATTGTCCAGACACTGCTGAAATTCGCTATTGGATAAATCAGGTGCTGGCGGCTGTGCGGCTTGAGCAGTGGTAGCAAGGCTGATGCCGACAGCAACACTAAGCAGCGAAAAAGTAGAGAAGGGAGTCAAACGCATGAAAATATCCTATAAACGTTAAAATAATTATCGAAAGGCAAAAAATGATATTAACGTAGAGTAACCAATCTAAACAGTAAAGAAAAGCTGTCGCAGTACCAAGGTTATAAATGGTTACGATAAATTGACGCTGCCGTGAGATTAGAAGAGGATTTCATAGAGCTGAAAATGCAAAGCGTTAAACAGTACTTTATCTCGAGGACTATCCTTAGGAGGTATAACCTGTTTATTCGGCTAGCACACTATCTAGTTCTTCTATAAAGCTATGAATACGCGCCGCATTTTTGCCCAAATCGCTCTGTCCAACTCGTGACTTACTACGAATATCAACCAAGCGCTCGCTATCGTTGTCAATCACACGAATGATCACATCATCTTTGAAACCAAACCAAGCAGTCGTCTCTGTTGCTTCGATGATGCCTTTATCGGCATCAACATTTACCAGCTCCCACCCTAAATTCTCAATGGCTTGGTTAGATGCCTCAACCAATTCAGGCTTTGACTGAGCATAGGTCAATGTCTGCAAATCAGGATAGGCAATACGTTGTTGTTCAGCCACTTCTGCACCTGCGTACGCTACGGGATTTGGTGCATCTGCACGTAGTGGAGCAGTCGCGACAAACTCAGGCGGATTCACCAAATCGGTAGAAATATCGTGAATAGGTGGTACATTTTTGGCCGTATTCATCATACCAAGTGGAAGGGCGATAGCAGTCGCAGAAAATATAACGGCTATTGCTGCGCTAGCTATGCTGACCGTTTTGCGTTTAAATATAACCTGAATCGCCAAGAGTACGAGTGCTGCGATACCAGCAACCAGTCCAAATTTAAATCCTGCAAAGGCAGTGCCTAACTCTACAACCCCAAATCTATAAAGCGGTGCTGGTAGTGCAACCAGCAAGAATGCGATTAAACTTATCATACTGACTAAAATTTTCATAAGAACGCTCCGTTATTTTTTAATAGCTGCTTAATCGCTGTGCTTAGCATTTTAGTTATTATTTAACAGCCAGACATGCTCTGTCACCGTCAACTCAGGTGTCGATCCTACAGAAGTAGGTTCGCTGGCGAGTTCGCTGATTTGATAATGCTGGCCGTAATACTGTTGTATTTGTTCATCGTCAATTGAAAAGGGTGGTCCATTCTTTTTACACTGATCGTAATTTAGCGTGAGTAGAAGGTATGGTGTTATTTTATTGTCAGTATCATTAACTTTACTGGTATCGTTACTAAGTTTCCGCACTTGCTCACTATATCTCATACGCATATCGGCAGGCAGGGCGATTAATGCCGCTTTATCATATACTGCATTAATAATACCAATATCTTTAGCGGTCAGTGCAAAGATATCAGCAACCCATAAAGTGATGGTTTGTCCCGACAACTGGCCTTGGTAGTATTTAATCGTTGGATTGTCTGCCTGTTGATAGACAGTAGGTTGGATGTTTTGCTCAGCAAAAAATGCTTGTACGGCTGTTTCGACCAACTCAACGCCCACTACGTCATAGCCTTGCGTCGCTAGCCAAACCATATCGATAGATTTACCACACAATGGAACGAAAATTCGGCTACCCGCAGTTAGATTGAGGCGGTTGAAATATTCAATCAGCAAGGAATTGACCGTAGATTGATTGAATCCAATGCGACCTTCTTGCCAACGTTTTTGCCAAAACTCAGGGTTCATGCTGCAATCCTCTATTTGCAAGTTTGTATATATAAGGTTCTAATCTTTATCTGATATATCTAAGGAATAAATAATAAAAAGCCAAACACCTATAGTATAAGTGTTTGGCTGGTATCTAACATTAGGCTAAGAAACTTTTTGAATAAATAATGTCTTATTCAATTTAGCTAACCATATATTTGCTAAATTCTTTACGCAGTTTGGCAAGCTTTGGCGGTATTGCAAAGTTGCAATAAGCCTGTCCTGGATTTCTGTTGAAGAAATCTTGATGTGAGTCTTCTGCTTGGTAGAATTCAACGGCAGGATGTACTTCCGTCACCACATTAACGCCCATATCGCGTAATTTATTAATGGTACGGTCAACGGTCGGTTTTTGACTGTCTTCGGTGTAAAAGACTACGCTGCGATACTGACTACCAACGTCATTGCCTTGACGATCCATCGTGGTGGGATCATGCGTGGCAAAAAAGACATCGAGTATTACTTCTAACGGGACGATAGACTCATCAAATTCGACTTTGATGACTTCGACATGGCCAGTTGTACCACTACAGACAGCTTCATAATTGGCAGAGACAGCATCGCCGCCCATGTAGCCTGAGACGACAGATTGCACACCTTTTACCGATAAAAATACAGACTCAGTGCACCAGAAGCAGCCGCCACCTAATACGATCGTTTGCATAATTTTTTCCTATTATTATAAATATGGGTTAAGCGCTATATTTGGTAGTGATGCTCTCGTTTTTCAATGCTTCTTTCAAACGCCTCATTACCCTTGGCACTATTTATTCAGCTTAGCAGGCAAGCCAAAGGCGATAAGTAACAAACAGTAATGTTATAATGGGCTTTTGCTATCTTACTTCTTTATCAACTGATAATGACAAGCGAAACTACCAAGCAAAATTCACCAAGTAATTCTTAATTTCAGTTCTATTCTAAAAAATGAGTCGTCCCATGAGTCAATCCCAGCCTGCTATCAAACATGACACCCTATTTGATAAACCGTTTACCACGCCGCTGGATAAGGCCGCACGCTTTTCATTTGATGAACAAGTGGTGGCTTGTTTCCCTGACATGATTCGCCGCAGCGTACCCGGTTATGGACAGGTATTAGCTATGCTGCCTATATTCGCCCGTCGTCATTGTAAGTATCGTCAGCAGAGCGATAGTGGTCAGCGCGTTAGTCGTGTTTATGACTTGGGCTGTTCATTGGGTGCAGCCAGTATGACGCTAGCTGGTGAGTTCGACCCACAAGACTTACAGATTAAAGCAATTGATATATCACCAGCGATGACGACCGAGGCGACCACGCTACTGAGTGAAAATTATCCTAAGCATGACATCGAAGTGATCACAGCAGATATCCGCGATATTGAGTTTGAGCCATGCGATATGGTGATCTTGAACTTGACGCTACAGTTTTTGCCAGCTGCTGATAGAGTCGCGGTATTAGAGAAAATTTATGCGGCATTAAGTGAAGGCGGCATATTGGTATTGACTGAAAAAACCCATGCGTTTGATGAGCAGTATGATGCGTGGTTGGTAGAGCGTTATTACGACTTCAAACGTGCCAATGGTTACACTGAAATGGAAATCAGTGGCAAACGTAATGCGTTAGAAAATGTGCTGATTACTGACACATTAGATGAGCATCATGCACGGTTGAGTAATGTTGGGTTTGCGCGTCATCTAACATGGTTTCAGTTTTTGAACTTTGTTTCTATTGTGGCGTTTAAATAATCCTTACTTTTAACACAGTTATTTCTTAATCAATACGGTAACCTGCTTTTATGCTCAACGAGACTATCATTAACGCCGAACGCGAACTATATCTAACCCTGCTAGAGCTGGCACAGCAGCAGCCAAGCGCTTATGAATGGCTCAAGCAATTACCAACATGGCTAGGTGATATAAAAGACAAAGCCAACTATGCGCACGCGCCTGCCTACCAAGCGTCAGTTGCTCGTTTGCCAAACTTAGCTGTCAGTAATGTCGATCTAAACAGCGATACATTGACGATTGAGGCAAATCTAAATGAGTCTCAGCGCAAGCAAACAACGGCACTATTAAAGCAGTTGATGCCATGGCGTAAAGGCCCATTTCAGATTGGTGGCCAAATCGGCGATGATGAGTCAGGTATTAAGATTGATACCGAGTGGCATAGTGATTGGAAATGGAAACGCGTTGCGCCGCATTTAAGTAGATTAGATGGTCGCCGCGTATTGGATGTGGGTGGTGGCTCTGGTTATCATGGCTGGCGCATGGCAGGGGCTGACGCGGATACGGTTATTATTATTGATCCGTCATGCTTGTTTTATCATCAGTTTATGGCGATACGTCATTTCGTTGGTGCCGCAGATGCTAGTGATACAGGCAGCTATCGGACGCATTATATCCCTGTACCGCTTGAAGCATTACCTGAGCATAGTCAGCTGTTCGATACTGTATTTAGCATGGGAGTGCTGTACCATCGCCAGTCACCGTTTGAGCATTTACAACAGCTTAAAGGACAGTTAGTCAAAGGTGGTGAGCTGGTACTTGAGACGTTAGTGATTGAAGGTGATGCCAATACTGTACTGGTACCGCACGATCGCTATGCGCAGATGAATAACGTCTATTTCTTGCCATCGGTGGCGGCATTAATTGGCTGGTTAGAGAAAGCAGGGTTTTCAGATGTGCGCTGCGTCGATGTGGCAGTCACCTCGACTGAAGAACAACGACAAACCGAATGGATGACTTATCATTCGTTAGCAGATTTCTTGGATCCTAATGACTCCACTAAGACCGTCGAAGGATATCCTGCTCCCATGCGTGCGACTTTGATTGCCAAAAAATAGCATTGATGGTGGTAGCTAACATAAGGAAAGCACTATGAAGACATCAAAGACTTTGATTGTAGCTACTATCAGCTTGCTATCGCTACCTGCTATGGCAGGTTATGGAACTGTATCCGAAGGCTGGGGCTTTGTACAAGACGACTGGCAAGTGGTTTGTGATAATACGCGCACTTGTCGAGCTGCTGGATATGCCAGTGAATCGCTGATAGATGAGCCTGCTTCAATATTGTTCACAGCGTTGCCAAAAGTAGCTCTGCCAAAAACGCAAATTCAGTTTGTCTCAGAAGCACCGCTAGATGATCTTAAGCATGCTGAGCTTTGGCTGAATAATAAAAAATATGGACTGCTGCAAGCCAACAAAGAAGACAGTCTATTATACGACTTATCAGCCAAGCAGACGCAGACCCTGCTTGATCATGCTCGTATAGTGACTAAGATAGCGATTAGAGCGGGCGACAATCAATGGCAGATCAGCGATAAAGGCATGTCAGCCGTATTGCTTAAACTAGACGATGTACAAGGTCGAGTAGGGACGCCGATAGCATTGGTCAGTAAGAATAATCCAAATCGGCAACGTCCTAAAGCAGCCTTGCCAAAACCAATCATTCAAAAAGCATTTGCGTATTCAGCAAAAGACAACAAAACACTTGCTCCATCAAAGTTGGCGTATTTTCAGAAAAATATTGATAACTGGATCGATATTGATGCCGAGCAGCTTATAGGGTCCAAGGACGCGATGGGCGACTGTGAGCTGATTAACCCAAAAACTGAAACATATCAGCGAATGTCAGAGTATGGCTCTACGATGCTTGATTGGGACTTTATACCGGTTGATGATCGCTATACGTTAGCCACTCATAGTTGCTGGCTAGGTGCTTACAATTCTAGTAATGGCTATTGGCTCATTGATAATGCAAAACCTAGCAAACCTACGCTTATCACGACAGCAGGAAATGATTATTTTGATGGCGAGATTTCGGCCACTCATAAAGATCGAGGTATCGGTGACTGTTGGAATCGTACTGCATGGACGTGGAACGGTGAAACGTTTGCTAAGAGCGAAGAGTCTAGTACGGGCATGTGCCGAGGTTTTGCTGGTGGAGCGTGGGACCTACCAACTTATGTGAGTCAGGTTATAGAGAATAATGCTAAGGCTCAGTAGCTTTTTTGATTTAAAAGGTTTTGATTTAAGAAGCCTTGATTTAAAAGGCCTTGATTTAAATGACTGGCACCTTATCAAGCGCAGCAGTCATAGGCTGTATATTACATTTTTAGTTTTGCTACTTATGTCCTAAGCGATATCAAAGAATAGTGATGAAAATGGCTAATTAGATTAACCATTTTTTGAAAGCGACTTCCATGACTATTTTAAGGATAAAACCAACAGAACCTGCGCCTAGGGCTAAAAATATCCAAAAAGTACCAGCGCGTCCAGCATCAGACTTTTTAGAGATATCCCACATAATAAAAAACAAGAAAGCGATGAATATCGGCAACAAGACGTACAGTCCCCAACTGGTGACAGTACTGGCGGCAATAGCAAACATGGCGTAATCCTATAATAGAGTAGTAACGCGTCTTCTATATTTTAGAAGAGCCGTACAAACCATTATTATAACGTGGAAGCAGTCAGGTATAAACGACTGCCCAGTATTGAGCAACAGTAACGCTACAATTCACGTTATGAGTTATTTATCAGTTTTGCATCATTGATATTAGTTAGCCCAAATCCTGATAACGGTAAGATTTTAGTGCTAATTTTGGCGCAAATGGTGCAATAAAGCGCAAAGATTGTTATATTTACAGGTTACTTATCTTTTTACATTATTCTATCCCTGCAATGTCGGTCGCTATTATAATAAGCAGTTATCGATTGCTCGCATTCGCACCGTTTTTGTTGTTTATTTAATTGAGTTCAAATTCCTATGTCACAAGCCCAAATTGATACGCTTGCATCCCTATTTAACGATGCAATTCAAACCCTACAAGCAGATGGTACGCTACCAAGCGATTGGCAAAACAACAGTCAAATCACCCGTACAAAAGATTTAAGTCACGGTGATTTTGCCAGTAATATCGCGCTAACGGCAGCGAAAGCAGCTAAAGCCAATCCGCGTCAACTTGCTGAAAAAATCGTCAGCGCATTGCCTGACAATCAAGATATTCGCCAAGTAGAAATCGCAGGACCAGGGTTTATCAACGTATTCTTAAACTCGGAAGCTAAGTTTTCTGTATTGGACGATATTTTTACGCTGCAAGATCGCTTTGGCTTGAGCAATCAGTTTGACGGTCAAAAAGTCCAAGTTGAATTCGTCTCTGCCAACCCAACGTCAAGTCTGCATGTCGGTCACGGTCGCGGTGCTGCATTTGGCATGAGTGTTGCTAACCTGTTAGAAGCTATTGGTTATGACGTCACACGTGAATATTATGTCAATGACGCTGGTCGTCAAATGGACATCTTAGCCACCAGTACGTATCTGCGTTATCTACAGCTAAATGGTGAAGAGATAACTTTCCCAGTCAACGCCTATCAAGGTGATTATGTTAGTGACATCGCCCAAACGCTAAAAACACAGCATGGCGATAGCTACGTACATAGTTTTGCAGACGTTGCCAAAGATGTGCCAGAAGATGCTCAGTTTGAGATTAATACTGATGGCGAAAAAACCGTCATCTCAGGTGATAAAGAAGCGCATATTGATGGCTTGATTGCCAATAGTAAGTCTCTGTTAGGTGATAGCTACGCGCTATTTTTAAACGCGGCATTGAGCAGTATTTTGGCGGATATCAAAGACGACTTAAACGACTTTGGTGTGAGCTACGAGTGCTGGTTTAGCGAAAGATCTATCGATAGCGAGATTGAGCCTGTTCTACAGATACTAGATGACAAAGGCTACCTATACGAAAAAGACGGCAACATCTGGTTTAAATCGACCGATTTCGGCGATGAGAAAGACCGTGTTGTACGCCGTGCTAATGGTCAGTCGACGTATTTTGCTTCTGACATCGCTTATCATAAAAACAAGTTCGATCGCGGCTTTGATAAAGTCATTAACGTTTGGGGCGCAGACCACCATGGTTATGTCCCACGCGTAAAAGCTGCTCTACTAGCTCTTGGTATCGATGCCGAACGCCTTGACGTGGTGCTTGTACAGTTTGTCGCGTTATGGCGCGGTAGTGAAAAGGTACAAATGTCTTCGCGTTCTGGTCAGTTTGTGACCTTGCGTGAGCTACGTGCAGAAGTCGGTAACGATGCTGCACGATTCTACTATGTCGCGCGTAAGCCTGAAGTGCATGTTGATTTTGACTTAGAACTTGCCAAATCACAAAGTAAAGACAATCAAGTGTATTATATTCAGTATGCTCATGCGCGCGTTTGCCGCGTGTTAGAAAAACTGGCAACTTACGATTTGACTGTAGATGATGCTGTTGGTCTGGCACATCAAGACTTGCTAAGTGCACCAAATGAAGACGAGCTGATTAAACTGTTAGCAGGCTATCCAGCGACGTTACTTCGCGCAGCGACTGGTTATGAGCCGCACGTCTTGACCAACTACCTAAAAGAGCTAGCGGCATTGTTCCATGGTTGGTATGACACCAATCGTATCTTGCCTATGAGCTTGACATCAGGTGAAACGCCAAGTCAAGATGAGCTAGACTTAATGCAAGCACGTTTACGTCTGTCAAAAGCCGTTAGACAGGTATTGGCAAATGGGCTTAGTCTGCTAGGCTTGTCTGCACCGTCTAGCATGTAGTGCTTTTCTAATATGTGACATGAGTATAGACAGCTGATAGCATTAATTCGATGATGATAGTTAAATCCAGTAGGGAGAACGAGATCCATGCTAGCCAAAAAACCTAAAGGCGCGACAGAAAAGCGCAAATCAAGTAGCGTATCAGGCTTATTGTGGATGTTTGTTGGGGCCATATTGACCCTTATGATCGGGGTGTTTATCTACCTCTCACCATTATTCAATTTCAGTCCCGCTGATGGTAGTGCTGACAATGATCCTGATCGCCAAGTACAGCCACGTGTGGATACTGATACCGACAATGGCGATTATGAGTTCTACGATATTTTACCTAATCAAGAGATGGCAACCATCCCTGATGAAGATATCGCTGATATTGATAATGATCAAATAGGTGATATCGGTGCGTTTGAACCAGACGTCGTTGTGACTCAACCAGAGAGCGATGCAGGCAGTACAGAAACGGGCAGCTTCGGTGGTTCGGAAAATGCGACTGTCGAACCTGCTGGTAGTAATAATGCTGGGTCGAGTGAGGATATCGTTGTCGTTGAAGAAGATGCAACCTATGATGGTACGCCGCCTGCTACTAGCAACGCTGCAACCCGTAACAACAATGCAGCAGCAGGTACGGCAAGCATCCAAGCTGCCAAACCTGCAGCGACCTACATCTTGCAGATTAATAGCTTTAGTGATGCAGATGAAGCGGATCGTCGCCGTGCGCAAGTACTGATGGCGGGTGTCGATGCTCGCGTGGTCAAAAACACGACGGGTAATGGCTTGCCAATTTATCAAGTCATCTCACGTCCTTTGAATAACCGTCAAGCAGTAACGACAGCACAGCAGCGCCTACAAAATAACGGTATAGACTCTATTATCGTTGAGCAGCGTCGCTAGGTTCAGTCGTTTACAGTTATTGTATTTATTAAAAAAGCGTCGTAATGACGCTTTTTTTATCTCTTTATTTTATCAAAAGCTTTCTAGCTGTTTTATCCTATTAAACGTCCATTAAGAGTATGGTTATGACGGTATCTAACTCAGTAACACCGCAAGCAGGCATTATTAAAGCGTTCTTTCAAAAATACTTTATCGATGCTTTTACTGGTATGGCTCTCGGGCTATTTGTCACGTTGATCGCAGGTCTAATTATCTCGCAAATCGGTGGCTGGTTAGATTTGTCAGCATTGGTCGCAGTCGGAAAGCTTGCCTCGATATTAATGGGTGCTGGTATCGGGGTAGGTATCGCTTACTATCTCAAAGCGCCAACGCTAGTGATGCTTAGCTGCCTCGTAGCGGGTATGCTCGGTGCTCATTCCGAAGCACTAATGGCAGGAACACTCTTTACGCCGCAAGTGGGTGGGCCCGCAACTTTTGTAGCATTACCGGGTAATCCAATCGGTGCTTATTTGACCTCTGTGTTTGCTTATCGTGCTGGCACTTGGGTCGCTGGTAAAACGAAGCTTGATATTTTATTGGTGCCCTTAATTGTATGCGGTATTGCTCTTTTAGTTTGCGCCTTGCTCAATCCGCCTATCGTAGCGGGGGTCGCAGCTATTGGTCAGGGTATTCATGCCGCTACCGAATTACAGCCTCTTCTAATGGGTATCGTTATCGCTGTGGTGGTTGGTATTTTATTGACCCTTCCAACGTCGAGTGCAGCCATTTGTATTGCCATCGGGCTTGGTGGATTGGCTGGTGGGGCAGCAGTGGTAGGCTGTGCAGCGCATATGATTGGCTTTGCTGTCGCAAGTTTTAAAGACAATGGCGTTAGTGGTGTCATCTCTCAGGGCTTGGGTACCAGTATGCTGCAAATCCCTAACGTGCTTAAAAAGCCCATCGTTTTACTGCCTGCTGTCATTGCTAGTGCTATCGTTGGGCCTATCGCAACCGTTGGTTTTGGATTAGCTTGCACCGCGACAGGTGCGGGTATGGGTACTGCTGGTTTGGTCGGTGTGTTTGGGGTGATTGAAGCGTCACAAGAGATTATGAGCACTGGTCAATTATGGGCAGCGATTATTCTATTGATGTTTGTATTGCCTGCGGTGATTGCAGGGTTAGTGGCTTATATTATGCGCCGTCTGGGCTGGTTAGTCGCTGGTGATATGAAGCTTCCTTAATCTTTGAAGTATTGAGTTAAAATATCATCAACAATCTCCAAACTCAGTCTTATCCTTAATCAGTAATAACAACGCTTAAAAGAGCCCAGCTACGACTATAGCTGGGCTTTTTACATATAAATTTATCAATTTCCCATGAAGTAGGGAGTGTTTATAAAATATTATTCGACTGTCTTTAACTTCTTATGACGACGTGGTTTTAGTTTGCGGGACAGTTGATGGAAGTCGTTCAGCACTTGGCTATAATGTGAAGGAAATACACGTTGGATGGCATCAATCATCTTGGCATCGTTACCAATCAGGCAGCGCTGCTGATTAGTCGCTGCGGCATGTAGGATAATCCAAGCCGCTTCATCGGCATCGAATTTTAAAAACTTATTAAAACTTCTGATGGCTTTGGGCCCAGTACTCATGCCAATATCATGGATGCTCTCATTGCCGCGCGCGCTGTTGGCAATATTGGTTTTGATCCCGCCCGGATGGATACAAGTCGCTGATACCCCGCAGTTCTGAATATTTAGCTCTTGGCGTAAGCTCTCTGTGAAGCCGCGTACGGCAAATTTACTAGAGTTATAGGCTGACTGTGATGGCTGAGCGGTCAAACCAAATAGACTTGAGATATTGATAATATGTCCATGTTCGCCAAACTGGCTCTGTTTAACGCTGTTTTTGATTAACGGTAAAAACGCTTTAGTGCCGTAAACCACGCCCCAAAAATTAATATTCATTACCCATTCAAGCTCACTAATACTACTGCCTTCGACAGTAGAGTAGAGCGCGACACCTGCATTATTAAAGATGAAATTTACTTTGCCATGATCGCTCATGACACTATCAGCCCACGATTCTACAGCTTTATTGTCTGACACATCGAGTACGGTCATAGTGACGTTGACATTATAATTGGCAAGTAACTGTTTGGTCGCTGCCAGCTGTTCAGGATTGATGTCCGATAGTGCAACATGACAGCCCATTTTCGCTAAGTGAATGGCCAACTCACGTCCCATACCAGAGCCTGCGCCCGTAACGGCAGCGACATGGTTGCGATAGTAGGATTCAACGTCCGAGTCATCCAATGAAGCATAGTTAGAAGAAAACGGTAAATGTTGGCGCAATGAAGTCGCCATAGCGGTCACATGGTTGAGCATAGTAAACAATCCTTTGTCTTATTAATCATATGGGTTGTACGGGCTATATCTTGCGGTATATAGAAATAAAGTATAAAGGTCAAAATAGTCTATCTACATTAGCATGGTTTGCACTGACGTTTACTCGAGATTGATAAACGCTGCTGTCATTTCAGAGTAGACGTAATGAATGTCGCCAATTTTCAATAGACGAGTTATCTAGTAGGCAAGCTATCTAACAAACAAATTGGTTAAATAATAGGCATAAAAAAAGCGCCTGAGCTAATTTAGCCAGACGCTTTTTAGTAGTCCGTTAATGATAACGGACTGTTTATATTAATTATAAATTAAGCAATTTTAGGTACTTTACCTTCATTGATAACGTCCGCATCAACCATTACAGTTTTAGCATTTTCCATAGAAGGTAGCTCATACATAGTCTCAAGCAGGGCGTTTTCTACAATTGAACGTAGACCACGAGCACCTGTCTTGCGCTCCATTGCTTTTTTGGCGATGGCATCTAGGGCTTCTTGAGTAAAGCTAATTTCAGCACCTTCCATGTCAAACAAGTACTTGTACTGTTTTACCAGTGCGTTCTTAGGTTCCGTCAAGATTTGTACCAGTGCTTCTTCATCAAGCTCTTTTAGCGCTGCAAGTACAGGTAGACGACCGATCAGCTCAGGAATCAGACCAAACTTGATCAAATCTTCTGGCTCGACTTCTTGTAGCAAGTCTGAGCTGCGACGGCTGTCGTCTTTTGAGCTGACATCAGCGTTAAAGCCGATACCGCCTTTTTCGGTACGTTGCTGAATGACTTTATCAAGTCCAGCAAACGCGCCGCCAACGATGATTAGGATGTTGCTGGTATCAACTTGGATCAGCTCTTGCTGCGGGTGCTTACGACCACCGTGCGGCGGGATAGCAGCCACAGTACCTTCGATTAGCTTTAGCAACGCTTGCTGTACGCCTTCACCTGATACATCACGGGTGATAGATGGATTGTCACCTTTTTTACTGATTTTGTCGATTTCATCAATATAGATGATACCTTGCTCAGCTTTGGCTACATCATAGTCAGAAGCCTGAAGTAGCTTTTGTACGATGTTTTCAACGTCTTCACCAACATAACCAGCTTCGGTCAACGTTGTAGCATCAGCCATCGCAAAAGGCACATCTAGCAGACGAGCCAAGGTTTGCGCAAGTAATGTCTTACCAGAACCAGTTGGACCGATTAGCAAGATATTACTCTTAGCCAATTCTACCATTGCATCGTCAGCGCCGATCTTGGCTTTTTTGCTGTCGTTAGCTAGCGTTTGGCTAACTTTTAGACGTTTGTAATGGTTATAGACGGCAACAGCCAATGCTTTTTTGGCAGCGTCCTGACCGATGACAT
This sequence comes from uncultured Psychrobacter sp., assembly GCF_947500265.1. GTDB lineage: Bacteria > Pseudomonadota > Gammaproteobacteria > Pseudomonadales > Moraxellaceae > Psychrobacter. The sequence continues at coordinate 62,567 of NZ_CANMRN010000012.1, read as the reverse complement.
ATTCATCAAGCTTGGCACGCAGCTCTTTTGGCGTTGGTAGTTTTTTATTGACCCAAGAAGTATCTACTTCGCTATCATCATCACCGTGCTCTGCGCTGTCTGCGATTAAGTCAGTACATAGCTCGATACATTCATTGCAGATATTGGCATCGTCAGCAGCAATCAGTTGCTGTACATCGCTTTTGGCTTTACCGCAAAACGAACATTGCGGGGTATTATCTTCTGCCATAAAAGGCGCTCCTAAAATTTAAAACTGGTTAGTTTATTTGTAGTAGATCGATTATCGTATTCATTCAATGGTCATACCCTCTAATAGTCGGGCATGACATTGATAACGGTTTATCGTACGGCAAATAAACTATAAAAGGTCTTATGATTGCACTCTAAATGAAGAGGCATCACATTAATGCTTAGATTACAAAGACTCAGGGCGACGCTCTAATACTTCGTCAACCAAACCATACTCTTTGGCTTCTTGAGCATCTAACCAATAATCACGCTCAACGTCTTTTTCGATTTTTTCTACTGGCTGACCAGTGCGCTCAGCTAAGATACTATTTAGACGTGCACGAGTTTTAAGGATTTCACGAGCGTTAATTTCGATATCAGTTGCTTGACCCTGCGCGCCGCCTGAAGGCTGGTGAATCATGACACGAGCATTAGCAAGTGAATAGCGCTTGCCTTTTTGACCAGCGGCTAATAGGAATGAACCCATGCTATAAGCACCGCCCATACAGATAGTAGATACTTCAGGTTTGATGAAGTTCATGGTATCAAAAATAGCCAAGCCAGCGCTTACTGAGCCGCCTGGTGAGTTGATATACAAATGGATATCTTTGTCAGGGTTTTCAGCTTCTAAGAATAGTAACTGGGCAACGATAAGGTTAGCCATGTTGTCTTCGACCTGACCGGTCAAAAAGATAACGCGCTCACGTAATAGGCGTGAAAAAATATCAAACGAGCGTTCACCGCGTGAGGACTGTTCAACCACCATAGGTACTAAAGCCGCTTGTGTGGTCTGTACTTCTTTGTGCGCACTCATCAGCATATCAAAATGCGGGTTGGCAGTGATGCGATCATAATCTGTCATAGAAAAGTCCTATCGATAAATGTATAAAATAAAAATGGATTGAATGATTTTATTGTCTAGTAGTTTTTGACTAATGGGTTGTTTATAAGGGGGCTGCGCTCACTATTCAAGCCTATAAAACTGGTTTGTGCATAAAATAGCTGAAAAAGTGACTCTCCGATATTGCTAGGACTCATTGCTTATATTGAAACTTATACTAAAAATGCGTCTAGAAGTAGATAAATACTATCTTATCTATTATCAAGTCGTACAGATATTGATAGTACCTGTATCTACAGTGTCTATATCGATACAAAGAGCGTAAATCATGTTTGACCTGACTTTTTAACATAGAATACCTGATTAATAGCCCTACAATCTACCTATCTTACTGACTGAGCCTGCAAATAGTTATGCGTTTAGTATTTTTGCTTATCTAATATCCTCTGAGGATATTGCGCTAACAATAGCGCTAAAAAATGCACTGTTATGGACAAAATGTACTGTTTTGGTGCAAATATCTGCTAATTTTATAAATGACTGAGGCTCAAAAAACGTTTAGAAAATAGCTAGAAATATAGTGTTGTTTTTATCATTTAAGTTAAATAGAAAAAAGCACAGACAAATCAAAGTTTTGAGCCGGTAAGGTTGTCTATTTGATTATCTGCTATTGAGAGTTGGCATAATGCTTGTATCAATAAAAACATTGACGCTTTGATTTATCATGGTGCGCTGTGCACAATAAATGGTGTACGCTGTATTTCTCCGTTATTATGCTGATATTACTGTCGCTAATGAACGGTAGTTAACGATTGGCAATAGAGTTTTTAACGGATAGCAGATGATAGCTGCCATACAAAATACTGAAACATATTTAATTGGTAAATGAGTATATAAAATGAGTTGGGCCTCTTCTTTAGCATTAAGCTTTGACACTGTTAGCAGTACAAGTACGGCCAAAGAGGGTACGGCTGATAACTCAAAAACGCGGCTTTATCATCGTAAGCATACGGGTGCCTTGATGGTACAGCGTGCTCTGTATCCTGAGCCAAGCGTACAGCAGGGTATTTGTCACATACTGATGTTATACCCGCCAGCAGGTATCGCAGGCGGTGATACGCTGACCATAGACCTAAACTTAGATAGTGGTAGCCATACTGTTATCACCACACCAGGGGCAGGTAAATGGTACGGCAAGGACAGTGTCAGTCAAAAACATAAATCTTCTTTAGGCAGCGACGTTGCTCATCAAAGTATGGGTCAAAATGAAATAGCTGCCTATGCAAGCCAACATGTACAGGCCAAACTCGCAGTACATACCCGTTTAGAATGGCTGCCGCAAGAGAGTATCATTTATAACGAAGCCAATATGCATGCAGTGAGTCGCTTCGATTTGACAGATTCATCTAGTCTACTAACATGGGAGATTAGCGTATTTGGGCGACAAGCTTACGACGAGCAGTTTTTGCAAGGGCGTTATCATACTGGATTGAATATCTACCGAGATGGCAAGGTTATCGTTGCTGAGCGAGTGGCGCAGGCAGCACAAAGTCGCTGGTTTACCTCAAATTTAGGATTAGCGAACCAGCATATTTATGGATCGTTTTGGGCAGTACCAAGCTTAAGCGATGTCCATGACAATCTTGCACTCTCCGCGTCACAGACTATGCAATCGACCGAAACAGCCCAAGCAACTATCAAGCAATCATTGACCCGCTATCTAGATAATACTGTCGTAGCATTACGTCAAGTCATTGCTCAAGCACAACTGCCTGTCTACTGCACTCATAATTGCCAAGCGATCAATATCCGCTACATCGGCTCAGATGTACGTGGTTGTTTTGAAGCGTTTTATCAGCTGAGAGAAGTCTTGCGAGATCATTGGTGGCAACTTGAGCCTTGTCGTCCACGTATTTGGGACACCTAATACGACCGCTTTTAATAATGAAACTAAGATATATTGCGACTATTTTTAATCGATATCAAATGCTTTGAAAACCTCTAACCTGCTATAAATATAATGATAAGTACAATAAGGAATTGTCATGCACCTGACCCCAACAGAAAAAGACAAACTCATGCTATTTACGGCTGGTATGGTGGCTGAGCGTCGCAAAAATCGCGGTGTCAAACTCAATTATCCCGAAGCCATCGCTTATATCAGTATGCTGCTGATGGAAGGCGCACGAGATGGTAAAAGAGTTGCTGAATTGATGAGTGAAGGTGCTACGTATTTGTCTGCTGATGATGTCATGGAAGGTGTCGCAGAGATGGTAGATGAAGTGCAAATCGAGGCGACCTTTCCTGATGGCACCAAACTGGTCACAGTACATAATCCCATCGTGTAACGCTGTATACCATTGTTATAGCACTGAAATGCTCACTATAGAATAAGGCGGCTACCATGCAAGCAGGCGAATACCATATCCAAGATGGCGATATTATCTTAAACCAAGGGCGACAGGTACAGACCATCAGTGTCAGTAATACTGGTGATAGACCTATCCAAATCGGCTCGCATTATCACTTTTATGAAGTCAATGATGCCTTGAGTTTTGACAGAGAGCAAACTCGGGGGTTTCGTCTCAATATTATCTCTGGCACCGCCGTACGTTTTGAGCCGGGCCAATCGCGGGAAGTCGAATTGGTAGCATACGCTGGTAAGCAAGATGTATATGGTTTTGCTGGGCGTGTCATGGGCGCCGCTCATCCCGACGAAACATCAGAGAGAGCCACTGATAAAAAGGCAACTGCTACTTCGCAAAAACGAGTCAGTCGTCGCATTTATGCTGAGCATTTTGGCCCTAACACAGGTGACAAAGTCCGTCTTGCCGATACCGAGCTTTGGCTACAGGTTGAAGCGGATTTAACCAGTCATAAAGATACAGCTGTTGACCAAGCGGATACGTCGCAAAGTGGTGAAAGCAGCAGCAAGCCTATTGAAATTAAAGGTGAAGAAGTCAAATTTGGTGGTGGTAAAGTCATCCGTGATGGCATGGGTCAAGGACAATTACTGGGCGCAGAAGTTGCCGATACAGTTATTACCAATGCATTGGTCGTTGACTATACAGGCATCTATAAAGCGGATATCGGTATCAAAGATGGTCGTATCAGTGCCATTGGCAAAGCGGGCAATCCTGATATCCAGCCCGCCATCGATATTCCTATTGGCGGAGCTACCGAAATTATCTCTGGCGAAGGCAAAATCCTGACAGCAGGTGGCGTCGATAGTCATATCCACTTTATCGCGCCTCAGCAATGCGAGACGGCGCTTATGTCAGGGGTAACGACGATGCTAGGCGGCGGTACAGGGCCAGCTCAAGGTACGCTTGCCACTACCTGTACACCGGGGGCGTATCATATTGCCTCGATGCTAAAGTCTACTGATAGTATCCCTATGAATATTGGACTACTGGGTAAAGGTAATGTGAGTGTACCAGAACCTATTGCTGAACAAATAGAAGCAGGTGCCGTAGGGCTAAAACTACATGAAGATTGGGGTACAACGCCGCAAGCCATCGATAATTGCTTGAGTGTCGCTGACGACTATGATGTGCAAGTGGCCATTCATACCGATACTTTAAATGAAAGTGGCTATCTCGAAAGTACGCTCGCTGCTTTTAAAAACCGCTGTATTCATACTTTTCATACTGAAGGGGCAGGCGGTGGCCATGCGCCCGATATTCTAAAGGCTATTGGCGAGTCGCATGTGCTGCCATCTTCAACCAACCCAACTCGACCATACACCGTCAATACCATTGATGAGCATCTCGATATGCTGATGGTTTGTCATCACCTGAGTCCTGCTATTGCTGAAGACGTGGCCTTTGCTGAGAGCCGTATTCGTCAGGAAACCATCGCCGCAGAAGATATCTTGCATGATTTGGGCGCAATCTCGATGATGAGTAGTGATTCACAAGCGATGGGGCGGGTGGGTGAAGTAGTCATCCGTACATGGCAAACCGCGCACAAAATGAAAGTTCAACGTGGCCATCTAGCACCAGATGCAACGGCTATCATTGAAGATGAGCAACAGTACATCACTTTGACAGACTATGACCAAAGCGCGGACAACGATAACTTCCGTATCAAACGTTATATCGCAAAATATACAATAAACCCTGCGATTACTCACGGTATCAGCGATATGGTTGGCTCCATCGAAGTGGGAAAATGGGCAGATATGGTGCTATGGTCGCCCAAGTTTTTTGGGGTAAAACCTGAGTGCGTTATAAAAGGCGGACTCATCGCTGCGGTGCCAATGGGCGATATCAATGCCTCTATTCCCACCCCTCAGCCTGTGCATTATCGTCCTATGTTTGCTACATATCCAAAATCGGTTGCTCAGACCAGCATTACCTTTATGTCGCAAGCGGCGATCGACAAACAAGTAGATAAGCAGCTTGGGCTGACCAAAGTTATTCAGCCAGTACACGGCATCCGTAAAATTCGTAAAAGTGATATGCGCTTTAACAGCTATTGTCCAGATATGGATATCAATCCTGAGACCTATGAAGTACGCGCTGATGGTAAGACACTCACCTGTGAGCCAGCTGATGTACTACCCATGGCACAGCGTTACTTTTTATTTTAGAGCTTATGATGCACGTTTATAGGATCTCTAGGACAGACAGGGAGCCATAAACCATGTATGCCAATAGTCAGTTGGTTTCTTGAGTGAGATCGCGTCTTTATTCCCAACACTTTTACCATCAATACTATTGACCAATAGTTTGAGCAACAATAGCCAGAGAAGAATAATGAAAATATTTAATACCCGTTTAAGTACACTTAGCGATATCCAAAAAGCGCAATTGGCAGAACAGTATCAAGCCGATGATTATCTGCTGTTAGACTTTGATACTCGTCAGCATTCTCGCTTTAGAGCCATTACTGTTTCAGGTGAGGTAGTTGGTGTTGACCTGCCTCGTACAGGCGTCTTAAAAGGTGATGATGTTCTTATCAATGAATCAGGGGAGTTGATGCAAGTCATCGCCAAGCCACAAGCCGTGACTAAGGTGACTGCTGCTAATGACTTTTTACTAATGAAAGGCGCTTATCATTTGGGCAACCGTCATGTGCCATTGATGTTTGACCACAGTTTTGATCAGGGTGATGCAGGCTATGCCTTATATTTTGAAAATGATCATGTACTTGCACAAATGTTAGAAAACCTCGGTCTACATATCGAGTCTACCTCAGTGCCATTTGAGCCTGAGACAGGCGCTTATCAAACGGGCCAAGGGCATGCGCATGGCCACTCTCACTCACATGCACATTCGCATAGTGACTCTCATAGTCATAAGGAAAGTCATGACCATAGCCATGATGAAAGCCACAGCCACGGACATAGCCATAGTCATCATGATGCGCTTGTAGGTCGTTCGAATGATGGTTGATACCAGTGCTCAGCCTGCTCAATCTGCCCAACTTGGACAGCTACTGATGCTGGCATCGAGCAATTTGCCGATTGGTAGCTATACCTATTCGCAAGGTGTGGAGTCAGCGATTGAGTCAGGGGTTGTCTCTGATGAAGCTAGTACGCTTACATTTATGCAGGACTATCTAGCGCTTGCGGTGATTGGCTACGAGCTGCCTGTATTAGGGCTGATAATGTGCGCACTCAGCCAAGGTCATGAAGCGCTAGCAGCAAATTTAGCACATGATTATCACGCTGGCCTAGAAAGTAAAGAGTTTGTACTGGAGTCGCAGCAGTTGGCACAAGCCATGGTGTCTTGGCTCAACGAAGTCCTGAGTCTTGGCATACCGGCCGAAATACCTGAAGATGGATTTTTGCCGCTATTTGCTCATATTGCTCAGCATTGGCAGCTGCCACTAGCGCAGTCAATGACTACTTATGGATTTGCGCAATTAGAGAACATGGTGCTCGCTGCTGTGAAGACAGTGCCGCTAGGACAGATGGCAGGTCAGCGTATTCTGTGGCAATTACAAAGCGATTTGGGTGCTCAGGTCGATGCTCTAAGCGATGACGTACAGCATGTCTTTGATGCTCTAGTTATGTCGACAAACACGGCCAATACTGTAGGTAATAGTGAAGAGTCGGACTGTCAGCAGCTATGCCAAGACCTCTATGAATCGCTTAATATCTCGAATAATTTGCCCAATTTGGCTATTCTCTCAAGCATGCATGAGGAGCAATACAGTCGGTTGTTCCGCTCATAGCTATAAATTCATTTCTATTTATACTTATTAATATACAAACTGTTTTAGGAAATTAATATGTCTCTAACTCCGCTTAAACCACAAAACTCTCACACTGCATCAGACGTACAGACTAATAGCAACAGCCAGAAACCGTCTTCTGCCTTATCGTGCTTACGCCTTGGTATTGGCGGGCCAGTTGGTAGTGGTAAAACTGCTTTGACTTTAAGGCTATGCCAAAACCTGCGTGATACGGTCAATATGGCGGTGGTGACCAATGACATCTATACCAAAGAAGATTCAGAGTTTTTGACCCGCAATAATGCCATGCCTGCTGAGCGTATCCGCGGTGTAGAGACGGGCGGCTGTCCGCATACAGCTATTCGCGAAGATGCTTCTATTAATCTGACTGCGATTGCTGAGCTACAATCGACTTTTGAAGGGTTAGAGTTGATTATCATTGAGTCAGGTGGTGACAATCTAGCCGCGACATTTAGCCCAGAGCTGTCTGATTTGACCTTGTACGTCATTGATGTCTCTGCAGGCGATAAGATACCTCGTAAAGGTGGCCCCGGCATTACCAAGTCTGATTTGTTGATTATCAATAAGACTGACCTTGCCCCAATGGTTGGTGCTTCGCTTGAGGTGATGGAACGCGATGCCAAAAAAATGCGTGGCGACAAACCTTTTGTCTTTAGCAATATGAAAACAGGCGATGGGCTAAATGAGATTATCGCCTTTATCAAAGAACATGGCATGCTTGCCTAAAGAGCAGATGAGCTTTTACTATTAAAATATAAAAAATAAGGAAAAACCGCATGACACAGTGTACAAAAGGTCTTCACATCGAAAACTCTCGCTTTTCACAAGCGTTCTCAGCTCGTCATATCGTGTCTGGTTCGGCTGTGATGATGACGTCACTAATGCTACCGTCATTGGCGCAAGCACATTCAGGGCATATTCATTCGACTACCACGCAAGCGCCATCGTTGTTAGGTACGTTGCAAGCAGGACTGATGCATCCAGTGACTGGCTTTGATCATCTGTTTTTGGCAGTCGGCATGGGCATGTTGTTTTATGGCCTGCAAAAGCAGCGCTTAGGCATGATGTCATTGACGGCAGGATTGTCATTGGGTGCGATATTGGGCACGGCTGGCGTGCTAATTGGCGGTATCGCGTTTTCTGCATCATCTGGGTTGATTGAAGTGGCCATATCACTGTCGGTGGTCGTATTGGCTATGGTCTTGATGAGCCAAAAAAGCAGACAAGAGGCATTCTCTGCGCAGACTCATACAGCACGCACGCCAAGTATTCAGCAGCTGTCATTGTTTGGTTTTGGTGGTTTGGCAGTGTTTCATGGCATGGCACACGCGATGGAAGTACCAGCGAATGTTGGTGTGAGCGGTCAGATAGGATTTTATGCAGGGATGATGGTCACGATGCTAGCGCTATATGCAGTTGGTACGCTGGTTAGTCAGCAGTTGCAGCAACGCTTTAGTGATAGCTTATGGCTACAGCGTGGGCTGGTACTGCTAGGATTGAGCGCCGTATTTGCACCTGTTTTGGTATAAAGCGCGCTTTATAGTACGGGTACGATGTTTATAGAATCGATGCTTGTAGGTTCGATAGTTGTGGCTGATTTTATTTAGCTAGCGAACGCCATAAAAAATGCGCCCCCGATCAAAAGGTCGGGGGCGCATTTTAGTTTTGATAACCGACTACAGCATATCTAAAAAGACAGCTTGTCGTATCAATTACATTGCTTGCTGCTGTTGTTGCTGAGCAGCTAGCAAGTCTTGGTAGCTAACTTCTTTGTCAGTTACTTTACCTTGAGCGATCAAGTAATCTACTACTTGGTCTTCTAGTACAACAGACTCAATGTTAGCGCGCTGCTGCTTATCATTGGTATAGTACTCGATAACTTCTGCTGGATCTTCGTAGTTTTCAGCAGCTTCTTTGATAAAGGTTTCTACACGCTCTTGATCTACTTCTAAGCCTTTAGTATCGATAACACGGGCAACGATGATGCCAAGACGGGCAGCACGTAGCGCTTGCTCTTCAAATAGCTCATTTGGCAGCATGTCTTTATCGAAGCTATCAGCATTTGCGCCGAACTGCTGAGAAAAACGTTGCATCATCATGTTGCGTTGACGCTCGATTTCTTGCTCTAGCATCGCGTTTGGTACATCAAACTCGTTCTTTTCTAGCAATGCGTCAAAAGTCGCTTGCTTAACTTGGCTACGCGCAGCGTTTTTGATTTCGCGTTCCATGTTTTTGCGTACGTCGTCTTTTAGTTTTTCAACGCCGCCTTCTTTTACGCCGAATAGCTCAAGGAACGCATCGTCGATTTCAGGTAGCTTAGATTTTTCAACCAATTTTACGTTGATTTTGAACTGAGCTTCTTTACCAGCCAAGTTTTCAGCTTGGTAATCTTCTGGGAAAGTCACTTCGATGATTTTTTCTTCGCCAGCTTTCATGCCTTTGATACCTGCTTCAAAGCCAGGAATCATTTGGTTGCTACCGATAACCAGTTTGAAGTCTTCAGCAGAGCCGCCTTCGAATTTTTCGCCGTCGATAGAGCCTTCAAAGTCAAAAGTTACTTGGTTGTCTTTCGCAGCCATGCCCTTTTTCTCAACGAATTCTTCACGTTGCTTTTGTAGGTTTTCGATCATGGTGTCAACGTCTTCTTCACTCACTTGTGCAGTGTGACGCTCAACTTCGATCTCATCGATACCTTGTACGTCAACTTCTGGGAAGATTTCAACAGTGGCTTGATATACCAAGAAATCGTCTTCAAGTTTTACGTCGTCGATGTTAGGCATGCCAACAGCACGGATGTCTTCAGATTTGATCGCTTCAAATACAGTATCACGGATGACATCGTTGATAACTTCTTGTTGAATGCCAGCACCGTACTGAGAGCGGATGTGTGACATAGGGACGTTACCTTTACGGAAACCGTCAATCTTGGCAGTTTTCGCAACTTGGCGAATACGGCCTTCAACTTTGTTTTGAATTTTTTCAACGGGCACTTTAACCGTTAGCTGGGTTTCTTTATTAGATAGCTTGTTGGTTGTGACTTGTAAATCTGTAGCCATGTTAATTACACCTTTAGGATTAAGTAGTACGTTTGATTAATGAAATAGTACTTAGGGTTAAATTGTAATAGACAGACCGCGCCTCAAATTACGGGCATGTACGACGGGCTGCCGTTGAAATAAATAGGGAATAGCGATAGCGCACAACGTCAAATTCAGTGCCAGTAGCAATCGCCGCTGATACCAAAAGGTGAACCTGCTGAGGTTGTCCATGCTATCAAATATCGATAATAAACCGTTAATGCACCGCATAATAACGCTTTTTGGTGAATTATACAGCCAAATAACGGATTTCAACAAAATTTTAAAAGTAGAACAGTATAATCTATCTGTTTATTAAAGTAAAAATTATCTCTTTGACAGCATGTTTCCTTATGTTGCTTGCTCTTATATAGCTTAATTTTATATAAAGGGTTAGCCATATTCGTATTCAATAAATCAGATAATGGATAAAAAACAGCGATAAGGTTGTAAGCGCACTATGAGCATTAAGCGCACTTACGGATAGTTATGGATAGAACCGCTATAAAATACTTATAAAGGTAGCTGCGCCAATAGCTGCTGGATTGCCTGACCACGATGGCTGATGCTGTTTTTATCAGCAGCGCTCAGACTAGCCGCACTGGCTTGCAAGTCAGGTAACCAAAACAATGGATCATAGCCAAAACCGCCGTCACCATGCGCTGTCTCTGAAATCTCGCCATGCCATAATCCTTGGGTGACAATCGGTAGCGGATCATCAGCATGACGCACCATTGCCAGTACGCAAACGAACATACCTTTGATCGGAGTATCTGGATTTGCTGCGCGGATAGGCTGCAAGTCAGCGATGAGCTTGGCATTGTTTTTACTATCGTTGCCGTGCTCACCAGCGTAGCGAGCAGAGTAGATACCTGGCGCATTACCTAGTACAGGCACGCACAGTCCTGAATCATCAGCAATAGCAGGCAGCCCACTGATACGGCTCGCATGACGGGCTTTAATAATGGCGTTTTCTACAAAGCTTAAACCATCCTCGATCGCATCTTCGATATCGAGCTGACCTTGCGGGACAATCGTCACGTCCAAGTTCGCTTTGGCAAATAGCCGTTTAAACTCAGCCAATTTGCCTTTATTGTTGCTGGCCAGTACCCATTGGTTACCAGATGTCGGATTGGTAGCAGTTAACGAGGTATCAGTGGTGCTCATAGAGTCAGTCCGTTATATGAAAATGATGAAAAATTATTATTCGAGTGAGCTTTATTTATCTTCTGTAGCGCTAATTGATAAATTGTTTGTCGATTGAAGTAGTTATATTAATCATGATAACGCATGAGTTTGGAGTGGGCGCAGTTACTGCTTAATAAATAACCAATCGCTATACAGATTGTACGGGCTATAACATTTGGTAACTGATATTATTGGCCACTATTGCTATAATAGATACCAAGCTACAGTGAATTATATCTTATAGCTTGTGAATATTAAGTTAATAAAAGTCTATAAAGTCAGAGACTTGGCTTTTTGGCGAAGAATAATAGCAATAAGTAACCGCTAGGTTAATTTTGGATTCATAATGATACGTGATATTGTATTGAGCAGTACCGTGTATCAAGCGATAAAGTTCATTTCAAACAATAAACTCAGCCAATTTAGTCCGCTATTTTATAGTGTTTTTTGCGGTGTAAAAATAGCGTAAAATTCAGTTTCTATAAGCAAGTTTTTATAAACTAACGGCTAAACAGCAAGGATAAAATAATTATGTCAAATATTACTTTACCAGACCTACCATATGCAAAAGACGCACTAGAGCCACATATCAGTGCCGAAACGCTAGAGTATCATCATGACAAGCACCATGCTGCTTATGTAAACAAGCTAAAAGACATGTTGCCAGGTTCTGGTCTAGAAGACAAAACATTGCCAGAAATCATCGTAGCGACTGCTAAAGATGACAGCAAGCAAGGTATGTTCAACCAAGCAGCTCAAGTATGGAACCACACGTTCTACTGGAACTGCATGACGCCAACGAACGGCGGCGGCGAACCTACTGGCGATCTAAAAGCAAAAATCGAAGAAGATTTCGGTAGCTACGACAAGTTCCGTGAAGAGTTCAAAAACGCAGCATTGACTCAGTTTGGTTCAGGTTGGGCATGGCTAGTCGCTGACAAAGTCGGTGGCAAATTGTCAATCGCTAAGACAGCTAACGCTGATACCCCACTTGCACATGACCAAGTAGCGGTATTGACTTGTGATGTATGGGAACACGCGTACTATGTAGATTACCGTAACCGTCGTCCTGACTATGTTGACACGTTCCTAGACAAGCTAGTGAACTGGGACTACGCAAACGCAAAATATAAAGGTCAAGATGCTGGCGTTGAAGAGTAATTTTTAACGACTAAGTATTTGATTGAAAAAAAGGACACCGCAAGGTGTCCTTTTTTTATGTGATAACTTTCTGTATAGCTTTCTATTTTGATATCTGATCAACATATATCTTTAATAAAGCATTTCAATCACGCTATTAGGCAATACCGCCGTTTGCGCCGATATTTTGTCCAGTAACCCAAGCTGCTTCTTCACTGACTAAAAATGCCACCACACGAGCGATATCAACTGGTTCACCGATACGGTTAAACGGTGACATGCTAGCAAGTCTCTCTACCGTGTCATCCGATTTGCCTTGATGAAATAGCTCAGTGTCCGTAGGGCCGGGAGATACTGCATTGACCGTGATGTTGCGCGCGCCAACTTCTTTAGCAAAGATTCTGGTCAGCTGATCGACCGCGCCTTTGGTCGCACAGTAAGTGCCGTAACTAGGTAGCAGCATGCGAGTGGTCGTACTTGAGAGGTTTACAACACGGCCACCGTCATTGAGTTTAGTCGCGGCTTCACGCAATGTGTTGAACGTGCCTTTTACATTAATAGCAAATATACGATCAAAGTCTTCGTCGGTGGTCTCGGCAATGGGTTTATTAATCATTATACCTGCGCTATTGACCAAAATATCTGGCTTACCAAACGCGCTGATAGTGGCATCAAACATTACTTCGACTTGCTTGGTATTGCTGACATCAGCTTGCACGGCAATGGCTTCACCGCCTGCTGATTTAATCTGACTTACGATATCATTCGCTGCTACGTCATCATTTGCATAATTAATGACGGTTTTAGCCCCTGATTTTGCGAGCGATAAGGCTATTTGCGCGCCGATACCTTTTGATGAACCGGTTACAATCGCGACTTTATTTTTTAGTGTTGTCATCGATACTTTCTCCAATAGTATAAGTGAATATCAGTACGCTTATACGGCGTTTTGACTGATGTCTCTTGATTAGTAGGATATAAGTTACCAGTGTGCCAAACCAATAAGTAGAGCGATTCTGTATGCTTGTTTTGGATAAATTTATCTATTGTGTCTATGCGGATGTAAAGCATAGAGTTTAGGAGGTTGGCGTGGAAAGTTAGTCTCTAGCTATCGAGAGTTTGGAAGAAAAAAGGACACGGCACGGTGTCCTTTTTTTTAGCTTTAAACTTGATTAAAAGAAATTACCAATATTCAGCACCGAAAATCTGATTATCTCCTAGTGAGTCCATTGAATCATCTGTTATTTCACTGGCTTTTTCTATCAATGTTTCAAATAACTTCTGCTCTTTAGGATTGAAACAATATCTTGTAATAACAGTTTCATAGTCAGCAGGGTAATATAGAATTGCTAAGTAATGGAGACAAATCTTTTCTTTTTCATAAGATAATATAAGCTCAAAGCTAGATTCGGACTCTACCCCATGTAGATACAAGTAGTCTCCTACTTTACATTTTTCAAGGTCTTGAACGTTTTCCCAAGTTGATGCCAAATTATCTTTATATTTTAAAAAATAGGGTACATAGACACTTTCTGTTTCATGAATGTTGACAAAGTAATCAATTAGCCTTGTACGACTCACAACCTGAAAGTCAAAAAAATACTCACGATTCTCGTAGTTTGAAGTGGCATTGTATAAATCACCTTCTAATACATAAGATTTTAGGATTTCAGAGGGTCTTTTTTCGTACCAACCATTAAGCTCTGAATGTGGTGGTAGCCATAAAATGTATGCTTTTCCTTCTTTAGCATAGTTTTCATTTTCATCAAGTTTTATAGAGTAGGTTTTACCTACTTCTGGTAATAAGCCTTCTAGCGCTATCACTTCTTCCCAGCTTTCATCCCAGCATAATTTTGACCACTGCATCGTTTGCAGAAGCTGAATAGCCTTTGTTTGGTTATGTTCTGGTTTTTTATTAGACTGAAAGAACCCAATCAAATTTGCTAGTTTTATCGACATCATAGCACCTCAAATCCAAACTTACCCAACGCTTCTCGCAGCATTGCAATATTATAATAAGCGTGTGCATTTACAGTGTTTTGAAAGAAAATATAGAGGGTATCAAAGTGCTGACGCTGATTAGCAATCGCTTGTGCCCAGTCCTGCATCTCAGCTTCGCTATAGCGATAATCATGACGATCAGCTGCGCTCATCGCATCCCACCAGTTTAGGTTATTGCCATGCATGCGCAGATAGCCAGTGCGTTCAGTGAATATCAATCGTGATGGCGGTAATCCGCTGACCTTAGGGTAATCAACGCTGCACCAAATGAGACCTTGCTGCTGGAAACTATCAACCACTTGCAGTGTGTGCCAGCCATTATGACGAAACTCAATAGCGAGTGGATAGTCCTGAAACCAACTGACGAGGTTTGCTAAATAGAGACGATGCTCACGAGTACGATCAAAGCCATGTGGGAATTGAAGCAATAATGGCGCTAAGGCATTTGTTTCGATAAGCGGGGATAAGGCATTTAGAAATGCCTGTGCGTGCTCGACAGTGCCTTTGCGTGCATGAGTAAAGTCTTGGTGCAGTTTGACGGCGAACTTCAACTGACTGTCCGCCTGTACATAAGCTTTATCAACCATCCCAGCAAAGGCTTTTTGTCCGATGGGTGCGTAAAAGCTGCTGTTGATCTCCACTGCACCGTATTGCTTGGCATACTCACGTAAAAAGTCGGTCTTTTTAGTGCCAGTAGGATACAGCGTACCGAGCAAGTCGGTATCGCTATAGCCACCAGTGCCAAGATAAATACGCGGGGTAGGGGAACTGTCCATGTTGACCACTCACTGCCGTTTTGGGTAAGAAAATTTGCTGAGCTGTTTTTACTTAATGGTTATTCGCTAAACTATTTCTTACGCGACCAGAGCCATTCAATCAGTGCCAGTAGCGCATCATTATCTGTGCCAATGTTATCTTCATTGTCGCTAAGCTCACGACTATTTAGTTCATGAGAAATGGCTGCGCGTCCGTCGTTAAATAGCGATTGCGCATAACTGGTGGCATTATCGACACCCATCAGTTTTACGTAGGTAGATTTGTCTAGTTTTTCATCGCTACCTGCAGGCTTACCAAGTGTATCAGTCGTCATCGTGACGTCTAGCACATCGTCTTGGACTTGAAAGGCCAGACCGATATGTTGCGCGCACTCTTGTAGTGCCATGCGCTGTGGAGCCGTTGCACCAGCACAGACGCCGCCCATGAGCATCGCCGCTTCAATCAACGCCCCTGTCTTGTCACGGTGGATAGCTTCCAAATCATCCTGTGCAATACTGGCACTGGCTTCGGCATTGAGGTCTAGCATTTGACCTGACACCATCCGTCTGGCGCGCGGCGCAAATATTGCCATAAGCTGACTTGCGATATTTGCATTGAATGGCGCAAAAGTTGGCATCTCCGCGGTCAATACTTCAAACGCTAGTGTCTGCAATACATCTCCTGCCAGCAGAGCCGTCGCTTCGTCAAAGGCGATATGAGCCGTCGGCTGACCACGGCGCAGCTCATCATCATCCATACAGGGCAAATCATCATGCACTAACGAATAAGTATGTAGCAGCTCTACCGCCAATGCAGCACGGCGCGACATATCGTAGTCTGAGTCGTTTTCTAGTAGCGTGTCCAGACCAGTATCGAGAGTGTCGATATCATCATTACGCTCGTCTGTACATGCATTATTACTGCTATTAATACTGGCAAAAGCGCTGGCAACCATCAGGGGGCGTACCAGTTTGCCTTGACCTGTCATGACATAACGGCAGGCATCTACCAATGGGCTAGGGAGCTTTGCATAAGCAAACAAGACTTCGATATCTTGTGCCAATTGCTCGCGCACAGCACCATGAAACTGCTCAGTGCTTTGAAAAGAGACAAAGTCAAAAGGGGTAAAGCCAGTAGAGATAGTACTAGAAGTAAGGGAAACAGTCATAATCCAACCATTTATCAGGGATACAATAAAACTTATTAGGGATAAGATAAAAACGCTATTAGTGTAGCATGATAGGTCATATCGCTTATGTGACACACGGTATCAATTGATTATTTTTTGCATTTTTCTACCGAAGTCTATTCGAAAGTAGAGCAATCTTAGCTGCAATATAACGACAAGATTTCGTTACCGATGGATGATGTCACTCTCTGGTTGAATATGTTCTGATAAAAGAGCAAGCTAGGCTGGCACGTTAATCTTATTACCGTAGAAAAATGGTACTGAATACTAACACTGAATAGCTAGCACTGACCAAGTAGCATTTATTAAGCAGCGCTAACGGACTGTCGTTCCAAAGATGGCATGTATGAAGTCAACAACACGAAATAAATCTAAATTAACAATTCAGTATACATTTATTCACTAAAACACTTTTAGCGTAAGGTAAATGCCTGCAAGTGATTTAAGAGTGACTTGCGAGTATGGTATTAGCTTGTGACAGTTAGGGGCATAATCCCCTACACTAATTGACGTGAAAATGGTCTGATGGTGACCCTACTGGGTTTTTTCTCAGGATGTTCAATCGTCGATACCGAGTGTTAGACCAAGTCTCAGTCAATATTTTGAACATCAGTACCTGCAACAGCAGTATATAAATGAAGCGTCATATGATGTCATGCAAGAGACGCAAAATACGTGCATCATGATGAACGCTGGATAATAAAGACATCTTCACTTGTGAGCTGGTTATATGTTTGTCTTTATAACATGACAAGCGCACAGTGCTATTACCCATTTTACTAACAGTAACTGGCTATTTATTTTAATTCAAAACGTAGCTTTCGTTATATAGAAAGGAGTTTCAAATGGTATACCAAGGAAATCGCATCACGGTGACAATGCTAGAGGATGGCATCGCCAACATGCAGTACAACGCCGAAAATGAGAGCGTGAACAAATTTGATGCCGAAACCAACAAACAGTTTGGTGAAGCAGTTAGTGCGTTAGAAAAAGCCGACAACGTAAAAGGTCTTATCGTTACTTCAGCCAAAGGCGTGTTTATCGCTGGTGCTGATATCACAGAATTCGTCGGTTCTTTCAAAAAATCAGAAAGCGAGATCAAAGATTGGGTCGTTCATGTTAATGACGCTTTCAATCGTTTTGAAGACCTGCCATTCCCTAAAGTTGCGGCTATCAATGGCGCGGCGATGGGCGGCGGTTGCGAAATGACTTTGGTTTGTGAATACCGTGTCATGAGTGACAAAGCCATCATCGGTTTGCCAGAAACTCAGCTAGGTATCTTCCCAGGTTTCGGCGGTACAGTTCGTAGTACGCGTATCATCGGTATCGATAACGCACTTGAGCTGATCGCGACTGGTAGCCCAAAGAAAGCATTGGCAGCATTGAAGCTAGGCTTGGTTGATGCGACTGTACCTGCTGACGACTTACAAGATGCCGCAATTGATCTAGTCAAAAAATGTATCTCAGGTGAGCTTGATTGGAAAGCAAAACGTGAAGAAAAACTGGCTCCAGTTAAGCTAAACCAGCTTGAGCAAGCAATGGCGTTCAACAGTGCCAAAGGTGCTATTTTCGCTAAAGCGAATCCTAAGCAATACCCAGCACCAGCGCTAGCAATCGAAGCCATTGAAAAACACGTTAACCTACCACGTGACAAAGCGATCGAAGTAGAAGCTGCTGGTTTTGCGAAAGCGGCTAAAACCCCACAAGCAGAAAGCTTGGTTGGTTTGTTCTTAAACGATCAATTGGTTAAAAAGTTAGCGAAACAGCATAGCAAACAAGCACACGACATCAACGAAGCCGCTGTACTAGGCGCTGGTATCATGGGTGGCGGTATCGCTTATCAAGCAGCCAGCAAAGGCTTGCCAATCATCATGAAAGATATCAAGTCTGAGCAATTAGACCTTGGTATGGGCGAAGCGAGCAAACTGCTTGGCAAAATGGTAGAACGCGGCAAGATGACCCCAGCAAAAATGGGTGAAACGTTAAGCCGTATCCGTCCTACTTTGAACTATGGTGACTTTGCTGAGACTGATATCGTTATCGAAGCCGTTGTAGAAAATCCAAACGTGAAGCGTGCGGTACTTAAAGAAGTAGAAGGCTTGGTAAAAGACGACTGTATCCTAGCGTCAAACACCTCGACTATCTCTATTACGTTCCTAGCAGAAGCGCTTGAGCGTCCAGAAAACTTCGTCGGTATGCATTTCTTCAACCCAGTACATCGTATGCCATTGGTAGAAGTTATCCGCGGTGAGAAATCATCTGAAGAAGCCATCGCGACTACTGTTGCACTTGCTTCTAAAATGGGTAAAGTGCCCGTAGTAGTTAATGACTGCCCAGGTTTCTTGGTGAACCGTGTATTGTTCCCATACTTTGGCGCTTTTGACTTGCTGCTTAAGCAAGGTGCTGACTTTGCTCATGTCGATAAAGTTATGGAAAAATTCGGTTGGCCAATGGGCCCTGCATACCTAATCGACGTGGTCGGTCTAGATACAGGTGTACATGGCGCAGCGGTGATGGCTGATGGTTTCCCTGATCGCATGAAGCCTGATTATAAAGGTGCTATCCAGCATCTATATGACAATGAGCGTCTGGGTCAGAAAAATGGTATCGGTTTCTATAAGTACGAAATGGACAAGCGCGGCAAGCCAAAGAAAGTTGCTGACGAAGCCACTTACGAGCTGCTAAAAGCCACGACTGATAGCGAAAAGCAGACCTTTGACGATCAAGCAATCATTGATCGCACTATGATTGCCTTCTGTAACGAAACCGTTCGCTGCCTAGAAGACAACATCGTAAGCACACCAAGCGAGGCCGATATGGCGATGATCATGGGCGTAGGTTTCCCTCCATTCCGTGGTGGCCCATGCCGTTATATCGATCAAATGGGTCTAGATAACTACTTGGCACTATGTGAAAAATACGCACATCTTGGCAAAGCTTATGAAGCGCCACAAAAGATTCGCGACATGGCAGCCGCAGGCGAGACTTTTTACGCAACAGCGTAATAGTCAGTCATTACTAGGATAAAGTGCAGTACGTTTGCTATTTTGCATGAAAGCAATTGAGACATGAATCGTCTCCAATAGCGAACGTACGATTATAGTTGGTTCAGTTTAATGCTAGTACGAGTAAATCAAGCGCAAATGTACCTATTTTACTTTGAGCGGGGTTAACAAGGTAATAGTCGTAAATTGGGCTGACTACACTGACAATAAAAATTGAAAAGGAATATGGTATGACAACTTTAAGTCCAAAAGATGTGGTCATCGTAGATGGCGTACGCTCGGCAATGGGCAAGACCAAAAACGGTATGTTCCGTCATGTACGTGCTGATAGCATGTCAGCGGAACTAGTACGTGCGCTAGTAGAACGTAATGACTTTGACACCAATGATATTGAAGACATTATCTGGGGTTGCGTAAACCAGACGCTAGAGCAAGGCTTGAACATCGGTCGTAACATCGGTTTGCTAGCTGGTATCCCAAAGACTGCTGGTGGCCAAACGGTTAACCGTCTATGTGGTTCTTCTATGCAGGCGCTACATACTGCTGCTGCACAAATCATGACCAACCAAGGTGATGTATTCATCATCGGTGGTGTTGAGCACATGGGTCACGTCGGCATGATGCACGGTGTTGATTTGAATCCTGCTGCTTCTAAGCATTATGCAAAAGCGTCAAACATGATGGGCTTGACTGCTGAAATGCTAGGCCGTATGAACAACATCACGCGCGAAGAGCAAGACGCGTTTGGTCTTGAGTCACATCGCCGTGCATGGGCTGCAACTACTGAAGGTCGTTTCGACAATGAAATCATCGGTATCGAAGGTCATGATGCTGCTGGTCGTTTGCAACTATGTACGGTTGATGAAGTGATTCGTCCAGACGCAACGATGGAGCAAATGCAAAAGCTACGTCCAGCGTTTGATCCAAAAGGCGGTACAGTAACAGCGGCAACCTCATCTGCATTATCTGACGGTGCGTCAGCAATGCTAGTGATGAGCGCACAAAAAGCCAAAGATCTAGGTCTAAAGCCACGTGCCCGTATCCGTAGTATGGCTGTTGCTGGTTGTGATGCCGCTATCATGGGTTATGGTCCTGTACCTGCCACCCAAAAAGCATTGAAGCGTGCTGGCATGAGCATCGATGATATGCAAACCATCGAGCTAAACGAAGCATTTGCTGCTCAAGGTCTATCGGTATTAAAAGGTCTGAACCTATCTGATAAGCAAGACATCGTTAACATCAACGGTGGTGCCATTGCTCTAGGTCATCCACTAGGATGTTCAGGTGCTCGTATCACAGTGACATTGCTAAACGCAATGGAGCAATCAGATACTGAAATCGGTCTAGCGACCATGTGTATTGGTCTTGGTCAAGGTATCGCTACTATCATTGAGCGTGTTTAATCTTATTTATATAAACAAGATTATTTGAACACTCAATAAGTAGCTACTCGCTAATAAAAAACCTCTAGTCATAACGGCTAGAGGTTTTTTTATGGGTAAAACTGATGTTTGGTAAGCTAATAAAACACGGAGTCGAAAAACACAGTATTACGGCGATTAAAAATTATCTCCATTGACGCATTCATGAAACTATGACTAAATAAGAGAAAGATGAACCATGGCACTGTTTATGATAATTCTAAAATAGTTTTTAGTTGCAACTGTCAGCCGTACAAGGAGTGTACTATGTCTACTATGATTAATGATCGCACCTATCGAATCGCTCGTGAGAATACCCAAGCAATGATTGTTGATGTGCAAGAGCGCTTAACGCCGCATATCTATGATCACGAAAATATCGTCAAAAAAACCGTTACCTTGATTAAAGGGCTGCAAGCGCTCAATATTCCAATTATGCTCAATGAACAATATAAAAAAGGATTGGGCGATACCTTGCCAGAGCTGCGCGACGTACTCGAAGGAGACAATGCCAAGAGCTTTGAAAAGGTCACCTTTAGTGCCTGCGATAATAATGATTCATGGCACCATCTAGCGCAGCAGAACCGTAGTACTGTGTTGCTTTTTGGTGCTGAAGCGCATGTCTGTATCATGCAAACGGCACTAGATTTATTGGACAATGGTATGCAGCCTGTCATTATTGGAGATGCGGTGGGTTCTCGTTTTCCTTATGATAAAAAGCAAGCAATTCGCCGTATTCGCCGTGCGGGCGGGGTAATCAGCACTGTCGAATCAATCTTATTTGAGCTGTGCCGCAGCAGTGAAGATCCTGCATTTAAAACCATTATCAATTTGATCAAGTAGGTGGCTAATATCTAGGTGCTTAAAGACTTGGATAAATAGGGAATCAATTTAACTATTTATCTTCTAACTTATAATAGATAGCGCTTGGTAAAATAAGCGCTATTTTTTTGATAACGGTAATAGTCTTTTAACCATTGCTAGATATCAAACTAACTATAATACCTTGAGCAATGAAACTTAAAATCGCCAGAACTCATAAGCATTAAAAAACCAATAATTAGAGAAAACCAGAGAAAAACAATGTCGCAAGCCAGCTCTATATCACTCACTCATTCCGAATCTACTTCACATATCGATATCGACGATGTCACTCATTTCTTATTGGAGTTAGATGCGCTCAAACGCGTGAATCGCCGCAGCTATGTGACACAGACTACTCGCAAAGAAAACTCTGCCGAACACTCTTGGCATTTAGCGATGGCCTGTTGGTCGATTGCTGAATTATTTGCGTTAGATGTCAATCATGAAAAATTGCTGAAGATGGCACTGGTTCATGATTTGGGTGAGATTGATGCTGGAGATACTTTTTTGTATGCCGATACGCGTACTGATGCACACGTCGAAGAGCGTGCAGGCATTGCCAGATTGCAACGTGAGCGAGGCAATGGTATTAGTGATTTAAGCGAGGTTTGGGAAGCGCAGGAAACAGGAAATAGCAAAGAGAGTCAGTTACTCAGAGTGGTCGATCGCTTATTGCCGTTTTTACTCAATCTAAATACCAAAGGTAAAACGTGGATTGAGCTTGGCGTTACGCGATCGCAGGTGACGTGTGCGCATGCATTTATCAAAGACAGCTTTCCTCCTATCCATGATTGGCTCTCACATAATATTGCATACGCAACTCAGCAAGGCTGGCTGATTGATGCGTAAATCTGCACAAGTAGCAGGCATAAAAAAGCCCAATTAAGCATTATGATTCACGCTTAACTGGGCTGATATTTTCAGTACTCTTATACAGGCGTGTTATTGAGCATTTGCCATTCCTAGCAACTGACCCATTTGCACGACGCTGTTGGCTTGCATACTATCTAGCCAGTCAGCCTTTGCTGCTTTTGGTAATACTACGATAGCCGTTGAGCCTAGATAGAAGCGTCCAAGCTCTTCGCCTGCTGCAAACTGCATGTCATGATCGGACTCGAATATGTCGTTAGTACGAGCAATCTTGCCAGTGGCAACAGTTTCAATACCAGCGACGATCATAGCGCCAACCATCACAACAGCTGCTTTGCCATATTTGGTATCAAACATACAGACCAGACGCTCATTACGTGCAAACAAGTCCGGCACGTTAGCCGCCGTAGTATTGTTGACCGAAAACAGGGTGCCAGGTACATAGCGAGTCTTGGTCAATGTGCCAGTAAACGGCATATGCACACGGTGATAGTTGCTAGGCGCTAAGTAGATAGTCGCAAAACTACCATCAGCGAAATAACTGCCATCTTCACTATCAGCAAGCAATTGGCCGACATCATAGTGACGCCCTTTAGCTTGTAGTAGTTTATGGTCTTCGATTTGTCCTAGCTGAGAGATAATACCGTCCGCAGGGCTCACGATACCATTTGCAGTGGCGTCGATAGTACGAGCGTCTTCTTTTAACTCGCGGGTAAAAAAGTCATTAAAACTCTCATAAGCGTTTAGGCTTTGGCGTTCGTACTCGTCTAAGCTGATATTATAAGCTTTGGCAAAGCTACGGATAAAGGTGCGTTTGACATAAGGGTGGCGACTGGCGGCCAAACGTCCAGCGACTTTACTGAGCTTTTGCTGCGGCACAAGCTGTTGTAAGGTGGTAAATACATTCATAATAAGGCTACCAAAATAAGGTGTAATGTAATAGGGGCGTGTTGGAAATTCGACCATGGCACTGACAGTGGCTAAAATTGCGCCATACTACGTTGTAAATCTAGATAAGGCATGAGCATTATCGTCGTTTTACGCCTTGTCTGGAACAGTTTTAGCGATCCGCAGTACCTATTTGTGAATATCAAACACGCCCTAATAATAGTTAAGTTAATGACGGTATTTTATCATGGACAGCATATTATTGTATGGCCATAATCTGTTAAGGAATTAGTAAATGAAAGCACTCATACAACGGGTGAAGCAGGCTAGTGTGGTCGTCGATCAGCAGTGTATCGGCGAGATTGAGCATGGAGTATTGGCATATATTGGCTTAGGGCATGAAGACGATTTCGCTGCTGCCCAGCGTATGATTGACAAAATACTGACCTATCGCATTTTTGAAAATGATGATGATCCGGCCAAATTTGGTAAACTGGATAAAAACGTTCAGCAGGTCGGTGGTGGGCTATTATTGGTCTCGCAATTTACCTTGATGGCAAAAACAGACAAAGGTCGCCGACCAGACTTCGGTGGTGCGATGGCACCTGCTGCGGCGCAAGCGCTATTTGAACAACTGGTCGATTATGCCAAAACTAAGTATCCAAATGTGGCAACTGGTCAGTTTGGTGCGGATATGCAAGTGTCGAGCGTCAATGATGGGCCGCTCAATTTTTTACTAGAAACCTGATTTTAGAGTGTCATCAAGCTGTCATAATTAATCCGTTTAATAGGTAGAGACTGGTGAGTATATATCGCCTTTTTACATGCTAGATTTTGTCCTCTAACACCGAGAATGTCCTATGTATAATGAGCAAATTTTGATTGTTGAAGATGAGCCTGCGATTCGTGAAATGGTTGTCATGACGCTAGAGATGGCTGGGTTTGATAGCTTGCAAGCGGCTGACGTGTCAGAGGCGCATCAGCAAGTGGTCGATCATAGGCCGTCACTGATACTGTTAGACTGGATGTTGCCGGGTGACAAGAGCGGTGTGGATTTTTGTCGTATGCTTAAAAACGACGAGCTACTCTCTGAAATACCAGTCATTATGCTAACGGCAAAAAGTGAAGAAGACAGTAAGGTGCATGGTCTAGATGCAGGCGCAGATGATTATATGACCAAGCCTTTTTCGACTCGTGAACTGATTTCTAGAATCAAAGCCGTACTACGCCGCAGTAGCGCGATGAGTAGCGACAAACCTATCGAAATTGGGCAGTTAAGTTTAGATACTAAGAGTCAGCGCGTGACAGCTGCCGGTAAAATCGTTGATGTTGGGCCCACAGAGTATCGCCTATTGGCATTTTTTATGAGTCACCCTGAGCGCGCCTATACACGAACGCAGCTGCTCGATCAGGTATGGGGCGGCAATGTATACATCGAAGACCGAACCATCGATGTGCATATTAAACGTCTACGTAAATTACTGCGACCTTATGACTGTGATACATTGATACAGACGGTACGTGGAACAGGCTATCGATTTTCTAGCCTGATTGAGCCAAGTTAATCTTGTACAAATAATGCCGCAGCGATATAAAGGCCGCGGATAGTGGTAAGGATAAAAAATGGACAAGATAGCGCCAGCACAAAGTGAGCAATCAGCTCTATTAGAGCAAATATCTACTCAAAGCACAGCGGAGCAACTCAAAAAAATCGGCAGTGCACTACGAGCCTTGCGCGATGCAGTGATTTTGCTCAACAACAATGATGGTCTAGAATGGTGGAATCAGGCAGCACAAGACTTATTGCTGCTACAGTCAGAGGACAAAGGTCAAAATATTTTTGACTTTATCACTGTACCTGAGTTCCGCCAGTATTATGAAGGTACAACGATACCTAACGATGGCGTCCATATAGAATCATGGCGAGATCCTAGTCTCTACTTGAAGTGTGAACTGACCCCTTTCGGTGATGAAAAACTGCTGTTTGTATATGATGTGACCCGCTTGCGGCACTTAGAGCAAATGCGTCAGGATTTTGTGGCGAATGTCTCGCATGAGCTTAGGACACCGTTAACTGTGATGATGGGTTACCTAGAAAATTTCTCCGATCAGCCAGATATGCCGCCGCAATGGCGTCGTGGTTTTGAGCTGATGACGCAGCAAACAGCCCGTATGAACAGAATTGTGAACGACTTACTGCTATTGTCTAAGATTGAAATCGAAGAGTCACACGAGCTGCATTACATAGATATGACTAAGCTACTGACCAATATCTATGACGATGCACAGGCCTACAACCAAGCGTACAAACACATCATTCATTTGCATATAGATACGTATGATGGGCTGTACGGGTCAGAGATGTACTTGAATAGTGCGCTATCCAATCTAGTAATCAATGCGATCAAATATACGCCAAAGGGTGGCAATATCACTATCAGTTGGACAAGGACGTCTGATGGTTGCCGTTTCGCGGTTGAAGATGATGGGATCGGTATTGCGTCAGAGCATATCGCCCGTTTAACAGAGCGTTTCTATCGTATCGACAAAGGTCGTAGCCGTGCAACAGGTGGTACGGGGTTGGGATTAGCAATTGTAAAGCACGTATTGCACCAGCACGAAGCGCAATTGCAAATCGATTCAGTAGAAGGGGAAGGATCGACATTTAGTGTGGTATTTCCCTCAAATTACGTCAGATCCGTCACAGCCAATTAATATGATTTCTAGTCTGTATTAGCGTTGGTTTTTCGGCTTCAGTTTTGTGATTAATGCAAACTTAGGACTACTTCAGCTCGGGACAACGATATACTTTTCTGTATTCGTTAATCCTTTTGCAAAAGTGGATAAGGGTTAACCGCACTGCCATTAATATAGATACCATAATGTACATGTGTCGGTGTTCCTTTTGCATTACCGCTATCACCCACATAACCTATCACATCGCCCTGATTGACCCAGTCATTGGGGGAGATGTCAGCATAGTCCTCTAGATGAGCGTAGTAATGTCCTGCGCCACCCGGCCCTACTACCACGACTACGCGCCCACCCAAGGTGTTCTCACCAACTTTGCTTACTACGCCTTGCGTGGTCGACTGTACGGGAGTATTACGCGGCGCAAAGATGTCGATGCCTTCGTGGGAGCGGCCTTGGCTACGTGCCGCGCCCCAAGTGTCTGTCAGGTTTCGTTCTGGTAGTGGACTGGGCAAGCTGTTTTCGGTCGGCAGTTTTTGTTGCAATAGGCTCAATTGTTGCCATTTGGCAACCACAAATGACTGCGTTTGTTGACTGATACTGGGTAGTAGCTTATCGAAGACAAATAATAGTGCTAGCAATACGACAGCCTTAATCAATAGGCTTATTAAACGACTGAAAAAAGAAGGTCTGGGAGGCTGGTTATTTTCATCTGCTAGCATTGATGTCTCATATATATTTGATGTCATTTGAGATTTTATTATAAAAGCTTCGTCTAACAACGTATGTATCGCATTGTTATCTATCGTTTTTACCCCCATAGATATTCTTATGGTTAAGAATATAAACAGCAAATACAGTTTTATCTACTTAACATTTCTGCTGAGCATAGACAGTTGCTACTGATGGTTAATACTTTATGAATGATGCTTTTAAGCCTGCTGATATTTCTGCCACGCGCGAAACAGCGCTGGTTATCGATACCGAAACAGATCAGGGCAGTGATCCCAGACCTATTCAAGTTGCTACTATCAATGTAGCAACTGGTTTTGAGTGGATGAAATACTTTAACAGTGGTCGATCTATTTCACCCATTGTCATAAAGGTGCATGGTATTACCGATGATGATGTGGCTGGACTAGAACGTTTTGAGCTAGAACAGTTTGAATTACCAGAGTACTTGATTGGTCACAATGTACGTTTTGATTGGCGAGTGATTGGCAGTCCTTCTGCTAAGCTTATTTGTACGGTGAGGCTTGCGCGGGCAGCCTTTCCAGAATGGCGTGCTTACGGTCAGTCTAAGTGTGTCGAGCAGTTATTGGGCAAAGGTGAGGCGAGTGCAATGACAATTGCCGCTCATGACGCGCTTGGCGATGCTCGAATGTGCTATCTGCTGTATCAAGCATGCTGCGAGCGTCTAGAAATTGCGCCGACAGATTTTGCAGCGGCACATGCTATTTCTAATAAAGCGACTCCTGTGAACAAGATGCCGTTTGGTAAGCATAAAGGCAAGCCGATCAAGGATGTGCCTATCAGCTATGTTAAATGGATGATAGGCAATATTCATAATATGCAGCCATCGCTGTATTCGGCACTGACTAAACGCTTAAAACTGGATGAAGCAGAAAACGCAGAAAAGTAATCTGAGTTGTTACGTAGCTAATATATAAGGGGCTACATGACGATGAGCTTATGATTGATCGTGCAACCATGCCACCGCCATCTGCCATAGCTGCGGCGCTTTGATATTGGTCTTACTACTGAAATAGCGCATATGACCGATATGATTTAGTCCAAAATCCTCAGGATCTAAGAATCGCTTTTCTATGGGCATTTTTGTAAATACCCTTATCATATCGTCCATGTTTTCACTATTGGCAATATC
Source organism: uncultured Psychrobacter sp. (assembly GCF_947500265.1). Lineage (GTDB taxonomy): Bacteria > Pseudomonadota > Gammaproteobacteria > Pseudomonadales > Moraxellaceae > Psychrobacter. The sequence goes on along the minus strand of NZ_CANMRN010000012.1, from coordinate 34,319 downwards.
ATCATCGATAAAGCCAAGCCACAATGCTGGCATGCTGAGCTCATCGTAGAAATGTGTGTGTATGCTTTTGCCAAATGCGGTTTTGATATAGCCTGCGCCATTACACCATTCACGCCATTGACGAGCCACACCGCGTGGCAGCGGCTCACCCATACCTATTTTGTCTGACGGCGTATAGCCCAGTGTTAAATTAGTGAGTGGAATAAACGCATCCATAAAGCCCATGGCTTTGAGCTTATATGGCATGCCCATATTTTTGATACGTCCTGACGAGCAAGCGACGTTGAACACTGAGCTAATCGCCTGATAGTTGGGCATTAAGCCGATGAGCTGACCACCTGCGCTATGACCGATGAGATGGTAAGATGCATCAGGAAACTCATCTTGTAAGGCATCAAGTACAGCTGGCATGTCGTGGCGACCCCAACTGATCAAGGAAGCGCTACATTTTGCCAGATCGGTCGATAGTGACTCACCAATTCCTTCATTATCAAAGGTCAACACCCCAAAGCCGCTTTCTGCTAGGTAGGTCGCAAAATTATGATAAAAGTGACGCTTAATACCTGTGGCTGGTGCCATCATAATTGCTTTTTTTGTCACATCTTTAGGGCGATAGACCGTGGCTACCAATGCTTGGTTGCGATCGGTCATGATGCTTAATGAGTAAGTATCAATATTGCTCGCGTCATGCATATTACTTTTATTAGTGAGATTGCTATTGACCACAGAGATTGATGGCTCGGCAGTGGGAGAGGTGTTGTGATTATCCATGGGTATACCTTAGTATTTTTATTAGTAGATAATGAATATCGAGCTATGATGAACAATAAATGTGCATCTTGAAAGTGTAGTCGTTGCGTATTGATAAATCGTTGTGACTATGTGGTAGCATTGCTTATGTTAAGATAAATGCTGGCAAGACAGTTGCTCAAATATGACTTCCAAGTTTTATATAGCTTGGTTGAGTTTGTCTTATGAATCATGTGCATGACAATATAAATGATAGGTGTCGGTATGCAGCCCTCACTAATAACAAGCACTCAATAAAAACTGACAGGTAATTAAGGAAGCTATATGCAAATGAAAATTAACGATGATACTTATGACGTAATCACAAGCAAAGACATTACAAATATTGAAAAAGCAGTCGACAAGTCTGCCTTATCAATGCCGCTCGTGGCTGTGTATTGCGGTTCACGCTTGGGCAATGGTGACGTGTATGAACAAGCGGCACGCGAGCTTGGCAGTGCATTAGCAAATAATGGCATGGGGCTAGTATATGGTGGCGCTAGTATCGGTCTGATGGGCGCAGTTGCAGATGAAGTAATCAATGGCGGCGCGCAAGCAGTGGGCGTGATTCCAACCTTTATGCTCAAGCACGAAATCGCTCACGAGCAGCTGACTCGGTTGCATTTGACTGACACTATGCACACGCGTAAGACCGTCATGGCAGAGTATGCCGATGCCTTTATCACGCTACCAGGCGGGTTAGGAACATTAGAAGAAATCATGGAAATCGCTACGTGGCGTCAATTGTACCAACACGAAAAGCCAATGATCATTTTGAACATCAATGGTTTTTATGACCGTATGATTGAGCATTTGAAATATACCACTGAGCAAGGTTTTATGAAGCAGGAAGATTTAGATCGTCTAGTGGTGTGTAATACCATCAGCGAAGCGATCGATATGCTACAAACAGTAGTGACCATAGATGATGCTGTGGATACAGAGAAAATGGCAGGCAGTAATAGTTAAGCCGTATAGCTATTCATACACAGCAAATGCTTAAATATCAAAAGCTATTGCAAAAAAGGAGCAGTTAACCAAATCTCGGTGATCTGCTCCTTTATTATATGTATTAACAACCTATCAGAGAATCATGCCTATTAGGCATCAGCAGGCGTGAGATCATCCAATGCTACTTCACGAATACTGTGATTAACATGAGCCATAGCGATTGGGAATCCACGCTGCTCAGCGAGCTCACGTGCAACCTCATCGACAGCGAGGCTATCGTTATGGACAAGGTACGACCATTCATGAGCATAGCGACTACGATTCAGAGGTGTATCGTTTTCTATCAAACCTAGATCTGTCAGCTCATTAACGATTTGATCAGCGGCAATCAAGGTCGAAGATGCTTTGACGTTTTCTGCACGGGCATAGCGCATATTAGAGTATAAACTCACGTCAGCGACTCGAAGCGTATCATCTTGTCCAGGAATCTGCTGTCCACCGTATAGCGCGTTACCAACAGTACGTGCGCTGTTGAATGTCGGTACAAACTCAGCCACATATTCAATTGCTTGCTGGCTACGCGCTTGTAGAGGCGCTTTATCCCAACCATCTTCAATATAGTGCACATATTGCTGTGGCAGTTTGGGCTGCGCACTGTCTTCACTCGATGCAACAAGACCATCATCAAACAAAGTAATGGCTTTACTCATACCGTGAATCTGAAAATATCCGCCAGGGTAGGGAGTAAGCTGCGCCATGCCTTCTGGCGTACCTCGTTGACCATAAACGATAATCTCTGGTATCTGTCCACCAGCATCGCCCCAATGGGTCACATAAGACGATTTGAACTCGACCATACGTGTGACTTCGACACCAACCATATCGTCGATGACACCCGTACGGAATCCACAAGCATTGACTAGGTAATCAACTTCAATAGACTCAGGCTGAGAGGCGTGTTCTTGACTATGAATCTGTTGATAGTCAATACGCCATTTGGTGACATGATGGTCAGCGTTGGTACAATTTTCACAATCTACTGGTACGACTTTTTGCACAGCAGTTTCGGTAAATACATGCGCATTGTCGTACTCTTCAAGTGCAAGCTTGGCAGAAGCGGCTAGACGAAAAATGTTCCAGCCATATTCTTGAACGACAATTAACGGAAATTTAACCTTGTTTAAATCTAAGTATCTAGCAACTGGAATCATCCACTCATCAACCGCACTTGGTACAGCGACTTGCTCACGTTCAGACAGCTCAATCAATTGCTCACGGCTATAAAGCTGATAATAATCTTCAGGCTCGCCCAATACTTTATTATTAGCATCTTGCTCAATCAGTTCTTGATAAGCATCAGTCAGAATATCTAAACGCGGCAGTAAGTCTTCAGGCAATCCTTCGTCACGTGTCGGTACGGCAAACACAGTAGGACGAACGTCAATAGTGTGCGGATATAAACGCAAAATATCGATACATTGCTTAAGCAGCGCTACGCAATCCTCGTCCGGTATTTCACGGTACAAGTTACCTCCTGCATGCAAATGACACATAGGTGGTCCATCAATGAGGGATTTTTTCTTCTCAAATAAGTAGGTCTCTAATCCTAATGCAGCAAGTCGAATCGCAATCGTTGATCCCGCAGTACCGCCGCCCAAAATGCCAACACGCTTTTTAGGTTGATCTTTTTGTGCCTCGTAAGATAACACCTCAGAATGAGCTTCACGATTAAAGGATTGAGCGTAGTTTTTATCAAAAGACTGAGTCATTGTCGTCGTTGTATCCTTAATAGCATCTGTATTAGGCCGTGCTCGGTATATTTATTCAATGTTCTATATTTCTTGATATGCGTGCGAAGGTAATTAAGTTCAACACACAAATCTGAACTTCAATAGTCATCTTTTCTATTGTTTAGCCATTCTTCATCTCTATAGGTTTATTTTACGAAGAACTACAGACAATATGATGGGAAATACGTAAGAAGATGCATGAGTTTTGTCAACGAGTCGCTATATGTGTGAAGTTTTTCAGATGAATGAGTCTGTCTAAAAATAGAGTAAACGAGAGAGGTGGCAAACTTGTGAAATCGAAAATAAGCTCGTTTTATTGTTTTGTAAAATTCGACCACTTTTGTAAGCGTGTATATTGATTATCAAGATAATATAAAACCATATGCTATATTTATTTTGCTTAACAAGAAGCGTAGGTTCTGTTTTGATGACTGTTCAAAACTACAAATATCAAAATGAACAATAGGGACAGTCGATATAGTAAACGACAACAAGCTTATCGCTATAAAAAATACGACTAAAATTACAAGGAAGTTATGATGAAAAATATAATGATGCTATCGGCCTTAACAGGTGTATTGGCACTAACTGGCTGTACTACTTTAAAAAACGTAGTCGGTAATGATATGTCAGGTACGCATGAAGTACAGGCAACGAGCAATAATACAGCGCCAGTCACTAGCAAGAATGGGGTGTTGGTAGATGCTACCAACCATATGACGTTATATACGTTTGATAAAGACTCTATGAACAAGTCAGATTGCGGTGCAGCTTGCCAAGTTGTGTGGCCAATTTTCAAAGCGCCTAGCGATGCTAAAGCCTCAGGTCAGTTCGCTGCATTTAAGCGTGAAGATGGCAAATATCAGTGGGCAATGAACGGTAAGCCTTTATACTTCTATGCTAACGATACAAAAGTTGGTGACAAAGACGGTGATGACAAACTTGGCGTTTGGCACGTTATCCCAAGTAAATAGTATGCGTTAGATATAAACTGAATCGAAAATGTTAAGATAAAAAAGCAGCCTATCCTCAATTATGGAGGCAGGCTGCTTTTTATTTTTTTGATGTTATTTTCTAGTACCAGGTGCAATCTGTACTATGTCACATTTGCTAAAGGCTCAATCTGAATGGTCTCTAGCACTTCCTCTTTGCTAGGATCTTTTCTGTATAAAGGAAAAAAGTCTGAGAGCAGATCACTTTCCGTGAACCAGATATCCGCCACTAACTCTGTATATTTCACTGCATTGACGACGAGTCTATAAGTCTTGAATAGTAACTCTTGCGAGCTAAAGCCTTTCTTATACTCATATAAAGAATCTAAATTGGAGCCAACACCGCCACCAAGATGTAGTACTTCATAACGGTTCTCTCGTCCCCAATTGCGAGCGACATGAGTGATAAGTTTAGAAGGTTGTAGATGTGTATAGGCGTTCAGCGTGCCGCCAAGATGGAACTGCATAATGCCTGACTCTTGGCAGAGCGTATATATAGAGGACCCGATTGGTTTATTGTCTTGATAGGCAGTTATCAGCAGTATTTTTTCTTGAAGGTTTTCAAGCAAATTAAAGAAATAATCATCATCAAAGAAGTAATAATCACTAGCCTTGACGTGTCGCATCGTCTCTTTATAAATGTCTGAAAACACCATCGCGTTCTGTCGGGTTAAGAATTCTGTTTTTGTCACGACATCCATTTTTATGGCTTTTTTGATGCCGCGGCGATGTCGATTTTGTGTTTCGCTCCAATGCTCTTCTTCTGACTTACTTAAATCAGACATCAAGGTCAGCCCGTGAGTCAGTGCTTTGCCAACTGTGGGTATCCATTCTTTATTAATAATCGGATGCAACCGCATAAACAAAGACACGCAGCCTCTCTCGCAAAGAAAAGCTCTTATCTCATCTAGTACGACGTCTAACTCGGCATCAGTGAGGGTTTTGTCCATCAACGGGCCACCGTAACCATAAGTGGAAGTAGCATCCCAGTGCTCTGAGTCAATTTGTCTAATTATGATGGGTAACAATACTTCCTTGTTCTTATAGTGAGCGATGATGCCTTGAGGCTTGCCCTTGTCGATAACAGCTGAGGCCGCAATCCAACCAGATAAGTGGTATATATCAAAATGATGATTTGATACCTTCTTATCCCACTCAGCATCTATCGCTATGTAATCAACTTGTACTGTATCCACGTTGCTGCTCCCTCAGTGTTGCGTTATATATTCGTAAATCCGTATATATGAATATAACAACAAAGTATGAAGCCTTCAAGTATATAAAAACCTTTTATGTAAAATAATGAATATACGTGATAAGAGCGTAGAAGAATCTGTAGGAAATAAAAAAGCAGCCTGCCTCTATAAGCGAGGGTAGGGCTGCCTTTCTTGTTTTTGTAGAAAGCCGTTAGAGAGCTATAAGCTTACTGTTATTTCTTTTCTACTAGCTCGCCATCGATTTGAATAGGGACGTTGGTCGTGATACCGTCAGCGTAAGCGGTCATACCATAAGCGGCGCGATCAAGGGTACCAGTGGCACGGAAACCAACGACTGGCTCTTTGGTGAGAGGGCTATTAGCGATTTTGTTCAACGTGACATCTAAGGTTAGTGGTTTGGTTTGACCAAGCAAAGTAAAGTCACCCGTTACTTTAGCCTGCTGCGGATTGATGAATTTGACCTGAGTAGACTTAAAAGTCATGGTTGGATACTTTGCAACATTAAAAAACTCATCTGTCTTTAAGTGTTTGTCACGAGCATCCCAATTGGTATCGATACTGTCAGTCGCAATGGTAAAGTTCATGCTGGTTTTATCGGGTGCTTTGATATCGTAATTCACTATACCTTTGACATCATTGAAGTGACCCATGGTGGTTGAAAACCCTAAGTGACTGACAGAAAATCCAACGCGAGTATGGGAGTCATCTAGCTGCCATTGGGTCGGTAGAGCGGCGCTTGCTATGGTAGTAACTGCTAATGCTGAGCCAATAAATAGTGCTTTGGTGGCCGTGCTTATTTTAGTATTTATCATTAAATGATCCTTATTTAATCTAATTGAGTTGTGGGTGATTGAGAAGTAAATGAGTTGGTAAAAGTTATGGTAAGAGTGAGTATGTATCGCGTAGCTGTACCCCTTGAGTATACTATATATGATTAAAAGCTAAGGTTATATTTAGTTAGATTATCTACAACAGTATTTACTATTGATTAATTTAACTAACTTTATTACTGTACTAAAACCAATCATCTATCTCAATACTCTCGAGCTTTCAGTGACAACTTATCACATATCTCTATCACAACTGCTCCTTGCGTCTTACGTCAAAAACCGTTAAAATCGCGGTTTAATTTTCCCGCTGGGGAAAGGCTAAGCGAACAGAAGGGTGGTGTTGGGTGCTGGAATAAGCCAGTGACGCAGTTGCCATACTTGTAATGTCCTTAGTGCCTCAGTTACGTATGTCATTATTTGTTTGATACATCATCGATGATGCTGTATTTAGACGTCGTACATACATCGGACCTAGAGAGTATATTATGCGTAAAGATATCCATCCTAATTACCAAGAAGTTTTATTCCACGACACTAACGCTGACGTGTTCTTTTTGACTCGCTCAACTGCTAAGACTAAAGCGACTCGTGAATACGAAGGTAAAGAATACCCATACTACCCACTTGATATCTCAAGTGCGTCGCATCCATTCTATACTGGTGAGCAACGTAAAACTTCTACTGAAGGTCGTGTTGCAAGCTTCAACAAACGCTTTGGCGCATTTGGTGGCCGTAGCAAGAAAGCTGCAGACGCTGCTGAATAATTTGCACTTATGGTGTAAATGTATTTCGCTAAGCAATAAAAAACCGCTGATTATTCAGCGGTTTTTTTTGGTTTAATTTTCTATGATCTAAAAATTAGGCTATCAAGCTATTTAGCGCTCAAACTCAGTAGTAGATAAGTCCAATATTTGAATAGAATCTAGTAACTGAATAATAGTTTCTACGATCTGCTGTGCCCAATAGCCGTACATCAGACTGCTAGGATGAAATCCATCACTGGCAAACATCACATTGATATCGATAGCCGAGCCATTTGCATGCTCTTCTAGCATCCGTGTAAAATCGGTTGCCATATAGGTAACACCAGCATGAGCCGCACAGACCTGCTGCAATATCCCATCCAGTACCGATGCTTTTGCACCTACAAAGTTATTGAGCGGAGCAGGGATTGCAGGCATTTGCGCCATTGGTGGCAAACTTAAAAAAACCAATTCTCGTACGCCAAATTTGCGCTGTGCAATATTGATGATGTCTTCAATTTGCTGTTGCCATTTATGCACAGAGACATTGGACGTCGTGTCATTGACCCCTACGCTTAGCAACATCACATCGATAGACTGCTCAGGAGCCGGTAGGACATATAACCTGCGTAGAATATCAAAGCTAGTATGACCTGTTGTCGCTTGCAATGACCAATTGAGTCGAGCAAAGTTTGCTTGGATAGCTTTGTTTTGCTCAAGTATCGGGATGAGCTTACCGACCAACGCTTCTTGCTGCGTTTGGCTACCCACGCCTGCTGCTGCTGAATCGCCAACGATCATGAGGTTAAATGTCTTAGCGTCTTGCATAGGTAATTCATTGTTCGCTTGAGGCAGCTCAATCATGCCGTGCCTTTCGCCGTGTGGTTCAGGCAAGCGAACCGTATCACGTTTGATTTTTCGACCTTGGTAAAGGTAGACAGGGGCTAGTAAAACGTCCTTTGCGACCGATGTCAGCTTACTAGTATCTACCATCCTGCACGTTCCCTGATAGTCGTAAGACTGTCTTCAATTAACAACTCACCATCGACGTAGACATCGCGCAATAAATTGTCAGTCGGGTCGCTCATCTCATTTTCTTTTATGGTTGTTAGCTGGCCGCTGTCATCTTTGACCAGTGCCAATCGTCCTTTTTTTGAGCGTTTTGAGCGGCTGGTGACAGGATCTTTATAAATATCCTTCCATGCGCCATCGATAGAGATAGCGCTAGATTTCATCGCCCAACTCATAGTGTCGCGGTTGACTTGCTGCAATAGACCACCGCCCATACCAAACGTCACGTTTTCTATGCTAAAGCCTGCTTTGATGACCACATCAATAATTTTACTTAAGCTTTGCGAGCTAATGCCATCACCTTGGATGATGCGTACGTAGTCAGGTAGCACTTTATAGCCTTTGCTGTTTACGGTCGTACCGAACTTCACTGCCAAGCGTTCTAACGCTTCACGGACGACTTTGGTAGGTTCGCCGCTGTCTGGACGAATGACCAAAGTGCCGCCCATATTTTTGACTTCGTCTTTTAAGGCATCGCCCCAGATATTGTCGATGGCATTCCATAAATCATAACTATCTGAAACGACCGAAAAGGCTTTGTCTTCGCCGCCAAACTGCTCGATCATATTATGAAAAGCAGCAGTCTCGCCATCACGTCCCCAAGCTGTCATCGTACTGTGCTCAGCCGCTGGAATAGAGAATGCCGGCATATCATCACCCATCTGATACCAGCGACTGGCAGCAATAAGCGCTGTCATCGAGTCAGTACCAGCAAAGTTGACTAAATGAGCTAAGCTACCAAGTGCAACCGTTTCTTGGCTCGATGCACCGCGCGCGCCAAAGTCATGCAAGCGAAAAGGTAGCGACTCTGTATTGTCCGCTGATTTTTCTAACGCTTGACGGATAATGTCTTTGCAATAGTGGGAAACACTCGCGACCGTGGATGGATACCAAATCGCACGCAATAGCGCTGTTTCGATATAGCTGGGTAGCCAGTAAAACTCAGGATCGGTATTGATCACTTGGCAGACTACATTAGACACGGGCACGATACTGCCTTCGGGCACGGCTTGGATACGTAGTGGCAAGTAGCCGTCGTGTTTTTCGATTAAATGTTCCCAGCCAGCACGATTAAAGGTTAGGCCATGCGCCTGAATGACCTTTTCGGCTTCATCGATATCTTGATGAGTAATAGGCGTACTTAGGTATTCTTTGATAAAGGCTTGTAGACCAAAGAACACCACATCGTAGTCGCCCTTGCGCGCCTCAATGTAGCTTGACAGATACTCACTACCGCTCGGGTATTGCACCCAATGTGAGGTCTTATAGCTGTCGCTATTTAAGATTAAATTGTTTAGATTACTAGTATACATCACAGAACTCCTCTGCTTTGAAGTGCCGCAGCTGTCTTAATAAAAGAACAGTGGCGACGGTTGATTGCCGTCTATCGGCGTTGGTATCAAATCATTAGTGCGTTATTTAGGGATAGCTGTTTTGATAATAATTTGCTCAAGTCGCTATTAGAAAAATCTACTAAAAAGACTACTAAAGAAAGCTACTAGAAAAAACGATTAGCAGCGAGCTACAAGCCAACCATTTTAGTAATAATCGCATAGTGATCTTCAAACATCATTTTGGCATCGAGCTCAGCCAATGGTAACCAAAATGCTTTGGTCGCATCATCGCCACCTTTTACTTTTGGCAGACCTTTTGGATCGTTTTTGAGTTGAAAATAAAACGCTTGAGTAATGGTGCGACCACGCGCTGAGCGATATGGGTCATCAAAGGTATGTTGGCTATGGCAAGAGCCGCGCAATACTGGCTCAGGCACCTTGAGGCGAGTTTCTTCACGTAGCTCACGGATACAAGCATCAAACAGCGTCTCTTTTGGATTTAGAAATCCACCAGGTAGCGCCCATAGTCCGCGCCCTGGCATACTGCGTCGCTCAACCAGTAGGATATGGCCCGACTGCACAATCAATGCATCGGCAGTCATAAAGGTCGGTGGATATGGTGCTGATTCCCACTGTCTTTTATATTTATCGATAAAGTCTGCTTCTTCATGCAGCTGATGATAGTCGTCAGTTTGTTTGAATGCATCGAGGACGTTGCGCGTCGACTCAGGCGTACGCTCGGGCGTCGGCGTGGCACCCATCAGATAGCTGTCGCGAATCGGCGTGGCTGATAAGTTATGATAATTGGGCACTGACACAGAGTCCCAGTTGGGGAATAGTGATAAATAGTACGATGAGCTGTCTTTTGAATGACCAATCAAGCCAATGTCCGCCTGCAAGTCGCCAGTGACAGATTTTACGCCTGCTTGCACATACTGTAGCCAGCGGGTGTCATTATAAAGTGCGTCATCTAAGCCAACACAGTGAATGCATGCGGCTTCTTCTTCAGAGTAGGCGCCTTTAATCATTGCGGCACGCTCAGCGACGCTAAATGGATTGCGTAAGCTACGTGGCAAGTTGGCTGAGCCAATGAGCATAATCACTTCGTCTGAGCGTTTTAATGCCTCATCGATGACGGCTTTGTGCCCAGCATGAAACGGCTGAAAGCGTCCGATAAAGACTAGATAACGATAGTGTTTACTGCTTTTTTGATCTAGGTTCTGCTTATCTGACTGTTGCTCTGATAATTCACTCATAGACGCCAACTTCCTACGACTTATTTTTATTGATTAAAAATTAATGACGCTAATACTGACACAGCCTATGACTTTCTGACAAGTATAAAGATGTTTAGGGGTGTGTCATTACCGAAACCGTCCAATCGACACATATGCTTTAACGGGCATGCTTCTCTATCCATGCCGTTACCGTTGGCCAAATCTCTGTGGCTGCGTTACGACTGATCATGATGCGACTGTGCGTATAGTCATCTAAATCGCCGTTACTAAGCGAGTATTCTCGAAAGACATTGGTTGAATTGTTAAAGCCATCAAAAAACAAACGACAGCCACGAGTAGGGGAGATGAAGGTATCGCCTTTTGCACTGATAGAATAAACAGGGATCGTGATTTGAGCCATATGATGACGATAATCGATAAAGTCATCACCAGTATTTTTCTGCTGGTTAATGCTTTCGTTCATTTCGTCTATATTCGCTCTACCTTTATCAAAATGAGCCTTTTTTAAAAAGCTACTTTTAAAGTTTTTACACAAATTCCAATCGTACCACTGGCTCATCGTATAGTAGCTTTCGTTAAAAGGGCCTACCTTTAATTGCTTAGCGGGTATAAAGCCGACCAATCGCGTAAACACCTTGGCTGTAAGGATTTTTGCGTAGCTAGTCGAGTCTTGCGCCGCCCCAAAAGCTTGGCAGGCAAACATACTGATGCTATTAACCTTATCGATATAGCTTGGGTTTTGGACGAGAAACATGGTCAAGCCAACACCGCCACCACTATGAGTAACGCAGTGCAGGTTATTGAGCTTTAATTCTTCAAAGAAATAGCGAAAAGTCGCTTCATAGTCGTAAGTGGCGACAGTCTCAAAGTTGAATTTTTCTTTCGGTAGCGAGCTATCACCATGCCCGCGCCATTCCATGATGTAGCAATGATGACCAAGCCCTGCAAAATATTCAGCGATTTTGAGACAAGTTTGCTTGTCAGAAAATGTACCATGCGTCAAAAATATGTTTTGCGGTGTGATGTCATGTAGGCTGTTTTCTGATGTGTTAGCTATCGTATCTTTGTCTGAATTATCAACTACTTTCCAAACGGCAATTTTCTCATCATCCTTGGTAGTTACTAGGTGCAACGTCCGTGTCATCATAAAATGATCCTATCCAAAAAATACGTAATCTTTATACAAGTCGATATTTATACAAGCTGATATTTATACTAGACAATTAAAAGCTACCATGCTCATAACACTAATGCATAAAATTATTCAAATTAACAATACTACGTCAAAACCAGATGACTTGCTCGGACTAGATGTGAACGGTATGGCATATCGAAAACGCTGAGTGCGCTTGATAAATGGTACCGCTGTCTTTATATAGAGAATAACTTGGCAGCCAACATAGTCATTCAGCATGTTTATCTGTCATGGTTTAAATATGAAGTTACTTTACCACCTGTTAGCATCATTAAAAAAACCAATGACAACCATTTACAACGGTCACTATTCAATTCACAGTAGCGTGGTCGGAATTGATGCTTGATTCAGGTATAATGACTGCTATAGACGGATTAAACTTTATACTCATGTCGACCAATGTCATACAATAATAAATACCAATCATTGTCAGTCTGCATGCCCTATATAAATCGTAAACATTTTAAAAATCCAAATTCACGACACAGTAGCCATAATAGATATAGCGTTTGTGTCATAACGCATAGGAAACATTATGAGTGAGCGAAACCAAGCTGATAACCAACTAGACCAAACTGCTGGCTATGAATCAGCCCTAGATACCGAGCAAGTCGAAGCGAAAAGTAACATTACTATCACTGAGTCAGCTCAAGGCTACTTGGCAGATTTGTTGTCTAAGCAAGATACCGATGGTATCGGTGTGCGTATCTTCGTTGAGCATCCTGGTACGCCGCGTGCAGAGTGTTGCATGGCTTATAACCAGCCGGGCGAAGAAGACAGCGCCGATTTGCGTTTTACGTATGAAAACTTCTCTGCCTTTATTGAGGCGGCGTCAGTACCTTATCTAGAAGACGCGGTCATCGATTATAATAAAGACCGTTTCGGTGGTCAGCTGACTTTCCGCGCACCAAACTCTAAAGTGCCTAAAGTGGGCGCTGATGCTAGTGTCGAAGAGCGTATCAACTATGTATTGCAGTCAGAGATTAACCCTGGCTTGGCAGCACATGGCGGTGACGTACAGTTACTTGAACTGATTGATGAAGAAGGTATTGGTTTAACCGCTGTATTGAAGTTTGGCGGTGGTTGCCAAGGGTGTTCAGCGGTTGATATGACTTTACGCCAAGGCGTTGAAGTACAGTTGAAACAGCAAATTCCAGAATTGACCCAAGTGGTTGACGAGACTGACCATACTCGTACAGAGAATGCTTACTACAAATAAAAATAAAAGTGGATAAAAGCAAAGTGGCTGCTATAAAGGTGGCCATTATCTTTAGTATAGATATGCCTGTTTGGTTTACTGCTTATGAATATTTGTCATGAAGAGATGAGTATTTTGCTATTCTTTTAATAAAGAAGCTGAGTTATGATGAACTCAGCTTTTTTTATTGCTATGATTTAGCAGACAGTTTTTTAAGATGACTTTTGAGCGATACGTCGTCAATAAATCATCTTTTATCAAAATAAAGGAATGTACTATGAGTGATGGATCAGCAGACCAGCAGACAGCTCAACAATCAGAAACCCCTCAACGTCTTGAGACCTTAGCGATTCATGCAGGCTATAGTGTAGAGCCAACGACCAAAGCAGTCGCCGTGCCTATTTATCATACCAGTTCATATGCGTTTGATAATACTCAGCATGGTGCAGATCTGTTTGATTTAAAAGTCGCAGGCAATATCTATACTCGTATCATGAATCCGACCAACGCGGTGCTAGAAGAGCGTGTGGCTGCGTTAGAAGGCGGTATCGGTGCGCTTGCCGTAGCCTCTGGTATGGCTGCCATCACTTATGCAATTCAGACCATTTGTGAAGCAGGCGACAATATCGTCGCTGTATCAACGCTATATGGCGGTACTTATAATTTATTTGCTCATGCATTGCCGCGTCAAGGTATCGAAGTGCGCTTCTTTGATCATAAAGACCCAGAAGCCATTCGTGACTTGATTGATGACAAAACTAAAATGGTGTTTGCAGAGAGTATCGGTAATCCACTAGGTAATATCGTTGATATTCAAGCGCTCAGTGATGTTGCTCACGAATACGGTGTACCTGTCGTGATTGATAATACGGTGGCGACGCCAGCGATATGCCGTCCGTTTGAGTTCGGTGCAGATATCGTGATTCACTCATTGACCAAATATATGAGCGGAACGGGTACATCAATTGGTGGTGCGATTGTTGATAGTGGCAAGTTTGCTTGGGGCGATTATCCTGAACGTTTCCCACTGTTGAATACGCCAGATCATAGCTATCATGGGGTAAATTTCGTCAAAGACGTAGGTGCTCCAGCTTTTATTGCCCGTGCTCGCGTTGCGCCATTACGTAACACTGGGGCAGCACTTAGCCCGCTAAATGCCTTTGGTATCTTGCAAGGTATGGAGACGCTAAGTCTACGTATGGAGCGTCACGTGCAAAATGCACAAGCCGTCGCAGAATATCTGCGTGATCATGATAAAGTTGCTTGGGTGAAATACGCGGGTCTGTCTGACCATCCTGAGCACGAGCTTGCCAAAAAATACATGAAAGGCACGCCTTCTGCTATCTTGACCTTTGGGGTGAAAGGTGGACTGGAAGCAGGAGCGCGCTTTATCGATGCGCTGCAACTGATTACTCGTCTGGTAAATATCGGTGATGCGAAATCATTGGCCTGTCATCCAGCGACGACCACCCATCGTCAGTTAAATGGGCAAGAGCTTGAGCAAGCTGGCGTTAGTGAGGATATGGTACGTTTATCTATTGGTATCGAGCATATTGAAGATATCAAAGCCGATCTTGCGCAAGCATTAGCTACTGCTTAATATAAAAGCATGCTCATTTAGGAAAATTATTTGAGTGATTATAATCCATAAACAAAAAAGCCCATATCGACCTGATATGGGCTTTTTGTTTGCGTCAAATATAAACATTTAGTAATTAAGCAGACAGTACACGCTGCGCGATATCTCGATAATCCTGCGAAGCAAGACGCGGTCCAAACTGCTGAATAACTTGTGCTGATATTTCGCTGGCAAGACGACCGCATTCTGGCAGACTATACTGCTGCGATAATGCATATAAGAAAGCACCAGCGTAGTTATCGCCTGCACCATTGGTATCGATGACGTTGGCCACTGCTGGGGTTGCAACGTCATGGACTTCAACCTCTGCTTCGTCAGTAGGCTGGTGAGCGATTACCGCACCGTTGGCACCATCAGTGACGACGGCAATTTGGCAATATTCAAGCAGGGCACGCGCTGCTGCTTTGACTTGTTTTTTATCCGTAAACAGTCTAGCTTCTTCGCTATTACAGAATATTACTGCGACTTTATTGCCGAGCATATTAAGCAAGCCATCTTTGGCAAATTTTACTACCGCAGGGTCAGCAAAGCTCACTGCGATTTTTGCATTATGAATACCGGCTTGCTGACGTAATTGAGTCATTGCTGGTTGAATGCTCTCAGACATCGCTAGATAGCCTTCGATATATAGCCAATCTGCTTGAGTTAATGCGTCAAAATCAACATTGTCAGCGACAATCTCACTTGAAGTGCCAAGATAGGTCTGCATGGTGCGTTCGCCATCTTCGGTAACGGCAACCACACAGGAGCCAGTCACACCGCCTTCATGAATAGATTTGTCTGAGGTTGCGACACCTGCTTCGTGCAAGTCTCTAAGATAAAACGCCCCTTGATCATCATCACCGACGCGGCAAGCATAAAAAGGCTTACCGCCTAAGCTGGCAAAGGTAAACATCGTATTGGCTGCTGATCCGCCGCCTGCTTGTTTTGATGGCTCAATCTCAGCCAGTTTAAAATAAGCCAGTAGTTGCTGCTGCTCTTCAATACCAGCCAACGTCATATTACCTTTGGTCAGCTCGGTCTCTTCTAGTGCCGCATCTGATAGCACATACTCGTGATCAACCAACGCATTACCTATTGCCATTACATCGTACATTGCTTATCTCTCCTCAATTCATTTATAAACGATTGTCTTTCTTATTATTAAAAGCTAGTCTGCTTGCAACTCTAGTAGACGCTGATAAAGCGCATTTTTCTTCACGCCAGTGATATCAGAGGCTAGTGCGGCTGCTTTTTTGACCGATAAATCCTCTAGCAAACGCTGTAGCAATTTATCATGCGTACTGATGTCGTCAGTATCTTTTGCCACACCGACGCCAGCGACGACCACGACTATTTCACCACGTTGCTGATTGTCATCTGCTTTGACAAACTCAACCAACTCGCCAAGGGTGCTCTTATGTACCGTTTCAAACGTCTTAGTCAATTCACGGCAAAAAGTCACTGCACGGTCTGCACCAAATATCGTTGCCATGTCTTCTAAACTAGATATGATGCGATGCGGCGCTTCATAAAAGATTAAAGTTTCGGTACGTGCGATTAGGTCGCTCAGCTGTTTTTGACGACCATGCGTTTTGGCGGGCAAGAACCCAATAAAGCTAAATCGATCAGATGGTAACCCTGCTACTGACAATGCGCCAATTGCAGCAGAAGCCCCAACGATAGGTGATACGGTCACGCCAGCTTCATGCGCGGCTTGTACCAGTTGATAACCTGGATCGCTGACCAGAGGTGTACCCGCATCACTAATCAAGGCAACCGAATGACCTTGCTCAATCATTTCAATAATTTTGGGCGTTTGAATGGCGCTATTATGCTCGTGATAAGCCCATAGCTTATTGTGACCTTTTTGCTTTGTCGTCGTGTCATCATTTTCGATACTGCTTTTGGCAGGACGAGTCTCTGAGTCTTTTGTCTCGTCACCTTTGCTGCCTTTGGTATCGATGCCAAAATGTGACAGTAGTTTACCTGAGGTGCGGGTGTCTTCGCAGGCAATGATGGCGACCTGCTTTAAGACATCAATTGCATGCGTTGTCATGTCGGACATATTGCCAATCGGCGTGGCAACGATATAGAGACAAGCTGGCATCGCAGTAGGGGTAGACATGAAAACCTCGGGTCGTTAAAAAGACGTTAGAAAATAATAGTGCGCTAGTATGTACAGTCGTTATCTATGGTTTTTCAGTCAAATAACGAATGAGGCAATCGATAGATTTTGAGAGTAGAATGCGCAGAAGTGGCTAGTTTAGCATGTTGTGCTATGATAATTCTCAAATGTTAATCAGACCAATCAACCTTATGCCGAACCATAAGCCCTTAATCTTAACCTCACCGAAACAACGCCAAGGTAGTCGGTTTGAGCAGCAGGCGTGTGAGTATTTACAAGCGCAAGGGTTAAGGTTAGTCGCGCAAAATTGGCAACAGCCAAAAGTAGGTGAGCTGGATCTGGTCATGATTGAGACAGGTTCAGCATGGTCAACACTGGTATTTATTGAAGTTCGCCAACGCAAGTCCTCGAATTATGGCGATGCAGCACTCAGTGTGACAGCCAGCAAACAGCGTAAAGTCATTAAGACAGCACAGTCCTTTTTGCAGCAGTATCCTGAATATGCTCATTATGATTGCCGGTTTGATGTCATTGCTTACAACACGATGAGTAAGTCAAATTCAAGAAATGAGCAGTTAGACCATCAACCAGAATGGATTCAAAATGCTTTTATAGCCAGTGCTTGGTAATAGAATAAGTAAGATAGATGCTGCCAAGTGAAGCATCTAACCATATCTGACAAGTAAGGTTCGTTACTAAAAAGCTAACCGCTGATGGCCAAAATTAAGTAAAGTAGCGGTTATAGTCAATTTTCTATAAATCAGATACAGTATTAGCTTACAGCTAAGTTTAGCTCATCACTACTAGAGCGTGTTTTCTCCAAAATAAAAACACGGCCTAGATTAAGATTTGTTCAATTTATAAAATTGTCACAACCATGTTCTAAGAGGTAAATAATGACACGGATGCATTTGCGCACTGCTATTTTTGGTTCATCACGCCGTATTACGACTGGCATTATGATTGCTGCCTGCGTTGTCAGTACAGGTTGTGCCACCAACTATCTGACCAACAGTACAGAAGGGACTTATGGTGTGCCAATGACTGAGCGCACGATTCCGCAGCGTCTGCTCGATCGTAGTATTGAACATACTGCCAAAATCAATATATACGGGCTAAAAGAAGACTTGCAGCAAACCAGCCGTATGGGTATCGATAGTTTCAATAGCGAAGTATTGCTCACAGGTGAAGTGCCAACTGAAACGCTCAAAGCAGAAGTAGAAAAAGTCGTTAGCTCTATGCCGGATGTACGCCGTGTTTATAATGAGATGGAAGTGAGTGCGTCAAAAGGGTATAGCTCAACGGTTCATGATGGTTATATCACTTCAAAGCTACTGGCGAAAATAGCCGCCAGCGATGGTGTGAGTGCGTCACAAATTAAAGCCGTTACCAATAATGGTGTGGTCTATATTATGGGCCGTATGACACCTACTCAGCAGAGTCATTTGATTGATATCGCCAATGGTACTGTTGGAGTCACTGAGTTGGTATTGCTGACAACTGTCGTTGACGATAGAGGGGTGAAAATAAATAATGATGACATCATGTATGAGAATAATTTGGCCAATCCTGCAGTAGCGCCAGCTGCCCAAGATACTACTATCGGCACGGCAACGCCTATTGCCATAACAGAAGAAGAGGCTACTACTGCTCAGCCGTCTTCAAGCCCTTATATTGACCTTTATCAGAACCAGTAAGCATCCTTAGTTTGCCATGCGATAAATGACGTTAATCACAATAAGCCTAAATAGTGATAACAGTAAAGGCACGAGAAATATTCAGTCAGTGAGTACTATATCAATAGTAAAACGTAGCAGAGTCAGCGCATTAGCCAACGGTACTAATATCAAACACATCATTGGCTAGTGGATGAATCATTATCGCTGTTAGCCTGTTACTACTGATTGATAAATAAATATAATAGGACACTGGTCATGAAGGATTCACAGGCAAATATACAACCAAATGAAGAAACAAGTGTCATTGGTAACATAGGCATACACAATAAACCTGCTCATAAGAAAACACGAACGTTGAGATTTGGTGGTGCGGCAATATTGGCATTAGGCAGTATCGCGCTAGCCACACAAAACGCACAGGCACTATCACCGTTAGCTATCGTCAATGGGATTACTTCTAGTGGTGGCGTTGGGGTGAGTAAGGATATCTTATATGGTGATCAGCCTTCACAAGACCTAGATATCTATTATCCAAAACCGCTAGCACAAGCAATGAAATCTCAAAGTGCTATTGATACTAGCTACCCTATGGTGGTATTTGTCCATGGTGGTTCATGGGAGAGTGGTAATAAAGAACAATATGCATTTGTCGGTCAGAGCTTAGCCAAAGCAGGTTACGTCACCGCAGTGATTAATTACCGTAAAGCACCTGAACACGTCTATCCTGATTATGTCAAAGATGCAGCTCAGGCAATTGCTTGGAGTATTGAAAATGCGACCAGTCTCCATGCAGATCCGTCACGCCTAGCGGTGATGGGGCATTCTGCTGGCGCGTTTAATGCAGTAGCAGCCGTTGCCAACGAAGATTTTTTGGCGCCTTATGGTATTAAGCCAACAGATATTGCAACCGTTATCGGAATTGCGGGTCCTTACAGCTATGATTTCCGCAAGTTCAGTAGTGCAACAGCGTTTGGCCCCAATGCCACACCTGATCAGGTGATGCCAGATCGTCAGATTAAAGGAGCGCAGCCACCGTATTTATTATTAACGGCGGAAAAAGACAAAATTGTACATGTGACTAATACAATCAAAATGACAGAAGCGTTTAAAAAAGCAGGCGTCACCGTTGAAACGGGTGAAATCGAAGGGGCCAGTCACGCAACCAGTATTGGTGCGATGGCACCGCCGCTACGCTGGGTCAATGATGTGCGCGCGCAAGTATTGACCTACTTGGATAAAACGCTCAAATAGCTTATCACTATGCATATCTATAAATTTTGACCATTTAATTGATAGTACTGTCTCAATGCTTAAACACACTTGAGTAAGACAGTACTGTAAGATATGCAAACTCTTGTTATAATGTCATCACTTTAAATCTATACCCTATTCTAAACTTTAAGGCAGACTATTCTATGAGCATGAACGCTGACGATTTGATCGCATTTTTACAGACTCACTTCCCAGACGCTTTTATTCAAGCTGCCAACCAAGGTAATAAGTTTGACGTACGCGTGGTCGATGCCAGCTTTGAAGGCAAACGCGCGGTTCAACGTCAGCAAGCAGTATATGCGTTAGTCAATGATAAGATTGCGAGTGGCGATATTCACGCACTCAACATCCAAGCGCTGACGCCTGCTGAGTGGGACGCTCAATCAAAAGGCTAATTAAATAGCTGTCTATATGACTAGATATTGCTGAATCGGCCATATGCATGGTTGAGAGTTGTAGTTCTAGTTTTCATAATTTTTTATAATCATCGCTAGGTTGTCACCTTTATGGATCAATTTTTAATCACTGGTAGTAGTCGTATCGCAGGGGAAGTCACCATCTCAGGCGCCAAAAATGCCGCTTTGCCGTTACTCGCAGCTATGATATTGGCTGAGACCCCAACGACACTGCATAACGTGCCGTCACTACAAGACGTGCGAACGTTGATTGAATTGATCGGTGGTATGGGGATCAAAATCCAAAAGCAAGATGATACAGTCACTTGCGATACCAAGAGTATCGATAACTTTTATGCCCCGTATGATTTGGTAAAAACCATGCGCGCGTCAATCTTGGTGCTAGGGCCGTTATTGGCACGTTTCGGCGAAGCTGAAGTCTCATTGCCAGGTGGTTGTGCGATTGGTTCACGCCCTGTTGATCAACATCTAAAAGCGTTTGAAGCGATGGGTGCCGAAATCAGTGTAGAGAATGGCTATGTAAAAGCCCAAGCGCCAAAAGGTGGCAAGCTATTAGGCTGTAATTTCTCATTTGATATGATCACTGTTGGTGGTACTGAAAACGTCATCATGGCAGCAGCATTGGCCAAAGGCACAACAGTCTTAGGCAACTGTGCGTTAGAGCCAGAAGTGGTTGATTTGGCCAATATGTTGGTTGCGATGGGTGCCAAAATAAGCGGTATCGGTACATCAACGATGACCATCGAAGGGGTAGAGCGTCTACACGGCTGTGAGTACTCAGTGGTCCCTGACCGTATTGAAACAGGCTCATACCTTGCTGGTGCCTTGATGACACGTGGCGATGTATTGACCAAAAAAACATCTGCTCTATTATTGACGCCAGTGCTAGAGAAATTCGAAGACATGGGTGCAACTATTACGAGCGGCGATGATTGGATTCGCGCACAAATGAAAGGCCGTCCAAAGGCGGTTGATATTCGTACACAGCCACATCCTGGTTTTCCAACGGATATGCAAGCTCAGCTAATGGCGATTGCTTGCTTAGCGGACGGTACAAGTACTTTCATCGAAAACATCTTCGAAAACCGCTATATGCACGTACCAGAGCTTAATCGTTTGGGCGCGTCTATTCAGGTTGATGGTCATACTGCCGTAGTACGAGGTGTCGAAAACTTTACTGCAGCACCAGTAATGGCTACGGATTTACGTGCGTCTATGTCATTGGTAATGGCAGCGGCGACCGCTGAAGGCGAGAGCCTGATTGACCGTATTTACCACATCGACCGTGGTTATGAGCATGTTGAAGACAAGCTGCGTAGCTTAGGCGTGAACATCGAGCGTATTAATACCAACGCTTAATATTGATTGACTCAATATCAACTGTTACCCATATTACGTTATAAATTAAAAATTCCCCTTTGAGTAGGGGACTGCACATGGACACGATGTCATTATGACTGAGACAAGCAAATCTTTACCAGCCAGCGGTTTATTAAACGAAGTAAACGATGAGTTTTCAGGTCTAACCTTGGCCTTATCAAAAGGCCGCATTTTAGAAGAGACCATGCCACTGCTACGTGCAGCTGGCGTTGATCTTTTAGAAGATCCTGAAGCGTCACGTAAGCTTATTTTTCCAACTTCAAATCCAAATGTACGTGTATTGATTTTGCGTGCTAGCGACGTGCCGACTTATGTCGAACATGGCGCTGCTGATTTTGGGGTAGCAGGTAAAGATGTGCTGCTTGAGCATGGTGCCAATCATGTTTATGAATTGCTCGATTTGCAGATTGCTCAGTGTAAACTGATGACTGCGGGTGTGAAAGATGCACCGCTGCCAAATCGTCGCCTGCGTATCGCGACCAAATATGTCAATGTCGCTCGTGCTTATTTTGCAAGCCAAGGTCAGCAGGTTGATGTCATCAAGCTTTACGGTTCGATGGAGCTTGCGCCATTGGTCGGCTTAGGTGATTTGATTGTCGATGTGGTCGATACAGGCAATACATTGCGTGCCAATGGACTTGAGGCACGCGATCACATTTGTGATGTTTCATCACGTCTGATCGTCAATCAAGTCAGCTATAAGCGCAAATTTGCCCTACTAGAACCAATCTTAGATAGCTTTAAAAATAGTATCGCCAACAGCTAATGATCCAGTGCAAGTCATTGGTAATATAAAGCATGGTTATACAAATTTTTAAACCAGTTTAGCAGGCTATGAGTGACGTAGCGTGCTAAACTGGTTTTGTTGTCTTAGCTTGTGAAAATATAAAATCATCATAAAATGCAGACAAGAAGACATCGAATAAGTCGCAATACTCTTACCGTACAAACCTACTTTACTCAGTTCCAAGCCGTTCATTTTTAGCACCACTTTACGCTCAGATATAGGATTAGGTCATGCGCCAGTTAAGTACCCAAGATGCCGATTTTGATAGTCAATTGACACAGTTGCTTGCCTTTGAAACAGTCAATGATGCTGAACTACTACATACCGTCGATGATATCATCGCCCAAGTACGTGCTGATGGTGATAGCGTCGTGTTGGCATTGACTCGGCAGTTTGACCAACATCCAGCAACGTCGATGCAAGAGTTAGAGTTGTCTAAAGAAGCGCTTGCTGAAGCGTTTGCCAATCTTGATGAAAAAGTAAAGACAGCGCTGACCACAGCCGCAACTCGGGTACAGACATTCCATGAGCGCCAAGTACAAGAAACATGGCAGTATGAAGACGAGCTAGGCAACCGATTGGGTCAAAAAGTTACACCACTTGATCGCGTTGGGATTTATGTACCGGGTGGTTTAGCTTCTTATCCCTCGTCAGTATTGATGAATGCTATTCCTGCTAAGGTGGCTGGCGTCACTGAAGTCATCATGGTGGTGCCAGCGCCTAAAGGTGTGCTGAACCCTCTGGTATTGGCGGCAGCCCATCTGGCTCAAGTCGATCGCGTCTTTACCATTGGTGGCGCTCAAGCAGTAGCAGCTTTAGCTTACGGCACTGAAACGATTCCAGCCGTGGACAAAATCACAGGACCAGGCAACAAATATGTCGCCGCAGCCAAACGCGCAGTATTTGGTCAAGTCGGTATCGATATGATTGCTGGTCCTTCAGAAGTATTGGTGTATGCAGAAGGCGAAGCACAAGATAGAGCAGACTGGCTAGCGATGGATCTATTGTCTCAAGCTGAGCATGACCGTATTGCACAAGCTATCTTTGTGACGACTAGTGAAGAGCAGCTCAACGAAGTAGCGTTAGAGGTAGAAAAAGCATTGGCTGAACTGCCGAAAGCAGATATCGCGCGTGACTCATTGCAGAACCGCGGTGCACTGATATTGGTAAAAGATCGTAGCGAAGGTATGGCACTTATCAATCGTATTGCTCCTGAGCATTTAGAGTTATCTGTTGATAATCCTGACGCATTATTGAATGATATTCGTCATGCGGGCGCTATCTTTATGGGTCGTCATACGCCTGAAGCTATTGGGGATTACTGTGCAGGACCAAACCATGTACTGCCAACATCAGGCACAGCGCGCTTTTCTTCGCCGTTAGGTGTTTACGATTTTCAAAAGAAATCATCCATCATTTATTGCAGTGAATCCGGCAGTAAGCCTCTGGCTGAGACAGCTGATATTTTAGCGCAACGTGAGGACTTAGAAGCCCATGCGCGTTCAGCTCGTTATCGTTATCAGTAATTGATTTTGAATTTTTAGCTTTTACTTTTGATATTTATTTTTAATAGTCTTTTTGGCTAATAGTAGGATAATTTATGAGTGAGTCAAAGATAGACACCAGACTATGGTCGTCTAAAGCGCGCAACTTATCACCTTATGTTCCAGGTGAGCAGCCGCAACACGACAATCTATGCAAACTAAATACCAATGAAAACCCATTTCCACCCTCGCCAAAAGTAGGGGAGGCTATTGCCAAGGTTTTGGAGCAGCAAGCTGATGAACTACGTTTATATCCTGCTCCTGAATCTAATGACCTACGTGCTGCATTAGCACAGTCATACAACCTTGATATCAATCAAGTATTCGTCGGTAATGGTTCGGATGAAGTCTTGGCTTTAGTATTTGCGAGCTTCTTTTTAAAAGAGCGTCCGCTGCTATCACCTGATATTGGTTATAGCTTCTATCCTGTATATGCGCAGACGTTCGGTGTAGAGCTTGTACAGATTCCTCTAGAAGAAGACTTTAGCATTGACCCTGATGCTTATCGTCAGCCTTGTAGCGGTATTATCATTGCTAACCCGAATGCACCAACGGGCTTACTGCTGTCGCTTGCTGATATTCGTAAACTTGCGAGTGAGCATTCTAATGCGGTTATTGTGATTGACGAAGCGTATATCGATTTTGCTCAGATAAATGAAAGCAATGCAGATGCTCCAGTCTCAGCGGTGAGCTTAATCAATGAATGTGATAACGTCATCGTGACCCAAACCTTTTCAAAATCACGCTCGCTTGCTGGATTGCGGGTTGGTATGGCCTTTGGCAATGCATCGTTGATTGAAGCACTTACACGGATGAAAAACAGCTTTAACAGCTATCCGCTGGATAAGTTGGCTCAAGCTGGGGCGACTGCGAGTGTGTTAGACACTGAGTATTTTGAGCAAACCCGTCAGCAAGTCATTGATTTACGTACGTCGCTAACGGCAGAGTTGACTACATTGGGCTATAAGGTCCTACCGTCACATGCCAACTTCGTATTCGCTCGTCCAAAAGATGGCGATGCAAGTGCTGTCGCGAGTGCGTTACGCGAGCAAGGTATTATCGTTCGCCATTTTGATAAGCCGCGTATTGCAGAGTACTTGCGTATTACTATCGGTACGGCAGAGCAGAACAACCGTTTGATTGATGCGCTAAAAGCCTTGCAAGTTGCTGCTAGCGTTGCTGCTGAATAATATTAGATTGATAGCTTAATATAGAATGTTGATAAATAAGTCTCTTTATTCACAACGCGTACCACTATCAACAAGTCTTAAAAACAAAGCCTGCTAACGTAACGTTGGCAGGCTTTTTTAATTTCAAATTAGCAGTAATATTTGAGTTCGCTATCTTAGGTTTTTTGAGCCAGCACTGATAATAAATTACCTACTTTATCTAAGCATTCTTGGTATTCAGCATCACAATCGGACGCGACCGTAATACCGCCACCTGCCCACAGGTTAACGTGTCTTTCTTTATTACAGTCATCATTCGATAAAGCGTTGGCTTGCAAAGTGCGAATGAGCACATTCCATTGACCATTACCATCAAAATTCATGTAACCCATAGTGCCGCAATAAGCACCGCGTGGCGTAGACTCCAGTTCAGCGATGATTTCGACAGCGCGTTTTTTTGGTGTACCAGTGATAGAACCAGCAGGCAGACTACCAAACAATACAGCTAATGGATGAGTATCAGTTTTTAGCTCAGCGATGATAGTACTCACCATATGATGCACGTTACTAAAGCTCTCAATCGCAAATAACTGTGGTACTTTCACAGTGCCAATTTTGGCGTATTTGCCCAAATCATTACGCAGTAAATCGACAATCATGACATTTTCGGCACGGTCTTTTTCGCTATCGACCAGTTGCTGCTTATAGCGCTCATCTTGCTCATTAGTAACACCTCGCGGCATAGTTCCCTTGATAGGCTTAGTGCGAATAGAGTGTTTGCCAGTGTCAATTTCTCTAGTGAATGTAAAAAACAACTCAGGTGAGCAGCTTAACAATTCAAAATGATTGCTATCTGCGTTGAAGCTGCTGCTTTTATTTAGGTAATCACCATCATCGCCATCAACGCTCACATATCCTGCAAAAGGCGCTTTTGTATTGCGATATAGCGCAGGCAAATAGTCAATAAGCGAAAAGGCTGATTGAACATCGTTATTTTCACGCGCTAAACTACCAGACCATTTCTGTGTCAGGTTTATCTGATAGCAGTCGCCTTGCTGTAGATAGTCTTGTGTGCGATTAAATGCTTGTTGATAATCAAGCTTACTCCATCGTGGACTTAAAACTAGGGGAGTGATGTTTGATGTATCTTTAAACTGTGATTGATTGAGATATTTATCAGACAGTTTTTGATCCAGTTCGTCTAGGTAAGAGGTAAGAGTATTTATAAGAATATCGTTTGTCTTATGACCAATATTCTCAGAAGCATCATCGTTAGTTAGATGAGTCTTTAACGCCCAACCTGTATCAGTATGTGCCGTAGGTGTTAGATAAATATCATAATGTCCCAACGAAGCACACGGCTGCATTGCCAATTCAATCCTATCGGCAGGGCTTAGTTCGAGAGCTGCAATATCATAACCAATAAAACCGATTAGCCCATGATGATAACTGGGTTTCGAGCTTTCTTCGTTATTGATATATGACGTGTCGTGATTGGCTTTTTGAGTACTGCTATAAGCGATTAGTTCCTCTTGCCATTCTAGGTAGCTCATATAAGCTGTGGTGCTAGCATAGCTATTATCATCGCTATTTACATCAGTATCGCGACAATTTTTAATCACCTTATAAACATTGGGTAAGTCACTAGAAGATTGCTCATCAGTGGGATAAACAGACCAGCTGACTTTTGGGAGTAAGCCGATTACTGGTCGACCATCGTTATTAAGCCAAATAAGTTGCCAGTTTGCTTTAATATCTTGAGCGAGCAAATGACGCTGTAGCTGCGGCATCAGCTCTGCAGCAGACAAATCACCAAAACGCCAGCTAGGTTTGCTAGCTGGCGATGGTGCAGAATCTGTCTGCTCAGTTGTATTGTGATTCGATACAAGCATGGGTTAAGCGTCAAACTTTTTGATAATTAGCGTAGCATTAGTACCACCAAAGCCAAAGCTGTTACTCATCAAGGTTTCAAGGTTTGCTTCACGCATTTCGGTGACGATATCGAAACCTTCAGCAGCAGGATCTAAGTTATCAACATTGATACTTGGAGCGATAAAGCCGTCCTGTAGCATTAGCAGACAATAAATCAGCTCTTGTGCACCAACAGCGCCCAAGCTATGACCTGTCATTGATTTGGTTGAGCTGATAGCAGGTACTTTACTGACGTCATTATCAAATACTTTAGCAATCGCTTTAAGCTCAGTAATATCACCCAATGGTGTGCTAGTACCATGGCTATTAATATAATCCACACTTTCTAGGCCCGCTTCAGCTAAGGCTTGTTGCATACAGCGAACTGCACCTTCACCGCTTGGTGCAACCATTTCTGCACCATCGGAGCTGGCACCATAGCCAACGATTTCAGCCAAAATATTGGCGCCGCGTGCTTGAGCATGCTCCAGACTCTCTACAACAACCATCGCGCCACCAGCAGCAATCACAAAACCGTCACGGTCTTTGTCATAGGCTCTTGAGGCAAGTTTTGGTGTGTCGTTATATTGAGTACTAACTGCGCCCATTGCATCAAACATACAAGACTGCGTCCAATGCTCAGCTTCACTACCACCAGCCAAGATCACATCGGCTTTACCCAATTGGATAAGCTCAGCAGCATGACCGATACAGTGTGTTGAAGTTGCACAAGCAGAGGCGAGCGAGTAGGAGACGCCTTGGATTTTGAGACCGGTTGCTAAAGCGGCTGATACCGAGCTGCCCATTGTCTTTGGTACGGCCATTGCGCCGACACCGCGTAGACCTTTTTCGCGCATAGCATCGATAGCATTGACGATATTTTCTGTTGATGCGCCCCCCGAACTTGCCACTACACCCACTCGTGGGTTGTTATTGATAGTATCAAGTGACAGGCCTGAGTGCTCAATCGCATTTAGCGCACTAACATAAGCATAGAGACTGGCGTCACTAAAGAATCGTTTCAGCTTACGATCAATACCACTGGTATCAAGTTCTGATTGATTGATACTACCGCTCACGTGTGATTTAAACTCGTGCTCAGCATAAGAATCGTTAAATGTGATGCCAGACTGACCTTCTTTGAGGGCAGTGGTGACAGTATCTAAATCATGTCCAATACAAGAGACAATCCCTGCTCCAGTAATAACGACGCGGCGCATATGCTATTCCTTATAAGTAACGACTTGCTAGCAGTTGGTTGCAATAATCGTGGTAAATCTATATATGATGTTTAACTATGAGTTAATTCGAGCATTATAATGAAAAAATAGTCTATGTAGATAACGATAGCATGAATTTAGGTAACTAAATTCTGTTAACGGTCTATCAGAGGTAATATAAATTCAGTGTACAATTATGCTCTCAGTTACGGCACATGATAACGTATCAAACACTGAAAATCTTTGGACAAGTGTAAAATAACGACAAAATAACACTTATGACTGAGTTTTGAGTAAAGAGAGGAGAAGTAAGACTAGCTACTGACTATGGACGGAATTATACTTTAGATACAAAATTTGTGATTCTAATAACATTGTTCGCACTGACACAAGTTACGATAACTGGCTAAAATAATAGATTCATTATTATTAATAATTAACTATCATATTAAAATACAACTATATTAAAAACCACTTCATCATATTAAGGACATCACGATGGCAAAGCGTAGTACTCTCTCTAAAAGTATCAATACCATTGGCTCTTTTACTCGAAACAACCTAGAGCGCGTAGGGGCTATGATTGACAGCGTAAATGCCAAAACAGGCAAACCGCGTCAATACAAAGCCGTCGACCTAGGCGATGAAGACTACCAACAAGACTTGTTTCGTGAGCAAACACTAAAGGCTACGCAGCAACTTTTAGGACCACGCTTTGCTACTTATGGTAAATACGCCAAGAAAATCGTGCCGAATAGTTTTTTCCAGTCAACAGTTGACGGCGCATTTGCCCAAGTTGCCAACCTCGCTGCCAACTGGAGTCAACTAGACTTACCTAATGAACATCGCTTTGCCAATATTGCTACTTTAGATGACGAAGAGCGTTATGCGCTAGCTACTGATATTGCTAACCAAAACCGCGCGCTTGCAATGATGGGTGGTTTGACGGGTTTAGCAGGTCTACCAGGTCTGCTCGCTGATACATTATGGCTATTACTGGTTTCATTACGTACGGTTTATCAGATTGCTGCTGTATATAATAAGCCGCTGACAGGTAAGCAAGGCGTCAAGATGGCATACGAACTACTATCAAACGCTGATTTGAGCAAAATGCAAGAAAAACAAGCGCTACTAGCTGGTCTAGGTATTGGTAAAGGCTTGCTTGATAATGCTCAAAGCAAGGGACTACATAGTGAACTTAAAAATCTCGGTCTAAAAAATAAAAATGTAAATTTCTATGCTGAGCAAATAGACAAAGTCGCCAGTCAAGTAGGTATTGATTTAGATCAGATTAATTTATCATGGGTTCGTCGTTTTATTCCTGTCACCGCAGTAGCGATCGGCATGCACTATAACAGCCAATTGATCGACGAAGTTATTGGCGTTGCTCAAGCGACCTTTGCACCAGAAGCAAAATTGGCCAATCGTGCTATTACTGATGACAGCAGCAGTGAGGCTAAAGTAGAAAAGGCTGATACTGATGAGGCGAAAAAAGACACAGAGCGTAAAGAAAAAAGCAGTGACTCAGAAAAGGTCTCTGATAAAGAAGAAGCTAGTAAAGAAGAAACTAGCAGTGAAAAAGACTCAGACAAGCAAACGTCTGATAAAAAAGCCAAGTAATAGACATATTATTTGCTAGTTGGGTTATATATTTATAAGCACGATGGTATTTATCTTAATTTGATTAAGCAACACGACTTGAAAATTAGGATAAATACCACCACTTAGTTACTATCAAGTACCATTTCAATGTTAAACATCTTTTCTTAATGATGCTTGAGCTCGCTTTGTTTGCTTTATTTATTACGCTATTTTTCGGCGAAAAATCTATAAAGTGATACAATGAGAGGCTGAATGCATATCTATCAAATGTTGTAAAGCGAAACCATTCATAAGTGGTTGAAATAGCAGCAACAACTCTTTATAATACACTGTCCTAAAAATGGGTGCCCCGAAATCTGCAATTATTGTCAGATAGATGGTGCATTGGCCCATTTTTTTGTTTTATACCAAACGGGAGAAGGATGCCTTATGGCAACAACTAACCAATTGATTCGTAAAGGTCGCAAAACCATCAAGGAAAAGTCAAAAGTTCCTGCGTTGGAAGCGTGCCCACAGCGTCGCGGTGTATGTACTCGTGTATATACTACCACGCCAAAAAAACCTAACTCTGCCATGCGTAAAGTATGTCGTGTACGTTTGACTTCAGGCTATGAAGTATCAAGCTACATCGGCGGCGAAGGTCATAACCTACAAGAGCACAGTGTTGTTCTAATCCGTGGTGGTCGTGTAAAAGATCTACCAGGTGTACGTTATCACACTGTTCGCGGTGCATTAGATTGCGCAGGCGTTAAAGACCGTAAGCAAGGTCGCTCTAAGTACGGTGCTAAGAAGCCTAAAGTTTAATAACTAAACGTTATTAGATAAGCTTTTTGCACTACCCAATAACTGTGCATGGGTTTGGTGTCAGTAGTAATATCGCTTTTATATAAACATATATCTGTGATTTGCTCTTAAAACATACCACCATGCAGTAAGGCTAACTGATAACTCACTGCTATATCCTAATGATAAGTAGTCGATGTTGTGAATGTTAGACACTCCTGAAGATAAGGAAATTTATTATGCCAAGACGTCGCGTCGTTGCTGCCCGTGAGATCCTACCGGATCCTAAGTTTGGTAGCCAAACTGTTGCAAAATTCATCAACCATGTAATGAGTGATGGTAAAAAATCTACTGCTGAGCGTATCGTTTACGGTGCACTTGAGACAGTAAGTGAGAAGCGTAAAGTCGAAGATCCAGTATCTTTCTTCGAAGAAGTGCTAGAAAATGTACGCCCAATGGTAGAAGTAAAAGCTCGCCGCGTTGGCGGTGCAACCTATCAAGTACCAATGGAAGTACGCCCCTCCCGTCGTACTGCATTGGCTATGCGTTGGTTAGCTGAAGCTGCTGCTAAGCGTTCTGAAAAATCAATGGCTTTGCGTTTAGCTGGCGAATTGAATGATGCTGCTGATGGCAAAGGCGCTGCTATGAAAAAGCGTGACGAAGTTCACCGCATGGCAGATGCTAACAAAGCATTCTCTCATTACCGTTTCTAAGCTACTTTTTAATAGTAGCTTAAGATTAGAGGCTCATGCCATTTAATCTTACATTGTTGTTTATTCTATTGATTGCCGCCATCATCATTCGGTCATATATAAATGTTATTTATTGATGACTGAGGTGGCGGACATCTATCCAGATGTCTCTCTTAACAAATACAGTTTTTGCTGGAGAGCATCCCAAATTTGATGCCGCACTATTCTTAGTATTTGCTCTTTTTTTGTCCGTATTAGGCTCAATAATCAGTAAGTAATATTACGAAGCTGAACGCTTTGTCATAGAGTATGAGGTAGAGACACAATACATTATTATATACACGACTTTTCCTAGGAAAACACTATGGCTCGTAAAACTCCCCTAAAACGCTATCGCAATATTGGTATCTCAGCGCACATCGATGCTGGTAAGACAACCACTACAGAGCGTGTTTTATTCTATACCGGTGTTAGCCACAAAATTGGCGAAGTACATGATGGCGCAGCCACTATGGACTGGATGGAGCAAGAACAAGAGCGTGGTATTACTATTACCTCAGCGGCAACAACTTGTTTTTGGTCAGGTATGGCTAAACAGTTTGACGAACACCGTATCAACATCATCGATACCCCAGGTCACGTTGACTTCACGATCGAAGTTGAACGTTCTATGCGTGTACTTGATGGCGCTTGCATGGTTTACTGTGCAGTAGGCGGCGTTCAGCCACAGTCTGAGACCGTATGGCGTCAGGCGAACAAATATAAAGTACCACGTCTTGCATTTGTAAACAAAATGGACCGTGTTGGTGCTGATTTCTATCGTGTTATCGAACAGATCAAAACTCGCTTAGGCGGCAACCCTGTACCATTGGTTATTCCAATTGGTAAAGAAGATGACTTCGAAGGCGTTGTTGATCTAGTAACCATGAAAGCTATCTATTGGGACGAAGCGTCTCAAGGTATGCAATATGATGAGCGCGAAATCCCAACTGAACTACAAGAAAAAGCAGCAGAATACCGCGAGCACCTTGTAGAAAGCGCTGCTGAAGCAAACGAAGAGTTGATGAACGAATACCTAGAAAACGGTGAGTTGACTGTAGAACAAATTCACGGTGCTATTCGTCAGTTAACTATCGATAACGAAATCATCCCGCTTCTTTGTGGTACTGCCTTTAAGAACAAAGGTGTACAGAAGATGCTAGATGCCGTTATTCAGTATCTACCTGCACCAATCGACGTACCTGCTATTAAAGGTATTCTTGATGACAAAGACGAAAGCGAAGGCAGCCGTGAAGCATCAGATGAAGCACCTTTCTCAGCACTAGCGTTCAAAATCATGAATGACAAATTCGTTGGTAACTTAACCTTCGTACGTGTTTATTCTGGTGTAATGAAGCAGGGTAGCAGTGTTTATAACCCAGTTAAGATGAAGCGTGAGCGTGTTGGCCGTATCGTACAGATGATGGCAAACTCTCAAGAAGAGCTTGCAGAGATTCGTACTGGTGATATCGCAGCTCTAGTCGGCATGAAAGATGTGACTACTGGTGATACGCTATGTGATGAAGACAACGTGATTACTCTTGAGCGTATGGAATTCCCAGATCCAGTTATCTCTCTAGCTGTTGAGCCAAAGACCAAAGCTGACCAAGAAAAAATGTCAATCGCTCTTGGCCGTTTGGCAAAAGAAGATCCATCGTTCCGTGTACACACTGACGAAGAATCTGGTCAGACGATCATCAGTGGTATGGGTGAGCTACATCTAGAGATTCTTGTTGACCGTATGAAGCGTGAATTCAACGTTGAAGCAAACATCGGTGCACCTCAGGTTGCTTATCGTGAGACGATTCGTAACACTGTTGAACAAGAAGGCAAATTCGTACGTCAAACAGGTGGTCGTGGTAAGTTTGGTCACGTTTGGTTACGTCTTGAGCCACTTGATCCAGCTGGCGACACTGAATATGAATTCGCTGAAGAAGTTGTTGGTGGTACTGTACCAAAAGAATTCCACGGTGCTGTTGACAAAGGTATCCAAGAGCGCATGAAAAACGGCGTACTTGCAGGCTACCCAGTAGTTGGCGTAAAAGCGACCTTGTATGATGGTTCTTATCATGACGTTGACTCTGATGAATTGTCATTTAAGATGGCTGGTTCTATGGCCTTCAGAAAAGGTTTCTTAGCAGCTGACCCAGCGCTACTTGAGCCAGTAATGAAAGTAGAAGTTGAAACACCTGAAGACTACATGGGCGACATCATGGGCGATCTTAACCGTCGTCGTGGTTTGGTACAGGGTATGGAAGATCTACCTGGCGGTACTAAACAGATTCGTGCTGAAGTACCATTAGCGGAAATGTTTGGTTATGCCACTCAAATGCGCTCTATGTCACAAGGCCGTGCAACTTACTCAATGGAATTCCAAAAGTACGCTGAAATTCCAAAATCAGTTGCTGCTGAAATCATCTCTAAGTTCAACTCTAAAGATGATGACGAGTAAATAAAGTTTACTGAAAGTGACAATATAGAGTGCGTCTGTGTATTGTCACTAAAGAATACGCCAATAACTTGTTAAAAGACTTGTTATTGGCCGCGATTTTCTTATAATATCTGCACATTAGTATGTGCAACCTTTTAACAATTATCTTAATGTGGTCAAAATCGTCTTAATAATCATATTTATATGAGTTAAGTCTTGAACCCCAAAAAAAGAGGAAATACCCATGGCAAAGGCCAAGTTTGAACGTAACAAGCCACACGTCAACGTCGGTACAATCGG
>NZ_CANMRN010000011.1 GCF_947500265.1 uncultured Psychrobacter sp. | reverse complement strand
AGCCAATAGCCAATAGCCAATAGCCAATAGCCAATAGCCAATAGCCAATAGCCAATAGCCAATAGCCAATAGCCAATTCAATGAGTCTGCTCCGGTAACAACTCAAGTGTCTCTGCCATATCCATAATCGCTCGCCAATGTTTGGGCTCTAATGGAATCACTGTTAACTGCTGACAGCCTTTCCTTAGTAATAACGAATCTTCCAAAGTTGGCAAAAATTTTAGCTCTGATAGTGGCAACACCTCTGTAAAAGCTTGCTCAAAAGTAAGATCGACCATATACCAGCGAGGTTCCTCTTCAGTCGCAATAGGATCATAGTGACGGTGTTCAGGGTGAAACTGAGTAGGATCAGGAAACCCTGCTGTAGTGACTCTCATAATACCAGCGACTCCAGACGGCTTGGCACTAGAGTGATAAAAGAATACCTTGTCACCAACTTTCATATCATCACGCATAAAATTACGTGCGCGATAGTTGCGAACGCCGTCCCAACCGTCGGTGCCCAAGCGCTGCAAATCTTCAATACCAAAAAATTTAGGGTTGGATTTCATTAACCAATACGCCATATATTTGTCATTCGATTTTTTGTTTGTTTTTCAATTTGTGCTTAAAATTATTAGGGTTAGTTTCTCTTAGCTCGCTCTCAACCCCGTTCTTAATAGTTTCTGTTTTTAGTAGAGGCTATTTTTAACAGACTCTCTATATACTGCCCATAAGTTGCCATAGTGAATAGGACGTTTCTACGTGTTTTTGTTAATAATTTTATAATAGATAGGCTTTTCTTTATCTCATCTAGTCGCTATCCTAGCGTTACTTTTGATATCGATCATTATTGCTCACTACAAAATAAGTTTATTTATGCCCAAAGTGAATACAGACAGTATGCTAAATGACCTGAATACGTTAAGTCTTACTGAACCAACGACGGATACTATCGCGGTAGACGTGACCGACATTCCATTGTCTCTTTACATTCACATTCCGTGGTGTGTGAAGAAATGTCCTTATTGCGATTTTAATTCGCATGAGCTACCGATGGACAGTGAGCTATCCATGTATGAGGAATACGTCGATGCGTTACTGTTAGATGCCGCAATGCAGCAACCTTTAGCTCAGAACCGAAAAATTGGTTCGATATTTATCGGTGGTGGTACGCCGTCTTTGCTACCTATCACTCAGTATCAGAGATTGTTTACTGGGTTACGTACATGTTTTGAATTTGCAGAAGACATCGAAGTCACGATGGAGGCCAATCCCGGCACACTTGAGCATGCACCATTTGCTCAGTATTTAGAAGTTGGTATCAATCGTCTGTCTATCGGCGTACAGAGCTTCGCTGCTGACAAGCTAAAGGTACTAGGACGTATCCATGATCCTGTACAAGCGTTATCAGCAATTCGCGCTGCTAAAGCGGCTGGATTTGAACGGGTCAACGTCGACCTGATGCACGGTCTACCGCAGCAAACCATGAATGAAGCGCTAGAAGATATCCAAATGGCGCATGATGCTGGTGCAACGCATATCTCTTGGTATCAACTGACTATTGAGCCAAATACCGTGTTTTACCGTAGCCAGCCTATTTTACCCGATGAAGACAATTTGGCAGATATCGAACAAGCAGGGCAAGCGTTATTACAGCAATTAGGTTATAGCAATTATGAGGTATCAGCATGGGCAGGTGCGTCAGACAAACCATGTCGTCATAATATCAACTATTGGCAGTTTGGCGACTATTTAGCTATTGGCGCTGGAGCTCATGGCAAAGTAACGATTGGTTGTAACGATAGCAATGGTAGTAACTCGTCAGACGTAAAAGATAAAATGGAAGATCACTTGTTAGTAGCGTCAGGTATCTATCGTTTTAGCAAATCACGTTTGCCAAAAGATTATGTAGTAATGAATCCAGATGCCACGGAGATGTCTGATATACGCCAAATCACACCAAAGATGGTTGGCTGGCAAGCGATTGATCAAGAAGAGTTGGTGAGCGAGTTTATGCTAAACGCACTGCGCTTACATGGCGGTGTCGCTTGGTCTATGTTTGAAAAGAGAACTGGATTAACGCTTGATAGTATTGCTGAACAAGTGAACAGTCTGGTCAAACAAGGATTGTTGGTAGATAGTGATACGCAGTTGCAACCGACCGTATTAGGACAGCGTTATCTCAATCAGATATTACGCGCGTTTTTATAAAATCGTGCTTGGGCGATTGTTTAATAACAGCGAAGTAAGAACACAAAAAAGGCTTATCAAATAAATGATAAGCCCTTTTGAAAATCTAAAAAAAGCAGACCTTAGATTTTGTTTTGTACTTCTTGTGCGCCGCCAGTTACAGCATCACCAGCGCTTGATACGTCTTGGCCAAAGCCTTTGAACGTGTTGCAACCAGTTAGAACGAACATAGCAGTTAAAGATGCGATGATTACTTTTTTCATAATAGTATCCTCAAAGATAAATGAATGGTTATAAATAACAACAGTGACGCTAAGCATCGTGCTTAAGCTTCACTGAAGGGGTATTGGATGAGACAGTCATACATAAATGCTATCGCGTTATCCATTACAGACATCATAGTGAAAGTTAAAAACGCTGCACAGTATCAAAATGTAATTATTGGCAGTAAACTGTAACTTTCGATTACCTACCGCTCATAAATTTAAATAATAGAGCGCTGAATATTTTTGGAGTAAGAATGACCATTCATATCGTGCTAGTAGCACCAAAAATGCCGAGCAACACTGGCAATATTATTCGACTGTGTGCCAATAGCGGAGCACAGCTGCACTTAGTTAGACCTTTAGGATTTGAGCTTGATGATAAAAAGCTACGCCGCGCAGGTCTCGATTACCATGAATATGCTCATTTGCAAGTGCATGACGATTGGACAGCTGCGAGACAAGCGCTAAAAGCCGCTGACTGCCATGTCGTTACCGCATTGACAACCAAGCTAAGCAAACCATTCTACGATTATGACTTTGGTAAGCACTCGGACTCTGAAGCATCTGATAAGGCTGCTATGCCCAATATCGCGCTGGTTTTCGGTTCTGAGACAGCAGGTTTGGCAGATGATATACGTGAAGATATCGGTGCTGATAATTGGCTAAGACTACCCATGCTAGCTGACTCGCGTAGTTTGAACTTATCAAATAGCGTAGCCATTTGTCTGTACGAGATATGGCGACAGCAAGGATTTTCAGGCGATGAAGGTCGTAGCGTTGGTTACGAAACTTTGACAGTCTACGACCCAAAATAGCGTCAAGTTTAAAAGACCGTTGCGTATTTAAAAAAGGTTGCGTACCAAATGAGCAGTTATACACTGCTCAAAGCATATGATAAGTTTCTAGTGCGACATCAATCGTATCTTATCTTATCGTCTATAAAGTACTTATAAACAGTTTGGTGGTTTGGGTAGTCCTGCTAAGCGATTGACATGACGCGCAACCAAACCTGTATTAAACAATTGCTGTAGCTTTTGATTGCTAATATCTTGATCTGGCAAAGTCTTTTGCAGCCATTTGATTAATGGACGGGTTGCTGGCGCGTGATTAAATTTGTCAAAAAACGCGCGCACTTGTTGCAAAACTTCTAAATGCTCGTCGCTCAGATTGACCTCTAATGTGTCTGCCAATTGCTGCGCGATAACAGGTGTCCAAATCGTATGGTCACACAGATGGCCGTCTTGATCTAATTCGATATCAGCCGCTGATAATGCAGCGTTGTGAGTGGTCATATCATTACTCATAAGGCAATCGTCATCACTTTGTCAAACGAACTGTCTTGAGTCAGATTCACCCATTCTGCGTCGTTTAAAATAGCAGTCAACTTAGTCTCTAAATTAAGCTTGCCAGTTGTATTTGCTGTGAGCTGTGCGATGTCATCTGCTAATGCGTAAATACCAGCAATATCCTCTATATCGCTATCATTTAAATAAGCATTGAGCCAGTCGATAAAAGCAGGGGTGCTGCCAAGCAAGAGAATACTGTCGCCCGTGCGCCAAGTGCGAGACATCTCTTCGGTGCTGCGTCTAAGGGTAGCCATCGTGCTATGCAATTGATATAAAGTTGCCATAAAGGTGTCCGATTACGTGCTTTATTATTTTATAAATCTAAGTTATACAGCGTCTTAAAAGGTAAGTATCTGCTCAAAGTCTTGTGCGTTGATGACCTCTGGCACGAGTGTAAGCTGTGATGCCAGATCTGTCGGCAACATACCAGTGACCCAGCCACTAAAGACGTCATCAGGTAGCCAAGCTGCTGGCATATCGTAAAGCTCAAGTGATTGAATCATGCCATGCAGTCGCGAGTCAGATTGCATCAATAAGCCAAAGACAGGTGCATCTAAGAATAGTTGCACCTCATGACCAAATGTCGCTAGAGTTAGCGCAAGCGCACAACCTTCGTAGCTTGCTGCTTCAGTGGGCGTGTGCAGCTGAATTAATAATCTCATTATGTATTCCTAAAAATAGTTACCGCTACCAGTGATCTTAATAGACAAACTATCAAACGACATGCTATCAAAACTGTATCAAACGACAGTCGTCCTGCATCATCATCGCAAGTTCACTGAGTCCCACTAAGGTAAACCCTGTCGCAAGATTGGTACCGTCAAGCTGATGGCGTGAGCTGTTGTCTATATCACTCACACCGCGGCTAAGGGCTGTACTGACACAAACAGGCAGGGGTAATTGATACTGCTCAGCCAATGACTGCCATTCTTTGGTCAAGTCTAATTGATCGGCTGACTGCCAACGTAATCGATTGGCTATGTGAGCCGAATCCCCATAAAAGAAGACATTGAGTAGGAGTTGTTCAGAGGTAGCATTATCGCTGCTGCCTGTACCTGTACCTGTACTATTAGTGTCATTGTTATCAATATCATGACTATTCGCTGCGCCCTTCAGGTAAGCGCGTGCATAGCGTAACGCCAAGTGTGCTAGTGGGTGACTAGGGTCAGCAGTAATCAGTAGTAACGGGGGAGTGGTCGTCATAAGGCGCAGTATCACATATTATAAATAAGAGTTTAGAAATTATGGCCGAGTTGCTATAAATGCTTTGTATAAAGTAATTTGGTCGTTATTATTATAGTGCTTGTGTGCAAATTTGCATGACAGAAAACAGAATTTATACTGATAATGAGACATACAGCGGATCATACTGTCATATCAAATATCGTTATGTCATAAAAGAGAGGTGCGTCGTCTCTATCAAAGTTGTTTATGCTAACATAAAGCGCCGCAAACCAAATAGAGTCACTGTTATTTAACGTGGTTTTATCTCAAGTGTAGGCACACTGAATATTATTATTTGATGCTGTGACTGCCTCGTAAGAAAAAACAATAAACTTATGAGCTAGGTTCACGTAGTCTTACCATTCTATGTAAGGAGTTTTTGTCACTATGTTACCTGCTATGCCCTCACGTGTGAACAATGGTACAGATTATCAGCCTACCGTAGAACAACTGCAAGTCCTGCAGACAGCGAGCGAATTTGCTTATCAGATTTGGGAAAGTCGAACCGTTTCATGTCAGACGTTTTTGCGTAGCTATCCATTGAATAGTACGCTGACCCGCCAGCAAATCGATGATCTGATACAAGATTATACGTTAGACGAGAACTATCAACTCGCTGATGAAACCAAGGTCATGAGTGGTCTGCGTCACTTGCGGACGCTACTGATGATGCGCTGGATTTGGCAAGATGCCTTGCAAACGATCAGTCTGGAGCAGCTGACCGATGAGTTGTCTGAGTTTGCAGATGGCTGTATCTCTTTTGCTAAAGATTACACTTATCAGCACTTGGTTGCTAAATATGGTGAGCCGACCTTTATCAATGAACAAGGCAATGTACAGATTGATGATATGGCAATCATGGCCATGGGTAAACTTGGTGCGCAAGAACTGAATTTATCAAGTGATATTGACCTAATCTTTGTGCATCAAGCGCGTGGCGAGACCAATGGCGATAAAGAAAAAGGCACACGTAGCATAGATAACAAACGCTTTATGACCAGATTGGGTCAAGGCATCATTAAACTGCTTGATAACAAGACCGCTGACGGTTTTGTCTTTCGAGTAGATATGCGCTTACGTCCATGGGGTGATGGAAGTGATTTGGCCATTCATCTGTC
Organism: uncultured Psychrobacter sp.; assembly: GCF_947500265.1. Lineage (GTDB taxonomy): Bacteria > Pseudomonadota > Gammaproteobacteria > Pseudomonadales > Moraxellaceae > Psychrobacter. Next base: position 84,543 of record NZ_CANMRN010000011.1, on the reverse strand, counting down.
TGCATTGCAAAAGTACTTTACAATGCATGGACGTGCATGGGAGCGTTTTGCTTGGTTAAAAGCGCGCGTAGTCGGACAAATAGACCAGCCATTTTACGAAGAAATACAAGCGCTGATTAAGCCATTTGTCTTTCGTTATTACGTGGACTACAGTGCGTTTTCGGCATTGAGAGAGATGAAATCTCTTATTCAAAATCAAGTTGCACAGCGTGAAGACTTGGACAATATCAAGCTTGGCGCAGGTGGTATTAGAGATATTGAGTTTATCGTACAGGCATTCCAACTTATCTATGGCGGCCGGCATCCACAGCTGCAAATCAAACCTTGCTTGCAAGCGATGCAAGTATTATGTGAGCTTGGCTATCTGGAGCATTCAACTTATGAGCAGCTACAGGCCGCGTATCGGTTCTTACGCCGGCTTGAGCATGCTATTCAAGCGATTAATGACCAACAGACCCAGCGCTTACCACACGATGAGCAATGGCAGCATAATCTAGCAGTGACGCTGAATTTTGAAAACTGGCATGCCTTATTAGACCAGCTTAATCGTCATCGCGAGAGTGTCAATGTGCCGTTTGAGCGTATGGTCACTGAGCGTCAAATACCTGATAACGAAGATACCGACCTAGAGCCAGAGCACTTAGATGAGCAAATTGCCCGTTTAAATGAAGTGCTAACAAAAGAAAATCGCGAGGTACTACAGAATTTTTGGCAATCAAAAATGGTGGCTAATTTAAGTGATGAAGCCAGAGAGCGTTTAGACGACGCATATCCTGTCATTGTCCATGCGTTGTTAGCGCATCAAGAACAGCAGCAACTTGCCAATACTGCTTTACCAAGATTGATCTCACTGCTTGAAGCGATTTGCCGCCGTTCTATCTATTTGGTCATGATTGCTGAAAACCCCAATGCAACGATTGAGCTGATTCCAATGCTATCTGCCAGCCCGTGGATCGCAAAAGAGTTGGCCCAGTACCCTGTACTATTGGATACTTTTTTGCAGCAGCGTTATCGTCATCTGCCAGATAAGCGTGAGCTGCGTGATATCTTACGCCAACAATTACTACGCGTCGAGCCAAACGATGAAGAAGAGCTATTGAGCGTCCTACGTCTGTTTAAAAAGAATCAAGTGTTGGCGGTCGCTGCTAGTGATGTATTGGCTGAACGTCCAATTATGAAAGTGTCAGATTCACTAACTTACATCGCTGAGGTCGTACTAGAAGCCGCATTGGAGCGTGCTTTTGCAGAGATTGTTAATCGTTATGGGTATCCTATTGGCCAAGATGGCGATCCAGTCACTGAAGCGGACTGCGGCTTTGCGATTATCGGTTATGGCAAGCTTGGTGGCTTAGAGTTATCGTATTCTTCAGATTTGGACTTGGTATTCTTACATAAGATAAAAGAGCAGGGCATGACCACTGGTGAAAAATCAGTCAGTGGTATGAAGTTTGCCGCGCGTCTTGTACAAAAACTGATGAATTATCTCAATACTCAAACCCGTGATGGCCGTGCCTATGAGATTGATATGCGTCTACGACCTTCAGGAAATGCTGGCATGATGGTGGTGTCTTGTCATGCGTTTGAAACCTATCAAATGGATAAAGCATGGTCATGGGAGCATCAAGCGTTGGTACGTGCTCGTGCGATTTGCGGGGACAGACGAGTCACTGCACGCTTTTGCGATATTCGCCGCGATGTCTTGTCGTTGCCACGGACACTGGATCAAGTACGTAGTGAAGTCACCAGCATGCGTATCAAAATGCAAAAGCATCTAGGCACAAGTCAATGGCAACAGGAAGCGGGCAAGTTTCATCTTAAACAAGATGCAGGCGGGATTGTAGACATTGAGTTCTTAGCACAGTTTGCCGTATTGGCTTACTCACATGAATATCCAAGTTTGACCAAGTGGAGCGATAATGTGCGAATTTTCGCAGAAGTTGCTTTGCTTGGTATTTGGGATGACCAAGTCTGTCAGGATTTGACCGATGCCTATCTAAGGATTCGTGCTGCCACGCATCAGTTAGCTCTATCAGAGCAGTCTTTGCTCGTTGATGAGTCATTGTGGCAGGAGACGCGAGCGTTAGTACAGTCACAATGGCAGCATCTCATGGGCGTGGAGACAGATGACGAGTAATATCGAAACTTGTATGATTAAGGCCTTGCCGATAGTCCAAGAGACGCTTAAACTGTAATGCGTTACGATAAATAGAAGCTATGAACAAAAGCTATCAATAAAAGCTATGAACAAAAACTATGGATAGAATTGGTAGCTAGGAACGATATAATTAAAAACCATATAGTGCCAAACCAAAAGATTTCATTTGCCAAGACGGCCAGTGATATAATCGGTCACACATCATCATAGCACTGTCAGTCGTTTGTCATAATGAAGCTGTCGTTTAGGCAATAAAAATTGACGCTGCGGTGTTATCATACGATGTTGATCAATACTGTTAAATAAAACCTACCTAAAAAAAGTTAGACGTCAGTGCTAGCATAAGGACAATAAAATGAATATGGCAACACAAGATGGTAAGCTTTGGATGAATGGCACGATGATCGAACAGCCAGATGCTAAAGTTCATGTGCTTACACATAGCTTGCATTACGGTATGGCTGTGTTTGAAGGCGTACGCGCTTACCAAACAGCGGATAATCGCACTGCTATTTTCCGCTTAAAAGAACATACCGAGCGTCTCCTTGGCTCAGCCAAAATCTTTCAAATGGACGTTCCTTTTGATGCTGCCACTCTAGAGCAAGCACACAAGGATGTGGTCAAGCAAAACAACTTGGCAGAAGCTTATATTCGTCCGCTCATTTGGGTAGGTGCAGAAAAACTTGGATTGTCTTCACGTGACAACAGCATCAATGCAATGGTTGCTGCTTGGCATTGGGGTGCTTATCTTGGTGAAGAGGGCATCAAAAACGGTATCCGTGTAAAAACGTCATCATATACACATCACATGCCAAACGTGACTATGTGCAAGGCTAAAGCCTCTAGTAACTATCCTGTGTCTATTATGGCCAACCAAGAAGTGACGCGTAATGGCTATGACGAAGCTATCTTAATGGATCCACAAGGGTTTGTATGTCAGGGCGCAGGCGAAAACTTATTCTTGGTAAAAAATGGTGAGCTACATACGCCAGACCTATCAGGTGGTGCATTAGACGGTATCACCCGTCGTACTATCTTGCAGTTCGCAGCTGACCTAGGTATCAATGTCATCGAACGCCGTATCACTCGTGATGAGTTTTACTTAGCTGACGAGATATTTATGACAGGTACTGCTGCTGAAGTGACGCCTATTCGTGAATATGACGATCGCATCATCGGTAATGGTGGCCGCGGTCCATTGACTGAAAAACTACAGACCCTATACTTTGATGTGGTTCATGGTCGTAATGAGAAATATATGGATTGGTTAAGCTTTATTGATTGATAATGACGTTACTTTAAAGACCAAAAAGGCTGAACATAATTGTTCAGTCTTTTTTTTATGCTAATATAGCCATCATATTTATTCATACGATTAAAGTGAGCAGTCAATGCCAATAGATTCTAGTACAGCCGATAATAAAAATATCAAACAAATTATTTGTATTAAGTGGGGTACAAAGTACGGTGCTGATTACGCCAATAAACTATATGGTATGGTATCTCGTAATATTACACCACCGTTTCGCTTTGTCTGTTTTACGGACGATACGACTGACGTACGTCCAGAAATCGAATGTCAAGAATTGCCACCATTAGATGTCACTATGCCAACGAATACGTTAGGAAAGTGGCCTAAATCTCGTTTGTGGGGTGAAAAGCTCGGTGATTTGACAGGGACAGTATTATTTGTAGATTTGGATGTGATTATCGTCGATAGTCTCGATCCTTTCTTTGAATATGGCGAGCCAAATGATGTTATCTTGTCTTATAACCCAAGTAATCCATTAGAGCGCCTAGGGCAAACGTCTTGCTTTAGATTCAAGGTCGGGTCGCTTGTCTCATTACAAGAGAAGTTCAAAGCTGATCCACAAGGTATCGCTGATGAGTATCGTTTTGAGCAACGCTTTGTCACCCGCAATGCACCAGGTGGCGTGAAGCTGTTTCCAAAGGCATGGGTGGCACACTTTAGACGTAAATGTCGCCAACCGTTTCCATTCAACTATTTTAAAGCACCAAAAATACCTAAAGGGGCACGTATAATTATTTTCCCTGGTGGACTATATCCTACTAACGCTATCAATGGACAGTACACATCTAAATCTGCTAATAATGTAAAAGATCACCTCAAGGCTCTAAAAAATCCTAAAAATATGAAGCATCCTATACGTCATTTGCGCCATTTCATCTTGCCCGTAGATTGGGTGAAAAAGTATTGGCAAGAGTAACATCAACACGATAATTATGAGATAGCTCATAAAAGTATTTGTTAAATCACAGGTGGTATTATGAAACCAAATGACGTCATCAAAGTTTTTGTAGGTTGCGATCCTAATAACTGCGATTTAGAGCAGATGATGGTACTCGACTATAGTATTCATATGCATACGAGTGTACCGGTTGAGATTATATGGATGCAGTTATCGCGCGATCCTGAAAGCTATTGGTATTCTAATCCTGAAACTAATGAAGGATGGAATACAACAAAGTGGGCCACACCTTTTTCAGGGTTTAGATGGGCTATTCCAGAATATTGCAACTTTTCAGGCAAAGCTATATACATGGATGCGGATGTGGTTGTCCTCAGCGACTTGAATGAGCTGTGGGAGCATCCTATTAGAGGAGAGTCAGTAGTAGCTGCAAAAACAAAAGCAAATATGACGCGTTTATGTACTTGTTTATGGGACTGCGAAAAAGCAAAAACGACCATATTACCGGTTGCTCAAATTAAAAAAGACCCTGATGGGCATCAGAAAATGATGGACTTGGTCAAAAATAACTCACAACTTGTAGAGTCTTATCGAGACAGCTATAACTGTATAGATGGTGAAGCAGAAGTTATTGAAGACATTAAAATATTACATTATTCAGATATGGGTACGCAGTTTAGTCACAAATACTCTTTAGCAAGAGTAGAGAAAGAAGGTTTTAAACATTGGTTTGATGGAAAAATCACGCCACATCCGAGACCTGAACTTGCTGAATTGTTTGATCGGTACTATACAGCTGCCCTTGAAGCTGACTATAAGTTAGAAGACTATAGAATAAAGCCTTTTGGTGCTTTTCCTAAAAAGACAAATAAACGTTATAAAGGAAATAAGATTACCAGACCAGAAAACGACAATAAGAAATCATTCTTTAAGCGTTTATTTAATATCTAGTCTCTATCTGCATTTAAAAATTTATATTTTATCTAACTAAAAACTATTACTGAGTGAAAATGCTAATCAATACATCGAAGAAAAATAAGATTGTACTATCTATAAACTCTCTACAAGGTGCTGGAGCTGAGCGCTTCGTTTTAACGATAGGCCGCGCTTTTCACCAATTAGGGTTTGATGTACACGTATTACGTTTTGACCCTAAAGTGGAATTTAGCTTAGATAATAATTTAACTTACCACTTGATTGATTATGAACGTTATCGCTGGTTACCTAAAGGCAGAGTTCGCAATACCATTCTTGCCAAAAAAGTGGATAGCTATATCGCTAAGTATATTGGTAAACCTATTTTACTTTTATCTAATCTTGAGCGTTCAGATAATATTTTTTGTTATAGCCAGCTGCCCAATATAGTATATGTTGTCCATAGTACTTTATCGTTATACTATGAGTTTGATCAGATAGATGATGTTGATAAATTGAAGTCAAAGATAAAGAATGTTTATTCAAAACATCTATGTGTATGTGTTAGTGATGGAGTCAAAAGTGATTTACTTAAATGTATAGGAAATACTGATTCTGTCAGAGCTATTCATAATCCTACTGATAGGGATGAAGCAAAAAGATTGGCTGAACTATTCATTCCTGAGTACCAAGACTATATTGTCCATGTTGGTAGTTTTAAAAAAGCCAAACGGCATGATATTTTACTAAAAGCTTATGCTCAGACTGATCAGTCAATGTCACTATTGTTAATAGGCCAAGGTAAGCTGAAAGAAGATATAGAAAAATTAATAATAGAACTTGGAATTGGCCATAAGGTTACCTTATTGGGTTTTTGTGAAAATCCTTATCCTTACATTAAACACGCACAATTTAAAGTATTGACTTCGGATAGAGAAGGGTGTCCTATGGTCATTCCAGAAGCTTTAGCGCTAGGTACTCCAGTGATCAGTACTGACTGTGAATCAGGACCTAGAGAAATGTTACCAGAAAAAAATCTAATGCCAATTAACGATATTAATGCTATTGCAAATAAACTAACTCAAGCGATGGAGAATTCACAACAGTTTTATACTCCATTTGATGAAGGGCTATTACCTACAGTTATTGCTCAGAAATATTTACAAGTTGTTCAGTATAATGTCAGCTAGTTCTATTCTAGCTACAGTCAACTTGATAAAATAGTAGGCTCGTTTAGTCTACTATTTTTAGTACTTTCACTCGCATTCCTTGTATCTGAATTATCTTGAACTGACTCTATATTCGTATAAATATATAACTAAAAGTGGGGTTTAGTGGCTAACTAATAAGCCAGCAACTACTAGCGTAGTTAATAGCACAACTGCGCCTAATACTCTATTTCGCTGTCGTATTTTCTGCCTTTTAAGCTTAGTATGGCCACGACTGGCTTGATACTGCTCAATATAAATTTCTCCATCATAGTCTTTATCAAATATTTTTATGTAGCCAGGATTCAGAGCTTCTACTTTTAAGGTGCTCTCAAGCTTATGCATGGCGCTGTCTAGGCTATCTTGATCTACCTGTGTTTGTTTACCATCTACCTGATCAGCTATCCACTGTTCAACCAGAGCAATAGTATTAGTTGTATTACTAAAGAACATAGTGCTTGCTAAGTAGTCATGTGACATACCGGGCATGCCTTTAGTTTTATAAAAAGCAACATCTGCAGTAATTCTATTAAAATAGTCTAGTGGTTTTTTTACTAGTGCATCGGCATCTAAATACAAAATATTTTTGTTCGGAAAGTTTTGTAGACATTCCAAAATAAAATGTGGCTTTATACGGGTATTGGCTTCCCAATACCCAGCATCTTCGACTTCTTTAAAATAGTAATCCAGATTAAAGTCATCAAGAGACTGTTTCAAATTCAAAGCATGATGTCGATAGCTCTCAGTATAGAAACAACATATTATAAAGCTATCTTGCGAATTGATGTTCTCAAAAAATAAGGGATAAGTGATTTCAATCATTGGTTACTCTATAAGTTTAGGTGTAGATAAAATAAGCACAGAATTTTACAACGGATCTGACCACCATTGCGTTTTATGATCTTTGTGCAATGCGCGTACAGTAGCAAACGCGCTGTCACCCTGCTGAAGCTTATCAAACATAAATAATAGTATGGTAGTGGCAAGTTCATCGGTAACATAAAAACTTTCATAGCGCTCACGCATATGCTTTAGTGTATCATCCGTACCAACACGAAAATAAGTAAGACCCTCGTATAAAGGCAGATCGCTATTATACAGTGCTTCAACATGTTCTTGGACTAAATGTAAGGGCTGATCGTTAGAAGAAATATGTAAAAATTTTTTGGTTTCATAAATTCGCAAAGTATTTATCAAGGTCGTCGCGTTCATCAAAATAGCTTTTCGAGTTGGATTCGGTGAATAATCAATAAATGTATCACAAGCTGATATAATCCAACGAAGAGACAAATGCTTAAGCAAATAATCCGCTTCGGTAGCCCACAAAGTCTCAAAATTAGCAAAAGTCTCAGTTGTTTTATATCCTCGGCGTAATAAAACAACGAGTGTCGCATGATAAAAGCACAGCTCTGATTGACCGATAAATTGATGCTTCAAATTATCTAAGTGACTTTGCAAATCTTTGATTCGAGGTCTAGTAGATATTGCCTCTAGGTCACACATGGATTCTGTGATCGTCGTAGCTTTCATCTCATCAGAACTTTTATTATCAAAAACTTTGATAATTTTACCTGCATTTAGCCGTTTTTCACTTTTGAATAATAGAATAGCTTTTCTTTGCCAACTTTTTGGTGCTGCCATGTGATACAACCTTAATTATAAATGCGACATTGATTTCAGTATTATTATTTTGACAAAGTTTAACTTATTTATCTACTGATAAACCATAAATAGCGTAATGGCTTTTTATCTAGCATAGACTCTGGAGTATCTGAATAAATTGTGAATAGCAGCAACACCTAAAATGAGCGATCTAAGAATAATTAATCTAAGTGATTAAATAAAGATGCTGAGACTGAAGAATGATTAATAACTGCTACCTTATGTTCTTTATATACTTTGCCTAGTAAATCAAATGAGGGCACGATACGATCGCTAATAGCTTTATCTAATTTAGAGGGTGCATTGTCATGTTTACTTTCATAAAATCTTGGCTGATTACTATTTAGCAAGTCAATACCATATAGATGTATTGTGGAAGCCTGCCGTGAAAAGGCCAATTGGGCAGCCACATAAGCGACTGTTCCAGCCTCTACAAATCCATAGGTGATATCTAGTGATACGCCAATAGGAAGAGACGTTTGTTGGTTATCAATAACGAAATTTGGATGATCTGAAAAGTCAGCTAGGGTTAGTCTTTTATTTTGTCTTATTTTGAATAAATTCGATATTTTTCTCCACAAAGTCTTTGGTTTTGTTTGGGTTAGGTTGTTTAATGGTCTATCTACAGCATATATAATTCTAATCGATTTTTGATACTGTTCTATTACCTCAGGATAATGATGAGCTATAGCTTCTACAACGCTTATAGTAGCGTATAAAGGCTGTCCATTATAACTCTCTATAAAAAAGTCAGGTTTATGTTTTATGAACCTCTCATCACTAATAACATAACCTACAACATTTTCAAATAAATGTTTATCTAATAAACTGAGGCTACCGTTAACAAAAATGCTAGATATAGCAAGTAAGTCTTGGTGAAAGTTTATTTCAGAGATTGATGGACCTGATGCAAATATATTGACAGCTTGTCCATTAAGATTTTGTTTATCTTCACGGCTGTCAAAAGTTTTTATCATGAACATCTGATCACTTACAGCGATATTAATACTCTTTGGAACCATCATTTCTTGTTCTCATCATGGTCAGTTCTGTCTTGTGGGGAGGACTGCTCAAGGTTAAGTATCATACCGATACTGTTAATATGAACATAATTTAATGTAGCTTCAAGGTAATTTACCTAACACTTAGTCGCTTCCAAATAAATCCCTAGTAAATACTTTATCCGCGACATCTTCGATATCTGTAGAGAGTCTATTAGCTACGATAACATCACTAACTGCTTTGAACTCGGCTAAGTCTTTTATGACTCGTGAGTTAAAGAACAGACTCTCCTCTAACACAGGTTCATAGACAACGACTTCGATACCTTTTGCCTTGATACGCTTCATGATACCTTGTATAGCAGACGCTCTAAAGTTGTCTGATCCGCTTTTCATAACCAATCGGTGTATGCCTACGACTTTTGGTTTTTGTTCAATAATTTTATCGGCTATGAAGTCTTTACGGGTACTATTGGAATCAACGATGGCTCTAATAAGGTTGCTTGGCACTTCGTCATAATTTGCCAATAGCTGTTTGGTATCTTTAGGCAAACAGTAGCCACCATAGCCAAATGATGGGTTGTTATAATGATCACCAATACGTGGGTCTAACCCAATACCTTCTATAATCTGTTTGGTTTCGAGCCCAAATGTTTGAGCGTAAGTATCAAGCTCATTAAAATAGGCCACGCGCATCGCTAAATAAGTATTAGAAAATAGCTTAATAGCCTCAGCCTCAGTGGGCTCTACAAACAGTAGCGGTATGTCCTTTTTGATGGCACCTTCAAGTAGTAAGTTAGCGAATAATTGAGCCCGTTCTGACTGTTCACCTACAATGATTCGAGAAGGGTAAAGATTGTCATGCAGCGCTTTACCTTCTCGCAAAAACTCGGGTGAAAAGATAATACGGTCAGTTGCATAACGCTCTCTAATACTTGCCGTATATCCTACTGGTACGGTAGACTTTATAATAATAGTCGCTTGTTGATTAACCAAAAGCACTTGCTCAATCACTGCTTCTACCGTTGATGTATTAAAGTAATTGGTCTTGGGATCATAATCAGTTGGTGTCGCCACAATAATAAAATCAGCCCCTACATAGGCCTTCGATGCACCAAGTGTCGCAGAAAAGTTGAGTTTTTTATTTGATAAAAAATCTTCAATATCTTCATCTTCAATAGGGGACTGCTGGGCATTTAATAAGTCAATTTTTTCAGGAACAATGTCGACAGCGACGACTTCGTTGTGCTGTGCCAATAGCATTGCATTCGATAAGCCTACGTAGCCTGTACCTACTACTGCTATTTTCATAGTACATCCAAATAATGTTAAGCTTTTATTGGTTTAAACCAAGATTGGGTGCTGCTAGTAATAGTTCAAGCTTGAGCTAACTTAATCTAGGTTTGCTCGCTGCTATTTTCTACCACGGATGCGGGTAAATCAGCTGAGACTTTATTCTCTATAGAGATACCGTTAAATCCTGCTCGTACTTTACTGAGTAAATGCCGAGCACCAGCGGTAGGTGAGACTAGCATATAAAGTTAGAACGCTGCAATAATTATGACCATAGATGCATTCATTTGGCTAACCTATCATGCCTATACCGTTAAAAAACCAAGCTGAGACACCAATGCCACCTATTATTCTATTTATTTTAAAAGCGCTTGAAGGTCGCGGTGCTGAGCGTATGGTTGCGACGTTGGCAAGCACTTATGCAGATATGGGCTATCGTACTCATATTCTATGTTTGGAAGCGACGCAAGATATGCTACTAGACGCTCGTGTGCAATATCACATCGTGCCATATGATGAGGTGTTTTCTGAGCAGAATCTCGACCCAGAATCTACGCAAGCACAAGCCTACGAATCAGTCGCTAAGCGTATTGACACTTACGTGCTTAGCCAAATAGGGAAGCCAGATTTGATACTGGCTAATATCTATAAAATAAACTGGATTATGACATATAGCCAGTTGCCAAACATCGTAAATGTACTGCATACGGCGCTATCTAAGCAGTTCCAAAACCAATTATTAGAGTCGCCAGTACAGACTATAAATCATTTGAAACTGGTCTATGGCGCTCATCCTTGTAGCTGTGTGAGTAAGGGTGCACACCAAGATTTGATTGCTCTTATAGGATATATCACCAAAACCACAACAATCTATAATCCTTGTGATGCTACTGGTATAAAGACCAAAGCAGCAGCATCTAGCCATCTTGAACATTTCGGATTAGTAGATAAAGAGTACATTATACATGTCGCCTCATTTGATGACATGAAAGGTCATCGAGACTTGCTACAGGCGTATGCCAAAACAGAACGAAAGCTGCCATTAGTGCTAGTAGGTAAAGGTAGGCTTGAAGCAGAGATTGAACAGTTGGCTGTCCAACTAAATATTAGCGATTGTATTAAGTTTTTAGGCTTCCAGACCAACCCTTATCCATTAATTAGATCAGCTGCACTGATGGTACTCACCTCTAAGTTTGAAGGCTTTGGCTATGTCATCGTAGAGGCGCAAGCACTGGGCGTACCAGTAATCAGTACGGATTGTCCTTTTGGTCCACGAGAGCTATTACCCGAGCAGAACTTGATTGCGGTAGGTGATATTGATGGCTTGGCCACTCTCATCGATCAAGCCATAGACAACCTTACAGATTATATCGTGCCGCTAAACCAGCAGTTACTGCCTGAACATATTGCAAGACAGTACTTAGCGTTTGGTTATGTTTTAGATTCAGATAAAAATGAGGGTTTATAACTTGTAGTGGTTCTTAATTAAACGCAATTAAGTAAAGGTTATTAACTGCGAGTCATTAACTAGAAAGTGTCGAATAGCGATTTAGAGATAGGAGAGTGATTGATGACAGGAACACCATGCGATTGATAGATTCTGCCGAGCAAGTTAAACGAAGGCACAATGCGCTCGTTCATGACTTTGCTGAGCATACTTGGTGCACTATTGTTTTTATTTTCATAAAACCGTGGTTGCTTACTGTTAAGCAGGTCAATACCATATAGATGAATACACGCTGCTTGACGCGAAAACGCCAATTGCGCTGCGACATAAGCAACGGTTCCTGCTTCCACAAATCCATGAGTAATGTTAAGAGAGACGCCGATGTCAGCCGCTTTATGATTACTATCAATAATAAAGTTTGGATTATTGATAAAGTACGATAGCGGCATTTTTTTATTGAGTAATTTTTTCTTAAAGATCAGCTTATTAAAAGATAGCTTGTTTGACTTCACTCCCCATGGCCTATCTACTGGGTACAACACTCGCATGGCATGATGGTACGTTCGCATAATATCAGGGTGCGTGGTGGCCATCGCTTCAAAGACAGCTAACGTTGCATATAGAGGTTGCCCTGTATAGTACTGCCGTAAAATCTCAGGCTGATGATTGATAAAGCGCGCATCACTGATGACGTAACCAGCAATATCGGTAAACTGATGCTGCCCAACCAGGCTGATACTGCCATTAACAAAAATAGTAGGCGTATCTAGTAGCTCTGTTAACGGCAGCTGCTGTATAGATGGTCCTGAGGCGATAATATTGACGTCTTTTCCATGCAGGCTTTGTTCAGGTTCATTGGCATTAAAAGCATTGATAATGATGAGCTCATTATCAATGTTGAACCCAGCGGTAGCAGGTAATCTCAAATATAGCGCCATACTATTTTCCAGTCGTTTATTTCACCTATCTTATATCTTAATACACTGCCTTTACGCTAATTATAAATTGCCTACATATGGTTAATTACTAAGCATTTATTGCCAATGGTCTTTCAACCATGGGCTTGGCTTCACATGCCGATACCATTTACCGCCACTACCAGCAATTGCATCTGGCGGGTTAATCTCACCATGGAAGATAACGATTTTTGCATCATCCGGCAGAGTAGGTGTGCGTACAAAGTTAAAAGGAAGTGACGCAATACATTGGTACTTAAAGCTAACACACCATGTTTTGTCCCAATACTCTAGGTGATGATGTTCACGCAAATAGTTAGAGAGGTAAGCCTGCTCGTGACGTACTTGGGTGCGAATGGTTTCAAAGTTCCGCTCAAAATTGGACAGCAAATCAGGATAGGTATTCATACCAATATTAAAGCGGTAGACGGAGCTGTTGCCAATCATGCGCCAAGGTTTTTTCCAGTCGCGGATGATGACGACGCTGTCCTCATGCTCAGCTTGATAAGTAAAAAACGCATCGATATTATCGACAATGACGATATCAATATCTAAAAATAGGGCCACACCTTTTAAATCATACAGCTCAGGTTTAAAGGTAGTCAGTTTTTTCCAACCACGTTCAGGACCTGCTGGCAAATCCATATCGGGTATCGGATAACAGGCAATCGCAGAGTCAATACCTGTGCTGTCATCGGTCAAGCAAACCATCTGAAAATCTAAGGTTAGATGTCGACTAACCATGTTGTAGAGACGATTGACGTATTCAGGACCATATTTGTCGCCCCATTTCATACAGATGATATAACGCTGTTCAGGAGCATTTATACTGGTTTGCTTAGGGTCTGTAGATGAGGTCTTAGTTACGTCAGATGTCATAATGCACTCGTATTGAGATAATAGTCAGATAAATGAAGGACTAATAAAAGTAAAAGAATATAGAGTTCAGCCAATATTAGCATAGCTGTGACTGATGGAACGTTTAAACTGATAGTACGTCTAAATAGTGCAACGTTAGGTTGGTGATGACTAATGATTGTCGAGCTTAGTGTTATCATTTTTAACAGTACTATCGTTTTTAACATTGTCGCTTTCAACATTGTCATTTTTAACGCTATCGTTGATATTACTATCAGAGCGACTAGAAACGTTAGAATGGTGAGATTGAATAAAGGCTGCTAAAGTCTCTTTATCTTTTTTATAAGGGTTGCCTAAGTTTGGTATACGCTTAAAACGTCGATAGCCCCACATATAATGACTGTAGTTGTCTGTAATCATACGCTCCATAGCCTGATTGAGAGCATGAGTCGCCACTTCAGCATTGCGGTCATACAAGGCTGGATCATCGAGTTTGTAGCAGTAAATATCAAAACCGCGTCCATCGGTACGGCGAATACAAGATAAGCCAACCAGCGCACATTTGGTTTTGCTGGCCAGTTTTGAGGCAAGTGTACTGGTCAATGTTTTGATACCAAAGAACGGAACGACAACGCCGCCTGATGGCTCTGGAACGTGGTCGGGCAGTACGATACTAAAACCACCTTGCTTGAGCGTTTTAAACACGGCTTTGACGCCGCTACCATCAGTAGGTACTAAAGTGGCATTAAGTCGCGCTCGACCCTGAAGGATAAACTCGTTAGCGAATTTGCCGTCAACTGGCTTATACATAATGGTTGGCGCACCAAACTGGTTGAGCCAAGCATTCATCATCTCCCAAGTGCCGAGATGCGGGACGATAGCAAGCATGCCATTTGGATTGGCAAGACCCTCTAAAAAAATGTCTTTATTATGGACATCACGAATCTGAGCGATACTCCATTCAGGAGGCATCGCCCAGCTTTTTATAGATTCAATACTGGTCAGACATTGATGATAAATAATGTCTTTGGTCAGCGCCCGTTTTTGCTGCTCAGACAATGTATGAGTAATCAGCGCCATATTGATCTGAATGGTACGCATGATACTTAAACTGGGTATCTTAATAATAACCCACGCAACAAAACGTGCCAGCATCTGCAGTACAGACAATGGCACGACTTTGAAAATATGATACGGATTCATGACCACTCACACGGTAATGAATCACGTAACAAGCACTGTAGACAGCAACCGCGCATCATTAAGCGATTTATTCAGCAGGCTTGCTGGTATCAGCCTGTGCTTTTTCACGCACACGGATACCAAGCTCACGTAGTTGTTTGCTATCAACGCCAGCAGGTGCTTGGGTCAATGGGCAATCAGCCGTTTTGGTTTTTGGGAAAGCGATAACGTCACGGATAGAGCTTGCACCTACCATCAACATGATCAAACGATCCAAACCAAATGCTAGTCCGCCATGCGGTGGCGCACCGAATTTTAGAGCATCAAGTAAGAAACCAAATTTATCTTCAGCTTCTTGCTCACCAATACCCAAAGCTTCAAGTACAGCTTGCTGCATATCATAAGTGTTGATACGTAAGCTACCACCACCAATCTCAGTACCGTTCAACACCATGTCATAAGCGATAGAAAGGGCAGACTCTGGGTTGTTTTTCAGTTCTTTAACTGAGCCTTTAGGCTTAGTGAACGGATGATGCATTGACGTCCAACGACCATCGTCAGTTTCTTCAAACATTGGGAAGTCAGTTACCCAAAGTGGTGCCCATTCACAAGTCGTCATTTCAAGATCGAGACCGATTTTTTGGCGTAATGCACCAATTGCATCATTCACGACACTTGCTTTATCCGCACCAAAGAAGATAATGTCGCCATCTTCTGCAGCAGTACGCTCGATCAAGCTCACAAGCACGTCATCAGTCATATTTTTGATGATTGGAGACTGTAGGCCAGACTCTTTGTCCACACCGTTGTTGATGCTGCTAGCGTCATTGACCTTGATGTAAGCCAAACCGCGTGCGCCATAGATACCAACAAACTTGGTATAAGCATCGATTTGCTTACGGCTTAATGAAGCGCCGCCAGGGATACGTAGGGCAGCCACACGACCTTTAGGATCGTTAGCAGGACCTGCGAACACTTTGAAATCGACATCTTTCATCAAATCTGCAACGTCGACCAGTTTTAGTGGAATACGTAAGTCAGGCTTGTCTGATGCATAGTCACGCATTGCTTCTGCGTAAGTCATGCGAGGGAACTGTTCAAACTCAACATCCATCATGGTCTTAAACAAATGCTTGATAAGGCCTTCGTTGATGTTCATGATTTCTTCTTCGTTCAAGAAAGAAGTCTCAATATCCACCTGAGTAAATTCAGGCTGACGATCGGCACGTAAATCTTCATCACGGAAGCATTTAGCAATTTGATAATAACGGTCAAAACCTGACACCATCAATAATTGCTTAAATAGCTGTGGTGACTGCGGCAGGGCAAAGAAGTTACCTGGACGAGTACGTGATGGTACAAGGTAATCACGCGCACCTTCAGGTGTTGCACGAGTCAAGATAGGTGTCTCAACATCCAAGAAACCATGATCGTCTAAATAACGACGAATCGCTGAAGTCGCCTTGGCACGGAACACCATACGCTCTTGCATTTGCGGACGACGCATATCAAGATAACGATACTTTAGACGCAGGTCTTCAGATACAGTCGTTTTTTCGTCATTCAATGGGAATGGCGGTGTTTCAGATTTAGCCAGTACTTCAATTTCTTTGCCCAATAGCTCAATTTGGCCACTGGTCATATTATTATTTTCAGTACCTTCATAACGGCGACGTACGCGGCCAGTTATCTTTAGCACGTATTCAGGACGTACAGCATCAGCTGCTGCGAAAGCTTCTGGGGTATCAGGGTCGACCACGACCTGTAAGATACCCGCGCGGTCACGCATGTCTAAGAAAATCACGCCACCGTGATCGCGACGACGATGTACCCAGCCTACGATACTAATGGTTTGCTCAAGCAAGCTCTCGGTTACGGCTCCGCAATACTCGTCTCGGTATTCGCTATGCGTCATAGTGCTTTGCGTCATAATATGGTTATCCAGTTATCAGCCCAATTCGAAGTACAATAATGCAGCCATTGTTGTGCGTTTCAAGCTATTTGCAAAAAAAACACACAAACAACGCGATTAAGACATATGGTCATCACGTTGGCTGCAGAAAATTTGATATAAACGCATATTATGCCTAATCTGCCTTTGTTATACAACCGGCTGAGTTCAATCAAAGAACGGGAGTCTGCAAGTATCTGACGTATTTATTCTGCGTTATTTATATTGGGTTAAATATTGTCATCATGCTTGAAAACACCGCTTAGTGTGCACATATCAACCGCACGCTAATAAAAACAGCCATATCAATATATTTACTGACTTGAGGATTTGTAACCATGCTATTTCATCCCCCTAAAAACCCTGTCGAGCTTAAAATACGCCACTTGAATGATGCTCAAAAGCAGCGCCGTGAAGATTTGATGGAAGCCACCCAAGGCAAAGCTGCCCTCAAACAGTTCAAAAAAGTCATGGCCAAAAAAGCCAAGCAAGCATTAAAAGCAAAAACTAAAAATAAGAAAAAACATACTGATGATAAGGCACAAGTTTTTGTGCTCGATTTTGACGGTGATATCAAAGCAACTGCGGTCAAACATTTGCGTGAAGAAATCAGTACTCTAATTAGTACCGCAAATAAAGGTGACGAAGTTATCGTCCGTCTCGAATCAGGCGGTGGTCTGGTACATGGTTATGGTTTGGCCGCAGCGCAATTGGTTCGCCTAAAGGATGCTGGCTTAAAATTGACGGTCTGTGTTGATAAAGTGGCGGCGAGCGGCGGCTATATGATGGCCTGCGTTGCAGACAAGGTAATAGCAGCACCATTCGCTATCATTGGTTCAATCGGTGTGGTGTCACAATTGCCAAACTTTCATAAATGGCTAAAAAACCATGACGTCGATTATGAGATGTTTACCGCTGGTGACTATAAGCGTACGGTGACTGTATTTGGTGAAAATGATGCTGAAGACCGTGCCAAGTACCAAGAAGAGCTAGAGCAGACGCATGAGCTATTCAAGCATTTTGTTAACACGTATCGTCCAGCACTTGATGTGACAAAAGTAGCTACGGGTGAGCATTGGTATGGCGAAGATGCGTTAAAGCTTAACTTAATTGATAGTCTACAAACTTCAGACAGCTATATTTTGGAACGTATGGAAGACAACGAAGTGTACGCACTATATTCACGTCAGAAGCCGACGTTAGCAGAAAAGTTAGGATTGGCTCAGGCAGCAGAAGCGACACTGAGTATGGCTGTAGATAAATTACCTGATGCACTTGCACGTTTTGATTTGAATAGTCGCCTAAATATTCTAAAATAATGTTAGTTATCATTACGATAGTTAAATAATGGTATTTTAGTGCTCAGAAGTTTTTAGATACATTGTTTATATTTTGTAAAAGGCGTGGCCTAGCTGGTCGCGCCTTTTTGCTGTTTATTGACAATTGCTGTGTTATAAATGTAGCACACGGAAAACAGTATACGTACGTGCACTAAAGCTCTAGTAGAGCTTTTTATCAACATTTGATTTAGACAATCAATAAAGAAAAGGAAGTCATTTATGTCTAACGACAATTTAATGTTTACCGCAACAGAACATGGTCAAGCCATGCATGCCAAAGTCAAAGCGTTCATCGAAACGAATATTGAGCCTATCGAAGCCCAATTCTGGGAAGATTGTCATAAGAAAAACCCTGATGGTAATTGGGAAAACTGGGAGTGGCCAGAAGCCTACGAAAACCTGCGCAAACAAGCACGTGAAGAAGGCTTGTGGAATTTATTCCTGCCAGATGACACACTAGGTGCAGGGCTTTCGGTAACTGATTATGCACCTATCGCAGAATTGACTGGCCGCAGTTTGCTAGCACCTCATGTATTCAACTGTAATGCCCCTGATAGCGGTAACATGGAGCTGTTATGGCGCTACGGTACTCAAGAGCAGCAAGACAAGTGGCTTACCCCAATTCTAGAAGGTAAGACACGCTCTGTATTCTGTATGACTGAACCTGATGTGGCGTCAAGTGATGCAACCAATATGCAAGCAACAGCGGTAGTAGATGGTGATGAGATTGTCATCAATGGTAGCAAGTGGTGGTCATCTGGTCTTGGCGATCCAGCAGTTGATGTCTTGATTGTGATGGCATATACCGCGGATGACAGTGCAGACCGTCATCATCAGCATTCGATGGTGCTTGTGCCAGTCAACACACCAGGTGTGAACATTAAACGTATGCTTAAAGTGTTTGGTGACTATGATGCACCGCACGGACACGGTGAGATTAGCTTTGAAAATGTACGTGTGCCTGTCAGCCACTTTATTGGTGGACCTGGTAAGGGATTTGAGATTGCGCAGGGTCGTCTAGGGCCAGGTCGTATTCATCATTGCATGCGCTGTATCGGTGCTGCCGAAAAATCTCTTGAGTTAGCGGTCAAGCGCGGCATGTCACGTACTGCCTTTGGTAAGCCATTACTACAATTGGGTGGTAACTTTGAGCGTATCAGCGAGGCTCGTATCAAAATCGACCAAGCACGCTTGCTCACATTGTACGCCGCCCAAAAAATGGATGCTCAAGGCACCAAAGCCGCATTGACTGAAATCTCTGCTATTAAAGTAGTGGCGCCAACTGTGCTACAAGAAGTCGTCGATATGGCGATTCAGATTCATGGTGGTATGGGCGTATGTCAAGATACCTTGTTACCAAACTTTTATGCGCAAGCACGTGTACTACGTTTAGCAGATGGTCCAGATGAAGTACATAAAACTATGATTGCTAAGCTAGAACTGAAACGTCAAGGCTTTAGTCGTTCTGCTAAATCTGACAAAGCTTAGCCTTAAGTTTGCTCTTAACAAACGGTTGTGTGAGTTAGTTTTGATTTGCTCACGCAACTATCAAGAATAAGCCAATCAAAATGCTAATTGAAAATTCACTATTAACGACTTAGTAGTGAATTTTTCATCACTAAAGCGAGTCCTCATTTCAAAAATAGTGAGAAGAATGAGATAAACTGAATTGAGAACTAGCTCGCATATCTGTTATAAAAATAAATGACCACATGATAAGGAATGTCTCATGGCAACTGATAATAAAGTACTAGACAAAGGCGGTGCCGTACGCGAAGGTGAAGAGCTTGATGCCAAAGCAGTCAGTGAATGGCTTCGCGATCAAGGTGTCGACGTGGTAGGCGAGCCTACGGTCACTCAGTTCTCAGGCGGCGCATCAAACTGGACGTATCGACTACAATATGAAGGTGAAGATAAAAACCAAGATCTCATATTACGTCGTCCACCAAAAGGTACCAAAGCAAAATCTGCCCATGACATGGTGCGTGAGTACACCGTTCAAAAAGCGTTAAAAGATGCTTATCCTTATGTACCTGAGATGATTGCGCTATGTACGGATGAAGATGTTATCGGCGCTGATTTTTATGTGATGGAGCGGATGGAGGGTATTATTCCTCGCGCAGAATTGCCAGAAGGTATCGATCTAAATCCTGAGCAAACGCGTCTGCTTTGTACCAATGTATTAGACGCTTTGGTAGAGCTACATCAGATAGACTATACCGAGCATCCTGATTTGGTCAATTTGGGCCGCGGTGAAGGTTACTGTGAACGCCAGATCAGTGGTTGGGATAAACGTTATGTCAAAGCAAAGACACCTAATGTACCGAGCTTTGCGCTGGTCAGACAATGGCTTGCTAAGCACACACCAGCTGATAGCAAAACTTGTATCATTCATAATGATTGGCGCTTTGACAATGTCATACTTGATGCGGATGAGTCGACCAAAGTGATTGGCGTGCTCGACTGGGAGATGGCAACCCTTGGCGATCCACTGATGGACTTAGGTAGTGCGTTGGCTTACTGGATTGAAGAAGATGACAATATCATCATGCAGCAGTTCCGTCGTCAGCCAACACATTTAGAAGGCATGATGACGCGTGATGAAGTGGTCGAATATTATCTAAAACAGTCAGGTTTAGAGATAGATAATTGGACCTTTTATGAAGTGTTCGGATTGTTCCGCCTCTCAGGCATTATTCAGCAAATCTACTATCGTTATTATCATAAGCAAACCACCAATCCAGCTTTCAAAAACGCTTGGCTCGTTATACATGTCATGCATGCTAAATGTCTCAAATTAATTGCGCAATATGAAGGCGAAGCTTTATTCAATGCGCATGTGCAGCCGCATTTAGAAGACATAGGCGTAGATGCTGCTGCTATTGAGCAGTTACCAAGTCCTGTTCAAAAAGTGGTCAAAAGTATTTTACCAAAAGGTTATTTTGCAAAAGCACCTGACTCTCCTGAAGCGTAAGCATTGAGCAAACCGTACTTTAGCAAATATGATAAAAGGTAATAATTTATGACAACCATACTTTTAGCACGTCATGGCCAAGCGTCTTTTGGACAAGAAAACTATGATCAACTCTCAGAACTAGGCACTGTTCAGGCACAAATGTTAGGTCAGCACTATGCAGCTACGCAGCGCCGTATTGATGCCATATTTACTGGTAGGTTGGTTCGGCAGCAAGACTCAGCACGTCATTTTTGGGAGCGTTACCAATCGTCTGTACATGCCAATAATAGCGATGGCACAGCTGTTGCGCCTGTAATCAACTTTGATCAGCCTGATAGTTATATTCTGCCGCAATTTGATGAATTTAATCATAAAGACGTGTTCGTTAAGTCAGCATCGGCATCGGGCAATCGATCTGACATCTCAGCTGAAATTGCCAAAGCAGAATCGCCAGCCACGCGATTGGCTGAGCTATTTGATCAAGCGATGCAGCGCTGGCATGCTGGTGACAATGATCAAGACTATCTTGAAAGCTGGCCACAGTTTAATAATCGTGCACAGCAAGCCCTTGAACAAGTACGTACGAAAGTAGCAAGCATGAGCTTAGATCAGGACAGCACCGTACTCGTATTCACTTCAGGCGGCGTCATCGCTGCAATCACTGCCCAGTTATTGCGACAAGGCAGTCAGACCGCTTATCAGCTGAATAAAAGCTTGGTTAATACGGGTGTGACCTCTATTACTTTAAAGAATCAAAGTTCTCGCTTGTTGTCTTTAAATGAATACAGTCATTTATTCTCTGATGGTAAACCATTCGTGACATGGCGATAATTTTGCGTGTAATTTTGCGAATAATGTAGTGTCATATCTGCTTAAAGTATAAGCCTTATCGACGTTTATACTAAGAAATACCAATTTGATTCTGTGCAATATCGATATACAAAGGACGGTACATGCAAAATAAATTAATAAAATTGGTTGCTAAAAGTGCGCGCCATAGCAAAAACCAGATAGTAGGCGCGGTTCGACCTGCAAGTTATCTAAAGGACTTGAAGAAGCAGCAAGTAGGCAGCGGTAAAACGGTGCTTATCACAGGTGCCAGTTCAGGTCTGGGCGAGGGCATGGCTAGACTATTTGCTAGCCTTGGCTACAACTTGGCCATATGTGCGCGTCGCATTGATCGTTTAGAGCATCTAAAATCGGAAATGATGGACAAGTACCCTGATATCCGAGTCGAATACCAAGCACTAGATGTGAGTGATTATGATACGGTTTTTCAAGTGTTTGATGCTTTTGCAGATGATTTCGGTAGCATTGAGCGAGTAGTGGTTAATGCAGGTATTGGTGATAGTCGCCGCATTGGTAAAGGGCATTTTGAAACCAACCGTCGCACTGCTGATGTCAATTTTGTAGCAGCACTGGCACAGTGTGAAGCCGCTATGAATATCTTCCGTGCTCAGAACAATGGGCATTTGGTCGTGATATCTAGCATGTCAGCCATGCGTGGATTGCCCAGACATCTGACAACCTATGGTGCAAGTAAAGCTGGTCTGGCTCACTTAGCAGAAGGCATTCGTGCTGATATGCTTTTGACCAATCTTCCTATCAAAGTTTCTACAATTTACCCGGGCTACATTCGCACTGAAATCAACGAAGGCTCTAAGCCATTGCCATTTGAAGTCGATACAGATACTGGTACTAAAGCCATTGTCGCGGCTATCGAAGCGGGTGTGGATGAAGCCTGTGTGCCGAGCCTGCCTTGGTCCATGGTCAGTCATGCGATGAAGCATTTGCCATTACAGGTAATGAATAAACTGAGCTAATCAAATCGGTTTTCTTAATGCTGAAAAGAAGAAGCCCACTACAATAATAGTGGACTTCTTCTATTTGCTCTGAAATAGCAGGGCAAGTATTACAACGTTTGAGGGTTGTCTGACATATGCTGTTCACGCAATTTTTGACGCAGTATTTTACCAACATTACTCTTTGGTAATTCACTGACAAACTCAATATGGCGTGGACATTTATAACCAGTCAAATTGTCCAGCGCAAATTCTTTGATGACTTCTTTAGTGACATTGTTATCGGCAGGTACGATATAGATCTTAACCGCTTCACCTTGATTTTCATCAGGAATACCGATCACAGCACAATCGACGATGCCATCACAATCGAGCATGACAGATTCGATTTCATTCGGGAATACATTAAAGCCTGAGACTAAGATCATGTCTTTCTTACGATCCAGTAGAGTAAAGTAACCCTTCTCATCCATGCTAACGATATCACCAGTACGGAAGTAACCATCACTGGTAAAGTCATTGGTATTGTCTGTATTGAAATAACCAGAGGTTACGTTAGGGCCTTTCATGCACATTTCACCAGCTTGATGTATGCCAAGACGATTACCTTCATCATCGATGATAATAGCATCGACGCTAGGTCCTGGAATACCAATAGTACCGTTAAATTTTCGGTCAGTAATAATATTATTGGTACCTACTGCCACACATTCCGTCATACCCCAACCTTCAATCATTGGGCAACCTGTTACTTCCAACCAGTGTGCTGCAGTTTGCTCAGTGGCTGCCATACCACCAGCCTGAGAAAGATGTAATGAGCTAAAATCTAGGTTCTTAAAGTTTGGTTGATCAAGCAGTCCTTTAAACAAGGTATTCACCGCAGGGAAAATATGGAATGGCTGCTTTGACAAGGTTTTGACAAAGCCTGGCATATCGCGCGGATTAGGTACTAGAATAAAGGTATAGCCCGAACGCATACCGAGCAAACTCAAAACAAAGGCAAAAATATGATATAGCGGTAACGCCATAACCATATTGATATATACTTCGTTGATACCTGAGGTCACAGGGCGGAACCATGCTTCTGATTGCATGGCAGCGGCTATAACGTTACGCTGTGTTAAGACAGCACCTTTAGATAGTCCAGTCGTACCACCTGTATACTGCAAAATAGCTTTTTGTTGTATGGTAGTCTTTGGTGCTTGAATCGGTAGGTTTTTTCCCTTTTTTAATACTTCAGGGAACTTAGTAACATTGTACTTAGGATCATTTAAGTTGTATTTAGGAACCAAGCGTTTGACCTGACGGATGACCGTATTGACCAAAATACCTTTTAGACCCATCATATCGCCCATTTTTGACAGCACGATACGTTTGATATTGGTCTCTTCAATGACTTGCTCTAAGGCTTGAGCAAAGTTGTCAACAACAAAGATAACCTGAGCGCCTGAGTCATTTAATTGATGACGCAGCTCACGGCCTGTATATAGTGGGTTTATTGGCGTACAAACGTAACCTGCACGCAAAATGCCAATCATAGTCGGTAGGTATTGTGGCACGTTCGGCATCATGAGAGCCACTACGCTGCCTTTAGGTAAACCTTGAGCCTGTAACCATGCTGCGACTGCCAGTGAAGCAGTATCAACATCACCATAAGTATGCGTAACACCCATACAGATAGACATCGGATGCATACGAAAGCGGTTAAAACACTCTTCATATAACTCTATGAGGCTTTCATACTGATCCGGATTAATCGTCTTAGGTACGTTTTCTGGGTATTGAGCAAGCCAAGGTTTATCTATAGTCATGATTAGCGTCCTTAAATATTAAAATAAATTAAGGCTCTATAAAAAAGTAGTCACATCCATGTCAACAATTTAAATTGCTGTTCCGTTAGCAAGAAATTGTCGAGTGTTATCCTATATATTCACATACTGCTAAAATACGAGGCCCTTATAAAGTTTGATTTAACCACAGAGCATAAATATCTCATCAGATTAAAAAAACAATTAATGTTTTGGTAATGAAAATAGCTACTAGTAAATACTGCTAATCAATCGATATGAGTCATAATTATATAAGATCAAAATAACAGAAAGTATAGTGACACATTTTGGCAATACATTAACATAACTACAACCGTGCCTGTTATTCTTATACAAGAACTTGATAGTTTACAGTTAAATTTGATAAATAAAATAATATATGTTGAATAATCAGAAATTACCTAGACAAATAATTTACTTTCTTATCAAGTAATTAACATGAAATTTATTCAAAAAATGTCATATAGCTGATATAAAATAGGGTAGTGTCGTAATTGAATGACAGAAGGTAAATATATAAAAAGAGCATTCTACATTAAATGTAAAATGCTCTTTAGTGCAAACAAAATCAAATTTTCGAAAAATTAAAACTTTGATGTTTGTTTATCTTTGTGGATGGTCTGCATTGTGTTTTTCATGCAATTTTTGACGCAGTACTTTACCGACATTACTCTTCGGTAGGTCGCTCACAAACTCGATGTGGCGTGGACACTTATAACCCGTTAGATTATCTAATGCAAAGTCCGTAATCACTTCTTTGGTAACGTTATTGTCTTCAGGTACTACGTATATTTTGACCGCTTCACCTTGATGACTATCAGGAATACCAATTACCGCGCAGTCAAGAATACCATCACAGTCAAGCATCACAG
This sequence comes from uncultured Psychrobacter sp., assembly GCF_947500265.1. GTDB lineage: Bacteria > Pseudomonadota > Gammaproteobacteria > Pseudomonadales > Moraxellaceae > Psychrobacter. The sequence continues at coordinate 58,906 of NZ_CANMRN010000011.1, read as the reverse complement.
ACTCGATTTCATTAGGGAATACGTTAAATCCTGAAACCAAGATCATGTCTTTCTTACGATCTAGCAGTTTGATATAACCCTTGTCATCCATACTGACAATATCACCAGTGCGGAAATAACCATCACTAGTAAAGTCAGCACTACTGTCTCTGTTCAGGTATCCAGAGGTTACGTTAGGGCCTTTAATACAGAGCTCGCCCCCTTCATTTAGATCTACATGTCTACCGTCTTCATCGATAATAATGACATCTACGCCAGGTGCCGGTACACCGATAGTACCGTTAAACTCACGATTGGTAATAACGTTAGCAGTGCCGACTGCAACGCCTTCTGTCATACCCCAGCCTTCGATCATCGCGCAGCCAGTCACTTCTAACCAGCGATTCGCAGTTTGCTCAGTAGCCGCCATACCACCAGCTTGTGAGATACGTAAAGAGCTAAAGTCCAAATCTTTAAAGTTAGGATTATCGAGCAGCCCCTTAAAGAGTGTGTTGACTGCAGGGAAAATATGGAACGGTTGTTTTGATAAGGTTTTAACAAATCCAGGAATATCACGTGGATTAGGTACTAGTATAAAGGTATAGCCTGAGCGCATACCAAGTAAACTCAGCATGAATGCAAAAATATGATAGAGCGGCAGCGCCATTACCATATTGATATACACTTCGTTGATTTCTGACGTAATAGGGCGGGTCCATGCCTCGGATTGCATCGCTGCTGCTACGATATTACGCTGTGACAAAATAGCGCCTTTCGAAAGACCTGTGGTACCGCCTGTATATTGTAAAAATGCTTTTTGATCCAAAGACATTTTTGGTTGCTGAAAAGGTAGGTTTTTACCTTTTTTCAATACTTCAGGGAATTTAGTGACGTGGTACTTAGGATCATTAAGATTGTACTTGGGTACTAAGCGTTTGACCTGACGAATAATTGTATTGACCAAAATACCTTTTAAACCCATCATATCGCCCATTTTCGATAGGATGACACGTTTGATAGCCGTTTCTTCAATGACTTGCTCAAGCGCTTGGGCAAAGTTATCGACCACAAAAATTGCTTGAGCACCAGAATCGTTAAGCTGATGGCGCAATTCTCGGCCAGTATATAGCGGGTTGACAGGGGTGCATACATAGCCTGCACGCAATATCCCAATCATAGTTGGTAGATACTGTGGAACGTTTGGCATCATGAGAGCGACGACACTACCTTTTGGCAAGCCTTGGTTCTGTAGCCAAGCGGCGACTGCCATCGAAGCATTATCAATATCACCATAAGTATGAGTCACTCCCATACAAATGCTCATCGGATGTCCACGGAAGCGATCGAAGCATTCTTCGTACAGCTCCATAATGCTGCTATATCTATCGGGGTTAATGGTTTTTGGCACACCGGCTGGATATTGAGAAAGCCAAGGTTTGTTCGATATCATAGTTAGCATCCTTGCGATTTGATATAGGCTAAAGTATTTTAAAAAGGTAGTTGTCAATCTATCAATGGTACAAACCACTACTTATTTAAGTGGTATCTACCGTAATCAATAGCATCCCTGTCTATTGATTAATAGCTAGTTTTTTTGCTGCTGTCACAGCATTTTATTCAATGAGTATTTATATAAAGCATTAAATAGAACAAATAAATAAAAAGTTCAGTAATAAAAATAATGCTCGTTCTAAAAATATTTATCTGCAACTTACAAATAAAGTATCAAAAAAACGATACATTTGAGCAATACATTAGCATGAATTTAGTCTAAAACAATAACAGTAAGCGATACTGATCAGTACATATATTAACTTATAAGAATATATTGACTTTGTTATCTCATAAATGAAGTATTAAATAGCTAATATTGATGAGCTGATAAAACGCAAAGGGATATAGATGCCAAAATTATCGCGGTAAAATGAATTGATCTTTTTTATTAAAGAATCTTCGATAAATAAGTAAGGCACTGATGGTGCAGCCAAGCGTGCTGCTGACACATATCAGGAACATAGTGACTATTTGATAGCGTACGGCTTGAGAGGGATCGGCGCCCGCTAGGATTTGACCCGTCATCATGCCTGGTAAGCTAACAATACCGACGACTAGCATAGAGTTCAGGGTTGGGGTCATGCCATTAGTGATAGCTGCTTTTATCTGTTCATGGACGGCTTCGAATGGCTTAGCAGATAGACTGAGCATCATTTCTATGCGCCCTGATTGCTCATGAAAGGATTCAATCAATTGATTGCTCGTCAACGAAATGGCAGTCAGGGAGTTTCCTAATATCAGACCCAATATAGGAATAATGAATTGTGGTGTATACCAAGGCTCAACATTCAAAATCGCTATAATCGCAATCGCCGTTACTAATATTGCTGAGATGCCAACTGCTAATAACGTATCTGTTAATAACCCTTTATAGCTGCGTTTAACACGATTCTTGGCGGCACTTGCTGCAATTAAAGTCATGACCGTTAAGATAAGTAGCACTTCATACCATTGTTCACGTGCGAAAATCCACGCCAGTATTAGCCCAATAAAGCTAAGCTGTATGATCGTACGAAATGCCGCTATCAAAAGGGTCTTGCTTAGCTTTAAACGTAAGCGCCAAGAGATGAGTAATACAATGATAATTAGGCTGCTAGCAAGAGCGATATCACCATAAGTGAGAAATATTTGCATATCATTCGTACCACTCGTATGAGCTTATTTAGGAAGTAATTATGGTAATAATACAAGGTGAGGGTTAAGGTTATTAACGTGTTAAATTGTCTGAGCAACTATACGACGACTTACTCATTTGATTAAATATTGCCAATCAAAAAGATGTCAAGAGTCTGCAGTGAGCACACCTGCTTGCATATGCCAGTGTCTATTTGCCAAAGGCATAATATCTTTTGTGTCGTGAGTCACCCATAGGAGTGTACGCTGTGCATCTGCGTGCAACCAGTTGATAAGTAAGTTGACTAGCTGTGCTGAAGTGTCCATGTCCAAAGCAGCAGTTGGTTCATCTAGCAATAGAACTTGTGGACTGAGTTGCAATAGACGTAATGTATTGACCAGTTGGCGCTCGCCACCAGATAAATGCTTAGCGTCTTGTTGCAAAAAATCTGCACTTCTATCTAAGTGTTCAAGCTGAGCAACATGCCAGTCTATGTCAAAAGTCTGCGATTGGTGAGCATATAATTGATAAGGCATTTGTAAGTTTTCAAGGACACTACCGTCTAACAGTTGTGGATGCTGAGCAAGTAGGGCGACCTGCTGGCGCCACCGTATAGGCGCAGTCTCATGCATATCGTGATAAACATTACTCGACGTGTCATCGTGCAAACGAACAGTACCGCTGCTCATTGGTAATAATCCTGCCAATACTCGCAATAGTACTGATTTACCGCTACCAGACGCTCCTGTCAAAACAGTGACTTGCCCTGACAATAACGTACCGCTTGCACCACTTATTAGTGCTAGAGCAGGAGTTGATGGTTCTTTATCTAGTGAAGTGTTTGCGGTTAGCTTGCTTGTCCATTTTTGATAAATGCTAGACGGCATAGAGATTTTATTCGAGGCTTCTTTGCTATCTTTAATGCTATGAGTACGTATCGTCCGTTGGCTATGTACCCATAGGTTATCAAATTCAAGCAACACTCTATCCGTATCTATGCTCATAGCGTTCTACTGCTGACCATTTACTTGCTCGTTGATAGCTTGTTCGATCGTAACGCGCAGTTTTTTTGGCACACGAATAGGACGCATTGGTGGAGTTGTCGCTGCAGTATCTGGTTTATCGCTGCCTATTTCGTCATTACTCATTGGCTCTGGTTTGACGAGGTTTTGTACGCAGGCAATGACGATTTTGGTACTGCTTAGTAGCTGGCTATCATCTGTTTCGGTAGTGCCATGATTTGGTAGATTGCGGTATATGCTTTGGTAAAATATGATGCTGGCAGGTTTTAGCTCCACTTTATCGATACGTACGCTAATTACCTCATCTAATAGAATGGCTCTTTTGTATTGCAAGTCCGCCTGACTCACGACAAAATGCTGTACTTCACCACTGTCAGTCTGCAAAAAATAGCCATTTAAGCCTAGCTCAGTAAACCAGTCGCGTCGGCAGTTTTCAAAAAACACCAAGTGATTGGCGTGATAGACTATACCGCCAGCATCAGTATGGTTAATATAGACGTTATAATCTTTAGCAAATAATGGTTTGGTGTCATTATTCATGGCTGATGTCGTATTTTTTCGCTTAATTGTTGTCATAGTGATGCTCGATATTTTTAATAAGTATTGTTGAATAAAAGTGTTTCAGATAGACCAATAATAGATAGTGCTTATAATAGAGTTACTCTAGCTCAAGATATCAGGCCATGCAACCGCTAGAAACGCTTACATTTGTTATCATAGTCGTTTATATTTCACCTATTTATAGAGCGCTATATTCTAACCAATCAGTATAGGACAGTTTATGACCCGTTTTGTCAGTTTTAACATCAATGGTATCCGTGCACGTCAGCATCAGCTCGAGGCGGTGCGCGAGGTAATCGATCCTGATGTCATGGGCCTACAAGAAACCAAGGTTCATGATGATCAATTTCCGCTTAGCGATATCGAAAGCCTAGGCTACCACGTCGAGTATTTTGGACAAAAAGGGCATTACGGCGTTGCACTATTATCCAAAGCTGCACCTGTGTTTGTACAAAAAGGCTTCCCTGGCGAAGATGAAGAAGCCCAAAAGCGCTTTATCCATGCACGTTATGAGTTTGAAGGTCGTGAAGTGGATGTGCTCAATGGTTACTTCCCGCAAGGAGAGAGCCAAGATCACCCGACCAAATTTCCAATGAAGCGCGCTTATTATGCCAATTTGATGGCTTATATTGATACGCTAAAAGCAGAAGGTCGTTCGATTATCGTCATGGGTGATATGAATATCGCACCAGAAGATATCGATATTGGTATTGGTGAAGTTAATGCCAAACGCTGGTTGAAAAACAGAAAAACCTCATTTCTGCCAGAAGAGCGCGAATGGTATTCAGCATTGATGTCACGTGAGCTGACAGATACTTACCGCCTGCATTATCCAGAGAGCACTGAGTTATACAGCTGGTTTGATTATCGCAGTCGCGGCTTCAATGATGAACCTAAGCGCGGGTTACGTATTGATCATATCCTATGTACCTCAGACTTAATCGATAAATGTATCGATGCTGGTATTAGTTATGAGCTACGTGCTATGGAAAAACCCTCTGACCATGCACCGATTTGGTCAGCATTTGACCTAAAGAAACAGTAATACTTATATATAGTCAATCTCATGTCAATTAGATACGATGATTAGCTTGTTCAGTCTGCTGGTTGTAGTGCTACAGCTAGTTCTTCTTGTATCTGAACTGTCTTGAACTGACTATAGTATTTATCACTTTGTATTCCGTAAATAACGATAAAAATTGAAGAATAAGGATTTTATTATGGCTGTTGGAAATGTATCAGTACCTGACGTTATCTATCCTATCGACGGCATCAAGCTCAGTGCCACAGCGGCAGGCGTTCGTTATAAAGACCGCGATGATCTAGTAGTTATCGAAATATCTGACAAAGCTACTACTGCGGTTGTCACCACTAAAAACACCTTTTGTGCAGCGCCAGTGCGAGTATTGCGTGAGCACTTTGCTAAGGTTAGTCCGCGCTATTTAGTCACTAATACTGGTAACGCAAATGCAGGTACGGGCGCTGATGGCAAGCGCCGCGCTATTGATATCTGTACAGCGTTGGCTGAAAAGGCCGGTGTAGATACCAATACGATATTGCCATTCTCTACCGGCGTGATTGGTGAGCCGCTAAATAGTGATGCGGTCATCGCAGGTCTGGATAATGCATTGGCTAACCTAGCGTCTGATAGCTGGCTAGCCGCTGCTAATGGCATTCGCACAACAGATACCATTCCTAAATTGGCCAGCCAAAAAATTGATGTAGCAGGTACTAGCTATCATGTTACTGGTATGTCTAAAGGCTCAGGAATGATACGCCCGAATATGGCAACTATGCTAGGCTATGTGGCGACAGATGCTAATATCGCTGCTGACGTATTGCAAGAAATGCTAAGCGCTATCAATGAACAGTCTTTCAACCGCATTACTGTCGATGGCGATACCTCAACCAATGACTGTTGTGTGTTAATCGCAACAGGTGCTGCTAGCTCAGAGGTGATTGATAGCCCAGAGCATCCACATTATCAACCTGTATTTGATGCATTGGCTGATGTGTTTGTCCGTCTGGCACAACTGATTGTACGTGATGGAGAAGGCGCTACTAAATTTATGACGGTCAAAGTGACTGGCGGTCAAACCACGCAAGAATGCTGCGATGTGGCTTATGCAGTCGCACATTCACCCTTAGTAAAAACGGCATTCTTTGCTAGTGATGCTAACTGGGGACGCATATTAGCAGCAGTGGGCTATGCTGGTATCGAAGACCTAGACACAGAGCAAGTCGATGTGTATCTAGACGAGGTAATGATTTGCCAAAATGGCGGTGTTGCACCTGACTATACAGAAGAGGCGGGCAAAACAGTCATGAGCCGACCTGAGATTACCATTCATATCGACCTTGCACGTGGCGATGCTAGTGATACCGTATATACCTGCGATTTATCATACGATTATGTCAAAATAAATGCTGATTATCGTAGCTAGTCATTTTAAACAAAACAGAATTTGCATAGTTATATAAGAGCCAGAACATATATTGTTCTGGCTTTTTAATGTCAAACTTCTGCTCAGTAGCAAATAACTCCGCTATTCAATACGCTTCATTAACATCAGTTGCAAAAGCTGACGTTACTTTACAAAGCAGTCATAGAGGGTAAGACGACTAGCGACCTATACTGGTTCCAGTAAGAAGCAAATGACCTTGTTAGCTTGTAGCAAAGCAAGATAAGGTGTTCAAAATAATAAGTTTATCTAAGTAACAATGAGTACAATGAATTATTAGCTAACTCAATAAATAAGTCAGTAACTAAGCTATCAATAAAGAATCAATAACAATTATCTGAGGATTGAATAATGAAGAAATTAGCACTTGCAGCATTAATGACGACTTTTGCCCTTTCTGGTTGCTCTACGATGAGTATGGATGATGAGCGCACGATGGTTGTTGAAGGACAACCTATGAATGTAAAAGTAGTAAATATCCCGAGTTTTGAAGTGGAAATTGCACCGCGTAAAGCAGTGTGTGACTTGACTGCTACTGATGGCAGCATGGTTGAATCACAGTGCTTGCAGTATCGTCAGACCTATCAGAAAAACTACACTACGCTAAACGGTAATATTCAAGGCTTTACTTATGAGCCGAACTATCGTTATGTCCTAGATGTACGTCAAGAAGCAGTAACAGCAGAAGGCTCAAACGTAGTGCAGCCAGTTTGGATTCTAAACGAAGTGGTATCAAAAACTGCTGAATAATATTAGTAGTAATATATAAATGATAAAGCAGTTATAAAAGCAGTTATACCTGACAAAGAGGCCTCTAATTCGTTAGAGGCCTTTTTGTTGTTTCTATTATAAGTAAATTAGTTTTTGAGAATTCAGATTAGCATTGACTGTAATTGACACTAACGCCGCGCGTTGCTGTAGGGATTCTATTATCAGCATAAACTGCCAGGCCGCCTCGTGCTGTTTCTTTATATTTATCAGACATATCGGCACCTGTTTGCTTCATCGTCTCTATCGCTTTATCTAAAGATACGAAGTGTTGACCATTACCTCTACAGGCTAGACGTGCTGCATTGATTGCCTTGACTGCACCCATCGCATTACGCTCGATACAAGGCACTTGTACCAGTCCGCCAATAGGATCACAGGTAAGGCCTAGATTGTGTTCAATACCAATCTCTGCTGCATTTAGGCATTTGGCTGGCGTGCCATTCATGATTTCTGCCAGTGCAGAGCCTGCCATTGCACATGCAGAACCAACCTCACCTTGGCAACCGACTTCAGCACCAGAGATTGAGGCATTTTGCTTGATAAGGCTACCGATAGCAGTAGCATTTAGCAAAAACTTACGAACCCCATCTTGGCTGTAGTTGGGCAAAAAGTCACGATAATAATGCAGTACGGCAGGAATGATACCTGCTGCGCCATTGGTTGGAGCAGTGACTACTTTGCCGCCATTGGCGTTTTCTTCATTGACGGCGAGCGCGTACAAATCGACCCAGTCCATAGCGGCTAACTTATCAGTTTTGGTGATAGGTTGGTCTTTTTCAGCGCACAGCTGCGTATGCAAATCTTGGGCACGGCGCTTTACATCTAATCCGCCCGGCAAGATACCGCCATTTTCACAGCCTTGTTTGACGCAGTCTTGCATGACTTCCCAAATGCTATCTAGATAAGCAAATACTTCTTCTTTGGCATGGAAGTGACATTCGTTTGCTAGTACCAATTCGCTGATGCTCAAGTCATGCTCACGACATTGCTCTAGTAGCTCTGCTGCGTTATTGAACGGGTAGGGAACTCTATCGATGGTCGGGCTGGCATGATCTTCGTCTGGGTTAGTTGCATTTTCTTCATTGATGACAAAACCGCCACCGACTGAATAGTACGTCTGCTGACAGCGAACGCCTTCAGTTGAGATAGCGCGTAGCGTCAATGCATTAGGGTGATAAGGTAGCACAGTATCGTCATACCAGTAGATGTCTTGCTCTGTATCAAAAGCAATCGTATGCGTGCCTGATACATTGAGAATCTTGTCAGAGAAAATAGGAGATAGGTAGCTACTGGTCATGCGTGTGTCTATCGTGCTAGGCGTATGTCCAAGCAGTCCTAACAAGATAGCGGTATCTGTTGCATGGCCTTTTCCGGTCGCCGCCAAAGAGCCATACAGTTCAATCTCAATGGTCTTAATTGCAGTCAGTTCCATCTGCTCAGTTAGCGAGGTCAAAAATAAGTTTGCAGCGACCATCGGTCCGACTGTATGCGAACTGGATGGGCCGATGCCGATTTTAAATAAATCAAAAACACTGATCATAATAAGTCACCAAAAATTTTAAGCGCTTTAGCCTATTTTATCTATGGCATTGGGCGCTTTTATGAAAAATATAATAGACAGCCATCGCTCCTAGTCACCATTGATAGGTGGGCGCGAGACACTATTTATGAAGGTTATAAGGTAAATGAGCACTGAGGGCAGTTGAATAATAACTTTTATTTATTTTGAAACTCCGTTATCATGCTCGCAGTCAACAACTATGTAACATCCTGTAAGTTGGTTATCATCATAAAATAAGACGGATTAAAAAAGACTAAATTTTTCAGTCAGACACATCCGTATCAATACATTTAGTAAGATATGGCTATCATACCAAATAATACTTTTGGTTTGTCATATTACAACATAAATGAATGAATTGGGATGACATATTCTAGATAGAAAGACTTAACGTTCTGCTATTTATATAAGCCCTTAGAAATATGTCCATTTATTAATATTCTTATTTTATCAGTTATTCTAGCCTATTACTTTAGCTTAGCTCACATAGGACAAGCGCGCATGCCATCTCAAAAAGACCCTTCATCAGCGTCAGACAATAGCGCTCAAGATCTATCGACTCAAAATGCCTTGGAGTCTGCAGGCATTGATTCAGCCGCTATCAATTATCCGCACAATCCAGATTTTGAAAATGGCCGTTGGTTTCCGACATGGCGTCCTTATAAGGGCGACTTGGATCGTGATCCAGTCGGTATCAACGATTATCTACCTCCGTCAAAAAGCGTATTGCTCGGTATACAGCATACCTTTGCGATGTTTGGTGCAACCGTGCTTGCGCCTTTATTGATGGGGTTTGATCCTAACTTAGCTATCTTGATGTCCGGTATCTGTACGGTAATGTTCTTTATGATTACTGGTGGGCGCATGCCGAGCTACTTGGGATCAAGCTTTGCTTTTATTGGTCCAGTCATCGCGGTGACCGCTTATGCAGGCGCAGGGTTCAATGACAATCTAAATGTTGCGCTAGGCGGTATTATGGCCTGCGGTATCATTTATGCATTGATTGGTCTGCTAGTGATGAAGACGGGTACAGGTTGGATTGAGCGTTTGATGCCACCTATCGTGACGGGTGCGATTGTCATGATTATCGGTCTTAACTTGGCGCCAGTGACCATTCAAGGCGTGTCTGCCAATCAGTTTGATGCTTGGATGGCTACCTTGACCGTACTGCTCATTAGTGGTGTTGCAGTATTTACTCGCGGTATGTTGCGTCGTCTATTGCTACTCGTCGGTCTGGTACTGTCGTACGTTGCTTATTTTGTCATGACCAATATTTTAGGATTTGGTACTGCGATTGATTTTAGTACAGTAGCTGCTGCTTCATGGTTTGGACTACCAAGCATTCATACGCCGCGCTTTGAGATGAGCGCTATTATCCTAATTGCACCTGTGGCTTTTATTTTGGTGGCTGAAAACCTAGGACATTTTAAGGCAGTAGAGGGCATGACCAAGGCTCGTGTGACCCCTTATATGGGCCGAGCATTTTTGGCGGACGGTTTAGCCACGACTTTTTCAGCAGGGTTTGGCGGTACAGGTGTCACCACTTATGCTGAAAACATCGGTGTCATGGCGGTTACCAAAGTGTATAGTACGACGATATTTGTCGTAGCAGGATTGGTTGCTATCATATTGGGACTGTCACCAAAGTTTGGTGCGATTATTCAGACTATACCGGCGGCTCTATTGGGCGGTGCTTCTATTGTTGTCTTTGGTCTTATTACTGTTGCTGGGATAAAAATCTGGATCGATAGCCATATTGATTTTAGTAAAAACAGCAACCTAATCATCGCGGCAGTGACGGTCATTATGGGTACTGGTAACTTTAGCTTGCACTTAGGTGGCTTTGATTTAGGCGGTATCGGTACTGCTACTTTAGCCGCTATCGTGTTAAATGCTTTGTTTAACCAAAGTTCTGAAGCGAAATAAGTAATACTGATGAGAGTGAAGTTTGCGCCTATCAAATAAATATGGTCAAAGCATATCTCATCTAATAAAAAGCGCCCATGCTATCGATAGCATGGGCGCTTTTTTTATGGCAGTGTTGAACAACAGTCTTGAAAAAAATCAATATTACTTATAATTTCGCTTATAAAATCTTGAAAAAAAACGATAGCGGCGAAGGGCGCGTGGCTTTGGCTTCAATGAGCCTAAGTAAATAGCAAACATCGTTAGTAATGCGCCACTCCACTGTAAAGTGTTAATCGGCTTGTCCAGCCAGCTATAGTCAATGACAAGGGCTGCAATAGGCTCAGTCAACAATAGCAGTCCAGTCAGTGCCAGAGATAGCTTAGGGATAGAGTAGGCAATCAATCCCCATGCCAAGCACTGCATCACCGTACCATAGATAAGCACCCAGCCAATCTCAGACCATGTATTGGGTAGGATATTACCTGTGTCAAATACAAACATCGGTATAATCATGGCTAAGACGCCGCCGATACTGATCAGCTGCATTAGCATAAATATAGGTGTCGGTTCAATGTCATGCGTTTTGCGGATAAAGGTCATTGATGCAGCTAGCATGGCACCTGACACAATACCAGTAACAAAGCCCCAAGTCGCAGCAGTGTTATGTGCGAATTCAGGGCTACCTATCATCGCCACGCCCAGCATTGCCAAAAACAAACTAATAAGCTGCACGATAGACTGACGCTCATTGAAATACATAAACCCAATCGCGGCCAAGAAAAATATTTGCAGACTATTAAGCAGCGTCGAAATACCAGGCCCAACCGCATAAATACTCTCATGCCACAGCGCCAAATCTAATCCTAAAAACGCCCCTGATAGTAGCGCATAAAAAATGGCGCGTCTTGATTTGGGCATACGTTGGCCCATTATCTTAGCCAATACCGCAAATACAATACCAGAAACAGCCAATCGCCAAAACGACATGGCCCAGCCACCAATATCGACGTGAGCGACAATTAAGCTGCCCAATCCAAAAATGATACAACCAATGACTAAGCCAATAGGTGCAGATCGCGTTGAAGCAATAGCCATAATTTATCCTTATAACAGTATTTGAATAACAGCATTTTGAATAACAGCACTCTTATTATCATTGCATCATGTCAGAACTTATGTTGACACAAAGCCATATTGTCGTGGTTTTAAGTACAAAATGAAATGGCAAAACCATAATTTATTATGCTGAATACAGATATTCTCGCTGTTCGGAAAATTTCTGAGTATGTCAGACGCAAATAAATAACCAAAGTATTTGATATGGCTGCGTTTTTAGAAATAGACTTATGACAGTTGGGTAATAGTACTTATATCAAAATATTTGTATCAGGGCGACGATTCGTAGGAGTAGGAAAGAGCATAATGTATACAAGTGATATTTCTACACAGAGGATATGTGTGTAGCACTTTAAGCGACATTAACGCTGCAACACATGTATAGTAGATTGACGATATAATGTACTTAACGTCTGATTTTTTATACAAAACAATCTATATTATTTGTCTAGGTTTATTTATGCTTCAACGATTGCTATCAAAAAAACAGCCACATACATTGTCTGGCTCGCTACCAAAAATATCGCAATACGGTGTCGTCGTGACAATGCTATCTAGCGCATTGTTTTTGATGCCTAGCGCACATGCCGCCAGTTGTAAAATCCCAAAAAGTTATTATAAAAACGTCTCCTGCACGGCTAGTAGTAGTTACTTTTTGGCGATCAAAGACTTTGGTGCGCCAGTGGCTTTAATTGATAAAAAAGGCAAACGAGTCGTTGATTTATCACGTTATCAAAAAGTCGATGCCGATAAACTGTCAGGCGGTCTGTTGCCTGTACTGCGCAACAGTCGCGTTGGTTATCTTAATATGCAGGGCCGCGAAGTCGTGCCTGCTATGTACGATATATTGACAGAGAGTCAAGGTTGGGCGCGTCCTGTATCGGATGGGCGTATCGTGGTAAAAAAAGAGGGTAACTATGGTGTGATTAATACATCCAATAATACCGTTATCTCGTTTTCTGCAGCGATTGATGATATCGATAATTATCGTAATGGAGTGGCGCGTGTACGCAAAGGCCGTGCAACCAGTTGGGTGGATAAAAACGGTAATGCAGCGAATGATCCAAATGCCCAGAATGACACTCAGGCAGTAAATAAACCTACTTCTTCTAACGAAAAACCTAGCGCGGCATCACAGTCTGTACCAGCGCGTTTTACGACGCTTCAATCGCGTCAGCAAGATGGTAAATGGGGTTTCGTCGATGACAATAATGTCACGATGATTACGTACTCATTTGACGAAGTGCGTCCGTTCTCTGAGGAGTATGCTGGCGTGCGTATCGGTGAAGAGTGGGGGTTTGTCAATTTAGGCGGTGAGCTGGTGATTCCTTTTCGCTTTGCTAATAATGGTGTGAACGCTAACGATAGCTATCAGGGTAAACCATCCTTTGTATTTACAGGTGGTAAGGCGTGGATTGGTAACCTAAAGAATGGGAATAAAATGTGTATTGATAAGGAAGGCGCTGGCGTTGCTTGTGATTGATGCAATTGCTAGGGCGTGTCCTCATTTTAAAAATAGTGATAAAAATGAGATAAATCGCAGTCAAACAAGGATAATATCGAGATATTAGTCAGCTATTTGACGCCATTTGGCAAGATTTAGCCATTTTTAACCCATTTAGATAACTATCGATTGAATTGAGGACACGCCCTAGGATTAAATAGGCAATAAAAAAGAGTGTAAAACCTGTGAGTTAGCGATAGGTTTTGCACTCTTTTTTTGACACTGATGTGTTTAAAGCTATTTGCTCGATAAATGATTGCTGATTAAGTCAACCATATAAGGCTGATAATACTCTGGAATATCGTGTGCCATGCCTTCGATGAGATGGAACGTAGCATTAGGGATGGTCTTGGCAACGACTCGGCCCTGCGAGGCAGGCAGGAGTCCATCAGCACTACCATGTAATACAATCGTTGGTGCTTTAACTTGCTTACTAAATCGGCTGATAGAGCCTGATGCTAAGATAGCATTGAGCTGCTGTACTGTACCAAGCGGGTGGAAGTTGCGTTGATAACGAATCTTAGCAATTTCACGCACCATACGCACATTCACATGACCTGGTGTACCAACGGTCTTCATAAACCAAACGCTATGACGTACGATATCACGCTCAGAGTGGCTCTCTGGACGATTGATAAGGGTGTATAGCTGTTTGGGTTTTGGCGGCTTCAAAAATGCACGATTGGTCGTGGTAAACATAAGTGCCATTCGCTGTACTAAGCTTGGATAACGTGCCGCCACGATTTGTGCAATCATACCGCCCATCGAAGCCCCAAGCAGATGTGTCTTACCAAGCTTTAGTGCTTTAATTAGACGTGCGGTGTCTTCAGCCATGTCCGTCAAGTTATAAGCAACCTGTGTGCTTTTGTTAGACAGCCCTGTCTGTAGACGTACCATCATTTTAAGCTGGCTAATACGCGGCAAGCCTTCTATCTGTACTTTAGAAGACAAGCCGATATCACGATTATCAAAACGAATCACAAAAAAACCAGCATCGATAAAGCGCTTAATAAAATTGTCTGGCCAAAATATCATTTGTGAGCCTAGCCCCATGATCATCAGCAGCGGCGGATTGTTGGGGTTACCGCCAGCTTCGACACACAACTCAATACCATCACCGATGTCAATCATTGCTTGACGAAGGTGCTTACTCAAGTCAGAGTCGCGCCATTGATGCTCCCCAAACTTGCGCCACTCAGGAGTAGGGTAGTTATTCAGATGATCTTCTAGATTGTTATCTAGCGTTTCAGGCAATTTGGCACTATTGATGTCATTTGATTTTGTCATGAAGTGTCCTAATTAGAGGGTCATCTACTACAGCTCAAGCATCTCAAAATCAAGCTTGCCGACACCGCACTCAGGGCAAGTCCAGTCATCAGGGATGTCTTCCCACTTAGTACCAGGTGCGATACCTTCTTCTGGGCAGCCAAGCGCTTCATCATATATCCAGCCGCAGACAATACATTCATAACGTTTCATAAATAGTCCTATCGATCATTACCAGTATTACAGTTACAGCGTGCTATAAACGCTCATTTTTAATATTACAGCTATTATATTAGACTGCAAAAACGCACGTAGTTTAGCATATAACCGCAATTTTCATAGTTAAGTTTACACTTGTATATTGAGATGACTTTTCTTTTATCAAGTCAATCACATACGTTACCTTATTAGCGCTTAATAACAAGACTGGACGCCAGCCCGCCATACGAAAACCAATTATGCTATAATAATCGCCGCTAAATTCACAGTAATGCTTAGCATTTATCGCTGATATATCATCCAGCTGTTGTCTTATCTAAACTAACTAAACCATCTAAATACATAAGCTAAGGGTCATCATGAGTACCAATGCCGCCGCCACATCCGCCACCAACAATGAGACGTCTCATGTGCTCAATACTGACCATCCGTTTTGGCAGATTATTCGCACAGTACCAGACTTTCCAAAAGCTGGCATTGATTTTTACGACATTACCCCGTTACTGCGCAGTCATATTGACGCTGTCATCGATGCGCTGCTTGCCGCTTTGCCAGAAGGGCTTATGGACGAGGTAGATTGTCTGGGTGCAGTAGAAGCGCGCGGCTTTGTATTTGCCAGTATGCTAGCAGGCCGTCTGGGCAAAGGCATGATCTTGCTGCGTAAACCAGGTAAGCTGCCGCCACCGGTTGCCAACAAAGCCTACGCATTGGAGTATGGTAAAGACACGCTTGAGATGCAAAACAATCTACCGCCTGAGCGCGTACTATTGGTCGATGATATCTTGGCGACTGGTGGTACGTTGACCACTGCTTACGAGCTGTGCCAATCGGCTGACCATACTGTAGTCGGTGCGTTAGTGTTACTGGACTTGGTCGACTTGCATGGCGAGTTCCCAGTACCTGTTTATACGGTACTCAAAGCTTAAAATGAATTGCTATTTCTTTGACTACTAGACAGGTTGTATTGTCGATATAGTTAAACGATTCTCCAAATAAAAAAGCGCCCTGATACTATGTCAGGGCGCTTTTTTTGATGCTGTATTAATGTTTTTTAGTATTGTGTTAAGTAGGCTGTGTTTATTGCTCTTCGTCTTGTTCGTAGTCCTTACAAGACTGCTCTATCACCGTACGACCGACTGTCTTTGGTGTAGTGACTTTAAAGTCTTTTGTGGTCAATATTGGTTTTTCTGACTGCCATGATTTGGTTACTTTGCCTTCAGCATCGTAGTTAACGAAGGCTCGTCTATAGTAACTGGCGTCTTTACATGAAATGAGTAGTTGCTGCTCACTATGGTCAATACTGTTTTTTTCTTCCTTCGAGTCATCTTTATCGGCATCTTTGTCTTTAGGATAGGTTCTAAGGATAGATACCGTGATATTTTCGACGTCTTTTTCATCTATGATACTGATGTCAGAGCTTTCAATAGAATCCAAATCTATACTAAAAATTGATCCAGAGCTGCTCTCGGACACCTCTACCCAGTTGACTGCCTGGGCGCTGATCGCTAAAGCACTGCCTGCCAATAATATTGATAGCCGTTTCATATAAGCCTTGCTTCTTGTCATTTGAAGTAGGTAATGATAGCCAACTTACTATTAGTAGGCAAATATCTTTTGTGCCAGCCCAGTATCCGTCGTGCTCTGTCGTGTGGCTATTATTGTCCGCGAATGGCTGCTAATGTCTTAGACAGCTCGTCACGCGCCCCGATAAAACCATCAATACCCTTAGGTAATAAGTCCTGCGTAACCTTGTCTTGCTGATATGCAGCACTAAACTCTTCATGCGTTAAGCTTACTTGAGTCATCGCTTTCATATCCATCGACATACTCGGAGACAGTTGGCGAGTTACCTCGGTATCCATGGCTGCCAATTCATCAATGAGATTGGGAGCTATAGTCAACAAGTCACAACCTGCCAATGCCAAAATTTGCTCGGTAGAGCGGAAACTGGCGCCCATTACTTGCGTCTCGTAACCGTGCTGTTTGTAATACTGGTAAATGAGCTTGACTGACTGTACGCCCATGTCATCAGAAGCCGGTACGTTTTGACGGCTTTGTTGGCGTTTTTGCCAATCTAGAATACGGCCAACGAAAGGTGATATCAGGGTCACGCCAGCATCTGCACAGGCAATCGCTTGGTGTTGTCCAAATAGTAAGGTCAGGTTGCAGTGAATATTTTGAGTCTCAAGATAGCGCGCCGCCTCAATACCTTGCCAAGTTGCTGCCATTTTGATCAATACTCGCTCTGAATCGACGCCCGCTTTTTGGTAAGCATCCATAAAGGCCAGTGCCTTATCTATCGTCGCTTGAGTATCGTAAGATAAGCGAGCGTCAACTTCGGTAGAGACTCGGCCTTCGATCAGCTCTAAAATATCGCAGCCAACCTGAATGGTCAGCGCATCGATCACGGCATCCACGTCACCATTGTGACGACTCATGGTCTCTGACAACATACCTTGGTTGTCAGGATGAATCAGAGCCTTGGTAATAAGGCTTGGGTTGGTGGTTGCATCGATAGGTTTTAAACGGGCAATAGCGGCAAGGTCACCAGTATCAGCAACAATTGTGGTCATAGTGCGTAGCTGTTGTAATGCGCTCATCAGGTATCCTTTTTCTTATTAATCACATGATGCTCCTCTTATATATAGCGGGGTAGGGAGCTGAACTGGAACTGTAACACAGTTTTGGGCAGGTGTTGCTTCATAGTTATGCTATGCATCGCTGTTATCTGGCTCAGCTGTGCTAATATTAATAACAGTTGGTATATTTATACGCATTTACGCATGGGCACTGACCTTAGTTTTTGCTATAGTAGAGCCGGCTATGTATCAAGCTGCTGTATTTGGCAGTAAATATAGTATTAACGCCAAGTGGCACTAGCAATATAAGGTGTTTTTGATAGACTGTTTTGAGGTTGATTTTGAATATAGTTTCTATCATCAGTCTTAGTCTTTAACTAAAAACAGAAAACAGTCAGATTTGGCAATAGAGCTACCCTACGTAATAAAATGTAATAGCAATATTTAAATAATAGTAATATCTAACAGCGATAAAATCTAAAAAGGATGGGCGGTAATGAGCGAGCAGTCACCAGAGCAAACAATGGATAATCTAAATCAAACCACTACAGGCGCTAGCGATACCGCAACTGAAAAAGAGTTTTTAGACAATATTCGCCAAAATATTGACGCAGTAGACTGTGAGATCCAAACGTTAATCAATAACCGTGCAAAGCTGGCTCAGCAAGTAGCCATGGTAAAGAAAAATCATACCGCTGCTGATGACAATAGCAATCCTATCTTTTACCGCCCTGAGCGTGAAGCACAGGTATTAAAAGCTGTCATGGAGCGTAATGCAGGTCCAATCGCTGATGAAAAAATGGCGCGCTTGTTCCGTGAAATCATGTCAGTATGCTTGGATTTAGAAGCGCCGCAGCGTATTGCCTTCTTGGGCCCTGTCGGTACCTTCACGCATGCCGCTGCGCTCAAGCACTTTGGTAAAGCAGCTGATACCGTACCGATGACAACCATTACCGATGTGTTCCGCGAAGTCGAAGCAGGTACAGCGATGTATGGCGTGGTCCCTGTCGAAAACTCTTCAGAAGGCGTGGTCAACCATACTCTAGATGGTTTCTTGTCTTCTACCTTGAAGATCATTGGCGAAGTTGAATTGCCAATTCATCAAAACTTCTTGGTTGCTGAGCATACTAAGATTGATGGTTTGAGCCGTATTTATTCGCACCAGCAGTCGCTTGCTCAGTGCCGTCATTGGCTAGATGTAAACTTCCCTAATGTCGAACGCGTTGCTGTATCAAGCAATGGTGAAGCCGCTCGCCGCCTTAAAAACGAATGGCATTCAGCTGCGATTGCAGGTGACGTTGCTGTTGCAGAGTACGGTTTGCATAAGCTCTACTCAAATATTGAAGACAATCCAAGTAACACCACACGCTTCCTTATCATCGGTCATGAAGCAATTGCGCCATCTGGCCAAGACAAAACCTCTATCGTCGTCTCCGCTCATGATAAAGCAGGCGCACTGATCGAAATCTTGAAACCTTTGTCATATCATGGCGTATCGATGACCAGTATTGAGACGCGTCCTGAGCGTCCTAACAAGTGGGCATACGTATTCTTTATCGATATGAATGGTCATGTTAATGATCCAAACGTTAGCGCTGCCATCAATGATATTCGTCCATTGGTCAAAGATTTGCGCATATTAGGCTCATATCCAAAAGCTGTACTATAGACAACTACCTATAGATAATTACAGGCTTACTCACTGGTATTCATACATAATAGATGGGTCTTAGCTTTTGCAGATAGTATTCAAAAAAAGCATTTATAGATACCATCTAAGGATAAACCATGCAGACTACTCAATTGACCGTGTCAGATCTATCGCCGTTAACGCCAGCTTACGACAGTATTTTGGCATTGGCACCTTATCAAACCGGTAAGCCAATTGAGGAGCTGACACGTGAGTATGGTGTCTCAGACGTGGTCAAGCTGGCTAGTAATGAGAATCCAATGGGATGCTCACCCCGAGTGACGCTAGCAGTGACTGAGCAGCTAGGGCAGTTGTCACGTTATCCTGATGGCAATGGTTACTATCTAAAGCAGGCGCTGGCTGACTTTAACGATGTCAATGCCAATCAAATTACCTTGGGTAATGGCTCTGATGATTTGCTCGATATTTTGGCACGTAGCTTTGTGGGTGCTGATGATGCCATCGTCTATAGCCAGTATGCTTTTGTGGTATATCCTATGCTAGCGAAGATGCAAGGTGCCACGGGAATTGAAGTACCTGCTCAACGCTTCGGCCATAATCTAAAAGCCATGAGCCAAGCGGTTCAAGACAATCCGAATACCAAAATCGTCTTTATTGCCAATCCGAACAATCCAACGGGTACGCAGCTAGAGCAAAAAGAGCTGTATCAGTTCGTTGCCAGTGTACCAAGCTCAGTCTTGGTGGTACTAGATGAAGCTTATATCGAGTATAGTCCTGAGAGTAACAACCGCGCCTTATTGGATGAATTCGATAATGTCATTATTGTGCGCACTTTTTCCAAAGCTTACGGGCTGGCAGGTTTACGCGTCGGTTATGCTCTAAGCTCGGTGGCAGTGGCGGATTTACTAAACCGAATTCGTCAGCCATTTAATGTCAGCCGTGTTGGTTTAGCTGCCGCTGCTGCTGCACTTGCCGATCAAGACTTTATCGAAAAAACTCGTCTGATAAATGATGAGCAAATGCGTTGGTTAGAAAAGCAGTTTGACGCGCTAGGGCTGGGTTTTGTGAAGTCGCATGCCAATTTTATTATGGTCGAAGTGCAGGTTGAGATGGAAGATATAACTGCTGCTTCTATCCATCAGGCACTACTTGAACAAGGCGTTATTGTCCGTCCGTTGGATGCTTATGGATTGCCTAACTGGTTGCGTATCACAGTAGGTGTGGCTGAAGATAATCTGCGTTTGATTGATACTTTGCGTTCTATTTTGACTGAAGACTAAGCGCATCTATTAATATTTTTTAACTTAAAAATTGTTCTTAATTAGCCATTAAAATTTATAACACTAAGACTGGCCCTATCTATGTCTTAGTGTGTCCAACGAGAAAAGCCGTGAGTAGTCAGAAAAATAATAAACTTCAATCGTCTCTAAATACTACGCTACCTATATTTAAACAAGTTTGTGTGATTGGACTTGGGCTGATTGGTGCCAGTTTTGCGCAAGCTATTAAAGACAATGGCTTAAGCGCGCGACTGGTAGCAGTCGATAGACATGCACCAAGTATTACAGAAGCTATTGAGCATGGCCTGCTAGATGCAGGTAGTGCAAATTTACAGGACGTCATCGCTGGCAGTGATTTAATCATCATTGCAGTGCCAGTACAGGCAGTTCAAGCAGTGTTCGTTGATATCAAGCAAGCGATGGATAACGGACAGCTTGCCAGTGATTGCATCATGACGGATGTCTGTAGTACTAAGGTCAATATCATTGATGCCGCTAAAGCAGTGTTTGGCTCGCTACCGATAGGATTAGTGCCAGCGCATCCAATTGCTGGGGCTGAAAATTCAGGGTATCATGCGCGCCGCGCCAGTTTATTTGTCAATCATAGCGTCATTATTTGCGAGCTACCGACAACCAGTGCAACTGCTATTGCAAAGTTGCGACTATTATGGGAATCAGTGGGCGCAAATGTTATGTCAATGGATGCTGAGCATCATGACCGCATATTAGCGCACACCAGCCATTTGCCACATTTACTTGCCTTTAATTTGGTTGAGCAATTGGCAAGCCATGATGATAATTTAGATATGTTTCGTTATGCTGCTGGTGGGTTCCGCGATTTTACGCGTATCGCTGCCAGTGACCCTAAAATGTGGCATGATATATTTTTTGCCAACCAAAGCGCGATTGTCAGCGCCCTTGATGAGTATGGTGTCTATTTACAGACGATGCGCCAGCTTATTATTGATCAAGATTCAACTGCCCTGATGGGACTTTTGGGCCGCGCGCAAGCCGCACGGCGACATTTCGGCCATATGTTAGCCAGCACCCCTTATACGGATACTTCTGCTATGTCAGCTTCTTATAATATTACCCCTAGCAATACTGTTTCTGGCACCATCGCGATTCCTGGTGACAAATCTATCTCGCATCGCAGCATTATGCTCGGCAGTCTTGCCACAGGCGTGACAAATGTGACTGGATTTTTGGAAGGGGAAGATGCGCTAGCAACGCTACAAGCATTCCGTGATATGGGTGTGACTATCGAAGGCCCTGATAATGGCAACTTGACCATTCATGGTGTCGGTATGAATGGTTTAAAACCTAGCAAAACTCCACTGTACATGGGTAACTCTGGCACCAGTATGCGTCTGCTATCTGGTATCTTGGCAGCGCAATCGTTTGATAGTGTATTGACAGGTGATACTAGCTTGAATAAACGCCCAATGGAGCGCGTGGCGGCACCGCTACGCACGATGGGAGCTGTGATTCAGAGCACTGGTCATAGTGGTACTGCGCCGCTCAGCATCACTGGTCGTGACACGGTTGGCAAGCCATTACAAGGCACTGAGTATGATATGCCAGTTGCTTCAGCTCAGGTAAAGTCTTGTTTGCTACTAGCAGGTCTATGGGCCGAGGGTGCGACAACGGTCACACAGCCTGAGATTAGCCGTGACCACACTGAGCGTATGCTATCGGCCTTTGGTTATCCAGTAACCGTAGAAGGCAATCGCATCAGTGTCACTGGTGGCGGTACACTAACAGGCGGCGATATCGCGGTTCCTGCTGATATCTCATCTGCAGCATTTTTTATGGTAGCAGCGGCCATCAGTCAAAATAGTGAGCTTACCTTGACCCAAGTAGGTATCAACCCTACGCGTACTGGCGTCATTGATATTCTAAAATTAATGAATGCAGATATTAGCCTAAGCAATGAGACGCATGTGGGCGGCGAGCCAGTTGCTGATATTACGATTCGCAGCTCAAACCTAGTCGGTATTGAGATACCAGAGCATCTCGTACCACTGGCGATTGATGAATTTCCTGTGCTATTTATCGCAGCCAGCTGTGCACAAGGTCAGACGGTATTGACTGGTGCCAAAGAGCTGCGTGTTAAAGAATCGGACCGTATCGCTGTGATGGCAGAAGGGTTACATACGCTTGGTATTGATTGTACTGTAACTGATGATGGTCTGATTATCGAAGGCAAAGGCGTTGCTACTGAAAGCGGTGAAGTCAACAATAGCCAGCCTGTCTTTGGTGGTGGTCATATTGTCTCGCATCATGATCACCGTATTGCAATGAGCTTCTCTGTTGCCAGTCTGCGTGCATCCCAGCAAATTACCATTGAAGGGGTTGAAACGGTTAATACCAGCTTCCCAGGATTTGCTGAACTTGCCAACCAAATCGGTATGTCTATCCAAGTAGATACTAGTGCTGAGTAAGTCGCTAAGCTACCATTAACTCTTAAAAGTTTAATCTAACATCGTTAGCAATGTACTCATGTCACTATTGGCATGAGTACATTGCTTTTTACCTTATAATCTCACTGTAGTAACCCTGCGCTTTCACAATTCGATTAACAATAATAATTAGAATTAGGTGGGAGCGCGCTTTGCTCTAAAAAGTTGTCTTATATTATGACTACCCAAAATGTCGTCAAAAAACCCGTTGCCCCGATAACCACAACCAGACGCGGCATTATTACTGCGCTGATCGCGTTCTTTATTTGGGGTGGATTTCCGTTATACTTCAAACAGCTCTCTGATTATGATGCGACGGAGATCATAGGCCACCGTATCGTTTGGACGTTTTGTTGCCTACTGATTGTGTTAGTGGCTACCAAACGTTGGGGATGGATAGAAACGCTCAAGAAAAACCCAAGATGGATTGCGCTATCACTCGTCTCTGGGTTAATTATTGCAACCAACTGGCTGACCTATGTATGGGCGGTCAATCAAGACCGTATCCTTGAGGCCAGTTTGGGTTACTTTATCGGGCCATTGGTTGGCGTTGCACTATCCATGATATTGTTCAAAGAGCGTTTGCGCACGCTACAATGGGTAGCCATTGGCTTTGCATTATTGTCTGTCATCATTCAAGTGGTGATGCTTGGTAGTCTGCCGTGGATATCGTTGATTTTGGCATTTAGTTTCAGTACTTACGGGACGATTCAACGACAAACGCCATTGACTGCTGTCGATGCCATGTTTGTCGAGACTGCGATGTTGGTGCCGTTATGTCTGTGGTGGTTTTGGCAATCTGATGTGGCAAGCCATCAACTGAGCTTTTGGTTTAGCTCAAACATTTGGCTGCTTATGATCGCAGGTCCGATTACGCTAATACCGCTTTTATTATTCAATAAATCTACCAAGCTCGTTGCATACAGTATTCTGAGCTTTATGAACTATCTGACGCCGACCTTTATTTTCTTTTTAGCGGTGTTCTATTATAAAGAACCATTCGATTTACAACGTTTGGCAGTATTTGGTTTGATTTGGTTAGGTCTGCTATTATTCAGCATTGACCTGTGGCGCCATCGTCCAAGTAAAGTGTTAAAAGCGGCGCGCCTACGTGAAGAAGCGCTAAAATCGGTTAAGTAAATATTAATAATACGAAAAAAATTAGCAAACAAGGATGAAAGCATGTTTCATACTCAGTCTGATGTTGTATTTATAAAAGGTCTAAAAGTCGATGCAGTAATTGGTGTTTATGATTGGGAGCGTGCTATCACTCAGCCATTACTAATTGATATCGCGCTTGAAACGGATATTAGCCGTGCTGCTGTGTCAGATGATGTCAGCGATGCGCTGAGCTATAAAGAAGTCTGCGATGATGTGAGCGAGTGGTGCAAAGAGATTCAAGCAAAGCTGCTTGAGCATTTGGCTGGTCAGATCTCTGATAAGATATTTGCAAAATATGACTGTCAAAAAATAACGTTGAGCATTGCTAAGCCTACCGCTATTGCCCAAGCTGATGCAGTCGGGGTACAAATAACGCGCTATGCGCCAGCATCAACCAACGAGCTAGCTACTAAAGAAGCTGCCAAAGAAGTTAATGACAGCCAAGTCGATGATGCATGAAAAGCCCGTGGATTTGAATTTGACAACGTTCACACAATGCGCACCTGAGACTGTGCAAGCGCAACCCGTGGTAGAGCTAGTGTTAGCGCTAGGTAGTAACTATCAAGCTGACAAGTATCTCCCGCTTGCTCGGCAGCGCTTGGCAGCGCTAGGTGAGGTGCGATTGTCTACGGCTTTTCAAAATCCTGATTTTACTGCGACTACCCAATTACCAAAACCTGATTATACCAATCAGTGTGTCCATCTAACATTGACCACACCGATGAGTCTGCAACAACTACAGCAAACTTTTAAAACGCTTGAAGGCGATTGTAATAGATGCCGACAGACTGAGCCGAATCAAGTACGGCAGGTGACGATGGATATTGATATTTTGATGATTAAATTGGCTACTATAGAAAATAGCCTAAGCAAATATTCGATATTTAAATCAATATCTGATTGGATAGTAATGGCAGATCGTTATCCGTTTAAAACGCATGAGGAAGCGGGAGTCAGGGAATTGGCCGTATCTACTGATTAGATGTTTGAATAGCGTTTTTAGGGAAAATTGTTGATAGATTTAGACAGTTAGTGGGGTGACTTATTTTAACTGACACTGACTACATCTGATATTTTTGCAGTAGATAAAACTAAGGGGTGTACAATATATTGTAGGCCCCTTAGTTTTATTTCTTTTACTGAAGTTCTAGTAGTTACTTCTGCTCGTTATCTACGTCATTGATATCAGCACGACCAATCACATCTAAATCTTCTAAACAAAGCTTATCATATTCTTTTTTGCAAAAATTAGGATCAATATCACACATCGCTGACTGCAGTTGATCGAGGCGATTCTCTGACTGTTGGATGTGTTCAAGCATTTTAGCAAAAGCTTCTGCGACAGGGTCTTGTGAATAAGGGTCGATACCATAGGCACGGAAGGTATTGGTACGTTTGGCAGTAGGGGTAGTGTCGTTAGTTTGATCGTTGCTCTCACCAGCTTGCGCGACTTTTTCTTGTTGCTTGGCGTCTTGTACTTTTGTCGCGATTGGATTGCCTTTTTCATCGTGATGATCTGAGATCATACGCGCGGCACTGCCGACCATCGTAGCGCCTGCTGGTACAGGTTTGACTACCACTGCATTCGAGCCGATTTTAGCGTTTTTACCGACTGTAAACGGCCCTAAGACTTTTGCACCAGCACCAACGGTTACACCGTCTTCCAGCGTTGGGTGACGCTTGCCATTATTCCAAGACACACCGCCCAAAGTAACACCATGGTATAGCGTCACGTCGTTACCAATCTCAGCAGTCTCACCGATGACGACGCCGACACCATGATCGATAAAAAAGCGTCTACCAATCTTAGCAGCAGGGTGAATCTCGATACCTGTCATGATGCGCGAGCCGTAGGAGATCACGCGTGCCGCTAGTTTTTGTTCATTGTTCCAAAGGCAGTGAGCCCCGCGATGCAAAACAAGCGCATGTATGCCCGGATAAGTTAGGATCACTTCCAGACTATTACGCGCCGCAGGATCTCGGGTGAATACTGCATCAATATCTTCTTTCAAATCGTTCTTGATATTAATAAGCGATTTGAATAATTTGGATGGCAATGACATAAAGCGTCCTATCTATTCGTCGGTAGAGTGTCGTTGCGAAAACAGCGATGCCTCTAATCTGTGGTCATAAAGTTCGGATAATTAAGAATATATATTTTCGCTAAGCTTCTGCAAGTTATAACAGCTTTATACCGCAAAATATAGTAAAAAGCTGTCAAATAAAGGCAAGCTTATAAACTATGGCTTGTTTTAGTCTTTCGATAGTTTTGCAATCAAAGCGCTTAATAGCTGATACTCTTTTTGATCAAGCTGTAGGCGTGACCCAAGTCTAGACAAGCGTGATGGCAATGACTTTAGATGTTCGCTATTGGCTAGTCCACGCTGCACCATAAGGTCAGTGGTGCGCTGAGTGAGCTGTTGCAGCTGCTGCTGATTAATAGCAGGCTCATCCCATTGCTGACGCAAATTCACATTGATTGTCGATTGGACATCTGTGCTTGTATCCGACTCTAAATTATCAGCTGTCTGAGTGTGCGTTTGAGCATAAGCAAAGATAAAGCTGGCGATGACTTGCACCGCTGATGCGACATTTAGCACAGGGTAAGCAGGATTGGCGTCGATTTGAATATGATAATCGGCATAAGCCAATTCTTCATTGGTCAATCCACGGTCTTCACGTCCAAATAATATAGCAATATTTGGTTTGCTAGAAGTAGCAGCAGATGAGGTATCAACATTACTATCGTCTGCACTTAAAGCTGCCTGTGCATCGATAAAGTCAAACATAATCTTAGCGGCTTGCGTAGGTGTAACGACAGGGCGCGGCATATGACGGCTACGACTGCTAGCAGCAAATACCAACTGACAGCCAGAGATAGCAGACTCTAAGGTAGGTGCAATCAAAGCTGACGATAATAACTCACTGCCACCCGCTGCATGAGACACACTGGTTTCGTCAATCGGTAATTTGGGATCGACAACCGTTAAACGAGACAAGCCCATGGTATGCATCGCGCGGGCAGCCGAACCAATATTGGCAGGCAAAGTTGTATTAACCATGACTACTTGTAGGCAATCAAGATAGTCGTTCACTGTGCGTGATGATACTGCTAATGAAGCGTCGTTACTCATTATTGTCCCAGTCTCTGATTGATTTCTTGTTCAGCACGGTGTAATGCAATGGCAATCTCTTCGATCAGGACGGCTTGCTCATTGATACGGCGCTCACGGCAGTATTCTTGTAACTGGCTGCTAAGACGGACTAATTGAGTCGTACCTAAGTTGGCGCTGGCACCTTTTAGGGCATGCGCAGTTTCAAAGCCATTGGCGTTATCGTCTTTTTGATGGGCAATTCGCAGCGCTGCAACTCTTTGCTTACTATCAGCAAAATATACTTGTATCAAATCAACAAAGTCTTCTTCGAGCAGGTCACGCATGTCCTCGAACTGTTCATGATTGATAATCTCTTCATCAGTTTGTCCGAGCATATTATTATTTGTAGTGTCATCCATGGTGGTTGTCCAATTTATAAAAGTTAAAGCAATAAGATTACTATAATGAATTTTTAAAACGTAATGTACGTCTTAGCTGTAATGGAAATGTAAGTTCTCTTCACTGACCAAAGTCTTTAATGTCTGCAGGTTGTCGTCATTTGGGTAAACGCGCCAGTGCTCAGACAGTCCAACATTTGCGATGCCATAGACTTCATAAATGCTTAGTCCAAGTGGCAGACAGTTATCATTGATAGAAGCGTCAGTATTACTCAGGGCATTATTGGCATAACTGGCTGACATACCGTTTTGATTGGCCGCGTCATGGTTCATGTCGCTCTCTAATGCCAATAAATCATTACCGTTCTCATCATACAAGCTACCACCCATTGCAGGGTCGTAGACATTACTACCGCTGCCACCTTGCTCGTCTTGCTCTTGGTTATAAGCCAGACGCGGCTCAGGAATAATGTCAGCTTGGGCTGATTTGAGTAATGGCTGTAGACGTGTGAGCAGATTAATATCACTACCGTGAACTTTGATACTGATTTTTTTGAGCCAACGTAGTCTCGCATCTACCATGCTCATGGCACTATCAAGACGTGCAAACAAACGTCCATCACGCTCACGGATGCTGCCTTTGATGATGACGACTTCATCGATTTTCAACTGCTCTTTGACACGATTAAAACGCTCAGCGTAGCAGCTGACCTCGAGTCTCGATGTACCATCATCTAAAGTAATCACGTTACGATTACCAAAGTTGGCAATATCTATAATAAGCCCCGAGAAATAGCAGCTGCCGTTATAGCCAGTATCAGTTAACTTATCGAGACGCGCACCAGAGGTATAGCGTTTGAGCTCATCCAAATACTCATTGATTGGATGTCCCGTTAAGTAAAGCCCCAAGGTGTTTTTTTCGGCTTTTAGGCGGTGTTTGTCACCCCAGATGAGCTCTGGCGTCATCACTAACGGCGGCGCTGCGACCACACCATCCATTTCACCAAACAAATCCATCATACCGATTTCGCGGTTTTGACGGTCTTGCTCAGCGGCCTGCACTGCGCTTGGCAATTGACTCATCAAGGCACCGCGAATTTCGTAAGCTTCATCGGCTGGCAGGTCAGGTCGTAGCGTGGCGGCAAAGTCATCAAAACAGCCAGCGCTGACCAATGCTTCAAGCGTGCGTTTATTGACTTTTTTGATATCGACACGGCGACAGAAGTCATACAAGTCTTTAAAAGGACCTTCGCGGCGGCGTGCATCTACGATAGACTCTACCGCGCCTTCACCCACGCCTTTGATTGCGCCAAGACCATAGATGATATTGGTCGGAGTATCGGCAACGAAATGCCATTCACTGCGATTGACTGAAGGATTGACTACAGTTAACCCAAAGTTTTCACGGCAGTCATTGATAAAGAACACGACGTTGTCGGTGTTGTTCATATCTGAAGTTAAGACCGCTGCCATAAATTCGGCAGGGTAGTATTGCTTTAGGTAGGCCGTTTGATAAGCCAATACGCCATAAGCCGCAGAATGCGAGCGGTTAAAACCGTAACCTGCGAACTTTTCCATCAAGTCAAACACACCGCCTGATGTGACTTCATCAATGCCTTGTGAGGTGGCACCCGTGACAAAAATATCGCGCTGCTTTGCCATCTCTTCAGGTTTCTTTTTACCCATCGCACGGCGTAGCATATCCGCACCGCCCAAACTATAGCCTGCCATCACCTGTGAGATTTGCATCACCTGTTCTTGATAGACAATAACGCCATTGGTGTTTTCTAAAATCGGCTCAAGATTGGGATGGTCATAAATGACTTCCTCGCGACCATGCTTACGGTCGATATACATCTCTACCATGCCTGCATCGAGTGGGCCGGGACGATACAGCGCACACATGGCGATGACATCCTCGATATTGGTCGGTTGCAGTTTAGCCAGATACTTTTTCATACCCATACTTTCTAGCTGAAAGACCGCCGTGGTTTTGGCATCTTGCAGCAGTTTATAGGCTTTGCTGTCATCTAGCGGCAAATCTTCTAAAACTAAGGCAGGTACGTTTTCTTTTGCACGGCGCAAATTGATGTTTTCAACCGCAGCGTTGATGACGGTTAAGTTACGTAGACCCAAAAAGTCAAACTTCACCAAACCAACAGCTTCTACATCGTCTTTATCAAACTGGCTGACACGGTGACCTTCATCATCACAGTAAATGGCACTAAAGTCAGTAATCTTGTGCGGAGCAATCAATACGCCACCGGCATGTTTACCGACATTTCGACATACGCCTTCAAGCTTAATCGCCATCTCCCAAATCTCAATGGCATCTTCATAATCCATATTATCAGGATTAGAGATCAAGTCTTTGAGCTGTGGCTCTTGCTCAAGCGCTTGGCTCAGTGTGATGCCAGGCGTTTTTGGAATCAGCTTGGATATTTTATTAGCTAAAAAGTACGATTTGCTTTGTACACGTGCCACATCTCGCACAACTGCTTTTGCGGCCATCGTACCAAAGGTAATAATCTGTGAGACGGCATCACGGCCATAGGTTTGCGCGACATAATCAATAACGCGGTCACGACCTTCGATACAAAAGTCGATATCGAAATCGGGCATGGATACCCGCTCAGGGTTCAAGAAGCGCTCGAATAATAGATCGTAATGAATCGGGTCAAGATCGGTAATGTTTAATGCGTATGCGACCAACGAACCTGCACCAGAACCACGTCCAGGGCCTACTGGTACGCCATTGGCTTTTGCCCAGCGGATAAAGTCCATGACGATTAGGAAGTAACCCGGGAAGCCCATGGATAGAATAATATCTAACTCATATGCAAGGCGCTCATCGTATCTCTGACGGAAGTCGCTCCAATTGTCCGTACGTGCTTCGACAGGAAACAGCTTACCTAAGCGCTGCTCAAGACCGCGTTGTGACTCGGCACGAAAAAACGATTCAATCGTCTCGCCTTCAGGAACAGGAAAATCAGGTAGGACGTTAATCCCAAGTGTCAAGGTGACATTGCAGCGTGTAGCGAGACGCAAGGTATTATCAATGACCTGCGGAATATCAGCGAATAATTGCTCCATCTGAGCTTGTGTTTTTAGATACTGCTCATCTGAGTAAGTCTGCGGACGGTTTGGATCAGCAAGGACATAAGAGCCTGCAATACATACGCGGGCTTCATGAGCATCAAAATCATCCTGCTCTAAGAAACGCACGTCATTATGCGCAATGATAGGGATATTGTGTTTGGCGCCTGAATGGATAGCTGCTCTAATAAAAGCATCTTCGCCTGAACGATTAGTACGCTTGATAGCAAAGTACAAACGATCGTCAAATTTTGCCTGCCACTCAGTAAGTAGTTCATCAGCCTTTTCTGGCATCGAGCCGACCAAAGCTTGACCCACGTCTGACTTCTCTGTGAGCAGTACAATGACACCTGCTGCATGCTCTAAGATATGACTGCGCTTGATAACTGGCGTACCATGATTGATAGGATCAGCGCGACCTTCGGTAAACCCGAGCGATACGATACGGGTAATGTTTTGATACCCTTCGTTATTCATCGCAAGTAAGGTAAGGCGTGTGTCTTCATTATCCATGATAACTTCACTGCCAATAATAGGCTTGATACCCGCACCTAAGCAGGCACGATAAAACTTCACCGTGGCATATAAATTGGACAAATCGGTCAATGCCAAAGCGCGCTGATTGTCAGCCGCAGCAGCTTTTACCAGCGGTTTAATACGCACGATAGAATCGGTGATGGAATATTCGCTGTGAATGCCAAGGTGTACAAATGCCATAGAAGACTCTTACTGGTACGATCAAAGAAATAAGCTACCGATAAAATAATTGATTATTATCAATCAATTATACTGATATCTAGAGGCCGATAAGACCTCGATAGCCATATTGATACGTTTTAAATGGGGTCGTCAATAATAGCATTATTTGCCGCAGACAGCCACAGGTTCAAAGTGTTTAATCTGCGTGAGAGGATTTGTTTTTCTTATTTATTAACATGAAATTTTGCTGCGTTTTCTCTCAATAGTTGTTAGCATAAACATTTGTTTTTAAATAATTGTAATACTATGCCGATTTCACTATATTATTCACGCAAT
Organism: uncultured Psychrobacter sp.; assembly: GCF_947500265.1. Classification (GTDB taxonomy): domain Bacteria; phylum Pseudomonadota; class Gammaproteobacteria; order Pseudomonadales; family Moraxellaceae; genus Psychrobacter. Next base: position 27,112 of record NZ_CANMRN010000011.1, on the reverse strand, counting down.
CAAAAAAGACGATAATACTATGAGTAATATTACTAAGCTGCCTGCATTTGGCGACATGTTAAATGCTGGAATACAAACTATAAAAAATTTAAGTACGCGAAATACTATTGGGCGCACTGTATTTTACAGAGAGTTTGAGAAATTAGCGCAAATCGTAAATGATCATAAAGACATCAACTATATGAGTAACTACGATATACGCCATGAATGTCATGATGGTTCGCCTTGCTACGACGAAATTATTGATTTGATCTTAGTATGCTTATCTGCAATGGGCTTGGTTAAGGAAGATAAATTTAGTTTGATTCCTAATCTAAATCAGAACTTTGCCAATTTTATTACTTTCGATGAGAAAGTAACGCCTAAAAATATCATACGTTTAGACCCTTTCGGTAAAGTTTATTTTTGGCTGGCGGGTAATAATTTTAATCAATATATTGGTGAAGGAATACCAAATGGTGATTATATTGCTAACTTTAAACGCTTCGATAGCAAATCTTTTGCTGATTTGCAAAAAGTTAATATTGCTGCTTATGGCAAAAATGGTGACGCACTTATTAGTCATTTGATTGACGAAACTAAACGTCGAACCTCTATATTTATGAATAATTATGCAGATGCTGCTGTTGGTAATGATTTTGTCAAAGTGACGCCTGATATGATCATGGCTCAGCTTGAAAGCTTATCACCTTTGCAGTTTGAGTGGTTTTGTTTGAAATTAATTGAGAGATCCTTAGAGATAGAAAGTCCTGAAAGTAATCTAACATCTCGTCATACAGGGCGGTCTAACGATAATGGTATTGATGGACTAATTATTCAGGACTTTCCAGATGGTGAGGTGCACAATTATTATATACAGGCCAAGCTATATAGTAATGGCAATAATATATCTAATGGCGACTTGAGAAATTTCATAGGTGCATACCCTCCACAAAAAACCAATCATCATGGCATCTTTATTACTACCACTAGCTTTACTAAGCCTGCTCAAGACTATGCTAATTCGACTGATTCGCACAGTCTTATTCTCATTGATCAGATGAACTTGATCGAGTTAATGATGCAACATAAAGTCGGTTTAAAAGAGGTGAATGCCAGACCAAAATTATTATTGGACAATGACTTTTTTGAAAGAATTAAGCTATATTAAAGCAGGTCAGTATTTACTTATTTATACAAGAAAAGCTCTATGAGTTATAGCAACACATAGAGCTTTTTTATAATGACTAGAGACATATATTCATAACTTAGTAACCAACCACCGCTGCATCGACAATACGTGGATCAGACGATCCATAAACACCATTTGGGGTAAGCATAATCGACTGCGTAGAGCCCATCGCGGATTTTGGACTGACGGTATGACCCATTGATTCGAGCTTTTTCACGGTATCGATATTCAGTGCTTTTTCCACTCGAATCTCATCAGGTAGCCATTGATCGTGGATACGCGGCGCATGTGTTGCCTCCGCGATATTCATATCATGGTCAATGACGTTGGAGATAATTTGAGTGACAGTCGTGATGATACGGCTACCACCTGGGCTTCCAGTAACGATATAAGGTTTGCTGTCTTTGAATACGAGCGTCGGACTCATAGAGGACAGCGGACGCTTATTGGCTTCCACCGCATTTGCATCGCCACCAAGTAAACCGTAGCCGTTTGGTACGCCTGGTTTGGCAGAGAAGTCGTCCATTTCATTATTGAGTAGAATGCCTGTGCCATCCGCAACGAGACCAGTACCATAAGAGAAGTTTAACGTATAAGTATTGGCTATGGCATTACCTTCTTTATCAACGATAGAGAAATGCGTGGTCTGATCACTCTCGTACGGCAGAGGGTTGTTAGCTTTGATAGTAGATGCTGGCGTGGCTTTATTGGGATCAATCAACGTACGCAGTTTGTCCGCATAGGCTTGTGACGTTAAGCCGCTGGCAGGTACATCGATAAAGTCAGCATCTCCCAGATACTCAGCTCGATCTGCATACGCTAACTGCATCGCTTCCGCCATTAGATGAATAGTCTGTGCGCTGTTTTGTCCGTAGTCACCCAGCGGATAGCCTTCTAAGATATTTAAAATCTGCACGATATGAATACCGCCAGAGGAAGGCGGTGGCATAGAGACAATCTCATAGCCACGGTAGTAGCCTTTGACAGGTTCGCGAGCAATGGCTTGATAATTGGCCAAATCTTTCAGGCTCATGCTGCCGCCTGCTTCGTTGACTGCTTTGACCAGTTTTTGAGCGGTTTCACCCTTATAAAACCCATCGGTACCCTGTACCGCAATCCGCTTTAGCGAACGCGCAAGCTCAGGCTGCTTTAAACGTTCGCCCGGCTGATAAGCGCTGCCATCAGGCTTAAAGAACACTTTTTTGGTACTTGGCCATTTCTGCAAGCGATCACTCAACGCCGTGAGTGACTCGGACAAGCCAGCGGTGACTTCTATGCCGTCTTCAGCCAGTGCTATCGCTGGTGCCATGACTTGCTCGCGGCTCATCGTACCATGCTCTTCTAGTGCTTTTAGTAGTCCTGCTACTGTCCCTGGCACGCCAACGGCCAAGCCATGATAGCGAGATAAGTCGCTGACAGCATTGCCTGCTTCATCGAGGTACATATCGCGCGAGGCGCTACTCGGTGCTTTTTCACGGTAATCAAGCGCCACCGTTTTGCCTTGCTTGGCATCATAAATCATCATAAAACCGCCGCCACCGATATTACCTGCGCGCGGCAAGGTCACTGCTAGGGCAAAACCAACCGCAACGCCAGCATCTACCGCATTACCGCCGTCCTTTAGAATCTGTAAACCGATGTCAGAGGCAAGCGCTTCTTGGGTAGCGACCATGCCGTTTTTTGCCCAAACTGGATGATGAATGGCGTCTTCAGAATAGATGGCTTGGTCACTATTAGCATTGTTAGCATTGTTCGATGTGGTGCTAAGGGTATTTGTCTTCGCTCGCGTGATGCGCTTGGTTTCAGAGAGTACCATTGGACTATCAGCCATGATGGCCAAGTTTATAGCACTGGTATTGATTGATGTATTGTTGACCGTCGCATTACTTATTGAGGTCGTTGGCTCTACAGCCTGTGCGGATATAGATAGCAGTAGCGTACTGGTAATGAGCACGACGCTAGATTTGAGTAAGGTATTAATTTTTGGTTTACGCTGCTGAGCGGTTCGATGGTGGCGAGATAATAACTGTGACATCGCAAAGTCCTTTTTACGCGAGTGGAAGGAATAGAGCTAGGAAATAGATAAGTCTAAATAGTAACGAAAATATGAAATAGTAGAAAGTTGTTTATTATCTTTTGTGGTGTACGCTTTTATAGCGCTTAGCTGTAAAAGCTCTATTTCAAATCGGCGGAGCTAATTTTCAAGCAAATGAAGCTAATGATAAGACAGCAGTTATAAAGAGAAAGTTATCTATGAATGAAGAAATTCTTTAAAAATATTCGCTAATATTACTAAATTGTAACGTCTTGTGATATAAATAACGGTACCAATGTACACTCATTATCGACTGTCTATTCATACAAAGAGATTACTATGTCATCACACCATATTAATAACCGCAATCGACAGCGCTACTCTGAGACGGCGCCTGCTTGTTTACCTAACACTGATCATAAAAACTATAATGGTAAAAATAACAACGGTCATCTATATCCAACCGGTAAATTGACTTCTATCGCATTGCTAGTTAGTAGTGCCTCGCTTGTACTCGCAGGTTGCCAATCAACTCCAGCCAGCTCAACTGCCAATCTGTCGTCGAATAGCAGCGCCTCTAGTGCCATGATGGACTTTAGTGTCGCAGATACCGCGCAGAGCCAACGTCAAGGTCAAGCTTTTACTGTCAGTCAAAACGCTCAGGCCGCGCGTTATGAGCAGCTGTTTGATCAAGAGAAGTATCCAAGTACCGAAAACCAAGCCAAGTCGCACTTGTTAGCAGCCATTCGTCAGCACTTGGCGACCGAGCATGTGGCAGTCGCCACAGCCAATTATCGATCAGCACCATTCATTGACCCAGATAGTATCGACGCAGGATCTAGTAGCTTGCTCAGAACGATTATAGAAACCTACGTGTATCAGCCTGAGGGTATGTATGATAGTAGCGATGATGAGGCGCAAGCTGAGGCTAGAGCAGAATTAGCAGCGGTAGGTGTAGAGTCGAATAAATGCAATGAAAACGAAGATGATGACGCTTATGAAGTCTGTGTGGTAGAGGGTATTAACTACGATTATGATGATGCGAAAGATTCCATAGAGTCCGACTACCCTAGTGACTATGATAAGTCTAGAGCAGAAGCTGAAGCAGAAAGAAGAGCTATTGCTGCTATATTGGCTGAAGCAGGGGAGAATGAGCCGACGAGCAGTGATGCTAGCAGCGATAACGAGTATGCTTACGATATAGCAGATGACTATAGCAGCGATGATTACAGTAGTGACGACTATGATAATTATGATGAATACAGTAGCGGTGCTGAAGGTATGCTCTCAGGGATGTCAGGGTTAAGTCCTAAATCAATGGCTGCAAAGTATGAAGCCATGCAAATGGCGAAACAGCAAGCTAAGACAGAGACGGTAAATCGTGGCAGCCTACCAATGTCATCTACAGGCATGATTGGCAATATACTTGATATGTTCCATCGTACTCCTGAGCAAATAGCTGCATCCAATGCTTATCAGTATGAGCATTTAACATTCAATAGTGTCAGTCAATACCGTCCCAAGCAGCGCCAACTACAAAGCGCCTATAGCTACGACTACGCCACACCAACGATTAGCTCATCAATACAGATACCGTTAGCATTTGATTTTAATAACAGCAGTGTCGTAGTAGATCCATCGGCCATTATGCCGATTGTTGCACTTGTCAATCCTGAGAATACGCCATTACCATCACAGATGACCTCGCATACGGTGAGCTTTGGTTTGCCTGAAAGCATCACGGCACAGTTGCCACCAGCGGTGCTCTACGATGCAGTGCTCAATGCGATACAGAACAGTATGGCTGAGCTCGCGCCTGAGCATTTTAGCGCAGTAGATATCAGTGGTGACACGTTTGCCAAAGAAGTCGGTGCGACTCGCGCCGTAAAAGTCTATTTCGGTAGTCAGCAAAGCGGTGAAGTAATTGGCAAGATGCTCAAATATGTAACCAAATCACTGCAAGAATACGTAGATGCCAATCCAGATAAATATCCTGATGGTGCTGCACTGAAGACAGCACTGGCTAAAGCGCAATTATACAATAAAGGCTATCAAAGCGCGGATATCGGTTCGCTATTGCAGCTGATCGAAGCCATCGGTCCTATCTCGTTTAATCAAATCAACTACTATTACTTAGACAGCTCAGATCGACTGCTGGCCAAGCAGCAACGTGTCAATATCGGTAGTGATTTTATGGGGTCGACCACAACCATGCTAAACCAAGTACGTTACGATAAAGCCAGCTTTAACCATCATGCCTTGACACCATTGCTTACAGAGTCTTTTGGTTCAGACGCTACGCCTCCTATCGATGGCAATGCATGGATGGCTAAGCAGCGCGATAAAAAAGACAGATTACAAACGGCTCGCTATGCACGCTACGACTATCAAGATAGCGGTGTCGAAGGTGCTTATAGCAGTAATGAATATGGCACTGATGAGTATGGTAACGATAATGACAATGGCGCAGACGCTGTCGATGAGAGCCGAGTTGACGATGCTCAAGATGATATGAATGAAAAATAGAAGTCAAATGACATTATCTCATTGCATTTACGCTCATATCTATTAAGGATAAAAAATGAAAACAGTACATCACACCATTGCACAACGTCTACCATTTAAGACTAAAAACAATCTGCTAGTCACCAGCGCATTTTTGACAGGGGCGCTGTTGTTAACAGGTTGCCAGTCTACCAGTTTGGGCCAGTCCAACACGGCGGCTGTAAAACAAGCACCTAGCATTGCCAAAAAAACACTAGAAACAGCCCTGCAAAAACAGCGACGTCAGTCCTTTAGCTATCATAGCAATCTTGAAATTGGCAATAACCAACAATTTACAGATGCTGATGCCGATACTAATACTAGTACGGAGAAAATGGCGGCATCAGACTACATAGATGAACATTGCGAAGAGACACATGACCAAGCGTACGCCGCTCTAATCCTGCAAGCAGAACAGCAAAACAAAGATATCTTAGCGGTGGATTACGATACTAAGCGTGACAGCATAAGGCAGTCGTATTTTGAGTGCGTAGCTGCCTATCATGCATGGGATGACCATCAATACGATAGTGATGTAAAAGTAGCACCAGATTATCAAGCGCTATTTGATAATTATGAAGATAAACAAAGACCGTTAGATGTGAAAAAAGCACAGTTATTAGATGAGTATCTACTAAAGCCGCTTTCTATCGATTCTCAAGGGATTTATCAACCGATGGCAGGCAAGGCTACGATGCTCGCTAGTGCACAATATCAAGCACGTAATCATCACAGCAGTATCAACCAGCCTATTTATATGGATTTTAAAAACGGTGATATTTACCTATGGGCAGATAATTTTGCGATTCTAAACTCAGAATTGTTAGATAATAAACTCGGTACAAAATGGCAAAACAAATGGTTAAAAATACCCATTGATGATGGTACGTTACCTAAAGGGTTTGGTGGTGAAGTAATCAAAAGCCACTTTGCGGCGTTAGATGCGACTTATGATGCGGCTCCTGTTAGCCAGTTTAATTATGTTGCTCCTAACTCACTTGCTTCACTGTCTCCAAAACTGCCTGCGCACCAGTTATCGGCTATGCTACCAAGCGATCAAATCATTCGCCGAGTACAAAGCTTTGGGGATTATCAAGCGTCGCAACAGAAATATATGCAAATTTTCTACGATCGGATCAGTGAAAAATACCCAGAGCTAGTACAAGAACCCGAACCGATGACAGCGTTTGAGTCGATTCAAAATCCAAAGGTATTCACCAGTAAGTCTATAGTACAAAAAATACTGGCTATGATAAAAAATCAAATGAATGAGGAAGCCACGACAGGTGAGACCGTTGCCAATACAGAAGTACAGGAACTGTACGGGTTTGATAAACGCGGTCAACTCAAATGGGAGCACTTACGTCGTCAGTTAGATAACACTAGCGAAGCGAATAACAATAAGGGTATGAGGATAGATGTGTTGCAACAGTATTCTGCTATCGGCACTAAGGATTTGGCGTTCCCTAACCTACCAAGCAATGTGCAGTCGCCGAACGCTAGCAATAGCATTGATTTACGAAAGTATGCTCCAGAGCTGCTGCAATACTACCAAGATGGTAATGGCACGGCAGTAGGTAAAATGGTCTTTAACATGTTGCCGATGGTCAGAGAGCGTTTTGGTTCGGTTGAGTAACTGGTTAGAGTATTAATGAGTAAATAGAAAGCATTATTAGTTTTTGAACAGGATAATTTTGCATTAAAAAAAAGCGCACCTATTAACGGCGCGCTTTTTCATTTTATACGTATACAGCTAGGTAAAATAACACTTTTCCGGAGTGGCTTATTACATACCTTGATGCTGTTTGTCATGGCCTTTACGATCTTTTGAATGCTTGCGACCTTTTTCTTGTCTCTCTGACTTCATCTGTTCCATCTTTGCACGTTGCTCAGCAGTCAACACTTGAGCGATGGCATGTTGGGTTTGTACACGTTCGATAAAGCGTTGCTTTTCTTTTGCCGCACGTTGATCAGCCAGACGGTTTAAAGCAGCAGTATTCAAAGTGCTGGCATTGGTCAGCGCTTGTATTTGCTGATCCATTTGCGCGCGTTCTGCTTGATGTTCTGCACGGTCAGCAGTGCGATCGCCACGTTTGTTTTGCATGATGGCTTTGATTTGCGCTTGCTGTGTCGCTGTTAGATCCAATTTTGACATTGGGCCTCTCATCTCACCTTTTTTCATGCCATCTTTGTGGTTCTTTTGCATTTGCGCAGTTGGCGTTGTATCAGTGGTTGCGTTAACGCTGGTGCAAGCGGTTACTGTAAATATGCTAGACGCTGCTAATACTGAGCCTAATAGTAATTTTTTCATCATAATATCCTTGATTACATTGAGTTTGATTTCATAAGCACTAAATTTTTATCTCGCAAGTAGCATCTGTTGAACGTTATCGCTCGTTATGGTCAGCCATCTTAGAAATGCAATACTTGCTGTTGATATGAGTATATTACGACAGTTAAAGGTTACGAACATTTATGAAGTATTAAGAAAGGTAACGTTTCTGGTGAATTGGCAAGTGCTTGCCTGATAATATGGTTAACTACAGTCTACCGACAATAAGAATGCCACGGCGGCAATTTCGCTAACCATATCACAATGACACTTGTACGCGGATTTATTGCGTCATGATTACTATAGAGTGATTGGATTGAGTAAATAGAGATAAATAAAAATTAAAGGAGAGAAGTATGCCAAACATCCTGATAGGCGATGACGACGAAGAGTTGACTCAGTTATTGCAAGAGTACTTGGACAATCACGGTATTCGCTGTGACTGCGTGCATGATGGTGCAGCAGTCATACAACGACTCAAAGCGGTAGCACACGAAGATACGGTTTATGATTTACTCGTGCTCGATATTATGATGCCAAAACTGGATGGATTGAGTGTCCTGCGCCAATTACCAAATATTATCGATATTCCAGTCATTATGCTGACGGCAAAAGGGGAAGAGATTGATCGTATTATTGGTCTAGAGCTTGGTGCCGATGATTATATTACCAAACCTTGTAACCCACGAGAGCTGCTGGCACGTATTAATGCAGTGATTAAACGTACCAATACGACCGCATCAGAGCATACTCCGTTGCCAGAGAGTCGTTTGCACCTCGATCAAAACCAACGTGCCTGTCAGATAGATGGGGTGACGCTACAAGTCACTGGTACAGAGTTTGATCTGCTCGTGGCTCTACTCAAGCAAAAAGGGGAGGTGGTCAGTAAAGCATGGCTGTCAGAAAACGTTTTGCAGCGTGAGTTACAGCCATTTGACCGTAGCCTTGATGTACATGTATCTCGCTTACGCAAAAAACTTCAACCTTTCCACGATGAGCCAATAAAAGCGGTGCGTGGAAAAGGTTATCAACTGGTGCTGTAATGACGGACATATCGATGAAAGCTGCTGAGCAGAATCTCAAAAAAGCACCTAAGTTTAAGGTGCGCATCACCTTGTTTTGGCGTCTGTTTCTGAGCCTATTACTGACGATTTTAATCACCTCTGTACTGTCCATCGTGGTAGAACGCTGGCTAGCTGAAAAAGAGCTGACCTCTCGTATGGACGTGCAAATCGATAGCCTATTAATAAAGCGTAAAGAGATGGTCGCGTCACTACGGGCTGGTGATGTAGAGTCTGTCAGGCAGATGTATCGTCAAGACCGCCAGTTGATGAATCAAATCAGAGTCTATGATGAGCAGGGCGCTATTATATTCCCGCGTTACCGTGAAAAAGATGAGCGCGCGCAAGGACAGCTGCAAAGTGGTCGGCAGCTAATGGATCGTGCAATACAACCGTTGCAGCAAATACCGTCTAGACCGCCTAGAATAGAGAGTAATGTTTATGGCGTAGAAGGCCGCAATGCTGACAATAGACTGCGCCAACACGACAATGAGATACCAAAAGATGAGCCGTCTTTTTGGCAAAAATTTCTAAAACCAAGAACAGCAAGTAGTGCCGCAGTGGCTGATATCGATACTCGTCCTGAATTGGCCGATATGTCTGTTGAATTACCTGATGGTCAGTCAATTATCATACAGTTGCGTCCGCACTTGCGTTTCTCAGACGTGGTAGAAATACAGCACGGTAATTTTCCAATCCGTTTGCTATTGATTGTTATCTTTAGTGTATTGGTCTGCATATGGCTCAGTCGTACGCTAACCCAGCGAATTGGCCGTGTACAAAATACCGTACACCGTATGATTGATGGTAACTATCAAGCCAACCCAGAACTGTCCAAGATGGGCGATGATGAGTTGGGGCTACTTGCCAAAGACGTCGCCCATCTATCGACGAGACTGGTTGACAGTGAGCTGGCACGTAAGCAGATGCTCAGTGATATCTCACATGAGCTGCGTTCGCCGCTTGCTCGTCTGGATGTAGCGACTGAGCTGACTCGAGACTTTGCGCCCAATGCCAATCGCTATCTAGACCGTATCGATAAAGAATCTACACGAATGAATGAGCTAATTGAGCAAATCATTCATATTCAATCCCTACAAATGCAGCAATATACCGTCGATAATTTGGAGAGTGAGGCAGTCGACATATCTGACATCATTAGCAGTATCGGAGAGGATGTCTGCTTTGAGTTTCAACATAAAGACGTGCATTGGCAATGGCAACCGCCTGTAGCCTCAGCGTTAGATAGTTTGGAAGGATTTTGGACAGTCCAAGGTAATGCAGAGCAGTTATATAGCGCACTTGAAAATGTCATTCGCAATGCTTTTATGCACACGGCAGCGGGTTCGACAGTGATTGCTGAAGTAAAGGCAATACAAATGGATAATAAGGCACCAGCTGTTCAAATTAATATAACAGACGAAGGTGGCGGTGTCGCAGAAAAAGACTTAGAACGTATTTTTCATCCTTTTGTGCGGCTCGATACTGCTCGGCATCGTGATACTGGCGGCTATGGTCTTGGATTGGCCATTGTTCATGCTGTAGTTATGGCGCATAAAGGATATATCAATGCTCATAACCGGCAAGATGGTATTCAAGGGTTGGTGGTTCAAATAGTGCTACCTAGCAGATAAAAAGATAAATAATGCAGAAATAATTTATGTAACCAATATGCGCTTATCATGTATTTTTAATGTGTATAAGCGCATATTTGATAGTAGATAAAAGCTGACTCTTTTTAAAACCGACGTAATTTATTATAAATAGACAAAAATTAAAAGTATTTATATTCGTTTATGTGAATATAATAGACGAACGGTATCAAAACACGGATAAACGGCATTGTCTCTCTGTATATATTCGGTGATACTAATATATACAGAGAGTGATAAAGATTATACAAAACAGAACGTCTTATTCCTTAAAGACTACTACAACTATTATTTGAACAAGGTCTCGTTATTATAAGCTTATAACCCGTTTTATTTTGTCACATCGTCTCTCTGACATAGATCTTATCTCTGATTTTTTAAATCTGACAAGTCTGTAAGGGAGTACGCATCATGAACCGCATCTATAAAGTCATCTGGAATGAAGCCTTAAGTTGTTTTACCGCCGTTGGTGAATACGCGAAGGGACGTGGCAAATCTTCCAAATCTAGCGTTAGCTCTAACGCTACCATCAATACAACGTCTAACCTGTCCGTTATCCGTACGATACGTCTGAGCACCATAGCGCTTGGGCTACTAGGTGCTGGCTTTGGCATGCAGGCAAATGCATTGGGTACTTACTTTGTTGGAGACGACCCAACACCTAGAATACATACCAATTCATTCCTTCATCAAACACTAACGGTGCAGGGTGGAGAGACAGTCTCGGGCGATCCCAATACCAAAAATATCAGCGTGACTGCTAGTAGGCGTGATAAAGCGCTAACGATAAAGCTCGATGAAAATGTCGACTTAGGGACTGATGGCAGTCTTAAGACGGGTGATACCTTAGTCGATAACTCTGGCATTAAGATTACAGCCACAAATCTAGCCAATAGTATCACTTTGAGCAATAGTGGCCTAAACAATGGTAATAACAAAATCACCAATGTATCCAATGGTGCTGTGATAGCAGGGAGTAAAGATGCAGTTAATGGCTCGCAGCTATATAGGCTAGTTAATATAGTCAAGGATAACAAAACTAAATATTATAGTGTTGACTCTGAAGCTATTGGCAATGCCAACAACGATGGCGCAACAGGTTATAACGCTATGGCCATGGGTGGCAATGCAAAGGCGACTGGCAGCCAAACCATCGCTATTGGTAGCTCTGAATTTGGACAACAGACGCTGGCAAGTGGTGAACAATCTATTGCTATTGGTGCCAATGTTGTCTCAAAAGGACACTCATCTATCGCTATTGGTGGTGATGATTTAGATGCTGCTGCAAATGTTGATGGTGTTAACGACTTATTCAATGCATATACTGGTAGTGATCTTATAGAGGATCCAAATAATCCATATGGGCATACTGAAGCAGGGGGCGCTGCATCCTTAGCAGTTGGTGTTAAAGCACGGTCCGAAGGTAATCTTTCTACTGCTGTCGGTGTCCGTTCAAGCTCAGTAGGTGCAGCATCTTCTGCTTTTGGTGTGGGGGCGTCAGCAAGTCGAGACGGTTCTGTAGCTTTAGGTGCAGGATCAACTACGCTTAGTGAAGCTACGGAGGAAAAGAACCTTATTATCGGCAACAAGATCTATAATTACGCTGGTGTAACAAGTGATAAAGGAGCACAAGTATCTGTTGGTTCAGTAGAACATGAGCGTCAGATCAAGCACGTTGCTGCTGGAGCAGTCAATACAGACAGTACTGATGCTATCAATGGTAGTCAGCTACACGCTACTAATCAATCTATTGAAGATTTATCAGAAAGCAAGATTACCTTTGCGAGTGATAGAGGAGCTCCCGTGGATCGTAAGCTTGGTGAGACACTTAATATCAAAGGTGGTGCAGAAGCCACTGCTGCTTTAACTACAGGCAACATTGGGGTAGAGTCTGATGCTAGTACTAATACCCTAACTGTAAAGTTAGCTGAAAACGTAGACCTTGGCACTAATGGAAGTGTCAAAATGGGAAGTAGTAGTAGCCTTCCTTATAGTTTAGGTCCTGTAACAACTGTTAATAGCCTAGGTGTCTTGACAGGTAATTGGTTAGGCAGTACAGCAGTTAATGGCTTAGGGGTATTTGTGAATGGCCCATTAGGTATTCCTAGTACTGTTCTAACCATGGATGGTTTAACAATTATCGATGGTCCAAGCGTAACTAGGTCTGGTGGTATAAATGCTGGAAACAAAAGAATTGTGAATGTTGATGATGGTATACAGGCTAAAGACGCTGTCAATGTCAGTCAGCTAGAAGGTGTTAAAGAAACAGCTAATAAAGGTTGGGATATTAGTACACAAGGTATCGCTACCACTGTAAGTACCGTAGAGCCTGGCGACTCAGTTGACTTTAATAGTAAAAACAGCAACATCATTGTCTCTAAAACAGCAGACAGTAATGATATCTCATTTGAGCTCAATAATCAGTTAGACCTCGGAGATGATGGCAGTATACAGATAGGCAATAGCATCATGAGTGATGCAGGCTTTACCTTCGTTGGAAATGGCGTGAATAGAATGGTTTCGCAGGTCTCATTGAGTAGCCGTGGTCTAGACAATGGAGGCAACACCATTCGCAACGTTGGGGAAGGTGTGCTAAATACGGATGCTGTCAATGTTGGGCAGTTAAAAGATGTCGCCATTGCCTTAGATCAAGGTTGGGGCATCACCGCTCAAGGTGATATCGCTACGATGGTAAAACAAGGAGATGCTGTCGACCTCAGTAGTAAAGACGGTAATATCAAGGTATCTAGGAAATCAGTGAGTGATGTGGCTGCTTTCGATAGTAGTCCATCACTACAAGCTGTAGCCATACCTACCAATGCTAATGACATTAGCTTTGATTTGAACCCAGATATTACTTTGAATAGCGTAACCACTGGTGGTACGGTTATGAATGATAATGGACTGACCATTGCAGGTGGCCCAAGCATCACGAAAAGTGGTATTGATGCCGCTAATACCAAAATTACCAACGTTCAAAATGGGGAAGTTTCGGCGACAAGTCAGGACGCTATAAATGGTGGTCAGCTTTATGCCCAAGGAACTGGTATCAGCAGTATTATCGGTGGTGACACTGTTTACAATGCCGAAGATGGTACTTTCATCAACAGTGACATTGGTGGAACGGGTGAAAGCAATATCGATGGTGCGATTGCTTCTATCAGACAAGGCACGATTGAAATTAGTGAAAATGTGCAAATTAACACAGAGAGCATTACCACTAATACAACCAATATCGCGACCAATACGACAAATATTGCTACGAATACCAGCAATATCACGACCAATACTACGAATATCGAAACCAACACGGACAAGCTAAATGCTGGACTCAATTTTGGTGCAGACAGTGGTGCCAATATCAACAAACCAATTGGCGATGGTAGTGTCCTAAGCTTCACTGGTGGCAATAACATCACCACCACAGCAGATGGTAGTAGTATTAAATTTGATCTAAACGGTAATATCAGCGTTGATAGTGTCACAGTTGGGACGACGGTTATCAATAGTGAGGGCATCAGTATGCAAGATGGGCCAAGTATGACGTCTCAAGGTCTATATGCTGGTAACCAACGCATGACCGGTGTCGCCGATGGGGTCGAAGCAACAGACGCCGTCAATTATAGTCAGCTTAGCGCGCTTGATAGTCGACTCAATAACAATATGAGCGATCTTGGCTACAAAATCGACGAAGTAGAAGACGATGCAAATGCAGGTATCTCAGCTGCAATGGCAATGTCAGCAATGCCTCAGGCTTATATCGCAGGTAAGTCACTGATTGGTGGCGGTGTCGGTACCTATAATGGAGAAAGTGCTGTAGCAATTGGTTTCTCTAAATTATCTAATGACGGTCGTTGGGTCATTAAGGTAAATGGTACAGCAGATACTCAAGGCAACGTAGGCGGTGCAGTTGGTGCAGGCTTCCATTTTGACTAACAAAGCTTCTCAATTGTAGTTATCGATAGACTATAAAAAAGCAAGACATTGGATGTCTTGCTTTTTTACGGTTTAAAGATAAACAATTAAGGTAATAAAGCTATCGATAAATCAAAATAAGCGCTTGTAAATTGTGTTTTACAAGCGCTTATTATTTCTAATTAAGGGCTTCTATATTCTGAACATTGCGCCATTCGGTTTCAGTCCAACATAGGCCATACCTGCTTGATTCATCCAGTGAGGTTGAATAATGCCATGCTGCAAAATCGCATGAATATCTCTATGCGCCCTTTCTATCTTATGCTTTTTATATAGGGAGGCTGTGCCTGCGACTGCGTAAATTTCAGATAGCATGTCACGAGCTTCTCTTGCGCCTTCACAAGACGCTGCCCACACATCGGCAAGCTGTATATCAGTAAAGGTGTTCTTCTGCTGAGATTCTTTCCATAATATATCTACACTGTGATGCAGTTGGGCGCGTTTCGATGCTAGTATTGTTTTACTCTTAGCAATGGTAGCTTGTACCGTTGCACGGTCGCGTAGATCTGGACTCTTACCAGGTGTTACTCTTTCAAGGCACATATCAACCAAGTCATCCATAGCGGCTTTTAATACGCCTAGCGCCATCGCCGCACAGCCAGCAGCATTGATACAACCGATAGGCAGACGACTGTAGGCAGTATCGACAGCCACAGGACTATCAAAGTCAACTGCATAAGCCTCTTTGACAAAAGCGTCTTTGACGACTATATCGTGGCTACCTGTGCCATTTAGGCCGCCCACGTCCCATGTATCAATGATTTTTACATCTTTTTTAGGAATAAAAAATAGCTTTAAATTTGCACCTGGGCCAAGGGTCGTAGGAGAGCCTTCGGAGATAACGAGACAACGGAGTACAAACCAGTCAGCCAATTGGCATCCAGAGACGAGTGTCCATTGTCCTGATACCATATAGCCATTATCTACTGTTTGGGCCACGCCTTCAGGACGTGCGGAATTGGCATAAATATGAGAGGGGTTACTGTATACCTCTTTCATACTGGACTCGTCCAAAAATCGACCGAATGTACAGGCCAAATGGTTGTTCCAAACAATCCAAGCAACGGAGGCTTCAGCACTGGCCAACGTCTCATAAGTTTTTAGCGTTTCTATTGGGTTTCCTGCCCATCCTCCTAACGATTTAGGCAGCCCCATTCTAAATAATGCAAATTCTGAAAGTTTATTGACCACTACGGGCGCAATTTTTCTAGCGCTTTCTGTTTCATCTCTGAACATGATTGCTGATGCATAAATCTTGTTTGCTGCATCCGATGGTAGGGTGGTTATCTTTGCTGAGGATATATCATTCATATTGTTCAACCTTATTGTGATGAATAAGACAGTACTTTTTTCTACAGCTGATAAAGTACAAATTTGAGCGATGACAAATGCTTATATAAAGAATAACCAACAGCCGCCCACCATACAACCGTTAATATGAATATATTAAAAATTATATTGTAAAAATTGAATAAATAGTAATCAATGAGGCAAAGTTAAGCGATAAAGCTAGAAATCAAGCTGTAGAAATAGGTAGGGGTAAAGAATAGCGAAGAATAAAGCTCGACCAAGTATTAAGTGTTAATTCTAAGTCACTTAATATTTGGCCGAGAAAATAAATATTTTATAAAGATAGGTATCCTATAAAAACTGTTTCAAATTAGGCATCACGTTTCGGTGCATCAGGCTGAACCATAGGGTCGGCATCTGCAAATGCTTTTAGTGTACGGCAATGAGTATCAATAGCGACGATATTGGGATAAGCGCTCAAATCTACTTTGAAGCGGCGAGCAGAAGAGACTTGCGGAATCAAATAACAATCCGCGAGAGTAGGACTGTTCCCATAGCAGAACTGTCCGCGATTGTTATCCGCCGCCAAACGTGTCTCTAAAGCGGCAAAACCTTCACTGATCCAGCGATTGCACCATGCAATCACCTCTTCCTCGTTTACTGACAGCTCATTACGCAGGTACTGCAAAATTCGGCGATTATTAATTGGGTGGATGTCGCAACCAATCATGGCGCTCAGCGCGCGTACTTGCATACGCCCAGCAGCATCGTTAGGTAATAGTGCGTGCTCAGGGTAGACCTCTTCTAACCACTCCAAGATAGCTGGACTTTGATATAATAATAAATCGTCAGCTTGTAGGACAGGCACTAATCCTTGCGGGTTAATCGCTTTAAAGGCAGATTCTAACTGTTCATCCTGTGCCAGGTTGATCGTGATATCATCGTAATCTAAGTCTTTTAAGTTCATAGCGATACGAGTACGGTAAGACGTGCTACTACGAAAGTAGCCATAAAGTGTCATCATGATTCATGTCCTTATGTAGATGTGTTTTTATAAAGATAAATATTATGAAGTAAGGTCTGTATCTCACTGGTATTTGATCGATCAAGTCATTATTGAACAAACCATTATTAAGCAAGCCATCATTAAAAAATAACCAAGCACACCAGAATCGAGCAAATCATGCCAGCAGACAAAACCCTTGTAGACAGTTCTATCACCAGTAAAAACCAAAGTGGGGTTCAGTCGCTTGAGATTGGGCTGTCGATACTCGATGTGCTGATCGACCGCAATGAGCCTATGATGCTAAAAGATATCGCTGAAGCCATGCAAATGCATCCAGCAAAATCCCATCGTTACTTGGTCAGTCTCATCCGCAAAAACTACGCGCGTAAGCTCGATGATGGTCGCTATGGGCTTGGCGATAGGGTCAATGCATTGGCATCACTAGGACATACTGGACTCAACCAAAACAATCTTTTGGCACGTCTCACGCAAGTGGCCAATGACATCAAAGACACCTTAAACTGCGGTGTGCAAATTGCCAAATGGTTTAGCGAAGGCCCGATTATTATTCAGTCCGTTGAGCCAGACAGTCCGATTAGTATCATCACTCGCATTGGCTCGCGTATGCCGCTGACGACATCGGCCACAGGGCAGTTATTTGCCAGTTATCAACCTGATGCCGTCATTCAACCATTGGTCACAGCTGAGTGGCATACGAGTAATACCGCCACAGATATGGCCGAGAAGAGGCAGCACTTTACCCAGCTACAGGCCAAAATTCGTACTCAAGGCTATGCGACAGTGACGGGCGATATGCTTATGGGGATTAACGCCATTACGATTCCTGTTATATTGCCACAGCTTGCCAATAGTGCTACTAAACCATCCACGAGTAGTGACAAAACTGATAGTGAAGATTTACCGCTAGAATATGCTATAACTATCATTGGAACAACAGAGCAATTGCCGATGAGCGAGCAACATAACGTGGTTAAGCAAATACTGGCGATAGCACAGCGTTATCAAATTGCCTAGCCAGTATGTGGTGCTATAAGCTAGGGCGTGCCTTCAATTCACGCCATAGTCATCTGATATGTATCCTTTAGACCATACAGGCGCTACTGGCCGCTTTTGCTTTTTCGTATACGTTGTCAGCGTCTAGGCCAGTTGCATTTACTTCATCAAGGTAATGCTGAGAACCTTCCATTAATGGGCCTCTCCAATCTGGATCATTAAGTGGATCAGGAATATCAATCATAATATCGCCTTTTGCTTTGGCGGCGGCCATCGCTTTGGCATTGCTGACGTCAAATACTTTAGAGATATGTGCTGCCAGCTCTGCGCCAGAATTGTCATCAATCACTTTTTTGAGGTCATCAGGCAAGCTGTTATATTTCTCTTTGTTCATACTGACCACAAACGTAGAATTATAAAAAGGAATGTTGGTGTGTGTATTGATTAACTCATCAAGGCGAAACGCTTGAATAGGTTGCCAAGTAAAACTGAGTCCATCAATGACACCGCGCTGCAGAGAGGTATAAGTATCACTGGCAGGCATGCCGACAGGTGCAGCACCAGTGGCTTCGATAATATGGCTCGCAACCGCAGAAGGTTGGCGAATACGTAGACCTTTCATATCAGCTGGTGTACGAATCGGTTTATCAACCGTATGAAGTGCACCTTGTCCAGTGCCTATCAGCGCTAGCAAGTGAGTGTCTTCGTACTCGTCTTTAATGACACCCTCGTCATATAGTTTATGAAGTATACAGCTCTGCTGCTGTGCAGTATTTGTGATGCCTGGCAACTCTACGATTTGAGTCAAAGGGAATCGTCCTGCTGTATATCCTTGCGCTTGCATACCAATATCTACACTGCCTTTCGCCGTAGCATCATAGGTAGCACCTGGTTTGCTGAGCGTCGCAGAAGGGTATATCTCAACCTTTAAGCGGCCTTTTGAATCGGCTTCAATTTTTTTTGCCCAAGGTTCCAATGCTTCGGTGTTTATATTGTCAGTGGCAGTCATAAAATGCGAGAATCGCAACGTCGTCACCTCACCTGTATCTGTAGAGGCGCCTGCTGCTTGGTCGTTATTGGAGCAACCAGTCATCGCAAGCGAGGCAGCCAAGAGTATTCCTAAGGGGGTTCTTACTTTCATCATAGAATCCTTTCATGATGGTTAGATATGGTTCGCTACCTTTCATTATGTAGGCCGTGTCGCTAATCATCATTTTTATACTTAAAGCGATGATTAACTGATCATGTAAAAAAGTAGCAAACAGGATGACAGGAGAGTTACTCGCCGACAGGAGCAACCTCGCGTGCTTCAGCCAGCTCATCACTATGCAAAAACTGCGTGTGTGCAGGAGCACGCTTGGTACGAGACCACTCATCTAGCATGTCTTGCTTGATGGCATCTGTAATCATCGATACTTTGTCTTCTGAAGTTGGATCGTCATAGGTCAGCTCGAGGCGATGACCATTGGGATCAAAGAAGTAAATCGAGTGGAATATACCGTGATTGGTCACGCCAATAACATCAATGCCTGCATTTTCTAAATGTTCCTTGGCAACGATTAGCGTATCACGGTCCTTAACCTTTAGCGCTAAGTGCTGCACCCAACTTGGAGTATTAGGATCAAAGCCCATCTCAGGTTGGTTGGGTACTTCAAAAAACGCTAAGACATTGCCATTACCAGCGTCCAAAAAGACGTGCATATAGGGGTCAAAGGCTTTGGTCGAAGGCACATGGTCTTCTGCGAATGCCAAGATAAAATCCATGTTTAGATTTTTCTTATACCATTCGACGGTTTCTTTTGCATCTTTGCAGCGGTAAGCTACATGATGGATTTTCTCAATTTGAAAGCTCATATCAAACTCCTTTTGATAAGGCGCGTCACTCATTTGGCTTTATTCACATAACGATGAGTAGGTGAATGCGTTTGTCTTCCTATCCGCCTGCATGAGAATTTTTACACCTATTTTGCTATTTCTCTATCTATGTTATTTCTTAAATACTATTTATCAGTCGCTACTTTCCAAATGCTACTTGTCAAAATCAAAGCTAAGCGCTGGTAGTACTTTGCCGCGTACTTCACCAAAGCCAACACGGATGCCGTCTTTTTCGCTATAGCCTTTTATAATGACCGTGTCACCATCTTCGATAAAGCTGCGCGTCTCGCCGCCTTTTAACGTGACTGGTTTGGTAGCGTTCCAAGCAATCTCTAGCATTGAACCATAAGAGTCAGGCGTTGGCCCTGAAATCGTACCTGAGCCCATCATGTCACCAACTTCGACTTTGCAGCCAGTGATAGTGTGGTGAGTGAGCTGCTGTGCCATTGACCAGTACATGTATTTGAAGTTGGTCTCGCAAATGATGGTCGCTGTTTCCGCATTTTCAGGCAGCAACTCAACTGATAGATTGATATCAAAGCTGTTATCGCTCGCTTTTTCATTTAAATAAGCGAGTGGCTTGGGTTCTTGTGTTGGACAAGCTGTTTTGAACGGAGCCAACGCATCCATGGTGACAATCCAAGGAGACACCTCGGAGGCAAAGGTCTTGGCATTAAATGGACCTAATGGCACGTATTCCCATTTTTGGATATCTCGGGCTGACCAGTCATTGAGCAACACCATGCCAAAGATATGATCAGCGGCATCATCTACGGCGATTGGCTGACCGATATGATTACCTTTACCAACGACAAAGGCGGTCTCTAGCTCAAAATCCAAGCGCTTACAGGCAGAAAAAATAGGACGCTCATCAGGGCTAGGCTTTAGCTGACCAGATGGACGCACGATATCAGTTCCACTGACGATGACGGTGCTGGCGCGTCCGTTATAACCAACTGGCATTTCGGTCCAGTTAGGCAATAGGGCGTTGTTTGGATCGCGGAACATGGTGCCGACGTTGGTCGCATGCTCTTTCGATGAATAAAAATCTGTAAAGCCCGGTACTTGCACTGGTAGGTGCATGGTGACGTCTGCTTGCTTGAACAGCGCCTTTTTTTGCAAGCCTGCATTGTCACGTAAGGTGTCATTGTCATTAGACAGCAATGTTTGAATAGTCGAGCGTGCCTGCGTCCAATTGTCTCGACCAGAATCAATAAAAGCATTTAGAGTGGATTGGTCAAAATAAGGGCCACCGTCCAAACTTAACAAGCCTTCTGTCTCTAATACAGACAGGTCGAGCACATGCTCACCGATGGCAACGCCTGCACGGCGCTTGTTATCACTAGCAGCGTCTTTAGTTTCGCTAAAGATGCCATAAGGGAGATTGTGAATAGAAAAGTCAGAGTCAGTAGCGATATCGATAAAAGAGGTGAGGGTGCTGTCAGTCGTTGACATGATTTGCTCCTTGCTAATATACATTATGAATTACGTTATAATTAATCACTTACGTATAATGTAATTTATTGATATATGGATTGCAAGTTTTTTGTGCAATGTCTTTTGTGAAAAGGCTGCTTTGAAAAGTGGTTGTCAGTGTTTTAGCTAAACGGTTCTGACTAGATGATTTTAATAAAATAATTTTGATTAAATGCTAGGCACAAAAAAAGGCCGAGCAATCGCTCAGCCTTTCTTATCTATGTTTATTTTTTATAAAGTTACATATTGAGTAACATGGCTTACGTGGGCTAATCAGTCTTTTAGGACGTCTGCCATGGCATTGGCCACATAGTCGATGTTGCTGGTATTTAGTCCAGCCACACACATACGTGAGTTAGAAACCATATAGATACCAAACTCAGTTTGTAAACGCTCGACTTGCTCAGGCGTGAGACCAGTAAAGCTAAACATACCGTTTTGACGAGTGATGTAGTCAAAGTTACGGTTAGGGATTTTAGCTTCTAATACCGATTTTAGCTTTAGGCGCATGGCTTTGATACGGTCGCGCATCGCATAAACTTCGCCAACCCACTGCTCATGTAGTGCTTCATCATTCATGACGATATCGACCACGCGTCCACCATGTGATGGCGGGCTTGAGTAAATACGGCGTACGGTTGCGTTTAGCTGACCGAATACGCGATCGGTTTCGTCTACGGTTGGGCAGACGACTGATAGGCCGCCGACGCGCTCGCCGTATAGCGATAAGTTTTTAGAGAATGAGTTGCTAACAAACAAGGGCAAGCCCATCTCAATTGCTTTACGAATAGCGTAAGCGTCGCTGTCCATGTCTTCGCCAAACCCTTGATAAGCGATGTCCATGAATGGAATCAGCTCACGCGCCTTTACGACGTTGAGTACGGTATCCCATTGCGCTTGGGTCAAATCCATACCGGTTGGGTTATGGCAGCATGGGTGTAGCAAAATAACGTCATTTTTGTTTAATGTCTCAAAAAACGCAATCATTTCATCAAATTTGATGCTGCTGTTGGCTTTGTCGTAGTACGGGTATTTACCGACTTCTACATCAGAGCCTTCAAAGATAGCAATATGGTTGCCCCATGTCGGATCACTCACATAGCACTTAGCTTGTGGGAACCAGTCATGAATAAATTCAGCACCAACTTTCAACGCGCCAGAACCACCGATTGTAGCGATAGTAGCGACCAAGCCGTCTTTTAAAATCTGAGCGTCTTTACCGAACAGTAATTCCTGACAGCCTTTACGGTGGCCTGGAAGACCTGCCATTGGTAGGTATGGACGCGGTGCGATAGGATCAGCAATACGCTCTTCGGCTGTTTTTACACAGTCGAGTACAGGCAGTACGCCATTCTCATCATAATAAATACCAATACCTAAATTGACCTTGTTAGGATTGCTATCTGCTGAGTATTTTTCCATAAGACCTAAGATTGGATCACCAGCGTAATAATCGATACGTTCAAACATGCCATTTCCTTATAAAAATATAAATCGAGCAGCCGAAAATCATAGAGCAAATCGCGGCTGAACTCAACACGAGAGTGGGTTATATACGGCAATTAATAAAATAAATAGCCAAATAGATTGTTTATCCATCTATCAAGCGCATTTGACATGCTATACGTCATTCGCTAGACGATGATTCAGAATGATGTAGGTCGTTATAATGGGTCGCAAAATAGGTTTGCAAAAACTGCTTAAAAGCAATTGTCGCCGGAGAGAGCGCCCGCGAGGCACGCTGATAGATAAAGAATTGCCGCATTTTGACTGGTTGAGTGAGTGGTCGCATCAGCAGACCATTGGCGCTGACCCAATCAATAACTTCAGGCATATAAGGCAGACACAGCGTGATACCAAAGCCTTGGCGTGTCATCTCAAGCGCGGTGGACATAAAGTTCACCTTGTATCGAGCTTGTTGAACGTGAGCGGAGATAGAGTCGTCGAGCTCTGCGGTTACTTGATCTAGGAACGGACCTTGTAAGGTAATTAGTGGCGTTTCTAATAAATCTTGCCAAGTAATTTCATCTCTTTGTGCCAACGCATGGCTGTCTGGCATAACCACGCAAAAAGGTAGCTGATATAACAAGTCAGCCCCGATGTCATCTTCAGTTTCTATAAAACCAAGCTCGGTGCCAACGCCTAAATCGACTTCGATATCTTGGATATGCTTAAGCAAATTCTCGGCTGAACAGTCCAATAGTGAGACGCCGATATTTGGATATTCTTTGGCAAATTGAGCGATGACTGCGGGTAGGGAAGATGCTGCAAACTGTGACACCGCCAAGCGTACCTGACCTTGGGCCAAGCTGGTCAAGCTACTCGCTTCATTTTCAAACAGCTGCATCTCATTCAAGATACGCCGCGCTTGTGGTAGTAGATGCCGTCCTACTGCTGACAGAGACAACTGGCGAGTGGTGCGATCAAACAGCACGATACCGAGGCCAGTCTCTAATTCCTTAATCAATCCACTAACAGCAGACTGAGTCAAATACATCTGTTCGCTGGCACGAGTAAAGCTGCCGTTGTCAGCGACTTTGATAAATGCGGTCAATTGGCGAATGCTGATATTCATAAGTAAACCTGATAAATAAATCATAAAAAACAATTAGTCTTATAAATAAAGCTAATCTAATATAAATACAACGTCAACAATAAAGATTGATTATTAATCGTTTTATAGATTTTCGCTAATAACCGATTTTTTACCACCAATTGAAATTAAGGATAATTACAATGGCAGATTTATTTGACAACCCAATGGGACTAAATGGATTTGATTTTGTCGAGTTTGCTTCTCCGCAGCCTGATGCAGTCGACGCATTGTTTAAGCAGCTTGGTTTTGCCCATGTCGCCAATCATCGCTCGAAAGACGTTGCTCTATATCGCCAAGGTGATATCAACCTTATCCTAAATCGCGAGCCGAAAAGCCAAGCCAGTTACTTCGTTGAAGAGCATGGCGCTGGTGCTTGTAGCATGGGCTTTCGGGTAAAAGATGCCAAAAAAGCGTATGAGCGTGCGGTTGAAATGGGTGCGCAGCCAGTAGATGTGCCAACTGGGGTGATGGAGCTTAGATTGCCAGCTATCAAAGGCATCGGCGGCTCACTAATCTATTTGATTGACCGCTATAAAGACGGCGAATCTATCTATGATGTCGACTTTGAGTTCTTTGCAGATATCGACAGAAACCCTGTCGGCTATGGCTTCAAAGTCATCGACCATCTAACGCACAACGTCTATCGTGGACGCATGGCGTACTGGGCAAAATTCTATGAGCGTATCTTTAATTTCCGCGAGATTCGCTACTTTGAT
This sequence comes from uncultured Psychrobacter sp., assembly GCF_947500265.1. Taxonomy (GTDB): domain Bacteria; phylum Pseudomonadota; class Gammaproteobacteria; order Pseudomonadales; family Moraxellaceae; genus Psychrobacter. Next base: position 2,369 of record NZ_CANMRN010000011.1, on the reverse strand, counting down.
ATCAAAGGTGAGTACACGGGACTAACTAGCAAAGCCATGACCGCACCTGATGGAAAAATCCGTATTCCACTGAATGAAGAAGCCAAGCAGGGCGGTGGTCAAATCGAAGAGTACCTAATGCATTTCAATGGCGAAGGTATTCAGCACATTGCGCTAGCCAGTGATGACTTGTTTGCCAGTATCGATAAGCTAAAAGCGGCTGGTATTCCACTTATGACTGCACCAAATGCTGCTTACTATGAAATGCTGAGCGAGCGTTTGCCAAACCATGGTGAAAATGTCGCTGACTTGCAAACGCGCGGTATCTTGTTAGACGGTACGACAGAAGGCGGTGCACCGCGTCTGCTGCTACAGATTTTCTCTGAGACCATCTTGGGTAGCCCAGTGTTCTTTGAGTTTATTCAGCGTAAAGGCGATTATGCAGATGGCTTTGGTGAAGGTAACTTTAAAGCGTTGTTTGAGTCGATAGAGCGTGACCAAGTACGTCGCGGCACAGTCGGTCAGCCAGAGACTGAAACGCTATAATATTATCTAACGCTTAGACCACATTTAATCAATGGACAAGACAAAAGGAGTTTGTGTTGTCCTTAATAGGAGTATTACCTACAAGCACGACAGCAAAGGTAATGCTCTCATTGCGATAAAAGGAATACAGGCATGGAACGCCTATCACAGATAGATTCTCTTAATACTGCCATCGGTACCAATAGCGTTGCGACTAATAAGCAAAGCAACGATGCGTCCAGTTATTCTAACGCGACAAATAAAAAACAGCCGTACATCTCACACCAGCCAGATAGTAATGGTCATATTCACTATAGTGATAATGAGCATGCGATGTGGCAAGCGCTGCTGGCACGTCAAGCGGAACAAACGCCCAATCGTGCGTGTACTGCATATCTAGAGGGTTTGACTAAGTTAAATTTACCGACGACGCATATCCCGCAGTTGCATGATATCGATGAGGTATTGCAAGCGACCACAGGTTGGCAGACCGCCGCTGTGCCGGCATTAATTAGCTTTGGTAAATTCTTTAAATTACTGGCCAATAAGTCCTTTCCTGTGGCGACGTTTATTCGTCGATTCGATGATATGGACTATATTGAAGAGCCTGATATTTTTCATGAAATCGTTGGGCATTGTCCGCTATTGACTCATCCTGCGTTTGCAGCCTTTAATGAGACGTATGGTAAGCTTGGTCTTAGCGCAACAAAAGATGAGCGTTGGTTTTTAGCAAGGCTGTATTGGTTCACTATTGAGTTTGGGTTGGTTGGCAGTCGCGTAGAAAATCGTAGAATTTACGGCGGCGGTATATTGAGCTCACCTTCTGAAACAGTCTACGCACTTAATCGGATGCCGCAAGAGCTCTCAGTCGCTCAAAACAAGCCGCAATCTCAACCTCAGTCTCAACCTGAGCACCGAGCGTTTGATTTGCTCGATGTGTTGCGGACGCCTTATCGTATTGATCAGATACAGCCGATCTACTATGTCATTGATGAATTAGATACCTTATTTGATATCGTCAATAGTGACATTATGGGAGCGGTCAAAAAGGCAATGTCGCTTGGACTATTTGAGCCGACCTATCCAGAAAAAACCCGTTAAAAACGTTAATTCAAAATTAAACATGAAAACTATCGCTTCAGTACGAAGTATTGAGATAGCAATACAGCTATATCAACATCAATGTACAAGTATTAGAAAATAGCTATCAAAACAACCATTAAAAACAGCCATTATAAAAGGATTTTATTATGACAGCATTATCACAAAACAGCTGCGAAGCCTGCCGCATTGGCGCACCGAAAGTTGATGAAGCCGAAGCACGAGAACTATTACCGCAAATTCCTGATTGGTCATTGATCGAAGTAGATGGTATTCAGCAATTGCAGCGTCAGTATAAATTCAAAAACTTCGTCTCAGCAATGGCATTTGCCAATCAACTGGCAGAAATCGCCGAAGCAGAAGGTCATCATCCGGGTATATTGGTAGAGTGGGGTAAGGCTACGGTCACTTGGTGGTCACATAGTATCAAGGGTTTGCATCGCAATGATTTCGTCATGGCAGCTAAGACCGATGACTTACTGGGTAAGTAATAAGTTGCTTCACTAGCAAATCACTTCAATCATACTTCTACCATTAAAATTAAAATCAAACCCAATTTAGTGCCAGTATTTACTGGCATTTTAAGGATGTGTCATGCCACCAAAACCGCTTACATTAATCAGTGCCAAGCTCGCCTTTATCATATCCGCCATTGTCATCGGTATCATGGGCATCACCATGATTGGTTTTGGCTGGGTGCCGCATTTGTCTCTTATATTGGCCATCTGTGTACTAATGGCTATCGGTATGTACAAAGGACTCAG
>NZ_CANMRN010000010.1 GCF_947500265.1 uncultured Psychrobacter sp. | reverse complement strand
AACTAATCCTTAAGTCTCAGCAATGAGCTTATGAGTTAGTCATAAAAAAGGCCATCCTATTTAGGGTGGCTTTTTTTATTGGGCAAAGTTGATTCACTACTAAAAAAAGAATTATACCTAGCGTGTATTAATAGATTTGCAATATCCATGATAGAGACAATTATTTGTTAGATAGCATATTGTAATCTGCAGCATAGCTTGTTATATTATCGCTGCACTTAACACTAGCAGTTATTTTAGATTGCTACAGTGCAAAATCAGGTAAAATTAATAATTTTACCGTCAAAGGCTTGCATTCTATGCTAAATATTGTATAATGCTGTCCTTTACACCCATAGGCGATTGGCTCAATTGGTAGAGCATCGGTCTCCAAAACCGAGGGTTGTAGGTTCGAGTCCTACATCGCCTGCCATCTTCTTATCACATCTTTGTTGTACCCCACCATCTCCGAAGCGAGTTCTTTATGAGCAATGATCAAGATAACCTCGAGACTAAGTTATCTGATGCCAAGGCGGTTGCTGGTGGAATGCTGTCTAAAAATAAGCATATTTCAGCTAGCGGTACTACTGCTGTTGAAGTGGCTAAGACTGGCTCAATAAAAGATTTGATTTTGTGGCTACTTGCCGCAGCTGTATTAATCGGTGCGACTCTAGTAAATCAATACTTACCGGGCTATTGGCAACCTGCCAACGACGTTTGGGTACGTATTGGTATTATTGTCGCACTTGTTGTATTTGCATTAGTCTGCTTGGCGCTAACGCATCAAGGCCGTGCTTTTAAAATATTGTTAAAAGACGCTGCCGTTGAGCTTCGCCGAGTGACATGGCCAGGTAAAGACGAAACCTTTCAATATACATGGCAAGTGATTGTCGTGATTGCGATTGCCGGTTTCTTTATTTGGTTATTGGATAACTTTTTTAATTGGTTCGTTGGTATCTTTATCGGTTAATAGCACGTATTAGTGACTATTAGCGAGATATTTACTCATAACGACTTATTTATAATGATCAGGAGCGTGATATGCGTTGGTATATTGTCCAAGCGTTTTCAGGATATGAAAAACAAGTACAACGTTCATTAACTGATCGTATTAATCGTAGTGACTTTGCTGAGTCATTCGGTGATGTATTGGTTCCTACTGAAGAAGTCGTCGAAATGAAAGACGGCAAAAAACGTAAGAGTGAGCGTAAGTTCTTTCCTGGATATGTATTGATCCAAATGGAAATGAACGACAATACTTGGCACATCGTAAAAGACTGTCCTCGTATTATGGGCTTCATCGGTGGTACGCCTGAGATGCCTGCACCGATTACGCAAGTAGAAGCTGATCGCATTTTAAACCGTTTGAACCAGACTGAGACTGACCCACGTCCTAAGACTCTATTTGAGCCAGGCGAAGAGTTGTTGGTTATTGATGGTCCATTTACTGACTTTAAAGGGTTGGTAGAAAAAGTGGATTACGAGAAGTCTAAGCTACATCTAACGGTAAACGTATTTAATCGACCTACGCAGGTTGAGCTTGAATTTAGTAAAGTCGAAAAACTAGACTAAATTAGCAAAAAATTCATCAACCGGGGAGCTGTTAGTCAACTAGGTGTATACCACGTTGATTTGGCGCTATCACCCATTTAGGAGAGTATCATGGCTAAGAAGATTGATGGTTACATCAAACTGCAAGTGCCTGCAGGCAAAGCAAATCCTTCACCACCTATTGGTCCAGCTTTGGGTCAGAAAGGCGTGAATATCATGGCGTTCTGTAAAGAATTTAACGCTGCGACCTCAGGCCAAGAGCCAGGTCTACCGATCCCAACTGAGATCACAGTATACAGCGACAAATCTTTTACCTTCATCATGAAGTCACCACCAGCTGCATACTTACTACGTAAGGCTGCTGGTATTGCTAAAGGTTCAGGTACACCGAACACTGCTAAAGTTGGTAAAGTTGACCGTGCACAACTAGAAGACATCGTTAAGACTAAGAATGCAGATTTAACTGCAGCTGATCTTGACGCTGCTGTCCGTACCATCGCTGGTACTGCACGTTCAATGGGTATTACCGTGGAGGGTGTATAATGTCTAAGCTAACCAAACGTCAAAAAGAAATTCAAAGCCGTATTGATAACGAAAAACAGTACACTATTGAAGAAGCGGTTCAAATCCTAAACGATTTGCCAGCGCTAAAATTCAAAGAGTCTATCGATATCGCGGTAAACTTGGGCGTTGACCCACGTAAATCTGATCAAGTAGTTCGTGGTGCAACCAACCTACCTGCTGGTACTGGTAAAACCAAACGCGTTGCTGTATTCGCTCAAGGCGCTGCTGCTGAAGCCGCTAAAGAAGCTGGTGCAGACATCGTTGGTTTTGAAGACCTAGCAGAGCAAATCAAAGCCGGTAACATGGACTTTGATGTTGTTATCGCAGCTCCAGATGCTATGCGTGTTGTTGGTCAGTTAGGTACTATCCTAGGCCCACGTGGTCTAATGCCTAACCCTAAAGTTGGTACGGTAACGCCAAACGTTGCTGAAGCTGTGACTAATGCGAAAGCTGGTCAGGCTCAGTACCGTGTTGATAAAGCTGGTATCATCCATGCAACTATCGGCCAAGTTGGTTTCACTGCTGATCAAATCGAGCAAAACGCGCAAGCGATTCTTTCTGATCTAAAGCGTGCTAAGCCTGCTACTTCTAAAGGTACTTTCATTAAGAAAATTACCTTGTCTAGCACGATGGGTCCAGGTCTAACGATCGACGCTGTTCCTTATCGTACTGCTAAATAATTAAAGTTTTTATCTTCAAATATTTTGAATGATAAACACAAACAGTTTTTAAAGAATTAGGTCAGCGTAGTATTTGCTACGCTGTCTAAGACCGTAGGTAGAGAGTAGTTTAGAGTTATAGTCAGCTATCTTCGGATAGTTGCTTATGATAATAAGTCACTTTTGTTAATCGACGACAGATGAAAATCTTAGTTGTCCTACGCAGACGGTGGCCCACACAGTTTAAGACACGAGCGAATAGGGCGATAAGGTTATTTATAACCTTCAAACTATTACTCAACGTCATTCTGATAACGGTGCCGTAATCAGTCGTTACCAGTAGATGCTTTTTTTATTAATTGAATCCACTGGTAATGTGTCGTATCAAGTCAGTCTTAGCTTACAGTTTGAGCGCATAAAAACCTTGTTTTTGGCACTTTTATTATAAGTCGATTGATAAGATTAAAGGAGTCAACTTATGGCATTAACGCTAGAACAAAAACAACAAGTTGTGGCTGAAGTGTCTGAAGTTGCTGCTAATGCTTACTCAGCAGTAGCTGCCGAATATCACGGTATTGGTGTTGCACAGCTTACTAAGCTGCGCGAACAAGCTCGTGATAAAGGTGTTGTTTTGAAAGTGGTAAAAAATACACTAGCAAAACGCGCTTTTGAAGGCACTAAGTTTGAGAGCATGTCAGACCGTATGACTGGTCCACTACTTTTGGCTTTCTCTATGGAAGATTTGGGATCTGCTGCTCGAGTCGTTTTCGACTTCAGCAAAGATAACAAAGCTTTAGAGACCAAATTAGTATCAGTCGGTGGTGAAGTTTATGGTCCAGAAGAGCTAGAGCGCGTATCGAAGCTACCAACTCGCGACGAAGCAATCTCTATCTTGATGGCTACTATGAATGCACCAGTGACCAAGCTTGTCCAGACTATGAACGCTGTTCCTGGCAAGTTCGTTCGCACTGTAGCGGCAATCAAAGACGCAAAAGAAGCTGCTTAATTGCTTGTTTTAACGTAACTTTAACATCGCTAATTTTGGTTGCATTTTATTGTCACATTAGGCAAGCAATCAAGGCGATATTAGAATCAATTAATTTTTATCAGATAACGGAGAGTTCTCATGGCACTATCTAAAGATGACGTGTTAAATGCAATCGCTGAAATGTCAGTAATGGATATCGTTGAGTTAATCAGCGACATGGAAGAAAAATTCGGCGTAACAGCTGCTGTTGCTGCTGCACCTGCTGCTGCTGGTCCTGCTGCTGCTGCTGCTGAAGAAAAAGACGAGTTTGACGTAGTTCTTGCCAGCTTTGGCGAGAAGAAAGTTGGCGTAATTAAAGCCGTACGTGAAGCTACTGGTCTTGGCCTAAAAGAAGCGAAAGATTTGGTTGAAAGCGCTCCAGCTCCAATCAAAGAAGGCGCATCTAAAGCTGAAGCTGAAGAGTTGAAAAAGAAACTTGAAGAAGCTGGTGCAACTGTTGAACTAAAATAAGTTTAACACTGTACGAAAAAAAGCTGGTAATGCCTTGCATTGCCAGCTTTTTTTTACTATAATTCGTAGCTTGACCTTTTGTGTCTGCCAACATACGTATGCAACATCACGGTGGATACCCATCAAAAGGACAGACGATATACATGCAAGCACACATGCCAGTTTTTGAAATCAGTTAATATGAGCTAAACGTCTGTAGATGTTTGGCATTTTTTTGTGTCTGCATGCTTTCCTATCAACACTATAGTTTATACTGATTCTAAAAGTTATAGTTACCCCGATTATTAATCCTGAAAAAAGCGGTATTCTTAAAAAAGCTGTTGATCATAAGTTGCCTACTTGGTTTGGCATGACTGTCGATATTTAGTCTTATAGACAGTTTGTATGTGTAGGGAACATAGTTCGGTAATAAGTAGTCTAGATGGCAAGTGGTATGGATGCAATCTTAATAGACATTATTCCCCAGCAATGTATTTGTAAAGTAAGCCTGATAGGCAATGTGTTATAGATTATATAATATTGAATTTTTTGGTTGCAACAGTCATATAGACTGATTCACTTACCATGAATCTAGCAAGCAACGACGAGATTAAGTGAAGTGTGCTAGGTAAGCACTGAAGAGTAAAGTAGTAATTGACAGAAAAGACATGAACTGAACACGAAGACCCGTTTTATATTATCGTTTACGTCGCCACGTTTGCATCGTATTTATGCATACTGGCCACGCTTTTAATTTGTTTCCACGTTTACTGTAAGGACTCTCGATGGCATATTCTTATACTGAAAAAAAGCGTATTCGCAAAAGTTTTGCTGAATTGCCCACTGTAATGGACATTCCCTATTTACTGTCTATTCAAGTAGATTCTTACGAGCAATTTTTGCAAGAGCACAAAAAGCCGAAAGCTCGTGAGAATACTGGTTTGCAAGCTGCGTATTCCTCTATTTTCCCAATTGAGAGTCACTCTGGTAACGCAGAGCTACAATTTGTTGAGTACTATTTAGGCACGCCTGAATTTGATGAGCGTGAGTGTATCTTACGTGGTTCAACGTTTGCTGCGCCTATGCGTGTCAAAATCCGTTTGATCATCAAAGACAAAGACAGCAAAGACAAAGATAGCAAAGCTGCTATCAAAGATATCCGTGAGCAAAGCGTCTATATGGGTGAGATGCCTTTGATGACGGCTAACGGTACTTTCATTATCAATGGTACTGAGCGTGTTATCGTATCTCAGCTACATCGTTCACCTGGTGTGTTCTTTGACCATGATAAAGGTAAGTCGCATTCAAGTGGTAAAGTGCTTTATAACGCACGTATTATCCCTTACCGTGGTTCATGGTTAGACTTTGAATTTGATGCAAAAGATTTAGTATTTGCTCGTATTGACCGTCGCCGTAAACTACTTGCGTCAATCATTCTACGCGCACTTGGTCTAACAACTTCTGAAATTCTAGATTTATTCTTTGATAAAGTTGCTGTTTATAAAGGCGAAGAGACGTTTGAAATTGATCTAGTTGCCGATCGTCTACGTGGCGAGATGGCTCAGTTTGATATCGTATCACCTGAAGGTGACGTTATCGTAGAGCAGGGCAAACGCATTAACGCACGCCGTATCCGTCAGCTTGAAGAAGCAGGTATGACGAAAATTGCTGTGCCTGATGAGTATCTATACGAGCGTATCTTAGCAGAAGACATCGTTGTTAACGACGAAATCATCGCTAAAGCGAACACGCCAATCGACCATGAATTATTGGTTAAATTGAGTGCGTTTGAAGCCAGTGAGTCTATCAAAGAATTCAGCATTCTGTTCACCAACGATATCGACCAAGGTAGTTATATTGCCGATACGCTACGTGCTGATAGTACCTCAAGCCGTGAAGAAGCGTTGATCGAAATCTACAAAGTAATGCGTCCAGGTGAGCCACCAACGGTTGAAACTGCTGAGAAACTGTTTGAAAGCATGTTCTTTAACGCAGATCGTTATGACTTATCAAACGTCGGTCGTATGAAATTCAACCGTCGTCTTGGTTTAGAATTTGATAACACTGATGATCCTGATATCCAGCGTGAACGCAGTGTGTTGACCAATGATGATATCGTTAACGTTCTAAAAGAGCTTATCGAGATTCGTAATGGTCGCGGCGATGTCGATGATATTGACCATCTTGGTAACCGTCGTATTCGTTCAGTGGGCGAGATGGCAGAAAACCAATTCCGTGTTGGTCTAGTACGTGTTGAGCGTGCCGTAAAAGAGCGTTTAAGCTCAGCAGAGTCAGACAACTTGTCACCACAAGATTTGATTAACTCTAAGCCAGTAGCGGCTGCGGTTAAAGAATTCTTTGGTTCAAGTCAGTTGTCACAGTTTATGGATCAGAACAACCCGTTGTCTGAAGTTACCCATAAGCGCCGTGTATCAGCGTTAGGACCTGGTGGTCTAACTCGTGAACGTGCAGGCTTTGAAGTACGTGACGTACATGATACCCATTATGGCCGTGTATGTCCTATTGAGACTCCTGAAGGTCCAAACATTGGTCTGATCAACTCACTAGCAACATTTGCTAAAACCAACAGCTTTGGCTTCTTAGAAACGCCTTATCGCCGTGTGGTTGATGGTAAAGTGACTGACGTGATTGAGTATCTATCAGCAATCGAAGAAGTAGGTACTGTCATTGCACAGGCTGATTCTCCGATGACTGAAGATGGCGCGTTATCTGACGAGATGGTCAGTGTACGTAGCTATGGTGAATTTGTTCGTATGCCGCCAGAAAAAGTGACGCATATGGATGTATCACCAAGTCAGGTAGTATCGGTTGCAGCAGGTCTGATTCCGTTCCTAGAGCATGATGATGCTAACCGTGCCTTGATGGGCTCGAACATGCAGCGTCAGGCTGTTCCTACGCTACGTGCTGATAAGCCGTTAGTAGGTACGGGTATGGAGCGTCACGTTGCTCGTGACTCTGGTGTTTGTGTGATCGCTAAGCGTGGTGGTGTGATTGAAGATGTTGACGCATCACGTATCGTTGTTCGTGTAAACGAAGACGAGATGACTGCTGGTGAAGCGGGTATCGATATCTATAACTTGATCAAATACACGCGCTCTAACCAAAACACTTGTATCAACCAACGTATCATTGTTAACCAAGGTGACGAGATTGCTTTGGGTGATATCTTGGCTGATGGTCCATCAACGGATCTTGGTGAGCTAGCACTAGGCCAGAACATCCGCATCGCATTTATGCCGTGGAATGGTTACAACTTCGAAGATTCAATCTTGTTATCTGAAAAAGTAGTTAAAGAAGATCGTTTCACTACTATTCATATCCAAGAATTGACGTGTGTGGCTCGTGATACCAAGCTAGGTACAGAAGAGATCACTGCTGATATTCCAAACGTTGGTGAAGCAGCACTATCAAGTCTTGATGAAGCAGGTATCGTCTATATCGGTGCTGAAGTTGACGCTGGTGATATCCTAGTGGGTAAAGTGACACCAAAAGGTGAAACGCAACTAACGCCAGAAGAGAAACTACTACGGGCTATCTTTGGCGAAAAAGCGGCTGATGTGAAAGACACTTCACTACGCGTACCAACTTCAAGTAAAGGTACGGTTATTGATGTACAGGTCTTTACCCGTGATGGCGTTGAAAAAGACGCACGCGCAAGAGCGATTGAAAAATCGCAGCTTGATAGCTATCGTAAAGATTTGAAAGAAGAGCTACGTATCTTTGAAGAAGCAGCACGTGGTCGTATTGGTAATCTGTTAGATGGCCAAAAAGTCAGCGGCGGCGCTGGTCTAAAAGCTGGTACGGTTATGGCCTTGGCTGATATGAAAGATATGAGCCTTGAGACCTTGCTTGATATCCAACCAGTAGAAGAAGAAATCTCTGAGCGTCTAACGCAAATCGCTGATTACTTGGTTGATAAGCAAAAAGACATCGATGTGAAGTTTGCTGAGAAAAAACGCAAATTGACTGCTGGTGATGACTTGCAACATGGCGTACAAAAAATCGTTAAAGTATATCTAGCGGTTAAGCGTCGTATTCAGCCTGGTGATAAGATGGCTGGTCGTCATGGTAACAAAGGTGTTGTATCGCGCATCATGCCAGTTGAAGACATGCCTTATGATGAAAATGGTAATACCGTTGACATCGTATTGAATCCACTTGGTGTACCATCTCGTATGAACATCGGTCAGGTTCTAGAGACGCATTTGGGTATGGCAGCGAAAGGATTGGGCGAGAAGATTGACGGTATGCTCAAATCGCAAGCAGCGATCAAAGAGCTACGTGACTTCTTGGACAAAATCTATAACCAAGTAGGCGGTGAGCAAGTTGATCTTGATAGCTTAAGTGATGATGACATCATGGCGCTAGCAGACAACTTACGTGGCGGTGTACCGATGGGTACAGCAGTATTTGACGGCGCAAGAGAAAGCCAAGTTAAAGACTTGCTCGAGCTTGCTGGTATGGATCGCGATGGTCAGCAGACGTTATATGATGGTCGTACAGGTCAGAAGTTTGACCGTAAAGTAACTGTCGGCTACATGTACATGCTCAAGCTTAACCATTTGGTTGATGACAAAATGCATGCGCGTTCAACAGGTTCTTATTCTCTAGTAACGCAGCAGCCATTGGGTGGTAAAGCTCAGTTTGGTGGTCAGCGCTTCGGTGAGATGGAAGTATGGGCACTAGAAGCATATGGCGCGACTTACACCTTGCAAGAAATGCTAACGGTGAAGTCGGATGATGTTGAAGGCCGTACTCGTATGTACAAAAACATCGTTGATGGTGAGCAGTATATGGATCCAGGCATGCCTGAGTCGTTTAACGTACTGACCAAAGAAATCAAATCACTGGGTATTAATATTGAGTTAAAACAAAGCAACTAGCCCGTTGTTTAACTTAGTTGTCCACTAAAGGCAGTCTGCTTTATTGCTGCTGCTTTTAGTGATTTGTCTCAACCCTATTCATTGCCTTCATTCATCTTATCTGCGTTAATGGTACGCTGTCAGATGATTATAAAGATAACGGAGAAGCAACTTGAAAGATTTACTCGATATCATGCAAAGCCCTACCGGCAACGGTAACCAAGAGTTTGATAGCATTCAAATTACTTTAGCCTCACCTGACGTTATTAAGTCATGGTCGCACGGCGAAGTAAAAAAGCCTGAAACCATCAACTATCGCACGTTCAAGCCTGAGCGTGATGGTCTTTTTTGTGCCAAAATCTTTGGCCCAGTAAAAGACTTCGAATGTTTATGTGGTAAATATAAGCGCCGTAAGTTCCAAGGCGTTATCTGTGAAAAATGTGGTGTTGAAGTTACCACTGCTAAAGTCCGTCGTGATCGCATGGGTCATATCGACCTAGCCAGTCCTGTAGCGCATATTTGGTTCCTAAAATCATTACCAAGCCGCATCGGTCTATTGCTAGACATGACGCTACGTGATATCGAGCGCGTTCTATATTTTGAAAGCTATATCGTTACTGAGCCTGGTCTAACTAGCTTAGAAAAGTACCAGTTGCTTGATGATGAAGATTATTACAAAGCGCTTGAAGAGTTTGGTGATGAATTCACAGCCAAGATGGGTGCTGAAGCCGTTCAAGACCTATTAAAAGACATCGATATCGATCTTGAAATTGATGAGCTGCGCGAAGCGATTCCACAAACTGGTTCTGAGACTAAGCTTAAGAAGATGTCTAAGCGTCTCAAATTATTAGAAGCATTCCGTGATTCTAATAACAAGCCTGAGTGGATGGTAATGAACATCTTGCCAGTACTACCACCAGATTTGCGTCCTCTAGTACCGCTAGAAGGCGGCCGTTTTGCGACGTCAGATCTAAACGATCTATATCGCCGTGTGATAAACCGTAACAACCGTCTTAAGCGTCTGCTTGAGCTAAGCGCACCTGATATCATCGTACGTAACGAAAAGCGTATGTTGCAAGAGTCAGTAGATGCGTTGCTTGATAACGGTCGTCGCGGTCGTGCCATTACTGGTAGTAACAAGCGTCCATTAAAATCTTTGGCAGATATGATCAAAGGTAAGCAAGGTCGTTTCCGTCAGAACTTACTTGGTAAGCGTGTCGATTACTCTGGTCGTTCGGTTATCGTTGTAGGTCCAACACTACGTCTACATCAGTGTGGCCTACCTAAAAAAATGGCACTAGAATTATTCAAGCCATTTACTTATAACAAACTATTGTCTCATGGTTTAGCGACTACGATTAAAGCTGCCAAAAAGATGGTAGAGCGTGAAGAGCCACAAGTGTGGGATATGCTGGCCATGGTTATCCGTGAGCATCCAGTACTTCTTAACCGTGCGCCAACACTTCACCGTTTGGGTCTACAGGCATTTGAGCCAGTACTGATCGAAGGTAAAGCCATCCAGTTGCATCCGCTTGTTTGTACTGCATTCAACGCCGATTTTGATGGTGACCAAATGGCCGTTCACGTGCCATTGACGCTAGAAGCGCAGCTTGAATCACGTGCCTTGATGATGTCTACCAACAACATCCTGTCACCTGCGAACGGTGATCCGATCATCGTACCATCTCAGGATGTTGTACTAGGTCTATATTACATCAGTCGCTCGTCGATCAATGCCAAAGGCGAGAGCATGATTTTTGCTACCGTTAATGAAGCATTGCGTGCAATTGGTTCAAACGATCTACATGTAAACGCTAAGATCAAAGTGCGTGTTACTGAGACGCAAATTGACGAAGACGGTAACGAGACTAAAGAAATCAGTATCAAAGATACGGTTGCTGGTCGTCTACTTATCTGGAACATCATGCCTAAAGGTATGACGTTTGATGAGTGTAACCAAGAGATGACGAAGAAAAATATCTCTCGTTTGATTAACTCTTGCTACCGTAAAGTTGGCGTCAAAGAAAGTGTTATGTTTGCTGACCAATTGATGTATCTTGGTTTTGCTCAAGCAACACTATCTGGCGTGTCTATCGGTATCGACGACATGGTCATTCCACCACTTAAAAAGCAAATCATCGAAGTGGCAGAAGGCGAAGTTCGCGAAATCGAAGATCAGTTCGAGCAAGGTTTCGTAACTGCTGGTGAGCGCTATAACAAAGTAGTTGATATCTGGTCACGTACCAATGACAAAGTCGCTAAGGCGATGATGGACAACTTGGCAACAGATAAAGTTATCAATGCACAAGGTGAAGAAGACGAGCAGAAGTCATTCAATTCTATCTTTATCATGTCAGATTCTGGTGCTCGTGGTAGTGCAGCACAGATTCGTCAGTTGGCAGGTATGCGTGGTTTGATGGCGAAACCAGATGGCTCAATCATTGAGACGCCGATTAAAGCCAACTTCCGTGAAGGTTTGACCGTACTACAGTACTTCATCTCAACTCACGGTGCACGTAAAGGCCTAGCGGATACAGCACTGAAAACAGCTAACTCAGGTTACTTAACTCGTCGTCTAGTTGATGTGGCACAAGATTTGGTTATCACTAGTGATGATTGTGGTACTGAAGAAGGCCTACTCATGAAACCACATATCCAAGGTGGTGAAATCATTGAGAAGCTAGGTGAGCTAGTACTGGGTCGTGTGACTGCTCGTGACGTTACTTATAATGACGATGCTGATAAAGTATTGATTCCAGCTGGTACATTGATCGATGAGTACTGGGTTAACGTCCTTGATAACAACGCAATCGATGATATCTGGGTACGTTCAGTAATTACTTGTGATATCGAACATGGTGTATGTTCACAGTGTTATGGTCGTGACCTTGCACGTGGTCATAAAGTAAATATCGGCGAATCAGTCGGTGTTATGGCAGCTCAGTCTATCGGTGAGCCGGGTACTCAGTTAACCATGCGTACGTTCCACGTGGGCGGGGCAGCGAGCTCAGCATCTGTAGACAACAGCATCTCTGTACGTAATGCTGGTCAAGCGCACTTTGAGAACATGAAAACAGTACAGCATACCGATGGTCACTTAGTCATCGTATCGCGTTCAGCCGAAATCGCATTGACCGATGAGCTTGGCCGTGAGCGTGAGCGCTATAAAGTACCGTACGGTTCAAGCGTACTTGTGAAAGACGAAGAGCAGGTTGAAGGCGGTCAAACTATCGCTAAGTGGGATCCGCATACGCATCCAATCATCACAGAATTTGCTGGTACAGCACGCTTCAGTGACATCACTGACGGTATGACTGCAACAGTAAAAGTTGATGATGCGACGGGTATGAGCTCATTTGAGATTTTAGCTACTCGTGACCGTTCAAGCTCAGCAAAAGACTTACGTCCTGCGATTATCTTGAACACTGACGAAGGCAAAGAAGTGGTTTACTTCTTACCAGCTGAAACTATCATCCGCGTGAGCGACGGTGAAAAAGTAGCAGCAGGTTCGATTCTAGGCCGTGTACCACAAGCATCTTCTGGTACGAAAGATATTACCGGTGGTCTACCACGTGTTGCTGACTTGTTCGAAGCACGTCGTCCAAAAGATCACGCCATCATGGCAGAAATGACTGGTGTCGTTAGCTTTGGTAAAGAGACTAAAGGTAAGAACCGCTTCATTATTACTAATGAAGATGGTGAAGTACATGAAGAGCTAATCCCGAAATGGCGTCAAATTAACGTCTTCGAAAACGAGACGGTAGCACGTGGTGAAGTGATCGCTGATGGTCCACAAAACCCACATGATATCTTGCGTTTGAAAGGTCAGACTGCACTTGCTGATTACATCGTCAACGAAGTACAGGACGTTTATCGTTTACAGGGTGTAAAAATCAACGACAAGCACATCGAAGTTATCATTCGTCAGATGTTGCGTAAAGTTGAAATCACTGACGGCGGCGATTCAAGTCACTTCAAAGGTGATCAGGTCGAATATGCAGATATCAAAGCATTGAATGCGAAGCTAGAAGCGGAAGATAAATTCCCAGTACAGTTCGAGCGTCAATTACTAGGTATCACCAAAGCAAGTCTAGCAACTGAAAGCTTTATCTCAGCGGCTTCTTTCCAGGAAACAACCCGTGTACTAACTGCGGCTGCTGTGACTGGTAAAGTAGATGAGCTACGTGGTCTGAAAGAAAACGTAGTTGTTGGTCGCTTGATTCCTGCAGGTACTGGTCTTGCTTATCATAAAGCACGCAAAGAAAAAGCAGATCAGAAGCTACAAGATAAAGATTTGAATGCAGCGTTTGATATGACTGCAAGCACTGATAGCAAAGACTTTGCAAGCTTCGACGAAGCATTTGCTCAAGAGTTAAATCAAGATAATTAATCGTATTAAGTATTTTGATTCATTCTTAATTTGATAAAAAAGCCAGCCTAAGTTGCTGGCTTTTTTGTGCGTATAAAAAACTAAGAAAGGCATGGTGCTATTATCTAAAAAAATAGTACACTGGAATTATGCTCTAATTCACTACTCATAGAAGGATAATTAGCAAATGGCAGGTAAAACTCGCGTCGCCAAATATCAAGCAGATCGAACCAATCAAAAGTTATATTTCTGTCGTTTATCTTGCCAATCTGCAGGAAGTACCAATGATAAGCAGTTATACCAAGCACACTGTGAGACTGCTATTTTTCATTTGCATGGTGCTTTATTAGCATTTATTCAGGAGTTGGGTCATTTCTATAGCTTAAATATGACAGCGCCAACTTTGCTCGATATTGAACAAGCACTGAGCGAGCGTACGCAAGTATCTCCTGAGATTCAGCGTTTGCAGCAATTACAGCAGCAAGGTTTTATCGCAAATATAGAACGTGCTTATAAGCGTTGTCTGTATGCAGTACCGCCAGATACTATCGTCAATGAAGCGCTAAGCAGTCATTCAGCGTCGCCAGACTTGATTGTCAATGTTGTCACTTTATCTAATCAATGGCTGCCTGATGAGGCCACAATACGAGAATGGCGTAATCAGCTTTTAGAGCTGATTGAACAACTGCGTGCAGGTATGGTTGAATTCTAATAGAAAGTAAACCAGAAGATTTATTTTTTGATCGCTATTTATTGAACCACTTGAAAGGACGATTAAGTAGGGTAGATCATAATCTACAACGCATAAAAAAGGCTTATTCAGTCATTGCTGAATAAGCCTTTTTCTTATTAACTAAAAATAGCTTTGTTTGTTACTCTGGCATCGGAGGCATACTTTCAACTGGTGTTACCGTTAATGGATTCTCCGGTATGCTGTCATCACTACGATTGCTATTTGGTTTTGTTGATGGTGGAGTGCTGGTATCTTCAGTAGGCTCTGGAACCGAAGGCTTACGCTGCTGGGTTTGAGTCTTGACTGGTTTTGCTGATTTATTGGAGGCATCGTTAACTAGGACGCCATCATCAGTCATCTCTATGATGTCTTGCTGTTGCTTTCTAGATTTTGAGCGATTATTGATAGATACCCATTGGCTTGGCGTGTCTTTAAGCTGGGCTTTCATAAAGTCCATCCAAACTGGAAGCGCTGCCACACCACCATATTCACGGCGTCCCATAGTAGATGGTTGATCAAATCCCATCCATACTACTGTCGCATTGGTAGGATGGAACCCTGCAAACCATGCGTCTTTGGCCTGATTGGTGGTACCAGTTTTGCCACCGATATCATCACGTCCTAATGCCTTTGCTCTTACCGCTGTACCGCGTTGGACTACATCGCGTAGTATATCTGCCATCTCAAAAGCGACTCTAGGTTGCAGTATACGCGGCGCTTGTTTGGCTCTTACATATTGTACGGCAGGTGCTTTCAGGCGGTCTGACTGTGGACCTGCGTTATATACCGTTAAATCAAGCTCTTTATCTGCTGTTTCGCTATCATCATTGCTTTCTGATGATGAATTATCGGCAGTTATTTCATTAGTGCTATCATCAAGCGCTTCAATTGACTTCTCATACTCTTCAACTAAGCTGCTATTAACCTTTTCAAGTTTTTCGTTAAAGCATAGTGCACATGCTTGACGTGGATTTGCCTGAAACAACAGCTCGTTCTTATAATTGTAAATTTGTTCAATAAAGTAAGGTTGGACACGATGACCACCATTCGCGAAAGTTGAGTAAGCCGTGGCCATTTGTAAAGGGGTGGCTTGTCCTGCTCCGAGTGCTAATGACAAGGTTGTCGGCAGTTTTTCTTTATCAAGACCGAATTCATCTAATAGGTTGCGCGTACTTGAGATACCGATAGCTTGTAACAAGCGAATGGATACGAGGTTACGAGATAAATATAAACCACGACGTAAAGTGATATCACCTAAGAAACGTTCATCAGAGTTTTTGGGTTTCCAGTCACCTACTTGGATAGCTTTATCAGACACGATGGTATCTGGACGATAACCTTTTTCTAAAGCGGCCGTATAAACAAGTGGTTTGATGGTAGAGCCAGGTTGACGCCAGCCTTGTAGAGCGCGGTTGAACTTACTGTGGTTAAAATCAAAGCCACCAACCAATGCATTGACAGCACCAGTCTCTGGATTCAACGAAACCAAGCTGCCTTGGATTTTAGGTATTTGACCTAATTGCCAGTTGCCATTTGAAGTAGGTATCACACGAACGATATCGTTTTTCTTAACAACTTGACTGGCATTGCTAGGGTAATAACCAATACGGTCAGCAGAAATATATTTACGTGCCCACTTCATACCAGACCAATTAACGGTCACTTCTTCACCAGATTGTAGAACCGCATTAAAACTACGAGAATTGACTTTAGTCACTTTAGCAGGAGACATATTGCTGTAGCGTCGGAAGTTTTCGAGAGGCTCATCATTTGCTTCAGCCCCGCGCCAACCATGGCGATGCTCATAGGCAATCAATCCTGTTACTACTGCTGCTTCTGCATCTGTTTGCGCTTTACTATCTACTGTGAGACGTACGCGCCAACCACCGTGCATGACTTGATCGCCGTAACGTTCGACCAAAGAAGCTCGCGTCATTTCTGCCAAATAAGGCATGTTTACATCGAGCTTTTCTTTATATAGGTTGATACCTATAGGGGAGTTGACCGCTTCATCGTACTGAGCTTTGGTAATATAGCCAAGTTCGTGCATGCGTCCAACGATCCAGTTACGGCGAGTCAATGCACGGCTAGGATTGGCAACAGGATTATATTTAGAAGGGGCTTTTGGTAGACCTGCTAACATCGCCATTTCAGCAATAGTTAGATTGTCTAATGACTTACTATAATATTTCTTAGCCGCAGCGCGAATGCCGTAGGCGCCTTCGCCTAGATAGATCTTATTGACATATAGTGTCAAGATGTCGTTTTTGCTCAGTTCGTCTTCGATCTTACGGGCCAAAAATAATTCTGTTAGTTTACGGTTTAAAGTACGTTCTGGACTTAAGAAGTAATTTTTGGCGACCTGCATCGTAATAGTGGAGCCACCTGTTTGGCCATCGTCATCAGTGACTGCTTCGGTGACAGCGCGACCAAGACCTTTAATGCTAATTCCGCTATGCTGAAAGAAAGAAGCATCTTCGGCCGCTAAAAAAGCATGAGTTAAATCTTCAGGAATCTCATCAAAACTAACTGGTAACGATAAACGATTGCCATACTGACCAATCAATTTATCATCACTACTATAAATCTGTAATGGCATTTCTAGTTTAGCTGTTTTAATCTCTTGTGTACTAGGTAGGGTCGGCGATAGATACATGGCCATCCCATAAAAACCAATAGGTACAGCAAGTGCTAGAACAACTGCCAATGCTAGGCAAGCGACAAAGAGTCCCACCAAAAAGCGAATGAGACGAGCGGTAGCATTTGTTTTGGCCATAATAAGACTTATTAGTTAGAATTTGTAGCAGACAATATTATTATACATTGAACAAAATAGGCAGGTCATAATAAATGTGTAAGTTGGCCTTAATATATTTTTAAATGCTTGAATCTATCAATTAAGTAAAGTATTGTATTGAATTATTACAAATAACTACCAGATTGTACACTTAATATAAGGTATAGAGCTAGTGAGGCTATTTACTTCCAAAAGTCGACATTTGATTGGCGTGGATATTTGTGCCACTTCAGTAAAGTTGGTTGACATACAGCGTCAGCAAGGCATGTTTCACCTAAAATCTTATGGTATTGAAAGACTACCGGAAGGTATCGTGGTTGATAAGATTCTAGTAGACACAGAAGCTGCCGGTAATATTATAACGAGCTTGGCAAGACGCTGCCAAGTCGCGGGTAGCAATGCTGTGACCGCTGTTTCTGGCTCTGCAGTGATTACTAAAATCATTGATATGGATATGACACTCAGCGATGTAGAGCGTGAGGCGCAAATACGTTTAGATGCCGACCAGTATGTGCCTTATCCCTTAGAAGACGTCAATCTAGACTTTGAAGTATTAGGACCGTCTTTGGTTAGTGAAGATATGGTTCAGGTATTGCTTGCTGCTTCTCGTTCAGAAAACGTCGACCAACGTGTTGATGCTTTAGCCTTTGGTGGACTACAAACGAAAGTCATGGATATCGAGTCTCATGCAATCGAGCGTGCGTTTGGATTGATGGTAGATAGTCTGCCAAATGTACCAGAACTGGTAGCGTTGGTAGATATCGGCCATAATCAGACCACATTATATATTGCCAAGAATGGTGAGTTTATTTATAGTCGTGAGCAGTTATTTGGTGGTGCTCAGCTGACCGAGGCAATACAAAATCGCTATGGTCTGTCAGCAGAAGAAGCGACACTAAGTAAACGCGAACGTACCTTGCCTGATGATTACTATCCTGAAGTACTGACCCCTTTTATAGAAAATACCATTCAACAAATCACTCGCTCTTTACAGTTTTATTTTTCATCAAGTCAATATAGCAGTATCGATCATGTGGTGCTTGCAGGAGGCAGCAGTTCTATTGCAGGTCTCGCTGGTATGGCACAACAAAAGCTGGGTGTAACTGTCAGTGTTGCCAACCCTTTTACCAATATGACTATTGCACCAAATATCGATAATGAGCAATTGGCGGTCGATGCGCCAAGCTTAATGGCTGCATGCGGTCTTGCGTTAAGGAGCTTTGACTAATGGCTCGTATTAACCTTTTACCTTGGCGACAAGAAGAGCGTGAACGTCGTAACAAAGAGTTTATGACATTGATAGTGGCGGTGACGTTACTGACGCTATTAGCAGCTTTTGCTTCATGGAGTTATTTCAATAATGAACTTGATGAGCAGCTTGATGCCAACGCATTGATCGAACAAGAAAACACTCGCTTAGACACCGCATTGACCGAGATCGACAGTTTAGAGCAGCGCCGTGAAGACATTATTTCACGTATGCAAGTTATTCAAGACTTGCAGGGGCGACGTCCTGTGCCTGTACGCTTATGGGATGATCTTGCTAAAGCTATTCCCCCAGCGCTTTATCTAAATAACCTTAAACGTGAAGGTGATACGCTAACTTTGACAGGCTTAGCGGATAATCCAAATATTGTGTCCAGTCTAATTCGTAACCTTGACAACAGTAAATGGATGGGCAACTCAGCAGTAAGTAACATTCAGCAGAATATTAGCGCTTATGAGGCTGCTCCAGCCCTCAATAATACGGTGAATACTGGTGAGCAGGCGCGCCCCGTTTATCCTGAAGACAGCTACGTACAGTTTGTAGTAACGACTAGAGTACAATCTGAAACTCCGACTGCTGCTGATACCGATACTGGTCTAGGAGGTGCATTATGAAGCTTATCCGCAAAAAGAGCCTCTCTAAAACCAAAAAATCTGCTTTAAAGCCAAAAAAGCAATTTGATCTAAATGAGTTTCGCCGTAGTTTTGAGTCGTTAGATTCAGAAAACTATGGCAGCTGGCCATTACCTGTAAAGGTGACAGTGATTGGTCTTATCATCACTTTTATCGCAGCATTGTCATGGGCATTACCCATCAGTAGCAAAATCGATGAGATCAATGCGGCTGAAAGCCAGCAGCAGACCTTGCTTGATAGCTACCGTGAAAAAGAATCTCGTGCACGTCATTTAAAAGCGTATCAATCGCAAGTTATTCAAATGGAAACTGAATTTAATACTTTGTTAGATCAGTTGCCAAAAGATACACGTGTGTCAGAATTGGTGGAAGGCATAAACATGACAGGCGTTGGTAGCAATATCCGTTTTCAGGATATTTCAGTAGAGCCTGAAATTGAAAACGAATTCTTTATTGAGCAGCCAATACGTATTGCTGCTTTAGGCGAATACCATCAGTTTGGTAGCTTTATCAGTGGCCTTGCTGCACTGCCTCGAATTATTACGATGCATGATTTTGAAGTCAGCAATCCACAGCCTACGTTGGACGTTTTACCAGAGCTTAATCTAGTCTTGCAAACTAAGACTTATCGCTCTAAAGAAGCGGCTCCTGAAGGTGATGCAGCCGCTGCTACTGATGCAAATGCAGGAGGCAACTAATGAGTATTCAAAGAATGCCCATACTATTGGTTTTAAGTGTCGCTGTTTTATCTATGACTGGGTGTAGTGACCGTATAGGTATGGCAGAACAGGCAATGACCGATATCCGCAATCAGCCTGCACAGCCTATTGAGCCGCCGCCTAAAGCCGAGCTGGTAGAAGATTTTGTATATAGCGCTAGTTCGCAGCGTAGTCCATTTTTACCACCGAGTTTAGTCAATGTACAAGGCCCGACCACTCCCATAGATGGTGTACGACCAGATATCAACAGAATCAAAGAACCGCTTGAGCAGTATGAACTGTCGCAATTGGTCTTCCGAGGTGTAGTGATTTCGCCCGAAGGTCAGCGATATGCCTTGATACAACGTCCTGATGGTTCGGTTGCGAGTGTTAAAGTAGGCGATTATCTTGGATTGAATGACGGCCGTATTGTTGAAATCACGCCGACCCAGGTTAACTTGATTGAAATTGTGCCAGATAGCCGCGCAGGGTTTGTGGAAAAACCCCAGTCGCTGGTATCCCCTATAAGCTAAGTCGGCAGATTTTTTGAGGAATAAATAATGACAGTACGCAATAACAAGGTAATGATGATGAGCAACCGCATGTCTTCTGCTTTTGCCATTTCAGCACTGGCAGTCAGTATGGTGGCTGTAACTAATAGTGCTCATGCTACACAGCGCATCGATAATGTCTCTGTAGTGCAGACCGCACCTGCAGTGACGCAAATGCGTTTGGGATTTACAGGATTGCCAGTATTGCCTGCAGCCTATCAGCTTGATGACCCTAGTCGCTTAGTCCTAGATTTCGAACAAGTACAGAATGGGCTTGCTAGCCGCTTTAACGAATATAACATCGGTGCGATTAATGACGTTACTACGCTAAGTAGTGACAGTACCACGCGCCTCATTGTTGGTTTAAAAGAGTCAGGAAATTATACGACAGCGATTGAAGGCAATGATTTATTGCTGACCATCACTGACCCAAATCGTCCCGTCATTACTAGCGACCCGATTCAAGATGTGCTCAATAACAATAATAGTATGACAACGACCGCAATTGTTACGCCTATTGTTGAGAGCTCTACCGTACCAGTGGCACCTGTACGTACTACGAGCAAGGTTGTCGTGAAGAACGAAGTACCAGCTGATACGATGGTGGTCAGAGTCAATCCGCTTTTGAATCCTCAATTGGCAGCTTCACAAGTAAGTAAGCAGTATAGCTATGATGGGCTAAGCGCAGTCAATTTTTCAGCAGGTAACGACGGCGGCGGTAATGTCAGCATGGTACTTGCCAACGAAGCCATTCCAGTAGATGTGCAGCGTCAAGGTAATAAACTTGTCGTACGTTTGACTGGTAGTACGGTTCCGAGAAACTTACTACGCCGATTGAATATTAACAGTGGTCTTATTGGTAGTATTGATACCAAAAACCAAGGACAGAATGGCGTCGTCACCATTAACATGAATGACGATTATGAGTATCAAGCCTACCAATCAGGTAACCAGCTGAATATTGGTATTAAAAAGCCCGAGCTATTACGTGAACCGACGCTGGAAGAAAGAGTCTATAGTGGCGAACCGCTATCTATGGAATTCCAAGATGTTGAGGTTCGTAGTGTCTTAGATATTTTGGCGCAGTTTACTGAAATGAATATCGTGGCAAGTGATTCCGTTGCTGGCAACATCACCCTGCGTTTGATCAATGTTCCTTGGGATCAAGCCCTCGACATCATACTTAAGAGTAAAAATCTAGGCAAGCGTGAAAATGGCAATGTGATTTTGGTGGCGCCTTCTACTGAGCTCGCTGAGCAAGAAGCACGTGAACTAGAAGCACAGCAAGCTGTTCAATCTTACGCACCTTTGCGTACTGAGTATATTCGTTTAAGCTATGCAAAAGCACAAGATGTTTTAACCCTTATTTCGCAAGGTAGCGGCGCGACCGGTAATAGTAGTGGCCTCGCAAATCGTGAGGATAATAATACGTTGTTATCCAATCGTGGGACGGTAACGGTTGATGAACGTACCAATACTTTGATTATCAAAGACGTGGCTGATAGTATCGAAAATATTCATAAATTAATCAGCAAAATTGATATTCCTGTTCGTCAGGTCATGATTGAAGCACGTATCGTCAGTGCAACTGATACCTTTAGTAAAGAGATTGGTGTTCGCTGGGGTATCTTGTCAAACGGTGCAGCTAATAACCGCAGCTTATTGGTTGGTGGTAGCGATCAAACCTTATGGGATTTAAAAGATTTTGATGTAGAGACGACGACCGTAAATGGTCAAACAGTTTCTTATCCTTCGTATGATATTAGTCGCCCTGATAACTTAAACGTCGATTTAGGCGTTTCTAACCCAGCGGGTAGTATCGCCTTTGGTTTGCTCAGTATGTCTGATGTGATGCTCGATCTTGAGTTGTCAGCACTACAGGCGGACAACCGTGGTGAAGTTATTTCTACACCTAAGATTTTGACAGCGGACAAGCAGACAGCAAAGGTCTCTTCTGGTACTCAGATTCCGTATCAAGAAGCATCAGCCAGTGGTGCGACGACAACCAGCTTTAAAGAGGCTGCATTAAGTCTAGAAGCGACACCAAACATCACACCTGATGGTAAAATTGGTTTGCAATTGGTCATTACTAACGGAACGCCGACTATTATCAATAATCAGGTTGCCATCTCCGAGGACTCTATATCAACCAATGTTATTATTGAAGATGGTCAGACAGTGGTATTAGGCGGCGTCTTCAAAAACCGTACCAATAACGGTGTAGATAAGGTGCCTTTCTTAGGAGACTTGCCTTATATCGGCCGTGCCTTCCGTCGTGATGTACGTAGTAATAACAAAGAAGAGCTGCTGATTTTCGTAACTCCAAAGCTTATTAATGACGGTACTAGTCGTCTGAACTAGTCATAAAGCGATTAACTAATTGTTAAAAAAAGTAAGCCATAGAGCTTGCTTTTTTTATGCGCGCAATTAGGGATTTTAGTATTGCGATATCTATGTATGTACCGATGAATGGTGTGCTCTAAATTTTACTCACAATAATCACAGCTCATTACTAGCCAGAATAACAATGACGTTGTATCATACCTAATTTAGCTGAGTAAGTATTATGGGGCAGGAATTACCGTCGGTGTTTTTAGTGGGTCCGATGGGAGCAGGGAAGACGACAATCGGAAAACTGCTTGCCAAGCAGTTAGGTCGCACATTTGTAGACAGTGATTGGTATATTGAATCACAGACAGGTGCTGACATTGCTTGGATATTTGCCAAAGAAGGCGAAGCAGGTTTCCGTGAGCGTGAAACGCGTGCCATTGATGAATTGACCCAAAACTCTCAAATCGTATTGGCGACCGGTGGCGGTGCAGTTATGTGTGCTGAAAACAGAGAGTTTCTAAAACAGCGTGGCATCGTCGTTTATCTTAATGCACCTGTCGAGGTGCAGCTGGCACGTACCTCTAAAGACAAGTCTCGACCATTATTGCAGCAGCCTAATCCTAGAAAAATACTGCAAGATTTGTATAGTGCTCGCGATCCACTCTATCGCCAAGTCGCCCATATTATTATGCCTACGGGTCACACGTATCCACGCCACATGGTCAATCAATTGATGCAGCAGCTAGAATCATTCGTCGACTGCACTACCGACGCATCGGCGCACCAAGAAGATTAGTAATAGACTGGCAACTACGATTGATATGTAGACTCAATTACTTTTACCTCATTAGAAATGCTTTAGGAGTATCACATGGTAATGCCGTTTCATGATGGCCTAATAGTTCATACGCAAAGTCATGATTATCCTATTGTCATTACTGAAAAATCTACGACTGAACATAGCAGTATGGCGAAGCAAATCACGCCTTATATCAGTGGTCGTCAGGTTTTGATCGTCACTAATGACACTGTGGCACCTTTATACTTAAAAGTATTAGAAGATGAGCTAGCAGAGCAGTTTGTGGTAAAGGTGTGCGTACTGCCAGATGGAGAACAATACAAAAATCAGGCAAGTATTGATCAGATTTATGATGCGCTAATGACAGAACACTTCAATCGCGATGTGACACTTATTGCCCTTGGCGGTGGTGTGGTCGGAGATATGACTGGCTTTGCTGCTGCCAGTTTTATGCGCGGTGTCAATTTTATCCAAATTCCAACGACGCTACTGTCACAAGTAGATTCTAGTGTTGGTGGTAAAACAGGTATCAATCATCCGCAAGGTAAAAATATGATTGGTGCTTTTTGGCAGCCGCAAATGGTGCTTGCTGATATGAGTACGCTTAAGACACTACCTGCTCGTGAGTTGTCGGCTGGGGTGGCCGAGATTATTAAATATGCCCTTATTATGGATGAGGCGTTTTTAACGTGGCTTGAGGCAAGCTTGCCTGCAATGATGGCGCTTGACTTGGCAGTACTTGGTGAAGCTGTAAAGCGCTGCTGTCAGTACAAAGCCGATGTAGTGGCACAAGACGAAAGAGAGTCAGGTGTGCGCGCGCTATTGAACTTTGGTCATACTTTTGGTCATGTGATTGAAACGCATGAAGGCTATGGCAACTGGTTACATGGCGAAGCAGTAGCGGCTGGCCTGGTACAAGCAGCCGAGCTATCGCAAAAAATTGGCTGGCTAACTGATGATGAAGTTATACGTATTAAGCGTGTTTTAGAATTGGCAAACTTACCTATTACGCCACCAGATATCGATGTAGACACTGCTTTAGATTTGATGGGCCACGATAAAAAAGTGAAACACGGACAAATCCGCCTAATTTTGTTAAAATCAATAGGCGATGCGGTAATGACTAATGAGTTTGACAGCGAGCTATTGCATGAAGTTTTGTCAAAACATAGCGCGTAACGTCTCAAGAACTTATCGTTTATATATTTATACTAAAATCTCGTACTTATAGCCGACTGGTTAGCTGTACCTCTGTTTGAATAAGCATCTATATCATGCTGTAAAACATGTGTTTACCAAGGACCGCCTCATGGCAACATCAAAAACAAAAACGCGTACTGCTAGCCAATCATACAGTCGTCAAGCACTGATTTGGCTAATAGTGACCTTGCTTTTAGGGGTGGTCACAGCGTTAGTATGGATGTTTAGTCAAACGCCAGCCATGGGTGCCAAAATTGAAAATGCACCGATATCAGCGCCAGAGATTTTGAATGAAGAGTTTGAGCAACCATTAAAAGTTGAATCGCTACATGAGTTAGATACGGATGTGCAACCGATTAACTTTGATGCAACGATTCGAGATTTGCGCGATTATCCGGACGAGTTCAAAGACAAGCGTTATCTGCTAGCTAACAAAGGCAAGTGGACTGTTCAAGTAATGAATGTCGCTGAAAACGATGTGATTGTTAGTTACTTAGAAGGCCGTCAAGATCGCGATAAATTCGCTTATTTCCGTTATCTTGATGATGAAAAACAAGTCCGTTATATGCTGACTTATGGGATTATGAGCAGTCCGCAAGAAGCAGTAGGAGCAGCAAAGTTAATAGACTTTAAGCTACCTACAAATGTACGTGTACTGCCAGAAGAGATTAATCGGTATGTCAGTATCATTGATAATTATGAGCGTCCTGATCCAGTAAAAGATCTAAGTACAAAACGTACACGTGCCGTCGATTTAAAACCTACCAAGCGTGAAGTGCCTGCTCGTTTGCAAGAAGAAGCTGATGACGCCGCTGCTCAAGCAGCCAGTGCTAACAGTAATAGAGGTAACAAAGAAAGCAACAATAGTAGCACCGCTCAAGAGAGTATTCGTCAGTCGGTAGATACCTCTGCCACGTTATCTGTTAGTGAAGAGCGTACGGTTGGTGGTGAGACGCAGACAATATCTGAAGCATCTCCAAAAGACGAAAACAACGCAAGTAAGCCCGCGGCGTCAGAAAATAAAAAGCCTACGGCACCGACGGAGAACTCTACTAGTAAAAAGCCACCAGTCGTGCCAACGCCTAAGCCCCCTAGTAGCACAAACAACAATTCAAATGCTAATGGCAAAAGTGCTAACGCTAATCCTCCTAAAAATAATAGTGATAGTATAAAAGCGCTAATAGAAGACAAGAGTAATTAGTTTTTGCTTGATTAATTAAACCCACTAGCTATCTGGTCAGTGGGTTTTTTTAGCGCTATACAAAATAGTTTTATCGTCACAATAAGCGGCAAGCTACTATTGCTTAGTATTATCAAAGCCTTTTGCTAAATGTCACTTATATGGTTTACATTAAAATTTTAATAGCAGTTTTATTTGTCCTATAACCAATAGTAATAAGTCCTCTTACAATTTATGGCTGATGAATCGATAGAAAAGACTAGATTTTTCGACAATCATTAACTAATATAACTGTGGGCGACGTTCTGTATAGTTATCGTAAAAAATGTCTATTTAACAACTATTTAGTGGTTTTTTCTTAGTTTTTAGAGTTCTTTACTAAATATTATTGTCTCAAGCGCGGTTACTTACTATCTATAATAAGGTTATCGTAAGTGACGCAACCTCTCTTATTGTCACTCTTTTTAGGGTAAACAAAGTGCTTGAATACAGAGCGTCAGATATTCAAGATAAACAAGTGCACCGTTATTAAGTTATTGTATGCTTAGCTTTAAATGCTAGACATGACAACATAACAAATGATGCTTAAATGAATGGCATTAGATATCACTGATTGAGTAACTGGCATTTAAGGGCGTAGATTCTCCCGTTGCCAAGGGCTGCTACTTACTATCTTTTGATACACGGACCACATGTCAAGACATCAGCTAATGACCAGGAGGGTCAAGGGTTTTACTTTCTCTTAGAGTATGATGTCTATCGAGCATTGCACTATTTGCTAATTCGAACACACGAATATCCACTATCAGCCCGTTCTGCTTACGGGTACCAACTTATACTCCGCATTGGAAATGTAAGTTGCCCGTCTACTTAAAAGGACAAGCTATGTCAATGATTTCCTCACAAACACACCTGGCCACGCCAGATGATTTTTCTGATAATTGCGGTTTTGGCCTAATTGCCCATATTGAGGGTGAAGCGAGCCATGATTTGGTAAAAACTGCCATTCATAGTTTAAGTTGTATGACACATCGCGGCGGTGTTGCTGCTGACGGTAGAACTGGTGATGGTTGTGGCTTACTGTTGGCCACGCCTACCGATTTCTTTAAACAGATTGCTGACGAGCAGCAATTTGCTATTACGGACAACTTTGCTGTCGGTATGGTGTTCGTTAATTTAGATAGCGATAAAGCCAAGCATAGCCAACAAGTATTAAGCGATGAGATTACCGCCCAAGGATTAGAAGTGGCTGGCTGGCGTGATGTACCACTCGACTTGAGTATTGTTGGTGAGATTGGTCGTGAGACATTGCCAGACTTTAAGCAAGTGTTCGTTAATGCGCCAGATGACTTGGCAGCTGATGACTTCAACCGTAAGCTGTTTGTTGCACGTAAAAAAGCAGAGCAGCGTTTGACGGATGATGAGCTATTCTATGTATGCTCATTGAGTTGTCAGACCATTATTTATAAAGGCTTGGTAATGCCTTCAGATTTACCAGCGTTTTTCTTGGATTTGCAAGATGAGCGTTTGGCATCACATATCGTAGTATTCCATCAGCGTTTCTCAACCAATACCTTGCCGCGTTGGCCACTGGCACAGCCATTCCGTTATCTTGCGCACAATGGTGAGTTAAATACCATTACAGGTAACCGCAACTGGTCTAAAGCCCGTACGCCAAAGCTAAAATCAGACAAACTGCCTAACTTGAATGAGCTGACACCACTTGTAAATAGTACCGGTTCAGATTCATCAAGCCTAGATAATATGCTCGAAGTGCTTATGTCTGGTGGTATGAACCTGTTCCATGCGATGTCGATCTTAGTACCACCAGCGTGGCAGAACGTTGATAGCATGGATATGGATCTGCGTGCGTTTTATGAGTTTTACTCGCAGCATATGGAAGCGTGGGACGGTCCAGCAGGTCTAGTCATTCAAGATGGACGCTATGCGGTCTGTATGCTCGATAGAAACGGTCTGCGCCCATCACGTTGGGTAACTACCAAGAACGGCTATATCACTGTTGCATCAGAAGTTGGCGTTTGGGATTACGAGCCGCAAGACGTGCTGGCAAAAGGTCGCGTTGGACCTGGTCAAATGCTGGTCATTGATACGTTGACTGGTCAAATTTTAGATACGACTGCTATTGCAACTTTACTAAAAACGGCGCATCCATATCGCAAATGGTTGCGTGAAGAAGCGACGCGTGTTCGTGATGATGAGCGTCTAGAAGAGACATTAGCAACGCAAGCGTGCCGCGGTGATAAGCTAAAAGCGCTACAAAAGATGTATCACATCACCAATGAAGAGCGTACAGAAATCATTCGCCCTAATGCTGAAAATGGTCAAGAACCAGTCGGTTCAATGGGTGACGATACGCCAATGGCTGTACTGTCGCAGCAAATTCGCCATGTCGGTGATTTCTTCCGCCAACAGTTTGCACAGGTGACCAATCCGCCAATCGATCCATTACGTGAATCAATCGTAATGTCGTTGCAGACCTGTTTAGGCGCTGAGACTAACGTATTTGCGCCATCTGCGAGAGACGCTCATCGTATTATTTTGTCATCGCCAGTATTGTCAGCCAGCAAAATGCAGCAGCTTGAAACTTTGGATGATCCAGCGTTCAAGATGACTCGCATTGATCTGAACTATGACCGTACTTTAGAACTATCTGATGCTATCGTCGCTATTTGCGAGCAGGTAGCAGATAACATACGCTCGGGTAATACGTTGATTGTCTTGTCTGATAAAGATATCGATGCAGACAAAGTACCCGCCAATGCCATTATGGTTACTGGTGCTGTGCATCATTATCTAATCTCGCAAGGTATTCGTACCGATGCTAACTTAATCATTGAGACGGGTCTGGCACGTGATTCACATCAAATAGCGGTATTGATTGGCTTCGGTGCAACTTGTGTATATCCATATCTGGCATATGATGTCATTGATGATTTGGTCGCGACTGGTGAGCTACTCGGTGATCCGATTCAAGCCCGTGTTAATTTCCGCAAAGGCTTGGATAAAGGTTTGCTGAAAATCTTATCAAAGATGGGTATCTCTACCATTGTGTCGTATCGCGGCGCGCAGTTGTTTGAAGCGGTTGGCCTTTCAGAAGAAGTCGTCAATTTATGCTTTAAAGGCGTACAAAGCCGTATCAAAGGCGCTACCTTTGCAGACCTTGCTGCTGATCAAGCGCAATTGGCTGCCAATGCGTTTAAGCGACGCGCTCCTCTAGATCAGGGCGGTCTGCTTAAGTTCGTCTTCAACAAAGAGTACCATGCCTTTAACCCTGATGTGATTAACAGCCTGCATACTGCAGTACGTACTGGTGATTACGATAACTATCGCAATTATGCTGATCTAGTTAATAGCCGTCCAGTTGCTACTTTACGTGATTTGTTGCAACTGAAAACCGATAACAGTATCGATGTCAATGAAGTAGAAGATATCTCTGAAATCTTGACGCGTTTTGACTCAGCTGGTATGTCGCTAGGGGCGCTATCTCCTGAAGCGCATGAGTCGATTGCGATGGCTATGAATACCATCGGTGGTCGTTCAAACTCTGGTGAGGGCGGTGAAGATCCTGCGCGTTATGGCACATTGCGCAACTCAAAAATCAAGCAAGTTGCTTCTGGTCGTTTTGGGGTCACACCTGCCTACCTTCGTTCCGCTGAAGTCATGCAGATTAAAGTAGCCCAAGGTGCCAAGCCTGGTGAAGGTGGGCAGCTACCTGGTGGTAAAGTCAACGCGCTGATTGCACGCTTACGTTATTCGGTGCCAGGTGTGACTTTGATTTCACCGCCGCCGCATCATGATATTTATTCTATCGAAGATTTGGCACAGCTGATTTTTGATTTAAAACAAGTCAATCCAGATGCATTGGTATCGGTTAAATTGGTCTCACGTCCAGGTGTTGGTACGATCGCGACAGGCGTTGCAAAAGCCTACGCCGATCTGATTACTATCTCGGGCTATGACGGTGGTACGGCAGCGTCTCCGCTATCGTCTATCCATCATGCAGGCTCACCATGGGAGCTCGGTTTGGCTGAGACTCATCAGTCTCTACGAGTGAATGGGTTACGTGATAAGGTGCGTGTCCAGACTGACGGTGGTCTAAAAACAGGGCTAGATGTAGTAAAAGCTGCTATCTTGGGTGCAGAGAGCTTTGGCTTTGGTACCACGCCGATGATTGCAGTTGGTTGTAAGTACCTACGTATCTGTCATTTAAACAACTGTCCGACAGGTGTTGCTACTCAAAAAGCCAAGCTGCGTGATGAACATTTCATTGGCGAAGCAGAAATGTTGATTAACTTCTTTAAGTTTGTCGCAACCGAGACGCGTGAATGGTTGGCGGCGCTAGGTGTTCGTAGTATGGAAGAGCTGGTCGGTCGTACTGACTTGCTTGATATCTTAGAAGGTAATACGGACAAGCAGCGTCATCTTGATTTAACGCCATTGCTATTTAGTCACCCAGCCAGTGTGGGCAAAGCACAAACTTGTCAGGTTGAGCGTAATGAGCCGTTTGATAAAGGCTTGCTTGCTGAGCAGATGATTAGCGATATGCTTGTGAACATTCGCAAAGGGGCAGGCGGCGATTATAGCTATTTCGTTGGTAACTGTGACCGCTCTATCGGTGCTCGTATTTCTGGTGAGATTGCGCAAGTCTGGGGCAACCTTGGCATGAGCGATATGCCAATTAAGCTTCGTCTAACTGGTACCGCAGGACAAAGTCTAGGCGTGTGGAATGCTGGCGGTTTAAATATCGAGCTTGAAGGCGACGCCAATGACTATGTGGGTAAAGGTATGGCAGGCGGTGAGATTGTGATTTATCCGCCGAAAGACTCAAACTTTGTAGCACAAGAAACGGCCATCATCGGTAATACCTGTCTCTATGGTGCAACTGGCGGTAAGCTATACGCTGCTGGTACAGCAGGTGAGCGTTTTGGCGTCCGTAACTCTGGCGCACACGCAGTTATCGAAGGCACAGGCGACCATTGCTGTGAGTATATGACTGGCGGTATCGTCACGATTCTTGGACGTACTGGACTCAACTTCGGTGCTGGTATGACGGGTGGTTTTGCGTATGTACTCGATATGGAAGGCGACTTCTTTGACCGTTGCAACCATGAGCTAATCGATCTAAACCGTATTTCAAGCGAGCAAACAGAAGAGCATCGCATTCATTTGCAACAAGTGATTGAAGCTCATGTAGATAAAACAGGCAGTGCATGGGGTCAGACAATTCTGAATGACTTTGAGCACTATGTTCGTAAGTTCTATTTGGTTAAGCCAAAAGCGGCGAACATTGCAAGCCTTCTTAAAACTACCATGGCCGACCCACAATAGCCGATACGTAACTGCCTATCGTATCAATGGAATGCATTGATGGATTGTATTGATGGATCGGCAGTCGCTTTAATCAGGTTAGCCAGCGTTCCGTTTTTAGAGACGTTTTAACTCACAGGTTTTCAGCAGGTACGTGACAGCAGTGATATATGTCTTAGATTTTAGACAAACCAAACATCGCTGACTGTCGCCACCCACTGCAAAAGAGCCTTATATAAAAGAGATAGCACCATGGCAAAACGCTTAAAAAATAACTTCCAGTTTTTAGATGTACCGAGATTTGATCCAACCAAAAAAGACATTGCAACGCGTTCAACAGAGTTTGTTGAAATTTATAAACCTTTCGAAAACGAAGCTGTTGCTCAGCAAGCGCATCGCTGTCTTGAGTGTGGTAACCCGTACTGCGAGTGGAAATGTCCAGTACACAACTATATTCCTAACTGGCTAAAGTTGGCGACAGAAGGTCAGATATTTCAGGCAGCTGAATTGTGCCACCGTACCAATACCTTGCCTGAAGTATGCGGACGAGTTTGCCCACAAGATCGTCTATGTGAAGGCGCTTGTACGTTAAATGATGGTTTTGGTGCAGTTACCATTGGTAATGTTGAAAAATATATCAACGATACTGCGTTTGCACTTGGCTGGCGTCCAGATATGTCTGAAGTCGTTTGGACAGATAAAAAAGTCGCTATCATTGGCGCGGGACCAGCAGGTCTGGGTTGCGCGGATATTTTGGTCAGAAATGGTGTCAAACCAGTCGTCTTTGATAAGCGCCCTGAGATTGGTGGCTTACTGACATTTGGTATTCCTGAATTCAAAATGGAAAAAGACGTTATGCGCAATCGTCGTGTGATCTTTGAAGACATGGGTATCGAATTCCGTTTAGAGACAGAGATTGGTACAGACGTCACGATTGATGAGCTATTGGCTGAGTATGATGCGGTGTTTATGGGTATGGGTACATACACCTATATGCGCGGCGGCTTCGCTGGTGAAGAGCTGACAGGCGTCTACGATGCGTTAGATTACCTGATTGCCAACGTGAACCGTTGCAATGACTGGGAAAAAGACGCTGAAGAGTACATCGACTTTAAAGGTAAAAAAGTGGTGGTACTTGGTGGCGGCGATACAGCAATGGACTGTAACCGTACCAGTATCCGTCAAGGCGCCGAAAAAGTAGTTTGTGCTTATCGCCGTGACGAAGAAAACATGCCAGGTTCACGCCGTGAAGTGGTCAATGCTCGCGAGGAAGGTGTCGAGTTCTTATTTAATCGTCAGCCAACCGAAATCATCGGCTTAAATGGTAAAGTTAACGGCGTAAAAGTTGTTACTACTCAGTTAGGCGCACCAGACAACCGTGGTCGTCAACGCCCTGAGCCAATTCCTAATTCTGAAGAGATCATCCCATGTGATGCAGTCATCATGGCCTTTGGTTTTAGACCAAGTCCTGCTGATTGGTTCGAGTCTCAGCAAGTGGCGATGGACAGCTCTGGTCGCGTATTAGCAGCCGAAAAGCAAACCTTCAAGTTCCAGACTCAGAATCCTAAAATCTTCGCTGGTGGCGATATGGTGCGCGGTTCTGACTTGGTTGTGACCGCGATTTGGGAAGGCCGCGAAGCTGCGGAAGGTATTCTAGACTACCTAGAAGTGTAATACGCTAGCGCAATAGACTATTATTCATTCACACTGATGCAGTTCTCAATGAATAATTTGATAAGTCATTTTATGAACAGTCTTCAATAGCGTAGATTTCAATATAGTGTGCTAGGATATTTTTTATAACGCCTTTTACCTGTGAACAATAGGTAAAAGGCGTTATTTTTTGCCCGTCATTTTGCTGATAGAATATTAACTTATACTTACCGCTAGTTATTGAGATATTTTAATAATACTTTATTAGAATGTCTCACCTAAACATTCCACCCAAAAAGAGTAGCCTTGCGTGAAACCCACCCTTTATCAGCGTATCACTGCTCCATTTGTCGAACCCTATGTTCGCTACCAACATGCAGATATCCTACATGCCACCCGACTAGGTACGGCTGTGATACTGGCTTTATTGGTCAATAAAGTCACCAATCTTCCGCACGGTGAATGGACGACTATTACCGTATTTATCATTCTAGGGTTATTGCAATACCAAGGCGCTATTTATACCAAGGCTAAAGAGCGCGTAATCGGTACTTTATTAGGTATTGGTACTGCGCTTGGGGTGTTATGGTTTAATCAGAACGCAGGCGCATGGCTGTGGGTGGACTATGCCCTCATTGGTCTGCTCAGTGGCATTATTGGCTATCTAGCCGTCAGACAGCTCGGGTATACAGGACTGTTAACGGGTATCACTATGTTGATGATTGTCTCTGATTTAGGCAATAATAGCATTGGTCAAGACGGCATCTACCGCGCGCTAAATATCCTACTGGGGACAGGCGTTTCGGTAGCAGTGACGCTGATTTTGCCGCTAAAGTCGACCTTGATGTGGCGGTTCTTATTGAGTAGCAACCTTGACGCTTGTAGTAGCCTCTACGCGGGCGTAGGTCATCATATTGACGCAACGGATGGAGTAGTGGACGATTCTGTTCAAAAGTTAAACCCCGTGGCCTTTCCTGTTAAGGAAGTACCCGTTGATAGAGCGTTGGTCACAGCGTTACAACAGATCAATAAACGCTTGCTGGCTGTGCGTCCACATATTGCGGCGACTGCCAGTGAGTCAGGAATCGAAAAGGAAACGCTAGAGACGATTCAACGTACCCACCGTAATATTATTGGGACGATTGATTTATTGTTAAGTGCGGCTCCGCGCTTGGCAAATATCGAAATTGATGAAGAAAATCATGTTTTATTGGTACATTATCAGCATGAGCTAACCCAAGCGATGCAGCATATGGCAGCGGTATTACGTAGTCCAAGTGACGAAGTATTCCGGCCCATTACCCGTATTGCTGTCTCGGAGTATCCAAGCGTACAGCACCTAGCATTTGAGTGGCAGGGCTATTTTTGGTTGACACAAACCTTGCAGACTCAGTTGCAGCAGCTGAGTGATTTATTACAAACATCGAAGCCGCATTGGTTTGCTGCATCTGGTCTAGGCTATCAGCGCCGCGAGCAGCGCCGGATGAAAGAGCAGGGCGGCGAGACGGATTTACATTTATAACGTAAAAAAACGCTGACCATTTAGGATCAGCGTTTTTACTTTAGAAGACTACTTTAATTTTAAAGTACTAAATCAAAACTATTAACGACCAGTCTTTAGCTTATCCCAATACTGTTGATACACTTGCAACGCTTCGTCGCCCACATCTTCTTGGAACTCAGCTTTTGCCAGTACTTCTTTGGAAGGATAAATCGTTGGGTTGTTTTGGACACTCTCATCCATCAGCTCACGCGCTGCTATATTTGGTGATGCGTAGCCGATCTCTTCGCTGACAATTTTTGCATTTTCAGGACGTAATAAGTAATCAATAAATTTATGTGCTGCATCAACTTGCTTGGCATTTTTTGGAATGACAAAGTTGTCCATCCATAAGATAGCGCCTTCGGTTGGATACTTATAAACCAAGCTAGTCAAACCTTCGTCATTGGCCATGACTGCTTCGCCATTCCATGTCATACCAAGCGCAGTCTCACCTTCGATATATGGCATACGTGTCGCATCAGAGTTAAAAGTTTTGACGTTTGGCATCAACGTGGTGAGCTTATCGTAAGCGGCTTCGATTTCGTCAGGATTGCTACTATTACCTGAGTAGCCAAGAGTCAGCAGTGCCATACCAAATACTTCACGCACGTCATTGGTCAGCATCACCTGACCCTTATACTTAGGATCCCATAGGTCATTCCAGCTATTGACAGTTTTCGGATCGACACTGTCACCGTTAATGGCTAGACCGGTGCTGCCCCACATATAAGGGATAGAATATTTGTTATCAGGATCGACTTTGGTATTAGTAAATGAGGTATCAAGGTTTTTGAAATTGCTCAATTTTGATTTGTCTAGCTCTTGCAACAGCCCTTCTTTCGCCATTTTTTCGACATAATAAGTCGATGGAATTGCTAAGTCATACTGACTAGAATCATCCAATAGTTTGAGCTTGGCATACATGGCTTCGTTAGAGTCAAATGTGGTGTAATTAACTGAGATGCCAGTCTCTTCTTCAAAGCCATCTAAAATTTCTTGCGGCATATATTCTGACCAGTTGTAAAGGTTCAGCGTCTCATTGCTCGCCGCAGCGCTGCCATCCGCTGCATTGTCAGAGTTGCTACAGCTGGCAAGCACCAAGCCGACAGCCACTGCTAATAATGCTTTTGGCACTATGCGACCGACACTAGCCGAGGTGTGAGTAGTTGGATGGGACGATGATAAATGGGTCAAAATATCTCTCCTAAATAAAGATAATGCAAATCAGAAAAATTCAATAAAAAAGCCAAAAAGATAAAAGTCTGACATGGCCAATAAAACTATTATGGTCATTAATTTATACAATTTAAAGGGTTATTATTAAGGCAGTGCTTGACAATACTAATAAAAATAGCCAGTTGGGCTAATGAGATGAGTAGCAAAACTAACTCAATGACAGCTAATTCTGAGTAGAATTGCTAGCGAGCTGCTAACGTCGAATCGAAAAAAGATAGTATATAACCATGCTATGATTGGCGCAGGCCGAAGTATGACGAACATCATCTATGCAGATATCAGCCTTTGGCTTTAAGACACCAACCATACCATAATAATAAAGGATACAGCACAATGACCGAAAGTACCTCAACTCAAAACGCCTTGAATAAAAACCACTCAGTTATACCAGCCTTGCTTATGGATAAAGTCGCCATAGTCACTGGTGCCAGTCGCGGGCTTGGTGCACAGATTGCACAGCAAATGGCAGCAGCAGGCGCTATCGTTTGCGTCAACTACCTCAATAGTAAACAGGCTGCTGAGGCGGTAGTGGCTGATATCATTGCGACAGGTGGCCAAGCATTTGCTTATCAGGCGGATGTGACCGATCTTGAGCAAGTACAAGCCATGGCAGCTGAAGTCACCGCTCGTCATGGTCGTATCGATATATTGGTCAATAATGCCTTGCCGAATTATCAGTTCAATCCAAGCGCTGCGTACACCAGTATAGAAACGGTGAACTGGTCGCACTTCTCTCAGCAGATGGATGGCATCGTTAAGGGTGCAGTCAATACAGTGCAAGCGGTATTGCCACAGATGAAAGCACAGAAAATGGGCAAGATTATCAATATCTCAACCAACCTTGTCTATAATCCGGTGGTTACTTATTACGACTATACGACTGCTAAATCGGCGCTAATAGGGCTGACACGTAACTTGGCATCTGAATTGGGGCAGTATGGTATCCGCGTCAATCTACTGGCAGGCGGACTTTTAAAGACGACTGATGCGAGTAGCCTGACGACAGAAGAGGTATTTGATTACATTGCGACTACAACGCCGCTACGACAAGCGACTTCAGTAGCTGATTTTGCCAATTCTGTATTGCTCATGGCATCTGATTTGAGTATGGCTATTACTGGACAATCTATCGCTGTTGATGGTGGATTGACCATGCCTTAATTGAGGCCTTAACCGGTGCCTTACGTTCTATTGGATTTGTAGAAAGAATGAAATGAATACTCGACAAGGTATTGGAATTATCACCGCTACAGTTTCCAGTTGAAACGTTTATATAAAATTAGACCATAATAAAAAGCCCTTACTAATCGGTTAGTAAGGGCTTTTTTTAAATGAACGTTAATTAGATGAATATTAATGGCTTTATGTGCCTGAACAGTCTTACGACTTCATTGCTAACTGATTAAGCACGGTTTGAATACCATACTCTTCGATCGTCCCAGTGATGAAATCAGCGCGTTCTATTAAAGCTGGCTGCGCATCTCCCATGGCCACAGCAAATCCAACCAAGTCGAACATTTCTAAGTCATTCATACCATCACCAAATGCAATACACTCGCTTGCATCTACCGCATAGTACTTGCATACATCTTTGATACCGCGAGCTTTTGATGCCTCTGCTGGTAATATATCAGCACCAATCTGATGCCAATGTACCAGCTTTAAATCATACTGAGCAAAATCGATGTCTTGCATCTTTTCTTGCTGATTATTAAAGAATACCGAGCACTGATAGACAGTATTTAATTTGTAGTACTCAGGGTCAAGGATCGAATTGGGCGTGACCGCATTGAACTCGCGTAAACGTTCATTTTCACCTGACCAAGCGATATGAGTGGCAGAGTCAAACTTATGAATCAAATCACTCTGTTGGCATAGGCGTACGATTTTATATGTCTGTTCAGCCGTTAACGGGTAGTGGCTGATTCGGCCGCTTTTATCAAAACTATATTGTCCATTCATACAAATAATGGCGTCCAATATATCTGCATCAAGCAACGCTAGAATGTCTTCAGGCAATATGGCTTTAGAACGACCAGTCGAAATCACTAGTTTAATATCGGTATCTGCAAGCTGCTCAAGCGTCGCTTTATTGTGTTCAGCGATAATGCCGTTACGGCTTAAGGTATCATCGATGTCAAAAAAAATGATTTTTGGGGTCGAGATTTTAGTAGTCATACTTTCTTTGGCAATCTTATCTTCGATAAACATGATGATCCTATTATTTTTAGTCGTGTAGATACAATGATTCAGATACTACTACAACATACCCAATCAGATAAATACCTATCGAGTAACCTATGATACTGCAGGCATGCTTATTGAGACAGTATTTGCATGTAGCCTGTAGAACCGCTCATTGTTTGTCCAGAGGATTAACAAAAATGCTAAACGATATGATTAACTTAACCGTGTTTATTTATTATAAGGTTATATTCAATTATCAAAATTAATCTACGAAACAAGATGGACTATCGTTATTAATGCAGCAGTTACCTAAAGGAATAAATATGAACTTTTTCACCTTAAAGTTGGTTACAGTTTTGGCAACCTTGGCTTTATCTACCAATGCTTTTGCAATGGATGTTAAATTTAATGATGCTGTTTGGGATGGCAAGAAAATACCTGAGGGGCAGCAATGTTTAAACTATGACGGTAAAAGCCCAGCCACACCTAGCATGACTGTTTCAAACATTCCGGCAGGCGCGGAAAGCTTGGTATTCGTCTATAACGATGTAAGCAACAAACGTATGCAGCATGGTGGCCATGGCATTGTAGAGTTCGCACTACCAGAGGGTGCTACGAGCGCAGAAGTGCCACGAATATTTGGTCAT
This sequence comes from uncultured Psychrobacter sp., assembly GCF_947500265.1. Taxonomy (GTDB): domain Bacteria; phylum Pseudomonadota; class Gammaproteobacteria; order Pseudomonadales; family Moraxellaceae; genus Psychrobacter. The sequence goes on along the minus strand of NZ_CANMRN010000010.1, from coordinate 66,924 downwards.
ACTTACGAAGTACCAGTCGGTATTGAAATGGTCGCAGAATACCGTAACCGCAAAGGTGAGGCGGGCGGTGCATATAAGCCGCCTTGCTCTGGCGGCAAGAACCATCTGTATACGGTAGATGTACAAGCATGGCAAGGCGACTCGGTACTTGCTGAAACAACAGTTGAGATGGGACGGTATTGATACGTTAGCTATTCAATTAATATGCAACAGTTAGTATGCAACAAAGTCGTCTATACAAAACTGTTTATACATAGCGTATACGGCTTTTTATTGAGGGTGGGTTGTGTTTTACATACCTACAAATGCGTTAACTCAACAGACATTAAAGACCCTGATTGATGTTTATAATATTTGGCCAATAAGTAAACCTGGCTTTGTTATATAAGTGCGTTGAGGCAGGGCTATAGGAAAATATAGATTAGGCTTGTTAACTATTGGAATAATGCCAAGATACTGAACGTGACAACTTTGTAGTATAATTTTACTACTATGGATATAGGTATGCTATATCATTGAAACTTCTATGTTATAAATCTAAAAAAATCATAGCAAATGATAAAAAACGTTATTAATTATACTTTATCTTAAAGTATACCTTGATTTGAATGAATTATTTTATAAATAAGGTTTCTTATGAACATAACGACAAGCCAACCTTCAGAAGATAGAAAAAGGCATGGTGAACATATTCTTATCCATATGACATATATCGCCAAAAATGTCGATCTAGATTCTGGGATTGAGCTGACTCGCGCACTTGAGTACTGGCGCAGATATTTTGAAGAAAACGATATCGTTTCAGCTTTAGTCATTAGTGAAGGTTATTTCGTTCAAAGTTTCCAAGGAACAAGACCTGCTATCAATACTGCCTTGGAAAAGATACTTGACGAGCATTCCACTATTGTTCCTAATATTGTGAATATAGAGGAAATTGAATCGCGCCAATGGAGTGGGTTTTTAGTTAAACATCTAACCTCAAGCGTTGAAGATGAAGAGCATGCCCTAAAGAACTTCTCAGCAGGCTCTGATTACAATCCTTATCTAATGAAAAGCTCTCAGATTGAAAGCTTCTTGAAGGCGGTTTTTGAAAATGCTGAATCTAATTAATTTTAAATGAATAGCATTTATTTCTTGAATATTTGCCTCTTAGAGTTGTTAGTAGTCACTTGTCCTAGCTTTCAACAAAAAGCCGTCCATACGTTTGTATAGGCGGCTTTTTGTTGAAAGTAAGTTAGCAGTATCGGTATAGGATGTTTTCTTAGCAACTGAATAAAATATTGGCGGATGTTCATAAGTGACTATTCATACTTGACTCTTGCAAGATTTAACTACTAAAAATTACCTAGTGATAACTGTTTTTATCATGTTATTACAAATTATAGATGACAAGAAACTGGTCAATTCCCAAGAGTTTTATTGATTATACTTTATGATAAAGTGTATATTAATTTATATACCTATTATATAAATGGATTTTCTTATGTATATAACGACCAATCAAACGTCAGAAAATAGGAAAAGACATGGCGAGCATCTGCTAATTAGCCTAACGTATATCGGTAAAAATATCGAAATGAAAACAGGTATAGAGTTGACTCGTGCTCTTGAACAGTGGCGAAGATACTTTGAGGAAAGTGGGCTAGTTGCAGCGCTTGTGATCAATGACGGTTACTTTGTTCAAAACATTCAAGGCTCAAGACCGGCGGTCAACGCTGCTCTAGCGAAGATAATTGATGAGCATTTCAAGATTATTCCTAATGTTGTCAAGGTGGAAGAGATAGAAGCGCTTCGGTGGGATGGATTCGTAACCAAACACCTGACGGAAAGTGTCGAAGATGAAGAATATGCCTTAAAAAGTTTCTCAGCGGGTTTTGACTTCAATCCTTATCTAATGAAAAGTACTCAGATTGAAAGCTTTTTGACAGCGATATTTGAAGATGGTTAATTCAGAAATTATAAATGCGTAGTATGCGCTCAGTATAAAGGCCATCTGCTCTAACTAGCATAAAAAAGCCGTCTATAAAGTATCTTTTGATTTAGATAATTTTTATATAAATAAGGTTTCTTATGCAGATCACTACCAGCCAACCTTTAGAAAATAGAAAAAGACATGGTGAGCATATTACTCTAAGCCTAACGTATATTGGCAGAAATAGTGACAATAATAATGGAATAGGGTTGGCTCGTCTGCTTGAGCAATGGCGAAGGAATAATGAAAAAAGTGGTGTAACCTCAGCGCTTGTCGTGAATGACAATTACTTTATTCAAAATATTGAAGGTCCAAGACCTCTTATCAATGAAATACTAGTAAAATTAATCAGTGAGTACTCTTACCTAGTACCCCACCTCAGTGAGATTGAGGAAATAGAAGAACGTAGGTGGGATGGGTTTTTAATAAAATATTTAACATCAAGTGCAGAAGACGAAGTATATACCCTAAAAAGCTTCTCGGCAGGTGCTGACTTTAATCCGTATCTAATGAAAAGCACTCAGATTACAAGCTTCCTGGAAGCGATCTTTGAAGATACCTAATCAAATAAGTCTTAAATAAGTTCTATATTCTGATTGGCGTAAAAAAGCCGCCTATACATTGTGTATAGGCGGCTTTTTGGTAAAAACATTGTGAGCTTTAAGTGTTAGCAGTTGTAGGGTGCATTCCACGCACCTTTTTGAAATTTTTTATATAATCAATACGTGAAACTTATCCTACATTAGCTAACCAGCCCTACGAGCTAAAAGCTTAGCCTACGCTTGCGTATGAATTAAATCCACTCATTTTTTACTTTTTTTGAATTCAAATATCTCTTGGAGTAGTAAATACTTACTATTGAAATAATTATCACTGTGGCTGCTAATATGGATATAGTTGGTAAAAGTATTTTTAAAATGACTTCAGATACAGGTGAATAAAGTTCGGATTTTGTGGTTCTGCCTGTGTAAAGCGTAAGCATAGTTACCATAATTGTCGAAGTTAATCCTAATATAGCACTCATTCTTGCATTTGAACGACGACGATAATCGTCTTCTTCAAGTTTCAAGTCAGAATATAGTTCATCTATATTAGTAGTATTAATGGAGGGCAAAATCAAATGGAGTAGACTGTCGCAATAATCTTGTTTAGTGTCAGAAGAGATAAAACTAGAGTCCATTATTTCTTTTATTAACTCTTCTGCAATCTGTTTAGGCTGGAAAACATCTTCTCTACTTACTTTATAGCGACGAGCTGTTGCACTTAGAAGAGAATCTAAAACCTCGTCGGTAGGAAATTTTCCTTCTGATATACCAGGGCGAAGTGCATATATTATCTCTCGATTTACAGCAAAAACCTTTTGCGTATATTCACGGTTATCTTTTTTAGCGAATAGATATCTTGAAATAAAAGCGACAAATAAACCGCTTAAGATTCCTCCTCCTATTCCTACAACCCAAACGTTATTTAAAATACTCATCAATCAATTTTTACCTTTAAAATCGTTAATAATATTAGTTATTATCCAGCTCTGAGCTTTAAAAAAGCTTGAGGTTCTTAATCATGTGTTATCTTTAGCCAACCACTTCAACACTCGTCACATTCTGAAAGCCTCTTGGCAACTGACCACCACGATTACCGCGAACACCCGTATAGTTAGCCAAATCATTTGGCTTGAGTGTCACATGGCGTTTGCCAGCAGTGATGACAAGACTGTCTTGCTGACTAAGTGGTGTGATAGCGAGTACCTCTTCACCGTCTTTCAACTTAATAAGTTTGTTCCCTTTACCGCGAGCCTGTTCAGGCAAATCATCAAGAGCAAATATCAGTAGATACCCTGCATTGGTCGCGACAGCAACATGATCAGGTGTCACACGCACATTGCTATTTTCACCTTCGGTATTAGCGGCCGTCTCTACTGGCGCATCGATACGTGCAACAGGGAGCAGTCGACTGTCAGTTGCTAGGTTAATGACGTTTTTACCAGCTTTTTGATTGCTATCGAGGTTACCAATGGTATTGATAAAACCATAACCTGCTGAACTAGCAAGGATAATGCGTTGCTCGTTATCACCCGTTAATAGCTGCTCAAAGCTAGCGCCTGCTGGCGGCTTTAACACACTGGTTAGCGGATCACCTTGACCACGCGCAGACGCTAAATTATGCGCATCGATACTGTAACTGCGTCCAGTGCTGTCGAGCACGTAGATTCGCTCGTTAGATTTGCCGCGCACGTGTGCTTGATAGCTGTCACCTGAGCGGTAACTCATACCAGCAGCATCGACATCATGACCTTTAGCGGCTCGAATCCAACCCGCTTTTGATAAGATGGCAGTGACCGGCTCACTCGGTACGAGGTCTGACTCTTTTAGTGCTTGTGCTTCTTCGCGCTCTGCTAATGGTGATACACGCTCATTGCCATGTTCTTTCATATCGGCGGTAAGCTCATCGATCATCAGATTGGTTAGACTGTCTGGATTGTCTAAGTACTCTTGAATGATGGCACGTTCGGCAGCGAGTTCATCTTGCTCGCGGCGCAGCTCAATTTCCTCTAATTTTGCCAACTGACGCAAACGAATATCCAAGATAGCATTGGCTTGAATGTCAGTCAGGTCATAGTCCTGCATCAAGGTCACTTTTGGATCGTCCTCTTCACGAATGATGCGAATCACTTCATCAATATTCAGATAAGCAATCAGCAAGCCCGCCAAGATATGCAAGCGTTTATCAATTTTATCGAGGCGATATTGCAGGCGGCGCGTGACCACCGAGCGGCGACAGATTAACCATTCTTCCAAGACTTCCTTTAAGTTTTTTACCTGCGGCTTACCATTTAAGCCAATCATATTCATATTGACGCGGTAATTGCTTTCTAGGTCAGTACTGGCAAACAGGTGACTCATGACACGATCGACATCGACTCGCGTTGAGCGCAACTCAAGGACGATACGGCAGGCATTTTCGTGATCTGATTCATCATGAATGTCGGTCACCCAAGGCAGCTTCTTATCAGTCATAAGCTTAGCAATTTGCTCTTGGATTTTATTACCTGAGACTTGGTAAGGTAGCGCATCGATGATGACGAGGTTCTTTTCTTTAGGGTCAACATGAAAGGTGGCGCGCATCTTATAACTGCCACGTCCAGTCTCGTACATTGCTTGCAAATCTTTTTTACTAGTGATGATTTCCGCTGGCGTTGGTAGGTCAGGCGCAGGTATCGATTGGGTAAGCTGCTTAATCGATAGCTCTGGGTTTTTAAGCAATCGAATAGCCGCACGTACCACTTCATTAAGGTTATGCGGTGGAATATCGGTTGCCATACCAACAGCAATACCTGTCGTACCGTTTAATAAAATATTAGGTAAGCGGGCAGGGAGGGTGGTCGGCTCTTGCATCGTACCATCGAAGTTATCTTGCCAATCGACCGTGCCTTGTCCCAATTCTGCGAGCAACGTATTGGCATAAGCCGACATTTTAGCTTCGGTATAACGCATCGCGGCAAATGATTTCGGATCATCTGGGCTACCCCAGTTACCTTGACCAGTGATGAGCGGATAGCGATAGCTGAACGGCTGTGCCATTAGTACCATCGCTTCATAACAAGCGCTGTCACCATGCGGGTGGTATTTACCCAATACGTCACCGACTGTACGGGCGGATTTCTTGGCCTTAGCAGAGGACTTTAGCCCAAGCTCGCTCATGGCATAGACGATGCGACGCTGGACAGGTTTTAGACCGTCAGCAATATTTGGCAACGCCCGATCCATGATGACGTACATGGCATAGTTGAGATAGGCCTGCTCGGTGAACTCTGCGACTGAACGAGTATCCATCGGCTCATTGGGAATAATTGGGGCGATCGTATGATCAATAACATCAGACATAAAATAGGATTCACTTATCAGTTTTAATAGGTATAGATAATTGGTTCAAGCATACAAATAGGATAGTGCTATCGTAAAGGATATTGCACCAATTAAAAAGACGTATGTCAGAATATACGACATCTCGTGACGTGCTTAAAACAAGCGCTTATAAAGGGCTTTTATAGTATGGTGATTCATAGCTTTTATAGATTAAGTTAAGTATAGTAAATCTAATATTTGTTTTTTATATGGTTAATAAATATCTTAAGGTTGAATCGTTTTTATTTGGGATATTTTATCTATCATTAGTCTAAAGAAAGTAGGTACAGAATAGTTTTGATGCAAAATTAATAACTGAAAGTATGACAGTTAATAGACTAAATAAGGTAGCTGTTGTGCTTATTTAAATAGCGTTAACCATATATTGACACGGACAAGTCGCTACTGAATAATCTTACAATAAGGAGTTTCTGTTATGTCATTTGACCCTTTATCTAAAATTTCCGCCTCTAAAATGCTAAAAAACGAAAGTAAGCACCTAGGGAAAAACACTACTAGAAATGTGCTGTTGATTACTGCTGTAGCCAGTTTAGGATTAACAGCCTGTAATACTTCACAAATGAGCAAAACGCTACCAGCCGAGACAAGCAGCACAGTCAATCAAGATGCAGCAGTGGTGTCAGAGTCTATCATGGCGTCACCCAGTGTTAAGCCCTCAGTCATCAGCCAACAGATGATGATACGTTCTGCGGAGCAGACAGGTATCGTACGCCCATTACCGAGCATCATAGTCACGCCAGAGGCAAAAGACAACTATCAAAAAAACGCAGCCAATCCTGTACATCGAACTACGGATATGGCGGTATCAACCTTGTCTATCGATACCGATACGGGCAGCTACGCCAATGTGCGCCGCTATTTAAACGAGGGTCAACTACCACCTGTTAATGCCGTACGGGTCGAGGAATTGATTAATTATTTTAACTATCAATTTGATGATGGCAAACGCTTAGGTAGTGCCCCGTTTATTGTGTCAACTGAGGTAGTAGACTCACCTTGGGATAGAGCAGATCAGGATAATAAAATCGTCAAAGTCGGTATCAAAGCCGTTGATGGTAGCTGGTCGCAAAAAACAGACAAGCAATCTATGCCACCTGCCAACCTCGTATTTTTAGTAGATGTGTCAGGCTCTATGTCGTCGCGCGATAAGCTGCCACTGGCACAGTCTTCGCTTAAGCTGTTGACAGAGCAGATGCGCGCCCAAGACAGCATCAGTATCGTGACCTATTCAGGTCGTACTAGTGTGGCGTTGCCTGTGACCAATGGTGACCAAAAAGCAAAAATATTGGCTGCTATCGAGGAGTTGAATGCCTCAGGCTCAACCAATGGGGAAGACGCTCTGAAATTGGCCTACAGGCAAGCTGAACAAGGACTAAAAAAGAACGGTATCAATCGAATCATGATGTTAACGGATGGCGATTTTAACGTAGGTATTAGTGATGTCGATGAGATGTTAGATTTGGTCAAAGCCAATCGCGATCGCGGTATCTCTTTGTCTACCGTTGGCTTTGGTCGTGGTAATCTGAATGATCACATGATGGAACAGATGGCGGACAACGGCAATGGTAATTACAGCTATATTGACAGTCTAACTGAAGCAAAAAAAGTCTTTGGTGATGAACTAGCCGCGACATTTAACACCGTCGCTAAAGACGTAAAAGTCCAAGTTGAGTTTAATCCTGATGTGGTGAGCGAGTGGCGCTTGATTGGTTATGAAAATCGCGTACTGGCTGAAGAAGACTTCAATAATGACAAAATTGATGCAGGTGAGCTTGGGGCAGGTAAGGCGGTTATCGCTTTGTTTGAGGTGACACCAAAAGGACAAAAAGGGTTATATAGCGATCGCCGTTATGCTAATAGCAATGCCAGTATTAGTTCGAATAACAAACAGAGCTCTAATGAACTTGGCTATCTAAAAATTCGTTATAAAGCACCGACAGGTGGTAGCTCTAAACTGATTAGCCAACCGATTAATAAAGCCAGCCACGCTTTAAATAAAGCCAGTATCGATACTCAGTTTGCGATGGCAGTAGCAGGGTTCGGTCAACGCTTGACTCAAAGTGATTATATTAATGATTGGCAATACAGAGATAGCACTAAGCTTGCCAAAAGCAGTATCGCAGATAGACCGAGTAGCGATACTGATGGTACTCGTCGCAACTTTGTGACGTTGACTGAGCTGGCGAGTGCGCTAAAAAATAGCCGATAGTGAACAGATATCGTGTCGGGATGGTCATTAGGGAGCAGAAGTCAAGGGTCATATTTTCTAATAGCTTGACTGAGTTTTTTAATCTAATATATTGATATTTATAGGGATATTGAGCGTCAAGCCTATTTGAGAACTGGTGTAGCAATCTTTTGTATTGAGTACTATGTATAAAGTGTGTATGTTAATGAACAAAGGGCTATTTACCGCTATATTGTTCGCTCAGCACTATACAAATATGTCGCAGCCTTGCTTTTTATCATAACGATAGGCAAGACTCTGACGTTTTGTATATTTATCACACTGTGATTGGCGTGGGTTGACGGTAATGTATTATTACTAGGAGAGAAAAGATTATGGAAAATCAAGGAAACTTAACCCGTCGTGACGATAAAGTTTGGCTAAAAACGTATGAAGAACTTGGTCTGGAGTATGACATTGAGTTGCCAGCCGACAATACGTCACTTATCGATATTTTCGAAAAAAGCTTCGCTGAAAATGCTGATAAAACTGCCTATATCTGCATGGGTTCATCGTTAAGCTTCCAAGAAGTAGATTTATACAGCCGTCAAATGGCCGCTTATCTACAGTCATTAGGATTGGTCAAAGGCGATAAAGTTGCGGTCATGATGCCCAACATTTTGCAGTTACCAATCTCTGTCATCGCTGTACTACGTGCAGGCTTTACCTTAGTCAACGTCAACCCTCTTTACACTACCAGAGAGCTTGAGCACCAATTGACCGATTCAGACGCCAAAGTGCTGATCATGGTCGAAAACTTTGCCAAAACCTATCAAGACATCGGTCGCAATGTAGTCGATAAAGTCGTGATTACGGGTATGGGCGATTTGATGGGTACGCTCAAAGGCTTTATGGTTAATACGGTCGTCCGCCATGTCAAAAAAATGGTGCCAGACTATAGCATTTCTAATAGCATCAGCTTCAAAACGGCATTAAAGCAAGTCACCGCTAGTAAATATAAGCGCCCAACCAATATCACGCTTGATGATATCGCTGTCCTACAGTATACCGGTGGTACGACAGGTGTGGCGAAAGGTGCGATGCTAACGCACAAAAACTTGGTGGCAAACTTAATTCAGTCTAATACCTTTTTGGGCACCGCTTTTGATGATTTCGATCAAAGAGGTGAGCAACCTGTGATTATGACGGCATTGCCGATGTATCATATTTTCTCATTCACCGTATGTGGTATGTTCGGTCTGTATCGCGGTTGTGTTGTATTATTAGTACCAAACCCGCGCGATCTTGATAGCTTGTTAAAAGCATATAAAGCCAATCCACCAGCGTTCTTCCCAGCGGTAAACACGTTGTTCAACGCACTTGCCAACAACGAAGAATTTATCGCGATGGATCATAGCAAGCTGCGTCAATCGATGGGCGGTGGCATGGCAGTACTGAGCCCAACAGCAGAGAAATGGCGTCAAGTAACTGGTAATATTATCATTCAAGGTTACGGCCTGTCTGAAACAGCACCAGTAGCGACCTCTAATCCTAGCAACAGCAAGACATTCACAGGTACCATTGGTGTACCGATGCCAGCAACAGATGTGGCAATTTTGGATGATGCAGGTAATGAAGTGGCACTTGGTGAGCGCGGTGAGATTAGTGTTCGTGGTCCACAGGTCATGAAAGGTTACTGGAACCGTGAAGATGCTACTGCCGAAGTCATGACAGCAGATGGGTTTTTCCGTACTGGTGATATCGGTATCATGGCTGACAACGGATATGTGACCATCGTTGATCGCAAAAAAGACATGATTTTGGTGTCTGGTTTTAACGTTTATCCGAATGAAGTCGAAGAAGTCATGGCTGGACATCCTAAGATTTTGGAATGTGGTGTCATCGGTATCGAAGATGAGAAGAGCGGTGAGATTCCTAAGATCTATGTTGTCCGTAACGATCCAAGTCTGACCACCGAAGAAGTTCTTGAGTACGGTAAAGAGAACCTAACAGGTTATAAGCGTCCTCGTCGTGTTGAATTTATTGATGAGCTGCCAAAATCGAACGTTGGTAAGATTTTGCGTAAAGATCTACGCGTACTTGAAGAAAAAAACCACGGTTAACTTGCTGATACACGTACCTAGAGAGTTGTTTGATAGCTGCGTGTATTATTAGCCAAAGACACATGTGAAAGTAACGTACGATTAGATACTGTCGTAACTAAAGTAGTAACCAAAAATGATAAGGCTGCAACCATGCTGTCTTATCATTTTTTTGTCTTTATCGCTTTTGACATTTGCGGATGACAGCTACTATTAATAGAGAATATCTATTAAAACTGCTATAGTGCCCATCGACGTATTTTTGTTTTTATCCAAAAAATCGTACTGGTTTTACTTAAGGTAACTGGTGAAATCATGGTAGTAAATATCGTTTTCGACTTAGTCGTGCTGAGTGGTAGTATTATTTATCATAGACCCAGTAACATACTTTAATTTGCAAAGCTTATGAATGACAAACCCGATCATACTTATCTATTTCTTATTCATAAGCTTCTGCTGTCAGCAATAATCATAAAAAATGGTGTTTCCATTAGCATATTCAATGTTTTTAACAGTAACATTTAGGGAAAATTATGACGGATAATATTAATAAAAAAACGACAGATAATAGCGCTGCAACTGATGATAAAGCCAATACTACCAACGACGTTTATCAAAGTAATGCGTTTCCTACTATGCCGACCATCGACAGTGATAGTCCGTGGCTGAGCGCTTATGAGCGCTATAGCATCGATGCTACCATCGAGATGCCAGAAGACAATACCTCTTTACTTGATGTGTTCGAGCGTAATTTTAGCCGTTATGGCCAAAAACCTGCCTATATCTGCATGGGCTCATCGATTACTTTTAAGCAATTAGACCTATATAGCCGACAGATTGCCAGTTATTTGCAATCAATAGGACTGGTCGAAGGCGATAAAGTTGGGGTAATGATGCCCAACGTCTTGCAGTACCCAGTGGTTGCTTTGGGTATCATTCGTGCAGGGATGGTCTTGGTCAATGTAAACCCTCTATACACTAGCCGTGAGCTGTCACATCAGTTGCATGACAGTGGTGCGAAAGCGCTATTTATCGTTGAAAACTTTGCTAAGACGTATCAAGATGCCGAAGACAAAGGTCAGGTAGAGCATGTAGTGGTGTGTACCATTGGTGATATGTTAGGTACGATTAAAGGAGCCGTGGTCAACCTCGTGGCTCGTCATGTCAAAAAGATGATTCCTGCTTATAGCATACCGAATAGCGTGAGCTTCAAGCATGCCTTAAATGCTGAATCAGCCAGTAAGTACCAGCGCCCTGAGTTAAACTTAAGCGATGTGGCTCTACTGCAATATACCGGTGGTACGACAGGAGTAGCGAAAGGCGCGATGCTGTCTCATGGCAATCTAGTCGCCAATATGCTACAGGTCAGTGCGCTGATGAATAGTGCATTTGATGATGATATAGATGGTAGAGATGTGATTTTGACCGCACTGCCGTTATATCACGTATTCTCATTTATGGTCTGCGGTATGTGTAGTATGTATCAAGGCTATGCCTCGCTACTCATTCCGAATCCGCGCGATCTTGATGGGCTTATCAAAGAGATGGCCAAGTACAAGCCAGCGTTTATCCCTGCGGTGAATACCTTGTTTAATGGGTTAGTACACAAAGATAACTTTGCTGATTTGGACTTTTCTAATCTAAAAGCGTCTATCGGCGGCGGTATGTCAGTATTACCTAGCGTAGCGAAAGAGTGGCACAAAATCACTGGTCTGCCTATCGTTGAAGGTTATGGCTTGTCTGAGACCTCACCTGTCGTAGCATTTAATCCGATGACTATTGCGGAATTTACTGGAAAAATCGGTATTCCTGCCCCTAGCACCGATATCGTACTCATTGATGATGACGAAAATATAGTAGCCATGGGCGATCGTGGTGAAATCTGTGTAAAAGGTCCACAGGTCATGATTGGTTATCAGAATCGTCCGAAAGAAACCGCTGAATCCTTTACGGGTAGTGGTTACTTAAAAACGGGCGATATCGGCATTATGGACGAAAAAGGCTTTATCAAAATTGTCGATCGCAAAAAAGACATGATTTTAGTCTCTGGTTTCAACGTTTATCCAAACGAAATCGAAGAGGCGATGAGTGAACATCCAGCAGTCGTAGAATGCGGTGCTATTGGTGTTCCGAACGATGATCGCGGCGAAGAGCCAAAGCTGTTTGTGGTCAAAAAAGGCGACGTGACTGAAAAAGAACTATTGGAATATGGCAAAAAACAACTGACTGGCTATAAGCGCCCACGTCATATACAGTTCGTTGACGAATTACCAAAGTCGAACGTTGGCAAAATCCTACGTAAGGAATTGCGTAAGATGGAAGGGTTAGAATAGTTTATATCTGACATTCTGTTGATAACGGTGGCGTAATGGCAGGAGCGAATCTTGCTATTGCGCCGTTGTCACGTTAGGATATCTTAAGATTTTAGTCGACTACATGCCTATCAATGTGTTTACTGACAACTGATAGGTATTTTTATGACACTGCTTTTATAACATTGTACTAGGAATTTTTATGCGTATTGACAATCGTGAGCTTGACCAACTTCGCTCGATCAGCTTTGAGCGCCATTATACAAAGCATGCTGAAGGGTCAGTATTGGTAAGTTTTGGCGATACCAAAGTACTATGTACTGCCAGTGTAGAATCTGGTGTGCCGCGCTGGCTCAAAGGTAAAGGCAAAGGTTGGATCACAGCCGAGTATGGTATGTTGCCACGTGCGACCAACACGCGCAATCAGCGTGAAGCGGCTCGCGGTAAGCAGTCAGGTCGTACGCAAGAGATTCAGCGTTTGATCGGTCGTAGCTTACGTGCCATGATTGATCTAAGTAAACTTGGTGAAAACACCATCTATCTTGATTGCGATGTGTTGCAAGCGGATGGTGGTACTCGTACGGCTAGTATCACTGGTGCTGCGATTGCGCTTATCGATGCGCTAGAGAGTATCCAAAAGGCCAAAAAACTCAAAGCAGATCCGCTAATCGGACTGGTTGCGGCGGTTTCTGTTGGTATGAAAGATGGCGAAGCGTATCTTGATCTGAACTACGAAGAAGACTCTAGCTGTGATACCGACTTGAACGTCGTGATGACCCAAAAAGGCGAGTACATTGAGCTGCAAGGTACTGCTGAAGAAAAGCCGTTCACTCGTGCTCAAGCAGATGCTATGCTGTCATTAGCTGAAAAAGGCATTGCCGAATTGATTAAAATGCAACAGACGGCACTTGGTTGGTAGACTAGCGCTTAGATATAACACACTGTCTTTGTTTTTAGTGTCAATAACTGCCTGTTAGCTGCTAATAGGCAGTTTTTTAATAGAAAATATTCGTACATTACGTAATAGGTAACAACACATGCTCAAGCTAACTGATGATGGCGCCAAAATCACCTTACAAGGGCAATCAAATGCTGCTGATAATGGCATGTTTTGGTTTGGTTCTGCCTTATTGGTAGGAGCCGTCGCAGTCGCCATGGCGATGAGTTTGTTGCCTGAGCGTCTAGCCATCGGTGCGCTTGCACTGCTTATTATTGGTAGCTTTATTTTTAATAAAAAGCGCCAACAGCATAAAAAGGCTATGAGCGGTATGATTAGCAGTGGCACATTGTGGGTAAGGGCTGGCGAGCTGGTCCATGACAACCTAGGTAAGCGTGAGCATATTCATTTAACGGATGGCGATAAGATAACGCTGATTGGCGAGCAATTACAGATTGTCGATAGCAGTGATGTTCGCAAATATCGTATTACTGGCTTTGAGAGTGCTCAAGAAGCAAAAGCTGCGAAAGCTATCTTAGAAGGGCAAGCGCTAACGAAACGCCATGTAAATATTAAAATGAAGAGTAATTAGTATCTTTTCTCAATTTCATACTTTACCAAAGCATAGCTATTGTCTTCGTATTATCTACACTTTAAACTCAAGTGTCATTTTAGATCTCACTCGACGTATCTCTCCAATATTGTCATCTATCAGTATATTTATACCGTCTATCACCTATCGCAGGCGAATAGTGCTTGCAGATTTGTGCGCAAATGGTTTATAAGTAGGATTATAAAATTTATCCTTCTTATTATTGATACTGTCATTGAGATTTAGTTGACAAGGAGTTAGTCATGTCGCGTTTGTCTATACCGTCAGTCGCCGCGTCGTGCGGTTTTTTACTATTTACCTGCGGCATGGTAGGGCAAGCCCATGCAGATAGTATGAGCATGCTTATCGCTCAAAAATCTACTCAACTAACGACGAATATGTCCTATCGTTATCCTGAGGTACAGCGTTCAGCACCTACAGTCTTACCAGCGTTTTTATCAGGCAACTATGACAATGTCGATAGCGAGTATCTACCGCTATTAAGCAATGCCGAGACGCAGAGTAGTATGGCAGCACGTGAGGTGGTCAGTACCGCACGCAAAATGGCACTTAACGAGCGCACGATTATTCAAGGTGGCTGCTGGGACTATTTAAATACTGTATTTAATCGGGCAGGGGTATCGCGTAATACCATACACAAAGGCACTTATGCGCAAGGCCCCTATGCTAGTAGCAGCGAGATTGAAGCAGGCGACTGGCTCTATTATATCAATCATGGCTACAATGGCGTCGAGCATAGTGGACTGTTTGTCGGTTGGGTCGATGAGCGTGCCAAGCAGGCATTGATACTGAGCTATGCTGGCGAAAATCGCCGTGAACCAGCTCGTTATCGCGTTTATGATTTAAGCAATGTTTATCAAATTATGCGCCCAAGCGTTTAGTGTTTGATATTTCCAGTTTGACAACCTGTTTTATAAGTGAATAAAAAAGCGTCCGCAACTCATTGAAGTTACGGACGCTTTTGTTTTACAGGTTAAATGGTTTTTCTGATACTAAAACGGTTTTACCACAACTAGAATCACAATAATCACTAAGGCAAATACAGGCACTTCATTAAACCAGCGCCAGAATTTATGCGTTTTATAATGTGGATTATCAATTAGCTTCTTACGGTAAAAGCCGCAAGCACCATGATAGCCTGACAGCAGCACTACTAATAGCAATTTGACGTGTAGCCAGCCTTGGGTTTTGTAGACATCCCAGCCCAGACCTAACATCCATAGACCAAAGATCCATGTCGCTATCATCGATGGGGTCATGATGCCGCGATACAGCTTGCGCTCCATAATGGCAAAGCGCTCATGACTGATGCTATCGTCGCTCATCGCATGATAGACAAACAGGCGCGGCAAATAGAATATCGCCGCAAACCAGCAGACCATCGAGATAATGTGCGCCGCTTTAATCCAGTTAAAATAATCTGCCATCATAGTTTCTCTTGCTTAGCTTGTATTTTTTAGCGTGGGCTTGGGCTTAATCTGCCAATACAACTTGTGTTTGATGACCATTCATAGCATCCATCACAGGCAGTACTTTAGGTGCTCTTGGTGTGGCAAACTGTTTGGTTAGGCCAAGCTCACGCATGAGTCTATCGTCGCCTGATTGACTTGCATTACCAGTGGTAAGAAGCTTGTCACCATAAAAGAACGAGTTAGCGCCTGCCATAAATGCTAATGCTTGCTCAGAGTCAGATAGACTTTCGCGGCCAGCAGATAGACGCACGTAGCTAGTCGGGCAGCAAATACGGGCGACCGCAATAGTACGAATCCATTCAAGTACAGACAGCTGACCTTCGGCCAATACTTTATCACCAATCGGTGTGCCTGCGATAGGCACCAGTAAGTTGACTGGAATTGATTCAGGCGCTTTTGGCATTTTTAGCAGCTCAAGTACCCAATCGATGCGGTCGTCACGGCTTTCGCCCATACCAACGATATTACCACTACAGACATTAATGCCAGAGTTACGCACGTTTTCTATCGTATCTAAACGCTCATCATAGCTGCGCGTGCTGACGACTTGCTCATAGTAGCTACGCGAAGTATCTAGGTTATGGTTGTAATAATCTAACCCTGCATCGGCCAACTGCGTTGCTTGATTGGTATCGAGCATACCCAGTGTCATACAAGTTTCAAGTCCCAGGGCTTTTACTTCTTTGATCAGCTCAACCACATAAGGCATGTCTTTGGCACTTGGATGTTTCCACGCGGCACCCATGCAGAAGCGCGATGAGCCACTGTTTTTGGCTCGTTTGGCCGCTGCGATGACTTTGTCAACTTCTATGCGTTTTTCTGCTTGTAGTTTGGTGGTGTCGCGATGATGACCTGACTGTGAGCAGTAGCCGCAATCTTCAGGGCAGTTGCCCGTTTTGATAGAGAGTAGCGTGCTGATCTGTACTTCATTGGCAGTAAAATGCTTTCTATGAATAGTCTGTGCTTGTAACAGCAAGTCCATTAGAGGTAAATCAAACAGTTGCGCGATTTCTTCACGGCTATATGTCGTAGCTACTTTACTATCAGTTTGAGTCGCGTCTGTGGCTAGACTGGCCAAAAAATCACTGTTGGTCGTATCTGGCTGAGTGGCTACATCAGTTGGCTGGGTGGCGTCAGGTTCGGAGATGCTAAGCAATCCTGCCATAAGGTAAGTCCTTTTATAAGAATGAGAGGGTATTAAATAAAACCAATGTTTTTATCTATTGTCATTTATAAGGTAACAAAAAAGGTTGCCGTATAGTATACCGCAACCTTTTTAGAAAATCAGAACACTGCTAGACAGTATGTATAATTGTCACAGTAGCGCACATAAATAGTAACTATACGTTTGGCTATCTAGTTCTATATCATCCATTCTACCAATGACTACCGCTCAGTGCACCATTCTTTTTATTTACCAAGTTTGTGCTTAGCGATACCAACCCAATGCTCAGCAAATTTCTGTGCTTTATACGCGTAAGGTTTGGCTTTTTGAATATATGGTTTGCACTCTTCTGGGATAGCTGGAACGATATGCTTAGCAAGTTTGTTGAACCACATCATTAGGCTATAGTCGCCTTCAATGCTCAAGTTACCTTCTTGTACAGCAGTCATAAAGGCAGGTAAGCTACCTTTGGTTAGCAGTCTAACGCCAGTCATAGAGTCTTTGAAAGTGATGGTCAAATCGGCTTCTTTTGCATGACCGCTTTGTTGACTAAACTGTCCATTGTCAAAGCTAAAAAAACGGGCGATATCAGACTCAGTACTAGCAAATTCAATCGTAACTTGACGATCAGCGAATAACGCTTTGACGTCTTCGTTATCGCTATCAGCTAACATAGACAAACGATAGCCAACGACAGCCAATAAAGCATCTAATGGATCAGATTTGATATCTAATACAGGAACAGTAAACATAGCAGAACTCCTAAAGAAATGAGGCATAAAAATAAAGCGTACTTTATACCAGTTTTTATGACAAATATATAACTGGATTATAAACTATCATAGGGTGCCAACTCTTTAGGAGTTAAGTAGAGAGCGTTAAGTATCTTGTAACATTCGATGTCACTGACGTAAGTAAGGTGTTGATATAGACAAACAGAGGTATAAATAGGACAGTTTTAACGGAAACGTGGCTGATAATTATCATCATAGACAGGAGTATGCTCGATATAGCGTGCGGCTTCTAGCTCACGTTGCTGGCTAACTGTCTGACTCACATCATCATAGCGTAATGCCCGATACAGTACCCAAGCTGCCAACGGTAACCAACTGATGCCCATAGCGATGATATAGCGATGCCATGACGATAGCTCAATCAACATAGGGCGACCTGCTAATATATTTTGAATCAACTCAACGGTGAACCAATAGGCCATCCCGCCAAACAGATATAGCAGTAGCCAACGATATGACGATACGGCAAGCACCACTACTAAACTGGCTAGCAGTCCATAACCAAGCCATACCGCGCCGCTCCATGCCTCTACACCGATAAAAGAAAATATAGTCATTAACATCATTCATCTCGCTATTCATAAGGTGAATTCCAATAAGACTATTATGAGAGGTTATTGAGTAAAGCTGAAGAGGGTGCAGGCGACTTTGCGACAACCGTTGACGTTTGGTTTTTTGGCTTGTTTTGCGATATTTGATGGCTAGGTTTTAGGCTAAGCGCCGTAAGGAGTGGCGCTTATTTTGAGTGATATGGAAATGGTTTTGTTTGCTCGGGAGGGTGTTTGTTAGCTAGCAAAGTAAAATAGCAAACAGGATTGACAGTTTGCTAAATACTTAGACTCGGTTGGTGCGATTACCCCACCACGATAATAACGAAACTAGAATAGCACCGAGCAACATAAGTCCTACTGTCGTTGACCACTGTGCGCCAGTAGGGTATTGCCATGGCATGACATTATGGACGGCTTCAGTATTTAACGAGCCTAGCGCATCTACTTTCCATGGCCATACTTTTATTAGAGAGCCTGCGATAAAGCCTGTCAGCAATGCCAAGGTAGCCTGATAATAATGTGAGAGTAGCCACTTGAGTGCACGCGTGAATAGCAATAGCCCAGTCGCCATACCCGCAATGACTGTGAAAATGGCGCTCAAATTCATCGTATCGACTGCTTCTAATACTGCATCGTAAGCGCCTAGCAATAGCAAAATAAACGACCCTGATATTCCCGGTAGGATCATGGCACAAATAGCAATTGCCCCTGCAAAAAACAGATACGGTAAGCTAGGCGTGGTCGTGAGTAACGGCATACTACTAATGGCCACAGCGGCAATAAGCCCAGTCGCAAACAGTGCGACACGCCCTATATTCCAGCGCTTAATTTCACTAAGTAAGATAAACACCGTTGCGACGACCAGTCCAAAAAAGAACGACCAAATAAGCAATGGTTGATTGTCCAATAAATGCTTAATGATACCGGCTAAGGTCGCAAAGCTAGTAGCAATACCCAGTAGCAAACACAATAGAAACGTCGCGTCTACTTGTCGCCAAATCGCCGCGAATCCTTTGATGCCACCTTCTTGTCGAAAGATCGCCCAAAGATTGGGGCCGATGCTGCCAAGTGCGTTAATCAAGCGCTCGTAAATCCCTGCAATCAGCGCAATAGTGCCGCCAGAGACGCCAGGCACAATATCAGCTGCTCCCATGGCCATCCCTCTGACATAGATACCTACCAGCTGCTTGGGGCTATCGGTACGTACAGGTACCGTATCTTGCTCTAATGGTGTTGGCGCTGACGGCTGAGTTGGCCGTGGAGATTGTGATGCCGTCATGGGTATTCCTTTATCATTTAAAAATAAGTGTTATCTGAAAGTAAGCATTGGCTAAAAACAGGCGTGAGCTAAACATCAGTGTGCATAGCAGATTTTATTAATTATCATCACGTACTAAGGCATGTCTTCAATTCATTTGATAGTCATTTAACTGAACTAAAAATGGATAAATCTTGTCAGACATCGTCAAATAGCTAGTTAATATATCGGTACTATCTACGCTATTTTTCTTGTCTAAGCCGCGCCCTAAAGCATAAAAGCCAGATTAATGACAAAACATTAACCTAGCTTATTGAATGGCATAAAGCGTTCTGCAATTACTCAGTAGGCGCCAGTGCCGGATAGCCAAGAGCGTACAGAGTCCCTTCAAGCCCTGTCACGTTGATAGCGGCATCAGCACGTGCTTGAACGATTGGTTTGGCATGATAGGCCACACCCAGATCGGCCAATGCCATCATCGGTAAGTCATTAGCACCGTCACCGACACAGACCACTTGTGACATCTCAATACCTAAGCGCTCAGCGGTATGCTCAACGATAGCAGCTTTTTTAGCACCATTGACAATAGGCCACTGTACATGACCAGTAACTTCACCTTCTTCAATATCTAAAGCATTGGCATGTACTTCATCGATACCCAGCTGCTCAGCGATGTAACGAGCAAAATAAGTGAAGCCGCCTGATACTAGCACCGTATGATAGCCCAATGCTTTTAGCGCACTGATCGTCGTACGCGCACCAGTCGATAACGTTAGACGACTACAGATATCATCCAGCACATCAGTAGAAGTACCTTTTAGCAAAGCCACACGCTGAGCAAAAGATTCATCAAAATCAATCTCACCGCGCATTGCGGCTTCAGTGATGGCTTCAACTTCTTCGCCAATCCCAGCTGTTTTTGCCAGCTCTACGATGACTTCTTGCTCGATCAAGGTTGAATCCATGTCAAAGCAGGCAAGCTTGTGTGTCCGTAGCATATGACCGACAGACAGGATATGACAGTCCACGACATTTAGGTTATCGGCGCTGTCGGCACTGCGTGTGTTGTTATATTCTTCAGTTAGGTCACGACGCAGGCGAGCGGTCAGCTGATCATCAATAATGTGAGCGGCTGCGGTTTTTTTGCCAGGGTGCATCAGCGTGTCAGTGACTGGCACTAACAGATAACGGTAGACCTGAGTATGGGTAAAGGGTAGGCGCTGTGCGTCCGCTGCTGTAGGCTCTGTATCAGATACCGTGATATTGACGAAGCTAGCGTCAGTATCTTCGGCAACCGTCACTAGATGCCAGCTTGGCTGCTCATCGACCCACGACTGAACGTACTGATGAATATCTAATGCAGATACCTGAGTCGGCAGTACTACGATGAGCGCAAAAACAGGTAGCGACTGTAGCGCATCAAAGTCTTGCAAATTGGTATTTTCGGGTAATAATGCCGCAATAGAATCGACGGCTTGTTGCCATGCTTTGCTGTCTTTTGGTAACGAATAAGATGTATTTTTTGGCATGGCTCAATTGTCCCTTGTATGCTCATATAAGATTAGGAATAATAACAGTTTTACTGGGCAGCGCCTATAGATGACGCGCAAAGTAACAATGATGCTAAAAAACAGATTTTATGGCGTAAGAAGCCATAGAAAATGCGATAAAGT
Organism: uncultured Psychrobacter sp.; assembly: GCF_947500265.1. Taxonomy (GTDB): domain Bacteria; phylum Pseudomonadota; class Gammaproteobacteria; order Pseudomonadales; family Moraxellaceae; genus Psychrobacter. The sequence continues at coordinate 45,982 of NZ_CANMRN010000010.1, read as the reverse complement.
TATTATGATAAATTTATAAAGCGCTCACGCTATAAGTCTTATTATGGTGATATAGTAGATGAGATAAGCTGGCTGTTTATCTAGGTACATTCGCAAAAGATTGCAAGGTAAAAGGTATTAACGTTGGCAACGATATTGACGGTAGTCATAGTAATGATGTCATCAGTAGTGCTTTAGATACAACAGTGTCTTAGATGTAATAGTGCTGTCGATAGTCGCTAATAATCTGTACCGCTTTATCACTATGTGCGCATCACAGTTGGCGCATATCAAAATTGTTTAAAAATTAGCCAAAAAATGAGCAATAGCCTCGTTTTTTAATTTCTTCTCTCCAAAAAAGTTTAACATATCATGACGTATTTAGCGCCGCGGCAAGGGTTGTTTGCCATTATTCTTCTGGTTAGTTTTTGTTTGCAGACGCTGTTATTGGTCATTAGTACTGACCAACAGCTGAGCAATAGTCGTGCGTTAAAAGGCGAGCAGATGGTCGCCCAGCTGATTGATGAAGCAAGGTTGTCTTTAGAAAATAAAGACCGTGTGAGTTTAAGCGTTATTGCCAACCGCTATACCAGCGAGCAAGACGTCACACGGATACTGATTAAGGACAACAACGATGATATCTTGGTGCCAGTAGGCAATGCGCCGATGCAGCAAGGTGACACTATTCGTCAAATCGCCACCAATGGCGATGCAGTGATCGGTAGCGTTGCACTGACTTTGAAAGACGTCAGCAAAGGCGAGATCATCGCCATGCAATGGCCGTTTGTTATCGGCACCATGCTGTTACATTTAATGCTTTGGTTGATTTACGGTTACCTTGCTCGTCCGACCAAAGAGCAAATCAATGCATTGAGTCGAGATATCCAAGAGCTGTATCGTGACCAATATAGACCAGTCGATCAACGCGGCTACGACCGTGAACTTGAGCGCCAATCAGCGTCTCATTTAGCAGACAGTCAAGTAGCGACTGATAATACGGATAATGCTATAGATGACGAAGTAACTAATGCCCGCAAATTTAATGTGCATAACGAAGTGAACGAGTATCTTAGAACCCAGCAAAACCAAGAGGCAGGTAGTGATACTGACAATCTAGCAAGTGCGAGTGAAGGTAGCGAAAGTGAAGTAACAGATACAGACGGTGTCACTTCTCAAGCTGTCAGTCATACGTCTAAACTGTCTGCCACACGGTCCGTTGATAGCGTCAAAGTCCAAGTCGTATTCCATGATGAGTTCAATATGCTTGAACGCCTTGCACCTGCGCAGCGTCTTCCGTATCTAGCACTCTGCACCCAGCTGCTCAATCAGGCCGTGACTGAGCTACTAAGACAGCCATTGCTGTTGGGTGTGAGTGCGATGAATGAAGCTCACTTCGAAGACAATGGCGCAAGTGTGGTACTAAAGGCTGATAATAGCCATGCAAAAGTGGCACTCGCAGGCGTGATGCTTGCCAAGCTATACTTAATGCTCAACAAAATTATCCACGATAAGCACATTGAGCTGTCACGTTTTGCTTTGCCAGCGAAAGCGGGCGTGAGTGATGATGCGCAGTCAGAGCCAATGACTCACTTGCTCCAGAGTATCGGCAAAAAAGAGCAGCTATTGATACTATTGCCAAATGCCGGTCTCAAGCAAATCAGCAATCATGTACAAGTACATAACATCATGCGCCCAACCACTGTCTATGAGCGTGAGTGTGCGATATTTGACGGTGCTAACGACTCATTGATTCAGCGTTTGGCCGATGTGCGCAATGCAGTTCTAATGATTGAAGATGAAGATGAGCTACACATTTAATGCCGACTGTATTTGGTCATTTGTATTACAATTGTCTGTTATATAGCCTACTGAACTATCTTAATCGTAGGGTTGAAATGTACCATATTGCGAAAAAGGATTGACAACATTCAATAGAGACTTTATAAGGCATATATATATTGATGTATTCTTAATACCCTTGCCTAAAAATGATAGGAGTTTGTCATGAGTGACGCTGATATTGACGACGATTTTGATGATGATTTTGTCGACGATGATGATGCAAAGATGGTTGAAGAAGCTGAGACGAGCGTACGTACACGTTTAAGTAGTCTTGAAAAACGTCGGCTAATCGATAACTTGCTAGAAGAAAAGCGTTTGGCTAAAGAGTTAAAAGACGATCTAGACGATATAGACAACTTCGATGAAGATGGCGATGATTGGGATGATGACGATTTTTAATTTATCGTCGTCAGTCTTTTAAGCGGACTAAAGTGCTTTAATGATGAACCATTAACTGGGTTGCCTGCTGTTTGGTGTTTTTTCTGCTCGCTCGCATCCAGTTATGTTCCATACTACTTACCTGATAGAGGTTGCTTAGCTTGAATGAGTTGAGCAGTCTTTACCCTCAAATTACCCGCCATCTGTCATTTAACCGATCGCTCATTGTGATTGACGACATCTATCTTTTAAGGAATACCAAATTATGAGTAACCAACTAAGTTTTGATGAATTACTGGACTATTTGGACAATCAAGAAAGCCAGTTCGTGCTAGATAGTGTCGCAGCGCATGGTTTTTTGACAGCGACAGTCATCGGTCGTCCATTGCCTAACTGGATGGATGCCCTGTTCGAAGGTCACGTGAGTGAGATTCCAGAAAACGTCATCGACGGTATCAAACGTTGGCGCGATTCAATCATGGCTGAGCTAAAGAACGAGACACCGATCGAATTACCGTTTGGTGAAGATGCTGGTAACGAAGAAGTGGCAGTTGATTTCTCTGACGAGTCAGACATCGTTGCTTGGTCAATCGGTTTTGTCGATGCCATGTATGGTGATGAAGCAAGCGACTGGTTCGAAGATCAAGAAACGGCAGAAGACGTAGCAGTATTGACATTGCCTATGATCGTACTTAGCGGTATCGATGATGAAGATCCAGAGCTGTCTGAGATGCGTAAAGACGAAGATAAAATGGTACAGATGGCCAATAGCATCGAAGGTAATTTGACTGAGCTGTTCTTATTGTTCCATACCAACGATTAGTAAGGCTAAGAAACAGCGTTGCTACTAGCAGTGCTGTTTCTGTCTTGTTTTGTCTATGCTGTATCGCAGCGCTTTGGTTTACTATATATTTTATAAGTCACCGATAAGGTCATCCTATGACTGTGCAACTCTCTAATCTTGAACACTTACCTAACTATCAAATTACCGAACGCCTAGACGTGGTGTACGGTAGTACTGTGCGCTCAAAGCATGTGGGTAAAGACTTGTTCGCTGGGTTAAAAAACATCGTTGGCGGCGAGCTGACGGCTTATACCGAGCTATTAGAAGAGTCACGCCAAGAAGCAATCGATCGCATGATTGTCAAAGCAGAGGCGCTAGGGGCTGATGCGGTGGTCGGTCTGCGTTTTTCAACTTCTAGTATTGCCCAAGGTGCCTCAGAGCTGTTTGTCTATGGTACAGCGGTCAAGGTCGCGCCGATATCACAGCAGCAGTATCAAAACCCGCCAAGCGATGGACACAACCATTCTAGTCAAAATGTGAGTACTCAGACCCAAGTCGCACCCGATGATTTACCGCGTTTCAATCCTTTTGGTTGATTCTATAATACTAAAAACTACAATACCAAATCCTATAATGCTAAAAGCACCGATGCTTTTTATGATGAGAAACGTGCTATGAATGATTCACTCACGCAAGTGCTCATCAATTATGGGCCGTTTGTCTTCTTATTCGCGGCTGGCTGGTTCTTCGGGTCACGCCATGAGCGTCAGCATTTGGCACAGCTAACAGTAGCAGAGCAAGCATTGGGCGATATCACCGTCTCAAGCGAACGTCTATACCGTCCCAAGTTAGCGGTGGGTAGTGAAGGCGAGCTGGTACTTGGTAGTGTCGTCATCGCTCAAGATTATTTCAAAATGATCATCGCTCGCGTATTAAGTGTCTTTGGCAAAAATTTAACCACCTATGAGACTTTGCTAGATCGTGCCCGCCGCGAGGCCATCGTTCGTATGCGGACTGAGGCAAAAGCCAAAGGCTACACGCATATCTACGGGTTACGTCTTGAGGTAACCAATGTCAACCAATTAGGCAGTATGGTTGAAGCCATCGCCTACGGTACGGCAGTGATTAGTATTGACCATATTAAACCTACATCTGCTGTAAATCACAAAACCTCCGCTTAAATCATTTCTACTTTATTTTCAAGTGTAAAAACCTATAATTGACTGACGAGTAGTCAGAAAAATCAAAACCATACACTTTTACAACGATATACTGAATTTTGCCGTTCCGTTATTATTTCGGTTCGTATAAACCAGTTTTATCAAAAATTGTCGGTTTAAAAACACGACTGTATGGAAAAGTGTCATATAAAGAGCTGACAACGTCGGTGGCTTTTACCCAAGATATCAGCAGGATTGGCTGATTGAGCATGACGAGGTTGTCATAAACCTGCCCGTGTAAGGGCTCTATCTACAAGGATGTAGTTATGGAAGGTGTTGAGTTAGTCACGTTTGTAAATGCAAAAGTCATTCCCATTAGTATCTTTTTGATTATGATGGGAATGGGATTGTCCTTAGTTACCAATGATTTTAAGAGAGTCGTCAAGTACCCTAAAGCGGTCGCCATAGGCTTGACCAATCAGCTAATATTTTTACCATTGGTAGGTTTTGCTTTGGCAACCTCCATGTCTCTCGAACCAGAGTATGCCGTTGGGGTTATGTTGCTGGTACTGTGTCCTGGTGGCACGACATCGAATCTATTTACCTATTTAGCCAAAGGTGACGTTGCACTTTCGGTCACCATGACCGCTATTGCCAGTGTCATTACCGTATTTACTATTCCTATCGTCCTCAGTTTTTCGCTCGTATACTTCATGGGTGCTGGTAGTGAGTTTCAGTTGCCAGTGGTCAAGACCATGATTAGCCTAATTGCTCTGACTATCTTACCCGTCAGTATTGGTATGTTGATCAAACGCTATGCGCCTAACGCAGCAGACAAGGGACAGGTGATGGTGTCTCGTTTTGGCGTGATATTTTTGAGCTTCTTGGTACTTTTCTTGAGCTATGTACAACGAGACATTATCGTTGAAGCGTTAATCGCTACTGGCCCTGTGGCATTGATACTGAACGTATCGACGATGGCGCTTGGTTATTACACCAGCAAATGGTTTGGTCTAAATCCTGCGCAAAGACGCTCGATTACTATGGAAGTCGGCCTACAAAACAGTACGCTTTCAATGTTTATGGCACTGACGTTATTGGCTAACTATAAGATGTCGATGACACCAGCCATTTATACGCTAATCATGTTCTTGACCGCTGGTATCATGGTTAGAGTATTTACTGCCCAGCACAATAAAGCCAAAAGAACCGAGATAGAAAACAGTGTATTGGCAGCACGTAGAATGTAAAAGGTTTAAGATAACCGCAGTAACGCATTGTTGCGCCAGTTGAGACAGTACTTGACAAACAAGCAGCAATGTATGATGCAATAAAAAAAGCCCATAATCCGCTTTGTATAATGAAGCGTGTTATGGGCTTTTGTGTTTAGTGTTACTTTTAACTCAAACTAGTTTTAGCTCAAATCAGTTTTATCTCAAGTCTAGAATCTTCGTCTGTCCATTTTCGCTCTTGCCTCGGCAGCTTGCTCTTTGACTTTTTCAATTTCAAATAAGAACGTACGGTTTTTGAGTACCGCGACGAACACCACACCGCCAACCGTATTGCCCACCAGTACCACAACTAAAAATACCAAGTAGCGCCAGAGACTGACGGTATTGCCATATAGTAATGCTGAAAATACCTCGATATTACCCACGATACTATGATGCAAACCTAAAAACCCAATACTACCAGTGATAAGCGTCACCAGTACGATACGGCTAAGCGTGTCACGTGCAGAAGTCACCAGCCATGCAGCCACGCCCATCATCCAGCCTGCCAGTACCGCGCTGCCAAAGATAACCCACCACTCAAAACCTAAGATATGCTCGGCATAGACATCGATAGCATGGTCTGTAAACAGATGCATATGCAGCCCCAGACCGATCATTAATGCTGCAAATATACAACCGCCAACGATATTACCAGCGATGACAATTCCCCATAGCCGCAGCAGTTTATGTAGCGGCTCAATTTTATTTAAGACAGGTAAGCTCAAGAGGGAAGTCTGCTCAGTAAATAATAACGATTGACCAATCACCACGATAATAAAGCCGATCGGATACAACAGTGACGACAGCACCATGGCATAGCGACTTGGCATCACATCATTAAGTAAGGCAAACGCTGATAAAATCATAAAAAAGCTGATGCCAATCTCTAGCCCAGCCGTAAAGGCACTGGTAAATAGCGAGCCAAGTGAACGCTCAAAGGTTTCTTTGGCGTGGATAACTTGCTCGACTAAGATACTGGCGTAGCTTTTTGCTTGGCTGAGATTGTCGTCACTGGCAACCTTTTTGATGGTTTCTTTGTCTTCATCGCTAATTTCTTCTGGCAGGTCATCGTTTTCTAGGTCTTCGGTGGCTTTAATAGGTTCGTCTGCGTCACTATCTGAAGTTTCGTTTGCATGACTATCTGTAGTGTCGTCTGCTTCCTTGTCTACCTCAATGTCTTTAGAAAAGTCGCTACTTTCTTCTAGCGTATCTTCACCTTCAGGCACAGGAGTAGTGGTACTCGCATTTGTACGCTCATCGTTTGGTCGATTAGCCTGAGAATCATGGTCATGCTCGGTATCTTGGGACACGGTTGGCTCGCTGGTTATAGGCTAATGATTTTGCTGCATAAGTAATCTCTATTATATTTCCCATTCTTCTGATTGCTGTTGTTAATTGATTAACAATTTGATTAAAAACTGCCTTCAGGCTTTATAAATTGTCTTACCATCTAACAAAATCTGCCTATCTGCGTTAAAATCACACTATCAACTATTTTTCCTGTTTTTATAGCGTTTTGCGCTATCTCATTTTGACCACATTCATTATCAACAATAAGATCACCCTATTATGAGCAATCCTAATACCGATACCAGCATTGACAGCAATGCGAAGACCAATCTGACCCAGTCGATCCAAGCGGCGTTAAGCCAATTAGAGAGTGCCTATAATCCTGCGGAAGTCGAAGCCGGTATGTATCAAGGCTGGGAAGAAAGCGGCTATTTTCAGCCGACTTTTGATAAAGACGAGTCGTTTTCTATTGCGCTGCCACCGCCAAACGTCACTGGCTCGCTGCATATGGGACATGGTTTTAACAATGCAATCATGGATGCGCTCACGCGTTATCACCGTATGGATGGCGACAATACGCTTTGGCAGCCAGGTACGGATCATGCGGGTATCGCCACCCAAATGGTCGTTGAACGTCGCCTAGAGGCGCAAGGTATCAAGCGCCGTGATATGACACGTGCAGATTTCATCGATAAAGTCTGGGAATGGAAAGAAGAGTCGGGTGGCAATATCACCAGCCAGATTCGCCGTTTGGGTAGCTCGGTTGACTGGTCGCGTGAGCGCTTTACCATGGATGATGGTCTGTCCAATGCGGTAAAAGAAGTGTTCGTTCGTCTTTTCGATGATGGTTTAATTTATCGCGGTAAGCGTTTGGTTAACTGGGATCCAAAGTTCCAAACTGCGCTGTCTGATTTAGAAGTAGAAAACCACGACGAAAAAGGCAGCTTGTGGCATTTCCGCTATCATTTCACAGATACAGAGCTACTAACTCAAGATGGTAAAAACTATCTGGTTGTAGCCACCACGCGTCCTGAGACACTCCTTGGTGATACCGCTGTCGCCGTTAATCCTAGCGATGAGCGTTATGCACATTTAGTCGGCAAAACCATTACCTTGCCAATTACGGGTCGCGTCGTGCCTATCGTCGCTGATGATTATGTCGAGAGCGACTTCGGTACGGGCTGTGTCAAAATCACCCCAGCGCATGATTTCAACGACTATGAGCTAGGTCGTCGTCATAGCTTGCCATTGATTAATATCTTAGATGAGCGCGCCAATATCTTGCCAGCGATGGAAGTTTATCCTGATCTGCAGACGCGTGAGCCAGAGCTAGAGACTACGCCAAGCGAGTACGCAGGACTTGAGCGTTTTGCTGCGCGTAAATTCCTTGTAGAGCAAGCAGGCGAGCAGGGCTGGTTAGAAGACATCGAAGACTATGCACTAAAAGCCCCGCGTGCTGAGCGTGGCGGTACGATCGTTGAGCCGTGGTTGACCGATCAATGGTATGTCGCAGTTAAAGAGCTTGCCAAGCCAGCGATTGACGCGGTAGAAGACGGCAGCATTGAGTTCGTCCCTGCGCAGTACAAAAACATGTATATGGCGTGGATGACCGATCTACAGGACTGGTGTATCAGCCGCCAGCTATGGTGGGGTCATCGTATCCCTGCATGGTATGACGATGCGACAGGTGAAATCTATGTCGCCCGTGACGAAGCGGAAGTACGTAGCAAATACAACTTAAGCGACGATGTAAAACTGCGCCAAGATGATGACGTACTCGATACGTGGTTCAGCTCTGGTCTATGGACATTCAGTACGCTTGACTGGGCAGACGTCAACGCTGATCCACGCGTGATGGATACTTTCCACCCCACCAGCGTGCTCGTGACAGGTTTTGACATTATCTTCTTTTGGGTTGCCCGCATGATCATGATGACCATGCACTTTGTGAAAAACGAAGACGGCACGCCGCAAGTACCGTTTAAGACCGTCTATGTGCATGGTCTGGTACGTGATGGCAATGGTCAAAAAATGTCAAAATCAAAAGGTAACGTCTTAGATCCGATCGATCTTATCGATGGTATTGAGCTAGAAGCACTGGTAGAAAAACGCACTAGCAATATGATGAACCCGAAAGACGCGGCCAAAATCGAAAAGCAAACGCGTAAAGAGTTCCCAGAAGGCATCCCAGCGTATGGTACGGATGCACTGCGCTTTACCTTTACCTCATTAGCCAGTACGGGTCGCGATATCAACTTTGATCTAAAACGTGTCGAGGGCTATCGCAACTTCTGTAATAAAATCTGGAACGCCAGCCGTTTTGTACTGATGAACTGCGTCGATGGTGAAAGCAATGCCAAGCCTATCGATCAAGTAGCAAACCCTGACGTATGGGAGTTACCAGAAAAATGGATCATGAGCCGTTTGAACTCTAGCATCAAAGAAATTCATCAGCATTTTGCTCAGTATCGTCTAGATATGGTCAGCCAAGATATCTATGAGTTTATCTGGAATGAGTACTGTGATTGGTACGTTGAGCTTGCCAAAGCCAGCCTAAATGATGACTCGGTATCAGACGAGCGTAAAGCGCAAATTCGCTATGTGCTGCTGCACGTACTAGAGACTGCGCTACGCTTCACACATCCAATCATGCCGTATCTGACTGAGCAAATCTGGCAGACCATCGCGCCGCTACTGGGTCGTAAAAACACGGACAGCATCGTGGTCGCTGACTATCCACAGACCGATGCCAGCCAAATCAGTGAGCAGACCGAAGCGGATATGGCATGGCTACAAGAGCTAATCGCGAGCGTCCGTAACATCCGTGGTGAGATGAAACTGGGTAACGCGGTACGTCTGCCAGTGCTACTACAGAATGTCTCTGCCGATGAAGAAGAGCGTCTATCTCGTATCAAAAACCAGTTCAAAGCGCTTGCCAAAGTCGAGAGCTTAGAGATCGTCAAAGAAGGCGATGAAGTACCACTATCGTCATCAAGTATGGTCGGTCAGCTGCGGGTACTCGTACCGATGAAAGGTCTGATTGATCCTACGGCTGAGCTAGCACGTTTGGGTAAGTCATATGATAAGTTGAAAGGTCAAGCCGACGGTATCGCGCGTAAGCTAGGCAATGAAGGCTTTGTCAGTAAAGCACCTGCGGAAGTGGTCGATGCGGAAAAGGCGAAATTGGCTGAGCTAGAAGGGCAGTTAACGGCAATGACGGCGCAGATGGAGCAGTTGAAAGCGTTGTAATGAAACGGTTGTAATAATCTGTTAATGGTAAAAAACGCCTCCGTAATGGAGGCGTTTTTTTTGGATTGGTAGTTGGTTTTTTAATAATTAGATAAATAATTGTGTGGTATTATTCGACTATATTTTATACTTCATTATTACTTTTTTAAGGTCAATGTATATGACGTGCAGCATGCCAGATTGTAAAAATGAAACATTTGAAAATTTAGATAAGTGTGCGTTGCACTGTTCTTATAATGATATTAATATAAGAAAATATTTAGATTATGAATCAACTTTTAGAAAGGAGTTTCATCAGTATATATTAAATAAAATAAAAAAATTCAATAGACATAAAGAAGAAAATAGTGAAGAAGAGAAAAAGATAAGAAATGGAATAATTAATAATATTAAAAATATAAATAAAGGATTTATTGATCAAAATATTGAACTAAATAGGATTTTAGAAGATAATGAAGTATGTATAGAAAATATAGAGTTTCCCGTTTTTATAGATGAATATTTATGTGGATACGGCTATGTGCTAAAAAATATAGGAAAAGTTTTTTTAAAAAATGTAAATTTTATAATATCTGTAGAAGCGAAGATAGTAATATTTTTTACGAATATTGCTTATTTCTGGATAAGTTAAATATATATGCAGACTCGATTTTCAATGAAAATGATGAATTTTCTTTGAAAGTAAATGCAGGTGATAGAGATTATAGATACAATAGATGTGTTTTTAATAAAGATGTAAGTATAGAAAATTATAAAAATATAAACCTAATAACTTATAATGTATTTGATAGATGTGAATTTAAAAAAGATGTATCTATAAAGAAAGTAAAAGTAGCTAAAATATTTTTAAATATTCCTGAGTATAAAAAAGAAAGCGGGATTATTGAAGAGTATGAAGTAGCTGATTATAAAAAAAGGAAGAGATAAATAATATATTTACCTTCAAAAAAATAAGTATATATGAGTGTGAGTTTTTTTACAAATTCAAAATAAATGGTATAGAAAAATACGATAAGAAAAAGTATTTACAAAGTAAAAATAGAGGAGGTGATAGTCTACATATACCTAGTCTGGAAATAAAAAGTCTTAAGATAGAAGATACTAAGTTTAAAAGTAAGTTTGAAGTAAAAAATGCTACATTGGAAAAAATGGAGTTTTATGATTCTAATGTAGAGGGTATTTTTGATATAAGCGAGTGTCGTATAAAAAAGGCTAATTTTTATAAAAGTATATTTGAAGAGTTTGCAGTTTTTAGTAACGTATATTTTGGAGACGATACTGAGAAAAATATAACAGATTTTACAAACACTACCTTCAAAGAGTTTTCTAGCTTTAGAGAAGCTAACTTCACCTCAGGATTGAGGTTTTCTCAGGCAAACACAAAGCAAGAGCCTAATTTTTTGAATGCTGATATAAATACAAAGTATACGGATAGAGAGACCTTAAGAATAATAAAAAACTCATTCGAAAAAGTAAATAATAAGATAGAAGCAAATAAATTTTTTATATCTGAAATGAAATATTATAAAATAAGTATTAAGAGTAATATTTCTGATAAAATTCCTTTTTTTTATCGCGCTAAGATCATCTTGTTATTTATCATATTAGCGATAGTATTATTGATTTCTATAAAAATGTGGATGGCTTCGCTAGTAATCTTCTTGCTTTTGTTTATTGTTACATTAATAGCATTTTTCTCTTTAGATGATTTCTCAAGCTATTTTGTATTATGTGCTAATTATTATATCTCTAGATTTGGTGAAAGCTATATTCAGCCTTTTATAATATTCTTATCTTCGATAGGTGTTTACACTGGTATCTTAGAAGTACATAAATATATTTTTAGTGAGGAACCTATAGCAAGGTATGTTGTATCACTTAGAAATTTTGTAACACAAGACTGGTTTATATTTCTATCAAAACTTTTAAATGCTTGTGCCGCCAATGTTCCTCTATTCAGTAAGGCACTTGAAAAGAAAAGCGGTATAGAATTTATCAGCCTACTGTTTTTTATATGGTTCGGCATACTCACATGGCAAATCATCATTGCTGTTAAACGAAATACGCAACATTAAATAAGATTGGGATAACACCATGAACCATCTCACCGTCGGACAACGCGCGCCTTTAAGCAACCTTGCTATTGACGATACCGCACCAATCACGCTCAAGTTTACCCGCCAAAGCCCGATAGAGATGGACATCAGCTGCTTTGCCTTAGACGCAGCGGGCAAACTGATAAATGATGATTACATGGTGTTTTATAATCAGCCAACCTCACCGTGCGGGCAAATCAAGCTCACCCATTACGAGTCGCAGCCAACGGCAAATAAAGGCATCCAAGCCGAGTTTGAGGTGAATTTATCCAAACTGGCGACTAATATAGACAGCTTGTTTTTTGTATTATCAGCCGACACGCCGCTCAATCAAATTCAGTCGTTAGAGATTGGCATTTGGCAGCAGTCACAAAAAGCACAGGCAGAGTATCAAGCAGCCGACTTTGCCCAGCAGCAAGCCAGTATGCTGATGCAGCTTTACCGTAAGGGTGGCGTTTGGCGAGTATCCAACGTCGCGCAAGGCTTTAACGGAGGGCTTGCCGCCATCGTGCAGCATTTCGGTGGTGACGTAGAAGAGAGTAGCCCACAAGTACTCGAGCCGACCGCAGCGCCAGTTCAAGCAAAGCCATCGTTAGAGAAGGTCATGCTAGAAAAAGCGCCAAAACTGGTCAATCTGGCCAAAAAAGCCACGATATCGCTTGAGAAGCGCCAATTGCAGCAATTAACGGCAAAAGTGGCGTTGGTGCTAGACGCTTCAGGCTCAATGAATAGACAGTACAAAAAAGGCCGCGTGCAAGAGGTGGTCAATCGCATATTGCCATTGGCAGTGAACTTCGATGACGACCAAGCGCTAGACTGCTGGGCGTTTGCCCGAGATCCGCAGTATTTGGGCGAGATTGGACTGAGCAACTATGACGGTTTCATTAACAACGCTCATGGCGGTTGGCGTAAATGGGCACTTGGCCCGCGCATCAACAATGAAGCAGAGGTCATGAAAGCCGTGACGGAGTTTTACCAAAAAGACGGCTTAGATGTGCCTATCTACGTGCTATTTATCAGTGATGGCGGGGTGAATGACAATCGCGGTATCACGAGAGTCATGACGGAAGCCGCGAAACTACCGATATTTTGGCAGTTCGTGGGCTTGGGTGGTCGTGGTTATGGCATCCTAAAAAAACTAGACGATATGACAGGGCGCGTGATTGATAATTGTGACTTTTTTGAACTTGATGACTTGGATGACATTAGCGAAGAAGCTTTGTATGAAAACATGCTAGAAGAGTTTCCAATGTGGCTAAAAGAAGCCAAGCAGCTTGGTATCGTGCAGTAATAACCTTGTCAGTCTATTAACCATAAAAAACCGCCACAGCAAATACTATGGCGGTTTTTTATTATTCAAAATAGTTTATTTCTAAATTCTCTACAGTTCCCACAGCGATTGATACTGCTCATCAGTCAAGGTCACGATATCGATCTCTGCTAGCATCTCACGCAGCTCTTGCCACTTATTTGCATCAGGCTTGATCGGCGTAATCAATCTGCCCAGCGTATTATCAATGATCGCATCCATCAACGCATCGGCCTCGGTTTTACTATAGTCATAATACATACGATGAGCAGTCTCTGGCTCGTTTTTGCACAGTTCTGTCATCTGGTTGGTCACTTGGATAAAGGTATCTATCGCGTCCTTTTTCGCGCTATAGATCTCATCTGTCGTCAGAATCTCTAACGCTGAAAAGTTCGGATAAGGTGACAAATGCTGATCGATAAATTCAAAGTTCAACCCTTCATGAGTCGCTTCAACGCCTTCAAAATTATAAAAGCATAGCCATGCGCCATCTAGGCTTGAGTCTTCTTGCAGGTTCTTTATATGATAAAAGTCTTTTTGTACAAAGCTCACATTATCACGGCTGATACTAAAGCCATTTTTCTTGGCATAGCGCGCCAATATCTCAAAGCCAATACGATTGGTTTTTTCTTCAGCGGCAGGGGTGCAGATGCGAATAGGCTGATTGTTTTTGAGCTTATCCATGCTGGACTGTTGCATCAATATGCCACCATCGGTCTCAAAAAAGCAGCCCAGCGCGCGCAGGTTGGGCGCGTAATGCTCAAACAGATGGATAGGCTCATTGACATGCAGATCGATACTTTGGTTCTGTAATTCCGCAAAACCATCATAATGGTCATCTGGCTCGATAATGGTGATATCAAGCCCTGCTTGCTCATATGCGCCCGTGGTCACACCAGCGATAAAGGGCAGATGATCAGGGTTTAAAAACCATTCGAGGGTCAGAGTAAGTTTGGTGGTCGGCTGCATGGTTGTTTCCTTTTTAGGTATGGAAAACAATCAGACTGATACTATTAAAGTAAAACAAGAAAGGCCAAATAAGAAAGGTAAAGTCTCGATGCTAACTATCAAATGCTCGGCGTTTAATATAGTTATCACCAGTACATCATCTATAGACTGCGCTTATTTATAGACCTCTAAGGGTATGTCACGCTTGTTTCCTACGTCAGTGCTAACTGCTTCAGGTTCACGGGTGTGTCTCAGCGATGATGTGGGCTGTGTCTACAGCGTCAAATCAAAGCACCCCGACAAGATTGATTGGTATTGCATTGTTTTTGATCAGTACTGCTAATGAATCCGTACTGTGAATGGCTATTATCGATAGCTACTGCGTCATCATAGACGACTTACAAGATGGGATGCAAGCGTATCGGGAATGACGATGGCAGGTGATGACTGATGTTCATTAACCGCTCTTTATGATAGCTGTTGTTTAACACGGCTACTGATAGTTATTTTTAGCGACGTATTAATAAAAGAGTGCAGCATTTATTATTAGTACTTACCCAATTACTAACCAAACATACCTATCAATAGCAAAAACCTTATATAAATAGTCTTGTGCGCAGACAGGCGATATTGCATGATTAGCCTTCTATGCCGCTGCTTATATGATAGGCGCTACTCTAGACAATCGACAATCGACAATCGACAATCGACATTTGGCATAATTGACAACTTACACGACCGACAACTTATATGACCGATAATAAAAAAGCGTTCTATTACCGACCTAAGACCGATCAATCCAAAAGCCCAATGCTGCGTTGGACCTTTGTGACGCTTGGTTGGCTGTTTTTTATTTTAGGTATTATCGGTATATTGTTGCCAGTGATGCCTACTGCGCCTTTTATCTTGCTAGCAGCAGGTTGCTGGGCACGTAGTTCTCGACGCTTTCATTTTTGGCTGATTAATCATAAATACTTTGGTAAATTCGTCCGTGACTGGGAGGAGAATCATGCCGTTCCGCTTTATGCTAAGTGTTTAGCAACGGTTATGATGGCAGCATCGACAATTATGTTATTTTATCGTTTGCCTGCCGATATGATGTGGATGGCATGGGCGGTAGCCGCTGTCTGTAGTGGGGTAGCGATATATTTGTTCCGTTTACCAAATGCCTAAATCCGTTGCAATTTGTGCCAAAATCGGTCAATAAACGGCTCTGGTTACACGAAACATGAGATAAGACTTGCGATACTGGGATGTACCCCTTATAATACGCCCAAGCTTAAGAGCAGTTCTGCACCAAATCATTACCTCGTAGTATTAGTTATAATCCTTCGTTTTAATATTTATCGTTCAGTAGCTATTTGCAAGCGTTACCGGTCACTAGACCATTAATAAATTTAAAAGTAGGATTATACTATGTCAGACGTTCAAAAAGGTACAGTTAAGTGGTTCAACGAAGCTAAAGGCTTTGGTTTTATCGCTCCAGAAACTGGCGCAGACGTTTTTGCTCATTACAGCGAAATCACTGGTTCAGGTTTCAAAACTTTGGCTGAAGGCCAAGAAGTTGAGTTCACTGTAACTCAAGGCCAAAAAGGCCCACAAGCACATAACATCGTTGCTATCTAATTTGTCTTTATAGACAGATAGATGAATAGATGTAGAAAAGCGAACCTTCGGGTTCGTTTTTTTTCGTCTGTGTTTCGGTATTCAGAGCATTAGTGTTTAGAGCATTAGTACTTAAGAGATTGGTATTTAAGAGATTGGTATTTAAGACAATGGTATTAAAGTCAGTACTAGTCCAAGATTAAAGGTTTTAACTAATCATATTAGACCAAATAAAAGATTCAAAAAGGCCTCCGACTATAAATAGTTGGAGGCCTTTTATATTATGCAGTGACATCAGCTGTTAAGAATGAATATTTAGCTTATTATATAAAGCTAATACCGATATTAATCAGACCACCACCCAGTATTAACCAACCAAACATAATAGCACCCAAGATAAGCGGTCTAACGCCAGCTTGCTTGATCGCACTTAGATGCGTGGTCAAACCTAATGCAAACATAGCCATCGTAAGTAGTACATCATCTAGCATAACCATATTGCGTACGATATTCTCAGATATTGGCACCCAAGTATGTATCAACACAATGCCGATAAAAATAAACGCAAACCATGGCACTTTGACTTGTTTGACACGAGTCATAAATGACGCTGTCTCGTTTTTACTGCTTTTATCTTCTATAGCGGTATTATTTACGGTGCGATCTTTGGTAAGCGCAAACGATAATACAAGCAGGAAAGGCGCGAGCATCATGACGCGTATCATCTTGGTTACGACAGCGGTATCGCCAATCTCGGTATTGATTGCATTGCCTGCGACCACGACTTGTGCTACTTCATGGACGGTTGAGCCAGTGTACATGCCGTATTGTTGGGCGCTGAGCCAAGGCTGTAACCAACCAAGATGATATAGAAAAGGATAAAGTAGCATCGCGATAGTGCCGAACACCACCACAGTTGCCACGGCGATAGTGACTTTATGAGCTTGCGCGTTGACCACAGGCTCTGCGGCAATGACGGCAGCAGCACCGCAAATACTTGCCCCTGAGCCAATCAAAATGACCGTTTCTTTATCGACTTTTAACCACCTAGTACCTAACCAATAGGTCAGCAAAAAAGTTGATGTCAGTACCAGTGCATCCGTCATAATCGCTGGCATACCGACGCTCGCAACTTGCGTCATGGTTAGCTTAAACCCATAAAACATAATTGCAAGTCGCAGTATCTGACCCTTGGCAAAGCAAACGCCGCCGTTTAAACGTTCAGTGAATTTGGGATAGATAGTATTACCTAAGATCATACCTAGCAAAATTGCTAGCGTTAAAGAGGACAATCCAACGATACGCCCGTTTGACCAGATATCCAAACTGCTGTCCAACCATAAGCAAAACAAACTACCAATCATAACGACTACCAATCCCGCCAAGTGACGGTGATTAGGGGTATAGTTATGAACGGAGTTGCTAACTGATTGGACGAGTGTGTGCATGACGCGGCATCCTATTACTTATATTAAGATAAGCATAAGCTTATGAATAGACAGTATATGCCTGCTATATTTATAATAAAAACAGATTAATAAGATATAAACTATCGATTTTTTAGGTTAGTATTTATTATAGAAATAAATATACCGCGCATGAGCAGCAAAAAAAGACACATATAGCAAATAAGACAGGCTAAAAACTGACATAAGGTATTATCAATATCATGAAAAAATCTGTGCAGACAGTGCCAAAGATTACGCTTAAGCAGCTTGCTGTTTTTGTCAGTATTTATCAGACAGGTAGCACCAGTCGTGCCAGTGAGGAGCTGCATTTATCACAATCAGCGGTCAGTAGCGCACTGACAGAGTTAGAGTCTAGACTACAGATGCCGCTATTTGAGCGCGTCGGTCGCAGGCTTAATCAACACCCTAATGCCCATCCCATTTACATACAGGCACAGGCTATCTTGGGTCAGTCGCTCACGCTTGAGCATTATCATCAATATCAAGCAGGACAGATTCACATCGGTGCTAGTACCACTATCGGCAATTATGTGCTGCCATCTTTACTTGGTAAGCTGTATGAGGCGCTACCCGATGCTAATGTTGATATGTATATTGCCAATACCCAAGAGGTAGTTAGCGAGGTTGAGCAACTAAATATTGATATCGCACTAGTAGAAGGGATGCCGCGTCCGGTAGATATGAAAGCCATTGAGCAGCGCGAATGGCGTACCGATACGCTAATGATATTTGCCAAGCGTGATAGCAAGTGGCTAAAGGGTATAGCTACCTATAGCGAAGACGAGGACTGCTATCAGCTGACCATTAATCAGCTAGCGCAATTACCGTTACTGGTACGTGAGGCAGGGTCAGGAACACGGCAAATTATCGACGAGCAATTGCTTAAGTATCTACCCAATGCAGAAGTGGTCAAGGCGATACATCAGTCTGAGGCCATTAAACATATGGTGAGTGCAGATATTGGTCTTGGTTGTCTATCGCAGCATGTGATTGAGACGGAACTCTCGACAGGGGAATTGGTACAAGTGAACGTGGCGGGAATTGATTTATCGAGGACATGGTGGCTGGTCTGGCATAAAGCCCGTCACCAAGGCCCCATTTGGCAAACCTTTATAGATATCATTCAACAGGACTGATTGAAATAATTTTTAAATTATTAGCCATAAAAAAGCGCAGCGTTAAAAGTTACGCTGCGCTTTTCTGTTTAGGATATGCTTCATATCACATAAGACAATCAAAGCATATTTTATGCTGAAACAGGTTTGTCCAATCTCACTACAAAGCTGTCGCAAGGTACATTGGGCAAGATATTATCCGCAGTTGCGCCACTTATCCATGCAGCGATACCGGTACGCTTATGACGACCGATGACCAACAGATCGACATCGTGTTTATGACAGTAGCTGACGATACCTTCACTGCTAGAAATAGCAGTCGTGACTTCTGACGTTGCTGCATTTAGCTGATTGCGTTCAAGGAATTGTGCCAGCTTTGCGCGTGCTTCTTGGCAGCGTTCATCATCAATCTCATCGTATAGGCTAGAGGCGGGCACCAGCTCATAGCCGAAGCCAACCATGGTGTCTTTGACAATATGCAAAACAGATAGCTTAGAGCCTGGACGGTTTTCGACGATGCGCTTGGCCTTTTGTGCGACTATATCTGCATCAGAGAGTAAGTCGGTGACCAGTAAAATATGTTCGTAACTCATAGCGTCTTCCTCATGTCAGATAGTATTTACTATAGCACTACTCTAGGGCGCTGTTAAGTAAAGCTTGTCGTCTTTGGCAGCGGATGAGAGCGATACCAATTATTCCAAGACAGGCTGATCAAGCTTCACCACTAAGCTGTCGCAAGGCACATTTGGCAAGATACTGTCGGCAGTGGCTCCTACCAGCCAAGCGGCAATACCATGGCGCTCATGGCGTCCAATGATAAGTAAGTCGACGTCTTTTTCACGGCAGTAATTAATGATACCTTTGCTATTAGAGATGGCAGCGGTGACCTCAGAGTTGATTGCTTCTAGCTCGTTACGTGCCAAAAATTGCGCCAGCTTAGCCCGTGCTTCTTGCCACTTCTCACTATCGACATCACCCGAGAGGCTAGAGGCAGGCACAAGCTCATAGCCGAAGCGCACCATGTCATCTTTGACTATATGCAAGACAGACAGTCTGGCTTCAGGAGAGCCTGCGAGGATACGCTTGGTTTTTAGCGCCACTTTGTCCGCATCGGATAGTAAGTCAGTGACCAGTAAAACGTGTTGGTAGCTCATAAGATACTCCTAGTTAGTCATTAACTTTATAGTAGCAGTGCAAATCACCTTTGTTAAGCGATAAATCCATAATAAAATTGTGGATATTTATAAATTTGTAACTTTAAGGCTCTGATAGCTAAAGTTGATAGCCGCGTAGATTATGTGGTGGATTATTGCGTGACTGTTGCCTTGACTTATCCATGTCGCAGCCCCACTAATAGCGCTAAGCCAACTCTTTTTTAGCCAATTTATTACTCTATTTTCCCTGACAGTCAGGGCACTATACGCATGATAAGCGATAAGGATAACTATGACGGACACGCCATTTACTGCTGATTTAACCTTGCATCCAGCATTTGAGCTGATTGAGCATCGCCATATTGAGGCGCTATCGATGGATGTGCTGATCAGTCAGCATGTAAAAACAGGAGCGATGCATTATCATCTGGCACACCCAAGTGATGAAAATGCGTTTTTGGTCGGTTTTCGCACCCAGCCAATGGATTCAAAAGGCGAGGCGCACATCTTAGAGCACGTGGCATTGTGTGGTTCGAACAAGTTCCCAGTACGTGATCCGTTCTTTTCAATGATTAAACGTTCATTAAACACGTTTATGAATGCGATGACCGCAGCTGATTGGACGGCCTATCCGTATGCGACGCAAAACAAAAACGACTATTTTAACTTGCTCGCTGTCTATCTAGACGCTTCGTTTTTCCCCAATATCCATCCGCTCGATTTTGCTCAAGAAGGCATTCGCGTAGAGCTTGACGAAAATGATAAGCCGCAGTTTAAAGGTATCGTTTTTAATGAAATGAAAGGTGCGATGAGTGGCGAGATTGATCAGCTATATCATACGGTTGCTCATCATCTGTTCCCAACAACAACCTATCATTATAATTCAGGCGGTGATCCTGCCGATATTCCTGACTTGACGCATACTGAGCTGACCGAGTTTCATCAAAGCCATTATCATCCGTCAAACAGTGTCATCATGAGCTTCGGTAATATTCCTGTTGCCGAGACGCAAGCGAAAATACACGAAGATGCTTTGATTCAATTTGAAGCAGGCAAAAAGCATGTATCGCGTCCAGAGCAGCGTTTGTCTGCGCCAATCAGTGCAGTTGATACTTATACTGCTGACGAAGCGGGCCCAGATCAGACGCATCACGTGGTTGCTTGGTTGCTCCCATCGATTACCGATCCTAAGCAGCGCTTAGCGTTACGTTTGTTAGAGGGCGTATTGATTGAACATGCAGGCTCGCCATTGCGTGCTTATCTTGATAGCCATCCACTAGGTAAAGCGCCAAGTCCACTATTGGGTCTTGATGACAGCCATTATGAAATGGTCTTTTATACGGGTCTACGAGGTTCTAACCCTGAACATGCCGAAGCAGTCGAGCAGGGCATTATTGACTTGCTGACCGAAGTAGCCAATTCACCAGTTGATGATGAGACAATCGAAACCATTCTGCATCAGATTGAAATTGATCAGCGTCACATCGGCGGCGATAGTATTCCTTATGGTCTAAACCTTATGCTAGAGGGCTTTAGTACCGCCATTCATGATGGCAATCCTATCGACGTTTGGGAAGTAGACGAGCATCTACAGTGGCTACGTGAGCAAGTCGTCGATCCACAGTGGCTACCGAACTTGATTAAAACGCATCTATTGAATAATCAGCATCGCGTACGCGTAACGATGACCCCTGATAGCGAAAAAACAGCCCGTTTGGCAGCAGCTGAGCAGACTCGTTTGGATACTATCGCGATGGATTTGACTGCTGATGATAAAGCTATTTTAAAGCAACAAGCCTTAGATTTGGCTGCACGTCAAGCCGCGCCAGATGATTTGAGCTTATTGCCAAAAGTAGGTCTAGAAGACGTACCAACGGATATCAGCTTTAAAGAAGGCACGCAAAAGCAGGTGCGTTTGAGCGGGCAAGACAGCACGCTATTTGAGTATGAAGCGGGCACCAATGGCATTTATTACTATCAAGTGATTGTCCCGCTCACTGAAGCAATCGGTAATGCGAGCGCAGATGAGCTACCAGTCAATGATGTGATTAATCATCCATTGTTGCCTATTTATTTAAGTCTACTGTCTGAGCTGGGTACGGACTCGCTTAGCGCTCATGAGATGCAAGCCAAGCAGGCAGCGCATTCTTCTGGTGTGACTGCACGTATCAGCCAACGTACCAACGTCGATGATAGCCAAGCGATTAGCAGTTATTTTGTCGTGGCAACGCGTGCGCTAAATCGTAAGCCTGAAGCGATTGATTTGCTCAAGGAAGTGATGGAGCACAGTATCTTTTCTGAGCATGACCGTATCAAAGAAATTTTGCAACAGCGTCAAGCCGGTTGGCAGTCAAACCTAGCAGGATCTGGTCATTCATATGCGATGCAAACGGCTAGTCGTGGTATGAGTCGCCAAGCGCAGTTGGAATATGTGCGCAGCGGCCTACCAGCATTGAACGCACTTAAAGATTTCTTAGCACATGCTAGTACAGATGATGCCCAGTGGGATCAATTGGCTACCAGCTTGATGGATTTACATCAACGTCTCATCAGCTTGCCTAAGCATGCCGTTATTATCTGTGAAGCAGAGCAAACCGAACGTTTAAGCAGTTTAATCGTTGATAGCTGGAAAGACAGCCAAGCGACGACCGCTTCTAATGATTTAACGAACGCAGTAGCAAATATCCCAAGCGAATTTGCAAACCTGCAACTAGATACTGCGTTAAATGGTGCCACTGATGCGGGTAAGACGTTAGAGAATGGCGACGATGTTAAAAACGACGTGTTAGATGTTGCAGATTTAGCGTGGTTAGTGCCAACCAACGTCTATCACAATGCCAGTGCTTATACTGTACCTGCTGCTGACCACCCTGATACCGCTGCACTAATGGTATTAGCGCCTTACTTACGTAACGGCTATTTGCACAGTGCGATTCGTGAGCGCGGCGGTGCCTATGGCGGCGGTGCAGGTTACGATGCCAACGCTTGTGCTTTTAAGTTCTTTAGCTATCGTGATCCACAGTGCGCTGAGACCTTTGCTCACTTTGACGCCAGTATCGAATGGCTATTAAACGAGCCACAAACTGATGAGCAATTGGAAGAAGCTATCTTAGGTATTATTTCAGGTATGGATAAGCCGGGCTCTCCTGCAGGTGAAGCAATCAAAGCCTGCTTTGCAAATCTGCATCATCGCGGTGTTGACTGGCAGCGCAAAATGCGTGCGTCAATATTGGCCGTAACGGTCGCTGATTTGCAGCGCGTTGCCAAGCAATATCTGCAAGGTCAAAAGCATGTACGTGCAGTGCTAGCGCCTTACGACAAAGAAGAGGCAGTAAAAGGCCTAGGCTTTGAGGTTTGTAGAATAAAGAGCTAAGACAATTAGGTTTGTTTTTGATTAAAAGTTAAGCACAAAAAAGCCAAGCATCATGCTTGGCTTTTTGCGGTTAGGTAATTGACTAATATCGCTTGATACTCAAATCTTTGCCAATTTTATCCTGATGAATCGGAAATTCTGACAATTCGTTATACTGCTTACGATCAGCAAAGTAGCTTTTTAAAGTACGGCGAATGGCTTCAAACGCCAGTGTATCCCATGGAATATCTTCTTCGCTAAACAGTGCACAGTCGAGACTTTCTGAGCCGATACCATACGCGCCATCTTTTAGATCGGCCAGATAGATAGAGTAGATCTGCCCAATATCTGGTAAGTCATAAATGCAGTATAGATGCGGATTCAGTACGATGGCATCAGCTTCTTCGTAGCTCTCGCGTGCTGCGCCTTCAGCCATGGTTTCGCCATTTTCCATAAAACCTGCAGGTATCGTCCATAGCCCATATTGTGGCTCAATGGCACGGCGGCAGAGTAGTACTCTATTTTCATGTACCACCAGCGAGCCACAGATAACTTTTGGGTTTTCGTAGTGGATATAGTGGCAATTGGGGCATACCAAACGCGGCATATTGTCCGTAGGTGGGATTTTTCGTTCTGCTTCATGACCGCATTGGAGGCAATAGCGCATATCAACTACCTTGTTATAAAAGTTATTGTGTATGATGTTTTTTATAGGTTATAAGACCTATATTCTGAAGTGCTGCTGTCATCGTTTCGAGATAAGTTAGATACAAGGACGGTAAGGTAAGTACCACAAGCAGTAAACTGAGTGAACCTGACGATAAACCTAATTTAAACGTACCTGACTTAAGATATTATTCTAAAGAGCAGCTATCGTCTTAAGATAGCACATATTATCGACGGACAGAATCACGATAACAGTAACGCATCATTTCACAGATAGGCTTACTGTTATTGGTCAACAAGGCCGTTATTGAGCATTGATAAGCAATGAATCAGTCACATAAATAGCATGCAGCCACTATTATATTGCGCTAGTCTAGTGAGTGTTCAATAATTATTGATACTAAAGCCGCTGACAAGTCGCGTGGCCGAGAACAATAAATAGATTATTGATTCTATTTATTAGTCGCAATTTTAATAGAAAACAAGACAGATGCTGTTGATACCGCTTAATAACGATAAAAATATAGGGTAATTATAATGTTATTCCCACCGCAGGCTATAAGCTTCGATAACCTGTCAGTTGCTGTACCTACTTTTATTCGTCATCCGACGCTTCGTCAATTAGCCGAACGAGTGCAACATGAGACCTTAAATGCGCTGACAAGTCCGGCGATGTACGAGGCTCATAACACCTCTTATAGTAGCCGCGTTTTAGACAGCCTATATCAGACACCGATTGCCGATGCATCAATACTGGTCGCTATTACTCATGAGCGCAGACCTAAATTATTATTAACACGCCGCGCTGCCCATATGAACAGTCATGCGGGGGAGGTCTCCTGTGCCGGGGGTAAGTACGAGGTAGGCGATGGCAATAATGTCGTTACCGCATTGCGTGAAGCCTGTGAAGAAACAGCGCTACCGCCCAATAAAGTCCAGTTGCTTGGTCAGCTACCCATCCAAACTTCAAAAAGTGGTATGAGCGTACGCCCAATCGTGGCACTCATCGCTCCTGGTCTAGTACTCGTACCTGAAGCGGGAGAAATATCACGTATCTTTTGGGCAGATTTAGAATCGTTAGTCACTCAACCAACGGTAGAGTATGAAATTGAGTATAAGATGCAAGAGCAAATGGCTACCATACTGACGCCGAGCTGGCAGGTCGATGGTGAGACAGTATGGGGGCTAACAGGACGGGTAATTGCCAACCTATTAGAAACAGGATTTGATCGACAGCTAGAGTGGTATTACCGCGTCGAAAACAAACGCTGATAAATGTCATCTATTAATAATATAGTCGATTCAATTTAAAAGTAGTACAAGGCAACCGAGTGTAGATGTATATGTGATACTTCAAACGAGGTTAACACAGTAATGCTTTTATAGTGGGATGACTATAATCATCTATTTATAATAATCATCGTTCTTTTTCAGCCACCAGTTCATATTGTCTTGGCGTTTGGCACGGAATGCTTCTAGCTTATGAGCAACGGACGAATTATGCTGCCGTGCAGTATCGAGCGCAAAAAGAATCGGTACAGAAGATAACACGCCAAAGCGTATCTTTGACTTTGGTAAGTCCAGACCATCGCCTATATCATCACCGACCAAAGTCCGAGTGACACTCGCGTTGACCATTTCGACAAAACGTCCACGGCGATTGTCTTCACCCATTAGCTGACGCGGCAAATCATGCAATGCTTTTGCCAATGGCTGTCCCATCTTAAAATCTAGCTGCTGAATCGATAGGTAGGTATAGAGCCATTCCCAGCATGCCGCTTCATCTTTTGGTAAGCGCTCTAAATCAACACCCATCCAATAACTGGCAAGACTCCATAGATGTAAGATACCTTCAGCTTCTTCTGTGCTAATACGTGCGCCCAGCAATCGTAGACCGCGCATAATCAGTAATGAGAACTGTAAGTGGGTGGCAATCATATCGGTTTGATTGATAGGGATGCCCCAGTAGTCGGTATTCCAACTACCGTCAAGGTTATGATGTTGCTCGGCGTTTGGTATCACGCCTGTGGCAGCATTGCCTTTACCTTTTAATAAGTTTTGCCGTACCAAGGTATGTATCTGACGTACTTGGATCGATTGTCGCCAGCCCTCAGAGCCAATAGCTAACACTTGATCAACAGGTTTATTTTGATTGCGTGTACTCACATTAGATGAGGGGTGTTCAGACACGGCCAAGATATAAGCATAAGTACGCATCAATCGAGGTAGCGCATCGTGCATCAGTGCACCTGTCTGAATGAGCGGCAGTGATAGGGCAGGGATGCTATAGCCAGCCATCAGAGCAACATTACGCAGTAGCCAAATGAGCATGAGTGGATAGCGCCGATAGGCAACCGCACCTATCTGGGCAAGTTCTGGGTCGAACCAGTCAGGATGGCTGCTAAATTGCTCAGTGAGTGCACTAAATAATGGGTTGGTTGCAAGGTCCTTGTTTACAAGATAATTGCTTGCAGAATTATTATTTGAACTATCGACTAGAATATTGTGCTGTAGAGGTTTTGCAAATTTTATGTTCTGAGCGGCTAACGCGTCTGCGAGTGGATCGCCAATATCATAACCTGCCACGATCTCATCAAGTAGAGCAGGCGAGATCGTAAAGTCTTTTGGTAATAGATAACGTTTAATGCGTTTTAAAACCTGCAAATCGCTATGGTCATCAATAGCAGTGGTACGTCCATGACGCTGATAAGCATTCGATGATTGAGCATTCGATGATTGAAAGTCAGGTTTGTCAGTTGCAGTACTTGCCGTATTGATGATTTTCTTATCCATAGTTATCAAGTACCATTTTCAGAGTGAGGACATGCCTTAGAACGTAAAACTTACATTGAGATAGCTTCGCATCACAATCATTCATAAAAATTACTGGATTGGTTCCATGAATCTAATTGCTGCTGTGTTGTTCGGATACGGCATTTAGTATCACGAATCTCATCAGATAGAGATAGCAGCCGTGCACGGGCTTCTTTTTCATTAGAAAAGTCTAGCATTTCACCATTTTCTAGCTTATCGAATTCTGATTGATAAGTATCTAAGAGGCGATTGTCTTTGTCTAACTGACTGTCTAAGGCGTAATAATCTAGCCCTTTTTGATTAGCCGTTTGCAATGTATTAGCCATAGCAATTGGACAAACATTGTTTAACTGACGACCACGTCTGCCAATGTTATAGGCATTATTGATGGTGCAGTACTGTTGCAGACCAAGTTTACGACCGCGCTCCCATGCTTGGTAGTCAGGTGCGACGCTAGCTTTGGCACAAGCTTTTGTATGAGAGGCTAAGCGGTCTGAATGATAACCTGCCACGCCATCGTTATAGCCGATAGCCTGCCAGTCACCGACGAGACATTCTTGCTTGGAGAGTGTTGCACAGCCTGCTAGCAGATAAATACTACCGAACACAGATAACCCTAATGCCAGTTGACGTACAACGCGGTGTATAGGTCGGTACATGGTTAGCTCCGATAGCTATGATAACTGTGAACACAAATAAATGATGCAATCAATCACGTTATGTAGTCTTGTCATTGATTACTAGGTCACTTGTAGATATCTCGATAACGTACATACAAATAAAATAGAGCAGTTTATAAGTGGCATTAATATTAAGCAGTACCATTATAAGCTACTCTACGTTTCGTTAATGCGGGCGAGTCAAGTCGACCGATGTACCGCTAGCATTGTCTTTTAAGCTCATTTTCAACATGATGTAACCAGCAATACCAGAGACGATTGAACCCATGATAATACCTAAGCGCTCATCAAACATAGTGGTGTCTCCAGCGAACGCCAAGCCACCGATGAACAAACTCATGGTAAAACCAACACCGCATAATAGAGCTGCGCCGTAGATTTGCTTATAGTCCATACCTTTTGGCATGGTTGAGATACCAAGTTTAAAGATTAACCAACACATAATCATGACGCCTAACTGCTTACCAATAAACAAACCAGCGGCAATACCTAGCGGCACTGAGTGGAATAGCTCAGCAAAACCTGCGCCTTCGAGAGAGATACCCGAGTTGGCAAAAGCAAAGATTGGCAAAATACCAAAGGCGACGGTATTGTGTAGATCGTGCTCTAGCTCTTCAAGCGGAGAGTGCTCAGGATCAGTGCGGTCGAACATCGGGATAAACAGTGCTAGTACCACCCCTGCCAATGTTGCATGGATACCAGACTTGAGTACGGCAATCCACATGATCAGACCAATGAGTAGATAGGGCGTGATGTTGGTAACGTTACGGCGATTAAGAACATATAAGAACGGCAAACATAGACCAGCTACTGCCAATGACTCTAATGACAACTCACTGGTGTAAAACAAAGCGATAATCAGAATCGCACCAATGTCATCAAAGATAGCAATAGAGACCAAAAATACCTTTAAAGAGTTGGGTACACGGTTACCTAAGAGACTCAAAATACCGAGTGCAAACGCAATATCTGTCGCAGCAGGAATGGCCCAACCTTTCCAAAACTCAGGCTCATTGTAGTTAAAGAGCAGATATACAATCGCCGGCATAATCATACCGCCGAGTGCAGCCCCTGCTGGCAGTATTATCTGCTTGACGTTGGACAGCTCACCGATGAGTACTTCACGCTTAAGCTCCAATCCAACCAAGAAAAAGAAAACCGCCATTAGACCATCGTTGATCCAGTGATGAGCATCTTTGGCAATCGCAAACTCACCAATCTGAATGGCGACTGGTGCATGAATAAAACCTTCATACCAAACATTAAGAGGGGAGTTGGCAATGATCATTGCAGCAATGGCAGCCAATGCTAAGACGATACCGCCTGCTGCCTCAAATTCAAAAAATGCTTTAATCCTTCGTATTGCCATATCATCCTCATTCGCTAAATACAATTTACTAAATAACCTCAAATATCCATCAATGTCTGCGCTACCTATAATTTTGAGGTAGCAAATAGACAGAAACAGTTTCTCATACTCTTATCAATATAGACAACAAAATACGTTGAGCCAGTGCCAACGGTCTACTTTTTTATATTCACAATAGCAATATTATAAAGAGGATTTGACGAGCACAATAGTTGTAAGTCGTTACATCTTTTTAATAAGTTGCTATTCGGCTGAGCATATTCGGAACGTTATTAGACAAATTTAGCAGACTTTGTTACGTTTTTGGCTTTTTTTACGGTTTTATCTTTATAATGAGCAGCGCTGTGCGACGTGTCATTATTGCTTTTGCTAGCACTGGTAAGCTGTCAGCTTATCGATAACGATATTTTAGCCTTATCTCAGAACGCCTTTTCTCTTCTTATAATATTTTGCAGGTCAGTGTCATGGACTTAACTTTCTCGTTAGAGATTATTTTAATGCTTACTGCGGTGGCCGCATTGGCAGGATTTATTGATGCTATCGCTGGCGGCGGCGGGTTGTTGACTATCCCTGCCATGCTACTGGCCAACATCCCACCAGTATTAACGCTCGGTACCAATAAACTGCAAGCGGCATCAGGCGCACTGGCGGCGTCTATTACTATGATTAGAAAAGGAGTCGTCAAACCGCAACGTATCAAAGTAGCTATCATCGCCGCTTTTATTGGTTCCGTTATCGGCACCATCGCTGTACAGATGTCACCACCTGACTTGCTTGAAAAGGTGATTCCATTTTTAATCGCGGCTATCGGTATCTATACATTATTTGCCCCTAGATTAGGTGAGGTAGAGGCTGCCCCGCGTATCTCAGAGGGCAAATGGCAAAAAGTCGTGGCACCGTTGATTGGTTTTTATGATGGTTATATCGGTCCAGGTACTGGGATGTTTTTTGCGCTTGGCAATGTAGCATTACGTGGTCGTCAAATTATCGAAGCAACAGGCGCGGCAAAAGTATTGAACTTATCGACCAATATCGGTTCGTTAATCTTCTTTATTTTGGGTGGCAACGTACTGTGGAAAGTGGGGCTAGCGATGATGGTTGGACAAACCATCGGTGCTTATTTTGGCTCGCATATGGTGGTTAAAGGCGGTAGCAAATTGATTCGTCCAGTGATTGTACTGGTCTGTCTGGCGATGTTGACCAAGTACGTGTTTGGCTAATCAGCTATTGATAGAACCGTATCAACCATTATTATTTACTGATTATTAATCATAAAAAAACCTCAGCCAACTTGACTGAGGTTTTTTATTTTATGTACTTCTATCTAGCAGGAGTGGGTTAGCGGCGACGATCAACATCATCGTATTCACTACCCATGATGCCATCACTAAAGACTTCAGAGAACTCACGCTCATTATCTTCATCGATATGACCATCAAATACATCTTTTGCACCAGCGTTAGGATCGTTGTAAATAGCCAGATCCATTTTGCCTTCTGATTTTGCCACGATAGTAGTAACAGCAGCATCACCACCGACGTTTACAGCAGTACGTAACATATCAAGGATACGATCCACACCTAAGATTAGACCGATACCTTCGATTGGTAGACCCACTTGAGCAAATACCATAGATAGCATGATTAGACCAACACCAGGCACACCAGCCGTACCAACAGACGCCAGTACTGACATCAAGATGACGGTTAAGTATTCGGTCACGCCCAAATCAATGCCGTAAATATTGGCAATAAAGATGGTCGCAGTACCCTGCATAATGGCCGTACCATCCATATTGATGGTAGCACCAAAAGGAACAGTGAACGACGCAACTGAATTGTTTACACCCATACGCTTGGTAACCGTACGCAAGGTAATAGGAATCGTCGCGTTTGAGCTTGAGGTACTAAAAGCGAAGATCTGTACTTCACGCATTTTTGCCAAGAACGTCTTGATAGACAAGCCTGAAGACACTTTTAGTACAATCATCATGGTGATAAAGAAGTGGAAGGCCAATGAACCGACCAATACCGCGACATAGCCAAGTAGTGACCAAATCAAGTCTAAACCTAGCTCTGCCATTGCTTTGGTCAATAGCGCAAATACACCATATGGTGCAAGGTTCATGATAATCGTGACCATCTTTAAGATAACTTCGTTGATCAGCTCTAGGCTCTGCACTAAGCCTTTGGCAGGTTTACCTACCATCAAGATACTGACACCGATCAAAATAGCAAAGAAGATGATCGATAACATATCGCCATTTGCCATCGCACTGATGGGGTTCGATGGGATGATGTTAGAGAATACATCAAGTAGAGGCGGCGCTGACGCTGCTTCAAACTCGGCTTCCGTTCCGATATTCATGCCTTTACCGATACCGAATAGCGAGCCAAGACCAATCGCAGTCGCAATAGCGAGTGCAGTGGTTATCATATAAATAATGAACGTTTTGGTACCAATACGTCCAAGTAGGCGAATATCACCAATACCGCATACACCGCAAATCAGTGAGATAAGCACCAAAGGTACGACCAACATTTTTAGCGAGTTGACAAATAGTTTACCAACAATGGCAAGGAAGCCATTGGTGATGTAAGTGTTAACAAAGCCACCTTCGCCGTTCAATCCTGAGTAGTTTAGAAATAGGCCCAGTCCAATACCGAGCACCATGGCAACAATGATCTTGCCCGTCAGTCCCAAATTCTTCCACATAATTCATATCCTTTGTGTGCATAACAGCTTTATAGTAAGTGTTCATTAGCCAACCTGATTGTACTTATCAGCCTTACTACAAAGCTTGTTATGACTATTAAGTTCCCGTGATTGTCGCTCGATGTCACATTTTCGTGGACAATATAAAAGAATAGCTAAGGGCACTGCAAGATTTTTTTTCTGATTTTATTCTAAATGTACATTCCTCGTTACAACTATGTGCCCATAATATAGTCAATATTTATTCTAAACGGTTTGTTTCCCATATGAAACAAAATATTCATGAAAGAGTTTTTAGGGTAAGTAAATATATCAAACTATTGATATTGAACCATTGATTTCAAATTACCAAAATGTAGAGAAAGGAATATGATTAATTAAGCTTAAAATTTTCAATAGACCAAAAAAAGCCAGACTATCGTTTATAGATAGTCTGGCTAATAAGAAGTGAAAGTTTTATTATAAAATCTAATAATACTGAGTTTCTAATAGCAATATTAAAAACAGAATAGACCATTAAACCTTATCGTCTTCTTCGCGTGACAAAGGTGATTGGCGCTCTAAAGGTTTGATATCATTATCACTTACTTCAGTATTGATCTCGTCAGGTGGTGCAATATGACGATTATGATTATTGCCCATACGCTCGTTAAGATGTGATTCAGCATCACGATGTCGATGATCGAGTGCCTCTATCTCAGGCTTTGACTCTTCAAAATCTGTCTGCGAATTTACTTCTTTGACAGTATCTTGCTCACTGACCAACTCTACATCGCCATCACTTTCATAACCATGATTAGGATTGGCATCGCCAGTATGGTTTTCTGTATTTGCAGGACTGTCTAGATCGTTAATAGTTGGTTCGTTAGTGGCTAGCTCATCAACGGCAGATGCATCGGTATCCACAGCGATACCGTTTTCACTCTGAGCTTGTCTTTTTAGCTGTGCGTAATCAGTCAGTTGATGAACCGCATTTTCAAGCGCATGCGGATTGTCACGTTCTAGCGCTTCCGATAGATGCTCGTCAAACGTATCAGTCAATAATGAATCAAAACGCATGGCGTTATATTGAATCAGAACTTCTGCCTCTTCTTCGGTAATGCCACCATTTTGACTGGCATGCACCACATGATCTTCAAAGGTTAGACCTTCAAAGCTGTCTTGATGCTCTGCCTTTTTGAACTTCTGCCACAATGGTTCGATTTCGACCAACGTCTGATAAGCATGTTCCATACGACCAGTCACATCGTCTGCATCTGTGTTGTAATAAACCATTGTTTTTAGATAATCGCGGAACGGGTTGGCTGCAAAATCATCCATGAAAGTATCACCTAATTGGCGTTTTAGCTCATCGCTTGCTGGGGTGAAGATACGTCCACTTGGGAAAGTCACAAAGCTAACCACATTGGCTGCCATACGATTCGGGAAGTTAGCGAAGAATGACACAAAGGCTTCTTGAATTATATACAAGCTGTTTTGTAGCGCAACTTCGGCATGCAATCGCTCAGATTCTGATTTACTACCATGCTCATAGAATTGCAAAATAGCAGTCGCAATAAATAGATGACTATGGATATCTGCTAAACGACCAGAGAGCATCTCTTTACGCTTTAAGTCTCCTGCTAGTAGTCCTAATGCCATATCAGCAGTTAGGGCAAAGCTCGCACTTAAACGGTTGATATGTTTGTAGTAGGGACGGGTAAAAGCATCTGCGAAACTCGGGGCTTTATCGCTACCACCGATATAACCTGCGACAAAGGCTTTTGCACCACGGTTAAACGTGTAGCCTAAATGCTTAAAGAAAAGGGTATCGAATTTTTCAGTAGCAGCCGATTTGTCTTCGCTTTGTAGTAACTGAAGCTCGTCGAATAAATAAGGATGACAGCGCATCGCACCTTGACCAAAGATCATGAGCGAGCGGGTCAAAATGTTGGCGCCTTCGACAGTGATAGAAACAGGAATCGCCTGATAAGGTGTCGCTAAGAAGTTGCGCGGACCCATTTGCACAGCACGACCACCGACCACATCCATACCGTCGTTGACGACGCTACGCATGGTTTCAGTCGCATAGTATTTGGCCATGGCAGTCATGACTGAGGGCGTGCCACCTTGGTTTAATCCGCAAGTGACCAAATGTCGGAACGCTTCTAACATATAAGTGTTACTCGCCATACGGCTAGTAGCGTCTTGTACACCTTCAAATTTACCTACTGATATCTTGAACTGTTCGCGAACTTTTGCGAATGCGCCGACAGATAGGTAAGTCATTTCACTGGCTGATGTCGACAAAGCAGGCAGAGAGATACCTCGACCAACGCCCAAGCATTCCATCAGCATACGCCAACCTCGACCAGCGTTCTCGACGCCACCAATGATGTAATCTAATGGAATAAAAACATCTTTGCCATCGACTGTACCATTCATAAATGGGGAGCCAATTGGATTATGACGTGGCCCTGTTACGACACCTTCGTGGTTAGCTGGAACGAGGGCACAAGTAATACCGTA
Source organism: uncultured Psychrobacter sp. (assembly GCF_947500265.1). GTDB lineage: Bacteria > Pseudomonadota > Gammaproteobacteria > Pseudomonadales > Moraxellaceae > Psychrobacter. The sequence continues at coordinate 12,226 of NZ_CANMRN010000010.1, read as the reverse complement.
GTCAGTTTTTTCAGGATTGCCAAGCAGACCTTCTGGATCATGCATTTTGAATGCTAGACCAACCACAGTAGCGACAGGTGCTAGGGTAATCCAGCGTTTAGAGAAGTTCATGCGTAGGCCAAGCACTTGCTCGCCTTCGTGCATACCGTAACAGACCACACCTGTATCAGGAATGGCACCTGCATCAGAGCCCGCTTCGGGCCCAGTTAAACCAAAGCAAGGTACTTCGTCACCTTTTGCAAGACCTGGCAACCAGCGCTGCTTTTGCTCGTCTGTACCATAGTGCATCAATAGCTCACCAGGGCCGAGCGAGTTGGGAACCATACAGGTCACAGCGGCAGTCGGCGAGCGCGAAGCAATCTTGCTCATTACACGGCTCTGCGCATAAGAGCTAAATTCTAAGCCGCCAAATTCTTTTGGAATGATTAAACCTAAGAAACCATTACTTTTAATAAATTGCCATGCCTCAGGTGATAGGTCTTTATCTTTATGCTGGATTTGCCATTCATCAAGCATGGCACATAAGGTTTCTACTTCATTATCGATGAAACTCTGCTCTTCTTCTGAGAGCTGCGGATAAGGATAATTGGCAAAGGTATCCCAGTTCGGTGCACCCATAAACAGCTCTTTTTCCCACCAGCTAGTACCCGCATCAAGCGCTTCACGTTCTGTATCACTCATACTCGGCATCGCACCGCCCAGCGCTTTATATACAGGCTTAGTGATTAACGATTGGCGAAGCGGTCCAACGAGTAAGACCAAGCACAGTAATGCCATTGGTATACCCAAAATGAGCGACCATGGGCTGATAATTGCGGTGACGATAACCGTAATCAGGGCGACGATGCTACCGGTGACCCGTGATAAGGACAACAAAAAGATGGCCAAGACCACGGCTAACTGAATGATGACTGCCAAAATAAACAAGCCAATTGCCATGACTATCTCCTTTAAAACACTGAATAAGAAATGCGAAAAGTACGTAAGTAAATAAGCTAACTATAATTATTTTTTGTCTTGCCACTTACTATTTATAAATATGTCGAATGATTTATTAATCTTTAGATGCTCGGTTCTAAGTTTCTTAAGTACTAGTATTAACGGTCTAGTAAGTAATTGACAAATAAATGGCAAGAATGGCTACTAATATGAAACAGTTGTCGATAACTATCAAGAGCCAAAATGCTACGCTCTGTCGATGATATGTATCAAACACAATTGTTTACAGGTTTTCCAAACAGACATGTGGGTTACATAGCTAGCTATTATCGAAAACTAGCCAAAAAGTTAGCTAAAAGGGGCAAGGCAGCTCTCGGCATAAGACAAAGTGTCGTTACGTCCGACGATGATGTGATCGACAAGCGAGATGTCTAACAGGTCACAGGCTTTTTTTAGCTCATAGGTCAATAAATTATCTGCCGTTGATGGCTTGGAATCGGTATGAGGATGATTATGCGCGATGATAAGTTGGCTAGCAGCATGGCTTAGTGCATGTCGAAGTACGTGCTTGATGCATACCGAGCATGATGAGATACCACCAGTAAATAGTATCTCGAAGTTTAAAAGGTTTAGAGCATTGTCTAGACAGAGTACCGCAAATACTTCACGATGCTCACCGCGCAACTGAGTACTGATATAGTCTTTGACCGTTTGGGAGCGGCCGAGTGCTTGCCCAGTTTTGAGTTGGCTATCCAGATAGCGCGTACCCATCTCAAGTGAGGCTAATATTTGGGCGTACTTTGCAGGGCCAATACCATGGCAGGCAAGAACCGTCTTTTGAGGGGCGGCTAATAGCTCAGCTAAGCTACCAAACTGATCAATCAAATGCCGCGCTAATTCAATCGCTGATTGAGACTGAGTACCCGTACGCAAAAATATGGCCAGTATCTCGGCATCGGACAAATGAGCTGCACCAAATTTTAAAAGTTTTTCGCGTGGCCTGTCATCCTCGTGCCAGTCTTTGATCGCCATTGTCACTCCTTGAAAATGGGTTGGTACTCGTTATCTGAGATAGATACGGAAAATCTTACCCAATTTATCTCATAATTGTTACTATAAGCGCAATTTTATCTTTTCACTTTTTTGTTGATGCCACGCTTATGTCCAATATTGTGCTTGCTATTACTGGCGGTATCGCCGCTTATAAATCTGCTATATTTGCCCGCTTGTTAGTCAAGGCAGGCTTTGATGTGCGCGTTATCATGACGACGGGTGCACAAGCATTTATCACACCGCTGACGCTACAAGCATTGACGGGTAACGAAGTGCATGTCTCGTTGCTTGATGAGCAAGCCGAGGCAGGCATGGGGCATATTGAGCTGGCTAAATGGGCCGACTTAATCGTGATTGCACCTGCTTCAGCCAATACGCTTGCGCGTCTGGCCATGGGGATGGCTGATGATCTATTGACCACAGTGTGCCTTGCCACTACTGCGCCAGTCATTATTGCTCCTGCCATGAATCAGCAGATGTGGGCGCATCCAGCAGTCAACCTAAACGTGCAAACATTGCGCGATATGAATTATCAAATTATCCAACCAGCTAGCGGTGAGCAAGCGTGCGGTGATGTCGGAGCAGGGCGATTGCCTGAGCCTGAGCAATTATTGGATGAGGTGTTACTGTTCATAGCGATGAATACGACGCCGCAATTACTGGCAGGCAAAAGAGTAGTCATTATCGCTGGTCCAACCGTAGAGGCGATTGACCCTGTGCGTTATTTGTCTAATCACTCTTCAGGAAAAATGGGCTTTGCATTGGCACGTGCCTGCGTGGCTGCTGGTGCAGACGTTGTCTTAATCGCTGGTGGTAAAGTGGCATTGCCCACGCCGCTTAATGTCACAAGAATCGATGTGCTGTCTGCCCAAGATATGCTGATAGCGGCGCAGCAATGTGTGGAAGGTACGCATAGCGAGCTTCAATTTGTCCTTGAAGATGAGCATGACCATTCTCATGAACACGATCACTCTCATAACCATACCCATTCTCATGAACACGATCACTCTCATAACCATACCCATTCTCGCGAACATCATCATGGCGACTGTGGTTGCGGTGATGACGATGTAAGCGACCATGATCATAACTATAATGACTTGCTACAGTCTTATGATGACAACCAATTTGTGAAAGCAGATATCTTTATTGCGACCGCCGCCGTGGCAGATTATCGTACGGAAGAAGCCGCACCGCAAAAAATCAAAAAGACACAAGATGCCATGACGCTCAGTCTGGTTAAAAACCCTGATATTCTAGCGACGATTTCTCTGGCACATCCAGAGCTATTTGTCGTCGGCTTTGCAGCAGAGACGCAAGATGTCGAGCGTTATGCCCGTGGTAAGTTGGTCGCAAAAGATTTGGATATGATTGCTTGCAATGATGTCTCACGTGCAGATATCGGTTTTGCCAGTGATGACAATGCGATGCAGGTGTTTTTCTCTGAGCGCTATGAGCGTGACGCGGTAACACTTGAGAAGAACAGTAAAGATAAAATTGCTGAGCAACTGGCTAGCATCATCGGTCAAGCAATAGGTCAACGTAAAGATAGTTAGAGCTACAGGCGCTAAATCTGATAGCTAGCATGTAGATAGTGTGTAGATACAGACGCTGAGCCTCAAATGGTGTGACCGATATGATGAATATAGCTGGTAACGATAGCACTCAGATGCTAGTGCTGACGATCATTTTTGCGCTTGCTTCACTGCTACATGGTATTAGCGGACTTGGCGCAACGCTAGTGACGACCACCGCGCTTGCTAGTATGTACCCATTGCAACACGCCATTGTGTTAGTAATTTTCCCCTCGCTAGTTGTCAATGTGATGACCTGGCTAGTAGGCGGTGAGCGCACCATTTGGCAAAACTTTATCTACTACGGCAGACGCTATTGGTTGCTTGCGCTTACTAGCCTATTGGGTAGCATTTTAGGTGCGAAACTCTTGCTATGGGTTGATAGCGCTTATATTCTTTTATTGTTGGCCGCGGTCATTGCCTTTTACGTTGTGAGTAGCTTACTCGGCAAACAAATCCGTCTACCAAATACTAAGCCTATGTTAATTGCCGTTGGCTTTGGTGCAGGCGTCATCGGCGGCTCGACCAATGCGATGTCGACCATACTGATGATGTATTTATTGTCTGCTAGTGACGATAAAAACACTATCGCCAAAGTCGGTAACATGTGCTATTTCTTAGGAAAGATTGCTCAAATTATCGTGTTGCGTGAGCCCATCATGGCACTGAGCAGTGGTGAGTGGCAGCTGATTACTTTTTTGAGTGTGCTGTCTATAGTCACACTGCTAGTTGGAATCCGTTTGCGTCGCTATTTACCGCAAGCGCGTTTTCGTCAGCTTATTTTATTGATTTTAATCGTGCTTGGTATACGCGTTGGCTGGCAAGGCATTACCGCATTGTTATAGCTAGGGTATATGAGCCTTTTCAGCGATATTTTATTAGACCAATTCTTCAAAAAATATCTGCTGTGCCAAACGAAAGGTATTACAATGCGCTTCAACCACATCTTCGATATCTTCTGAGTAGCCGCCACCCATCACGATAGCGACAGGGATATTGGCGGCTTTTGCTTGCTGCAGGACATATTCATCACGCGCCTTGCACCCTGCTTGTGTCAAACCAAGTTTGCCGAGTTTATCGGTAGCGAGCACGTCGACTGCAGACTGATAAAAAATCATATCTGGCGCAACCTCAGCGATTAAGCGTGGCAGCGTATCTTCTAATATCTGTAAATACTCAGCATCGCCAGTATCATTGTCCAGCTCAATATCTAAGTCTGATACTTGCTTACGAAACGGATAGTTCTTTGCACCGTGCATGCTAAAAACAAAAACGCGTGGTTCATTTGCCATGATACTGGCGTTACCATTGCCTTGATGAACATCTAAATCTATAACTAAAATCTTTTGTGCCTGTCCACGATTTAGCAATAAGTTGCTAGCGATACAGACATCATTAAATACGCAAAACCCTTCTCCATGACCAGCAAAAGAGTGATGGGTGCCGCCTGCGACGTTCATGGCCACGCCATATTGCTGAGCATATAGCGCGCATTCATACGTTGCATGAGCAATATAACGTCCGCGCTCGACCAACTGCGGTGTCATCTCAAATCCGATCGCACGAGCAGCCTTGCGCGGTAGTGTTTGAGTTTTAAGCTGATACCAGTACTCTGCGGTATGCGTGGTCAAAATCTCATCTTCGCTTAAGCGAGCAGGGGCAAAGAAGTTATCTTGGCTGATCGTTCCTTCTGCCAGTAGACGCTCAGGAATCATAATGTACTTTTGCATAGGGAAGCGGTGCTTTTCGGGCACGGAATAGCGAAAGACGTCAGAGTAGGCAATTTTTAGCATAAGATTTCTAGCTTAGTATTGATGGTTTTTTGGATAGAAGAATAAAGGGATAAGTATCAGCTATCGTAGATTATGGCTTGATTGAAAAACCAGTTTATCGAATGAACTTAATTATCGAACGGACTGAACTATTGAACAAACTGAGTCGGTAAAAAGAACGTGCGCGCGTCTGCCTGTTGACGTAGCTCTACAAGTAGCGTTTGCATGTCTTCAGCAGGGTCTTGGTTATTAACTAAGTTGCCAAATAGCTCGTTAGCGACCGTGGTCATCGCAACCACGCTTTGTAGTAAATGCTCAATGATCTCATTATCTAGACCAACCGCTTCGACATCGATAGCATTTTTGTAGCGTATCTCACCATCGTTAACATCCATCTCTAGATTACCGACTAGCATGTCGTAGTTGATTTGGGTGATGAGTAGCATCGCGGCACTTTGATGACTTTCTGGTATCAAAAATGGCAAGATGCCGTAGATGGCCAGTAGTTTGTTTTTTTCTTGTACCCGAAACAGATAGCCACAGTTTATTTGCTTATGACGCATCCTCAAGGATAAATGATGCGACTTCTGGCTATCGTTGGTTTTGGGTCGATAATGCGTGTAGTGCCATTGTTTGTCATTGAAGTATTGCTTTAAACAGTCGACGATAGGCGTATTACTTTGGTTTTTAGATTCTGCATTTGCGCTATCGGTTTTCAAGTTATCGGTTTTGAGTTGAGATGTATTTGCTTGAGCGTTATCCTGTTCGCTGCCTTGATTCGCCTCTAATTCATGAGAGATATCAGCCGATATATTTTTTGTATTACTAATCTCACTGCCAGCAAGTGATGTACGCCCTTGCTCGCTTGCAGCATCGACGACTGACTGCGGTGCGGCAGCAGTCAGTAACCGTTTGATCTTTTGCCACAAGCTGAGTTTATTGCGTTGACTCATAATAGTATGCTGACAAGTAAGGGTTATAAATTAATCGTGAGTGAGTGCCAAGCCTTCTTTGATAGCAGGCTGTGCATAGAACGCTGCTAGCATTTCACGAATATGAGCCGTCAACCAAGGCGTCTCAAGAGCATCGTACACGATAGGCAGTAGTGTAGTGCTACATTGCTTCATGGCAGCTTCGTCAATGTGTAAACTCGCCGCGATGGTCGCCATCGTGTCAGACTGATGATTGGCATACCAAGTGTCAATGCTTGCCGAGACTAAGTTGTGCAGATACGGTGACAGTCGCAGGCGATTGTAGCTTTGTTGGATACTGGCTTCGATATGGTCAATGCTACTATTACCGGGTTCATCGCTTAAGTAGGTTTGTATCTCGCTGATCGGTTGGTCCTTGATGCGATCCCAGCCCATGACCATCAGACGCGCCACTTCTTCGTTTGATAAGTGTTCCTGTGCATTGGCCTCGGCTTTACGCGTCAAATCTTTGATATTGCGATGCAGGTACGTTTGCAGTTTTTCATCGAGGTTTCTGTTGGTCGCCTTTTCAAAAGAGCTGCGTCCAAGCTTCATCAATTTACCAACGCCACCTGCTTTATCGAGGGTGCTTTCCATAAAGTCATTGATAGCGTGATAGAGTGTTTGGGTCAATAAATCTGCAAAGGTTTCGTTACCGACCAGCGTATGAATCAACATGTTACGCTGCTGCTTATGGCTACCGATATAGTTGGCCAGAGTTTCGACTTGGGCATCATCGACCAACTCAGACAAAGGCACGTTGTCATTGACTGGATGATAAATAATAGTGTGCAAAATATCACGGATATCAGTACGCATCACCTCAGTCATCGGCTGATTTAACAGCCAGTCTTTCATCAGCTGCTGTAAATGATCGCAGGTAATATATTTGCTTAAAGGCTGCGCACCAAACCATTGCCAAGCTTCCATCGCTAGTGGCTCAGCTTGATTGTGCAACCACTGCTGTATAAAGTTAATTTGAGCATCGATCAAGCTATCTACTGTCAAACGGTTGGCTGATGGCTGTTTTGACAAGTTAGTGTCTGCGTTGTCATTGTTAGTCTCTGCAGCAGTATTAGGTTTTTGGTTATCTTGTGAAGTCGGCATAGGTTTTGAAGTCATATTTTAAAGTCGTATTTTTTTGAGGTCGTACTTTTTGAAGTCAGAGTAATCGACAATTTGCTATACTGTGTGTTTGTAGCGAGCATAGGGTATTATGCCACGAACATTGCCTTTGTTTGTGATGAATATTGACTGCTGCTTGATAAATAACCAGGGGTTTTGATGACGGTTTTGGATACGCCTTTACTTGCACTTGAGGAGCTGACGGTTCAGCGCGGTGAGATACCGCTGTGCGAAGGAGTTGCGTTGCAGCTATCTGCGGGTAGTATTTGCCATCTCATCGGGGCAAATGGGACGGGAAAGACCACGTTACTCATGCAATTGGCTGGATTGTTACCTGTTTTGTCAGGTGAAGTTACTTATCAAGGTCATGCGGGTTTGCCCATCCAGCCTTTATATGTCTCGCATCAATTAGGCATCCATCCGAATCTGACAGTAGCACAAAACCTGACGTTTCTACTGAACTTATATGGCATCACGCTAAGCGCTGCTGATATTGATGATGCACTCACATGGGTTGGGCTACAAGGGTTTGAAACGATTAGCTCAAGTCATTTGTCCGCTGGGCAAACGCGCCGCATCACGCTGGCGCGATTGTACCTACTAACTCCTGATGTGACACCGCTCTGGTTACTTGATGAGCCTTTCACGGCGCTAGATGTCGATATGGTGGCACGTATGGAAGAGCGATTACGCGATTTTGCACAGGCTGGCGGGTCGATACTAATGACCAGTCATCAAGCAGTCGGTGTCGCCAATCAGGTACTCGATTTGTCAGATTATATGGTATAAGTTTGATTGCTATCAGTACCATCAGTATACGTGCAAGGACAAATAATGACAGACAGTCCAATACAAGTAGGATCAGTAGCAGCCATGAATAAAAGTCCAAATGCTATTGTCGCAGTGCCTCGCAGTATTGGCTTCCTGCAGCTTTGGCGCCGCGAATGGCAAGTCAAGCAGCAAGGAGCGGTGCAATGGTTGTATCCATTAGTGCTGTTCTTAGTGATTATTACTTTGTTTCCGTTGGCAGTTGGTAGTGAGCCTGCGCTATTACAGCGTCTGGGCGTATCAGCAGTGTGGATTGCTGCGTTATTGTCACTGGTAATGGGCGTTGATGGATTATTCAAGCCTGCGCTTGATAATGGTACGCTTGCGCAATTGGTCGTGGCCAAAGCGTCACTACCGCTATGGGTGCTGATTAGACTGGTCATTCATTGGATTTTTAGCAGTGGTATTGTGGCAGCGCTTAGCTTGCTTGCCGTGCCGTTATTTCAGCTCAGTTGGTTTGAAGCGTGGATATTGATGGCTTCTATCGTGACAGGTAGCCCAATGCTCCTAATGCTATCCGCGATTGCCAGTAGCTTGACGCTATCGTTAAAGAATGGGGCAGTATTGGTGCCTTTGATTGCTTTACCGATGCAGTTGCCGGTATTGATTTTTGCTACAGGTGCAGTTGATTTATTCGCTTCTGGGCTTAACGGCTTGCCCATTTTAGCCTTATTACTAGCAGGAAGTATTGTTTCTGTCTTAGTCATGCCTTGGGTGATTGCTACAACTTTAAAAATGTCATGGCTTAATTAAACGATTTGCGTTTTGTAATCCTAAATCCAGTTATCTAAATCTAGTTATCTGCATCACACGTATTAACATCGTGGTGAAAACTGGCAATTTTGCTATAATAGTCAATTGAATACGTAAACAGCTCTTTGTAGATTCTATCCAGTGTTTAACGCCAGCAGGTGAGTTGATAGTGGTGCTTTAGTAGACCGCATTCTTTATCGCCAGTAAGCTGTGTAATAGGTTTCTTCCCATGCCCAACCTGAATAACGTCTCATCCCCTAGCTTGTGGCAGCGCATTTGGCAGGGTTTCTTGACCACTGTGGGTACCAAGCAGTTTTTTCGTATCTTTAGCCCTTGGGTCAAGTGGTTAGCGATATTAGCCAGTCTCTGTTTGCTCATTGGTAGCGTATGGGGCCTTGCTTTTGCGCCGCCTGATTATCTTCAGGGCAATAGCTATCGCATTATCTTTATCCATGTTCCAGCGGCCAGTCTTGCCATTTCTATCTATTTTTCTCTCGCAGTCTTGGGGGTAATCTATTTGGTATGGAAGATTAAGACGGCCAGTCTGGTCGCGCAGGCACTTGCTCCGATGGGGTTTTTGCTGTGTGTCATCAGTTTGCTTACAGGCTCTATCTGGGCAAAGCCAACATGGGGTACTTACTGGGTATGGGACGCACGTCTTACTTCAATGCTGATATTAGCGTTTCTATACGCGGGCGTGATGGCACTGTTTGCTGCGTTTGAACATACGGCCAATCGCGGTAAAGCGGCCGCCATTTTATCTATTGTGGGCGCAGTGAATCTGCCTATTATCAAGTACTCAGTAGAGTGGTGGAATACCTTGCATCAAGGCGCGACCTTTAGCTTGACTGCCGCACCGAAGATGTCGGCAGATATGTGGATGCCTCTGCTACTGATGATTATTGGCAGCTATTTACTGGTTGCGACATTAGCGATTTATCGTACCAACACGCTGATTTTATACCGTGATCAAGGCAAAGCGTGGGTCAAAGAATACATTCGTGGTCAACACAAATAACGGCTAGGAACATACTATGCAGCCTTACTTTTATAGCGTATCTGAGTTTTTCGCCATGGGTAAGCATGGGGTTTTTGTGTGGTCGTGCTGGGCGATAACGATTGGCGTGATGTTGGCATTTATTATCTATAGCCGCAGACAGCGACAGTCACTTATCAAACAGCTAACCATCCAGCAAGCGCGTCAAGCCCAGCGAACGACCAAAACCTCAACGCCTGTAACCAAACAAGCTGAATAAAAATCATCTTAATATCATGGTTTTAGCGTAAGAAGCCGTATCCTTACACTGACAAAAATATGACCTTGCGAGTAGCGATGAGGCTTATTGATTTGTCTGAAAAATGCTACCATATAGCGATTAGAAGAGTACGATTAGAAAGACATTTTCAAAACGTTTTTCTAATGGTAGTTTCTTCAAAATTTTCTGTTTTGTAGATTGATTATGGATCCTAAAACAGTGACTCATCAATGGGGTAGTGGTATGAATGCAGTTCGTCGGAAAAAACTGACGTGGGTTATGTTTACGCTGGCAGGTGCGGCAGTAGCAGTTATGTTGGTTATTTATGCCATCGGGCAGCAAACTGACTACTACTTTGATGCAACCGCTATTGCCCAAGGCGAAGCGCCTCAAGACAAACGTATTCGTGCTGGGGGTATGGTGGTTGCCGGTAGTGTGCAGCGTGCAGCAGACAATCCATTAAATGTTGAGTTTGCGATTACTGATTTTCAGTCAACCGTGCCCGTGACTTACCAAGGTATTCTGCCAGATTTATTTGCTGAAAATTCAGGCGTCGTAGCTACGGGTAAAATGCAAGGCGATACTTTCGTTGCTGGGGAAGTGTTGGCTAAGCATGACGAAAACTATATGCCACCAGAAGTTGCCAAATCTATGAAAGAAAACAATCGCAGTGGAGCGATACCTACTTCTGAACAGTATAATCCTGCTGAAAAAATTCATGAGACCGAAACGCTACAACAGTAGCGATTATAAGTTGTCGTACCATATAAAAAAAAGCCACCGATTATCGGTGGCTTTTCATTGAGCTTTGTTTAGCTAATCAGTTGATCGTACTTATTAACCCTATTAGTCATCCCATACTGGGCTATAGTCAGGATGTTCAATTTTACGACCGTCAGAGCTGGCTAGGTTACCAATTTTTTCTAACTCATCTGCACTTAATTCGACCTTGATGGCATCTAGATTGCCTTGCAGGTGATCAGGGTTAGAAGTTTTCGGAATAGCCACACGATGCTTGTCTGATAAGATCCATGCTAACGAGATTTGTGCTGGCGTTACGTTGTGCTTATCTGCAATCCCTTTAATTACTTCATTATCAAATACATCACCACGTGCTAATGGTGAGTAGGCCTCTAATAGAATGTGATGATTATTTAAGAAGGTCTGCAATGTGTTTTGTTTAATGAACGGATGAAACTCTACTTGGTTCACGACGATAGGCACATCAGCATATTTCTTGGCCTCAATGATATTAGCGATATTGAAGTTTGAAACACCAATATGACGCGTTAAGCCTTGCTTTTGGAGTTCACACAGCGCAGGAATGGTCTCAGATAACGGTACGCGGTCATCAGGCCAGTGCAATAGCAACAGATCGACATAATCTGTACCCAAATCTTCCAAAGAACGTTTCGCTGCTGCGACCAGTTTTTCTGGCTCAAACTTCATATCATCTGGAAAAATCTTGGTAGTCAAAAAGAACTTATCACGAGCCACGCTTGACTGTCTGATACCTTCGCCCACTTCTTTTTCATTACCATAAGCTTGAGCGGTGTCGATATGCTCATACCCCATTTCTAACGCTTTTTTAACCACGTCTACGCAGTCTTGTCCAGTTGACTGCCAAGTACCTAGGCCTAGGATTGGGATATTTGCTTGTCCAGCGGTACGAATATTATAGTTTTTAGCGCTCATATTATTATCCTTATTGTTTATATCTTATAATTTTCGTTAGTTTTAAATGTCATCAATAGTATGGTCTAACGAGTAAATTACTATTGAGCCTGTCCACTATAAGAAAAACTAAAGACAAGTGGAAGAGTGAGTGACGGTTTCCTACAAAGGGCAAACAGGCTGTAACGTGATTTTTGATAGTTATTTGATAGTTATTTGATAGTTATTTGATAGTTATTTGATAGTTATTTGATAGTTATTTGATAGTTATTTGATAGTTA
>NZ_CANMRN010000009.1 GCF_947500265.1 uncultured Psychrobacter sp. | reverse complement strand
TCTTGATGAGGTGCGTATTATAGACGGTTTAACTTTTGTGTCAACCCGTTTTATTAATGTTTTTAATCTTATTTTAGGAGGAGAGTAAATTTGTATTTTTTTCAATGGGTTATAGAATTGATATTCTCTATTTTTTAAATACTAGCGTGTAATACGATTTAATTCACCAATTTTTAATAAAGGTAGGCTTTATTTAATTATAATAACTGGGCTTGTTCATCCTGATCTTCTTGCATGTCCCTTCTAAGTAAATTATCTCTCATATTTTTGAATGTTGGTATTCATATAAATAGCACTATATAGAAGCTAAGTTATTCGGGGTTATATGATGCTTTCAACATATTGTCCTATATAGTGCAGTATCTGATACTACCTTTATCATAAGATATGCTCTTATATTAGTCGACGCCCAATCCCTTGATATCTAGTGTTGAGAGACGGTTTTTGCTATAATAGGTGTTTTGCTGCATTACTTATATCCGTTGGCTGTTGTATTATCCATATAGCGACATACATTTTGTTGCAATGCTATTGATTTAATGGTTTCGAGCCATATATCAGCCCTAGCATATATAGTCATAGTAAGACTCTAGGTAATGCGTCCCTTTCACAACATATCACGATGATTAGATATAATTGATGTGGTCTCACGGTTATATGATTGATGGTTGCAATCATCACTGCCAACGGACCCAATAATAGGCGAATAGATTATGGTAGCGATTACTTTACCCGATGGTAGTGTAAAAGACTTTGAAGGTCATACAACAGTCATGGAAGTGGCGCAAAGTATTGGGACAGGACTCGCTAAAGCGACGGTTGCTGGACGTGTAAATGGTCATTTAGTAGATGCACATGATCCTATCGTCGCTGATGCCAATGTTGAAATCGTAACGCCAAAAGATGACGACGGTGTCGATATTATCCGTCACTCATGCGCTCACTTATTAGGTCATGCGGTTAAGCAGCTCTACCCTGATGTGAAGATGGTCATTGGTCCTGTTATTGATGATGGTTTTTATTACGATATCTTTAGCGAAACGCCATTTACGCCTGAGCATATGGAAGCGATTGAAAAACGCATGATGGAGCTGATCAAGCAAGATTATGACGTTATCAAAAAAATGACGCCACGTGCCGAAGCGATTGAGATATTTGAATCACGTAACGAAGACTATAAGCTAAAGCTTATTAATGATATGCCAGGTGAAGAAGCGTTCGGCTTGTATCATCATCAAGAATATGTCGATATGTGCCGTGGTCCGCATGTACCGAACACGCGCTTTTTGAAAGTATTTAAACTGACCAAAATGTCAGGTGCTTATTGGCGCGGCGATGCGAAAAACGAGCAGTTACAGCGTATCTATGGTACTGCGTGGGCTGATAAGAAACAGTTAAAGGCTTATATCCAACGTATTGAAGAAGCAGAAAAACGTGACCATCGTAAAATTGGTAAAGCGCTGAACCTATTTCATATGCAAGAGCAAGCGCCAGGTATGGTGTTCTGGCATGCTAATGGTTGGACAATTTATCAAGTACTTGAGCAATATATGCGCAAAGTACAATACGATAACGGCTACGAAGAGATTAAAACACCTCAAATCGTCGATCGCAGCTTGTGGGAGCGCTCAGGACATTGGGGCAACTATGCAACCAATATGTTCACGACTTCTAGTGAAAACCGTGATTATGCGGTAAAACCGATGAACTGCCCTTGTCATGTGCAAGTATTTAACCAAGGCCTAAAGTCTTACCGTGACTTGCCACTGCGTATGGCTGAGTTTGGTTCTTGTCATCGTAACGAGCCATCAGGTTCATTGCATGGTTTGATGCGCGTACGTGGTTTTACTCAAGATGATGCGCATATCTTCTGTACGCAGGCACAGATTCAACAAGAAGTCGCTGACTTTATTAAGCTAACGCTTGCTGTCTATGAAGATTTTGGTTTTGACAATATCATTATGAAGCTTTCTACCCGCCCTGAAAAACGTGTTGGTAGTGATGAGTCTTGGGACTTTGCAGAAAAAGCGCTAGCAGATGCGCTTGATAGCTCAGGGCTAGACTGGGATTACTTACCTGGCGAAGGTGCATTCTATGGTCCAAAGATCGAGTTCAGTCTGAAGGATTCTTTAGGTCGTATTTGGCAGTGCGGTACTATTCAGGTTGATCCAAACATGCCTGAGCGTCTCGATGCTGAGTTCGTCAATGAGCAAAACGATCGTGAAGTACCTATTATGTTGCACCGTGCAATCTTAGGTTCATTTGAACGTTTCATTGGTATTTTGATCGAAAACTATGCCGGTTGGATGCCAGTATGGCTAGCACCGCAGCAAGTTGTGGTCATGAATATCACCGATAAGCAAGCTGATGCATGTGAAAACGTGGTTAGCGAGCTTAAAAATGCAGGTTTGCGCGCTATTAGCGACTTGCGTAACGAAAAGATTGGATTTAAGATACGAGAGAAAACATTAGAACGTATTCCCTATATGCTAGTATTAGGGGATAAAGAAGTCGAATCGGGCAGTGTCAACGTCCGAACTCGCGAAGGTGAGAACCTTGGCGTGATGAGTGTTTCTGAATTTATTACATTAGTACAGACCGCTGTCAGTAAAAAAGGCCGACAGACCCCAAAAACAGATGAGGAGTAATACCTATTAAACAGTCCAACCGTTTGAACATCAACGAAGATATCAATGTCAAAGAAGTCCGTCTCGTTAAAGAAGATGGCGAGCAAATGGGCGTGGTTGATATCGCAACCGCGATGAAAGCGGCACGTGATGAAAATCTAGATTTGGTTGAATTAGTTCCTGAAGCTAAGCCGCCAGTATGTAAGATCATGGATTATAAGCACTTCCTCTATGATCAAAAGCAAAAGGCTAAAGAAGCTAAGAAAAACCAAAAGCAGACTCAGCTTAAAGAGATGAAGCTACGTCCTAGTACCGAAGAGGCCGATTATCAGGTTAAACTGAGAAAAATCGTGAGCTTCTTGGAAGATCAAGACAAAGTTAAAATTAGCATCCGTTTCCGCGGACGTGAAATGGCGCACCAAGATATCGGTCGCAAACAACTTGATCGTATCATTGAAGATACTGCTGATATCTCAAACGTCGAACAGTACCCTAAGATGGAAGGTCGTCAGATGGGTATGCTGCTTGGACCCACTAAGAAAAAGTAATCTGTCTATTGGATTGCTTTGAGTGGTGGCTGTTAGTCTATATAGCTATTTATAACTCTAACCATCAATATGCTGCGGGATATTGATGGTTTTTTATTATGTGGACTCAAAAACTGCTGTAATAAACATAGCTATATTGAACATAAATAGCCTAGCATCATTGACTGACGCTATTTTACAAAACCCACCTTCTCAACTTTCTGATTACACGGTAATCTAAAGGTCTAGTTATATTTACTAGTTAGTATTTAGCAGTCACTAGTGATCATTTGATAAAAATTAGTATGAGCTAAAGACAATTCATAAGTGTAAAAAAGCTAAGTGTATAAATAAAAACAATGTATATCACGACTGTCAGAGTCGTTGACAAAAAACACTTCCCTTCTCCGATATCAGAGGATATTTCATGCAAGAATTGACGCCACCAGAAAACGCTACAACTCCCAGTATCTCTCTAACAGCACCTGAACCTGTCAAAGAAATACAGAAAAGTGAAGCAGATCAGATGGTCAAATTGGATGAAAGCCAAATTCCTGAGCTCGATGCCAAGGTTGATGCTTTTGTTGATCATGTGATTACCAACTCTGTGCATAGCGATGAGTTTCGACAGAACGTGCAGTCTATTCATAATCTAGGTACCAAAGAGATTCGCGAATCTGCACAAGTATCTAACCGAATGTTAGATTTGCCCGCAAAAAGTCTGAATGACAGCTTATTCGACAACTCTCCTATTGCTAAATCGCTAACGGAACTACGCGGGATTGTCGAAGACTTAGATCCGAGCAAAAAAGAACTGACCAGCTCACGCAAGCTGTTCGGTCTCATTCCGTTCGGCAATAAAGTACAAGATTATTTCCGTCAATATGAATCAGCACAATCACACATCAATGCGGTCGTTACCAGTCTCTACAATGGTAAAGACGAATTGCTCAAAGACAATGCGATGATTGAGCAAGAAAAAGTCAATATGTGGGAGCTGATGCAGTCTATTCGCCAGTATGTCTACGTTGGCAAAAAGATTGATGAGCAACTTGAGCAGAAGGTCTATGCGATAGAAGCAACAGATCCAGAAAAGGCACGCATTATTAAAGAAGAGATGTTGTTTTATGTCCGTCAAAAAAACACTGATTTTTTAACTCAGTTAGCAGTGAATGTACAAGGCTATTTGGCGCTTGACACCATTCGCCGTAATAACTTAGAGCTAATCAAAGGCGTAGATCGCGCAACCACGACTACTGTGTCTGCATTACGCACGGCTGTGGTCGTTGCTCAAGCAATGACCAATCAAAAATTGGTATTAGATCAAATCACTGCGTTGAATAAAACCACCAGTAGTTTGATTGAATCAACTTCAGCGATGCTCAAGCGTCAGTCAGGTGAGATTCACGAGCAGGCGACTAGCAGTAGTATTGAGCTTGATAAACTGCAAAATGCCTTCAATAACGTCTATGACACTATGGATATGATTAGCAATTATAAAATTGAAGCGCTAGAGAATATGAAGCAAACGGTCAATACACTGACCACTGAAGTAGATAAAGCACAAAAATACTTGGATAAATCAAATCAGACTACGGTGTTAGAAGTCTCAAAAGAGTTAGATAGTAAAAAAATCACTAACCAATCAAGCAATGTCGATATCGATATTTGATTTATCACTATAGTGGTCGCCAGAAAACTGACCGCTTCCTGCTACCGAATACACATAAGACAATTGACGCAAGATATTGCGACGTCGTTCGTGTTAAGATAGCCACTATTAATAATTTTAAAAATAGATACGGTAATTTATGAGTTGGAATGATCCAAACGCCTCAAGTGAGGCAAAAAAATATGACAACCCGATTCCTAGTCGTGAGCTGATACTCAACACGATTAATGAGCATGGGGAAGTCACGCATCAACAGTTGGCAAAAGCCTTTAACATTGATGATCCTGATCAGTTTGATGCTTTGGGCAATCGCCTAAAAGCAATGGCGCGTGACGGCCAAGTGAATCGTGATGGTCGTCCTTATCGCTATCGCACAGTGACCAAGCAAGATATCGTCTCAGGTACAGTATCTGCACATCCAAAAGGTTTTGGTTTTGTGGTGCTAAATGATATGCCAGATTTGTTTTTGCATGAAAAACAAATGCGCTGGGTATTCAATGGCGACACGGTAGCAGCCGTCGGCACTTCGACAGACAACCGTGGGCGTACCGAAGGGCGTATCGTTGATGTTGTCGAACGTCGTCAAAACAACTTTATCGGTACACTTGCTCGTGATGAAGACGGCTATTGTGTTGAGCTTGGTAGCCCAAACAATCATCAGCCGATTACGGTTACTGATGACAATGTTCAGGCGCTAAATATTAAGCAAGGCGCTCCTGTTAAAGTCGATATCATTGACTGGCCAAACCAGCATGAATTTGCCACTGGTAAAATCACTGAAGTGCTGTCTGATGACAATGATCGTGAATTGATTATTGAGACCACCCTGCTCAACTATGATATTCCATCAGATTTTAGCGAAGCTGCGCTTAAGCAAGCCGATGATTATCAAGAACCAACAGAAAAAGACATAAAAGGTCGTACAGATATACGTCATCTACCGCTTGTCACTATCGATGGCGAAGATGCTCGTGACTTTGATGATGCTGTATTTGCTGAAAAGCGTTCTGGTGGTAACTACCGTGTCGTGGTTGCGATTGCAGATGTCAGCTATTATGTGACACCGAATTCACCACTTGACCAAGATGCCTATGAGCGTGGTACCTCAGTATACTTCCCGCATCGCGTGATTCCGATGTTGCCTGAAGTGTTATCTAACGGTCTATGTTCACTGAACCCTAATCTAGATCGCTTATGTATGGTTGCTGATATCAAGATATCGCGCGCCGGTAAAGTGACTGGATATGAGTTTTATCCATCAGTGATGCACTCACAAGCCCGTCTCACTTATAATCAAGTAAATGATTATCTCGTGAATCCGAACGATAAGAGATTACCTAAATCATTGACAGGTAATAAAGACGTTAAAAAATCTGTTGATACCTTACATCAATTGTATGAGCTACTGCTTAAAAAGCGTGAAGAACGTCATGCAATGGAATTTGAAACGGTTGAGACATATATCAAGTTCAACGAAAAAGGCGGAATCGAAGCGATTTTACCGCGCACTCGTGGCGACTCTCAGAAGCTAATCGAAGAGTGTATGCTGCTTGCCAATACTTGTGCTGCAAACTTCGCGCTTAAGCATGAGTTACCAGTCTTATATCGTAACCATGATAAGCCTGATAATGAGAAGTCGATGCGTATTCATGAATATGCAAAAAACTTTGGCTTACCATTCCCAGAAGAGAATCCAACGCAAGCGGATTATCAGCGCATTATCGAAGCGACTAAAGATAGACCAGATGCTATCAGTATTCATAGCATGCTGCTGCGTTCAATGATGCAAGCAAACTATGCACCTGACAATATTGGTCACTTTGGCTTAGCATATGACGAATATAGCCACTTTACCTCGCCGATTCGCCGTTATCCAGATTTGATGCTGCATCGTGCGATTAAGGCAAAAGTCACCAATAGCCCACAGCCTGTTATGGACTTTTCTCTTGAAGGTGCTGGTACACAAACATCAGATACAGAACGCCGTGCAGAAAAAGCATCACGTTATGTAGAGTCTTGGCTCAAGTGTCATTATATGACCGATCACGTCGGTGAAGAGTTCGAAGGCGTTGTGACTACGGTTACTAGCTTTGGTCTATTCGTCACATTGACTGACTTATATATCGATGGTTTGGTTCATATCTCAAACGTTGGCGATGATTTCTTTGTCTACGATGAACAGCAACAGCAGCTTATTGGTAAAGATAAAGGCACGCTATTTGGACTTGGCGATTCGGTTAAAGTTAAGGTTGCGGGTGTCAACATGGACCTGCTACAGATTGATTTTGATTTGAAGGCTAAATTGCAATCTAGTGCAATGAACCAAAGCAAAAAAGGTCAACCGAAGAAAGAGCAGCCTAAGAAAGCTCCGGCGAAAAGAAGCAGCAACCGCAGAGGTGCTGCTAAAAAAAGCTAAGCGGAGACTGATACTTAGATACTGGTGTTGTAATACAATAAAAAAGGCTAACGTAATCGTTAGCCTTTTTTATGCTGTGTACTTTTCAATCATAAATGATATATCTATTTATTGTGCCTATTGCGCATCGTCCAATTGCTCTACACGGTCTTGCTCGGCTTGCTGCGCTTGATCAATTTTGCTAGTAGCACTATCTACGATCGCTTTCGGCTGTTGGCTAAGTGGCTGGCTAGTAATATCTGTATCAGAGGTAGCTACTGTAGAATCAGGCTGTTCAGGCGCTACACTACTGGTTGCAATCTCTCTATTTTGTTCGCGACTATTGCCATTGATAATGTTAAAGCCAAGCAATGCCACAATACCAATTATTGCAAAGATAATAACGTGTTTCATTTCCATAAAAAGCCCCGTATTTGAATAACCACCAAATATAGATTCTGTTGCACTTTTTATGCCTAAACCTTATTTAATGTCTAGTACCTATTCTTGCGGGCTATTATTATTCAATAAATCGGTCTCATCTGAGCTTTGAGCAATCTCTTGCTCGACTTTTTCCATCAGCTTATCGTCAGGACGGGCATCGAGAACCTCATTAGCACTGCGACCTTGTAAAATGGTCTTGGCTCGAGCCTTGGCTTGTTTTTTATCTTGGTCATCTATATGACTTTCGTTGACCTGATTTGTGTCAATAGGTTCAGGAATCGACGGCGTAATCGTTATATTGGATTGAACATTATTAGCATTGTTGGCACTGCTTTGCATGTGTTCAAAGGCTTTTTCTAACTTGTTGTTAAAGCGCAGACGATAGATCGGCTCAGGTAAGCTAAAGCCTTTATCTTCTAGTGCGTGCTTGGTCTCGCGAATGGCGATACTGCGTGCTTTGGCAAAGTCAGTCTCTGATTGATCTACCCAAACCTGAAATTCCAAAACAATATTAGAATCACCTACATTGGTAATGACCGCAATCGCCTTTGGTTCATTCAACACAAACGCTAACGTATGTATCGCATCTAATCCGACTTTGATTGCTGCTAATGGGTCATCATTGGCATCAACGCCCAATTCAAAGGTAAATCGACGCTCAGGGTTTTTGGTGTAATTTAGAATTGTGCCTTTAAACACTTCGGCATTAGGAATGCGCAACTGATTACCATCCAGTGTCATCAGTATTGTCGCACGTGAAGTCAAACGAACCACGATGCCCTCTTGTCCATTAATCACGATATGGTCACGAGCACGAAAAGGTTGGCGAATGCTCAGCATTAATGAAGCGATATAATTTTCAATGGTATCTTTTACTGCGAAACCAACCGCAATACCAATGACACCTGCCCCACCAAGCAATGTGCCTAAAATAGTCTCTGCACCTATTAGACTTAGTCCTAGAATCAGACCAAAGATAATAAAGATGACTTTGACCGTTTGTGACAGCAGCTCAGCGACAAATGGATTGGGTGTTAGACGTTGCCACATCTTTTTGCGATTAGATAACCAACTGCCAAACCATGCTACCAAGGCAAATATAACGATGCCGACCAATAGTAGCGGCAGAGCCTTCACAAGATTGGTCACCTGCGCTTTTAAACCTTGATAGACTGTTGAGACATTCTCTTGAACATCTAGCGTGCGGTTAATTCTGTCTTCTACAGTGACGACATCTGTTAGTCGGTTGGTTAAGTTGATCGCTTGCTGTGCTTTTTTTTCGTTGGCTGTTTCTCCCGTTAGGGTAACGACCCCTTGGGTGACACTAACGTTGACGGCTTGTAAGCCTTCGATTTCAGAGAAAATACCGCTGATACGTTGACGAATGTCGTTGTCTTTTTGCGGTGTGGGTGTGGTCTCGATTTGAGCATTGTTGGTGCTTTCGCCGCTAATTACTGGCGGTGGAGCAGGCGTTGGCAATGAGCTGGCAGGTTCTGTAGTATCACCTGTTGATGTTTCATTTTCTGATGTGGCAGAATTATCGTTAGATACGCTTTCCTCTATTGTCTCTACACCTTCAGTTGTCTCTAAGCCTAGCGCTGCTGCGATACCAGAAATTTCTTCACTGGCAGCATGCGCCGAAAACGAAAAAAGGATGCTTAGTAGCAACACCATTTGACCCCACGCTTTTATAGAACTGCGTATTATTGGACGGTCAATGTAAGTGGCCATAAGCATCCTTTATTTTTTACGGATTTTTCTCGCTTAGCTGATTGCTGATAATTATCTGCCTGATTTTTGCTGCCTAGCTTTATTTAGCTATCTAAGTAAAGCTGTGCTTCGCTCAAATTCAGTGTGCCTTCATAGATAGCACGACCAGTGATAATACCTTCGATACAATCACCATAAGGCTTTAACAGCTCGATATCTTTCATATCGGTAACGCCACCTGATGCAATCACAGGTAGTCCGCCTTCACGCGCCAAATTAACAGTTTGTTCAACGTTAACGCCTTGCATCATGCCATCGCGGGCGATATCAGTATAAACGATTGATGACACACCTACATCTGCAAAGCGCTTAGCAAGTTCGGTCGCTTTGGTATCTGTCACGTTTGCCCAGCCATGAGTGGCTACCATACCGTCTTTGGCGTCGATACCGACGATGATATGCCCTGCAAATTCGCGGCAAGCTTCCGCGACAAAATCAGGATCTTCAACAGCTTTTGTACCGATGATGATATACGTCAAACCTGCGGTAATATACTGCTCGATAGTGTTCATGTTGCGTACACCGCCACCCAATTGAATAGGCAGGTTCGGATAGGCTTTGGTGATATCATTGACCACTTGTCTATGTACTGGCACGCCATCAAAAGCACCATTCAAATCAACCAAATGCAGGCGACGCGCACCTTCATTTACCCAACGCGCTGCCATAGCAACTGGATCATCAGAGAACACCGTATCATCTTCCATACGGCCTTGTTTTAAACGTACACACTTACCATCTTTTAAATCAATAGCCGGGATAATGACGGGCACAGCACACATATAGCATTCCTTATAAAGCACAAGATTGGCAATAAATTTAGTAAATTAAAATTTTGAGAATGAAACGTTATTGAAGCATCAAATAACGAGAGAAAACGCTGCTTAAAAGTAGCATAAATTATGGACAGATCGAAAACCAAGACATCGCTAAGTTAGCAATCTGTTTGAATACAAATAAGAAAGACAGAAACTAGACAATCATAACCATAAGTTTTAGTACGTAGAATCACTACCAACAATCGTTAAATTCTATTACTGACTGGCAATTTTAGGTCAATTTAGCGTATAATCCTAGGTAAATTTTTATTTGTTTCTATGTGATAGTAACCATGTGTTACGCTTTTTGTTGAGTTGTTACAACTCACTAATACAGCATGGTGATCAGGATGGATCGAGCAATCGCTCAATACGCCAATAAAATATTGGCCAAGAAATTGCTAAAAAGGACTATCTGAAAAAATCTCAACCAATAGTCTCTAAACCATCGATTCTGCGGTATTTAACCTTAATTAGATGTCTTGCAAGTCCCTATCACTAGCTAACTATATTAAAACCGTTACGATTGAAACTATAGCAGCTTATAATAAGCGAGGTTTGCTTATCAGTTGCTTAGCTAGTTTGTCTTTTAACCAGTATATCATCTACCTTAATAGATCGTTATTTGGCCACACTCTTATTCTATCGAATATCTTTAAACGGTATTCGTAAACGAGAGATGGTCAAACATGCTGGTGTTACAAGTTTTAAATTTCAATGAAACGTGTGATAAAGCCATTTGTATTTAAACCAGTCTCTTTTAGCCATGTGCTGTAGCGATTGATTTCGATGAAACGGTTTTAGCATACACCTTGGTAGCCAGTCGCCACTTTGGTAATTCGAATAAGACATTAACGTGTTGTTAAGGAGTCTAAGGTCAGCGTTAATACTCTTACTAGTAGTTATGATCATGTATTGTCTTCACAGAGCTTTCATCCCTATTTCACTATAAAGGAAATAGACGATTGAAGGCTTTGTTGAGTGATACAAACGTTCATGCTACCGATATACCAAACAGGACGTCTGGTATCGTTTTAGACTATGGACTAAGTTTTCGCTTATGATTACCATCAAAAAAGGTTTGGATTTGCCCATCACTGGTGAACCCTCCCGCGAGATATCTGAGCACCAACCGACACATGTAGCACTTGTTGGCTATGATTATGTGGGCATGAAGCCCACTATGAATGTCAAAGAAGGTGACATTGTAGCCAAAGGTCAGCCCGTTTTTGAAGACAAAAAACGTGTTGGCGTGATCTACACTGCCCCTGCTGCCGGTAAGGTCGTCGCTGTTAAACGTGGCGAACGTCGAGTGTTTGAGAGTCTTGTGATTGCGGTCGACCCAAATGGTGAAGAAGTAGACTTTGAGCGCTATGACTCACAGCAGCTTGCTGACCTAGACTCTGAAGTCGTTGAAACCCAACTGATTGCCTCTGGCGAATGGACCGCGTTCCGTACGCGTCCTTATAGCCGCGCACCCGAAATCGGCGCTCGTCCACATGCCATCTTTGTCACAGCAATGGATACCAATCCACTTGCCTTTGACCCGATGCTTGTGATCAATGAGCAGCTACAAGCGTTCAATGATGGACTTGCTGTATTATCTACGCTTAGTCCAAAGACCTTTGTCTGCCATCGTGGCGATACCCAACTGACGCCAGTTACAAAAACTGCAGCGAATAACGTCACTGAGTATCATGGTTTTGCTGGTAAGCATCCAGCTGGTCTTGCTGGTACGCACATTCACTTTTTGCATCCTATCAGCCGCGGTGTGACCGTATGGACGATTGGTTACCAAGACGTGATTGCCATCGGTAAATTGTTTACGACAGGTCGTCTATATACTCGCCGCATGGTGAGCTTAGCAGGACCTGCTGTCACTAACCCGCATTTGGTTATGACTGAGCGTGGTGCTGATATCACTGCATTAACCAAAGGTAAACTGGCTGCTGGCGAGAACCGTATCATTTCAGGTTCAGTATTGTCCGGTCGCAAAGTGTTTGAAAACATCGCCTATCTGGGTCGTTTTCACAATCAGATCAGCGTATTGACTGAAGGTCGTGAGCGTCCTGCGTTCCATTTCTTTACTCCAGGTAAAAACCGCTTCTCAAAACTGCCTATCTATATTTCGCAGTTCTTTGGTGGCAAAAAATACGACTTTACTACGACAAGTAACGGCTCACCACGAGCGATGGTACCAATCGGTGTCTACGAAGAAGTCATGCCACAAGATTACCTACCAACTCAATTACTACGTGCATTGATCGTCGAAGACATCATTAGCGCCGTAGATTTGGGCGTGCTTGAACTGGACGAAGAAGATTTGGCACTATGCACCTTTGTATCTCCTGGCAAATATGAATTCGGTGATATTTTGCGTGATAACTTAACGCGCATTGAGCTGGAGGGCTAACCACGATGAAATTTTTACACAATATGTTCGATCGTATGGAGCCATCTTTCACCAAAGGCGGCAAACACGAAAAGTACTACGCTATTTTTGAGATGTTTGATACGTTCTTACGTCAACCAAGCTCAACCACATATGCGTCATCGCATGTACGTGACGGGATTGACCTAAAACGTATTATGATTACTGTATGGCTATGTACCTTCCCAGCGATGTTTTGGGGTATGTACAACATTGGTCATCAAGCACTAACCGCTATCGCTCAGCTTGGCTTGCAGCCTGAAGGCTGGCGTACTGTGATCACTAGCATGGCAGGCTATAACCCAGACAGTATCTGGGCCAGCTTCGTCTATGGTGCGATGCAGTTTTTGCCTATTTATATCGTGACGTTTGCGGTAGGTATTCTCTGTGAGATTATCTTTGCTGTCGTCCGTGGACACGAAGTTAACGAAGGTTTCTTTGTGACTTCAGTTCTATTTGCATTATGTCTACCACCTGATATTCCTTTATGGCAAGTTGCCCTAGGTATTATCTTCGGTGTAGTCGTCGCAAAAGAAGTGTTCGGTGGTACTGGTAAAAACTTCCTTAACCCTGCCCTATCGGGTCGTGCATTCTTATACTTTGCTTATCCAGCCTATATGTCTGGTGACTCAGTATGGACAGCAGTAGATGGTTTCTCAGGTGCGACGCCTCTTGGCCTTGCAGCCCTTGGTGTGGTTCCTCAGGACTTCGTCGATGTCTATGGTAATGCCATCACGTGGAGTGATGCATTCTTAGGTAATATGCAAGGTAGTATCGGTGAAGTATCGACGCTAGCTATCCTAATGGGCGCTGCAGTGTTGCTATGGACGCGTATCGCTTCTTGGCGCATTATGGCAGGTTGTGTGGTCGGTCTGATTGCTACGTCTCTTGTATTCAACATGATTGGCTCTGAAGACAACATGATGATGAGCTTACCGTTCTACTGGCACTTAGTTATCGGTGGCTTTGCTTTCGGTGCTGTATTTATGGCAACCGATCCAGTATCAGCTGCGCATACAAACAAAGGCCGCTGGGCTTACGGTATCTTGATTGGTTTTATGACCGTATTGATTCGCGTCATCAACCCTGCTTTCCCAGAAGGCATCATGCTGGCCATTCTATTCGCCAACTTATTTGCTCCATTGTTTGATTACTTTGTGACTCAAGCAAATATCAAACGCCAAACCGCTCGGAGGGTTCGCTATGTCCAAGCCCAAAAGTAATAACGCGAAAACCATCAGTGTGGCTTTGACGCTATGCTTGGTGTGTTCAGTGTTGGTCTCAGCAGTGGCTGTTGGTCTAAAGCCTGCGCAAGTTGAAAACGCTCGTTTAGACCGCAACAAAAACATCTTAGTTGCGGCTGATATGTATGACGCTGAGTCTGATACAGCAGATGATGTCGCCGAACGTTTTAAAGACTTTGAAGTCAAAATCATTGATCTAAACGAAGGTACTTATCTCGATGACGATGCGCTAAAAACTGCTGGCATCCCTGATCGTAATGCTTATGACGCCAGTCAAGCGACAAAAAACCAAGCTTTAAGTGAAGACTTGGGTGACAACGATCCTGCTGGTATTGGTCGTAAGCCAAAGTATGCCAAAGTCTATGTCAAAAATGATGACGCCGGTCAGCCAGAAACGGTTGTACTGCCAATTCAGGGCTACGGTCTATGGGGCACTATCTATGGTTTCTTAACGCTCGAAAGTGACATGAATACCATCAAAGGTATCAGTTTCTATGAGCATAAAGAAACCCCAGGTCTTGGCGCTCGTATCGAAGAGCCAGAATGGCGTGCAAAGTGGAGCGGTATCGAGTCTTATGACGAGAATGGTAACGTTGCCACTGGTGTAACCAAAGCTGGTAACCCAAAAGAGAACTGGGTTGATGGCATTAGCGGTGCAACATTGACTAGCCGCGGCGTCAGCAACATGATTCAGTTTTGGTTAGGTGAGCAAGGTTATAAGCCTTATCTAGATACGCTACGCGAAAAGAGCGGCCAAACGGTTGAAGGTGCAGACACGCAAGCAAATCAATCAAAGCCGGCAGCTCAACCTAAAACCGAATTGGCAGCCAAGCTACCAGTAGCAAACGGCAAGGAGGCATAACATGGCTGACACTAAAAGCATTTTAACCACGCCTATCTTTGATAATAACCCTATTGCCCTACAGATCCTCGGTATCTGTTCGGCATTGGCTGTCACCACCAGCATGGCTAACGCTATGGTCATGTGTGTGGCATTGACCTTGGTAACGGCATTTTCAAGCTTCTTTATCTCGATTATCCGTAAACAGATTCCATCAAGCATTCGTATCATCGTACAGATGACGATTATTGCTTCGTTGGTTATCTTGGTTGATCAGGTACTAAAAGCAGTTGCTTATGACGTCAGTAAGGGTCTATCTGTCTTTGTTGGTTTGATCATCACGAACTGTATCGTTATGGGCCGTGCTGAAGCATTTGCGATGAGCAACCCACCAATCCCAAGCTTTTTAGATGGTATTGGTAACGGTCTTGGTTACTCAGCAGTACTACTATTCGTTGCAACTATCCGTGAGCTATTGGGTGCTGGTACTTGGTTCGGTATTACGATTCTACAGCCAGTCACTGATGGCGGTTGGTACATACCAAACGGTCTATTACTGTTACCACCATCAGCGTTCTTTATCATTGGTTTGTTCATCGCTGTTGTCCGTATCTGGAAACCAGAACAAGTTGAAGAAGCTGAGTTTGTAATGAAGCCGCAGTCTAAAGGCATGGCACATGGAGGCGGTCACTAATGGGACATTATGTTAGTTTATTTATAACCTCAGTCTTTATTGAGAACATGGCGCTTGCCTACTTCTTAGGCATGTGTACTTTTTTGGCCGTATCCAAAAAAGTCTCTACAGCGATTGGTCTAGGTGTTGCGGTTGTTGTCGTGATGGCGATTACGGTTCCGCTAAACAACTTACTATTCCAGTTCATCCTAAAAGATGGTGCGCTGGCATGGGCAGGTTTCCCTGATATCGACTTGAGCTTCTTAGGATTGCTAAGTTATATCGGTTTGATTGCAGCCACCGTACAGATCCTAGAGATGTTCTTGGACAAGTTTGTACCGAGTCTATATAACGCACTTGGGGTATTCTTACCACTAATCACCGTAAACTGTGCCATCTTGGGTGGTGTACTATTTATGGTTGAGCGTGACTATAACTTTGGTGAATCTGTTGTCTATGGTGTGGGTGCAGGCTTCGGTTGGGCACTTGCTATTACAGCATTGGCGGGTATCCGTGAAAAGCTAAAATACTCAGATATTCCAGCACCGCTGCGTGGTCTTGGTATTACTTTTATCACGGTTGGTCTTATGTCGCTCGGCTTTATGTCGTTCGGTGGTATGTCCATCTAAACCGCTAAGCTCAAAGCTTTCATTAGCTATTTGACTTATTTAATTCATTTATTCGGTAGAGGTTTGGGTACAGCATAGATTATGCCCCCTCACCCCTACCCCATAGATTAAGGATACCTACCATGGATTACGCTACGGCGATTGGTGGCGTTGCTATGTTTACCTTGATCATCATGGGCCTCGTCGCTATTATTTTGGCGGCGCGCTCAAGACTGGTCAGTTCAGGCGATGTCACTATCCATATTAATGATAATCCCGATAATGATGTGGTGACACCAGCTGGCGGCAAGCTACTACAAACGCTAGCGGGCGAAGGTATATTTTTATCTTCAGCTTGTGGTGGTGGTGGTACTTGTGCGCAGTGTCGTTGCCGCGTTATTGAAGGTGGTGGTTCTATTTTGCCCACCGAAGAAGGCTATTTTACTCAAGGTGAAATCCGCAATCACATGCGCTTAGCTTGTCAGGTAGCTGTTAAGCAAGACATGAAAATTGAGATTGACCCTGAGTTCTTTGATGTACAGAAATGGGAATGTGAAGTTATCTCTAACGATAACGTTGCCACTTTCATTAAAGAGCTGGTACTAAAAATTCCAGAAGGCGAAGAAGTAAACTTCCGCGCTGGTGGTTATGTACAGTTGGAAGCGCCACCACATGAAGTGCACTACAAAGACTTTGTGGTTGATGAAGAGTATAGAGAAGATTGGGAAAAATTCGGTATTTTCAACTATGTCTCAAAAGTTGATGAGCCAGTTATCCGTGCTTACTCAATGGCCAACTATCCTGAAGAGAAAGGCCTCATCAAATTTAACATCCGTATCGCAAGTCCACCGCCACGTGGTCCTGACGGTATTCCACCAGGCAAAATGTCTTCATGGGTATTTAGCTTAGTACCTGGTGACAAAGTGACAGTTTCTGGTCCTTATGGTGAGTTCTTTGCCAAGAAGACCGAAGCTGAAATGATCTTTGTCGGTGGTGGTGCTGGTATGGCTCCAATGCGCTCACATATCTTTGATCAGCTCAAACGCTTGAATACTGATCGTAAGATTAGCTTCTGGTATGGTGCTCGTTCTATTCGTGAGATGTTCTACGTTGAAGACTATGATCAGCTAGAAGAAGAGTTCGATAACTTTGAGTGGCATGTTGCACTGTCTGACCCATTACCAGAAGATAACTGGGAAGGTCCAACAGGCTTTATCCATAACGTATTGCTCGAAAACTATCTGAAAGATCATCCAAACCCAGAAGACTGTGAATACTACATGTGTGGGCCACCGATGATGAACGCTGCCGTAATCGACATGCTACACAGCATGGGCGTGGAAGACGAAAACATCATGCTTGATGATTTCGGTGGTTAAGTTAGATAATTAATCTAGCAAAGTAAGTTTAAGAATATAAAAAAGAGTCTCAATTGAGACTCTTTTTTTGTGCGATTTTTACACATAGTAGTGCCTTTGCAGACTATAAATCTAGCTAGTAGAGTAGCTTTATTATCCTATATTATGGACTATCTAAACTTTGAGAAAGGACTCTTATGAAAACGAAATACAAAGATTTGACCATTTGGATTACTGGTGCTTCTAGCGGTATTGGACAAGCATTAGCCGTTGCCTTCGCCAAGCGCGGCGCTAGGATTATTCTAAGTGGACGTGACAGTGATAAGTTAGAGGCAGTCAAAAATAGCTGCAAACGTGCTAACAAACATATTGTCGTTCCTTTTGATATTAACGATGCCAACCAAACCAAAGAAGCTTATGATACTGCTAAAACTCAGGTAGGAAAAATCGACTGGCTCATCAATAATGCTGGTATCAGTCAGCGTTCGCTCATCATGGACACAGCTGAAGAAGTTGAACGCCAAATCATGGAAATAGATTACTTTGCCCAGACGCGTCTTACTAGACTTGCATTGCCGGACATGATTGCACAAGGCGGTGGTAAAGTCGTGATGGTTTCAAGTGTGGCAGGCCTATTGGGTACACAATATCGCGGTGCTTATGGGGCAGCCAAAGCAGCGCTGCATATGTGGGCAAATAGTTTGCGTGCTGAATTACATGACCAAGGTATCGAAGTAGCCACGATATTCCCCGGGTTTATTCAGACTAATATCTCTATCAATGCATTGACTGGCGACGGTAGCGCACAGGGTACGATGGATGAAGCGACCAGTAATGGTCTAACTGCGACTGAGTTTGCCAAACAAGTCGTGAAGGCGCTCACCAAGGGAGAGGAATATATCATCGTCGCTGGTCGTAAAGAAAAACTGGCCACACGGGTCAACCGTGTCTCTCCGCCAAAACTCTATAAGCTCATACGTGAGTCACAAGTGAAGTAAACCACTCAACCGAACGAATTGTCGCTGAATGGTGCCTTCAGTAGTATTTTTGGGCTCAAGGGGTGTAAAATAAGCGTGGCTTGTTTTACACCCTACTCATTTCTACGCCATACCGAAAATATTATGAAAAACACTATATCCAGCTTATCTTCCAAAAAACCTCTACACCTTACCTTAGTAAGCGTTGTTGGTCTTGCCAGTACTTTAGGTCTCAGCGCTTGCCAACAAACCCCAGACTATAACTATCTGATCGGTGAGACGATGGGGACGAGCTACCATATTAGCTATCAGTTGCCTGATGATGCGGACGAAGCTGCCATACAAGCTGCGGTAGACGAGCGCCTAAAACAAATTAACGATAGCATGTCTACTTATCAAAACGACTCGACCATATCTACATTCAATCGTTTGGCCAAAGACAAACCTATCACTATCGATGCGGATTTTAGTCGTGTGCTCGATGTCTCGCAAATTGTCTATCAGCAATCTGGCGGCGCTTTTGATCCTACCGTTATGCCATTAGTAAATACATGGGGCTTTGGAAGCACCATGACAGTCGAGCGTCTACAAAGCCCACCGACTGCCGTTGAGATTGCTCAAGCCAAAGCATTGGTCGATTTTGAAAGCATCATAAAGAAAGATGACACCATTTATAAAACCAAAGACGGCGTGGGTTTAGATTTCTCTGCCATTGCCAAAGGCTATGGTGTCGATGTCATCGCTGACGTACTGAGAGATGATTATCAAATTCGTAACTATATGGTTGAGATCGGCGGTGAAATAGCCACCTCTGGTGTGAACAACCAGCAGCAGCCATGGCAAATTGCGATTGACGCTCCTATTGAAGGCAGTACTGTCAGCGAACGTCAGACCATATCTGCTATTCGCCAACCAAAGAATACGGCTAGCCAAATGCATCTAGCGACCTCTGGTAACTATCGCAACTCTGTTATATTCGATGGCAAACGCTATAGCCATACTATCGATCCGACAACGGGTAACCCTATTGCAGGCGGTGCACCTTCAGTTACTGTCGCAGCTGATTCGGTTGCATTGGCGGATGCGTGGGCAACCGCCCTTACCGCGATGCCTTATCACAAAGCACTAGACCTCGCTAAAACGCAAAATCTAGCAGCCATGTTCGTGGTACTAGCTGACGATGTAAAAGCAAAGAGTTCTGACGATATGTCCAACGAAGCTGCTGACGAAGCTACTGATGATAACATTGACGACTGGCAGGTGGTACAGACACCAGCGATGAAAGCATTACGTGCTGATAAAAAGCTCTAAACATACTTCAAACTCTAGATGGCACATTCTAAAAGCCACTAGTAAGTGATAGATGTGAAACAAGAGAATACGTTAACGCACAACGAGCCGTACTAAAATTTGCTATACTATTATACAGTTGTTATTAACGGTGCTTAGCTGCCATGAACTTAGGTAACACCACTAATAACTGCCCTATTTTTTAAAATGAGGTTTCCTCTATGCTTAGCCAACTGCTTCCTATGCTTGCCATTACTTTCACCGTATTTGTCCTATTTTTCATTTTTATGGGCGTCGGTTATATGGTCAAAAAAAAGCCGCTTAGAGGATCTTGTGGCGGTGTTGCCAAATTGATGGGCGATGAAAATTGCTCGTTTTGTGGTAATGATCCCAATAAGTGCGATTCACTAATCGCTGAACAGCAAGAGAATGCATTAAGAGCTGCTCAATTGGGTAAATCGGTTTAATAGCCTATTGGTTACTATACGTTGGTAGCATTTACCTGACATATGTTCTTATAATAGCGTCAAGTCATTCAGAAGTGACTTGGCGCTATTTTTATTGTGCGATAAGGCTGCTCATCTAATATTCGTTATTATCGCCATCTCTTACTATCACTGTTCTATAGCCGTAACTCGAAGTAACCACACATATATCTTGACTAACCTGCCTGCCAATTTAGCAAAGTCAGTTAAGCAAATTGTATGTCTTACGCGCTACATATATCTTTCGGTCTGATTTACGATATCGATTACCGTTTAGGTACGTGTCTGGGTAAATGCTCTCTGGTGTTATTTTATAAGCGGCAATTGCTTGGCGCTGTTTAATAACGTGTTCTTTTTCGCTGTCATCGTTGTGCTGCTATGTCTACCTCATCCAATCTATCTGCTTCATCTAGCCTGCCCTCCTCACGCTTTACCTTTTGGTTGGTTCTGTGTGCCATGATTCTGCTAGCAACCAATATGCGTGCACCTATCGTCGCGCTAGGTTCTATCGCTCCAGTGGTAAAAGACGCGCTTGATATCTCTGAGTTTCAGATAGGCTGGCTAGGGGCAGTGCCTATGCTGAGCTTTGCCGTTGGTGCGCTGATTTCTCCAACCATTGGTAAGCGATTCGGACTAGAAAACACACTGATTGCCATGATTGGGTTGTTAACGGTAGGGATGATTATCCGTACTGCTATCCCGACGTGGAGTGGGTTTTTAATTGGTACTTTGTTGCTTACCCTCGCCATCGGCTTCGCTAATACTTTAGCAGCGCCTGTTATTAAGCAGCGTACCCCGCAACATATTCCGTTAATTACAGGGTTGTTCAGTTTAACGATGACCACAGCAGCGGGTATCGTCGCAGGCGTGGTGCTACCGTTATCTGAGCAAGTAGGTTGGCAGTGGGCGTTAGGCGGTTGGACAATACTGGGTGTTTTTGCCTTTGTCATCTGGCTGTTCTTACGTGTACGGTTGGGTTCATCTAACCATCAAGCGGTTATCCCTGCGGCGTTAGGTTCTTCTGATATCTCCATGTGGCGAACCACCTTTGCGTGGCAGATTGCTATTTTTATGGGATTGCAGTCATTATTGTTTTACACCGTTGCCAGTTTTTTACCATCGATTTGGGTCAGTAAGGGACTATCTGCCGTCAGTGCTGGACAAATGGGTTCTGTATTTCAGTTTATGGCACCAGTCTCTATATTAAGTTTAACTTGGCTGGTCAATCGTGGCCGCCCTATTCAAGCGCTAGCAGTGTTCGCCGCTGTGCTAAATGTCGTTGGCATATTGGGCGTCAGCTATCTATCGACTGACTTGGCATGGCTATGGTCAGGCATGATGGGCATGGGCTGTTCAGCGATTTTTACCTTGAGCATGATGCTGTTCTCTATGCGCACCTATACGACCAATCAGGCAAGTGAGCTGTCTGGTATGGCTCAAGCAGTGGGTTATGTCATTGCATTTTTTGGACCGTTAGGTACAGGTTGGCTACATGAAATGACTGGTAGTTGGAGTATGCCGCTTTTTATTATGCTGATACTGATGATTGTCAACGTCGTGATTGCTTGGCTTGTTAGTCGTCCAGTAATGGTCGATGGTAAATATATTTGATTGCTATAAGCCTTTGTTATTCATAAGGCCATGATTGCTAACGCGCAATAAAGCGGTCTTAAATTAACCTTAGGGCAATATAGGTCGCTGTCTTATTTTGCTATAGTCAGTTCAATATAACTTAGATACTTAATATAATCTGGATACTCAATATAACCCGGATAAAAGGAAGGTGAGTGAAAGTACTACCAATAGTAGACTGAGCGAGCCTGACGATTCATCCGACTGTTACTGTATCTGGTTTAGATAGGATTTGACTAGACACTGGTTTGATTGCATATAGGACATAACACCCATGATGAAATTTCCCTCTCGTTTTGCTCAGCGCTTGCCTGCTATCGCTATGCTCGCGGCTGTAATGGCTATCAGTGGCTGTCAAAAAGATGCTGAAACCACATCTGCTACTGATACGCAGAGTACCAGTACTGAAGCGAATAACAGTCAAGCCAGCACTGCTCCAGTAGCCACTGAAACCTCAGCAACAACTGATCAACAGGTCAAATCCTCATCACTTACTATTCTAGCGCTTGGTGACTCCCTGACAGAAGGTCTGGGAGTGGACAAAGATGACAACTACCCTGCTCAGTTAGAAGATCGTCTACAAGAGATGGGCTACGCTAATGCCAAAGTTATCAACTCAGGTCTAAGCGGTGAAACCAGTACGGGATTGGTCAATCGATTGGACTGGGTGTCGCAAACCAAACCCGACATCACCATATTGACCATCGGTGCTAACGATGCGATACGTGGTATCGATGTAGCAACCATTGAAGCCAATATTCGTACTGCGGTTAAGCACCTGCAAGACAATGGCAGTATCGTCATCTTAGGCGGTATGTCAATCTATGACAATCTAGGCAATGAATACGTTGCGGCATTCTCAGACATTTATCCACGTGTTGCTAAAGACATGAATCTGACGCTTATTCCGTTCTTCTTAGAGGGCGTCGGCGGTGACCGAGAGCTTAACCAAGCGGATGCGATTCATCCAACCAAAGAAGGCTATGAGATTATCGTTAACAACAACATCCTGCCTATTCTAGAGCCTAAGTTAAAAGAGCTAGAAGAACTACAAGAGCTAAAAACAGCCGATACCGATAACACAGCTACGACTGCTCAAGACAATACGACAAAAAATAAGACAAACGAGACCATTTAACGAGACACTGTAATGACATCATCATCTTCGACTGCCACAGCAACGCCACAAGCAGACGCTAAGACACAAGCTCTACTGACCGCTTCACAATTAAATAAAACCGTGCAAGTCGGTGAGCAAAAGCTGTCCATCATCAAAGACGTAGATATCTATGTCAACGCTGGCGAGTTTGTGGTCATCATGGGTAAATCAGGCTCGGGTAAATCTACTTTGTTAGGTTTACTCGCAGCATTAGACTATCCCGATAGTGGTACGGTGTCGCTGGCAGGTCAAATGCTTAGCAGTCTTGACGAGGATGCGCTTGCCGTTATTCGACAGCAGGATATGGGCTTTGTCTTTCAGTCGTTTCATCTACTGCCCACACTAACCGTCGCTGAAAATATCGCCTTTCCACTTGATATTGCCAGACGTCCAAACCCATCACGCGTAGACGAGCTGATAGATGCGGTCGACTTAGGTCATAGACGTAACAGCTTACCCAATCAGTTGTCAGGTGGTGAGCAGCAGCGTACAGCAGTAGCACGAGCACTGGTATCGCATCCAAAGATTGTGTTTGCGGATGAGCCAACGGGTAACTTGGATGAGCAAAACGCCGATCAAGTCATGCAGCTGCTATTGGACTTACGCCAACAGGTTGGCTCGGCACTGGTGGTCGTGACTCATGATCCTGCACTTGCCGAGATGGCAGATCGTGTCATCACCATGCATGACGGCCGCATTGTACCTACATGAATAACTGGATTGTATCTTAATGAATAGTAAGCCCACAGACAATAAATCGCCTGATACAAAAAAGACTGATACCAGTATGCATCAAGAGTCCAGTTATCCTAACGGCATCCTTAATCAATTTACCCGTACCCTAGGTTTTCAAACTCTAGGCTCACAAGCACTCAGCCGTAGTTGGTGGCAGCGCTGGGTATATCCCGTGTTGTTTCTACTGACATTGACCTTGTCGCTTGCAACCTACCTGACCCTCGACTCGGTGCAGCAGTCTGTCGATAGCTACATCAATGACAATCAGCGCGCACTCGTTGGTGGGGATCTAATCCTAAACAGTAAGCAAGACTGGCCAAGCGAAGTATTGTCACAGGTAGAAACTATCCCTGATACACAGACGGTGTATGACTATCAGTTTAGCGCCATGCTGGTCAATGATGAGCAAACCTTGCTTGCCAGCGTCAAAGCTGTCTCGCCGTCGTATCCCCTATACGGCATAGCGGAACTTGCCTCAGGACAGCCGCTGTGGGATCAGCTAACATCTGATAGTGTGATCGTCGCGCCAGAAGTGCTCAGTAGTCTACAGGCCGATGTCGGCGACCGTATCACCATCGGCGATGCGCAGTTCACGATTAGTGATGTACTGACCAAAGAGCCTGATCGTCCGCTGACCACCTTTGGTTTTGGTGGGCGTGTGTTAATGAAACAAGATGCACTTCCGTCAACCAACCTATTGGGTCAACGCAGCCGCATAAACTATCGTATCGAGATGGCAGGCGACCCAGAACTGATAACCACGCAGCGTGAACAGCTTACAGATATCCTGACCAATTATCCTGATATTGAGCTATCTGACGCTGAGTCCGCAGACACTTCTGTCTCGCGTATCTCTGATAATGTGCTGATGTTTTTAAAATTACTGGTCATCGCAGTATTGCTACTATCTGCGGTCGCCATGTACGGTGTCATTAGCGCTTTTGTCAGTAAGCAGCAGTCCAATAATGCCATTCGCTTGGCGCTAGGCGAGCCACTTGGCTCACTCAAACGTAGCTACTATCAGCTGCTTATCATCACGACCGTCATTGCTTGTGTCGCAGCGGTTGCCCTTAGTCTGGGCTTACTCAAAATCGGTCAGCCGTATCTGGTCGCTATCTTGCCTGCCGATGTCGGTCTAGCCATCAATCCAATCAGTGCCGTCAAAACCATTGTGATTGCTTTAGCCCTGACGTTGCTGATTGCGCAGCGTGGTTTGAGCGCACTTAGCACGACCAAACCCGCTACCCTACTCAATCAAGGAGCGAGCACGCAAACGCAAAACTTGCCTTGGTATCGACGTGTGCCGCTACTATGGTATGGCTTGGTGCTGGCAGGACTGTATGCTTTCTTTGCGTATGAAGCTGGTTCACTGTCATTAGGCGCACAGCTATTGGGCGGCTTGATTGGCTTTGTGGCGATATTTTGGCTATTGGCGCGTGGGTGGCTCTGGCTGCTTAACAAGTTGGCAAGCAATACTAAGGTCAGTTGGATGCAGCGTATCGCCATCCATAACCTTGCGCGTAAAGGCAACCAATCAGCGTTATTCTTTGTCACCTTATCACTATCGGTGGCGGTGCTGACGCTTATCACCACACTCAATCACAGTATCAATGCGCAGTTTATCAATGCCTATCCTGAAGATGCGCCCAATCTGTTTTTGCTCGATGTGCAGAGCGATCAACATGACGATATTGATACCATCATTGAGGCGCCTGTCACTTATTATCCAGTCATTCGTGCGCGTGTAGAGACGGCCAATGATGTGGCGGCAAAAGATATCGAGCCTGCTGATGGCTTTGATGACCCCACGCGTGTCTTTAACTTGAGCTATACAGATACGGTCATGGAGACCGAATACATCACTGAATCGCTCACAGACGACGCGCTATACACCCCTATCGATGCGACAAATGAGCAAATCAAACCCTTGTCTATCTTGGACACTGCTGCAGGTATGCTCAATGTCGGTATGGGCGATCAGGTGCGTTTTAACATTCAAGGGATCGAAATCATCGGGCAAATTACCAGTATTCGCACGCGCTATGAGCGTGGCCCAAGCCCGTATTTCTATTTCTTATTTGAGCCATCAGTGCTATCCGCAGCCCCGCAGATTCAGTTTGCTACTACGCACGTATCAGAGAATGCCATTCCAGAACTACAAGGCAAACTGGTACGCGAGTTCCCTGCTGTCACTACGATCGATGGCACTGCCATTGCCAAGCAAATTCAAGAACTGGTGGTACAAATGAGCCGCCTGGTCTATGTATTCACCTTGCTTGCTCTACTCACTGGCGTCATGGTGCTGATCAGCTCGCTGCTGTCCACTTCACAAGATCGCATGAAAGACAGCGCGTCATTTAGACTGCTCGGTATGCAAAAGCGTGACTTGTATATGCTCAATATTTTAGAGTTGGGTGTACTTGGGATTAGCGCGGCGACATTTGCCGTTGTCATCGCCAGCGTGGGTGCATGGGCTGCTATCACGCAGTGGTTTAATTTACAATTTAGTGTGCCGTGGACGAGCTTGGCGATTGGCGGTGCAGCATTAATCATATTGCTGTTTGCGATTGCCATTATTTATGTAAGATTGGTAATTGGACGCGGGATTATGGCACGGGTAAGAGCGATGATTTAGCAATAGTTTATTTTACGATTCCAACTCGTTTAAAACTGACTATTTGCTATACTAACGCCCATATTGTCATTAGGGGTATGCGTGCCTATACCTCATTAACACCCTCCCAAACAGCATGGTAGCCTTATGAAATTCTCAAAGTTCGGTCAAAAATTTACCCAGCCAACTGGCATCTCACAATTGATGGATGATCTGGGCGATGCGCTAAAAAGCGATCAGCCAGTCAACATGCTGGGCGGTGGTAACCCTGCTAAAATTGATGCCGTCAATGAGTTGTTTTTGGAGACGTATAAGGCACTAGGTACGGATAATGATGCAGGCGTGCCCAATAGTAGCGCGATTATCAGCATGGCGAATTACTCTAATCCACAAGGTGATGCTGGCTTTATCGACGCCTTGGTTGGCTTCTTTAACCGTCATTATGATTGGAATCTGACTTCAGAAAATATCGCCTTGACCAATGGCTCACAGAATGCGTTTTTCTATCTATTTAATCTGTTTGGCGGTGCTTTCGTTGATGAAAACAGTCAAGATGAAAAGAACGAATCTGTCGACAAGTCTATTCTACTGCCATTGACCCCTGAGTATATCGGCTATAGCGATGTGCATGTCGAAGGTCAGCATTTCACAGCGGTATTGCCACATATCGATGAAGTGACGCATGATGGTGAGGAAGGCTTCTTTAAATATCGTGTGGATTTTGACGCGTTAGAGAACTTGCCAGCGTTAAAGGAAGGTCGTATCGGCGCGATTTGCTGCTCACGTCCGACCAATCCAACTGGTAACGTGCTAACTGATGACGAAATGGCGCATTTGGCTGAGATTGCTAAACGCTATGACATTCCCCTTATCATCGATAACGCCTACGGCATGCCCTTCCCCAATATCATCTACTCTGACGCGCACCTGAATTGGGATAATAATACGATTCTGTGCTTTAGCCTATCGAAGATTGGTTTGCCTGGTATGCGTACCGGTATCATCGTGGCCGATGCCAAAGTAATTGAAGCGGTCAGCGCAATGAATGCCGTGGTAAATCTAGCTCCGACACGCTTTGGTGCAGCGATTGCCACGCCATT
This sequence comes from uncultured Psychrobacter sp., assembly GCF_947500265.1. Taxonomy (GTDB): domain Bacteria; phylum Pseudomonadota; class Gammaproteobacteria; order Pseudomonadales; family Moraxellaceae; genus Psychrobacter. The sequence goes on along the minus strand of NZ_CANMRN010000009.1, from coordinate 97,586 downwards.
GGTAGAAAATGACCGTATCAAGCAATTATCTGATAACGATATCAAGCCGTTTTATCAAAAGCAGGCAACCCTCGCGGTGAAGCTGTTAAAAGAAGCCTTGGGCGACTATCCTTTGGTCATCCATAAGCCTGAAGGCGCGATATTCTTATGGTTATGGTTTAAAGACTTGCCGATTAGCACGCTGGATCTATACGAGCGCCTAAAAGAAAAAGGTACGCTTATTGTGCCAAGTGAGTACTTCTTTCCTGGTGTCGATGTTAGCGATTATCAGCACGCACACGAGTGTATTCGTATGAGTATCGCTGCGGATGAACAGACACTGTCTGATGGTATCAAAGCCATTGGTGAGGTAGTACGTGAGCTTTATGATGAAGCCAAAAAATAAAATGAGCTGCTAGAATTATAAATTCAAATAGCAAAACGAAAAAATGGACTGATTAATAGTCCGTTTTTTTATGGCGTTTGGTTAGTGAAGTTGATTTATTGGTTGGTCGAAATATGGTTGTCCACTTATTCAGGGCAAAGAGCACATACGGCAGCATACACGTATTAATCAAATCACGGATACTCGCGAGTATTTGATCACGACTCAAGCTTGCCAAGCCAAGCGATTCAATCGTATCTCGATTGTCTAAATACTCACCCAACAGCGCAATGCAAGTCACGACGATCAATGCAATAAATGACCGAATACCTTGGCTTTTGATAATAGGACGCAGCGCAACCAGACACAGCAGATAAACACCGACACCGACATAGATATGTAAAGCATCTTTGGCAAGGCCCGTTGTTTCCATAACATTCATTTTAAAGGCAGTAAAATCCACTGAGATATTCCAAATATAAGCGAGTAGAAAATAACTGAGCGTATCACTAAACCATGATGGCTAAACTATAATAGCTACAGAATAGCAGCTAAAAAGTGATGGCTGAGCATAAAAAAGGCAGATTATACAATTGATAATCTACCTTCTACTAAATTAAATATTCACTTCACGTTTATCAACTATTTACACATTCCACTCTACAAAGTTCTTGAGCAGTTGCAAGCCAGCAGTATGGCTCTTTTCTGGATGGAACTGGGTGGCAAATAGATTGTCTTGGATCACACTGGCACAGAACGGTTGACCATAGTCACATACCGCTGCTACTTGTGAGCTATCGGCAGGTTCACAGTAATAACTATGCACAAAGTAAAAATGCGCATTGTCTTCGATACCGTGCCAGAGCGGATGGTCAAAATCCATACCGCTAATGGTATTCCAGCCCATATGCGGTACTTTTATCGTTGCGCCCTCCTTGTCTTTCCACGTAGGGTCAAACGCTTCTACAGTGCCGTTTAAGATGCCCAAACAGTCCGTGCCACCATTTTCAGCTGACTGCTCAAACAATGCCTGCATGCCCACACAGATGGCCATAACGGGCTTGTTAAACACTGCATGGCGTATGACATCATCAATGCCTGCATCACACATGCCAGCGATACAGTCGCGCATCGCACCCACACCAGGGAAAACGATCTTATCTGCCGCCGCGACGACTTTTGGATCATTGGTGATAGAGACTTCTGCCCCGACTACCGATAGGGCCTTGCTAGCAGAGTGCAGGTTGCCCATACCATAATCTAGTAGTGCTACTTTAGTCATCGATTGGTTCTCATTTTTAAATATTTTGACTAGTACTATTTATACTGTTAGCCATTACCAATGTGTAGATAAGGCTTTGCTACAAGGAAGTCAAACGTAGGCTGTACAACTAGTACGCCAAGCTTGACTGACACCGTAGAAGAGCCTTAAATGCGCCTTAGAAAGCCTCTTTGGTCGATGGCAGGGTATTCAACGCACGCTCATCGTACTCACAAGCCATACGTAACGCACGAGCAAAGGCTTTAAAGGTTGATTCGATCTGATGATGGCTGTTTTTGCCTTTTAGATTATCCAAATGCACAGTCATCCATGAGTGATTGACGAACCCGTAAAAGAACTCACTGAACAAATCAACATCAAAGCGGCCGACGTGCGAGCGCGTAAATGGGATATCCATGTGTAGACCAGGACGCCCTGACAGATCGACGACAGCACGGGTCAATGACTCATCTAGCGGCGCATAAAAATGCCCATAACGACGAATGCCTTTTTTGTCACCCAGTGCTTTGTTGAATGCTTGGCCAAGCGTAATACCAGTGTCTTCGACGCTATGGTGGTCATCAATAAACGTATCACCCGTACATTTGATGTCTAGGTCAAACAAACCGTGACGCTTAATTTGATCAATCATATGATCCAAAAATGGTACGCCAGTGTCTACCGTGCCTTTACCTGTACCGTCCAGATTAACGGTACAAGTGATTTGCGTCTCGGCTGTATTACGCTCAACGGTCGCGATACGTTCAGGGCGACCATATAGATTTACGTTTTTTGACTCAGTTTGCTCAGGTGTGGCAGCAGTCGTCGTTGCATTGGCTGTCATGGCTACTCTCTATCAGTTTTTATCAGTGAAAAGCGTTCAATAAATAAGGCAAAAACCTGCCCAGAATATTTTACTAGTGTCTGGGTCAGACCTTAGCAGAAAATGATATATACAAAAGATATCAACATATTAGGGTTTATACATACTAAATATTATATAGCCTCATCATAGCAAACCCTAACATTTACTGCCACGACCAAGCGGTAAACCACGCACAAAATCACGTCATTCTGCTAAAATAGTGTGTTCAGTATTATCAATCATGACTCGCGCTGACTTTGAAGACCCTTACTTACGGCACTGCACGCTATGACATCGTGCTGTCTCATATTGCTAATTTATACTGTAGAAACCCTCTATTTATAGGAACTGCTATGCCTTTAGAAGCGATCGCCATTAATAGTTTGGATGCGCCACTTATCAAAAAACCTGCTCGCGACAATGAGCTAGCAGAGCGTTTGCAGGCGTTGTACGATAGTGATGATGCACAGCCTGACGGTCTCGAGGTATTAAATATCGTTGAGCAAGGATTTAAACGTGGACAGTACCTCTATGTCGGTATGTTCAATGATAAGCCTATCGCCGCTGTCGCCTGCTTTGATGACGGGCAGACCAATGCTAAGCGCCTGCAATATCTCACGGTGCATCCAGAGAATCGTAAACGTGCTATCGATGCCAAGTTTATTAAACTGGTCTATGATTGCGAAGTTAGAAAAGGCGTACGTGAATTTGTCCCTGCTGACGCTGATATTCACCGTATCATGAGCGAGTACGAACTGTTGCGTGTAAAAGACTAAACCGAGCGCTAAAATGGTTAATTTTGCCAATATCTAATTATTTATCGTCTTTTATCAGATATAATGCAAAAACAGCTTGACAGAAGCGCGTATATTTAGTTTAATAGCGACCTCAACGAAGACGGCTCGATAGCTCAGTAGGTAGAGCAACGGATTGAAAATCCGTGTGTCGGCAGTTCGATCCTGCCTCGAGCCACCATTCGTTAATAGAATTCTAAAAAGCCCTGAACAGCAATGTTCGGGGCTTTTTTTATGTTTAAATTTTACCGTATTCTTTAGCGTTCATTTTATTCATACGTTGCTTTTATTCATGCGTTGCTTTTATTCGTATAGCCGACCACTATTCGTACAACCGACCACGTAAGAGTAAATTACAGCGCTCACGCGAATCCAAGTCGTATATAGTTGCGCGGTAATCAATACCGTGACGCCCCTCAAAAAATATCACTCGGTCACCCACTGCCAAAAAACAAGACGTACGCGCATCATAGATAAAGCCATCTATCACAAATGCCAAATCGCGATCTATCTCGCGTACCGTATAAGTCTCCCCTTGCGGAATCAAACGTTCAAACCAAGCACTATGGGCAGCCGTAGTAGCTAGTATGCTTGTCGTTAGCAATAGCCATGCCACCAGTATGTTTTTGGGTAATCGCAAACGGCTGAGCTCATTTACACTTATCTTATTTCTCAACATAACATTTCTCGTAGCATTGTATTTATCACACTCATAGCCTTCATACGTCTCATAGCCTTCATACGTCTCATAGCTGACTTTACCATAACTATTTCTACTTAACGCTCTTGATGCTAAATACCTACTGTCACGGTTGCATAACATTTTTGTGCTTTTTTCTAAACAGCTTGGCTAAGTATACTCAATAACCATATACGAATAGATAAGAATAATAGGTCATAGATATGAGAGAGTTTGATTACGACTTGGATTATAAGAGTTTGGATTTGCGCGCTCAGCCTGAGTTGTACCGTGTTGGTCGCGGTGAGCAAGGCGTATTACTGGTAGAGCCTTATAAATCTGAGATTTTACCCCATTGGCGTTTTGCGACTCCTGATATCGCCCGCGAGAGCAGTGAAGCTATCTATCAGATATTTTTAGATTACTTGGCTGACGATGACTTCGTCGGCGCAGATATGGCGCGAAAGTTTATACAAATGGGCTATACCCGCGCTCGTCGCTATGCCAATCACAAAGGTGGCAAAAAATATAAAGGCGCGGTACCTGATGATAAAAAAGGTCAAAGCGGCGCCCATGGCCGCGAAGAATTGCCACGACAAGAGGAAGACCCAGTCAAAGCAGAATCAGCACGGATTTTTAAAGTTAAATGGGACGAATGCCGTGAGAACGAAGATTATTTAAGAATGAAGAAAGAGCATCGTGAACGCTATAAAGATGTCGAATAGTTGCTAATACTCAAGACATTCAGCACAACAGGTAACTAAATTGACTGGTCTCGAAATACTACTGTGCTAAGGTATGGCCAATATAATAAATATAACGATTTTCAATAGTGAGGAACAATGAATAAGCAGCTTTTAATTTTTGATTTTGATGGAACACTCATTGATAGCGTGCCAGATTTGGCCGACGCAACCAACGCCATGCTAACCACATTAGGCAAAGATACTTACCCTATCGAGACAATACGTAACTGGATAGGAAATGGTTCACGCCTGCTCGTAGAGCGCGCTTTGGTTGGTAAAGTGGAAGTAGCAGAAGGTGAGCTAACGGTCGAAGAAGCTGATCACGCAGAGCAAATATTTTTTGAAGCTTATAAGAGTCTTAGTGGTAGTAAAACCGTTGCCTACCCAGATGTCGATGACGGAATCAAAAAACTGCACGCTGCTGGCTATACACTTGCTTTAGTCACCAACAAGCCTATTCGCTTTGTACCGAAGATATTGCAATCGTTTGGCTGGCAAGACTTATTTAGTGAAGTGATGGGCGGCGACAGTTTGCCTGTCAAAAAACCAGACCCAACGCCCCTACTACACGTCTGTGAGACTCTTAATGTCAGTGTCGAGCAGTCAGTGATGATTGGGGACTCTAGGAACGATATGTTGGCTGGACAGAACGCCAATATGGACACGCTCGGCCTGTCTTATGGCTACAACTATGGGCAAGATATTCGCGAATTAAATCCGACTGAGGCATTTGACCACTTTGCTGACTTGGTTGCTTGGATTATGAAAGATAAAGCCTAGTCTATAAAGAACCTATCAAATCATCATGATGTAACTTGCTCAAACAGAGATTACGCTTTACTACGATAGCTCAGCGCCTCAGATACGTGGGCGCTGTTGATATCAGTACTGTTAGCCAAATCAGCGATTGTACGAGCCACCCGTAAAACTCGGTGGTAGCCACGCGCTGATAGATTTAGACGCTGCTGAGCAAGTTGCAATAACTGCTTTTCATTGTCGCCTAGCTGGATATATTCATCAATTTCGCTAGGGCTAAGCTCATTATTAACCTTTTGCTGACGCTGCATTTGATGCTGATGCGCGACCACTACGCGAGCCCGTACTTGCTTAGAGGTTTCACCTACCTGACTATTTTGCAGATCGGCAATCGGTAACGCAGGCACGGTGATATGCAAATCAATACGATCTAAGAGAGGCCCAGATAATTTGTCTTGATAGCGTTTTATCTGCTCAGGTCGACAGCGACAACGTCCTGATGTATCGCCATCATAGCCACATGGGCAAGGGTTCATCGCAGCGACCAGTTGAAAATTCGCCGGAAAAGTCATTTGAGAGTTAGCACGGCTAATAGTGATTTGTTTGGCTTCTAGCGGCTGACGCAATACTTCCAGCACACTCCGATCAAACTCAGGTAATTCATCTAAAAACAACACGCCTTTATTAGCAAGTGTGATTTCACCCGGTTTTGGTCGTGAACCACCACCGACCAACGCCACAGCTGATATTGTATGATGCACCTGTCTGAATGGCCGCGTCCCATAGTCATAATCGCTGTCTGCCACCGAATAGGTACTGGCAACTTCTAGCGCATCCTCATCACTCAAGTCTGGCAATATCGTTGGCAATCGTGATGCCATGAGCGTCTTGCCAGAACCTGGTGGCCCTGTAAATAACAATGAATGACCGCCCGCAGCGGCAATCTCTAACGCGCGCCGAGCATGGTGCTGTCCTTTGACATCAGCTAAATCCACTTGATAGCCGACATGCTGCTGTACAGGACTTGGCTGCACCACTGACAAACTTGCATAGCTTGCACTTGGGTCAACGAGCGACTGTAGATGGTCACAAACTGCTTTTAGGCTTGGTGCAGCTAGTATCGTTACGCCATCAACGCGGCTGGCCTCACGACCATTATCAATCGGTACGATCAGTTGCGGTGTTATCGGCGGCGAGGTATCCGAGTTATTTTGCTCTTGGTCACTCGCTGCTACTAACTTCGACAATGCTAATGACAACTTCTCAGCTTTGATTGCTCGTGCGACTGCCAAACTACCAGTTACTTGTCGCAATTGACCATTGAGCGCTAATTCGCCAATAAACTCATATCCTGATAGCACCTCTGGCTCAAGCTGTCCGCTTGCCGCTAGTATACCGATAGCAATTGGTAAGTCTAAACGCGCGCCATCTTTAGGTAAGTCAGCAGGGGCTAAATTGATTGTGAGACGGCGGTTAGGAAACTGGAAACCTGAATTGAGAATGGCGGAGCGTACCCTGTCTTTACTCTCACGCACGGCGGCCTCAGGTAGCCCGACGATGGTCAATGCAGGCAGTCCTTGCGATAGATGCACCTCAATGATGACCTTGGGAGCATGCAGACCAACCACCGAACGGGTATAGACTTGGGCAAACGACATCAGCATCTTCCTAATACAGAGTGTCATTGATAATAAAGTATTATTTATCAACGCGCAAATGTCGTGTTTTATTGCTGGTGTAGAGGGAATCATCAGAACCTCAGCGTCGTTCTGAGGTTTTTTATGTGTAAATAACGCTCTATTTTAATATTTAAGAATACTCACCGACCACCCCACTGCTAATAGGGATTTGTTATACTATCTACTATACATTTAGCGATACATACTGCTGCCGATGACGTATTCAAATTTTATTATCAATCAGTCACAAAATTTGAAAATAAACACCACATCCGAAATCATTTTTAATCCAAAAACCAGCAGTATCTAGAGTAAAGACGAGGAATATCGCATGACAGACTATTCAGAACAGAACACTCAGCAGCCCTACAACCGTGCGGACGAGCCGCCCACGACTGTGCGCCCTGTTATGCAACCTGACAACCCTTATGCCAGTACACGTGGCAGTATTACGAGCAAGCAGCTACCAGCATTTGATGAAGCAATTATCAATAAGTACAATCGCTCAGGGCCACGTTATACCTCTTATCCGACTGCTCTAGAGTTCGCGCCAATACCAGATAGCTTTGAAGCTATCGGTCTTGAGACAAAAATCCTGCAGAATCGTGAAGCGCGCGCTCCTTTATCGCTATATTTTCATATTCCATTCTGTCGCCACCTTTGCTACTACTGTGCTTGCAATAAGATTATTACCAAAAAAAATAGCGATTCTGGTGATTACTTGCAGTATTTAATCACTGAAATTACGCATAAGCGCCGCCTGTTATCTACGCCAGAAGGCAGCGACAAACCATTGGTCAAACAGCTACATTTGGGCGGTGGTACACCAACATTTTTGCGTGACGAAGAGATGGTGCAATTATGGGAGTTTTTACAGACTCAGTTTAAGTTTTTGCCAGAAGATGAAGGTGACTACTCTATCGAAATTGACCCTCGCGAGCTGAGTGAAAACACTCTAAAGATATTGCGTAATCTCGGTTTCAACCGTATCAGCTTAGGTGTGCAAGATTTAGATGGAACGGTGCAAATTGCCGTTAATCGTGTGCATTCCGCAGAGCTTATTGAAAGCGTGCTAACAGAAGCACGTGAGCTTGGTTTTCGCTCTATCAATATTGATTTGATTTATGGTTTACCGCATCAAACGCCTGATACTTTGGACAAAACCGTAAATCGTATCATCGAGATGTCGCCAGATCGCCTGTCGGTCTTTAACTATGCGCATTTGCCTGAGCGATTTAAAGCTCAGCGTCAGATAAAAGATGAAGACTTGCCAAGCCCAGCTACCAAACTGACGATGCTCGGCAGTACTGTCAATACATTGACCGAAGCCGGCTATCAATATATCGGTATCGATCATTTTGCCAAACCTGATGACGAGTTGGCTATCGCCCAGCGCGAAGGTAAATTACATCGTAACTTTCAGGGTTACACCATCATGGGTGATTGTGACTTATTAGGCTTTGGTGTCTCATCAATCAGTCAGATTTCTAATGCCAATACGCGCTATATTTTGCAGAACGATACTGATTTACAGAACTATCAAGCCAAGATTGATATGACGAAAATCAATCCGACTGTCATGCCTGCGGTCAAGTATATAAAAACCTCTATCAAAGACCGCTTGCGTGAATATGTCATCATGAACCTACTATGTCATGACTATCTCGATTTTAAAGATGTGAATCAAAAATTTGGTATCGATGCCATCACCTATTTTATTAGTGAGATTCAGCAGTTGGCCGCTATGCAAGACGACAGATTGATAGATATGGATGCAGCAGGTATTCGCGTCTTACCCAGAGGTCGCTTGCTTGGCCGTAACGTCGCTATGGTATTTGATGAATACTTGGACAATAAACATCAAAACCGCTTTTCAAAAGTTATCTAAGCTAGCGAAACTTTAGTCCAATTAATACACATAAAAAAGACCTCAAGCGAGGTCTTTTTTAATATTGCTATGACTTTTTACACTTTTAATTTATCACCGACCATACCTTTTACGGTACTTAAGATATCTGCTGGTAATACCACCATTTTGGAGTTATCAGATTCAGCCAACTCTCGTATCGCTTTAATATACTGCTCACCCAGCAAGTATACGATCGGCATCTCTTCCTCGCCCATCGCACTAGTAATCAAACGAATCGACTCTTCAGAACCTCTGGCTAGTACCACCTGCGCTTCAGCATCACGGCGTGACGCTTCCAAGCGACCATCCGCTTCTAAGATAGCAGCTTGCTTTTGACCATCAGCACGGGTCACGGTCGCACGGCGCAAACGTTCTGCCGCTGCCTGCTCTTCCATGGATGCTTGCATGGTCTGCGAAGGATTAATATCTTGAATCTCTACTGTCTTAAGGGTAATACCCCAATCCGCAATATCTTCTGAAATCGCATGTTTTAGCTTGGTTTTGATCTCGTCGCGACTGGACAATGCACTATCAAGATCCATCTCACCAATGATCGAACGTAGCGATGTTTGTACCAGATTACGGATACCGTACTCATAATCTTCGATACCGTAGACCGCCTTGTCAGGACGCACGATATTAATATAAGCGACAGCGTTTGCAATGATAACAACGTTGTCACGAGTAATGACTTCTTGTGACGGGATATCGAGTACGATGTCTTTGGTCGTTACCTTATAAGCCACATCATCTACATAAGGGATGATGAGGTTAAGCCCAGGCTCTAGCGTTTGGCTATACTTGCCCAGTCTCTGTACTACCCATTTATAACCTTGCGGTACAATACGTACGCCTTTAAACACGGTGAATACCACCAGTGCAATCAATACCACCATGACAATACTAAAGCTTTCCATAACTCATCCCTTATTATTATACCTGCATACTTTTATGCATCGCTGCCTGCGCTTTTGTACTGCTCACAATCAGCTCGTTGCCAACGATATCCGTCACGACCACTCTATCGCCTATTGCCACCTGCTCACCTCTCGTACGGCACATCCATTCAGCCGCACCAACGATAGGAACACTAAATCTAACCGTTCCAGCTTTATCTAGCTGCGGTGACACGACAATCATGCCGACTTCACCAACTATGACACTACCCCCTAGCCCAGCTTTGGTACGATCTACTGACAACGGTTTGATAAACTTGAACCAAGCCAGCAAAAACACAGCGGAGAGCACTAACCAGACGATAATCTGAACAGAAACAGAAATAGGCAACAGCCATGATAGCGCTGCAACGATGATGGCAGCGGCACCAAACCACAGGCTGGCAAACGTCGGTACAAACATCTCAACGATTAGTAATAAGAAGCCTAATACTAACCAATGCCAAGGTTCAATCATCCAAAGTATCTCCATCCTTGCCACCATTCCTATCTTTATCATTCCAGTTTTTAATGTAGCACACTTTTAAGGATAACAACGCTTTAACAGTAATGATATATTACTTATTGGATGCTTATAAATTACTAACTTAAAGACCTCAACATAAATTTTAAGCAAAAAGAAACGACCACTTAAAGTGATCGTTTCTTTATTATAGCTGTTTAGCTAAAAGCTTATTTTCTAAGTCATTAGAATTTTAGCTGTGCGCCAACAGTCATAAGATCAGCGTCGCTACCTAGCATGTCGTATTCAGCTTCAACACTGAAATCAGAGTTTACTGCGTAACCAAGACCTACACCACCAGCGACGTTAGTATCGTCGTCTGAGAAATCAGAAGCGCCAGCAAAGTTAGTGTTGTTAGCTTCTACTTCAGTTTTTGCAACACCTAGCTTACCTTTTGCGTATAAGCCGCTGTTTGGGAATGCATAACGGTAAGTACCATAAGCGCCGTATGTCTTAGCATCGATGTCGCCGCCTCTATAGTCAGCATCATCTGAACCTACGTATTCTGCTTCCATACCAAAGTTAGGATCAAAATTATAACCAGCAGTTACACCGTATGCAGTTGGGTCATCAGCACCATCAACATCTAGATCAAACTGACCAACTTTAGCAGCAACATATGGCTGACCCGTGTAGCCGTTGCCATAGTTAACAGCAGCTTGTGCACCTACAGAAAGTAAAGAACCAGTTGCTAGTGCAAGTATTGTTTTTTGTAGAGTTTTCATTATTAGCTCCTTGAAAGAAATTTGGACAAACAAGTTATTTATTTATATTGGCCTTGTGGCCCTATCGCCTTGTCTGCTAACGATGAATACATAGTAACAAACTATTTCAGACACTCTGTCAGTGTTTAATGGTACGAAAGTTAAGATTTGAAAGTTTTTATCAGTGTGTGGGTTACAAAGGCTTAGATATGAAACCTTTTGTTACATCCACCCAGTTTATGCAATAATCCATACTCATTTCACAGTTTTCTTGCTATACAAATCGGCTAAACATGGCTGATATAACAATAACTAGAGAGAAAAAATGCAAAATTCAATCACTGAGCGTTTGCAAAGCGCACTTGCAGACTTAAAAGCAAAGCAGCAGTATCGTCAATTACCAAACCTGCAGCACGATGGGCGATACGTCGTTAGTGCAGGTAAGGCTTTACTTAATATTGCGAGTAATGATTATCTGGGTTTAGGCGGCGATACCGAGATGCAAGCTGAGTTTCTTACTCAAGTGGGGCAGGTATCTACTACGCACACTCCTAAAATGAGTGCCACTTCCTCACGCCTACTGACAGGCAACGATATACAGTTAGAAGCTCTAGAAGAAGAACTACAAAGCTGGTATCAAAGCGCCATAGAAAAACAGAGTTTAACCGATTCAAAGTCGGTGCTGGTGTTGAACAGTGGCTATCACGCCAACCTAGGTACCTTGCCAGCATTGACAGCTTTGCCAGTTAAGACACTTATTTTGGCTGACAAGCTAGTACATGCCAGCATTATCGATGGGATGCGCTTGAGCCAAAGTAAACTTGTCACCTATCGTCGTTACCGTCACAACGATTACGAGAATTTGGCCAAGTTTATTGAACAAGCAGACGAAACGGTTGAACGCATCATTATTGTCACCGAGAGTATATTTAGTATGGATGGTGACCGTGCTGACTTGCCTCAACTAGTACAAATAAAATCCAAAGATGCTCGCATTGAGCTGTATGTCGATGAAGCACATGCTGTTGGAGTGCTTGGCAATACAGGTCTAGGATTGGCGGAAGAAACGCATACCTTGGCGGAGATTGACTACTTGGTGGGTACCTTTGGTAAAGCATTTGCTTCAATGGGTGCTTATATCATGTGTGATGAAGTCGTCAAACAATGGCTGATCAATGCTATGCGTCCACTGATTTTTAGCACTGCACTCCCTCCTATCAATCACGCATGGACACGGTTTATTTTAGCAAAAATGCCGACCTTAACTAATCAACGTGCGCATCTAGCACAGTTGTCTACCACGCTTAGCCAAGCCATTGACCCACGGCACCGTGTATCGCCAACTTTGCAAGATATAGATTATCAATCCCCTATTGTTCCTTATATATTAGGCGATAACGCGAGCACGCTTGCCAAAGCACAACAGTTACAAACCGCTGGATTTTACGCGCTGCCTATCAGGCCACCTACTGTGCCTGCAAATACTGCTCGCATTCGTTTAGTTATGAATGCCAAACTGACTAACGAAGACTGCGAACGACTGATACAGCAGTTGTAACCTTATCGTTTGACACAGAATTTACTTCTACTATTGATAGATAACTGGCGCACTTGGATGTAATGAAGCCTATGACAACATTCGACACAGCTGATGACCTCAGTGTTAGAAAACAAACCATCGCTCGCCACTTTGCCAATGCAAGTGACTATGACCAGCATGCTAGTATCCAGCAGACCGTTTGTCATTATTTATTAGACAGTATTGCTCATACCAAGCAAAGCAGTGTGCTAGAAGTGGGTGCAGGCACAGGTCAGATGACGCGCCTACTCGCTGATCATATTCAAAGCCAGCACTGGCTTATCAATGAGTTATGTAGTGAGCAGACGGCTACATTGCAATCAATACTGCCGACTGCTGACGTAATGATTGGTGATGCTGAAACGATAGATTTAGCAGAAAATCATAGCTTGATAGTTAGTGCCAATGCCGTGCAATGGTTTGATAATCCATTGAGTTTCGTCACGCAATCAGCGCAGCGTCTACAATCTGGAGGCCAGCTAGTCTTTAGTACTTTTACGCCAAATAACTTTTTACAAATTAAAACTCTCACTGGCCAAGGACTTCACTACCCAGATATTGATGAATGGCAATTGGTATTAGATAGTGAAGGCTTTGAGAATATCGAACTTTCAACTCAGCGCTTTGATTTACCATTTCCAACCCCCTACGCTATCTTGAAGCATATGAAACTCACCGGCGTATCGACCAATCAAACGCAAGTTAAGTCAGAAGATAGCCAAACCTTTGTATGGACAAAATCGCGTCTACAGCAATTTGAGTCAGGCTATTGGCAGCAATTCTCAGAAAAGAATGGCATAGGACAGATCGTGGTTAATTTAACCTATGAAGTTCTCATAGTGAGTGCGTTTAAACTATAAGAACACATCTTATTCATAAAAAAATAGCTAGCAGAAATAGTAAACGATAGAAAAAACAGCCATAAAAAAACGCACCCCGAAGGATGCGTTTTTTCATTTAACTAGTTATCGATTCGTATCGACTATACCATTTTCAAAAACTTGAGTAGCAAGAAAAACGAGCGTAAGTACTACATTAAGTAGACTAAGCGAGTTTGACGCAGCTAATCGCGTTTTTGGATTTGGTATTATTTTTTGTCTTCGTCTACTTCAGTGAACTCAGCATCAACGACGTCGTCATCAGCTTTGTTGCTACCAGCATCGTCAGCACCTTGTTGGAACTGGCTTGGATCCATACCTTCTGCACCAGCGCCGCTATCAGCGTAGATTTTTTGGCTGATTGGCAAGAATGCATTGTCTAATGCTTCAAGCTTAGCTTTGATTTCGTCATGATCGTCTTCTTTCGCTGCGGCTTCAAGCTCAGTGATAGCAGATTCTACTGTTGATTTTTCTTCATCAGTGACTTTATCTTCTGCTTCTTTTAGCGCTTTTTGTACAGCATGAATACGGCCATCTGCTTCGTTACGAACTTGCGCTAGGTTAGCGAATTTCTCATCTTCAGCAGCATTGGCTTCTGCATCGCGAACCATTTGTTCGACTTCTTCGTCCGACAAACCAGAATCTGCTTTGATTTGGATACTTTGTGCTTTACCAGTACCTTTATCGGTTGCAGAGATGTTCATGATACCATCAGCATTGATGTCAAAAGACACTTCAATTTGCGGTAGGCCACGTGGTGCTGGTGGAATATCCGTCAAGTCAAAACGACCAAGCATTTTGTTTTGGTTAGCGATTTTACGCTCACCTTGATATACCTGAATCGTTACAGCTGGCTGATTGTCTTCAGCCGTTGAGAATACCTGTGATTTCTTAGTAGGAATCATGGTGTTTTTCTCGATAACTGGCGTCATGACACCGCCCATAGTTTCGATACCTAGAGTCAATGGCGTTACATCAAGTAGCAATACGTCAGTTTTGTCACCAGACAATACGGCACCTTGAATCGCTGCACCAGCTGCAACTGCTTCATCAGGGTTCACGTCTTTACGTGGCTCTTGACCAAAGAACTGCTGTACATTTTGCTGTACTAATGGCATACGAGTCTGACCACCAACTAGGATAACGTCATCGATATCGCCAATTTTTAGACCAGCATCTTCAAGTGCAGTCTTACAAGGACCCATTGTACGCTGTACTAGGTCTTCTGTTAGGCTCTCAAGTTTTGAGCGGCTGATAGTTACAACCAAATGCTTAGGACCACTGCTATCAGCAGTGATGTATGGCAAGTTCACTTCAGTGCTTTGTGCACTTGATAGCTCAATCTTCGCTTTTTCTGCCGCTTCTTTTAGACGCTGCATCGCAAGAGAGTCACCTTTTAGGTTAACGTCTTGCTCTTTTTTGAATTCAGCCACTAAGAAGTCAATCAATGCTGAGTCAAAGTCTTCACCACCTAGGAAAGTATCACCGTTGGTCGCTAGTACTTCGAATTGTTGCTCGCCGTCTACGTCTGCGATTTCGATGATTGAGATATCGAAAGTACCACCGCCCAAGTCATATACAGCAACAGTGCTATCGCCTTGCTTCTTGTCCATACCATAAGCAAGTGCAGCAGCAGTTGGCTCATTGATGATACGTTTTACGTCAAGACCAGCAATTTTACCCGCATCTTTAGTTGCTTGACGCTGTGAGTCATTGAAGTAAGCAGGTACAGTTACAACTGCTTCAGTCACGCTCTCACCAAGATAGTCTTCTGCTGTTTTTTTCATTTTTTTCAAGATTTCAGCAGAAACCTGTGGTGGCGCAAGCTTTTTACCGTTGATTTCTACCCACGCATCGCCGTTGTCTGCTTTAGCGATTTTGTAAGGAACCATACCGATATCTTTTTGTACGACTTTGTCATCAAAACGACGACCGATCAGACGCTTGATCGCAAACAAAGTGTTGCTTGGGTTGGTTACTGCTTGACGCTTAGCTGACTGACCAACAAGCGTTTCGTCATCTTTATAAGCGACGATCGATGGTGTGGTACGAGTACCTTCAGCATTCTCGATGACTTTAACTTTGTCACCTTCCATTACTGCTACACACGAGTTAGTAGTACCTAGATCAATACCAATTACTTTACCCATAATCAATTGCTCCTAATTTGTTTTTAACTATAAATACTTATTTATCCAGACCGTAGTCGGTCACTTGTTGCTATATATCGGTTTACCCGTCGTATTTTTCAAGGCGATAATCACGCAAAATCTATGTTTCATGTCATTTTTTGTGAAAAACCTTCATATTAGTAGGGTTTAGCCCTAAAAATATTACTGACCAACACGAACCATGGCCGGACGTAATAGACGACCGTTTAGGCTATAGCCTTTTTGTAATACTGTACCAACTGTATCTGCCGCTGCTTCTGGATCAATACCCACTGCTTCATGGAAGTCAGCGTTGAATTTTTCGCCTTGTGGATCGACCACTTCTACGCCGTTTTTGGTCAATACTGCAACCAATGCTTTGTGCGTTAATTGTACACCCTCAGCGACTGGATCATTGGCATCGGCATTTTCGATAGCGCGCTCTAAGTTGTCAACGATGTCTAACAATTCTTTAGCAAATTTCTGTAGTGCAAACTTTTTGCTCTTATCCGCTTCTTGCTCCATGCGTTTTTGCGCATTGTAAGCTTCAGCATTAGCACGTGCAGTACCTTCTTTGGCTTGTTTTACTTCGCCTTCTAGCTCAGCAATACGTGCTTTGAAAGTATCAAGGTTGATTTCGTTTTCGATAGTCGTTTCTTCACCTGAATTATTCTGTGGATCAAACTCTTTCATGGTTTCTTCTAAGATACTGTCATTGTGATCAATATTCTCATGTGCCACATTTTGGTCAAGATTTTCGTGGTTCGGGTTTTGCTCGCTCATGATAGCTCCTTGGAATTTCAATAATGAAGATTAAGAGATGGCACAGTAGACCGAATAATTACTGGTCCTACTATGCCATTATTAAATGCTCGATGTTTCTGACTCATTGTTTTTTTAATACGCTTCAATAGCTGCTTGATAAAGGTGATAAGTACAAATTTCAAGCCTAGAGCAAAGGAATTTTTACCATTTATGACAAATATTCGTGAAGTGTCATTAATACGATGCGTCAAACATTTTTGTTCCATGTCAATAAATCTCAATATTTATTCACAAAAAGAACAAAAAACCGCTATTTATTCCAATTGCTTTACGCTTATTAATCAAGCTATTACCAAACGATACGCTATTATTCTGCTGTCTATTTTATCATTGCTATAAATATTATCGCCTACACTCAAATGCACGCTAAAAATCATTTATGAGAGCTGTTATGTCTAATTCAAAAAATTTATCTATCAATACTTTGCTTAATAAAGCATTGATGACATTGCACTTAGCGTCAAAAGAACACCTAGCGTCAAAAGAACACCTAGCGTCAAAAGAGCCATCAAATCAAGATGTAGAAGCTGACTCATTAGAAAAACGTCTAAGCGTTAAAGAAAAAATACTTGCTTATAACCCTGTGGCAAACTACCAGCCGCATACATTGCACTATGCAATGAAAAGTCTCGGCTACTTACCAGACCCTGTTTTAGAAGGGGCGATTGGTTATCTTAAAGGCCCTAACTCAAAACAGTATTTGCATGCAAACGCTCATCTGCGTCTCATCCTTGCAGTGAATAGCTACCTAAAAACACCGTTAGAACTAACCCCAATGCCGGAGTTGCGTGAGAGATTTACTGCTGATGCGGTAGCCATGCAATCACCTAGAGTATGGCAACAAGCCAATACGACTATGCTAAGCAATATAAAGCCCTTTACTAAAAAAAGTGATTCGCCTGTTAGTTGGAAAGATGAAACGATTGCTAATGCGGATGATGGCGACATGACTGTCCGTTGTTATAAAGCCGGCGGCAAAAAGTCTGGTTTTAGAAGAAAACGTATCCGCAATCCTGATGAAACAGTCATGCTGTTTTTTCATGGTGGCGGGTTCTGCATTGGTGATGTCGATACACATCATGAGTTCTGTCATGCAGTCTGTGAGCAGACTGGCTGGTCTGTGGTTAGTGTCGATTATCGCTTAGCGCCTGAATGTCCTGCTCCCGCAGCATTGAAAGACTGTATCACTGCGTATGATTGGTTAGTTGATCACTGTCACACGTTGGGCGCATTACCTTCTCGTATTGTATTGGCTGGTGATAGCGCAGGTGGTGGTCTATCAACTTTAATTGCGCAGCAACTGACCGCACCGAGCAAAAGCGCATGGGCAGACTTAGGGATAGATGGACAGAAAATGTTTAATCTATTAGAAAAACTACCTAAACCTCTAGCGCAGATGCCTTTGTATCCAGTCACGGATATTGAGACAGATTATCCTAGTTGGGAGCTATATGGTGAGGGTCTACTATTAGATCATGCTGATGTAGCAGTATTTGATGCTGCTTGTTTGGAAAATAGCCCACTGCCTCGCTTGCATATACTGAATTCACCTATGCTGGGTGATAATAGTAAAGTTTGCCCGACTTACATTGTAGCTTCTGAGCTCGACGTATTACGTGATGAGGCGTTTGCTTATGCAAAGCAGCTGAAAGGTTACGGCGTTGCTACAAAGACCTATACTGTGCTTGGTGCACCGCATGGCTTTATTCATTTTATGAGTGTTCATCAAGGTCTTGGACAAGAGACAAACAATATTATTCATGGTTTTAGCAGCTTTGTACGTGAGGTCATCAGTACACAATCCCAATTAGCGGCATAGACCATTTGCCACCTAATTAATGATTTGTATAACTGATTAATTGGTATTACCAGATAGCGTAATCAACCAAATCTCTGAGCGCGATCCCAATCGAAACGGAATGCCCCAAAAACCATAGCCAGAGGACACGACAAAGTGTCCTTTACCAATCTGCTCATAGCCATAGCCTAATCTATTAATAGCATTTACGATGAAATTAGCGGGGAATACTTGACCGTTGTGAGTATGTCCCGAGACTTGTAGATCTATAGGTAATTGACTGTGATTATCTATATCACTCGGTCTATGGTCTAACAATATTACTGGCTGCGACGTATCTACTTGCGCAAGCAAATCGGTAGTCGCTACACGTTGACGTTTATGATTATCAAAACGTCCAACTAACCATACTGGTTGACCCTCGTGCTCGATATAGAGCACCTCATCGTTCAACAGTTGTACACCTGCATTTTGCAGCGCTTCGCTAATAGGTCGCTCATGACCATATAAATCATGATTACCCAATGTCGCATAAACACCACATGGCAGAATACTGCACAATTCTGCTAAGTTTTGCTCCATATGATATTCATTAAAGGCCTCTGTATTATCATCCATAATATCCCCTGGCATTAGTAGCATATCTGCACCAGAGCGAATCATAAGTTGTTGCAATCTATCTATGGCTTTTACACCAAATAATCGCCCTATATGCAAGTCACTAGCGACTGCAATGCGTAGCGGCTTGGTTAAAGGTTTATCTATCTTAATAGACAGCTTGCGTATAACAGGGGCATAGGCACTATATAACGAATAAATAAATAGTCCTATAAATAGGAATAGCGCTAGTACTCTTAGACCTATAGCCATCTCATTCGATTGGTGCAACGTACTACCTGATAAAGCAATGACCAGCAGATACCCTCCGTAAAATAGACTCACTGCCAACGCCGTCAGTATCATAAAGTGCATGACTAGCATCCACCCACTAATCCAACGATAACTGTTAGCAAATGCTCTTTTTACGCTCAATACTAATAGACCATTAGTAATAATAAATACACTGCCCCATATCATTGTCTGTAATGTTGGCGTTATCCAAGGCTGGAGCCACCACTGTATACTCAATACTGTACCTAAGCTAAACAACTGTAATAGCAAAAAGATGGTGAAGAAGAATGCGTAACGCATGGACTGCCCTTAGACATAAACACGGTTCAATAATTGATTATCAGAAGATGGTTTGTAATGTTTCACATGAAACAACACTCATATAACTATTTTTGGTTTTCTAATGCTTGCTGGAGTGTCGAGTGTTTGAATGAATAACCCGCATCCAATAGCGCTTGTGGCAGCACCTTTTGACCATCAATAAGTAACGTGGACATTTCGCCAAACATCAGCTTAAGCAAAAACTCTGGTAAAGTAAAAAACGTGGGGCGATGTAGCCACGAACCAAGTACTTTGGTAAAAGTATGATTGGTCACAGGATTTGGTGCGGTAAGGTTATATACGACTGTATGTGTATCATTTACGGTACCGCTTGCAGTCTTGATAGTGCTGTCACTAACAAGTGCATTTTCTTGGGCTAAGCTTTCAATGTGGTTAACGTCTGATTCTTTAGTAAGTTTAAGCTGCTGCTCGATAATAAAGATGACCGCATTGACCCAATCTTCACGGCTGATCCAGCTCATGATTTGCTGTCCATTACCCAACTGACCACCGACACCAAATTTAAATGGTAGTAATAATTTAGCCACCATTCCGCCCTCAGGGTGAATAACCACACCTGTTCTGACGATAGCCACAGGAACATCATGATCGGTAGCTTTAAGTGCTAATTGCTCCCATTCATCACATAATGTATGAGCAAAGTCCGTCTCGTAATCGCTGTTTTCAGTCAGTGGCTTGTCGCCTTGTGTACCATACCAACCGATTGCTGATCCGCTCACCAGTAACTTGGGTTTTGTACTAGCACGTGCGATAAAATCCAATATCGACTGAGTAGGTTTGATACGGCTCGCCATCAACTGTTCTTTTCGCTCATCGCTCCAACGAGAGTCAGCAATCCCAGCACCTGCTAAATTCAGTATGACATCAAAGCTCATATCAGACTTCGCAAGCTCGTCATAAGTCATCATATTGATATCATCGGGATGTGGTTGGCCGCTATTACGAGTTAGCCAAGTAATCGCCACGTCTTTATTTTGTGCGCGAGACCGTGCCATTAACTCTCGGCTAAACGCACTTCCCAAAAACCCTGAACCGCCACTAATCAAAACATTCATACCTTACTCCCTATATGCCTCAAATATCACCACTATGACTTATCGTTAAAGTACTTATTGTTGAAGCACTTATCGTTCAATAAAAACCAGACCGTTATAACCATCGTCTGCTTTTTTGTGGTTTTTATCAAAACGACTTTTACATGCTTTTGGTAAAGGAAGGTAGAAAAGTAGGCAAGCTAGCAAATGGTTAATCTATGAATGCTCAAGTAAGTAAGGCGCAGCGACACCTATCACTTTGCATTGCAAGCAATCACTTCTAAAAAGTTTAAGAGTTTTTATAGATAGCGCTATCGAACGACGAAACCTGTCGTTGCGTCACGAATTTGGCTAGGTAAGGTATAACCCAATGTATCGCCCTGCAAATAACCAATTTGATCATTAAAATAAGCATAGGCGGTCTCAAAAGTGCTAGCAGGTATTTGACCTGATGGGTTGCAGCTTGTAGAAACCAATAGACCAAATGGGTTCTGCTCACTGATCATCTGTTGGCAAAGCTGACGAACTGTAGGATGCGAGATAACTCGAACAGCAATAGTCTGATGCTGACCGGTAATCCAAGTAGGTACAGTGCTCGCAAGCGGCTGAGGAATCGGTAATAACCAAGTATGTGCTTGGCGATTTTGCTGTTCATCTCCGCTATCATCTGTCTGCCAACTATCAATAACCTGCTGGCGCTGAACATCATCTAAAGAGGCTAGCAAAGGTGCTAAGCGAGACACACTATCAGTGACGACTATCATGCCTTTGGCTTGTGGACGTTGTTTGATATCCAAAATACGCTGAACAGCTGCTTGGTCATAAGGGTCGCAACCAATACCCCAAACGCTTTCTGTAGGATACGCGAGCAGTTGCCCTTCTTTTAGCCACTTAGCGGCTTGGGTAGCGGAATCAGTAATAAGAGGTGTAGGTTGACTCATGACTTAAATGGTTCGTAGAAGTAAATTCTAATAATACCACAAGAGAGATATTGTCTAGGAGAGACTATAACTAAGGGCTATCTATGCCAGTGTCTAATAAGGAATATTTACGATACTTTAAACGCGTAAATATCGTCCACCTTGTTCGCTGATAAGACCCATTAACTCAAGCTCCATTAGTTGCCCAATCAACTGCGGCGGTGCAAGATTGGTTGCACTAATAAGCGCATCTAAATCTTGCCCATGCCAGTCAAGCTGCTCATAGATTGCAGTTAAATGCTCAGGCACAACGACTGTGCTGCGCGCAGGCTTTATCTCAGAAGATGGTTGCTGGCTAGTAGATTTGATTGATTTTTTCTCTATCTCAAATGCATCGGAAGTCTGAGTAATATTAGAGTGATTACTATTGAAAGTAGTAGCGTTCGCTGTTCTATAAGCGCTTTTATCATAGTCAAGCTGACCATTGACGTCTTCTAGTACTTGCTGAGGATGATAAACCAAGGTCGCGCCTTCACGTATCAAATGATGACAACCCTCTGCATTGCTATTGTCAATATGACTGGGAATAGCAAAGACCTGTTTACCTTGCTCAGACGTGAGACGTGCTGTGATAAGCGAGCCGCTTTTAATTGTCGCTTCCGTCACAATGGTCGCGAGACTCAGCCCAGCTACCAGACGATTACGACGCGGAAAAGTATGTTTATGTGGCTGCGTATGTGGTAGTAGCTCACTAATAATGCAGCCACCTTGCTCAATAATTTGAGTAAATAACTGATCCCGATGATTGGGATAGTTTACATCGATCCCCGTACCCATTACACCAACCGTCCGTCCCTGATAGTCAGGGTCTGCCTGTGCTAATGCACCTAAATGTGCGCGTTTATCTACACCCATAGCTAAACCGCTAGTAACGATATAACCTGCTTGCGCTAAGTACTGCGCCATATCAAATGTGATTTTTTGCGCATGCGCGGTGGGTTTTCGGCTACCTACTATGGCAATTTGTGCCTGATGTAGGCGCGCACTATTACCTCGAAAAAACAATAATGGCGGTGGATCATAGATTTGTGAAAGCTGATTAGGATAGTCAGGCTGATCGGCAAATAGTAGACCATAACGTCCATCTACGAGTGCTTGCTGAATTTTTTCGATGTTGGCAGAGGTTTGCTTGGGCTCCTCGTGACGTTTGAGATGAGTATGATGAATACCCATCTGTCGCCAGGCTGATACCGTTGCTTGCCATGCAAACTGTGCATTGCCAAAAGCAGTAATAAGCTTGTGATACGCCGTTAATGATGCATTCACCTCATACCACAGCGCTAAGGTAGCGCGCTGATCGTCGGATAAAGAAGAGGTGACTGCCGTCATTGTCATCTGTCTCGTATAGGCAAGATTAGATTAGTATTTAGTTTAATATATTGCTTAATAAAGCCTTATAGCTATTTATAAATAAGGAGGTGGTAATAACTGATCACCAATATTAAGTGGTAACTCAGAGTCAAGTACATAAGCATAGCTGATGTGATCAAAGGTATTGAAAACCATTACCATACCGCTAGGCTCATTTGGTAGACGTACAGGCGTGTCGTTGTCTTTAGTATCACGTACCAAAGGCCCTTTTTGATAAACCGTCAGCACATCACCTGGTTTAGCACCTTGTAAGCTACCCAAATTGATGGCGACCACACTACCCTTCGCAGCCGAGCTGATAGAGTCCATCACACGTACGATCATACCACCGCGACTGACACTTGCAGGCGTTGGATAAAAGACAGGAGGAATAGCGTTGTCTAACTCTACGAATACGCGATCCCCTTCACGTACTTCTTTGCCGTAGCTATCGATAAGCTGCAAGCTAGTCACGCCATTACTTTCTGTAGAAGTAACGAGACCTGTCGCTACTTGTGTAACTTCTAAGCCTATCACTTCTTGAGTTTTAGGGTCTACATATAGCTCACCCTCACGGTAGACGCCGTAACGCTGGCCAACGATAAGCGGTACGCCTTTAGCATAGACTTTATCACCGCGCGCAGTAATTAAGTTACGGTTTTTAGAAGCTAAAATATAAGGCGTGGTATTAAAGTCTTGGGGATTAACGATAAGCGTTTTATCAAGCCAATGCTGGATAGCCGACCACGGAATAGGAGGAATGCTATTGGCCGTCGAGGTAATCGCGACCGTACTCGTACTTACACTTCCAGTAAGCTGCTTTTCAACGCCAGCACAGCCTTCACCAGTATCAACGCCAATCAGCGTTTTTCCTTGAATCACACAAAGGATAAGAACGTCATTAGGGTAAATAAGGTTTGGATTTTTGATTTGCTTATTGGTTGCCCAAATTTCTTTCCAGCGCCATGGACTGTCTAGATAGCGACCTGAGATATCCCATAAGGTATCGCCTTTTTTGACAATATAACGATTGGGCGCATCAGCTTTGATAGTTGGCGGCGGATTGTTAGCTTGAGCCGTGCTCATCAACATGGCACTACTAAACGTCGTCATTAACAGTGCTTTTGCTATCTTTTTTAAGCTCATCTTCATCGTTATATCCACAATATGTACCGCTATGTTCGATGCAAAGAACTATACTTAACTTATCACTGCAAAAACCTCTAAAATTAATAAAAGTTTAATTATATCAGCAACTTATTAGTAGAATCCTTATGACGATTATAGGGTAACTGTTCAGTGTAATTGGCTAGAATAATTCCTAAAAAAGCGCCTAGCACGATGATGACTTGCTGACGCTGTTTCTAATATTACAATTATATCTACCATAACACAATCATAAACACTTCATTACAATGGTGTAACTTTTACGCGGATACTTTTCTTTGTTGGTGATAAGCCTAAAGGCCGTAGTCGTTTAAGCAGGATTCGGTGTGACATGTTGGCGGATTTGTTCAGCAACCAGCTCGGCCTTGTTTTCCAGTACCACTACGTGCTGCGGTAAATCTTCTAACCCTTCAGTATGCGCTGGACGAGCGATATCTATCTGACCAATAGCTTCAACAATAGTGTCCGCAAACTTAACGGGTAATGCTGTCTCTGCACAAACGATGATTTCGCCATCCAGCTGTAGCTCTTTGGCAACTTTAATCCCGTCTGCGGTATGTGGATCAACCAATTCACCATGCTGCTCATAAAGCGCTTTGATAGTCTGCAAGCGGTCGTTATGAGTAGATTTACCAGCAGCAAAGCCATAACGCGTATTAACCGCTTCCATCAAGTTAGATAAGTCAAAGCCTCGACCTGATTTTACGCCGTTAAATAACTCATGAACGCGTGCGCTGTCTTTTTCTAATAGCAAATAAACAAAACGCTCAAAGTTAGAGGCTTTTGAAATATCCATCGACGGACTAGAGGTTACATAGGTTTTTTCAGTCGGACGCGGCTGATAAGCGCCTTGATTGAAGAAGTCATTTAAAACGTCGTTTTCATTGGTTGCAACAATCAGACGCTCAATTGGCAGTCCCATTTCACGAGCGATATGACCGGCACAAATATTACCGAAATTACCTGATGGTACGCTAAAGCTGACTTTTTCATCGTTGCTCGTCGTGACCGCAAAGTAAGCTTTAAAGTAATAAACAATCTGCGCTAGGATACGACCCCAGTTGATAGAGTTTACCGTGCCTAGATTATAAGCGGCTTTAAACTCAGCATCTTGCTGTAGCGCTTTAACGATATCTTGGCAATCATCAAACATACCATCGATAGCAATATTATGAATATTATCATCGGTCAAGCTATACATCTGCGCACGCTGGAATTCACTCATTTTGCCATGAGGTGACAGCATAAAGACTTCGATATTTTCTTTACCACGTAGTGCATATTCCGCTGCACTACCTGTGTCACCACTGGTCGCACCAATGATCGTAATACGCGCGTCTTTTTTCTTAAGCACATATTCAAAGGCATTGCCCAAAAACTGCATGGCAACATCTTTAAACGCCAATGTCGGACCGTTTGATAATCCTAGGATATATAAATTATCTTCAAGTTTGCGGACAGGAACAATCTCTTCAGAGCCAAACACCTCAGTGGTATAAGTGCGTTCAATGAGGTCTTGTAGATCAGCCGCAGGAATATCTGTTGCAAAACGCTGCATAATCGCCATCGCAAGCTTTGGATAGCTTAGCGTACGCCATTCATCAAGCGTTGCACTATCAATATTCGGATAATGCTCAGGCAACATCAAACCACCATCTGGGGCAAGACCCATCAAAAGCACATCACTAAAATCCATTGGTGCTGTCTGACCACGGGTACTGATATATTTCATTAGATTGTCCTATCTACAATAATGTTGTTCAATATTTAAAAACGGTTTATTCAGCAGTTTTTTGTAGCAATGCATAATAAAAACCATCGCCACTCACGCTATCAATCGGTAAGCACTGACGACCAATCGCTTGTTCGATACCCCAACTACAATCTTCGGTAAACTCAATCGCTACCGCATCATTATGATGAGTGATGAAGTCCTGCATTTGCTCGACGTTCTCTTGCTTTAAGATAGAACATGTCACGTACAGCAGATAACCACCAGCTTTGAGTTGTGGCCATAGATTATGCAAGATGTCTGCTTGTAGCAGCGCCGTTTGCTCGATGTCTTCTTCGGTACGCAAGATACTGATATCAGGATGACGACGAATCACTCCCGTCGCGGTACAAGGAGAGTCCAATAATATCGCATCAAATACCGGCTCATTGGTAGCTGCTTTTTTATTCTTGCCATGCTGCCATCTGGTCGCATCTGCACAGACAATATTCAATGCGATGCTGTTATTTGCTTGCTGCAAATCATGCTGACTTAGATTTAAACGCTGTAAATTCTCGCGAATACGCTCGATACGCGGTGCTTCATTATCAATAGCTGTTACCTTGATATCAGTAATCGCAGGTGACGTTTCAGATGATATCTCATTGTTGTCTTGTTTCACGTGAAACAACGATGATTCGTCACTAGTGCTCATGAGCTCTAACCAATGAGCAAGCTTGCCACCAGGTGCCGCACAAGCATCTAGAATATGTATCTCATTATTCGTATTTTCCGTATCAGATTTTTCAGCGCTAAGCTTAGCCATTAATGCTTTATTGATAATCGGTGCAGCTAACTGAGCATGCATATCTTGTACGCTAGCCGTTCCTAAAGCGAAATCAGGCAAAGCGTTAACGGCAGTGCTTTGATGTAGTCTAAGACCTTTGGTCGATAGCGTAGTAGAAGTGGCAGACCCTGATGAGCTTGCTACCTTAAAACCAGTCGTTAGCTCAACGATATCTGCATCAATTTCTGCGCCATCCAATGCATGCTGATAATCTTCTACCGAAGTAACCGCTGAGTTCACTCGTAAAAACATCGGTGCTGGCTGACGCAAACCTTGTGTCAGATCGTCATACTGTTCGCTCCAATCTTGTTTAAGCTGATAAGCGAGCCAATTCGGTAGACTATGCTTTTTATCGCATTTCTTACGGAATTTGCTTGGATTTTTAGCAACTTTACGCAAAATAGCATTCACCAAACCAGTCGAGTGAGCGAATTCAATCTCTTTGGCTGCTTCAACGGTTTCATGAATCGCAGCATGGTCAGCCACTTCTAAATATAGCAACTGTACTAAGCCGACTTGAATGGTGGTACGCACTTCAACTTCGTCGATAGGGTTGTCTGCTAAGCTGTCGAGCAAACGTGCCAGTGCGTACCACTGGCGCAATGTCGTGAGCAGTAAGGCATGGGCGAAACCTTTATCGCCATCGTGCAAACTATTCAATAATGGATCAAGGACGCTTGAGAGCGACTGACCATTTTGAATAGCCAGTAAGGTGCGAATCACACGCACGCGTACGCTGCCATTCATAATAAGATTGCTTGATGGTTTGAGCTTATTGTTTCTAGGCGCAGTACTGTTTTGTCTCATTAAATTTCATTTCCTTGACGTATGATCGATAGCGTCTTGTGCAAGTAGGTTAAATATAAGTAACGTTATTTTGTTTCTGACGTAAATTGATCGCCGTCATTTAATTGGTTGCCATGGCAAATTTGTTCAGCTGTCATTGGCTTACCACCTGCAAACTGCAAGTGAGTAATGGCTAAAGTGGTGGCTGATGATTCAGCGTCACTCTCTTTGCCACAAGCGACTAAGATCGCTTTTCGTCCGACACTGATAACCGTTCCAGCAGGTTCATTGGTTTGCTGCGATGTATTTACAGGTAAGCTAGCCAACACTTTGACGCGCTGCCCTGCTAGGAAAGTATAAGCACCTGGCCATGGTGTCAGCCCACGAATTTGGCGTTCAATAGTGGCAGCAGGCTGCGACCAATCAACTTCGCCTTCCGTTTTGACCAGCTTTTCAGCATAGTTGGCTTGACTATCGTCTTGAGTGATAGCTTGCGCTTGATAAGTGTGCAAATCCTTTAGCACCGTACTAATGGCTGTCGGACCAAGTGCCGCCATCTTATCATGTAGGCTAGCAGCGGTATCATCAGAGGCAATACTTTCGCTGACTTTATAAAGCATATCACCTGTATCAAGACCTTTGTCCATCTGCATAATGGTAATGCCGGTCTCATCATCTCCGGCCAAGAGTGCACGATGGATAGGTGCAGCACCGCGCCAGCGTGGCAACAGTGAAGCGTGAATATTCAAGCAACCATGAGTAGGCGTCTCTAATACACCGATAGGTAGGATCAACCCGTAAGCGGCGACAATCATCACATCTGGTTGATAGGTACGCAGAGTTTGCCTAGCAGCTAGACCTTCTGCACTAGAATTTTTAAAAGTGACTGGCTGCTCGACAGCGATATCATGTGTCAATGCAACTTCTTTTACCGCAGAGGCTGACAGCTTCTGACCACGACCTGCCTTACGATCAGGCTGCGTATAGACCGCGACAATCTCTATATTCAGAGATTCTTGCTGCTTAATTAATGACTCAAGGCTAATAGCAGCAAATTCAGGCGTACCCGCAAATACTACCCTTAATCGGTTAGTAGTTGGGTTATCATGGTCAGTAAGCGAGTTGGATGTATCAAAGGTAGGAGCAGTTGTAGTCATAATCATGCATTATATAAGGTTTATTTGTTCATTATAGGTGAGTTTACGGCGCAGTGCCATGATTGTAATGACCTCACTTCATGATAACCAATGACATTATTTGCCTTTATAATATCAAGAACATCGAACGTTCTATTTATATCTTTTACAAAACAATTTGGTGTTAATAACCACTCTCTGTGAACAGTAAGCCGTTATTCTGCTATAAATAGAAGGTAGCACTAAATATTTTAGACAATTCAACTGTCGTATAATTCACCTACTATATGTAGAAACTTCATTTTTATTTCATTATATTTTTTCGTGTCGAGATAGGGCCACGCTTTCATGCAACAGTTTCAGTCCTTACAGCGCTTATTGATTTTTTATACCTTGTCTCTCACGGTTATGTTACTGCTGTACTATGTCACACTGTTTGATGGGATAAAAAAACATAGTGAGCAACATAGCATAGATACTTTTTATTCCCTACAGCACAGTATTATTGAGCATGCAGCACCTGTAGATAGTGAAATAAAAAAAATCTTAGAACAACCTACTTTTGATCAACTGAGTTATCAGCTGATTTTGATGATGCCTTCTGGGCAAACCTATATTCATCATAATACTCGTCCTAATGAATCTGCTTTTTCTACCGTTGCTTTCCCTACCATCGGTACATCAGCTTCTAGCAGCAGCGACCATAGCTCTTATACTGTCAATAGTAATGAACTAACAGGGATCATTAATCTAAAAAGCGGACATCAGATTTATATCGTATTACGTCATGAGCCTTTTGTTGTTGACTGGATATCTTACCGTTATTGGCTCCCTTTGATGGTCGCCATCATACTATTCTTCATGGCATTGCTCTATATGCTCAATCGTCGTACTAACTGGGAGCAATTACTGGTTTATACCGATAATTTGAGTAGCCGCGCCAAAGAATCTTATACGCCGCCACCGTTTTTACAAAAGAAATCTACTACCGAGTTCATGTTATTAGGTCATGCGCTAAGTCGCGTCAGCTACCAGCTACATAATGACTATCGGCGTATCAAAACATTGACTCATCGTTTAGAACGCTTGGTTGATCAAGCACCCTTACCGATGTTGATGAGTATACGACATGGTCAAATTAGTTTCTATAATCAGCGTTTTGAGCAAGTGTTTACTCCTCCTACACAGAGAGAGCAAAGCTATGAGCTAACTGATTTTGTTGAAGGGAAAGATGAGGCCACTCAAATACTGTTAAAAACTATTTCAAGTTTGCGCGTTACTCGCACACTGATAGTTTATGGCTTGGAGAATAAACAAGCCTACCAACTACACGTAACACCATGGTTCGGTGAACATGGGCAAGTTCATGGTTTTACTGTGATTTTCAATAATGTCGATGAGATTTTCCATCAGTCTGAACAACTACAGCGGCACAACCAACAAATGCAATTACAAATTGATGAATCAAACGCAGCCCAAGCATTTATAGGTCGTAAGTTAAGGTTACCACTAGAGAAGATAATTGATTCGTTGGAACCCATCGACCCTTCAACATTGACAGCTCAAGGTAAAAAAACTCTAAATACATTGATTACAACCAGTCAAAGCATGTTGACTGTGCTCAATGAGACGCTAGCAACAGAGGAAGTTGAAGTCAGAAAAACACGTCTAAGTATCGAAACGGTTGATATTTATAAGGTAAGCAAAGAAGTTAGCAATTTAGTCACACAAGAAATAAGACAACAAGGGTTAGAATTGATTTATTTCTTTGCGCCGGACTGTCCTCGTTACATCGAAACTGATTACATTCGACTGCACCATATCCTATTAAACCTGTTGAAAAACGCTATTAGTTTTACAACATCAGGCTATGTCGCGCTCACTGTTGATCGTGTACCTAAAGATAAAGTAACGCGAATAAGTAATCAGCATTTAACTCCTAACAATGACACGACAATGCCTGCGCAGACATCTTATTGGATTCGGTTTAGCGTAAAAGACACTGGAGCAACTATTACTCCTGAGAGACAAAATCAATTAGTCAATATCCTGAATCAAAACAGTGAGCAAAACAATCATAACTTAATTGAAGACAGTAATATTGGCTTGAGTGATGCCAATAGCTTTGCTCAGTTACTCGGCGGTTTTATCGAACTAAGTAATACGGTGGATAAAGAGACGATATTTAGCCTCTACCTTCCTTATCCTCATGCCACTTATCAATCGGTATATCATCGTTGTTCGCAGCTGCCCCATATCCACCTTATCGCTATCATAAATCAGCCCCTAGTTGCTGAACATTTACAACGTTTGTGCGAGTACTTAACGATATCCATGACTATCTACAGCACTTTAGATAGAGCCACTGTACAGCAGCTAAAAAATAAACTAAAACAAGATGAGCAAACCGTCATTCCTGTCTTGTTATTAGATTATGAATACAGCCAATCCATCACCTTATCAGCTCATGCGAGCAACAAGTATAACGAGCAGCAAGAAGCATTAAATGACCTAGTCACTACGCCTTCACTACCGAAGATATTACTTAGCATGAAGCTTGAAAGGCATATCCCTTCTACTTTACTAGGCCAATATGATGGATTTTTGACCAAACCCTTAGACGCAAGTTTATTACTTTCTGAACTGCTACGTTTAACCTTGTTTGCAAGGAAAACACTAAACATACTGGTCAAACATCAATACGACAGTAGTCTATCTTTTGTAGAAGATACACCTAAAAAAGAAATCTTGTCTCCACTGATTTTGGTCGTAGAAGACAGTCCTACTAACCAAAAGATAGCCTGTAAGATGTTAAGTAAACTTGGTTATCGTAGTATTGTCGCAGAAGACGGACAGCAAGCACTCGAGAAACTCAAAAGCCAACGTGAAGAGATTTCTCTGATTTTAATGGACTGCCGAATGCCCGTTATGGATGGATTACAAGCCACACAAGTGATTCGCTCACAAGGTGATAAAATACCGATTGTGGCGCTAACTGCGAATAATACAGAAGAAGATCGCGAGGCTTGTATGCAAGTAGGTATGGACGAGTTTTTATCCAAACCCATTAGTAAGAAAGACTTAGAATCCGTTTTGCAGAGTTTTATACAGTAAATATCTAGTGCAAATAAAAAACACCCTATCGATATCACTTAATCAAAGTAATATCGATAGGGTCAAAAACTTGGTACGAGGATAATATTTCGGTAAGCTTAGTTGTTATTTCATAAACCCATTATCGGCCAAAAATGCTTCTGTGATTTGGCTTTGCGGGCTTGACGCGTTCATACCGCCAGATTGAGATTTATTTAGTAGACGCTCTAGATAACGGGCAACGATATCTACTTCAATATTCACTTTGTTGCCTACTAACCAATGCTTAGCAATATTCGTCACTTGGGCAGTATGCGGAATGATATTTAGAGAGACAATATTGTCACGCACTAAATTGGTCGTCAGACTAATACCATCTACTGTGATAGAGCCTTTGGTCGCTGTATAGTGCGCTAGCTCTTGCGGTATCTCAATCTCAATATAGATAGAACGGGCATCTTGTTTTAATTTGCTAACGACCCCTACTCCATCTACATGACCAGCGACAATATGACCACCAAAACGAGTCGTCGGTAGCATGGCTTTTTCTAGATTGACCGTATGACCTGCTTTCAACCCTTCTAATGCTGTTCTAGCAATTGTTTCACGTGAGACATCAACAGAGTAGTAGTTGCTTCCGAGCTCTACCACGGTTAAACAAATACCATTTGAAGCAATAGAATCGCCTAGCTTCACGTCACTGAAATCTAAGTCATCAGACTCTACTGTCAAACGTATGTCACCACCTGTCGCCTGCATCGATTTAACTTTTCCAACGCTTTCTATAATTCCAGTAAACATATTATCCTCATCTCATTACTGTATTGCCTTCATAGGCGAATATTTTAGTTTATCAAATCAGCTATCAATTCTTTATCACAATTTGCTCAAATAGCTGACAGTGAAACATCGTTAGACTTGACCTTTAATAGGATAGATTGTGGATAAGTAGGGATAAATCAATAGAGGTATAGCTAGAATTCGCTATAAATACATAGTTATCCACAATAAATAAAAATTTCACATGAAACCTATTTATTTATGGATAGACTGTTAAGATATTGATTTATATAAATATTTATTAAAATAATCGAGATATAAACATCTTTTGTGTTTCATGTGAAACAAAGTTATACACAGTTCCATGTGAAACACGTAAGTTAATAATTGATTTATCCATATTCTAAGCTTTTTTTTATAATTTGTGGACAATATGCTTATACGAAGAATATTTATTTATAAAGGTAATAAGGTTAATTTAAGATCTGGGCCAAGCTGCTGATGACTTTCTATATCAAAACGTAACTGCTGAGCAAGGGACATAGGATTGAAATCAACCATTGGACGAGCGTCATCACCAAGTAAACAAGGTGCTTGATACACGATTAACTCATCTACCAACTGTTGACTCAAAAAACTACCTGCAACGCTAGCACCTGCTTCCACCAACACATCATAGCACTGGTGCTCACTAACCAGTGTCGCCAACAACACCGACAAATCGCCTTCATGCCAGTAGATAGTATCTGGATGCTGACATAGCTGATAATCAGACTGTAGACTGTGCTTTAAACGCTGACGCCTATCAAGTATGACTATTTTGGGATTAGGTATTTTTTCAGGTGGCACTCCCAATTGTTCTGAGCGCACATTGAGCTGCGGGTTATCAGTTATTACAGTTTCACTACCTGTAATAATCGCACCACTTTGTGCTCGTAGTTTTTGTACATCTTCACGAGCGGCAGTTGAGGTAATCCACTTAGATTCGCCAGATGCCATCGCTGTACGACCGTCTAGACTGGTTGCTATTTTCAATCGTACATAGGGCATCTGAGTGCGCATAGCTTTTAGAAAACCACGGTTTAGTGCTTCTGCCTGCCCCGTTAGAACACCGACTGTTACCTCAATACCAGCTTGCTCCAATAGTTTTACACCGCGACCTGCAACCTGCGGATTAGGATCCAGCCCTGCAATCACAACGCGATTTACCTTAGCGGCAACAAGCGCCAACGCACATGGCGGCGTACGTCCCGTATGACTACATGGCTCTAATGTAACGTAAGCAGTTGCCCCTGCTGCCTGTGTACCAGCCTCTTTCAGCGCAAACACTTCTGCATGTGGCTCACCAGCTTTGGGGTGAAACCCTTGACCCACAATCTGCTCTGCCTGAACAATAACGCAGCCTACTGCAGGATTGGGTCTAGTAGTATACAAACCGCGCTTCGCTTGTTCGATAGCAAGCATCATAAAATAGCGGTCTTGTGCATCTTGAGCATGGCTTTGAATAGACATAAGGCTAGGCTTAATAAATGATTGAGGGTTCTATATAAGAAAATAAGGTTCGAAAGCTGATTAACAATTAGGAATTACTTATCAATTAGGGCTTATTTAAAAGCTTACTTCGCCTACTTTTCATTTGGACGAATATTGGCAATTTCTTGATGAAATGCATCGATATCTTGAAAGTCGCGATACACACTAGCGAAGCGTACATAGGCGACATCATCCAAAGTTTTGAGTTCACTCATGATGATTTCACCCAAGACTTTACTACTGATTTCTCGCTCACCCATCTGCCTAACACGCTTTTCAATACGGCTAATCATCGCCTCTTGTTCATCGATAGTGATAGGACGCTTTTGCAAGGGTAGTAAAATAGAACGGCGCAGCTTTTCATTGTCGTAAGGTTCAATCTTGTTACTTGATTTGATAATCCTTGGCATGACAACTTCTACCATCTCAAAAGTCGTAAAACGTTCTTGGCAGCTGTTACACGAACGGCGGCGTCGCACTTGTGCCCCTTCCGCAGCAAGACGTGAGTCAATAACCTTGGTCTCTGACGCATTACAGTACGGACAGTGCATAGCATTTCCTTATTTTACGATTGAGAATAAGAACAGTATTTTCAAGATAGATAATTTATTAAATAATAAAAAATACCATTTACCCGTTATTTACCAATACAAAAGCTACCAAATATTTTACCCAATAAGTCATCGGCGCTGAACTCACCTGTGATTTCACCCAAACTCTGCTGTGCCTGACGTAAGCTATCAGCAACCAACTCACCTGCTTCAAATACGGTTAATTGTTCATGTGCTTCTGCCAAGAAATTAGCAGTTCGTCTAAGGGCGTCTAAATGTCTGGTACGAGCGATTAAACTATTCTCTGGTGGATGAAAGCCTACTTTCTCACATAGTGCTTCAACCAAATTATCGATACCAATACCTGTTTCACATGAAACATTAACTTGCTGATAACCTCTGTTCTTGATTTCAGCTTGGGTCATAGCAGCACTTTTTTCACTACTATTATCGCTCAATAAATCGCTCTTATTAGCAATGATTAGTAAGCGTTTAGCTTCTGGCAATTCACCAAATAACTGTTCAGCAAGCTGTAACGGTGTACTTTCTTCTTCAACATCACGAGTCACATCATAGACCATCAGTAGCATATCAGCCTGCGTGATAGCAGTACGAGCACGCTCGATTCCGATACGCTCTACAGTATCTTCTGTCTCACGTAGGCCTGCTGTGTCGGTCAGATGTAGCGTCAAACCATTGAGTACAACTGTCTCTTGCAACGTATCACGTGTAGTACCCGCGACATCAGTCACGATAGCACGCTCTTGTCCTGCAAGACGGTTGAGCAAGCTAGATTTACCTGCGTTTGGCCTACCTGCTAGCACGACATGGATACCATCGCGCAAAAGCTGACCTTGCTTTGCCGTTGCTAAAACTTGTTGTATCTTATCTTGCGTTTGCTCAAGCTTGCTTTGTATGACGCCATCAGACAAAAAGTCCACGTCCTCTTCGTCAGGGAAATCAATCGCTGCTTCAACATGTAAACGAAGATGAATGAGTTGTTCTAATAGCTGGTTAATTTTTTGTGAAAACTCACCACTTAAAGAGCGAATCGCACTACTGGCCGCGGCAGCACTGGTCGCATCAATCGCATCAGCGATCGCTTCGGCCTGCACCAAGTCCAATTTATCATTATCAAAGGCACGGTAAGAGAATTCTCCTGCACTCGCTTGCTTGGCACCTAGCTCAAATACGCGCGCGAGCAATTGGTTTTGCAAAATAACACCACCATGCCCTTGCAGCTCAATAACGTCCTCACCTGTGAATGAATGCGGACCTTTGAAAAACAAGACCAATCCCTCATCAATGACAGTGCCATCAGCCTGATAAAAACGACAAAAGCTAGCCATTCGCGGCGTAAAAGCAGACTTACCTGTTAGAGCACATGCCATATCATAAGCAAGGCTGCCTGATAGACGTATGACACCCACACCCCCTCGCCCGAGCGGCGTTGCAATCGCAGCAATTGTGGCCAATCCAGATGTATTAGACTTTTCAGAAGAATTAGGTACGGCTAATGCTGTCTCTAAGGAATCCACAATGACTCTCAATGTTTAAAAGCTCCATTATAGACGTCTGGACTCATACTGACAAAGCAAACTTTGAAAGGTAGCCGCATCAGACATATTTTCGTTTTAATATTTATAAACTATGGATAATGTTGATAAGCTGTGGATAACATTTACCACTTATCCACCACCTATAAAAAAACCACCGCTTGCGCGATGGTTTTTTATATTTCTGACAAAGAATTAATTAATCGACTACTTTTACCGTACGACGCTTCTGCTCTTCATCTACTTTCTTATTGACGATATATTGCTGAGTCATACTAAACAGGTTGTTGACTGTCCAATATAAAACCAAACCTGCTGGGAAGAACAGCATGAATGCAGTAAAGATAATCGGCAAGAACTTCATGACTTTTGCTTGCATCGGATCTGCTGGCTGCGGATTCAACTGCTGCTGTACAAACATCGACGCACCCATTAGCAATGGCAAGATAAACCATGGATCCATCGCTGATAGATCTTGTATCCACAAAATCCATGGTGCATGACGCAGCTCAACACTCTCTACCAATACCCAATATAAGGCTAAGAAAATCGGCATCTGCATTAAGATTGGTAGACAACCTGCCATCGGATTGACTTTTTCTTCTTTGTATATCGCCATCATCTCTTGCGACATTTTCATACGATCATCGCCATGCTCTTCTTTAAGCACTTTGAGTCTTGGCGCAATGGCACGCATTTTAGCCATCGAGTAGTAGCTCTTATTAGAGAACCACATTAAGGCAATTTTTACTAAGATAGTCAGTAAAATAATTGACCAACCCCAGTTACCAACAACCTTATGCACACCTTCCAAGATAGCAAACAAGACCTTTGATATTGGCCACAGTAGACCATAATCAACTGTTTTGTTAAGGCCTACCGCAACGTCTTTTAGCTCAGACTGAACTTTTGGACCTGCATACAGCGTTGCATTTAAAGTAACTTGTTTGTTTGGTGCTACGTTCACTGGTTGGCTATTGAAGCCGATAAAGTAATCACTACCTGTTTCACGAGTGAAGAATTTGCCAGTGAAGTTTTCAGGTGTCCAAGCAGATACAAAGTAATGCTGTACGATACCAACCCAGCCTTTATCGCTAGTCGTCGTCAACTCACCATCACTAAAGTCACCAAATTTCAGCTTATTATAAGGATCATCTGGTGTACCCCAAGCACCGCCTAGATAAGTCGCCATGCTCAGCGCGCCTTTATCAGACATACCAGGATCTTTACTATCATCACGCTTTAATTGCGCAAACATCTGACCTTGCCAAGCATTGGTAGACGCGTTTTGGATCTGATAACTAATATCAATTGGATATTTATTTTCAGTGAAAGTGAAAGTCTTGGTAATCGTTACACCGTCTTTTTTGTAAGTAAGCGGCACTGACAACGTTTGCTGTCCATCTTCCATCACATAATTGTTAGCAGTATGGTTATAAGTCGCTCTACCTTCTGCTGTATCAATACCGTTCTGACCGATAAGTCCAGATTGAGCCACATACACACGGTTACTGTTGTTTTCTAACAATACGAAAGGCTTATCGCTATCGAGCGTTGCGTCATACTGCTTGAGTGCAGCATAAACAATATCACCGCCTTCTGGATTGATTTTTATATCATAGCGATCAGTTGTTACCGTGATTAGACCAGCGTTTTTCGCAGGAGTCGCTGTCACAGCACTATTATCCACAGGTAATGTCTGTACCGGGATATCACCTGCTGCACCAGTAGTAGAAGGAATGTCAGCACCTACCGAACTTGTAGTTTCTGGCACCGCATCTACAGCTGGAGCATCGGCATAATCATCTCGCCATGCCAAAATCAGCAGATAAGCGGTAATTAGCATCGCAATGATGATCATCACCCGAAATATCTTTTGCATAAACCTTTCCTAGATTAAAAAATTAGGGAATGAAAAATTAGGGCATGTGTCATGACTGTACTACACAGCTGTCCTGTCACATTGCAACTGAATTAGTAGTCATTTACATAAAATGTGCATCATTTTACTAAAAATCTGTCTCAAATGATACCAAGAGTGTGGATAACTTGTGGGTAACTCAACAGAGTATCTATCTGCGACTAGAGAAAGTGACTTTATGTCAATTTCATCAAATAATTAAGCTGTGAAATATAACTAGTATTGTCTCGATAGACACCCAAACCCTGATTGTCAGTATTTGGTACATCAGTAAAAGATATGTATTGATAGCTATAGGAAGCTAAGGGTAAGGGTACAAAATCTATACCATGGCCACTTAAAGGGTGACACCTACTAAGACGTCTTAACAATAACCAACTACCTTTATGAACACCATGCCATGTTAAAGCTTGCTTGCCATAATTTGAGCATGTTGGATAATAGCGACAACGTGCAGGTATTATAGGACTAACTATTTTTTGATAAAAAACAATTAAATTAAAAGCTATATTATAAAAAACACCTTTTTTAAATTTACTTTTTAATAAAAAATTCATTTTATTTTTTTTCTATTTTTTTAAAAATATTAATTATTTGATTTTTTAATTCTTTATTATCTATATCTTTAATAGATTTTTTAACAATAAAAACAATATCTTTATTTTCTATCTTAAAAGCTTTGGTACGGAACTCTTCACGCACATATCTTTTGATTAGATTACGAGCGACAGCAGTAGGTACTTTACGCTTGGTAATAGCCATACCGACTCGCGGCTGTGCATGCTCGTTGGCACGTACAAAAGCCATTAAATGACTCTGATGAATCTTGCGCTCAGGTGCGTCAAATACCTCACGGAAGGCTGCAGGGGTAAGCAGGCGTTGCTGTTTAGTGAAACTAGCTGCAGGTGTATCTGATAGAGTATTGGACATAGTACAACCTAGTAGAATAACGATAGAAGAAATAATAACAAATTATAGAGACAAAAAAAGCGCCTATGTGGGCGCTTTTAATATATGGCTAAGTGTCAGTTGTGATGATTGACTATCGCAATCTATAAACAATAAGAACACAACAAGCACTATTAGCCATGCTTATCGCAATCTACTGATTATACAGTAAGGCGATGACGTCCTTTAGCGCGGCGACGAGCTAAGACCTGACGGCCTTTTTTAGTTGCCATACGAGCACGGAAACCGTGAG
Source organism: uncultured Psychrobacter sp. (assembly GCF_947500265.1). Taxonomy (GTDB): domain Bacteria; phylum Pseudomonadota; class Gammaproteobacteria; order Pseudomonadales; family Moraxellaceae; genus Psychrobacter. The sequence continues at coordinate 58,262 of NZ_CANMRN010000009.1, read as the reverse complement.
TACGTTTACGCTTGATCACGCTTGGTTGGAATGTACGTTTCATAACTCACCTATCAAAATAATGGACTAAATTCGTAATAACGGAGGATTATACCATTCAGTATAGTTTTGGTCAATAAACTAATTTGCTTTGTCCCTAAATAGGAAATACCTCATACAAATCTAGTAAAGATATTTCCTTAGAAACATATTTCTAGTTAACCAAATTTTATAATTATATATTCTATAATTTACAAAGTTATCCACAGGTCGGTTCAAACACTATAATAATAATTAATTAATATAAATATAGTATTGTTATTATTGGGACCATGATTATCTGTGGTTAAGTCTATTTTCCTTTTTATTATCAATTTACTAGGCTATGGGTAAGCCTGTGGATAAACTGTGGGTTAAATATGGATAACTAGCTTGTGAAAGTTATGCACAAAACTGTCCACAGTCTTATCCACAAAAAACAAGGTTTTATCCACAGGGTATCTGTGTTAAATTAGGCGCTACTTGATATACACCTTCGTATAGGATATCAGTACGAACTCTTTGGTTAGTTGTTACGTGTAATATCGAGGCTTAGGTAGCAATTTATATTGCTAAAAAATAATTATTATTTCAGATTACAAGGTCAGTACTTTTCATGATAGACACAGCAAATATTTGGGATAAATGTCTAAACGATTTGCGTTATAACGTCAAAGACAACGTGTTTACTATGTGGCTGAGACCTTTGTCAGCTCATCAAGAAGCACAAACTTTGATTATTCTTGCTCCCAATGATTATTTTGTGACGTATATCAAGAAGAATCATCTTCAAGATATTCAGCAGTTGGTGACCAAACACAGTCAAGGTAGTATTGAAGAGGTCGTCGTACGCGTTGATAATGCTGGCCGCAATGCAGAAGATAACAGTCAATCAGGTTCTTTGTTTGTAGAAGACAACGTCTCCCCTACCCCATCCGAACATAAATTTGAATCTATTCATCATAACAACGCAAAAGCAGATATCGACGCGAACATGCGTCATAATGAGCCAGTTGAGTCTGCTGATACAAAATCATTAAGCTATCTGAACCCGGATTTTACTTTTGAAACCTTTGTTACAGGTAAGTCCAATAACTTGGCTTACAAAGCTTGTTATGAGCTTGGTAAGCGCCAATCAAAAAATCGTCACAATCCTTTATTTATATACGGTCCTTCTGGATTGGGAAAAACACATTTAATGCATTCTGTAGCTCATCGCTATTTAAAAAATAATCAAAGTTTTTATTATTTCACTTCTGAAAAATTTATTAATCAATTAGTTTATTCATTAAGAAATAATAAAATAGAAGATTTTAAGAAGAAAATAAAAAAAGTAGATTTATTAATTGTAGATGATATTCATGTATTGGCAGGAAAGACTAAAAGTAGTAATGAGTTTCTAACATTATTTGCAGATTTTACTAGTGGTGATAAACAACTTATTTTGGCCTCTGATCGACATCCCTCTCAAATGACGGAATTTGATGAACGATTTAGATCACGATTTTCTTGGGGGTTAACAGTCGCTGTTGATCCTCCTGAGATTGATACTCGAGTGCAAATTCTGCAGAAAAAAGCGGCTTCCTACGGTATGGTATTACCAAAGGAATGTGCGCTATTTATTGCACAAAATGTGGTGTCTAATGTCAGACGTTTGGAAGGTGCCTTAAATCAGGTGTTTGCCAATGCTAACTTAACAGGAGCACAGATTACTCTTGAGATGGTGCAATACGCACTAAAAGACATCGTTGCGATGCGTGTGCAGGCAGTGAATATGGATAACATCCGTAAGATAGTTGCTGAGTACTATGATGTCACCGTCAAAGATATTATGGGGCGTAAACGTACGCGTAGTATTGCAAGACCACGTCAAATAGCGATGGCTTTGTCGCGTGAATTAACAGGCGATAGCTTCCCTGAAATTGGTCAGTCGTTCGGTGGACGCGACCATACGACGGTGATGCACGCTTGCGATAAAGTAAATGAGTTAAGAGCAGCAGATCCTGCATTTGATAAGGATTATAAAACCCTAGCTCTGATGTTACAGGCAGGATAAAAGCGACAGATATCATTGTGTTTTAGTAGATACAGATGGTTTATAATATCGAAAATATAAGTCCACAGATGCTTTGTAGATTATCGTCAGCAGACAAGGTATTATTAAGTCATTACGACAAATTTTTATAAAAGAATCATTCAAATAAGAGTAACTAAGCATGCAATTATCGATCAATCGAGAATCGTTACTGAAAGCTATCAACTTGATCGCCAAAGCCGCTGATAAACGCCACAATATGGTTATATTGGGTAATATCAAGCTACAGCTATCAGATTCTGAGCTTATCTTAACAGCGTCAGATTTAGAGGTAGAGCTGACATCGACATTGAAATTGCCTGCTGGTGCTTGTGTAGAAGCAGGTACAACGACGCTTCCTGCAACCAAGTTAAAAGATATTTGTAAATCGCTACCTGCACAGGCGCAAGTTAATCTAGCAACTCAAGCAAATGAGCGTTGCTTGTTAACTAGTGGTAAGAGTCGTTTTACATTAGGAACATTGCCAAGTGAAGACTATCCGAGCTTGGGTAACCCTGAAAATATCACGCCTCTGACTATTAGCCGTAATCGTCTAACAGATTTGATTCATAAAACACAGTTTGCAATGGCGATTCAAGATGTACGCTACTACTTAACAGGTATGTTATTTGACGTTTCACAGCAGCAACTGACAACGGTAGCAACAGATGGCCATAGATTGGCATTAGCCCGTAGTGTGATCAATGTAAGCGCAGATCTCAATATGCAGGCTATCTTGCCACGTAAGGCAGTAATCGAACTTGAGCGTTTAGCTTCTGAGCTTGGTAAAATGTTGGGTGATCAGGACAACGCAGTTACCCTAAGTTTTGGCCGAGAGTTTTTACAAGTAAGCTTACCATTTGGTGATGTAGATAGTGCAGGGCAGGTCAGCCAAGATCTAATGGTAACATTTACCGCACGTTTGATTGATGGCAAGTTCCCTGATTATCGTCGTGTAATGCCGAGCAATACTGATAAGCTGGCTTTATTCAGTCAGGAAAAAATGACGGACGTATTACGCCGCGTTGCCATTTTGAGTAATGAAAAATCTCGTGGTGTGGTCTTTAATTTTGCTAGCGATGGTATGGTCGAAGTACGTGCCAACAATGCTGAGCAGGATGAAGCAGTCGAGATGATACAAGCTAAGTATCAAGGTGAGCCGATGGAGCTGTCGTTTAATGCTGCGTATCTGCAAGATGTATTGGGCGTTATCCAAGGCGATTTACAAATGCATATGAGCCAATCGAATGCCTCTGTATTGGTCAATCAACTAAATGATGAGTTCCATCAGTATGTCATTATGCCAATGCGTATATAATGCGTTTTTCTTTAGAAACAAACAAAATTGAATAGAAATAGTACGTTTCAAAGAGCTTTATTTTCAGTACTATATATTGGTTTTTAATAAACTTTTGCCTGCTAAGTAAGCAGGCTTTAATAGGCGGCTATCGATACTATGATTGAACGTCTACAAATATCCTATCTTAGAAACCTTACTCAAATTAGTCTAGAGCCTGCTGCTTGCAACATTATTATCGGTGCAAATGGTAGTGGTAAAACCTCGTTGCTCGAAGCTATATTCTTGTTATCAAGAGGTAAGAGCTTTCGCCATCACCAGCCAAAACGTTATATCCAGCATCATCAGAATAATACAACTGTTCATGCCAAGCTCAATGATAGTCGTACTTTAGCTATTCAAAAGCAAGCAGATGCTACGACTATCCTACGTCTCGATCAAACCACTGTTTACAACCAAAGTATCTTAACAGAGCAGCTACCTACGTTACTGATAGATCCATCGACAATGGATATGTTGGAGCAGGGAAGTGCGAGCCGTCGACAGCTGCTAGATTGGTTGGTGTTTCACATGAAACAAGGGTTTCACCCACAATGGATGGCTTATCAACGTCTCCTAAAACAGCGCAATAGTTTACTAAAAAGTACTCGTCATTTAACCCAAGTACAGCTTGCTGAGCTGAAATCATGGGATAAAGGGTTGAGCAACCATGCTGCTTTGATTCATCATTATCGAGAGCAAGTATTTATTGAATGGCAACCTTATTTTGCCAAGAGTATCGTACAGCTATTGCCCTCTTATGCTGAGCAACTGAGCCTAAGCTATAACGCTGGTTATGACACCAGTGTCGCGCTAGATGTGCAGCTTAGTGAGCGGTTGGAGCAGGATTTGCAATTGGGATATACCCGTATAGGCAATCATCGTGCTGATATTCATGTGCATTGGCGTTCTGATGAGTCTGTAAACGATCAAACGACAGATGCCGGAACAGCAGCTTCAGGACATGGTATTCAAACCAAATTACCGACTTTGAAAGAGCAAGCAGCAAACGTATTGTCTCGCGGTGAAAAGAAACTGCTTATTACTGCATTACGCCTATCGCAGCTACCACTGTTGCTAAACGATGAAGAGCGCAGTAACTCAATCAAGGATGATTTATCATCGAGAGCAACACCTGTTGTACTCCTAGATGATATCACTGCAGAATTAGATGATAGAGCTATAGAAATACTGCTATCGACCCTCGCTAAACTCCCTTGCCAAGTATTCATGACCAGTCTGACAGATGATATTTTACCTTTAGTTAATGAACTCTGGTTACAACCAAATGTGTTTCACGTGAAACAAGGAAAAATCTTATTTACTAACTAATATTTCATTCTTCTGCTTATACTTTTGATGATTACCTATCTACTTTCACCTCTCATTACTCAGTACACTAACCACTATTATCTGTCATGACAGTTACTATGTTAAGACGACCTTTCACAGACCATAAAACTCTCAGTAAACAGTGACTTAGAAGCAAAAAAATGTTAAAATAACCCTTTATTTTTATCCTGTGCTCAGCAATTTATCTGATAGCATCATAGAAAAGATTTCTATTTTTCAATTATCTATAAGTATTTGATAATTATGTATTTTATTTATCTCAATAGTTTTAACAATAGCTAGAAAAACAAAGACTATTACTAATAAGTAATTTGCTGATTTTATCTCTGTGCGGCCTTTTTTGAGGCTAACGGTGGTTAGTGGTTTAGCTGCTCATATGCACTCTAGATTATGAATAATAGACGTTAATTTTAAGATGCCATTATGTAGCGGACTGTTTATAAGTGCGCTAATCGTAAATGGCTGATTATGGCTAGATTAAGGAATGTACATGAGTGATTCATTACCTATTGACCACGAGCAATTGATAGACGACAGTACTACTGAAGCAGCTGTGCCTACGGTAGTTTCAGAAGTATTGCCTTCTGATTATAGTTCTAAAGATATTCGCGTATTGCGTGGGTTAGAGGCCGTACGTGTGCGTCCTGGTATGTATATCGGTGATACCGATGATGGCACAGGCTTGCATCATATGGTCTTTGAGGTAGTGGATAACTCTATCGATGAGGCGCTTGCTGGTCACTGTGATCAGATTGATATCGTTATTCACGAAGATGAGTCTGTCAGTGTGATGGATAATGGTCGCGGTGTGCCAGTCGATATTCATCCAGAAGAGGGTGTATCAGCAGCTCAGGTTATTATGACTGTCTTGCATGCAGGCGGTAAGTTCGATGACAATAGCTATAAAGTGTCAGGTGGCTTGCACGGTGTAGGTGTATCAGTCGTTAACGCTCTGTCTCAAAAGCTTGAGATGAATATCTGGCGCGAAGGCTATCATTATCATCAGACTTATACTGATGGCGTACCTGATAGCGATATCCAACAGATGGAAGCAACCGATCAAACAGGTACACAAATCCGCTTTTATCCTAGCAGTGATGTGTTCACCGGTACGATCTTTGAGTACGATATCTTGGCAAAACGCTTACGTGAGCTGTCATTTTTGAACTCTGGTGTGCGTATTGTTTTGACTGATGAGCGTATTGATAAGCGTCATGAGTTTGAGCATAAAGGTGGCTTGCTAGAGTTTGTTAGCTATATCAATGCTGGTAAAGACGGTATCAACGAAGTATTCCATTTTACCAGTCAACAAGATGACGGTATCAGCGTAGAAGTTGCGCTGCAGTGGACAGATACATATAACGAAAAAGTACTGTGCTTCACCAACAACATTCCGCAAAAAGATGGTGGTACTCACTTATCTGGTTTCCGTTCAGCATTGACGCGTTGCCTAAACAGTTATATGGATCGCGAAAACTTATTCAAAAAAGAGAAAGTAGCCGCAACGGGTGATGACGCTCGTGAAGGTTTAACTGCAATTGTCTCTGTAAAAGTACCAGATCCAAAATTCTCAAGTCAGACCAAAGATAAGCTGGTATCAAGCGAAGTAAAATCTGCTGTTGAATCAGCGATGCATGATAAGTTCAATGACTATCTGTTAGAGAATCCAGGTGCTGGTAAAGCTATTGCTAATAAGATTATCGATGCAGCACGTGCACGTGATGCAGCACGTAAAGCGCGTGAAATGACACGTCGCAAGACCACTTTGGATATTGCAGGTCTACCTGGTAAATTGGCTGATTGCCAAGAAAAAGATCCAGTATTATCTGAACTATATATTGTGGAGGGTGACTCTGCAGGTGGGTCAGCTAAACAGGGTCGTAGCCGTAAAACACAAGCGATTTTGCCACTAAAAGGTAAGATTCTGAACGTCGAGCGTGCTCGTTTTGATAAGATGCTATCATCTGCTGAAGTGGGTAACCTGATTACTGCATTAGGTTGTGGTATCGGTCCTGATGAGTATAATCCTGACAAAGTACGCTACCACAAAATCATCATCATGACCGATGCCGACGTTGATGGATCGCATATTCGTACCTTGTTATTAACGTTCTTCTTCCGTCAAACGCCTGAATTGATCGAGCGTGGTTATGTATATATTGCTCAGCCACCGCTATACAAAGTAAAAAAAGGTCGTCAAGAGTTATATCTAAAAGATGACGAAGCGCTTAAAGCGTATCTATTGTCTTCAACAATTGATAATACCAAGCTGCATATCAGTGCTGATGCGCCTGCGATTACTGGTCAAGCGCTTGAGACACTGCTTAATGACTATAACCAAACGCAGTTGATCAAAGCGCGTTTGCAGATTCGTTTCCCAGCGGTAATTTTGGACGCATTGACGCATACGCCAAAACTTAGCACGGATATGACTTATGATGAGTCTGCCATGCAGGATTGGAAAGTAGCAATGCAGACTAAGCTTGATCACTTCGGCAGCGATCTAAGTCCTGAGATTGAACTGGTTAACATCCATGCACCGCAGCCAAAAAATATGGATGCAGCCGCAGCAGATCTATTGGGTATGACGCCAGTAGTAGGTACTGAAGACGGCGAAGCGTCAGATAGTGAGGCTTTATCTACCAAGGCACAGTGGTTGCCACGCGTCACGGTATACGTGCATCAACTGGCACACCATTATCTGTTAGATGCCAGCTTTATCAACTCTGGTGAGTATGGCAAGTTGCTACGTCTATCAAGTGAGTGGAATACGTTGCTTGAGAGCGATGCCTTTATCCGCCGTGAAGCAAGTGCGGGCACAACGAAAGATATCCCAGTACGTGATTTCGATTACCTATGGCAACAAATGATGCTGGATGCACGTCGTGGTCTAGCTATCCAACGTTACAAAGGGCTAGGTGAGATGAACGCCGACCAGCTATGGGATACAACGATGGACCCTGAAAATCGTCGTATGCTACGCGTTACTATCGAAGATGCTATCGCCGCTGACCATATGTTTACTTGCCTAATGGGTGATCACGTTGAGCCGCGTCGTATCTTTATTGAAGAGAATGCGCTAACAGTATCGAACTTAGATATCTAAATTTGAAATTGGTTACTGACAATTTATAAAAATACCGCTTTGATATTCAAGGCGGTATTTTTGTTTCACGTGAAACTCATTTTTTAACGTTGCTATTACTTAATAATTATAATTTGTGGGAACCAAATGGTTGAAGTAATTTTACTCGCTATTGCTTTAGCGATGGATGCGTTTGCAGTGTCGATAGGGTTGGGTGCTAAGGCTCAAAAATACAGTCATCAATATGTACTGCGCTTGGCTATCTATGCTGCGCTTTACTTTGGTATCGCTCAGGGTGTCATGCCTCTTATTGGTTACTTATTAGGTGCGGCAATGTTGGGTTGGCTGGCCGCTGCTGCACCTTGGATTGGCGGTACTATATTGATTGCTCTAGGTGGGAAAATGCTTTACGAAGTGTTTACTGCTGATGAGCCAGATGATGACAGTGATGATCTGGACGTCAATGATGATGCCACTAACACTGGTAGCGACACAGTAATAGCCACGAGTAAGCATGGACATATTAATCACCGCACTATGTTTACGTTAGCAGTTGCAACCAGTATTGATGCAATGGCAGCAGGGTTTACGCTGAATTTATTGGCACTGAACGCGTGGTTAGCTTGCCTTATTATCGCTGTAGTAACCGCTATATTTGGCTGGCTCGGGGTTTATTTGGGACGTCGCTCAGGTACATGGCTAGAGGATAAAGCTGAAGCATTGGGCGGTATCGTGCTTATCGCGATTGGCCTAAAAGTGATGTTTTTTAGCTAATTTATTTAGATTTTCACTGAGTATTTATAGAAAAGCACCGCTTTGAATATCAAAACGGTGCTTTTTTGTTTCACGTGAAACTCAAATTAGTGATTTTGCTTAGTGATTACTCTTCATCATTATCAAATCGCCACGCCAGTACACGGGTACTCTTTTGACCTTGGCTCATTTCGATGATACGCATTTGAGCGACGTTTAGCTGCTTTAACAATAATTGCAATGGCTTCACGTTTTCAGATTTCGACACTAAGGTAGTGAACCAACCCACATGCTCTGCAAAGCTCTGACTTTCTTTTGCCATCTTGGTCAAAAAGGCAATCTCGCCACCTTCACTCCATAGCTCTTTGTGCTGACCGCCAAAGTTTAGGTTTTGCGCAGCGTTGCCTGATTTGGTTGAACTGCGGCTGATTTGCTCGCTTTCATTCTTACCACGATGACGCTGCAAGTTATGTTGCTTGCGGCTATTGGCTTCCATCGCTTCTTCTAATGAAGCATGAAACGGAGGGTTGCAAACCACTACGTCAAAATAATCTTGACGACCAATGATGTTCTTAAAGATAAATTTAGGCTCAGGCTGCAGCTTTACTTTGACCGCACTCTTTAGTTTTGGATTGGCTTCACAAATCAGCGCTGCGGTGTTGACTGAGATAGGGTCAATGTCACTTGCAGTAAAGCGCCAGCCATAGCTCTGACTGCCGACGATAGGATAGATCGCACTCGCACCAGTACCGATATCAAGGGCGTGAATTTCCTTACCCGTTGGCGGTGTGTTATCGGCGTTTACGTGAGTGGTTTGCGCCAGTAAATCCGCGATATAGTGAATATAATCGGCACGTCCAGGAATAGGCGGACATAGATAACCTTCAGGAATGTCCCAAAATTTAACCCCGTAATAGTTCGCCAACAGTGCTTTATTCAGCACGCGAACAGCCTGATGATCCGAGAAGTTAATCGTCGACTCACCTTTAGGATTGGTAATGGTATGCTCCGCAAGCTCAGGTAAAGCTCGAGTCAATACCGCAAAGTCATAACGACCTTGGTGCGGGTTACGTGGGTGCAGCTGACCGAGTTTCTTCGCGGTCGCAGGAGATCTGTTTCTGTGTTTACTATTTGCAGGGTTACGGGTCATGGGCTTACTTGTCATAATGTCAGGCTACGATATATGGATATAAGTAACCAGTGTAGCAGATTTCGCAGGTTGCTAATTGTTTATCCGTGCTTTATCGGTCGCTTATCGGTGACGCAATATCAAGTTAAGCCCTAATACGATCATCGCAGTACCCAATACGCGGTCGATCCAATGCTCAAATCGTTGGAAGCGTCGATGTACCGCAGGGATAGAAAGTAGCATGACGACCGTACTAAACCACGCCATCTGCAACACCATCATCCATACGCCATAAATAGCCAATTGCCAAAGCGGGATATCAGGCGACAATACAAGAGTAAATATAGCTACAAAATAGACAGGTGCTTTTGGATTAAAGACATTACAAAGGAATCCGCGACGCAACGTAGCAAAGGTCGACTCACTATTGCTATGTAATTTTTCGATAGTGGTTTCTTTTGTTGTAGATGTGGTCTGGTTAGTAAGCAAATCTTGTGAAATGTGAGTGCTTGAATCTACTTGTGGGTCTGCTTTTTCCAAAGCATGTGTTTTTTCTAAAATATGAGCTGTGTCTAAATCTGCTGGTTTTTTAGGCTTAGCTTGGATACCTTGCCAACCTAAATAGATTAGATAGCCGCCCCCCAACCATTTAATAGTAGTCAATAATGACTGCGAATGAGCAATGACAGTCGCCAGTCCTAATACAGAATAGATAATATGGACGGCAAGACCCAAGGTAATACCGAGACTACAAATCAAACCTGTGCGTCGGCCTTTTGCTAATGTCTGCTGCGAGACTAAGACAAAATCAGGGCCAGGTGAGGCCGCAGCCAATAGATGTACGCTAGTGATAAGCAAAAAACCGTGCCAAAATTCCATAAAATACTCTGAACCATATTTAGACCTGCAACATAGTTGCACTTATCGTAAATGAGGTCAACTTTTATCGATTTTTGCACTATGCGAGTCATCTCTATTGCTTGTGTTATAGAACGAGGGTGTCTATATTAAAGGTGACTTATCGCTCAATCTCTACCGATAAATTATTGAGATTCGACTATATAACCACTCATTATATGCAAAATATGCAAATAATTACTTTAACAAGGATGGAACCATGACTACGGATAGTAACGCCACAGAAAACCGCATCACTTATAACACGCAAGGCCATGTTTGCCTTGTCGGGCTAAACCGTGCCAACAAACGCAACGCCTTTGACAGTCATATGATTGCCCAACTGTCTGACGCCATGACTCGCTACGAGGCGGACGATAACTTACGCTGTGCGCTGATATTTGCGCATGGAGATCACTTTACCGCTGGGCTAGATTTGGTAGAGCTACAAGACAAGCTAAACGATGGCGTGTTTGAGTTTAGTGATGATCAAATCGACCCATGGGGTATCAGTGGAAAACTGCGTACCAAACCAGTGGTCGTCGCGGTAAAAGGTACTTGCTTCACCGTGGCTATCGAGCTGATGCTCAACAGTGATGTGGTTATCGCTAGTGATAACTGTAACTTTGCACAAATGGAAGTCCAGCGCGGCATTATGCCATTTGGTGGCGCAACGGTACGGTTTGTCGCAGCAGCAGGCTGGCAAAAAGCCATGCCATATCTACTCACTGGTAAAGCATTCGATGCGCAAACGGCTGATAGACTGAACTTAGTCAGCGAAGTAGTAGCAAATGGGTCTGAATACGAGCGTGCATTAACGCTGGCACAAGAAATCTGTAAAGCCGCACCTTTGGGTGTGAGAGGAGCATTGTCATCAGCACAAGATGCCAGTCGAAATGGGGCTGCAACGGCATTGGCCAATATCCATAGTTATCTACCGCCACTGTTTCATTCAGAAGATGCGAAAGAGGGTGTAATGGCAATGGTTGAGAGACGTGAGGCTGAATTTAAGGGGCGTTAGTTTTAGGAAAAATACTAAAAAATTATTAATTTATAGGAATAAATATGGAGCAGGTCGTCGTTAGAAGTGATGATTATAATTCTAAATCGCAAGTCACTAAGTATGAATGGTTAGAGATATTATCTAACGATAATTTTATGACCAATAACTATAAATATATGCTGAGCATCTTCTTTTTAGAACCTGAGCACAAGGCGACCTGTAAATATTTAGCTGAGAAATATAATACCTCTCCTTTTTCAATCAGTGGGTTTATCACTGGGTTTAGTAGGGCTGTTCAAGAGCATTTAAATAGGTTTGAAATAACTACTGAGGAGGGTGATAAGACCTACTGGCTAGTTACAATGCTCGGTAAGAAGGTAGCGGGTAACTTGTTTGAATGGACACTACGAAATGAGTTAGTTGAAGCAATGATGGAACTCGACTATATCAATGCCAATGCTATCAAAATAGATAGTATTGGTCATTTAGTCAGTCTTATAAACAAAGACGTTGGTAGTTTTAAAAAAGACTTTCTCATAGCTAGAAAAGAGCTGGTAGGTAATCAAAAGATCACTAACTCACAATTATTGTTTAAATATGATAGTGAAGATAGACAATGGGCGATCAATGAAGGAGCAGGCACCGAAGTTCAGTATCATATTTACTTATCAAACAATAAGATTGGTTATGGACTGGGATTCAATACGCTGTACGTCAGATTTAAAGATGAAAAGACACCGATAGAATATATCAAACCTTATATGGATGCTTTTATAGCTTTGAAAAACAGTGATGAAATAACAAAGCTTACCGATAGAAATTTTGCATTGAGTACAAGCGATGCTGACTTCCAAAATCCTGTTGAAGATGAGCACTACTTATTCGGTCGAATTATAGAATTAGACGATGCACAGCAATTGTCCTTAATTGACTATTGCAGCATCATAAGTGACTTGAAGGGAGATTTGTTTAACGCATATAAAAACGTTTTTGAGTTTGCCAACAAGCTAAATTTGAACGGAAAAATAGCCACTCAAAAAACACAGCAGTCAATAACTCACCCGCTACTTAAAGAAATTAGCGAGCTATTACTTGCTAATAAAAATCTCATACTTACAGGTGCACCAGGAACAGGTAAAACCTATTTAGCTAAAACGTTGGCTGAGGAATGGGGTGCAAAATATGAACTCATTCAGTTTCATCCATCTTATGACTATACTGACTTTGTAGAAGGCTTACGTCCTATTCAAAATGTAAACGGAGAAGTTGGTTTTGAGCTACGAGATGGAAGCTTTAAGAAGTTCTGTAAAGAAGCCCTAAAATATCAAAATAATCAACAGTTAAGTAATTTTGAAGAAGTTTACCAAAGGTTTATAGATGATATATCCGAAAGCTCTACAGACCTGACAACGCCAAGTCGCGAAAGTCCGTTTAGTATCATTGTCAATTCACGCGAAAATATCACAGCAGTTCTTTCGAGCGAAACACAGCGGCAAATCACTTTAACCAAGCCTTTAATACAAAATTATTTAGAAACAGGTAAATCATTACGCTGGAAACCGTATTTAACTTCAGTATGCGATTATATCGAAGAAAATTATGACCTCAGAATGTCTGATACGGGCGATAAAAGCAAAAAATTCATTATTATCTTGGATGAGATTAATCGTGCTGAAATCTCTAAAGTATTGGGTGAGCTGTTCTTCTCTATTGACCCTGGCTATCGAGGGGAGAGTGGTAGAGTCACTACTCAGTATGCCAATTTGCAAACGGATGAAGATGTATTTAAAGAAGGTTTTTATATACCAGATAACGTCTATATCATCGGCACTATGAATGATATCGATCGCAGTGTTGAGTCTTTTGATTTTGCTATGCGTCGCCGTTTCGCATGGAAAGAAATAAAATCAGCAGATCGACTATCTATGTGGGAAGGTCAAATTGATGATTGGGCAGAGGAAGCTAAACAACGCCTAATGGATTTAAACAAGGCTATCGAATCTGTGCAAGGATTGAATTCAGCTTATCATGTTGGCCCATCTTACTTCTTAAAGCTTGCCAACTATGATGGCGATTTTGATAAGTTATGGACATATCATTTAGAGTCGCTACTTTTTGAATATCTGCGTGGTTATCCTGATGCTGAGCAACAGATTCAAGGATTAAAAGATGCCTATAATCTACAGTTAGGGTTTGATGATGATCGTAACGACGGATAATACCTCATTAATTTTAGGCTCTAATGAGCCAAACGTTAATAAAGTTATAGATGATTTATCACTACTCGCTAGTAAAAATATTGGCGAGCTAGTGACCGCATACCCCAATTTATTGATTTTCCCCGCACATTTTGAAGATAACGAAGATGATATTGCCAGTAAGCTAATCTTTGAATTAAAGGTTAGTGAGTCTCAGACCGTTTTAGAGACAGGCAATGTCATGGGCTTTATTGGTGTAAAAGATACACAGTTGAAAATCCAGTCCCGTTTTGCTCGGGCTTCTGTTGTAGATAGTGATGACCAAGCCAATCAAGAAGAGGCTATTGAAGAAGATTATTTTCTACATTATATGCTGCAAAAAGTATTGTGTATTAATCTGTTTGATTTAAAGCACAGTCGAAATCAAACCAACTTATTTGATTTTTTAGTATATTTATTTCCTCATTTTCTTAAAAAAGCGCTCTCACAAGGCCTGTATAAAGAGTATCAAAAGCAAAGCTATAACGACAGTAGTCTCAAAGGGGCTATCAATGTCAAAGCCCATCTGCGACAGAATCTGCCATTTCGAGGCAACGTTGCCTACAGTGTGCGTGAGCATAGTTTTGATAATCCAATTTCCCAGCTCATTCGTCACGCCATAGAGCTTATCAAACAAAAACCTAATCTGAGAGATGTGTTGCATAGCGACAGCGAAACACTTGATTTCGTCAATCTGATTGTCCAACATACTCCGTCATATCATGTACGTGACCGGCATACTATTATCAATACTAACCGTAAGCCTTTTGTACATCCTTACTTTACAGAATACAGTGGCCTGCAAAAAATCTGTCTGCAAATTTTACATTATGAAGGTTTGAAATACGCTAACAATGATGATAAGGCTCACGGCATTTTGTTTGATGGAGCGTGGTTATGGGAGGAGTACCTCAACACACTACTACGTCCTATCGGATATGACCATCCCACTAATAATAACCGACAAGGTGGTATCAAGGTCTATGCTCAAAAATTTTCAGGTAATAACGTCCGTCGTTATCCTGACTTTGTGAAAGACAGTCGTATTATTTTAGACGCTAAATATAAGCGCATGAAAGATAACAAAATCGATAGAGATGACCTTAATCAAGTCCTGTCATACTTGTTTTTGTATAAAGCAGATATCGGAGGTTATATTGCCCCTACAGAAGAGGCTGACTTGGCGCTAAATATGGGATTGCTTAATGGTTTTGGTGGCAGTATCTACAAATTTAAGCTCTCCATTCCGCAAAAAGTCACAAGCTATCAAGTGTTTAAAAGAGCTATTGCTGAGAATGAAGCAAAGTTAGTTAAGAGTATTGATGAGTTATCAGGTATTCAGAGTAGTAATCAACCACTTATGATTATTTAAAATTCGTCATTATATAATATGGGTCTTAAGGTACGTTTTAGCCATGAGATAATCTCTAATGGCAGGATTAGCTCCAATTTTATAATAACTCTGATAACCACGAAATCTAACGCAGCACTTCAAAACACCATCAAGCGAACCAAACATACCATCTAAAAAAACCTCGCAATCGCGAGGTTTTTTTATTTTATCGAGTATGACTGACTACAATAGCGTCAGTGTTGACCACTCAACTATAATTATTTAGCTTTTTGGTAGTAGTCAACCATCATAGTACCCAAAGTGCCGTTGTCATCGATCGTGACGATTCTGACCGTACCTGATTGTGCTGCGGTACTCGACTGCACTTGTCCAGCGTTACCTAGGACGACTTGGTTGTCTTTGGATGCTTTCGCCTCGTTACCGATAGCGATACTGTTCATGCCGCCTGCCATAGATTTATTACCGACCGCCACCGAAGTTGCGCCTTGTGCCATAGCCGCTTCACCAACAGCGGTAGAGCGCATACCGCTTGCATTGGCTAGATGACCAAACGCTTGTGCACGTTCAGCGGTGGCTTTTGACTGCCAGCCGATAGAGGTTGAGCCTAGACCAGCAGCATTGGCTTCACCGCCTACGGCAGTGGCTGAGTTTAGACCTGCATTGGCTTTATTACCGACAGCAACCGTATCATTATTGCCACCTGCCATGGCTGCTTCACCGACAGCAGTAGAGCGCACACCGCTAGCATTGGCTAGATGACCAAAAGCTTGTGCACGTTCGGCAATGGCTTTAGATTGCCAACCGATAGAGGTTGAGCCTAGACCAGCAGCGTTAGCTTGACCGCCAACGGCAGTAGCTGAGTTTAATCCTGCATTGGCCTGACTACCGATGGCAACGGTATCATTGGTGCCGCTAGTCGTGGCAGCATTGCCAAGAGTGATAGCGGTGCTACTAGCTGCATTTGCAGTCTGATGGTCAGTTCCTGTTGCCATAGCAGTGCAAGAAGCGGTTGCGGCAATGGCAAAGGTAAGGGCACTAATCTTTAGTACTGATTTCGGTAAAAAGTCCATTTTCATTCTTCATTCCTTTTTGTTAGCCTTGATGGCTTATTAGATAGTTTGGGTAGATGTTGATAGATTATAATCATGGCAACATCAGCGCACTCTGGCACAAATAACTTTATGATAGATAGAGTCCGAAACCTTAATGTAGCATTATTTTTTAATCATTATTGAAATAATGTTCACTTTATATCTTTGAAGGTTATTTAAGCCGATAAATGGATAATTAGGGTCTAAAAGCACTTTAATTATGTGTAAAAAATCGAACACGCCTTAATCTACTACAGCAGATAGCGTAGCGTATATTTATAATATAGTGCACATATTGCGCTGTGTTTTTAACGTTCCGAACCATTATTATTCTAAATAAGAAGAGTACCAATGCAATATAACTTTGATGAAATAATCGACAGACGCGATACCGGTTCACTCAAGTGGCACTATAACGATGACACGATTGCGCTATGGGTAGCAGATATGGATTTTAAGGCTGCCACACCGATATTAAGCGCGGTTGAGCAAGTCATGCAGCATGGCATCTTGGGTTATACCAAACCTACTGACGCTTTATATAACTCGATTATTAACTGGCATGGTAAGCGTTATGACTTGCGGTTAGAGAAGCAGAATATCTTGTTTTCCCCTGGTGTCGTGCCAAGCCTAGCGCTGATGATGAATGTCTTTACCAAGGTAGGCGAGGCGGTAATGGTCAACGATCCTATCTATACGCCTTTTATGAGCAAGGTTGAGCAAAATGGCCGCAAGCTTGTGCTCTCTGCATTAAAGGAAGTTGAAGGTAAATATCATTTAAATTTGGCTGATATCGAAGCCAAAATCATTGAGCATGAGGTTAAGCTTTATCTACTGTGCAATCCGCATAATCCTGGCGGGCGTGTATGGACGAAGGACGAGCTGGAAGCGCTACTTACGATTTGCAAAAAGCACAATGTGGCGATTGTGAGTGATGAAATTCATCAAGATTTAACCTTGACTGGTCATACGTTTACGCCATTTCTGACACTTGCAGAAGGCTATGAGCACAACGTAGTTAGCCTGACATCAATGACCAAAACCTTTAACATCGCTGGTATCAAAGGCTCGATGATATTTGCTAAAGATAAAGCGCTAATCAAAAAAATCAGTCAGCAGCAGCAATTAAATGATGAGTACGAGCTGAACCTATTTGCGTATACAGCCATGCGTAGTGCTTACGAGCACGGCGGTGAGTGGCTAGAGCAGGCGCTTAGTTATATCGAAGCCAATATTGAATTGACCGTGCAGTTTTTAAATGAGCATTTGCCTGATATTAAAATCATGCGCCCAGAAGCATCGTACTTAATGTGGCTAGATTGCTCAGCATATAGCCAAGACGATCAGGTGCTGTATGATGCACTTAGAGCTGCTAGAGTTGAGCTAAATGCTGGTATTAAATATGGCGAGGAAGGACATTTAAAAATGCGTTTAAATGTGGCCTGTCCTAAAGCAATATTGAGGGAAGGTTTGAATCG
This sequence comes from uncultured Psychrobacter sp., assembly GCF_947500265.1. GTDB lineage: Bacteria > Pseudomonadota > Gammaproteobacteria > Pseudomonadales > Moraxellaceae > Psychrobacter. Next base: position 40,454 of record NZ_CANMRN010000009.1, on the reverse strand, counting down.
TATGCACTCAGCTTTGAGTGATATTACGTAGTAGACCTAGCAAATGACTGATAAACAGAGAGGAAGATAGTTTCCTCATAATTGGGTTTGCTGTCTACTCTTTGCTTATTTTTATCCTTACTTAGAGAGTAATTATTCAAATTGAGGGTATGCGCGAATAATAATCGCGAATAATTAACCATCTAATAGCCAATAGAGTGCGTAAACTTGTTAAAATAGGGCACCAATTTATCTATTGATGGATATCGATTTATGACCACTGCTGCTGCCACTCCTGCAATCAAAGAAGATCGCATCTTAATCCTCGATTTTGGCTCGCAATATAGCCAGTTAATCGCCCGCCGTGTGCGCGATTCTGGGGTGTTTTGTGAGATGTTCCCTTATGATATCGACACTCAGCGCATCATCGATTTTGGCGCAAAAGGCGTCATTTTGTCAGGTGGCCCTGAGAGCGTCCACGCAGAAAACAGCCCACGTATCAACGATGCGGTGTTTGATCTAGGCGTGCCAGTACTAGGTATCTGCTACGGTATGCAAGCAATGGCAGATCGTTTCGGCGGGCAAGTTCATGCCAGTGATATTCATGAGTTTGGTGCGGCGACTATCGAAGTAAATGGTCACTCGCAGCTGACTGACGGTATCGAAGACAGCAAGACTGACGGTGTGACTGCCAAACTAAACGTTTGGATGAGTCATGGTGACAAGGTTATCGAAGTACCTGAAGGCTTTGACATCATCGCTAGCACGCCAAGCTGTCCAATCGCGATTATGGCCAATGATGATAAGCAATACTACGGCCTACAGTTCCACCCAGAAGTGACGCATACGCTACAAGGTCAAGAGCTGCTTGGTCGTTTCGTTCATCAAATCTGTGAGTGTGCAGGTGAGTGGACGCCAGACAATATCGCTGATATGCGTATCGCACAGTTAAAAGAACAAATCGGTGATAAGCAAGTATTGCTCGGTCTATCGGGCGGTGTGGACAGTTCAGTCGTTGCCGCGCTATTGCACAAAGCAATCGGTGATCAACTGACTTGTGTGTTCGTCGATAACGGTCTATTGCGTCTGCACGAAGGCGACCAAGTGATGCAAATCTTTGCAGAAAACATGGGCGTAAAAGTCATCCGTGTTGATGCAGAAGACTTGTTCTTAAATGCACTAGCTGGCGAGTCTGATCCAGAGAAAAAACGTAAAATCATCGGTAAAACGTTCATCGACGTATTCGCTGATAGTGCGCGTCAAGTGAGTGAGCAAAGCGATGGTAAAGTCGTTGAGTTCTTGGCACAGGGTACGATTTATCCAGACGTTATCGAATCTGCTAAGTCGCATCAAGGCAAAGCACACGTGATTAAGAGCCACCATAATGTTGGCGGTTTGCCAGATGATTTGGCATTTAAACTGATTGAGCCGTTACGTGATTTGTTCAAAGACGAAGTGCGCAAGCTTGGTATTACCTTGGGTCTGCCAGCCAAAATGATCTATCGTCATCCGTTCCCAGGTCCAGGTTTGGGCGTACGTATCCTTGGCGAAGTCAAAAAAGAATATGCTGATATCCTGCGTTTGGCTGATGCAATCTTTATGCAAGAGCTTGAGCGCTCAGGCTGGTATGACAAGACGGCACAAGCATTTGCGGTATTCCAACCAATCAAATCTGTCGGCGTGGTCGGTGATGGCCGCCGCTATGCGTGGGTAATCGCGCTACGTGCAGTTGAGACTGTAGACTTTATGACGGCTCGCTTTGCGCATCTGCCGTATGATTTGATCGAGACTGTATCGAATCGCATTATGAATGAAATCGCTGAAGTATCACGCGTGACTTATGATGTGTCGAGCAAGCCACCTGCAACTATTGAATGGGAATAAATTTTAATCAGAGCAAACTAAAAACCTGATTAGCGTCGTCAAACTCGTTCAGCCTACTTAATGTAGTGCTATCACTCGTTTTCCTCGCTACTCAAATTTTTTGAATTGATATACAGCTTATCGTAAATAAAAAAGCACTCAACTTGGTTGGGTGTTTTTTTTGGTCAAAATAAGTTGGTTCGAATGACAGTTTTAATCATAATTATAGTATTCTGTGATTGTAGTTCAAATAACATCTAAATATAAAATCAATTTGTTAGAGATGAGAGAATAGTTATGAGGACAGTTTTAAAAAGGTTCAAGGTTAAAAACTTTCGCTCTATTGAAGAAAGTGATTGGGTTTATTTAGGTGATAATACTTGTCTGGTAGGTACAAATGAGGCTGGAAAAACAAATCTGTTAGTAGCTCTGTGGAAATTGAGACCTGCTAATAGTGAGCCGATAGTTCCTCTAGATGATTTTCCAAGACATCTCTATAGCCAATATAAAGCTGACAATCATTCTAATGATGTTTTTATTTTGGCTGACTTTATCTTGGCTGATGATTTACAAGAAGAGCTAGCCACGGATTTGAGATGCGACAAAGAGCAGATCCAAACAGTACTGGTTCAGCGAAAATATGATGGCGGTTACTATATAAGCTTTCCCTATACAGAAATCGGAAGCTTCAGCCCTTCTAGATTTAGTACTTTATTAGAAAAGTTCAATAAGAAAATCAACTCTTATGAGCATTTTATGAAAGAAGATGATGAACTGAAAACTTCAGTCCAAAATTTCATAGATAATCAAATCGAAAATTTTAGTAAGAAAGAATCAGTTTTTTATGAAGATGTTGACAACTTTAAAATGGATATTATTGAGCATAAAAAAATATTTGGTAGAAAGAAGAATTTGCCTGACTTTTTTGATGGCAACCTTTTACATCCCTTAGAGTTTTTTTTAAATGCTTTCAAAGGAAATCCTATTGATACAACACCTGAGATAAGAAAAAAGGTTTTAGCTAGCTTACCAAACTTTGTCTATTATTCAGATTATGGGAATTTAGATAGTGAGATATTTCTACCACGAGTAATTGAAGATAACGATAGAAATGATTTAACAGAATCTGCTAGAGCTAAAGCAAGAACCTTAGATGTGCTTTTCAAATACGTGAATCTCTCACCACAAGAAATATATGAATTAGGAAACGATAGAAAGGTCATAATAAAAACACTTGATAGTTATAATCGTGAAAAGAGTGTTGAAGAGCAAGAGTTAACAGAAGAAGAGGTTCAGAACTGGGCTGATAAAAAGAGAGAAAGAGGGGTACTACTAAGATCAGCTGCAGCTCAGCTGACTAAAAGCTTTAAAGAATGGTGGTTACAAGGAGATTACAAGTTTGAATTTGAAGCAGATGGTCATCATTTTAGAATAAATGTATCTGACAGTTTAAGACCTGAAGCTATAGAACTTGAAGGTAGAAGTAGAGGGCTACAGTGGTTTTTTAGTTTTTTTCTAGTATTTCTGGTAGAGACTAAAGGGTCACATAACAACACGGTTTTACTACTTGATGAGCCAGGTTTATCTTTGCATCCTATTGCACAGTATGATTTAGCAAAGTTTTTTCGGAAATTATCTGAAGATAATCAACTGGTATATACGTCGCATTCTCCATTTCTCGTAGATATGGATAATTTAGCGAATGTAAAAGCAGTTTACGTGAACAAGCAGACTGGTCGGACTGAAGTTTCGGCTGATTTAAGATACGATAAAAAAGATGCGGAGAAATCTATATATCCAGTACATGCAGCGCTCGGCTTAACTGTTTCAGATACTTTATTATTAGGATGTTTACCTGTCCTAGTAGAAGGTGCAAGTGATCAAATATATCTAAACCTAATAAAAAGATATTTAATCGCAGAAGGAAAGCTACGACATTCTAAAGAGTTAGTATTTGTTCCTACTGGTGGGATAAGAGGTGTAAAGCCTATCTCTAGTCTTGTATCTGCAAGAGATTCCACCCTACCTTTTGTGTTTATTGATTCGGATAAATCTGGTAAAGACTTTAAAAACAAATTAATAAGTAGTGAATATAATAAACATAAAGATAAGGTGCTTGAAGTATCTGACTTCCTAGGAGAAGCACAATACGAAATTGAAGACTTAATTCCTGTAGATGATATTACAAGAGAAGTTGATAGAATGTATCGTATGAGTGATGTTCTATTTGAAGATATTTATCAAAGAAATGAGCCTATTATCAATCAAATAGAAGCTTGGGCAAAAAAGAACTCAATTGATTTAGAAAAAGGCTGGAAAGTAGAACTTGCTAGAAACGTACAGAATAGGTTTGATAAGATTTTTTCGAATGTTAACGAATCTCTAGTTAAAAGCTGGATAAATCTGTTCAATAGATTTATAAGTTAGTATTAACTATACTGAGAAATTAATTTTTGATTATACTTAAGAAAGAAAGCAGCACCTCAAAAGAGATGCTGCCTTTTTTATAATTTTTAACTACTAAGTCAAAAACCTAACCCTTCACATTCACCACATAACGCCCAACCACCTTGCTAGACATAAAGCGATCTAGGTATTCTGGCGTTTGCTCTAACGTAATCTCTTCACCATAGCTCTCAAGATTAGGCAGTTTCATATCAGTGGCAACACGTTTCCAAATGGCTTCCTTGTCAGCCAGTGGGATATAGACCGAATCGATACCCAATAATGATACTGCTCTAGTGATAAATGGCATGACCGTCATCGAAAACTCAGCGCCACCTGCTAGACCACAGCTCGTCACCGCGCCGCCCGCTTTGGTTTGTTTGAGTAAGTTAGATAGGTAGTCGCCACCGATGGTATCAATAGCGTTTGCCCATAGCTCACGGCCGACAGGTTTATTACCGATTTCATTGATGGTATCGCGATGACGTACTTCGTTCGCGCCAAGCTCTTTTAAGTGCTCGCTTTGCTCTGGCTTACCTGAGAACGCAATCACCTCATAGCCGAGCTGCTTTAAGATAGCGATACTGATCGTACCTACGCCGCCTGTTGCACCTGTTACAGCAACTGGGCCATCACTTGGTTTTGCGCCCATTTTCTCTAGCTTTTGCACACTTAGTGCTGCGGTTAGGCCGCCAGTACCATAGGTCATTGCTTCTTTTAGCGTCAGCGTTTCTGGGCAAGGTAGCGCCCACTCTGCGGGGATTGAGATCATTTGACCGAGACCACCATCCGTATCCATACCAAGATCATAGCCGAATACTAATACTTCTTGTCCTGCGCTAAACGTGCCTGACTTATCACTGACGACCACGCCAGCTGCGTCGATACCTGGGGTATGCGGGTACTGTTTGGTGATTCGTTTATTACCAGTGGCCGACATCGCATCTTTAAAGTTTAATGATGAATAATGCACTTCGATGAGCAAGTCATTCTCCGGTAAGTCACTGACTTTACGCTCTTGAATACTTTTTTTGAATTCACCATTACTGGTTTCTTCGACGACTAAGGCTTTAAATGTTGTATCGTTTGACATGGTTATATCCTTATTAAATATTATTATTTGAGTTGATGAGTAATTGCTTATGTATATGTCTGCATTAGAATTACCATAACAACAGTACGGTTAAAATAAAAAAGCCCATAGTATTATCTAACGAGTAATACAAATGGACTTTTCATATTTATGATGCCTTCAATGACAATCAATACAAGGTAGAGTTTCGCTTAAGGCTTTAGGATAACTTTGCCTTTTTTACTTGATTGTACTTTTCCAGACACTGCGGTTGCGATATCGTCCAGACTATAGACGGCTTCGATCGGTAGCTTTAAATCGCCATTCGATGCGCGTTCTAGCAACTCAGTGATCAGACGTTGTTTATTGTCTAGATCCATTTCTTGGCTGGTTTTGCTACCCCAGAACCCTTTTACAACGGCTTGCTTAAAGATTAAGCTACCAGCGTCTAATGCCATTGGCTTGCCTGACATGATACCAAATGAGACCAGCGTGCCTTTGCTGCCAAGTAATGATAGTAGCTCGTTGCTCGATTCACCACCAACTGAATCGACGGCTGCTGTAATTTTGTCATCACTAATGATAGCGCGAACTTGGTCTTTCCAGTCATCATCAGCGGTGACGACATTGTTTTTAATACCGAGCGAGGTCAGCTCTGCTATCGCGTCTTTACTACGTACGAGGTTAATCGTATTTACACCGCGTGCTGCTGCTAGCATCGCAAGGGTTTTACCGACAGCGCCATTCGCCGCGTTATGAATAATCCATTGACCACTATCTACTTCCAAGAATTCTAATAGCATTAGGGCAGACAGCGGCATAGCAATCAGTTGGGCAGCCAACTCATCTTCAATACTATCAGGCATGTTAAATACCATGCTGGCAGGGGCGACAAAATACTCTGCCCACGTCTCGTGTACACTAGCGCACGCCACACGTTGGCCGACGCTTAGGTCTGTGACGTCATCACCCACAGCATCGATAATACCTAGCGCCTCACTACCACCGATGGCTGGCATCTCAGGCTTATAGCCGTATTGACCACTTACGGTCAGCAAGTCATGGTTATGAATAGGGGAGAGAATGGTTTTGATACGGACTTCGTTGGCAGCAGGCTGGGGCATGGGGCTGTCGCCAACGCTCAATACGTCAGAAGGTTTGCCAAAGCTGTTATGAATAGCACTACGCATGATGATTTCCTTTATATATTTATGATTTAATTTATGTATAAGTGTATGAATAACCGACTATAAACATCATGTCATTGAGATCACTCATCGATGTATTTTTTCTTCTAGTAGAAACGATACCATGATAATGATGCTTATAGGTTATCGGCTAACAAAGACACTATACTTAAAAATAGACTGGTCGTCTAGGAGTTGGATACATTTGCGCTAACGGGATGTTGTTATAGAAAGCTTGGCTTACATCAGTAATATTTTCTAGCGTTAGATAGTCAATCGCATATATATGGAATACGGCATTAGGCCAGTTCAGTCTATTCTCTATAGAACCTTGACTTGCTTGCCCTATATCTAAACTATCTTATAACGACGATGACTCAGAATTATGATAGCTATCGATACTGTTTAATAAAACTCTATTCTACTCAGTACATGCTCTTGTACTAGATAGGCGCAGATGTATGCACTTGGCCATGCAAACATAAAGGCCAATCCCCAAGAGTGCATCAACTCCATAAAAAATCCTTCGATAAAGCCTTGTTTGACTACCAACAGGGCTGTTGAGATAATCAGTGACATCATCATTGCCATCAGGCCTGTAAAGATAAGGCGATAATATTTGCGGCGCGTACGTATTCTGATAGTGGGGAAGTTGGCCATAGTATTCGGTTGTCCTACATAGTGTTAGCTATGCCCAGCCTATGATGCGGGCATACATTGTAAATATAATAGTCAGATAATGAGCAGTCACGATAGATAGGGTGTGTACTACCAGTGTTCATCATACTCTGTGAAATAGAGCGGGTAAAATCGTTATTATTAATGGTAGGGTTTGCGATATGTTATCAGCAAGTACCCTGCCAATCTAAACGAAAAAAGAAACACCAGAATATCTGATGTTTCTTTACTATCTAGTAGAATTATACAAATGAATCATTCACGAGCATCTTAATTCAACTGCAACGACCCTTTCGCATTCATAAGTAGCTCAACCACATCATCACCGCTAATCACTTCAAAACGCTTATCGATATCTGACTCTTCTACGCCGTTGTGTTTCATACAAGCGCCGCAGACCAATACTTGGCCACCTTTTTCAATAAAGGTCTCTAGTAACTCACCAGCTGGCTCAAACGGATCGCCGATATCTACATTGTCTAGCGCGTTTGGTTTTGCCAGATGCACCGCATCCACCATTAATATCACAGTAGCAGAATGGCCTTTTTTTAGTGCCACGCCTGCCATGGTAAACGCTAAAGTAATTTTGCTTGGGTTTGATTCGCTATTATCAAATAACGTGCCGACATAATCTGTTGTATTAGCCATATTATTCTCCTTATAAGACTATATTTGTTTTGTCTGAGTATATACTCACTACTATCCTAACATTTATTATATGTATTTATATAATGAGTTGTTATGAAATAGTAGCTATAAGGTTGCTTGCTTGTACTATCTGTTAAATAAGTTAAAAGTAATGGATTTCTAGCTTATAAAGTTAAGTTAGTCAGCTGTATCGACAGGCGGCCACGGTCGATCAGCATCACTTTTGATCCACTCAGCCACGTAACCCGTTGGCGGTAGATCCCAGTCAGATTGGCCAAGTGCAGCCAATACTTGTGCCGTGTCAATCACTCTACCACCCTTGGTCACACCAGTACGCAGTAGTCCAGATGAGCAAGGCTGTCCTTTGACCCACATTGATTGCTCTATATACAACCAGCGCGCGTCGATACCGACGATTTTGGTCTTGAGCGTGACTTTTTGAAAGGCGCGAATACGCTTGCGGTATTGAATAGTGCTGCCAGCGATGACCAAACCCCAGCGTTGTTTTAACAACTGCTTGCCAAGACCAGTCCGTACTGCAAAGTCCATACGACCCAAATCATAAAGCGTAAATACGCGGCCGTTATTCATCTCCAAAAAATTATCTATATCGGATAAGCGGCAGCGAAACTGAATCTCACTGGTGTCCTTAAACGTCAGTGTGTTGCCCTTTTTTGCTTTTAAGGCAGCATGAGCAATGGTGCTAGCATAACGGATAAATGGGTACATAAAACACTCTCAAAAGGTTATAAACGTTGGCATTATTATTTTGTCATTGATGACAGTGATTATTTATTGTCAGAGCCCACATCCTGAGAAGACTCGCTAATAGAAGCCACACCAATCCAATTAAAATAAGCGCTGACCGTCTCAGGTATCCAGTTAATATCGAATTTTGAAGTCTTGGACTCTTTATTATTACTGACAGACGATTTGCTTTTGGAATGACCATTGTCTGAGCGATAGCGCAGATAACCGATGTGTCCACCGTGCTCAGTATCTAAGATGGTGACACTCTCAGAGACATCATTTGGGGTAGCAGTAAAGCCGATGAAAGGATCATCTTTTGCACTGATTAATAGCAGAGGGTGAGTGACGTTGCGCAAATACGGCATGGCGGATGCAGTATGGTAATAGTCGTTTTTGGAGCGATATCCGTGACGTGGCGCAGTAAAAATATCATCAAAATCACTGATACGATTGGCAGCTTTGATAGAATTGATTTCATCCTGCGTGAGATCGTTCGCCAATGCTTTTTTGATAATTGGGTTAAGCAGATAAGGCGTATAGATACGATGACTCAAGAAGCTGTGCATAGTAATGGCAGCTGAAGACATATCGACTGGCGCGGAGATAACAACGGCACCTTTACAAAGGACTTTGTCCTCATATTCGCCCATGTATTTGGCCAGTGCATTGCCACCTAATGAGACGCCAACTGCGTAGATATTGGCATACTGCTCTCGCAAATTCTGTAGTGCATGATGCACCTCGTCAGTGTCGCCTGCATTATAGAACACCGTGCCACTAGCAGGAATACCACCGCAACTACGGAAATGCGCCACCACAAAATGCCAGCCTTGCGCGTGCATTTGGTACGCCAGTGCGCGAGCGTAATGACTGTCACTACTGCCTTCCATGCCGTGGAAGAGGACAATCAATGGGGTTTGCTCAAGTTCGCCATCTTTTGATGCTTCTATAGGGTGCGCATCATAGAAGTCATAGGCAATATCGCTCTCGTCCAGTGAGTCTTTTTCGACCACACGGCGGTAGGTCGGTGCCTTTGGCGCGAAAAACTTAGGCAAGATGCTTTGCAAGTGTGGATTGGTTAGCCAAAAGGGCGGCTTAAAAGGGGCTGGAGAAAAAGGTTTGGTTGAAGTTGACATATTTTGGTCTTATTTAATGATCGTGGAAAAACAAATAGAGTAGTGTGATAAAGGTTTTTTTATCATAACGCCAGTACCTGTGAAAACCAATAATTTTCAGTGAACGCATGATTACTGGAAACAGTTACTGAAAACCGCTACTGGAAATTGGCTACTGAAAGCAATTACTGAGAAGTAGCTGCTAAAAAGTATTTACCAAGAAGCAATTATTGAAAAATCTGACAAATAAGCATATTGAAAAGAGAACTATCTAAAACGGTCGATGAGAGTAGTTAGTTAGATTTTAATCCTCTGAATTGTCCAATACTCGACCATCCATTGCTAAACGCGCTTTTAAATTTTCGACATCTGCTTCAGCAAGTGTGGCGGTTAAGGTCACTTGTTTGCTATAGGAGACATCGTCGATATGACCGCCAAGGCTCTCTATCATATAGCGGCATTGCGCTTCAGTCGCAAACTCTGCCAGTATCTGAATCTGGGTCATCGGTACATAAGGGTTTAGTATCATCTCGTCGACGGCCGCTTGGGCAGAGCCTGCATAAGCACGCGTCAGACCGCCAGCACCCAATTTGATACCACCGAAATAACGCACCACGATGACAATTACGTTGCCGATCGACTTATGCTGCAATACATTCAATATCGGTCGACCCGCTGTACCGCTTGGCTCACCATCATCATCGAAACCAGCACTGGTGGTATTATCTGGATCACCGATAATATATGCCCAGCAGAAATGGCGGGCATCGGGATATTGCTCTCGTAGTTGTTCCACGTGAAACATTGCTTGCTCGCGAGAAGTCACCGGATAGGCGTAAGCGATAAACTCAGATTTTTTAATTTCGAGTCGCGTGGTAACGGCACGTTTTAGCGTTTGATAGCTCATATTTCATCAGGCTTAGGTTGGATATGTTAAACTGGTCTGACTTTCACTGGCTTTTGTATTGAGTACAGTGTTCATTTAATTTTTCATTATAGTACCATTTCTAACCATCGAAGATAACGAGCCGCTCACGGCTGAGTGCTGGCGTCGTTAGTTTCTGATTTAGGGCTGGTATAATAAAACCGATGGTAGTAAATAGTATGCGTTTAGATAAATTCATTAGTAAAGCCACCGAGCTGTCGCGTAAAGAGTCAAAAAAGATCATGCACGCCGGCGAAATCACTGTAAACGATCAAGTGGTTAAAGATCCTGGCCTACATGTCGATGTCGTCAATGATGATGTGATGTGGGCGGGCGAGCCATTATCGGTCGCTGCTGGCAATCGCTATATCTTGTTATATAAGCCTGAAGGTTTCGAATGCACGTTAAAAGTTAAAGAGTATCCAATCGTCACCGAACTGATTGCTGTACCAGAATTGGGTAGCTTGCGTATCGCTGGACGTCTCGATGTCGATACCACTGGTGCGTTGCTGATGAGTGATGATGGTGGCTGGCTACATCGTGTCACCAGTCCTAAGCACGAGCATGCAAAGGTGTATGAGCTGACTTTGGCAGATGCAATGGATAATGATGCACAAGAAAAAGCCGTTAAGAAAGTGGCTGAAGGCATCTTGCTTGAAGGTGATTATGAGCCAACCAAGCCTGCTGTTCTTGAGTTCATTGATGAAAAACATGCACGTCTGACGTTAGAGCAGGGCAAATACCATCAGGTCAAACGTATGATGGGCTACTTTGGTAATCGAGTAACTGAGCTGCACCGCGCCAGTATCGGTCACATCAATCTAGAAGGTCTAGAAAAAGGCGATAGCCGTTTCTTAACGCCAGAAGAAGTTGCCAAGTTTTAATAAATGAGCACTAAAACTATTAAGCTTTGGCCTTAGTATTTGCCTTGAAACTATCGTTTTGAACCCATTAGCAGCCGCTACCCAGTGTGCTGCTTTTTGCGGTCTGCTATATAGTATTTATGTCTATTATCTAGCTGTGTTGCCTATCTCTTAAAGCTAAGTAGCAGTTTTGCGACATTAGCCATTTAGTGCTTTGCAAAACTATCTCATATGCTACAGTCTTTTTTATCTATATTTTTATGACAGACAACCCTTAAACCAACTCTAAAAATCTGACTAATCAGAAAATGTATTGTTACCTTTCAGTTAGTTGTAGATTTGGAATTGGTCTTAATATTGAAAACTGTCATTATTAAAAACCAGATAGGAATCTCTCTGTGACATTACCTGTATTAAAGTCCACTAGTCTAATCAGCGTCATACTATTAGCAACCACTGCTTGCGCTCAGCCAAGTTCAGCGGATGCTAATAGCAATAACGTAACGCAAAACACTACAAATTCGCAAGCAACTCAGACAGTGAGTGCGACTGTTGATAAGCGATTGCGCCAAGTACTGACCCAAGCAGGTATCAAAACACAGATTACTTCTATTTTGCCATCAAAACTGCCTAATATGTATCAAGTGAATTTGGCCGGACAACTGCCCCTGCACATCACTGAAGATGGTAGATATGTCATACAGGGTGAGCTACAGAAAAACCCAAGTAAGCGGGTAGTGACCAAAACACCAGTACGTAGTACGAGTGCGCAGGTAGGCGAACCTATCAATGCGAGTGTCAAGTCTGACATGCTAGCAAATATGACTGCGCTTAAGAATATGAGTGCTAAAACGCCATTCTTTTATACCGCAGTACCGGGTGTCATCTGGGGAGCAACGCTAGAAGGGGTGCCGTTTTTACTATCGGATGATGCGCAGTATATTACCGATGGCGAAATATCAGTTATCGAAAATGGTCAGTTTATCGGCCTCGATGAGAACTTTGAAAAACGTAAAAACCAGTCTGTGTTTGCGTCATTAGACAAAAGCCAGCTGATTACTTATCCAGCAACCACTACTGAGAGAGCCGTTATCTATGTAGCGGATGATGTGAACTGCCCTTATTGCCGCCGATTACATCAGCAAGTGCCATCGCTCAATGCAAAAGGCGTGACGGTCAATGTCATCGGCTATCCGATATATGAGGCGTCACCGAAGCAGATGCGTGGTATCTGGTGCCAAGCGAATGAAGACAGTCGTCGTCAGGCATTTGACAAAGCTATGCTGCAGGGTGAAATGACACCTGCATCAGCAAGTTGTACGGTTGACCATGTAACACCCAATCGTGAAAAAGCAGCTGGACTCGCAGTAATGGCGACGCCTGCAATCTATCGTGAAGATGGCGTGCTATATCAGGCGAGTTTTGAGAGTCCAGAATTTCTAGAATTCTTGGGTGTTGAATAATCGACTGGTATGGTTAAGTGTTTTTTAGTTTAAAACATTAAGATATTTGACTGCTAAACAACGTAAAAAGACCGCCTTATGAATTATCTCATAAGGCGGTTTTTTTTGGTTCTATTCGGACATTTTTGCATCTCAAAAGCTGTCTTAAATAATTTATGGTAAGACGATATCAACGATTTTCCAATTGATAAGCCCTTCACGCTGCATCTCGATAGTGAGAGGGTAGCCTTTTACCTGACCACTAATACTAAAGCAGTTGATACCGCAGTAGCTAAGCGTTGGCTTCTCACTGTCATTGCCTTGGGCGACTTGCTGCTCAAGTTCTGCCGCTTGTTTTTTCATGACTTGCTGCATTTGGCTTTTGACCACGGCATCGACATCACCGCGCTGAATGATTAAGCTCTGAATCAGATTTTTCAAGTCAACTTGATCGCTAGCGATGGCCCATGCTGCGGCTAGCTCTTTGGTTGCTGTATTGGCTTGACCTTGGGTATTAATTACCTTTTCGATATTCTGCGGCGTGATGGCCCCTTCAACTGCCTGCGCGATAAAACCATTCGCGGCTTCGGTCAACGGCTCACCGCCCAATTCAGAAATCAATGGATACTTAGTCATTGTCGTCGCAAATTGGCTGGTTAGCTGATTTTGGACGCTTGGTCGCACTTGCTCATAATCAATAGCCGCTGCGATAGTGGCACCGTCTTTATCGTCATAAGCATTTTTGAGCTGATAAGCGCTGTAGTAAGGCGAGCCTGCATACACTGCTACCGCAATGATGATTAATAGAATAACCAGCTTTTTCATAAGACTTGATACCTTGTCGCAATCGTCATCACTATGAGTATAAATGACCGTAGATGTGGCGGTAAATATTAGCACGACTAAGCACTGCTCAGGTACGAAAAGCTTTGCAGTAACCTTAATGAATCGTTTGGCTTTTGCCGCAGCAATGCCAACTGCTAATTTCATCATTTAAGAGCTTGATAAATCAGCAGACCATCTCCATAAATAGCGCAAACTTTTTATAATTGATTTGGCTAAGCAGCCTTCACCGTATTTGTTGGTTAAGTCTAAGCATTATGTTTCTATAGCATGGTGAGTTGTTATGTTTCATGTGAAACGTTATACATATCTGATGGCTAAGAATCATGAATAAGATTAAGACAATTATCAATTGAGCTGATGATTTGACGAACCGGTGTGGCTGTAAAGACGATAGGAGAGAGCATGAGTAAGCGCGATTTTTATGAAATATTAGGTGTCAGCAAGACCGCTGACAGCAAAGAAATTAAGCGAGCCTACCGTAAGCTTGCCATGAAATACCATCCAGATCGCAACTCTGATGATCCTGATTCGGAAGACAAATTCAAAGAAGCTTCAATGGCTTATGAAGTATTGAGCGACGAAGAGAAACGTTCAGCCTACGACCGTATGGGCCATGCAGCCTTTGAAAACGGTATGGGTGGTGGTGGTGGCTTCGGCGGCGCAGGTGGTGGCAACTTCCAAGATATCTTTGGCGATATCTTTGGTAACTTCGGTGATATCTTCGGTCAGCAGCGTGGCGGCGGCGGTGGGCGTTCGCGTCGCGGCTCTGACTTGCGTTATGTGATTGAGCTGACATTAGAAGAAGCCGTACGTGGCTGCAAAAAAGAAATCAGTTTCACGGCTCCTGCGCCTTGTGATACCTGTGATGGTAAAGGGGCAAAAAATGCTTCCGATGTTGTTACCTGTCAGACGTGTCATGGCCAAGGTCAAGTACGTATGCAGCAAGGTTTCTTTGCAGTACAGCAGGCCTGTCCTCATTGCGGCGGTACTGGTAAACAGATCAAAAACCCTTGTTCGGACTGTCATGGCAATGGCGTAAAAGACAAATCACGCACCTTAGAAGTCTCTATCCCTGCAGGCGTCGATGATGGTGATCGCGTTCGTCTAGCAGGCGAAGGCGAAGCGGGCGGCGCTGGCGTACAAAACGGCGATCTATATGTCGAAGTACGCGTCAAACAGCACAATGTATTTACCCGTCAAGGTGCTGACCTATATATGGATGTACCCGTAAGCATCACTGATGCCGCATTGGGTAAAGAAGTCGAAATCCCAACCTTAGATGGCAAAGTAAAAATCAAAGTGGCAGAAGGTACGCAAAGCGGTAAGTTACTGCGTGTACGCGGCAAAGGTGTGACGCCAGTCCGTACTACCATGAAAGGTGACTTGATTTGCCGTGTGGTTATTGAAACGCCAGTGAATCTGACTCGTGAGCAAAAAGACTTATTACGCCAATTCCAAGATACTTTGGATGATGACAGCAAGCATCAACAGTCGCCACATAAGAAGTCATTCTTCAAAAAAATCGGTGATTTGTTCGATTAAGAAATAGTTTAACTAAGTAGCTAATATTGAACTAAGCCCAAAGGTTTCACATGAAACCTTTGGGCTTTTTATTGATGGTATAAAAAGCCATTCATGTGATGATATTTGCTAAACTTACGATAAATGATAGTCAAAAATAGTTTCACCAAATATAAAACATCTAAGGTAAAAACATGAGCGAACAAGTAAATAATAAATCTATCAACGTTGGGGTAATCGGTGCAGGCGGCCGTATGGGTCGTATGCTTATTGAGGCAGTACAGAACAATCCACAAACTGTATTAAAAGCAGCGATTGAGCGTCAAGGATCTAGCCTAGTCGGTGCTGATGCAGGCGAAGTTGCTGCTATCGGCCATTTAAATGTACAAATCGTTGATGACTTAGCTGCTGTGATTAACGATATCGATGTACTGATTGATTTTAGCTTGCCTGACGCCACTGAAAAAAACATGCAAGTTTGTGCTGAGCATAATGTCGCTATGGTTATCGGTACGACAGGATTCAATGAGCAGCAAGAACAAGTACTGGCAAAAGCAAGTGAGAAAATCACTATCGTATATGCGGGTAACTATTCAACAGGCGTTAACTTATCATTGAAGCTACTTGGGATGGCTGCCAAAGCGTTTGGTAATGATGCTGATGTAGAAATCATCGAAGCACATCATAAGCATAAAATTGATGCGCCTTCTGGTACCGCATATATGATGGCCGAAGCCGTCGCAGAAGCCCGCGGACAGAACCTAAAAGACGTCGCTATCTATGGCCGCGAAGGACAAACTGGCGAGCGCGAATCGGGAACAATCGGTATCCACGCTGTACGTGGCGGCGAAATCGTAGGTGATCATACTGTGATGTTTATCGCAGATGGCGAAGTGGTCGAGATTACCCATCGTGCGCGCGCCCGCATGACATTTGCCGCTGGTGCAGTACGTGCCGCAACTTGGGTCGTTGAGCAAGAAGTAGGTCAGTACAATATGCAAGACGTGCTTGGATTAAGTGACTAACGACTATTTATAGTTGACGATCAAGTTTAGCGTTATGACTGATGACTTAATAGTAATAAGGGAGCAGGTATGAATAGTATCAAACGTTATATTAGTCATAGACTGATTGGTGCTGTTTATGCCATCAACCTTGCAAGTCTATCAGCTTTTGCACTGAGTCTAGCGGTTTTACCAGTAACCGTACAAGCCAGTACTGCTCAAACTTATGTCATCCATACTTATGGCGGGGCTAGCCTACTACCTGCAGTAAGGCAGCAATTAAATAGTAGCGCAGACGGTGGTACGGTGACTACGTATCAAGATAAATTGGTACTGCAAACGACGGCACGCAATTATGAGGTGGTACAGCAATTGTTGTCTCAAATTGACCGTCAGCCACAGGCATTGACGGTCGCTGTACGTGTTGGCAATAGTAGTAGCGGGCAAGGTAATATTCAGCAGGGTCAGGTCCTTATCACCAATCGCGGTATCCAAGGTGCAGGGGTTATTAGTCAGCGTAGCAGCCTGCAGCAGAGTAGTAATCTATATCAAGTACAAACATTATCTGGCAGTGCGGCGAGTATCAGCACAGGTACGCTCTACTCACTGACTCAAACCTATAATGCTAATAACTATTCAACTTACCATCGCTCAGCTAACGATAACCTAAGACCACAGATTGTGATTCAGCAGCAAATATTACTGCCAACGACACAAGGGATTGCCGTCACACCAAGACTGCTGCCCAATGGGCAAATTGAAGTACAACTTTCCCAAGTGGAAGAAAAGTTAGTGCAGCCGAATTCACCTTATAATCAAATGAGTTCTACTGACAATTCCACTGGCAGTGCTAGCAATGCTATTCGGGGTCAAAGATTGAACAGTACGATGATCGTGCCACGTGGACAGTGGATGACGATTGGACAGATTTCACAAAACTCAAGCAGTAGCGCTAGTAACGGTAGCCGAACTATTAATAACCATAATAGCGTGCCTATTTCTTTACGAGTTGAATAGCTTACCAAGCAAATCATTATGCACAAAAAAGCGCGACACGGGTATTAACCGTGCCGCGCTTTTTTGTGGAGCAATATTAAGTACTAATCAATATAAACCACTTTTAGCGGTGGGAAACCATTGAACTCTACCGATGAGTAAGAGTTGGTATAAGCACCAGTGGTGAGCCAGTAGATTTTATCACCAATCTCAAGCTCTTCTGGTAGCTGATAGCCTGCTTCTTCATACATAATATCGGTTGAGTCACAAGTTGGACCTGCCAGTACTACTGTGCCTTCACTGGTAGACGTTTCCATCTTAGGCGTATACACAGGATACTTGATAGCTTCACCTAGCGTTTCGATTAAGCCTTGGAATAGACCAACGTCGGTATATACCCAACGAGTCAAATCAGTATCAGATTTACGAGATATCAGTACCACGTCACTGACCAATACGCCTGAACCACCAACCAACGAACGACCCGGCTCTAGAATAATCTCCGGCATTTCGTCATCATTATAGTCATCAGTCAGATAGCTGGTAATTTCTTCCGCATAGACTTTGATAGGATTGACTTCGCTAATGTAATTGGTCGGGAAGCCGCCGCCCAAATTGATCATTTGTAGCTTGATGCCTTCTTCGTTTTTCATCCAGTCAAACATATATTTAACTTTGGATAATGCATCATCCCATGCAGCGACGTCTTTTTGCTGGCTCCCGACGTGGAACGAGATACCATAAGGAACCAAGCCCAACTCGCGTGCTTGAACCAGTAGGTCGATGGCCATATTAGGATGGCAACCAAACTTACGTGATAATGGCCATTCTGCTGTCTCTGATCCTTGAACCAAGATACGAACAAATATTTTAGAGCCTGGAGCGTGTTTGGCAATGTTTTTTAGATCCGCTTCTGAGTCAGTCGCATATAGATCGATACCTTTCTCAAAAGCATATTTAACATGTTCAGCTTTTTTGATGGTGTTGCCATATGAGATACGAGATGGCTCAACGCCGCAACCAAGCACGCGATCAAGCTCATAAATAGAGGCACAGTCAAAGTTAGAACCAAGGTTTGCTAGTAGATCGATTACTTCCACCGCAGGGCTAGCTTTCATTGCATAATGCAGTTTTGCATTAGGAAACAGGCTTACCATTTCATGGTATTTGGTTTCGATACGACTAAGGTCAACTACTAAGAAAGGCGTCTCGCGACCTTCAGCAGCCTTGGTAAATTTCTGCCAGCTGGCAGGTTCAAAATATTGGTCAATTTTGATCATTGTCATAGTAGTAAACCTTTTGTGGAAACTGTATCGGTTAGAAAAATTATCGCCAAACAGTGAATGCTAAATATTAACACTCACTGTAGACGTAACTATGTGAAGGATAAAGACGAAATAAAAAGATAAGAATAAAGAGTAGAGCTTTAAGAATTGACGGCTTGTGTCTGTTTTTCTGCTGATTGTGCTTCTTGCTTTTCGCGTATTTTAAGAACTTTGCGGACTTTATCACGAGCACGCGTCTGTTTAAGACGAGACAAGTAGTCAACGAAGATTACGCCATTTAAGTGATCCATTTCATGTTGAATACAAACAGCAAGCAATCCTTCAACTACCTCATCGATGACCTCACCGTTACCGTCTAACGCTTCGATACGGACTTTATTAGGACGTTCGACTTTGTCATAGACATCAGGTACAGATAAGCAGCCTTCTTCATACGGTTGCTTTTCTTCTACCAGTGGCGTGACTTTTGGGTTGATAAAAACTCTAGGAGAGCTTTTATCTTCAGACAAATCCATCACGATAAGCTGAATATGATGATCCACTTGACTGGCTGCAAGCCCGATGCCTTGAGCATCATACATCGTCTCGATCATGTCTGCGATTAAGGTTTTGATTTCAGCAGTCACTTCCTTGACAGGCTTGGCGATAGTACGCAAGCGAGGATCTGGGTAACTTAAGATAGGGAGTAGTGCCATAGCGCTCACCTCAATGATAAGGACAAAATAGGGTTGATATTATAAGATAAATGGGGACAAAAGTAATGCTTATCAATACTTTCGCAGTCATATGATGCTATATGTATATAGAAAGACTAAATTTTGATGATAAATGGCATAAAAAAGCCCTGCTTAATGCAAGGCTTTGTTTATATAGTATTTTAATTATCTAGTAATCATTTATGACCGATTATGCACGGCGTTTGTTTACAATCATTTCATATAGGAACAGTAGGATAATTGCACCGATCACTGAGAATATAAGACCAGTGAAACCACCATCAGCGTTAATACCGATTAGGCCAGCTAGGAAACCACCTAGCATTGCACCAACGATACCCAATACGATAGTCATAATCCAACCCATAGGGTCGTTACCTGGTTTGATAGCACGTGCTAATAGACCTGCGACTAAACCTACAATAATCATCCAAATAAAGCTCATGTTATTCTCCTAATATTATTAATATTTATAATGTGTTACAAGTTTTGATAAATCTATTGTAAACATTCCTCGGACGCAAAAGTAAGCATAAAATGTTACTACTGTAGGGGCTATGTGAGGAAAAAGTCCGATTTGCTATCGAGTAAGGGTAATAAGTAAACGAAAGGTTACGAAGGTAGCAGTGGTGCTAACAACGTTTATCAATGTGGTACCTGTAGTGCTGAACTCATATAATGAAGACATATAAACATTGGAAATAAAAAACACAGCCATCTATTAGATGAGCTGCGTTTATATAAGAGAAGAAGAGAATCTGTTGCTTAACTCTAGCTAGGATCTCTAGCCGTTATGTAATGCGGTTAATAAACGCTGATGAATCCCTTCAAAACCGCCATTTGACATGACCACAATCGCATCACCTGCTTTAGCATGACTGCTGATATGCTCAATAATAGCGTCAATGCTTGATAACACTTGTTGGTTGCCGATAGCGTCGCTAGTAGCCTTGGCCTGTTCAATGACTTCTTTTAAGCCCCATTCCAAACCAGTAGGCTCGTACCATAATGTGTAGTCAGCAAGCGCCGCTGACTGAGCCAAGCTGTCTTGATGAATACCCATTTTCATGGTGTTACTACGCGGCTCAATGATAGCCCAAATACGTCTATCAGCCAGCTTCTTTTTGGCACCATCTAATGTGGTCGTAATAGCCGTTGGATGATGGGCAAAATCATCAAAGACTAAGATATCATTGACGTCGCCGATCAGCTCCATCCGGCGCTTGATACCAGCGAAATCTGATAAAGCAGCACAGGCAGTCTCAACACTGACGCCAACATCATAAGCAGCGGCTACAGCAACTAACGCGTTATTGACGTTATGGATACCGCTCATTGACCAGTTTACGATAGCAGAGGCACCTTCATTAGCAGCAAAACTGACTTTGAACTGGCTACCGTCTTCTTGAATCAGCTCAGCCTGCCAATCGCTACTATCTTTTAGGGCACGCGCATTTTCGCTGGTATCAGCTAAAGTAGAGTCGATGACAGCAGTACGCCAGATAGGTGTCCAAACCCCTTTCGCTAGCGTATCTTCTAAACTGATGGTCGCGGCTGGCATAATGATTTTGCCAGTGCTTGGAATCATGCGCACCATATGATGGAACTGAGTTTGTATCGCATTAAGATCTGCGAAGATATCTGCATGATCAAACTCAAGGTTATTCAAAATAGCAGTACGCGGACGATAGTGAACGAACTTCGAACGCTTATCAAAAAACGCAGAGTCGTACTCATCTGCTTCAATCACAAAGTAACCAGATTTATCATCAGCGCTTTTATCAGCACCTAAATAGCTGCTGTGCGCGAACACTTGCTGTAGCTGCTCGTCAGTCGTATCAACCAATGGCACACCGCCAATCAAAAACCCTGCGTCGATACCAGCATAATGTAATATCCACGCAAGCATAGTCGTGGTTGTGGTCTTACCATGTGTCCCTGCAACGGCGATTACATGGCGTGACTGCAATACTTGCTCAGATAAAAACTGCGGACCTGAAGTATAACGCAAGCCATTATCTAGCATATACTCAATCACATCCATGCCGCGCTTCATCGCGTTCCCAACGACAACTAAGTCTGGCGTTGGTTGCAAGTGCTCTACCAGATAGCCTTCTTCGATAGTCACGCCAGCATTTTCGAGTTGAGTGGACATAGGAGGATAGACATTGGCATCTGAACCTGTGACCGTATGCCCAAGCGCACGTGCTAGCAATGCCAGTGAGCCCATAAAAGTACCACAAATACCAAGGATATGAATATGCATAGACGTTCCGTACGCGCTTGAATGAAAAGAATAGAGAGCTGATAAAATAAATTGTGAAGTGCCTAGCTGTCATCAGTAAAAATAACCACTTTGATAAACAACGACCAATACATAAGCTGGGCAAACAAGCAATCATTGTAAAGTAAACCCTGTTCGATGACCAATAAAAAACGCCTAACAAGTAGGCGCTATGTAGCTAATGTAATTTGGTCGTTTTAGTATGTAGAGATACGCCAACTAACAGTCAGCATGATGACGCTTTTATTTGCGAGATAACGTATAGTCATCCTCTAAATTATCGTGCTCATCGATCCGTATCAAATGATTGTCTTGGATATGGTAGGTTTCGATATTTTTCCCTTCATAGACAATGGTGATTTTGTCATTGTCTTGTCGGTAGATACCGGATTCGAGTAGGGGTGTTTTTGGTTTTTCAGGATTATGATAATAACTTGCTTTCAGTACGGAACCATCAGCGAATAAGTTCAATGTGACATCGATACTGTCGCAATCTATACAAGTGACCATGCCGCCGTAATCGCCCATCAATGTTGCTTGCAGCATACTACTTTTTGCTTCTGATCGCTCCATAGAGCTGTCTGCATAGGTATCTTTATTTGACTGAGCAGCAGCAATCAGCGATTGCCCTTCCACCATTTCGCCTGTCTCCTCATCATTCGCTAGCTCAGCACTCTTAGCATTGTCATCTTGCAATGATTGTGAAGCATCTTGCGATTCAGAACCAGTCGACGCGAACGTAGATACCATGTCTTTATCGGTATTGGACGAGGCACTATCACAGCCTACGAGTAGCACGCATAGTGACGCTACAAGTAACGAAGGACGCCAGCGTTTTACGATAGCAAGCGTAGTAGAGCGAACGGGAGCAAAATATATCATGGTCATACCAAAAACAGTTTTTAACAAGTATTTTTCAAGCTCATCTATACTATCGACAACGTAAAGCCATTGTCAAAGATAAGGATAATAAGGCATGGGCACGTAGTAATAATATAAATTAAGAACTTGATAGCATTATCTTATATTCAAAATACAGATAGCTTATGAGTAGAAAACGACAAATATCTAATGCTTATCCGTTTATAAGGTAAGCTGACTAAAGATATCAAAGGCTTGAAAATATCTCTGTGGGCTTTTTGTTGTTGGCCTTATATCTAAAAAGCATAAGTTGACATTAGCGATAACTGTTGGTAACGCTAATATGGGTTGTAAGGGCGGGTTAATAGTAGACAAAAAAATAGACATCGTATCGAAGATAGCAATGTCTATTTTAAAAGCAGAACTAGGAAAGCTAACGTTTTATTAATTCATAAGATACTAATTAGCAGACTTTACGATACGTATTAATATCAAGACATGTACGACCAGCAGCACACTAAATAGAATCAACGACTGCTCAGGGATACTTAATCCCATAAGTGTCCAATCAACAGAGGCACATTCGCCAGAGCCAGCAAATACTTCCTTGAATACTTGTAAGATAGGGAGGGTATCAAGCCAATAGTTCAGTCCTGGACCACAAGAAGGTACTTGGTCGGCAGGCAAATGTTGCAGCCATACATGGCGTGCTGCTACCGCAGTTGCCCAGCCGATACCTACTAGACTACCAAGCCATAGCAGTAGTCTTATCACTTTAGACTTAGGATTAAACAACGCCGATATCAGGGCAAATCCGCCCATGACGATTAGACCAACGCGCTGAAAAATACAGAGCGGGCAAGGTGAAAGCCCTAGATGACGCTGTAAATAAAACAGCGCAAAACTCATGCCTATGATGGCCATTATCACCAAAAATACTTGCAGGTTACGGTAAGTGGTTAGCTGTCGCATTGTGCGGTTACTCTTATGGGTTTATCTATAATAGATGTGGGGTAGCAATCAAGATTAAGCAGTCAAAATTTCACAGTCAGGACTTAGCAATTAATAACTAGCAACTTAGCGATACTGCTGTAAAAATTCTGCAAAGTCTTCTGTTTCAGACTGCTCAATCTCAGCTTGCTGCAAGATAGATTTTTCTGCCAATACCTCGTATTTCGCTTGAGTGTTTGGACTAAGTGTCTGCTGTAGTAAAGACTCGCGATGCTGCTGAGCCAACGTAAATCCAAGCTGCCATAAGCTGCCTAAGCGTTTGCTATCGGAATTTACTTGTGCAGAGATAGTCGACTCAGAGTGTCCTGCTTTGCCTTGCATCAATGCTACGGCCGCACGGTAATCGTTACCACCGTAGTGAGCATCAAGCAGTGCAGCAAGCGGCTGCATACGTTCTAGATGCGTGAGCATCCAGCTTTCAAGTGACTGCTCTTGACCATTATTGATAATGTGCAAATCATCACGGCGACCTTCATTGACCACACGTTCAAGATTGATAGCGAGCGTGTCTTCTTCTTCAGGTAGCAGGTCTGGTGAGTCACTGAACAGGCAATACAGCGCCATCACTTCCAAGAAACAAGCGCTAGAGAGGCGAATACCAACGTCACTATATGGGTCAAGATCGATAGCACGGAACTCGACATAGGCGATACCCCGACGTTCAAGCGCTTCGGTCGGTGTTTCACCGCTCATCGCAATTTGTTTAGGACGAATAGGGCTGTAGTACTCGTTTTCTATTTGCAGAATATGATTGTTAATTTGTATTGGGTTACCATCTTCGTCTTCTAAGCCAAGCTTAGCAAAGCTTTCGTGCGGTGTTTGAATCGCACGGCGCAGACCATCGACATACTCTGGCAAATAGTTATAACGGATATCAAGTTGCTCTTGCACGCTATTGGTATAGCCAAGCTTACCCATACGTAGGCTAGTCGCAGCAGGTTTGTAATAGGTCGAATCGTTGAGCAATTCTAAATCGTGCTCACGCCCTGCCAAGAAACAAGGACATACGCTTGGACTAGCACCCAGTAAATACAAAACAAGGCTGGTTAGACGTTTAAAGTTGCGAATCAACCCTAGGTATTTTTCGTTTTTGAACTCTGTCAACGTTTGACTTTGTGCGGTCGGCGTTTTGGCTTGCCATGTCTCAAACAACGTATCACCAAAAGACAAGTTGTAATGTAGACCAGCAATTGTCTGCATGCGGCGACCATAGCGGATACCAAGGCCACTACGGTATAGGGTTTTTAGCTTACCCGTATTAGAGCTACCATAATCAGCTAGTGGGATATCCTCATCTTTAGAAGACAACATGCATGGCATTGATAATGGCCACATTAGCTCACCTTCAGGTATGCCCTGATAGACCAATACGTGCAATTGGCGCAGCATATTGAGAGTCTCTTTTGGTGAGGACTTTGGTTCAGTGATGAGCTCAAGCAGACTTTCTGAGTAATCGGTAGTGATAAAAGGGTGGGTAAGTTTTGACCCAAGTTTGGCTGGATGCGGAGTCTGTGCCAAGAAACCATCAGGCTTTACGCGCAGGCCCTCTTTTTCAATACCGCGGAGCATACCCGTTAAGTGTTGGCTATCAAACCAATTAGGGATTTCGAAATTAACAAAGCTACTCGCAAAATTACTCATAATAGTCATCTATTGTTATTTATTATGGCGGATCAAAACACGATAAGCGTTTGTCCATAAAATAGGTAAATGTTAGGTCAATAATTCCGTCAGTTTAGCTCAAAGCTGTCTTGAAAACCACGGACAATTACAAATACGATAAGCTTTAGGCAAAGCGATTTGTGAGGGTTTTGACCCTGTTTTTAATACAGATTCATCTCGAATATAGCGTTATTCAGGCCAGACAGTTTGATAAAAAAAGCATCTACCTGAGAGATAGATGCTTTGTTCATTATGCCTACAAGCCATTTGACATAGTATTGGCACACTACCGCATTATCTTAATAACCATAGCGCGACCGCGTCTATTTAGCTTATATAGAGAATGACGAACCGCAGCCGCAAGTGGTCGTGGCATTTGGATTGGTCACCACAAAACGTGCCCCTTCCAGTCCTTCGGTGTAGTCAACGGTAGAGCCTTGCAAGTATTGATAGCTTAGCGAATCGACGACTAACGTCACATCACCATTATCAAAATTGGCATCGTCTTCGTTTAGATCATTGGCAAAGTTAAACCCGTAAGAGAAACCAGAACAACCGCCACCCGTCACATAGACACGTAGCATAAGATCGCTATCGCCTTCTTCTTCGCGTAGACGGCGTACTTTTTGCGCCGCACTATCAGTTAGGCTTAATACGGTTGGGTCTACTGGCTGGCTTGAGCTTGGGCTAAATTGGTTGGCTGATTCGTTCATATCTACCTCAGTTGCTAGGATCAAATGCGGTCGTCGTCCTGTTTGGGTTTGCAATAGGGTACTTGCAAATAAAGATACGCACGGCGTTTGATTTAATTGGGTGCTGTCATTATGGCAAGGCTATTGGTGCATTATAAGCTGTTTGTACAATTTCAAAATAGTATTTGTGCCACCACAACGTTTTATTGGCTCTATTGATAGTGGGCACTTATCTTTTAGCAGTATATCATAATGGGGGTGCGGATTCGTTTGTCAAGAGTGATGCAACTATTGAATTTTACTAATAAATAGCAGTGATCTAATTTTGATATTAAGTTTTTTAAAATAATTGCGTCAATGGGCTAAACCAATAATCAAACTAAAATTAATAGCGTGTGACTATATAAAACCCTACTTAATAATATTAGGCAGTCTTAAAGCTTATTAGTCATATTACGGTATTTTACGGCCATAACCTTTATAATAGTAACAACCATGTATGAGCTCAAGAGTCGCTTGTGCAACTTAAGGTGTTTAGCGTAATAAATACTTAGTTTTGAAATAGTTATTTAATTGTTTGCCTATGGGGCAAGCGTTTGAAATAATAGCCGCCAGTTGGCATACCCTATGTGTGTTTCTTATTGCCCTATATCTATATTATTGTTGAGATGAAGAAATTATATGATCGAATTTAAAGACGTTGGTGTTCGCCGTGATGGTCGTGAATTGTTTGCAGGTGCAAGCTTTCAGCTCCATCCAGGTCACAAAGTTGGACTGACGGGCAACAACGGCACAGGCAAATCTACCTTATTTGCGCTACTACTGACGCAGATGGGTACAGGCGATACAGAGGTGACCCTTGATAAAGGTGAAGTCAGTATTCCTGATAGCTGGCATGTGGCACACATGGCACAGGAAGTTGGTGCTACGACGCAGTCTGCAATCGATTATGTATTGAGCGGTGATGAGCAGTGGTATGAGATTAATGCTGCGCTAAATGATTTGAGCAGCGTGAGTGATGAGCAAATTGGTGTGCTACACCAGCAGTTCGATGAAATCGACGGATATCGTACGCCGACCAAAGCAGCACAAATTATGGCAGGTCTTGGTTTTAAGACTAGCCAGCATGAACTGCCAGTAGAAGGGTTTTCTGGTGGTTGGCGTATGCGCTTAAACCTCGCCAAAACCTTGATGAGCCGTGCTGATCTAATGTTACTCGATGAGCCAACCAACCATTTGGACTTGGACGCTATCTTGTGGCTTGAGACATGGATCAATGCCTATATGGGTCTGGTCATCGTCATCTCGCATGACCAAGCGTTTTTGGACGCGACAGTCGGCCATATCCTGCATGTAGAGCAACAAAAAATCACTCTATATACTGGTAATTATCAGCAGTTTATTCGTACCCGTCACGAGCGTATGGCGCAGCAGCAGCAAGCGTTTGAAAAGCAAGAAGCGACAAAGGCTCATTTGGATGACTTTATTCGCCGTTTCCGTGCTAAAGCCAGTAAAGCCAAGCAAGCACAGAGCCGTATTAAACAGCTAGAACGTATGGCAGAGCTGTCACCAATGATGGCTGATAACCCTTTCTCGTTCCAGTTTTACGAGCCAGCAAACATGAGCTCACCGCTAATTGAGCTAACCAACGCAGATATCGGCTATAGCGAGACACCGCTTCTACATAATGCCAATGTACAGGTAACGCCTGATACCCGTCTCGGCTTACTGGGTATGAACGGCGCTGGTAAATCAACGTTGATTAAAGCATTAGTCGGTGAGCTTGGCGTACTAACAGGGAAATATCGTGTTTCGGATACCCTAAAGCTAGGCTATTTCAATCAGCATCAAATGGATATCCTAGATGCCAAAGCAACGCCTATAGAGATGCTACGTCGCCTAGCAGGTAAAACCTCTGATGCGATGCTACGCTCGTTTTTGGGTAGCTTTGACTTCCGCGGTGAGCGCATTGATACACCAAGTGAGCTATTCTCTGGTGGTGAGCGTGCGCGTTTGACTTTAGCATTGATCGTTTGGCAACGTCCAAATGTCCTTGTACTCGATGAGCCAACCAACCATTTAGACTTACAAATGCGTCAAGCATTGACGATTGCATTACAAGGTTTCAAAGGTGCAGTGGTACTGGTCTCGCATGATCGAGAATTGATTGCTAATGTCTGTGATGAGCTGTATCTGGTACACGATGGCATCATCGAAGAGTTCGATGGCGACATTGGTGACTATGGTAAATGGTTAGCAGAAAAGCGTAAGCAAGAGAACGCATCAGATAAAAATACTGGTAAGAAAAAAAGCAAAAAAGAGAGTAAGAAGTTTGTTTCACGTGAAACAGATAATAGCCAAGTAAACAACAAGTCATCTGATAACTCATCGAAGAGTAAAGCTGCGACGCCTGCACTTAGTAAAGAAGAGCAGCGTAAGCTAGCCGCTGAACAACGTAAAATGACAGCACCTATCCGCCGCGAGATAGAAGAAATAGAAAAGACACTGGCTAAGATTGATAAGCAGCTTGTAACGCTTGAAGAAAAACTGGCTGATACAGAGCTGTACGAAGAGAGCCGTAAGTCTGACTTGCTTGTATTACTCAATGAGCAAACAGCGCTACAGCAGCAACATAGTGATAATGAAGAAAAGTTACTACTATCAATGACGACTTTAGAAGAGATGGAAGCTAAGTTCGTATAAAGCGTTCTAGATAGTTATATAAGCAGATATAAAAAAGGGATGGCATAAGCCATCCCTTTTTTATTACATTATTCCTTACGATATTTGCCATCACCGTACGACAGTATTTCCATCGTGGTCGTACAAAGCTGACAGTTTATTTCACCAGCAGCGGCTTTTGATAAATCAAGGATACGACCTCTAATAAAAGGTCCTCTGTCCGTAATTTTTACAACAACGCTCTGCTTTGTCTTTTGATTGGTTACTTGTACCTTCGTGCCGAACGGTAACGTGCGATGTGCAGCGGTTAAAGAGTTCATGTTGAAAATACTGCCACTCGCTGTGCGCTTGCCATGAAACTTACTACCGTAATAACTGGTATTGGCAGCGAAAACTGTGGTGCTAAGTAGTAGCGATAAAGTGACAACCAAAGACTTGATTAAATAAGACATTTAATACCTTTAAGCAATTAATAAAATAGACAGATGCTCTTGCCTACGTTATCTATACTCCCTATGAGTATGAATAATAGGGGATTCTACAAGAGCTAGCTTGTCATATTATTACTGCCGTGTAAAAAACTCATGAGGTCAAATAGCTGTTTTTTAAGGAAAAAAAGCTATTTTTTAGCAAAAATAATGATGACGTAGGTACTAAAAATAGACTTATAAAGAGTGATTCTCATAAATAAGCCGACAAAATACTGGAAAGCCAATAACGCAATATAAATAGGTAATATATAAAGACCAAATCTATCGATATAGCATAATTATCGTTATGAAAGCTTAAATAGAAATAGATAATATAATGTAAAAAAACCTTTCTATATTCTTACTACTATGTAAATAGAAAATCTTTGGTATTCTTGTGGTTCCAATATAGAGCTGATAATACTAAATTTTTAAAAAATCTAACTCAAGGTAAAAGTGTTCGCTTACCTGTATTACAGAATATTGTAGATATCGCTTGGCATCACTACTGGTAATATTTATATAACGGTGTTTGTTGTAATTATTGTTATTATGATAAGTAGGCTACAAAAATTGCTATAGCAAAATTTAGTAGCCATTTATACCGTATCGTTTGAAGTTGGCAGACTGATACCACTAATATGTTTTTATTTTGGGGAAAATAACATGGCAGAGAAAAACTACTATGACATTTTAGGGGTCAAAAAAGACGCCTCAGACGCTGATATCAAAAAAAAATACCGTAAGCTCGTTCGTCAATACCATCCCGATGTCAGTGGTCATCCAGATGCTGATAATAAAATTGCAGAAATAAACAACGCTTACGAAACGATCAGAGATAAAGACAAGCGTGCTGAATATGACGCTATGCTCAATAATCCGTTCGCGGGTCAAAGTAGATCAAGTGGGTTTGGTGGCAGTGGGCAAACTGGTGCAGGTCAAGGTGGTTTTCGCTGGGAAGATATCAAAGATCAGTTTGGTGACGGTGAGGCCTTTGGTGATGGTGGTTTCCGCTTCGATGACATTTTTTCAGCATTTGGTCGCGGCGCACGTGGGTCAACTGGTGGACAAACGGGTGGTCGCTCTCAAAGCAGCGGCTTCGATCAATTTGGTGGTGGCTTTGGGACGCAAGACAGCAAAGGTCAAGATCAGCATGCCGAGATTACCGTTGATTTGTCTTCAGTATATAGTGGCGACGACTACAGCATTAAGCTAAACGTCCCTGTTCGTCAGCCCAATGGTAATGTCGACTACGATAATAAGACTCTTAAGATCAAAATTCCTAAAGGTATTACTGACGGTAAGCAAATTCGTTTGGCAGGGCAAGGTGCTGCTGGTAGCAGTAATGGCAAAAATGGCGATTTGTTTTTGAAGGTTAAAATTCGTCATGATGCCAATATTCGTATAGAAGGCGCAGATGTTTATCAAACTGTGAATATTGCACCGTGGGAAGCGGCATTGGGTGAAAAAATCAATGTCAGTACGCCAGCGGGTACGCTTGGTGTGACCATTCCTAAGAACAGTAAGTCCGGTAGCAATCTACGTCTCAAAGGAAAAGGTATCCCTGCCAAGCAAGCAGGCGACTTGTATTTAACTTTAAATATTGTCAATCCTGATGTCAGTAACGATGCGTCGATACAGGCTTATGAGCAGCTAAAACGAGCCTTTGCTGATACCAATATTAGTCGTTAGACAAGATTATGAACAACCATTACTTATTACTGAAGTAATAAACGAATAGCAGAGATGAATACGATACCGATGAAATAAAGAGAAAACGAGGATAATAGCTATGAACCACTCGACTGAATTTACAGACATCATCATGAGCTTAGATGAACTGGTCTCTGCCTGTGGCCAAGAGCGCCAATGGGTCATCGAATTAATCGAAGAAAATATCATTGAATATGATGTACCAGAGCATGAGAAGTTTACTGGTTATCAGCTGACGACAGTGCGCCGTGCATCGCGATTGAGTCGTGATTTTGAAGCCAGCGTACCAGCAATTGGTCTGATACTTGAGCTGTTAGATGAAGTTGAGCAACTGCGCCAACTTAAACGTCAGATAGAGCAGCAAACACCAGTCATCGAAGTCGACATAGACAATCTAAAGTAATCAAATAATTAAAATAACACATAAAAAAAGGGCCCTTTAAAGGCCCTTTTTTTATGTCTATAGAAAACACTTCAGCAAAAATTAACGTGAATACGTCGGATCCGCTGCTGCTGTAAACAATACATCAGTTGAGGAATTCAAGGCAGTTTCAGCTGAATCTTGTATCACACCGATGATAAAGCCAATCGCAACCACTTGCATCGCGATATCATTTGGAATGCTAAATAAGCTAGCAGCGAGTGGAATTAATAGCAACGAACCACCAGCAACACCAGAAGCACCGCAAGCACTAATCGTAGCAACCAGACTGAGTAGCAGCGCTGATGCAAACGTCACTTCAATACCCAACGTATGAGCAGCAGCAAGCGTTAGGACATTAATGGTAATCGCAGCACCAGCCATATTGATCGTGGCACCTAGTGGAATGGTCACCGAATAAGTGTCTTCATGCAATCCAAGTTTACGGGCAAGGTTCATATTGACTGGAATATTGGCCGCTGAACTACGTGTAAAGAAGGCAGTAATTCCTGATTCGCGTAGACATCTGAACACGAGTGGATAAGGGTTTTTGCCCGTTTTAATAAGGACGATAAGCGGATTGGCAACCAACGCAATGAATAACATGCAACTGATTAACACCATCAAGATACGTGCGTAGCCTGCCAAAGAAGCAAAGCCTGTCTCAGCAACCGTGCTAGCGACTAGGCCTAAGATACCAAATGGGGCTAAAGCAATAATCCATTTAACTACTTGTGAGATGGCATCAGCGAAATCACCGACAACATTACGAGCAGTATCACTGGCTTGGCGCAAGGCAAAACCAATGATAATTGCCCATGCCAAGATACCAATATAGTTGGCTTCAGCGATTGCATTGATCGGGTTGGCGACCAAGTTCATGAGCAAGTTCGTCAAGACTTCTTTTAGGTCAGCAGGTGGTACTTGTGCGATATCGGCGTTGATCAAGACCAGCTCAGTCGGGAATAAAAAGCTGGCACCGACTGCCGTTAGCGCTGCCAAAAAAGTGCCAAACATGTACATGATAAGCACCGGCTTTACGTAGACTTCATTACCACTGCGATGTTGACTAATGGCTGCCATAACTAGAATAAATACCAGGATGGGAGCGACTGCTTTTAGCGCACCGACAAAGAGTGTACCAAGCAACCCTATGGCGGTGCCGATACTTGGCGCTAGCCAACCAATCAATACCCCTAACACCAAACCAATAATAATAAGCGGCACCAGCCCTATACGCTGATACATCGCAATTAATGAACGCATCTGTACACCCTCAAGTCCGTTAAAAGTAAGTGAATTGTCACAACAGAAAATTTATCGAAGGATGGTAGCATTTTTTGACATATTCGCATACCGCTCATAGCAGTAGCTGTTGCGTGCAAACAGAGGGGTAGTAGAGTTATACAACTAGTATAAAAAGAATGCAGCACTTATAGGCAAGGGCTAGCTACTCAGAATACCTCATTTATAGGAGAGTAAAAGCAGTGATATATAAGGTAGGAAAGATATTTCGTCGCAAAAGGTGAGAAGGGAATAAACAGTAGAGCTACACCTTAAAGTGGGTCAGATCGTAACCTAATTGCTGGTAGGCTTTATATTTATTGCGACCTTCTTGTGTACTTGTAGTATCAGGTCGGATCAGCTCAAGGACTCGGGAGGGTTTTGAATTATTAGTAGCAGCCATAAAATCGTTGACCGGACGTGTCGTCGTATTGAGCACGATACCATTAAAATCAGCTGGCATATGATTGCCTAATAGTACAGGCGCTAATGATTTATGAGTAACAATGTTACTATCATCAGTACCTCTATCATCGGTACTTTTATTTTCATTATCAGAAAGACATTGATGCGGTATAAAACTCGTAGAATCTTGTGCCCAAAGTGCCGTATCTAGATTTGCTAGTAATGTTTCATCTTCAATTAAAATCAGCAAAGACTGAGCGCTTTTGTTAAGCGCCGTCTGAGTCAGCTGACAAATAAAGCCCAAGAAATCTTGGGCCTTACTCTGACTTAATACATAAAAACTAATTTTCATAAATGGATTAAGCCATCTCTGCGCTGTTTTTTAGATATTGCATAAACAATGGTACAGGACGACCAGTGGCTGCTTTGTCTTTACCTGAGTTCCATGCAGTACCAGCGATGTCTAAATGCGCCCATGCTTGACCTTCTTCAATGAAACGCGATAAGAAGCAGGCGGCAGTTACGGCACCAGCACCTTTACCACCGATGTTTTGCATATCAGCGATTGGTGAGTCAAGCTGAGCTTGATACTCATCATCTAAAGGCATATGCCAGATAAGATCGCCTGATAGGTTGCTGGCGTTTTCTAAATCAAACAAGACATCTTCATCATTACTAAATACGGCTGAACGAACATGGCCTAGCGCAACCACACAAGCGCCAGTCAAAGTGGCAACATCGATGATGGCTTTTGGCTGATAACGCTGCACATAGCACAAGGTATCTGCTAGTACTAAACGACCTTCGGCATCAGTGTTCAAGATTTCGACTGATTTGCCATTCATCGCTTTAACGATATCACCTGGACGCGTTGCATCGCCTGATGGCATGTTTTCAGCACAGGCTAGCGCACCAACGACGTTGATTGGTAGACGGGCTTCACATAATGCTTTAATTGTACCAAGTACTGATGCTGAACCACCCATGTCAAACTTCATCTCATCCATCGCTGCACCTGGCTTGATTGAGATACCGCCTGAGTCAAAGGTTACGCCTTTACCAACTAATACGATAGGTGCGTCGTCATTGGCCGCTTGTGCATTGTCATTGCTATTTTTACTTGCATTTTTAGCTGACTTTTTGGTTGGTAGTTTATCGGCCAATGCCTTTAGACCACCCACTTTTGCGTTGCTAGTGGTTTGCTCGGTAGTGCCTGCACTTGAACTAAATTCTGATTTACCACGGTACTCCATGAGTACCAGCTTACCTTCTTTAGTAGAGCCTTGCGCAACGGCCAAGAAGCAATGCATACCTAGCGCTGCCATCTCTTCTTCACCTAGTACCTTCACGGTTAATAGGTCAGGGTAAGTTTTTGCAAGCTCTTGAGCTTGTTCTGCCATATAAGCTGGGAAGCAAATATTGCCAGGCTCATTGGCCACATCACGAGTAAGGCTCTGACCAGCAAATACTGACTGAGCAAAGGCAAGTGCAGGCTGTAGTGACTCATCAGCTAACAGGTAAACATCAGTCAATACAGGCGTGGCTTGCTCAGATTTATATTTATCAAAGCGGTAGCTCGCTGCCAACAGATTAAGGGCAAATTGACCAAAGTGATTTTCTTCTAATGCATCACCCAAGGCGACAGTGATAGAAGACACACGCTTTTGTGTGCTGCTATAGATAGTATTGGCGATTTTTTGCAGTACGGTATTGTTAAACTTATCAGTGTTGCCTACACCGACCAACAGCAGTTGAACAGGGTTTTGCTTAGTGGTTTTTTTATCACCTGCCAGCGCATAGTCAGCAACAGTTTCACAGGTAGTGCCCTTGAAATGTGATACTTCAATCAGCTGCTCAATACGAGTGGTATATTCGGCCAGTACAGATTCAGCCAGAATGTTTTTCTTGTCATCGACCAATACAACCAGACAAGCATCGTCTTTACTTTTGGCTTCTTTTTTCAGGATTTTTTGCGTATGGGTCTTTGGTAAATGCTGAGATAATTTGATATTCATATAGTTATCCTTATTAGAGTTATGAAAATTGCAGGATTTGCATGACTGCTTATACCTGTCAGATTATTAGATTATTTGGTCTGTTGAGCAATCACAGTAGTGTAGCATATTGCGATAATCGTGCGCAGTTAGCAAGCCTTAGGTAATACCTTTGAATTATTATGCTGTGCTAACTTATGCTATGGTTTAGCGGTTACATTATCATTTTTCGATGATGCCAACATACTAGCCATTGACCAATTCATCGGTCGTTACCATCGCGGCAAATCTGTCTTGTAGTGCGGCCATGGCAGTATCATGCATGATTTCAGCGCTTATCGGCTCTCTAGTAGCGCTAGGTAGGTCGCGAGTGGCACAGGCATCGTGACAGACGAAACTATCAAAACCTAAATCAAATGCGGCGCGGACGCTTGAGCTGACGCACATATGACTCATAAAACCCGCAAAAATAATCTGCTTTTTTTCTGCTGCTGAGATTAATGATTGTAATTGCGTATCATAAAAGGCATTCGGATGCTTTTTGGCAATCACTGTTTCGCCATCCTGCGGCTGCAACTGTTCGACGATCTCAACGTTAGCTGATAAAGGATCAAAGACATTACCATTCTCGGCACCATGATGGGTAATGTGGAAAATAGGTATATCTTGCTGACGCGCTTTATCGAGTACTAGGCGTGCATTGGCGATGGCTTTTGCCCCAGCGTCCCCTAATGGCATAGCGCCATCGACATATTCATTTTGATAGTCGATAAGAACGAGTGCACAATTTGACCAGTCAAGCGCATCAAAAGTGCCGCCAGCGAGCTCAAGTAGGGTAGAGGGTGTAGAGGTCGTTTTATTCATTAGTATTATTCTCCGTCTGACAATATAAGTATATTTTTCTATCAGTCAGTCTAGCAACTAATAACAGAGATAAATGTTTGATGATACGAATGACAAACAAACCTTTCTAAAATAAATAAAGCAAAAACTTAGCGCTATAAATACTATCAATTCGATGTACTTTAAGGTTTTATCAATTATTTATCCAATATTTGCTATATTTATGTCTTGCTGTCAATAATGCGCTCTCAGCAAGGTGTAGGTAATGTTTTCAAACACATTTCACAGCCATTTTTGAGCAAAACATGCTAGCATTAGCGGTTATATTTGTCGCTTGTGTTTATTGAGTATGACTAACCAGTTGCTTAGTAACGTTTACCGTTATTTGAGTATGTAAATTATTCATATCATGCTGGTGATATGTCGTCGTACGTCCTAGATGTTTAATAAGCTCATCATCAATCGCGCACATACCAACCGTTTAAGAGTACCCATTGTGATATTACGCCGCTACATGACACAACAAGTTGCCTCGACCACTGCCTTAGTGTTGGGGTTTTTGGTAGTGATGATGCTCGGCGGTCGTCTGATACGCTATTTTGGCATCGCTGCTGAAGGTCGTTTGGACGTCAGCCTACTGTTTACGATCATTGGGTATAACCTGCCGTACTTTTTAGAGCTGATATTACCGTTAGCATTCTTTATCGCTTTGATGCTGGTATTTGGCCGCTTATATGTCGATCAAGAAATGGCAGTGATTAATGCTAGTGGCGTATCTCGAGGTAAGCTTGCTCGATTGATGACACCATTAATATTGGCATTGTTCGTTGGTGAAGCGGCGCTATCTGTCGTTGGTAAGCCTTGGGGTGTCCGTTCGTCTGAGGCTGTTTGGCAGCAGCAAGCATTGACCAGTGCATTTGATTTGATTCGTCCGAACGAGTTTATCAGTAGCGGTAATTATCATTTATACGTGGGTAGTCTCAGCGATGATAAGAAAAAGTTGCAAGATGTCATATTAATCCAATCTGAACCTGCGAAAAAAGGTAGTGCTGCTGAAAGTGTCGATGCTAATGCCACTGATATGAATAACACGATTGACAGTGCAACAGCCGAACAGATTGGCATCTCTGATATCCCAAAAGATATTATAAATAGTGGTGCAAAAGACATTAGCAAAGACACTATCACGCTGGCTAAGCGTGCTGAGCAAGTGGATGCCGGCAATAGCGGCGTGACCCAGTTGGATCTGTTTCAAGGACGTCGTTACGAAGTCGGCGCAGGCAGTCTGAAATATAATCAAGTCGCTTTTGATCGTTATCGCATTACCTTGACTGAGTCTTCACAGGAAGTTATCACCGAAGACAATATTGAAACGCAAAAGATTGGACCATTGTGGCAAGCCGCTACGAGTAGCTCACCATCAGGCACTAACAGTGCAATGCGTGCTGCACAAGGTGAGCTTGGCTATCGTCTGGCGCTACCATGGCTGATGATTATCGCGCCTATGTTGGCTGTGCCACTGGCGCAAGTGCGTCCGCGTCAAGGACGTTGGTTGCGCTTGTTTCCTTCTATCTTATTATTTGTCAGCTGTGCATTAGGTATCATCTCGCTCAAAAACGCAGTGAGCAAAGACAGCATCAGCGTATGGGCGTATGCATGGCTTATTTTAGGATTTATGGCATTGGCGCTTTATATGAATTGGGGTAGCCGTGTGCAACATCGACTGCGCTTTCGCAAACAAGAAAATAGACTAGCCGCTGCCACAACTAGTTCAGTTAGCGACATAGACAATCAGAACAACAGCTCACAAGGAGGGCAGTCTTAATGCCCTCTTTATTTGCTAAATCAGCTGAGTCTGATCAATTGGCTAAAAAACCTGCCAATCTAAAAGTCCTCAGTCGCTATGTCAAACTCAACGCTCTATTGGCTATTATTGCTGCCGTTATTGGTTTGTGGGCATTACAGCTGATTTTTTCTTACTTATCAGAGCTTGATTCGTTAGATGATAACTACACCATGGGCGAGGCGCTCAAATATATCTTTTATCGTTCGCCTTACTTTTTAGAGCAATTTATTCCAACGGGTGCGTTACTTGGTGCCGTCATAGGATTGGGCTTGCTGGCCAATAAAAGCGAGCTGGTCGTCATGCGCGCGGCTGGGGTCAGTATTTATCGTATCGTCGGCTGGGTATTACAGCCCGCTTTGATATTTGTACTGTTGGCATTAGCTATCAATCAGTTCGTCCTACCGTCTTCTAACCAGTTGGCAAAACAGATTAATGATGAAGACAGTACCTCACTGGTCACATCAGTACGCGGCTACTGGACGATACAGCCGCGATTCGAAACCGCAGAAGATGGCAGTGCTACACCTGATGGTAGCGACGTTTTATATATTGATTATGCTGATGTCGCGGGCAATATTGGCGAGGTGAAACGCTGGCATTTGGATAATAATGGTAATTTACAAACTGCTGTCCATGCGGAAGGTGGGAAATATACTGGCCGTGAACCAATTGATGTAAATAGTGAAAAGCCAAGCGAGCAGTATCGTTACGAGTGGCAGTTAAACGATATGGTTAAGCTCTCTATCAATCAAGGTTTTGAGAGTAGCCAAGCTATTTCACCATCAGATACATTAAGCTTACCCTTTGCCCCAGAGTCTGTGTATCTGCTAACGCGTAAGGCAGAAGATTTATCATTGACGCAGCTGTATGAGCATCGCACATTTATGCGTCAACAGGGCAATCGTTCTTTAGATCATGAAGTCGCATTTTGGCAAAAGCTACTATCGCCATTATCGATATTGTCGCTGGTGATTGTCGCTTGCTCGTTTGTCTTTGGCTCGCTACGGACGCACAGCTTAGGCTTGCGTATCGTTGTGGCGTTGTTGTTTGGTCTACTATTTAGCTATATTCAAGATTTGGTCGGCTTTGTATCGCTGGCGACAGGCTTTTCACCAATGCTCATGGTGCTATTACCGATTATTGGCAGCGCGCTATTGGGTGGATATTTGATAAAACGCCAGATGTAAAAAGACAATTGGTCATACAAAATAAAAAGCACGCTAAATCTAATTTAGCGTGCTTTTTTATGTCGATTTCAATTTAAGCTTCAGTTTAAATGGCCGAAACTCAATCAGGCAAAGCTAAAACTAGTCTTTGGTCGCCATCGTAATCGTATAGGTTTTACCTTGCTTAATTTTATCGCTATTGCCAAACACTTCGGTAAATGAGCGCTTAACAAATTGGCGCAGACCGTTGATGGTGACGACATAAAAACGACCACCTTTACGCATGCGTGCATAGGCATCGAGGAAGTATAAATAATGCTGCTCTTTACCGACTTTGGCGG
Organism: uncultured Psychrobacter sp.; assembly: GCF_947500265.1. GTDB lineage: Bacteria > Pseudomonadota > Gammaproteobacteria > Pseudomonadales > Moraxellaceae > Psychrobacter. Next base: position 1,443 of record NZ_CANMRN010000009.1, on the reverse strand, counting down.
GCAAGTTTGACATCACAAGGCTAAAGTCTTTGTCTTTTGCCACATGATTAAAGCCATTTGATAAATGTACATCGACATTGTTTAGACCATTTTTCTCACAGTTACGGCGTGCGTATTCTACCGCCATAAAGTCTTTATCAATCAGCGTATGCTGACCATTCGGACATTCACGCGCTGCCGTCATACCAAGTACACCATAACCACAGCCCAAGTCGATCGAGTCATCATCTTGCTCAAAATCTACATAATCAAGCAGCATCAAGCTACCGTCATCGAGCTTTTGCGGTGAAAAAATGCCCCAAGTAGTCGCAAAATCAAACGGCTTACCCAGCACTTCTTGGCGAAAATTGATATCTTCGCGCCAGTGTTCGGCGTTTTTTAATAGGTCAGCAGGTGGTCTATGGCTCATGGGATTCTCGGATAATAGATAGGAAAAAGGTAGTGCGCAGCCCAGTTAGGCAGCATGTATATCATGACGCACTTTAATAAGGGTATTGTAACGAGAAAAGGATGGGTTTGCAGCTATCTATTAATTCAAAGATAAAAAACCTAGTCTACCTGCTAATTTTGTAGTGTAAGATTGGTTTATAAAAATATAGCCTATGAGATCATCATGAATACAACGGAGAAGGGCGATAAGTTTGAGGACAAAGTGCTGACACTTCTTGTGAAAGAAATAGAAGATTTCAATACGTTTATAAATCCTAAAAACCATATAAAAGTTTTTAAGAAGAAAAAGTACTACTCAAGATTTCGAAAGGGTGATATTGAGTTCGATATCGCTATTGAGGTATATCAAGATGAAAAAATTCCAAACTATTCATCTTTAATACTGATTGAGTGTAAGGATTATAAAGGGCCAGTTGGTGTTGACCAAGTTAGTAAGTTTTTACAAGATGTAAGAGACTTAAGCGAAGATAATTTTAGCTATAGCTTAAAGCCTATAATGGCAGTCAGTTCTACCTTAGCGAAATCAGCATTCAATGTAGCTTTAGAAAGAGGTGTGGGACTGATTAAAATAAATGAAAGTGATGAATTAAAGTGGGTTCTAAATAGAAGTTTTGAAAAACATGGAGTTAACCAATCTTTAAGCTCAGAAAGTATCTTCGTAGAAGGTCATGAACCCAAATATTATGGCTCATATTGGTTATTTTATGCTAATAATAAATGGTTCAGTAGCATCAAAGACTATATAAAACACATTACTGGTCATAAAAGTAAAGGCCTCAAATCGCAAGTAAAATATTTTGCTAAAGATACCTTAGATGATATTGCTGGGAGTATACTTACAGAGGCAAAGTATTTAGAGGGTGCTGTTTCCTTATCTGATTTACTGTCTCACAAAGTATTAGATAGTGTAAAGTTATATATAGTCAGTCCAAAATAGAAAAGGTACAATGCTTTTAAACCAAGCAAAGAGAAATATAAAAGATGACCTACTCA
>NZ_CANMRN010000008.1 GCF_947500265.1 uncultured Psychrobacter sp. | reverse complement strand
CTTCTGTTATTTGTCATTGCTATTGACGCTGCTATTCGGGTTTACGGGGCTGACGATTAGTCGGGTTAAAGAGGGGAAGGTGGTTGAAGCATGATAAGTGATGATTGATAAAAAAAGGTGGGGCTAATATTAGCTCCACCTTTTTTGTTTCGAAATACGTAACTACTGATCTTCCGTTTGCGCATCCTGACTTTTGACGATTTTATGCTGATCCTCTGTGCTATCGACTTTCCAGTAGCTAGAAACATATAAATGCGTCTTTGGTATCGCGCGCTCAACTTTGAAGTACTGGCGCAGTGCTCGCATACTATGAAATTCACACGCTGCCCAAACAGCAGGTCGACCATCAAGCCAGTTCAAAGATTTAACACAGTCCAGTAAAGGGCTATCATCTGCATTTGGATGCGCATTAATCACCCAATGTATCTCGACGTTCTCTGGTTTTTTGAGTGTCTGACGATCTGCCTCAGTCGTTACCTCAAGTACTGCGTAACCACGAGCATCAGTAGGCAACTGGGCTAAGTTGACCGTAATCGCTGGTAGCGCGGTCATATCACCGACTAATAAAAACCAATCTGCTTCATTGTTGATGAGCTTTTTTGGCCCTGGACCACCTATCAGAATTTGATCGCCGACTTGCGCATGTCGTGCCCATGCCGATGCAGGTCCTTCCGTCTCATGTAAAGCAAAATCAACATCTATTTCGCCATCACGTTGCACGCTCACCGTATAAGTACGCATCAGTGGGCGGCTACCTGCATCTTGAGGGAATATCAGTTTGATATAAGCACTTTCTTGATCGATAGGAAAATCAACCATGCCAGCACCGCCAAGCGTGACGCGGCACATATTTGGCGTAATGTATCTAGTGCCAATAACTTCTAGTACTCTTGGAGTAGGTTTTGCCATATTGTGCTTTCCTTCTAACAGCGGGTTAGGGGTTAGGGGTTGGCTTACTAATAGAACCAACCCGCTGCTTGTAAATTTGATTAAAAATTGGCTTTTAGGCTGACTGACATTTGACGTTCAGGTCCCATCCAGCAGTTATTGATGTCGTAACAAGCACCAACATAGGTCTTATCAAATAGATTGTTGATACTCGCACCCACAGCCAGCATAGGGTTGATCTGATAGCTACCGCCGACATCTACCAGCGTCACACTTGGTAAGTCATCAGAGTTTTGCTTGTCAATCTGCATGCCGTCTTCGTAGCGAATGCCAGCATTAAGAGTGAGTTTGTCTGTGGCATAGTAGTCTGCCCATAGCGTGGCTTTGTGTTTAGCAGTTTGGGCAGGAGTGTTGCCGACTACATCAGGGTTGAACTCATCTTCTGTGATCTCAGCATCGGTGTAGCTGTAGCTGTAGCTTGCCGCGAGATCTACCCAGTCATTGAGCATGCGACTGCCTGATATCTCAAAGCCTTTTGATTCAATTTCACCAGTTTGCGTTTGGCTTCTGTAGTTGATTTCATCCGCTACCACGACGTTTTTTTGGGTGATATCAAATACGGCAAGCGTTCCTTGAGTGGCACGATCTGGAGACAGATATTTAATACCAGCTTCTAATTGATCGGCAGTGGTCGGTTCAAATGGTTCATCAGTAATGAAGTTGCTACCAACAACTGGTTGAAACGACTGTGAGTAGCTCAAAAACGGTGATAGACCATTATCAAAGTTATAAATAGCAGCGAAACGACCACTGGTTTCTGACGCGTCATTGTCGATCATTTTTTCGCTAGGGATTTCACCTTTCGATGTATCGGTTCGATCAAGGATACTTTTGAATTTATCATGTCGTAAGCCTGCCACCACTGTCCAGTCTTGCCACGTCATTTCATCTTGCACATAGAGTCCAAGCTGGCTTTGTTCGATATCATCGTATCGACTAAAGGTATCTAATGGTAGAATATCGGTGCTGATTTGTGAAAAATCTGGATTCGATAAATCAAGGTTTGGTGTGCCATCTGCGCCAGCGTCATAATAAGTTGCGGTGCTGTCTGTCTCTTGATACTCAACACCAAACAGTAGATTGTGTGAGGTATTGGCGGTATCAAACTTATAAGCCAGTTGGTTGTCTGTGGTCCAGTTATTCATGCTTTCATCTGTTGTGTAAGCTATACGGTTTAGTATCGTATCACTACCGGGAACATAACCTTTTGAATTATAAATATTGCGCTGCTGCGCTTCGGCATCGGTATAGCGCGTGATATGTTTAAACGTTAACTTATCATTGATGTCCCAGTTTACGGTGACACTTGGCATGAATACTTCTTTACTAAACTTATTCCATTTATCGCCTGCATAAGCATCGCTACCCAATTTGCCATAGCTGGCATTGTAGACGGTGCCGACAGCAGGCAATGGAGTAGAAGGTACCATCTCTGGATCGTCTTGATAAAACAGATTAGCAAGTACCGAGACATCATCAGTCGCTTGCCATTTAAGCGATGGATTTATCAATAGACGCTCTTCTTCCGTAGTTTGCATTTGGCCATCTTTTTGGCGTTTTAGCGCCACAAATCGATAATCCAAGGTGTCGGTGATTGGGCCAGTGCTATCGATAGCCACTTCTTTTAGGTTTTGATTGCCAAGTCGTAGCTGGACTTCGTTTTCTTGAGTGCTTTTAGGTGCTTTGGCTATTTGGTTCACCATACCGCCGGGTGCTGCATAGCCATACAACGAAGATGCCGAACCTTTCACCACCTCGACCGCTTCAGTTGCATAGATATCTACTTGGGGCATCAGGTTATATACACCATCATAAGGCAATCTTAGACCATCATAAAAATTGGAATAGGTCTTAAACCCACGAATATTGTACTCATCAAAGATAGATACCGTACCGCGGCTCTCAGCGCTGACACCAGGCTCATATCGTAGAGCAGCATTGATACTATCTGCCTGACGCTTTTGCAACAGGTCTTGATCGATTCTGGTATAACTCATTGGCGCGTCGTTTGGGTCCAATGCAGTTTTGGTGCCAGTACTACGATAGCCATCTGAGTAGACAGTAATAGAATCTAAGGTGGCTGATGGTGTAGCAGCCTCATCGTTTTCAGTATTGTTTGTCGTCTCTACAGCGTAAGCGGCGTGACTCATACCCATGATCAGGCCAATTTGTACTGCTGTGGTGAGATATTTTTTGCGAATGACGTTAGTGGTTAGATGAGACCGCATCAGATTTCCTCTTAGACTAAAATGATTAAATATTATTTGTGACAGTTAAAGCAAATTTATGACGACGCTAATAATAACACTAATGATAATTATTATCATTAAAAAATTACAACGAGACAGTTTTGAGAAGTATTTGCACTATTATAAGAGGCTAAAGACAGAATATTGCGAATAGAGTCACGCAGACTTACTGTTTTGAACGATGTGTCTTAAACGATGGTTTTTGTCAGACTTTTCTCGTATTATGCAGCAGCATTCTGAATACAATTATTTACAGTAGAGTTTTTACATCGCTGTATTGCAGTCACTGTACGGCTTTATTCTAGATTGCTTTGAGACTCTTTAAGATTGGTCTTGCAAGTAGATATACCATTATTATCGATAGGTTTACGTTGTTTATTGAGCAACCAAAGATTGTTTAAGGTCACATTTATGGACACACCCTCCAACCAACCCACCAACAACCAACGCTATTTCACAGTGTGGCGTTGGCATTTTTATGCAGGTATCTTTGTTGCTCCCTTTTTAGTTGTTTTGGCGATAACGGCGCTCGGTATGCTGTTTATGTCCAACACAGCAGGACGTGACAACGACCGCTTAACGGTTATCGTGCCAGAGTCTACGGCTCAATCACCTCTCTCTACTCAAGCAAAGAACGCGCTGAGCACCTTGCCTGATAGCACATTGGTTAAATATATCGCCCCTCGTGATACCGATACGGTGGCTTTATTTCAGATAAAATCAGACGACCAAAGCAATATGGTGGCAGTCAACCCTTATACGGCTGATATCGTTCAAAGTGTGCCTACCAGTAGTGGTCTTTATAGTACGTTCAATGATATTCACAGTGATTTGCTGATTGGTAAAGTCGGTGATTATCTGTTAGAAACGGCGGCATCACTGACCATTTTGATTATTTTGTCTGGTTGGTATCTGTGGTGGCAAAAACGTAAATCAGTCAAAGCGATGCTGATACCTAATGAAAGGGCAGCCAATAAGAAAAAACGCTCTTTTATCCGTACGATTCATGCGACATTGGGTAGTTGGATATCTGTACTGCTACTGTTTTTCTGTATATCAGGTATGGCATGGGCAGGTGTGTGGGGTGAGAGAGTAGTGCAGGCATGGAGCCAGTTCCCTGCGGGTAAGTGGGGCGTTGCACCTGTCCCCGTATCGATTGACCACAGTCAACATGCTGCCATGCAAGAGTCTACACCAGCGCCGCATGTGCATGGTGCGGCAGCGTCTGAAGCGCATACTGAAGCACCCACACATGGCAGTGCTCTAAACTCAAGCGACACCAAAGAAGTTCCTTGGGTGCTTGAGCTGACGCCAATGCCTGTATCAGGCACGACCATGGGTAAAGATGGTATCGCCGCCAATATACCTATTATGATTGATACAGTAGATCGCTACGCTCGTGAAATCGGCTTTGAAGGGCGTTATCAATTGAACTTGCCACAAAGTAGTACGGGCGTCTGGACCATTAGCCAAGATTCAATGAGCTATGATATGAAAAGTCCGACAGCAGATCGTACGGTACATATCGACCGTTATTCGGGTAATGTCTTAGCTGATATTCATTTTGACGACTATAATGCGTTTGGTAAATTCATGGCGGCTGGTATCGCGTTGCATATGGGCACGCTCGGATGGTGGAGCGTACTAGCTAATGTGCTATTTTGCCTAGCGGTAATCGCTATGTGTGTCAGTGGCTATGTCATGTGGTGGCAGCGTCGTCCTCGTCAGGCGAGTGATAGCGCTGGATTAAACCCACCAGCTCGCGGCTCAGATGTTTCCGTCTGGTGGCCGCTTGCTATTCCTTTATTAGTTGTGGCTATCATATTTCCGACTGCTATTATCGCGATTGTGGCTATCGCGCTATTAGACTTTTTGGTGATTTCTCGAGTTGAGTTTTTACAGAAATGGTTAAAATAAGCGAACGGTAAGATATCGTTGTTCTCGATATAGTAAAAGAGCGCCTTATAGTAAGGCGCTCCTTTTTTTGCTTAAAAAATGCTTAGATTAAATGTTACTGGTATTTACTTGAGCATAGCAATGGCATCTTTGCTGGCACGCTGTCGCTCTTCGGCATTTAGCTCAATGAGACGGCCTTCTTTCATCAGTAATAATCGATCAGCATGTTCAAAATAACCGTCATCATGACTAATAATAAACAGTGTCTTACCCATGGCTTTTAGCTCAGGGATGAGCGTCTGATAAAACACGCGGCGAAAGGCAGGGTCTTGGTCGGCTGCCCACTCATCGAGTAGTAATATATCCTTCTGTTCAGCGACAGCGATTAGCATTGCCAAGCGTTTTCTCTGACCTTGCGACAGCTTATCTGTAGAGAGTTTATGGTCAGACACACTTACTTTTTCTTGTAGATTGAGCTTATGCAGCCAGTCAGACACTAGGGCCGCATCAGGCTCATTGCCTTGAACTCCAATCAGTTGCTTAAATAGATGTTGGTCGCTAAAAATCGCAGAAAATAGCTGTCTAAAATCGGCATTGTTTTCTGAATTAACGCTTTGTCCATCGACTTGTACCGTTCCTGTAGTAGGAGTAAAGATACCAGTAATGATTTTGGCAAGGGTGGATTTACCGCTACCATTCGCACCGATTAAGAAAACCACGTCACCTCGTTGCAAGGTTAAATTGACGGACTTTAAGATGTTATTGGTAGGGTTTTGATTGCTATCACTGTTATCGCTATTTTGACCATTATCATTAATCGCTGTGTCTGGTGCATGACTACTATTACTACTGCCTACATAGCGATAATTGATATTATTCAGAGTTATGGACTGCCAGTCCTGTGCAACCGTGTCTGTCGCAAAGCTCGGCTGATGCTCGGCCAATTCTAAAGACTGTATCTTTTCTAGCGCAACTTGAGCGGTCTGCAATGTTGGGTAAGCACCAACCGCATGTAGGAGCGGCGACTGCATAAACAAAATCGTCAAAGAAAAAGTAGTAGCAACCCCCATCGGTATATCAAGATAATTGGCCACTGCAAACACGATACCAATCGATGCGAACATCATAATATTGGACCAGTTCACCGCTGATAAATGAAAAGTATCAGACTTGGTTACGGTCTTCTCGTACGATTTGGCATGAGCCAAAAAATCATCTGTATACAGTTTTTCTGCTCGGTGTTGGTTAAGTGCCAGCTCTTTGCGACCTTCTATTATCGATTGATAATCCTGATATAACGCGTCATTAATCTCTCTCAATTCGGTCAAATGCGTATATACATGCTTGACCAATATGGTACTGATCCAAATCGTCATCACAATCCAAAACATGACAATGAACAATAATGGCAACGATAACCAGCCCAGATATAGCCCAACGCCAACAGATAGAATAATGCCTTGTACCAGCTCTGGCATACGGACAAAAGCGACGGTAATCGATTGAATATCTGAGGATAAGCTGGCAAGTAAGCGTGCGCTACCCAAATAGTCTATCTGAGGAACGGTAGTATCGATGATTTGTTTGACCAATTTGGTTCTAAGCTCATAGACAAATCGATGTCCCAATCGCGTTAAGGCATATTGCGATAAAAATGTTGTCACTAGCAGTAACAACACTAGCAGTGAAAACTGCCCCAAGCTAAGCCAAGATAAAGCGTCAAATACTGGCTGACTGATAAAGGTGTGATTGATATAGGCAATTATACCGACGCTGACAGCGGCATTGACCAGATTTAGCAGAATGACTTTGAGAAAAGGGAGACGATAATTCGCCCAAATCATATGATATAAAGAAGCGGTCGTACGAGAGGACACTGTGGTATGAGAAGACGTTGTGGTACGAGAAGACATAGTAACTCAGTAATAAAATAAATTTTTGATAGCAGAAAAGGGAGTAGGCCGCGCCTAATCCCTTTTATAGAATCTAAGAAAGCCTAATAATAAAGCTTAAAAATCGAACGTTGCCGATACTTTTAAGGCCGTTGGTTCACCTGCATTTAAATAGCCTGAATCTGCATAACCGCCCACTGACTGCCAATAATCTTCACCTGTGACATTGGTTACCATACCTTTTAGAGTAACGTCTTGTCCTGCCAGCATCGTGCGATAGCGTGCACCTAAATCTAGGGTAGTATAACCATCAACCTTTAAGGTATTGGCATTATCCGAATAACGAGAGCCTGTGTGGATAATATCGCCCGTTAATGTCAGTCCTTCAACGGCGGCTAAATCATACTCTAGGTTGACATTGCTCTGTAAGGTAGGCACACCAATCACTCGATTGCCATTTAATGCACTATCACCAGTGTCTTTTTGCTTAGCACTTAAGTAAGTAACACCAGCATTGAGGCGTATGTTTTCACTTGGGCTACCAAAGACAGTCAACTCCACACCTTGATGACGATTTTCTCCAGCAGCAGTAAACGTATTTGAGTTGTTGATATAAGCACGCGGTTCATCAGTTCGGAAGACAGCGAGACTACTGCCAATCATACCATTGTCGTATTTCACACCCAGTTCCGTTTGCTCACTCACGTACGGATCTAGATTTTGACCACCATTAGTGACAGCGTCATTATCGTTAGTTAGAGGCGCTCTTTTTCCTGGTGCTAGACTTTCGATATAATTACCATACACAGACCAGTCCATCGTTGGCTGATAAACGATACCGACACTTGGTGTCCATGCGCTTTCATCATAACTACCAGTTTCTGCTTGTGTATTAGCATCATAGCTGGTGGTTTTTAAGTTCTGATGACGCACGCCTAAAGTGGTTTTTAGCTTATCGTCGAACAGTGATATGGTGTCTGCTAGCGCAAAGCTTTGAAACTGCTTTTTGTTGGTTAATTTTGGGTCATTTAAATTACCACCGAAGATTGCTGTGCTTGTAAAAGGGACCTCAGCGTAGTCGGTAGGGTGGTACAAATTGGTCGCAAGTTGGTTAACAAAGTCAAAAGCGTAGGCGCCTTTTTCTTCTTGATCATAAAGATCAGCGGCTAGTACCCAATTGTGATCAATCTTACCTGTTTGCCATTGACCACGCAGACCGAGCTCGGCGCTTTGTACTTTATCTTCTCGAGTATTGTCAAAGCGATAAACTGTACCCGCACCATCAACGTTGTCGATAGTTAAAGTGGCTAGTGAGTTTTCTTCATCGCCATTTCGCACACCATAAGCACCATAAGCGGTAATATTGTCATTAAAGTCATATTCTCCTCGAATCGTACCAAAGACATCCTCTTCGTTTGAATAACTCCAAGGCTGCGCCCAGTTTTTTGAGCCGTCTGGTGCTTTTGGTACATGAGAGACACCGGCAAGCGTCACACTAGGACGAGTCTCTGATAGTTTATTATCTTGCCAGCCTAAATCTGCTGATAGACGATACTGATCCCCTCTATAGTCTAAACCAAGGGCAGCCAAACCCAAGGTCGATGACTCATCGTCGATAGCGCTGTCACCATCTTGATAAGCAGCATTAAAACGAACACCAATAGCATCATCGCTACCAAAGCGATCACTGACATCTACTGCGACCTTACCTTGGTCGCCTTGACCATAGCCAACCGTTAGCTGACGTAGCGGCTCATTGTCCGCTCGTTTGGGTAACAGGTTGATAGTACCGCCTGCGTTACCACCACTCGGTGCCGCGCCATTTAGCATCGCTGAGGCACCGCGCTGTACTTCGACGCGCTCAAACAATTCAGTTGCGATATATTGTCTAGGTAGTATGCCGTATAGACCATTGAACATCGTATCGTCTGAGGTGGTCACAAACCCACGCATAAAATACGCTTCTTGAAAATTACCGAAACCTCTAGCCACACGTACAGTAGAATCTTTTTTGAGTAGGTCACCCACACTATGTGCTTGTTGATTGGTGATATATTCATTGGTATATGAGGTGGTAGAGAACGGCGTGTCCATGATGTCTTGGTTGCCCAAGAGTCCAACGCGGCTGCCTGTTGCTACCTGTCCACCTTCATATGCGCTAGGTAGCCCATCTGCTGACGCATCAGCACTACTGGTCACGACGATAGTGTCCAGTACCACATTAGGGGTGGTTTGAGTATCTGCATCATCTACTAGCGCCCATGCCGAGTGACTTGTGGTTAGTATGATGACTGAACATAGTGTTTTTAGAGGTAGCGATTTCGTTGATGGCAAACGTGAGGGTATGGACGCTAGTCGTAGAGAAGCGCCAGACACATTCAGAGAGTTAAGACGAAACAAAGCAGCAGATAAGCGAGACAGTTGCATGAATATTTCCAGCATGTAATTTAAATAGTTATTATAATGATAATCATTTCTATTACAATGAATTACTGAGTCAATTTTAAATATACTAGGTTTGGTAAAGTACGGCTGTTGCTCGATAAGGTGCTAATAGCATCATCTATAAATATGACAGTGCTGCTACATTTGGGCGTAGGGTGGGTTCTTTAGGATCAGTAAAAAAGAAGTATAAAGCAGAGAATTGCTTTACCTATTATAGGTAGTCTATATGGACAATTTATTCATTTGAGCCAGTTCATGTATCAATGTATGCTATTGTTTTATCACGGGTATGGAGTACGCTGGTTTCGCCCACCAGAGGTGCAGTCAAACGGAATTGACTGATTTATATAATTGAAATGGATTTTTAAGGTGGCGCTTATGTACGCAGTAATTGGGGCAGGTCCAATGGGTCTCGCTGCAGCCCGAAATTTGCAAAAACTCAATATTTCTTTTATCGGCTTTGAGCTACACACAGATGTAGGGGGCTTATGGGATATCGACAATCCGCATAGCACCATGTATGAAAGTGCCCATTTGATTTCGTCCAAGCGTATGACGGAGTTTAAAGAGTTTCCTATGAGTGACTCAGTCGCGGCTTATCCTCATCATACCCAGCTCCGTCAGTACTTCCGCGACTTTTCAGATACGTTCAATCTAAAATCACATTATGAATTCTCCACGCGCGTGGTCAGCATGGTGCCTGAAGGCGACGGCTGGCGCTTAGTCAGTGAGTGTAATGGTCAAAAGCAATCGCGACTGTTTGATGGTGTGCTCATGGCAAATGGTACTTTGCACACTCCCAATATCCCAAGTTTGCCGGGTACGTTTGCAGGCATGTTGATGCATTCCTCTGAATATCGTAGCCCGTCAGTTTTTAAAGACAAACGTGTGTTGATCGTTGGCTGTGGCAATTCGGGTGCTGATATCGCCGTTGATGCGGTACATCATGCCAAATCAGTAGATATCAGTCTGCGCCGCGGCTATTACTTTCTGCCCAAATTTATCAAGGGTCAACCCATTGACACACTAGGCGGAAAACTAAAATTACCGCGCCCAATCAAGCAGCGCATGGATGCGGCGATGATTCGTATGGTCATCGGAAAACCTTCTGATTATGGACTGCCAAACCCAAACTATCGCATGTACGAATCACACCCTGTGGTCAATTCATTGGTATTACATCATTTGGGTCATGGCGATATTAAAGCGCGTCGTGATATTCGCCGCATCGATGGTCATACGGTGACTTTTAGTGATGGTGAAAGTCATGATTATGATTTGATTCTTATGGCGACTGGGTATTTACTAGATTATCCATTTATTGAGCGCGCGCAGCTTAATTGGCCTGCCAATCATGACGCTCCGCAGCTTTATATGAATGTCTTTCATCCTAAGCATGATAATTTATTTATGATGGGCATGGTTGAGGCAGCAGGATTAGGTTGGGAGGGCCGAAATCAACAAGCGCGGCTCGTTGCACTATATATTCAGCAGCGTCAGCAAAATACAGCAGCCGTTAGACAGTTCAATAAAGTGAAGCGTCAGCGTGCAGGCAAGACACTCGATGGGGGCTATGACTATATTAAGCTTGCGCGTATGGCATATTACGTGAACAAAGATGAATACTTAGAAACGTTGTCCAAGCATATTGCCGAGCTTGAAACAGAACAGCCTGTATTGGCATCAGAGGTATGATAGCGGCAGTGGCGTTTGAGCCACGGAGCTTAATTCTGCTTAATCTGATCTTGGCGCTAATGATGTTCGGCGTGTCATTGAGCTTACGCCTCGAAGATTTTAAGCGTATCGTTTTGTCTCCCATTGCGCCGATAGCGGGTCTGTTCGCTCAATTCTTTCTATTGCCCCTAGCCACGTGTCTGTTTACGTGGGCGTTGAATATTGATCCTGAGTTGGCACTAGGAATGATTTTGGTCGCGTCTTGCCCAGGTGGTAGTTTTTCTAACATTATGACTTGGCTGGCACGCGGTAATGTCGCGGTGTCAGTCAGTATGACAGCGGTATCAAGCCTCGCTGCAGCTATATTAACACCAGTCAATTTTGCCTTTTATGGTTGGCTTAACCCACACACGCGTGAGTATCTGACAAGGATAACGATTGAGCCTAGCAGTATTCTGATACTGGTTCTATTAGTGCTAGCGTTACCTTTAGTACTAGGGATGGTAACAGGACGACGCTTGCCCGATCTGGTTGTACGTATCCAAAAACCGCTACGTATTTTCTCATTGCTTGTACTAATGGCTTTTGTGGCAATCGCTTTTTCTAGCAATTTCGCGCTATTTTTAGAGCGTTTTCATAGCTTTTTTTGGCTGGTCGTTGGTCATAACTTATTGGCACTTTCTTTAGGTTATGGCATGGGGCTGATGCTCAAGTTGCCAGTCACTGATCGTCGCGCGGTGACTTTAGAAGTAGGAATACAAAACTCAGGGCTAGGATTGGTTATTTTATTTACTTTTTTCTCAGAGGCAGGTGGCATGATGCTGATCACGGCGTTCTGGGGTGTATGGCATTTGGTGTCAGGACTGACACTTTCACAAATTTGGGCACGGATACCCTATGAATAAAAGCGTAACGAATGAAAGCATAATGAATAAACGTATATTAATCACTGGTGCTGCAGGTTACATCGGCCATCAGTTGGGCAATCGTCTGGCTGCTCATTATCATGTAGTAGGCACAGATATTCGCAAGCGCGATGACCTAGACTTTCCAATTCACGTATTAGATGTGCGTGATGAGAGTTTGGCAGCGCTACTAAAAGAAGAGGATATCACCCATGTCGTGCATCTCGCATCTATCTTACAAGCGTCAAAAGATCGTGCTCGTGACTATGATATCGATGTCAATGGCACGCGCAACGTACTCGATTGCTGCATCAAAGCAAATATTGCACATATAACACTCACCAGTTCGGGTGCTGCCTACGGCTATCATGCTGACAATCCTGAATGGATTGATGAGCAAGATGCACTACGCGGTAATCCTGAGTTTGCCTACTCGGATCACAAAAGACAAGTCGAGGAAATGCTTGCAGATTTTCGCGAGCAGCATCCACAATTACAGCAGCTGATCTTTCGACCTGGCACCGTACTAGGCGCTGATACGCGCAATCAAATTACCAGTCTGTTTATGGCACCACGTGTGCTTGCGCTCAAAGGCAGTGAGTCGCCCTTTGTGTTTATTTGGGATCAAGATGTGATTGGTGCTATGGAAATAGGTATTCGCGAGGATAAAACTGGCATCTACAACATGGCAGGCGATGGCGCACTGACGATGAGGGATATCGCAAACCGACTTAATAAACCGCTATTGACCCTGCCAGTGGGTTTGGTTAAAGCTGGCTTACAGGTGGCAAAGTGGGCCGGTAAGCCAACAGGACCAGAACAGGTTAATTTTTTGCGTTATCGCCCAGTACTGAGTAACAGGCGACTCAAAGAAGAGTTTGGTTACTCTTTGGCAAAAACGTCTGCTGAAACCTTCGAGTATTTCATCGAATGCAATGGATTGCGTAAACCTTGATAGGGAGAAAATCATCAATGCCACCAATGTCATCAATAAATGTTACTTTAATCACTGGTGCTGCATCAGGACTTGGTTGGGCAATGGCACAGCACTGGTATGCTGCTGGACATCACTTAGTACTCGCTGATATAGATGAGCAAGCGCTGATCGCCCGCGCTCGTGAGTTAGCGGACTCTGCTAGAGTCATGACAGTCGTCACTGATATCACTCAAGCTGATGATATTGCTGCGCTTATTGAGAAAATTAGCGAACGCTTTGGCCGTCTTGATCTATTGGTTAACAATGCTGGGATTACCCATCGATCACCAGCACATCAGACTGATCCTGCAGTGTTCCGCAAAGTTATGGCGGTAGATTGGCAAGGAGCAGTGGAGCTGACCATGGCTGCGCTACCGATGCTAAGAGAATCTAAAGGTCAAATTATCTGTATCGGCTCAATGGCTGGCTGGATGCCCGTTCCTGGACGGGCAGCATATTGTGCGGCAAAAGGGGCGCTGACACAGTTCTTTGAAGTACTGCGCTTGGAGCTAGAGTCTGAGGGTATACATATTCTTATGGTCTATCCCAGCTTTCTTGATACACCTATCGAGAACCACGCGCTCGGCCGTGATGGCAGTGTCGCAAAGCATCCACGCTCAACGATCGGTAATATACGTAGTGCTGAATGGATGGCCGAACAGATCGATCAAGGTTTGCAGCGGCGCAAACGTTGGATATTGCCGGACCCTATCTCGCGCTTTGGTAGTTTACTGTGGCGTATTGCGCCAGCTTTATATTTGCGTCAGGTGCGTAAACGTTTTGGAAATGAGTTACGGTAGACTACGTTAAGTGAGAACCTAGAAGAGAGGCTAGTAGTTCATGCAAATTGTCGATAGTGCTATGCTAAAAATACTATGCTGAAGAGCGCTATATTTGAAGGTGCTTTATTAGAAAACACTATGCTAGAAACAATAATCTAGCATAGTGTTTTAACTCATAGCGCTTTAGCTTTACTAACTAGTTCAATATCACCTAGCTCAGTATTATCTTACTGAGTATTACCTTTCTCGGTACTAATGATTTCTAATTGGTTTACCAAGCTCTACAGTCTCTTCAGTCTCGATGACAGTAGGATTTTTCGCTTCCTGACGCTTATCCCACCAAGCGAAGATATTGGCCAATATAGAGCCAGAAACAGAGTGCCAAATACAAGCAACGGCGGCAGCGATGGCGGACTCTGCATTACCAGGGAAAAATTTCGTGCTTAAGCCCGTGGCCAGACCTGCATTTTGTACGCCAACCTCGATAGATATGGTGCGTTTTTTGGGTTTGCTCATACCAAATAAGGCCCCTGAGTAGTAGCCCAATATATAGCCGACGATATTGTGTACCGCAATGGCTAAGATAACGACTAGCCCTGACTGCAAGAACTGATCACCAAATACAGCGGCAACGCCACCGACGATAGCGGCGAAGGCCAGTACAGCCACACCTGGCATCACCGCACGTACATCATTAAACCAGTGTTTGTTTTGAAATAGTATGTTTAACATAGAGCCGATAGCGACTGGCAATAATGTCACTAGTAGCATAAAGCGGAACATACCCCAGCCATCCATTTCTACAGACTGACCAACCAAATAATTGAGCCAAAGTGGCGTCACTAACGGTGCAATGATGGTCGATACGGTGGTCATACCTACCGAAAATGCTACATCACCTTTGGCAAGGTAGCTCATAATGTTTGAAGACACACCACCAGGACAAGTACCAACCAATACTAGACCCAGTGTCAGCCCAGGCGATAAATCAAACAATCTAGCCACGCTAATCGCTAATATCGGCATAATGGTATATTGAATAATTGAACCGATAAAAATATCAAGCGGGCGCTGGGCCAACACCTTATAGTCTTCTTTACCTAGTGTCATACCCATTGCGAGCATAATGACACCCAGAACGATGACTTGGGTATCACCTGTCACCCAAGAAAAAGTCGCAGGCTCTATAAATGTCACTGCGGCCGCTAAAATAATAACCAATGCCGTAAATCGACTCAACTGCTGACTTATCATCCTCAAAAACTGCATTTCTCAAATCCTTCTAAGTCCGGAAAATAGTCAAGTATAAGTTCAAAATCACTGTATTTCCAATGGGTTTGGGCAGTTTTTAGCCAACAATAAGTTGCTATTATGACAACTTTAACTATGATTATATTGCCAAAGTTTTTTGAAATGTTTATTCAATAGCCAAACGAGGTACTAGGTGTTGCAAACCCCATCAAATTTAACTAGATTCAAACACCTAGGTCTTGCGTTATCGATATTTTATTTGCTTTATAATTTGACGACTGTTTATAGCGTATCTTTATATACACTCTACCCATCGCAAATTCATAATCTTGCCACACCATTTGACAGCATAATTCCTTTCATTCCCGCTATGATTGTTCCTTATAGCTGGTCGTTAGTTTTATTTGTTATTAGCTTTTTTTTAGTACGTACGTCTATACAGTTATCTTTACTGTTCTATCGTCTAATTTTGGCGACCGTTTTCGCCTGTTTGATTTTCTATCTCTATCCCGCTCGTTTCTCATACAATCGGCCAACACCTGATGATTGGACGCAGTTTGGTTACCAGTTTTTACAGTTGGTGGACAAGCCATTTAATCAGTTGCCATCGTTGCATGTCAGTTATGCCATGTTGCTTGGCGTATCTTTATGGGATGTTGTAGCGTCTAAAAAGAGATGGGTTTTAATGCTTTATCGATTGTTGCTGACTGGCATATGTACATTGATTGCCCTATCGACAGTGTTGACGTATCAACATCATTTGCTAGATATGTTCGGCGGGGCAGTGTTAGCCTTTACGGTGCTGATACTCTCAAATCGAATCCGTAATGCACTGGTAATCAAGCATCTAACACTAGGAGTAATAGGATTCTTATTGATAGCTATAGCAGGGTTTTACTTTGCTAATATGAGTATGATAGCGTTTGAGTCTATAGAACCTTTAGCTCTTATTATTGCTTCATATTGGTTGATCAGTTTTACAATGTTGGCTTTGGCCTATCAACAGGACAAGCCAATACGGGATATACGCTGGTTTCAAAAATCCAGTAGCGGTCGACTCACGGTATATACTTGGATGAAGTTTGCACCAATCATTATTATTTACAATGGCATGTCATTTTTGGGACAGTGGTATTTTAAAGTTTTCTCCAAAAGTCAAAAGTATTCACTCACGCCATATGCTATTAATGACAAGGTCAAAGTTGTTGCTTCACCTCGATTGATGCAGACGGATCTAAGTAGTCATTTAACGTACTGGTTGTTTGTCTCCAGCTCATTAGAATTGAGAAGTCCGTTAGAAAGCAATCGGACCTCAGTTCATTATCAGATTATCGTTGTTGATTTGGCGGCTGAGATATCTAGCCACGCCCATAATCTTGAAATAGCTGCTAACGGTAGCATGAATGCTATTGTTCATTATTTGTATTTGCCTTTGTTGGATTTGCAGCCATTAAATGACGTATCGCTCCAAGACTATATTAATCTATTTAAACAAATTGAAGCATTGATACAATCGGCAGAGACACAACCGATAACCGCTAATAATGAGAGTTGGGTAGAGGGTAGTCAGGTAGAGGGTAGCCTCATCACGCTTATCAATTTCCATTGCGTGATGGGTCTGTCGCGTAGCATCGGTGTACAGGTTCTATATTTATTATATTGTGGTACGCTAACTGTCTATAACTATCAATCGTGGATTGAGCAGCATTATCCGCACGCGCACCTGAAAGATGCTTATCTGCCAAAGTCGTTAGTAGAAACTATAGCTAATTATGAATCTGTCACCTCTTTAACAGCGTCTTAATAACTATTAATGTCAGTAGGTTTGCGTCTGCTAATTTTTCTTTTTACCTATTGCTTAATTCCTATTCAACTATGGAGGAATCTATGAACACCTCGTTGCCTCGCTTGTACTCTTTTCGTCGCTGTCCTTATGCTATGCGCGCTCGTCTCGGACTAATATTCGCCGAGTTACCAGTAGAGCTACGAGAAATCACGTTAAAGAATAAGCCAGATCAGATGCTAGCGATTAGTCCGAAAGGCACAGTCCCTGTGTTACAGCTAGCGGATGGGACCGTCATTGAAGAGAGTGCAGAAATTATGATGTGGGCGCTTGAGCAAAACGATCCTCAAGGACTACTAGATGAAAAGATTTCATCTGAGGCTAATGCACTGATGGCACAAAACGACAATGAGTTTAAACAGTGGCTCGATCGCTACAAGTATGCCGATCGTCACCCTGAGATGACTCAAATAGAATATCGACAAAAAGGTGAAATTTTTCTGCAGGATTTAGAAGCTTTATTGACTAAGACTACCTATCTACTAGGCAATAGCGTGACGGTTGCTGATATCGGTATCATGCCGTTCATTCGTCAATTTGCCCATGTAGATCGTGATGTCTTTTATGAATTGCCTTACCCGAAATTACAGCTGTGGTTACAACACTGGTTGGAACACCCGTTATTTGTACAAGCCATGACTAAGTTTCAGCCATGGCAGGAAGACGATGAGGTAGTGGTGTTCTCTGCTTAATATATCGGGTTCTATATAAGCTGTATAGGGTATCGGTCTTGCTTGGTCTATCTTGATTTCACAACGACCATTTTTTGTGCTGGATGTTTGTCTTTCACAACGATTACTTTTTTGGCTTTAGGTTTCGCTACGACAACTTGCTTGGCCTTAGGTTTTGCTTTAACCACGACCACTTGTTTCGCTTTGGGCTTTGCTTTGACCACGACCGCTTGTTTTGTTTGATGTTTGTCTTTGACCACGACAACTTGTTGGGCCGCATTCGCTGGACCGATCATAGCAAAGCAAGTAGATACGGCCAATAGTGAGCTGATAGCGATTTTTTTCATGTTGAAGTTTTTCATAGTAAGGTCCTTTTAGGCTGATTATAAGTAAGCGTGTTTATTGAATGGTTAAAGATATCTGAATTGAAATTCGCTTTATTGAATAAATAGATAATAGCAAGTTATAGCGTTACGTACTTTTATGAAAGTTAAAGAAAGGTGACTTTTTCTAGCCGATACTGAACCATTAATACAATCTTAGGAGCTTTTTGCTAAGGGTCGGAAGACTAGCAACACTCTAGAGATGATACTTACTGAAGATCAACCTATGTTTCCTTACTGATTAATTGTGAGATAAATGGAAGATGTTGTTACGGCAATGAGCTGAGATAGATAGCTGATGATATATCATCTACTAAATAAAAGAATCGTCATCTAGGAATGACTCAATTAGAGTATCAGTGATATAGAAAGGTTTTCTATATGATTTAGAAGAAGTGCCAACGAATAGTACTTATCTACTATGAAATGTTGCGACTATCGCATTCTGGTAGGTCAGAAAATTGAAATAATGGCAAAATATGATTTTTGAGTTGAATAAGTAAGAAGTGGCAGACTTTTATTAAGATAAGGCTTTATCCGAGTATAATAGAGGTAAAGCTTTTTCTATAAAAATCGCTAATAATGCTAAAGTAGCAATCAAAAGTTTACATTAACTAAGGTTGCCATGTCTAATACAGAAAAACCAACACTTAAACAGAGTATCTCGCTATCAGAGAATAGCGGATATATATCTAATGACGTAAGCACAGCGAAGTCTGCTTTCTTAACACTACCAGTTGTTATACAGACTGCACTAGAGGAAGCTAAACGAGTCGTGCTAATTGCAAATAATCCTGCTGTCACCACGACGCAGCTTGAGATGCTAATACAGCCCGATGATATACTGGTGTTATTTAATCACTTTGTTCATGCTGATTTTTTTGCCAGCCATCAGTTAGCTAGTTTACTGCCTAAGTTGCTGTTTTTTCGACAGATTGGCGACAGCAAGCTGCATTTTGGCCTACCGCCTAGAAGCAACCATATATCAGTGATGGAGCAAATGTCAGAGACCGCGCCATTAGGGATATTGACGAGCAACCAGTCTTATCAGTTTCCAACATTAGCTGATGATCCAAGCCCTAATGACGATCCTATCACTGCTCATCGCATCTTAGATATTCCTTCGAACATGCAAAAACTATTATCAAGCCCTACCTATCACAGTGTGCTATCAGAGCATCATAAAGTCGTTGCTGACTATCCATGCTTTACCGATATTCATTCGTCAGCACCCTCATCAGGTTTTCTGTTATATCGGCTGATGCTGGCAGCTCGAGCATACTTACACCATGTTCAAAAGACAAAACTACCGTTAGAGATAGTAATGATCGGCTTCAATGACAATGATAAAACTGCTCACTTTTGGCATGGTCATAATTGGGATTTTGAACGTCAGGAAATGAGTCGACTACCTAAAGGAGTGACTATTCATCGGTACTAGAATATTGGTTAACTAAGATATGTTTAGCTAGAAATAGTTAAACATAAGGAGCGTCTGGGCAATGAGCGCGCTTTATCTCGTTATCGTTAGGCTCTCGTTGTACGGCTATCAGTGATGATTGTTCTTCGGTCCAATCAATCAGCTCCATATCGGAAAACTGTGACAACCATCCTGTCATGGGCCAACAGTGCCATTTTTGATAGAAGCGATTGGCATTGACAATGATACTGTCCAGATGGTTGAGGGGTGGCCGGTAGACACTATGCTGCTGATGGTAAGCGATATCAGCAGTAAGGTAAAAATCGATACCTAATCGACGTGCTGTAAAGGCAAAATCGGTATCCTCTGCGCCATAACCTGTATATTGGGTGTCGAAACCGCCAATTTTATCAAAAGTCTGTCGATTGATAGCGAAGCATAGGCTCCAAAATGCACCGTAATCATCAGTCTGTTTGATAGCGGTTTGCTCTGTTAGAGCTTGGTTTGAATCAGCTTCATCAAAATTATAACGATAAGGGTTATAGACAGACATCTCGTCTAAAATAGAGAAAGGCAAATGATTGGTTTTTAATAGTGCATTTTCTTCTACTGATAATGGTCGCGTTAGATAGCGCGGTTGACCCATCAAAAGCACACTAGGATATTGCAGAAGCTTCTTATACATTTGCTCAATAAACGTAGGCGCTACGATACAATCAACATCCAAAAAAATCAGCATATCGTGAGTTGCCTGCAACGCTCCAAGATTGCGATTATGTCCGATATCAAACTCTGTAGTTTTAATATCATCACCGTCATTCACAGCTGATTTAACCGTAGTCGGTAACTTCACGATATTTAATGAAAATTCAGCTAACCGATTGGGATCGGCGTCGTCGTTGACGATAATGACTTCGGCTGGCTTTACACTACTATTTTCTAGACTGCCGAGTAGGTTGTAGAGATGACGATTACGACCATAGCAAGTCGTAATGACGGTCATCGGTACAGTATCAGAAGTCGTACTCGCGTTACTCGTTGGCTGAGTGGTCATCGCTTGTCTTTACCTCGCTATCAGGTTGCCTTTTGTTTTTAATAAGTCAGTATTTAATTGTTGATTCGGGTGTTAAGTCGAGTCGAGGAAGCAACCAGTTTTCAAACCAAAGCTTAGTAGTAGGATAATCAGTCGTGCTATGCATAAACACTTGAGCGCCTGTTGACGTAGCTGCGTTGGTTTCCTCACTGCTACCTTCCTTAATGTTATTTTTTTCAATACTATCAACCGATGTAGTGGGGTGTTGTTTGCTTCGAGCATTAATCACTTGATCAAAAGATTCAGGTTGACCATCATTGACACTTATTAAGGTTTTAAACTGCTGCCAATTTAGCGCTTTGTTTTGAGCGACTAACGCTTCAGCCATGACGGCCTGTTCATTATGCGGCCTGTCATCAGGCACTACTATGAGCGGCGTATCGTAATGATACGCTTGCGCAACAGCGTTTAGGCCACAGGCCATCATCAAATAATCGCTATGACAAATAAATGGTATGACGTCATCTACCTCAGCTGAGATATCGACATAACATCGTTTGTCATCGTCTATAGGCCCGAGAGAGACAATTAATGCATTGGGTAGCAGTGAGCGCAACTCCGGTAGTTTTTCGTCAATCGCCTTGTGTCCACCGTAGCCTTTGATAATGGTAACAATAGGTATTGTAGCTTCGGACTTGTCTATTAATTGAGCTTCGATAGATGGTAGGTTTGTAGATTTAAGATCAGAAGTTTCGCCACCTACGCTTAATTTTTCCAAAATATCTATAAAGCTCTCATAAGTGTATGACTCGGTTTTTTGAGAGTAGATAAAGTCAAGATAGAGCGTTTTATCACAGACCCATTCGGATGTCTGGGCAGACTCTAACGCTTTAGGATAAGGCGCTAGTAAGGCAAGCGCGCCAGCGAAAGCACCCAAATGTGGCGCATCGTCGCGAATACCCGGAAGCCTAACGTAAAGGTAAGGAATACTTGCCGCACGGCAGAGCATGGCCACCTCGACGCTGACATCGATAATCATCAGATCGATCTTATGTTGAAAGATAGTATCTAGTATTTGGTGACTGCGTTTTTGGATATCGGTATTGCCTACGGGCGAGTAGTGTAGGCTGGCTGGTTGCCAATATTCTCCCGCACGACCTGCTAATATGTCATCGGGTCGTTCATCTTCTGCATTCAAACGCACGATTTGTTGTTCATTAATAGCGGTAAAACGATAGCTATCTATATCTAAGCTTGTAAATACCGTTAATTGCGATCTTACGTTATTAGGTAGCAATGCAGCCAGTTTGTCTGCCTGTCGGCAATGTCCTGAGCCGTGATGATGAGCATAATATCCAATACGCATCATTATGATCCCTCAGAAAAGCTAACAAGATTATTCTCAGTTTCAACTGGTGCTTGAATGGCTTGATTAAAAAATTGCAGGGAGTCTTTTGTTAAATCAGACAGCTCATAGCTGTTGATACCGTTAATACTATTGATATAGCTTTCTGAATTGTCTTTTATCAACACCGTTCTATTTTTTAACGCTGCTCGGTACAGTTCCAGATAGCCGTCTACCATGGCTGACACTGAACAAAACTGTAAGGCGCGGTCACGACAGGCTTGGCGTGATATGTTTTTAATCGTAGCAAAACCATTGATAAAGGCGGCTTTGTCTTTCTTAGGTACGATGACTCCTGTCTCTGGAGTAATGATTTCGGCACTGGCTCCAGCATTGAAACCAATGACTGGTGTGCCACATGCCAAACTCTCAGCTAAGGTCAATCCGTATGGCTCATCCCAAGTACTGGTAAACAGCATGGCAGTTGCTTGGCACAAGTAATTGTTAATCTCGTCCTTGGTGACATGACCTACGTAACTGAATAGTTTGTCATCGCCATTCTTACTGTCTTTAAATAACAAAGGGGCTACTTTTTGATTAAAGTAGTCTTCGTTGCTTTTAGGTCCTGCTATGATAAGTTTCTTCCCAGCTTCCATACAGTACCGCATGGCTAAATGAGTGCCTTTCTCAGGGCAGATGCGTCCATACCAAAAATATACCTCGTTATCGCTACCATCAGTATTGCCAAGCGATTCTGTATTGGCAATAAAGGATTCGACATCGATGCCGTTATACACCACTTGTGAAGGGACAAACTCAGCGAATAACTGCTGTTGGTGCTTACTAATCGCTGTAAATTGAGTGGTTGTACCAGAGCGCAGTGTTAAAAGCGCCAAACGTAACTGTGGAAAAATAGGCGTATGAAAAGTGGTAAAAAACCTTTCGCCAAATGCTTGGCCTGTCATCATCGGAATGTGATGCAGACTGTGATTATGTACGATATCAATCTCACCGCGCTCATCACGTTCGATAATATCTCGTAAGGCTATCTGATAAGTGAGATATTGATACATCTCTTCACGGCCCATGGCGACCGTTTCATGCTCATTATCATAGACCATCTTATTAAACTCATGACGAGTCAATAACGGCACCAACGTTGCTTTCGTCTCGCTATCTTTATGAGCGTAAAGCAATACCTCATGACCTTGCGCCACTAGCTCGTCACAAATCAATTGGGTAATCATTTCTAGACCACCCGCGTAAGGCTGGGCAATGGGATACAGTGAATGCGCAATAATGGCAATACGTAGCGGTGAATTCGAAGACCTAATCATGTTTTTAAGACCTTTATAGTTATAAGCATCATGGCTATAAGCGTTTTGGTTAGTAGAGTGGTATATAGGGAACCTAGTATAGAAACGATAAAAGACAATAGAATGACCTTGTTTCAAAATTGGCTTATATAAATCGCAAGTTTTTACGAATCGCTATCTTTATAAGCACTAGTTTTATAAGTACTGATTTTTACGAATCGATGGTTTTTTTATCTTTAAATAAAGACGTCGCATAAGATGTCGTGATAGTCGTCTTCTTTTCATGGGCTACTTTTAAAGTCTGTCTCAGAACCTTACTCATACTTGGTATGTCTGCTCGAGCATCAGAGAAATTATCTATTGCGACCTTGGCTGCGCTTAGTTTGAGAATACAAACTGCCGCTGCACATATAAATAGTACTGGTGAGTAGAGCGGTGAAAACGGTGCTACAACTAGGACTGTAATGATATTTAGCACCAATAGCAGTTTTGGTAACGCCGCTATATTCTTAAGAAATAATGACTGACGATTTTGGATATAGTTCTGTTTAGGTGTACAGACAAAAGGTTTCTCTCGTCCCCACAGCACCGGCAGCCATGACAAGGCGCCAATTTCCCAAAAGTTTAAGTGCATCAACCATGCTCGTATCTTTCTGCCAAAACGTGGCTGATGGTTGTCATCTACTTGTTGATTGAGAGGCGATTGATCACGGCAATAAGCCCACAACCGTCTAAGGATAAAAAACGCATAGCCTGCATAAACCACATATAGAGGGGCAAGCATCGATACGTCAGCGTTATTTACTAAGAGCATATCAACCATCACCAGTAATGAGCAGATATGCAAAAGGATAAAAAACCCTGTGAAATTTACCCAAGCACTCAGCTGAGACAGATGAGCGCGTATATATGCTAAACGTTCACTCATACTTTTGGATTGTGAGACATACTGAACTGGAGAGTTGTGCGGGACTGACAAGTAATCCGTGAGCACTTGCATATTGCCGTAGATCCAGCGTCGGCGTTGACATATCAGGTCATCTAGCGTGTTAGGTAGTAAGCCTGTGGCAATAACTTCTGGCACAAACTGACTGCGAAAACCTTGTCGATGCATAAGCACGCCCATCTGAGCATCTTCAGTGATAGAGGCGCCTGACCAGCCTCCTATACTCAAAAGATCTGAGCGTCGAATGACTGCGTAAGTACCCGTTGATAAGGTGCGATTGCGATTAAAAGAGCGATACAGATGATGATTAAAATAGTGATTCAACTCGCTATGCGTATCTAGCTGTCCTTCATTACGATAAAACTGCGGAAACTGCAGTAGGGTATGTTCAGGATATTGAGCGATAGCCCGCGTAATAGAGGCTCTAGCATGTGGTAATGCTTGGTAATCACTATCGACCACCACAATGTGACTACAGTCTGGACTCATCAACCCAAGTGCCAAGTTTAAAGCACCCGCTTTGAATCCTTCGACACGATCAATGTGATAAAAATGGACATTCAGCTCAGCGTTTAAGCTTTGGCAAAATGCTGCCAACGGCTCATATAACGACGTCTCTTTATTATTATTATCGATAATCAAAATCTCATCGTGTACTTCTTTTACTGCTAATAACGACTTTATCGTGGCAATCACCAACTCTGGAGGCTCAGCTCGCGTCATCAATTGAAAACTGAGTGCTGCGCTAGTCAAAGCTTCTTGTGTGTTAGCAGTCATGTCTGGTCCTTAGGCATATACAACAAGTTAAAATTTATATAAAGAAGAGTATGCTTATAGGTAATGTAAGTACTTGTATCCTCAGTCATTTAATGAATACCAATGCATACTAATACAAAATTAAGTAATGATTTAGCCGATAATTGTTTGTGATAAATTAACTGTGTAAGTTGTACGTAATGTGACATAAAAACTTAGTATTTTAATCGCGTAAAAATAGGGCGTTTTTTGATTGAGAAGGGGATAGGTAGCTGTACTTTACTTCTGAGTTAGGGTAGTTAGTAAAAAGATAAAACGAGGAAAAAAGATGAGGATAAGAAAGTAGGAAGGTCTGCATCGTTATGCTGAAGAACGGCTGTAGTGGGATAGAAAAGCACGACTAAAATCGTAGTTAGCCTCAGAAGCTAATTACGTTAATAAGTTTGAGATTAGATTATTTATATTGACGTTTAGCTTAATGCTTAGCTATCCCTGACTAAATCAAGCCAGTGCTAAATGAGTGATACACCAGTTCCAGACAGCGTCGACAGTCGGTGTTGATGACGAACTCTTTTTGCGAACGAGATAATAATCTAGATCGACTGTTAGCGTTGACTCACTTACCTGAACCAATCTTCCTGCATTCAAATCCGCTTGTACAAAAGCCTGACAAGCAATCGCAACACCTTGACCCGCTAGCGCTGCATCTAAAGCCAAAGCGGTTTGATTAAATACAGCGCCAGCTAGCTTATCTGTGGTACCAAAAAATCGTGGCCAATGATGATGTGAGTCATGGAGCAATGGCATCTCTTGTAGCACTTCAAGTGATATGGGCAGTTCTCTATTGGCCATTAAGTGAGGGCTGGCCACGGCTACAAGCGTTTGTTTAAACAGTAGCTGAGTATCAAATGCCGCAGGGAATGGTGGGCGTGTCAGGCGTACCGCGATATCTACCTGATCACGGTCAAAATCTGCAACGGACTCGGTCGCTACAGTACGCAACTCGACATCAGGGACCGCAGCAGTCAAAGCAGATAAGCGCGGCAGTAATAGCTTAGTGGCAAAAGTCGGCGTCACGCTGATAGTGACAGTCTTAGGTTCTCTGAGTAGCTGAGCTGTTGCTTTATCCAAAATCTTAAAAGCTCGAGTAACTTCTGCAAAGTAAACAGAACCTTGGCTGGTGAGCGCCACGCCTCTTGGTAGTCTTTGAAACAAAGGAAAGCCGATATGCTCCTCTAGCATTCTTACCTGCTGAGCGACCGCGCCTTGTGTCACAAACAGCTCATCCGCCGCCGCCCGAAAATTAAGATGACGCCCAGCAGCCTCAAATGCACGTAAGGCATTGAGCGGTGGCAATGTACGATGGCTGTTTGGCACTTTGTTTTCCTAGACTGTAGATTTTCTACAGTCTAGCATCTTTTATTATGATGTTAGGAATCTGATTTTATTGGTTATGATAAATGAAACGATAACTAATGGAGAAAGACAGATGAATAATATTATAACGACAAAAAAAGTAGCGCTTATCACAGCAGGTGGGTCAGGCATGGGTGCTGCCGCTGCTCGTAAACTTGCAGCAGATGGTTATCATGTCGCTATTTTGTCTTCCTCTGGGAAAGGTGAGGCTTTAGCAAAGGAGCTGGGCGGCATTGGTGTTACTGGCTCCAACCTTATTAATGAAGATGTACAGCGCTTGGTCGATTCGGCGATGCAACAGTGGGGACGTATTGATGCGCTTGTAAACTCTGCTGGTCACGGCCCGCGCGCACCTATTTTAGACATCACTGATGAGGATTGGCATAAAGGGCTAGAGGTTTACTTTCTTAGTGCGGTACGTGCAATTCGTTTGGTCACGCCAATCATGGTCGCACAGGGTAGCGGTGCTATCGTCAATATATCTACCTCTTGGGTAACGCAGCCGACTGCGCTTTTTCCTACGTCAACGGCTTTTCGTGCCAGCCTTGGCGCTTTTACCAAGATTTTCTCAGATGACTATGCAGCAAAAGGTGTGCGTATTAATAATGTCTTGCCTGGTTGGATTGATAGCTTACCTGAAGTCGATGAGCGACGTGAGAGTGTGCCGATAGGACGTTATGGTACCTCTGAAGAAGTCGCCTCAACGATTGCTTTTTTATTATCTGAAGCTTCTGGATATATCACTGGTCAGAATATAAGGGTTGATGGTGGCGTCATTCGCTCTGTGTAACGAGTCAATCAATACAAGCCTATTGATACAAGATAGTTAATACCAGACTGTTAATACAAGCAATAAAACACTGTCGACGCTAGCTGTTTGAAAAAAGCAGCTCATCTATTTGTTAAGGTCAATGTTATGTTTCGAGCATATGCTGCACTGGTGCTCCTCGGTATCATCTGGGGATCGAATTTTATTTTTATGAAATGGGCAACGGCTCTAATCAGCCCCTCACAAACCGTATTTTTACGCTTGCTATTTGGGTTCTTGCCATTGGTTGCAGTTGCTTGGCACAGCAAAGTAATTACTCGGGCGCAGTTACAGCATTTGCCACACTTTATAGTGATGTCAGTGCTCGCAACGTCTTTTTACTATTATGGATTTGTCGCAGGTACGGCGCTATTGCCCAGTAGCATTGCAGGTTTATTAAGTGGTTCAATCCCTATATTTACCTTTTTGGGCGCGGCGCTATTCTTACCTGAGGAGCGTCCGACCAAGCAAATGGCGATTGGACTTGCGCTAGGATTTGCTGGTATCGCATTAAGTGCGCGACCATGGCAAGGCGCTACTGGTGTCTCTCTCGTTGGCGTTTTGTGGATGTTGGCAGGGTCTCTGAGTGTGGGTGCATCTTTTGTATATGCGCGGCGCTATCTGTCTCCTTTAAAATTGCCACCACTGGCGTTAGCCACTTGGCAAGTGGGGTTAGCCGTCATAACGCTTTCCGTACTCATTGATTTTGATGGTATAACCCAGCTGACGACAGATACTAGGGCAATGTGGGGAACGATACTTGGTCTGGGTGCTTTGGGTACTGGCGCTGCTTTTTTGATTTATTATTTTATTATTGAGACGTTAGGTTCAGTGCGGGCTGCTGGTGCTACTTATATTGCTCCAATCGTTGCTGTCATCATTGGCGCGATAATTGGCGAGGACATTACCAGCTTAGAAATTATAGCGTTGGTACTGATTCTAAGTGGGGTCCTACTAATACAAACGGGTAGACAGACTTCAGGGTAGCGGTAGGAAGGGTAGGCTGTTAAGAATAAAATACGCATACTTATGACAAGCTAGTCGATGATTTCATTCAAACCTGCAACTGCTACTGAATTTTTCGATACGCTTACAGCATTAGCATCACGACCAGCAACATGCCGACCATCAAATAACATTCGATGGTCGTCAGCATGATGAATTCAATATTCTAACTATCTTACAATTTTCTATATTCAGATCAGCCTATGTCTATACAGTAGCAGTAAAATGTTGGCTTAATTCCTGAATATGCTCAGGGCCAATACCGCAGCAGCCACCGATTAATGAAGCGCCTTGTGCTTGCCACTTTTGTGCCCAGTGCAGATAGGCAGGCGGGGACAAATCATCACGCACTTCATTAAGCGTATCATTTGCCGCAGCATTTTTTGGTTGCGGCGGGAAGGCATTTGCATAAGCGCCAAGTTTGATATGCTGCGCTTGTTTTGCTTGCAAGACGGTTTGCGTGACATCTAATGCTTGTTCGATGACATCAGGTTGGCAGCAGTTAAAGAGTATCGCCTCGACATTGAGATCAGCCATCGTTGCCACAGCTTCCTCGACGGTTTCTCCTGAACGCAGACGTGGTACATCGATATCCATACTGTCTTCTAAAGTAAAAGCTACCCATAGCGGTTTATTGTCTGTATCTAGCGTATTAAGTAGCTCACGAACAGCGATAGACTCGGCGATTAGACTCTGAGTCTCAGCGAGCCAAAAATCGACATACGGATTTAGACCTTTGATCAGTGGGGTAGCGATATCCTCTACGTGGTCAGCATCAAACAAGTCTGCACGGTAGGAGCCAAACAGTGGCGGTATGGAGCCAGCTACTTTGGTTGCTGCGCCTTCTAGCGTCACTGCTGCACGTGCCATTTCACCTGACGCTGCTGCCAAATCTTGTGCTTGCGCCGCAAAACGTTCCTCGCCGATATGAAAAGGTACTAGCGCGTAACTGTTGGTCGTAATGACTGCCGCGCCGCTCTTAATATAGGCACGGTGTACATCACGAACGATCTCTGGCGCCTCTATCATTGCCAGTGCTGACCATTCAGGTTGACGAAACGGTGCACCGCGCTTCGCCAATTCTCGTCCCATGCCACCATCAATAATTGTGGTTGTATTTATTGGCATAACGAATCCTTCTTTATTATGAGTAGACAAACCTATGGAGGTGTTATTGTTAAAAATAGAATTATTCAAAGGAGCGAAATACTAGGCGTAATAAACGTCAGATGCAACCACAGGTTGAATAATGTTAACAATTAATCGTGTGGTTGCTTGTCTGTTTAGAGGAGGTATATCTTAGATACTAAGGCTGGGTTCTTTTCTTTTCAATGACTTGTATCAGTTTGCTCTGCACTGACGATGCATCAGCAGGTGGTCTAGCAACGGCTGTATTTTTTATAAGCAAGGTATATTCATAATCAGGCTCATAATCAAAACCCTCTATACCACTATATCTATACTGCCAATCTACTTGACTATCGACTTGGTCAGCTGGCTTTGTTAAAAAGCAGGATTGTGGCGCAACGCCTACGCAGTCTACTTGATGGTCAGCGACAATGATTTTGCGTAATATATACGGCATGGCACGTACAGTTAGCTGACGCTCGCCATCTGGCTTTGATTGATCGCCTGTTGATTCTACGTCACCTTTAACTTCTATATAGTCACCCATCGTCAATTTTTGCATTTGATAAGCATTCTGCTGACCAAAATTAGCTTTGCTAATAGATGCGGTATAGGACTTTCCATCTTGGGCGACGATAGTGACTTTTTGCTGATTTCTGTCTTGTGAAGTAATACCCGTTACTTGACCGATTATCGCTTCAGCGCTGCTTGGTTTTAGGGTGCTTATGAATGAGTTACTGTCTTCAATCTGGCTGACACTCGTTTTATCATTCGAGTTGGCTTGGTTGTGACTGCTACACGCAGTTAGAGAGGATGTGGCAATGAGTGCCAAAGTGCAAAATTTAATAAACGACATGACATATCCTTATTATGGTTGATCTATATATTTATTTTTAATGCTCTATGAAACGGTCTAGAGCGGTTTTTGTTATTGTTTTGATGCTGAGGCTAGCAGTTTGTTGATACAAATAATGCCTCGCTGATTCATAGTGAGGCATTTTTCATAAATTTAAGATAGAGCTATGTAACAGTCCTTAAGGTGTTTTTGTTTTAGGAACTGCTTTAAAGTGAGCTGTCTGATTGTCATTCTTGATGACTAATACAGGATTGTTATCGCTATTTTTACCAAAGCTATATTTGCCTTGTACTGTTGTGGCGGCAGCACTATCAAACTTTGCTAAGTGTTCAGGGCAGGCCATTCTAGTGCTTCTGATTGCGCTCAGTTCTACCTCGCCATTCGTCACACTGTATCCTGCGCTCATATTGTTGCAGGTATTCATAAGGCTTACCATATTGCTGCCTTCAACAGTCATAAAATTCAGCGTTAATGGTCTTGATGGATCAAAAAATAACGCCTCAATCAAATCTCCATTATTAAGCTTGGCATCTATAAGACGCCAGTTATTCGCCTCTAACGTCTCTGCTGTGACTGGCTGTACGGTTGGTTTGGTAACACTAGTCGTTGTTTGGCAGCCAGTCGCAAATGCACTCATAACAAGCGTGGAGGCCGTCATTATTTTCATTATATTTTTCATAGTAATCTCTCAAAAAATAGATAGTTTAAAATGTCTAATATTTTTATTTAAAAGTTAGCGTGTCTGGATTTTAATTATCACAAAGAAGTCATATAACTACAAGGACGCTTTGATTTTCAGATAAGGAGTCTACAGAAAGGCAATACTCGAAAAGACAATGTTCATAGAGTCAGCATTTAAAAAGGCTAAGTTACCGCCTTTTACTTACATCGTTCAATAACAATTAAGTACAAAAAAAGCAGATACCGTTATCAGTATCTGCTTTTTATATCAAAAATCAGTCTATGAGAAAGTTGCTATATCTTAAGTTATAACAGCTTTTTAGACATTATTAAGCTTGAGGCTTGATCAAGTACTTCTCACCAGTCGCCTGTTTGCCATAAGCGGCGATTGATTTTAACTGTAGCGCTTCTTCTAGGGTCACTTCATGCGTATAGCTGCTCGCAAAGGTGGTGGTGATTTCTTCTGCCACGCGTTTGCGCATGGACTGAACCGTTTCACTACCAAGTTTGCCAAGTGCATTGAACAATAAGAATCCATTCACACCCCACGCAAAACCAAAGTTACGGTTTAAGGTGATCGGACCACGGTCTAAGGCACCATAAATATAAGCTTGTTTAAAGGTATTTGAGCCATAGACGCTGTATTCTTCTACGTCACGAGTAATAGCTGCCTCCATACAGTTTAGAATATCGCTGGTGAGCTTACCGCCACCGATAGGGTCAAACGAAATCGTAGCGCCTGTTTCAGTAATCGCGGCGGTCAAATCGGCAAGGAACGTCTCGCTGCTTGAGTTCACCACATATTTTGCGCCCATATCGCGCAATAGCTTTTCTTGCGAGTCTTTACGGACGATATTCACCAAATCAACACCGTCTGCCATACAGATACGGTTTAGCATTTGACCAAGGCTAGAAGCAGCTGCTGCATGTACGATGGCTTTGTGACCTTCAGCGCGCATGGTTTCGACCATTGCCAGTGAGGTGAGCGGGTTTACAAAAGACGATGCGGCCTCGGTAGCAGTCGTGCCATCTTGCATCTCTATGCAGCTTTTCACATTCACACAGTGATACTGACGATATGTACCGCCACCAATCACCGCAACCATTTTGCCCATGAGTGCTTGTGCGGCTTCTGATGAGCCTGCTGCGACGACTGTACCAGCGCCTTCGTTACCGACTGGCGTATCTTTATTTACCCGCGTTTTGAGTGATGGCATGAATTTCGCAGGCACATCAGCGGTAATGATCGGGCTGTCATCAGTGCCTGATTGTACAGCGGTTGACATATCAGCGGCGCTGAACATCACACCAAAATCAGAGGGGTTCAATGGCATGGCTTCCATGCGAACGACAACTTCGTCAGCACCGGGCTGTGGCATCTCGATGTCTTTTAAAGACAGGGTTAATTTGTTGTCATCACTGATGGTTGAAACCAGTTGTTTATTTTTATCGGTCATAAGATTTGCTCCTGCAAATAGTTGGATTTTTAGACCAATCCCTTTACGGCATTGGTCGTTCTTTAGATTATCGAGTTTTAGTAATTTTCTTAATGTGGCTCATTTTTAGTGGCCACACTGTCATATGTTATTTAGCGTTTGCGGCTTGGATTTGAGCTTTAACGTGTTGCATAAATTCAGGCATGTTTGCTTGACTGTCTGCCTGAACGCTTTTTGCAATGTCGGTTTCACTCATGGCTTTGTTCCATTCTTTCATGCCGTCCACTTCTGCCAGTACATCCCACTCAAGCTGAGTCGCTCCAAAAGCGTTGACAATAGTGTTGACGTGATGCACATAGATGTCAGCCATGGTGAATTGCTCGCCTGCAATCCAAGGCGAAAATTGACATAAGCGATTCATAGCAATAATACCGCGGCCCAATACTTGACGGACTTCCTCTTTGACTGCGTTAGGTGCTTGAGTACCAGAAAATACATATGGAATCAGACGACGACTTGGTAGCTCAAAATATAGCTCTGCTATTTTCATAATCTGACGTACAGTCGCGCGTTCTGCTGCATCGGTAGGATATAGCGGCTTTTCAGGATACGTTTCTTCCAAAAAGTCACAAATCACGTTAGATTCTGACAGATTAAAACCGTCAGGCATGGTGATGGCAGGTACTTTACCCACTGGACTGACGGTTAGTAGATCATCGCTACCAGCGTACAAAAGGTCCTCTTGGAACGGAATGCCCTTATATAAAAGAGCGTGTTTTACGATGTTGTAATAGTTGCTTGCAGCAAAGCCGTGCAAAGTAATCATAAGTCATTCTTCCATTGTTGACGTAAAAGTTATTTTTAATCGTGTTTTCATTGCAACGTTTATGGCGTGTTTGATATTCACAAATAGGCACTGCTGATTGCTAAAACGGTTCCAGACAAGGCGTAAAACGACGGTAATGCTCGTGCCTTAACTAGATTTACAACACAGTATGGGGCAGTTTTAGCATCAGCTCCAATATAAACAGAAGGAGACAGGACTATTTTTTGCCACTTCATTGTTAAAACATAGACGCTTAGAATGACTAAACTTACTATTTTTAACGTCGAACTGTCTAAAAAATAGTTTCTGTCAGTGCCATGGTCGAATATCAAGCACGCCCTAAGTTAAACACATTATTACTGGTTTTAATGTGGTTATATATAAGGAATAACGTGAATCACTATTGCTTTTAAGACAATAATAAAGCGAGAATACTCAAATGTTCATCTAAATGGAGAGGTCAGTTGGATCAATTACGTGCCATCAAGTATTTCAGCAAAGTCGTAGAAACGGGCAGTTTTACTAAGGCGGCAAGTGCATTCAAAGTGCCGCCATCCTCACTATCAAGACGAGTATCTGATTTAGAAAAGAGCTTGGGCGCGACACTGTTAAAGCGTTCGACCCGAATCGTTAAATTGACCGAAGTAGGGCAGGTTTATTATGACGATATGCAGCAAGTATTGGATCAGCTTGAGCAAAGCAAAGAAACAGTACGCAGTTACCAAACGACGCCAATGGGACGGTTACGCATTAGCTCTATGGTGGGTTTTGGTGAAAAAATACTGCTACCACTGTTGGATGAGTTTGGTGAGTTGTATCCAGAGATTGTGCTAGATGTCAGTCTCAGTGATGAGTTATCAGCATTAGGACGTGACGATGTCGATATTGCGATTCGCGGTGGTTATGCGCCAAATGAGCGCGTGCTTGCCATTAGGCTCATGGACAATGGGTTTATACCGGTTGCGTCGCCCAGTTATTTAGAGATGCATGGTGCACCTAATCATGTAATGGAGTTAAAGGAACATAAAGGCCTGTATTTTAAAGCGCCAAACGGGCCAACGCCTTGGCTCTGCTATGTGGACGATCAGTGGCATGATGTCTCAGGGCCAGCAGTCGCAATTTCAAACAATGGACCATGGCTAGCAAAAAAGGCTTGTGATGGTGAAGGGGTTTTGATGTCCACTCGATGGGCATTATCCTCATATCTTAAGTCAGGCGCATTGCAAGAGATTAAATTTGAGCATCCATTAGCAATCACGCAGCACGCTGATATGGCCGTATATCTGCTGTATCAAAAGCAGCGCTATCTAGTGCCTAAGGTAAAAGCCGCCGTCGATTTCTTGGTTGAGAGGATAAAAGTAGGAAGTATAAAATAATAGCCTAAGCAGAAATTTTATAATCAATTCATACTAGTTAGATTTTCTGCTAGTCTAATCCGCATAGGCGCGGGCTAAAATTCTCGAAATACTATACGTACGTGATAGTAAAGAATCGAATAATGGGCTAGCAAGAAAGTTGAGATCTCCTGATAATAAGCGTAGTAGATTATCTGAAGATTTACGACCAGTTTTGCTATTAATCATTAATTGGTAGGCATCAAAATATAACAAGTAGCTGCTATGGGCTGCCACACGACTTACGCTCTGCAGCCCAAGAAAAAAGCCCTAGGTGAATTAAAATGGAGTTGATATATGCTAGAAATTAGACCTAATTGTGAATGTTGTGATAAAGATTTAGTACCAGATTCTACCGAAGCAATGATTTGCACATACGAATGCACTTTTTGCGTCACATGTGTAAATGAAATACTAGAAAATGTATGCCCAAATTGTGGCGGTGGTTTTGTTCCTCGACCTATTCGACCTAAAATGGCTAGACGTATAGGTTTAAGTATCAACCATCAGCCTCCTTCAATTGAAAGAGTACATACCAAATATAGCATTGAAGAACTCAAAGAGTTCTCAGCAAAAGTTAAACACACAAAACCTGAAGATCGATGATTGATACATTCATATAACAAGCAGTTTAAACGGGAATAAAAAAGTTGGTTCGGCTGCGCTCAAAATGCTAACACATGTTTTTTGCAGTTTAACTCGGCGTTATGTTTATAGAGGTTTACTTGCATGGATTTGCGACCTACATTACAAGAAGAAATTTTTTTAAGTCTTGCTTACAATAGGTTTTATGATCTTGCCGATGAAATAATTGAAGACTCATTTTGGGAACAAGAAGACTGGTATCGTTTTAGCAAAGTGATTAACCTATTTTCAGTTTATGCAGAGTTACTAGCTTATGAGCCCTTTAAGTATGTTCTTGAGGCAATTAAGAAACAAAGACCTCCAATGGAATCTGAAATTGGTGGCCCATTGTTTAAATTTATTAGAAATACTTTTGCTCACTTTCCCTTGTTTGAGAGTTGGAATGAGGTTTGGTTAACAAAAGGCTTAGTAAATTGGCAAAAAGAAGGGTTAACCATTGATCGATTTCTCCAAAAGTACGCTGGTCATACCGAAATAAAGTATAGCTTCTGGGAAGCTGAGAAGAAAAAAATGACATATATAAGTATCAATTTTCCAGAACAATATGATGATAAAAAAATATATTTAAGCGAGATTCTTTCCGAAAAAGATGGCGTAAAGTTCTCGCTTATAATGATGCGGAATATATTAAACACACAAGTAGAGTCTATTAAAAACGGGATATAACAAGCATTTGAAGCGGAACTGCTAACAGTTTTCTCGATTATGCTTCACTATACATTTGAGTCAGATAATACTCACAACTTATGACTGCGTTACCACCGACCACCATTCTAGTTATGCAAAACAGCATAACGCCTTCTAAGTTGGGAAGTACCCTATTTAGCCTGCCCAAGATCATCCAGAATAGCGCAATCTGAATTATCATCGCCTGCACAATGATCAAAAGAGTTCTGTAGCGAGTCGACCATCTCCTGCAATTGGGCAATTTTTTGATTCAGCGTTGTGATGTGCTCTTGTGTCAGTTGCTTAACATCCGCGCTCTGACGATTGGTGTTTTTGCGCAGATACAGTAACTCTTTCATTTGCTTGGATGAAAACCCCAAGTCACGAGAGTGTCTCAAAAAGCATAAGTCGTCTATATCGTCTTTAGAATACAAGCGATAACCTGAGCTCGAGCGATTTACTGTTTCTAGCAAGCCAATCTGCTCATAGTAGCGAATCATTTTGGTAGAGATGCCGGATTTTTTGGATGCTTGACCAATATTCATATTTCTCCTCCTAACCTAGAAAGGGTTTAAGCATTAATGTTTAAACCCTATATGGATATCCTTTACGATTCTATATTTACTCTGTAATGACGGGTACTTTGAAATACTTCAAGCGTAACGCATTACCTAAGACAAAAACAGAAGATAGTGCCATTGCGCCTGCCGCAAAAATGGGTGAGAGCAGGATACCAAATGCTGGATACAAGACACCTGCAGCAATCGGGATCAAAGCAACATTATAAATAAACGCCCAAGCCAGATTTTGTCTGATATTGCTGATGGTGGCTTTGCTCAAGGCAATCGCAGTAGGCACACCTTGCAGACTACCTGACATTAGCACCACTTCAGCTGCCTCAATCGCAACGTCTGTGCCTGTGCCAATGGCCAATCCAACATCGGATTGAGCCAATGCAGGGGCATCATTGATACCGTCACCAACAAATGCCACTCGACCATATTGTTCTTGCAACTGGCGTATTGCATCCACTTTGCCTTCGGGCAACACTTCTGCCACTACCTGATCAATACTTAATGTTGCAGCAATGGCTTGAGCTGTATGGCGATTATCACCTGTAATCATGGCCACTTTTAAGCCTAACTGATGTAGTGCAGCGATGGCGGCATGAGTCGTCTCTTTAATAGGATCTGCAACGGCGATGATAGCGGCTAACTGCTGGTCAATAGATACATAGAGTGGGGTTTTACCTTCTTGCCCCAAACGTAGCGCATCTTGTGCAAAAGGCGCAACATCAAGCCCCAATTGTTGCATATAACGATCCGCCCCAATGTGAATCACTTGTCCTGCCACGTTTGCTTGAATGCCCAAACCTGTCATCGCCTCAAAGTCAGTGATAGGTAGCAGTTGAATATTCTGTTGTTCTGCGGCTTGTACAATGGCTAAGGCAATGGGATGCTCAGATTTTGCTTCAACCGATGCCACCACACATAGGACTTGTTCTTTCTCAAACCCTTGTTGGACTTGGAAATCCGTTAACGTAGGTTTGCCTTCAGTCAACGTGCCAGTTTTATCAACGGCTACTACGCTCACATCCTGAAGCATTTGTAGCGCTTCACCTTTACGGAATAGCACACCCAATTCGGCGCCACGACCCGTACCGACCATAATAGAGGTGGGAGTGGCCAATCCCATTGCACAAGGGCAGGCCACAATGAGCACGGCAACCGCATTGATTAAACCAAAAGTTAAGGCAGGGTCAGGGCCAAAAATCAACCAAACTATAAAGGTCAATGCTGATAAAAACATCACTGCTGGTACAAACCACATGGTGACTTTATCCACCAATGCTTGAATCGGTAATTTAGAGCCTTGGGCTTGTTCTACCATACGAATGATTTGCGCCAATACCGAATCTTCACCAATGGCCGTTGCCCGAATATTCACGGTGCCGTTTTGATTGATAGTACCACCGACCACTTGATCGCCTGCTTGTTTTTTCACAGGAACAGGTTCACCCGTAATCATAGATTCGTCAATATAACTGTGACCGTCAACAACCTCGCCATCGATAGGCACACGCTCGCCTGGACGAATCTCAACTATCATTTGTGCAGTGACGTCTTCTACAGGGACTTCAATGACTTTACCATCTTGCTGTATACGGGCCGTCTTTGCCTGCATGCCCACTAAGTGCTGAATGGCTCCAGAAGTACGACCTTTAGCTTTTGCTTCAAAATAACGACCTAATAATATCAAGCTCACAATCATAGCAGCGGCTTCGTAATAGACGTGCACCGTGCCTTCAGGTAACGCTTGCGGGATAAAGGTCGCTATGAGAGAAAAGCCATACGCTGCGATAGTACCAATCGCCACTAGCGAGTTCATATCTGGCGCAAAACGCAATAAGGCTGGCACGCCTTTTTGATAAAAGCGTCGGCCTGGAAAGAGTAATACCAGTGTGGTCAAAACAAACTGTATTAGCCAACTTTGCTGAGTGCCGAGGTTATTCACTACCCACATATGAAAGGCGGGAATCATATGCGAGCCCATTGCTAGAATGAATACGGGCAGTGACAACAGCGCAGAAAGTCCTAAATCTCGTTTAAGCTGATTTTGCTCTGAGGCTTTTTTATCTTGTCGATCACTTTGGTCTTGTTCTACCAGTTTGGCCTCGTAGCCCGCTTTTTTAACGGCCTCAATTAAGTCGCTCGTTTGTATTTGAGCATCGCCTTTAATCCAAGCGCGTTCAGTCGCAAGGTTTACAGTAGCTTGTTGCACGCCAGCGACTTTTGCCAAGGATTTTTCTACTCGTCCAACGCAAGAGGCACAGCTCATGCCTTCTATGGATAGCTCGATAGGCTTGGTTTCAGTCACCTTATAGCCTGCGCGCTCTACCGCTTTGTTTAACTGGGCTACATCTACAGGCTGCGATGAATAAACAGTCGCCTGTTCAGTGGCAAGATTTACCTCGGCGTTTTCAACGTGCTCAATGTTTTTTAATTGTTTTTCGATACGCCCGACACACGAGGCGCAACTCATGCCTTCTATGCTCAGCACTTCTTGATAAGTAGGGGCTTTAGTATTTTTTGTTTTCATAACAACCTCTGTCGTTTTTAACTATATTTTTAATCTTATTTTCAAATCTATAGCGACAGCATATAGGTTGACATCATGGTAAGGTCAAGCGTATTTCTTTGAATATTTTTAAAACATTACTCTTGAACCGTGTTGTGATGACGAGGTAAGGGTGCGGAAGGTTAAAATGAGAGGAATTTAGATAACAAAGGAGGGTATTGCCTATAACTTATCTTATGGAAACAAGGGCGGTACCCTAGTGAGGACTTGAACACTAGGCTGTAGGATGATGGTATCAACGTTTTAACTTGCTGAGATAGTCACAGTGTACTTCATGGTGTACAAAACGTTAGCTTATCAAGCTTAAGATTAGCTATCACCAGTAATCCTGCTCAGCTTTAGTAAGCCATTCATTAAAATTCTCGAATATCATGAATGAAGGCAAATCAGTAAGATCAACTACTATTACTCTTGGATCACCTGAACAATCATCGCCATCAAAGTAAGCCATCCATTCGCTGTTTTGAGCGAATGGAACTAAGTTAAAATCCTTAATTTTATTGTTTCTAAGACTATATGATAGTTTGGCTCCTTCAGTTGTAGAGTCTAAGAACCACCATTGAAAATATTCATCAGACTTGACTGTTTCTGTATTTTTTGTCAATTGGATGTAAGCAGCAGGATAAACGAATCCTACTGGTAATATTTCTGATGAATAAGGTTTAAAACTTTTTTGTTTGATCATTACTTTATTACCTCTGGGTCATATTAATCGATGCGCTATACAGGCATCGAACTGCTAGTGTTCGATATGAAATTAATAACTATAAAACACACGGCACAGATCACTTCAACATTCAAACAACATTTCTGCTTCTAAGCATGGTGTTTTACTTATAAGAATCATCCAATTAGTTAGTATTTTATGAAAGCTAGAAAAATTCATTGTTTCTTCTAGCTCTGTATCGTCATAACCCCAATAAATTAATACTTCACCCTTTCTAACCTCTGCTCCCCAAGATTGCCCCCACATGTCATAAAAGTTCAAGCTTCCTTGTTTTACCTTTTTAATTTCTTTAAGCCCTTCGTCCATCCAGTTTCCTAGATAGCTCAATCCAAGTCCTCCATCATCATTCAAGAGGTTAAAAATTAGTCCCTTTATATTTGAACTGTTTTCTAAAATTATACCTTCTGGATATAAATCTCCATTATTCCATCTATCAGTCCAAAACAACTTAACTAACATACCATTGTCCTTTTAAAAGGGTATACACTAAAGGAACCAGCTACTTCAGCCTTCAAATCTATTAATAGACTACTCAAAACAGACTGGTATAATGGAACCACTAATAATAGACCGCGAGCCTTGATACTCTAGATCCTCCCTAATTTAACGTTTCTCAAATTGTGAAGCGTCCTTAGAAAATTGTTTATTAATATTCTAAATTCACAGCATGACTTCATAACTTGTGCTACGCCCTGAGGCATCAGATTTTTTTAACATGCCTTTTTCTACCAAGTCATTAATATCCCTTAACGCAGTATCAGCCGAGCACTTAGTCATCATTGCCCATTTTTTTTGGTCAGTTTTCCATAAAAACTCGTTAGTAAGGTATTGAGCATAGGCACCTGTCTTGCATTTATGGCTTGTTGACGGTGCGGCTGCCAAAATTTTGCTTTGCTGATAATCTTATTGGTTGTCATCTGGGCAGATAGCATTGCTTGCTCTAGCGTCTGTAGAAACCAAGTTAGCCACTCAGTCATATCCGAGTCACCTTTTTGTGTGCGCTCTAGTATTTGAGCCAACATACTTAGGTCACACTATGCGGAGATTATCGCGGTTATTCGACGTATTCTACGTGTGTAGGCGCATGTTTATGGAAAGAGTGGCGTACGTACATTTGCTGTTCATTGATAAAAAATAGCCTTGATTTGACGGCGATTAGGATAAAGTAAGACAAATAGAGGTTAAGCGCACTACTTACCTTTACGCCATATGAGTCATTGATGCCAAAAAATCAGTCAGGTTATCAATAACCTTAAAATAGGGCAGGATAAATGACTAAGAATAAGATAAACTGCCCAGCGAGCGCTGATAAGGTGCGATAACTCTCGATAGCTTTCGATCAAGTCACTGTATTTGGCTGCTAGCGAATAAAACAACAATAATAAGAAATGCTGCTAGCAATGACAGAGTACACCGTCAACAGCAGGTGATATCAGCACCGTTAACACAAATTATTTATACAAGACCATTGATATTAAGGCACATCACTATGGAAGAAGTACCAAATACGATAGAACAAAGACCCGTATTCATGCCCAAAGTCAACAGTGACAATTTGGTAAAAACGGATATGGTTATGTTTGAGCGACATGTGGGATTTGCGACCAGACAAAAGAAAAAATCCATCAATGACTTACAGCAAGTCATTCGCAAAAAGTATGGATTTAAGCACGTGTTAGAGCTGTCTAGTAAATCTGGTAATAAGCTAAGCTTTCCTCTAAGCCCGTTTAGTTTAAAGATTACCGATGAGCATGATGGCAATCCATATAGTGTCGAAAATGCTTTTCAAGCCAGTATGATCTTTGAAGATGGTGGTCCTTATACGGATTTGCTTACCGCGCCACCAAGACAAGCCCGAAAGGATGAGCGATTGATGACCTCGGGCGAGCTCATTGGTTACAACTACTTTGGTATGGAATGGGGCGTAGAGCCGTTAACGACATTCTATGATTGGCTGTACGTGAATGCGCTCAAGCAAAACCCTCAGCTACATGAGGAAGTGATTCAATATCAAGGGTTTACTGATATTACTTTCAATCCTAAAAAATCTATCCATAGTGCAGCGTATGCGTTGGCGCTGTTTGTGGCACTGCATAAACGAGAGTTGCTCGATAACGTTGAAGACCCAATGGCATTCTATGACTTATGCAATAATTTTAAAATCAGTAATACTGAGCATCTATTGGAAGAAGGTTGGGTCTAATAGTTAGGTCAGCGCTCGCTTAAGTTTGCTTAAACCAAAAGCTACGATACATGATGTGTCGTGGCTTTTTTATGTCTCCATGTTTAGAGCTGTATATTCTCATCCCAATACGGCGGCGTGCCATAGTAGTCGGTCATAAAATCGATAAAGCATCTGACTTTGTGAGGTAGTAGTTTTCTATGGGCATAGACAGCATACAAGCCTAAAGGGTTAGGTTCATATTCTGGCAACACTACGACCAACTTGCCAGTGCTTAATGCTTCGCTAGCAATAAAAGTCGGCTGTAATATCAACCCTCCGCCTGCAATAGCTGCTTCAACGAGTACGTCTCCATTATTACTATGGAAAACGCTACGTTCTTTGAATTGTTTGGTCTTTAGGTATTTGTAGATTTGACCCTTAGTTTCGACATTCATATAGCTATAATGCAAATAGCGATGCGATTCTAAATCCTCAAGCTGCTTAGGGGTGCCATGAGTTTTGAGGTACTCGGGCGAGGCGCATAATACCACGCGAATCGGAGCAATCTGCTTGGCGATAAGCGACGAGCTTTGGAGCTGTCCGATACGCAGGGCAATATCAAACCCTTCTTCAACGATATCTACTTTTCGATCACTCAACTGCAGATCAACGGTAACTGACGGATAGCGCGCCTGAAAATCAGTGATGAGCTTTGCCATATGCTTTAAGGCAAAGGACACGGGCGCACTGATTCGCAGGACGCCTTTAGGATGCTGCTGTAAGCCGCCTAACTGCGATGCCATCTCATCAATACTTAATAAAATCTGCTGCGCATGCGTAAAGTATTGACTGCCAGCTTCTGTCAGGCTGACTTTGCGTGTAGTGCGGTTGAGTAGGCGAGTATGTAGTTCCTCCTCTAGCTTTGCTACATATTTGCTTACTAGCTGCGGCGAGAGCTGCATCGTAATAGCCGCTTTACTAAAGCTGCCTTCTGTCACTACCGCGACAAAAGCACGCATGGCATCGATTCTATCCATATCTGTCCCTATAATTCTCTCGATATCAAATTCATTATAAACATTATGTTGATAATTATTCAATATAACTGAGCTTAC
Source organism: uncultured Psychrobacter sp. (assembly GCF_947500265.1). Classification (GTDB taxonomy): domain Bacteria; phylum Pseudomonadota; class Gammaproteobacteria; order Pseudomonadales; family Moraxellaceae; genus Psychrobacter. The sequence goes on along the minus strand of NZ_CANMRN010000008.1, from coordinate 113,626 downwards.
TCTTTTATAGCGTTGATAGTAAAGTGTGCCTATATCATTTTCGACACTATTTATTCTAATCATACGTTATGGAGTAAGCATCAATGAAATCATCACTATTAGATACTATTTTGACATCAAAAGCTGGAGCAGCGGCCTTAGTGCTTCGGGTACCCGTTGGCCTGATTTTAGCAGCCCATGGCGCCCAAAAGTTGTTTGGTTGGTTTGGTGGCAATGGATTGGCAGGCACTGCCCAGTGGTTAAGCAGTATGGGTATGGAGCCTGGCTACTTGATGGCGATATTGGCAGGTGGTGCTGAGTTCTTCGGTGGTCTGGCTCTGGTATTAGGTTTGCTAACCAGACCAGCTGCTTTAGCCGCAGCCTTTACCATGTTGGTGGCTATTTTTTCTGTCCATATCAGTAATGGGCTGTTCGCTGATAATGGTGGTTATGAATACGCATTAACCTTGATGGTAGCTACGCTTGCTTTAGCCATCCAAGGTGGCGGTTCCTTCAGTATGGATAAGGTATTATCAGAAAAATTAGGATAGGTTTTATAGTTGTAAATGGTTTTATTCAATTTTCGTGAATAAAGCTGTTTAATTAGAGCCATTTAATAAAAGCAACAAGGGGAAAGCCATGACCACACTTTTATCTAATGAGCCAGTCAGCCAGCCTGTACTGTTTATACCGCATGGTGCAGGGCCTTGTTTTTTTATGGATTGGCAACCAGCGGATACGTGGCATGAGATGGCAATTTTTTTAAAGGGCATTTCTGCTCGTTTGCCTGAGCGACCAAAGGCTATCTTAATCATTAGTGCCCATTGGCAGACGGCTGAATTTAGTATCACCGCTGGCAAGCAACCTGATCTCATTTATGATTATTATGGCTTTCCTGAGCATACTTATAATTTGACTTATCCAGCCTCAGGCGCGCCAGCATTGGCGGAGCAAGTCAGTAGTCTACTGATAGAGGCCGGGGTAGGTAATAAACAAGATGCGGAGCGCGGTTTTGATCATGGGGTATTTATACCGCTTAAGCTAATGTTCCCTGAGGCAGATATTCCAGTGGTGCAGCTATCTTTGCGTCATGATTTAGACCCACAAGCGCATTTGGCTGCTGGTCAGGCATTGGCGTCATTACGTACAGAGGGTGTGCTAATCGTCGGTAGCGGCATGAGCTTTCATAATATGCGCGGTTATGGCGATACCAGTTTTACTGAACCATCAGAGCGTTTTGATGAATGGCTAACGAATACTGTAGAATCAGCAGATTCGGATAAACGACTCACGGCCTTGGCCAATTGGAAAAATGCTCCTCACGCGCTTGACTCACATCCGTTAGGGGCAGAGGAGCATTTGTTACCGCTTATGATAGCGGTGGGTGCAGCAGGGAGTGATGCAGGTCGCAAAATCTATTCTGAGCAAGTGCTAAAAACGCAAATATCAGCCTTTCAGTTTGGTTGAATATGTTGAAACGTTTAATGCGTGGTATTTCAGCATGATTATCAAAAATAAAATATCCTTTGAATCTCAGACTCAAAGGATGTTTTATGTTAATAGAGCAGTTATTAACAATATATCAAATAAGAGATAACATCTTCTATTTGATATATTTTGCCACTACATTATTTCCGTCAAGCTCAAGTTTAAGAATGTTCGATGTCGTTTCAAAGTTGGCTATAGCTAAGTTAATTACTATAGATTTCGTAATTGCTCGATTAACCAACGATGTATGCCACTGTCAGCAGTACGTGGATGCCATGCCGCGATGACTTTAAAAGTGGGGGGCAACGCTTCAACCTTAAGCTCTTTGACCTTACTGCTCGGCAATAGCCGCGAAGGATAAAACGCAATCATGTCAGTCGTGTGCAAAATATCTGGTACAGCCGAAAAGCTTGGAACTGACATCACAATATTTCGTTTTAGACCTTTTTCTGCAAACCATTGATCATGAGAGCCACGTAAATTAGCACGCGAAGGTGACACGACTAGCTGCGCGTGTGCAGCCACTTGCGCCAGCGTTAATGGCTCTGTGGTAAAGGTATTTTCACAACCCGTCACGCATAAATGTTGTTCTTCAAATAAAGTCACATACGATAAGTTATCAGGGATAAATTCAGGAAAGGTAATTAACAGATCAAGCTCGCCTGCTGCAATCAGCTGATTGATATTGTCTGAGGCAAAATCGCGTACGATTAACTTCAAATCTGGTGCGTCGCGTCGCGTAATATTAAACAATTGCGGTAATAATGCCTGCGTCGCATAGTCAGTCGCGCTAATCGTAAATATGCCCTTGTATGTTTGCGGCGTAAAAATCTCTGGCTCCAACAGCCCCTCTAATTGTTTTAGTATGTGGTCAATGGGTTGCTGCATCGACAGGGCTTTTGGCGTTGCCACCATGCTATTCCCTTGACGAATAAACAAACGATCATCAAACACCTCACGTAACTTACGCAACTGCTCACTGATGGCTTGTTGGGTCAGCCCCATTTTGCGCGCGACTTGTGACAGGTTTTTCAGATCAAGCAGCGCCTGCAATACTCTAAGTTGCTTGATATCGAGCCGATTCATACCATTCATAATTTCATACCATTAATAATTGTATCTTAAACAAGAAACGGTTGTTTCTAATTGTACCTGCAAAACGCTATGCTGACCAACATTGCTTAAGTAGCCACTAAATGAGCTATTAAGCATCAAAACAGGCCAAATACCTTTAATAATAAGCCAACAGCTGCTTTAAAAGAGACCTCTATGACACAAACCATTCTAAACACAAATACACTATTTTCCTCTGTAGAACTTGGGCCTTATACGCTTAAAAACCGCATCGTCATGCCGCCATTGACACGCTCTCGTAGCACGCAACCTGACAATATCCCTAATGACTTAATGGCCAGCTATTATGCACAGCGTGCGACAGCAGGCTTTATGGTGACGGAAGGTACGCAGATTGAGCCAAGAGGTCAAGGTTATGCTTGGACGCCAGGTATTCATTCACCAGCCCAAGTTGAAGGCTGGAAAAAAGTCACGCAAGCAGTACATGACAAAGGCGGTATTATTTTTGCTCAGCTTTGGCATGTTGGGCGTGTGTCTCATACCAGTTTGCAGCCTAATGGTGCTCAGCCGGTAGGGCCATCAGCGATCGCTGCTGACAACGTAAAAGTCTTTATTGAAACAGGCCCAGGTGCAGGTGCATTGGCTGATCCAAGTGAGCCACGCGCACTCAGTACTGATGAGGTTGGTGAACTGGTAACGATGTATGCGGCAGCCGCACGCAATGCATTGGAAGCGGGTTTTGATGGGGTAGAGCTGCATTGTGCTAACGGTTATTTGGTCAATCAGTTTATCTCTGAGCATAGCAACACCCGTGATGACCAATATGGTGGGTCGTTGACCAATCGTCTGCGTTTCTTAAAAGAAATCGTGGCTGCTGTCAGTGATGTGGTGGGTGCTGATCGTTTAGGCGTACGCTTTGCGCCTTTGTTTGCGAGTACGGATGAGACACGCGTGTATTTAGGATTGGTAGAGTCAGATCCTCATCATACGTATATTGAAGCGATTAAAGTCCTTGAGCAAGCGGGCATCGCTTATTTGTCAATTGCAGAAGCTGATTGGGATAATGCGCCTGATTTACCAGACACTTTTTATCAAGCGGTCAGAGCTGAGTTCTCAGGACGTATTATTTATGCTGGCAAATACACGGTACAAAAAGCCGTAAACATTTTAGAAAAAGGCTACGGTGATTTATTCGCGTTTGGTCGTCCTTTTATCGCTAATCCAGATTTACCCGAGCGTATTGCTAATAACTGGCCATTGAATGAGGCAGACCCTGCCACTATGTATGGTGGTACTGATGTTGGCTATAGTGATTATCCTTACTATCGTTAATCCTCGATAAAAGAGTGACAGCTTTAACCTCGCTTGAAGTACCACAGTTACATCTGCACTCGGTTGCCTTGACTCTCTTTTAAACTGAATCAACTATATTAATAATAGCGAAGCATTTAAACAGTGACTGAGATAAGGCCATCAATGGCCTTATCTCTATTTATAAACTCAATGCTTTTATATAAGCAGAGGCTTAATCATCAATCGGTATCATGCCATGAATCAGAATTCCAAAGACAGACTGATACGCATATTGGTAGGGTATGTTGGACTTTATCCAACGCTCCTGATCGTATTGACGTTATTGAAGCCTTTGACTCAAGGCTTAAGCCTACCAGTGGTGGTATTAATTGAAGCTATCATACTCGTTCCGCTGACACAGCTAGTTTCCTTCCCACTAGCAGGCTGGGTCATTGAGCGTCTGAGCAGAAAAAAGTAATCGCTTTTCGCAGCGTTCACTGGTACACCATTCTCTTATTCAAGCTCATCAATCAACTGTTTCATTTCATCAATTTCACGTTTTTGAGCTTTTATAATATCATCAGCAAGCTGTTGCACACGCGGATCTTCAATATCAGCGCGACTACTGGTGAGAATGGCAATCGAGTGATGCGGTATCATCGCCTGCATCCAATCGACTTGATCGACAGTCGCTTGAGATCTAACGCCCCAAATACCAACTGCAAACATCAATACACTTAGACCATAGATCATCAAATTGACCTTGGTCTTCTTATACATATTGGTCATAAATGCCAACATGACGACTGCCATACCGGCACCCATGTATAGCGCCATATAAGCTCGGGTTTCACTAAAGTAAATGTGATCCCACTGGTAGGTATTGAAGTACATCATGATATACATGATGACAGTCGATGTCAGAATCATTAAGGTAAATTTTACATAAGGGTTCATATTTTTTTGCTTAGCAGCTTCCATGATATGACCTCCATTGTTTTGTTAAATTAAAATGGGTAGACAGCTAAAACCAGAATTTAACTCCCGCAGTCAAACTACTGCTATCAACTGATTCATTTTCTTGACGTCGTTGGCCACGAGCCTTGCCAAGCGCTGTCTCATAACTAACACCCACATAAGGGGCTAGCTGGCGATTGAACGTTTCGTAAGTCAGCCTGACCTCAGTTTCCATCTCATTTAAGCCCTTGGTAATACCATTATCATGGTCATCTTTACTAAAGGCTGTCAATCCAACCTCCGGTATGACAACCCAATGCTGATCCAAACGCCATTCGTACTCTGCGCCCAAATCAAGACGAAGTTGACCATCGGTATATAAGTAGGCTCTCGCATCCGTTTCGATAAAATAAGGCGCGGTACCGACAATACCTGCCATTACGGCAGCGTTATCGTTTTCAGTATCGTAAGCGACACCAGCTTCACCATTCCAAAAAATGCTCAGTGGTTTCCAATAAGCAAGGGAGCTTAAGCTATCGATTTCTTTATCATCTTTAGTCTGAGCACTACCTTCCGTGCGTAGTCTTATACGATTGCTATCAGTACCGTACCAACCCGTCGCCTCGAAGTTGATTTGATCTTCATCAAACTGATAGCCCAAGTCGTCTACTGAGACTCCCCATAATGGCATGCTGCCCATCATCATGGGCTTACCATACTGCCCGTATGGTACCCCATTTGAATAGTCTGGACTGCGAGCATCAGCCGGTGGCTGCCCACCCTGCATCCCTGACATATCCATACTGCCATGATCCATGCCACTGTGATCCATACCCGACATATCCATGCCACTGTGGTCCATATCAGACATATCACCCGACATATCCATGCCACTGTGGTCCATATCAGACATATCACCCGACATATCCATGCCACTGTGGTCCATATCAGACATATCACCCGACATATCCATGCCACTATGATCCATATTCGACATCTCAGCAGCTGTTGCAAAAGGTGATGTGAGCAAGACTAGCGATGACAAACCAATGAATGACAGATTTTTCTTAGATATTTTCATAATAAGCCTCATATTCGAAGGTTTGTTAAACGACGGCAACTTCTCGGAACATACCAGCTTCCATGTGATACAGCAGATGGCAATGCCACGCCCATCGTCCAACTTCTCCCGTCACATCGAAGCTAATCTTTTGCGCAGGCTGCACCACAATCGTATGTTTACGTACTTGAAAGTCTCCAGATGGCGTGCGCAAGTCACTCCACATTCCATGCAGATGCATAGGATGGTTCATCATCGTGTCATTGACTAAGGTAATACGTACGCGTTCGTTTGGCTTAATATTGACAGGCGTTGCATCCTTAAACATGACACCATCCAACGCCCAAATATAGCGCTCCATGTTACCCGTTAAATGTAACTCAATCTCTCGGGTAGGCTTGCGCTGCTCCGCAAATATAGCCTCATCCACGGAACGTAATTGGTCATAAGTCAAAACCTTTCTATCAATATCACGCAGGTTAATACCGGGATCATCGAGGTTCATACGTGGACTGTCGACACGCATGTCAGATTTAAAGTCATACTCGGTCTTAGCATGCTTTGCTTTGTAGCCTTTATCACCCATCGCACCCATCATATCGGCCATGGTTAACCATTCGATCTTGTCCAGAGCAGGTGTGGCAGCTCGCGCGCCTTTTTTAGTTGCAAGCGTAGTCGCGACATAGCCTGAACGATCGATGTTTTGGGCAAATATGGTATGTGCATCTTGAGTAGGCGTGACGATGACATCATAGGTCTCAGCCACGCCAATGCGGAAATCATCAATCGCAACGGGTGCGACATCAATACCATCTGTTGCTACCACAGTCATCTTGAGACCCGGTATACGCACATCGAATATCGTCTGTGCTGAGGCATTGATAAAGCGTAATTTAACGGGCTGTCCTGCTTTTACTAGTTGTGTCCAATTAGCCGCTGTGGTCTTACCATTCATCAGATAGGTAAAGGTCTTTTCGCCAGATAAATCAGTAAAATCCGTCGGCATCATGCGCATCTGATTCCACATTTTGCGCTTGTCATAAGCGGCTTCTAAATCTGTTGCGGCGATATCAGACAATAGTTTTTTGAAGTCTGGCAGATGATAATTATCAAAGTCAGCGCGCTGTTTGAGCAACTTCAAGAGATTGTGCGGATCGCGGTGCGTCCAATCACTCAGCACGATCACATGGTCTTCTGCGACTGGATGACGCTCACGGCCTTTTGGCTCAATCACGATAGCACCCAGCATACCGGTTTGCTCTTGGAACCCACTATGAGAGTGATACCAATAGGTGCCTGATTGTTTAAGTTTGAATTTATAAGTAAAGGTGCTGTTCGCGGGAATGCCATCAAAACTGATACCTGGTACGCCATCCATTTCAAATGGGACGAGCAGACCATGCCAATGAATAGAGGTCGACTCATCCATCTGATTATGAACACGAATAGTTACTGTATCGCCTTCACGCATCTTTAGCGTTGGTGCTGGTAGCGAGTCATTAATCAGCGTTGCCATACTCGACTTGCCATTGACAGTGACAGGCTTCTTGCTGACATACAGGTCAAACTCATTACCGGTTAGGATAGGTACGATATGGTCAGATTTATCACTGTTGACGGCTACATTCTGCTGGCCTTTACCGAGCGCACTATTGGCAATAGACGGCAGGGTGGACAGCATGGATGCCCCTAACAAGGTAGAAGATCCTGTCAAAAAACGCCTGCGGTTAAGCATAGTTTTGTTCATAATTATTCACCTGATTTATGTCCATAGAGTGAGAGTTGAGTCTATATATCTATCAGCTAAGCCTATGTCTTTAGCTGCTTATTAATAGAGCTGGATAAGCTATTTAAACGACAACCAAGCTAGATTTGCTGCTGCGGTGAGTCAATAGTTGCATAAATAGCTGTTGAGCCATCTTTATTAAGCTGCATCACTTTATACGGCATAAATTTATCTTGATATTCCATACCTGGGCTACCAACTGGCATGCTCGGTACGGCAAGACCGATCGCATCACTTGGCGGGTTTTTTAGGAACTGCGCCATATACTTAGCAGGGACATGACCTTCGAAAACGTAGCCATCAGTAGTGACGGTGGTATGGCAAGAGCGCATTTGCTGCGGTACGCTGTATCGCTCTTTAAACAAGGACACGTCTTCGACATTCTGTGCGGTTGCGTTTAGACCATGACCTTCGGCATAACCGACCCATTCTTTGCAACAGCCACAATTGGCATCTTTATAGACGGTGGCTGAGATATTTTTTAGGATAGTTGATTGGGTATCTGAAGGAGCGCTAATAGGTGTCATTTCAGCTGTTGGTTGGTCCGTGTGCGTAGTTTGCACGTTTTGCGTAGCAACAGTTGGCTCAGTCGCTGGTGTTGAGTCAGCAGCAGCGGAGTTAGGTTGACTACAAGCGGCAATCGTTAACGATAATGGCAATACCACGATCGCCGAGAGCACACGGCCAGATATCAGATTATGTTCATTAATAAATCTATTAGTATAGCGTCTCATAAAACCACTCCCGAGCGTCTGTCTGACGATTAAATATTATAAAAATTAGAGCCATATCACTGGATAAAATAGCACTGGACAAAATAGTGCTAGCAAAGCTTAAAACTCAAATCGCAAAAAGCAGCACTATTGAGCACTGCATTTTGTACAAAAAATCAATGTTGCATTTCGGATCCATTACCTGACATATCCATCTCACCATCAAATGACATATCCAACATACTATCGTCTAACCGAGTCGTTAGCATGGTGTACTGGTTTTCATTCAAGTCAGGTAACGATCTAATAAAAGCGACCATCGCCCACATCCTATCATCATCGTGAGTAGCGCCCCAAGCGGGCATGCCAGACGCCATAATGCCATGTTTAATCACCCAAAAGCTTTGTCTGGCACCAGCCTCGTTTTGATAGCGCTTAACGATATCCGCCTCAGTAAAGTTAGGAGGCTTTGGGTACATACCGCTATTTAAATCTGTGCTGTTGACGCCGGGAGACAAATGACAGCCTGCACACATATCTTTGTAATCTGCACCGCCCGAGCTGATCATCTCCGCCTTTTTTAAATTGGGAACCAAAATATTCTTACTGGCATGTTCAATTGAGCGTGTGCGGGCAGTTTCTAAAAAATCGTAAACCAGCGGACTATGAGCTCGATCAGCACCGATATTTATCATGCCACTAGTCACAGTAATAAAAATACCCGTAATAGCGACAAAGACAGTAAAAAGTATTCCTAACAAAAACTTCATAGGTTTGTCCTAAAAATCCATTTTCTTTAATATCCCATTACTGCTTGATCAGCTTCTCTGACAATATAGTCAAGTCTATATAAATCCGCTACAGCGTCATCCTCGCTAAGCATACTAATGTATAACTTGCACTCGGTTTCCTTGTATCGAAATTATATTGAACTGACTATAGTGTTGAACTTATAAATTGATATTTAAGAGTCGCTATCGCTGCTCACACAGTGCTTTTGGTACATCGCTTTCATTTTGCTCATGTTAGCCATCATGGCTTTCATAGCAGGATCATTCATATCCATTTTGCTATGATCCATTTTTTGCATCATCTGCATATGCTTTTGCATTTTCTCACAGTTCATTTGGTCTTTTTCAGCATGCATTTTTGGATCATGTGCCAACGCAGAGGTTGAAACAACTAAGGCTATAGCAGTTGCTACGATTGATTTAGACAGTGGCATTGATTTGAGCAGTGGCATTGATTTGAATAGTGACATGGTAAATCCTTATTTGATTTGGTATGTAGTCGAAAAGACTTTAAGATATTAAGTTACTTTAAAGCATACTTTAGTGATTCTGACAGAGAGATGACGGTAAGATTACAATTCTGTCATCTTAGTATTTATGGTTTTTAATGTTGTCAGTAATCCTTTAGTATGACATCAGAGCTGATATCACTTATCGCTACCATATTTATTGATAAAGTATTTTTCAGATTGTAGATGTTGATCTTTGTGTTCAATCTCACAAGCCACTCTCGCATCGATATAGCTTTTCATTTGTGAATTTGAGAGCTGAGCATCGTTATGATCCAAGTTTTTTGCAAACTCAGTCACAGCATCGCAGTTATTGATGATTGAGGTGCTTAGATCAGTCGTATGCGCATTGGCAGTGGTAGTACCAATAAGTACAGAGACTGATAGCAGTACTGCTTTTTTGAATGAGCCGTGAATTTTCATATAAAACCTCTTTTGTAAGTTGTTTACATTGATTACCGATAAAAATAATTCATCGTAGCTAAGTATCGAAAACGAGCAGCTATTTATCGTTTATGTAGGTTAGCAAAATAAAACTGACAGTCTGATTACGAGCACATGACATCTTTGTCAGTTACCCATCAATGTTGTCACCTGTGCTGGTTAGAACGTTAAACAATCATGACCGTATTGAGGAATCACAATGAAAGTACTGCTGGTAGAAGATGAATTGAAGCTTGGCGAGTATATAAAAAAAGGCTTAACCGAAGCTGGGTTTATCGTGGATCATCAGCTAACAGGATTAGATGGCTATCATGCATTGATGACGGAAGAATTTAGCGTGATATTGATGGATGTGATGCTGCCTGATGTTAGTGGCTTTGAGCTGGTGCGTAATTACCGAGCGGCTGGCAAGCATACGCCTGTGCTATTTCTAACCGCAAAAGATGACTTAAGTGACAAGATAAAAGGGATTGAGATTGGTGGCGATGATTATTTGACCAAGCCTTTTGCCTTTGCAGAATTGATCGTCAGGATGAAAAGCTTATTACGACGTGCCAATCAAGCCGACTATCAAAGTACGATTATGCAAATAGCGGATCTTAAGATGGACATTGGTAAGCGCACGGTGCATAGAGGAGATAAGCCTATTAAGCTCACGGCAAAAGAGTTTTCCTTACTACAGTTTTTATTAGAGCGCCGCGGTGAAGTGCTTCCACGCTCAATCATCGCTTCCCAAGTATGGGATATGAACTTTGAAAATGATACCAATGTGATTGATGTGGCGATAAGGCGTCTTCGTATAAAAATAGACGATGATCATGACGCAAAGCTGATTCATACGGTGCGCGGGATGGGCTATCGGTTAGAGGCTGTCGATACAGCGCTTGATAGCAAACCATCTCACGAAGCTGGCAATGTCTAATATGAAATATAGGTTTGATAATCGGCGCTTGCCGCTATTATGGCGTACTGTGCTGTTGCTCACGATATTTGTTGTTATATCGCAGGTTATTATTTATATATGGATACAGCGTTCTGTTAAAGGCCATTTCGAGCAAATGGACGCTGAGATTATGACCCATGCGGCTTTTAATCTACGTAAACGAGTGATAGATAGTAGCCCTATAACTTCTCAAACCCTACCTAGCTCTCAAAATCCATTGAATAGTCAACAGCCGCTAAGAGCGGCACCTGACATAAAATTTGATGGAAATACTTCTACCGCAGTGATATCAGAGGAAGCTGATCATCAGCATTCTTCTTGGCTAGATTACGATCTAAAAACCATTATCGCTAATAAAGAAGGGCAGATACTGTCTAGTACACCCAATAACTTTGCTCAAGAGCTAGGAGAGGGGTTTAATCTGTCATCACTGAAACAAGATAATGATAAGCAACAGTTTGTGATGAATATCAATAGCCGATACTATCGAGCAATGGTCATTGAAGACGACAAAATGCTCGCGCTTATCGCATTGCCTATAGATGTGCATCATCAGTATTTATTACAGTTCAATCGTCAGCTTAGTATGATTTTGTTCGCGATTACCTTGTTGCTCGTCTCAGTAGCGGCGTTGGGTGTGTACTGGGGTTTTGCACCTTTGGCGACCATCGTCCAAAAAATGAAAACAATGAATCCTGAAAGGTTGGATGACAGAGTCACGGTCAGTGATATGCCGTTAGAGCTGCGACCACTAGCAGAATCTTACAACTCAATGATGGCCAAGCTTGAAAGTAATTTTGAATCATTGTCACGGTTTTCAGACAATATCGCCCATGAGCTGCGCACTCCAATAGCGACACTCAGCACGCAAACGCAAGTCATGTTAAATAAACCGAGAGCGGGCGATGAATATATTGAGCAGCTACATCATCAGCATGACACGTTAGAGCAGCTGTCAGCCATGATAAATAATATGTTGCTGCTGGCAAAAACCCAAAAAGGATTGAGTGACTCGCAAATCAGTCATGTGGATACGGAAAATTTAATCACCAAGCTCGTTGATTACTACGAAATGATTGCAGAGGACCGAGGTATCGCTATTGAAACCAAAGGTGAGTTCAGCGCTGTCTTAGGAGATAAAAGTTTATTACAAAGGCTCTTTGCTAATCTGATATCGAACGCGATTTATTATGCTGCTCAAGATAGCGTTATAACCATTAGGGCAGATAGAGTAAACTCAGATGAGATGGTGGGCACAACGATAACCAGTTTTCAGCAATCAAAACAAGATATTCTACGAATGACCATCACCAACCAATTAGATGAGCCGTTGACACAAAGTGAGGCAGATAAGTTGTTTGAGCGCTTCTATCGACATCACAAAACAATAGATCGCCATACAGGAACAGGTTTGGGGCTATCTATCGTACAGTCTATCGTTGGGGCGCATAACGGTAACGTCAGTATTACTATAAAAGATGATGATTACTTTCAAGTGAGTGTCGAGTTATTGGCGGACGTTTAATCTTTTATTAGTCAATGATAGATATTCAATCTGAATAGATAGATTTGGCAAGTGATTGCCTTGAAAACGAGCTGGTAATGACCAAGTAAATGTATATCTAATGCCTCATACAAAGTTAGAGATTATTAAAAACTAGAAATTATTAAAAAGCAGTAGTTAGAACGGCAAGTCGATAACGAACATAATACTTAAAACACAATCATAAAAATCAATTAGGGAATGACTATGCATATCACGGCTAATTTCGATGCAGGCAACATTGACATTATTAATGCAGATGACAAAAAAGACATTCAATTAGCGATTCGCCCAGATGTTGGTGGCGAGTTCTTTCAGTGGTTTAACTTTCGTCTGTCAGGTCAAATAGGTGAGCAGTATGTTCTCAATATTCTGAATGCGGGAGAGGCCTCTTATCTGGAGGGTTGGGAGAACTACCAAGCGGTGGCTTCTTATGATCGTCAGCATTGGTTCCGTCTGCCAACGTCTTATAAAGATGGCAAATTGACCATCGTGGCAGAGTTAGAGTGCGAAACCATTCAGATTGCGTATTTTGCGCCTTATAGCTATGAGCGTCATCAAGATTTATTGGCCGCTGTGCAAGTGCATCCGCTAGTGACGTTAGAGCATCTAGGCGAAACGCTTGATAAACGTGACCTTACTTTGGTCAAAATTGGTGATGGAGATGCTAGTAAGCGCAATATATGGATTACTGCTCGTCAGCATCCAGGTGAGACGATGGCTGAATGGCTGATCGAGGGTTTGTTGTATAGCTTGTTAGATAGCGATAATGCGACTGGCAAACAGTTGTTAGACAAGGCCAATTTTTATATTGTCCCTAATATGAACCCTGATGGCAGTGTACGTGGTCACTTGCGTACTAACGCTGTCGGAACCAACCTAAACCGTGAATGGCAAAGCCCAAGCTTAGACAAAAGCCCTGAAGTATTTTATGTGATTAATAAAATGGAAGCGACGGGCGTGGATCTATTTTATGATGTGCATGGTGATGAAGCATTGCCATACGTATTCCTCGCTGGTTCACAAGGGACGCCAAGCTACAGTGACCGTCTTGCTGGACTACGTGATAAGTTTTCAGACGTATTAAAGTTAGCCAGTGCTGATTTTCAGTCTGAGATTGGTTATGAGATTGATGCGCCGGGTGCTGCCAATATGACCGTTGCCACCAATTGGGTAGCAGAGCGTTTTGATTGCCTCGCTAATACGTTAGAGATGCCATTTAAAGACAATGATAATCTGCCCGATGAAGAGATGGGTTGGTCGCCCGAGCGTTCTATCAAATTAGGGGAAGCATCACTGATAGCAATGCTGGCTGTCGTGGATGACTTACGATAACGATAAAAAAAGCTGCAGAAAATAAAAAGCTGCTAATGATGGCCGAGTGTTTTAGTGGTCATCGTTAGCAGCGTATTTCAAATAATTCCAAGTGCACTTAAGTTTATACTTTTAATGTTGATTTTTGATATCGAGTTTCAATCAAATATTCTTATAGCTGATTGGTGTTTAAGTTTTTAGTGTGCGGCAACCAGCTTGGCATAAACTTTGCCCAATACTACACCAAATACGAGATGTAGCATAAGAGTAGCGATGGGAATCATAATGCCGCTTGGCATAGATAAACCAAATAAGCCATTGCCCATCATGGGCATAATAGCAATCATCATCATAAACCAACCAATTGCACCTACCATTGCGCCAGTCAGCGTAAAGTTCTTACTCCTATCCGTACCTGCTATCAATGCCATGACGATACCATAGCCGATCGATCCGATCATAAAGTGAGCAATCCACGCTATTATGTGACTGCCACCCATCATCGATGCGAGCATCGCAATAATGTCCAAATCAGGCATGAGGCCTATTGCACTTTTTAGCATGAGAAGTAGCGACATAACGATGGTCGCGATAAAAGCAGCTATTATTCCAGCCATATATTTGTTCATAGTAGTCATTCCTTTTTCAGGTTTGAATCGTTATTATTTTCTTAACGTTTTTAATTTTGGTTATTATCCAGTCGTAATACATTGGAGATAGACGGCCGCTTATATATACGGTAGAGATATTGAAGAATATGGGTGATCTTCAAGACTATCGTGTACTACCTGCCAAGTATTAAAAACCCCAATATGTATCGTTCCTACGATAAAAGGTCTTGAACAGTCATTCAAGTAATTTTGAGTAATCGTTCAATATTACTTGTAACCACAAGTACGCTATAAATATTCAGTTCGAAGAGAAATGAGGTGGATATAGTAAATAGAGATAAAGGTAGAAAAATGCGGTAAATGTAGGCTGGCATGCTACCAGTCATGATACTGCGTATGCGTTTTGAAAATCACGCATACTTGGTTATTGGCAAGCACGATGACGGTCATTGGAGGGCATTGCGGAAATTTTGAAACTCTTTAGATTGTTCAAGTAAATCACTGCCCAAATAGCGTAGATCATCTACTTGTTCAGGTTGTAAATGAAAAGTGGTCGGCATGGCATCGAACTTTGCACGCTCTGTTTTATCTTTGACTTGATCAAAGGTTAATACGGAGAAATGCACTTCTACCTGAGGCGCACTTGCAGGTCGCTGAGCATTTACATGCTCTCCCCATTGTAAAAATTCTTTTTTGGCCAATGAGACAGTTTCGTTATTTAGTGTGCCTAGTGCGACTTCACTCGCCGCTGAAATGGTATCAAGAAAACTCGGGTCTTTATTTTCTACTGACCACTCATGCTCTGAGTAGGTCTGAGCATTGGCTACAACGACCAGTACTTGTTTGACTTGGCGTAATTTCGCAGGACTGAAGGCACCTGCCATGTTGGGCACATCGCCATATTGGGTCACAGGACTCATCATTGAGCCGCGCACGCCTAGATTATCAGTCACCCCGCCATCTACCAAGCGCACTACTGGCATCCGCTCTGGCTGCGAATACCGATCTAACGCGCGAGCTATCGCATAACTACGCGGCAAATGACTGTCTTGATTTAGTGCGTCATTGACCCAAGGCTGCGAGCGCTGCGAACAATCAGAAAAGTTGTGTAGGGCAATAGGGGCAAAGATGCCAGGGACTGAGGAAGAGGCCATCACCGCATTGGCAACTGGGTAGCTTGATAAATCCGAACACAAAAAGTCGAACTGTTGCTGAGTAAATGAAAAAGTCATGGCGTTGTTTAGATCACTTGCATTTAGGATAACGTAAGGCAATTTTCCACGGCTCATATCAGCAAAGGTCTTTTGTTGAAATAGACTGTTGTCTAAATTGTCAGCCACTAAATCCCCACGATTGTATTCAGAACTGCTCATCGCTATTAGGCTTTGCGGACGTATCGCAAGTCTAATCAGTCGTGATTGCCAGTCTTCATACAAAAATTCTGGAGCAAACTTCTCAAAAATGTCATCGCCAAATAGCCCATAATAAGCTGCCGTGTAGCTCCCGCCAGATACTGAAGAGATCACATCTACCTCATCTAATAGTCGGCGCTCTACGCCATTGATAGTTACTGGTGTATCACGTAGCTTTTCTAGCACCCCGTAGCTGAGTGCTGCTGCCCGTGTACCACCGCCAGAAAAGGCAAGTACAACAAAGACTTCGTCTGAGTTTTTTGGGAGGTTGTTATGAAAGTCATAACGAGCAGTGCTCTTATCTATAATAGGCTTGTTCCAGACTCGTTTTGCGCAACCAGTGAATAACAGCGAGATAACAATGATGATAAATAAAAAAAACGCAAAGCATAATCGAGGTGAAACCATCAGTTTTGAGAGTTTCTGCAGCAGACGATCATAGTAAGTCGGTATGTCTATACGCATGCAAATCACCTCAAAGTTTGTAGACTATGGTTCGCTCTGTATTTTTTACTTGATGACAGAGCAAATCACGTCAGTTTTCGACTTCCATGTCGGTTGTGACTTAACACTTAAGAGCAGTAAACTTAAGGGCAGTAGGCACCTTATAAATATGACGTATATAAAACAAAGCTGATATAGATTGATTTCTTACTAGTATCAGTCACGGTGGGAAATTTAATTACTATGAATAAACCTTAACTGGACGGTAATAGCGAGTCAAGATAAAACTGAGTAACCATTCAAATAGCCCTTCTTTTCATTTTCATCTTCACATTTGCTAATAGCAGCCCTGATAAGATCAACATCATGGCCAGCATCTTCCACCAAGTCACCACTTCTCCTGTGAGTAGTACTGAGGTCACCATACCGAATACGGGCACCAATAGTGCAAACGGCATAACCTTGGAGGCGGTATTTTGACTGAGTAAGTGTGCCCACAGACCAAAGCCAATTAAGGTTGAGATATAGACGATAAACCCAAGTGAGAGCCAAGACTTGAGTGATGCTTCAGTAAACGTCGCCAGCTGCCATGCATCAGTCTCAAATGTAAGAGAAGATATCGTCAACATCACGCAAGCAATGAGACCGCCCCAGACTACCAGCGCTAGCGCAGACAGAGCAGAGGCTTTATTTTTTCCAGTGCTAGATGTAGCAACAGATACCCTCATTCCTTGCTGCATCGCTTTTAGAGCCGTTTGCTCTGACGCTTTTTCTGAGGTCTGTTTTGATGCTTGCTTGGAGGCAATATTACCAAAGCTCCAACCGATGGCCGCAATCAAAATACAGATGAACCCTGCCAAAGGCATATCACCGCCAAGGTTTAACGCAATCACGCTGAGTCCTAGTACACCGACCAACATACCGACGATTTGCATACGGCTGACTGCTTCACCCAATATAAAGTACGCTAGCAATACCGTGATAAAAATCTGAATTTGTAGCAGTAGTGCCGTCAGCCCCGGGGATGAACCCAGATGCATCGCTGTAAATACAAAGGCGTACTGCATGACAAATGTACCGATGGCATAAATAAACAAGTTACGGTTGAATTTAGGCGGCTTTAGAAACAATACCAGTGGCACAGCAGTAAAGAAAAAACGCAGGGCGGTAAGCATCAATGGTGGAAAGCTCTCAAGACCCCACGCAATAAAAGTAAAATTTACGCCCCAGATAAAGGTAACCAGTACAGCCAATGCAGTATATATAGGGGACATATGAGCTATCCTAGAGAAATAGTATCCGTTGTCGGGGATGGTTGGATTTAATTGTGTTCGGCTTATGTTTGGCTGATATTTAGGCTTAGAATTATAGTCGAAAGGTCACTATATAATAAGAAGGTGCTAGCACTATAGCCGATTCAATTTAAAAGTAGTACAAGGCAACCGAGTGTAGATGTACATGTGATACTTCAAGCGAGTTTAACGCTGTAATACTTTTATAGTGGAATGACTATATAAGTCTCTGATTGGTCAGTCTAACGATTGAGCCAATACCTCGAAAACTTTTGAATGACTCATTTGTGCCACATTGAATCGCATAAAGTTTTCAGCATTGTCCGATTGGCTAAAAACATTGCCTGGCGCCAAGACCACACCCTGTGATAAACAGCGATTGGCCAATTCGGTCGCATTATTATTCTCAGGTAATCGGCACCATAGGAACATACCTGCTTGTGGGAGCAGCCACGGTACGATGCCTAATTTGGCCAATCGTGGTAGCGTATGAGTACGCGCGCTTGCCAGCCGAGTATGGATATCATTCATATGCTTACGGTAGCCGCTATCAGTCAACGCTGAGAACACAACTGCCGCTGCTAGCTGACTGCCACCAAAGCCAGTCGCTATCTTTAAATCTACCAAACTCTCAACCCACTCTGTAGGCGCTGCAATATAACCACAGCGTAGGGATGCGGATAACGTTTTAGAAAAACTGCCGATATAGAATACTCGTGATAATCCATCTAAAGCCGCCAATCTCGCCGCAGGCTTGACTTCAAAATCTGCAAAAATATCGTCTTCGATAATGTACAAACCAGCCGCTTGAGCCAATTGTAATACACGGTATGCCGTAGCAGGTGATAACGTTGCACCCGTAGGATTGTGAATGGCAGCATTGGTGATGTATAGGCGCGGCTTATGCTCATCTAAAATCGCTGCAAAGGCCTCTACATCTGGCCCGTTTGGCGTGTAAGGGACACCAACCACTTTGACTCTATGGGCAAGCAACTGTGCTCGAAAATTAAAATAACAAGGATCATCGACGATGACTGTGTCACCTGGCGTCAGCAAAAATCGAAAAATCAAATCTATCGCCTGAGTGCCTGAATCCGTCAATATGACCTGTGACGGTTCTGCATTGATACTCAATCCTGCCATACGCCGCGTGAGTAATTGGCGTAATGCTAACAGCCCTAGCGGCGTTGCATACTCACTGATAATAGACGCGTCAGCTTTTGCTACATTTCGCAGACCACGGCGTATACCTGCCTCAAACAGCCAATCCGCTGGTAACCAACCGCAGCCTGGCTTTAGCGCTCCCTCAGGTGGCTCCAGCGACTGCCGTGATACCCACAACGGATCTACCACTCGCTCAATTTTTGGTGCTATATCTGTCAATGATAGCGGCGCTGTCGTCTCTGCCACATAGAACCCTGCACCAGGGCGAGAGTAGATAAAGCCCTCAGTTTGCAGGCGCTCGTAGGCTTCAACCACGGTCGATGGTGAGAACCCATAATCTTTGGCAGCGGCACGGACGGAGGGTAGTCGCGACTCTGGCATGTAGATAACGGTCGCTATTTTCTCTTTTACATCAGCCATGACAACTTCGATGCGTGTTAGCTTCTTATTCATATTTTTTACAATTTTTGGTAAGGCGGCTTTTATGAAGGTCTTATCTCAAGGTTACAGCTATGACGATATATGGGTAGGATATCCCAACTGTATGGGTTTTATAGACCAAACAGTTCTGTCTAATTGTACTGTATTGTATATAGATAACCTACTGTACTTTTGTTTTAATTATTGAACGTAAACGATGTGGAGGTAAATGTGTTTCTATTGTGAACCGCACTTACCTCAGTCAATTTAACGATTGTTCTTCAAAAAGCAGTGATATATGACCACAAAAAAATATAATAAATATCTGGCTTTTGCCTTATGTGTGATAACGACAAGCGTCAATATCCAAGGGCCGCTTTATGCCGTTTATGCACACAATGATGGCTATGGCGTACTAGCGACCACGATAGCGTTCTCCTTTTATGTATTAGGCGTCATACCTGTATTGTTAGCGTTTGGTGGATTGTCTGATCGTATCGGACGGCGCAAGGTGATTTTAATCTCTCTAGTACTATCGATAGCAGCGACGGCTCTTATGTTGTTTTATCCATACACGCGAGCGCTAGCAGTAGCGCGATTCATACTTGGTGTTGGAACAGCTCTAATGGCTGCGACGGCGACTGCCTATATGATTGAGCTGCTCGGCTCAACAGATACGATGCGTGCGACAGCGTGGGTGACGGCCAGTACAACGATAGGTTTTGGTCTTGGCCCTGTATTGACGACGGTTTCTTTGATGTTTTATGAAACCGATCAGCCAGCCAGTTTTTTCTTACTGCTAGCGAGCGGGCTGTTCGCTATGTTTTTGTTATATCAATTACCAGAGACAGCACCTAAACGCACTAATTTGCCCACCTCTATGCTACGGCTACCTTATTTTAACCGTGAAGTCATTTGGTATGGCAGCGGTATTTTGATTTGTTGGGCGACGACAGGATTGGTATTATCAGTTATTCCCTCAGTGCTGGCCACGCATGGACTGGCTAAATATGCAGGGATATCCTCTATGTTAGCCATCAGTTGTGGATTGATCGTTCAGCCAATCGCCCGAAAGCTTGACCCTCAAGTTTCAAGCAAGCTTGGTCTTCTGATCTTACTACCAGCTTATGCTTTATTGGCTTGGGGGACGTTGAATGCCAATCTACCAGTCATTCTTTTGGCGGCATTTTTGGCCAGTACTAGTTGCTATGGCTTTGTCTATTTGGGCGGTATGTTAGGAGTCGCACGCTCTGCTGGAAATGAGCAGGCACGTGCAAGTGCAGGCTATTTTCTGATGGCATATATAGGGTTTAGTGTACCCGTCATCTTTACTGGTTTGATTGTGGATAGGTATGGTCCTGCTACTGCGTTCTACGCCTTTGGTGTGTTTTCATTAGTTGGTGTGATTGTCTTATTTGCCAGTCAACCTATATTGAGAATTGGACGTCGTTCGAACGCCAATTTGCATAGCGTGTCTTAAAATAAGATTGATAATGCAGTTTTCTATTCATTATCGTTTCATTTAATATTTTTTAATTCAATACCTTTTAATTTAATACCTCTGCACGCAATGTCTATGCTCTAAAATAATGCTCTTTTTTTGCTGAGGCACCACGATAAAGCAAACAATTGTATCAATATAGTGCTTTTGCCACTAAGTTTAATAGAAAACGCCATTTTGCCCATGGCATAGAACTTGCCCTTTATACAGGTATGACAATATTGTCATGTTTTAACTAAAGAGGGTATGTTCTATGTTCAAAAAAACCATTCTTTCACTGTTTATTCTAAGCGCGTTTGGTATATCAGTATCCCAAGCAGAAGACTTTACGGTTCTCAAGCAAATAGCAGATAAACCTACTCAGTTGAGTAGTGGTGAATATAAAGGCAATTACTATGTACCTTCTACTTTAGACACCATAACATGGGGATATTTGCCCAACAGAGACGCCAGCCCCGTTATGTCTGTTACCTCTGGTAGTGTGGTGACTTTTGATACCGTCTCACACGAAGGTCTGCTCGAAGATCAGGGCCGTGATGCAGCAAAATACTTTAAGTCAAAAGGGGTCAAAGACGACTTTATTTTAGATGAAGCAAAAACAATAACAAAATCAAAATTAAAACATGACTTTGATAAAGATGGTCCACATATCGTGACAGGCCCTATCGAAATCAAAGGGGCGCAACCAGGCGATATCCTAAAAGTAGAAGTCATCAACGTTGAGCCGCGCGTGCCGTATGGTGTCATCTCTAACCGCCATGGCAAAGGCGCATTGGCAGGCGAGTTTCCCAAAAAAGCAAAACAAGATAATGCGTCTGCCGCTCACCCTGAGCGCTATGGCAATGTCTCCGTATTTACGCCTATCGAAAAAAATGCTAAAGGTGAATACGAAGGTATCCTAAAAACAGATTCTGGTAAGTCTATACGTTTTCCACTCAGTCCATTTATGGGTCTAATGGGTGTCGCAGCAAACACCTCAGAGCGAGTACATTCAGTTCCACCTGCTATGTATGGCGGCAATATTGATATCAACGAATTGGGTGCAGGGGCAACGGTTTATTATCCGGTACAAGTGGCAGGTGCACTGTTTTATACAGGTGACAGTCACTTTGCCCAAGGCGATGGCGAGGTTGCATTGACTGCCCTTGAAGCATCTGCTCGGGCCACTTTTAAGTTTACACTGCTAAAAGCAGGTAAGGATAAGATACCAGGTAAAGAGATTGTGCAACCTTTGGCAGAGAATGCTGAATTTTGGATCACGCCAGGGCTAGATGAAGATTTGGATGAGGCGATGAAGAAGTCTACTCGTGAAGCGATTCGTTTCTTAAATCAAGAGTATGGTATTGATGAGGCAATCGCTTATGCTTACCTAAGTGCAGCGACAGATTTTGAAGTATCGCAAGTCGTGGATAAGACCAAAGGTATTCACGCCAAAATTCGTAAAGCAGATTTTAAAGAATTTGAAAAATAGTAAGAACTAACACTCTCAATTTTAGAAAAAAAGCCCTTTATACTGATATAAAGGACTTTTTTACATTCATTATATTGGTTTTAAAAAAGGCGAATGTGACTAGAGACACAGCAACGTTCTATTTTTCTATACTCGCAGAGTGGAGATGAATGGAGCAGATAAAAATAGATTCGAGTAAAGCATAAAACAGCAAAAGAAACTCCGCTGCTGAATATATGTGATTTTGTCCACCCTAAAAGCAATTTTGTGTACTGCGCCAATATTAGCTATGAATATAATAACTTCCTGAATCGCTAGAGGGGCAAACCTCCCTTCTAAAAATAATCACAGCTGCATTGAGGAAGTTATAATGAATAAAGTTATTTTAGTAACAGGTACATCAACGGGCTTAGGTTTAACCCTAGCGGTAAAACTGGCTAAACAAGGCAATACTGTTTATGCCACTATGCGTGATTTAAATAAAGCTAAATCCATTCGCGAAGCTGCTGCAGCTGTTGATGTAACCTTACATATCAAACAACTAGATGTGCAAAAACAGCAAAGTATTCAAACTTGTGTCGATGAAATTATCCAAAAAGAAGGTCGAATTGATGTACTGATCAATAACGCAGGTGCAGGTTATGTGCGAACGACAGAACAATCAACAGAAGAAGAAGTGAATTGGGTTATGGATGTTAATTTTCATGGTGTGGTGCGCTGCACTAAAGCCGTACTACCACATATGAGAAAAGCAAAAAGTGGCCATATCATTAATATTTCATCTGTCGGCGGTTTAGTTGGCCAGCCCTTTAACGAATATTACTGTGCAGCTAAATTTGCCGTTGAAGGTTATATTGAGTCCCTTGCCACCTATGTGACACCTACTTTTGGTATCCATTTCACTAATGTTGAACCGGGTGGTATTACATCTGAATTTGCCAACAACGTGATGGAAAAGATTAGTGCAACAGGAGGTATTCTAGATGATGAATATCGTCCTATTCTGGAAAAATACATGGCAGGAGCTGCCGCTAGATCAAAAGAAGGACTATATCAAACACCTGCAGCAGTCGCTGACGTAGTAATAAAATGTATGCAAACGGACAAGCCGCCAATTAGACAAAGGACGTCTCCTTGGGCTGAAAACTTCACTCGTTTTAAGACTGAATCGGACCCAACTGGGCATAAACAGAATGAGCAGGTATTTAACCAGTTTTTAGCTTGATTTATTTTATTGAAGTAAATGATCTGTGCTGATTATATCAGGATAAGGACACGTTTAACTGCAACCTTATCTATGCTTAATACCGCTTATTTCAACGATTCAATTACCTAGGGCATTCATGTCCTAGGTTTTCAAATTAGCTTTACACAAAAATTTTGTCATCGAGTAAGTATTTGAATTATAAGAAAAATAAATATAAAAACGACAATTTTTATTCAGATCTCAGGTTATGCAAGCAGTGTGGGAAAGGCAATGGCATAATGGCAATGTTTAAATTTAGGATAAACGGATGAAAAATATACATTATAAATCGATAGGTGAATATTTAGCGGATGTAGGTAAACCAGCACCAGAACATCCACTATTTACCATTATTTCAGTCAATACAGATACCTCTGGTACTCAACTAGATTGCCCCGATTTTGAGACGACAATTACCACAGACTTTTACGCTATATCCTTAAAAAATGTGATTGAAGGTGAAATTTTATATGGCAAAACACGTTATGACTGCAGTGATGGCACTATGCTATTTTTTGCGCCGAACCAAGCTTTTAGTACTCAAGGAATTAAAATTAAATCTGAGGGTAGACTAATACTTATTCATCCAGATTATTTTGTTGGCCACCCACTGAGCGATTCAATTAGGCATAGCGATTTTTTTGATTACTCAGTGAATGAAGCCCTTCACCTGTCATCAAAAGAAGAACAACTAGTAGCCGGTGTTTTTGATAGTATTTTACAGGAATACCAGTCGCATTATGATGATTGTAGCCGTGAGATTATTTTATCTTATGTTAAAACATTGTTGAGCTACGGCCAACGTTTTTACAAAAGGCAATTTATCCAACGAAGGGAGTTAAATGATTCATTGTTCACTAAATTTACTCAATTGCTTGAACATCATTTTACTCAGCCTGAATCTAATGGCTTACCAGCATTAAGCGATATAGCAGATTGTATGCGGCTATCTAATCGATATCTAAGTGATGCCCTTAAATCAGAAACAGGCAAGTCGGCTAAGGAATGTATGCAACAGTTTATTATCGAAAGAGCAAAAGCAATGCTGATAAATTCAAACACCTCTATCACCAGTGTTGCTTATGACTTAGGTTTTGATTCCCCACAGTATTTTGTGCGTCTTTTTAAAAAGAAAACGGATATGACACCAACCGAATTTAGAGACAGTTTGCATTGACAGTAGAGCGAAAAAAAGCAGAATACAGCAGATAAAAGTAGACTCGAGATTCGAGCAAAAAAATAAAACAGCAAAAGACTACAAGTAATTATTTCCATAGGAGAATATGACAAAATACTAATTTAATTTAACTTTATATGTTCCTTACACTTAATGTATTGGCAATTTTCTGATTTATGGTTTCCAACGAACCTGATTGCACTGATATAAAGAACAGTCAGGTCTTACCCCTTTTTATTTTTTTGGCTTTAACTTTGCGGCAAAATCCGTACTCGAATGCAGCCAAATCGGCGCTGTCACTTCATGCAAATACAAGTCTTCTACTAGGTCATTTTTCTGTAATCGTGCATCTTTCCAATCACGCCACATATTGGTTTAAAAAAGGTGAGTATCACTAGAGACACAGCAACGTTCTATTTTCTTCTACTTCAATTAGCCATCGCACTTTGCAGGATGGTGTAAGCCGCTTTGACCCTCTCTGCGTTAGGGTAGTTCTTATTTGCCAAAATGACAATGCCAGATTTTTTTGCGGGAATATAAGCGATATATCCACCGAAACCGTTGGTAGCGCCTGTCTTGTTCACCCATACATCGTTTAAAACAGGTGTCGGCTGATTGTTCGCTATGATGGGCTGTGGCTTGAGTACCACATCCGTTGAATTACCTTCAAGTAGTGTGTCTAGGTGAGTGGGGAATGGATACATTTCCCACGCCAATCCCTGTGTAAAAGTGCTCGCTTGATAGTATCCCTTTCTAGTGTTTTGCAATGACTGTTGAATATCTTTATCCAAAGGGATTAACCCCATATTAGCCGCCATGTAATGGGTCATATCCGCGCTGGTTGATTTAATACCATAAGCTTCGGCGTCCAAAATCCCAGGGTTAACTCTTATCGGCTCTCCAGCAGCGTTATAACCAAACGCATAATCGTCCATTTTGTCGTTAGGAACATTGACAAAGGTACTAGGCATATTGAGTAAGGGTAGTATTTTATCTTCCATCACCTGTGTGTAATCCGCGCCCATACTCAAGGCTGATATATGGCCGAACAGTCCTATACTGGCGTTAGAGTATAGACGTTTTGAGTTGATAGGGAAGGCAGGTTGCCACGACTTATAGTAGCGGAACAATTCCTTATTGTTTTTGACATCGTTAGGTACTTGAAGTGGTAGACCACCAGCCGAATAGGTGGCTAGGTTGATAAGCTTGGTGTTACCAATGGCGCTGTCTTGTAGATAAGGAATGTATTTATCAGCGGTATCCTCCAAGTCGAGTGTGCCATTGAGTTCGGAGTAACTGGCCAAAGTCGCGGCAAAGGTCTTGCTGATAGAGCCCAACTCAAAGATAGTGTTTTCTGAAACAGCCTTGCCAGATTGTTTGTCAGCCAAACCGTAGTTATAAAAAGACGACTTTCCATCGACAATAATACCAAACGCCATACCTGGAATATCATGTGCTTTCATTAGCGACTTGGCTTATGCATCTACTGTACTTTTTAGATGATTATCGCTGTCTGCTGCTTGTACTTGTACAGATATCAATAAGGCGGCAACGACAGCAGTCAGACCAACTCGGCTAAAAAGTGTTTGCACTGATTTTTTCATGATTATATTACTTGTCCGTTTTGTTAGAGGTAGCGGTGGTTTGTTCCTTTAGCGAGTCTAAAAATAGATTACTGACTTCCAGAATGTCATTTCGTATTTCCCTATTTTATTTCTACAGAACCTCCGTATTTTTACAGAATACCAATATTCCGGCAAGCTGAAATCGGTTTATTGAATATAGATTAAAGGCTAATTCATACCTCTACTATGAATGTTTAAACGTATTTATCTCTCATTTATTGAGGAATTGTCGTGTGCACGACAAACTTCTAAGCGCTGTTATGAAATTATAGTCTACAGGCAAGGTATGTCGTCAATGATAAACCTTAACTTATCACTAAATAAATTAATCAGGGATGAATGATGAATAGTAATCAAAATGCTTATGGTACCGATACGCTTGATCCAAAAATCAGATCGCGTTTTGTTGATAACAACAATGGTCTAAATGTTCATATTTTAGAAGCAGGGTTTGAAGAAACAGAGTCTGAGAAAGGAAGCCGACCAGTCGTGCTGCTTTTGCATGGTCATCCAGAGCTGGCCTATAGTTGGCGCAAGCAGCTGGTGCCTTTGGCTGACCAAGGGTTTCATGTGATTGCTCCGGATTTACGCGGTAGTGGCAGAACAACAGGGTGGGAGACAGGTTTCGACTGTAATCTTGACCAGTTTAGTTTATATAACAACGTACAAGACATGATTGGGTTGGTATATGCATTAGGCTATAAAACAGTTGCAGCCGTTGCAGGACATGATTTTGGTTCTCCTGCGGCAGCACTATGTAGTTTTATCCGTCCTGATATTTTTAAGTCTTTAATCATCATGAGCACACCTTGGCCAGGCACGCCGCAATTTCCATTTAATTCAGCCAATCTACCAAAAGATACTACAAACTACGATCCAACCTTGACCAAAAGTATGGAAGAGCAGCTTGGCTCTTTAGTACCACCCCGCAAACATTATCAAATGTACTTTGCCTCATCGCATGCTAACGATGAGATTATGAATGCACCTCAGGGAATTCATGATTTTATGCGGGCATACAATCATGCCAAAAGCGGTGACTGGCAAGAGAACAACCCACACAGCCTACAAGCCAAAACCCTTGAAGAGTTTTCTAAAATTCCAAAATACTATGTGATGGATCTGGATAAAAGCATGCCTGAGCAAGTCATGGAGTTTATGCCAACCCAAGCGCAAATAGATGCCTGTGAATGGTTACCCGATAACGAGCTAAAAGTGTTCTCTGACGAATTCGCCCGCACGCAATTCCAAGGCACTATGAATTCTTATCGCTGTGCCACTAATCCAAAATATTTCCATGCGATAAAAACCTTCAGCGGTAAATCTATTGATGTGCCCGTGGTATTTATAGCAGGCGAAAAAGACTGGGGGCCGTATCAGAGCTATGGCAACTTTGAAGCAATGAAGGCGAGTATCGCGCAGCTAGAGATTCATTTTGTAAAAGGCGCAGGGCACTGGGTGCAACAAGAGCAGCCAAAAGCGGTGAATGACATCATGATTGAATTTCTCAAAGATAAAAAATAACAGCGCAAATACTTGGCATTGCGGTTCATTATTTGAATCTGCAATGCTCACTACGTGGCTGATTTTAAATATGGCTGGCTTTAAAGGTGGCTGACCTTAGAGGTAGCTTTGGAGAAAAACAATGAGTAAATATGATGTCGTGGCTATTACGACCAATGATTATAAAAGACAGGCCAAACAACGCTTGCCCAATTTTTTGTTCGATTACATAGAGGGCGGCGCAAATGCTGAGCAAACATTGCAAGCGAATACAGCAGATTTTAAAAGATATACGCTAAGACAGCGAGTCATGCGAGACGTGTCAGCTGTCGATACCTCAACGACTCTTTTTGGAGAGTCTCTGTCTATGCCGTTAGCATTAGCACCAGTCGGCATGGCTGGACTGTTTGCAAGGCGCGGAGAAGTGCAAGCGGCGAGGGCAGCAGAAAAAAATGGCATACCATTTACCCTGTCTACCGTAGCGATATGTTCGTCTGAAGAAGTGCAAAGTGCGACCAATCAGCCTTTTTGGTTTCAGCTGTATATGCTGCGTGATAGGGCACTTGTGCTAGATATGTTAAACCGTGCTGCTGCATCAGGTTGTAAAACGCTGGTATTCACGGTCGATTTAGCACTGCCTGGTATGCGTTTAAGAGACTACCGAAATGGTATGTTAGGTGGCTCTACAAAAGGAAAAATGTCTTATCTAACGCAGTTGTTAATGCGGCCAGGATGGTTGCTCGATATTGGCATTTTGGGAAAACCACACAGTTTGGGCAACCTGAAACACAAAGTTGAGAGTGCAAGTGACCTTGATCGATACAAAGCGTTTGTAGAAAGCCAGTTTGATCCAAGCGCCACATGGAAAGATATTGCATGGCTTCGTAATAATTGGAGTGGCAATATTATCATCAAAGGCATCATGGATGCAGATGATGCGAAAGCAGCGGTCGATGCAGGTGCAGATGGCATTATTGTCTCCAATCATGGAGGTCGTCAGCTAGATGGTGTCTCGTCTACCATTGATAAGTTGCCGAGTATAGCGAATAGCGTCGGGCAGCACACCAAAGTTTTATTGGATGGTGGTATACACAATGGTGTCGATGTCGTGAAGGCCATAGCGCTGGGGGCAGACAGCGTTTTGATAGGGCGCTCTTGGGTATATGCGATGGCAGCGCAAGGAGAGGCTGGCGTGAACAAGCTGTTGGCTCTCTATCAGCAGGAGATAGCTGCGACGATGGGATTGATGGGGGTAAGCCGTATTGAATCGCTCAATAGCGATGTCATTGAGCGATTCAATCAACCACTTAATAACCTGCTCAGTTAAATACCTTCTATTTGGAGAAGCCACATGACTTGCACGACGACTAAGACTAAGACTAAGACCATGACCATGACCATGACACATGGCGTATATCCCGTTGTTCATACGCCATTACATGAAGATGAAAGCATTGATTTTGAGGGTTTAAAAGCTTGTTTGGAGTATTACAATCAAACAGATTTACCGGGTGTTACTTTGCTTGGAAGCGGTGGGGAGTTGCCTTATTTTTCAGACAGTGAGCAATATGACATTATTAAGGCAGCTTTTAATTATCTAGACGGTAGCAAGGCGATTATTGCTGGTGTCCATGCGTATAGCAGTGCGCAGGCGATAGAAAAAATAGCCTCATATAGCGCTTACGTTGACTACATATTGCTATTGGTTCCTGATTATTACCAAAGCACTTTTGAAGATTATCTACAAACACTAGAATGTATTGCGCAACACTCTGCAAAACCTATTTTGTTTTACTATTTCCCGCAAATCACTCAAAAGTCATTTACGTCAGATCAGATGATTGCCATTCTTTCAATCGACAATATTATTGGTATCAAAGACAGTTCTGTACATATTCCAACGGCCAAACGTATCTTGTCTGATGTACCAGATATACTCTATTTTAGCGGGCTTAGCTTGTTATTAGAGCCTTTGATAAAGCTAGGCGCAGTAGGTGCGATTTGTCCTATTGCCTCAGTACTGCCACAGCAAGCACATGAGTATTTTTGTGCTATTCAAAATAGCGATAAAAATCTCAAAAAATATAGAGCACCATTAAAGCGTATGTTGCCGATTGTGAATACGTTGACTCTATCGGAAAAAACCCAGTTTCTGGCGTTAAGTCTGCTTAGCACGAGCCCAGTGAAGCTGATAAAAAATGTGACCAGCTCTCACGCTAAAATCAAAGAAGCTCTAAGATTTAAGGGCTTGCCTATTCAAAGAACGGTCAGAGCGCCTTTACCTGGTCTGTCTGATACAGAAGCTGAAAAAATCGCGCTAATTATGGATGATTTAGCATCGCTTTGATCGCTTGTCTAATTAGCATCGTGATAGGCTTTTGAGAGTGCATCCATACTGTTGATAACGATTTTTCCGTATTGAATACAGATAAGCTTGTCTCTCTCCATTTGTTTAAGCTCTTTGCTAACGCTCTGCCGAGAGGCACCTACCATCCTTGCCAAGTCTGCGTGTGAAATAGTAATTTCTAGCTCATTGCTTTGTGCCATTTTTGAGCTTTGATTGACCACTATCCTATATATACATCGTGACAATCTTTGATGTAAGGGAAGCGTCAGATTGTCAGTATTAATCTCGAAGGCAACCCGCATTCGGTGAGAGAACATGATTAGGAGCTGAGCGTTTATCTCAGGGTACTTGTTGTTAAGTCGAAAAAAATGTCTCTTGCTCAATACATTGACAACAGAATCACCTACTGAATAGGTATTGGTGGCTCTGGGTAATTCATCTATCAATCCTTGCTCACCAAATGTCTCTCCTGATAATAGCGTACCGATGACTACCTCTGTACCATCATGGCTATATATATTACATTTTATGTTACCCGATACTACTTGGTACAGCTCATTAGACGGTTCTTGTATACGAAACAAGGCTTCTCCGTCAGATAGCGTTCGTTGAGTCATCGCTGAACGAATGTCCTCCTGAATATCTGTAGGAAGTTTTTCAAACCAGTTATAAAATATTAACGTATTCAGAAGAATGCCCTCATTTGAGTTAAGAATAACAATCTAACATACTTTGATTCAGGCATTCCTATTCGTTTATACAAGAGACGGTGACGTTGATTTCTATGTAAAAGAGGGGTGTGCTTAGGTCTGTCTAGGGCGTGTCTTCAATTCAATCGATAGTTATCTAAATGGGTTAAAAATGGCTAAATCTTGCCAAACGGCGTCAAATAGCTGACTAATATCTCGATATTATCTTCGCCATTTTCCTTGTTTGACGGCAATTTATCTCATTTTTATCACCATTTTTAAAATGAGGACACGCCCTAGTAGTTATCGTAGGTAGTAGTCGTTTCAAGTAATAGAAAATTGAAGCAACAGCAATTCCAAGCAACAGCAATTCTAAATAACGGTCATTTTAGGTATCAAACAAAAAAATAGAAACTCCTAAGAGTTTCTATTTTAATCAGGTAAAGCAGATTTTATGATGATGCTTTTGGCAGATCTTGATCTATAGTCTTAACGTTTGAATTAAGAGCACTATAAGTCTCTATCCTGTCTGCTTCTTTGTTTAAGCTCTTGTATAGAGTAATACACATAATGAAAAGGAAAATTGAAATTGGGAAACCAGCGATGATAGAGGCTGTTTGCATGGCTTTTAGCCCGCCAGCATAGAGTAACCCACCAGCAATAATAGCGATTAATACCCCCCAAACAACCCGCATTTTTTTGGGAGATGTCTGCGCGCCTTCTGCATCCAGAAAGCATAAAACATAAGTACCACTATCAGCGGAAGTGATTAGGAACGTAGCAAGTAATATACAAGCTAGAATGCTTAATACCTGTCCGATCGTGTCGCCGCCCACGCTATCAAACATAGTAAATAAAGCAAAAGTGGTGTCTAGCTGGACAGCTTCAACGATAGGTCCACCGGTAAAAGCTTCTTGAGCAGGTAGTCCTGATTCAACCAATGCTGCCGCTTGCGTTTCATAGCTGTGGCGAGCATCCTGCTCAACTTTTAAAGCAGAGCCACCTACGACTGACATCCAAATCGCTGTGATCAAAGTTGGTACCAGCAGTACGCCCCCAATTAATTCACGAATAGTACGTCCCTTGGAGATACGGGCGACAAACATACCAACAAAAGGTGCCCAGGTCATCCACCACGGCCAGTAATAAGCCGTCCACCAGTTCTGCCAACCTGAATCTTTTTGTGCGTCACTCCAAAAACTCATGCCTATGATATTTTGAGTATAGTTTCCAGTGGTTTCTAGCAGCGTATGTAGGATATATCGAGTTGGACCGATAACAAGGAGGATAATAATCAAGGCAAGTGCCAACAACATGTTTAGATTAGATAAATATTTCATCCCTTTATTGACGCCAGTGACTGCCGAATAAGTCGCAATCGTACACAGCACGCCCAATAGTAGCAGCTGATTAGATAGACCATTATCAATACCGAAGACTTGGCTTAGGCCTGTGTTGATTTGGAGCGCACTCATACCAAGAGATTGAGCAATGCCGAACGCTGTAATGACGATAGTGAAGATGTCAATGACATGTCCAATGGGCCCATAAATACGGTCTCCAATGACTGGATAAAGTATGGAGCGTAAACTAAAAGGCAATCCTTTTCGATAGCTAAAATAAGCCAATGCTAGAGCTGTGATACAGAATATCGCCCAAGGGTGTAATCCCCAGTGAAAGAAGGTGAGCTGCATCGCCATACTTGCAGACTCATCGCTCAAATTAGCAGCGAAAGGGTTACTCATATAGTGATAGATAGGTTCGGCCGCAGACCAAAAAACCAGACCCACGCCCATACCACCAGAAAACAGCATGGATATCCAGCTGATAAAGCTGAACTCTGGCTCCTCATCGTCTTTACCTAAGCGTATATGTCCAAGACGGCTGAACATCACAAAAAACAGGAAGCCGACAACACCTGTCATCAGAAAAATATAAAACCACTTAAAATTTTGCAACAG
Source organism: uncultured Psychrobacter sp. (assembly GCF_947500265.1). Lineage (GTDB taxonomy): Bacteria > Pseudomonadota > Gammaproteobacteria > Pseudomonadales > Moraxellaceae > Psychrobacter. Next base: position 80,890 of record NZ_CANMRN010000008.1, on the reverse strand, counting down.
CATGGTTGAAAAGCTTTCGAACGCTACACCTGCCTGTTCTGCTTGGAGAGCACAGAACAATACGAAAGCAATAACCAATACTTTTGAGACAACCGTTATGGTTGGATTTAGTCCTTTAAAAATGCCTGATGTAGCTAGCATGATCACTCCTTGAATACGTTACAACAGCCAGATTTCCATAGTCAGCTGCGTGTTTGGGTCATTCAGAGTAGTGCTATGTGCCAGTACCTTTCAACCTATTTATTATCATAAATACATGAGTTTTATTAATAGAAAACAATTGTAGGTATTTAATACAAAGGATCTTTATAAAATACATGACAAAAACTCATGAATATCTAGCAAAAAAGTCGTTTGTCAAACTTCGCAATGTCTAGCAGAATCTTCATCAAGCAGTACACATTGCTCATAAATGGCTACAGCCAACGCAAGGAAGTATGCGTCATTTTATTACATGGAGATTCAGCATGAACCAAACTAACCACAATCGCATCTCAATCCAACAAGTAGACAGTGTTTTGCACCCCATCACTGAAGCAAATGGTATGCCTAATACTGCTTATGTCAGCGAAGAATATTTCAATTTTGAGCGCGATAACATCTTAAGTAAAACTTGGGTATGTGTCGGGTTTGCCTCTGATCTTATTAAAAACGGCTACATCAAACCTGTCGAATTTATGGGATTGCCATTATTGATGATGCGCAATCGTGAAGGTAGGGTACAAGTGTTCCATAATGTTTGTAGTCACCGTGGTATGAAATTGGTTCATGAAGAAGGCGTGGTACAGGGTGTGATTCGCTGTCAGTATCATTCTTGGAGCTACGATTTAGACGGAAATTTAAAAGGAACACCGCACGTAGGCGGTATAGGCAAACACAAAGATGAGCGTTTCAAATGCGAAGACCATGGTCTACGGGCATTACGTTCTAGTGTTTGGATGGATATGGTCTTCGTAAACATATCAGGGGATGCCGCACCGTTTGAAGCGCATATCGCTCCTTTGTTAGAGCGTTGGAAGCCGTTTTGGGGAGAGAGTGGTGTCGATCAAATCCACCGTGTGGATATGAGTGAAGGTTTAGAGATTGAGGTAGATAGTAACTGGAAGTTGACGGTCGAAAACTACTGCGAAGCCTATCATTTACCTTGGGTACATCCAGCATTGAACACGTACTCAAAGCTAGAAGACCATTACAACATTATGTTTGAAGACCGCTTCGCAGGACAAGGTAGCTATAAATACAACTTGTCTGATACTCAAGGCACTCATTTACCTAAGTTCCCAAGCTGGCCAGAGGACAAGTTGCGTCACGCTGAATATGTGGCTCTGTTTCCAAACGTGCTATTAGGTATTCAGGCAGACCATGTATTTGCAATGATGATTGATCCCATCAGTGCCGAAAAAACAACTGAAAAACTCCGCTTGTACTTTGTCAGTGATGAATCTGCCAAAGACATTTATGCAGCTTGTCGTACAGCGACGCTAGAGTCTTGGCGTGTGGTTTTTAGTGAAGACATTACGGCGGTCGAAGGTCTACAAAAAGGTCGTCATTCTCCAGGGTTTGGTGGCGGTGTGTTTTCACCCGAGATGGACTTACCAACACATTTCTTCCAAAAATGGCTAGCCACACAAGCGAAAGCTGCACTAGAAAAGGAGGCATAAGATGCAACATTACCTCAATTATATCAATGGCGAATGGAAAGATTCACACAGTCAACTGACTGTGATAAACCCTGCTACTGGTGCACCCTATGCCACTGTTGCTCAAGCAAGTATCGAGGATGCTGATCTAGCAATGGCCGGAGCAAGGCATTGTGTGAGCCAAGGATTGCTCACCGATATACGCCCAGCGCAGCGTCTTACTTGGATGCTCAAGGCAGCTGAGGAAATTCGTAAAATTACGGAAGAGGCCGCTTTAGTGCTGTGCTCAGAAAATGGTAAAAACTTGGATACGGCTCGTGATGAGTTCATCGAAGCGGCCCGTTACTTTGAGTATTACGCTGGCATCGCAGACAAAATTGAAGGGATATCTGTGCCATTGGGCAAAGACTACATCAATTTTACTCAATACGAGCCAATGGGGATATCAGTACAGATTGTCCCTTGGAATTTCCCTGTATCAATTTGCGCGCGTTCTTTGGCGCCAGCTTTAGCCGCTGGCAATGCGGTGGTTGTAAAATCTCCTGAGATTTCGCCCATCGCTATGACATTGTTATTTAAAGCGATCGAAAAAGCTGGTTTTCCACAAGGCGCGGTGAACTTACTTTGCGGCAAAGGCTCAGAGGTTGGCTCGCACTTAGTCAAGCATTCAGAAACCAATCAAATTGTATTTACAGGTTCAGTACCAACTGGGCAACGCATCTTAAGAGATGCTGCTGAACGCGCAACGCCTTCAGTGATGGAACTGGGAGGAAAGTCTGCTGCCATCGCACTAGCAGATGTGGATCTAGACACGTTATTGAGCAGTGTCAAGGTCGGTATTTTCTACAACTCTGGGCAAGTATGCTCAGCGATGTCACGCTTACTGGTACATCGCAGCCGTTATGACGAAGTAAAAAATGCAGTCGTTGATTTGGCACAGAGCTTAAGTATCGGAGTAGGTGAAGATAACTCTGATTTAACGCCTGTAGTATCTAAGAGTCAACAGCAGCAGATTCTAAAAATGATTGAGTCTGCTCGTGAAGACGGCGCATGTATTTTGACAGGTGGCAGTGCACCTGACTTAGATGGTTATTTTGTATCGCCAACGATCATCGAAGCCAGCCATGAGATGAGTATCACGCAGCAAGAAGTCTTTGGACCTGTCTTAGTGATAATGCCATTTGATGAAGAAGAGCAAGCGATTGAGATGGCCAATGGTACAGAGTTTGGTTTGGTGGCTGGGGTGTTTGGCGAAGGGTTAAGTCAGACGTTACGGGTGGCAAACAAACTGGTTGCTGGGCAGATATTCATTAATGAGTGGTTTGCAGGCGGGGTTGAGACGCCTTTTGGCGGCGTAGGATTGTCAGGTTTTGGTCGAGAAAAAGGGCAGGAAGCCATCTATAGTTATGTTCAGACGCGCAATATTGGTATTCGTTTGAGACACAACAAGTAGTCACAGAGTCAAGGGGAGTAGGCACAATGAAAAAATGGTTATGTATTGTCTGTGGTTGGGTTTATGACGAGGCGAAAGGCTGGCCTGCTGATGGAATCGCACCTGGCACAAGATGGGAAGATATTCCAGAAGATTGGTTGTGCCCTGACTGTCAAGTGACAAAAGCTGATTTTGAGATGCTCGATATTACCGATGAAGAAGAGGAAAGTATTGGCAACGCTATCGTTGATAATACTATTGAACCAATCGTTATTATCGGAAGTGGTCATGCAGGTTATCAGTTGGCGTCAGCATTGCGTAGCCAGTCTCCAGATTTGTCTATTACCTTATTCACCGCCGATGATGGATCGGTCTATAGTAAACCTGCACTATCTAATGCGCTTGCCCTAGGCAAAAGCTGTGATGATCTAGTGAGAGAGTCTGCGCTGAGCTGGGAGCGACGATTAGATATTCGTGTATATGCACACACTCGTATCAACAAAATTGATCGTTCACAAAAAAGACTCTACACCACAATAGGTGAATATACCTACGGCCGCTTAGTGTTAGCGACTGGTGCAACGCCAATCATCATTCCGGTAGAAGGTGAGCAGTCCGCTCTATTCAGTGTGAATGATCTAGCAGATTACAAACAGTTCCGCTCTCATCTAACCGATAAAAAACATATCACTATTTTAGGTGATGGCTTGATTGGTTGTGAGTTTGCTAATGATCTAGCAGCACATGGTATTGCTGTCACAGTGGTAGGGTTGGGCAAATGGCCTATGGAGCGACTAATCCCGCAGCAGTTGGGTAGTGCATTGCAACAAGCATTGAGCGGAATTGGTGTGGAATGGAAGCTGGAGAATAGTATCCGCTCTGTTCAATCACGCGGTGATCGTTATCAGTTAGCGCTACAAGATGGGCAATGTATAGAGACAGACTTGGTACTCAGTGCCGTTGGCTTGAGACCAAATATTGCATTGGCTCAAGCAGCAGGTTTGATAACAGGCCGAGGTATCCAGACTGATTTAAATCACCAGAGTAGTGACCCTGCGATATATGCATTGGGGGATTGCGCTGAGGTGGATGGTGAATGGGCACCTTATATTAACCCTATTAATCAGGCGCTACCTGCTTTGGTCAATAGTCTATTAGGGAAGCCGACACCAGCATCATTGAAGGCGACACCCATTATCGTAAAGACGCCTGTTTTACCGCTGAGTATATTGCCAGGGGTCGGCGCTGGGGATTGGAAGGTTGAGCAGTATGGGCAAGAGTTGGCTGCAGGTTTTTATGATAAGGCAGGCAATCTAAAAGGCTTTGCACTACTTGGTGCGACACTGCAAAGCCAGCGCAATCAATGGCTTGAAAAAATCACGCTCAATAAAACGGCAGCTTGAGGAAATAATAATGGTTAATTTACCGAATGATGACAAAAGCTGTGGTTGGTATTCCGTATTGCCTGCGCCAGAACCTGCCAAAAAACTGCTTGGAACACAAAAAGCCGATTATGCGATCATTGGTGCAGGCTTTGCTGGTCTGGCAGCCGCAAGACGATTGGCTGAGCTAAAGCCAGAGGCGCGTATTATATTGGTAGATGCGCAGCGTGTGGCAGAAGGGGCCTCAGGGCGTAACTCAGGCTTTGTGATAGATTTACCACATAAGTTTTCATTAGAGCATCCAGATCCTGAGCTTAAGAAAAAGCTATTACACCTAAATAGAACTGCCATATCGCAGTTGCAAGGGTTGGTCGAACAGCACAACATCGATTGTCAGTGGTCGGCGGTAGGTAAGTACCAAGGCGCAGTTGGCGAACGTGGTGAGGAGCACCTAAAACATTTTGAGCATTTGATGAAAAATCTAGGGGAGCCTTATCACTGGGTAGAAAAAGCAGAGCTCAGTAGCGTTCTTGGAACCAATTATTATAGCCGTGCTATTTTTACGCCCGGCTCTTACCTCATGCAGCCTGCTGCTTTAGTACAAGGAATGGGTAACAATCTACCTGAGAATGTAGAACTGTTTGAAGAATCACCAATTACAGACATACAGAAATTAAATGGTAATTGGGTACTGACCAGTAATAAAGGAACAGTGATTACACCTAAGTTATTACTGGGCACCAGTATCTTTACACGAGAGTTTGGCTATCTCAAAAATCGTTTATTACCCGTGATGACTTTTGCCAGTTGGACTCGTCCGTTAACTGATGAAGAGATGAAGATATACAAAGGTGACTTGAACTGGGGATTAACACCAGCTGACCATGCTGGCACGACATTACGCATGACTGCGGATCGCCGCATCCTTATTCGTAATACCTACAAACATGTACCAAAATACGGCAAAAGCATCAGTGATGAAACACGCCAATGGGTTCAAACAGATCATCGAAAAGCATTTTTAGCCCGTTATCCTGAGCTAGCAGGTGTGCCTTTAACCCATACATGGGGAGGTGTTTACGCCATCTCGCGTAATTTTACGAACTTCTTTGGTGAGTTAGAAAATGGCGTGTACGCCAGCGCGTGTGACAACGGTGTTGGTGCGGCGTGGGGAACCATTTCTGGAACGCTACTCGCAGATCTGGTGGTAGGAGCAGACTCCCAAGATTTGCGTGATATTCAATATGTGACTGATATGCCAAGCTTAAACCCACCAGAACCGTTTTTAGGACTGGGGGTCAAATTTCGCATCAATCTTGCAAAATGGCAAAGTCGCAGTGAACTATAGCAATCGCTAGGAAATAATAATGAGTGAAGTAAGATTAATAGATAGTAAGAACCTCGAATTTAGTGTACGTGGCGACTCTCCAGGCATGGCTTATGTGGCTAGGGCGTTAACGCCTGATGTTTCTCCAAATATGGGGATAGGCTTTGCTCGTTGGGAAGGTGCGGAGGTCTCATGGCAAGTACTCTACGATGAGGTTGTCTTTGTGATCGAAGGCTGTTTTGAGTTAACGGCTAATGGTCAAAAGTACGAAGTGCGTCCAGGACAGATGCTTTGGATTCCTGAAGGAACAGAGCTTATATACGGTGGTCATGCCTTGTTTGGCTATGTTGTGCACCCTGGTAACTGGAAAGAAATCCATGGATTGACATAAATGCGATATAAAAGAACAAAGCTCTTTAAGTCTTAGGATTTAAAGGGCTTTGTGCTTTTATAACTGTTCTTATAAATATTGATATTAGAGTCAATAACAACGCATTTAAGTGATAATGATTAACACACATGTATCTTAGTGTCCTTACTTTTGAAGTGTTGAACACCACGATCAGTTTTTACGACTTCTAGTGATATACTCAAGCTTTCAGGTGTCTCCATTTACGATCTAATTCTATTTACGTTCTAATCTAAGGAATAGATTAGTTATTACCAAGATGACAAGCTAGGAGTGTCGATGAAAATCAAGCCATTACCACCGATGAACAGCCTTATTATGTTTGAAGTAGCAGCTCGCTACCAGAGCTTTACCTTAGCTGCTGATGAGCTAAACGTCACGCAAGGAGCCGTCAGTCGTCAGATACGCCAATTAGAAGAGTATCTTGGCAAAGAATTGTTTATTCGAGCCAACCGTAAGATTGCTTTATCGCCTACTGGATTGCAGTATTATCAAAGCATTTATGGTGCGCTTATTAATATTGCCCAAGCGACCGGAGAAATCAAAAAATGGCGTGGTGAAAATCAAGTCACAGTAGCCACTACACATGCTATGGCAGCGCTTTGGCTATTGCCTAAGGTTGCACGATTTCAGCAAGAAGAAGGCATCGATTTAAGAATACTAGCAACTGATAATGTTGTAGACTTGCATAGTATGGACTGCGATTTGGCTTTGTTTTATTGCCGAGTACCACCGGCAGGAATGGAGGTAACCCCTCTATTTCCAGAAGAAGTGTTCCCTGTCTGTAGTCCAGATTATTTGGTACAGTTTAATAATGATAGATCAATAGAAAAGGTCTTTGGTGGCACCTTATTAAACCTCGATGAAGCACGAATAGACTGGATGACTTGGCCTGAGTGGTTTAGTGAAGTAGGTTATCCTACTATCACGCCTAAAAACAAAGTCCATATCAATAATTACACGATGTTGCTTCAGGCTGCAATCAATGGTCAAGGTATTGCTTTGGCGTGGGGCTCACTTGTAGATGACTATCTGAAAAGCGGTGCGCTAGTGCGCCCAGTGGATACCGTTCTACGTACTGCAGAAAACTTTTATATGTTAGAGCCTTTAGGCCGACATAACACATCAATGAGTGTGACCAAATTCCGGAAATGGTTATTACAACAGCTTCCTGAACTTGTAGGGGTAAAAGATTGATTTAATTAACGAATTTTCTGATGAGCCATTTCTTTACTCAAGCCAATATACTGCACATAGTCGATTAAATGTTTTTGTATGGCACTGACTGTTTAACTTAACTTCCTAAACCGACTTTAATGAGCAGCTTCAACGATCCGCTTCAACGAGCCGCCCTTCTTTTATATCAACGCGACTATCTAGACGGTTTTCAGTGCAATACCATCTAGATAGCATTGCTTAATGTCTCGACTCCATTACTATCACTTGTGAGCTCTACAATGCAATAGAGTGGCTTTGTCGATAGTTACATTATCTTCAGTCTAACAACCAACCGCTTAGATATCGATCTAAATAACCCCTTAAAAACAACCTACTTTCAAAATTATATTGAAAGTGTTTTAGGTGATGGCTACTGTTTGAAGCACAACACTTTCATTACAATGGACGCTATCACGACGGATAAAATAGAACAGGTATCCAAAACTGAAACAATAATTCAAACAAATAATAAGGGCGGTTTATGACTCTGAATACAACTAAAACTAAAACGATTTTAATCACTGGCAGCACAGATGGCATTGGCAAATTGGCAGCGCTAAAACTGGCAGAAGCTGGGCACCAAGTGTACTTGCATGGCCGCGATGCTGACAAACTTGCCAGCGTCATTGCAGAAGTTCAAGCAGTCGCGACAGGCGCAGCAGTAGATAATATTGATGGGTTTGTGGCTGATTTTTCTGATTTAACGGATGTGCTAAAGATGGCAGCAGACGTCAATGAAAAACTGCCAAAGCTTGATGTGCTCATAAATAACGCAGGGATTTATACCACGGCATCAGCATTGACTAAAGACGGTTTGGATGTACGTTTCGTAGTCAATTACCTAGCGCCTTATGAGCTGACAAATGCTTTATTACCTTTGCTCAAGCAGTCTGATAAAGCGCGTATTGTGAACTTAAGCTCAGCTGCGCAAGCGTCCATATCTTATCAAGCACTTGCAGGCCAGACCCGCCTCGATGATAAGGATGCTTATGCCCAAAGTAAGCTAGCATTCACGATGTGGAGTATGGCATTAGCTGACACCGTCGCTAGCAACGATATTAATGTCATTGCCGTCAATCCAGGCTCGCTGCTGAACACAAAAATGGCCAACGAAGCGTATGGTCAGCATTGGTCATCAGCAGACAAGGGCGCAAATATCTTAACGGAGTTGGCCATCTCGGATGAGTTCGCTGATGATACTGGTAAATACTTTGATAACGATATAACAGATGGCGCACATGGCGATGCAAGAGGGGCGTTTGGACGACCACATGCTGATGCTCTAAACCAAGCAGCCATTACAGAGCTTGAGCAGCAGACTCAAACAGTATTGCAGTCAATTTTTGCATAAGATGCATAAAACTTGCATTTAGCAGCATCAATAAATTTCAAACAATTGAACCATTACTAACTATATTTTCAAATAACTATATTTTCAAATTTTATTATTAAAAACTTTCTCATTAAAAACAGGACACAATATTATGCAAACTATCAAAGCCATTGGTTATCAAAACAACCTACCTATCGATAATGAACAGTCGCTACAAGACATTACCCTTGATAAGCCAGTTGCTTCAGGCCGCGATATTCTCGTAGAAGTGAAAGCCATATCAGTCAATCCAGTAGATTACAAAATCCGTGAAGGGCGTCCTGCTGCAGAGGGTGAGTATGCTGTTATTGGTTGGGATGCTGCTGGTACTGTGACGGCTGTCGGTGAAGATGTCAGTTTATTCTCAGTAGGCGACAACGTCTATTATGCTGGAGATTTGACCCGTTCAGGCAGCAATGCTGAATATCAGTTGGTCGATGAGCGTATCGTTGGACACATGCCAGCCTCTTTGTCTTTCGCTGAGGCAGCGGCATTACCACTCACAACGATTACGGCTTGGGAGATGTTATTTGATCGTTTACAAGTGCCTGTCTCTGATAGCGCAGCGAATGACAGCGGTAGTAGCGAGAATGCTAATAACGTCTCAGTATTGGTCATTGGCGCAGCGGGCGGCGTTGGATCTATCTTAACTCAGTTATTAAAAACAAGAACATCTGCCACGATTATTGGTACAGCTTCGAGAGATGAGAGCGTGCAGTGGCTCAAAGATTTGGGTGCTGATCATGTCATCAATCACCGCAACCCATTGTCTGATGAACTACAAAAAACAGGTATTGCTGAAGTAGATTATGTTGTGAGTCTCAATAATACTGAAGATCATTATGAAGAAATCATTAAATGCTTAAAGCCGCAGGGTAAGCTTGGACTGATTGATGATCCAAAATCATTAGATGCCAACCCTCTTAAAACCAAAAGCTTAAGTCTGCACTGGGAGTTTATGTTTGCACGCTCAATGTTCAATACGCCAGACATGATTGAACAGCATCATTTATTAAATGCGGTGGCAAAATTGATTGATGCAGGCGAGATCAAAACCACGGTCGCTCACAACCTTGGGGCTATCACCGCTGAACATCTACGTAGTGCGCACCAAATGCTAGAAAAACAGCAAGCGCATGGCAAGATTGTATTAGAAGGTTGGTCTGCATAACGCATAACGCCATTTAGATTAATAGGTCCAATGTGACGCTTTTAGCAGACACGTTGGACCTATTTAAATCAATGATAATAACAAATATAGGATAAATAGATGAGCACGCAAGCAAACAAACCACTTACCATCGTCGCCACTATCAAAGCCAAACCTGAGCACGTTGAACAAGTTAAAACTGAGCTGCTTAAACTGACAGCAGCATCACAAGATGATCAAGGTTGTATCCAATATGACTTACATCAAGAAAATGCAAATAGTAACGGTTTCGTTGTTTATGAGATTTGGGAAAACAACGAGTGTCTTCAGCAACATGTACAAAGCCCGCATTTCCAAAACTATATACAAGTAACAGATGGGATGGTCGATGAGTTTGTCGTCACTGAAATGACAGTCATTTCATAGGTTTTATCTATATTCTACTGCTAACAATAAAATGAATGGTTGAAAGTCATGACTGATAAGATTGACTTTTATACTTCAAAATAGTAGCTATTGATTTAGATATGAATGGCTTTGAATAAAATATTCAAAGCTATTTACACGCTATTTGTTTGCTATTGATCGATGATTATTCTTGAGCAACTTTCAAAACGATTTTACCGACATGTTTCTTTTCTAAGAAAACCGCTTGAGCAGTATGTATCTCTTTTAATGGAAAGGTACACGCCACGATTGGATTTATTTTACGTTGTTCGATACAGTTAACGAGGTTTTGGAATACTTCAGGCTGTAGTACGGTACAACCGTAAAAGGTCAAGTCTTTTAAATAAAGTGTTCTGATGTCTAGCTCCAGTTATTCATCAACCGCTACTATATTAAATACTCACTCCATCATTACCGATCCATTTGGGACCTATTTCAACCTCAATATCACGTGCGGTAACGGCTTCAGCGCACTCGGAGCATACTGTCACCGGATGCATAATGTGACCACATGCCTTGTGTCTATGCAACAGCGGTGCCCCGCGTTCATCAGCCATGTGTTTATCACCCCAACTGACCAATGCCAGTACGACAGAGTGCAAATCTAATCCACACTCTGTCAGTCTATATTCCTCACGTAGCGGCCGCTGCTGATAGGCGACTTTTTTTAAAATATCGTATTCAACCAATTTACGAAGACGGTTAGATAGGACATGGCGTGTAATGCCCAAGCGTTGCTCAAATACGTCGAATCGTCTGACTCCCAAAAAACAATCGCGTAAAATCATGAGCGTCCAACGATCACCAATGACTGCTAAAGTGCGAGCCACCGAGCAAGACTGTTGGTCCAGTTCATCCCAGCGCATAGGTTATCTCCTTTATCTTTAAGATATAGGTTAGCTTGACAGGGTCCAAAAATAAAGCTATGTTTTTGTTAGTTCTAAAAAGGAACCTATAAGGAAATAGATATGAACAGAGCACCCGTAGCAGTTGTAATCGGCGCAGGCGATGCCACTGGCAGCGCTGTTGCCAGACGTTTTGCGCGAGAAGGTTTTACTTTGTGCGTAACCAGAAGGACTGTTGAGAAGCTAGAGACATTAGTCAGTGATATCGAAGCGGCTGGAGGAGTAGTCAAGCCATTTGGTTGTGATGCGCGTGTCGAGCAAGAGATGGTTGAGCTGTTTGCTCATATTGAAAAAGACATTGGCCCGATTGAAGTGGTGGTGTTTAACATCGGGGCAAACGTTCATTTCTCCATCTTAGATACGACAGAGAGGGTCTATCGAAAAGTGTGGGAGATGGGTGCCTTGGCTGGATTTTTGACAGGTAGAGAAGCGACAAAAGTCATGATTCCACGTGAGAGGGGGACAATTATTTTTACGGGTGCAACAGCGTCTTTACGCGGTAGTAAAGGTTTTTCGGCTTTTGCTAGCGCTAAGTTTGCTCTGCGGGCATTGGCACAAAGCATGGCGCGAGAGTTGGGGCCAAAGGGCATCCATGTCGCACATCCTATCATTGACGGTGCTATTGATACTGATTTTATTCGTGACAACTTTCCTGAGCGCTATGAGCTAAAAGACCAAGACGGTATTTTAAATCCAGAACATATCGCTGAGCAGTATTGGCAGTTGCACTGTCAGCCAAGAGATAGCTGGACGCATGAGCTGGATTTACGCCCATGGATGGAAACTTTTTGATCTTATCTAATTAGTAACCGTCAAATTTTAATGGATTTTTAATATATTGCAAGGAATGCAAAGATGAATAAACAAGTAGAGTTTTTCTTTGATGTGGGCAGCCCAGCCAGTTATTTGGCATGGACACAGTTAGCGAGTATCGCGCAGCGTCACAATGCCGAGGTCGTTTGGCGACCTATGTTACTTGGCGCAGTGTTCCAAGCCGTTGGTAACACCTCACCAGCTGCCGTACCTGCTAAAGGCGCTTATATGCTCAAAGACCTTAAGCGTTTTTCAGCCATCTATGACGTGCCTTTTCGCTTCAATCCATTTTTCCCAGTCAATACGATGCAGCTTATGCGCGGTGTTACCGCTTATTTGGGGACACCTAAATTTGAGAGTTATTTATCCGCTGTCTTTAATGGGCTATGGGCTGAAAAGTTAAATATGGAATCACCAGAAGTCGTGGCTGAAGTTCTGTCGAAAGTAGGTATTGAGGCGACTGATTTTATGGCGCGTATTAGTGAGCCTGAGGTCAAGGCGCGTTTAAAATCTAGTACCGAAGAAGCAGTAGCACGAGGCATATTTGGGGCACCAAGTTTCTTCGTAAATGATGAAATGTACTTTGGTCAAGACCGGTTGAGCTTTGTTGAAGATGCTTTGAGAGACTGAGAATAGTAAGTCATAGGATATATAGATTGCGCTGTACTAGCTCAACGATAATCCATCGGCTCTCAAGCCACCAGACATCAGCCGCGATACGTAACGGTGATTTTTCTTCACTGTGGTTTCTCTAGAAAACAACCTTGCCACTCAGTTTAATGACTAAGCTCTATGGTGACATTAAGACAAGTCTATATATTGATAGTTTTGCTTAGACTGCTCTAGTTCCTCTAAATCTATATCTACTGTTACTATATCTGGCGACGAACCAAGTTTTTTGATGATTCGTCCCGTAGGAGAGACCACCAGACTCTCTCCTACAAACTGACCGCCATGACCGACGCCCACACCGTTGCAAGTAATCACAAAACATTGGTTTTCAATGGCACGCGCTTGAGTCAATACATAGTGGGTATTTGCATAGGGAGACATATTGCCGTTTGGCATAAATATGATCTGTGCGCCTTTTTTTGCCAGTGCTCTTGAGCCTTCTGGAAACTCTAGCTCAAAACAAATCTGAGCACCACAAACCACATCATTAATGCTAACCACTGACAAGTCTTCTCCGCTTGTAAATACCCCAACATCATCAAGCCAAAGCTTTGACTTTCGGTGTTTATGAATGATTTTGCCGTTTTTTATAAAAGAACATGCGTTATAGAAAAGTTGATCCTGCTTGTCAATATGTCCAATAATGATGGTTGAATCTGTATTTTTGCTTGCTTCCAATATGCTGTGAAAGTGCTCTGTTGATTGATGATACAACGCTTCAATATTGTCTAGCGTCGGAAAGCCAGTCAAAGCAAGTTCTGGAAAAATCATAAAGCCATCACAAACTTGATGATCATGGATTGATTTTAATATCGCAGCAGCATTTACTGATACTTGATAATCGGTAATATCCATTTGATTGAGGATTATTTGCATAGGTCTTGCTCTTTATCGTAGGGGGTTGATACTTTCACAGTGCTTATTGGTCGCAATTATAGGTAATACTCGTTAATGATGGTCGTTAGAAACACTTATTTAAAATGCTATTTAAAACACTTTTAAAGACATTGTGACTCTAACCAACGACTCAATTTAATGATGTCTGGTTGATTTGACTTTAAGTCATTATAAAAGAAATAGAAACTGTCGCCAGTGAGTAATTCATGCATTGGGATTTTGACAAGATTTTGCTGATGTGTTTGTTCTAGCATCATATAGTTGTCGGTAAGCGTAATACCTAAGTTATAACGTGCAGCCTGTGCGGCAAGCAGTACATGGCTAAATTGATTAATCTTTACCTCGCTTGGCAGCTCAAACCCGCCTGCTTTACACCATTTTAGCCAATCATTAGCCGTACCTTCACTTTTGTCAGAATATTTTACGGACAGTATAGGGTGTTGCCATAACGCCTCAGGCAATGGCTGATCCTTTATTTCCGCCCAAAGTTTTTGGCCACAGACAGGAAATAGCTTCTCAGCGAATAAAAGCTTGCTGACTACATTGCGTTTCGGTGGATTGACGGTAATAAAGCAATCCGAACACTGCTCATTATAGTCGTCTTGGTCTGTCACCATATTTAAGGTCAGCTCAATCTCTGGGTGCTGTTCGCGGAAGTTTTCTAACCGAGGAATCAACCAATTGACAGCCACTGAACTATACAGCGCTAGGCGAATATGGCCAGGCTTATCATGGCGAATGGCCTGACTGGTATTGGACAGAGCCGTCAGCGATTGATTTACTTCTGTGAAATAACGCTCGCCTATATCTGTTAAAGAAAGGGTTCGGCCCTGCCTATAAAACAACGCTTCACCAAGATATTCTTCAAGCGTTCGAACCTGATGACTCACGGCACTTTGCGTTACATTGAGGCTTTCTGCTGCCTTAGAAAAACTATTAAGCCTTGCTACAGATTCAAAGCATTGTATGGCACGTAATGGGGGGAGTTTCATTATGAGTTCAACTAATACTAAACGTTTTTATATCATTATACGTCATGAGTATACGCGAATATACTATTTACCTGACCATTAGATTAAATGGCTTAATTTAAAATTTTATGTATTTTGAGATAGGTATAAGCATGATAATGCCGAAGATGAGTGTTGGGTTTGCAATGATACTGTTGGTTGCAGGAAACATGATTGCCGTCCTTTCAGATGCGCTGATAAAAGAGTTGCCAGATGGCGCAGCGGTCTATCAGTTTGTGCTATTGCGTCAGCTAACAGCTGTCTTGATGCTGCTACCGTTTTGTTTATTCAACCAAAAAGCCAAGCTACTTAGTAACGTAAAATGGCATTTTGTGCGTGGGCATATTTGGTTATTTGGCGCGGTATTTATGGTGTTGTCTATCCAAGCGCTACCGCTAGCAACGGTCAATGCGATTTTTTATACTGCGCCTTTACTGATGTTGCCTTTAGGGTTTCTGTTTTATAAAGACAGACTCACAGCACCAAGCATCATTGTGGCAATACTAGGCTTTATAGGTATTCTTGTCGTGGTAAAACCAACACAAATTAATATGGGTGCTATATTTGCGCTGATCGTGGCCTTAACCATGGCGACAAACAACCTACTAGTGCGTAAATTGCCTTCGAATCACACCGTTGCACAAACACTGTTTTTGACCAATTTAGTCGGCATACCATTTGGGCTTAGTTTGGCTATTTGGGAAAATGCCCCTTTGAGTTGGTACGCGCTATGGATAGCAGCCGGCTCAAATCTGTTTATTTTGATCTATGCAGGTATCTGCGTACTGGTCTACCGTGCGGTGGAAGCGCATAAAATCTCTAGTGCAGAATATACGGGCCTGTTAGGAGCAGTATTCATCGGCATCGTGTGGTTCCATGAGATACCAGATATCAGCTTATTGATAGGTTCAGCATTGATTATCATCCCTCTCATTTGGCTCGCCACGCTTGAGTCTATTAAATATAAAAGAACAGCCTTATAGAGCTTTTAGATTGTATTTTTTGGTCATCATGGATGATTGTCTCTATAAACGTGTTAAGACAAGAGTTTGATATAGGTATAGTGCATTATCTGCGGGTTTAGATGGTTGGGGTGCTCATCAACACGTTGATAGCCATTATTATCGTAGTACTGATAAGTGCACAGGGTGTCTGTATGTAGTGCATACGTGTCTGCACCCTGTGCCACGAGATAAGCCTCAAATGCTTGAATCAACGTCGCTCCAATACGGTGACGACGATAGTCTGGATTTACACAGAAGAACTGTAGCTCGCTATCAAAATCGACTTCTTTTCGTTTCGCACCAGCCGTTTCTTTTTTCTGTAAATCACTTAATACCTGTCGACCTTGATCAGATAGACCCAGCTTGTGTTCTATCTGATCAATAATAGGCTTATCATCGAATCGTAATGCCTTATATTGATCTTCTTTAGTGACCCCTATAACCACACCACAAATAATGTCATCATATTCTGCAACTTGTATAAAAGTAGCATAATGATAGTCTTTCGCAAGAAATAGGGTAGCCAGTTGCTTTAGAACCTGCTTATCTGTAGCAGTAGTAAAGACACTCAAATTCATATTGACGACAAAGAGGTCGACAATGGCTGTAAAGTCTTCAGGCGTAGCACGACGATACTGTATTGTCATTAGTCACTCTCATTTATCATTAAAAGTGCTAGCGTATGCTGATTGACCAAGCATTCATACGCCAGCATTTTGACACTCGTATTTCGCTAACAGACTTAGCAAAGTATAATTCTTTTTATCTAATAGTCCGTATTTACCACTTCATTTCACCTGTATTTACTTTACTGCCTATTTGTAAACTAGTATCCCCAGATAACGCGGGATAAGCTACTTCCATGGTAGAAATCACTTTTTCTGATTTCTTGGAGTCTTGCTTTTTTGCCTCATCCAGTGCTTTCTCAAAGGTTTTTAGATAACTGAGGGTAAAATCAACAGCATAGTCTTTTTTGAGTAGGTTGCCTGAATAGTGACCTGGTATCACAAGGTTTGGCTTTAATTGCTTCATGTGTTCCAATGATTGCATCCACTCGCTACGAGCTTCTTTAGTTTGGGTATCAGCAGTCCACACATGCATACCTGATGTTACTGACACACCGCCGAAAACGGTTTTTGACTCTGGTACCCACATATATGCTTGATGGGTTCCCATCTCTTTGATTTCGATTTTGTGACCTTCTAGGGTCAGTGTGGACTGATCAAGTGTTTGCGGTACTGTGATGTTGGTAGGCGCATGCTTGCCAAGGATTGGACCCCAATGCTTTAATTTTGCATCTTTAGTCGCCTCAATGTGCTCAATAATAGAAGGACTAGACATAACCTTTACATTGGGGAAGGCTTTGACTAAAGGCTGAAGACCGAAATAATAATCTGGATCGCCTGCTGTGATATAAATCATTTTTAGGTCTTTATTGCTTTTTTTGATCATATCAACCAATGCTTCACCATCTTTGACACTAAACTGTGCATCGAACAAAATAGCATCTTTCTCGCCACTTGCCAGCACAGAAACCACTGGGAAAATAGCATTTTGATCAGGTTTATATGCTTGTAGTTGTAGGTCGGCTGCGTTTGCTTGGGTTGCAAGCAGTAGCACACTGGCCGCCATAGAAGCTGTCATTAATTTTTTCATAATTCACCTATATTTTCGTTTGAGTAAATAGACCGCGTTAATAGCGGTATTCGTTGTTAATGGCTATTCTATTCGATTGTATTTCGTTTAAATACGCTATAATTCGGCATTTACTGTTTCAGTTTTCGCGCAAATAAGGATGGAGAGATGGATAGGCTGACCGCGTTGCAGGTGTTTGTTACGATCGTTGAACAAGGTAGCTTGAGCCGTGCCGCGGACAATTTAGACATGTCTAGAGCTAAGGTAACGCGCTATCTGACAGAGCTTGAGAGTTGGATGGATATGCGCTTATTACATCGCACGACTCGAAGTCTGAGCCTCACTGCACCTGGTGAGCAGACTCTTGAGGTGGCGTACCAGTTGCTTGGATTGACCGACTCGTTGGATCAGATACGCAATCAGAATACTTTGGAGCTAAAAGGTCAGCTGCGAATCACTGCCAGCTTTTCGCTGATTGATAGCCTTTTGATGGATGTGGTTGGTCGCTTTGTTTCTCACTGGCCTCAAACAGCAATTGATATTCTTACCACTGATGATTCAGTCAATTTAGTTGATGCCCGTATTGACTTGGCGATTCGTATCACCAATGACTTGGAGCCAAATGTCGTTGCCAGACGTATCGGTGAGTGCCACTCTATCGTATGCGCTGCACCTGAATATTTACAAAGTCGTGGCAGACCTACAGATGTACAGTCGCTTGTACATCACAACTGTCTATCATTTGCGTATTTTGGACGGTCGGCATGGGTGTTTGATGGGCCAAATGGTCCAGAGTCTGTTCCTATCTCTGGCAATATCAGCGCCAATATCTCTGAAGTCTTGCTCTCTGCCACGTTGCGTGGACATGGGATCAGCTTACAGCCATCTGGCGCAGTCAAATCTTTGATTGCATCTGGACAACTTATTGAGTTATTGCCTGAATGGAAACCCAAAACCTTGGGTGTTTATGTGGTTTATGCCAATCGAAAGCAGGTGACACCACTACAAAGAAAGTTTATTGATTTTCTTGCCGAAGAAATAAAGCGTTCGCCTTATTGGTAGCAAGAAACTCATAAACTAGGATATTAATAGATAGGAAATATCTTACGACGGCTCTAATGTTAACGTTAGCCAATAGGTCTCTATTACTACTATGATTAAGGATTAAAGGCGTAGATTATGCACAGTCTGATTACGCATAAAAGGGATTGTCACCTCTCTATATATATGAACTAATACATGGTTTGATCATTAGCAGAATCTTTTGGTATTTGTTGGATAGAATCCCAATGCTCGACAATTTTCCCACTATCATCAAATCGAAAGAAATCCATCGTCACGAACTCATCGATGGTTTTATTTTCGTTATGCCAGACTTGATGGGTATGCAATGAGACTAAGTCATCTTCAGCGATACAACGTACAAACTCAATTGACTTATTCGGATACTGTGCTTGCATCCGTTCAAAGTATTCAATAAATCCTGATTTACCATTGGCTACGGCGGGATTATGTTGAATATAATCATCGCCCACATAATCAGCGACGGCCTTTTGTGGATTACCCTCGTAAGCGGTCTTATAGAACGCGATAGCATTCTTTTTATTGTTTGCCAAATTCATCGTCGGCTCCAGTTATTATTTATGTTTATTTTAAAAGCAATACAGTAAATTAATAAGAAATATTATTAAAAAACGTCAGAAAATCTATAGCAGAAACTCAAACGGCCAATAGCAACGCTAAAATTATGCTTATTGACCATTTGATAATGTTTAGACTTCGCTTAGTGATTGCTTAAGCCTTAATAAAAATAGTCTCTTCACTCAAGCGCGATTTAGGTATTTTGGCGTTAAAGTCATCATCGCTGCGGTAGCCAAACGATACCACTGCCACAGCAGAATATCCTTTGCTACGTAAGTCGAACTCTGTATCAAGCGCCTGTAAATCAACGCCTTCCATAGGGACGGTATCAATACCCAAAAGCGCGCTGCCCAATAGTACCCCGCCCATGTTGAGATATACCTGTTTGGAAAGCCAATGTGGCTCATCTTTGGTATCGAATCGATGCATATCTAAGAACAATTGGCGACCTTGATGCATCTGTGCTTTGAATTCTGGCTGCGCATAGCGACCATCTTGATCTTCTTTTTCTAACACCGCCTGCATGTATTCATCGTCGGCATGGATACGAGTACAGAAAACCACCACGTGTGAGGCATCTAGGACTTTAGGTGTATTAAAATGAAAGGCGCCTTGCGTGCTTTTGGCAATGCGTGCTTTGCCTGCATCATCATCTGCAATGACAAAGCTCCATGGTTGAATATTGGTACTTGATGGACTCATCTGTAGCATGTCTTTAATCTGCTCAAAATCTTCAGCAGATATCTTTTTATTGGCATCAAATACTTTGGTGCTGTAACGCCAGTTTAGTGCTTCATTAATGGTTTTCATGATTGTCCTTAAGTAAAGTAAGTTTCAGTTTTTTAGTCAGCTGGTAATACAAATGGATTTAACAAACGGTGCCACTCAATCCTTAGCGTTCATCGTTAAGTTAACTGATTAGTCCGTCCTAGTGATGACTCATAATAGTAAAGTTCATACATTAGAACCACTAGCTATAAGAGTAAATACTTTCAATATTATTTTGATAATATGGCGTTTTTAATCTGTTTAAAGGTTATTTATCAATTGATAAATCCATTAAACGCATAAACTCATCTTAAAACGGCGCGAAATTATCAGGCTGGCTGTGCGTAGCAGTCCAACGTTGATTGGCATCAATATGACTATTAAGCCCAACTCCTCGTGGTACTTGCATATTATCGCCATATAGCCAAAGCACCATATTGGTACGTTTGCCACTGGTGATTGGGTGTGCGGCGTGCGGCACCGAGCCTCTATGAATAATCGCCATGCCAGGTTTAAAGATGGCACGTTTGGTTTGCCCTAAATGGCGATCGACAAAGTCAACTTCTGATCCAGTAAAGTCTTCGCCTGGCAAATTTAGGTTAATATTCATCGTCACCGCTGAAGCATCAGTATGAAGTTGTAGCGATGTGTCGCCTGCCGGCTGGTATTGAATCGAGAACCCAAAGGTCTGAGTGTCATAGCCATAAACATTGGCAAATAATAACCGAGCGATAGGGCGCATATATTGATTCATGACTCTATGATAAAACGCCTGAAAATTAGGGGTGGCCAGATAGCCTAGCGAGCGCGCATCTAGCATGGCCCCATTACTGTTCAATGCAATACCATAAGGAGGACGTATGGGAATGTTAGCGTCTGCGATTGCTTGCAAATAACGGCGCAGTGTTGATAGTTGTGCTGGGTCAAAGAGTTGCCCCTGATATACGTCAGGTAGTATCTCTTGCCATAAACTTTTAACAGCCGTCTCCGTAGAAGGAGTGCGCCATGCTTGCGTCACTGCATCACGTAGAGTTGGATCAAATAATGAGTCATCAAGTACAGGCAAGTCATGCTCAGTGGTTTCCCACTCTGCCCATGCTTGCTCTAGTAACTGGCTGTTTTGATGCCAGAAACGCTCTACCGATGGTGCACGTCTAAGCATGTCTGATTTTGAAGGTAGTGGTAAGTTGCGTGCTTGCTGTAGTGCGCTCTGTTGATTATCTCCATCATGGTGGCTATGGTGTTGAGTATCCTGTGTGCTCGTAGGCCGTATTATAGTATCCATCGTGTCTCTCCAAATGTGTGAGTAAATCTTATAGGTGCATGCTACTATAATTAATGATTTTGATAATCAGCAGGTTTAGAGAAACAGTTTCAATAATTTTTATATAATGATGAGGCTAGCAACAGCAAGCGATGGTGGTTGCTAAGTTAGACGCTAATTGAACGAAGGCATGACGATGAAAAATTTGCAGGATCTACGTATTTTTATTGAGACCGCTCGCTTGGGTAGCCTATCTGCCTGTGCTCGGCACTTAGATCTATCGCCTGCCGTTGTGAGTGCAGCGGTCAAGCGATTAGAAGCGGAAATTGAGACGGTGTTGTTTGTTCGCTCTACTCGTAGGCTGCGTTTAACTAGCAAGGGTGAACAATATTTAAAGCATTGCCGAGATGCGGTGGCTATCTTAGACAATGCTTATGCAGGACTACATGACAATGATGCTGAGCTGACGGGTACAATTCGGCTGTCGGCATCATCAGATTTGGGTCGAAACCTAATTTTGCCTTGGTTGGACGATTTTATAGACATTCACCCAAAAGTGACGGTGCAGCTACATATGTCTGACAGCTATGTGGACTTGTACGGTCAGCAGATTGATTTGGCACTACGTTACGGCGCACCCAAAGATTCGTCACTGGTCGCATTACCCATAGTGTTGAATAATCGTCCTATATTGTGTGCGTCAAAGGAGTATTTGAGCAAAATTGATAAGGATATTGGTATCCCAAAAATGCCGGAAGATTTATCGCAGCATAATTGCTTACGTTTGGGTCATGATGAAAAGTATTTGAGCGAGTGGACTTTTGAGAAAGCGGGAAAGACTAAACGTGTGGCCGTGGATGGCAATCGCAGAAGTAAAGACGGTGACGTTGTACGCCGCTGGGCAGTCGCGGGTAAAGGCATCGCATTAAAGTCTCAGTTAGATATCGCCGGCGATTTAAAGGCAGGGAGACTGGTTGAAGTAGAGTTGGACGGCTGGCAAGTGGCCAACTATCCACTATATTTGATTTGTCCAGAACGGCGCTTAATCGATCCATTGTTTAATGCGGTCAAAGAATACTTGATTGAACGAGTAGAGCAGGTATTAAGGTAAAACGAAAGCTAATGATTACCCTGTTTGATCAGACGAGCAAAACAGTAGTCCCTAGACAGTAATTGCTTGATGGGTATTGTAATTATTGCCATACCTTATCAAGTACCGTAAACCAGTTTTTTGACGTCACCTTTTCAATAAGTTGATCAGAGAAATGGCGTTGTTGCATTCGCTCAATCAACATAGAGATTTGACTGATATCAGATAACTCATCAGGCAGTAGGCAACCATCGAAATCAGAGCCAAACCCAACGTGATCTTCGCCTAGATGGTCGATCAGATAATCAAGATGATCAACAATCACATCAAGTGAGGTTTGCGTATTACGTTGCCCATCTGCACGAAGAAACGCCACATCAAAATTCACCCCAACCATACCACCATTTTGTTTGATGGCAGCCAGTTGTTGATCGGTTAGGTTTCTTGCTTGCGGACAGAGAGTATGTGCGTTTGAATGTGTCGCAACAATCGGCTGGCAGGCAATCTCTAGCGTATCCCAGAAAGCGCGTTCATTCATATGCGACACATCGATCAGCATATGCTTTTCACTGCACTTAAGAATGAGGTCTTTGCCTTGAGCAGTCAGCCCAGATCCAGTATCTGGAGAGTGTGGAAAAGACGCATTTAAGCCATCACCGAAGAGGCTCTTTCTATTCCATAGTGGGCCAATGCTTCTGAGTCCTGCCTCATAAAACACATCCAGCAGGTCAGGCTGTATGGCTAAAAACTCAGCACCTTCCAAATGCAATACAATGCCCAGTTGCTTATTCTGCTGACAGGCCTGAATTTGTTCTAACGAGGTGCAAATCTGAATCTGACCGTCAGATCTTGCCTGTAGTTGCTGGGCTAGTTTCAATTGCGCACAGCAGATATCGACGATTTCTTGCGGAGTAAAATCTGAATGTGATGGGTTGGCTAATTTGTCAGGATGGTTGTTTTTCACATAAGCGTAGGGCGGCAGGAAAATAGAAAATAATCCGCCCATCCAATTTGCTTCTTTGCAGCGTTGTAAATCCAAATGTCCCGGTAACGCGCCATAAATAAAGTCATGTACCGGATCGGCAGCTGAACTTAGCCAAAGGCGAGTCAACAGATCATTATGTCCATCAAATATGAGAGGCTTATTATTAGCATTCATATTTCACCTGTTACCATACGAGTAGGAATCAATTTTTCTTTATTCAGCTGTTTGTTACTCAGTGACTTAGAGTTTTTTGGATTGCGAAAGCGCAGTTCTTCAAAAGGTACAGGCGTCTCGCTGTTGATACGTGCCTCCTCAATAAGGTAGTGATAAGGCGATTTGCCACAGACAGGATCGGCGTTTTTGGCATCCCCAGTTAGCATAAACGCTTGGCAACGGCAGCCGCCATAATCGCGCTCTTTATCTGGGCAGCTTTGGCACATATCGGGCATCCAATCGTCACCGCGAAACTGATTGAAGCTCGCAGATTCATACCAAATATCCGACAGTGGTGTATGTCGTACATTAGGAAACTGTATTGGCATTTGTCTGGCAGCATGGCAAGGTAGGGCTGTACCGTCTGGTGCCACTGTTAAGAAAATCTTGCCCCAGCCATCCATACAGGGCTTTGGACGTTCTTCATAATAATCAGGCACCACAAAAATAAGTTTGCATTTGATACCACGTTCTTCAATCTGCTTACGGTATTCATTGGTAATGCGTTCGGCTCGGACCACTTGCGCTTTGGTTGGTAGTAAACCCTCTATGTTCTCAAACGCCCAACCATAAAACTGACAAATAGCTAGCTCGACCGTGTCGGCTTCCAGCTCTAAGCAGAGATCAATAATCTGATCAATCTGATCGATGTTTTGCCGATGAATGACAAAATTGAGCACCATCGGATAGTCGTACTGTTTGACCAGACGTGACATCTCATACTTTTGCTCAAAGGCATGCTTTGAACCTGCCAAGGCATTGTTGACCGTAGGATCACTGGCTTGAAAGCTAATTTGAATATGCTGAAGACCTGCTTCTTTTAAACGCGCAATCCGAGCTTCGGTCAATCCCATACCTGACGTAATCAAGTTAGTATAAAAACCTTGATTGTGCGCATAAGCGACCAGCTCTTCTAGGTCTTGACGAACCAGTGGCTCACCGCCAGAAAAGCCAAGCTGCACCGCACCCATTTGCCGCGCCTGATCAAAGACATCAAACCATTCCTCTGTCGTTAGCTCTTCTTTATACTGAGCATAGTCAATAGGGTTTGAGCAATAAGGGCATTGTAAGGGGCAGCGATAGGTTAGCTCAGCAAGCAGCCATAGCGGTAGCCCGACTGGCGCAGTCATACTAAATCAATCCAATGTTCACGCTGGGCGACCAGCATATATTCGATGATGTCTTGCTCGATTTCGGGAATATCGCCAAACATAGCTTGCACCTTTTGGATAATATCAGCAATGGACGCTTGACCATCAATATGTTGCCCAATGATGCTGGCACTGTCATTGAGCTTAATCATACCCTCAGGGTAGAGCAAGACATACGCGTTTTGCGCTGGCTCAAACTGAAAACGATAACCGTGACGCCATACCGGTACGATGGATTGATTCAGCTCAGGTAAACTAGCAGGTATACTCATTTGAACAATCCTTTATGCCAGACATTGTCAGTGGTAACACTTTGATAAGGGGCTTGATTATGCACATAGGCTAGGCTCAAGGCGTCCAATATCGTCCACAAAATATCGAGTTTAAATTGTAATATCTCAAGCATGCGTTCTTGCTGCTCGGCTGTTTTGAATGAGTCGAGTGTGATGGTCAGACCATGCTCAACATCTCGGCGCGCTTGACTCAAGCGTGAGCGGAAATAGGTATAGCCTTGCTCCTTTATCCAAGGATAATGCTTGGGCCAGGACTCTAAACGTGACTGGTGAATCTGCGGGGCAAACAGCTCAGTCAGTGAGCTACTGGCGGCTTCTCGCCATGAGGTACGCCGTGCAAAGTTCACATAAGCATCGACGGCAAAACGCACACCCGGTAGCACTAGCTCTTCAGAAATTACCTGCTCACGGGTCAAACCAACTGCTTCTGCCAGACCCAACCACGCTTCACGACCACCGCCGTCAGGATATACGCCATCTTGATCAATCATGCGCTGGATCCATTCTTGACGTACGCGCTGATCAGGACAGTTTGCCATAATGGCTGCGTCTTTCAATGGGATGTTGATCTGATAATAAAAACGGTTAGCGACCCACGCTTGGATCTGCTGCTGGGTCGCTTTGCCTTCATGCATCATGATATGAAAAGGATGGTAAATATGATAATACTGACCCTTGGCCATAATCGCTTGTTCAAACGCTTCTGGGCTTAGCGCTGTGTTTTTTTCTTGCATTGTTCTCACCTTACGATTGCTATCTTTGCCTTACCGTTTGTCTTAAAGCTCAATCTGCATACCATCAAATGCTACTTCAACACCATGTTGTTTTAATGTCGCAGCCTGTTCAGACTGTTCATTCAATATCGGGTTGGTGTTATTGATATGGATCAGCACCTTACGAGCGTTATCGAGCTGATCTAGATAATGCAGCGAGCCATCTTCACCACTAATATGTAAATGCCCCATGTCTTGGCCGGTCTTCGTACCGACGCCGCATTCTTGCATTTCATTGTCAGTCCAGAGCGTACCGTCAATCATTACGCAATCAGAGCTTTTCATAATCTGCATCACTTGCTCGTCAATTTTACCGAGACCTGGCGCATAAAATAGTTGTTTTTGTGTTTTTAAGTCTTTTACAATCAGGGCAATATTGTCGCCATCATGCGGGTCGTTGCGGTGCGGAGAGTAGGGCGGTGCAGAGCTTCTAATTACTAAAGGCGTCAATTCTAAATTGTCAAATCCTTCAATCTTAAACGTCTTTTCTGGATCAATTTGATTATATTGCAAGCCGCCATTCCAGTGCTTTAACATATTAAAGAGAGGAAATCCTGTTGTTAGATCTTGATAGACCATGTCAGTACACCAAACAGGAATTGGACAACCTTCACGCAGGGTCAATAGCCCCGTCGTATGGTCAAGTTGACTGTCCATTAAGACTACATTGGTGATACCTGTATCTCTCAATTGACGTGCTGGCTGTGCCGCCTTGAACTCAAATAATTGTTGGCGGATATCAGGGGATGCGTTGAATAAGATCCAATCCACACCATTTTCTGATATGGCTATCGAAGATTGGGTGCGGGTTTTTGCCTGAATCGTGCCTTGACGCACACCGTGGCAATTATCGCAGTTACAGTTCCACTGCGGGAAACCGCCACCAGCAGCTGAGCCTAAAACGTGAATATACATAAATCAATATTTCCAAAAAAATAAAAGCCCTAATCATCTAGGGCTTTTAATGGATTGAGTGCTAATGAGTTTTAGCGTGCTTCGAAATACATAGTCACTTCGAAACCGATACGAATGTCTTGAAAAGCTGGTTTGGTCCACTGCATGGGATTACTCCGGAACGATCTTACTATTTAAGAAGTAAGATTAATAAAGTGAATGAGTGATAAAGGGTAGTATAAGCTGCCCCCCGCTGTCAATTTCTTAGATGTTAGTAAAGCGTTAACGAGCATCGATTAAGCAGTCTTTTATAGCATAAATGAAAGCCGATTTATCATACCGAAAAGACAGTATATCGAGCATAAGATTAAAAATATCTTTGAATAGACTAAGTATAAATTATAACTATAAAAAATATGCTTGAATTGAGTTAGGCGTATTTAGAGAACTTATAAGTTATACAGATATATTGCAAAAACCGAATTTATCTATAAAGTAATAGTTTAACTTGATAGATATTGGAGCCTGAAGATGATTGCTGAATTACAAGGCAGTGAGTTAACCAAAGCAATCTTGGAAAATGTCAGCAACTATGTATGGTGTGCTGTCAGCAACGTTAGCGATGATTATGTTATCGCAACCATAGATAATGGTTACTACGAATTATTGGTTCCTATTGTAGCCTTTAATAACGACCAGTTCGTTTGTGATAAAGGTGATCTATGGGAGTACGCTGTCTCAGTAAAGAGAGTGGCACTTACTCATGATGATGTGGGGCTATAACTCATTATCAGTATAGTGACTGTTACGTTCTACATACAGATTAGTCTTACAGCCTATGCATAAAAATATACCACCTGTCTACAACTTCTTGTTCTAGCTGACAATACATCTGTACTATCTATTCATAAGCTCATCTGTCTAACCACCAATATTTTGCAACGATAGATAAAACAGGTTCGAAGATGCTCAAGTGATTGCTGTTACAAAACCGCTTGTTTAGCTTACTAATCATTGTCATTGAATAGGAGTAACAACATGGATACGGTAATTGTTGGAAGCGAACTAACTCGTTCAATGCTTGAGGATGGTCATCAAAGTATAGGGTGTGCTGTGAGTGACGAGAGTGATGAGAACGCTATAGAAGATCAGGTAGGTAATGACTTCACATCTCGCATTGTGGCTTTTGAAGATGGCCAGTTCTATTGTACGGGCGGTATGCCTTGGAAGTATGCAGTGCCAATTGAAATAATTGCATTGACGCGATATGACTTTTCTCTTTAGCGAACAAACATAACTTAGATAAGTTTGGACAGTCATAGCCGAAAGTAAATCCTAATATCAAGATATTTAGTTAGATAAAATGCGCGACTGACAAGGCCATTCAAGCGATGCAATATATAGCTTGAATGGCCTTTTGTGTTTTAGAGCCAGTTTGAAAGCTATTTATTATTTTAAAAATTCAGGGCGCATAAAGGCTGGGTTTGGATACGTATAAAATCCTTCACCAGTCGCGAATCCTAGTTTGTTTTGATCGATTAATTGCTCTTTTAAATATTGAGCAGCCTTGAACCTCACAGGGTTTTGAGTTTTTTCAGCAGATAGTTTTGTGATGTTGTATGCAGTGTTGATACCGATAGTGTCCAATATGGCAAAGGGACCTGACGGCGCGCCAGTTACTATCATCCACGTTTTATCTATCGTATGTGGATCGGCAACCTCTTTTGCAACCAATTGCAAAGCTGCATCTATAAAAGGCGCCAACAAACTGTTCATGATATAGCCGGGTTGCTCCTTATCCAGCGGCATTGCCACCATACCGATGGCAGTAGCAAAAGCAACAACCTCATCAAATACTTTAGGATCTGTCCCAGGGTGTCCCATGATTTCGGCGACATTATGCATCCAAATCTTATTGGCAAAGTGTAGCGCTAAAAACTGCGCAGGTCGTCCTGTTGATTCTGCAAACTGACTAGGAAGTAAGGTTGAAGTATTGGTCGCAAAGATGGTTTTCTCTGGCGCTAATTTGGCAAGTTTTTCATAAAATTCGATTTTAATTTCAGGAATCTCGGGAATGGCTTCAATCATCAGGTCAGCATCTTTGATTGCTTCTGCTAAGTCTGAGGTGTAGCTGAGATTATCAAAAGCCTTATCCAACTGCTCTTGAGTTGCCCTCAAATCCTTTCGAAAAGCCTTACACATCAATTGAAATTTTGACTTTGCTTTTTCTAAAATCTCATCATTGATGTCATAGACACTGACATTAAAACCATGAAATGCGGCCTGAAAAGCAATTTGGTAGCCTAGGATGCCGCTTCCAGCGACAGTTACATTTTTATACGTCATTGTATTTATTTCCTAATAGTAGTGAATATAAGTTGCTAGATAAATGTCTAGAACTTATAGACCTATTATTAGATTGTTTTATCTTATTATTCAACCTTCATTTTTATAAAAAAATTAAAGAGAACCCAAAACTATCGCTATGCAGGTATCAGATAAGTTCACACCACTTGACTTCTTATATTTATAGGTAATTCAATAGCTTGCTGATCATATTGCTAGCTTCACACCTAATGATTTTATGATAACTGAAGGCTAATTTCATATCAGAACGACATTTTTAATGACTGTTGATGTCAAAATTCTATCGACGTGAAGAATGACATAAGCAGTGATGTAGGAATACTCAACAGACCTTAGGGCGTGTCCTCAATTCAATCGATAGTCATCTAAATGGGTTAAAAATGGCTAAATCTTGCCAAACAGCGTCAAATAGCTGACTAATATCTCGATATTATCTTCGCTATTTTCCTTGTTTGACTGCGATTTATCTCATTTTTATCACCATTTTTAAAATGAGGACACGCCCTAGTACGTTCTAAAAATATCAGTAGACGCGACAACCTGTTCCCTAAACCACTGATGCTTAGGGTCTTTTTGATATTTCTTGTGCCACAGCATCCGCATAGTAATCGGTGTGGGTTGATAAGGTAATGCCACGCTGTCTAAATGCTCAAATCCCAACGTATTCAATTTACTAGGGACAATAGCCATTAATTCTGACCCTTTAACGAACGTTGCCATCGTCGCAAAGCTATTGGTGCGTATGACGGTATTGGCATCTATCGCTTGAATAATTTGTTTATTCGTTTGGCTGGCAGACGCACCTTTGGTAAAGCTCAGTCCCACGTAGCGGGCATTATCAAAATCTTGCTCGGTTACAGGAGGTGAGCGGTAGGCAGGATCGTAATAACACCGTGCCACATCGTCAAATAAGCGTACGCTCATAATGTCATTGTGATCAGGGGCAAAGGGAGAAAATGCCACATCAACATTATGTTGCCGAAGTTGCTCAATATCAGGCTTGCGAGAAGGCAATATATTTAAGCGAAACGAAGCCACTTGTGCGCTAATTTGTTGCATTGCCTGTGTTAAAAACACACCCACCTGATAATCATTTGCCAAAATCGTGTAATCAAAATGAGCCAGCTTTGGCTTAAACTCTTGGGTCTGCGTTAACTCATCTAGTCGAACCAACAACGGTTTAATTTCTTGATATAAATATTCGCTTTTTTGGGTCGGCATCACGCTTCTACCTGAACGCACAAACAACTCATCGTCAAATATTAGCCTTAGTTTTTGCAAACTATGGCTAATGGTCGATTGTGTCAGATCCAGTTGTTCGGCAGTTTTAGTCACTGTGCCGACCTCGTGCAAGGTGGTGAATACCAACAAGTGCTGTCCGCTTAACGCTAAATAATCGAAATCTTTCATAATAAGTATGAATAAACCTCTGTTTTTATTCATGAGTTGGTAGCATATGATGGTTGTCATCGGGTTGCAAGAATTTAATATTCCAAAAACCCTAAGTCTTAAACACTGCTTTATTAAATAGTAGGTCTTTGATAAAGCAGTCACTAACCATTGGCTTTGAACACCTTCTCAATTAGGGAACACTTATGACATCTTTAATCAACGCAAAAGCATTATCTACCTTTGCTGTTTTAGGCTTATTTGCACTACCTACAGTCGCCATGGCAGATATGACAGAGGGTCTATATGGTACAGCACAACTGGGCTATAGCATTGCGGACACTGATTCAAAAGCCTATGGTAATAACATTGCAACCGATGACGATTTTCCAAGTTCATTTGAAGCTGACAATAGTATGGTCGGCGGTATAGGATTGGGTTATCAGTTTAACCAGAACCTACGTATAGAAGGTCGATTGGCAAAACGTAGCTTTGATATTGATGACTCACGTTACGGTACGGGCGCTCGTGATGGCGATCAATACATTTTAGATGGTGAGTTTGAAAGCTTAACGATGACTCTTGAAGGGTTTTACGATTTCCCTATTAGTGCCTCATTTACCCCTTACGCTAAGGCAGGTATTGGACTCTCAAAAAATGACTATTCTGCTCGATTGGGCGGAACTGGCGTAGCAGGGTTTGACGCATTTGATGGCAAAGCAGATGGCTATTATGACAACTACGCTGATGGCGACTCTAGCGAATTTACATGGAATATCGGAGCAGGTGCAAGCTATGCATTGACCCCAAGCACCCATTTATATGGAGAGTATCAATACATCGATTTTGGTGGCGACGTACAAACAGGGCAAGACGGCTTCAGCGATGGCTTTGAGATCAACGACGCCTCTGCTCATGAATTTAACCTAGGCTTACGCTATCAGTTTTAAGGTTTTTTAATTTATTAACTTATCTTAGGGCGTGTCCTCATTTTAAAAATGGTGATAAAAATGAGATAAATCGCAGTCAAACAAGAAAAATAGCGCAGATAATATCGAGATATTAGTCAGCTATTTGACGCCGTTTGGCAAGATTTAGCCATTTTTAACCCATTTAGATGACTATCGATTGAATTGAGGACACGCCCTAGTCTCGATATTTCACCTGTATCTAAATACTTAAAACAAATTCTAAATCATCAATCTATCCAAAAGGTATCACTATGAAAATTTCAAAAGCTGCTTTATTAACCACTGTTGTTATTAGTACATTTGCATTGACTGCTTGCAACAACTTGCAACCTGCTCATCAAACTCAAAAGCATACGCAGCATAATAGCCATCATCAAGGTGCTGACGTAGTATCAAACGCTAAAGTGATTGAGATTGCCTCTTTCAAACTTAAACCAAGTATCTCTTACGATAATTTTGCCGTTCTTGATCATAGCGTTGAGGTCAATCATGTGGCAAAACAAAAGGGCTTTGTGTCTCGTGAGTCAGCAATGGGCGAAAACGGCGAATGGGTGGTTGTGGTGCATTGGGAAACGTTAGCGGATGCGGATGCTTCCATGACAAGTTTTACTAAAACACCTATGGCAGCTGAATTTATGGGCAGTATAGATTTAGAGACGATGGCAATGAATCGCTATACCTTAGTAGATTAGTTTGAAATAAATAGCAATTTCAATCAGTTGCAAACCAGTAGATCGATTAGGGTTTATCTATTAACCCTAATCGACGTTCATTCTAGTTAAGAGAATCAAAGAGGTGCACTATGAAAATCGCCGTTACAGCCGCCAATGGAAAACTAGGGTCTGCCATTATTGATAATCTCCTACAGGCGTATGCTGCAACAGACATCGTGGCGCTGGCACGCACTCCTGCCAAAGCTGAGTTTTTGACTAAGCAGTATGGCATAGAGGTCAGAGCAGGTGATTATGATGATGTACAACAGCTTGAGAATTCATTACAAGGTATAGATAGCGTTTTACTAGTGTCTAGTATGGATGAGCCTGCTAAGCGTATTGGTCAGCATCGCAATGTCATTGAGTCTGCGAAAAAAAATGATGTGACAAAAATCGTGTATACCAGTATTCAGGGTTCTAGTACTCAAACTGCGTTTGCGCCGATTGTGAAGAGTAATCAGCAAACAGAACAAGATATCAAAGATAGTGGTCTCAATTGGGTGATAGGCCGCAATGGTATCTATATCGAGCCTGATGTGGATTATATCGATAGCTATAAGGCACAGGGTGAGATTACTAACTGTGCAGGTGAGGGCAAGTGTGGCTATACCACTCATGAAGAATTGGCGGTCGCTTATAGCCAAATGCTAATCAATGCTAAGCACGATGCCAATATTTATAATTTAAATGGTGAATCCATTACCCAGCAGCAGCTCACTCAGTACTTAAATGACAGGTTTGGTACAACGCTTAGTTATCGCTATATGACCGTGGAGGCATTTAAACAAGACCGTATTGATGAACTAGGCGAGTTTATTGGGACAGTAATCGCTGGTATTTATGAGCAGATAGCAATAGGTGCTATGCACAACCAAAGCGATTTTGCCAAGGTAGTGGGCCGCGAACATATGAGCTGGACTGAGTACTTTAATAATTAATAAGACCGCGCATACTTAATCTAAATATTATTAGAACGCGATAAATGACCGCTCTTTCATGTAATGCAAAATGCAAGGAAGACTACTATGCCTATTATTACGCCTACAAATAAATCCGTTACCAAATTCGAAGGTTTACACTTGTATCACGCGCCATTTTCAAACTGTGCTATGCGCGTAAGGATTGCATTAGCGGAGAAGCAGCTAGAGTGGACAAGCCATCTTATTGATCTATCCAAAGGTGAACAGCGTAGCAAAGAATATCTAGGAATCAACCCTAACGGTGTGGTACCAACCTTGGTAGATGAAGGTGTGGTTATTATTGATTCGACCGATATCATTGATTATTTAGACACCACCTATGAATCCAATTCGTTGCGTCCTGATAGTGAAGCTGAAATGCAGGCCATGTATGATTGGATGCATATGGCAAAAGATAATCATCTGTCTATAAAAACTTATATGTATTATAAATTAGGTGCCACGGGTCTTAGCGAAGAAAAGCTAACAGAATACCGCAAAAACCAAACTTACGACAAAGCACTGTTAGCATTTCACGAGCACCGTAGTACACATGGTTTTAGTCAAGAGGATGTTGATAAGGCTACTGCAGTGCTTGATGATTGTTTTGCAAAAATGGACGCGCGTCTCAAAGATTATGATTGGCTAGTTGGCGACGCCTTTTCATTGGCGGATATTACTTGGATTCCGCAACTGGTTGTTTTAGGTAGAGCGGGCTATCCTTTTGCTCAGTATGCACACTTTGAGCGCTGGAAAAATGCAATTATGGCACGCCCTAGTTTTAAACAATCAGTTACTGATTGGTTGAAGTAGAGATGAGTGACAATAATCATGTGCCTAAGTGATTAATAGTTCGCTATAGATATGCTTTGACTATAGCTTTACCATCAAGTAATAGCATACGCTTAGCCAGTGCATTTCCCTTCGCTTGAGTTTGATATTAGTGATCAAACATAAAAAAAACGCCCATTACTGGCGCTATTTTTTATTCTATTTTATAAACAAGACTCATGATAGCTTTTTGGCAAAAACTATTTTTAGTAGTTGGCTTTGATTTGTGTTTCTAAGAAATTAGCCGCGACGTCATTGTACAGACTACAATAAACTTCTTCGATGTCAGGGTTAGTATTGAAATTCTCTTGGACTCCGCTTTGATTATAGAAAGCATCATATATCAAGCCGTTGTATCTAACAGCTGCCACGATCTCGCCATCTTCATCAGTATACCGAGCAGCTGGTAGCTCGTTGTCGATTCCGATGTTTTCTTTGACAAGATTGGTGACAGTGTTATACGTTTTCTCGTTAGCAATCCACTCATCTATAGTCATGCTACCTTCATCTTCGTCTTCAGAAAAGGTATAGAAATTTTGATTAGGTGTCTCTAGGAATATATAGCATTGAGAGCCGCTCGGAAAAACAGGGTTAACACTGCTAGGAAAAGAAGATAACTCAGTGTCAATACCAGTTTTAGCATTGAATGGCTGTTTGCCTACGCCTTCAAGGTCAAGGGTTATAATGTCATAAGTTGAATTGACGGAAGCATTTCCTGAACGAATATTTAGCTTGAACGTATCACTATCAACAAAGCTAATGTTATAAAATTGACTATCAAAATCCTCAGGAACCGCAATGAACAAATTTTGGCCAGCGTAAAACTCTAATTCAGAGACATCACCTACGCTATCCTGATATGCAGTAGGTGAGCTTCCTACAATAGTAGATATTGTCTGCATTAAGCCGCTATTGCTAAGTCTATAAGCGAGCTTACCCCATCCATCTTTATATTGGTTATTTGATATATCAGTAAAGGGATCAAATTCTGTATAGCTCAGTTCATTATTAACGATAGGACCACCATCGTCTCCATTGCTTGCGACGTACTGACCGTCACTATCTCCGCCACATCCAGTAAGTACTAAGGCACTGGCCAATGCGAGGCCCGTATATAATTTATTAATTTGCATATTGTTACCTATCGTTAGCTTCCTGTAAGAAAGTAATCATAGTTAAAGCTATATTAAATTGCAAAACAAAATTTCAGTCTTAACGTTATCGCTACAATTGTAATGTATCTTACTTAGTGAAACTATCCTAGCTATTTATTGAAAACCTGCAACTTATAAATTGTGTTACTTGAGTAGCAAATGGCGATGGTCTGATTTATAGCAAGAGAAAAAGGCATTGATACAGGTAATATTGATGGGTAAAAAGTGAATAATTATTAATGGAAAAGATTATCGTATCGTTTTTTTACCTAGCTTTAGGCAGGCTATTTATATTTGTTATATAAAATATATTCATGGAAAATGATGAATATTTCTGATATACCTAGTTATACTAATTAATTTGGTTAGTTTATCTAATCAAATTAATTGGCTATATGGATTTTTAATCTCACGTATCGGAGTTAAGCAACCATAAAGGACGATAACTATGAAATTAGCAAAAGCTGTACTCGCCAGCATCTGTATCTTACCGTTAGCCACCATCACTTATGCTGAAGACGTTAATACTCACAACCTACGTATCTCTGAAACCTCAATGATGAGTGTCAATGACGCGGCACCAGCAACCATGAAAATGCACAATGATAATGATCATATGGGCGAAAAATCGTCCGCCATTCAAGACGGCAGCGATGTAGAAGTGGACAAAGAAAGAACGTGGCGTTGGCCTTGGCAGAAGAAGAACAAAGAAGTAGCGACACCTGAGCGTCCAAAGTGCTGTTAGTTCATTAACTATAAAGGACTACCACGATGAAATTATGGAAAGCCGTCTTAACTAGCATTGTTATTTTACCGTTAGCTATCATCTCTCATGCTGAAGACGTCAATACCCAAAACTTACGCATCTCTGAAACCTCAATGATGAGTGTCAATCACGCTACACCCTCAAGTATGCAGAAAAAAGAAAAAGTACCGATAGATAATAAATCAAGTGCCATCAATAATTCAAATGATGTTGAAGTAGATAAGGAAGAGGGCTTTAGATGGCCTTGGCAAAGCAGAAAAGACAAGGCTCTTGAAGCTATCGAAGACTTTAAGAATCAACCAAGGCCCTAGAGAGACTCGGGCAGATAGTCCGTCATGTGGATCATTTGACGATAAATTTAACGTAGCTACTTACAGTAGTTTCAGCTGTTTACAGTGATTTATTGATATTAAATACTTTTACACAAGGATGTATATTATGAATATTTATAAGCAAATAACGATACTGACACTGAGCATGTCTTTAGTAGGGCTCAGCCATGCCGCCGATGATATGGCAGGTGCCAAAAGTGGTATGACTGTAACGGAGAACAGTGCGATTGCGGAGTGGACTCATAATTGGAGCACCACTGGGAAAGAGAAGAAAAAGGGCAAGGCAAACATGGCGTCTTCAAAGGTGAACGTGCCATTAAGAGAGGATGCATCGCAAGTAGCTCTTACTAAGTTTGCTGAAGAAAATAACATGATTGAAAAAAGCTATGGTGATGTTTGTGGCGCTTTTATGGAGAGCCAAATGGCAGAGACTAAATCGCAAGGACATCGCTGGGGCAAGTCTGATTCGCATTGGACCACTAAGTCATTTAAGATCTTTAAAGCACGTGAATTTACGAGTGGTGAAGAAGAACTGGCGCAAAGCGCAGGTCATTTATTTGGGAAGACCAGAAAAAAACATAACTGTATCACTACCAAAATAGGGATCAACGATGAAAACGTTGAACTTGAGTCTATGAAACTAGCAAAATAATTGAGCAATGCTATATATGCTATCTACGAGTAGAACAAGGTGACAGTTAAGCATTTAGCTGTCATTTTTTATGTACTAAGCCACATTTTGGAGAGTATTCATGAAAACCTTTTGTTACCTACTGGTGAGTCTGCTTTTTTTGTATTCTGCTCAAGCCAATGCCATAAATACTAACGAGAAAATGATCAATGAACTGTATCAAGGTACTGAGCTTGATATTGATAATGTAGATGACGTTTTTGAATATGTGCTATCACAGACTGACGATACCCTCACTATTTACCCTTCAGAGGGCTATTATTATTTTAACTTTTACCATCAGGGCAACTTAATAAAAGGCAATATGTTGGTGGGTCATAAGTTAAGACAGCAAGGCAGCTTATCCTTTATATATTTTTATGACATAGCCGGCAAAGAACGAGGTGAGTTTAAAACGCATCATAAGTTATATAAGTCATCAGACATATTTAGCCTGAAAGAGCATCAACCTAACTTATATCAGTTAACTTTCAAAAATATTAAAAAAAACCTTAAGATTAATCAGATAGAGACAGATGCTGATTTTGTAAGGACGCTTGAGAGTCAAGGTTTTGAAGTAAACCTACCAATGATGGACGATTCGGGGGTTACATTCTATTTGGCTTTTCACTCTACTACCAATAACTTTTATTATATTAATCCTTTATCCAGAGATGATGAGTTCTACTATCCTTTTAGCGACGTGCTTAAAGTGGGTGCTAGGACTCAATTTGTCTACCTCCCTATGGAAAAATTTGCCATATTAGTAGGCGTCAATGCCAATAATGTTTATAAAAATAATTATTACGATGGCCCTTTTGATCAGCTCCCTGATGAGGCGTTAGCTGATATAGACTATAAGTCTTATTTATATCGAGTAAATCTAAGTTGGAAAGATAAAATATATGATGACGGCTATTTTATAGATGACCCCGATGCTCGTGTTGCACTGACCAATTATTTTGAATATCTATCGCTTGATGAACTCAAAAAAATCCAACCTTGTGCGTCTGATAAAAATCCGTTGCAGTGTTTAGAAGACAGTGGGATGCGTTTTTGATTTTGCACGATGCTTTCTTATATAAGAACACTGCTAATTATCGCCGTACGTTGCATCACGATTGATGATAGTAGATCAGCCGAAGGTATAGTCTATGTGATTTCCTTAGTAAAAAATGCAATATGGCTTAACACTTATTAAATTTTATCTAAAGTAAAAATTGATATTATCTTCTCAATATAATAGATCTATTATTTTGTAATCATAATTTTTTGAGTGAGTAACGATAAATAGTTATGACATTTAGACAGGTGCATACGTATATAGCCTGACTATGACTAATTGTCAAATATCAATCCAAACGAGAGCGTGTTATGACCCTCATAAAAACGGCTCGAGCTTTCAGCTTGCTTGCTATTGTCACCGCCATACAAGTTTCATCACTGACCTCTGCCTACGCCCATGATTCTAGTGCACATACTCTGCCTGCCAAAGAATGGCAGATCACTGGCCAGCCTAGTGTCGCTGCTGATTTTATTAAATTAGAAGACGATACTGTTTATTTAACGGATAGCCACCATCAGCTACTTTCTTTTAACTTGTCAGACTTTTCAGCCGATGATCAAACTTATATTTTGGAAAAAAACGCTCATATTCAAGCGATCAATCAGCTAGCAGTGATTGAAAATCTAGTAAGTAGTAATCAATTAACGGCTATCCAAAATCCAAGCGATACTACTGTTATTGCCAATGATAATGGGACTGCACTAAACAAAGCTGATGCGGAAAGTTCTGTTATAACGGATAACAGTGACACGCGCTCTGTTTTATTCTTCTACCTGTTGGGCGGCTTGGTCTTAGCGAGTGGTTTGGTTTTGTTCTATGTTTTGAATATACGCCACAAGAAAAACCGACCGTCAAAAATTACCTATTCAGTTTTTGGAGTATTGGGTGCAACTGCTTTACTGGTCGCCTGTAGCAGTACTGAGACGGCCCAAAATATAGGTGCAAAGACGAAAGAGGCGATCGCTCATTTGCCAGTACCTGCCAATGACATTGACTTTATGACCTCAGTATTTGGCTCATTTGATAACGTCAGTACCCATCATGATGATAAATATCTGTATGTCGAATCAAATGGTATCCCAAGCCATGAAATGATGACCGGTATCACCAGTTGGCAACAGCAAGTACCTATCGACCAGGATTATACCAATGAGAACAGTTGGGTCATTCCCTTGCAGCCTGAGCTTGCCGATGAGTCTCTAATGGCCAAAGACAATTTTATGAAAGGGGCTATCGCTATTGCAGCCAATGGCATTCCTATATTCAACCCATTAAACAATCGTGGTGAGGACGCCAAAGCATTCGGAGAATTAGACAATTGGGGCGGGCATTCTGGACGCGCTGATGACTACCATTATCATCTTGCACCAACCCACCTACAGTCACAAGTTGGTGAAGGTAAGCCCATTGCTTATGCGCTAGACGGCTTTCCTGTCTATGGTGAAACCGATGATGAGCTTGATGAATATTTAGGCAAATTCAATGAAGACGGTAGCTATGAATACCATGCTACCTCAGAGTTTCCGTATTTAATTGCAGGCTTGCGCGGTAAGGTCACTATAAACCCAGATACGACAGCGCCAGAAAATGAGATTGCACCGCAAGCGCATACGCACGGCGTTCGTCCAGCGCTAACGCCTTTGCGCGGAGCTGAGATCACAGATTACAAGATTATAAGCCCGACTCAATATAGTCTAACGTATACCCATGACGGTCAAGAGCATAAGCTTAATTATGGTTGGGGCGATACTGAAGCGACTAAAGATATTTATACTTTTGAGTTTATTGATCCAGAGGGTACGACTGTACAGACTTATAAACGCCCTGATGATACACAGAAAAAATAATGTGCATCTAATGATAATGATCAGTTATAGAGACAAATAAGCTGAGTTTTAGACCATCTTATATAATGCTAAGGAATCCTAATGAAACCTATTTTAATACCTGCTTTGCTAACCACGACAGTATCTGCTGTATTGCTGGCTGCGTGTAGCCAAACTCAAATAGACTCAGCAGCTACCGATGCCAATGAGCAAACGACAGCATCAATAAGTAGTGCAGATGCCAGCAGTTATACTGGCACCGCTAGCTTAACTCAAGGTCTTGCCCAGACTGATGTGACAAATGCCTATGAATGTGATCGTGGTCGTCAAACCAACATCGGTAGTATCCAGTCAACTGACGGTAAAACATGGACAGTACCAGCAGCGACCAATTTGCTCAATACAGATTTCCCAGTGGCATCCGACTTAAACAACCCTTGTACAGGCAACGACTATCGCACCGCCAGTGAAGCTTTATCTCAACTTGATGGCTCAGACATCATTGAAATAGACGCAGATGGCGAAGTGTATACCGCTTACGTCTTTGCAGATAATTATTTTGAGATGTACGTAAATGGCGTAGCCGTCGGACGTGACAATGTACCATTTACTCAGTTCAATTCAAACATAGTGCGTTTTAAGGCAAAAGCACCGTTTACCGTTGCTATGCATTTGGTGGATTGGGAAGAAAACTTAGGCGTTGGTTCAGAGAGTAATAATGGCTCAGAATTTCATGCAGGAGATGGTGGTTTAGTCGCTGTGATCAAAGATAAAGATAACAACATCATCGCCAAGACCGATAAAAACTGGAAAGCACAAACCTTTTATACCGCGCCGATTAGAGACTTGTCCTGTATTAGTGAGTTAGGTAGCGAGCGACTATCTAGTAATTGTGTGACCACAGCTAATGTACAAGACGGTTCGGCAGATTATGGCTTGCACTGGGAATTGCCTACCAATTGGCAACAAGCAGACTTTGATGACTCTAGTTGGCCGAATGCCACCACCTATAGTAATCAAACCATTGGAGTAGACAACAAATCAGCTTATACCAATTTCACAGATATTTTTGATAATGAAAAAGCAGATGCTGAATTCATTTGGTCAACCAATGTCGTACTCGATAATGAAGTTATCGTACGCTACACAGTCAATGGATCATAAAAATTTATTTAGATTGTTCAGCCTTTATGAAAGCTACTAGGTAGTAAAGTTTCAGTTATCAAATTCTTATACTAATAACATTATCTAGTACAACTGAACTTCATGTCTGAGCACTTTATACTTATAGCTAATAGTGCTCAGGTATTCTTTGCTTTGATTAAAGCGAAGTCGACATATATGACTATTATCGTCAAATACTCTCATCCATCTTTGCTTATTCATATGAAAAACAGGCTTATTACTTAGCAGTAGTAAGCCTGTTTTTGATGTAATGATTTTCGCAGATGTGACACAAGCAGTTTCAATTTTTGGTCCGGTTGCCGTGCCTTGGGGTAAACCGCATACATACCCATTTTCTTTCTTGTAAAGCGTTGCAAAATCTGGGTGAGCGTATTTTGCTGCATTTCTTCATAAACAAGTGCTTGTGGTAAAAAGGCGATACCTAGGTCGCTGAGAGTCGCTTGTTTAATCGCATTAAGATGATTGCTATGAAACCGCCCCTGTACAGGAAGCAATTGCTCCGTGCCATCTATATATAGCGGCCATATACCATTCGCCGTATGATCAAACTTATAGACCAAACACTCATGACTCCGTAATTGTTCAGGGGTTTGAGGTGTACCGTGTCGCTCTAAATAGTCTGGTGTCGCACATATGACCCACTGGCTATCTATAAGACGTCTTGCAATGAGTGATGAGTCTTCAAGCTCTGCTGTCCTTATCGCCAGATCAAATCCTTCTTCTATCAAATCAACCAATCGATTGGTAATTTGCAAATCTACTGTTATTTCTGGGTGTTGTTTACAGAATTCGGCAATGGATTCGCTCAATATTAGATTTGCAGAGACCGCTGGCATGGTTATACGTATGTTGCCTTTCATGTCCTCACCATAGCCTGTTACGGCATTTTCAGCTTCCTGAAAGGCAAATTTAGCGATTTTAGCTTTGTTATAAAGCGTCCTTCCTGCATCGGTTAAGCTTAACTTTCTAGTTGTCCTATAAAGCAGCTGTGCATTTAAGCTTTCTTCTAATCTTGCAATGCGTTTGCTTACCACTGAATTCGTTAATGACAGCTTTTCAGCGACCCGAGAAAATGACCCTTCATCAACCACTTGGACGAATAAAACCATATCGTCAGCTTTGCCCATACTTGTTCCCCAATTGGTGCAATACGTTTTAGATTATAGCAAAAAAAGAAAATAACATTATCCTTTGATGCAATATATCAATGTATTGACAAGGCGTAGAATATTTTAGGGAATTTTGAGCATTTGTTTATTTAATCATTCTATTAATAGCGTCACTGACAGAGATTGTCTTCGGCTTCGTCTGACCGACAGCATGAAGTTATAAAAACAAATGCTTAGATGAAGTGGTTCAAGGAAGATTACACGATAAAAAAAGGATTATGATTTTGAATCAAACAATATATGGACTATTGGCATTACTGCCAATCGTTCTCTGTGGTATTTTTTTGATAGGATTGCAATGGTCAGCCAAAAGAACCATGCCAATCGTTCTGGCGGTTACTGCCGCGCTTGCCCTCTTTGTATGGGATATGACGCTTAATCGCGTGTCTTCATCGATCATTCAAGGAATGGTCATTACCGTCTCAGTATTGTGGATCGTATTTGGGGCTATTTTTTTACTGAATACGTTAAAGCATACGGGCGCCATCGCCGTTATCCGTGCTGGATTTACCAATGTATCGCCAGATAGGCGGGTACAAGCGATTATTATTGCATGGTGCTTTGGCTGCTTTCTCGAGGGGGCGGCTGGCTTTGGTACAGCGGCCGCTATTGCCGCGCCTTTACTCGTCGCGATAGGATTTCCAGCGCTGGGTGCTGTGTTGATGGGAATGATGATCCAAAGTACGCCTGTATCATTTGGGGCAGTCGGTACGCCTATCGTTATTGGAGTAAACAAGGGGTTAGATACAGTAGCCATTAGCGCCCAACTGGCACAACAAGGACTAGAGTGGGGCGATTTTTTACAACTGATTACCAGCCAAGTGGCCATTATGCACGGTGTTATTGGTACATTTATGCCACTTTTTATGGTGATGATGCTCACACGTTTCTTTGGGAAAAATAAAAGCTGGAGAGAAGGCTTCGCTATTTGGCCATTTGCTATTTTTGCGGGTTTGGCATTCACAATTCCTTATACCCTAACAGGTGTTTTTTTAGGGCCAGAGTTTCCATCATTGGTCGGCGGTTTGGTCAGTATCACTATCGTTGTTAATGCGGCAAAACGTGGATTTTTAGTACCAAAAACCACATGGGATTTTGAACCGAAAAAAAGCTGGCCAAGTGAATGGCTTGGTAAGCTAGTAGTCAGCAAAGAAGACATCACTCCTGCGTTGAGTGATAAAAAGATGTCCACGGTCATGGCGTGGTTCCCTT
The DNA here is from genome assembly GCF_947500265.1 of uncultured Psychrobacter sp. Lineage (GTDB taxonomy): Bacteria > Pseudomonadota > Gammaproteobacteria > Pseudomonadales > Moraxellaceae > Psychrobacter. The sequence continues at coordinate 37,895 of NZ_CANMRN010000008.1, read as the reverse complement.
ATTTGTTAGTTGCCCTTTTATTGGTGTGTTCTAGAGTATTAACAGGCTTTCAGTCTTTGCTGAACAGCGCGACAGTAGACCTAACCTCGATTTTAAGTGAGGCAGATATCAGTGCCAGCTTTAGTCCTTTATACTTACCAGGCGGCTTGTTATTAATCAGCGCCTTGGTTGCTGCCGCTTTTCAAACCAAAAGACCTGCCAGTGCACTAAACAATGCCTTTAAAGAATCAGGAAAAACTGTACTAGGGGCTGGATTTGTCCTTATTTTTACGATTCCAATGGTTAGGATTTTTATTAATTCAGGCGTAAACTTATCAGATGTGGCGAGTATGCCTGTCGCCAGTGCAGAGTTGTTTGCGGGTACTTTTGGCAGTGTTTTCCCCTTAATCAGTGCAACCATTGGTGCGTTAGGTGCTTTTATCGCGGGCTCTAATACCGTATCCAACATGATGTTCAGTCAATTCCAATACGAAGCCGCCATGAGCTTACATATTTCACCTTCTCTAATCATCGCGGCTCAAGCAGTTGGTGCCGCTGCTGGTAATATGATTGCAGTACATAATGTGGTGGCTGCATCGGCAACGGTGGGCCTACTCGGTATGGAGGGCGCCACACTTAGACGTACTATTTTACCTACCATCTATTATGTGTTGTTCTGCGGGATTATCGTCATGGCTGCCATTTACCTCTTTGGTTTTCAAGGGCCTTTAGCATCATGAGTGACACACAATCACTAAATAAAGAGCGTCATATGCCGTCATTAAATAGAGCTTCATCAAACCTTTCCTCATCAAATATAGCGCATCAAGACCAAGACACACTCCATCCTGAGCAAGTGTTAGACAAGCTAACCCATTTACTGGGAGCCGGCAATGTACAGGCTGATCCAGAAAAAAACGAACACTATAGAATGGGGTGGCGCTCTGGTGGCGGCAATGCTTTAGCTGTTTTGTTTCCGCAAACACTGCTGGAGATTTGGCGTAGCTTAGAGATATGTGTGGAAGGCGACTGTATTATTATCATGCAAGCAGCAAAAACGGGACTGACGGAAGGCTCAACCCCGAGCGGTAATGACTACGATAGACCAGTGGTTGTGATCAATACCCTTGCAATGAACCAGTTGTATTTGGTGAATGACAATGAGCAAGTGATTAGCTTGCCTGGGGCGACATTACACCAGTTGCAAAGTCAGCTTAAAGTTGTAAATAGAGCGCCTCACTCGGTCATCGGTTCATCGACTTTGGGTGCATCTATTATTGGCGGTGTCTCTAATAATTCTGGTGGGGCTCTGGTTAAAAGAGGTCCTGCTTATACCGAGCTGGCATTGTTTGCCCAAATAGACAAGCACGGTCAGCTAGTATTAGTTAATCACCTAGATGTAGAGTTAGGAGATACCCCAGAAGAAATACTTACTAATCTGCAAACAGGTAATTTTGATAAAAGAGCATTACCTGACACCGGTAAGATGGCATCTGACAAAGAATATATCGCCAGAGTAAAAGATGTTGATGCAAGCACGCCAAGTCGTTTTAATGCGGATAAGCGAAGACTGTATGAAGCAAGCGGCTGTGCTGGCAAGCTGGCGGTATTTGCAGTACGTCTTGATACCTATCCAACGGCTGTAAAAGAGAAAACATTTTATATAGGCACCAACAGTGTGAGTGAGCTTGCACAGCTCAGAAGACAAATATTATCGAGCTTCGATAATATCCCTGAAGTGGGTGAGTATATGCATCGTGATATATTTGATGTATCTGCTAAGTATGGTAAGGACACGTTCCTCAGTATTAAGCATCTTGGTACCAATGCCTTACCTAGATTGTTTTCTATCAAAGGCGCTATGGATGCAAAATTCCATAAATGGTCATGGATGCCAAAGCATTTCACTGATAAAGTCATGCAGTTCGTCGCCAATATATTTCCAAAGCATTTACCGAAGCGAATGCTAGAGTACCGCGACCAATATGAGCATCATCTCATCTTAAAAATGAGTGATGATGGCATAGCAGAAGCACAGGATTTTCTAAAGGTGTTTTTCGACGCTTCAAATACGGGTAACTATTTTGAATGTAGTCAAGAAGAATCAGAAAGCGCCTTTTTACATCGCTTTGCCGCTGCAGGTGCCGCACTAAGGTATGAAGTCATACATGAAAAAGACGTCGGCGATATATTGGCATTGGATATTGCCATACCACGTAACGAATTAGAATGGCTCGAAACCCTACCTGAAGACATTGAACAGCATTTGGAGAAGAAGCTGTATTACGGACACTTCTTTTGTTATGTGTTTCATCAAGACTATATTTTGAAAAAGGGTAGTGATGCACATCTTGTTAAAAAAATGATGTTAGAGCTACTGAGCGCACGCGGAGCCAAATATCCTGCTGAGCATAATGTAGGGCATCTATACGAAGCAGAACCTGATTTGCAGAAATTTTATAAAAGCTTGGACCCAACCAATACCTTTAATCCGGGTATTGGTAAAATGTCGAAAACCAAACGCAATTGCTCATGCTGTCTATAACTGAACTCTATAACTGATATTTAAAACGGGCCATGGGCTGATTATTTATCAGTAGCTAAGTAGCTAAGTAGCTAAATAGTTCAGTGTTTGTCCATTATAAATTGTTCAATACATCCTCAGAAGCACTGCCGATTGGTAGTGCTTTTTGATTATTTCTAGGTAAATGTATCAGTGACCTCGAGTTCAGAAGCACATTTATTCAAAATGATTTTGTTATCTATTGTTAAATACCAGTCGATGCTATGTATAATGCAGCACTAGCATAGCTTTCACTCAGTATGGCTTTCACTCATATGCCTTTAATAAGAAGATTACATTATGTCAAACAAGCGTCCTTTATATATTCCTGTTGCTGGACCCGCTCTTTTAGAGACACCTTTACTGAATAAAGGTAGTGCTTTTTCATCAGAAGAACGTAGTAGCTTTAATTTAACAGGGCTATTACCTCATAATATTGAAACGATTGAGGAGCAATCATTACGTGCTTATCATCAGCTAAGCTCATTCACTGACGCGATGGATAAGCATATTTACTTGCGTAATATACAAGATACCAATGAAACCTTATTTCATCATCTAATTGAGCAGCATATCGAAGAAGTCATGCCGCTTATTTATACCCCAACCGTTGGTCAGGCGTGTGAAAAATTCTCGCAAATTTATCGTCGTAAACGTGGTTTGTTTATCTCATATCCTGAGCGTCACAAAATCGACGACATGCTACAAAATGCCACCAAACAAAACGTCAAAGTGATCGTTGTTACTGACGGTGAACGTATATTGGGCCTAGGAGATCAGGGTATTGGCGGTATGGGCATTCCAATCGGTAAGTTGTCTTTATATACGGCTTGTGGTGGTATTAGCCCAGCTTATTGTCTACCTATTTTGCTGGATGTCGGCACCAATAACCAACAGCTGCTTGACGATCCTATGTATATGGGCTGGAGAAATCCGCGCATCTCTGGCGATGAATATAATGAATTTGTGGACTTATTCATTCAAGCCGTTAAGCGCCGTTGGCCAGAAGTGTTATTGCAATTTGAAGATTTTGCTCAGGAAAACGCGACCCCGTTATTGAATAAATATCGTGATCAGCTATGCTGCTTTAATGATGATATTCAAGGGACTGCTGCGGTATCGGTTGGTACTCTGATTGCAGCGTGTCTAAATAAAGGTCAAAAACTTAGCCAACAGAATATCGCATTTTTAGGCGCGGGATCTGCGGGTTGCGGTATTGCTGAGCATATTATTCGCCAAATGCAGCGTGAAGGGTTGACTGAGGAGCAAGCCCGTAGTCAAGTGTTCATGGTTGACCGTTATGGCTTGCTAACAGATGGCATGACAGAGCTGCAAAAATTCCAAGAACCATTAGTACAAAAGGAATCAGCTATTGCCAGCTGGGATAAAAGTAAGAAACTCGGCTTAGCGCAAGTGGTTAAACAAGCAAAAATCACCGTATTATTTGGTGTTAGCGGACAAAAAGGTCTGTTCACCCAAGAAGTGATCGAGTCGCTATGTGCTAATACTGAGCACCCAATTGTACTACCACTTTCAAATCCAACGTCTCGTGTGGAAGCAACGCCGCAAGAAGTCATGAATTGGAGTAAAGGTAAGGCAATTGTTGCGACGGGTAGTCCGTTTCCTCATACCACTTATAACGGTCAGTCTTTTGAGGTTTCTCAGTGTAATAACAGCTATATTTTCCCTGGTATTGGTCTGGGTGTTTTAGCAGCACGTGCGACGGGTATCAGCGATAATATGCTAACGGCAGCAAGCCAAGCCCTTGCAGATATATCAATGGAATACGAAAAAGCACCTGGTGCCATCCTACCGCCGATTAAGGTTATTAGAGAGATCAGTGAAAAAATAGCGTATGCAGTGGCATTGCAAGCGGCTCAAGATAAGCTAGCACTACCTATCACATCGGAGAACTTACAACGCCGATTAAAAGCGAACTTTTGGTTACCTGAATATCGTAACTATCGCCGTACTTCTTTCTAGGTTAGAGATTAGATATAAAAATTCCTAATATTAGGTACATTATCTAAGTAAAGTACTAAATAAAAAAAGGTTGCTAGCGCTATATTACATATAGTGTTGGCAACCTTTTTTATTTCTATCAAAGTTCATTAGTTTATCAAGTTTACTTCTACCATCCTTTCAGCATGGCTAAGCTTCAGTATTCAAGCATGCATCTGCTTAAAGAAAAAGGTAGTGGTTAACCGTTGAAGTTAAAAGTAACCCCAATTATTGATTCAACTTTATACGTAAGATATGGTATGGCTTCACAGAGCCCTCTTCACCTTGATTTAACGCAGGGTTGAGATGTAGTGAGTTTTGAGTGATGTATAAGTAGCCATTTTGAATTGAAAATCCATCAGCCCATGATAGTAGATTGTCATCTTGAGCAAAGGTCTTAAAGCCGTCTTTAGTCACGATACTGATGGCATTTTTTTCAATATCTCCAACGTAGATATCTCCATTATCCGCCATAATCATCCCATCACTAGGGCGTTTTTCACCATAAAACTCTATGGTTTTACTCAGTTGGCTATCCGTCGAATTATCATTGGCAAGTGATGAGGCAGGCAAGCGGTAAATTACACTACCATTCACTGTACCGAAATATACCCATTCATTTTGGGCATCCATAGTGATTGGGTTTAAACTTAGGTAAATTGCATCAGAACTACCATTTTCACGCTTAGTTGCCATTAATGACCCATCAATAATAAGGTCATGCTCAGGTGCTAAAAGCGCTTTATTTGCTTGAAGAACACGGCGAGAGTTACCTGTGTCTAAGTCAACGACTACAAAAGCAGGTGCAGGTGCTCCTGACAAATTACCGAGACTAGTATCAGCTATGTATATTTTATTGCGCTTAGTATCGATCACAAAGTCTTGTAAGAACGAGTTGTCTACAGTAGCATCACTATCGATCTCAATGCGTTTAAAGAGTCTGTTATTTAAGGTATCCCAAGCTACGATTTGAGCAGGCGAATTTTTGCTACCCATATCTAGAATCCAAACCACTCCATCTGGAGTGCTTTCAATACCAATAACTGAAGCAAATCCAACATCTCCTTTGTCTGGACCGTCAGCCCAGTCTACGTTTGGAAAAGGTTTAGTTGAGCCATCACTCATCAATTCAACCACACGGTATTCAGGGTTGTCTAGGGGCTGCATGGACAAAAATGTTCGTCCTTGTTGAGTTACCGTGATATTACCAGGGCGAGTATCATCTATTTGTGCAACGACCTCAATGTTGTTGGCATGAGCTGTGCCCAATATCAATGCAGCACTTATAGCCAGTAGTGACTTTACATATTTCATTTGAATCTCCTGTATTTATTGATGTGTATAGGTACTCAAGCATAATATTGAGTGTATGACGTCCAATTTTCGTAGAATATAAAATGAGCAGGATTTTTATTATCTTGATGTAAGTCGTAATTGATACACACTTCTTTAGTGCGAGTAACACCAATAAGTTTTATCAATTCTGTTTTGACCGTTTCGATTTGGTTTGGCCATGATATTAGCAACGATGGTTAATCTAGCCATAATAGAATTATTTTTAATCACTAATGTTAAACTTTATCAAGTCAAAAGATATCGTTAGTTAATCAACTGCTTTAAAACGATTATATATAGCTAGTTATAGTAGAGGTAGAGGCTTAACTCAAGAAACACTTTCAATGTTATCTTGAAAGTAGTTGTTTATCATAATTAATGCTGCCAAAATTCTTATTGACCAAACCGCGGTATTGATAACAAGGCTTAGGGAAAGTGAATTTCATGCCTCAGCCTTCTATGCTATACAAAGAATAGCATGCATGGATTTTTCGACTCATCACAGTAAAATAAATCCATGGCATATGGGAATGTGACCTGACATTTTGGATGCCACTGCATTGGTGTATGTGCCTTCTAATAGGTTATAGCTTGAATTAAGGTTTTGTATCAGAAAGTATGTTGAGGAAATGAAAGAGGGAGATAGACAAAGCAAGATAATATATTTGAGATTATAAAGACACTAATAGATATCTTTAAGCTACTAAAAACAAACCTTTAAAACGTAAGCTAAAGTCAAACACTCGCCCTCAAGTCAGTTTGTTCGTTTTAGGCTTAAACCTGCTGATTGAGGGCTTGCGTTTGGTATTTTTCAATCACGACACTTCGGTATTTCGATAGTTAGTCAGCTTTTTAACCGTTAAAGGTAAGGTGAGGCTGATTTTTTTTCGTATGTTGATAAAATTTTTATACCATTTACATGGTGACATTTTCCACTATCTCTCTAAATTTATTTAGAGAGATAGATCAACGCCTTGTGGGTCTTTTTTAATCGTGTAAAGTGTGAATAGTGAAATTAATGAGACGATAGTAATATACAACCCAATCATCCATGACTGTTGATAAGTTGCCATAATCCATTGCGCAATCATCGGAGCGAACGCACCACCAATAATGGAACCTAATGCATAGCTGATGGACACCCCTGAAAAACGTACTTTTGCAGGGAACATTTCAGCAAATAGGGCTGATAATGGACCATAAGTAAAACCTAGGGGAATAGCCCAAACCACTAGTGCTAGCATAAATAAAATGGGAGATTTGGTATCAATCAAAAACCACATTGGAATCGACCATAACGACAATAAGATATAGCCTAATTTAAAAATCTTTAGACGACCAATCTTATCACCTAACATGCCGCCCCAAAGGGTTGATACTAACCAAGAGAAAGCAGCCGCAACTACGATTAGCATGGTTAAAGTAGGGCTAAGTCCTAAGGCTTTTTGACCGTAACCCACCATAAAAGCGATGAGAATATAACCACCTGCATTCACTCCCATAAAGATTAAAGCCGCTTTAAGAACTGTTGGTGTGTGATCTTTGAATAACAATGACAATGGTGCAGAGGCTTCTGCTTTACGACGATGCATGGCTTCAAACACTGGTGACTCTTTAACCGAACGACGGATAAAGGTGCCCACGATGATTAATGCAATCGATAATATAAATGGAATGCGCCAACCCCACTCGAGGTAGGCTTCTTTACCCAAAATCAAATTTAAGAGCAGCAGGACACCAGTCGCTAAAATCATACCGATGGGCACGCCAATCTGTGGGTAAGCCCCAAATAGTGAGCGTTTATCAAGGGGTGCATGCTCGACAGATAACAATGCCGCACCGCCCCATTCACCACCTGCAGAAAAGCCTTGGATAATACGTAAAAATACCAAAGCCAAGGGTGCTAATACACCAATCTGCGCATAAGTCGGCAAGAAGCCTATTAAGGTCGTTGACGCACCCATCAAAATCAGGGTCGTTACCAATACCATCTTGCGACCGTACTTGTCACCCAAGCGACCACATACGATTGCGCCTAATGGGCGAAATAGAAATGAGATACCAACGGTCGCAAAAGCGATGATTTGGGCGAGCATAGGGTTTGATTTGCTGACTTCAGCGAAAAACAGGGGAGCAAATATGAGACTTGCGGCTTGTGCATAGATGAAAAAATCATACCATTCAATCGCAGTACCAACTAGGGTGGCAGTGAGTACTTTTTTATCCTGATGTATAGCAAGCGAGGCGTTTTCAGCCATTGCGGTGGTGGTTGTCATTAGTGACTCCTTGTCTATATATTGTCCTAGAAACGACTCGACAGCTTAGCTATCCTAGCCAAACATTATCTAATATAAATTAATGATACTTTTTATTTATTAAAAATAAAATTATGTATCACTTGGTTTTATAATTTAGCTATTCTACAACCTGACGTCAATATGTTTTATTAATAAAGTTTGCTTTAGTTGTAAAAAAGGAGTCATGACGACTCCTTTTTTGCAGATCCATATAGGTATCAAGCCTTACGCTCAACTAAGGTCAAGATGTCGTAAGTTGCGACCAAGTCGTTGCGTTGGTTCTTAACTTTGATGTCCCATACTACAACGCCATGAGCTTTTTCCGCTGGGTCGCGTTGTGCCTTTGGCGTCTTTTGTTTACAAGTTAATTCAACTTGAATGGTGTCACCAATCTTGACAGGCTCAACGAAGCGTAGGTTTTCCATACCGTAGTTAGCGATGACTGGACCAGCTGGTGCGTCGACAAACAAGCCAGCGGCCGCTGATACGATAAAGTAACCATGGGCGACACGCTCACCAAAGAACGAATCTGCCGCCGCAATTTTGTCCATATGAGCGTAAAAGTGATCACCACTTAAGCAGCCAAAGTTAACGATATCTGCCTCAGTCACTGTACGACGTGCGGTCAATAGACGCTCTCCAATACGAAGTTCATCGAATGATTTTTTGAACGGATGGACACGATCTTCAAACACTTGCGCACCAGCTGTCCAGCTGTGACCGACTTGGGTCAAGGCATTGGGCGAGCCTTGGATGGCAGTACGTTGCATGTAGTGTTTAACGGCTCGCAGACCACCAAGTTCTTCACCGCCACCGGCACGGCCTGGGCCACCGTGTACAAGTAATGGGAGAGGTGAACCATGACCCGTACTTTCACGAGCACTTTCGCTATCTAGGATATGTACACGGCCATGCCAAGGGGCAATTTTTTTCAATAAGGCTTCGATGTTTTCGTCTGCATTGCGCACGATAGAGGCAACTAAGCTACCTTCACCACGTGCTACAAGTGCACCAAGTTCATCTAGGTCGCCGTATGGCATTAGGGTGACAACTGGACCAAATGCTTCGATGCGATGGATATTTTCGGCTTGGCTTGGGTTATTACAGACCAACACGGTTGGTGGGTAACAGGCTGATTTTTCTGCGTCGTCTACTTGTAAAGTGAAATCTTCACGTAAGTGACTACCGAATACCACTTCGGCTTCTTGGCTCAGTTGCTCGACTTTTTCTGCGACGTCAAGTTTTTGCTTCACGCTAGCTAATGTACCCATGGTCACGTTTTCACGGTTTGGGTCACCGACCACGACTTTTTGTAGTTTTTCAACTAGGCGAGTTTGCGCTGTTTCTAGCAAGGCGGCAGGAACAAACGCGCGACGAATCGCAGTACATTTTTGTCCAGCTTTGATAGTAATTTCGCGGAAGACTTCGCGTACAAACAAATCGATAGTTTCATCGTTGGCAGCTGGGCTTAAAATGGCACTGTTCACCGAATCGGCTTCCATGGTGAAAGGAATTGAATGGGCGTTCAAGTGTGGATGGGCTCGTAGTTTTTGACCCGTTACTGCAGAACCTGTGAAGGTAATAGTGTCTTGGGGATTTAGATGGTCAAACAAGTCATAGGTTTGTCCACATATCAGCTGCAATGAACCCTCTGGCAATAAACCACTTTCATGAATCGCGGCTACCACGGCATGAGTCAGCTCAGCACCTTCGGTTGCAGGCTTGACGATACAAGGGACACCAGCTAATAGAGTCGGTGCGACTTTTTCTAACATGCCCCAGATAGGGAAGTTGAACGCATCAATATGAATGGCCACGCCCGTTTTCGGGCTCAGGATATGCTGAGCGCCAAACGTACCATTTTTTGACAGAGGAATCCAAGCATCTTCAACTAAGGCAGTCTCATCGCTGAGCTCACGGCGCACGAGGCTCGAATATGCAAATAAGGTACCGATACCTCCTTCAACATCGACCCAGGCATCTTTGCGTGTCGCACCAGTTGCCGTGGCCAATGCATAAAAATCTTCTTTACGTTGAAGTAGATATTGTGCGACCAATTTCAGTGCATTAGCGCGTTGGTGGAATGTCCAGTTTGCAAGCGCTGAGCCATATTCTTTAGCGTATTCAACTACTTTTTTGGTATCGATACCAGCGCTACTGACTTGATAAATTGGTTCGCCGGTAACCGCATGATGCACAGTGCGAAAATCGCTTTGTGCAACGTAGGCTTTACCGAGGACGAGTGAGCTTAACGTTTTAATGTCTGACATATAACAACTCCTTTTACGATACATTATAAATAAAAATAAAAACTTAACGTGTCATAATCTGTATTTAAATCGCTGAAAAGTCAAGCATGTTTATAATTATTAATATTTTTTTAAAAATTTATTATTATAAATATCTATATAAAACAATATCTTATTAATAAAACAGCTAAAAAATAAAACGATACATAAAAATAGGTATTGATTTTAAAACAGTATCGCTTTAGATTAGATGACACTAACACTTGTTAAGGACGAGGTATCACATGAACATGCAAGTAGAATTATTTGACAACAAGATTGAAAAGGACATTTCAATTGAGCCAAAAGATTGGATGCCAGATGCTTATCGTAAAACGCTCATTCGCCAGATTGGTCAGCATGCACATTCAGAAGTGGTTGGTATGTTACCTGAGGGTAATTGGATTACGCGTGCACCAACACTCAAGCGTAAAGCCGTATTGTTGGCCAAAGTCCAAGATGAAGCAGGTCATGGATTGTATCTATACAGCGCCGCTGAAACCTTAGGCGCAGATCGTGACGATATGATGGACAAACTCGTTGCTGGCCGCATGAAATACTCATCAATATTTAACTACCCAACTCTAACGTGGGCTGACATCGCTGCTATCGGCTGGTTGGTTGACGGCGCCGCTATCGTTAACCAAGTGGCGCTTTGCCGGACGTCATATGGTCCATATGCTCGCGCCATGGTTCGTATCTGTAAAGAAGAAAGTTTCCACCAACGCCAAGGCTTCGAAGCCATGATGGTATTAGCGAATGGTACACCTGAACAAAAAGCCATGGCACAAGATGCAGTCGATCGCTTCTGGTGGCCAGTGCTAATGATGTTCGGTCCAAATGATGATAATTCACCCAATAGTGCTCTTAGCATGGATTGGAAAATCAAACTATTTAGTAACGATGAGTTGCGCCAAAAATTTGTGAATAACACCGTTTCACAGGTGTTACAACTTGGTTTAACCATTCCTGACAAAGATTTGACGTTTAACGAAGAAACGGGCAACTATGAATTCGGTGAAATCAACTGGGACGAACTCTTTGCCGTGATTGCTGGTAAAGGCCCGTGTAACCATGAGCGTATCGAAGCCCGACGTAAAGCTTGGGAAGAGGGTAAATGGGTTCGTGACTCTGCTGCTGTCTATGCACAGAAACAACACGCCAATACTCAAAAAGCCGCTTAATATTTTTTAAAGGAAAATTAGCCATGGAAAGCAAAAACAACTGGTCACTTTACGAAGTGTTTATCCGTAGCAAACAAGGTTTAAGTCATCGTCATGTTGGTAGCTTGCGCGCGCCAGATGATGAAATCGCCCTGCAAAACGCGCGTGATGTCTACACTCGTCGTAATGAAGGTGTGAGCATTTGGGTAGTAAAGTCAGAGCTGATTACCTCATCGCAACCTGAGGAAAAACCAGAGTTTTTTGAGCCATCACTCGACAAGGTATATCGTCATCCTACCTTCTATCAAATTCCAGACGGTATTGAGCATATTTAAGATAGGAGATAATCGATGAATAACCAAGCGTTAACACAATTCTTACTTCATGTTGGTGATAGCCAATTGATTCTATCGCACCGATTGTCTGAATGGTGTGGACATGCCCCTGAGCTTGAGCTTGATATTGCTTTGTCCAATATCGGTTTAGACTTATTGGGTCAATCCCGTACGATGCTGAGTCTAGCTGGACAAATCGAAGACTTGGGCCGTGATGAAGACAACTTGGCTTTTTTACGTACCGAACGTGAATATCGCAACCTATTGCTATGTGAACAGCCCAATGTAGATTTTGCCCAAACGATGGTACGTCAATGGTTGATGGATCATTACCATGTATTATTACTTGACGCGTTAAGCCAAAGCAGCCACGTAGATATTGCAGCCTTTGGTGTCAAGTCATTAAAAGAAGCAAAATATCACTTACGTTTCTCACATGCATGGATGGAACGCTTAAGCCTAGGCACCGATGAGGCACACCACAAAACGCAACAAGCGCTGAACAACTTATGGCGCTTTACTGCTGAATTGTTTGAACTCACCACTGACGAACAAGCCTTAGTTGATAATGGCGTCTTACCGAAACTCGATCTTCTAAAAGCTGAATGGTTAGCGCAGATTGAAAGTGGATTGGCACGTTTGAACTTAACGTTGCCTGAGATCGGCGCATACCGCCATGGTGCGAAACAAGGCGCTCATACCGAACACTTGGGTTATATTTTGGCAGAATTACAGTACATGCAACGTGCTTACCCAAATATGAATTGGTAAACATACAAGACAGGGAGTCAAAGTATGCGGTTAATTCCACAAGTCACAGATGCCTGCTGGCAAGCCCTTAATCAGGTTCATGATCCAGAAATACCTGTTTTGACCGTGCTTGACTTAGGCATGATTCGGGGCGTTGAAATCAACGCAGATAACGAAATCGTGGTGCGTTTAACACCAACCTATAGCGGCTGCCCAGCAACTGATATGCTAAAAGATGATATTACCAACACGTTTACCGAACGTGGGCTGAGCCCTGTAAAGGTGGTGATTGACTTGTCTGAAGCTTGGACGACCGACTGGATGAGTGAGGCAGGTAAGCAAAAGCTGCAAGAATATGGCATTGCACCGCCGCAAGGCGATTCACACAGCTGTGGTACCCACGTGGCGCTAACCGATGGTGTGACCTGTCCGCATTGCCGCAGTCAAAAAACCCGACTGATTAGCGAATTTGGTTCAACTGCGTGCAAGGCGTTGTATAAGTGCCTCGATTGTCTTGAACCGTTTGATTATTTTAAATGTATCTAAGATAGGGGTAGTCGCGAGATCGCACGTGACAGTCAGATCATTAACTAAGCAAAATGAAAGAAGGATTTTCGCATGAGTCAATTTTTGCCACTAACTATCAAGTCTATCCAGCCACAAACTGAGCAAGCGATTTGTATTGCATTTGACCTTGCTTCGGAAGACGCGGCAGCCTTTAAGTACCAACCAGGTCAACATTTGACCATCCGTCACATGACAGATAATGGCGAAATCCGTCGTTGCTACTCAATCTGTAGTGATGTGCAAGAAGACATGAGCATTGCCATCAAGAAGATTGATCAAGGACAATTTTCTACTTGGGCAAACGAACACCTAAAAGTAGGCCATACTCTAGAAGTTATGCCACCCCAAGGAGTTTTCTTTCAAAAAGCCGCTAAAGCTGGTGGTCAAAACTACCTAGGCTTTGCTGCTGGTAGTGGTATTACTCCAATTTTATCTATCGTCAAAACGGTGTTAAATACCCAGCTAGATGCCAATTTTACCTTGGTATACGGCAATCGGTCATGGAAACAAACCATGTTCTCTGAGCAAATCATGGACCTTAAAGACCGTTTTAAAACGCGCCTACAACTGGTTAATATTTTCTCACGTGAGATGAGTGACAGCGAGATCTTTAATGGCCGTATCGATGCGAACAAATTACAACAGTTGTTTGACGCCCAACTTATCAGTGCTGATGTTGACCACTGCTTTGCCTGTGGCCCAGAAGAGATGATGGAAGCCGTTGAGACCGTATTGCCAAACCTTGGTATCGATCGCAACAACATCCATACCGAGCGTTTCCATACGGGGACTGTCAACAAACCAACCGCCCAGCAAATCGAAAAACGTAGCGAAGAACGCGTCAATATCATTTTGGACGGACGTGAACTGATCGTTGAAGTGTCAAAACAAGATGACAGCATCTTAGATGCGGCATTACGTGCGGGTGCTGACTTACCCTATGCCTGTAAAGGCGGTGTGTGTGCCACTTGTAAATGCAGGGTGATTGAAGGTGAAGTCGAAATGGCCGTTAACTATAGCCTTGAGCAAGAAGAGTTAGATAAGGGATACGTACTCAGCTGCCAAGCATTACCTGTATCAGCCAACATACGATTGAGCTTTGACGCGTAATCGCGAGACGCTAGCACCCTAGCCATTTATCGTTTTTATATACAACGTAGGGTTTGGCAAAAACTCCTTATTTCATTGTTTTTATTAGGATTCAGGGATGAATTACATTAAAACCTCCAGTCCAAAAGAAGGCGTTGCACTGATTGAGCTAAATCGCCCAGAAAAACGCAACGCCCTAAATAACGCCACTTTGCAAGAAATTGTCGAACGGCTTCAAGCCTATGACGCTGATACCGATATAAAAGCGGTCGTCATTACTGGCAACACCCAATGCTTCGCTGCGGGTGCAGATCTTAACGAACTTATTCAACTCGATACCGTTAGCTTACAAACTGATATTCGCCCAACCTTATGGAAGCGAATCGATGAATTTAGCAAGCCGCTATTAATCGCAGTCAATGGCTATGCACTCGGTGCCGGTTTTGAGCTGGTATTACATGGTGACATCGTGGTCACGGGCGAAAACGCCCAATTTGCGCTGCCTGAAATTGGCTTGGGCATGCTACCAGGGGCAGGGGGCACCCAGCGCCTCGCCCGCCTAGTGGGTCAGCAGCTTGCCATGCGCTGGGCGATGACAGGTGAGAGGATTAGTGCATTAAGCGCACAACAACATGGGATTACCACCCAAATCTGCCCAACCGAGTTGACCGTACAATACACCATTGATCTGGCGGCCAAAATCGCCAAACAAGCCCCTTTGGCCATTCACGCCATCAAACAGTCGCTCAAAACCATCCACGAAGTGAACTTGAGCCAAGGCCTTAAGCAAGAACGTCAGCTATTTGTTTGGCTTGCCGCCACCCAAGATCGCCAAGAAGGCATACGTGCATTTTTAGAAAAACGTCAACCAATTTTTAGAGGTATGTAATGGACTATCAAACGATTCTCGTCGAAGAAAAAAATGCCGTCGGCTATCTTACCTTAAACCGCCCAAAACAGCTTAATAGCTTTAATGAAACCATGCACAAAGAAGTGGTCAGCGTGCTAAAAGCATGGTCAAAAGACAGTACTATTCGCGCTGTAGTGCTCTCTGCTGAAGGTCGCGGTTTTTGTGCAGGTCAAGATTTAGGCGATCGCGCAGTTGCCCCGAATGCTGATGCGCCAGATTTGGGCCTATCTATCGAGACTTACTACAATCCACTTATTAAGCTGATCACTGACATGCCAAAGCCTGTGATCTGTGCGGTGAATGGCGTGGCTGCCGGTGCCGGCGCGAACATCGCTTTGGCGTGTGACTTGGTATTGGCGGCCAAATCAGCCTCATTTATCCAAGCGTTTTGTCGTCTTGGACTTGTACCCGATTCAGGCGGTACATGGTTCTTACCACGCGTTGTCGGACGCGCCCGCGCGATGGGCTTAGCCCTGTTAGGCGATAAGCTATCTGCTGAACAAGCGATGGCATGGGGCATGATTTGGCAAGTGGTCGAAGATGACGCGCTACGCAGCGAAGCCAGTAAATTGGCCGAACATTTGGCCAGCCAACCGACCTATGGCCTAAGCCTCATTAAAAAAGCCATCAATGTATCCGCGGACAACAGCCTAGAAGATCAGCTAATCTTAGAGCGGGACTTGCAGCGACTTGCTGGCCGCTCAGCCGACTATAAAGAAGGTGTCCAAGCTTTTATGCAAAAACGCACCCCAATTTACCAAGGACGTTAATCATGGAAACGAGGGATTTATCAAACGCAACCATTGCCGTTATTGGGGCAGGCACAATGGGGATTGGCATTGCCCAGTTGGCCGCCATGCACGGTCACACGACCTATCTCTTTGATGTAGATGTTGCCAAAAGTCAAGCCGCCTTAGCGAGTCTGGAAAGCCAACTTGCCAAACGGGTCCAAAAAGGCAAAATGTCTCAAGTGCTACTTGATAGCACCCTAGAGAATTTATCTATTATTACAGATATTAATGAGATGGCAGCGGTGCAGTTGATCGTTGAGGCGATTGTTGAGCGTCAAGACATTAAACAGCAGATCTTTGTCCAATTGGCTGATGTTTGTGCTAACGATACGATTTTTGCATCAAACACGTCATCAATATCGATTACAGCGATTGCATCAGCAGTACCAAACCCTGAGCGTGTAGTAGGCTTACACTTCTTTAATCCAGCCCCAGTGATGAAACTTGTTGAGATTGTTCGCGGTTTACAAACAGCGACTGAGATTACAGATGGCTTGTTTAACTTGATGAGTGCTTGGAAAAAGGTACCGGTAATCGCCAAGTCCACCCCAGGCTTTATCGTCAACCGTGTGGCGCGTCCATACTATGCTGAAGGCTTTCGCGCACTGCAAGAAAACGCGACCACGCCTGCGCAGCTTGACTTTATCATGCGTGAATCAGGTCGTTTTGCCATGGGGCCATGCGAGCTAACAGACTTAATTGGCCAAGATATCAACTTCTCGGTGACGCAAAGCGTCTACCAGGCTTTCTTCTATGAGCCACGTTACCGCCCATCGTTGGTACAAAAAGAATTGGTCGATGCCGGGTGCTTTGGCCGTAAATCTGGCCAAGGATTCTATGACTATAGCCAAACGCCAGCAATCCCTGCTTATGCGTTACCCGCCGTTGAAGCAACCGCTGCCGCGCTGCCTACCATTATTGTACGTGGTGATTGGTTTTATGCCAAAGGTTTGGTTGAACGCTTACAAGCTGCTGATAGCCTCACAGTGACTCTTGAAGATGCAGACCAGAACAGTATCGAAATTGGTGATGTCAGCATTCGTTTATCACTGGGTGAATCCGTGGTGATTGATCATGGTGATGCTAAAGTCATGCTGATGGACTGGCATGCGGACTGGTCACAAGCCCGCGCTATTGTATTGGCTGCCTCTATGGCCTGTAATGATGATGAACGTGAGCTGGTGAGACAAACCTTTGCCAGCTTTGACGTGCATGTTATTTGGTCTGCCGACCATCCTGGTCTATATGTTTTACGTACCATTGCTATGCTCATTAATGAAGGCTGTGAAGCAGTGTTACATAACATCGCCTCTGAAGCAGACATCGACGCGGCCATGAAGTACGGCGTGAATTACCCCCAAGGCCCGTTTGAATGGGCACAAATGCTCGGCTACGATACCGTGCTTAACACGCTTAATAACTTACAACGTATTTATGGTGAAGAACGTTATCGTGCCAGCCTGTATTTGGTAAAAAAAGCCATCACCTGTCACACGGCGAGCGCTTAAACTTATTAATTTATTGTAAGGGGAAACTATGATGCAACAAGTATATATTTATGACGCCATTCGCACCCCAATCGGGCGCTATGCCGGTGGCTTAAGTAGTGTTCGTACGGACGATTTGGCAGCTTTGCCTATTCAACACCTAAAAGCTCAAAACCCAAACTTGCCATGGGATAAGGTCGATGAGGTAGTCATTGGCTGTGCTAACCAAGCTGGCGAAGACAACCGTAATGTAGCGCGTATGGCAACTTTACTTGCAGGCTTGCCTGATAAGGTGCCTGCTATCACCGTTAACCGTCTCTGTGCCTCTGGTATGGACTCGATTGGCATCGCCTCACGTTTGGTAAAAACGGGTGAGGCCGAGTTTGTATTGGCTGGTGGTGTCGAGAGCATGAGCCGCGCACCTTATGTCCAATCAAAACCGACCAGTGCCTTTCACCGCGCACCAGAAATTTTTGACACCTCCATCGGTTGGCGTTTTATTAACCCACTAATGAAAGCAGCGTATGGTGTTGATAGCATGCCAGAAACTGCCGAAAACGTGGCTGAAAAATATCAGATCAGCCGCGAAGACCAAGATCTATTCGCGCTACGCAGCCAACAAAAAACTGCGGCTGCCCAACAGGCGCGTCTCTTTACCGAAGAGATATTACCAGTTGAAGTCAAAACGAAAAAAGGCAGCATGATTGTTGACCAAGACGAACACCCACGTGCAGATGCTAGCTTAGAAGCCCTTGCGAGTCTCAAAACCCCATTTCGCAAGGAGGGCGGCTCAGTGACTGCGGGTAACGCATCAGGCGTCAATGACGGTGCTGCTTGTGTGCTAATGGGTAGCGAACGCTTTGGTCAAGCACACAATCTAACGCCGCAAGCGCGTATTGTTGGTATGGCAAGTGCTGGTGTCGAGCCACGCTATATGGGTATTGGTCCTGTACCTGCAGTACTAAAAGTACTTGAGCAAACTGGACTAATATTAGACCAGATGGATGTTATCGAGCTCAACGAAGCATTCGCCGCGCAATCCCTTGCTGTAATTCGCGAACTGGGTCTTATCGATAATGACGTACGTATCAATCCAAATGGTGGGGCCATTGCGCTAGGTCATCCTCTAGGAATGAGTGGTACACGTTTGGTCATCACCGCAATGAAAGAATTAAAACGTCGTAACGGTAGGTATGCGTTATGCACCATGTGTGTGGGTGTGGGTCAAGGCGTGGCAATGGTGATAGAAAACGTCTGATCACGGCTTTAACGGAGTTTTTTAATTGGAAATGTAGTCAGGATGACTACGAAAAGGAGTTTTACATGAATCATAACGTTATGGAACACATCGAAACTGCGTCAGTAGACGAATTGCGTAGCGTACAGTTGAAACGTTTGAAAGAAACACTCAAACACGCCTACGAAAACAACCCTGTTTATAAGAAGAAATTTGACCAAGTCGGTGTCCACCCCGAAGACTGTCAATCGTTAGAAGATTTAGCCAAATTCCCATTCACAACCAAATCAGATTTGCGCGACAATTACCCGTTCGGTATGTTTAGCGTCCCACGTGAACAGATCGTCCGTGTTCATGCATCATCAGGTACTACAGGCCAACCTACCGTGGTCGGTTATACCAAGCAAGATATCGTGACTTGGTCGGATGTCGTCGCACGCTCACTGCGTGCGGCTGGCCTCACTAGCAAAGATACCATCCAAGTATCCTACGGTTATGGCCTATTCACTGGTGGTTTGGGTGCGCACTATGGTGTTGAACGATTAGGCGCAACGGTTATTCCAATGTCAGGTGGCCAAACTGATCGCCAAGCCCAGCTAATCCATGACTTTAAACCAACCGCATTAATGGTTACCCCTTCTTACTGCTTGAACATTATTGAAGCGTTAGAGAAAAAATTTGGTACAGCCAAAGACTGTTCTGTCAAAACCGGTATTTTTGGGGCTGAACCGTGGACTAACGCCATGCGCCAAGAAATCGAAACGCGTTTAGGTATTGATGCGCTAGATATATACGGTCTGTCAGAAGTCATGGGCCCAGGTGTCGCCATGGAATGCTTAGAATCTAAAGACGGCGCAACCATTTGGGAAGACCATTTTTACCCAGAAATCATTAACCCTCAGACCGGAGAAGTACTACCAGATGGCGAGCTTGGCGAATTAGTGTTTACCACTATTACTAAGGAGGGTATGCCTATCATTCGCTACCGTACCCGAGATTTGACCCGCTTATTACCAGGCTCTGTACGAACGATGCGTCGTATGGAAAAGATTGTTGGCCGTAGTGATGATATGCTGATCATTCGTGGCGTTAATGTATTTCCCTCGCAGATCGAAGAACAGATTTTACAAGTACCAAAATTACTGCCAAACTATCAGATCCATATCCTCAAGCACGGTCACTTAGACACCCTATGTATCCATGTTGAGTCACGTAGTGATGCCAGTGGTATCGAAGTGATGCAGTTGGCCAATACACTTAAACAAAAAATAAAAACCATGGTGGGTATCAGCGTTCATGTAGAAGTCTCACCACAAGGTATGTTACCTCGTTCTGAAGGTAAAGCTCAACGTGTTATTGACCTACGTAATACTGCTGTACCTGCCTAATGTAATTAACCCCACACGATAGTCCCTTGGGTATTATCGCGTGCCTTTTAGACGATGAATAAATGATATGAATGCTAAATTAAAACAATGTATTGATGAGCTTACCTGTGAAGACGTATTAAGTGGCACCTCGTTAATTATGTCAATCTTTGGTGATTGTATCTTTCAACGAGGAGGGGTTATTAGTTTAGCCAGTCTAATTCAACTCATGGATGTGTTCGGTTTTAACGAACGCTCCGTGCGTACTGCGGTGTTTCGCTTAGTGCAAAATGATTGGTTAAGCTCCGAAAAAATCGGGCGTACCAGTTACTACCGCATTACCGAAGTCAGCCGTGAACGCTTTGCTGCCGCCCATGAAAAAATTTATGGTTTACATCAGGGTGAGTGGGATCAAAAATGGGACTTGGTGTTATTAAGCTCGGTTGATCTTGGAAACAAAACCCTCCTCAAAAAAGAATTGGAGTGGTTAGGGTTTGCCAATATTACCACCAATCTCATGGCCTATCCGAGCTGTGATGAACTGCAGCTGCAAAACTTACTATTTAATCTCAATATGACCGAAGAAGTTGTAGTGTTTCGTGCCGAAGCCTTGCAATTGTGGCAAGAGTCATACCCAACACTCAAGCGTATGATTGAGGTTAACTGGCCCATCGAGCAGCTGCATCAACGCTATGATAAATTTATTAACGACTTTCGTAATGTTTTGAGCCTCATCGAAGATGGTGAGTTTAATCAACTACAAGCGTTTCAAATTCGTATTCTACTGATTCACCAGTACCGACGTATCTTATTAAAAGATCCGAATTTACCTCTAGAACTATTGCCATCGGATTGGCTGGCACTGACCGCGCGTAATTTGACCAGTAATGTGTACCAAATGATTATTAGTTCGTCAGAAGAGTTTTTTCTTAACATTGCCCGCACTGCTGAGGGAACCATGCCGCCAGCACGGCCACAGTTTTATAAACGCTTTGGTGGGTTAAAGTTTGCTGAAGGAACTTAAGCGAATGATGACTTTAAACTTTTTTTGACATTTCTTGATAAGGAAACGATGATGCCTTGCTATGCCATTGACGGTGTAATACCGGTTATTAGCTCAGATGCTTATGTTCATCCAACTGCCGTGATCATTGGCGATGTTGTAATTGAAGCAGGTGTGTATGTTGGTCCACTTGCGTCATTACGTGCTGATTTCGGTGGTATTCGTGTCAAAAAAAACGCCAATATACAAGATAATTGCATTATACATGGCTTTCCCAACCATGTAGTAGTGGTTGAAGAGTATGGTCATATTGGACATGCAGCCATTCTACATGGCTGTATTGTGAGAAAGAATGCACTCATCGGAATGAATAGTGTCATTTTAGATTTAGCAGAAGTAGGTGAAAATAGCATTATTGGTGCTAATAGTACCGTTAAAGCGAAGATGATCATTCCGCCAAATGTCATGGCATTAGGCAGCCCTACAAAAGTGATAAGAGAACTTGAAGAAAAGGAGTTGGCTTGGAAAGCTCATGGTACTCAGCAATATATAGATCTTACCAAACGTTGTTTGCACTCTTTAAAGGAAGTTGAGCCTTTAACCATGGATGCAGACGAGCGGTTAACACATAAGCAATTTAATGCCCAACATCATATCAAATCAGAACTTTGATAACAAAGGCCATCATAGCTTGCGAACAAACCCCAATATTAACAACCTCACCTAAAAATATTAAAGGTCTGAGAGGTCTATATGTCATATGCAGCCTATCTTTAAGGGCTTTGAATATTTCAGTCTCTCAAATAGCTCATGTAATATCGATATATTGGCTACGATAAAAGTACTGCTATCGTTACCTGAAAGAATTTGTTTTAGCAACAGATAGCGGCTCTGTGTTCGAACTAATTTCGCAGCAATGCTGAGTACCAGTTGGTCGATGAGCGTATCGTTGGGCACACGCTAGCTTCTTTATCATTTGTTGAGGCGGCTGCATTACTACTCGCTATTATCACTGCTTGGGAGATGCTGTTCAACCACTTGCAGGTACTTGTTTCTGAAAACGTTGAGGGCGCTGCAAGTGACAATAGTGCTGATGCAAATACAAATACTTTATCAGTACTGGTCATTGGCGCAGAAGGCGGCGTGGGTTCAAACCCCAATATTAACAATATCACCTAAGTAAAGAACCAAATTAAAAAAGGTTACCGAAGCTATATTTGGTATAGCGTTGACAACCTTTCTTTTGTATTTTTAATATCTAAAGATAAGTTTATACGTTCATTATAATCAGATTCTCAGTCCCTCGATAGTGAGGTCATCATCACCTAAGCAGTTATGTTCTGGCTCGTACATTGCTGTCGCTGAGAAACAGATAAAAAATACAAATATTTAGTGTAGGGGTAGGTTTTTAATCAACTGTCTGAGCAAGCCGATGATGAATAGACCGTGTTAGGTGCAGCTATAGCTTTCCAAGCTTAAATAGCACGTTTTACCGTACCTTGTCCTATATAAAATAAATATACTTCACCAACATGAATAACTGAACCAGCTCACTAAGAACTAGTTATTGGCTCATCTATCCCAAGTTTAATTCAAGTGTTCTGGAATGAACAATATTGTTATGGAGTAAAAGCGTTTAAATCATAAAAAAAGACTATCTAATCTGTTTCATCAACTTGTAGTAAAAATATCATCTGACTCCATTCTAACGATAGGCTTAAGAGTGATGCCTTTCTCACTATCTTCTGCTGCCTGATTAATGTCTTTGAGCTCATAAAATGTTACTAACTGATCAAATGGAAATTTGCCCGCCATATAGAGATCTACTAGAACTGGTATTAAAATACTGGGAACACTGTCACCTTCAACCACACCAATAAGTTTTTTACAGTTTTGCATTATATCTGTCAAATCTAGTGCCGCTGTGGTACCTGGTTTAGATGCTCCAACAATTGCACCAATACCCCGTGGACATAAAGACACCATCATGTCTGATACAAGTTTACCAATACCAGTAGAATCCATTGCAAACTGTGCGCCGCCACCTGTAATTTCTTGAATACGATCGATGGTGTCTTCTTCTTGACTATTAATGATATGGGTTGCTCCCAATTTAAGTGCCAACTCCAAGCGTGAGGGGACAATATCGATTGAAATGATGGTTGTTGCGCCTATGGCCGCGGCTGCCATAATGGCTGATAGACCTACAGCACCACCGCCCCAGGCCACAAAGCTAGAACCAGGAGTCACTTTGAGCGCGTTCATCACAGTACCAGCACCAGTTTGTATGCCGCAGCCTAACGGACCAAGTAGTTCCAGTGGTGCATCTTTACGCACTTTAATGACATTACGAGCATTTGCCACGGCATACTCACCAAATGATGACTGTCCAAAAAAACGATCATTTAGCTCAGTATCATCGTCTGCGATCAAGGCGTGCGATCCATCATTCCTTTGACCAGAAAAGTTATACTGATTGAAGTTTTCACAATAAGCAGGATGACCTTCGTAGCAAGCTGTGCATTTATTGCAATTTAAAAAGGTCATGACCACATGATCGCCTGGCTCGATATTTGTGACTGCGTCACCGACATATTCAATGACGCCAGAACCTTCATGACCTAGAACTATTGGATGCGGAACTGGAAAAACTTGATCACGTGCGACCATATCAGTATGACACATACCTGTTGCCACTACGCGTACCAGCACCTCATCGTCTCTGATAGAAGTGGGTTTAACTTGCTCAATTTGGAACTGTCCTGCTTGCTGGCGAATTACTGCTGCCATATAAGAGTCAGGTAACTGATATTTCATGATCATTCCTTTTGTATGCCGATTAAGATGAGAGTACCTTATATTTAACTATTTTGAATAATATTCAGAGACCCTAATAGGGTGACTCTAGTTAGATTACTCATACAAAGCGTTAAACATCTGGCGCTAGATATGGGATGCTAAACACAAAAAAATAACTACAGGTCACTAAACCTTACAAGCCGCACTAGCTTCTTTGGCTTTTTCATAGACAGCTTGAGGGTCTAGACCTAATGCTGCGACATCGTTTAGGTATTTTTTAGTACCCGCTTCTAATGGGCCTTTCCATTGTGGGTCATTTAATGGATCAGGAATGTCTATCATAGTGTCGCCTTTTGCTTTGGCTTCTGCCATGAATTTTGCGTCCTCTGCATCAAAGACTTTGCCTGCCATCGCAGCCATGGCTTTGCCAGAGTTATCATCAATAACCTTTTTGAGATCGTCAGGAAGGCTCTCGTATTTATCTTTATTCATGGTGACCATGATGGCAGAGCTATAAAAAGGAATATTAGTATGAGTATTGGTCAGCTCAATCAGTCTAAAAGAGCCTGTCGCATCCCACGGTAAGCTCAAGCCATCCAAAACACCACGTTGAAGAGACGTATAGATATCAGTGGCAGGTAGACCTACTGGTGTACCGCCTGCAGATTCAATAATATCTCCAGCAATCGCTGATGGGCGACGCATACGCAACCCTTTTAGGTCATCTGGTGTGCGGATGGCTTTATCAATAGTATGCATCCCGCCAGGACCAGTACCCATCATAAATAACAAATGAGTGTCTTCGTATTCACTCGATATCACCCCATCATCATATAGAGTCTGTAGCATACAGTTCATCTGAATCGCTGAGTTAGAAAGGCCTGGTAACTCTGCTACTTGGGTTAATGGAAAGCGGCCATTGGTATAGCCTTGTAGCTGAGAGCCTATATCGACGGTGCCTTTGGCAGTTGCATCGTAAGTAGCATCAGGTTTGCTAAGAGTTGCTGAAGGATATATTTCAACTTTAATACGGCCTTCAGATTCCTCTTCGACTTTTTTGGCCCAAGGCTCAAAGATTTCCGAATGAGTGGCTGCCGTTGCTGGCCAAAAATGTGAAAAACGTAATGTGGTGACTTCTTCAGTACTCGCCGTTGCAGTTTCGTTCGACTGCGAGCAGCCAGTCAATCCAATCATAGCCGCTAACGTCAAACTGAGGGGCAGTATCTGTCGCATCATAAAATCCTTTTTCGATGTTTTGTTCTAAATAAGAACTCTTGTTCGTATAGTGAATTAAAAATACCTTGTTTTTACTTTTCTGTCAATCTGCTTTATTGCTTGTAGAACCCAATTTCTAAAGTGATATCTTCAATAGCTTGTAATATGGTTTGACATTGTCTTTGCGCTGCACCGCAGTAGGTCAAAGGCGATAAAACTGTTTTAAGCGCATCATGATTGCTCAAATCTATAGATTGCTCTGATAGCAAAGCCAAAAAGGTAGTTGTAAACCCTTGATGCTGACTGTGGGCTTGTTGGCTCGCTTGATTAATCAACGGGTAGATTTTGTCTTTGTCTGCCTCAAAATGTTTTTCTAGGCCTTTGATTAGATAGGCATCGCTATTTAAATCAAGGTTGGCCGTCATACGCTCAGGGTAGACTTGCAGTCCTTGCAATAGTGTCTTCAAATACGATACAGCACCTGCCATCAGAGCTGTGCCTTCAGTCAAAGGGACCCAGCTAGCATGCCACTGTCCTAATGCGCGCTCAAAAGGCTGGGCTGTGCTATTGCTAATCACACTCATATGTCCATGCATCCGCAACGTGGCGGTTTTTATCAAAGCGCATAGGACAGGGTTGCGCTTGTGCGGCATCGATGAGGAGCCGCCCATTCCCTCGATGGACGGTTCAGCAACTTCACCCAGCTCAGATTGAGACATCAGAGCAATGTCCTCGATGATATTTTCTATTGCCCCAGCACAGGCATCTAATGTAGAAGCAATGGCATAAATAGGTTGTCTATTTGTGTGCCAAGGGAGTAGAGGAGCGGATAAACCCAGTGACTCTGCTACCTGTTGCGGTAGCTTATGATGCTCGTTTTCTTCATTACTTACCCCAACAGGACCACCCCATTGTAAGTAAAATCCTGACTGCTCTAATTGTGCTAAGTTAGGTATGATAGCTATCAATGAAGATGCCCATTGGGATACTTTGGTGCTAAAAGTGATAGGTAGCGCCTGTTGCATTAGCGTTCTGCCTGCCATCGGCGTTGCACGATGTGTTTGAATCAGTACCTCACAAGCTTTCAATACCTCAATCAAATCTTGATAAATGCATTTAAATGACGGTTTAAGCATCATCATCATTGCGGTATCAATCACATCCTGACTGGTCAGTGTTTGATGAAAGAACGGTTTTATATCAGCTGGAAGTAAAGACTTTGCTTGTGTCACAAAAGGAATAGCAGCGTTACCGCCCAAATATGTTTGTTTTCCAATGGCGTCAATATCAAACAATTCTAAGGCTAACGCTTGCCGGGATTGTTGAAAGATGTTTTTTGGGATAAGCTGATTTTTTTCTCGAACTTCTAGCACGGTTAACTCAAAATCTAACATGGCTTGAACGAAAGCCCGATCAGAAAACGAATTGGCAACATCAGAATGTACAAAAGGCTGATTGATTAATCGATTGATTTTCATTTAGAATCCCTAACTTTGATAAGTATGAATAATATATCTATGAAACAAGATAAGAAAATACCCTTTGATAGTCCAGATTTCGTGACGTCTCTCGCAGGTGGATTAAGTGTTCTGCGAGCGTTTGATGACAACCATTCGACGATGACGCTGAGTGAAGTTGCCGAATGTACCAATATGGATAGAGCAAAAGCGCGGCGCTATCTGCTGACGCTGCATGCGTTAGGCTATGTTCATAAGGATAAGCGCCAATTCAAACTCTCTCCCAAAACGCTCAGTATTGGCTCGAGCTATCTAAGTAGTGCGCATCATCACGACATCGTGCAGTTCTATCTCGAACGTGTGACCGAAAAAACGGGTGAATCTTGTTCCTTTGCCGTACTAGATGATGATGAAGTGGTTTATATCGCACGGTCTGCTGCGAAGCATCGCTTGCTATCTATTTCGCTCTCTATAGGTACTCGGCTTCCTGTCGCTTACACCTCTATGGGCCGTGCTATCTTGGCTAGCCTGCCCGAAGATGAGCGTGAAGATTATGTCGACAAAATCGAGCTAAACGCGTATACACCCTTTAGTATCATTGATCGTGAACAATTCAAAAACATGTTAAGTGCCGCTCATGACGAGCAATACGTGGTTGTCGATCAAGAGCTTGATACTGGGCTGCGATCCCTTGCACTGCCTGTTTATAAATCAAATGATGAACTCGTCGGTGCTATCAATATCAGTACCAATGCCATGCGCGTGTCAAAAGAGACGCTTATTAAAGAGTTTTTGCCCATATTGCGTGATTGCGCTGAAAAAATCCAAACGTATTATATCTAGTCAGCCGAGCTAAATGTTGCCACCTGTCTGAGTTTATACGACATTGTGAGTAGATAGAAATCACGATTGAATGAGCATCATGAAAAGGTTTCCAATGCTTTATATAAAATTGCATTGGAAACCTTTTTTTTTGTCTTTTAGTAAACCTAAGCAGCCAAGAGTTAGGTTTAAAATGACTGTTTCCTCACCCAAAACAACTGTATTTTCTAAAAGATAAATTATTGACAGCATGGTAAAAGGACAGTATAGTCAAGTTCATAATATGAACATTAATTCTAATAAAGAACAAATAATATCATATTTATCAAGAAAATTGAGATAATTATTTGCTGCCATCTGCCTTTTTACTTTAAAAGGACAGGTTGCCTTTAATAGATTCATAATATATTACTGCAGCGCCAAGGATGGTAGAGCAGTTGGCATTGACCGCCTTCAAGCTGACTCATGTATTGTTTATATACAAGGAAAGTATGCAAATGAAAATCAAAGACAATATCAAAATGAAAAGCATGTCCGTACTAATAGCCTTGGCATTAGGCATGGTAGGGTGTTCTAGTCAATCAAATGAGCAAAGCTCTGAAACTGAAACCACCGTTTTAAGATTCTCACACTTTTGGCCTGCAACCTCTGCGATGCATGTTGAAGTCTTTGAGCCATGGGCAAAAAAAATTGAGACGGAATCTAATGGCCAGTTAAAGGTTGAGATTTATCCATCAGCAACGCTGAGCAAGCCAGATGTAATGTATGATTCTGCTGCTAAAGGCGTCGTTGATATTGGCTCTCAGGCACACGGCTACAGTGCTGGTCGTTTTCCACTCACACAGATTGCTGAGCTTCCCGGCCTTTCAAACTCTGCCACCCAAATGGGCTGCATTCTACAAACACTTTATGACGATGGCACTATCGCCAGTGAATATGAAGATACGCATTTGTTATTTCTCATGGGCGCAGGACCGGCTGCAATTCATACGGTTGGTGAACCCATCCGTGTTCCTTCTGATATGAAGGGCTTGCGTATTCGTCGACCATCAGCCATTGCAGGCGATATCATTGAAGCCACTGGCGGCACACCAGTGGGTCTTCCAGCTAATGATATCTACACCTCATTACAGCGTGGCGTGATTGATGGCCTTAGCTTTCCTTGGCAGCCAACGGGTGATTTTAGACTGGTCGAGTTAACTAAAGCGCACACCAACATACCTTTTTATAATTCAGCATTGCTCGTGACCATGAACAAAAATAAATATGAGAATTTACCTGATAACCTTAAAAAAGTCCTAGATGACAACTCAGGAAGAGTGATGTCTGATTTGGTAGGCGAAGTAACAGATAGAGAAGATGCTAAATATATGGCAGAAGCGCGTGCTGCTGGACATATCATGGTTGACATTCCTGATCCGCTCAATAATCCTGATTGGAAAGAGCCTTTGTTGCAAGGCACTCAGAAATATCTGAGTGATGTTAAAGCATTAGGTTTAGATGCTGATGGTATCTATGAAAAGGTAAAAACGGTCAGTGCAGGCTGTAAAGCTTAAACAATGTCAGGTAGTCCTCATGTATACAGTCAAAATTATTGTAGATAATCATAATGATTGTCCAATATGTAGCCTTTTACTAGCTGTAAGCGGTGAGCCTAAGCGTGACTTTCAAGATTGACAAGGGATTATCTCTAAAAAAGTATTTTTTGGTCTTCTATTCGACAGTTGATAAAAATCAACAAAAAATTTTAAAGGATTAAAATTATGAAGAGTATTACACATCCAACCGGACTGTTTGACAATGGCGCAAAAGACTATAAGCATATTACCGCTATTCCTTTAGCGGCAGCTATGGGAGCAGAAATACAAGGCGTAGATCTCAGTAATGTGAGCGACGACGCTTTTGCTGAGATCGAAGCGGCCTTGTATAGGCATAAGCTTATCTTCTTTAGGGAGCAAGATATCTCTTTTACGGATCATGAAAATATAACGCTCAGATTTGGTGATTTTGGAACAGATGCCTATACCAAAGGTGTAGAGGGGCATAAGAACATCCAGCCAGTCATCAAAGAAGCAACTGTTGAAACAAAAATGGTGTTTGGCAGTGGCTGGCACACAGATTCCGCTTTTTTAGACTGCCCGCCTGCAATCGCGATCAACTATGGTAAAGATATGCCTCCATATGGCGGTGATACCTTATTTGCAAACTCTGTACTCGCATACAATAGCTTAAGTCCAGCAATGAAAGAGATGATAGCCTCTCTTAAAGTGTGGATGAGTGCTAAACACGTTGTGAGCTCTATGCAAGCTGAAAAACAATCACAGCAAAGAAAATCTGGTGAATTAGGTAGTTTAGAGCTTGATGTCGATACACAAAAAATGATTGAAGGATCTTATCATCCGCTGGTTAGAACACATCCTGTATCGGGCGAAAAATCACTGTATGTAGACAAAACCTATGCCTGCGGTATCGAAGGTATGACAGAAGAAGAGTCACGTCCTCTACTGGATTTCTTAGCAGGTTTTGTGACCCAAGAGTCTTTTGTTTGCAGACTTAAGTGGTATAACAATACGGTTATCATGTGGGATAACCGAATCTGCTTGCATCAGGCGTTTAATGACTATGATGGTTACAGAAGAGAGATGTATCGGGCAGTCGTCATGGGCGAAAAACCAGAATAAAAAAGGATGGCTTAATGAAAGATATTTTTGAATCAATAGTAACGCCGCCTGGCTATAGTGATCATGAGTGGCAGGCGAGAATTGAGCTGGCATTATGCTATAGAATGGTTGACTACTATGGCTGGACCACACAAGTTTATAACCATATCTCATATCGAATTCCGGGTACAGATCATTTACTGATTAATGCATTCGGGCTTTTATATAGCGAAATCACCCCCTCAAATCTGGTAAAAATAGATTTTGATGGTAATAAACTTGATGACTCACCGTTTCCGATCAATAAAGCGGGCAACGTCATTCATACTGCCATCCATAAAGGTCGCCCTGATATTCACTGTGTGATGCACACTCACAATACAGATTTACAGGCAGTTAGTGCTTTGGAGTGTGGTTTTATACCTTTATTCCAGGAAGCGTATATGTTCCATGACCGTATTGGTTATCATCCTTTTGAAGGCATTGTATTGGATGCAACAGAACAAGAGCGACTTGTTGAGTCAATTGGTACTGACAATCACACGCTCATGCTCAACAACCACGGTGTTATTACCACTGGCCCTGATGTGTCATGGGCATTCATGCGAATGTACCAAATTATACAAGGTTGTGAGGTTCAGCTAAAAGCAATGGCTTCTGGTGGTAAATTACTTCAAGCCAGTGATGAAGCAATGATTAAAACCAGAGAGCAGTTCGAGGGCGGTGAGGCGCAAGCTGGTGCCCAAGTTAGGCTACCTGAGTGGCCAGCATACTATCGGTTGATGAATCGGATTGATCCTAACTGGATAAGATAAACTACTTGTTCTTCCTGATGTTTTGTCAGTTTGCTTACATAGATTAGTAGAATTTTTAGCAATAAAAACCCACGAATTAGCGTGGGTTTTTATTTTGGAAAAAAAGCAAATCTTGTTGACAAAAGCCAATAAAACGTATATTTTAATTCACTATACGAACAATAATTCTAATTAAGAACAAAACAGCGTATTTCTAAATAATCTAGGAGCAAGATATGACAGCAGTCTATATTTGTCATCCAAAAAGATCAGCAGTAGGTCGGTATGGCGGCGCATTGGCTGATATTCGTCCTGATGATCTATTAGCACAAGTAATAAAGTCAGTGCTTGATGATGCACCTGACTTTGATCATAGTGCGATAGAAGACAGTTTTATGGGGTGTGCCAATCAAAGCGGTGAAGACAATCGTAACGTTGCGCGTATGAGTGGTTTGTTATCAGGGTTATCAGAAAAGGTACCGGCAACAACCATTAATCGACTATGTGGCTCAGGCCTAGACGCAGTAGGAACGGCCTTTCGGGCGATAGTCAGTGGTGAGATGGAACTGGCACTCGCTGGCGGTGTTGAATCAATGACCCGCGCCCCATTTGTGATGGGTAAACCTGAAGGTGCTTATGATCGTCGTCAAACGCTGCAAGACACGACCATGGGTTGGCGTTTTATTAATAAAAAACTGGACGCTATGTATGGTACAGAGGCGATGCCACGTACCGCAGAAAACCTAGCGGAAAAATATAATATTTCTCGTGAAGACCAAGACTCTTTTGCAGTGTGGTCACAACAAAAGGCGGCTCAAGCACAAAATGATGGTCGTTTAGCGGCTGAAATCACTCCTATTACGATTGAGAGACGTAAGAAAGAAGCGCTAATCGTCGATACAGACGAGCATCCACGTCCGAATACTGATATGACTGCTCTAGAAAAACTGCGTCCTATCTATGAAGGAGGGACGATTACTGCTGGTAATGCTTCCGGTATCAATGATGGTGCTGCTGCGATGTTAATCGCTAGTGAAGCGGCCGTAAAAAAATATGGTCTAACACCCATGGCAAAGATCGAAGGGATGGCAACTGCTGGCGTGCCACCAACTATTATGGGTATTGGTCCGGTACCAGCCACTCAAAAACTATTAAAGCGTCTTAATCTTAGTTTAGACGATATCGATATCATCGAGCTCAACGAAGCTTTTTCTGCCCAAGCATTGGCATGTTCTAGAGAACTAGGATTAGAAGATCGAGATCCAAGATTGAACCCTAAAGGTGGCTCCATTGCTTTAGGTCATCCACTTGGCGCTTCTGGTGCACGGATTTTGATTTCAGCTATTCATGAGTTACAACGTACCAAAAAAGACCGTGCACTTTGTACGATGTGTATCGGCGTTGGACAAGGTATTGCTTTAGTGGTTTCAAGAGCAGGAGAACAATAATGGCATTTTTGACAACAGACGTACACCTCATTGCTTATCAAGATAGCGGTGAAACCTACTTGCCAGCATTGTTTATGGCGCATCCGTTAGGCATGAGTCGTAACGTATGGGACAAAGTATGTGATGAGCTGCATGGTCATTATCGCTGCATACGTTGGGACTTGCCGGGCCATGGCAGCAGTGGCGCTGCCTGTGCAGATTTGACAATAGATCAGCTGGCTTATGATGTGCTCAGCTTAGCAAACACTTTAGATATTGAAAGCTTTAGTTTCATTGGTACTTCTATTGGCGGCATGATCGGACAAAGCCTGTGCCAAATTTCGCCAGAATCTTTAGAGCAGGTTTGGCTCACCAATACAGGTGCTGTGATTGGGACAGCAGAGGCGTGGGCTGAACGCGCTGCTAACGTTCGCAGTTTGGGCTTGGCTCAAATGGCTGAAGGGATTGTGCCGCGCTGGTTTGCGCCTGCGTATATTAAACAAAACCCTGATGCACTGCTTGGCTGGCAAGTACAGTTATCGCGCAACGATGATGAGAGCTATGCCAAGCTTTGTGAAGCGATTGCATACGTTGATAACCGTGAACGCTTAGCAAGTTATACGGGCAAGGTTGCCTTGCTAGCAGGTGCAGAAGATGTCTCTACACCGCCTGCGACACTTGCCGCACTGCAAGAAGCTTTTACCGATGCTGAATTAACCGTATTTGACGGGTTGGCGCATGTGCCAGCGGTTGAAATGCCCAAACAGCTAGTCGAATACATACAAAACAACCCTATGCGTGACTCTATAGGGCAGACAGGTATTGGTTATGAGCAAGGTCTTACACAACGTAAGCGAATCCTTGGTGCAGATCATGTTACCAAAGCCTCCAATAATGCCACAACATTAGATGGGTCTTTTCAGCAATTCATCACACGTAATGCTTGGGGAGAGCTGTGGGGAGATCCTAGCTTAACTGTGCAACAACGAAGCATGATTACCACTGCCATATTGGCTGCCCTTGGACGTGATGGTGAGCTGGGCTTGCATTTACGTACCGCACATCGTCTAGGTATCAATGAAGATCAGCTACGTCAGGTGCTGATGCATGTATCGATTTATGCTGGCGTACCAGCGGCCAATCATGCGTTTTCTTTAGCCAAAGATAATGGATGGGGCAATCCCATCAGTTAAGGCAGCAATGAGTCAGCACAGCAGTTAATTAGCACAGCAGCTAGTTAGCACCCGATATTGATAAAGTTTGCTTTATAAAAATGGAGAGCAATGTAATGAGCCATAAGTATCCCTCTTTTTTATCACGTGATCGCACTTGGCAGCCAGAACCTTACACGCCGGGTTACAAAACCTCGGTGGCACGTTCACCGCGTCAAGCGTTGGTCAGTCTCCAAAGAGCGAGCGATTCAGAGCGTAGTGGTCCTGTATTTGATGGTTTAGAAATCGGTCAGTATGACAATGACTTATTGATGAATTTTCGAGCAGAAGGTGAGCAAGCAGGTCTGCCTATTGGCGAACGTATCATCATGCATGGTCAGGTAATCGATCAGTTCGGTAAGCCTGTGCCCAATACGTTGGTTGAGATGTGGCAAGCAAATGCTGGTGGTAAATACCGTCACAAAAAAGATGGCTATCTGGCGCCACTAGATCCTAACTTTGGCGGTGTTGGGCGATGTATCACTGATGCTGAAGGTCGCTATCGTTTTCGTACAGTGCGTCCAGGGCCTTATCCTTGGCCGAACGGGGTCAACACTTGGCGACCTGCGCACATTCATGTATCTGTCATGGGTCCTTCAATCTCTACACGTCTGATTACCCAAATGTATTTTGAAGGGGATCCACTTATTCCACTGTGCCCAATTGTACAAGTGCTAAAAGATCCAGAGGCTGTTGAAACGATGATTGCACGCTTGGATATGACTAGAAGCAAGCCAATGGACTGTTTGGCCTATCGTTTTGATATCGTGGTACGCGGCGCATTACAAACCTATTTTGAGGAGTAAATCATGTACAGCCAATACAAATTACAAGACGACAGTGGTCTGTTGCGTGAGACGGCCTCCCAAACGTCAGGTCCTTTTGTACATATCGGTTTGGCGTTAGAAATTGCTGGTTTTGAGTCACGATCTGACGAGATATGGCAAGACTTGGCCAAAGAGGGTGCTGAAGGTGAGCACATAGAATTGGTCGGTCATGTATACGACGGTAATGGCGAAGCGGTACATGATGCATTGATCGAGATATGGCAAGCAGACAGCCACGGTAATTATATTAGTAATTTTGATAACAAAGAACCGTTTAGCGGGTTTGGACGCAGTGCTTGTGCTTTAGATGGGGATTTTCATTTCCATACCGTCAAACCTGGACAAGTAGATTTTTATGGTAAGCCCATGGCGCCACACGTCAATATCGCCATTTTTGCACGTGGTATTAATTTACATCTGCAAACCAGAGCCTATTTCAATGATGAGCAAGAAGCCAATGAGCAGTGTCCAATATTGAACAGTGTGCCTTCAGCAGAACGTCGAAAAACATTGATAGCCAAAAAAGAACAAGGCGATGGCAAACCTCGCTACCGATTTGACATCTACTTACAAGGTGATGGAGAGACTGTCTTTTTTGATTTTTAAGAGAATACTTTTACGGATAGCTAATGGCTTTCGTAAAGAAGCGGTTGATAGAAATGTATTGCAAATAGGAATTTATCAAGTAATGAGAGGGATTTCATGAATTATAAAACTCAGGTGGCCATCATTGGTGCTGGCCCATCAGGCTTATTGCTCGGTCAACTACTGACCAAAGCGGGTATCGACAACATTATTTTAGAGCGTCAAACAGGAGAGTATGTCCTAGGACGTATCCGTGCAGGCGTTTTGGAGCAGGGCACTGTAAATCTGATTCGCGAGTCGGGCGCTGGTGAGCGAATGGATAAAGAAGGATTGGTTCACACTGGTACTGACTTTAGTTTTCAAGGTGAGCACTATCATATAGACCTAGAAAAATATAGTGGCGGCAAACATGTCGTGGTATACGGTCAAACAGAAGTCACTCGAGATTTGATGGAAGCGCGTGAAAAAGTAGGCGGTGTCACTGTCTATCAGGCAGAGAACGTTGAGCTACACGATATTGAATCAGACAAACCGTACGTCACTTATCAGCATAACGGTGAGTCGTTCCATCTAGACTGTGACTACATAGCTGGATGTGATGGTTTCCATGGTGTCTCGCGTAAGTCTATTCCGTCTAATAAGTTAGAAGAATATGAGAAAGTCTATCCGTTTGGTTGGTTAGGATTGATGAGTGACACGCCACCAGTCAATGAAGAGCTGGTCTACTGTGCTCATGAGCGTGGCTTTGCACTGTGCTCGATGCGTTCTCCAACCAGAAGCCGCTACTACATCCAAGTGCCTGATACAGACAAGATCGAAAACTGGAATGAAGAAAAGTTTTGGGCGGAGTTAAAACGCCGTATTCCACCAGAAATGGCTGAACGACTAGTGACTGGGCCTGCTATAGAGATGAGCATTGCACCGCTACGCTCTTATGTTTGTGAAACGATGCAATATGGCAAAGTATTCTTGTTAGGAGATGCAGCACATATTGTTCCGCCAACTGGCGCTAAAGGATTAAACCTAGCAGCTAGTGATGTAGAAACAGCGTTTCGTTTGTTTGTGAAAATATATGAGGAAGAACGTACAGACTTGATCCCTCGCTATCAAGAAATCTGCTTGGCACGCGCTTGGAAAGCCGTACGTTTCTCATGGTGGATGACTATGTTATTACATCGTTTTCAGAGTGCGGGTCGTTTCGATTTTCGTGTACAGCAAGCTGAATTTGATTATTTTATTCATTCAGATGCTGGAAAAGCAACGATTGCTGAAAACTATGTGGGCTTACCATTTGAAGCATTAGAGTAAATAGTTGAGTTTCAATTATTTAGACCTAGCTACTCAACTTTTTATATAGGATGATTCCATGTTAAATAAAGTGACAGAATCTGCCATCGATGCCATGAACCATATCAATGATGGGGCAACCATCTTGATAGGTGGGTTTGGCTTGGCAGGTCAGCCAGCAGAGCTGATCGACGCATTGATTGAGCGTAATGCTAAAGATTTAACAATCGTGAGTAATAATGCAGGCAATGGCGAGACAGGATTGGCGCTATTACTAAAGTCAGGCTGTGTACGCAAAATCATTTGTTCGTTTCCACGTCAGCATGACTCGTATATCTTTGATGATCTTTATCGTTCAGGCAAGATTGAGCTCGAAGTGGTACCACAAGGCACGTTGGCTGCTCGTATGCAAGCTGGCGGTAGCGGTCTTGGCGCGATTTATACACCGACCGCTTATGGTACGTTGCTGGCTGAAGGCAAGGAGACACGGACTATCGATGGCGTAAACTACGTATTGGAATATCCAATTAAAGCAGATTTTGCCCTTATCAAAGCTTTTAAAGGCGATCGTTGGGGCAACCTAACCTATCGTAAAGCTGCTCGTAACTTTGGTCCAATTATGGCGGCAGCATCGAAACATACTATCGCCCAAGTGAGTGAAGTCGTTGAATTGGGCGCGTTGGATCCTGAACACATCATTACGCCAGGTATCTTTGTGCATGAGGTTGTTTGTATTGAAGGAGATAAGTAATGAGTAATTATACTCCGCGTTCAGTTGATGAGATTGCCAAGCGCGTTGCTCAAGACATCGAAGAAGGCATGTATGTCAATTTGGGTATCGGACAGCCTACCAAAGTCGCTGATTTCCTACCGAAAGATAAAGACATTTTTTTGCATAGTGAAAATGGCGTTTTGGGTATGGGGCCAGCCCCTGAAGAAGCCGATAGAGATGGTGACCTGATCAATGCTGGCAAACAATATATCACGCTACTCAAAGGCGGTAGTTACTTTCACCATGGTGACTCTTTTGCCATGATTCGTGGTGGACATATCGATCTATGTGTTCTTGGTGCATTTGAAGTTGCTAAAAATGGCGATATTGCCAACTGGTTTTTGGGTCGTCCAAAAGACATTCCAGCCGTTGGCGGAGCGATGGATTTGGCCGTTGGTGCCAAAAAAGTTTACGTCATTATGGATCACGTTAGCAAAAATGGCGAACCCAAAATTGTTGAAAGCCTAAACCTGCCTATTACTGGCGAAAAATGCGTTAATCGAATTTATACAGATCTAGCGGTGATTGATATTACTGAGCAAGGGTTGGTGGTGCGTGACATGGTTGAGGGGTTGACCTTTGATGAATTGCAATTAAAAACAGGCGCCACATTGCGGCAGCCATGATCTAAAGAATAACCCGTAACACACTATTATCAGTACAGTGCTTAACCATCAAGAAGGGATTTCATGATGAAAGAAAAATTATCTCTAGCAGTCATTCAGGCTATTTGGCCCATTATAAATGATGATACTAATGATATTGCATCAGCCTTGAATAACAAGGCAGGTGCTATATGACATTTTTAGTCAAGCTCAGCGTCTTAATCTCTAGATTATGCCAGTTTATTGGTGGGATCAGTCTCATCATCATCGTA
>NZ_CANMRN010000007.1 GCF_947500265.1 uncultured Psychrobacter sp. | reverse complement strand
AACTAATCCTTAAGTCTCAGCAATGAGCTTATGAGTTAGTCATAAAAAAGGCCATCCTATTTAGGGTGGCTTTTTTTTATTGAGAAATATTGATTGTATAATTACGGGTCTACATGAATGTATGGCAAGCTCTACATATATCATCTAAGCGTAATATAATAATAAAAACAGCCTAACAATAAGCGTAAAAGGAACATCATGTTTGCGATAGAAGTATTACCAACGAATGCAGTAGAACTCGAAAATGTCATTCAAACTGTTGCCAATATAGAAACCATGGTGCAACCAGATGATGCTTGGAATCAGAGAGCATTGACTGAATTGCTTGAACAAGACAGTATTCGTCTGCTGATTGCTTACGATCAAGCCAAAGAAGAGAGTACTTCTTACCGTGAGATAGTTGGCTATTGCTTATATCAAATGACTTTTGAGCAAGCAGAGGTGTTGCGTATCGGAACTGCTCCAGAGCACCAACGACAAGGCATTGCTTCGCAGGTATTGAATAGGCTGCATGAACTGTTACAGCTCAATCAGGTAGAGAGTCTTTTGTTAGAAGTACGTGCAGACAATACAGCGGCGATAGCGTTATACGAGCAACAGGCATTCAATATTATTTATAAGCGCAAAGGCTATTACAAAATGCCACATAAACCAGCAGTCGATGCATTAATCATGCAGCATACTTATATTTAACGAAGAAAATAAATCTTAATAAAAAATAAGTAATTCTAGTTAAGGTGGCTATAACGGCTACGATATAAAAACAGAATTAACTAAGATTTAAGATTTAAGATTTAAGCTTTATTGCAAAGGAATTTTCTTTTTACAGACTTCTACATCAAGCTGATAATCACTATCTGCTTTCATTCGACCTAAAATATCCAAGCGTTCGCTCAGTAGCTCAACCATTATGCTGATATTAGCTTGTTGTTTTTTAACTTGTTCTAATTTTTGCTGAGTGAGTAAAAGCTGCGAATCAATATCCAAGTGACCATCATAATAATCATTTAAGCTGTTTTTGATTTCAGTAAGGGTGAAGCCAATAGCTTGCGCACTTTTGATCAGCTCTATGCGTTCGATACACTCTGGATGAAATTCGGTATATAAACGTGAGCCTGCCTGACGCTTGCGAGATTTTAGCAGGCCTAATTGCTCGTAATGGCGAACCGTATCTTTGGTCGTATTGGCCTTTGCTGCTAGCTCTCCAATCAATAGAAACGATGTATCAAGTGCCATAATAACCTCTTATTTTTTCGCTATGATAATCATAACTCTAGTTGCCACGGCGATTCGCTATCCAGTAGCGATACGGCTAACGGTTTATGAGAGTGCTTTTGCCATGGCACAGACTGGCTGCCTATCAAGTTGTCTAACTGAGTTAGAAAGTCAGCACGCGGTAAGGTAGTCGCACCTAAGCTCATCAAATGATCATTCGGTAGCTGACAGTCGACGAGTGCGACATCACTTTGCTCACACAGGTCCATTAGACCCCAAAACGCTAGCTTTGACGCATTAGAGGCTCGGTGAAACATTGATTCACCAAAATAGATGCCGTTTATTTTTAACCCATATAATCCGCCAATCAGTTGACCTGCTTCGTCCCAAACTTCAATGCTATGAGCAAAGCCTTGTGCATGCAATTTAGTATAAGCTTCGATCATCTCATCATGAATCCAAGTATGCTCGCCTTCGGGATGATTGTCATTAAGGCCATCACTGCGCGGTAAGCTACAGGCATGTATGACATCGTCAAAAGCTTGATTAAGCGTCACTTGCCAACGTTCGCGATTTGCTTGCTTACGTAGAGACTTACTCGGTTGATAGGCAGAGGGAACAATCACACAACGCGGCTCGGGACACCACCAAGCAATAGGCTCATCTTCGTTAAACCAAGGAAACAGCCCTTGAGCATAGGCTGATATCAGCGTTTCAGGTGCTAGGTCACCGCCCATCGCGACGATGCCAATACCATCAGGATCGATAGAAATGGGATCAGGAAAGTCATAACGCCCAAGACTTTTTAAAGTCTCAGGCGTAATGTGTTTAGCGTGCTGTTGAGTAAAGTTGCCCATTTAGGCTTCTTTATCTGCAGTTAGGGTTGAATCGTAAGTGTGATCACGAGCGACGGTTTCGCCCAGTGCATCCAAGTACTTTTCAGCATCCAGCGCAGCCATACAGCCTGTACCAGCAGAAGTGATAGCTTGACGATAAACGTGATCGGCTACGTCACCTGCAGCAAACACACCTTCGATACTAGTCTGAGTGGCATTACCATTTAAGCCACTATTAACGATCAGATAGCCATCTTTCATATCCAATTGACCTTTGAACAGGTCAGTATTTGGCTTATGACCAATAGCGACAAACATACCCATTGTATCTAGTTGCTTAGTGCTGCCATCAATCATCGATTCGATAACGACGCCATTGACGCCCATATCATCACCGACCACTTCTTTTACTTGATGATTCCATTCGATTTTGACATTACCATTTTTGGCTTTTTCAAATAGCTTATCCTGTAGGATTTTTTCAGAGCGTAGGCTGTCACGGCGATGTACTAAGGTCACTTCAGACGCAATATTAGATAAGTACAAAGCTTCTTCAACCGCTGTATTACCACCACCAATCACCGCAACTTTTTGGTTTTTATAAAAGAAACCATCACAAGTGGCGCAGGCTGATACACCAAGCCCTCTGAACTTAGTCTCTGATTCTAGTCCCAAGTACTGTGCAGAGGCACCAGTTGAGATAATGAGCGCGTCACAAGTATAGCTACCGTTGTTACCTGTCAATTGAAAAGGACGCTCGTTTAGGTTTACTTCGTTGATATGATCGTAGACCAATTCAGTACCGAAACGTTCAGCGTGCGCTTTCATCCGTTCCATCAATGCAGGACCTGTCAAATCATGCGCATCACCTGGCCAGTTGTCGACTTCAGTAGTGGTGGTTAATTGTCCACCGACTTCCATACCAGTAACCATAACCGGCTTAAGGTTAGCGCGTGCTGCATAAACTGCTGCAGAGTAGCCAGCAGGACCTGAGCCTAAAATAATGAGCTTTTCGTGACGTGGAGCAGTAGTGTCAGTTGCCATGAGTTGTTCCTTGCTAAATATACGAATTAAAAGTGTAAGGTATAAATATAATAAAAGACGAATATCAAAAATGACTACGAATATGCTTCTTCTAATTGCTGTGTGATAATAACATAAGGGCACAGCGCACAAAGTGCAAGTTTGCTAAAGCAAACACAGGTATCATTAGAATCAAAGCATAAACAGCATTGAAATATTAGTGCGAAAAACAAAGGGTATTTTATAGCGTTCACGTAATATAGTTGGCAATATTATGTCAATATCGTTTCGCTAACCAGCTGTTTTCTTACGCAAAGTGTCCACTGATTTACTTTCTTACCCGCTTTCTTGATAAGACTGTCGCCACTGCACCTATGTATTTGTTATTATAAGAAGTTATGCCAAGTGTAGTAGGGGCCAGGCGATAACGGTTGTTTCAAGGCTCTATGATCGGCACATGCCAAACAAACACTTCGCTCGGTACATTTATGTCAACACTTTATGTCAGCATGATTAGGCTTAGTCATGCATTGGCGACCATTTAGTATTAATAACAAGGCAGATCTTACGTGATATCAGCACCGCTTATTGAGTATTTAAAAAAGGGAATGTTTACCCTCCTTGGGTTAATACTGGCCGTTTATCTGTTTGTCATTTTGATGACTTATACAGGCAACGATCCTAGCTGGTCGCACATCAGTAGTGATATGACCACGATTAATAACATGGGCGGCGAGGCAGGCGCATGGTTATCCGATTTGCTTTATAGCTTTTTTGGGTTTGGTGCTTGGTGGTTTTTGGCGTTTGTGGTTTACGAATCTACTCTAATTTGGTGGGAAAACAAGCCAACGTTTTGGCTCATGCGATTGGTCGCTTATGTGTTTTTGCTATTAAGTGCTAGCGCATTATTCGCACAATTGGTTTCTCTAGTTCAGCAAGTCACGAACCCTGACGCAATCGGCCTCGAAGGTGTCGCTGGTGGTATCATTGGGCTAGAGTTACAGGCGCGTTTGGCACAGCTGCTATCGCAGTGGGGGAGTGTGGTTTTCTTAGCAGTATTTGTTGTGATTACCGCTACGTTTGCCTTTAATATTCATTGGATGACGATATATCAAAAGGTTCGTGCACTATCATGGCTTGGCTCAGGTGTAAAAAGTCAGGATACTATCGACGCTACTGAACCGAGTATTGCATTACAAGGTGATAGCCAAAACTTAGATGAGTCGGTAGATAAAAAATTAGAGCATGAGCAACTGCCACTTGAGTTGCAGTCTGCGGAAAATAATAGCGGTACTCAAGACGTCAGCAGTAGTGGGCGTTTCGGTAGTGTATTGTCAGACTTTTTGGCAACCTCAGGGCTGGCAGATAGTGTCAAAGCCTCCGTCATCGCAGCAAAAGCAGCGGCGACACCTAATAGCTCAAAAGGTGGGCAGGCAGATACCGATACAGGCTTGCTTAATAACTCTGCTGATAATACGGTTAATAGTACAGTCCAGCCGTTAGCCTTAAACTTGACTGCACCTGTTACTCGCAAAGTTGAGCCAAGCTTTGCGTGGAATGATGCCAATACTGTCGATGATTTGCTCGCAAGTGAGCAAATGGCTTACAGTGCCAATGGCATGGACAGTTCGGCTATGCCTGTACCTAACTATTCCCAAACGGGTACTAGTACCACAGCATCATTAGAGAAAGCAGTGCCTGCCACTACAGCAACTACAGTGACGGAAGCGGTTGAT
The DNA here is from genome assembly GCF_947500265.1 of uncultured Psychrobacter sp. Lineage (GTDB taxonomy): Bacteria > Pseudomonadota > Gammaproteobacteria > Pseudomonadales > Moraxellaceae > Psychrobacter. Next base: position 153,816 of record NZ_CANMRN010000007.1, on the reverse strand, counting down.
CAACCAGATATATATGATAAAGAATCATTAGCTCAGTCATCAGTTGATGAGTCAGTAAGTAGTAATTTAGCCAGTCAGCCAGTCATTGAACCTGCTGAGCCTAAAATCTCTACGACACATGAGACTGCAGAAGTAGATAAGTTGGCAGAAGCATGGTTGGCAGAGCATGCTGACATATCAGAACCTACAGAGTCTATTGTAGAAACGTCTGAAGACTCTAAGCCTGTTCAGGAAACCGTAGCAGCTGAGCCAATATTACCAGAGAAGACTCCAGAACCTATCGTAGAAGAGCCTATCAGCTTTGCGCAGGAATCTGCCAATCAATCGTCTGATACGCCTGTAGAGTTGCCACATACTGAAAAGACAGCAGTAGTCTCTGAGCCTGAAGTTGCTCCGGTAACAGTAGAGACTGAGCCTGCATTGTCAGATTTGTCAGACGTTTCAGACATGACACCAACCAATACGCCTCCTGCCAATCCAAAAGCAGCGCCAACGGTGGAAGTCACTAGCCCAGTCTCAAATGTACAGCCTGAGCCTAAAACGCCTACCCAGCCATCTGTTAGTTTTGCTGTCCCAGAAGGCGATAGCAGCAACCATATCACCGATATGATGCCAGAGGACGACAGTGATGACGACACCAATGTACCGGTCATGCCGCACATTAGTGATGACGCAGCCTTCAGTCAAAAGTCGCGCTCGATGCAAACGGCAGCTTATCGCAGCAGTCTAACGCCTATTCCAGAAGTGTCTATATTGGATAAGCCGGATCCTGACCGCAAGCCTAGCTATACTGTGGCTGAGCTTGAAAAGTTGTCTGAGTTGTTAGAAATTAAACTACAAGAATTTAACGTAAAGGCCTCTGTGGTTAATGCTATTCCAGGGCCTGTTGTCACCCGTTTCGAAGTAGAGCTGGCTGCTGGGGTGAAGGCTAGTAAAGTCACAGGTATCTCGCGTGATTTGGCGCGTTCACTATCGATGGCCTCTTTGCGTGTGGTCGAAGTGATTCCGGGTAAACCGTACATCGGTATCGAAGTGCCTAACAAGAAACGTGAAATGGTACGCTTGATTGAATTGCTCAACACCGAAACGTTCAAAGACCCTAAAGCGCAGATTAGCATGGCGATGGGTAAAGACATCGGTGGTAATCCAATCATTACCGACCTTGCGCGTGCGCCGCATATGCTAGTCGCTGGTACCACAGGCTCTGGTAAGTCAGTATTGGTCAACTCGATGCTACTATCGATGCTACTCAAATATACACCCAATGAGCTGCGTCTTATCTTGATTGATCCAAAGCAGTTAGAGCTTGCTAACTATAACGATATTCCGCATTTGTTAACGCCAGTGGTTACCGATATGACGGAAGCGGCCAGTAGCTTGTCATGGTGTGTGGCCGAGATGGAACGTCGCTATCAGCTAATGAGCTTGCTAAAGGTTCGTAAGCTCAATGAGTTCAACAAGAAGGTCATCGCGGCGGAGAAATCAGGCAATCCCATGCTCGACCCTCTATGGCGTCCAAATGACAGCGTAAGTATTAGCCAAGCACCCAAGCTAAAAACACTACCCATGATTGTCATTGTTGCGGATGAGTTTGCCGATATGATTATGCAGGTCGGTAAACAAGCCGAAGAGCTCATCACACGTTTGGCGCAAAAATCGCGTGCTGCAGGTATTCATTTAATGCTAGCGACTCAGCGTCCATCAGTCGATGTAATTACGGGTCTGATTAAAGCCAACATCCCAGTGCGTGCGGCACTACGAGTCAACTCAAAAGTCGATTCACGTACGATTCTAGATAGTGGCGGTGCTGAGGATATGCTGGGTAACGGCGATATGTTGTTCTTGGGGCCAGGGCAAATCGAGCCAGATCGTGTGCATGGTGCCTACGTCAGTGACGAAGAAGTCAACCGTGTCTGTGATGCGTGGCGTGAGCGCGGCGCACCTGACTATATTGACAATATGGCAGGCAATTTTGAACTATCTAGCCCAGGCGGTGGTAGTACAGCCAATGCCTCTGGTGAAGATGATGATTTATATAATGATGCCGTGGCCTTTATCATGGAAACACGTAAAGTTTCTGCCTCAAGTATTCAGCGTAAATTCAGCATCGGCTATAACCGTGCTGCGCGTATTGTCGACTCTATGGAAGAAGCTGGATTGGTCAGCTCGATGGGCAAAAGTGGCAAACGTGAACTATTGATGTAGAGTTTAGAACTAAGTAGATAGTAAAAAGGCGAGTCATGAAAATGGCTCGTTTTTTTATGGAAGAAACTTAATAATGCTTTCATAAATTGCAGGTCTAGAAGTAAGCTTTCATTATTAAATACACTCTAGGGCGCGAAGAGTAGATTCGCATACTGGCTCATTAATTCGCGAAATCGACCAGATGACTAACGAGTCCGTTTATCAAATATCAGGCACGGTTTTTTATACTAAACTGACAGGAGTTTATGAAAAAATAGTCTTTAGTTTTAGAAAATATGAGTGCTACATAGTCTTAATGAAATTACTCTCCAAGGAAGGTTAGTTATGTTTAAAGAATACACGCAATACGATGGGCTAGCCTTAGCAGCATTGGTCAACTCAGGTGAGGTAAGCGCGAAGGAATTGCTAGATGCTGCTGTCCATCAAGCCAATCAAATCAACCCTAAACTAAATGCCATTGTGCATCGTTTTGATGAGCGCGCTTACAATGCTGCGCAAGCAGGTCTGCCTTCAGGTGTATTTACTGGGGTGCCATATTTGCTAAAAGATTTATCATTTAGCTTCGCCGACGAGCCGATTACGATGGGCAGTCGCAGCGTCAATATCATTTCAGAAAAAGACAGTGAAATCGTCAAACGGATGAAAGCGACAGGCGTTAATACCTTTGGTAAGACTAACACGCCTGAGTTTGGTTTGATTATCACCACTGAGCCAAAAGCGCATGGCGCTACTAACAATCCTTTTAAGAAAGGCTATAGCTCTGGCGGCTCGTCAGGGGGCAGTGCAGCAGCAGTTGCGAGCGGTATTGTACCGATGGCAGGCGGCGGTGATGGTGGCGGCTCGATACGTTTTCCCTCAGCTTGGTGCGGCACGTTTGGGTTAAAGCCAAGCCGCGGACGTAATCCAATGGGCCCTAATCTTGGTGAAGGTTGGGAGGGGGCCGTGGCTGACCATGTGATTACGCGCTCAGTGCGCGATAGTGCAGCGATGCTAGATGCCACTAGCGGTGCGGAGATTGGTGCGCCTTATGTTATAGCTCCGCCAGACGGCACTTTTTTGCAAGCGGCAATGCGAGCACCGCGAAAGCTAAAAATAGCTTTGCATCAGCAGCCTTTGATAGCCAATACGACAGTGGACAAAGAGGTGCTGGCGGTACTTGAGCAAACGGCTAAGCAATTAGAGTCTATGGGTCATGAAGTAGTACCAGCCGAGCCAAACATCAATATCGAGCAGTTTTGGCATGACTTTATCGTTGTGGTCTGTACGCATACGGCTTTCACAATTGATAATATCGAGCGTGAGTTTGGTGCTGACCATATTAAAAACCTAGAGCCACAAACCTACAATATGGCCTTGCTTGGGCGCTCATTGTCAGCGGTTGATTTAGCACATGCCAAACATGGCTGGCATCATAGCCAGTATCAGACAGGTCTATTACTAGAAGACTACGACATGATTTTATGCCCGACTGTGCCCACACCTGCGGTAAAGCATGGTGTACTACCGCCTAGCCGTATGGATGAGATGATGATGCGTAGCGCCGAGGTGCTGAATAAAGGCTTTAATATGGGTAGATACGCCTTTAGCTCAGGCATGATAGAAAAGCTCAGTGCCCCTGTATTAGGTAAAATGGGCTTTACGTTATTGGGTAATGTTACAGGGTTACCCGCGATGTCAGTACCAGTCGGTATGAGCAAAAAAGGCCTACCGATTGGTATGCAGTTAATCGGGCGCATGAATGATGAAGCAACATTATTCAGTGTGGCGGGCGAGATGGAGCGTGCAGGTTTATTTACCAAACACGCTTTTGAGAAGTAGGGTTAAGCTATAGTTTGGATTGATAGCACTCAATCAAAGCGATAGATATCCATACCCAGACTATGATGGGCCATACTTTGATGAACGACAGAAACGCGCTGACCAGTACCTAATGCAAAAAACAGCGGTAGCAAGTGCTCATCACTTGGATGAATGTCCTTGTAGTCTGGGTACTGCTGCCAATCGAGCGCCGTGGGAATATCTATTTTAAGCTGCTGTAACAACCACTGCTTAAAGGCTTTAGCTGCTTGATCGATGCTGTCAGCTTCCCAGCGCAATGCTTGTAAATTATGCGTAATGTTACCTGAGCCAATGACGAGGATTTGCTCATCACGCAGATGTGCCAATTGTGCGCCTAACTGATAGCAAGCGACACTGTCATAATGCTGCGGCAATGATATCTGTACGATAGGCACATCGGCTTCTGGGTACAGATGTCTGAGCGGCGCCCAAACGCCATGATCACAGGCACGTACTGGATTGACACTACAAGTGACACCACGTGCGGTCAGCTGCTGAGCAAGTGTCTCAGCCAGTGTTGGCTGACCTGTAGCAGGATACTGAATGTCGTAAAGTTCAGGCGAAAATCCTGAAAAATCATGCCACGTCTTTGGCTGTGGATTACTACTAATCTCTAGCTTTGCTGACTGCCAATGCGCTGACATAATGACAATGGCACGTGGCTTAGGTAGGTTTTGACCAATACGTGCCAATGCACTGGTCGTCGCAGACTGCTCAATCGCAAGCGTAGGCGCGCCATGCGAAATAAAGAGCGCTGGTAGCTTAGATGTATTCGTCGCTACATCAGACGTATTTTCCCATGCGGCAGCCGCTGTGATAGGCGTCTGCACACTATGATGATCATCACGTTGATGAGAGGACTTAGAGGCGTTGAGTGTCGCACGTTTTGGATATTTCATGTTGCATTTATTAGGGCGTGCGCCAGTTTTTCAATCTATTCTGCGACTGATGTTCTAAATCAAAAAAAATAGCTTAGTACTTTATTTAATTACCACGGTGATAAGGGTGGTTATTGTTGATACTCATTGCGCGATACAATTGTTCCATGAGTACGACGCGTACTAGCGGATGCGGCAATGTCAGTGCTGATAGTGATAATTTTGCATCGGCCTTTGCCAATACTTCTGGCGAGACGCCGTCTGCACCGCCGATGACCAATGCAATATCATCGCCTTGCTGCATGCCATCTGCGAGGTTATCAGCCAGTCCTTCGGTCGAAATCATCTTACCTTTGACATCTAGTACCCATAATTGCTCGCGGCTCGATGCATTATGAGCAGCTAATATAGCCTGACCTTCCTGCTCACGGTACTGCGCCAAATTGGCATCTGAAGGGTTTTTCGCCCGCTTGGCTGCCGCAATTTCGACAATTTCTGTGCTTAGCATTGGTTGAATGCGTTTGTAATATTCGTCAAAACCCGTCTGTACCCAGCTAGGCATTTTATTGCCAACGGTCAAAATCCTTACTTTCATAATGCTTACATCTCGATAATTGAATTCAAGCTTACTAGGGCGTGTTCTTAATATTTGTATCGTTCGTTGTTTATTGTCTGCAATTTACATCAGAGGGTTAATCGTCTCTGATACGTTGCTACTTGCGCCTTGATCATCGTCGCTCTTATCACTTTGGCTTGGCTTTGGAATGACAGTCAGCTTTGCATCAGACTCAAAGACAATAGCTTCGACATCATCAAAACTATTAATCCCTTCAGAACGCATGGCACATTCGATTTCTTGACGCGTCAAGCGCTCATCACGCATGGCATCTGGCAAAAACTGCCCTTGATAAAAAACGATACGCGGCTCTGATAAAATAAAGTTACTAAATTGCGGTGAAACAGACGCATATTTGGTCACCACAAATTGCAATAGGTACAATACTAAAATAGACGAAACCCCTTCAACAAAGGGAATGTCTTTGAGCAAAATTGTACTGGCTCCCAACGAGCCGATCATGACCGTAACGATCCAATCGAAGTTGTTGAGCTGTGACGTTGAGCGTTTGCCAGAGACTTTGGTAACTGTTACGATCAACACGTAAACCATAACAGTCGTCAAAACAATACGACCAAGCTTGTCTATGTTGTCAAAAAAGATCATGTCCATAATGTTCGCTCCTATTATAAAGGTAAAACAAGTCATCGCTAAAATACTACTTACTAGGGAGCGTCTTACTTTGTCTCATTTTTAGTACTATTCTTAAAATAATGACACGCCTTAAACTTAGCCTAACGGATTTTACACATTAGCAGGGGAAAACTTTGTAGCACCTTGTAGATAATGGTTTGTACTTACGTTGATTTGCGTATAGGGTCTAATAATCGATTGATAGACCATAGACTGATTCGTGCACTGACTAGAGTGAGAACGAGCATCAGCATTAGTGATGAAAGCAGGGGCAGTGGACGCTGCATCGCCATCTCAAACAGTACCTCACGGCTTATTGTGTCAAACAGCCAAAACCAGATGGCTGAAAAATAAATGACCGTCAGCATCCAGACAATCACAACCCCGCCAAACATCAACTTATTAATCTCATCTCGCGCTAATGCTCGCTTCTGATGTTTGATAAATTTACTGACAGCGATATAGGCCCCTACGATAATAGAAACCACCATGACCAATTGTGGATTGAGCGCAAGCTTGGTCTGTATCATCATAAATATGGTACTGGCAAGCGTGTATCCAATCGCAAAAAAACCGACATATCGAGCCAGTTTAGGCTGCACTTGTACAAGCGTCTGGGGTTTGTTGAGACTGGTTGTCTGGCGTGACATAAGCTAACCTTTATAAAGGTAAAAAATAGAGTATGGATAATACAACGTCTTAAAGCGTTAACAATCAACGCTGTGCTGTCCAGTCGAGCATGGCATCTAACACAGGTCTTGCTGCATAAGGATTTAATGCTTGCTCAGTATTGATTATGCCGACGACAACGTAATCCTGTCCTGATAGCCCTTTGACATAACCTGCCATTGAGGTGACGTTATTTAACGTGCCAGTTTTTATCCATGCGCGGCCAGTGGCTGTCGATTCAGGTAAGCGATCACTATGGGCGGCAATAGTGCCACTAACCCCAGCGACACCTAATGAGTCGACATAGGCTTCAAAATTTGGTCGACTATAAGCATAAGTCAGTAGCTCGCTTAGGTTAGCGGCAGTGATTGTACACTCACGGCAAAGTCCTGAGCCATTGGTCAAATGGGGCGGCGGCGTACTGAGATTAGTTTGCCACCATTGATTGATGGTTTGTAAGGCTGCAGGGTAATCTGTTGTAACAGGTTTGCCAAACTGATATAAGCTATCAGCCTTTTTGCCACTAGATTTATCAGCCGCTACTTTATTATCCATCTCATTACTAGCTTTGACTTCATTACTAGCTTTGACTTCATTACTAGCTTTGACTTCATTACTAGCTTTGACTTCATGACTGCTTGGACTAGTCGTCGCAGTTATGTTAGACGGTATTGATTGAGTCAGCCTTTCTTTATCATAAGCGCCTATAGATAGTGCGACTTGTTCAGCCATGACATTGTTTGAGAAGTGGTTAATATCATGAATCTGCTCGGTTAAATTCAACGACGGATAGCTGACCATAGGTAGAGGAGACATCGCGATAGCCGTAAGCCCGTGCGCTCGTTTCGTCGTCTTGGTCATATCGTAAGGGGTTTCTTGTGAGATGACCTGTCCACTCAAAGTATTCCCCAACGCTTGCCATTTGGCAGCGATGACGTGTGCCGCAAACTCTTTGGCATTGGGATACGCTACGTAAAAAACATGCTCACCGCAGCTCTCTGGCATACTGGTATTTAACACAAGCTGCGTGTTTTGCCACTGCGGCGCTAGGCTATAGCTTGCTTGCCCACAACTGGCTGCACGGGTATTGATTGTAGCAGGCAGCTGGTAGTTGGCTAACCGCGGCTTATAGGTCACGCTTGCTTGGCCGTTATCTTGAGGGTAAGTTTTGATACCAATGGTGCTAAAGTTAACCAAAAACCCATCGGGGCTGGCGTTATAAGGGCGTAGAGGCGAGTTATCAAAGGCGGCAGGATCTTTACTAACATTATTAAAAACCGTGCTGTCGATGATGATGTCACCATCGATATGACGAATACCGGATGCTTGCACTTTATACAGCAACTGTTTTAAGCGCTCGTGAGTCATTTTTGGGTCGCCACTACCTTGAATAATCAAGTCACCCTGTAGACGGTTGCCGATGACAATGCCTGTGTGATAAACCCGTGTATGCCACACAAAATCCGCTCCTAAAGTGTCCAAAGCGATAAAGCTAGGCACGAGTTTCATGGTGCTGGCAGGCGTACGAGGGATGTCGGACTGGTGATCCAGCAAAGGCGAAAATGAAATCTTTATAGAGGTTTTATTATTGCCCACAGTATCTTGGGCTTTGGCATTCTGATCAAGCGTATGCTGAGGTTCGTCAGGAATAACCGTTGGAATGCTCTCTACGCTCTGATAAGTATAAGGGTCATCGGTATAAGCGTGTGTTTTTTGCTCGTGCTTCTCAATGGTGCGCTGCTCTATGGTAACTAACGCGCTCTGATGGCTCGGGACGCTGCTAATTGTATCCATCGAGGTGTCTGTAGTTGGGTGCTCAGATACTATAGTAGATGCAGATTGGCTGTCAGATTCATCACTATTGATGACTTGAATAGGAGTAGGCAGACGGCTGGCAGTCTTGTCACCCACAGGTGTAATAACGATGCTGATATCCGCTTCTGTCAAGTCGGCACGTGCCAAGGCTCTTTGAATAGCTGCTGGTAACATGGCTTGTGCATGTATCGGTGCGACTATAACTGCTGCCAATAACGCTAACCTAGATAGACGTTTATTAGGCCAGTCTAGCGGTCGCAAATGACGACAAAGCGTGGTGATTTGGGTTGCAGCAGTAGAGTAATGACGGTGTTTAGAAGGGTATCGCATGAGCATCTTTCATCAGGTGGCAAAAACAGCCTATGGTAACATGAGTTGCTGTTTTCGCACACGATGTCAGCAGTACAATTTAGGACGTGTCCTCAATCTGAACAATAAAATTTAAATGGGCTAAAAATGGCCAAATCTTTGCCAGACTGCGTTAAGTAGCTGGCTGATATCCCGATATTATCTGTACTCCTTTGCTTGTTTGGCTGCCGTTTATCTCATTTTTATCACCATTTTCAAAATGAGGGCACGCCCTAGCGATAATGACGCCCTTATTTAGATAACTAACTCTAACTATAGATTGAACTGCGAGCATGACTTGCTGCTAACGCACATGCAAAAAAGCCATCGCCGTCATAACAGCATCGTTATAAGCATCATGCGCGCCCAGTTCAGGAATATTGTAATGGGCTAATATGCGATTCAGATGTTGGGCTTGTCCAGAAAGCCCTTGTGTGTGACCACTGATACGCCGACTGTACAAATGCCGCAAATCTATGGTTTCATTTGGTAGCGAGGTTCCCATATAGCGTTTAACCAAAGGGTTCAAAAAAGCCATGTCTAGCTGTATGCAGAATCCAACGATTGGTCGATTACCTATGAATGGTAGCAGCAGGGCTAACATGTCATCGTAACTCATGCCATGTTCAACGTCGGCGGTACGTAGGCCATGAATGACAATAGTGTCGCGGTCTGGCATCACAGGAGGTCTGCAAACCAAATGCATACCATTACCCGTGTCGATCGTATTGCCATTAATATGTATCGCTGCTACAGACAGCAGGTGATGCTTTTTGGGGTTCAGTCCTGTCATTTCGCAGTCAATCGCCACCCACTGCTCAGCCGAAGGTGTCGTAAACATTGAGGCAAGCTCTGGACGCTGCAATTGCGTCTTTTGCCAAGCGCAAGATAACTGCTGTAACCAGCTCATATTAGTCGTTCATCCATCTATATTGTTTTTGTGTTTATAAATTTTCTCTATCCATGGAGCCTCTGTATTAAAACTGCCACATTTATGCGATTTCTAATTGATAGTGTTGACGCAACTGATTTTTAAAGCTTTTGACCACGGCCAGACACTCTTTGAGTAGATCACGTTCAAGTGCGGTCAAAGTCGTTGGATCTACTTGCCGTGCATGCTTATCGTCGGTTGAGAGTGCCACGGACAAGCGCTGCGCCATAAAAAACTCTAAGGCTTCAAGCAGCGTATCGGCGCGCTCTTGGGTCATAGCATCAACCTGTACCAGAGCCTTTAAACGAGCCTTGGTACTAGGAACATCGAGCACATTGTTTTCTAATGCTAAGGTACGGATACCATGCACTAAGGGAAATATACCGCCTTTTTTTAGGTCAATATCGGATGATGCTGATTTGCCACCTAGTAAAGGTACAAACTTTTGCCACCATTGATTAACATCGCCAAACTGTAGCGCTGCCCGGGAAAATTGCCTGACAAACATAGGATCTGCCTGGCTATGAGCAAGCTTTAAATGCTGACGTACTTGAGTAAGCAGTGACTCATCGCCGCAGACGTATTCACCATCTAGTATCGCAGACAAGTAAATGCCATGCATCGGATTTGAATTTCTAAACCATAGGTTAATTTGTGCAGTGAATGGCTTGAGCGGTTGTCGCCACATAGGATTGGTCATCATGATATTGCCATCACACAGTGGGTAGCCAAGCGTCGCTAAATGGCTATTAAAAGTATCAGTGAACTGTGCTAGGTCGGGATGCGTATAGCCATCACGAATGATGAGCGCATTGTCCTGATCGGTACGCATGATTTGCTCACCACGCCCTTCTGAACCCATAACGATAAGGCAGGTATTGGCCATCACTTCATCAGGTACGATTAACTGCCATAGTTTGGTAAATACCTGCGCATTTAGCGTCTGTACCATACGACTGATATTGCCGATTTTGACACCATTGTGATGCTGTGCACGAATATAGCGACCGATTAGCTCAACAGCGGTATCTAGGCTCGCTAAGTCTTGTGCCTGTTCGATTTGAATACTAATCAGCTGCGAATGATGACCAATATGAGCGAGCATATCGCTTTGCCCAAGCACACCAACGACATCGCCACTCTTATCAATGACTGGCAGTCTATGAATACGATAGCGAGTCATGGTCAGCAGCGCATCGCCAATCTCATCACTGGCTTTGATCGTACGGAGATTAAAATTAGCATAGCGCTGGCAAGGAGTAGTGGCAGGATCTTGTTTATCACTTACAGCACGACAAATATCAGTATCGGTCAAAATCCCTAAGAGTAACCTTGTCTCATGTCGCGCTGTTTGTGAGCCATCTAAATCATCTAGTTGTAAGTCATCTAAGCCATCCAAACTATCTAAGCCATGTAGCGGTCTGACCAGTACATGTTTTAAACCAGCTTTTGTCATGATGCGGGCCGCTTCGTACAAGCTATCATTGGCATCGACAATATGGACTGGTAATAGATGAACATCTACCACTGGCTGCAGCATGATTTGCTGTACTTCTTGTTGGTTGGTATAGCTGGCAGGATCTAGCGTTTTATTATGACGTCGCTGGCGCAATGCTTTTAATCGCTCAGGCAGCTTGTCTGATAGCATTTGGCGTACCAGATGATTTTGCGCGCTGATTTTATCGATAGCGGTGCCAGCGACTTGGAGCAGTAACGTCTCTTCATTAGCTCGGAATTGATAAGGCTGTATAGGCGTACTTTCAGGCTCTAGTTGATTATCCTTGGCAAGTGATTCAGGCAGGCGGCGACTATCAAACCAATCATTATTGTTCAGGCCGTCAGCGTGATTACTACCGACATAGGACGCGACAAACTCACCATCTAATGATTGCTCGATTTGCCCTTTGATGACCACATACAGACATTGCAGCTCTTCTGCAGGCAAGCTCTCGTTTTTGGCAAGGTAGCGTATCTGGGTGTTTTTTCTAATGCTTTGACGCTCGGCTAAGCTCAATACATCAAAGGGCGGTTGGCTAAAATCAAGATGGGGCATGGCATCATCCTTGATGGCATATTTTCGGTAGAGACTTTACTATAGCATTAATAAAACAAAAAGCCTCCAATAACCCTATTTATATTGTGGTTATTGGAGGCTTTTTAATATTGTGACATTTGTTTTAGATACAGTAGATTTTTCTAATTAGCTTTAAGCACCTAATAATTTGCGGATACGACTGATTGCTTCTAGGCTCTCATCGGCACTCGCGACCAGAGCGATACGCACATAACCTTGTCCAGGATTATGACCATCAACTTCACGTGATAAATAGCGTCCTGCCAATGCATGAATATTGGCTTGCTCATACAGCGCTGTGACAAAGATTTCATCATCACCGCCGAACTGTTCAGGTACTTTGACCCAAAAGTAAAACCCAGCATCAGGCATACGTAACTCTAGCAACTCACCAAGCTCAGACATCCATAGGGCAAACTTTTCTTGATATAGCGCTCGATTATGAGCGACGTGTTTTTCGTCTTGCCACGCAGCGATAGAGGCGAGCTGATGAGGTATCGGCATCGCACAACCTTGGTAAGTACGATATTGCAAATAAGCCTGCAAAATTTTGGCATCACCAGCCACAAATCCAGAGCGCAAACCCGGTAAGTTTGAACGTTTAGATAAAGAGTGGAACACGATACAGTTTTTAAAATCACGGCGACCAAGGGCCGCACAGGCTTGAAGCAATCCAATCGGAGCTGTATCAAAATACAGTTCGCTATAACACTCGTCACTGGCAATAATAAAACCGTACTGATCTGATAGACGAATAAGGTATTCCCAATCATCCATCGTCATGACGGCGCCTGTTGGATTGTTTGGACTACAGACAAACAATAGCTGCGTACGTGTCCAAACGTCTTTTGGCACCGCGCGATAGTCACCTTTATAGCCATTATCTGATGCACAAGGGACAAAGTAAGGCGTTGCCTGTGCCAGTATCGCTGCGCCTTCATATATCTGATAAAACGGGTTGGGCATGACGACTGTAGGCAATGTGTTAGACGCTAGAGAATTGCTCTCTGTGTCAGCTACATCATGATCAACGACCGCTTGTACGAAGCTAAAAATCGCTTCTCGTGTGCCCATTACTGGTAATACTTGAGTATTGGCATCGACGTGATTAAGAAAAAACCGCTTCTCTAACCAGTGGGCGATAGTTTGACGTAGCTCAAACATACCGTTTGTGGTTGGATAACGACTTATTTTGTCCAAGTTTTCGCGTAGGACGTCCAGCACAAATGCAGGGGGCTCATGTTTTGGCTCACCAATACCGAGCTTTATTTCACTGTAACCGTTGGCAGGCTTGCGATCGGCAAGCAATGTTGCCATCTTTGCGAATGGATAAGGATGTAGATGCTTTAAGTTGTGATTCATAAGTGTGATAACTATAATAGACAATTAATAATAAAGTTATAAAGAAAATTTACATTAGAGCAGTGTAGCACTTCTCTAATTTTTTGTCCTTTTCTTCTTATATCGTGAATAGGCATTTACCAAGCGTAAGCTATTCATTATATGACTACCAAATAGGTAGTCGCTCAAAAGTCTTTTGAAAATTTCATAATTTATAACCTATAACAATATAAAAAATGACTACATCACAAACGTAGTAGATCGTTTTAAGGATAGTTTGATATGTCTAGTGTGCTAAATAATGATGATCTCATCGCTAAGGATATCAATAATGAAAAACTTGATAACAATTTACAGCGCTCTAGCCTGTATAAACTGCTCAAAGAGCGTGAACAGAGCTGGTGGCAAGCGCGCCAGCAACTGATCGAACGTCAAGAAAAGAAAATGTTTTGGTATGGTGAAAACAGCCTCATTATGTGGCTGTTGTGGCAATTGGTCGGCTACGTGGTAGTGGCAATGGCCTTGATGCTGCTCAATAATATATTTGGTATCTCATTACCGCTATGGCAATACGTCTCTTTGTTTGTAATACAGACCATATTTTTTGTCAGCGCACTTGCTGCTAAAGGCCAGTTGGAAAACAAACTGCAGCGCAAAATAGACAACGACGAGCTGATGCGCGAAGAGGCGCTCAATGAAATGATTATTTTGGCAGAGGATAGCCTGTATCCTGATGTACATGCCAAATCGCCTATCTCTTTAGAAGCGTTAGATGATTATCTAGATGGACAGTTTCACCTAGCAAGCTTGCAGTGTTTGCTACAAAAAGAAGTCGATGCTGGACGATTAATCATGGAGCAGCAGCCACCTGAAGTAGGTGTTTTGCCACCAGAGCTTGCTGACGATGAATTGAACGAACATGCCAGCGAGATAACCTATAGAAGTACGTTATAAAACGTACTTCTATGATGACTATCAGACTACTTTTGCTAGTTAATATTCAAAATAATGGCTAACCAAAACTATCTAGCCGTATCAAAAATATATTACGCTATTATGCTCTTTCTGAACGGTAAGACTGGCTAACAGAGCTGCCTTTAATGCTTCCAGTCTATCAGGTGAGAGTGGCTTATCGTTTTGATCACTGATATAAAACATATCCTCAGCACGCTCACCTAGAGTAGTAATACGCGCAGCATGTACTTCGATTTGCTCTTGCAAAAACACTTGCCCAACTCGCGCCAGTAGCCCTGGCTGATCAAGCGTTTCTAAGCTCAAGATGTGCTGATCTGATGCTTCATTGAATTCGAAGTTAATCACCGTTTTTACTTCAAAGTGTTTCAACTGACGCGGCATACGCTTGTTCGTCAGCTTAAGTACAGTAGGGTCTTTGAACGAGTCAATTAAGCGTTGTTTTAGCTCTTGTTGGCTCTCCTCATCAACCAACAATGTGCCACTAGGATCTAGCAATACATAAGAATCCAAAGCAAAATCACGGGTCGCTGTAATAATACGTGCATCTAAAACATCAAGATTCATCTGATCAAATACTGCCATGGTAACGGCAAATAGGTTCATCTGATCTTGGGTATAGACAAAGACCTGCACCGCATCAAGTGCTAATTCGCGATGCTCACGCAAAACGACCAACGGCGGACTGTCAGCATTAGATGCCAATCCAATCGGTGGGTGATTCAAAATAGCTTCAGTATGCCATAAGATATCTTCTGCAATCTCTCGCAAGAAATACTCATCGCCCAAGTCATCCCACAGACGCAATACTTCATCGCGGTTCATATGTTGGTTATTGACATTATCTAGCATCGTCAACGCTTGCTTGCGTGTAGCACTAATCATATCTTGACGATTGGTAGGCGCGTCGATATCAGCGCGCAAGATGCGGCGAGTTTGTGAGTATAGCTGTTTCATGAGGGTTGCCCGCCAGCTGTTCCATAGCTGTGGGTTGGTCGCATTCATATCAGCCACCGTCAGTACATACAGATGGTTCAGATGAGTCACGTTACCGATGAGATCAGAGAAAATAGTCACCACTTCAGGGTCTGAGATATCTTTTTTCTGTGCAGTAATCGACATAAGAAGGTGATAGCGCGTGAGCCAGCCTACTAAATTTGCATCAGCCAAGCTCATACCATGCGATAAGCAAAACTCAATCGATTCTGTTTGACCAAGCTCACTATGGTCACCGCCACGGCCTTTAGCAATATCATGGAACATGGCTGCCAGTACCAAAATCTCTTTACGTTCGATACGCTGAAAGATAGAGCTGACCAGTGGAAACTCTTCGTGAAAGGTTGGATCTGTAAATCGATGCAAGATTCTAATCAAAAACAAGGTATGCGCATCTACTGTATAACGATGGAACAAGTCATATTGCATGAGGCCAGTAACTTGCGCAAAAGCAGGAATATAGTTACCCAATACCCCGTAACGATTCATGGTACGTAGACGATGGAATAGGTAGTTTTGTTCTTTTAGATTCGATAAAAACAACGCTTTGTGAGTAGGATTGTCTCTATATATTTGATCGATGCCGCGTGCGGCAATTTTAAGTGCGCGCAAAGTATGGGTGCGAACTTTATCGATGCCATGCTGACCCATCAATAAAAACATCTCTAAGATAGAGTCAGGGTGCTGTGCAAAAACTCGATGATGCGCAATGGCAATCTGGTTACCAATACGGTTGAATCGCGCATTTATGGGCTGTTTTTTTGGACGTTCATCGTCAGGCAGCTGCGGCTCTATGATCGTTTCATAATAATGATTGGTCAGCATCTCAGACAGCGTTGATATCTGCATCGCACAGCGATAGTAGTCGCGCATAAACCGTTCGACCGCAGCGTTAGGCTGGTCGTCAGGTTGGGTCTCGTAGCCCATTAACTGAGCAATCTCGCGCTGATAATCGAATAACAACTTGTTTTCATTACGGCCCGTCAGTACATGTAAGTAATGACGAATTTGCCATAAATACCCTTCGGCAAAGCTCAACTCATCAAATTCTTTTTCAGTCAAAAAGTTCTGTTGCACTAAATCATATAGCTTGCTCACGCGAAAATAACGCTTAGTGACCCAGCCGATGATATGAATATCACGTAGCCCACCCGGTGCTGTTTTGATATTGGGTTCAAGGTTGTACTCGGTGGCATTGTGCTGCAAATAACGCGCTTTAGATTCTTCCATTTTTACATCAAAAAATGCGCGTGGAGACCACTGTTTATTGACGATTTGAGCGGGCATGTCTTGCAATGCTTCGTTACCGATTAGGAGTCGAGCCTCTAGCTGAGCACTAGCAATCGTATGGTCAAGCGCAGCCTCTAGCGCATCATTGACACTACGTACAGAGAGTGCGGGCTCTAGTCCTATATCCCATAGTAGAGCAACCAGTTTGTCGATTTTACTACTGGCATCAGCACCTATTTCACCAGGAGACAGGAGTAAAATATCGATGTCTGAATAGAGCGATAGCTCACCGCGCCCGTAACCACCAGTCGCAAAAAACGCCAAATCAGTCTTATCTAACTCAAACCATTTGAACAACGCAATCAATAGGCTATCGATAGCGCAAGCACGTGCTGCAACCAGTTGGCGAATGTTAGTGCCACGTTCTAGTGAGCGGCTGATATCGTCGTTGATCTGGGCCAACCATTCAGGAATGCCAAGTAGATTCTTGTCTGTCACATTTTTGGCTGACAGTGGGGATGAGTCTGTCGCCACCTCACTTGGTAGTATCGGTAAAGGCGTCAAATCAACAGAGGCGATATCACAATTAAACATGAGTGTTATCCAGTTAAGAGTTTAGAAATAGAACGTTCGAGCTGAGCGCTATTGGGCATCTAATGTGCTGATGGCTAATAAAAGTCACGAATAGCAATTATCAATAAAAGTGCTGATAAATATATCAATAGAAGTTATCAGGTCATCTGAGTATAAAGACAAAGCGCCTATAAGCACAATACTCAATATGCCCTAATTAAAGACCAAAAAAAAGACCGCCTAAGCGATCTTTGATTGTACTACTGCGTCAAAAAACTTAAATCTTCTTCGGGGCGAGTAGTAAATACCTCACAACCATTATCTGTTACGACCATGGTGTGCTCCCATTGAGCAGACAATTTACGGTCTTTAGTAATCGCCGTCCACTCATCAGGCAAAATCTTAGTTTGCCACGTACCTTGGTTAATCATAGGTTCGATGGTAAACGTCATACCTGTTTTTAACTCAAAGCCAGTGCCTTTTTTGCCATAGTGCATGACTTGTGGCTCATGGTGGAATTCATCACTGATACCATGACCACAGAACTCGCGAACGATACTAAAGCGCTCAGGCTCGACAACGGCTTGAATAGCAGCGCCGACATCACCAAGACGAGCACCGTTCTTGACCACGCTCATACCCGCATAAAGGGCATCTTGTGCCACTTTGCAAATACGCTGTGCCATGATAGAGCCGTTGCCGACGATCCACATTTTTGAAGTATCACCATAGTAACCATCTTTGATAACAGTCACATCTATGTTGATAATATCACCATCTTTCAGCAGCTTGCTTTCAGTTGGGATACCGTGACAAACAACATGGTTGACTGAGGTACAGATAGATTTTGGAAAACCATTATAGTTAAGTGGGGCAGGGATAGCCTGCTGCACATTAACAATATAGTCATGGGCAATCTGATTGAGCGCTTCGGTACTGACGCCCACTTTGACATGCTCGTCGAGCATGACAAGCACATCACTAGCGAGTTTACCGGCCACACGCATTTTTTCTATGGCTTCTGGAGACTGGATAAGGGATTTTTTAGTCATCATCGTATATCTTATAATTATGGGTTCATTGTGGATAGATTATACCATAAACGTACTAGTGACACTTTTACGTTAAGTGATAGTGTACCTATCATTATCATTGATAATAATTGCTTTACAGCATGGTGAGGGCTTATATGACTCATTAGTCAGACCAATATATTCATATATTGACAAATTAGTTGAATGTTGCAAGATATATAAGTAATGTAATTTTGCCTGCTAACGGAATTAGCAGCACTTTTTACTGTAGTTGTGCAGTAAAAATAACCAAATCAATGATAACAAGGATGTTGTTATGACGCTTTCTTTGTACATTCGTGCAGCTCTCACACCAAAGACATTTTTACCAATACTGGGTTCAATTAGTGCTGGTGTGCTTCTAATGACCATACAAACCACTTCTGCTCAAGCTGCAGGACAATACTATAATTGTGCCAATGCTAACGGTTGCAAGTTGGTGGACAGTAAATACTTCACTTCTAGTTACACTAAAACTCAATATCCAGTCGTCTTAGCACACGGGCTTGGCGGCTTCACGACGTTATTTGGAGTCATTGATTATTTTAATGGGATTCCAGAAGACTTGATGAAAGGTGGCTCAGAGGTATATACCACCAAAACGTCAGCGGTCAATAACAGCGAAGTTCGAGGTGAGCAACTGCTACAACAGGTCAAGACCATTGCCGCGATTTCAGGTGAGTCTAAAGTTAATTTGTTTGGACACAGTCAGGGCGGTATAGATATCCGTTATGTCGCTGGCGTCGCGCCAAAGTACGTGGCTTCAGTAACTGCGGTATCAAGCCCAGAGCAAGGATCAAAAACCGCTGATTTTGTTAAAAATGTCCTTGAGCCAAATAATACTTCTGGACAGCCATCTAATGTCACCACCCAGCTAGTATCAGGTGTGTTTAATCTGATTGGTGGCTTTACAGATATTGGGTCAGGTATCAGTTTCAATCAAATTCAACAACAAGATGGTTGGCAAGCGCTCGTGGCTCTATCGACCGATGGTGCTGCTAAGTTCAATGCCAAATTTCCTGCAGCAATGCCCAAAAACTATTGTGGTCAACCGACTAGTACTGCGGTCAATGGCATCAAGTATTATTCGTTTAGCGGCGTTGGGCAAATAACGAGCGCACTTGATCCTAGCGATTATCTATTGGCCGCAACGGGCGTACCGTTTGCAGGTGAGTCGAATGATGGATTGGTATCTGCTTGCTCAAGTCGTCTTGGCTATGTGGTTCGTGATAATTATAGAATGAACCATTTAGATTCCGCTGATCAAGTCTTGGGTCTGACGGCATGGGGAGAGTCTGAGCCAAAATCTATCTATCGTACTCAGGTAAACCGTCTGAAAAACGCCAACCTATAAGCTGAACTACAAAATAAGAATATTCATTGATTGAGAAATATCGTTTATGTCAAATAGCCGCCGTCCAGCCTATGTCACAATTGCTATCATCGCCGTGGTTATCATTGCCACAGCGGCGGTTATTTTGTGGTTCAAGCCTAGTAACGATGTAAATTCAGCTTCAATCAAACCGTCCGTCTCCGATAATGAGACTAACGAGTCAGTGACAACTGAGCTGGCTGCGGGACAAGTCGTAAAAGCGACAACGCCACCCAGCCAGTCTCAATTTGTTACAGGATTAGAAAATTTACCACGCTCATTAAAGGGTACCCAGATTGATGGTGAAATTATCATCGATGAAAATAAACAGTTGGTCGTCACTGAAGGTCTGCGGCGTTTGTTTGATTATTTTTTATCTGCCCTAGGTGAGGAAGAAGAAGCGACTATATTTGCCCGTGTGGAGAGTTATATTCGCCATCACACACCAGAGCCTGCCGCTAGCCAAGCGGTCACTATTTTTAATCAATATGTTGCTTATCTTAAAGCACTTCCTGAGATAGAGAAGCGCTACGGTAATCTGCAATTACAGGCGACCAAAAGTGGTGAGCTGGACTTGAACGCAGTTGCCCAACAAAAACAAGATATCGCGAATTTACGTCAGCAGTACTTTGACAAGCCAACCATCACAGCATTTTTTGGTGCAGAGGATAACTACGATAACTATAGTATAGAGATGGTCAGAATTGACCAAAATAAGCAGATGTCTGACGCACAGAAACAAGCTGCCCGTCAGGACTATATTAGTCGATTGCCAGAGAATGCTACTAAAGCCAATATCATGCAACAAGCCAATATTAGCGAATTGATGACTCGAACTGAACAGATGAAAGCTCGCGGTGCAACGCCCGAGGAATTATATAATATGCGCCGAGAGCTGGTAGGCGCACCAGTAGCAGAAAGACTGGCACAAGTAGATCAAGAAGACGCTAATTTTGACCAACGCTTCACCCAGTATGAAACTCAAAAGAATCGCTTATTAAGCCAAGGTGTCGATGCCGCCCAAGCGCAAATTCAAATAAATCAGCTTGAACAGCAACTATTTAATGACACTGAGCGTAAGCGTTTGGATGGTTATGCGGCATTGCAACGACAGCAAGCTGTCAATAATCCCTAATTACCGTCAATAGTTATCGTCACTAGCTATCGTCAATAACCATCAATAACCATCGTTGATACGGATAGATAAAGTAAGCAAGATTATAGTTAGCAGCTCATTTAGGTACTGGCAAGAGCAAGTAGTCAGATATTTGCAAAGTAGTACAAAATGCATTCCGAATAACTACCCAGTTTATGATGACACCTCCCTGTGAGTCATGCACAATATTGCCATTGTTTAGAGCATTAAATAAAACAATAAATGAATAATAATAAATCTGAGCTTTTACTATGTTTATCAGAGCTTACCGCTTGTCTATTAGAGCTGATGGCTTATGTAGATAGGGTGTCTAGTAAAGGTATCGGATGTAATAAAGCGAGGAGTTGATATGAAGAACATGACTAAAGTAATGATGGTCGCGACATTGGCAGTTGGTACACTTGCTGCGGGTTGTCAGACGACGAATTTGCCTGCGCCAGTTAACCAACCAATCACTGCAGATGTCTTACAAGCACACAACTGGCAGCTCGTTGATGCCAAACGCAGCAATGGTGATAAAGTGACTCAGCTATTTTTTGACCCAGCCAAGCCGTTAACGTTAAATTTTATGAATGATAACGGTAGGGATTACGTGGCATTTATGAATACCTGTAATAGCATGGGCGCTGGATATAGTGTCGCAAATGGTGAAGTAGAGATTAAAAACGGCATCAGTACTATGATGGCATGCCCTGAACCGCAAGCCAGCTTTGATACTGCTGCATTAGCCACTGTAAAAGGTAAGTATAGCCTTAGTAAGAATGCCAACAATGTGCCTATTTTGACCATTAAAAATGATGATCAAGTCGCTTATTTTAAAGCCGTTACAAAATAGCTTAATGATTGAGTAAATAGTTTGACTGGTTAGTGAGTTTAAACAATTGAAATTATTTGTCCAAAACTACTCATTTAAAACTACTCATTTAAAATTGCTCATTTAAAGCTACTCTTCTTGAAACGCAAAATGCCTCGCTATCAAGTGGGGCATTTTTTTATCCAAAGTTTGACTCAGTTTAGGCTACACTAGAGCAATAACCCTATAATACCTTTGATATCGTAAGATACTAGCTATGGCGTTGAGTCGGCAACAGTGACGATAGTTTTTTAATTATTCACAATACTTTTATCATTAGGATCTATTGGATACCACGCTATGTTTGAAACCATAAAAGTCATTACTACGATAGCTATAGTTACCGTCCTCACTGGCTGTCAGACATTACCTAATAGCTCAATAAAAAAGCCAATCAGTACAGTTGAGACCAGTCCGCTGACTGCACGTATGCCAGTGATTGATCGCCAAGGATATATTGCCTATGTAGAAGAGCAAGGCATAGGTACGGCAAAAGTATCGTCACTTTATAGTATCCGTCCTGACGGTAGCGATCGTCAGCTCATCGATCAGCTTAATGGCTATATCTATGCGCCAGCATGGTCGGCAGACGGACAACTGCTTGCCTATAGCAAACAAGCCCCGCGTGAGCATCCCAAAATTTATATTTATGATCGTAGTAGCAATACGCGCAACCTAGTGGTGAATGCTAAAGGCAGCAATATGTCAGCGTCATTTTCACCCGATGGTCAAGATTTGCTTTATAGCTCTACTGTCGGTGGTAATGCTGATATCTATAAGATGCGTCTGAGTGATGGCAATACCCATCAGTTAACGACCCTGCCGAGTACAGAGGTACAGCCCAGTTATGCTGCTGATGGCAAGAGCTTTGTCTATACCAGTGATAAAGTCCGTGCTGGACGACCGCGAATTTATCGTTATGACTTCGCTACGGGTAATGCGACACCTGTATCAACAAATGGGTATGTGGCCAGTCCTCAACTTAGCTTAGATGGTCAGCGTATGGCCTACTTAAATGGTCGCAAAGCGGCTGTCATGACCTTGACGACTGGGCAAGTGGTCAAATTGGCAGAAACAGGGCTTGATGAGCCTGCACGTCTATCTCCCTCTGGCAATTATGCCATCTATCCAACTCGCCGTTTGAATGTGGGCGGGCAAGCAGCAGGACAATCTAGTGGTAGTCTAGTTATCCATTCGCTGTCAGGCAATACCAGCTATGCCATTAGCGGAAAAAATGGTGGAGTCGTGCGCTCACCGATATGGGGTCGCTAATGTATTAAACGCATATTGAAATTCTAATATTTAATTCAAAAATAAGATAAATCTGAGGATAAAAAAGTATGGCGCACAAAAAAAAGAACGTCCGCAAAAAACTCTGCCCTGTCTGCGAGCGCGAGTTTAGCTGGACTAAGAAGCTTGATAAAAACTGGGAGAGCATGGTCTATTGCTCAGACCAATGCCGCCGTGTTAAAAAGTACGAAGGGCTAGATCATCAAAAGTAAGATGTCACCACAACACAAATAGCTAGAAGTGGATGGGAGCAAATAATGGCACATAAAAAAGTAAATCTACCGCAAAAAACCTGCCCCGTCTGCCAGCGCCCATTTACGTGGCGTAAGAAGTGGGAAAAGGACTGGGAGCAGGTGATTTATTGTTCTGAAAAGTGTCGGCGGAGCAAGGATAAAAACCATACAATAGATTAAAGTAATATGGCAATAAATTACGTTAGTAATTAGATATATCAAGTTTTAATAAAAGGGGTATACGATTATTCATCGTATACCCTTAGCCAATAATAGTTTAAATATCCCTATTAAAACCTACCTAGCATCTCTCTTAGCAAAAATATTCGCAACCAGCGCCCCACTAAAGTTATGCCATACACTAAATATCGCACTCGGTAAGGCAGCGACAGGATTGAAATAAGTCGCGGCAAGGGCAGCGCCCAGACCAGAGTTTTGCATGCCCACTTCCACCATAATGGCGCGGCGCTGTCTCTCCGTAAATCCAGACAATCGAGCGATTACATATCCCAAGGTATAACCCGTCATATTATGTAAGGCAACCACGATAAAGACGATAGCACCACTATCTAAGATAGTCGCTTTAGACATGGCAACCACCGCCGCTATAATGATGGAAATGCCGAATACCGACACCATCGGCAATACCTCAGTGACGAACTCTATCTTTTTACCCAAAAACTTATGAAAAATAACACCGAGTAAGATAGGTAAGATGACAATTTTGGTAATGGTCATCATCATACTGGCTAGGTCGATATCAATCAGCTGCCCCGCAAAAACACTGAGCAGAATAGGGGTCAGAAAAGGTGCAAGCAGGGTAGAGATAGAGGTAATCGCCACACTCAATGCGACATCACCTTTGGCTAAGAACGTAATCACGTTACTCGACGTGCCGCCAGGACAACAACCAACCAAAATAACACCGACTGCTATTAAAGGATCGAGGTTGAAAATGACCGTTAATAGGTAAGCAATGAGTGGCATGAGCGTGAACTGTGCCAATAGGCCAACCAGTACAGGTTTAGGACGTTTGACAATCTCTAGGAAATCTTCCGTTTTGAGCGTCATGCCCATCCCAAACATAATGATGCCAAGTATAGGAACGATCAAAAAAGCCAACGAAGCAAAAAATTCAGGAAAAATAAATCCCAAAACAGCACTGACCAATGCCCAAATTGCAAAAGTTTTGCCAATCCAACTAGAAAGTAATGCAATCTGATTCATAGCCTGTCTCACAAAGATAATAATAATAGAATAGACAATAATCTAGCATGGTTGTTGTCAGTAAATGATGAAAGTATTTTGCTATGAACGTAGCGATAAGTTTGCTGAGGGTAAGCAAAATGAAATGCCATAAAAAATGGCTTACTTATATTAAATAAGTAAGCCAAAAAAGAACTATCAGGTTTCTATAACTTGATTAGCCAATCGACTACAAGTTCGGATTTAACCACTTCTCAGCCGTTTTCATATCCCAACCTTTACGCTCAGCATAACTCTCTAACTGATCACGGCTAATTTTTCCGACATTGAAGTACTCACTATCAGGATGCGAGTAATAGAATCCGCTGACCGATGACGCAGGCCACATCGCATAGCTTTCGGTCAAGGTCGTACCGATCGCATCTACTGTACCAAGCCAGTCAAACAATTTGCCTTTTTCCGTATGCTCAGGACAGGCAGGGTAGCCAGGTGCAGGGCGGATACCGACGTATTTTTCTTTAATCATCTCATCATTGGTAAGTGATTCAGTCGGCTGATAGCCCCAATACTCTTTACGAATGAGCTCATGTAGATGCTCGGCGAATGCTTCGGCTAAGCGGTCAGACAGTGCTTGTACCATGATGGCATTATAGTCATCGCCTGCTGCTTTATATTGCTCAGCAAGTGCTTCTGTACCGACGATTGAGACGGTAAAGCCGCCCAAGTGATCGGTATGCGTCTCTGATGGCGAGATGAAGTCTGCCAAGCTAAAGTTCGGCTTGCCACTGGCTTTGTCGCTTTGCTGACGTAAGTGCTCAAACTGATAGGTCGGTTTGCCGCCATCAGCAGGCGCATTGTCATAGACCGTGACCGTATCGGCACCAGTACGGCGCGCTGGCATGAGTTTAAACACACCTTTCGCAACGAGTGATTTCTCATCGATCATCTTTTGCATCAGCTCATTGGCATTTTCAAACAGATCACGTGCCGCTTCGCCAACCACATCGTCTTGCAATATTTTCGGATACTTACCGACCAGTCCCCAAGAGATAAAGAACGGCGTCCAATCGATATATGGCAGTAGGTTGGTGATAGGGTAATCATCCAATATCACTTGGCCTAACTTATTAGGCACTGGTGGCACATAGTTTTCCCAATCGTACTGAAAGCCAATCTTGACCGATTCAGCATAGGTGACTTTGGCGGCTTTTGGTTGACGCTTAGCCAGACGCTCACGCACCTTAACATATTCCTCGCGGGTTTCATCGATGAGCGCTTGACGGTGTTCTTTTGATAGTAATTTGGTCACCACGCCGACTGACCGCGACGCATCCGATACATAGATGATGCCATCATTTTGATATTGCGGCTCGACCTTGACGGCAGTATGCGCTTTCGACGTCGTTGCACCGCCGATCATCAATGGTAATGTCATGCCGCGCTCTTGCATTTGCTTGGCGACATAGACCATCTCATCGAGACTTGGGGTAATCAGACCAGACAGACCAATGATATCGACTTTTTCTGCGATGGCAGTATCGAGGATTTTTTCACATGGCACCATCACGCCCAGATCGACAATGTCATAGCCGTTACAACCAAGCACCACGCCGACGATGTTTTTGCCGATATCATGCACGTCGCCTTTGACGGTTGCCATTAGGATTTTACCTTTGACCTCGCCTTCGACTTTTTCCGCTTCGATATACGGGTTTAACCACGCGACAGATTGCTTCATTACACGAGCAGATTTTACGACTTGTGGTAGGAACATCTTACCTGCACCGAATAGGTCACCGACGATATTCATACCGTCCATGAGTGGCCCTTCGATGACTTCTAGCGGTTTAGGATACTTCTCCCATGCTTCTTTGGTATCCGCTTCGATAAAGGTCGTCACGCCTTTGACCAGTGCGTGGGCGATACGTTCTTCTACTGTACCTTCGCGCCAGCTCATATCGACGGTACTGTCTTTTTTCTTGCCGCCATCTTGGTAGTTTTCAGCGACGGTCATTAGACGTTCAGTCGCATCTTGACCAGTTTCACCTTGATTGCGGTTGAGCATGACGTCTTCGATAGCATCACGGGCTTCCTTTGGAATATCATCGTACAGCTCAAGCATGGCTGGGTTAACGATACCCATGGTCAGGCCGTTTTTGATCGCGTGGTATAAGAATACGGAGTTGATCGCTTCACGGATTGGGTTACCACGGAAACTAAACGACACGTTGGATACGCCGCCCGAGACCATCGCGTTCGGTAGATTTTCCGTAATCCAACGTGTGGCATTGATGAAATCAGCACCGTAGTTATTATGCTCGGTGATACCTGTGGCGACGGCAAAGATATTTGGGTCAAAGATAATGTCTTCTGATGGGAAGCCCACTTCGTTAACCAGTACGTCATAGCTGCGTTTAGATATTTCAATTTTGCGCTTGTAAGTGTCAGCCTGTCCGTCTTCATCGAATGCCATAACGATAATCGCAGCACCATAACGCATGCATAATTTGGCACGTTCAACGAACTCAGCATGACCTTCTTTTAATGAGATAGAGTTGACGACAGATTTGCCCTGCGTACGTTTAAGACCTTCTTCGATAATGTCCCATTTAGATGAGTCGATCATCAGTGGCACACGGCTGATATCTGGTTCGCCTGAAACCAAGTTGACGAAGTGAATCATCGCCTGCTTGGAGTCGAGCATGCCTTCGTCCATATTGATATCGACGATCTGCGCACCGCCTTCGACCTGATCACGCGCGACATCGAGTGCTTCGGTATAGGCTTCGGTTTTAATCAAACGGAGGAATTTTTTAGAGCCTGTGACGTTGGTACGCTCACCGACATTGACAAACAAGCTATCAGAATTGATGGTAAATGGTTCAAGACCTGATAGTCGGCAGGCAGGGGCTATCTCAGGAATAACACGCGGTGGATAGTTAGCCACGACTTTAGCGATTTGACGGATATGCTCAGGTGTCGTACCACAGCAGCCGCCGACGATATTTAAGATACCCGCTTTGGCAAAACCTTCGAGTAGGGCAGCCGTTTCTTCAGCGGTTTCATCATACTCACCAAACTCATTGGGTAGACCAGCGTTAGGATGCGCAGAGACATAAGTATCAGCGATGTTTGACAATGTCTGAATATGTGGGCGCAGCGCATCAGCACCTAGCGCACAGTTAAAGCCAACAGATAAAGGCTTGGCATGGCGGATAGAGTTATAAAACGCCTCAGCCGTTTGACCCGATAGCGTGCGACCTGACGCATCGGTAATCGTACCCGAAATCATAATTGGCAACTCAAAGCCAATATCGTCGAACACACCAGTGATGGCAAATATCGCCGCTTTGGCATTTAGCGTATCAAAGATTGTCTCAATCAAAATGATATCGACGCCGCCTTCTATCAGGCATAAGGTCGCTTCACGGTAGTTGAGTACCAATTCATCAAAGGTAATATTACGAAACGCAGGATCATTGACATCAGGCGATAGCGAGCACGTACGTGAAGTCGGACCCACAACACCTGCAACGAAGCGCGGTTTCTCAGGCGTTTTTGCGGTAAATTCATCCGCCGCTGCTCTAGCAATCTTGGCCGCTGTCCTATTTAGTTCTGGCACTAGGTACTGCATGTCATAGTCAGCCATCGACAGACGCGTACCGTTAAAGGTATTGGTCTCGATGATATCAGCGCCCGCCAGCAGATGATCGTGATGAATGTCTTTGATCATGTGCGGCTGAGTCAGTACCAGTAGGTCGTTGTTGCCGCGTACATCTTGGTCAATATCAGCAAAACGCTCACCACGATAATCCGCTTCTTCTAGCTTATAGGTCTGAATCTGCGTACCCATGGCACCGTCTAACATCAAAATGCGTGATGCCATCTGCTCAGTGATACGGGCACGGGCGGTTAGCTGCTGCTCTTTAAACGGAAATACAGCAGGTGGCGTTAATATAAAGTCATTAGTGGATGAGGAACTAGAGGCGGTATCGGTATGAGAATCGGTTGGTGAGGTCGTCGTTGGAATCATAGGTGTGCTGCTTATATCGTAATTATTAAAAAAAGAAGGAATAACAAACCAGTAGCGTGCAGAGTCTCACGAAGAGGACCGCAAATTTGCATTATTTTAGCATGAAAAGTTTGCTACATATGGATACTGCATATTCCTCTTTGGCAATAGATAAATAAGAGGAGAGCTAAGTAACAGAGTAAGATGATAGAGTCTATTTCATAAAGCAGATACGCACAAATGAATATCATTTCGCTAAGGGCTTACATAAAGCTTTTCTTTTGCAAATGAAAGCCAACGGGAACGCTCAGAAGTCAGACAGAATTTACACCCATACCACAAAAAATTGCGCAAAGGCAGGTTGATAAAGATTGCTTACATGTTAATTTAATTTCAGAAATACAAGGTCTTAGTAAGTCCTACTTATAAATATAGGCTCATTTATTAACAATAACTGGTATTAAGAGTATCAATGTTAGCAGTATAGTATGGTGAGCAAATGGCATTAGCAGGCAGGATGATCTGTAAGACAGTAATATCATAGTTGAAACAATACCAACGTCAAAGAAATTCAAATCATTAAGGAAAATGTTATGAAACTTACTAAAATTGCCACCATCGGTACATTGGCTATCTCAATCGCAGGTTTAAGTGCTTGTAATAATATGATGCCAGCGAAGACAGGCGATATGAAAGCACCAATGCACAGTCAGAGTATGGCTAAGATGAATGTCGTACAAATTGCGCAAAGCAATCCTGATTTTTCAGTATTGGTAGAAGCGGTACAAGCAGCAGGCTTAGTCGATATGTTGTCTGATCCTAATGCTCACTATACGGTATTTGCACCGACCAATGCCGCCTTTATGCAAGCATTGCAAGAAACAGGTATGACTAAAGCACAGTTATTTGCCAACAAGCCATTATTAACCAAAGTATTGGGTTATCACGTAGTCGCTGGCGATATGGCTAAGTATGCCAAAGACGTGAAGCCTGGTAACGTAATGACTGCTAGCAAAGACACGTTGATGGTAACTAGAGAAGGCAAATTGATGGATGAAAATGGTCGCACAACGAACATTGTGAAGACTGACATCGCTGCCAACAATGGTGTCGTCCATGTAATCGACAGAGTATTGTTGCCTAAATAAGTATTAACTGAGGCATACCAACTGTATTTATTGCAAGACTAAGCAGCCATTGTTTGTGATGATTTCATTATCAGACAATGGCTGTTTTAGACTGTAGAGCTTTATCTATATAAGTTTCTATTTAGGTTAGATTTTTAAAGTAAAAATCCGGAAATAGTTAATCACCATCATTTCGTCTCAAATATCGCAATAACTGATATACAAGCAAACAATGCTATATACGTGATTGATACAGTGTTGCTACTTAAGTAAATACCATTTAAAAATTAAACAGTTAGACTGAGAACTATCAATATAACGGACCAAATAGTATGACTAAGTAATTGATACATTTATTAATCATTGGTCGCCATTATATTTATCGAAAGTTATTAATTTAAATAAATCCCTTAATCAATTATTTATCCAAAAAGGAATTACCTATGTTAAAGAAGAATTTGTTATCTATCGCAGTTGTAACCGCAGCCATGTCACTAGCAGCGTGTAACGACACTGAAACTGTTACAGAGCCAACTGAACCAGAAGCGACCGAAGAAATGGCAGTTGAGCCAGTTGCTGAGACAGAAGCTGTTGAAGCAGAGCCAATGGCCGAAATGGACATGGAAGCGACTCAAACTATCGCTGAAATCGCAGCAGAGAACGAAAATCTAACTATTTTAACCGCTGCGCTACAGGCTGCTGGTCTTGATACTATGTTAATGGAAGAAACCAAGCATACTGTATTTGCCCCAACTGATGATGCGTTTGCTCCAGTACTAGAAAAACTAGGCGTGACTAAAGAAGAGTTGTTGGCCAATACAGA
The DNA here is from genome assembly GCF_947500265.1 of uncultured Psychrobacter sp. Classification (GTDB taxonomy): domain Bacteria; phylum Pseudomonadota; class Gammaproteobacteria; order Pseudomonadales; family Moraxellaceae; genus Psychrobacter. The sequence continues at coordinate 123,551 of NZ_CANMRN010000007.1, read as the reverse complement.
TTTGCTAAAAACTGTCCTTCCTTACCATGTACTAGCAATGGAAGTTAAAGCGGCTGATATCCCATACGGTACTGAGATCGAAACAGCGAACGGTAAAACCATTACTATCAGTGAAGACAATGTGATTACTGATGCTACTGGTAACACAGCAAACATCACTGGTACAGATATTATGGCAACCAATGGTGTGGTTCATACTATCGATGCAGTGTTAATGCCTGAATAAGCTATTTCTTAGTTTGTAGGTTTTGAATCTACAAGTTAGTTAAAGGAAGCCTAGCCATCGCGCTAGGTTTTTTTACGTCTATGAATTAAAAATAGGGGAACTGTGGCTTACCTATACTGGTACGACGACTTAATTAATATAAAGTAGTCTAGTGCTAAAGCGAGCTCTATAAAGAAGATAAGCAAAATATAAAATGCCAGTTATATGTTATTTCGAATACAGATTAATTTTGAGAATAAAAGGGCAGTTTTAAAGCATTAAATCAGCTCGTATGAACGTAGGTTTTGATGTTTTTTCGGTAAGCTATTCTGTAGCGGTGTAGAAAAACATCCAAACAAAAAAGCCCGAGAACATGGTCTCGGGCTTTTTTTTATTCAATAAGATTAAATAGCAATCCTATTAAATCGACTTATACTTTATCTTTACGTAATGGATCAGCGTTCATGCTTTTTTGCTGTGCTAGATGACGCTCTTCCCAATACGGTGCGTTTTTAATACCGAATTTAGCAGGGTCAAAGCTATAGCGAGTGACGCCAGCTTTGCGCTGAGCTTCATAGTCTTTAAGCATAGTAAGAGTTGGACGAGCCACGATGAAGATGACAAGAATACCAACAATGTTAAGCCAAGCCATAAGACCAACACCGATATCACCAATTGCCCAGATATAACCAGCTGAGTTTAGACCACCATAAGCAACCATCGCCATGATAAGAACTTTCACTAGGAATAGACCAGTTCTGTTCGCACTACGACCAAGGAAACGTGTTAAGTAAGCGACGTTTACTTCAGCGATGTAGTAGTAAGCCAGAATTGTTGTAAAGGCAAAGAAGAATACAGCGATTGCGATAAACGCATTACCAAACGTACCGTATACAGATTCCATTGCCATTTGCGTGAACGCAGGAGCATTGATTTCAGTAGTAGCAGCAACGTTCTGTACGATGAACTGACCATCTGGTAGCGTACCTTGAATGTTGTACATACCAGTAGACAAGATCATGAATGCAGTAGCAGAACATACTAGTAATGTATCAACATATACTGAGAATGCCTGAACTAGACCCTGCTGTGATGGATGCTCAACTTCAGCAGCAGCAGCAGCGTGAGGACCTGTACCCTGACCGGCTTCGTTAGAGTAGATACCACGTTTCACACCCCAACCGATAGCAGCACCAAAACCTGCTTGTGCAGTGAATGCATCACCAACGATCATACCAAATACATCTGGAATCAAGCTGAAGTTGCTGAACATGATGATTAGCGCTAGGGCAATATAACCTAATGCCATGAAAGGTACTGCAAACTCAGTAAAGGTTGCAATACGCTTAATACCACCGAAGATGATGATACCTAGCACGACTAAGATGATAGCCAAGCCGACCAAGCGCATAGAGCCAACTTCTAGGCCTGCAACGTTCATGATCGTACCTTCGCCCATTACCTGTGCAAATGCACTGATAACACCGTTCGCCTGTACACCAGGTAAGAACATACCACATGATAAAATAGAAGCGATTGCGAAGAGGATACCGTACCACTTTTGACCAAGGGCACGTTCAAAGTAATAAGCTGGGCCCCCGCGATACTCGCCAGTTACCACATCTTTTTCTTTGTAAATCTGAGCAAGAGTAGATTCGACATAGGCTGTAGATGCGCCTAGGAAGGCTACGATCCACATCCAGAAAACGGCACCTGGGCCACCGAAGCCGATAGCAGCAGCTACCCCAGCGATGTTACCCATACCCACACGACCGGCGAGTGAGACGGCAAGTGCCTGAAATGATGAGATACCCTGTGCACTAGATTTACCAGTGAATAGGAGTTTGATCATCTCACCGAATAGACGTACTTGTACAAAGCGCGTCATAATGGAATAGAACAGACCGGCACCCAAGCAGAGATAAATCAGCGCTGGGCTCCAGATAATTCCATTTACTAAGTTAACTAAACCTTCCATATTTATGTTCCTAGTACTGTCTCAAGGTGGCACTGTTTGCTAGGAGTAAACTAACTGGTTAACTTACTTATTTAAGTTAAGCAGTTAAAGTCTCTGCATCGACTTATTTGTTGTCTAAGTCTCATGTGCTTGGCCACCAAGAATGGACTGTAGTTGTCTGTATTTACCCGCGTATCTCGTCAGTAATACGGACTATTTGCATAGCGCTTATCACTGACAATATAAATATCAGCTGCGTTTACTATTATTCTACAACCTCAACTACTGCGGTCTTCTATCATCATGTTATACATCAGATGAGTCATAAGTTGACCGGCGGATAAAACAGGCGGTTATATAATTAAATATCCATCACCATGATGGCATTCAACTTACTATGAGCTGTCTTGAATGAATGCATGACTGGTATGGCGAATTGACAGTATTTAGCGATAATTTGACAGTTAATTGATGTTTTTATTAAGAAATTAACAACTCGCTAATACTAATCAAACTATAAGTCCACTACCAAATGTATTCAAACCGTACGGCTACGTAACTGCAATTTGCCATATTTTTGTACTAATTACTAGAAATTTCTTTGTAGACGGTAGATATATTCGTATTTTATTTAGCAGATACATTAGCAAGATTTGGATAATATATAAATAATTGTTTGTACTTTCATAACATTTAGTCTGATTGCGTTAGACTGCTAGATTTTTGCTCTATATCTATCATGATAAAAACGCGTTATCGTTGACACTATGCGGTTGTGTTTTGGTAACGGTCAATTGTAAAAAGCCGTATATAACGCCATCATTAGGACAACTTCTTTTGATATCATGCTGATAGAGTGATGCGCAGATATACAATATATAGAGCGTATGACTGCCGTATGAATACCAAGAAAACTTAAAAATATTAAAAATGTGGTACTGGATATTTGTTATTTATCATTATTAGGAGAATCAACAATGACGCGTAAATCTATTATGAAGCCGATGTTGCTAGCCGCTTTATTGACAACTTCTACGGTTGGTCTAAGTGGCTGTGGCTATAACAACCTGCAAGCACAAGATGAGCAGGTCACTGCTTCATGGTCAGAAGTGGTTAACCAGTATCAGCGTCGTTCTGATTTGGTGCCAAACTTAGTCAAAGTCGTACAGCAATATGCTGAGCAAGAGCAAGAGGTCTTCACCCAAGTGGCAGAAGCTCGCTCACGTGCGGGCGGTATCACGGTAACGCCAGAAGTGCTTAATGACCCAGAAGCAATGGAGCGTTATGCAGCAGCGCAAGAGCAGATGACAGGTGCATTGTCACGTTTGATGGCAGTATCTGAGCGTTATCCAGATCTAAAGTCAGATGCACTGTTTCAGGACCTGCAAGCGCAGTTAGAAGGTACTGAGAACCGTATTGCTGTGGCTCGTAACCGCTATATCCAAGAAGTGCAGGGATACAACACAACGGTACGTCAGTTCCCAACCAACATCACTGCAAAAGTATTTGGTATGGATACTAAGCCCAACTTTAGTGTGGCCAATGAAGAAGCGATTTCAACCGCACCAAGTGTTGATTTCGGCGACTCTGCAGAAAAGTCTGCTGAATAAAATTTAAAATGAACGTGACGACAGAGCAGCATAGGCAGCTCTGTTCATTTAGCTAATGGTTCGACAATGATTAGTTAGAGTCTATCAATTGGTAAAGATGTTATCTGAGGTGGTATAGATTAGATGAATAATTCAAAAGCAATCTTATCAGCATTACTGTTTACGTTAGGTGTCGTCAGCGTGCCTGCATTGCATGCTGCACCCAATGATACAGCGGTGGCGACAGATAACACCTCGAATCTGCAAAACCGTAGTGTCGAAGAGTTGGTAGCCGTTGCTAAAGCAGGCGAGTCTAACGAAGCAATCAATGATGCTGTATTAAATAACGATGCTATCAATGAAGCGGTGCTCGGCAACGACGCTATCAATCAAAATGCAGATAAACAAAGTACAGCAAATGATACAACCAATGCTCAAACAACCGCTCAGCCACCTGTACGTTCCAGTGCCGAGAGTGTTGACGCTGACAAGTTGATACTCAATGAACCAGTCGTTGATCAGGCCAATATTTTAAATCCCCAAGAGAAGCTACGTCTAGAGGCTCAGCTTCGAAGTATTTATCAGCAGGGTCTAGCACAAGCAGCAGTGGTCATCGTATCAACTACCAATGGCGTACCAATATTTGATTATGCATTGCAAGTTGCTGAGAAGTGGGAGTTGGGTGATGAAGCTATCGATGACGGTCTGCTAATTGTGGTCGCTGTCAATGACCGTGATATGTACATCCTAACTGGTTATGGACTAGAAGGCGTATTACCAGATGCAGCGGTTAACCGTGTCATTCGAGAAGATATCACGCCGTTATTTAAGCAAAATAACTATGGTGCAGGGATAATCGCTGGCGTTGAATCGCTCAAAACACGATTGACTGCTGACCCTGAAGTCTTAGCTCGTGCTGATGCGCAAGCCGCAGAACGTACTGCCCAGCAAAGCTCAGACGAGTTGCCGTCACCTATTTTCTTATTTATCATGGCGATGATTTTTGGTAGCTTTATTACTAATATATTGGGCCGAGTATTTGGTTCTATTATTACCGCTGGCGGCTTTTTTGCAGGTTCAATGGCATTAGGTGGCGGCTTCTTCATGACGCTGATTATGGCGATATTTATCTGGATGTTTTTGATCTCACGCGGCGGTGGCGGTGGAAAAGGCGGCGGCGGTAAAGGTGGGCGCAGAGGCGGCATGATTTTCTTACCCGGTATGGGCGGCGGTAGTGGAGGCGGCTTTGGCGGTGGTGGTTTCGGAGGCGGCGGCTTTGGCGGTGGCGGCGGTGGTTTCGGCGGCGGCGGTGCAGGTGGCTCGTGGTAAGTATTCCACATACGCAAACAAAATAAACTCTACATAACCATCGAAAACGACGTACTTGAGGAAATAATATAATGGTAGAAGACAACGCTTCAAACCCCAGTTTTGCCCGCTGGTGGCGTCAAGTTTTGTTCGTCCCTTTATTACATAGTAAGTGGCTAACAACAGAATCTAAGGCGCGTTTAACAGATGCTGTGACACGAGCCGAGCGTGGGCATCGTGGTGAGGTGTTCTTAATTGTAGAAAACCATCTGCCTATCCAAGAAGCCTATCGCATGAACTGCCGTGAGCGTGCGATTGATTTGTTTAGCGAATATCGCGTCTGGGATACTGAAGAAAATACGGGCGTCTTGATCTATGTCAATGTATGCGAGCGCAAACTAGAGATTGTCGCAGACCGAGGTATCAGCGCTCACGTTAGTCCAACGGTATGGAATGCAATGTGTGAAAAGGCGGTATCTGGTATTGCTACTCAAAAGACAGAAGAGAGCTTGGCTGAACTGCTAGACGAAGTGGGGCAGGTATTACGTCAATACTATCATTTAGAGCACGATCCAGAAGGTAATGAGCTGTCTGATACAGTGGTATTTTTAAAGTAGTTTGCGCCTTGTATGGTCTTATTAAGAAGGCTACTTTTATAAGTAGCTTATCTATACGGTCAAAGGGTTTTGTTTTAGGCGATATGCTTTTAGTGTTAAAATAATTTTTCTGAGACAAATAACGCCTCATATATGCATGGTTTAATTATCCTACTGTGCAATATCTACTAGGGCTCGTCTCGATAACACCATTATTGGAATACTATGATTGAATTAATAAAGAAACTACCGAAAGCTGAACTTCATCTACATATTGAAGGTTCGCTAGAGCCTGAGCTGATGTTTAGACTGGCCAAAAAGAACAACGTAGAGATACCTTATAAAGATATCGAAGATGTACGCAGTGCTTATAACTTCACCAATCTACAGACTTTTTTAGATATCTACTATGCGGGTGCAAATGTCCTGCTCACCAAAGATGATTTTTATGATTTGACGTGGGAATATATTCTTAAATGTGTCGAAGATAATGTTATTCACACAGAGATATTCTTTGATCCGCAGACGCATACCGAACGCGGCGTGCCTTTTGAAGCGGTCATCACAGGTATCAAAGAAGCACTTGCAGATGCCAAAGCAAAATACGGTATCACGTCATGTATCATCATGTGTTTCTTGCGTCATTTATCGCAAGAAGAAGCGTTTGAAACATTAGAGCAAGCACTAGAGTATAAAGACGACATCATCGGTGTTGGTCTGGATTCATCAGAGTTGGGTAACCCGCCGTCGAAATTTCAAGAAGTCTTCCAAAAGGCCAAAGAAGAAGGCTTTAAGTTGGTCGCTCATGCAGGCGAGGAAGCAGACTTCTCGTACATCTACGAAGCGCTAGACTTACTGAATATTAATAGAATCGATCATGGTGTGCAGTCTATAAAAAGCCCAGAGTTGATGCAAAGACTCAAAGATGAGCAAATGCCATTGACCGTTTGCCCGAACTCAAATATCGAGCTAAAAGTCTTTGAGACTTATAAAGAGCACAATATTAAAGAGCTTTTAGACTATGGTCTGAATATTAGCGTTAACTCGGACGACCCTGCGTATTTCAAAGGCTACGTGAATCAAAACTTTATCAATCTATATGAGAATCTGCCGATTACGGAAGACGATGTTATTACATTAGTAAAGAACTCTTTTAAATCAGCATTTATCAGTGATGAGTTAAAAGAAGCTTACTTGGCGAGAGTTGATCTTGCATTGAAATAATTTTAACGAGCTTGTTTTTAGTAGCAAAGGCTTAATGATTTATATAAATCGTTAAGCCTTTTTTATTGTCTGTCATGCAGCAATGTTTATAAGTAGTAGCAATTATAAAGTAGTAATCTCTGCTATAAGCAGTGGCAAAACGATTCCTGCTTTTTCTGCTAGTGTGATATCGACAACGGTATTTGGTGTTGGGTCAGGGTTTATCTCAATAACTTGCGCGCCATTCTGTTTGGCTAATTGTGCCAATCCAGCAGCAGGATAGACCAAGCTTGACGTACCGATACTGATAAATACCTCGCAATTAGCCGCAGCTTCTTCGGCAGTCTGCCATGCCTGTACAGGTAGGGCTTCGCCAAACCAAACAATATCTGGTCTGATGTAACCATCGCAATGCGGACAGCTAAGCAGTGATTCATCCAAACTCATGGTGCCTTGATTATCGTATGATGCTCTCGATTGATCTTGATAAGGTATCTCACACTGACCACAGCGGTTGCGCCACAGATGACCATGCAGGTGAGTCACTGCGCTACCAGCTTGCTCGTGCAAATCATCGACATTTTGGGTGATGAGTGTCACCTGCTGATCGGAGGTTTGCGCATGATACTGCCACTGAGCCAACGCATGATGGGCAGGGTTTGGCGCTTTGTCTGCGACCATTTGCCGACGCCACTGATACCATGACCATACTAGCCTTGGATCACGAGTGAATGCTTCAGGGGTGGCCAAGTCTTCGACACCGTAGTTTTCCCACAGTCCTGTTTGCTTATCCCGAAACGTTGGGATGCCGCTTTCTGCTGAAATGCCAGCCCCAGTCAAAATGCAAATACGCTGTTTCGACGCCAGCAGTTGTGCTGCAAGTTTTACTTCTGCTATTAACGCTGGTGATAATTCTGCTAACATGAGCCAACCCTTGCTAATAATGGATATTTTTACTTATGATAGACGGAATTTGGTGGCTTGTCATACTGTTCGCTGTCATCGCAGTTTTATGGTTCGTGGCAAAATCACGAGGTGCAAAAGTAGGCGAAAAGCATAATGGCGCAAAATCAAAAAATGCAACACCGAATGATGCGCTGCAAAAAACATCAGCGATATTAGAACAGCATTTTGCTGATTATCGAGTCACACGTAAGGCAAATCATTTGCTCGTTAGCAAACAAGATAAAAAAATTGCGATGATTACGATTGATAAAAAGATTGCTGAGGGTCAGCGCCGTTTGGGTGATGTGCCAGTGATTAATTATCACCGTATACCTAGCCGTGCTCAATTGACTGCCAATCTACAGGACGCAGAGTAATTTTGCTATATAGTCAGCCCTCTATAAATTGGCTACGGTGTCAGTTTCGCTCAGTCTACTACTTGTAGTACTTTCACTCGGCTTCCTTGTATCCAAATTATACTAAATCGACTATAGATGAGAGCACTAGAAATAGACAAGCACAGAAAAACCGCAAACATTTCGATATGTAGGTTTGATGAGTATAGGTAGTTTAAGATAGTACTAAGGGAAGGGTGGAGCGAGGTTATAAACAGTATAATTGGTGCGCTCGGCGGGAGTCAATCAATAATTATGAAGCCTTATAAAATAAGGCTTATAGGTTTTTAGTATTTCATTTTAACAACAAATTTAACAACATTTTGTTATCGCTAAGATAGTTTTTCGCTGTTTATGCAAAGCAAGTTTGGTTACAAAGATTATGCTCAACGCGCCATCTAATCACTAATAATTTTTTCTGTTTGATACTTTTTTGCATAGGGTTGAACTGCTAGTAACTGCACGTGTTCAAATAATGCTGTACTAAGTTAAGCGTTTTTTACGCATTTTTTTGTGGCTGGCTGGGGTGATTCTATCTTTGGATATTGTAAATCTCTTTTTGCAGCTCAATACGCCTCTGATAAGTGTAATTCGTTAAGCACGAGGTGTATTCAATAGCGTGCATACTACCGCCTACCAACTCACGGGAGGTAAAATTGCAGGATTTATCTCTAAAATCAATCCATGCTAACTGAGCTTGCTTGAGATTGTTTTTTTCGGTTCTATCGAGCATACCTCTTAGCGTTTTGTATGTACTGTTAAGTTTACTGTCCTCATAATCTAAGTTCTTACTGGTACAGTTATTCAAATCAATGGTTGTATATTCACCATCGCAAAATTCGATAGGTGCAGCGCTAACATTACCGATAGCGCCTACCAGCAAACTAACCCCAATACCTATATTAACTAAACCCGCATATAACCGCATGTACCAACCTCTAACTCGATAAAATTTGATTAATTGTATCATTGTCAGTAATCAAAACAGTCAATTAATTTTATCTTTGAATGGTGACTTTAAAATTATCCTATTCCCAATTTTTCGTTTCCTGCTATCTACTGATATTAAAATCAACTTGCACTTTGCTTGCATGGGGTTGAATTGCTAAAAACAGGTAGTACGTCGAATCTCTATATAATGAAATATATTACTATTCCCATAAATCTCACATTCAGACTTGCCGAGTAATGTCGAATACCCTTATGATGGTTATATTTTGTCTAGGATGAGTATCACTTCATCGCTGACATACGATTTACACCTTATATCCCTGCCCAACAAACAATAAGACGAACCTATGACCAAAAATTTCTCTCAAACAGCGGCTTTCATTTGGTCTGTCGCTGATCTGCTACGTGGTGACTTTAAGCAATCTCAATACGGCCGCATCATCCTGCCATTCACGCTACTGCGCCGCCTAGAGTGCGTATTAGAAGACACCAAAGCCGCTGTCGTTGCAGAAAACCAGCGTATCGCTGATATGGGTCTGCCAGAGGAAGCGCAAGAGAAGTTTTTGATACGTGCCAGCAAGCGACCGTTTTACAATACCTCGCCGATGGATCTGAGCAAAATGGGTCAAAGCGATATCAAGGACAACCTAAACACTTACGTGCAATCTTTCTCTAAAGATGCGCGTGAGATATTTGAGCACTTTAAATTTGAAGAGTTTGTCGGGCAACTGGCCGATGCCAACTTACTATATAAAGTGGTGCGGATGTTCGCCAATACTGATCTAAGTCCTGAGGCTATCTCTAACCATGAAATGGGCTTTGTGTTTGAAGAGCTAATCCGCCGCTTTGCTGAAAGCTCGAACGAGACCGCAGGAGAGCACTTCACGCCGCGCGATATTGTGCGCCTAACCACTTCACTGGTATTTATGGAAGATGATGATGCACTGACCAAAGACGGCATCATTCGTACCATATATGACCCGACAGCAGGTACGGGCGGCTTCCTATCCTCAGGTATGGAATACGTGCTAGAGCTGAACCCTGATGCGGTCATGCGTACTTATGGGCAAGAGCTCAACCCTGAGTCTTATGCCATCTGTAAAGCCGACATGCTGATCAAAGGGCAAGAAGTGAATAACATTAAGCTGGGCAATACCTTGTCTAGTGATCAGCTGGTCGCTGAGAAGTTTGACTATATGCTGTCTAACCCGCCATTCGGGGTAGATTGGAAAAAGATATCAGGTGAGATTAAAGACGAGCACGAACAAAAAGGCTTCGACGGCCGCTTTGGGGCTGGCTTGCCGCGCGTGTCCGATGGGTCGCTATTGTTCCTGATGCATTTGATTAGCAAGATGCGTCCGATCACTACTAATGAGCAAGAAGCTGGTAATAGTCAAAATAGTAACCAAGGCAGCCGTATCGGTATCATCTTAAATGGCTCGCCATTGTTTACAGGCGGTGCAGGAAGCGGCGAGAGTGAGATCCGTCGTTATATCCTTGAGGCTGATTTACTAGAAGCCATCATCGCTCTGCCTACTGATATGTTCTATAACACGGGTATCGCGACCTATGTCTGGGTATTAAGCAATAAAAAAGCAGCCGCGCGCCGTGGCAAGGTGCAACTGATCGACGGCAGTAACCTATACAGCAAGATGCGTAAGTCACTTGGCTCAAAGCGCAATGAGATGAGCGATGACGATATCAAAACCATTATCCGTAGCTTTGGTGACTTTGAGGTGGTTGATGCGCGTGTGCTCGATAAGCCTGAAGAGGTGAAATCTAACCGTGGCCGTCAGTCTGCTAATCCCCATTCTAAAAGTGCCAGCTCACCTGCCAAGACCTTTGCCAGTAAGATATTTGCCACCCATGAGTTTGGCTATCGCCGTATCACGATTGAGCGCCCGTTACGTTTGTCTGCTCAGTTATCTGATGATGCTATCGAAACCTTACGCTATGCACCCAAACCATTTGATATGGTCATGCCAGCGCTATATGAGGCATTTGGTGGTAACTGGACAACTGATAGCGAGAATAATAACTACGGCGACTTATCAGCGGTCACGACTGAGGCGCGTGCGATGATTAAGGCGGACTTCTCTGAGCTAAAAGAAAAGCAAATCAAAGACGTGCTTGACTCTAAAGTATGGCGAGATCAGCTTGAGATCATGAATAAAGCTAAAGCCTTGCAAGCGGCTATCGGTGAAAACCAATTCGATGACTTTAATGAGTTTGAAAAGGTGTTTAAGCAAGCGTTAAAAGACGCTGAGGTTAACTTAGACACCAAAGAGAAAAAGCAGCTGATGGATGCTATCACATGGAAAAACCCTGAAGCAGAACCCGTCATCAAAAAAGCAGTGAAGGTTGCCAATCCGCTCTATGGTGCGTTTAGCTATAAACCAGCCAATTCAGACAAGCCAGCCAAAGTCGTCGAGTTCCAAACCGATAGCGAATTACGTGATTATGAAAACGTGCCGCTCAATCCTGAGGTGACGACCACTGAGCTGATCGAAAGTTACTTCGCCCGTGAAGTACAGCCGCATGTGCCTGATGCGTGGATCAATGCTGATAAGACAGATGTGATTGATGAAGAGATTGGCATCGTGGGCTTTGAAATACCATTCAACCGTCACTTCTATGTGTATGAGCCACCGCGTCCACTAGCTGATATCGATGCAGATTTGGATGCGGTCAGCACGGAGATTATGCAGTTATTGGGTGAGGTGCATTCGTAATGGCAAAGTATCAACAGTATGAAGAGTATAAAGAATCAGGTGTTGAGTGGTTAGGAAAGATCCCTAAGAATTGGTCTACCATAAGTTTGAAAAGAAAGGCTTCATTTATAACTGGAATGACACCATCTACAGCTATTAGTGAGTATTATTCTGATGATGTGACAATATATGAATGGGTACGACCAGAAGATATAAAAGAAGAATCTGAAGAGGTCAATGGATCAAAGTATTTGACTGAGTTAGGTTGGAAGACGCAAAAAAAGATTGCCGAAAATTCAGTTTTATTGTGTTGTATTGGAACTATTGGTAAAGCCGCATATACATCTAAAGTTGTCACAACTAATCAACAAATTACTGCTATTAGCTTTAAAGATGATTCAAAATATAATTACTATCTATTGCTTGCAGCAAGAAACGAGTTAGAACAGATGGCTACTGGTAATGTAGTCAAAATTCTAAATTCAGAAAGATTAGGGCGTTTAGTTATTCCAAATCTCGAGTTGTTTCAAGCTAATAGTATTGCCAACTTCCTTGACCATGAAACCGCCAAAATTGATACCCTAATCGAAAAACAGCAAACCCTAATTCAACTGTTAAAAGAAAAGCGCCAAGCAGTCATCAGCCACGCCGTCACCAAGGGCTTAAACCCTGATGCCCCGATGAAAGATTCAGGCGTCGAATGGCTTGGGGAAGTGCCTGAGCATTGGGAGGTTGGTCGCCTAAAAAATGTTTTGAGAATTCGTAACGGTCGAGACTATAAAGAGGTAGAAGTAGAAAGTGGTGGCTATCCTGTTTATGGATCGGGCGGGATTTTCAAGCGTAGTTCGGATTACTTATTTGATGGTGAGTCCGTACTATTTGGAAGAAAAGGGACTGTAGATAAACCGCTATTAGTTTCGGGAAAATTTTGGACAGTGGATACCATGTTTTATAGTGAAGCGTCTAGTAACGCTAAGCCAAATTACATTTATCATCAAGCATTACTATTCCCTTTTGATCAGCTTTCAACAAATACTGCATTACCAAGTATGACGCAAGAGAATTTATTAGAACTAGGCTTTGTTATTCCACCATTTGATGAACAAGAACAAATCTGCCAATACTTAAGCGACAAGCTAAAGGTTTTTTCAAATTTGGTTAGTAAAGCAGAAAAAGCCATCCAACTTATGCAAGAACGCCGCACCGCCTTAATATCCGCCGCCGTCACAGGCAAGATTGATGTGCGGGGCTGGCGGGCGTCTGAGTAGCTGTAAATAGAGATTAAGCGCATATTGCGTTTGATAAAAGAAAATCAATAAAAGGAGTTATATGATGAAAGCAGTTACCGTAGCAGCTCTATTGGCATCAATGGCCGTGACCACCATCGCCCAAGCACAGACCTATAAATGGGAAGATGATTTTTGCAGTATGCAGGGTGACTTTGATAGTAAAAAATATACCGCTAAGCAAATCAAGAATTCACATTTAGTATTAGAAAGCTTAACCAGATCAAATCTAGAAAGCTTTTTTCCACCGATGGATATTGATGCACTAGACAAGTTATCGATGAAAGACTTAGACAAGCTTACTGAAGAATATATAAAAGTTAAGAATAATATTGAACGACTTGATGTGGTGCCTGAAGCAAAAGGTTATAAGCAAGAGTTGGTCAAGTCTATTGACGGCGAATATAAACAAAATAAATTGACGATTTTGGGATATCTGAATCCCAGTGAGGCACTCAAGCAAAGCCCGCAAATGTGTAAAACTTATATTGAGCCGTTATTAAAGAATGAAACGGCTGTGCAAAATAGATGGAAGCAGTTTGTTGAAGAGCAAATTCAAGAACAAGCAGATATCACAGACGATGGTGGTAAGTATTATCGCAGTTTGGCTACCAAGCGCTATCAGGAAGAAAAAGCCAGCAATCCTACTAAGTACGCCAAGATAAACTTGGTTACTTTTGGTTTTGGTAATTGCGTCAATGATCAGGTCTATCATGCCGACTCTGATGAAGTGTTTAGTAATCAGCAAAAACTGAATAAAGCGTTATTTGGTAAAAGCTTTAAGCAGATGTGCGATGAGCCGTAAAACTTGGATTACGTTTTTTAATAAAGCCGAATAAACCGCCTAACTCGTGCAAGTATGCCGCATCGCTCTAATATCTGCTGCTGTTACGGGTAAGATTGATGTGAGGGGTTGGCGGGCGCCTGAATGATTTTTAAGTTTAGTCAGTTTTTATAGTTAAAAATATAAAGAGAAAATATATGGCTGTATTAGATTTTAAAGAAATACCAGAAGCTCATGTAGCAAATGGGTTGCAAGATACTTTTGAGCTATTTGCTCGGGAGTTTTTAGAATTTATGGGGTTTAAGATAATATCTACTCCAGATAGAGGTGCTGATGGTGGAGTAGATTTAATTGTTGAAGAGCACCGTCATGGTATTGGAGGGGTCACGATAGTTAGATGGTTAGTTAGTTGTAAGCACAAAGCTCATTCAGGTAGCTCAGTAACTCCAACGGTCGAGCAAAATATCAGAGATAGACTAGACACTCATAATTGTGATTCGTTTATGGGGTTTTATTCAACTATACCTAGTTCAGGATTGACCACAAATCTAGATGGGTTCAAGACTAATAATAATATTGATTACCTAATATATGATAAAGAGTTGATTGAGGGGAAATTACTGCGTTCTGCTGAAGGTTTAGAGCTTGCCCGCAGGTTTTTTCCGAAGTCGTTTAAGGAGTGGGAGCGTGAATCACCGAAGCCAGCAAAAATATTTGATGGAGATCTAAGTCTCAAATGTCATGTTTGTAATAGCGAGTTTTTAGAAAATGAAAAACATGGAATTATTGTTTTTTGGGAAGGTATAGATAAGGCTTATAAAAGCACTGACCGTATTGAGTATATTAAATGGGTTTGTAAGGGGCGATGTGACCAAGTTATGAAAAACAAAATTACAATGCTTAATCCTAATGTTATAGATCGTTGGGAAGATATCCCCGATGTTGTTATACCTACTAAGTATATCCAATGGGTTATGAGCATACTTAATCAGCAAAACAAGGGAGTCGTATATTCTGACGAAGCATTTGATAACTTAAAAACGTTTATGATAAGAGTTTTTCCTCATGTGTCTAGGCACTTAACAAGTGATGAGAAAGAACGTATTAAGCTATTACGCATGACAGAGTCGTATCTTTACTTTTAGTACTTCATATCGAATACTTTATAAGCTATTAAATAATAAAATTAAACGGACTTTAAATGACCGACACTACTTACGAATCTGTCTTCCAAGCCGATATCGTCACTCAGATGCAAGCGCAAGGCTGGCAATTGGGTAGTCCTAGCGGCTATCGGGCAGAGACCGCACTATACGAGCAAGACGCGCTCGACTTTGTGAAGACCACCCAACCGCAGGAGTGGGAGAAATTCTGCCGTACTTTTCCTATCGATTCTGAGCGTCATTTCATCACCGCATTAGTTAAACAGCTAAACAAGGCCGATGAGCAGGCCACCGACACAGCGTCGCGCACTTATGGCACATTGGGTGTATTGCGTCATGGGCTTAAGATTCGTAACGCGCGCTTTAGTTTGTGCCAGTTCAAGCCTGAGCATAGTCTCAACCCTGATATCATGGCACGCTATGAGGCCAATATCTGCCGTGTCGTTCCTGAGGTAGTGTATAGCCCTTATACCAGTCTTAAAGACGGCGCTGACGCTAATGGCAAAGTCGCTAAGCGCAACCGTATCGATATCGTGCTATTCGTCAATGGCTTGCCCGTGACGACGATGGAGTTAAAGTCTGAGTTTAAGCAAGCGGTACAAAACGCCATTACTCAGTATAAGAAGACCCGCCTGCCAAAAGACCTTGATACTAAGAAACCTGAGCCTCTGCTAACGTTTAAACGTGGCGCATTGGTACATTTTGCGGTCAGTCAGTATGAAGTCTATATGACGACAAGGCTGGCAGGTGACCGTACCTACTTCTTACCCTTTAACAAAGGCACTAGTGATGGCGGTGCGGGTAATGACGTGCCAGCGGATAGCAGTCGTTATGCCACCGATTACCTATGGAATGAAGTGATGACGCCTGATAACTTGCTGGCTATCCTTGGGCACTTTATGCACTTGCAGATTGAGGAAGAAGAAGACGCTATTGGGCGTAAGTCCAAAAAAGAGACCATGATGTTTCCGCGCTATCATCAGTGGGATGTGGTGACCAAATTGGTTAATGCGGCCATTGATGAGGGCGCGGGTCAAAAGTATCTGATCCAGCATAGTGCTGGTTCGGGTAAGTCTAACTCTATTGCATGGACTGCCCATCAGCTATCCACCTTGTACAACAGCGATGGGGATAAGCAGTTTGACTCAGTCATTGTCATCACTGATCGCACTGTACTGGACGACCAACTACAAGACACCATTTATCAGTTTGAACATGCTGATGGCGTAGTCGGTAAGATCAACCGTAAAGAAGGTGACGGCTCAAAGTCTGAGCAGCTTGCCGAAGCACTGGTCAACTCCCAGCCGATTATTATCGTTACTATTCAAACCTTTCCTTTTGTACTCAAAGCCATTGAAGATTCAAGCGTACTCAAGTCGCGCCGCTATGCGATTATTGCCGATGAAGCGCACTCATCACAGACAGGATCTACCGCACGCCAGCTCAAAGAAGTGCTGGTCTCAGGCGATACAGAGAGCAATGCTACTGAGAATGACACGCCGCTATCTAGCGAAGACATATTAGATGCCACGTTAGCCGCACGTCGTAGCAGCCCGAATCTAAGCTATTACGCCTTTACCGCCACACCTAAGCCAAAAACCATTGAGCTATTTGGCCGTCTGCCCAATCCTGACTTGCCAGCCTCAAAAGATAACCTGCCAGCGGCTTATCATGTCTATTCCATGCGCCAAGCCATTGAAGAGGGCTTTATCCTAGATGTGCTTAAAAACTACACCAACTATAAAGTGGTCTATCAGCTTAAGCAAAAGATGGCCGCTACTGATGATGAAGTTGATGCTCGCCGCGCGAAGATTAAGCTGAATAACTGGGTGCGACTGCATGATCATAACATCGCGCAGAAAGTAAAAATCATCATTGAGCACTTTAACGACAACATAAAAGGCTTACTCGGCGGGCAAGCCAAAGCGATGGTAGTGACAGGCTCACGTAAAGAAGCGGTACGCTATAAGCTGGCCTTTGATAAATATATCAGTGATAACAGTTACCGCGGTATCAATGCTATGGTCGCCTTTTCAGGAGAGGTTGCTTTTAACGACAATGATCCTGACAGTGGTACGCTTGTCGGTGAGAAGTTTACTGAGAGTAATATGAATATTGGGTTAAAAGGCCGTGATATGCGTAAAGCTTTTGACAGTGATGACTATCAAGTGATGCTAGTGGCCAATAAGTTCCAGACAGGCTTTGACCAGCCGAAACTGTGCGCCATGTACGTGGATAAGAAGCTAACTGGCGTGGACTGCGTACAAACGCTTTCACGGTTGAACCGTACCTATAAGGGTAAAGCAGAGAGCGGTACGTTTGTGCTCGACTTCTTTAATGATCCTGACGATATTCTCGAAGCATTTCAGCCATATTATGAGACCGCAACCTTAGCGGATGTGTCTGACCCTGATCAGGTGTTTGACCTTTATGAGAAACTGCGTGCCAGCGGTATTTTCTTATGGAATGAGGTCGATCAGTTTGTTGAGGCCTTTTATAGTAAGAACAAGTCTAACGCTGCCATTAGTAATATCTGCAAGCCAGCGGTCGAGCGTTGGCAAAAGCAATACCATCAGGCTCGTACAAAAGCACAGCATGCTAAGAATATGCTTGAGCAAGCAAAAGGGACTGGCAATGTGGTGCTAATCACTAATGCGGAGAACGACTACAAAGGTTTTAAAGCTGATCAAGATGCGCTGGAAATCTTTAAAAAGGATCTAGGCACCTTTACCCGTCAATATGAGTTTATGTCGCAAATCGTGGACTATGACGATAAAGAGCTAGAGAAGCTGAGCCTATACGCGCGTAACCTACAGCCGATGCTACGTGAAAGCGTGGACAACGAAGAGGACGTCGATCTAAGTAACATCGTTATGAGTCATTACCGTGTCTCAAAGCTGCACCAGCAAGACCTAAAACTACAAGAAGGTAGTGGCGAGCTAGAAACTGGCGGCGGTGCTGGTACGGCCACGCCCAAAGACAAAAAAGAAGAGCTACTGTCAAAAGTCATTAATCGATTGAACGAGGTATTTGCTGGCGAGGACTTTACTGATAAAGATAAAGTGAATTTTATGAATACCATTTGGGATAAAGTCACAGAGAACGAGATCGTGGTCAAGCAGTTCACTAATAACAGTGTTGATCAGATTATGCTGGGTGGTTATCCAAACGCTGCCGAGGATGCTATGTTTGATGCCAAAGGTACGTTTGAAGATATGACTATGCATTTACTGTCTAACCCGAATCAGTTTAAGCAGTTTATTCGATTGATGCTTGATACGAAGCTGGGTGATGAGGTTTCAGGATAGGTTATACAGAGAATAAGAGGCACACAGCATGACGGATAAAAACATTAATCTCTGCGACACTGAAGATGAAATACAGCGTTATAACATTAGTATGCTACCGTCCTCGCTTTTTTTGAGGAAAGGCATACCTGAAGGCAAAGCTCTGATGAGGAAGTTGACAAAAGAGCTGTCTAAAATATCTAGAAAGCAGAAAGTTCAGGTTGCAGATATATTTGATAACTTAGCTACGACGCAGGAAAAAGGGAGTATTAAACCAGAAGATATAAACTTAGAAGAGGGAGAGTTATCTAAACATCCTTATGAATCATTGCTATGTATATTTGGTGCTGAAACATCAACCCACTTACTTGAGCATGCCAAGATTATAGATGACTGTTTGAGTCAGAAATTTAATAGCAAGCTTATTACGAACTTCAAGACTTACTTATTTAAGGCTTTTAATTATGAAAGTGAGGCGCTTAATATAAATATGCTAGCAGGAGAGTTCTATTCGTTTATAGTGCTTAGCTTTATCGCTAATCTTGATGTTGTGGTTCATGCTAATTTTTATTCAAAGGATATTATGCCAATCAGTTTGGGCTGGTTGTTTATGCATAAGCGAGATCCAGATAAATGGGAATATGATACGGCAACTAAAAAATATAACCTGACTCATAAAAAAGGTAGTCCGTTTACTTGTACATCACGCTCATTCATACATTTTATATTAACCGACCTTTATTTTTATAGTAGCGAGAAAACTAAACAAGTCCGTAAAAACTCAGAACCTAAAGAAATGCCAAAAGGTCATTATGGTCTTAGAAACAAGATCAATTGGAGAACAAATGATGAAGATGGTCAGTTGTATAGTTTTTTAGATAAAAAAAGCGAACGTGACAGTAAGAGAAACTGGATTAGTCTTGAAGAGTTTTACTGGTTATTAGGTATGGAAGACTCTCCAGAAGATGAGCATAACGAGGTATTAGTTAGTTCTCAAAAATCGTTTGTCAGATACATAAAAAATGAAGATATAAACGAACTTGGTGGACTTCCTCCTAGTGCTGAAAAAATGATCTGGTTTATATATGCTTTCTTTCAAAATATTTATGAGAGATTTGAGAAGCAAAATAAGATAAATAAAGAGGAAGAATGCGCTAACTTTGATGAGTATTATAGTTTATGGGAGTCTATGACGGTCAAATACGAGAAGATGGTCAGTGAACATGTAAACAATCCACGTGTTGAATGGCCGGATTATTTAAAGAAGCAAGCCACACGTATTGCACATGTGGCCTGAATATAACTGGTAATTACCAGCTAACTACCTATTTGCTCGATGGGTTGTTATCGCGACCACCACCTGATGGGTTACCTGTTGTGCTCGGCCAGCCTGCACCTTGACCGCCATTATTCATATAAACTTTCATAGTTGTTACTCCATTAAAGGTTCAGTTGATTTCATATAGCCAGTTGCTTACTGTCTATAACCAATATCTTAATGGTTAACAAAATTTGAATCTCCCCCAAAAACGCGAATTTTGGAAAAAATATCTAATTAACTAAAAAAAATCTCAAGAATGAAAGAGATAACTCGATTACCAATTCTTGCTTCCTCTTGATTCCTTTTTTCTTCTCTGATTCCACTGTAGCCATTATGAGTCAAGCGATTGCCGTGATTTTAATATTTCAAAAAAGTCGTTTTTTGCTTCCTAACTTTCTTGATTCCATGGTTTTGCTTCCTAATTTGTGGTGTCAAAGATAGTAAATGATGACGGTTAGGAGGGGTAATCCAAGTTTGGATTAGGGTTTGATTGTCAATAAGTTTGATAAACTCCTATGCTGATAGATATATTGTGAGGCACAAAAGAAGGCATACGTTTAACGTACACCTCTTTAAGCTTATAAGGTTCATTATCATAATGACACCTACTTGCCAGCTAAGAGTTGCTGCGAAAATCAGGAATTGCGTCAAGGTCGCTAGTCATTGGACTGTAGTTAGTGAAGCGCGAGTACCTGCCCTCAAATCCTAGTCGAACGGTGCCAACTTGGCCTTGGCGGTTCTTAGCGATAATTACCTCCGCTATACCCCTATCTTTTGATTTTTCGTTATAAACCTCGTCACGATACAAGAACATAATCACATCGGCTTCCTGCTCGATTGCGCCCGACTCCCTTAAGTCGCTCATAATAGGCCGCTTATCGGGTCGGCTTTCTAGACTGCGGTTCAACTGTGATAAAAGTAATACGGGGCAATTAAACTCTTTACCGAACGCTTTTAGGTGCCTTGTGACTTCACCAAGCGCATTCACTCTATCCTTACCATCAATACCGCCCATGATCTGTAGATAGTCAATCATAATGACTCCAATCTCGCCATACTGATTGCGTATTCTATTCAAAGTCGTTCGCATCTGATGATAGGTAATTAATGATCTTGACTCGATGAACATAGGATATTCTTTGCTGTAGTCTCTGACTGTGTTATTCAAGTTCGCCCAATCGTCAGTACTAACATTCATGCCACTTCTAATAACCCCTAGATCTACTCCTGCCATTGACGACATGAATCGTTGCATAACTGACGCCTCTGTCATTTCTAAACTAAAAAACACGCCAGCCTTGTGCTTGTGCTCCCCCTTGCTGTCTGTATAAAAGCTATCCTTAACCATGCTCTGCACTATGTTTTGACCGAACGTAGTCTTACCCATCGAGGGACGCGCACCCACTACCACCAAATCACCGTTCTGTATGGGGGATCGGTTATCAAGCTCATCAAATCCAGTGGGAGAGAACGGCCTTACCTCACCCTTGCTTGCTGCTTGTAAATTATTAAAGAAGCCCTCCATCAATGAGCCAACAGATCGTGCACCGCTACCGCTTTTGTTGGTATCAATGACAGTCGTTAGCTGCTCAATGATCCCGTTCACCTTGTCATCAAGACGCGTATCAGCTTGCCTTAATTCGTCTTGCGCTTGTAGAAGCACTCGATTAACAGCTCGATACTTTGACAGCTCGAGTATGCGGTCGGCATAGGCCTTAAGATTAAATAATGTGGCTGGGCTTGTGCTCAATACCTCGGCAAGATAACTGTCAGGAACATCAATACCGTAATTATTAGAGGCTAACCAATCGTGAACCATAACCGTATCGTATGGCAGACCATCTTTATCCAAGGCCTTAACTGCTTGAAATATTAGCTCATGCTTGTTTGCTGCAAAGTCGTTAGCATCAATCTTGCTGGCCACGATTTCAAAAGACTTCTCTATGCTCATGAGCGAAGCCAGTAGCGCCTTTTCTATATCGATATTATAAAAACTCATACTTTTAGCCCCGCCTTTTCCATGTTGATTTTATTTGCTGCTATCTGTTCCTCATGGCTCAATGTCTTGACCTGTGGCTGAGAGTCGAACGAGTCACTACGGTTGCTATGAGGACGGGCGCTGCTACTTTGCTCTGCATAATTGCTACTTATGTCCGAGTCTGTTATCTCGTCAAGCCAGCTTTCGTTATTTAAGTAGGTCATAGGGTATTTGCGATAACTTTTATTAGGTGTTGACTTAACATAGCTTGGAACATGAGCCATGATTAGCTTTTGTGTCTCAATACCAAGAGATAGCCATTTAGCTTCTGGTTTTGCTAAACCTCCTTTTTTATAGTCATATGCATTCCAAAAATCATCAAAAGGTAAGTTAGTTAATGGTTCTTGGTTAGTAGTTAATGGTTCTTGGTTAGGCTTTAATTCGCTTTCCACTGCTAACTCACTGCTAACCGACTGGGTTTTTTTTGGTTTATTCTTAGGCGGTCTGCCTCCTTTCTTACCATTTTCACGGTTCTTTTCAGCATTCGCCTGATACTTTGCGATTTCATTATCAATACGGCTATGATGATATCCATCGTCTTCTAGCGTAAAAAACTCATTCAGTACGAAATTAAGCGCTTCAATCTCGACTTCAGATTCTAGTTTTAACCTACGCAAAAGCGGTTGGGTTCTTTTGGGTATTGGTATTTCATCCAAGTAGTAGCGATCTATTAATGAACGATAAATATAATGCTCTATAGGCTTTAAGTAGTCTGTGTCTTTCTTATAATCTGCTATATTAAAACTATAGTAGTGCATCACCCACCTCCTATAACATCGCTGGCGCGTAATATGCTATTACTAATATTAGCTAACTTAGTTAGTTGAATATTACCTGCCAGCATATAGTTAGATAAGAAATTAGATAGGCCCGCCCCGATCCGGCGGGCTTTTTCTTGAACGACTCTTCGTTGGTTATCTATCATCCGTCCTCTCTTACCGTACTATTGTTAGTGTCGGTTACAGACGATTTGCTATTTAATTGTGTGTGAGCAACTAAAGATATCAGCAGGCTGAAGATACCCATCCATGCCATGTATATACTAAGTCTTAGTAGTAAGGCATGCTTGTCAGATTGCGGCTCATTGACTGGCGTATGGTGGGGCTTTAGGTCGGTTTTGATATCATTATTACTCATCGCTTGATACCTCCACTTGGTATGGCAATGCGTAGTCACAAAACATTCCACTGACAATACTTGCCAGCTCGCTATTGGCATAAAGAGCAGATTTTACCGCCACAAGAATGCCTTGGCTAACGTGGTCTTTTGTTTTGATAGCGTCTAGCGCGGTGGCCAAGTGCTCAGTATTAATACAGATATCTTGTACACGATCATTCATGAGGCGTAAGTAGATACTATCCACAGTCACTAGGCGGCTGTCTGGGGTGTCGATTGATACACTAGGATGATTGTGCATTTAATTCGCCTCCTTGGTAGATAGTTCGCTTCCAAGCAATGTTTGCTCATCGAGCCAATAGACGGCAAACCACTTATTGTTATGCTTGACCATTTCACTTTGAATGAACATACCTTCCGCTCGCAATTCATGTATGCGAGGGGCTAAACTTGTAATTTTATAAAGGCTGATAGAGTCCCATATAGTGATAGTCGCGCCTGTCATTAAATGCGCTCTGATTATCTCTATTTGGGTCTTAGGTACTGGCTCGTTGGTCACTGGGGCAGCGGCTGAAGTTGTCATGTCAAACCCCCTCTTGTGCATTAGCGGTGGTATAGTCTTCTGACGGCTGGGCACGACTATCTAGCCAGCTATTGATTTCAGACAAGCGCCATAAACTAGCCCGCCCAATTTTTACGGGTGCTGGGAATTTATTTTGGTTGATTAAATGGTAGATGTGCTTAACACTAAAGCCTGTGATACCGCGTGTGGCGGCTTTGGCAGTGACGGTGCGCTGTTGGCCTAATTTAGTGGTATAAGTTTTGGCTTTACGCTCAGGTTGATTGGCAAGATCTGTCATTCTTAGATATTGATCAATTAAGGTCATAATAATTCATTCCATAGCTGTTAGAGGAATGGGCGGTAATGCCCTGCTATGAAGTGAATGTTACGGGGTGATATCGGCTATCATGCAAGCACTTTTGATATGATGTTATGGCAATAATATTGCTATCAGGGCAATAAAAAACCCTTGATAGACAAGGGCTGATAGCTGTTATAGCAATGATTTTAAAATACGCCTATCTTTTATATTTTCCTCCGCTTCTTGCTTCGCTATGACGGCAAACTTTATCAATATTTAATGCTAAAGCTTTTGATACATCATTAAAGTTACCTGTTATCCATCTGACAATAATCTCTTGCTTTGGTGCTGATTGATTAGGATTGTAATCAAGCCAAAATTCGGTAATAACTTTATTCATGATTTTCATGGCTGGAGTCGTATAAGAACGTTTATCAGTCGTAGATTGTTCTAATTGGCTTTTGAGTTTAGCTATTTGGTTGTTAGCGGCTGCCAATTCATTGACTAACTGCTCATTGGTCTTAGATTCACCATGCGCTACTGTAGGCGTTCCTATTGAGAAACCACCAGTATTTTTTGCGTCTTCTATTTCTTGTTCGAGTTCAGCTATACGCTTTAGGTAATCTATTGCTAGATTATCTAAATCATCAATATCAATGTGCAGATCATCGTTAAAACCCTCAAAGATAAAGTTATGATGAGCAAGCCATTCTTTGACCTTTTTAGCTATTATCTGTTCTTCATTATTAATAGGAATTAAAGTGTCAACCTGTACAGCATTTTCTACCATATCCAAACGCGCATTATAAAAATCATCATTATGGTTATATGCTGGGTTGTAATCAGTAAGCAGGCAAGCTATTTGTCTCGGTGTGAACAAAGCATAAGTAATAAGTAGTTTTTGATGTTCACCTAAGTGTTCTTTCTTTAACACAAGTTCTTTAAATCGGTTATCGTTATTTATCTTTGAGCTAGAAATTTGGGTTGTTGGTCTAAACAGCTTATCTAAATCAACTTTGGGATATCTCAAACCATGTATATCTAGCATTTTCTGTTCACTAGGTTTATGTAAATGTACAGTTTTAAAAGTCACTTCTTTCTCTTCATCTATGTTATAGATAGGATGTTTTTTAAATTTTACATAGTTTTGTAAACACATATTTTCATCAATTGGAATTTTTGCATTATTGAGAAGATCATAAAACTGTCTATTATGTATAAAGAAGTAACCATTTTCTGATTTATAATGAGCACTTAAAACGATATTATCTTCATCTTCATCTTCATAAGCATCTCCATCTTCATCTTCATAAGCATCTTCATCTTCATAAGCGTCTACAACACTTACATGACTCATACCATCATAATGAAAAACAGGGTTGAGCTTTTTTTCGTTATAAAGATCTAATATGAAAGTCTTTAGCTTGTAATAATCTTCTTCTATTTGTTCATTATAAGAAAATCCATGCTGCTCTAAATACTTACCTACTTCCTCAAATGTTAGAAACTCCTTGAGTAATATATTCACAGTTCGCACCCTCACACCCTTAAATCAAAAAAGGAGCAAGGCGTTGACAGCTAAGGGTGCGGTGGCTGTCGTTCGGGTAATTAATCCTAGCCTTGCAATCAGTGATGACAGCGATTAGCGCTATCAAGTTTGGCTTGCCAGCCCAATGCTGAAAATAACTAGTAAGGTAGTGGTGTTAAAGTTGTTCAGCAAGTTTGGCTAGTACTTCTTGCGATACGCCTTGTGCCTGCAAGCTCTTTATCAGTATGTCCTTGTCATGCAGTGCTATATCAGTCGTTTGCTCATTACGGCTTTCCATTTCTTTAGTGAGTTCATCAGGAGTCAACAAATCAAAGCTGACCGCCTTGCCCGCGCGTAAGTCATCGAGATAGTTCGCCCAGCGGTGCATCATCATTTGGCGCTCGGCTAAATGCTCTGATAAGTCGTAGCGCCTTCTCACGCTCGATTGCTCTAAGTGGGCAAGTTGTATCTCTATGAGGCTTTCACGAAATTGCAGCTCATACAGTCCTGTGCTGGCAAGCTGCCTAAAGCCGTGCCCCGTCATTTTAGGGTAGGGGTCACCTGTATAGCCCATGCGCTGTAGTGCCTGATTAAACCATGCTTCACTATAGGTTTTGTTTGATTCAAAGTTATAGAACACATAGCCTGTCTGCTCTGTTAAGGGACGCATACGTTCAATGATAGCCATTGCTTGCGGTGACAGCGGAATAATATGGTCTTGGCGCATTTTCATCTTATGCGCTGGAATACGCCATACGCTTTTATGATAATCAATCTCTGACCATTCAAAGTGCCTTAGCTCTTTGGTACGCACAAAGCACAGCGTCATCAGCTGTAAACCCGCTACGGTCTGCTCATGAGCGTTTGGGTGGTTATTAATGTACTGATCAATATTGCGGAGTAGGTCGGGGAATTGGTGCTGCTCTACCGCTTTCATACGTTCGGCTCTATGCGGTCTAAGAGCCTTATTACGTCCAATAGCAATATTGGTAATATCATAGCCTAAAGTGTTAATAGCATACTCAAAGATGGCGCTAATCAACCCCATACATTTATGCGCGGTCTCTGAGGTGTGTTTGCCTTGCTGCTCAAAGGTGGCTTGAATGGCAAGCCCTGTTTTAATAATATCTTGCGCGGTGATGGTACCAATAGGATAGTCACCTAGATGTTTTAATATGTGGTTGTCTAAGAACCCTTGCAGCTTTTGCACGTTCTTTACAGTGGTTTTGGATTTTTCATCAAGATAGCTTTTAGCAATGACGTTAAATAAGTCCTTTTGTTCAAAGTTGTTCTTCTCAACGCTTTTGTGTTCGGTTGGGTCGATACCGCCAGCCAATAATGCTTTTGCCTTATCACGTTCGATACGCGCTTGCTTTAGCGATACTTGAGGCTTGAATGATGAATCGATCATTTGCTTTGATGATTTATAGATACCGATCTGGTAGGTTTTTTGTTTGGGCTTAATATCTTTATCCGATTGATAGCGGTATGACATTTGCCAAAATAGTGAGCCATTAGGATGTTGTATTAGAGATAAGCTATTACCATCACTGTGACGAGTGACTTTGTCAGGTGCTGACTGCTTAGCTATGGACTTTACGCCATTGTCAGTTAGTAGATAGTCTTTTCTCATATTCAGGGAACCCGTAAAAAATGTTAAATGTTTTAACAACAAATTTAACAACATTCTATAGGTGCTGCTAGGTAATGGCAAGTAATGTTAAAAGACTTAATATCTTGATATTAGAGGGTTGTAAAGGTTTTAGGTAATGTTAGGGAAGGGTGAAATACGATGATTGGTGCGCTCGGCGGGAATCGAACCCACGACCCTCGGCTTCGGAGACCGATACTCTATCCAACTGAGCTACGAGCGCATATGATAACGATATGTCTGACTGTCACGCTTAGATACGCATGATAATTAGCATAAGGTGTCTAGAAATAAAGACCGCTTAGTCTAACAAATAAAAAGCATAAAGCCAATAAATGACAGTCGCGATTGAGGTTTTTTAAGAAAAAACAGCCAAGTCATTAAACAAGCATGGCAATTTACCTGCCTTTTCCCTTATAATGTTGGGGAGAATTCATATTTATAATCACCGATTGCAAGTGCGCTGGCACGCGGGATGGCTGTCTGCTATTGAAGACTTAGAGGTCGTCAAAGGAGGACAGACAGAATGTCCGAGCCGTGCTAGTCCTTGTATACGTAATAAGAGAACGTGACGAATGAGAAAAGTAGTTATGTTATCGGCAGCTGCCATTCTAGGAATCGCTAGTATCGCGGTGAGCCAAGCTGAAGATGTTGTAGACACTCCTGTAACTGCATCAGACGTAGCAGAAGGCCAAGAGGTCGTAGAAGCTGCTCCTGAAACGCTAGGTGACGATACCCAAGCTGCTGCAGATACGACAGATGGTGCTGCGCCTACTGACGAAGCCGCTGCAGCAGCAGAAGGCGAAGAAACTGCTGCTGCAGCGCCTGCCGCTGATGAAGAGCCAATTCCACAAGATACGCCGCAAGTACAGAAGCTAATTGCTTTGTATCCTAATCTGATTGCGCGTATCCAGCCTGTTGCCAATATCTGTTTTGAAGACGGTGAAGCTTGTGATGTAACGGCACGCTCATCTGGCCCAGCTGCTGGCGACGGTCCTCGTGACGGTAAAGCGGTATATAATGCTGTATGTCATACTTGTCATACTGCAGGCTTGCTAGGCTCTCCTATCTTTGGTGATGCTGGCGCTTGGGGCCCACGTATCGCAAAAGGTAAAGATACGCTATATACCCATGCTATCAACGGTTTCAATGCGATGCCTGCAAAAGGTGGCGCGGATATTCCTGATGAAGAAGTTCAAAATGCCGTAGATTATATGGTCGCAGAAGCAAGCTAATCTTTGTTGATTACCTTCCAAGCTTTTACGATAGTTATCTATAAAGCGCCTATTTCAGTGATGAGATAGGCGCTTTTTCATGATGAGTATTATTAATATGGTACTTCGAATATAAGGCAGTTGAAATTCGCCACGAGTAGCCTCATTTTATGAGATTAGTTCGTTTATTACCGTACATTGTCACCTTTAGATAGTAGAGTGTGTTGAACATTCTTATACGGCTTTTGCCTATATGATAATGATAGTCGAATGTTCAACACGGCCTATTATTCTAAAATCGCATTTTATATAAATTGATAACAAATAAAGAGGTCTTCATGTCTGATGCACCAGCACTCTCCATAAAAAACCTATCCAAGACCTACGATAATGGGTTTTCGGCATTAAAAGGGGTTGATCTAACAGTACCACAAGGTGGTTTCTTTGCGTTACTCGGGCCAAACGGCGCAGGCAAATCTACCATGATTGGTATTATTAGCTCATTGTTTAAGCCAACCACTGGTAGCGTCCATATTTTCGGCACAGACCTATTAGAGAACCCTTCGATTGCCAAGCAATACCTTGGCGTTGTACCGCAAGAATTTAACTTTAATATGTTCGAAAAAGTCGAAGATATCCTGATTACGCAAGCGGGTTATTTTGGTATTCCTGCAAAAGAAGCCAAACCACGAGCAAAGAGACTGTTAACCGCGCTAGGACTATGGGATAAACGCGACAGTAAATCACGTGAGCTATCTGGTGGTATGAAACGCCGTTTGATGATTGCCCGTGCATTAATTCATAAGCCAAAGCTATTGATTCTTGATGAGCCAACAGCGGGTGTCGATATCGAGCTTCGCCGATCGATGTGGGAGTTTATGCAGCAGATTAATATCGAAGAAAACACCACTATTATTCTGACGACTCATTATCTCGAAGAAGCTGAGCAATTGTGTAAACGCATTGCGATCTTGGATCACGGCGAGATTCGAATCAATACAGAAATGAAAGAGCTACTGGCGCAGTTGTCCGTAGAGACGTTTGTATTTGATTTGGATATGCCGCTCACTGAGCAGTTGGCTCTGACAGGAGTTACAGGAGTCTCGCAACCAGATGAGCAAACGCTAGAAGTTACCTTGACAGAAGGTGAGTCACTAAACGGTGTCTTTGATCAGTTGTCTGATAAAGGTATCAGTGTGGCGAGTATGCGCAATAAAGCCAACCGACTAGAAGAGTTATTTATGCGCTTGGTAGACAAAAACATTCAGAGTGCAGATAGCATGAAGGAGGCGGGATTATGAGTCAGGAACTAGTCGATCATAATAAAACAATGTCATTGAGTAAGAAGTGGATTGCGTTTCGTACTATTTGGTTCAAAGAAGTGCGCCGTATTTTACGTATCTGGCCGCAGACGTTACTACCGCCAGTTATCACGATGAGTTTGTATTTTGTCATCTTTGGTAAGATGATTGGTTCGCGTGTGGGTGAGATGGGCGGCGTGCCTTACATGCAGTTTATCGTGCCTGGTTTGATCATGATGTCGATCATTACCAACAGTTACTCTAACGTCGTCTCAAGCTTCTTTAGTGCCAAGTTCACGTCTAGTATCGAAGAGCTTTTGGTCTCGCCAGTATCCAAGCATGCTATTTTGATGGGTTATATCAGTGGTGGTATCTTCCGTGGACTGGCTATCGGTGTGATTGTCTCGATAGTGGCGCTTTTCTTTACCGATCTTGGTATCGAGCATTTATTTGTGACTGTATTTACGGTACTTGGCACGTCTATCTTGTTTTCGTTAGGCGGTTTTATCAATGCGGTATTTGCACGCTCGTTTGATGATATCTCTATTATCCCAAGCTTTGTACTGACGCCATTGACCTATCTTGGCGGTGTGTTTTATTCGATGGAGAATTTATCGCCATTTTGGCAAAATATCTCGCTACTGAACCCTATCGTCTATATGGTCAACTCATTCCGTTACGGTATTCTTGGCTACTCTGATGTCAATGTTTGGTATTCGATGGCGGCTATTTTTATGTTCTGTGCGATATTTTATACCATCGCTTATCGCTTGCTAAGTAACGGTTCACGTGTACGTTTGTAGTGTGTATTATTCGCTAAGCATACTATTATTTAGAGCAAATTTTAAACGGTTTAATATTAGGAAGACAGATGAGTATTCATGGTATCTTGGGTGAGCAAACCACAGACTATCCAACTGAGTATAGCCCAGAGACGCTATATCCGATTGCGCGCAGCATGGGACGTGATGCGATTGGTTGGCAAGACGACAAGCTAGCCGTCGGTGTCGATTGGTGGCAGGCCTTTGAGATATCTTGGTTAAATCCGCAAGGTATCTCGCAAGTAGCGATTGCACGCTTTAGCATTCCTGCTAGCTCACCATTTATCGTAGAATCAAAATCGCTCAAGCTATACTTGAATAGCATTAACTTTACCGAGTTTGCCAGTTGGAATGACGTACAAGCGTTGATTGCGAAAGACTTGTCAGCTTGTTTGCAAACAGACGTACAGGTAGCGTTATTTGGTTTAAACGATGATCTAGATGGTAACGAAACAGCGTTATTGATTGCTCAGCCTGAGGGTATTTGCATTGATGAGGCATTGGCAGATAGCACGGATAAAGTTGCGTTAACTGAACATCCTGATGCGTCGCTGCTGAGTGAGAACGCAGTAGGGGCGAACGATGAAAGTGTGGCAAATGAGGGTATGCAGCCCTATACTTTTTATTCCAATCTACTGCGCAGTAACTGCCCAGTGACCAATCAACCAGATTGGGGTACGTTGGCCGTATCGATTACAACTGATAAGCCTTTTAATAATGCAAATATGCTGCGTTATATATTGAGCTTCCGTCAGCACAATGGTTTTCATGAGCAGTGTGTCGAGCAGATATTTGCTGATTTGAGTCAATACTATCAGCCAAGCGAGCTAATGGTACGGGCGTGGTATACGCGCCGCGGTGGTATCGATATCAATCCTTGCCGTGTTAGTGATATCAGTCTATTGCCTACGCCAAGCCGTTTGATTCGCCAGTAAGTTCTCGCTAAAAATACATCAATCTTAAGCCAATAAAAAAGCGCCTATCTCATCATGTGAGATAGGCGCTTTTTGTTATACAGTCTTTATTTACAAAACTATTTACCGCTTACTTTTGCCATGACTTCTTCACGGCTTAGCATTTGCTTTTCGGCTTCACGGCGATTGACGTACTCATATTTGTCTTCAGCCAAGTTGCGATCAGAGACGACGATACGATGCGGTATACCAATCAACTCAAGATCAGCAAACTTAACGCCTGGGCGCTCGTTACGATCGTCCAGTAGCACGTTGATGCCTTGAGCTTTTAACTCTTCATACAGGGCGGTTGCCGTCTGCATGACCGTCTCTTCTTTAGACTTCATGGGGATGATGGCGACTTCAAAAGGAGCGATTGAATCATCAACCGTTGGCGTTTTTGGCCACATGATGCCGTTTTCATCATTGTTCTGCTCGATAGCAGCGGCAATGATACGGCTAACGCCAATACCATAACAGCCCATCATCAAAGTAACAGGTTTGCCATCTTCGCCAGAAACCGTACAGTTCATCGCTTGTGAGTATTTATCACCCAACTGGAAGATATGACCGACTTCGATACCACGTTTGATTTTAAGGCTGCCTTTACCATCAGGAGACGGGTCGCCTTCTTGTACATTGCGCACATCAACGATACGAGTAATGCGTGTATCACGCGCCCAGTTCATACCGATAGTATGTTTGTTCACTTCATTGGCACCGCAGACAAAATCTGATAACGCAGCTGCCGAACGATCAACGAATACAGGCATATCTAAATTAACGCCGATATAGCCTTTGTGCAGACCTGCCGCTTTTAGTTCTTCGTCAGATGCTAAAGTCAATGGTACATTTGCTTCTTCGATTTTCTCAGCTTTGATAGTGTTGAGCTGATGATCGCCGCGCAATACGATAGCAATCAGTTGTGGCTCATCATTCTCAGTATGACCATGAACGATCAAGGTTTTAACCGTCGTTTCTAACGGGATGTCCAAGTGTTCAGCAACCATTTTGCAGCTGGTCATGCCTTCGGTTAGAACGTCTTCACGCTCCATTTTCGGTGGTTGACGCTCAGCGGTGCTGACAGACTCTGCTAGCTCTACGTTGGCTGCATAGTCAGATGAGTCCGAAAACGCAATGTCGTCTTCGCCGCTATCTGCCAATACATGGAACTCATGTGAGGCAAAGCCACCGATAGAGCCCGTATCTGCTTGTACCGCACGGAAATCTAAGCCCAAGCGGGTAAAGATGCGTGTATAAGCGTCATACATATCATGGTAAGTCTTGGCCAATGAGGCTTGATCCACATGGAAAGAGTAAGCATCTTTCATGGTGAATTCACGTGCGCGCATCACACCGAAGCGTGGACGAATCTCATCACGGAACTTACCTTGAATCTGAAAGAAAGTAATCGGTAGTTGTTTATAACTACGTAGCTCACCTTGTGCTAGATTGGTGATGACTTCTTCGTGCGTTGGACCAAGTACAAAGTCGCGATCATGACGGTCTTTGAAGCGCAATAGCTCAGGACCATAATCATCAAAACGTCCGGTCGTCTGCCAAAGTTCAGCAGGCTGAGTCATCGGCATAAGCACTTCTTGTGCACCGACGTTTTGCATCTCTTCACGAACAATGCGTTCGACCTTTTGCAAGACACGCAGACCCATAGGCAACCAAATATATAATCCAGAAGCAATCTTGCGGATAAGACCAGCACGCACCATCAATTGGCTTGAGGCGATGTCGGCGTCACTTGGGGTTTCTTTTAGTGTGGCAAATAAAAATTGACTGGCTTTCATAAATAAAGCGTAACCTTATCAACGATAAAAAAATAAGAAATAGTAGGATGTTGAGCGTATGGCTAATCGTTTCATTGCCGCCGCAAGCTTACCTTTATCACTTAGCAATAATCTAGGGTATTTCCTAGTTACCAACCTGCTTATATACAAAGCACATCAGTAAAAACCACTCTCATAAAAGAGAGGCAAATTTGATTTGATGTATCAATATGCCAAAAATGCAATATATTCAGGTCAAAACCCTGATAAATGCTTTGAGACTGACATTTTATTCATACAATCTGACTATGTTAGGTAAAGTTCGCCTAAGACGCAATGACTTTTTGTCTTTTCAGACCGAACGTGATGCAAAGGCTTCAATAAGGGATAAATAATTGAGCTATTCGTATGATTTTATAGTGAAAGCACTGATTACTTGAGAGACAGTTTATTGAGGTGGTTGCGTAGAGGTTTATGCATAAAGTTATGTAGAGGAATGGTAGCCATTACTTGAAGTTACTGCACAATAGTCGCATTTATAGCTCAGGTATTACAGAGTATTGATAATACAGTTAGCCTTATAAAAACACAGTTAGCCTTGTAAAAACAATGCAACATTATAAAGGTAGCTTCTATGAATAATCCTGATATGAATAACGCTAATGACACTCAAAAGCCTGAGAAACGTCCTATTGCGACAATGTCGTGGGTGATATTACTCATTGGCTTAGTAGCGATTGTTTTTGCTATTTATAGCGCGCAAAACAAACCAGAAGAAGCGCCGATAGAAACTATTACTCGTGAAGGGGTGGTTACGCAAATTCAGCAGTTAAACCGCTTACATACTGTCGCATTCAGTGTTGATACAGTGATTACGAGCGAGCGACCCGGGAGCTGGATGAAACTGTGGCAAGATGAGCAAAAGGCATTGTTTATTGCTCATGGTCGTGTAGAGGCAGGCGTTGATTTGAGTGCACTGACACCTGAGATGGTACAGGTGGTGCAACCTGCTCCAGCTAATGTGGATGAAGAGCAAGTAGCTGACACCAACTCACCAGCTGCCACTATGCCGCAAATCAATATTACTTTGCCGCCTACAGAGATATTTTCAGTATATTTGGATGATATTGAGATTTACGACTGGCAGACAGGGGCTTTTGGTATGATGCAAGTTGATCCTAAGATATTGGCACAAGCACAGACCATGGCAAAAAAAGAAGTGCTTGAGCGTGCCTGCCGAGGTGATGTCATGAATATGGCACTGAAAAATGCGCAAACACAATTGCAGCAGCTATTTGCACTCACGGGAGCGGTAGTGACGGTTACCACTCAGGGTGCAGGCGCGTGCCAGTTGCCAGTCACTACCAATGGCTAGTCTGCTAGTTATTTTCTAAAACTAAGCCTCTTTTTTAAACTCAGCAATAGCTAGCTTGCGTACTGATTTATGCTCGATCATCGGCGCAGGGTAGTCAACATTGGCAAACTTACCACCTTTTGCCAGTTCTTTACGCATCTTATCTTCGTTGTGCAAGATACTGTTAGGAATATCTTTTAACTCTGGTAGCCAAGTTTTAATAAACAGAGCTTTAGAATCGTGCGTATTGGCTTGGCTAAAGGGGTTCATAATGCGGAAGTAGGGCGCTGAGTCCGTACCTGTCGACGCGCTCCATTGCCAACCGCCGTTATTGGAGGCAAAATCGCCATCTATCAGCTGCTGCATAAAGTAACGCTCACCCAAGCGCCAATCAATTAATAAATCCTTCGTCAAAAACATCGCTGTGACCATTCGCAGGCGATTGTGCATAAACCCTGTCGCATTTAGGCAAAGCATTGCTGCATCGACCAATGGCACGCCTGTTTTGCCAGCGCACCATATCTCAAAATCATCATTGTCATATGACCAATTAACCTTAGTGTCAGTCTCTTCTTTATACGCTTGATGACGGATCAGGTTTGGTTTTTCGACCAGTACATGACGATAAAAGTCTCGCCACGCAAGCTCACTTATCCAGCGATTGATGTCTTCATTATCACCGTCATTACCGTGTAGCTTCTCTTGTGCTTTGCTCGCCTGTAGATAGCAGAATCTAGGACTGATAGAGCCTATAGTGAGATAAGCCGATAGCTGACTCGTTGCGTGCAGATGGGGGACATCACGGCTCATATCATAATCATTGATATCATCATCGACGAATGCCTCTAGACGCTGGCAAGCGGCAGACTCACCTGCAGGATAAGCGTCTCTTGCTTGGTCAAGCTGAGCTGTCATATCGATATGCTGCAAGGAGTCGTTCTTTTCCAATGTCTGCTGGTAGTCACTGAGCATTCTTTCATTTACTGCTTTGATATCGTCGATTGTATTGGCAAACGTTTGCGATGATGGTAGTTTGATTTTATAATCGCTATCCACTGTGGATGCTTCATGTATTTGGATGGTGCTGACGTCCAACGTATGTCGCCATTTTTTATAAAATGGGGTGAAGACCTTATACATACTATCGCCATCATTGGTCGTGATAGTTTGCGGTGGTAAAATGCATTGGTCATGCCAGCGGACAAACTCGATATCGTTTTTTGCAAGTTGTTTGCTTAATTGCTTATCACGATCAATCTCATTGCCTTCGTACTCGTGATTGGCCATGATGCAGCTGATTTCATTGTCATTGCATAAGGTTGTAAGCGCCTTTATACAGTCTGAGAAGTTTGGACAAACTTGAACGATCAAGGTGATGTTTAGTTTTTCTTGTAACTCCTTTGCTAGAATAGGTAGCGTGCGAGCAATATGATCGACTTGTACAAGGGAGGTATCGTGTGCTTGCCACTGCTCAGGTGTCAAAAAGAATACGGCAGACACTGAGGCGTTGTCTTCTTTTGCACGTTCGCAAAGCGCTGCTAAAGCAGTATTGTCATGGATACGTAGGTCACGACGAAACCACATCAAGTAATGCGGTGGATTTTTGCTAGTAGCATGGTCGTCAGTATCAGTATCAGTATCAGTATCAGTATCAGTATCAGTATCAGTATCAGTAGCGGCTGTCTGTGCAGTCTTAGACATCAAAGTATCCCTATATTAATCAATCGCAATCATAAACAAAACTAAGGATAAAAGTATGCTAGGATAAGTTTTTGGATGCAATGGCTTTGCCGTTTGGTTAACAAAACCTCATCACATCTAACGATTTATCTTTGGCTTGAACCTATCTGATGCCGCTATAATCGGTGTCATATTCAGTACCATGAAACGCAAGGTCACAAAATGCACGTTAAGTTTTGCGGGTTTACTCAGCTTAGTGATATACAGACTGCAGCACAGCTAGGTGCAGATGCAGTGGGTTTGGTGTTTTATCCACCAAGTCCACGTGCAGTCACGATAGAGCAGGCGCAAACTCTGAGTGCTGCCGTACCTGCTTTTGTCAGCGTGGTGGCACTGGTAGTCAATATGCCTAAAGATGAGCTGCTCAAATTAGCAAACAACGTTTCTTTTGATATTATCCAGTTCCATGGTGATGAAACGCCTGAGCAATGCCAACAGCTGGCAGGTATGGTCAATAAACGTTGGATCAAAGCATTGCGTATCAATACAGAGCAAGACACCCTCGATAGTGTCCGCGCTCAGATTAACCAGTTTGCGACCGCAGGTGCCAGTAGTATTTTACTGGATGCTTATCATCAGCATAAGTATGGCGGTACAGGCGCACGTTTTGACTGGAGTCTCATTCCACATGACAGCGAACTGCCAATCGTTTTGGCCGGTGGACTCGATGCCGACAATGTTGCCGCTACATTAGATTTGCCGATTTATGGCGTCGATGTGAGTGGTGGTATTGAGGTTGATAAAGGTAAAAAAGACGCTGCCAAAATGCGTGCCTTTATGAAAGCGGTCAAGCGCGATCGATGGCAAAACGCTACGGTCACTGGCGCCATCTAAATGGGTTTGTATCAAGCTATTTGCTATACGTAATCTGCTTAGTTGATCGTTATTCCGATTTTTCTGCTTAAATCTTATTAGATTGTTATCCCTTTTATTATTTTTTCTCTATTTATCTAAAGTTATCCAAAAAATACCACTTATTACAGTAGGAATTATCATGAGTCATGTCGAGAACAAAGATTTATCTGCTACCGCACAATCTGTAAATACTTTTACCAATCCTGAAAATGTACAGGACTTTAACCAGTATCCTGATGCGCGCGGTCATTTCGGTGTACATGGGGGGCGTTTTGTCTCTGAGACGCTAATGGCTGCTCTAGAAGAGCTAGAAACGCTTTATACCAAAGTCAAAGCAGACCCAGCATTCTGGGAAGAGTATCACAACGATTTGGTTAATTATGTCGGTCGTCCAACGCCGCTATATCATGCTAAGCGTTTGAGCGATGAGATTGGCGGTGCGCAAATTTACTTTAAGCGCGAAGACCTAAACCATACAGGCGCACATAAAGTAAATAACACCATTGGTCAGGCACTGCTTGCCAAAATGTGTGGCAAAAAACGTATCATCGCTGAGACTGGTGCAGGACAGCATGGCGTAGCGACAGCAACGATTGCCGCACGCTTAGGGCTAGAGTGTATCGTCTATATGGGTGCTGACGATGTCGAGCGTCAAAAAATGAACGTCTATCGTATGCGCTTGCTTGGCGCGACAGTTGTGCCGGTCACTTCTGGCTCACGTACTCTCAAAGACGCAATGAACGAAGCCATGCGTGACTGGGTGACCAATGTCGATAGCACCTATTACATTATCGGTACTGTGGCAGGCCCGCATCCTTATCCGCTATTGGTTCGTGATTTCCAAGCGATTATTGGTAAAGAAGCACGTATTCAGCATTTAGAAAAAACAGGCAAAATGCCTGATGCATTGGTTGCTTGTGTTGGCGGTGGCTCAAACGCGATTGGTTTGTTCTTTGACTTCCTGAACGATACTGAAGTGAAGATGTATGGTGTTGAAGCAACGGGTGATGGTATCGAGTCAGGTCGTCATTCAGCACCATTGGCGGCTGGTCGTATCGGCGTGCTACATGGTAACCGTACTTACCTCATGGCAGATGATGATGGCCAGATTCAAGAGACGCATTCTATCTCAGCGGGTCTTGATTATCCTGGTGTCGGCCCAGAGCATAGCTTCCTAAAAGATATGAAGCGCGTTGAGTATGTCGGCTGTACTGACAAAGAAGCGTTAGAAGGCTTCCATGAGGCAACTCGTAAAGAAGGTATCATTCCTGCGCTTGAGACTGCTCATGCTGTCGCTTATGCATTGAAACTGGCTAAAACCATGACCCCTGATCAGACGATTATCGTTAATATGTCAGGTCGCGGTGACAAGGATCTGCATTCAGTGATGAAAGCAGAAGGGATTGAGTTGTAGTAACGAATATCTTTATAAGCTATCAAATTTATAAGTTACTAGATTCTTCTTTATAAGAAAAATTGTTTGACCTTTTATTGTTCAATATAGATTATGAAATGAAGGGTCAAACAAGCCAGTTTATAACAATTAAGAGACCACTATGACCAGAATTGAAAGTACCTTTGAAATCTTAAAATCA
Organism: uncultured Psychrobacter sp.; assembly: GCF_947500265.1. Classification (GTDB taxonomy): domain Bacteria; phylum Pseudomonadota; class Gammaproteobacteria; order Pseudomonadales; family Moraxellaceae; genus Psychrobacter. The sequence goes on along the minus strand of NZ_CANMRN010000007.1, from coordinate 85,043 downwards.
CAAAATAAAAAAGCTTTGATTCCTTATGTAATGGCAGGCGATCCTAATCCGACCACTACGGTAGGTCTGTTGCACGACTTAGTGAAACACGGCGCCGATATGATCGAAGTCGGTCTACCATTCTCTGACCCAATGGCAGATGGTCCAACTGTTGCCTTGGCTGGCGAGCGTGCATTAGCAGCAGGTACGAGTACTCGTGATGCGCTAAAAATGGTCGCAGAGTTTCGTCAAACAGATACGCAAACGCCAATTATCTTGATGGGCTATCTCAATCCTGTTGAAATCATCGGCTATGACAATTTTGTGGCGCTATGCGAGCAGTCAGGCGTTGATGGTCTATTGATGGTAGATTTGCCGCCAGCAGAAGCGGGCAGTTTCACTCAGCATTTGACCGATCATTCGATGAATGAGATTTTCTTGCTATCGCCAACAACTTTGCCTGAGCGCCGTGAGCAAGTATTGACTCATTGTGGCGGCTATATTTATTATGTATCACTAAAAGGTGTGACTGGTTCAGCCACGCTAGATACTGACGATGTAGCAACTCAAGTACAAGCAATCAAAGCGGAAACAGACTTGCCAGTATGCGTCGGTTTTGGTATCCGTGATGGTGCTTCTGCAAAAGCGATCGGTACTCATGCGGATGGTGTTATCGTCGGTAGTGCATTGGTACAGAATTTTGCCGATATTGATGCTAACGATACCGCTGCGGTTGCAAATGCACAGCAAAACATCATGGCAAAAATGGATGAGCTACGTGCAGCATTAGACAGCTTAAGCGCTTAATAGCTATTGCTTTCATATTGTTGTTATTTGAAGAAATAGTTATTTGAAACGGCAAAGTCAAATCGCAGTATTGTTTACCTAAAGACTTTACTTAAAAGCTTTACGTGAAGACAATACTAAATGACTTTGCTAAAATTAGTTTACGAGTGTAAACTAACATCACTATTATATGGTGTCTGATAGCAGTAATTTATTCGTCACTTTGATTGGCAAATACATTATCTATCAACAAGCGCATAATCAAATTACCGACATACGAGATTTATTTATCAGTATGTCGCATGACTGCTCATGTTATGACTGTATTAGACGTTTTTTTTAGACAACCATTAAACTCTCAATGACAAGCGAATGAGCAAACTTGTCAATAAGCCTTTTATGATGGCAAATAATATGACTGATACAATAACAAAACCCGATAACAATACTGCTAAAGCCGCGCCAAACAGCAATACGGATAGGCAGTCATGGTTCAATCGCCCTATCCCAGGTATCAAGCAGCATTTGACTGCGCCACTGTCTGCGGTAGAGACTGAACCGTCAACCAAGTGTAGTAATTGTCATTCGATGATTACCAACACAGCGCTGATTTTTAACTGCTATGTGTGCCCGCATTGTGATCATCATTTACCGATGAGTGCTCGTGAGCGCTTGAACTGGTTACTTGATCAAGTAGACGGCGAGACAGGACAAGAATTTACGGCAAAAGATCCATTGAGCTTTGTGGATAGTAAGCCATATCCTGCGCGTATGAGTGAAGCACAAGAAAAAACAGGTGAGACTGAAGCGTTGGTTGCGATGTATGGCAAACTGCGTAACCTTGATATCGTCGCCTGTGCTTTTGACTTCCGTTTTATGGGCGGGTCAATGGGTTCAGTCGTTGGCGATCGTTTCGTGCAAGCAGCTGAAAAAGCGCTAGAGCAAAAAGTACCTTTGATTTGCTTTGCTGCTTCTGGCGGTGCACGTATGCAAGAAGGTCTATTGTCATTAATGCAAATGGCACGCACGGCAGCAGCGATTGAGCGTCTAAGAATCGCTGGGATTCCTTACATTGTGGTATTGACCAATCCTGTGTACGGCGGCGTAACTGCATCACTGGCGATGCTGGGTGATATCCATCTAGCAGAACCAAAAGCGATGATTGGTTTCGCTGGTAAGCGCGTGATCGAGCAGACCGTACGCGAGACGTTAGAAGAGCCATTCCAGCGCGCTGAGTTCTTATTAGAGCATGGTGTGGTGGATGAAGTGGTACATCGTCATCAGCTAATTGATACGATCTATCGTCTACTTGCAAAACTATGCCGCGTCCCAAATGTAGATGCTCAGTAAAATGAGATGCTCGACAAGATAAATGACTCAGTATAATGAATCATTTATTGAGTGCATAAAGACTTAGCTGCGTGCTAACATCTACTGCATATGCAAGACCCTTAATAGCATTTATCGTCATTGCACGGTAAGTGCTATTTTTGGTTTTAGCTAACACATATATTTTTATCTCTTATTAAATTTTATATAGGTTTTATTCATGTCTGACCTTTTAACCTCTGACCTTCGCAGCCCTAATGCCCATAGTCCTAATGAAAGTGCTAGCCTAACTGAGTGGCTCGATTATATGCAGCAGATTCATGTGTCTGCAATCGATATGGGATTATCACGTGTATTGCCTGTTGCAGAAGCGTTAGGCGTGGTGCAGTCAGCTAAAGATGACGCTTATGTATTTACTGTAGCAGGTACCAATGGCAAAGGCTCTACAACTGCTGTCATCGCCGAAATGTGTAAAGCCGCAGGGTACAAGACGGCGCTATATCAGTCGCCACATCTTAGTGCCTTCAATGAGCGTGTACGTATCAATGGCGAGATGGTCAGCGACCAGACGCTGATTGAGGCTTTTAGCAAAGTAGAAGCAGCTCGCTTACAATGTGATTTGACGTTGTCGTTCTTTGAGATGACCACACTAGCAGCACTATTGATATTCGCTGAGGCAGATTGTGACGTGTGGGTATTAGAAGTGGGACTGGGTGGACGGCTAGATGTGGTCAATATTATTGATCCTGACATGGCAGTCATTACCAATATCGGCATCGATCACGTTGACTGGTTGGGTGACAATGTCGAGGATATTGGTCGCGAAAAAGCAGGTATCTTGCGCAACGGCATTCCTCTGATTTACGGTGCTACTGAGATGCCAGCTAGCGTGCAACACGCTATCGATACTCAGCAGGCGACTTGCTACCAAATAGGACAAGATTTTAGCTACCGCGATATTGATTCAACGACTTGGCAATATAGTAATGCAGCGGTTACCTTGCAGTTACCACGTCCTGCGTTATCGTTAACTAACACGGCCAATGCCTTATCCGCAGTATTAGCAAGTCCATTAGATGTCGGTATCAAAGCCATTGAGCAAGCACTACAAATTGTCAAACTGGCAGGTCGTTTTGATTATCGTGAGAGTCATAGTCGCCACTGGTTATTTGATGTGGCGCATAATGAGCAAGGTGTTGAGTTTTTACTAGCGCAGCTATTACCGTTTTGGCAGCAGCACGTAGCCAAGCAAAATAATCAAGATAGCTCAGCGAATATCCCTACACCAAAGATAAAAATGCTATTTTCTATGTTAGGTGATAAAGACATCGATAAAGTGGTACAGCGTTTGACTGAGGCAGGCTTACCGATTAGTGACTGGTTTGTCGCTGAGATTGATTACCCTCGTGCCGCGACTACTGAGCAGCTGCAAGGTGTTTTGGTTAAATATGTCGATAGCACCAATATATATGAGTTTGAAGGTTTGCATACAGCGACCCATACAGTGATAGAGGCGAGCCAACCGCAAGACCTTATCGTTGTATGTGGCTCGTTTCATACGATTGGGGAAGCGTTAAGTGCCCTTAGCATATGACAATTTAAGTTAAAGTAGTGCCTGTTTAATGTTAATCTTAGTCGTAGCCTGATAGCAGACAGCATGAAAAATATGCTTTATAATCAAAATGATTTGCCAGACTGGTAGAAGACGGTCGGCACAAATTTTGAACCCTGATGGCATTAACTGACAGTAACTGGCGGTAAGAGATTATGATTAAAGCGATTGGATATACTGCTTTGAGGTAGTCGCTGCGCCGCTCAATCAACCTTATTACCAACTAAGAGACGTAAACGGATGAACTTTTCGAGACAAGCCTTATTGGGCATTGGGATGATTATCGGCGGTAGCGTGATGCTATACGCCATGGTGCAGCAGATTGGCGATAGTGACCAACCAGAGCCGATGTCAGCGATGGTTGACAAATCAAGCTCGGAGCAAGAGTCCCCGCAGCCGCTCACCACTGATATCGAGACAGAAAAACGTATCCTTGCGCAAAAGCAAAAAGAACGTGCAGCCCGCGTTGCAGAGCAAGAAAAACGTGCAAAAGAGTTTTTGACAGAGCAGGAAGTTGCAGAAGCAGAAGCGTTGGCCAAGGCACGTGCTGAGAGCCAGCAATATGTCGATAATAGTGCGCCAGCTACTGATGACACCAGCAGTACAGAGGCTACAAAAGACGTTACTACAAATCTGACCGTTCAGCCTCGTACTGAGAGTCAATCTGCTACTGATACTACAAAGTCTAGCGAAGCCGAGAAGCAAAAATCGGTTCAAGAGCAACAAGAAGCTCAAAGGCAAGCGGCTATCAAAGAGCAAGCGGCCGCCAAAAAACTTGCTGAAAGTAAAAAACAAGCGGAGGCAGAGAGACTAGCCGAAGCAAAAAAGCAGGCTGAAGCCCAAGCAGCGGCTGAGAGAAAAAGAGAAGCAGCTGAAGCGGCTAAAAATGAGCCACCAAAATCGCCTTCTGAATACCAAATTAAGAAAGGTGATGGACTCATCAAACTGGCAAGACAATATAATATGCCTGTAGAAGTATTGGCTCAAGCTAACAATCTATCGCCATCGGCAGCGCTACAACTGGGTCAAAGTATTACTATCCCATCGAGCAAACAGGTACAGCGTTTAGAGCGTGAAGCGGCAGCCGCTGAACAAGCACGTGAGAAGAAGCGTCAACAAGAAGAAGCCCTTGCGAAGAAATCTGCCGATGCAAAACGTGAAGCGCAGCAAAAACTGAGCGAAGCGCGTAAAGAAGTCAAAGAAACAGACGCTAAGGGTAGTTTTGGGGTGCAAGTGGCTCTAGCAAACGACCAAGCCAAAGCAGATGAGTTAGCGAAAAAATTCCGAGCAGCAGGTTATCAAGTCAAGACCAGTGCCACCAGTCGTGGAGTACGTGTCGTGGTTGGGCCTGAACGTGGCAAAGTCGCAGCATTGGCATTAAAAGATAAAATCAATAGTGACCCTAAAGTTAATACGACCAGCGCTTGGGTGCTTTACTGGCGTTAAGCTAGAGCGTTTCTAACGGTTGCAATTCGACTTTTATCTACTCTATATAAAAACACGACAAATACTGTCGTGTTTTTTGTTTTATAGATTGCTGATTAGCGTAGCCTTGGTTAAGATGAGCGCCATTTTTATAATCTGTTGTTGTATAACCTGTCAGCCTATATAGGTTGCCTTGTCGTGGTCGGTGCATTGTTCATTGCTATTAATAATGACAAGTAGCCCATCACTCTCATATTGTATAAGGTAGAACCATGTCGTTTGGTGTTGTATTTTTAATATTGGCCGTTGGCTTTTTAGGGCTGATTACGTTACCGAAGCTATTAGCAAAACGCCCTGTCGTTGAGCCTGATCCAAAACCTGTGCGCGGTGATGAGTTGGCTATTTGGCCATTTGCGCCGATGCCGATTATGACCGATACGGAAGTGATATTCTTTAATAAGTTAAAAAATGCGCTGCCGGAGTATCACATATTTGTCCAAGTACAGCTGTCACGGATCATCGAGGCTAATAGTAGCGAGACATCAGAGCGTAGCTTTTGGTTCAATCGTATCTGCCGCCAGAGCGTTGACTATGTGATTGTGGATGTCGATGCTCAGACTACCTTGGTCGCTATCGAGCTTGATGACTGGACGCATAGTAGCAAAGCCCGTCAAAAAGCGGATGATAAAAAAGATAAGGCGCTTGCCAGTGCAGGTATTGCGATGGTGCGCTTCCACGCTGAGCGTATGCCGAGTGCCGATATGCTTAGATATGAGCTAATGCAAGTGATTGAGAGCTATTAAGCGCTCTGTGAAAGCTGTCCGATTGTTAAGGCTAAAACATTATCCAAGCAGTTTCATCTTAAAACTTTAGGTTAGCTAAATTTATTCATCGAGTTGGTCTGACTGCCTTGGATAGATAACGATTGGTCGATTACCTTCAAAATATAAACCTGTTTTAGGTAGCTCGCTATCTGACCAAACTATCGGCTGCTGGCGACTATCATAAGCATTTCGCTCATCACAAAAGTCGCGCTTGGTGAACCATTCAATATAATGCGCGGCTCGCAAAGCTGTATTGTCAATCGTTGCAAGACCTGCCATGTCTCTCTTATCACACCACTCATGCATTGGAAAGCTCGGCGTTAGCCAATATGGCCAGTCATAATCACCGCAATCATTTGTATTAATTGGTAAAAAGAATCGCCCTTTGATCACGCCATAACGCTTATCAATTTTTACCTGTCCATGGTTTTCTGTATCTACCCACACCGCTCGAAACTGCTTGGTTTGCATGTGTGTCATTTTGCGCTGTAGATTATCATTGGAGTTAATCCCAACCCAGTTCACAGGTTCAAAAGGTGCTGACCCCATAAAAAACTTAATGGCTAGCTCCCAATGTTCAACCAGCTGTTCTGTATGGTTATACAAAATTAAATCAAGCTCACCTGTCGTCTGCTTGCCATTATAGAGCTGCACATTGCTAGCCAGTGTCTCATACGGATGCAGCTTGCGTGCGAACCCATCCTCTAACCAATATGACACTAAGCCTTCAAAATGAAAACCCAGTCGATTGGGACTTGGGCGTTTGAGTAAATAGCGAGTCAGCTCTTGATAGGCGGCAGTGGTGTCTAGCTCTACTAATCGTTGCTTATACGCCTCAAACTGCGTCTGCCAAAATTGTGCGCTATGCACGGCAACGGTATGTGTAATCTGATGCAGCGCAAAGTCTAGCCACTGCGTCAAAACATTGGGGCATGCCAGTACATAAGCCAAATCACGCACATAGGGTCGGCGGTAACGTTCCCAAGGTGAGTTATCTATGAGGCGATTAGGTGTGGGCTGATTGACAGGATCGGACATAGGATAAACCAGTGTGAAGGTATAGCATTTACCCTAACGGCTCGCTCTATAAAAGTCTATAGGATACGAGTATCGGCTAGGGCAGTGCTCAGTTTTTTGGCTTTAAAACATGATATTAATGTGATGGATATGAATACTGATATCAGGCGACGATAGCAGGTAGGGTAATAGGATGCTAACTACCGCTTTAAGTAGAGAGAGTTGCCATTTAGGCTGATATTGAGATGGCTTCTGTTTTGGCTTAGTTGGGATATGATTTTTCTGTTTCATGTATCTAGCTCCATAATTTACCGTAACTTGATTGCTGCGGCTTATGGTTGCTAGTTTACGAAGTAAGGTTATTCGATAGTTCTAATTAGAAAAACAGAGGTTCTAGTTAGAGTTAAATACTGTTTTCATGGGCAAGCTTTAGCCAGTGTGCAATAACATCTTTGCTAACTGTATTCCCCTGTTTTTCAATAGCTGTCATTATTTGCCCATTACTATTTTTGGCGAAAGGCTGTGTTATATCCATCTTCAGAAGTTCACTAGTGAGAGCTGCTATTATCTTGCTTGCATTATTCGCAGTTCTAGGGTGCATAGACTTATCTTTGCCAGAAATAACTTGCTCTGAGTCGTTTAGATTTTTTTTAGCTTCTGCTAATTGGCTTTCAAGAGCTGCTACTTTTGCTTGAAGTTCTGCTATCAACTCTTTGTCACTTTTTATTGTTTTTTTACTATCACTAGACTTATCAGTAAGAAGTTTTGATATCTCATCGCGATGAGTAGGGCTTGCATTGTATGATTCCATCTGAGCATTCATATATTCATTAATCCTTGCTATTACTATCTTTTGAATATCAGTGGCTTCTTTTAAATCTGTACTATGATCAATCTCTACCTTAACAATATGTTCTGCAGCGGTTAGTTCATCTATTTTTTTCTGTGATAGTCCCGTTACAAGTTCATTAGAACTAAATAAGCTACCTGTTGCATCTCTACTTAAATAACCAAACCCTCTGCTCATAGCTTCATGAGCAGCATATTTTTTTATAAAGCTAACCTGCTTCAAAGCGTTAGACTTAAACAGCTCTAGCAATGAAAAATATAAGTCTGCATACTTCTCCTGTTCTTCATAAGCAAACCCTGTAATTACTGAGAAGCTCGTTACTTTATCAATCTCATAAAAAAAGTTACAAGTGCTTTGACAGTCATTTTCGTTATCCCCTTTAGGGCTAATATAACCTTTGTTTTTTCTATACAGAGTAGTAGTAGAAGGGAATGAGTTTATATTTAGATAAATTATAATCTCTTCTAGATTTGTCTGCTCAAAATCGATAAGCAGCTCAAGGAAGGTACAGACATTTATATATTGAATAGCCATATCTTTTTTATAGTTCTCTAAATAATCCTTAGCTGTTTTTAAACTCACGTTCGCACCTTTCTACCTTTAAATTAAAGTTAAATGTAAGACAAGCCAATCCAAAGGTTTGTGAGTAGCTGGCTTTCAAGTAATCAGTCCTAGCCTTACAGAATTTTTATAATCATTATTATTTTCTTAATCAAAAAATCACCCACCAAATTTAGCACAAAAAAAAGCCAACCATTGAAAACAATGATTGGCTTTTCTCTATTACTGCTATGTTTGGTCGGAACGGCAGGATTTGAACCTGCGACCACTACACCCCCAGTGTAGTGCGCTACCAGACTGCGCTACGCCCCGAGTGACTGACTATTTTACGCAAAATTATGTATATTGCAAGGGCTATTTATAGTAGCCAAAATCTACAATATTATTCTGCCTAGCATAGTCAGTATAATCGCTTAGCAGCCAATGTTAACCCAATAATTCTTTTAGAATTTGGTTTACTTGCTGTGGGTTCGCACTACCGCGACTGGCTTTCATGACCTGACCGACCAGACCGTTAAAGGCTTTTTCTTTACCGCCGCGATACTCTTCGACCATCGCTTCATTTTTTGCGATGACTTCTTCGACCATCGCTTTGATAGCGCCAGTATCGGTTTCTTGCTTGAGGCCTTTGTCTTTGATGATTTTATCTGCTGCATCATCGCCATCGCCGCCTTCGCGCTCATATAGAGCACTAAAGACTTTCTTGGCCAGTTTGCCAGATAGCGTGTCATCTTTGATACGCTTGAGCATGCCAGCCAATTGTTTGGCGCTGATAGGGGAGTCGATGATATCGGTGTCATCTTTGTTCAGCGCGCCGAGCAAGTCACCCATGACCCAGTTGCCAGCCATTTTGGCATCTTGCTGACCGATTTCAGCCACCACATCTTCGAAGTAATCGGCAATTTGACGACTACCAGTTAAGATACGAGCGTCATATTCTGATAGACCAAGCGCTTCTTCAAAGCGTGCGCGACGAGCGACTGGTAGCTCTGGCATCGCTGCTTTGATCGCATCAACCGTATGCTGCTCGATACGGACAGGTAGCAGGTCAGGATCAGGGAAGTAGCGATAGTCGTTAGCGTCTTCTTTGGTACGCATGGTACGCGTTTCATCGCGCTCTGGATCATACAGCATCGTCGCTTGAACGACTTTGCCACCATCTTCTAGGATATCGATTTGACGCTCGATTTCACGATTGATAGCACGCTCGATAAAGCGGAACGAGTTTAGGTTCTTTAGCTCAGTACGTGTACCAAGATCAGCGCCTGGCTTGCGCACAGAGACGTTACAGTCACAGCGGAATGAGCCTTCGGCCATTACTGCGTCTGAAATACCTAGCCACGTGACTAGCTGATGAATGGCTTTGATGTAGGCAAGTGCTTCGTGAGCAGAGCGCATGTCTGGCTCAGAGACGATTTCGATTAGTGGCGTACCAGCACGGTTCAAATCCACGCCAGTCATACCGTCGACTGCGTCATGTACAGATTTACCCGCATCTTCTTCTAGATGCGCGCGAGTGATACCCATACGTTTCGGATATTCGTTCTTTTCGCCTTCGTTGACGACGACATCGATATAGCCTTCACCAACGATAGGATTAGCCATCTGGGTGATTTGATAGCCTTTAGGCAAGTCAGGGTAAAAGTAGTTTTTACGGTCAAACGTATTAAATAGACCCAGCTCAGCATTGACACCGATACCGAATTTTAGCGCGCGATCGACCACACCAGCATTTAACACTGGTAATACACCAGGCAAACCTAGATCGACGATGCTAGCTTGGCTGTTTGGCTCATGACCAAAGTCAGTCGGCGCACTTGAGAAGATCTTACTTTCCGTATTTAGCTGGCAGTGAATCTCGATACCGATGACCACTTCATAGCCATCGACAAATAGCTCTTTACGCACGGCGTGCTCACGGACAGCATTGTTATCAGTAGTAGCTGTACTCATTATACCGTCTCCTTTGCGATGGTAGAGTGTTGTAGGTGATGATCAGTATGCTGCTGGAACAGGTGCGCAGTCGTGAGCAGTTGACTCTCTTGCCAGTGCTTACCGATTAATTGTAAGCCAATAGGTAGGCCTTCTGTCGTCAAACCAACTGGCTGACTGAGGGCAGGTAGACCCGCTAGGTTGACCGCGATGGTATAAACGTCACCTAAATACATCGTTGCAGGATCTAGGTCTTCACTGAGCTTATAAGCAGCGGTTGGTGCGGTTGGACTGGCAATCACATCACAGCTAGCAAACGCTTCATCGAAGTCTTTAACGATTAAGCGGCGAATCTTCTGTGCTTTAGTATAGTAAGCATCAAAGTAGCCAGCCGATAGCGCATACGTTCCTGTCAAGATACGGCGCTGTACTTCAGGGCCAAAGCCTTCAGAGCGTGAGCGTGTGTATAGATCGATAAGATCCGTTGGATTCTCACAGCGATAGCCAAAACGTACGCCATCGAAGCGTGATAGGTTCGAAGATGCTTCAGCAGGCGCTAGCATATAGTAAGTGGCAAGCGTGATTTCAGGATCAGTGATGTTCACTTCTACAATCGTTGCGCCCAGCTCTTCGTATTTTTTGAGCGCAGCACGTGCTGCTTGCTCGACTTCGCTATCAAGCCCTGCACCGAAGTATTCTTTGGCCACACCAATACGAAGACCTTCAAATGGCTTATCACCAGCCGCGGCCTCTGCATCATTGATGTCTTGTACGTAGTCAGGCATCTCGTACTTGATAGAAGTTGCATCGCGCGGATCATGACCAATCATTGGCTGGAGTAGATAGGCGCAATCTTTGGCGCTGCGTCCCATGCTACCTGCTTGATCCAAACTTGAAGCGTAGGCAATCATACCAAAGCGTGACACACGCCCATAAGTAGGCTTGATGCCCGTTAGACCACAGAATGAAGCAGGCTGACGAATAGAGCCACCCGTATCACTACCGGTAGCAACAGGGACAAAACCAGCGGCAACGGCGGCAGCACTACCACCTGACGAGCCACCAGGGACGCGCTCTAGGTTCCAAGGATTCTGTACGGTACCGTAGTAAGAGCTACTGTTGTCTGAGCCCATCGCAAACTCATCCATATTGAGCTTACCTAAGCTAATCATGCCAGCTTTGTCGATGTTAGAGACGATAGTCGCGTCATATGGTGAGACAAAGTTATGTAGCATCTTTGAGCCACAAGTGGTCAGTACGCCCTGGGTGCAAAAGATGTCTTTATGCGCCATCGGGACACCAAGTAGCGGACGCTGATCGCCCTGAGCACGCATCTCGTCTGCTGCTTTTGCTTGTGCGCGTGCTGTCTCAGAAGTATGAGTGATAAAGCTGTTAATCTTGCTATCTAGCGCATCGATACGCTTGATGTAGTGTTCGGTTAATTCTGCGCTGCTAAATTGTTTGTTTTGCAAGCCAGTAATGAGCTGCTCGGTACTTAATAAATGAAGTTCAGACATAAGGTGTCGTCCGTCAAAATGTTAATAGCATAAAATAAAATAGGATAATGGCAAATGCGTAATTGTGTTATTCAGCCACTATTATTCAATCACCTGAGGCACTAGATATAAGCCTTCTTCTACGGCAGGCGCAACTGACTGATTACGCTCACGATTGATGTCGTGTTTTGCCACATCAGCACGCAACTCTTGGCAAGCTTCATGGATATTGGCTAGTGGCTTGATGTCTGTGGTATCAACATTAGATAGCGTATTCATCAGTTTTAATACTTTACTGATATCATCAGCATAGCTATCGGCTGTACTTTCATCGACACCTAAGCGGGCAAGGTTGGCAACTTCTAGGATTTCTTCACGGCTGACGTTGCTGTCAGACGTTGCTGGCTGCTGAGACATAGTTTCTCCAGTTAAGGACAGTTTTTGTTAGAGTAGTTGGTTACGAAAACGAAAATACGTAAGCGCTAAAATAGAAACAACTAAAATACAAACAAATAGTAAGTGGGCTTATTATAAAGCATCTGACTCAAGTTTACAGAGCATGACGCTTGATTGATGCACAATCTCAACCAAGAGACTGAATTGATAAAAACGTAATATTGAATAAGATATGGTGCCAGCCGAGCCATAATGCCAATTAAGACACAATGATTTACAGAGAATTGCAAAACTGACCCCCTAATTCATCATTGTTCCTCAATTGCTCTCCAATTAGCTTCTAAAATACGTTACAGTATGCATCTGCTATTAAGCAAAACATTCATCTGCCTGTAGAGCCTTGTTAGTTATCAGATTAAATGATGTTTCATTGAGTTGAATGATATTCGCTACTATTTCAAACTTTGTAACAACTTTTGGCGTCTAAGACAAAAATCCTTACTTACTGATGCAAATATCTATGTTTTTTTTGAGCTAAATCGGTATAATTTAGCTCAGTTTTTTCATTTCATCATTATTGTTTGGATTTTGACTTGTTGGGATGATTAATTGTTGCCACAAGTAATGTTTAACGACGACCTGCTCAATACTGACGAGTAACACCTCAGTCAATCTCATTCGCCTCATTCGTAAGACGCTGGATATATTAGTCATGAACCTGTTTGGATTTTTATCAAATAATATCGCTATCGACCTCGGTACTGCGAACACCCTAATTTTTATTCCTAATAAAGGCGTCGTGCTTGACGAGCCTACGGTGGTCGCGTTACGAAGCAATCGTACTCAGAACCCGACCGTCGCCGCTGTTGGTATCGATGCCAAGCAGATGCTAGGTCGTACGCCTGCGAACATCACAGCAATTCGCCCGTTAAAAGACGGTGTGATTGCTGATTTTGAAGTGACGCAAAAAATGCTTAAGCACTTTATCGCCAAAGTAAAAGCCAAGCGTTTTATGGCACAGCCTAACGTCGTGGTTTGTGTACCATGCAAGTCTACTCTAGTTGAGCGCAAGGCGATTCGTGAGGCAGTATCGTCAGCAGGTGCGAGCAAAGTATTATTGCTAGAAGAGCCGATGGCTGCGGCTATCGGTGCTGGTATGCCAGTTCATGAAGCCAGTGGTTCTATGGTTGTGGATATTGGTGGTGGTACAACTGAGATTGCTGTTATCGCACTGTCTGGTTGCGTATATGCTGAGTCGATTCGTATCGGCGGCGATATGTTTGATGAAGCGATCATTACTCATGTACGCCGTACGCATGGTTGTGTCATTGGTGAAACGACTGCTGAGCGCATCAAAAAAGAAGTCGGTTCTGCATTGAATGAAGACAGCCAACTAGAAGTAGAAGTTCGTGGTCGTAGCATGGCAGAAGGTGTACCAAAGACCTTTACTGTCAATTCAGAAGAAGTGCAAAAAGCGTTGACTGATCCATTGAGTGGTATTGTTAGCGCTGTAAAAGTAGCACTTGAGCAGACTCCGCCAGAGTTATCATCAGATATCGCTGAGCGTGGCATTGTATTGACAGGTGGCGGCGCGCTATTACGTGACTTAGACAAACTTATCTCACAAGAGACCGGTTTGCCAGTGACGGTAGCAGAAGACCCATTAACCTGCGTTAGCCGTGGTGGTGGTATCGCGCTTGATTTCATCAATAATAAAAGTTTAAACATGATTTTTGTTTAAGTCATCTTTATCTTTAATTGCTATATAGTCTTGGCAATATATGATGATTTATGTGAATGATGAAATTATAAATATAGTCGGTTCAATATAATTTGGATACAAGGAAGCCGAGCGAAAGTACTATAAGTATTAGGCTGAGCGTGACTGACACCGTATCCAATTTATAGAAAATTGACTATATATAAAATTAAAGGTAGCCGATTGTGCTACCTTTAATTGCATTCATTTGTGCTAGAACCCAATATCCTCGATAAACACTGATGCTGTAAATAAGTGCTATTGTTCATTTTAGAATCCTTAAATCAGACGACTTATGACTCCAAGTATTTTTGCTCGCCAGCCGTTATCACTTCGTAAGACAGTTATTGTATTGATAGCAGCCTTAATTTTGATGTGGTTTGATAGCAAAAACTCTGATTGGTTCAAGCCTGTACGTAGTACCAGTCATGCCGCCATGCAGCCAATCTATGAGCTGTCTCTATTGCCAAGCTATGCCAAGCATTGGGCTGGTGGTAGTCTGCAATCAAAAGAAGCACTGCGTCGCGAAAACATGCAGCTAAAGTCGCAATTGATACACGCGCATGCCAAGCTACAACAGCAAGATTATATCTTGGCACAGAACGCACGCCTGCAAGGTATCTTATCTACCACCAAGCCCGAGCAGTTCGATCTTAATTTGGCGCAAGTCATCGGTACAGATACCAATTTGCTCAGACAAATTGTCGTGCTTAATAAAGGTGAGCAAGATGGTGTACAAGTTGGGCAAACGGTCATCGATGAAGACGGTGTATTAGGACAGATTATCAATGTCTATCCGAATACTAGCCGTCTGTTGTTGATTACAGATGAGCAGCAGTCAGTTGCGGTCACTGTTAAGCGTACCGGTCAGCGTGCTATCGTCACAGGTCAAGGCATCCCATCTTCATTAAGTCTCAATTACGTCTTCAAAACATCGGATGTGCGAGTAGGTGATGAACTAGTGTCTTCAGGACTGGGCGGTCGTATTCCAGCAGGTTATCGAGTAGGGCGTATCGCGCATGTCAAAGACGAGCAAACCGATAACTTTAGAACGATCGAAGTTACTCCAGCAGCTAACTTTATCGATAATGCCTATGTTTTAATACTTCAAGACAAGCTACTAAATGAGAACAATGCTGCTGCTATTGCTCCATAGATAATGACGTAAGCCATGGTATTGACGGCTAATTAGCTGGCTTATTGATGTTTTAAAGCTTTTCATTTATGGTATTCACCTTGCCAATATCCAATCAACAATATCACCGCAACCATCAAACACTCGCTAAGGTAAGTACCCATGTCGTATCCTGATTCTGAGAATGCCACGGTACTATTGATAGTTGTGATTGTTCTGAGTTTCATCGCTGCATCATCACTCAATGTCTATCCATTAAGCCCAAGCATGGCCACACTGCGTCCCATGGTCATGATCATGGTGCTGATTTATTGGTTGCTGTTTCAGCCGCGCTATGTCGGCATTTTTACCGCATTTACGGTTGGACTGATTGCTGATTTATTGATGGATACGCATTTAGGTCAGCAAGCGTTCGCCGCTGTTGTGGTTGCACTGGTTATCAAAATTACCAGTATCTACGTCAGACAGTTGAATACCGTTAGCGCGTGGTTAATTGCTAGTCTAGGGTTGATTGTCTTTCAGTTAAATCTATGGATACTACAGATGTTTATTCAAAACGTCTTTGTCGCTCAGTCTGCTTTATCACTGTTTATGAGTATCCTCAGCTGGCCACTCGTACTGTTTGCTTTGCGCAAGTTTTCGCGTTAATGAATCACTAGTTATAGCTGTTACTCTGATTAACAGCTTAGCTTGCTCGGCCCACAATACTGTATGACCACCCACATCATAAATTTATAAATGAAGAGAATATCGATGGATATCGTTTTGGCATCTGGCTCTCCGCGTCGTCGTGAGCTACTAGAAAGAGCGCAACTAGACTTTACTATCTTAAGTGTAGATATTGATGAGACGCCGTTAGATAATGAGTCGCCGACAGACTATATCGAACGCATGGTCGAAACCAAAGCCGATGCGGCGATACAACAATTAAGCGATACCTCTCAAGCGGATCACGATAGCCTTACCTCACCGTTTATTATTCTGACCTCTGATACTATTGGCGTGCTGTCAGATGGTAAAACAGTATTGGTCAAACCCATCGATCGCGACCATGCATATAGTATGTGGCAGCGTATGTCTGATAACATCCATGAAGTATGGACTGCCGTTCAAGCGACTCAAGTACAGCTATTGCCTAAAGCAGAACGAAGCCCATCAGAACCTACACAGTGCTTGCAAATTATTGACCAGCAGCGAATCACTGAGCGTACGGAAGTGACTTTTATACCACTGACGACACAGATGATGAGCGACTACTGGAATAGTGGCGAACCTGCTGATAAAGCAGGTGGATATGGCATTCAAGGACTTGGTGCTACATGGGTCAGTCGTATTAATGGCAGCTATACCAATGTCGTTGGTCTGCCACTGGCACAAACACTGGCACTAATCAAAGAAATGACAGAAGGCAGTATGGACACAGTCAACCCGTTATAATGGGATATGCACATAATGACACGGTAGGGTAATGGGCAAGAGCAAGTCGCATTTGTTACACTGTCAATCTAATAGGCGATGACCGTCTAATAAGAAAGCTGAGAGATAAGAGAAAAAACTATGTCCGAAGAGCTGCTGATTAATATTAGTCCAATGGAATCCCGTGTTGCGGTTTTAGACAATGGTATTTTGGGCGAGATTTATATTGAACGACATCACAAACTGGGGTTGGTCGGCAATATCTATCTGGGGACGGTCGTACGCGTCCTTCCTGGTATGCAGGCAGCCTTCGTAGATATTGGTCAATCACGGACCGCATTTCTACATGTCAACGATATGCAGCGTGAACCACGACCCGTTGTAGAAAAAAACAAAGCGGCTAAGGCCACTAAGCACGAGATAAATGAGGACGATGCAACTACCAACGCTGCTGCTGATAGCTTGGCTGTGACACCGCCTATTGTCAGTGCGCAAAGTACAGAGATCGTACCAGCGTCTAAAACTTTGATTCAGCATCGCTTGCATGAAAGTCAGCGTATTCTGGTACAGGTAACCAAAGACCAGTTAGGAAGTAAAGGTGCTCGTCTAACAACCAATATCTCGCTACCATCACGTTATCTAGTATATTTGCCATCGAGCGATCATATTGGTATATCGCAGCGTATCGATGGTGAAGAAGAGCGTAGCCGATTAAAGACTGAGCTTAGTAGCCTGATGCAGACGGTCAATCTGAAGGGTGGACTGATTGCCCGTACCGCTGCTGAGCGAGTTCCTGTCGATAAGCTAGAAGAAGATATTTATTATCTATTGCAGCTGTGGCGTACTATCTGTGCTCGTCGCCAAGAGATTAATCATCACCAGAGCTCAGAGCTGATCTATCAAGAACTGTCATTACCATTACGTTCTATCCGTGATTTGGTTCACGCTGATACCGAAAAAGTCATTATTGATAATACGCAGATTTATGAGCAAGTCAGATACTTTGCCAAAGAGTTTGTTCCCTTCGTCTATGATCGTATCGTGCATTACACCGCTGAGCAGTCGTTGTTTGATGTACACCGTGTCGAAGACGACTTACGTGATGCATTAAAGCGCCGTGTCGATCTAAAGTCTGGCGGCTATCTGATCATCGATCAGACCGAAGCTATGACGACGATTGATGTTAATACAGGTTCTTTTGTAGGCGGTCGCTCATTAGAGGATACAGTCTATAAGACTAATCTAGAAGCCACACATGCTATCGCTCGTCAGCTACGACTACGTAATTTAGGCGGCATTATAATTCTAGATTTTATTGATATGCTTGAGCAACAGCATAAAGATGACGTGCTTGAGAGCTTACAGGCGCAGCTTACTCAAGATTATGCAAAAACTAAGATTACGCAGGTCAGTGAGCTTGGACTGGTAGAGATGACACGCAAGCGCACGCGTGAATCATTGGGTCAACAACTGTGTGAGCCGTGCTCAACTTGTCAAGGGCGAGGGTTTGTCAAAACCGCAGAGACGGTTTGCTTTGAGATTTTCCGTGAGATTATGCGCTGCGCCCGCACTTATAACTCTCCCAAAAAGTTCACAGTGGTTGCTCATGCGGCAGTCATTGATTTACTGCTTACAACAGAGTCAGACACAGTGGCTGATTTAGAGTATCTACTGGGTAGGGTCATTACTTTTGATGTAGAGAATCTATACACCCAAGAGCAGTATGATATTGTTTTAGATTAATATTATTTAAAATAAATAATAATTTTAGATGAAAATATTTGTGTGATTAGTAGCCAGTATAAGATGGAGCATCTCTAATGATACTAGAGATTGCTCTTGCAATACCTAAAATACTATGTATAATATACACCACTGAATTATATATGCGCAGCTGAATAAAAAAAGCTGGCGCTATGACAGCTAGAGCATCGTTTCTAGCACTATTTCATTATGCCTTTGCTACTTTCCAATTAATAGGAGGGTTGGCGGGGCTTTAAACTATTTTGCTTTTGGCACGCTATAAGTTCGGATAAAGAACTCATTCTGGTTAAGAACAGAAGGCCGCTTTAAGTGAATATTTAACCAAACTGCTTTTGATCATGGTCTTGCGACGCAAGAATGACAAAGGCACATATTAGGAGCTTGCTGGCATGGCTAACCAGAGAATCCGTATCCGTCTTAAGTCTTTTGATCATCGTCTGATTGATCAATCTGCACAAGAGATTGTTGATACTGCAAAGCGCACCGGTGCGCAAGTTTGTGGTCCTGTACCGTTGCCGACTCGCATTGAGCGCTTCAACGTTCTAACCTCACCACACGTTAACAAAGACGCTCGTGACCAGTACGAAATCCGTACTCATAAGCGTATGGTTGATATCGTTCAGCCAACTGACAAAACTGTGGATGCGCTAATGAAATTAGATTTAGCGGCGGGTGTTGACGTTCAAATTGCTTTGGGTTAATGCACATTAAACACCCAACCCATTAATATAAGATATAAAGAGGTCTAAAATGGCGATCGGTTTAGTCGGTAAAAAGTGCGGCATGACCCGTGTCTTCACTGAAACAGGCGCATCTATCCCTGTAACAGTTGTTGAGGTCGATGCAAACCGCATTACTCAAGTAAAAAATACTGATGTAGATGGTTACCAAGCCATCCAAATTACCACAGGTACTCGTCGTGACAGCCGCGTAACAGCTGCACAAAAGGGTCACTTCGCTAAAGCTGGTGTTAAAGCTGGCCGTGGTGTTTGGGAATTCTGTGCCAACGAAAGCGATCTTGAAGGTCGTGAGATTGGTGGCGAGATTCTAGCTGACTTGTTCGAACAAGGTCAGATGGTTGATGTGACAGGACAGAGCAAAGGTAAAGGTTTCCAAGGCCCTGTTAAGCGTCACAACTTTAGTATGCAAGATGCTACTCATGGTAACTCAGTGTCTCATCGTGCGCATGGTTCAACTGGTCAAAACCAGTCACCAGGTAAAGTATTCAAAGGCAAGAAGATGGCGGGTCAGATGGGTAACAAACGTGTTACCGTTCAGGGCCTAGAAGTGATTTCGGTTGATGCCGAAAAAGGGTTACTTGTCATCAAGGGTGCTATCCCAGGTGCCACCGGTGGCGATGTTATCGTACGTCCGTCAGTCAAAGCCTAAGCAAGGGGATTAACGTGGATTTAAAAACAGTTACAGGTGCGGCGGTTGAGCTTTCTGATACGGCATTTGGTCGTGAATTCAACGAAGCACTAGTGCATCAAGTCGTCACCGCTTATTTAGCTGGTGCTCGCCAAGGTACACGCGCACAAAAAACACGTGCCGAAGTTTCTGGCGGTGGTATTAAGCCATGGCGCCAAAAAGGTACTGGTCGCGCTCGTGCGGGTTCTATTCGTAGCCCAATCTGGCGTTCAGGTGGTCGTGCATTCGCTGCAAAACCACAAGATTGGTCACAGAAAGTAAACCGTAAAATGTATCGCGGTGCGATGCAGTGCATCCTAGCAGAATTGATTCGTCAAGAGCGTCTGATTTTGGTAGAAGAGTTGAGCGTTTCTGGGCCGAAAACCAAAGAACTGATTGCTAAGTTGAACGATTTGAATGCACCTCGTGCACTAATCGTTACTAAAGAAGTTGATGAAAACTTATACTTAGCTGCTCGCAACATTCCACACGTCAATGTACTTGGTACAAATGAAGTGGACCCAGTGAGCTTGATCGCATTTGATAAAGTGATCATGTCAGTTGAAGCTGCGAAACAATTTGAGGAAGCACTAGCATGAATAACGCAAGACTTTATCAGGTCTTAAGAGGGCCTGTATTCTCAGAAAAATCTCAAATGCTTGGCGACTCACTTGGTGTGCAGGTATTTAAAATTGATTCTAATGCTACTAAGCTTGAAGTCAAAAAAGCAGTTGAGTTGATGTTTGAAGGTGTTGAAGTTACTAAAGTAAACACTTTGAATGTTAAAGGTAAGACAAAGCGTTTTGGTAAAAGCATCGGCCGTCGTAACGACTACAAAAAAGCCTATGTTACCTTAAAAGCTGGTCAAGATGTACAAATGGCTGATGCTGGTGAAGAAGTAGCGAATACTACTGATTCTACTAGTGAAACAGCGAATAACGAATAAGGATTACACTCATGCCTATCGTAAGAGCAAAGCCAACATCACCAGGCCGTCGTTTTGTTGAAAAAGTAGTGCATCCACACCTGTACAAAGGTCGTCCGTTTGCAGCACTTCTAGAATCAAAAAGCAAGTCAGGTGGTCGTAACAATAATGGCCGCATTACTACTCGTCACATTGGCGGTGGTCATAAGCAACATTATCGCATTATCGATTTCAAACGTACTAAAGACAATATCCCAGCAACGGTAGAGCGTATCGAATACGATCCTAACCGTACTGCTCATATTGCTCTACTTAAGTATGCTGATGGCGAACGTCGTTACATTATCGCTGCTAAGAAACAAGTAGTTGGTGATACAGTAATGTCAGGCGAGACTTCTCCAATTCGTCCAGGTAACTGCTTACCGCTAAAAAACATCCCATTGGGTACTGTGATTCACAATATCGAGCTTAAAATCGGTAAAGGTGCACAGATGGCTCGTTCTGCGGGTGCTAGCGTTCAGTTACTAGGTCGCGACGGTGTTTATGCTATTCTACGTATGCGTTCTGGCGAAACTCGCCGTGTACACGTAAATTGCCGCGCTGTTATTGGTGAAGTTTCTAACACTGAAAACAACTTGAAATCACTTGGTAAAGCCGGTGCTTCACGTTGGCGTGGTGTTCGTCCTTCTGTTCGTGGTGTCGCTATGAACCCGGTTGATCACCCACACGGTGGTGGTGAAGGTCGTAACAAAGGTCGCCATCCAACCAGCCCTTGGGGTCAGAAGTCTAAAGGACTTAAAACGCGTCACAATAAGCGTACTGACAACATGATCATCCGCCGTCGCGCCAAGAAGAAATAAAGGAAGAATTTCATGCCTCGTTCATTGAAAAAAGGTCCATTCATAGACGCGCACTTGTTTGCTAAAGTTGAGAATGCATTAGACACCAACTCACGCAAGCCAATTAAGACTTGGTCGCGCCGCTCGATGATTCTGCCACAAATGGTTGGCCTAACTTTATCTGTTCACAACGGCCGTACTCATGTACCGGTTATCGTGAGCGAGCAGATGGTTGGTCATAAACTAGGTGAATTTGCCCCGACTCGTACGTATCGTGGTCACGGCATTGACAAAAAAGCTAAGAGATAAGGTGCTTACCATGGAAGTAACTGCAAAATTACGCGGTGCCGCCATATCGGCACAAAAAGTTAGACTCGTTGCTGATGAAGTTCGTGGCAAATCTATTGAGCGTGCTTTGGATATCCTAACGTATAGCAATAAAAAAGGCGCTGTGTTTGTTAAGAAATGCCTTAACTCAGCCATCGCCAATGCCGAACATAATCACGGCTTAGATATTGACGACCTAAAAGTCGCTACTATCTATGTTGATGAAGGCATTACGCTAAAACGTATCCTACCACGTGCCAAAGGCCGTGCTGATCGTATCAGCAAGCGTACTTGTCACATCACTATAAAGGTAGGAGAATAAGTTATGGGTCAAAAAGTACATCCAATCGGAATTCGTCTTGGTGTTGTAAAAAAGCATAACGCAAACTGGTATGCTAACCCTAAACAATACTCAGAATACCTAATCAACGACATTCAAGTTCGTGAATATCTACGCAAAAAGCTAGATAACGCTATGATCAGCAACATCATGATCGAGCGTCCTACTGGCGCTGCTAAGATTACCATCGCCACTGCGCGTCCTGGTATTGTTATCGGTAAAAAAGGCGAAGATATCGAAAGACTTCAAAAAGAATTGACCAAAATTATGGGCGTACCTGCTCAGGTCAACATTGAAGAAATCACGTCACCTGACCTTGATGCACGTTTGGTAGCAGACGGCATCGGTAGCCAGCTTGAGCGTCGTGTTATGTTCCGTCGTGCGATGAAACGCGCGGTACAGAACAGCATGCGTTCTGGTGCTAAAGGTATCAAGGTTGAGCTGTCTGGCCGTCTAGGCGGTGCTGAGATTGCTCGTAGTGAATGGTACCGTGAAGGTCGTGTGCCATTGCATACACTCCGTGCTGATATTGACTACTCGTCAATTCGTGCAGAGACAACTTACGGCACCATCGGTGTTAAAGTTTGGATTTTCCGTGGCGAAATCCTTGACGGTATGAACAGTGTATATAATCCCGTCAAAGAAGAGCAGACTCGTGCGCCAAAACGCCGTGGTCGTGGAAACCGTCGAAACTCAGACAGAGGTTAAACTATGTTACAGCCAAAACGTACCAAGTTTCGTAAAATGCACAAAGGTCGTAACACTGGGCTAGCTCATCGTGGAAGCACCGTTGCATTCGGACAAATTGGTCTAAAATCATTGACGCGTGGTCGTATGACAGCTCGTCAAATCGAAGCAGCACGTCGTACCATCACTCGTAAAATTAAGCGTGGCGGTAAGATTTGGATTCGTGTATTCCCTGACAAACCAATTACCAACAAACCATTAGAAGTACGTATGGGTAAAGGTAAAGGTCCAGTAGAATATTGGGTATGCGAAATCAAACCTGGTAAAGTGCTATATGAAATTGAAGGGGTATCTGAAGAGCTTGCTCGTGATGCATTAACGCTCGCTGCAGCAAAATTGCCCTTTAAAACTACCATTGTTAAGCGGACGATAATGTAATGAAGATCAGTGAATTACGTGATAAATCATTAGAAGAACTGACCCAGTTACTTGATGAAAAGCAACTTGATGCTTTCCGTATTCGTATGGCTAAAGCAACTGGTCAGTTGGGTAATACCCATGAAGTTAGAGCCAATCGTCGCACGATTGCCCAGCTTCAGACTTTGATTAACGAGAAACAACGAGGCGACTCATGAGCGATAACAATCAAACAGCTACCAATGCTAGCGTATTGACAGGACGAGTTGTCAGCGACAAGATGGACAAGTCCATCACAGTTTTGATTGAGCGTCTGGTTCGTCATCCTTTGTATGGCAAGCAGCTTCGTCGTTCTACGAAAATCAAAGCTCATGATGAGAATAACGTTTGCCAACAAGGCGACCTTGTCCGCATCAAAGAAACGCGTCCAATCTCAAAAACTAAGTCTTGGACTTTAGTTGATGTGGTTGAAAAAGTAGAAAAAATCTAAGTAAATTGCATTAAAAGCCAGAAGCTGTTAAAATAGCCGCCTTTTTAAGGATGCTGATTGCGCCGAGCGTATATCACTCACATTAAGAGTAAGTCGCGGTTATTTATATTAAAATGCCGTCCTACTCATTCTGTGCTAGCGGCAGCAACTGGTTTTTATTGCTCATACGTGTGGAGTAACGCTATGATTCAGGTTGAGTCAATGCTGGAAGTTGCAGACAATAGCGGTGCAAGGCGAGTTCAGTGCATTAAAGTACTGGGTGGTTCTCATCGTCGTTATGCATCAGTTGGCGACATTATTAAAGTAACGGTTAAAGAAGCCATTCCTCGTGGTCGTGTTAAAAAAGGCGACGTGATGAATGCAGTAGTTGTACGTACCAAAAAAGGCGTTCGTCGTCCAGATGGTTCTGTGTTACGTTTTGACGACAATGCTGCGGTATTGTTGAACCAAAACAAAGCGCCGATTGCAACTCGTATTTTTGGACCGGTAACTCGTGAACTACGTGGTGATCAGTTTATGAAAATTGTATCACTAGCACCAGAAGTATTGTGAGGTAATCCATGTCAAAATTACGTAAAGGCGATACAGTTATCGTGATTGCTGGGAAAGACAAAGGCAAGCAAGGTACTGTACAAGCTGTAAAAAACGATCGTATTAAAGTTGAAGGCATTAATATTGTTACTAAACATCAGAAGCCAAATCAGGCAACTGGCGTTGAAGGTGGCATTCTTAAGCAAGAAGCTTTTCTGCATATCTCAAATGTCGCAATCTTAAATGCGCAAACCCAAAAAGCAGACCGTATTACTTATCAGTTTGGCGAAGACGGCAAGAAACAACGCGTCTATCGTTCAAGCGGTGAAGTAGTGGCGACTGCGTAAGACACTAAGGGTGTAATGGTAATGGCAAGATTAAAATCTTTATATAACGATGAACTAAAGCAGCAAATCAAAGAAGAGCTTGGTTTGGCAAATGTGATGCAAGTGCCTAAAATCACTAAAATCACACTTAATATGGGTGTGGGCGGCGCGTCTCAAGACAAGAAATTGTTGGAAGGTGCTGTAGCTGATATGACCGCGATTGCTGGTCAAAAACCTGTTGTCACCAAAGCGCGTAAATCAGTTGCTGGCTTTAAGATTCGTGAAGAATGGCCAATTGGCTGTAAAGTAACGCTACGCGGTGAGCAAATGTACGAATTTTTAGATCGTCTCGTTGCCATTGCAATTCCTCGTATTCGTGATTTCCGCGGTTTTTCACCTAAAGCCTTTGACGGACGTGGTAACTACTCATTGGGTATCAAAGAACAAATCGTATTCCCAGAAGTAGATTTTGACAAGATTGATCGTATCCGTGGTATGGATGTGACAATCACCACGTCAGCTCAATCTGATGAAGAAGGTCGTGCGTTGCTTAAAGCATTCGGCTTCCCATTTAAATAAGGTAAAGACGTTATGGCAAAGAAGAGCATGATTAACCGCGAATTAAAGCGCGAAAAAATGGTTGCTAAATATGCTGAAAAGCGTATCAAGCTAAAAGAAACTATCAGTGATATGACTGCAAGTGACGAAACTCGTATGGAAGCGATGTTAGAGCTACAAGCTCTTCCACGCAACTCATCACCAGTACGTCTGCGTAATCGTTGTGCTATCACCGGTCGTCCTCACGGTTACTTCCGCAAGTTTGGCTTGTCACGCAATATGCTGCGTGAGCGTGTCATGCAAGGCGATGTGCCTGGTGTTCGTAAAGCAAGCTGGTAAGGAGTAACTATATGAGTATGCAAGATACCGTTGGGGATATGCTAACCCGTATCCGTAACGCACAAATGGCTAACAAAGTATCGGTAGCAATGCCGAGCTCTAAATTACGTAAATCAATTGCTGATTTGCTAGTTAGCGAAGGTTATGTGGCTAGCGCTGTTGTTGCTGAAGAAGAAAACAACAAAGCAACCCTTACTATTGAATTGAAATATTTCGAAGGCCGTGCTGTCATCGAAACTATCCAACGTTATAGCCGTCCTGGTTTACGCCAGTTCCGCGGTAAAGACGCTATCCCTACTGTTAAGCAAGGTATGGGTGTTGCTATCGTATCTACTAGCCAAGGTATCATGAGCGATCGTGCTGCACGCGCTGCTGGTATCGGTGGTGAAATCGTCGCATTTGTAGCGTAAGCTATACGACGATGAAGTCTATTTGATGGTTGTTAGGCTTCTATCGGTTGAGTAATATTAAATTATTTTGAATTGATAGATGTCTAACACAGTCAACTATGCTAAACTAACACGCTTTTTAGCCTGTTAGTTTTTTCGCTAATATAAAGAAGTTAAATTTTTTAAGGAATATTCCTATGTCTCGTGTGGCTAAAGCCCCAGTGACGCTGCCAAACGGCGTAAGCGTTACTTTGAACGATCGGCAGGTCGAAGTTAAAGGCAAGAACGGTACTATGTCTTTACGCCTGCATGAATTGGTCGAGCTGAAACAGGAAGATGATGCTATCATTTTCTCACCTACAGTCGATTCAAAAGAAGCTATGATGCACACTGGCACCATGCGCGCTCTTGTTAACAACTATGTTACTGGCGTAAACGAAGGCTTTGAAAGACGTCTTCAGTTAATTGGTGTTGGTTATCGCGCGCAAGTTACTGGTAACAAAGTAACCTTGAACGTTGGTTATTCTCATCCAGTAGAGTATACGTTACCTGAAGGTGTATCAGCTGAAACGCCAACGCAAACTGAAATTGTTTTGAAATCAAACAATAAACAGCAGCTTGGTCAAGCAGCCGCCAACATCCGTGGTTTCCGCCCACCTGAGCCTTACAAAGGTAAAGGTATTCGTTATAGTGACGAGCATGTGATTCGCAAAGAAGCTAAGAAAAAATAAGGTGAGTTGAAATGTTTGATAAAAAAGCAGCTCGTCTGCGTCGAGCTAAGAAAACACGCGCGCATATCCGTTTCTTAGGCGTTCATCGCTTAACGGTTAACCGCACGTCAAAACATATTTATGCCCAGATTATCTCTCCAAATGGTGGTGAAGTGATTGCTCAGGCATCTACCTTAGACAGCAGCTTGCGTTCAGGCGCGACTGGTAATGCTGATTCAGCAACGTCTGTAGGCCAAATGATCGCAGAACGCGCAAAAGCAGCTGGCATTACTAAAGTTGCCTTTGACCGTAGTGGTTTCAAATATCATGGTCGAGTTAAAGCTTTAGCAGAAGCTGCTCGCGAAAACGGATTGGAGTTTTAATCATGGCTAGAAATGATAAAAATGATAAAAATGAACAGACTGACGGTCTAGTAGAACGCTTAGTTACCGTTGATCGCGTAGCGAAAGTTGTTAAAGGTGGTCGTATTTTCTCTTTCACTGCATTGACTGTAGTGGGCGATGGCAATGGTCGTGTAGGTTTTGGTCGCGGTAAAGCACGTGAAGTGCCAGCTGCTATCCAAAAAGCACTAGAAGCTGCCAAACGTAATATGATTACTGTTGAGCTAAATGATGCAACTTTGCATCATCCAATCAAAGCACGTCATGGTGCTAGTAAAGTCTACATGCAACCTGCATCTGAAGGTACTGGCGTAATCGCTGGTGGCGCAATGCGTGCTGTATTAGAAGTTGCTGGTGTCAAAGATGTTTTGACTAAATGTTATGGTTCTACCAATACTGCTAACGTTGTTCGCGCAACGTTTAACGGTTTACGTGATATGTCAACTCCAGAGAAGATGGCAGCTAAACGTGGTAAATCTGTAGACGAAATCTTGGGTTAACTTAGACTAGGTGAGTTACGATGAAAAAAATGAAAGTCACTCAATTTAAATCGGGTGCCCATCGCCTAAAGAGCCACAAAGCGAGCTTGAAAGGATTGGGTTTACGCCGTATTAATCATACTGTTGAAGTAGAAGATACTCCTTCAACCCGTGGTATGGTCAATCGCGTTAACTACATGGTAAAAGTGGAGGAAGCGTAATGGGTCTTAGATTAAATGAATTATCACCAGGTGTTGGCGCAAAGAAAACTGCCCAACGTCGTGGTCGTGGTATCGGTTCAGGTCTTGGTAAGACTGGTGGTCGTGGTGTAAAAGGTCAGAAATCTCGTTCAGGTTCTAGCATTCGCTCAGGATTTGAAGGTGGTCAGATGCCTTTATATCGCCGTCTACCAAAATTTGGTTTTACCAGTAAACTGGCTATGAAGACTGCTGAAGTACGTCTTTCTGAACTGAATAAAATTGAAGGCGATGTAGTTAGCCTTGAAACACTTAAAGCTGCTAACCTTATCCGTCACGATATGAAACGTGCTCGTGTAATGCTATCAGGCGAAGTCACTAAAGCTTATACTTTTAAAGGTATTAAAGTGACTAAAGGTGCTAAGCAAGCTATCGAAGCTGCTGGTGGTAGCATCGAGGAGTAGTAACGTGTCAAAACAATCAATGTCATCGGCTGGTATACCGCTTAATCCATTCGCATTTATACGTAAGTATGATGAGCTATGGACGCGTTTATTATTTTTAATCGGCGCATTGATTGTTTATCGTTTAGGGTCACATATTCCAGTTCCGGGTATCAACCCAGTTAACTTGGCTGATCTGTTTTCGCGCAACGAAAACACCATTCTGAGCATGTTTAACATGTTCTCAGGTGGTGCGCTAGAGCGTATGTCTATCATGGCACTTGGCATTATGCCATATATCTCAGCATCGATTATCGTACAGATGATGTCTGCAGTATTGCCATCGCTTGAAGCCCTCAAAAAGGAAGGTGAAGCGGGACGACGCAAGTTAAACAAGTATACCCGTCAGGGAACACTTGCTTTAGCACTAGTACAGTCATTAGGAATGTGTGCCGGCTTAATCAGCCAAAACCTTACTTTATCTACTGGTCTTACCTTCTATATTCCAGCTGTTACTTCTTTAGTAGCAGGCGCAATGTTCTTAATGTGGCTTGGTGAGCAGATTACAGAACGTGGCGTAGGTAATGGTATTTCAATGCTCATTTTTGCGAGTATTGTGGCTGGTACGCCAGGTATGATTTCGCAGTCTATTGAACAGGTCAATCAAGGTCAGATGAACTTGATTGTGCTATTTATTTTTGTACTGCTAGGTATCGCGGTTACTGCGGGTATCGTTTATATTGAACGTGCTCAACGCCGTGTTCCTGTGAACTATGCACAAAAACAGCAACAAGGTCGCAAAATTTATGCTCAGCAGCAATCACATTTACCGCTGAAGCTAAATATGGCAGGGGTTATCCCAGCTATTTTTGCCAGTTCTTTGTTATTGTTTCCTGCAAGTTTAGGGCAGTGGGTTGGTCAATCGACTGATCCTACCTTTGTACAGAAAATACTTCAAAATATGGCATTGGTGTTGTCTCCAGGGCAGCCGCTATATTTAGTACTGTTTGGCGCAATGATTATTTTCTTCTGTTATTTTTATACGGCATTGGTATTTAGTCCGCGTGAAGTAGCAGAGAACCTTAAACGTAGTGGTGCGTATATCCCAGGTATTCGCCCAGGACAACAAACTCAGCGTTACCTCGATCATGTATTAAACCGACTGACCTTTATTGGCGCGATGTATATGACGGTTATTTGTTTAATGCCAATGGTCGTCCAGTCATCGTTTGGTGTGCCGTTTCAACTCGGTGGTACGTCTTTACTGATTATGGTGGTTGTGGTAATGGACTTCATCTCGCAGATTCAAGCGCATTTGATGACCCATCAATATCATGATCAGACGTTAATTCAATCGCCCACTCAACCTTAAATGAGCGGTACGATATTTCAAGGAGCATGCTATGAAAGTTCAAGCATCAGTTAAAAAGATTTGTGGTAGCTGTAAAGTTGTGCGCCGTAAAGGCCGTGTACATATTATTTGTACAGCAGAACCTCGCCACAAGCAACGTCAAGGTTAATATTTAGTGTTAGAAAACCTCTAGTTTTCACTGCTAATTAAATTAATACTTGAAAAATAACGGCGGATGCGATATCATCCGCCACTTGCCGTGTTTATACAAAATCTTTTATAATAGAATCGATGAGCAGACTTATAGTCAAAACATCGATAATGACTATAAAAGCTCTAGTATTAACAGCAACAAATCTGAAGAGTAAAGCCTTATCGCTAGATAACGCTTATTTTTCTTTAATGGAGAGAAATCAATGGCTCGTATTGCCGGCGTAAACATTCCGGATAATAAGCATGCTGTTATTTCACTAACTTACATCTTTGGTGTAGGTCGTACCACTGCTCAGAAAATCTTAGAAGCAGTTGGCATCGCCCCTACTACTAAAGTCAGTCAGTTAGATGATACACAGTTAGATGCTATCCGTGCACAAGTTGCAAATTACATGACTGAAGGTGACCTTCGTCGTGAAGTTTCAATGAACATCAAGCGTTTAGTTGATCTTGGTTGTTACCGTGGCATTCGTCATCGTCGTAACCTACCAGTTAGAGGTCAGAACACCAAGAACAACGCTCGTACTCGTAAGGGTCCGACACGCCCTCTCAAAAGATAATTAACTTAGGAAGCTAAAAGATGGCAAAAGACACTCGCAGTCGCAAAAAGGTGGCTCGTCGTTCAGTATCGGAGGGCATTGCCCATATCCATGCGTCTTTTAATAACACCATTGTTACGATTACCGATCGTCAAGGTAATGCATTGGCTTGGGCCACTTCAGGTGGACAAGGCTTCCGTGGTTCACGTAAATCTACACCATTTGCAGCTCAGGTTGCAGCTGAAGTCGCTGGTAAAGCGGCCCAAGAATATGGTGTTAAGAATATCGATGTTTTGGTCAAAGGACCAGGACCGGGTCGTGAGTCTGCGGTAAGAGCACTAGGTGCATTGGGTTATAAAGTTAACAGCATCTCTGATGTAACCCCAATCCCACACAATGGTTGCCGTGCGCCGAAAAAGCGCCGCGTCTAATATTAAAGACGAAGCTTTTTATACTAAAAGCTTATAGGAGACATAACAATGGCCCGCTATATTGGACCAAAACTGAAATTATCACGTCGTGAAGGTACGGATTTAGGCCTTAAGTCTGGCGTTAAACCGTATGACGTAAAAACGAAGAAAGCTGGTCGTCCACCAGGTCAGCATGGCGTAAGCCGTAACAAGACCTCAGAATATGCTCTACAGTTGCGTGAAAAGCAAAAAGTTAAGCGTATTTATGGTGTACTTGAGCGTCAATTCGCGAACTACTATAAAGAAGCTGCTCGTAAGCGTGGCGCTACTGGTGAAAACTTGCTAGCAATGCTTGAGAGCCGTCTAGATAACGTTGTATATCGCATGGGCTTTGGCTCAACTCGCGCAGAAGCACGTCAGCTAGTCAGTCATCGTACTGTTATGGTAAAAAAAGCTGGCCGTGATGAGTTTGTTCGTGTGAACATTCCTTCAATTCAGCTTCAAGATGGTGATGTCATCGCTATCCAAGAGAAATCTCGCGAACAGCTACGTATTAAAAACGCTATCGAATTAGCGACACAACGTGGTATTCCAGAATGGCTTGATGTTGACCACAGCAAACTACAAGGCACGTTTAAACATGCGCCTGATCGTATTGATCTACCTGCTGAAATCAACGAAAGCTTGATCGTTGAGCTATACTCTAAGTAATGACGTAATGCTCAATGTTATGAAAATGGCATTGAGCAATTAACGTTAATTAAACCAGTTTAATAAATCGAGGTGACATCATGATGCTAAATGCAACTGAGTTTCTAACGCCGAATGCCATTAATGTGGATACGGTTAACGAAACGATTGCGAAAGTCACGCTCGAACCGTTAGAACGCGGCTTTGGGCATACCCTAGGTAATGCTCTGCGTCGCATCTTGTTATCTTCATTACCTGGTGCTGCAGTCATTGAAGCCGAGATTGATGGTGTTGACCATGAATACTCAACGCTTGAAGGCCTGCAAGAAGACGTACTTGATTTGCTTTTGAACCTAAAAGGCTTAGCAATTACGCTTCATGACCAAAATGAAGTATTTTTGACCTTGGATAAACAAGGTCCAGGCACTATTACTGCTGCAGACATCGCGTTACCGCACAATGTTGACATCATCAATCCAGAATTGGTCTTGGGTACATTGAGCGATCGTGGTCATCTTAAGATGCGTTTGCGTGTAGTGATGGGTCGTGGATATGAGCCAGCAAACCAGCGCCGTGAAGATGGTGATACTAAAGCAATTGGACGCTTAAAGCTTGATGCAAGTTTTAGTCCTGTGCTTCGTGTTGCTTATCAGGTTGAGAACGCTCGTGTAGAGCAGCGTACTGATCTTGATCGTCTTATCATTGAGCTTGAAACTAATGGCACTATAGATCCAGAAGAAGCAATTCGTAAAGCAGCCACTATTTTACAACAACAGATTTCTATCTTTGTTGACCTAGAAGCTGAAGAAGCGCCTGAGCCTGTGAAAGAGAAAGAAGAGGTTGATCCGGTGCTATTACGCCCTGTGGACGATCTTGAACTAACGGTTCGCTCAGCCAACTGCTTGAAAGCTGAAAACATTTACTATATCGGTGATTTGGTACAGCGTTCAGAGACTGAACTTCTAAAAACCCCAAATCTTGGTAAGAAATCATTGACAGAAATCAAGGACGTATTAGCGTCTAAAGATTTAGAGCTCGGTATGCGCCTAGATAACTGGCCACCAGCTGATTTACGTGTTGATGATCGCTTTTCTTATCGTAGCCGTTAAACTTTAAGGATTTTTGACTATGCGCCATCGTAAGAGTGGAGTCAAGCTGGGTCGTACCGGCAGTCATCGTAAGGCAATGTTTCAGAACATGACTAACTCATTATTTGAGCATGAACTGATCAAAACAACTTTACCAAAAGCTAAAGAACTACGTCGCGTTGCCGAGCCATTGATCACTATGGCTAAAGAAGACAGCGTTGCTAACCGTCGTTTAGCATTCAGCCGTATGCG
This sequence comes from uncultured Psychrobacter sp., assembly GCF_947500265.1. Classification (GTDB taxonomy): domain Bacteria; phylum Pseudomonadota; class Gammaproteobacteria; order Pseudomonadales; family Moraxellaceae; genus Psychrobacter. The sequence goes on along the minus strand of NZ_CANMRN010000007.1, from coordinate 52,414 downwards.
TAGCAAAGCTATGGTAGGCAAATTATTTGGCACGTTAGGTCCTCGTTACCAGACGCGTCCAGGTGGTTATTTGCGTATCGTAAAATGCGGTTACCGTGATGGTGACAATGCGCCAATGGCTTATGTAGAATTGGTTGATCGTGACTAGTTTTACACCTAAGACATATTCCATAAAAAAGCTCCAATTGAATTGGAGCTTTTTTTTGTCTTAAATTTGACTAAATATACTAGTAGCTGTTTAAAGCAATAATTAGCTGCTTAGAGTAATAACGAATCGACATTAGCCGCACCTTGTCTGATAACTTCAGGAACGCTACTAGTCATATCCACGATAGTAGTAAGCTTGGTTGTCTTTATACCTGCGTTGATCAGTCCGTCGATTTGATTGCCTAGTAAATCTTCAATCTCAAATGGGTCGTCCAAAATATCGTCTCGATTAGGCAAAATCAGTGAGCTGGTTAAGATAGGTTCATCCATCGCTTCTAATAATGCTTGAGCAATAGGGTTACTAGGCACACGAATACCAATGGTTTTTTTCTTTGCATGCGCCAGTTTCTTGGGTACGTCTTTGGTGGCAGTAAGAATAAAAGTAATTGGGGCAGGGGTGTGGGCTTTTAACTGTTTAAATTGCACATTATCAACTGTTGCATAATTGGCAATTTCGCTTAGATCGCGGCACAGTAGTGTAAATTGATGCTTATCATCGAGTTCACGGATTTGCTTAAGCTTAGCTAGGGCATCCTTTGCTCCCAAACGGCAACCAAAAGCGTAACTGGTATCAGTTGGGTAGATAATTAACTGATCTCTGCGCAATAGGTCAGCGGCTTGCTCAATGAGGCGTGGCTGCGGATTATCGGGATGAATATAGAAGACTTCCATAGTGGTTCCTTATTTTATAATTATTGGTTTTTAATTGAGACAAATTTTTCATTAATTAGATGTGGTTCAATCACTAGATATATTAGAAGAACTATTCTAGAACTAAAATAGTTCAATATCTTTAAAATACTACTTCAGTTATCAGTATAGCTCAAAGTAGATATAAGTTTAGTGGCAAGGCGTTACCAAGCGTAGAAAATCGTTAATAAGTAGGAACGCTTAGTAATTTAAACTAAGCGCTGATCTCAGATGAAGAAGTGCAAGCGCTAAGTAATGCAGTCAGTAAAGTCTTAGCGTCACGCGGCAGAGTATGAGGTTTGGCTATATAGCTTTGGACTTGCTGATAAACATCAATCGCAAAGGTGCTACTACTAGTGTCGAAGTCGGCAAACAAATTATCTTGTGAGACTTGGAAATTTCGTCCACACGCTAAGGTGAATAAACACTCTAATGCTTGAGGTTTGATTTCTACACGCTCAAATGCCTGCTGCTGCGCCGCTGATCGTCCATCTGGAGCATACCAGTAGCCAAAGTCAGATAGTTGTCTACGAGCGTCACCAGCTACGCACCAATGACTGATTTCATGTAAAGCACTGGCAAAAAAGCCATGAGCGAATTCAATTCGAGCGGGTTCATTATCTTGAGCTGGAAAATACTCGGGTTCATCATTGCTACGAGCCAATATAACTTGCTGATCAGCGAACAAAGTATTAAATAACTGTATAAGCCAATCGGTAGCTAATCGTTCGCTATCAACTAACAATTCTGCTGAGTAAGTATTGTCAGATTGAGTACTAGACAATTCTTGCCACTGGCCTCTCCATTCTTTTAAATACTCATTTTTATCATGAGAGAGTATATTGCTAGATGACTTTTCAGTATGACTCTTTAATTGAATAAGCTGTTGTAGCAACGAACTTGCTTCAGTAGAAGAAAGTAAATCAGAAAAATTTATTTTATTATCGGATCGATTCATAGAGAAGACATTGACTTAATAAATACTAAAGACAAAAAACTTTAGGTAAAAAGGTAAGTAGTAAGAGAGCTTAAACAAATTTACTATCAAAAAATCTTAACATACTAGCGCTAGCAGAATATGGCACTTTCCGTTAGTATGGCAAGCAATATTATACACCGTTTTTATGAATGAGGCCGCGCATGTCAAGCACTCCAGAAACTAAACCGTCAGCACCTCACGCTGACAATAAAAAAGCGCCTGTATCTACTGGCATGCCTGAGCACATCTCCTTAGATAAGTGGGCAGACACTGGTTACGAATGGTCAGGAGAGGTCAAACCAAGCTCGTTTGATCGTCTGGCTACTATTCTGAGCACTGAGCATGAGCAGTCAAATATACAGCTCAACGCTAACTTGTATCGTCGTAACAACGTCTTGCATTTAGCATTTACTTTGACAGGTGATGTTTGGCTAACTTGTCAGCGCTGTTTACAACCAATCGCTATAGACTTATCTGATGATTATGACATCGCGCTACTCGAAAACGATAGTCAGGTTCGTTTAGTCAAAGATGAACAAGATTATTTATTACTAGATGAAATCGTCACCGAGCAGTCGCCAGAGCGTCTGTTACCATTTAAGAAATTGGTAGAAGACGAAATTTTGCTCAAAACGCCAATGGCGCCAAAGCATGACGATTGTGAGATGTCTGTTGAGCAGTTTGGCGAGATACCAGAAGAAGAGGAAGGTGAGAATCCTTTTGCTGCTTTAGCCTCGCTAAAAGGTAAACTATAAGCGCCAAAATTATCTACTCGATGCATTTAAAAAGCCTTTTATCAGCTTTGTACAGAAGAGTGCAAGGCAGGGCTTTATTAATTTAATAAACATGCGTATAATGTCCGGTTTATTGCATTCGAGCAACCTGTTGCTTGCTGATAGAAACTGACTGGGTAAATTTTTTATAGAATTCAGCCTTGGTCAGTGCTTTATGTGAGTGGCAATCTATTTAACTAATGATGCTTAAGACTTAGGTTGTTATGATTATATAGCCTCTGTCAGTATCGACTTAAGCTGAATTTCAAGCTTATCCCTTTTAAGTATAGGAGCTATATCATGGCTGTTCAAAAAAGTCGTAAAAGCCGTTCTCGTCGTGACATGCGCCGTTCACATCACCGTATGGAAATTGCTGAACTAAGCGTAGATGCTACTACTGGTGAAAAACATCGTCGTCATCACATGACTAAAGATGGTTTCTACCGTGGTCGTCAACTGTTCAAAGTCAGCCAAGACGCCTAAGATATTGGCTCTGTGATAGCTTAGGCGAAGATGATAATAGTACTGGTGACTATTGTTGTTTTTGCCTAGTTATTATTAGTCAATAAGCTTTGAGCTAAAAAAAGCCAAGTTATTTCGCTATCATATATTATGTGGCTAGATAACTTGGCTTTTTGTTATTTATAACTAGACTTATTGCTTAATTCGCTTGTTATTTTTAGTAGATTTAAAAATGTGCTGATATAATCTGCTCCTTTAATTTGAGCAACGTTACTCTTGCTGTTTGGTTTGCATCCGCTATGATAATAGTGTCTGTCAGTGTATAGTTTACTGACAATCCGTTTGCTTGCATAAATACTTGAAGTAGCGGCTTTGTATAACATCTAATAATATAATACACCCCATTGTTTTTAGGGATATTTCTAATCAGATAAGGAATATTGGTTATGGCTTCTGTACCCGATATGGTAAAAAAGCAACCCGCTCGTATCGCGGTTATTTTTCCTGGACAAGGATCTCAAGTAGTCGCAATGACAAGCGAGCTTGCTGAAATCTATCCAGAGATACGCGATACATTTACCGAAGCGAGTGATGCGCTTGGCGAGGATTTGTGGGCAATCTGTCAGGACGAAGAAAAACTCAATCAAACCCAATATACTCAGCCTGCGCTTTTGACAGCTAGTATTGCTATTTGGCGTGTTCTACAACAAAAAATAGAAGAGACGCCTTGTTATTTAGCTGGTCACTCTCTAGGCGAGTACAGTGCCCTGTGTGCTGCCAACGTAATATCGCTTGGTGATGCAGTCACTTTAGTGCATAAGCGCGGTCAGTTGATGCAAGAGGCCGTTGTAGGTGTCGATACTGCTATGGCTGCAGTACTAGGACTAGAGGACAACCGAGTCGAAAACCTGTGTGAACAAGCAACCGAACACGTAGAAGGTGCCGTAGTCGGTGCAGCCAATTTCAACAGTCCAGGACAAGTGGTTATCTCGGGTAACGCTGCTGGTGTTAATGCTGTTATTGATAAAGTCAAAAATACTGGCAAAAAATCTGTTCCTCTAAAAGTGAGTGTGCCGTCTCATTGCGCACTTATGGAACCTGCCAGCAATGCATTGGCTGAGATACTAGCGGGTATCAAGTTTGATCAGGCAACCATTCCTGTTATACAAAATCGCTATGCACGCGTTGAAACCAGTGCGGTCGGTATCAAGCAAGCATTGACCGAACAGCTGAGCGAGCCAGTACTGTGGTCAAAAACCATGCAAGAGCTGGCTGACAAGCAAATCAATATCTTAATTGAATGTGGCAGTGGTAATGTACTGAGCAATTTGGCGAAGCGTCAGGCGCAGCCAATCGCCAGCTATCCTACTGACAAGCCTGCCCGTCTAGAAAAATTATTGGAGGTGTTATCATGAGCCGTACGATTACATTAGTGACTGGCGCTAGCCGAGGTATCGGCAAGGCAGTGGCCAAGCGTTTTGCTAAAGAAGGACATTTTGTCATCGGAACCGCGACCACTGAAAAGGGCGCTGAGCTTATCGATGACTACCTTCATGATACTGGTGGTATTGGTCGTGTTTTAGACGTACGTGATACTGCTCAAATTGACAAACTGTTTGAAGAGATCGAAAGCGTTTATGGCGCGGTACAAGTATTGGTTAACAATGCAGGTATCACTCAAGATGGTCTACTGATGCGCATGAAAGATGAAGATTGGGAAAATGTCATCGACACCAATTTGACATCGGTATATCGCATGAGTAAACGTGCCGTACGCGGTATGATGAAAGCACGCCGTGGTCGTATTATCAACATTACCTCTGTCGTCGCTCAAATGGGCAATGCAGGCCAATCTAACTATGCGGCGACCAAAGCTGGCGTAGAAGGGTTTAGCCGTACGCTTGCACGTGAGATTGGTTCACGCCAAGTGACCATCAACTGCGTGGCACCGGGTTTGATCGAAACGGATATGACAGATGAGCTTGATGAGCGCCTATTGAACTCTATGTTAGATGCTGTACCTATCAGTCGTCTTGGTCAGCCAGAAGACATCGCTGCAGCGGTACATTTCTTGGCTAGCGACGAGGCCAGCTATATCACAGGCGCTGTGATTCCTGTCAATGGCGGCATGTATATGTAGGCAATATACGAGCGTTACATAGTTATAATAAAAAACTGTGTGAACGAGTGTAAACTATAATAAAGGATGCTATAATGCCGGATACTTTTGAGTCAAAGCCCTGTATGATAACAGGGCTTTATTAGACATCAGACAGACTGTATAACATGTCATAGAGTACTCAGACAGCATTGCTGGTCTGGCAAACGCATTTTATATACCATGCTATAGCGTTTAAACAAGGCGATATAGCAGTTTATTAAAAATAATAGATGATAACGGAGTGATCTACATGAGTAATGATATCGAGTTAAGAGTAAAAGCAGCAGTAGCTGAGCAACTAGGTATGAATGTTGAAGACATCAACAATGATGCTTCATTCATGGAAGACCTAGGTGCAGATTCTTTAGACCTAGTTGAATTGGTTATGTCATTTGAAAGTGATTTTGGTATCACTATTCCTGATGAAGATTCTGCAGAATTGACTACTGTTCAAAAAGCAATCGATTACGTACAAGCCCAACTATAATTTGCTACTTATTTAGCAGATTTATAATGCCGCTTATCTGATTAGATAGGCGGTTTTTTTTATGGGTGTATAACTGATATTTTTAAACGCAGCAATCGAATTTAACATTGACTACGTCAATTCAACATTATTCAACATACTATTACTATATACATTGGATCACTTTATCTATACTCATAATAGTAAGTCGTAGAAAAGGATGCCGGTTAGACATTTAAAATATTGTTTGATTGCGTGTTTTACTAAAAGAATGACAAATAATAATATTTCAAGGAGTAGATATATGGGTATGTTTAGCTTTGCAAAAGATATCGGTGATAAGATTTTTAACCGTGATGACGAAAAGCATGATGCTAAGACAGAGACGAAAGCAGATGCCAATACACCAGTACAAAGCAGTGAGCCGAGTGCACAATCAGTGGCAAATATTTTGTTGCGCCGTATTCAGCAGCAGAATCTCAATATCAGTAACCTGAAAATTAAATACAATGGTTCTACAGATACTGCAGAAATTAGCGGTAATGCTAAAACTCAAGCTGACCGTGAAAAAGCAATTATCGCTATCGGTAACGTGCAAAACGTTGCAAAAGTTATTGATAACATCGATATCGAAGAAGATGCACCTGAATCTATAATGTATACGGTAAAGTCTGGTGACAGCTTATCTAAGATTGCTAAAGAAGTTTATGGTTCATCTGGTGATTATATGAAGATATTCGAAGCAAACAAGCCAATGTTATCTGATCCAGATAAAATCTATCCAGGTCAAGTACTACGCATTCCTAAGCCATAATTCTAGAAGAAGCGTATAGAAAGGTAGTGTATAGAAAGATAGTATTTTGAATATGACATTCTAATAAAAAAGTCTCTTATTATTAAGAGGCTTTTTTTATGTTGTACACTTCAAATAAACACTTTATTTCAGTGACATTTGATAGTTATAAAGTGATTGGTTAATTAGTCGAGTCTAGCTTGTTGTGCTGCTCAGCTAGAGCCCATTCGATATGCTCATCTAGCATGTCATTATGTAAGGTCAATTTAGATTTTAACTGTTCGACTACTTCTAAGCTAGCATTAGCATTGCCAAGTCCGATAGCAATATTACGTAAAAAATTCACATAGCCGGTGCGTCTAAGCGGACTACCTTGAGTGTTCTTCATAAAGTCGGCTTCTTGCCACTGCCATAGTTCAAGCAAGCTACTATTATCCAATCCATGCCTTGGTACGAAGTCATCAACAGTAGTTAGATTGGCATAACGATTCCATGGACAGATTAACTGGCAATCATCACAGCCAAAGACCCGATTGCCAATTGCGCGTCGATATTTGGTATCGATGACGCCATCATGCTCGATAGTCAAATAGGAGATACAAGCAGAGGCGTTGAGCTCGTGGGGCGCTACAATTGCTTGAGTAGGGCATATGTCGATACAAGCGCTACAACTACCGCAATGCTCCTTGACCGGTTTATCATCGGGCAGCTCAAGGCTCAAAAATAGCTCACCGAGCACAAAAAATGAGCCAGCTTGTTTATTTATAAGTAATGTATGTTTACCTGTCCAACCGAGACCTGCTGCATCTGCAATAGGCCGCTCAAAGATAGGCGCCGAATCGCTAAAAGGTCTAAACACAAATTCTTTTTCTAAACCGATTTCCAAATGTTGCCATTCAGGAAGCATTGTTTCTATCTTTAAAGCCAATTGCTTTAAACGACTACGCATTGTTTTATGGTAGTCACGCCCTCTTGCATAACGCGCAATGATGCCTTTATTAGGGTGATCGTTATCAGTGACAGCACGCGGTGTGGGTGCTTGAGTTAGATAGTCCATACGTACGCTGATGATGGTCTTTGCTCCCTCGACTAGCTGATCAGGATGAGCGCGCAGATCATGATTATTATGCATAAACTGCAGCTGGCCCTCATAGCCTTTATCTAGCCACTTTTTTAGCTGTTCAATCTGCTTAGTAAACAAAGGATGATGCACAGATAAAAAACCACAATCAGCAAATCCTAGTGCCTGTGCTTGTGCTGTAATCCACTGCTTAACATCAGCTGTAGTTGCAAATACAGTTGGGTTCATAATGGTAATTCTGTTTTTATCAGTAGGCATAGAGAGTAGGTGCTTATTAGATGTTTTCTCGTTTGTTTTAATCAGACTATTCATATCTGACGATCAGCGGTTATGTAAATACCGCTATGATAAGCCAGTGAGCAATGAGTGCAAGTATAAAAGAAAATAAACTCACATTCATATTGATACATAAATCGAGGTAAGCTTTTGCTAAGCTGATATGAGAAATGAGCAACCAAATTTAGATAAAATAAAAATTAGTAGCAACACCAAGGATGAGTTATGAGAAATAATACCCATTTATCACCTATAAAAAATACACAACCTATTGCGCTATATAGTAGTGAGCAGGTTTATGCGATGGAGCACGCTTGGTTTGCAGAGGGATACGATAGTTTTGGTTTGATGAAACAAGCTGCTTGGCAAATGACACAGCAAATAGAGCAGATTTATGAGCGAAAAACCGTCAGTGCCAGCCATTCTACCAACACTAACATTTATCACCGTAGTGCTCATCCACGTCGAGCAAGTATCTGGGTAGGGAAAGGTAACAATGGTGGTGATGGCTGGCTCATCGCTCATTATTTACAGCAAGTTGGCTGGCAAGTAGAAGTAATAACAGTTGGCTTTAGTAAAGATGATTTTATTATCGATGACCAATCAGTAACTTCTAAAACTCCTAGCGATAAAGATAGCTACAGTGGAAATATAACGGACGCGACAAAGGCATTACAGATAGCTCTAGCTAGCAGTTGTCACTATCAACGGTTTGAAGACATTATTAGTCACGATGATGCGGATAAAATAAACTTGCTAGCTGATGTTTATATCGATGCATTATTTGGTATTGGCTTAGATCGTGCACCAGAAGGCGTTTATGAATTAGCTATCAATACCTTCAATAGTCTTACTCAGCAAAATAACGCACTGGCAATAGCAGTTGATATTCCGAGTGGGTTAGTGGCCTCTACTGGTGAAGTTTTCGAACGTATAGCGATACAAGCTGACGTGACTCTATGTTTGATTGCGCGCAAGTTTGGTCTACATACCAAAGACGGTACAGACTATAGCGGAGACATAGTCGATATACCGTTGATACCTCATCAAAAGGCGTGTCAGCAAACAGCTAGCCATCATATGGTAGCTGAGAAAAATGCCAGTCAAGCATTTGCGCCAGTTGCCACGCTGCTGATGGCTGCATATAGTATGAAGCCACGTCGCCAAAACAGCTACAAAGGTAGCTACGGTCATGTACTAGTCATTGGCGGAAATCGCGTCGATGGCTCTCAGGGTATGGGCGGTGCTGCAATACTATCAGCGGCCAGTACGATGGCGACAGGTGCCGGTAAAATAACAGTTGCCTGCCATGAGGCTTTTCATGGGTCACTATTGACCTCATTACCAGATGCGATGACTATTAATTTACATGACGCAAGCGGCGTGAAAAATCTGATTAAGCAGGCCAGTGTCGTTGCTATTGGGATGGGGCTTGGCCGCGACGAAAAAGCCGAAGCATTATTCATTGATTACGTACAGGCTGCTATAGAGAATGAAAAATCAATTGTGATCGATGCAGATGGACTTTATCACTTAGCATCGCTGCACATGGACAGTCATGAACTGGCGACAAAGCTACGAGAATATAGTGCTAATCATCGGGTTTGCTTGACGCCGCATAGTGGGGAAACAGCTAGATTACTTGAGCAAAAGATAAGTGAGATTGAGTCCAATAGACTGCAAGCTATAAAACAGTGCGCTGCAACATATGGTGGTGACTGGGTATTAAAAGGGGCAGGATCGTTAGTGTTAGAACAAGAAGAGGGAAAAGAAAGAGTATATGTCTGTAATGTGGGTAATGCTGGTATGGCAACCGCTGGCATGGGTGATGTGCTATCTGGGGTAACCGCTGGACTATTAGCACAGCAAGATTTATCAGCAGAGGCACGTAGCTTGCATCAAGCGGTTCTTATACATGGGTTTGCAGGAGATGTATTAGTCAATCAAGCGAATAGCGACGCAAATATATTACTAATGGGGCAACGAGGGCTACAAGCTCAAGATATGCCAGCAGCCATTCGTCACGTCATGCAGCTTATGATAGTTTGATATTTGCTTTCATTAGGTCTGACTAGGTAGAAGGGTTGGAGCAATACTGAGTAATCGCTTGCTGTACTCGCTCGCGCTTAAGCTCAATCTCACGACCATCTAGGTATTGACGTTTACCATTGGCATCCATCTCATAGATACGGCCGCCTACATTTAGGTTGGTCAGATTATTACGTAATGATTGGCAGCGTTGAGCATTAGCCTGAGCTTCTTGTTCCTTAATACGTGCTTCAAGTGCTGCTACTCGCTGTTCTTCTGCAGTTTGAGCATTGCTGCTCTGGTTAGGATCTGTTTTTCCTGCCATTTGTCCTGCATTGTTCTGTCTACCGTCACTACGAAACTCAATCAGTTCGATATTTTTGCCGACTTGTGGCGCATGTTGGCTATATTTTACTTCACCATGTGCCCCAATAGATTTATAAACTTGAATGGCCTGACTGGCATTCATGGACAGCATTAGCATACACGCGGTACTCATCAACAGTTTGGCAGCGGTAGTTATCTTAGACGCATATGCCATAGTAGCAATCCTCTTATTTAATAAAAATCAAATGTATATGGGTGTAAATATAACACTTGAACGTTTTATTGGTAGTAATAATGTATCGACTATCGATTCTAGCAAATAATACTTATCAATGTGTATTATTTAATAACTATTAGTTTGGGATAGGCTTTAGAAGTTTTTCTTGACAATAACTCGTAAACCATCGAATATAATAGCAGTTGATTGGTCAGTGAGCGGCTTTTACGATGTTGCCGTGGCACTTGAGAAAGAAAACGACGAGTTACTTATCGGTAGCTTACGCAGTTTTATTTCCTTTGTGATAATGATATAGCAAGCATAGTGGCATAACGACCACTGTTGATAGCGATACATTGTCTCCGGACTTATCTGTCTACAATGACTAAGATAAACTTATTATTTGAAATGTGCTAAATGTGTTTTTAGCAGTTGTATCAAACGCGATATAGTATGCTGTTAAGAGATTTCCCCAAAGCCTATTGTAAGTTCTAAACATCTTATAATTTAGCATTGGCTATGAAGTTTTTTTGCTTGTGTATATCGATGCATCTGTACAAATAAAGTCACACGAATAAAGTCACAATAGGTACTTGCTAGTATCGAACCTCAATAATAAGCGCCTTCTTTTATAGATGCACTCGCATCTTGTCACTGTATATCGATAAACATCCATCACAAAGCTGACCTAAAATACACTGCTATGTTTGATTAGTATTGTCCTATGAGACAGTTTTAATTAAACCTATTGGGCAGATATTCTTGATATGGACAAGAATTAGCGATCATTCAGTAAGTAGAAATAATGACGGTAAGTAATTATTTTTACTCATAGAATCCCGCAAATTCTCGCCGCAAAAAAAGGTGATGACAGTGACGCAAACCACGCAAAGTCCGAACATGACGGGACATACCCAGACGGGTAATGCCGCCAAAAATTTTGAACAAAAGCAACAACGTCTTGCAGAAGGTAGTGCACAGCCTGTGATGCTATCGGGCGCTGAAATGCTGGTGCAAGCACTGACTGACGAAGGTGTCGAATACATCTTTGGCTATCCAGGTGGCGCGGTCTTACACATTTATGATGCGCTGTTTCAGCAAGAAAATATTGAGCATATCTTAGTACGTCATGAGCAAGCAGCGGGCCACATGGCCGATGCTTATTCGCGAGTGACTGGTCATACTGGCGTCGTGTTGGCCACATCAGGCCCTGGTGCGACCAATACCGTGACAGCTATTGCTACTGCCTTTATGGATTCTGTACCAATGGTTGTGATCGCAGGTCAGGTGCCAAGCAGCCTAATTGGTGAAGATGCTTTCCAAGAAACAGATATGGTAGGCGTATCTCGTCCTATCGTTAAGCATAGCTTCCAAGTACGCCATGCTAGCGAAATTCCAATGATTGTAAAAAAGGCGTTTTATATTGCCCAGACTGGTCGCCCAGGTCCTGTCGTCATTGATGTGCCAAAAGACATGACGGCGCCTAGCGAAAAATTTGCTTACGAATATCCAGAAGAAGTATTTATACGCTCGTATCAGCCGTCACTCAAAGGTCACAGCGGTCAAATCAAAAAAGCCATTGAAACGCTATTAGCAGCGCAGCGTCCTGTTGTATATGCAGGCGGCGGTGTGATTTGGAGCAATGCGCACGAAGAGTTAACAGATCTTGCACATCGTCTGAATTTACCAGTGACTAATACTTTGATGGGTCTTGGTACATTCCCTGGCTCTGATCGTCAGTTCTTAGGTATGCTTGGCATGCACGGTACTTACGAAGCCAATATGAGTATGCACCATGCTGATGTGATTTTGGCTGTCGGCGCGCGTTTCGATGATCGTGTGACCAATAACGTTAAAAAATTCTGCCCTAACGCAACTATCATTCATATCGACATCGATCCTGCGTCAATTTCAAAAACGATTCTTGCGCACATTCCTATCGTAGGTGATGTGAAATCTGTCTTAACGGACATGCTAGAGATTGTTGGTCAAGACAAGCAGTTAGAGCAGCACGCATTGCTCGATTGGTGGTCACAAATTAATGAGTGGCGTAAGCGTCATGGCTTACGTTATGACACCAGCACAGATAATGGCATTAAGCCACAAAGTGTTGTACAAGCTCTAGATAAAGTGACTAATAGTAACGCTATTATCACAAGTGACGTCGGTCAGCATCAAATGTTTGCGGCACTTTACTATACTTACAATGAGCCACGTCAATGGCTGAATTCAGGTGGCCTTGGTACCATGGGTGTTGGTCTGCCGTATGCAATGGCTGCCAAACTTGCCAATCCTGAGCGTGATGTGGTTTGTATTACTGGTGAAGGCTCTATTCAGATGAATATCCAAGAGCTATCGACCTGTTTGCAATATAACTTACCAGTTAAAATTCTGAACATTAACAATGCGCAGCTTGGTATGGTGAAGCAGTGGCAAGATATGCTGTATGAAGGTCGTCATGCCCAGTCTTATATGAACTCCTTACCAGATTTTGTCAAATTGGCTGAAAGCTATGGTCACGTCGGTATCAAAATTACTGACCCTGCGACCATGGAAGCACAATTGGCTGAAGCAATGGCGATGAAAGACAAACTGGTATTTATCGATGTTTACGTCGATCGTAATGAGCATGTATATCCAATGCAAATCGCTGGACAGGCCATGCGTGATATGTGGTTAACAAAAGGGGAGCGTACCTAATGCAACAACAACATCTGATTTCGGTATTGATGGAAAACGAAGCGGGTTCGTTGTCGCGGTTAGTCGGCTTGTTCTCACAACGTGGTTATAATATCGAAACTTTGAACGTCGCACCTACTGATGACCCAAGTATCTCACGTCTAACGGTTACGACCATTACGTCACCTGAAAGAATTGAGCAAATCACCAAACAATTGCATAAATTGATTGAAGTGGTTAAAGTGCTTAATCTGACAGAGAATGTACACGTTGAGCGTGAATTGATGCTTATTAAAGTCCGTGCAACAGGCGGTGTGCGTGAAGAGATTAAACGTAGCGCAGATATTTTCCGCGCACAAATCGTCGATGTAAATTCGAACTTATATACGATTCAAATCGTGGGCGACAAAGCCAAACTTGATGGTTTTATCGATGTAATTGGCCGTGAGCGCATTATGGAAGTAGTTCGCTCAGGTGTTATCGGTATTGCCCGCGGTGAAAAAACCCTCAGCATCTAAATATTTATCAAAACCAGTTTCAACCAATATTTATTTATCTAATCAACAAAGCGCTTATCTTAGTTATTATATTGACTACAGCATAAGCGTTTACTATCCATGGCAAGCCATGATTGAGAACAAGGACTCTATTTATGAACGTTTATTATGACAAAGATTGTGACCTATCTATTATCCAAGGTAAAAAAGTTGCCATTATCGGTTACGGTTCACAAGGCCATGCACACGCGCTTAACCTACAAGATTCAGACGTCGATGTAACTGTTGGTCTACGTGCAAATTCAAGCTCATGGAAAAAAGCTGAAAATGCTGGCCTAAAAGTTGCTGAAGTAGAAGAAGCGGTAAAAGCTGCTGACGTTATCATGATTTTGACGCCTGATGAGTTCCAAAAAGAGCTTTATAATGATGTGATCGAGCCAAACATCAAAGAAGGCGCTACACTAGCTTTTGCTCACGGTTTTGCAATCCATTACAACCAAGTGGTACCACGTGGCGATCTTGATGTCATCATGGTTGCACCAAAAGCACCAGGTCATACTGTACGTTCAGAGTTCGCTAAAGGCGGTGGTATCCCTGATCTTATCGCTATCTATCAAGACGCTTCTGGTCAAGCCAAACAGTTAGCATTATCGTATGCTGCTGGCGTTGGTGGTGGTCGTTCAGGCATCATCGAAACAACGTTCAAAGATGAGACGGAAACGGATCTATTCGGTGAGCAAGCTGTACTTTGTGGTGGTGCAGTAGAGTTAGTTAAAATGGGCTTTGAGACGCTAACAGAAGCGGGCTATGCACCAGAAATGGCTTATTTCGAATGTCTACATGAGCTAAAGCTTATCGTTGACTTGATGTATGAAGGCGGCATCGCTGACATGAACTACTCAATCAGTAACAACGCTGAATACGGCGAATATGTTACTGGACCTGAAGTTATTAATGAGCAGTCACGTGAAGCCATGCGTAATGCATTAAAACGTATCCAGTCTGGTGAATACGCGAAGATGTTCATCTCTGAAGGTGCAACCAACTATCCATCAATGACTGCGCGTCGTCGTAACAACGCTGATCATCAAATCGAAATCACTGGTGCTAAGCTACGTGGCATGATGCCATGGATCGGTGGTAACAAAATCATCGATAAAGACAAAAACTAAGTTTTATACAGATAAAAGTCTTATTCAGATAATAATCTGATTTAGATTAAATAGCCCATGTTATCACTTGATAGCATGGGTTTTTTTATGCAAAGTATTTGATAGATACTTTTTGCTTTGATTTGAATCTGGGTTATCGGTTGAAAACCATTAATTGCTGCCCAATATAAGCAGGCACCTTAACATTGGCCAAAGCGCCTTTGCGATTAACATTCATCATTGTTCTTACCCGTTTCTAAGTATTCGAAGCGGGCGGATGCTTCATTCTCACTTTCTATAGATAATAGGTTGTATGCTGTGCAAATATCTTATTCAGACTGGCTAACGCCGCAATTCGTATATATTACTCTTAGCGCTGTGGTAGCAGTTTTAATTTGGATAGAAGGGGAGATGCTCAAACAGACCGATGGTAAACTGCCTCAATCTAAGTTCTTCAAAGTCAGTTCATTGTTAGATACTCTATGGTTCTTCATATCAGTGGTGATTTTATACGTTATTGATTTGACCCCGTTAGCTATCGCAGTGCCTGCTGCATATGGCATATACACGACCTTTGGCTGGATATATGGTACCAAGCTACTGAAGCGTAAAGGCATCCCTGACTCTCCTAAAGATTTGGTGATTCCAGCAAAATATATTGCCTACAGTCAGTCATTTTCATTGGTGTTTTTTGCGTTATGTTTGCTCGTATTGAGTTCAGCATGGCTACCGACATCACCATTGCAGTAACTAATATTCTAACCTGCTATCATCTATGTCGACTTATTTCATTAGGGGTTTACTGATGAAGTTGTATTATATCTATAAATAAAAACTATTTTATATCAATAAGATATGGAACTGGTTGCTATCAATGTTAGCTTGCAACAATGGTTAGTATTTATTTACAAAAATCAGCAATTTAGACTGTTCCTACCATGGAAAACTGTTATAATCAGACTGTACTCAAAATATTTGAGGCAAAAGATCCAGATTTTCTTTAAGATTATTTAGCATTTTTGGCCGCCGCATTTAGCAAAAAATATTAGGGTATATATCAATTAATCGGTGATGACACAAGTCTCGCCAACAGTTAAAGAGTCAGGAAAATTTATGTCAGATAAAGTTGAAGGCACTGTAAAGTGGTTTAATGAAGCTAAAGGTTTTGGTTTTATCGCTCAAGACAATGGCGGACAAGACGTATTCGCTCACTACAGCGCTATCCAAGGTAACGGTTTCAAAACTCTAGCCGAAGGCCAAAAAGTGTCTTTCATCTTAGGTGATGGCAAAAAAGGCCCACAAGCTGAGCAAATCGAAGCTATCTAATCTCATTTATTATTAGGTTAACTGCTTGTCAGTAAACTTAATGACAATAAGATTATCAATATGCATTGATTACTTTGTTTGTTAAAACAATAAAAATACTGTATCGACTTTAAAAAGAAGCAACCTCTTATCAGGTTGCTTTTTTTATGGGACTTTTTTGGTATGACAAAGTGTTGCTAATGTAAAGTGCTATTGATTTTGACGGTTAACATCATCAGGTAATAGCGAACAATAATTTAATAAAGATGTAATAGATAAGGTTGTGTTATGAAGTGGGAAAACTGGCTTTCAATTGACTGGCAACAAGTGCTTGGGATTTCTTTATCTGCTATAGGCTTTTATGTAGGGCTGATGTTGTTTACTCGATTGATGGGTTTACGCAGTTTTTCCAAGTTATCAAGCCATGATTTTGCCATGACCGTTGGTATTGGTAGTATATTGGCGTCGACGGTATTGTCAGATAAGCCCTCTCTACTTCAAGGGTTATTTGCTGTTGCGGTGTTATTCTTAATTCAGGGCGTTATCTCAGTTATTAGACGTAAGATAAAGCCGCTCAAAGCTTTAATAGACAATCAAGCTATTATCCTAATGGCTCAGGGTAAGTATTTAGAAGACAACTTAAAAGAGGCTAATCTTAGTACCAGCGATGTGCAGGAAGTGCTACGTAAAAATGGTATTAAGGCCAAAACAGAAGTGTTTGCAGTAATTATGGAGACGACAGGTGATATGAGTGTTATCAAGAATAATGACGTTGAACCTGACTGGTCTTTATTTGACGATATACGTGATAGCGAATTATTGCTTAGTGCTAGTAAGAATGGTAAGTCGCAGGTCTAGCTTGCCTAACTATTCTCATCCGTTAACTTTGAAGAGATAAATAATAACAAAATATTAAGTAAAGCTGAGGCTTAGAATGCTATAAAGGGTATGAGCATTTTGAGCTGTTGAACCATGAAAAACGTGAAACGATGCGCTTATAGAGTATTTATTATAGAGTGTTGACAAATTTATGACGCATTATTCACGGCGTTGTCTTGACCTTATCTGCCTGCTGACGCAAGATACATAGGTCTGATAATAACGGTTGGCTTAGCTTTAGCAGATTTCATTAGTAAGAGATACAATGCTAATATGCTCTTAGATATTGGCTCATCTTTCTTAGTTAACAATATTCTGTTGATGTAGTAATAACCTTGAGCAGTATTTTGAACGACAATTTGAACCACAACGAACCTTTGGTTCTTAACTGACAATTTTTAACTCATAACATTAATAAACGAGGAACGTATGAAAGCATTAGTAGCGGTCAAGCGTGTCATTGATTATAACGTAAAAGTTCGTGTAAAAGCCGACAACTCTGGCGTTGACTTATCAAACACTAAAATGTCAATCAACCCTTTTGATGAAATCGCGGTAGAAGAAGCGGTTCGTCTAAAAGAAGCTGGCGTCATTGATGAGATCATTGTTGCTTCAATCGGTCCAAAAGAGTCACAAGAGCAGATTCGTGCAGCCCTAGCGCTAGGTGCTGACCGTGGTGTGTTAGTCGTAAGTGACGAAAAACCATATCCACTACAAGTTGCTAAGATTCTAAAAAGTATCGCCGAAGCTGAAAGCACTGATATTATCTTATTAGGTAAGCAAGCGATTGATGATGACAACAACCAAACTGGTCAGATGCTGGCGGCATTGATGGGTATCGGTCAGGGTACGTTCGCATCAGAAGTGAAAGTTGAAGGCAACAAAGTGAACGTAACGCGTGAAATCGATGGCGGCCTACAAACTGTTGCTCTTGATTTGCCAGCAGTTATCACGACTGATCTACGTTTGAATGAGCCACGTTATGCTAAATTGCCTAACATCATGAAAGCGAAGAAAAAACCACTTGATGAGAAAACGCCAGCAGATTTCGGTGTTGATATGACATCTAAGCAAGAGATTATTAAAGTCGTGCCACCTGCTGACCGTAAAGCTGGTATTACAGTAGGGTCAGTTGATGAGTTGGTCGATAAGCTAAGAAACGAAGCAAAAGTCATTTAATGTTTTAATGATTGGATACTTCGCTACGGCATATCCTGTACAAGGCTATGAATTTGACTGCTTTATCCTATATTAAGCGATATTTGCTTACGTAGCTTTGTACACAAACAACCGCATGAATAGATAATACGAATATATAAAGGACTAAAACCATGGCAATTTTGGTATATGCAGAACATGACAATGCCAGTCTAAAAAAGGCAACTTTAAACACCATCGCTGCTGCTAAACAAATGGGTGATGATATCCATGTATTGGTTGCTGGTAGTGGTAGCCAAGCTGTTGCTGATGAAGCGGCAAAAGCAGAAGGCGTGACTAAAGTACTATTGGCTGACAATGCTGCTTATGAGCATCAATTGGCAGGTAACGTGGCGCTATTGGTTGCTGATATCGCTGGTGATTACAGCCATATCCTAGCGGCTGCGACCACGACTGGCAAAAACTTTATGCCACGTGTTGCTGCGTTACTTGACGTAAGCATGCTGTCTGAAATCTCAGGTGTGGTAGATGCGCAAACGTTTGAACGTCCTATCTATGCAGGTAATGCAACTGCAACAGTAAAAACCACAGAAGACAAAGTGGTACTAACAGTACGTACCACTGCGTTTGACCCAGTGGCAAGCGAAGGCGGTTCAGCTACTGTTGAAACTATCGACAATGTACAAGAAACTGGCAAAGCTAGTTTCGTTAACGAAGAAATGGCTAAGTCTGATCGTCCAGAATTGACGTCAGCTGGTATTGTTGTTTCTGGTGGTCGTGCCTTGGCAAACGGTGAAAACTTCACCAAGTACATTGAGCCATTGGCTGACAAGCTAGGCGCTGCTGTTGGTGCATCACGTGCTGCTGTTGACGCAGGATATGTACCAAACGATATGCAGGTCGGTCAAACGGGTAAAATCGTTGCACCGCAGCTATATATCGCAGCTGGCATCTCAGGCGCGATTCAGCATTTGGCTGGTATGAAAGATTCTAAAGTCATCGTTGCTATCAACAATGACCCAGAAGCACCTATCGCTAGCGTTGCTGACTACTTCTTAGAAGCTGATTTGTTCGAAGCACTACCTGAGCTTACTAGCAAGGTTTAATGTATAGTCACAGAACTACTAAACGGCTACGGCGTTACCCTCCTTAGATGTACTACTTGTACAATCTGCAGTCGGCTGCTTTGTATCTGTTTTAGATTTCTTTGACTATATCAGTAGTAGACGTATGATAAAAAACCCACTATCAATTGGTAGTGGGTTTTTTTACGCTTGATAGATAGGGTTTTGATAGTAGTTATAAATTGAGGCTAAGAGTATTGTCTTTGGCGCAAGGTCTCATACAGACACAAAGAGCCTGCAATTGCTACATTTAAGCTCTCTTGCCCGTTTGGCTGCGGTAATGCTATCGGCGTGGCACATTGCATTAGCTCGTCGCTAACGCCTTGGCCTTCGTGACCCATAATCCATGCCACAGGCGCAGATAAATCGTGATTGTAAATGATAGTATCTGTATGTGAGCTAGTTGCCAAAAGCGGCACTTGTACATGATTTAAAATATTTTGCGTACTCAAGCCTTCATAAATAGTCAGTGCAAACTGTGCACCCATACCTGCTCGTAGCGTCTTGGGAGACCACGCTTGAGCGGTCGCACTGGTGCATAGGATGTTGCGGATACCAACGGCTGCTGCTGTGCGTAGTAGCGTACCGACATTACCGCTATCCTGCACGTCGTTCAAGATTAGGCAGTCTTCATTGATCATCGATAAGCTAGGCGTTGGTATTTTAATGACGGCCATAATATCGATGCCTGTACCCAAACTGCGGATACTCTCATAGAGTGAGTCTGACAAAGTGAGGATAGGCGTATAAGTGGGCAGGCGAGTCAATACCTGCTGAACTTCAGGGTGGCTACGCGCTGACTCAGACAGTAGTATCTGGACGAAAGGATAGTCACTACGCAGTGCAGCATCTATCAAATGGACACCTTCTATGACTGTCTGACCGTTCTTTTTACGCTGGCGTGCTTGGGACAACAGTGCTTTTACAAGCTTCACTGTTGTGTTCTTATCTGAGGTAATCAGCTCGGTGGGATTTAATACCATAGTGGATCGCTTAGAGAAGAGTAAAGGAGTCGTTTAGATAGCCAGCATAACACCTATGATTAATTTAGCATTCTGCTGGCTGTTCTTAACAAGTGCGTCAATCAATTATTTTTCAGAATAATTGACGTGTAAGTCTTTCACATAATTGACTTCGTTTTTACTACCGAGTACCACAGGGACACGTTGATGGATATCAGTCGGTTCGATATCTAAGATACGATTGATAGCGTCTGTCGCACCGCCACCCGCGCGCTCAATCAATAGGCTCATTGGGTTGGCTTCATACATCAAGCGTAGTTTACCCGCTTTATGAGCGTATTTGGTATCAAACGGATAAGTGAACAGACCACCTCGGCATAAAATACGATGGACGTCACCAACCATGGCGGCTACCCAGCGTGTATTGAAATCGCGTCCACGTACCCCAGTCTCGCCAGCGATTAACTCATCAATGTACTGCTGCATCGGTGCACGCCAGTAGCGATAGTTTGAGCTATTGATAGCATATTCGCTCGTATCGGCATCGATTTGCACGTTGTCTTCTATCAACACATAGTCAGACGTCTCTGGATCTAGGCTAAACATAACGACTTTATCAGCGATGGTTAGCGCTAGGACAGTAGAGGTACCATATAGCAGATAACCGGCTGCTAGCTGTTTGTTACCTGCCTGTAGATAGTCGCTGTTTTCACTGGTTTGACCTTGGCGCTCATATGGCAGAACAGAAAAAATCGTACCTACTGCCATATTGATATCAATATTTGATGAGCCATCTAATGGGTCAAATAACACCAATAGGCTACCATCGTCATTAGCAGGAGTCGCGTCATCGAGCTCTTCTGAAGCAACGCCTGCACAGTGCGTGTTTTTTGCCAATGCATCTAGCAATAAGTCATTGGCCAGTACGTCTAGTTTTTTCTGATCTTCGCCTTGGACGTTTTGATTACCCGCTTCGCCCAAAATGTCTGCTAAAGCGCCTTTTCTGAGCAATTGTGAAATCGTCTTACCGACATCAGTGACAGTGGTAATCACGTCGTTAAGTGCAGGGCTAGTGGCATGTTGGTTTAGATAATCTGCTAAGGTCGTCATAAGGCTTCCTAATAAATGATATGGAAAGTAAAAGAATGGATAGGTGTCAAAGTAAAGAAGTAGGTGGCGTTTCGCACACCTGAAATAGGTAAATTCTTAAATAGCTAATACGGCATCTTTGTCCCGACCACAAAATCGGCTACACTATATCTATTGTTATTCATTTATAGTTTTGTCAGAATTATTCTCTATGAGAATACAGCATGTCTACTCACGCTTTCTGATTGTCTGCTGAGGCTATTTTTTGGTCGAGTTTGATTACGGTAAATTGTAGCAAATAAGCGTCAAAAAGTCCTTTGTATCTATGCCTATCAGTGATAAATGATCGAACAAAGATGAATAAGTGATTACTATAGACTCATATAAACCCACAATAAAGACTCGCCATTATGTCAAATTCTATCGATAGTAGCGCTACACAACCAGTCTCACCGACTGATTATGCAAAATTTGATCCCAGTACGATTCATCAAAGACTCAATACCTCATTGAGTCGTCCGCAGCTCAACACTGATGGCAGTATTAGGCATTTTTTAGGTGTTGAAGGTCTTAATAAAGCACAGCTCAAAGCTATTATCGCAAAAGCAGAGACTTTCTTTGATGAAAATGGACAGCTAATCAATCGTCCTGAGTTAGACGGCTATACGGTCATGAATTTGTTTTTCGAACCATCGACTCGTACCCGGACGACATTCGAGGTGGCAGAAAAACGCTTGGGTGCCAATGTACTCAATATCGATATCGAACGTTCTAGTACCAAAAAAGGCGAGAGTCTGCGTGATACGCTGTGGAATCTACAGGCAATGACCGCGGATATCTTTGTAGTACGCCATTCAGCATCAGGTGCCGCGCATTTTATGGCGACAGAAGTGACGCCTGATATCGCTATCATTAATGGTGGTGATGGCTGGCATGCGCATCCTACTCAGGGAATGCTCGACATGTTGACTATTCACCGTGAAGCGCCGCGCCCATTTGAAGAGCTGTCTATCGCAATCGTTGGTGATATTAAGCATTCACGCGTGGCACGCTCCGATATCAGTGCACTGCAAACGCTAGGTGTGACAGACATCCGTGTTTGTGCGCCGCGTACTCTACTGCCCAAAGGTATCGAACGTTTCGGTGTGCAGGTATACGAAAACATGGACGAGTGTGTCACCGATTGTGATGTGATCATGGGCTTAAGAATACAAAATGAGCGTATTGGTTCGCCGCTATTGGCATCATCAAGTGAATACTATAAGCATTATGGGATCACGCCAGAGCGAGTAGCGCTTGCCAAGCCAGATGCATTGGTGATGCATCCAGGGCCGATGAACCGCGGTGTTGAGATTGCCTCTAGTGTGGCTGATGGCGCACAATCCGTTATCTTAAAGCAGGTAAATAACGGTATTGCTATTAGAATGGCAGTCTTATCACTTGCGATGGAAGGTCAACGTGCTCATCAAGCGGCTGGTAAGTAACAGGCTGCCGCGCGACTTATTCTCATTTATTTCATTTTATTGATACGGTAATAACGTTATGTCTACCATGCTTAATACGGATGCACCCATTCTTGACCATTTACCAAAAGCATTTAAAGATGCATTGCCGCAAACTGCAACAGAAAAACTGTCTACACTCGATTCTGGCCGTGAAATGTGGTTATTACCACCACTAGTAGATCTATGCGCGCGCTTGCGTGAGCCAGGCCAACAGCAACACGGTACGCTAAAATCAGAAGGCAGTGCTGCACGTGGTAATGGGTTCTTGCATGTAGTCACACCGCCTGACACCAATCCTATTTTAGAAAACGGCTCACTCTTGAAAGGTTTACGTGAGCGCGCCTTGAGTGATGGCGGGATTTACTTGCATATTTTGGGTGCATTGACCACAGGGTTAGAGGGCGAACGACCGTCTAATATCGCAGGGCTTAAGAAGGGCGGCTGTATTGCGGTATCTAATGCGCGTAGACCTTTTCGTAATGACTTAGTATTGCTACGTACACTAGAATACGCGGCGACTTTTGGTATGAAAGTATTCTTTTATCCTGATGAGCCAAGTCTGTCTGGAGATGGCGTGGCACATGAGGGCTATATTGCTTCTTATCATGGTCTGCAAGGGATTCCTTGGATTGCGGAAACTGTTGCATTGTCTACGCAGCTGCTGATGGTTGAAGAGACTGGAATCGCTGCTCATTTTAGCCAGTTATCATGTAAGTCTTCGATTGAGCTTATGCGCTGGGCAAAAGATAAAGGCTTGCCTGTTACGTGTGATGTTGCGATGCATCAGCTGTATTTAACTGATGATAACCTTGAAGGCTTTAATGCTCAGGCATATGTGTTGCCACCGCTACGTAGTAATACTGACCAGCAGGCAATTCGCCGTGGATTAAAAGATGGCACTATCGATGCTATTTGTAGTCATCACGAGCCACTAAGTAGCACCGCCAAAAAAGCACCATTTGCTGAAAGTACGCCAGGTATTTCAAACTTCGATACGTTTATGGCGTTGGCTTGTCAGCTGGTCAATGATGAGGTATTAACACTCTCGCAACTGGTAGACAAAATCTGCCTGAATCCTGCAAAAATCGCTGGTATCAGTGAGCAGTATGAAGCTATCGGCGGTGCAGTATTAGTCGATCCTAACCTTGAGTGGCAAGTAACCGCGCAATCTATGCTATCGAGTGGTAAGAACACGCCGTTTTTCAATCAGCAGTTGCAAGGACGTGTTGTGGAGACATTCTTTGGCTAATTTGCCCCGACAGGATGACCGTCTGCCGCCATCCTCGAAGGATAAAGGGGTTACTATGAATGGTCAGCAAGAAAAATCGCGTAGTACGGCGAGTGAGTCTATCAAAGCAGTGGCCATTTATGAGGTAGTAAAAGGTGTTGGTGCGTTACTAGGAGCAGGGGCATTATGGTGGTGGCATACCAATCTTGAGCATTGGCTGACGACCGCAACGGTTACTTGGCAGCGCAGCTTCGGCCATATGCTTGCCCCGCAAATCGATAGTGCCGTACGTATTGCTCAGCAAGCAAGTAAAAACTGGCCGATGTTTTTATTATTGATATTCGCTTATGCCAGTTTGCGCTTCCTAGAAGCATATGGCTTATGGCATGACAAAACATGGGCGTATTGGTTTGGGGTACTAGGCTACGGAGTATTTATTCCTATAGAAATCTACTATCTGATCGTTAGCCCGTTTGACTGGTTTAAGCTTGGGATATTGGTTTCTAATCTGCTCATTATTATTGTGGTTTATCGTAATATGAAACGAAAGGGCTTGATATAACGTTTAAATTTAAGTTGAAAAATCCAGCATAAGACAAGTATCTCATGCTGGATTTTTTGTGCCTGCTATATTTTTGGCTTATACTTCTACTGTTTTTTCATCTGTACGAATGCTTTTAGCGACTTTTCCAACGCTCAGACCTTGTACCAAGATAGAGAAAATCACCACTGCATAAGTGAGTGCTAATAGAATCTCTCGTTCAGCTCCGATAGGTAACTGTAATACTAGCGCGACTGAGATACCTCCGCGTAAACCGCCCCATGTCAGGACTTTCCATGCGCCCGTAGGCAAATCAAGCTGACGATGAAAAGTCTTGGTCGTCATACCTACCACGATAAACCGTGCAATGAGCGCAATCAAAATGGTCAAACCACTAGCAATAAATAAATTGCCTGAATAAGCAATCATCACAACTTCTAGACCGATGAGCACAAATAGAATGGCGTTTAAAATCTCGTCAATCAATTCCCAGAACAAGTCAATATAGTGCCGTGTCTTATCACTCATGGCTAGCTCTCGACCACGATTACCAACCATCAGACCCATCATGACCATGGCGAGTGGCCCTGATAAATGCCAATGGCTGGCCAGTGCATAGCCACCGATGACGCCCGCTAATGTTAATAGTACTTCTTCTTGATAGCTATCAATGCTCTTGAGCAAGTAGTACAAAATCGCACCAAGTACCAGTCCGAATACAACGCCGCCACCAGCTTCAACCGCTAATGTATGTGCGACATAGTTGGCAGTAGGAATATCGCCGCTAGATAAAATTCCTAGCAATAAAACGAAGATGACCACGCCGATACCATCATTGAACAATGACTCGCCAGCGATGACAGTCTCGATACTCTTTGGAGCGCCTGCTGATGAGAGAATGCCCATGACAGCAATAGGATCGGTAGGGGAGATAAGCGCACCAAATAACAGGCACCAGAGAAACGGTAAGCCGAAACCGAATAATGGCAGCATAAAGTAAATCGCAGTCGCAATGAGCATCGCTGATATGATCGTACCAAGTCCGGCAAGGATGCCGATAGGTAACTTGTAACGTCTTAAATCACCAATATTAACGTGTAATGCACCTGCGAATAGCAACATTGATAGCATACCGTCTAAGAGTACTTCGGTAAAATCAAGCTGCTCCAGTAAGCTGACCTCGTAATCAATCAGCTGATCAAACCCTAAGAAGCCTAAAAATATCGCACCGATTGACAGTAAGATAGAGATGACCATGACACCGATAGTGGTCGGCAAACCAATAAAACGGTGATTAATATAAGTTAATGAAGCGGTAATCGACAAAAATATGGCGCTGATTTCTAGAATGGTGAGGCTGGTTGCAGATGCCATAAAAAGTAGGTCTCATATGAATATAAAAAGTATCTAAAGCGCAGGGCTTATAGGGACGTTATAAGTGTTGTTGGCTATAGGGGTTGTGCTTATAAGTAAGGTGTTTATAAAGTCTGATACGGCCGTTTATTTAAACAATTAATTGGTCATGTCATTAACTAGACTGTGTCTGTAACGCTTGACGAATATCGGCTTCAAACTCACTAACATAAATAAAATGCTTGTGCTGCGCATCTTTATCAAGGATAAATTGCTTGGCTTGTTCGCACATAGCGACCAAGTCATCGACCAGCTCCTGATAATTTAAATTCTCTTCTCCGGCGCGCTGAATCAGATGCAATTCATGTAATAGCGTTTGCTGCTGTGCGCTGTTTACTCGTGCATAGTTCAAATTGACCATTGCCTGACATAATGCTTTTAAGACCATTAGGTCAGCAGCTGCATAACGACGTATCTCACCGAGTGATACATTGATAAAATCAGAGATTTTGGGGATATGAGTGACTAGTGCCAATATGGCCAGTCGCTTCTGTTTGACAGTATTTTCAGAGCTATCGTTAGTGTCTGATTGCGGTATGTGAAAATGATAAGGGCTCGGTGGCTGACGACGCATCATGATACTCAGACAGCTGGTTAAAGACTGGACGCAATTGACCGCAGTCTTTGGATCATTGATACCAGGGGATAACGCGCGTACAGCAATCTCCGTCATTTGACCTAAGCTATAGGCAATGTCGTTAGAGTGCGCCAATCGTTGCTCAAGTCGTAGGCAACCTGCAAGACGTTGCCAAAACAGTCCATCAGGTGCTCTAGGTATTACTGCTAGATGCGGTGTTGCTGTCCTTTGGCGATTATTTGGATGAGATGCAGGCCGCTGATAAAAGTAGCCAATGACGTTTTTGTCAGTGACGTAATTACCGAGGTTGACATGCATTTGTACCACGCCACCATAATCCTGTGACAGCGCAATCAATGACTCAAGATAAATCTGCTGTAAATAACCTGAATTTGGTGAATAAATTGGCATAGCAGGCCAGTTCTGGAACTGCTCGATATCATGGTGCTCAGCATCGCGTTGATGTTGAATATCACATCGATCGTTATACCAATAGTAAATGTTTGCAATTGCATCGTTGCTAGCATTTTGAATGACATGTGACGCCTGAATAGCATGCACCATATGCTGTACAAAATAAACCAAGAGCAGCGCACAGATAATCGCCATAATAATGGCAAAAGTCACTGCCAATTGCGGTACACCAAAAGCTACGTCAGACTTATGGATCGACTTTAGTACCAGTAAGCTATAGCTAAATGTACCGATAAAAGCGCCAAGGACAAACTGGTTTGGGGTATCAGTCAAAAAGTTACGTAGCAGTCTTGGGCCAAACTGTGAGGATGCCATCGACAGGACGGCGATCGTAATCGAAAATGTCGTACCGGCCACGCCCAATACCGCACCAGCGATGGCTGTCATAATCGCGCGCGCCGCCTCGTCATCACCAGTAAAGGCAAAGGATATCTCTTTTACCGTTTCACGATCAAAATGCTGATCAATCGCGACTAGTAAAGGAGCAAGCAAAATACCGACGATGACACAAGCGGTTGGAATAAACCAATAAGAGCCAATCAGCCATTGCCACAAGTTATTTAAGCGATCAGGCAAGTCGGTCAGCGTTTGTATTGACCACAACTTAGTGAACTGCTTAAGCCTGTTTTGACCTGCATTGATCGTACGTGTCCAGACACTGTCTCCATCATTTTTATTCACTGTGATGAGCCTTAGGGTTATCTGCTTCTGTAATAATAGCGTTTTTGTGCGTACGTCTGCTCATATTTGTCTCAGCATGACTCTCACTAGTCCCTAGAGGTATGATGGCTTCATTGTCGTGATCGTCATACTCAATATCACTGTCTTTATCATAAGCCATAGGCTCTAGGTGCGGTGAGGCTTCAATATTTGAATCATTACCGTTATAAATATTCTCATTATGTCTATCTAGATTATCATGTCGTTGTACATTTTCAGTGGCGGCAGAGGTTTTTCTAAATAATTTATGGTCATCGCTATGCTTACTGTTAGATTGTTTACGCGGTTCGCTATTGGCAAAGATAGCATTTAGCGGCAGATGCAGTTGCTGTTTGGCGTACGCCTCAGTATTTTCAAAGCGTTTTACCAGTAAACTTAGCCAAGGCTTTTGACCTTCCAATTTCATCTCATCCAACTCGTCCTTGATAGGAAGTGGGTAGGGCAAGGTACGATAAAAGTCCCATAACGTCATCCTACTCAGGTCTCTTTTGAGTACATAGTCGTCATCATCTGTCATGGTAATCAGATTGCTGTCTTGTAGGTAGTTGATATAGGTATACCATTTTGGCAGCTCTTTGCGACCTAAGACATTACGCAGTGCTTGCTCGCTAACAGCTTCACCTTTTAAGTGGTGGGTATAAACCAAATTCAACATGTCTAACAAGCTGAGTAACGGGTGACGAGGGTAGACTTCTTCTGTCTCAAAAATCGTCAAGGTATAACTGATTTCAACGCCTAATAAAATCAAATTCCACGACAGATAAATCCATAGTAGAAAGATAGGCAATGCGGCAAAAGCGCCATAAATCGCTTCGTAGCTGGTAAAGTTAGCCATCACTGTACCAAACAGATGTTTCATTAATTCAAAGACAATGGCCACGAACACGCCAGCGATGGCTGCATTTTTTGCTGGTACGCGCGCCTTTGGAATAAACCAGTACATACCGATAAAGCCCGCCATCGTAATACCAATCGATGCCATTTGTACCCAAAAACTCCAGTCGATACCGTAGCCTGCAATTTGACGATTGAGAAAGCTCAGACTCTGTACGGTACTTGAAGCGATAAAAGCGGTACCCAACACCAGCGGCCCTAGGGTAACGATAGTCCAATAACGCAGCATGCTTTTGATGCCACCAGAGCGGTCTTCTACTCGCCAAATCTGGTTAAACGCGCGCTCGATAGTGGTCAAGGTCATGATAGTCGTAAAGAACAAAATCATGGCACCGATGATGGTTAGATTGGATGACTTTTCAGCAAAGCTATTAATATACTCGCTAACTTGCATGCTCGACTGCGGCAACAGATTGCTATAAATGACGTCATAAATCTGAGCTCTAACCGATGCGAGTGCTGGTACGGATGACAAAATCATCAGTAATACCGTTAATACCGGTACGATCGATAGCATAGTGGTGTATGTCAGTGAAGCTGCCTTTTGCTGGCAATTATCTTCAAAAAAATGCCGAGTCAAAAACCGTAAGAACTGAAACCAGCGCTGCTGTAAAAACGGGAGTTTTTGAGATAATTTTTCCATGTCGACCATTAAGCAGAAGTAAGAGTGACAATAGTGTAACAAAGATGAACGGTTATCATCTGCGGTTTAATTGTGTCAAAATGCACCGCGTAGCACATCAGATACAATATAAGTCAGGATATCAATCATGGTTATTTGCATGACAGTGAATGACTCGGGCATAATGTGCACATATTCTACAATGCCAGTTAGTCGTATATTTCGCCGCATTTTTGGTGGCTAGTACGACTAACGATTTTATAAGGAAGCTTTGCTAATGAGTCAGACCGACCCTTATGTTTTGGTGCTTTATTATTCTAATTACGGTACGACTAAGACATTAGCATATGCTATCGCTCAAGGTATTGAAGATGCTGGCATGTCGGCGCGTATCCGTACGGTACCGACAGTGGCACCTGAAACCACGTCAAGTAAGCCTGCGATACCTGATGAGGGTGACTTGTACTGTACGATGGACGATCTTAAGGACTGTAGCGGTCTAGCGCTTGGTAGCCCAACGCACTTTGGTAATATGGCCGCACCCATGAAGTATTTTTGGGATAATACTGTGACCTTATGGCTGGCAGGGAACCTACAGAACAAGCCTGCATCGGTGTTTACGGCGACAGGTTCCATGCATGGTGGCCAAGAAACGACATTATTGACGATGATGTTGCCGTTGATGCATCACGGTATGGTCATCGTAGGTGTGCCCTATGCAGAGCCAGCATTGAACCGTACTCATCGCGGCGGCACGCCTTATGGTGCTAGCCATGTCAGCGGTGCATCGCATGATCAGCCTATATCTACTGACGAACGAGATTTGGGTATTGCGCAGGGTCGCCGTTTAGCGATTACTGCGGCTGCATTAGCACAGGCTAATTGGAGCTTATAAGCAACTTTTATAAACCTGCTGTCTAGAATCGTCTAAGTTTCAAAATCTACGATTCAATGCTTATAACCACTTGATTATAAGCAAGTGGTTATAACAAAGAGCTACTTATTCACATTCAGCAGTATATTATTCATTTAGGAAGTCAAAATATCTAATGGCCACAACTCGCTCTAATACAAAGCCTCTTAAAACGGTTAAGGCTATCGCACCTATTGCACAGCGCTTGAAGGTTACGTGGTTAATTTGGCTCGTTTATAGACTGCTCGGATTGCCTATCTTTATTAGTATCTTTAATCCTAGTAGCCCTGATATCGTTGGCGGTATTGCTTGGCAGGCGTTATGGCTAGTGCCAGCGTTGATTTTGACGCCATGGATATTGCGCGGTCGTTCACCTTATGCGTTGTTGATAAGCAGTATGTTTACCCTAGTATATTTGGGCGCGAGTGGCGTGGTGCTATTTACTCGTATATATGGCAGTAGCTGGGCAGAAATCGCCGTGTATTTAGCGGATTTTTTACTATTGCTTGCTATCAATGTTTGGCTATTTATTCTGCTTAAACGCCTGCCTTCGATGAACAATGTTGTGAAGAAACCTCGCCAATAATTAAACTTACCTGAAGCCTAATAAATTATATCCATTAATCTAAAACCATAAAAAAGCGGCGCCCCATCTGGAGCGCCGCTTTTTTGTTTATAACTTTCAAGATAAGTAGATTAATTAATCTTAGTTAATTCTAAATCCATTTTCTTACCATCGTTAATTTGGCTAACTTTAACTGGCATATAGTCCAAGCTTGGGGCTAACCAAAAGCTGGTAGAGCGGCTATCGTCATCGTGGACGCGGTCAACACGTACCGTATCAAAGGTACCCGCTGGTACGGTAATTTTAGTGCTGCCTGATTTTTTAAATGGCGTCTTCTCGATTTTGTCTTTTTTTGCCATGTAGTAATTACCAGAGAACTTACCGTTTAATAAATCCTGACGAATCTGTACCTCAAGGCTCAAATCATCAAAGGCTTGTTGCGACATGTTCATAGTCGTCGACTTGCCCTTATAGTTACTGGTGACTTTTTTGCTGCTTGGGTTAAAGTCTAGTTTATGTGTGCGACCCATGCCAAGTAGTTTGTACGTAGTGCTTGCCTGTGTGGGACTGACATTATTACCATTAAGCGTAAAAGTACTGTTTTGCGAGGCACTAGCCACACCGGCGACGCGAGCCTTGACATTATATTTCCACGTATTACCAGATTTGCTTAGCGTACGAGTTGCTGTGCCTTTGTATTTGTCCTCAACGGTAAAACTATAATCGGCAGTTGATGGTTGGACGGTTTTTGCGCTGGCAAGGGTAGGTGCGGTCATACTCAAAGCTCCAACGGTAGAGATACTGATGCCTGTTACTAAGGCAGATAAAAATTTAGATGGACTGCGTTTTGCGTTATTAGCATTATCAACATTGTCGCTTGATGACTTTTTGTGCATTGATGAAAAACTCATAGATACCCCTTCATTAATTTATTGCCGATATAGCAATTTTTTTCGTTCGTTCTTATTATGTTTACCAGACCTATAATGGTCATACGCTGTTACATTTTCAAGCGTGGTGTCATACCGCTTCGTGTAGTGCTTGTAGCAAATGTTTCTATAGTTAATTTGGCATTGGTCAAAATATAAATTCAGCTCACTAATATTTTAAATATTCTTACTTCTTGTCCTTATTTGAATAGCATAGCGGCTTTATTAAACGTAAAGCATCGATATTAGATGTTGGTTGATCAATTTTTGCAAAATAATCTTGTAAATTTTTGGGCTTTACACTTGAACCGAACTCACCTTGCCCCCACTTTTTGTTACAAGCTCAAGGCTTATCTATAAAGCGTTGTTTTTGGCAGTGTTCCCTATAGATACTGGTATTGAGACCATTAATTCAAATAAACCCTTAATTTTATTAACCAACTTTTGGAGTCATATCGATGAACATTCGTCCTTTACATGACCGTATTGTCGTCCGCCGCATAGAAGAAGAAACAAAGACTGCTGGTGGTATCTTGCTTCCTGGTTCAGCACAAGAGAAACCTTCACAAGGTGAAGTGCTTGCAGTTGGTAATGGTCAAGTTCGTGACAACGGTGAAACTCGTGCGTTAGATGTAAAAGCTGGCGACAAAGTTTTGTTCGGTCAATATGCTGGTCAAACCGTAAAGGTTGACGGTGAAGAACTATTGATTATGAAAGAGTCTGATGTATTGGGTGTGCTAGAAGGCTAGTCCTTTTGAGTATTATTTTATACTCAGCGCATTTTGATAGCAGTTTCTGATAATCGCTTTTGATAAGCAACTATCAAATCAATCAATTGTATTCTCATACTTATAATAGTGGAGTAATTTAACATGGCAAAAGACGTAAAATTCGGCATTGATGCCCGTAAACAAATGATGGACGGCGTAAACGTTCTAGCAAACGCAGTACGTGTAACATTAGGCCCTAAAGGTCGTAACGTTGTTATCGATAAATCATTTGGCGCACCTACCATCACTAAAGATGGTGTTTCAGTTGCCAAAGAAATCGAGCTAGAAAACAAATTTGAAAACATGGGTGCACAGTTGGTACGTGAAGTAGCTAGTCGCACTAATGATGTCGCTGGTGATGGTACAACCACTGCGACTGTATTGGCTCAGTCAAT
Source organism: uncultured Psychrobacter sp. (assembly GCF_947500265.1). GTDB lineage: Bacteria > Pseudomonadota > Gammaproteobacteria > Pseudomonadales > Moraxellaceae > Psychrobacter. Next base: position 19,564 of record NZ_CANMRN010000007.1, on the reverse strand, counting down.
CCTACAAGAAGGCATGAAGTCAGTTGCTGCTGGCATGAATCCAATGGATCTTAAGCGCGGTATCGACAAAGCGGTACGTGAAGCGGTTAAAGAAATTCATAAACTGTCAACGCCAGCTGACGATCACAAAGCAATCGCTCAAGTTGGTTCTATCTCTGCAAACTCAGACACCAAAATCGGTGAACTGATCTCGCAAGCGATGGAAAAAGTAGGCAAGCAAGGCGTTATCACTGTTGAAGAAGGTTCAAGCTTCGAAGATACCCTAGAAGTTGTAGAAGGTATGCAGTTTGACCGTGGTTATATCAGCCCATACTTCGCAAACAAGCAAGACAGCCTAACTGCTGAATTTGAAAACCCATATATCTTGTTGGTTGACAAAAAAATCAGCAACATCCGTGAGATCGTGCCATTACTTGAGCAAGTAATGCAGCAGAGCAAGCCGTTGCTAATCATCGCTGAAGATGTAGAAAATGAAGCGTTGGCAACACTAGTTGTAAACAACATGCGTGGCGGCTTGAAAACTTGTGCTGTCAAAGCGCCAGGTTTCGGCGATCGTCGTAAAGCAATGCTTGAAGACATCGCAACGCTAACTGGCGGTACTGTAATCTCTGAAGAAATTGGCCTAAGCTTAGAGACTGCTACTCTAGAGCAACTTGGTACTGCCAAGAAAGTGACTGTCGGTAAAGAAAACACTGTTATTGTTGATGGCGCTGGCAACAAAGCTGACATCGAAAATCGTGTTGAGTCTATCAACCGTCAAATCGAAGAGTCTACTTCTGACTATGACAAAGAAAAGCTACAAGAGCGTGTTGCTAAACTGGCAGGTGGCGTAGCAGTAATCAAAGTCGGCGCAGCAACCGAAACAGAAATGAAAGAGAAGAAAGACCGTGTTGACGATGCGCTACATGCAACTCGTGCAGCGGTTGAAGAAGGCGTTGTACCTGGCGGCGGTGTTGCCTTAGTTCGTGCGATGAATGCATTGTCTGAACTACGCGGTGATAACGATGATCAAAACGCTGGTATGAACATCCTACGTCGCGCGATGGAAGCACCACTACGTCAAATCGTAACCAACGCTGGCGAAGAAGCTTCAGTTGTGGTTAACGAAGTGAAGAGTGGCAGTGGTAACTACGGTTATAACGCAGCGACTGGCGAATATGGCGATATGCTAGAGATGGGTATCCTTGATCCAGCTAAAGTTGCTCGTTCAGCACTAGAAAACGCTGCATCTGTTGCAGGCTTAATGCTAACGACTGAAGTTATGATCACTGACTTACCGCAAGGTGATGACGGTATGGCTGCTATGGGCGGCGGTGCTGGAATGGGCGGTATGGGTGGAATGGGCGGCATGATGTAATATATGCCTCGACTAACTTTGTACGACGTTGTTAACCTCGCTCGATGTACTATCAGTACAATCTTCACTCGGTTGCCTAGTCGTACTGCTTTAGTCAACTCATAAAGCTTTTTTCACTAGAGTTGTAAGTATTTTTGTGAAAGCGTTTGAACTATTAAAAGCTCTGTTATCGAAAGATAGCAGGGCTTTTTTGTGTTTGGTTTATTGGAAAGTTTTATCCTCAGATAATATTAAAATCGATATGCTAACTTGTTGGAGTTCAATATTTTCATGATTTATTAAATAAATTCCAAATTAGTTACTCTTATCTTTATATTGGAAATTTCATACAGCAAATCAATAAATGTTACATAACTATTTCTATTTGTATATAATGCACACTGTTAAAACTAAACTATTTTTTACTTTATACATTTACAGTCAATATATTTAAGAAAAGGAGTATTTATTGAACATTAACTCACCTGCCATTTTAGTAGTAATGGTTACAGCTTTAATTATGAGTGGCTGCGCTAGTAAATCTACGAAGATTCCTATAACCTACGTGTCGCCAAACGAATATGCTAGCCTTAGTTGTACTGCTCTCGAAAATGAAATGAGAGATATATCGCAGAGAGTGGCCACTATTACTGGCCAAGTAGATAAAGAGGCCTCAGCTGACGCATGGCAGATGGGCGTTGGATTGGTGCTGTTTTGGCCTGCACTTTTCTTTTTAGAGGGAGGGGACGGTACACTACAGTCTAACTATGCTCTTTTGAAAGGTAAATATGAAGCTGTTTCAACGCAATACAGTAGAAAAGGATGTGCTGACACGACTGAAGAGAGTAGTAATTAATTCTACTCTAATATATCGTATCTATGAGCTTCCAATCACTAATACTAAAAAACCCTCCTAAAATTAGTAGGGTTTTTTAGTATTAGTAACATCAATTTAAAACGACCAATCAAAATAGAAGTTGAGATTTCCCTATAATACGGTGAATACAAATCTATTGTTAATAAGCTACCTACTATGAATGACTTACTTATCCCTCTAAAATAAAGCCCTAGTAATATCTCCTATATTAGGGCTTTATAGTTAAAGCTCATCAAATACTCTATTAATCTGTTGCATCTCTTCTAAAAACCCAAGTCTTATCATCAGACACTTCTTTATAATAGCAATATTCTGTCAAATTCAAATGAACTCATTATGGGCCTTGCTACTCACGAATAATCGAGCGAGACATTTTTCTCCTAATCGGTATAAAAGAATCTCACACAAAAATAGGTAGAGTCGTCTTATTGATTACCTTTCTCACCGATAAATGAGTATGTATGTCTTTTACGCTAGCAAGCTTGTGTAGCTTACGGGTGAACCGCTCATAGCCATCGAGATTGGGGCTTACTACTTCTAACAAATAATCATAAGAACCCGATACCACATGTCCATTGATTACCTCGTCCATGTTGGACAGAGCGCGTTCGAAGGCTGCGATAGATTCTTCTTGGTGACTGTTGAGACTGACCTCCACAAAGAAACTCATCGCAATGCCTGCTTTGGCTTTATTTACGTTTGCTTGATAGTTCTCTATATAGCCTTCGTCCTCCAAACGTTTTAGGCGTCGCGCGCAAGGAGAAGGCGACAGCCCTATACGTTCGGACAATTCGGCTGTAGATAAGCGCGCTTCTTTTTGGAGCACTTCCAAGATATGGCGATCGATTTTGTCCATAATTTACCTTTTGGATTTTTAAGCCAATAATTTTTATTTAATTAGCATTATCCACCAAATATTTGCAAAATTGCAATGAATAAATAGAGATAAAAGCGCGTATTTTAATCGATAATTGGTCTTTGTATACCAGCATAAGACACGACTATGAATACGATATTCCATCCCTCATCGCGCAAAAATCCTTTGTTTGTAATGTCGCCACTAACCAAAGGCTATGTGGCTATGAGTGTCGTATTATTGATTTGGTCAGGCTTTGCGTTGACTGTACGAGCGGTTGGAGCATCGTCGCTAAGTATTGCGGATGTCATGCTCATTCGCTTTAGTATACCGCTGGTCTTATTGACTCCTTGGGTACTCTCTAGTTGGCATGAAGTCAAAAATATAAGACTGCCAGATATCATGTTCGTTTTACTTGGTGGCGTGCCTTTTCTTTTATTAGCTGCTTTTGGTGCAAGTACGGTACCAGCAGCTTACGTTGGTACTATTTTGACAGGGACACCAGTCTTCTTTGCCGCAATATTGTCTTTTATTTTTTATCGTCAGCGAATATCATTAAGAAAATTTGCCGCATTGATCCTTATTCTCTTTGGTATCGCTACTATGATTGGCGGGCGTGCACAGTCAATACCTAATAGTCTTCTGTATGGCGTGGGGTTACTGTTGATGGCAAGCCTGATTTGGGCGGGTTATACCTTAGGGTTAAAAAGCACCAAGTTAAATCCAATAGCTATCGCTATCGTACTTTCTTATACCTCGTTCTTTCTGACATTAGTGATGGTTCTGTCTGGTATGGTAGAGACGAATATAGGTTCTGTATCTTTTGATGAAGCGCTTCCGTTTATCCTAGTACAAGGACTTGGTGTGGGGGTGGTTTCAACCATTGCGTTTTCTTATGCGGTCAAACAACTGGGCTCCATTCGTACCTTATTACTTGGCTCTTTGTCGCCAGGATTAACCGCTATACTGGCTACGCTGATACTTAATGAGTCTCTATCAGTTATCATGATATGCGGCATCGTACTCAGTACCATTGGCGTCATTTTGTCCAATCGAGCGAAATAAACTAATTAAGGAAGTATCATGATGTTAGATAATATGCCTGTTATCAATGGTGATCCACTGTGGGCATTGTTAGGTAGGTTTCGCGCTGACCAGCGTAAACATAAAATAGATCTATTGGTTGGTGTCTATCGGGATAAGTATGGCAATACGCCTGTGATGAAAACCGTGCAAGACGCAGAGATACATCTTGCTCATCAAGCTCATTCAAAAGCTTATGGCATGCTATCGGGTAACGCTAATTTTAACCAGCAAATGGCAAAATTTGTATTGGGTGACAGTCCAAGTCTAAAAAACCAATGCACGATTCAGACGGTTGGGGCATCAGGGGCGCTACGACTCATTGCTGATTTGATCGTCACGCTTGCTCCAGATTCAACCGTTTGGATCAGTGACCCAGGCTATATCAATCATCGTCCGCTGATGGAAGGTGCTGGGTTAATGGTTAAGACGTATCCATGGCAAAATCAAAATGGTCAGTTAGACATTGATGCGTGTTTTGCCGCGCTAGAAAAAGCAAAAGAAGGAGACGTGCTGTTATTACATGCGTGCTGCCATAATCCTACCGGTATAGATCCTTCTTTAGAGCAGTGGCAACTGTTTTCTGATAGGTGTAAACAGAAAAATATTGTCCCGTTTATTGATATGGCGTATCAAGGTTTTGGCGATGATCCTGATACCGATGCTGCAGGTCTTCGTCTAATCATTGAAGACGCTGATTTTGCATTTATCGCCGCCAGCTGTTCAAAAAATATGGGGCTGTACAACGAGCGTACGGGTATTGCTACGGTGATGACGACGAACCATGAGCGTCACGCAGATATACAGACACTTTTAGAAACCATCACACGTGCCAACTATTCTATGCCGCCCAATCACGGTGCCGCAGTTGCTTCTTATTTGCTAGACAAACCAGACGCTTGGCTAGTCGAGCTGGCAAGCTACCGTAGTAGGGTAGATACTATTCGCCAAGCATTAGGCGCAACATTAAAAGATAGGGGTGCACCTGCAGAGTTTTTGGATATTTCGCATCAAAAAGGCATGTTTTCTCTATTACCGCTAACAGAGAGTCAAATGCTCATGTTGCAAGATGAGTTCGCTATCTACGGCATGCCAAATGGTAGAATCAATATTGCCGGTTTGAAAATGACGGAAATCCCTCAACTGGCGGACGCTATCATGTCGATTATTCCACGTTAGAGAATAATCTTTATAACTCAGTGCAATGGTTTTATCTATTAATTGCCACAGCAAGAAGGACACGATTATTTATACTTTATATTGGGATAAGGGTGGCGCCAATATGGCTACCCATGCTGTCTTTGAAGAGCTAGGCGCGTCTTATGAAATGATAGAAATAGACCTGTCTAAAAACATGCAAAAATCAGCTGAGTATCTAGCCATTAATCCAAATGGCAAAGTACCTACGTTAGTGCATCAGGGACAGGTTATTTATGAGTCTGCGGCAATTTTAATGTATGTGTTAGATCAACACCCAGAGTCTGAGCTAGCACCTGATATAGGATGCCCTAGGCGCGGTGTCTATTATCAGTATTTGTTTTGGATGTCTTCTACACTACAAGAAGCTGCCAATCGCTGGGCACATCCCGAGCAGTACATTAGCGGCGAGCACAATTTGCAACAAGTGAAAGATAAAGCGAATGATGTGCTAACCCACTGCTGGGGTATCGTTGAAAAGGGATTAGCAAATAATGGTCCATGGCTGTTAGGCGATAAATTAAGTGGGGCTGATTTTCATTTATTTATGATTGCTCACTGGAGTCAGCGATATGCGAGTCGAGCCCAAGACTGGATACACATAAATGCACATTATCAAGCCATGCTAAACCGCGCCTCGATACAGGAAATGATGGCACAAGAAGGATTGTTGTAATCTGTTCATATGTTCAACTAAAGGATATCTGATGAGTGAGCTAGAAGCACTAAATGCAATGCTTCTAGTGACTGTAGCAAATATAGTTTTTATATCAAGCTACTGATCCGCCGCATCTCGTCTAAACGTCCAAGTCTTATCATCAGACGCGTCTTCACAATAGTAATATCCTGCCAAGTCAAACTGCTTTAGCTGCTCAGCATTGGTCAGCTTATTGTCAGCAGCATATTTGACCATCAGACCACGGGCTCTGTTGGCATAAGAGCTAATCACTTTATATTGACCATTTTCTCACCTTTCTCGATGAATCGCGTTTCGCTAAACGTATGATTTTGTCATAAAGTCTATTTGGCTATTAGAAGTTCTGTTATCGAAAGATAGCAGGGCTTTTTTATGTTTAATTTTAACGTTGCGCTTTGTTTAACGTTTGTCAATATATATGCTATTATATGAATATATAATGGAATGATAATTTACTTAAAAGGAGCTTGGACACGTGTTGCGGGACAGAATTTGCAAAATATCGTGTGCCATTGAATGTGATAACGATGAAAAAAATTAGGCTTGGAATCTTTGTAGAAGATGAAACATTAGAATGGCACAAGTTTATGCCATTAAAATCTCTAGTAGATGAAGGTATAGTTGAGGTTTGTATTGCTATCCAACGAAGTGCAGAACACCAAGCTAATCCCTCTCATATATCCAAGGTTATACCGTCTATCAATCAAAAGTTATTTTCTATTCTTTCTCGAGCTAAAAAGACTACCAGGCGTTATTCTATTCATGATTTAGTCCCTAATGGCAAAATGCCTGTCATTACATCAATACCAAGACAGAATAAATCCACTGATGAAATTGAACACTCAGTGATTAAGAGACTGCAGGCAACAGATTTAGATTACCTGCTGAGTATGGATTTTCAAACCTTAATAGGGAAAGCGCTAGGTGTTACGAAGCATGGCATTCTCTTACTTCATTATGGTGATGAAAGGATACAGCGAGGTGAGCCTGCGTTGTATTGGCAGTTTGCTGAACAATGGGAGAACAGCGTCGTGACACTGCAACTATTGAGTAATGACGATGATGTAGACAAAGTGGTAGGTAGAGGTTATGGCAGTTTGTTTTACTGGGACTATAATTTGACGGAGGATAAGTTAAAAGGGGTTGCAGCATCAATACTGTATTGGTACTTCCGTAAAAATAAAATTGGCGTCGAAAGTGGGAATTTTATTAATTTAATTAACGATCACACACTTTATAAAACGCCTCCACAGTTAACAGCAGTACGACATTTACAGAATTTTCTAAAAAACTACATGATAAAAAGATTTTATAAAAGTCTTTATCTAAACAACTGGAGTATTTTTATTGGTTCTACTGATCAGCCGATACAGACATACACGGAGATACTACCTGAAAAGGGATGTTTTTGGGCCGATCCTTTTTATATTGAACAAGACTCAAGACGTTACATATTTTTTGAAAGCTTGAACTATAAAGAGAATGTTGGTCGAATAGAGTGGATAGAGCTGAATGAAAGCCATCAAGTTATTGGTTCAGGACAAGCTGATTTGGGTATTAGCACGCACTTAAGCTTTCCCAATGTATTCGAGTATGAAGATGCTGTCTATATGATTCCAGAGGCTGCAAAAACCAATTGTATTAGCTTATTAAAAGCGACAGACTTTCCGCGTAAGTGGAAAAAAGTTCATGAGTTAGTTTCAGGCGTTCAGGCAGTGGATAGCGCCGTGATTGAGCATAATGGATTATGGTATCTTTTCACAACTCACGGTTCAATTTCAGCATTTACTATGGATTTAGAGCTGTATATTTATACGTCTGACAAGCTGCAAGCAGATAATTGGACCATTCATCCCTCGGCGCCTCTAAAAATTGATGTGCGTGGCTCACGACTAGCGGGAGCATTATTCCAAAAAAACGGTCAGCTCTTTCGTACTGCTCAGGATGGCACTCTTAGATACGGGCGTAGGGTGGCTTTATACCTAGTAGAAGAGTTAACACCGACTTCTTATAAAGAAACCTTTGTACGTTATATTGAGCCGAATTGGGAGACTGACATTGATCGTCTCCATACCTATAATGTTTATAATGAAACAGTAGTACTGGATGTTTCAAGGGATAAGTTACGCTTTAGAGTATAGGTACTAAAACATTTAGTGGTTGGAGAATAAAAAACCCATCATAAGTTTTAGCTTATGATGGGTTTTTTATAATTTTAACTCATATTATCTCAAGCTACTGAACCACCGCATCTCGTCTAAACGTCCACGTCTTATTATCAGACGCGCCTTCACAATAGTAATAGCCTGCCAAATCAAACTGCTTTAACTGCTCAGCATTGGTCAGCTTCTTATCTGCTGCATATTTCACCATCAAACCACGTGCTTTTTTGGCATAAAAGCTAATCACTTTATATTGACCATTTTTCTCGTCTTCAAATCGTGGCGTGATAATGCCTGCCTTCAGTGCTTTTTTCTTTACCGCCTTAAAGTATTCATTAGAAGCCAAATTCACTAATACCTTGTCATCGCTATCAGCCATACGCGCATTGATAACATTAGTGATTTCCTCGCCCCAAAACTCATAAAGATTGTCACCGCGCTCATTTTTCAGCTTGGTGCCCATCTCTAAACGATATGGCTGGATAAGATCGAGCGGCTTTAGTACTCCATACAGCCCAGACAAAATACCTAAGTGCTCATTGACGTAAGTGGCGGTATCTTTGTCCATATGATACATATCAAGTCCAGTATAGACATCACCATCGAACAAATAGCCTGCAGGTTTGGCGGCATTGTCAGAGGCATCGTTAGTAAATGGTTGCGCTTCACTCCAATGCCATTGCTGATTGCGCGTGGCATTAAGCTGAGCCAAATCGTCAGATATACTCATCAATTCTTGTAGGTCAACAGGCTCTTTTGACTTCAGTACTTTCATCAGTTCTTGTGAGCGTTCGATTAGCTCGGGCTGACTATAATAGTTGCCTAAATTTAATGGTATAGCATCTGTTTCGTTCAGGGATTTTGCAGGGGAGAGCAAAAAATACATGGTTATTCCTTATTATAATGAATCGATGACAGGTTTTTTCGAGTGTCAAGTATTCTTATTATACGGTATGCATGGGTGGAACTTGACTTAACCTTGCTTATTTTATGTTTATTGACGTTATTTGTTTAATAAAAGAACGGATTTAACATTAGGAAATAAATGGAGGTAGGCCTGTATCTATAAGGGTTAAGCGTTTTTCGGAAAAATAAAAGGCTTTAATATACCAACAAAAAGTATGCCAATGGTGTAAATACCTAAATTTTTATTTTACTTGTGGGTCATCATTAGACAATGAAACTTGACGAACGATATCTCTATAATAAAAAGGCATGATGGTAAAGTAGCTATCATTTATTAAATTGATAACCTTTGGTCGCTGTAATGGATTAATCATGATCAATGGGTTTTGTCCCCTGTGCTTTTTAGATGTGCGTTGAGGGTATTAAAGGTAGTCGTGAGACGTAAATATAGTCATTGGACGTAAGTAAGGAGACGGTATGAAAATCGGTGTAATTAGTGCAGATATCACGAGCGAGAGCCGTGTAGCCATAACCCCAGACGCAGTCAAAAAATTGCGTAAACTTGGGTTTGAAGTCGTCGTTCAGTCAGGTGCAGGCCAAGCAGCATACTATGCTGATGAGTTGTATCAGGCTGCGGGCGCCGACATTGCTAGTAGCAGCACCGAGGTGATTACCCAGTCTAATATTATTACCACCGTCAATGACCTACCAGCGGAAGCCACTGAAAGCTTATCGTCTGGTCAGATCGTCATTGGCATGCTCGACCCGTATCGCAACACTCAGCTTGATACTTATGCAGCCAAAGGCGCAACAGTCTTTGCGATGGAGTTATTGCCTCGTACACTGTCACGCGCACAGAATATGGACGTATTGTCGTCACAAGCCAACCTTGCTGGTTATAAAGCCGTATTGCTAGCGGCCAATGAGTATTCGCGTCCTTTCCCGATGTTTATGACGTCAGCAGGTACGGTTAAGCCAGCCAAAGTCGTTATCCTAGGTGTGGGTGTTGCAGGTCTACAAGCGATTGCGACAGCAAAGCGTTTGGGTGCAGTGGTAGAAGCCAGTGACCTACGTCCGACCGCTCGTGAGCAAGTGGAGTCACTCGGTGGTAAATGGCTTGATGTGCCGATGAGTGCAGAGGAGGCTGAAACAGCCAAGTCTACCGGTGGTTATGCGTGGACACCATCGGAGCAATATGTCAAAGATCAAGCGGCTGTCGTGGACAAAGCATTGAGCAATGCTGATATCGTTATTACCACGGCGCAGATTCCTGGTCGTAACGCACCGCGTCTGGTACATGGTGCAACGCTTGCCAAAATGAAGGCAGGTTCCGTACTGATCGATATGGCTGCTGGTACCGGTGGTAACGTCGAAGGCAGCGTGCCTAACGAAACCATCACCACAGACAACGGCGTACGTATCGTTGGTGCCGCCAATATCCCTTCACAGCTAGCCGCACAGTCTTCAGATTTGTATGCCAATAACCTTGTTAACTTTATTACGACATTGATTGCACCTGTTGGCGATGACGCATCAGCTAGCTTGGCACTTAACTTAGACATGGAAGACGAGATTCAGGGCGCACTGGCAGTGACACATGACAGTCAAGTACGACTGGCCAAACGCTAGTTTGAACAGTCTATTACCACATACTTTGTCACTACACATTTGCCAGTAATGAATAAATTTTTAGGAGGATTAGATGATTGCCACTATTTTAGCTGCAGCGCCAGCCGGTGCGGCCATGAGTAGCACACCATTTGTAGCGATTTTCACTGTATTTGTGCTCGCTATTTTTGTCGGATACTACGTGGTTTGGGGCGTTACGCCTGCATTACATACGCCATTGATGGCGGTAACCAATGCCTTATCAAGTATCGTCATCGTGGGTGCGATGCTACAGACCGTCACGATTGATGGTTCAATGTTTACACCGACCAGTTTGCTTGGTGCCTTTGCAGTATTTTTAGCCAGTATCAATATTTTCGGTGGCTTTGCCGTGACCGAGCGTATGCTTGCGATGTTCAAACCGAAAGTGAAAAAAGCACCAGTAGCGACCACTGATGTTGGAGGTGATGCATGAACGACTTCTCAGCAATGATTGCGGCAAATGCAGATTGGTTTTATCTAGTCGGCGCTATCCTCTTTGTTTTAACTTTGCGTGGTTTGTCTAGCCCAAAGACAGCGATTCGTGGTAACCGCTTTGGTATGGCAGCGATGGCGATTGCCGTCGTGACAACCTTCTTTTTAGCAGAAGGCCCTGTGCTTTGGTTGATTATCGGGGCGATGGTGTTGGGTGCCCTCGTTGGTATGTGGAAAGCGAAAACAGTCGCAATGACCCAGATGCCAGAAACGGTTGCTTTGATGCATTCATTCGTCGGTTTGGCAGCGGTTGCAATTGCACTTGCAACAGTATTACACACTGAACAACAGCATGGCGCTGTTGCTCGCATCGAGCTATTTATCGGTTGTTTCATCGGTGCGATTACGTTCTCAGCTTCAGTCTTTGCCTTTGGTAAATTGGCCGCGAAAAGCTGGGCGAAAACATTGGTTGGTGGCTGGGTAAAACCGGTTCAAGCGCTACTATTTATTGCGATGATTGGGTTCGGTGGGGTGTATTTCGTCACTGACTCACTACCAGCATTTTATGCGATGGCAGTGATTGCCGTTATCTTTGGTTGGATGTGGATTGCCCCAATTGGTGGCGGTGACATGCCAGTAGTTGTATCTCTATTGAACTCGTTCTCAGGTTGGGCAGCAGCAGGCATTGGTTTCACGCTTGGCAACTCGATGCTGATTATCGCAGGTTCGCTAGTTGGTTCATCAGGTGCGATTTTGTCTTACATCATGTGTAAAGCCATGAACCGCTCACTACTTAATGTCTTATTCGGTGGTATGGGTACATCAGCTGTTGCCGCAGGCGGCGATGATGGGGCACCGAAGAACTACAAAGCAGGCTCAGCAGAAGACGCAGGGTTCCTGATGTCTAATGCCAGTAGCGTGGTCATCGTACCAGGTTATGGTATGGCACAAGGCCGCGCACAGAATGCAGTAAAAGAGCTATATGAGTTGTTAAAAGAAGAAGGTGTTAACGTTCGTTTTGCTATCCACCCAGTTGCGGGTCGTATGCCAGGCCATATGAACGTCCTATTGGCTGAAGCTGATGTCCCTTATGATGATATTTTAGAAATGGACGAGATTAACTCAGATTTCGCGAGTACAGATGTGGTCTTGGTTATCGGTGCAAACGACGTTGTAAACCCATCTGCGAAAGATGATCCTACTTCTCCAATCTTTGGCATGCCGATTTTAGAAGTCAGCAAAGCCCAGACGGTTATGGTTATCAAGCGTTCAATGAGTACTGGTTATGCAGGTCTGGATAACAGCTTGTTCTACATGGACAAAACGATGATGATCTTTGGCGATGCTAAGAAAATGGTAGAAGAGATGGTACGTACTATCAATGGCGGCGGTCATTAATCTCTAAGCTATGTTTTTAACCATTATTATTTGCAGGTAAGTTTTTAGATAAAGAAAGTCACTGAGGTGGCTTTTTTTGCGTTAAAGTGGGCGACATTTATGAGCCGACTATAGACTGAGATTATTTCCAATTACGGTCAGTTGTTTAATAATCACAAAATTAACTGCGCTTTATGTACTCACTATACGGTATGCGCCTGATTAACCTTTTAACCCATCTGAACAGCTTTAACGATATACGATTACCAACTATAAATACAATGAAATAAGAGAAAAATTTATGAATATGCTACTGCGTTTTTTTATTATGGTTAGCTTACTTAAGCAACAGCTTAAGCATCAATCGACGAGCGAAACTATCAGTCTAGAGACATTGATTGCACCGACCGTCCGCCATTATCGAATTTTGCCACACGATATGGGATTTCGCGATCATTTACCCAATTATCGTTATTTATCATTTATTGAGCTAAACGTGACACGCTGGGTAAAGGCGTGCTGTCACGAAAAAGGCATCAAGTCGCTCAATTGGGTGATTGCCATGCAAGAGATGATTTATCTTAAGCAAATTAAATTTTTGGATAAAATGACGCTTAGCAGTGCAGTCGCAGGATGGGATCATAAATATGTGTATTTTGAGCATCGGTTCTTTGTCAAAAATCAGCTGATGGGTGTTGGTATGACTAAGTTTGTTTTTACAGATAGCAAAGGTATGCGCACACCAGAAGTATTAGACATGATGGGCGAGCATTTGACGGATACCATTAACACATGGAATGAGCACCAAGTCGCGGTAAAATCGACTAAATCAGCCTAAGCCACATCGCAAAACAGTATTGAAACCCAGTATTGAAAAACAACATCGTAAAATAACTTGGCTATAATCATTTGCTGAATTTTGGTAGGATAGAGCCCATCAAGTCGTCAGTATTAGGACGATGGCATCGTTTTTAAAATGATGATTCTCAAAACGACTAAAAATAAGGTACCGTTATGACCCCACAAAAATTAAAATGGACAGACAGCTTAGATATCGCGATTGAGCTTTATGAAAAATTTCCAGAAACAGATCCACAGTATATTCGCTTTACTGATTTGCATCGCTGGGTAACTGAGCTTGAAGGCTTTGATGATGATCCACAAAAATCAAATGAAGGCATCTTAGAAGCCATTCAAATGAACTGGATTGATGAAGCAGATTAATCGATTCGATCTGCCAGCATTGCTACAAACAGAAAACTAAATAAACAGATAGAAAAGGCCGCATCATGACCTCACAAATTAAAGAGCTACCAGAAGCGATAGCTTGTAGCGGTATCAGCGTTCGTACTACCAACAACGCTGAGATAAGCCATGACACTGCCAAACTTGGTAGATTATGGCAGAAGTTTTATCAAAATCACGCGGGTGAACTCCCTGAAGGTGAAGACATTTATGGTGTCTATCACAACTATGAAAGCGATGATCTGGCAGGGGCGTTTGACGTTGTGGCCAGTTGGAAAGTAGCCAGCGAGCAAGATGCACAATCAGAAAGCGACAGTGTGGCCAATGCTAGTAACCTAGTGACTGTTGATATTCCTGCAGGAAAGTACTTGGTATTTTCTGAAGAAGGTTATATGCCTAACACTGTGATGAATGCATGGGAAAGTGCTTGGGAATATTTCAATGCGTCCGATTGCGAGCATACCCGCACTTTCAATGTAGACTTTGAGCATTATATCGGTGGTAACTTAGAATACGGTCAGGTTGATGTCTATATTGGTATCGAGTAAAGCTAGTAATTTGCTTAAATAATTTAAGCCGCTCAACCTATTGTCTATAAAAACAATGATAAAAAAAGCGCTAACCTAACTTAGGTAGCGCTTTTTCTTTGGATATATGTCATCAATTAGACAGGTGCAGCTAACCTTGCAATCAGTCCAATAATAAATTTTCCAAAATGCCTTCATAAATCTGCGCAAGCTTTCCTAGATCATCGACTTCTACTTTTTCATCTATTTGATGAATCGTCGCATTACGTACGCCAAGCTCTACAACTTGGGCACCAGTTGGCGCGATAAAGCGTCCATCGGAGGTGCCACCAGAAGTCGATAGGGTGGTATCGACATCGGTCACTTTTTTGATGGCATTTTGACATGCCGAAACCAGTTTTCCTTCTGGGGTCAAAAACGGCTGACCAGATAATTTCCAATGAATATCGTAGCTCGCTTTACTATTGGCAAAGTGTTTATCAAAGATAGCATGCGTCTTTGCCTTTAGTTCATCTTCAGTCGTTTCAGTTGAAAAACGGAAGTTAAAGACCACGTTTAGTGTTTCAGGAATGACATTGGTTGCGCCAGTGCCACCGTTGATATTCGATATTTGCAATGATGTGGCCGGGAAATAGTCATTGCCGTTGTCCCATGCGGTAGAAGTCAGTTCAGCAAGGGCAGACATTGCCGCATGAATCGGATTAGATGCCAGATGTGGATAGGCAACATGACCTTGTTTACCTGTAACGGTAAGCTCTGCGCCCAATGAGCCACGACGACCGTTTTTGATGATATCGCCTAACGTATCGGTACTTGATGGCTCACCAACGAGACAGTAAGTGATTTTTTCTTGACGTGCTTCTAAAGTCTCGATCACTTTGACCGTACCATTAATTGACGGGCCTTCTTCATCTGAAGTGATTAAAAAAGCAATTGAGCCATTGTGCTCAGGATGATTAGCAACGAAACGTTCGGCTGCAACAGTAAAAGCTGCAATACCCGTTTTCATATCGGCGGCACCGCGTGCCCATAAATACCCATCAGCGATAGTTGGGGTAAACGGAGGGTAAGTCCAGTTTTTTTCGTCACCTGTTGGTACGACATCAGTATGTCCAGCAAAGCAAATCACTGGATCGGTAGTACCGCGGCGTGCCCATAAATTTTTAACTTCGGCATGTTCGCCGCTTTGTTTTCTATCACCAAAATACATAAACTCGCAATCAAAGCCTGCTTGTTCTAACCGTGCTGACAACATATCTTGGCAACCATCGTCATCGGGCGTCACTGAAGGGCGCTCTAACAGTGCAATACTTAAGTCTAAGGTTTCTTGCTGGTGGGTTTTGCTATTATTTTCTGAACTCATGATAGTCCTAGGTAAGTTGAGTTAATGTTTTTTGCTATAAAAGATAGCTTATTTTTTATCAGGTCTATTTGGTACTAATTATTTATGCGTTGCAAATATATAAAGGTTAATCAACTGCTATAGTTAAAAAAATCTTAGTCTCTGTCTAAGTAAATTTTTTCATAATCACCATAAAACTTTGCTAAATACTCTGTAATACATTTTTCGGCTAGAGTATTGCTATAAGTTTTAGCTTTGTCTCTGTCATAATTACTGATATTGCCACCAGCAAAAACAACTTCGCCCATTTGATAACTTGTTCCTAATAATTCTAAAGTTTTATTACTAATATCGAAAGTGGCATGTCCTTCTGGAAATACTGGCGTCATCCATCTTGTTCCATCAAATGCAAGCAGACACCCGTTCTCATACTTGAACTCAGTCGTGATAGCAGTTGGTGTAACTATTACAGGTTTTTCAGAGGTGGATTTTGGTAGGTGATAGGTAAAGAAAGGCTCACTGATTTGTTGAATTGAGGCTTGATGATCAATAGTCGTGCAGCTTGCAAGCAAAGGTAACATAATAAGTAAAACAGAATGGTTGAATAGATTCTTACGCATTATTATTGTCCTTAATTAACAAAGCTTACTTAGAGCCGTAGCGAATGATAGATATACTCAGGGCGCAGCAAACAAAACTACAGCATCATCACGTCTTAGCCAAGTAGCGATAGAGTAGCGTTGACGATGCGCAATTTGTACTTGATGACGTAAATCGCTATCGAAAATAATCAGTCTATTGGCAACTGGCATCACTTCATGGTGCGTGCCATGTTTGTCAACGACCTCTAGTGCACCGCCATCGGCTGCTTCCCAATTATCATTGAGATAAAAAACCGCCGAGATAACACGTTCATCACGTCCAGCAGGGTTGTCACTGTGCCATTGATAGCCAAAACCAGTCGGATAGCACGCATAATGCGCTTCACTATGGCGAATACCAGCAAATAAACTACGATTGAATAGCGAGGCCAAAACATTTATGCTTTGTAGATAGTAATAACCTGCAAAAAAGTCTTCAGTAATCCAGCGTATTCTATCACCGCGAATATCACTGATGCGAACACCAGCGGTCAGCTCTGCATCACGATAGTCAATAAAACCGCTTTCTGCTTGTAGTGCTAATAAGGCAGTACTATTGAATACGTCATCAATGATGAGCCAGCCGTCAGTGACAAAGGTATCGAGCTGTTTATCCGTCAGCTTATCTTCCCAGTTAACCGCAAAGTCAGACATTTGCAATACGTGCTGAGTAGGAATTTCTTGGCTAACATTATGAGTATCTGGCAGCAGTAATGGTGGATTATCCTGACCTATCGGATGATCAACGACCAACGCTGTCTTGTTAAGGTTGCTAATAATCTGCGTCATTTCATCTCATTATTATCAATCAGCTGTCAATATACCGTCATTCAATACGTTTTTATTGAAAGCACTTACTAAAACCACATTATCTTTTACTCTGCCTATGCTACCATAGATGCAATTTTTCTTATTTAAACTTTTGAGATTATGAACTATAAACACGCCTACCACGCTGGTAACTTTGCTGATGTGGTTAAACACATTTTATTGGTACAACTGCTTAATCAACTGGGGCAGAAAAACAAACCTTTTTATGTGCTTGACGCTTATGGCGGTCGTGGACTGTATTCACTAAGCAGTGAAGAAGCGCGCAAAACAGGTGAGGCCAAAGGCGGTATTCAAGCTTTTCTAAAAGCAGATACCGAAAAAGCCCCAGCTGCTGTCAAAGATTATATGGAAGGCATTAAGCAAGCCAAATTCACTTATGACAATAAAGTCTATCCTGGTTCGCCATGGTGGGTGGCCCATCACGTCGAAAAAACCGCCGTTAAAAAGCCTGATGCTGGCGTGCGTGCTGAGGCTTTTGAAGCCAAAGCGACTGAATACGATGCGTTGAACTATCAGCTACATAAGTTGCCAATTGGTATCCAGCATCGTGACGCTTTTGAAGGTATTACCGCTGTTATTCCACCAAAAGAAAAGCGCGGTTTGATTTTCCTTGATCCTCCTTATGAGCAAGAGCACAAAGATTTTACGCGGCTTATCGACCTATTGGTCGCGGCTTATAACAAATGGCCACAAGGGACTTATGCACTTTGGTTCCCAATCAAAAATATCGAAGCCGTAGAGCTCTTCTATAAAAAGCTCAAACGTACTGAAATGAGACGTCAGTTGGTTTGTGAGCTAAACATTTATCCTAATGATGTTGCGGTTGGTCTGAACGGTACAGGTCTACTGGTTATCAATCCGCCATGGCAATTTGATAACCATGCACGTGAGATATTACGTTTCTTACAGCCAGTACTAAAAGTAGAAGACGCGCCAAACTTGACGCCTGATAGTGCGACCAATGTACGCTGGCTCGTCGGCGAATAGCAATAACGGCCAATAAGGATATTAAGATGACGACTCAGCCACCTATCGGCCAGCCGAATAATGCACCTTTGAATAATTCGTCCTTAAATGACGGCTCGTTGCAAGATAATGCAGCGACTCAGCCACCGTTTATTGATGAGCACGAATTTAATATTCGCCTAGCGGATAACGACAGCTATGATGGTTTGACATTTGAGGTGATTGAAGCTGAAGTAGCCGAAGGTAAGCGAGTAGTTAGTCGCGGTGTCTATTTGGCACCCAATCTGATCACTACTTTATCGCTACTGTCAGGCTTCTACTCGATTTTGGCGAGTACCCAAGGTGAGTTCTATAAAGCAGCTTTGGCTATCTTTTTATCCGCTATTCTTGATGGCGCAGATGGACGTGTCGCACGTATGCTCAATGCGCAAAGTCCATTTGGTGAGCAATACGACTCTTTAGCAGATATGCTAGCGTTTGGTGTTGCCCCTGCTATTTTGATTTATAGCTTTGCTTTAGAGCCTTTGGGTCGTATCGGCATTGGCTGTGCGTTTGTCTTTACCGCTTGTGCTGCTTTTCGCCTTGCACGTTTTAACGTTCAGGTTGGTATTGTCGATAAAAAGTACTTTGTTGGTTTGGCAAGTCCACTGGCTGCTATATTGGTAACGTCTGCTGTGATGGTTGCAGTCGATCATAACGAGTGGATTGGTCAATACGATACAGCTGTCATGCTATTGTTTGCAGCTTGGGTCGTGACTTGCGGTCTACTGATGGTCAGTAATGTCAAATACTATAGCTTTAAAGAGTTTGATAAAAAGAAAGTACCTTTTGTAGTGCTTATCATTGGGGTGCTAGTCATGAGCATCGTGCTCTATGATATTCCTGTTGGTATCTTAGCGATCGGTATTATCTATGCGTTATCAGGTATCGTAACTACGATTAAAACGAAAGTAAAAAGTTAAACGCTGTATTTAGATTTTATATAAGGGAACTTACCGTCAGGTAAGTTCCTTTTTTTATATGTTCTATATATTGCTATGTTACATCAGCCAATGTAAACAAGCTCAATCTGTAGATGTATAAGATAGTATTTAAAGTTTGATAGCGATAACAATAGGTTAGGTTAATACGATATCTTTGATAGAAAATAACTGAGATTATTTATAGAGTTTCCTTGTTTTCTATTTAAAATTCCGTATAATGCCACCCAGTCGAAAGGGAAGTGGATTGCTGATTTGGACGATGTAAATTGTTTGAATTAAATAGAAAATACTTCTTGACTAAATAAATATAGCGTCTATAATACGCACCTCATCAAGACGAGCTGGAAGTAGCTAGTGTGTAGATTACACATTAATAACTCAGTTAACTTGTTGAAACAAATTAAAAAAAGAAGTTGACAGACTATTAAAACATGATATGATGGTCAGCTCGCTAAA
>NZ_CANMRN010000006.1 GCF_947500265.1 uncultured Psychrobacter sp. | reverse complement strand
TCGCTAAAAATTATGTTCGTAATGAATTAACTTTGAGTTTTTCTGCTGTCTTAAATGATAATTTTTATAGTTAATAATCTTCCCGAAAAGAAAAGATAGTCAACTTTATTTTTTAGCATTCTGAATCAGCAAAAATCCACACAAGTTGTTCTTTAGTTATGCTTTTAAATAATGTCTGACACTGTCGTCCAGTGCTAGTATTTCAAACTAAACAAGTCAGCCAATGTGGCTTATCCTATTTAGCGAGCTGACCATCATATCATGTTTTAATAGTCTGTCAACTTCTTTTTTTAATTTGTTTCAACAAGTTAACTGAGTTATTTATATGTAATTGACATATAAGCTTTCCAGCTCGTCTTGATGAGGTGCGTATTATAGACGGTTTAACTTTTGTGTCAACCCGTTTTATTAATGTTTTTAATCTTATTTTAGTGGATGAATAAATCTGTATTTTTTTCAATGGGTTATGAATTAATTAATTTCGATAGGTTTAAAGACTGACTATAGATGTGCTATTTACTATACTTTCTAACATCAAAAACGTTTAGGTTTGTTAGATAAATACCTTTTACTATCTTTGAGCTTTACCTTCGATTAGTGCAACCATTTCTCTATTTCCATTTTATAACTTACCCATCTTTTCAAAAAATGCCTTATACGCCGCGACTTTCTTATCCAACGATAATGGATAGGCACGTGAGGTTGACGGTAATCTATATAAGGTTAAGTCATTAACATCCGTTTTTTTATTATTCGCATTCTGCCATTGATAAGGGTAATCCATACTTTGATTGGTTTTCGGATGCTTTGATTTAGCAATTGGCTCATCTAATAACCCAAGTAGCACTTCGGTCGCCTTACCTCCTGTCGTAAACAATGACGCTACCTTCGGCACTTGTGGCAAGATAACCTCTAAATCAACAGGTGTGACTACTGTTAGATTTTTATCCGAAGCATTACCCGTCTCACGGATCGCCTGCTTTACTGTCGGACAAGAAGCAATGCCACGTTCAAACATAAAATCTCGGATACGCTCAGGGTCAAAGCGTTTTTCATCGCCTACTCTAAAGTAGTCAGCATCGTCAAAAAACACTCGGCCATATATCCGCCACATATCATTATAAAAATTGGGATAATGAAAGCTCATCGCCCATTTATCAGCAGTCGGTGGAAACGTACCCATCATCATGACCGTGGCATTGGGCGGTAAGACAGGCTCGAAAGGATGGGTTTCAAGCTCTGTGGCTTTGCTATCAGACAATTTCGATTCAGTATCAGTGGTTTTTTGAATGCTTGGTGTTTTTATAGTCATGATATTCTTCATCAGAAAAGCGGTTTTTTTGGTATCATAGCAAGTCTAAACACTACCTCACTTATAATCACGTTATATAGTCAAACTTAGTCGGTTCAATCAGTTGACTTAAGACAGCGCGATATCATTTTACTTAGCCTGAATTGCTTAGGCTTTGATGGCAGCTGTGAACGCAAATATTGTCATTGCGATAAATGAGCACTGTCGTAAAGTAGTTAATTAGCTTGATTGTGAAGGATTTAACTTTACTATTTATGAGCTAAGGATATGGTTAAAGTGCGGTAAGTGTTTGTATCTTTTATACTAATGGCAACCGCAGTAACTGCGCAAGCATCAGACAAGAAACCAAGAGAGTACTTATGAGTGACTTAAACAGCGATTTAAAAATTACGGTAATCGATCATCCACTAGTCCGTCATAAACTCAGCCTTATGCGCGAAAAAGACTGTAGTACTTATAAATTTCGTACATTGACCAAAGAGCTTGCGCGCTTGATGGCTTATGAAGCGAGCCGTGATTTTGAAATTGAAACTTTCCCAATGGAAGGCTGGTGTGGCGAAATCACTGGTGAGCAAATCATCGGTAAGACGGCGACGATCGTACCGATTTTACGCGCAGGTATTGGCATGCTTGATGGGGTGCTCGACTTGATCCCTACTGCTAAGATTTCTGTGGTCGGTCTACAACGTGATGAAGAAACATTGCAGCCAGTACCGTTCTTTGAAAAATTCGTGAGCCACATGGACAAACGTCCTGCACTTATCATCGATCCAATGCTAGCCACGGGCGGCTCAATGGTTGCGACCATCGAGATGCTAAAGAAAAATGGCTGTACTAACATTAAAGCATTGGTATTGGTCGCTGCACCTGAAGGCGTACGCTTGGTAAACGAAGCGCATCCTGACGTGACTATCTATACTGCTGCATTAGACAGCCATTTGGATGAGCACGGTTACATCATCCCAGGTCTAGGCGATGCTGGTGATAAAATCTTTGGTAAGCAGTTATCGAATAGATAAGTCGCATTAGGGTAAATAAAGCCGTCATCAAAATTATGGCAACAGCAGACAACATCAATAATAAGGACAGATCATGAACGTATTGATTACAGGAGCAAGCGCGGGTTTTGGTAAAGCATTGGCAGAGCGTTTGATTGCTAACGGCCATCGCGTGATTGGTTGCGCCAGACGCCTTGATAAACTGAATGCTTTGGCAGAGACTTTAGGTGAGGCTTTTTTACCCGTGGTTATGGATGTGAGTGATACAGCTTCTATCCCGCAAATCATCGCCGACTTGCCTGATGATTTTAAACAAATCGATGTCTTGGTCAATAATGCAGGATTGGCACTAGGTACAGAGCCTGCTTACAAAGCCAGTCTGGATGACTGGATGCGTATGACTGATACCAATATTAAAGGCTTGATGGCGTTGACTCATGCGGTCTTGCCAGCGATGGTCGCGCGCGATAATGGTTATATTATCAATGTCGGTTCAATTGCTGGTAGCTGGCCTTACTTTGGTGGCAACGTTTACGGCGCAACTAAAGCATTTGTAAAACAGTTCAGCTTAAACTTGCGAGCAGATCTGATTGGTACCCAAGTGCGTGTGACCAATCTTGAACCTGGCAACGTTGCTGGCACTGAGTTTTCAAACGTGCGCTATCACGGTGACGATGACAAAGCTGCCAAGGTGTATGATGGCTTTAAAACTATGACAGGTGAAGATATCGGCGATATTTTGTTATGGCTAATTGAGTCACCTGCTCATATCAACGTTAATCGCCTAGAAGTGATGCCAGTCGCCCAGACGTATAATGGACTGACGATTGCCAAGCAAGGTTAATATTAACTGCTCGGCTAGTTTTAGTATCAACGTTGACTATTAATATATCACTTATCAACACCGAACCTGTTAGCGCATCTCATAAGATCGAAGCAATATAGAGTCACCTATATTGCTTTTTTTTATGTCTTCAATAGCTTGCTCATTGACCAAACGCAAATTCTGAAAGTCCAAAATCAGCACTTCGTTACGTAGACGTTCGCTAGTACGCTTATTATGACGTATCGCAAACCCCAATACTTGCCTACCAGTGATGGTTATCTGATTAATGATTAACCTTGAAGTATTCATGTTCAGCGTTTGAGCATTTATTATCGTAGTCGCTGGATTTACCGTCGTGGTTAACGTCTTCGTCTGTCGTACACTCTTGGGCATATCTCCTGCAAAAAACAATACCTGACCTAATGGTAAATACTGCGCATGGCGTACTAACTCTTGACGGAACAATGCAGGCATATCTGTGTTAAAACTGTCTTCTGTCTGCTGATAAAACGCGGTGAAGTTACGATGCAAATAACGCCCAAATACTGTGATATTAATCCACTCTTGATAGACATCGTCTGCTAATAACTGCTTGGTAAAAGCACTGGCATCAATTGTGACCTCTCTACTCAAAGTAGCAGACAACATCGACAGTAAAAGCGCCTGCGGACTGGTAAATGTCTGCTGCTGCCACATTTGTGGATATAGGCTACTATCGAGTAATGGCAATGTTGATCTGGTCATGCACTTGGATCCTCAACAATAATTTTCAGCCCCTACATAGCACTGGTATAGTCTCACTGTTGACTTCTACCCTTAGCCAAATTCTATGCTATCGTCAGGTAACAGCTTTAATATAGCAGTATTTTATTCGCGGTATAACTATTTTGTAGCGATGTACTCTACCGCCATACTTTTTTAGCTAAATTGACCGAGACAGCTTAAAAATCAAAGAGATATCACTCTATAAAAAAAGACCTTATACCCTTGCCTACTCCCTACCAGCTAAAGGCCATTACCGTCCAAACAGCTGATGGAACGCTGCTGCCCGCCTCTGTCATTGGCAAAGGTAAACCTGTCCTATTAATGCATGCTTTTGGTATGGATGCCAGGCAATTTTTGCCATTTATTTTACCGCTCATTCAGCACTACTGCTTTTACTTGCCGCATTTTAGAGGGTTTGGTTTGGCCAATAACTTAACGTTGCCAACGTTTGATTTTATTGAGCAATATGCACAAGATACCCAAGATGTGTTTGAATACGTGAGCAAAGAGACCGGCTTTGAGGCTTTTCCTGTTGCCGCGATATCGATGGGTGCATTAGTCATGTGGGCATATTTTCAGCGCTTTGGTACTCAGCGCGTGAGTCACTATCTGAATATTGATCAAGCACCGATTATTCATAATCAGCCAGACTGGCAAGGTGGCGGTGTATTCGGTACACGACAAACCGAATTGTTTGCGCAATTTACACGGTTGATTACTGACACTGCCCCTTATTTACAAGCCGAACAAGTGGTTGACTTCCGTCACATGCCCTATCGATTGAAAGTAAATTTATTAGACATGGAGCGCTCTTTTTCTCTGCTCTCTGTCAGTCGAAGACCTTCGCAATTATTAGTAAAAGCCCTCAGTTATCGAGCACCGCACAAAATCTCATTGATGGAGCATACAACTTGGCAACACAAACTGCGCTGTCTATCTGCTTATGTTGCACTGCCCTACGATTACCGCGACGTTTTGCCAACAGTCAATATTCCGACTACCTTACTGATTGGTGCGCGCTCGCAGTTATATAATGCAGAATGGCAACAGCGTTTGACCACTCTGCTGCCCAATGCGCACAGTATTATTTTGCCAACATCGGGCCATGCTGTACCGATGGATGCGCCAGTTAGTTTTTATAAAGTATTGAAAGAGTTTCTGAACGCTTAATTGTGAGTTTGCGCTAAATTCAATCTAAATTATTGGCTAAGTATTAATCATTTAATGGTTTAATCAATTCAAATCGCGGAATTTCTTTACCATCGACCGTGACCATTTCAGCGAACATCGCAAGCGGACGTGCCCACACGCCATACTCACCATATAAGCAACGATACACCACTAGCGACTCCTCGGTTTCTGAATGCTGCGCGGTATGCATCACTTGATAAAGACTGCCTTTGTAATGGCGGTAAATGCCTTGGGGAATGGTTTTAGTCATAGCAAACTCCTACTATTAAAAAATGGCTGCTAATTATCGCTTCATAAAAAAGGTCGACAATTACTGCCGACCTCGCTCTTAATTATTTTTATAGATTATCTAAGCAACCGTCACTTTTGCATAGGCTTTCTTGCCTGCTTGAATTACAACCGTTTGACCTGAGGTCAAGCTAAAGCCAGCATTGACCTCTTCGCCATCGACTTTGACTGCATTGCGCTTGATCATGTCTTTTGCCGCTGCACTATTTTTAGCCAAACCTGCTTGGTTTAATACCTGTGTGATAAACAAGGCCTCTTGACCTTCTTCAAGCGTTAATGTTACTTCTGGCAAATCCACTGGTAGCTCGCCATCTGCTAAGACGTTACCGGCAGATTTGTGCGCATTGGCAGCGGCATCAGCATCATGGAAACGCTCGATTAATTCTTCGGCTAAGATACGCTTGATTTCTTGTGGGTTACGGCCATCTTTCATTTCACGCATTAAGCTTTCGACTTCTTCCATTGGCTTAAAGCTTAAAAACTCAAAGTAGCGATGAATCAGCGTGTCCGGCATCGACAGGATTTTTTGATACATGGTCCCTGGTGCATCATAGATCGCGACATAGTTGCCCAATGATTTGGACATTTTATTGACACCATCCAGCCCTTCTAAGATTGGCACAGTGATACAAACTTGCGGCTCTTGGCCATAGCGTCCTTGCAGCGTGCGACCCATTAGCAAATTAAAGGTCTGATCGGTACCGCCAAGCTCAACGTCTGCTTTTAGGGCGATAGAATCGTAGCCTTGTACTAACGGGTAGAGAAACTCATGGATAGAGATAGGCGTTTGTGATGCATAGCGTTTTGAAAAATCATCACGCTCTAGCATACGCGATACGGTTTGCTGACTGGCAAGCTGAATCATATCAGCGGCGCTCATGTCGTTGAACCACTCAGAGTTAAAAACCACGCGGGTTTTTTCTTTGTCCAAGATTTTAAATACTTGCTCAGCATAAGTCGTTGCGTTGGCTTTGATTTGCTCATCGGTCAATGGTGGACGTGTGCTGTTTTTGCCAGAAGGATCACCAATCTTGGCGGTATAATCGCCGATTAGAAAATAAATCTCATGACCCAAATCTTGAAAATGCTTAAGTTTATTGATCAATACCGTGTGACCCAAATGCAGATCAGGTGCGGTAGGATCAAAGCCGGCCTTGATACGTAGTGGACGATTTAGCTTTAGCTTAGCCACTAAGTCATCTTCAGATAATATCTCTTGCGTACCGCGCTGAATAAGGGCCAGTTGTTCTTCTAGGGTGTAAGTTTGATTGGTCATGATGCTCTCTATATATCACTTTAATTGGGATTTTTATGAATGACGGTTACTGGCTCAACACCTTAGGAAGTTTAGAACCTCAAAAGGTCAGAAAAAATGCTAGAATTTGACGGATATACTAGCGTTTTTTAAGGTAAATTGCCATGACCAACCCCGCATCGATTGCTGATACTGACCATAAGGCCCTCGCAGACTTGCTTATGAATAATGGTTTGGATAACCCTTCAGACGATATTGATGACTTGACCTCTGATAATTCGAACTATGCCACCCTAACTGATGCCCTTGAGCAAACCGTGTTTGAAAGCTTCGATGATGGTTTATATATTGGCATGATGTCTGGCACCAGTTTGGACGGTATGGATGCTGTTCTTTGTCAATTTAATCCTGATATGAGCAACAAAGAAAATACCCAACCGCCGATGCGACTGCTTACAACATATAGCCAAGACTTTCCGCCACGTCTGCGTGAAGTACTATTGGCATTATGTCAGCCGAATGGCGTGAATCAACTCGTACCAGAGGCCGATGAACCAAGCAGTGAATTGGATTGGTTCGGCTGGGCAAGTCGCGAATATGCGGAATTTGCGAGCGAGGTGGTCAATACATTATTACAGCAATCAGATATCGATCCTGAATCAGTATTAGCGATTGGCTGTCATGGGCAAACGGTACGCCATCGCCCGCAGATGGGTTTTAGCTTACAACTGGTCGATGCCAATATCATCGCTGAGCGCACAGGTATCAGCGTGGTCAGTGATTTCCGACGTCGTGACATGGCAGTTGGTGGTCAAGGTGCGCCTTTAGTACCTGCGTTTCATCAGGCACTATTTGCCAATCCTGATAGTACCCGTGTGCTATTAAACTTAGGTGGTATTGCTAATATAACCGTCTTGCCCGCCAATGAAAAAGATCAAGTTGTTGGCTATGATACTGGACCTGCTAACTTATTATTGGATGCGTGGACCTCATTGCATACAGATAACTCTTATGACGCAGGTGGCGCTTGGGCGCAGTCTGGAACACTCATTGAGCCATTATTACAGCAACTTTTGGCACATCCGTTTTTTGCTCAGTCTCATCCAAAAAGCACCGGTCGTGAGGACTTTAACTTAACTTGGTTGCAAGATGAGCTACAGGCTTTTGAGCAAGCCAATGCTAACATTAGTTATTCAGCAGCCGATGTACAAGCAACCTTAACTGAGCTAACGGCTATCAGTGCCAGTACGCAAATCAACATGTTTGTCAGTCATTCAAAAAACAGCTCAGTTTATGTTTGTGGTGGCGGGGCATTGAATGACTATTTAATGACACGCCTGCAAGCACATCTACCCTATTGCACAGTAAAAACTACTGAACATTTAGGGCTTGCGCCAACATGGGTAGAGGCCGTTGCTTTTGCATGGCTATCCAGACAAACATTGATGGGCGAAACTGGTAATTTACCAGCGGTAACTGGTGCCAATAAAGGCGTGGTGTTAGGGCAAGTTTGTTTTGCCTGACCAGTTATATTTTAGTTTACATACGTGCACCTATGTGTTTTATAATAACTTTAAAAACGCCATCCTCTTAGGACCCGTAAGTATAGGACATATCGCATGAGCCAACACAGCACCTCACCTATCGACCAAGCCACCAATGATGACACAAATAATATGACCGCAGCACCTGTACATAAATCGCGTCAAAAACCCCCTCATTACGAGCGCTCTGATGACAAACGTGTGGTCGTGACAGGTATGGGTGCCATTACGCCGCTCGGTCTAGATGTTGATAGCTCATGGAGCAAGCTACTCAATGGTGACAGTGGTATCTCACCAATTACGCATTTTGATGCCACAGGCTACCGCGCGCAAATCGCAGGCGTCATCAAAGACTTTGATGCCAAGCAATATATGAGCGCCAAAGATGCACGCCGCTATGATGAGTTTATACACTACGGGATTGCGGCTTCTTCTATGGCACTACAACATGCTGGTCTTATCGATGAAGTCAGTGCTGCTGATGCGCCAGTACAAGGTGTTGACCAAGATCGCTTTGGTATCATATTGGGCTCAGGTATTGGTGGTATCCAAACAATCGAAAACAGTCGCGATACCCTACACGAAAAAGGTGCCGCCAAAGTTTCGCCTTTTATTATCCCAGGCTCTATCGTTAATATGGCAGCAGGATTGGTCGCGATTAAACACAACTTAAAAGGGCCAAATCTTGCAACATCAACAGCTTGTACCACGGCGACTCACGCTATCGGTCTTGCTGCGCGTTTGATCGCCTACGGTGATGCCGATGTCATGTTAGCAGGCGGTAGTGAAAAAGGCTCTAGCCCACTTGGTATAGCTGGCTTTAGTGCTATGCATGCACTATCTACGCGCAACGACGAGCCAACCAAAGCCTCGCGTCCATTTGATAAAGGTCGTGACGGTTTTGTACTTGGTGATGGTGCTGGCGTGGTGATATTAGAAAGCCTTGCTCACGCCAAAGCGCGCGGTGCCACAATACTGGCAGAGCTGGTCGGGTTTGGCATGAGCGATGATGCCAGTCATATTACCGCACCACCAGAAGATGGTAGCGGCGCTGCAAAAGCCATGCGCAATGCACTCAATGATGCTGGGATTGAACCATCAAGCGTCGGTTATGTCAATGCACACGGTACCAGTACACCTGCAGGTGACGTCGCCGAATCAATTGCTATCGAAACAGTATTTTCGCCAGTGAAAGACAGCATTTTGGTGAGTTCAACCAAGTCAATGACCGGACACCTACTTGGTGCAGCTGGCGGTGTAGAAGCCATATTTACCGTACTCGCCCTACAAAATCAGCACGTACCCCCAACGATTAATCTTGAAAATGTAGAAGATAACTGCAATCTCGATTACGTGGCTAACCAATCACGTAAAGTCAATAATCTGCAATATGCTGCATCCAACAGCTTTGGCTTTGGTGGTACCAATGGCTCCTTGATATTTGCTCGCTGGCCTGTCAATCAATAACACTTGAGCGCTTACAGCACGATATATTGTAACGTTGGTGTCAGATTTGCTACGTTTGTCCACTTGCAGCCCCTTATCGTACTTGCGTATGATAAGGGGTAATTTTTGGAACATTTATGGAAGATACCATGTCAAGCTACTCATTTTCCCATCAGTTTTATCAACGCTGGACGTGTGCGCCTGAGCCAGTACGCGCAGCGATTACCCAAGAACTAAAAGACATCACTACCCTGCTACAACCTGATACCTCATTTGAAGACTTCACTTTTAATACTCATGATTTAGATGCGCATGTAGACGAGCTATATGACAACTACAATGCAGAACAAGCCATTGCTAAAGCGATCACGGACAAACAAGAGAAAGAATACGCGGCCGCTGCAAAACAAAAGCTAGAAGACGAGCAGAAGAAAAAAGAAGCAGAAGAAGAAGCCACACGCAAGGCAGAAGCAACTCAAAAAGAACAAGAAAAAAATACGCAGTCAGCGTTAGAGCAAGACAATAACGACAAAAAACTGGCTGCTACCGACGTAGCTAAATCAAACACAGATAAAGTCGTGACAGATAGCGCTGTTACTGACGATTTTGTTACTAATAATTCTAGTGCAAAGACTGAAAAAGACGCATCAGAAGTCGTAAATACTGAAGGCAATACTAGCGATAATAAAAGTGCTGACAACAAAACCATTAGCGAACAGACACATACGCTTAGCGATAACTACATTAAAGATATTAACAACAAAGCCAGTGCAGCGATTAATTTAGCATTGAAAGACGCTAAACTAGATGCAACACACCAACAGCTAATCCGCGAACTAGAAACACAGGTTGATGACTATCTAAGTGAGCAAATGATGCTAATGTCTGAAAACCTAAAGTCTTGGCTACGTGCTGAGGTCACTCAACACTTTAGCGAGCAGAGTGATTCAACTACTAATAATGAAGCTGCTAAGAAAAGCATCCACTAACAGTGATTATTTTTCAGTGTTAAACGTATATTTAGAAACAGCTGCTCAGTACTAAGTACTAAATAATGAACACTAAAAAGCCCCGTAAATAATTTACGGGGCTTTTTAGTACTTTTAGTTAATGCTTTGAGCTTGGTATTAAATGGCTTTGGTACGTTCAGTCAACCATTCAAGCGCTGACCCTTCAACACGATCTTTTAGCTCTGCGAAGACTTGGCTATGATAGTCATTTAGCCAATCAATCTCGGTTTGATCCAACAACGATGGCTCAATCAGACGCGTGTCAATTGGACAGTAAGTAATGGTCTCAAAGTTCAAGAAATCACCAAACTCTGTCTCAGTAGGCTTAGCAACTGGCGTATTTACTACCAAGTTCTCGATACGAATACCCCATTTACCTTCGCGGTATAGACCTGGCTCATTACTAGAAATCATACCTTCTTTCATCGCACGCTCTTTTGGTGTGCTAGCGCTATAGGCGATGACTTGTGGGCCTTCGTGTACGTTTAAGAAATACCCAACGCCGTGACCCGTACCATGACCATAGTCCATCTGTGCTTGCCACAATGGCGCACGGCAAATAGCATCGATCAATGGTGAGGCGATACCATCAGGGAAATGGGCACGAGCTAGCGCAATGTGGGCTTTTAGCACAATCGTAAAGTCACGTTTATGCTCAGCAGTGACTTGTCCAATACCGACTACGCGGGTGATATCAGTCGTACCATTTTGATATTGTGCGCCTGAGTCAATCAGTAGCAATCCGCCTTCGCCCTCGGCCACATCAAGGTAGCTGAATTTTTCTGGCGTTGCGCGGTAATGTGGCAACGCACCGTTTTCGTTAAAGCCTGCGATGGTTGGGAAGCTTGGCGAGACATAATGCGGCTGACGACTGCGCACATCTATCAGCATGCTATCAACATCTAGTTCACTTAAACGCTCGCCGTTTGCTAGACGCTGTTCAAATGTGGCAAAAAACTCAGCCAAAGCAGCACCATCTTGACGCATCGCTTCACGCACATGATCGATATCTGCATCTGACTTTACAGATTTGAGTAATGTACTAGGTGCCATTTGCTCAATGAAGCCAACATCGTCTGCCATTTTTGAGAGTGTGCCTACTGCGACTTTGCTCGGATCTAACAGTAGTAAATCGTCTGGCGTTAATGCGCTCAATGCCTCTTGCACAGCAGGATAGTCAGCTAATGTGATACCGCTGTCTTTTAAACTCTGTGCAATATCTTCGCTTACTTTATCAGTATCAACAAACAACGTTGCTTTATTGGCATCAATCAACATATGTGACAAGAATACAGGATTATAATCAACATCAGCACCGCGCAAGTTCGTCAACCAAGCGATATCGTCTAAGCTTGAAAGTAAATGATGGGTCGCACCCGCTTCTGCCATGCCTTCACGTACTGCTGCAAGCTTTGAGGAGGCAGACTGAGCAAGGAACTGCTCATCATGAGTATATAATTTGGCCGCTGGTAGTGCTGGACGATCTGTCCAAATCTCTGTCAGCACATCACGCTCAGTAATCAAAGTAATGTCACTAGCATCAAAAGCATTTAGCAGGCGATCTTGCTCAGCGATAGATAACACATTGCCATCTACTGCTACGCTATCCCCTTCTTGCAAATGCTCAGCTAGCCAGTCGATATGATTTGGCTGACCTGGCGCAAGCTTTTCTAAAGTAATACCTGTGCCTTCTAGCTGGTCAGCGGCATGTACCCAATAACGGCTATCCGTCCATAGACCTGCAAAATCAGCAGTCACAACCAGCGTACCGACAGAACCGGTAAACCCTGATAGCCATAAGCGTGCTTGCCAGTACTCTGGTAGATATTCAGATAAATGTGGATCAGCAGAGGGTACGATAATTGCGGTGAGATCTTGCGTGGCTAAGGTGCTACGTAAGTTAGCAATACGTTCGTGAATGGCTTGTTTATTCATTGAATGTGTCCTTATAGAAGTTATAAAAATATGATGACGGAGCGATTATTTACAATCGTCTTGTTCTAATAGTCGTCTTGTTTGAGTTGTTGATACTGCTTTAGTCTTAATAAGATATTTATCATTGATAGCAATTGTTCAAGCAAGCTGTTTATTTATCTAATTATGTTTGTTTGGATAATTGCTTCTACTTATTGAGAATATAAAATTGAATTAATATAGGCTTATAAAACGCTGTACTGCTGTTTATGGTTAGCTATCATTAGATGTTTGGGCAGACAATAAGCTTTCAATGGCTTGTGGCAAATATCTCACTAACTAAAACAATAAAACGTGCTACCAGTAATGGTAACACGTCTCATCATATGTCACTTGTGCTGTTGTTATTCACAAATGTACATCAGATTGTCTTATTGCTTGGCCAGTTGTTTCTCACGCTCGCTTTCTTTAAGCATCTTATTGATAGGTTTTGCTAGTATCAATAATAGTACAGCGGTCACTACCAAGAAGATGGTCATGGTAGTAAATAGACCTGGTAAGCCTTCGATTTTGTCAGCAGATACATGCCCACCAAAGAAGGCGGCAACCAAGTTACCCATAGCGATAGAAGCAAAGAAAAGCCCCATCATTTGCCCTTGCATACCCTCTGGCGCTAGCTTAGTCATTGCGGATAACCCAACTGGGCTTAATGCTAACTCACCTAGCGTCAATAATAATAAACTACCAACCAACCATAGTGGCGATGCCAAGCCAGCACCAGGCGCTAAAATACTTTTTGAGGCGAAAATCATCAAGGCGAAACCTGCGGCTGCCAGTAGCATACCGAGTGCAAACTTAGCCATACTGCCAGGCTCAAGACCTCGGTTACCAAGCTTGACCCAAATAATACTAACGATAGGTGCCAATATTAAAATAAATAGTGGGTTCAATGACTGGAACCAGATACTTGGTATCTCAAATCCTAAAACATTCAGGTCGGTATAACGATCGGCGAACAAGTTAAAAGACGTTGGCTGCTGCTCAAAGCTTGACCAAAACAGCGTCGAACCGATAATTAAGACAAAGCAAATTAACAAGCGTAATTTGTCCGTCTTATCCAATCGCGGAGAGATAAACATAATAGCGAAGTACAAGATGACGACCGCAGCAATGATATACGTCATATACTCTGCAACCATCTCAGGATTGAACGATATCATGCCAGTAGACACTAATAGCACTGCGGCTATTAGCAATGCGACAAAACCACCAACCCAGCGACCGATGTTTTTGTAATGGTCGTTAGATTTCTCCCACTCGGCTGAGATACCTTTGGCGCGTGCATAACGCGTTAAGTTCTTTTGCGCGACAAAACGATAAATCAGTAATGAGACCAACATACCCAAACCACCAACGCCAAAACCGACATGCCACATGCCTTTTTCTTTGAATACGCCGACGATAAGTGCTGCCAATAACGCACCGATGTTAATACCCATATAAAACAAGGTAAAACCGCCATCACGGCGAGAGTCGCCTTTGGGGTACAAGGCGCCAACCATCACTGAGATACAGGTCTTAAATAACCCTGAACCCAAGACAATACAGATTAAACCAACAAAGAACAATGTCATGCCAAACATCGCTGAAAGCGCGATACACAAGTGACCAAGGGCAATAATAATACTGCCCCACCATAACGCACGCTCTTGACCTAACCAGTTATCTGCTAACCAACCACCTGGTACTGCTGCTAAGTATAACGAACCCGCAAAAATACCATAAATAGCAGAAGCGGTGACTTCATCGAAGCCAAAACCGCCACTGCTCACTGTTGCCACCATAAATAGAACTAATAGTGGACGGATACTATAATAGGAGAATCGCTCCCACATTTCGGTAAAAAACAATGAGCGTAAGGGCGCAGGATGTCCCATAAAGCCATTGTCTAGTGCTTCTAGCTCTGCTGCACTAGCCCCCGATTTTGTTTCTGTGCCCATAACTTTATTCCTTTAAAGATCATATTTGTAATGACCAAACCCCTGATTATCCAGATGGACGGTCATATAGGCGGAACATTGTTTCACTTGGCTATAATCAAGTAAAGAAAAAATTGGTCAAAAATTACACAAATACCCATAAAAAAAGCCCGCTCTCAATGGTTGAGAACGGACTCTTTTTATAGGTATCTAAGACAGTAATATTATGCTTATAGCACTGTTGATACAGACTTCATAATGCAGCTCATTTAACAATCAAGCAGCACTATTTTAGATTATTGACATAGTCATACTACAGCTTACTGTGCTGCGGTCTCGTCAGTAGCGTCGCCAGCATTCCCAGCATCTACATCACCATCCGCTTGCTCAGCTGTCAAATCAGCATCGGCAACAGCGGCTTGGCTTACAGTACCAGAGGCCGTTGCTGTACCAGCTTCTGCGGTGACAACAGCACTATCTGCATCTGCCGCTGGTGTTACGGTTGCATCTGCCGCTGGTGTTACGGTTGCATCTGACGCTTCTTCTGTTGTCGCAGCTTCTGCATCGGCTGGAGCCGCTTCTTCTTCAGTAGCAGTAGCTTCTGCTTCATCTGCCGCAGCTGATGCTTCAGTTGTCTCAGCAGTGATATGCTCGCCTGCTGGACGCAAAAATGCAGAAACACCAATAAGTAAGACAATACCTAAGAACATGGCAATGCCACCTAAAGCGAATAACAGCTCTTTTTTTGGATTGTTATTAACGATACCTTCTGACATACCTTATCCACCTTGCACAAAATATTTGAAATATTGACCTATTATATCGCAATTTATACTGATTTGTGAAAACCCTTAAGTATTTAAAGGGTTTATTATTCACAATTTAAATATCCATTTTTGGCACTTATGACAGCTAACTACTTAATCAGTTATCTATTATTCGCTATCGTCACATCTTACTTAATAATACTACTTAACCAGACGTACTGGAGACTTAGTACGTTTACCCAAATAGCTAAGTATCAGCAACAGTGTCATGATAAACAAAATAGGATACTGACCAAAGCGCATGAATGGCGTGTTGCCAACTCGTGCCTGAATATCACCGCGCAATACAGTACGTTCAAACTGCGGTGCACGCTCTACGATACGACCTTTATGGTCGATAATAGCCGTCACACCTGTGTTGGTCGCACGCATAAACCAGCGACCGTTCTCTAACGCGCGCATCTGTACCATCTGTAGATGCTGTAGTGGACCTGCTGACGTACCAAACCAAGCATCGTTTGAGATGGTCAATAAGAAGTCCGTGCCAATCGCGTTTTTGCGCGTGGTATCTGGATACGCCACTTCGTAACAGATGGCTGCACCTAAATTATGCCCTCGCACACGTAGCGGCGACTGCTGATCACTGCCGCGACTATAGCTCATAATATCTTGGCTGCCTGCTAGATTTGGCAGAATATCGAGCACGCCTTGGAATGGAATATACTCACCAAATGGCACCAGACGTTGCTTTTTATACAGCCCTTCTGCCTGTGCCCCTAGCGCAACCACGCTATTGTAGAACGGCGGATATTTATCTGTACTGGCATCAAACGCCGCTTCGTCCTTATAAGGAATACCTGTCACCCATGTCGTGTCAGTCTCTTTGGCCATCGCGACCATTTCACTGATAAAACCCACAGCCTCTGTCTGAAACATAGGAATCGACGATTCAGGCCACAGCACGATGTCACGTCCCCACTCGTCACGAGTCAACGTTGCATAGATTTTTAGCGTCTCAATCTGATACTCAGTGAGCCATTTTAGGTCTTGCGGGATATTACCCTGAATCAAAGATACCGATAGATCAGGAGTGCCTTTTGGTTTGGTCCACTGCGGATTGATCAACCATAGCGCACTACTAATGATTAACAATGCTATCGATGGGATCATATAGCCACCGCGGCGACGCAATAGCTCAACGATACTGGCAGCCAATAATACCGCTACAAAAGAAACCGCAAAGACGCCAGCTACAGGTGCTAGCGAAGACAGCCAGTACTGCTCAGTAAACGCATAACCGACGAATAGCCAAGGAAAACCAGTAAACAACCAAGTTTTCATCCACTCTTGAAGTATCCATAAAGCAGCAAAAGATAACGGCTGCTTGCCGACCACACGATTAAAGATGAGCGCCAAAAAGCCGTGGAACAAGCCCATGCCTAGACCCATGAGCGCAATCATAATCAAAGCAAGCCATGCGGGTGTATCGCCATAAACGTGTATCGAGGTGTATAGCCAAAACGCGCCAACACACCACAGTCCCGTACCATAGGCCTGACCGATTATAAAGGCACGGCGACCTGTCATCGCTGGTACCAATAACGCATATAAGATGGCAGGTGATACCAAGGCAACTGGCCAAATACCATAAGGCGCGAGCGCGAGTATAAAAGCTGCCCCTGCCAACCAAGCTATTAGTACCGTCAACCCCATATTTAAACCTTTTGGCTTATCGGGGTTCAGACGTTTTTGTAAATCAACAGTAGACAGACGCATAGCAGTTATCCAAAACCATATTTTCTAAAATTTCTCAGCTAAGCGATGAGATAACACTCACGCAAAACCTGACTGCACAATGCTTTATGCAGGGCCACAAATAAAACCCACCCATGATACCAGTCAAAACCTACAAGTGGGTAAATTTGCGTAGCTAAAACCTCATTCTAAAGTTCAAAAGGTAGAAAGCAAAAAACACGATTTTTCATCGTGTTTTTTATTGAATTTGCTAACAAGCTTTATTCATTGACCAACTATCGTGACACTATAAGCAAGCTAGTGGCTGCCTATCAATATCTGTTGCTCAGCATTGGTTTTGGTCAGCTCTAGGTTCTGGATAAATCGCCCTTCTACATCGGTAATGGTAATTTTCCAATCATCTATCACGACGCTCTCGCCTTCTAAATCACCAACGAAGCCAAGTGCTTGCATGACCAGACCGCCCATCGTATCGACATCGGTATCGTCAAAACGGCTACCAAGCTCATCATTACAGTCTTCAATTACTGTAGATGCTTGGACACGCCATGTGTTTGGTTTTTCTGGATCAGGGACAATGTTGTTTATATCACTGTCTTCATCAAAGTCATCGTGCTCATCAACGATGTCGCCAACGATTTCTTCCAACAAATCTTCCATGGTGACCACACCACCAAAGTTACCAAACTCATCAACGACAATCGCCATGTGTACTTGGGTACGCTGCAATGAGCGTAGCAGGGTATCAGAACGAGCCGTCTCACTGATATATAACGGCTGGCGCACCAAGTCTCTGAGACGCTTACTATCAATTTTGTCTTCTTGGTTGCGGACCATATGTACCAGAATTGGAATCAAGTCTTTTGCCAATAAGATACCGATGACGGCATCATCATCTTGGCTGTCAAAAACAGGATAGCGCGAGTGAGTGGTCTCAAGAATGATGTCCATCACTTCGGCAAGACTTGTGCTCTCGTGCAGACCAATCACTTGCGGACGCGGTGTCATGATTTCGCGGACTTGTGTCGCAGGCAAATCTAGCACGCCTTCTAGCATATCGACAGTATCAGGCTCTAAAAACTGGCGCGAGTCTTGTACCAGACGAATCAATTCATCACGGGTTTCGGGGGCGGTCGATAGCCAGCGTTTTAAGCCGCGCATCGACCAACTACTCGGGCTGGGAGTGTCGTCAGACATGGTGGTGTGATTTAACCTCTTTAGTTAATAAAAATCAGAATAGTATTCAATATAAAAATGAACAATACTCAATAAAAAAACAAGTAGAGCCTAGATGGGGATAAAAGTAGCAAATAAAACAGCTGGTTTGTTATTAATTAATGGATGAATAACAAATTTGCTAGTACAAATTAGCTTCACTTTATCGCAAGGCTCACCGACATTCAACGACAAATTCACTCAAATTGTATTGTCAGCGTGTTATAAACTTTGCTATGGTCAAAGCCTTTATTTATCAAAGCAAACCCTATGTCGTTACGTTCCGTTTTTTCTCGCTTACTCTCGTCGCGTTCACGCAGTCGACTGTCAGACAGCCGTGGCTTAGAGAGCCGTGGTTTAGAGAGCCGTGGTTTAGAGAGCCTTGACTTAAAACGCGAAATATCAAAAAACAGCTCATCAGATAGCAAACAGCCAAAGCCTACATGGCGCCAGCGTCTTGTGACTTTTTTAATTGCCGTTACGTTATTGTTATCAGCGCTATGGTTATTACTCGCGATTTGGTATCAGTACGGCGTCAGCTCAGTATTGACTTGGCTTGCGACAATAATGATTGTAGGTATATTAGCTGCGCTGCTAAGTACACGTTATTGGGATGCCGTCACAAGAGTATTGCACAGTGACTCATTATCTAATAAAAAAGCAATTGGTAAAGGCACAGCAACCAAACTACTTATCGGCATATATGGCACTGTTTGGCTCGTGGGTCTAGGTTGGTTTTTTTCTATCGAACCTAAACAAGATCGAGAATGGATGGCTGAGGTTGACCAGCGAGTCTCCTATGAGCGCGATGCGACTAACCCTGACTTGATTACCTTAACCAATGTCCGTAACTTTGATTGGCGAACTGAAGAAGACGCTACCGAGCATTGGGATACCCGTACGATTGATTTGTCTAAACTCTCTGGCGTTGATGTGACCAATTCTTATTGGATGGGACCGCTGATTGCTCATACTTTAGTTAGCTTTCGATTTGAAGATGATAGACCACTTGCCTTCTCATTTGAGATACGTAAAGAAGATGGCGAGTCTTTTTCAGCGCTGGCTGGGTTTTTTCGACGTTATGAGCTGAGCCTGATTGCCGCAGAAGAGCGCGATATTATTTACACCCGCAGCAACGCGCGCGGCGAGCAGGTTTATCTGTTTCCTATTAGCAATTTGCAACAGCATGAAGTGAGGTCGCTATTTGAGTCTTATCTAACGGCGGCTGATGATTTGAACGCTAAACCTGCTTGGTACAATACATTGATTAGCAACTGTACCAATATTATCTTTTATATGGCGCGTATTGTTAGTGGCGATCGCTTGCCATGGGATTATCGAATTTGGGTCTCTGGTTGGTTACCGAACTATCTATATGATGTAGGCATGTTGGATGCGGCGCCAGAAAAGAATAACCAGCCTTGGTCAATGAACACGTGGTATGAGCGCACCCACATCAACCCAAAGACAAAAGGTTTTGATAATCAAGTCAACTTACAGTCTGATATCGATAGAAATAAAAACAGCTGTAAGTTCTCACAGCAGATTCGTCAAGATATTCCGATACCAACATTGGCTAACTCGCAAACCAGTGCCGAAGCAAAAGCCAAATCTACTGCTCAGGCATCTAACTAACTGTCGACTAAGGATTGACCCAGTTAACCACCCGCGTCTCCATTTCTTCATCAGACATACCGATTTCCGTGACACAGCGACCAGCGACGCCCACGTTGGCCGCTCGCATTTGTTGTTGTGTCACCACAGCATCCCCAGTCAATAATAAATGCCAACTTGGTAAGCCCTGCCCTTTATACAAACGCTTATAAGCGCAGTGCGATGGTAGCCACATCATCTTGGGCAAGTTGTCCATAGTCAGCTGAATACAATCTGGCACATGCTCCTGACGCGTCGCATAATGACTGCAATATCCTGTCGCGCAGTCCATCAACTGGCAGGTGACATCGGTATATTCGACCAGCTCCTCATCCACATTACCGCTTTCATCTTCATCGATGTACTTAATCAAGCAGCAACTGCCGCAACCATCGCACAACGCTTCCCACTCGCTATGGTTTAGTTCTGTTAACGCAAATCGCGACCAAAACTGCGGGCGTAGTGGTTCAGATTTAGAGTCAGCAGAATCGACAACGGTACTATCAGGGAACAAACTCACCGATTGCGCAGGCTTGGCCGCTGCATCGAGATCTAAGTTCAAGTCAGATTGGTCATTATTTTTGTTTAACAAATTTATAGTCATAAAGTCGCAGTAGCATTTTGATAAAGAGCGTTACAGTATTATAGCTGTTTTTGCTAGACATGGGCGTTAAGGTGGTACGAGTTAGAAAAACGAACCATCACAATGACGAATAATTAAAACTCACAACATAAAAAAGGACAATAATATGTCAATTAAGACTTTTGAATTAATCAGTACTACCGAAAACGGTGTAGAACTTATCAGTTATGTAGCACTCCCAGAAAACGCTTCAGATGAAAATCCAGCAGCAGGTATCTTGGTTGCACCAGAATGGTGGGGCGTGGTCGATCACCCAAAATCAGTGGTTGAGCGTTTGGCAGAAGCGGGCTATGCAGCAGTCGCTATGGACGTTTACGGTGAAGGCAAATTAACTACTGATGCAGCGCAGGCAAACATGTGGATGGAGCAAGTACTGGCCGATCAAGACATGCTAATGGCACGCTGCCGCTTAATTTTGAATGATTTCAGCGATCAGTTATCAGTCGATGGTGACAACCTAGGCGCAATCGGTTACTGCTTCGGTGGTAAAGTTGTACTAGATATGGCTCGCGAAGGCATGCCACTAAAAGCCGTTGCCACGTTCCATGGTAACCCAACCCCAAAACAGCCAGCAGACAAAAACTTTGCAGCAAAAGTGTTGGTCGCTCATGGTCGTGACGACTCAATGGTATCAATGGATGCTATCGAAGGTCTAAAATCAGAGCTAGATGCAGCCGATGTTGATTACACTATCGACGTTTATGACAATGCCAAACATGGCTTTACCAATCCGCATGCCGATGAGCGTGCCGCTAAAAACGAAGTAGATCTTGGCTACAATGAAGCCGCTGCTAAACAAAGCTGGGAAAACATGCTTGAATTTATGAAAGCCAATTTAGCATAAGAAACGATTTGGTATAAAGACCATTAAAAAGGGTAGCTTAATTATTAAGCTACCCTTTTATTTTGAGCGTTATTTTATCATCTGTCTTTTAGCCCAGTAATCAGAGTAGTCTTGTGCTTCTTATCAAATCACGTCATTATCACTTTACTATAAACTGGATTGAGTGACAAAGATGTTGTATCTAATGGTGACCCAGTTGGGCTGGCTAGCTTTTACGATTTTATTGATCGTGGTGGTTGCGTTATATACTAGGATAGCTCGAAAAATCGAGCATCTACGCCGTGATGTGACGACGCTGCAAGCTGAGCTTGAGCAGCAAAGACATCGTAGTATGACGCCTCCGTCTGCACCTTTCGTCGATAAAAGCAATTATGCGCGCAACACTACTACTGACGATCATGATCTTAAAAACAATGTTCCTAAAGACAGTGACGCTAAAGACCATGATGCTAAAGAAATAGCTTTTGACTCACAACATTCTTTTTCAGATAATCAGCTGCCTGTATCACCACCACCGCTTCCTACCGTTGCTTCAAACTCAACCATACATGTAGCATCAAACATCTATGACGATAAACCTATAAACAATAACGCCTCGATAAACACGGAAAATACAGCGCCTACCGCACCGATTGAGCCTGATGAACGCTCATTGCCTATTGTGACCTCGCTCATTCATTCAATCAAAAACTGGTTTTTCGGTGGCAACTTGGTCGTGCGAGTCGGCGTATTGGTGCTATTGGTAGGTGTGGTGCTCCTGCTTCGCTTATTAAGCGAATATATCGAGATTTCGATTGCCACAAAGTTGATAGCAGTTGGCGTTACAGGGTTAGCATTGGCAGCGCTTGGGTTAAAGCTGACGGCAAAACGCTTCTCATATGGGATTACGCTACAGGGCGCAGGCTTAGCGATTGCTTATCTAAGCACCTTTTTTGCTTACAGTGTTTATGAAATCATTCCTAGCATCCCAAGCTTTATCGGGCTTGGGTTATTGTCTGCCATTACCATTGCCCTTGCCGTACGTCAAAACGCATTTCCATTAGCATTATTGGCATTATCTGGTGGATTTTTTGCACCAATTTTGACCAGTGAAGATACTGGCAGCTTGGTCACCTTATTCAGCTATTATCTACTGCTAAACGTCACGATTGCTGTTATTGCTCATTATCGACCGTGGAAGATACTTAATCTATTCGGTGTGACTGTGACATTTGGCTTGGCATACTATTGGGGTATTAGCGAAAACCTGAGCGCCGTCATTGAAACGCAGCGCTGGTCATTGGTAGCCTTAGTAGCCTTACACTGGCTGCTTTACTTGTTTGTCGTCATTCGTTATGCGCAGCAAATCATTACCTATAATGCGCTAAACGAAAAAGACCTCAGTCATGCTGACAATACAGATGACACAAAACACTTGGACAGAGCCCATGTAGGCAGCTCCTATGTATTCCCTATTGATACGGGCTTACTGTTTTCAGTACCGCTACTGGCTTTTGGTTTATTTTCTGCCTTACTAAACGACATCTCTAACGCCCTCACGATTACCAGTGCCATTTTGGCTACGGTTTATCTTGGCTTAGGCTGGCTATTTATCCAGCGCAGTAAACGCTATGCTTTAATCACCGAAGGCATGCTAGCGTTAGGATTAGGGTTCTTTGCGCTCGTTATTCCGCTGGCGCTAGATGCTGAATGGATTGCTTTTGGTTGGTCAGTACAAGGATTGGCGCTAGTATGGTTTGGACGACGCTCGTTGCGATCGTGGTCGGTGTTATTTGGCTTACTATTACAGCTCGTCAGTATTGGTATGCTAGTGACGACAGCGATATTCTCTAGCAAAGACTATCCCGTTTTAGCCTTTAGTATTTCAGCGCTCAGTTATCTAGCGACCGTCTTTATATTACGCGCTAGCAACTCCCCTGCTGTGCTGCTTAATAGCTTAGATAGTAGTAACAAACTTAATAGCCTTAACAATAAAGGCACTACAACAGCCTCGGT
This sequence comes from uncultured Psychrobacter sp., assembly GCF_947500265.1. Taxonomy (GTDB): domain Bacteria; phylum Pseudomonadota; class Gammaproteobacteria; order Pseudomonadales; family Moraxellaceae; genus Psychrobacter. The sequence goes on along the minus strand of NZ_CANMRN010000006.1, from coordinate 172,377 downwards.
CATACAATCACAAACATTGGACGGCACATCAGATGTATTGACCGGCTATGCCCATGCGCTGGGTGTCAGTATGCAAGCTGCGCAGCAATGGCTAATTTCTATCGATAGTCAGAGCCGCGTATTCAAATTTGTTTGGCATAGCCCTAGATTAACCAAATTTTTGACATTGACCGCAATGGCTTGGATGCTACAAGTACTGATGCTTGATTTGCATCATTGGTTTGATATCTGGCAATCAAGTACGACCGTAATTGCACTAGCAGCACTTATGAGCTTGATCGCTTATTGGGTCATCAATCGCTATCGTCCGTGGGCGGAAATTAGACAACTTAGTCATGGATTGCTAGCTTTGTTCTACTTCATGCTAATACTGCAACTGCCACAAAAATTTGAGCGAAATTTAACATGGGCAACAGCGGAATGGTTAGTGTTCCTAGGCTTAATAATCGGCTGGTTAGTCATGGGTCAGCTATGGCTAAAAACATGGTCTGATACATGGTCCGATAACAACAATACCTCACGTTATACTGCTGCAAGCTGGCTAGGTACGGGTATCTTACTTGTCGCTGCCGCGGCGCATTATGGCCTACCAGACTCTGATGGCGTAACGGCTTTCTTGTTTTCAGCGGTACTTATATTATTTGGACTATGGTTCAATCTTCGTTATCTCAGTCAAAATGCAGAAAACACATCAACTAATAAAGTTTCAAAACAAGGTCTGCTGTACTGGTTTGATTGGCAACAGGCACTATTAGGATGCGCTGCCATTTTTGCTCCCATTGCTTTACTGTGGGTTGTTCTTACCAATTGGTCTTATGACGGTATGATTTGGGAACTGTCTTATTTTCCATTGTTCAACCTATATGACATCACATCGTGGCTGACGCTATCGGTTGGTTTTAGTCTGTATTACATCAGCCAGCACAGTCACAATGAAATCGTTATCGAGTCGAGTGCAGATGCCAAATCCAAGCGCGTATTTACCGCTGAAAATTTGCTAATTATATTGGGATTAATCAGCTTTTGGTTGATTTCCAGCATGTTGGTCAGAACGCTACACGCCTTTATTGGCACGCCACTTTGGAATGACTATCAAGGCGGCGCATGGCAGAGCGAGCAAGTACAAACAGGATTGACGATTTTGTGGACGCTCTTGGCATTGGTCGCCACTATAGTAGCCAGTCGCTATTGGCAGCGCGCGCTTTGGTTTATTGGTATTGGATTATTAGGTATCGTCGTACTTAAGCTAGTCTTGGTAGATTTGTCTCAGACTGAGGCAATTTGGCGAGTGATATCCTTCCTTGGTGCAGGCAGCTTAATACTATTAATTGGTTACCTTGCCCCATTACCACCCGCGCATGAGGAAACAGAAAACCAAAATCAAGCGTAATGACAAAGCTGGTTGGGTGAAATTGTGCCGTGAGCAAGGTGGTTCTGTAGTAAACTGGACACCATTAGAAAGTAAACGTTGATTGTTTTACTTTTAGCATTTTTTATAAAAGGTTATGAAAGCAGATGGATAAGAGAGCAAGTATTCAGTGGTTCCCTGGGCACATGAACAAAGCCCGTAACGAAATCAAAGAAGTCATGCCGCAGATGGATTTGGTCATCGAGGTCATCGATGCGCGTATTCCATATAGTAGTGAAAACCCAATGGTCGCAGCACTGCGCGGCGAAAAACCTGTTATCAAAATCCTGAACAAAGCTGACCTTGCCGATCCTGAGTTGACTCAAGCATGGATGGATTATCTCGAGCAGCAAGATGGGGTCAAAGCCATCGCTTGCGATACTGAAAAAGCCAATGATGTAAAACGCATCATCGCCATCTGTAAGCATCTCGTACCTAATAAAGTCGGGACTGGTCGTCAAATCAAAGCAATGATCATGGGTATCCCAAACGTTGGTAAATCAACGCTGATCAATACGCTAGCAGGTCGCGCTGTAGCAAAGACAGGTGACGAGCCGGCCGTGACCAAGTCACAGCAGCTGATTAAACTAGACGATGACATCATGCTCTATGACACGCCCGGTATGCTATGGCCAAAGGTTGAAAACGAAAACTCAGGTTATCGTCTCGCAGCGACAGGCGGTATTCGTGATACTGCTTTTGATTTCGCTGATGTAGCTAGCTATACCGCTGAGTACCTGATGCAAGCCTATCCTGAGCTGCTAAAAACTCGCTACAAAATTGAAGAGCTGCCAAAGACTGATTGGGAGTTTTTTGAAGTAGCTGGACGTAATCGCGGCTGTGTACGCGCGGGCAACCAAGTCGATACGTACCGTATGTCTGAGATTTTGATTAACGAATTACGTAGCGCGAAGATTGGTCGTATCACGCTAGAAACACCAGCGATGACTGAGGCTGAAGAAATTGTCGTCGCTGAACAACGACTCGCTGCTGAAGAGAAGAAGAAGGCTAAAGAAGAAGAAAAACGCTTACGTCGTTTGAAAACGCGGAAGAATCGTAAGTAGATTTACCAATAATATAAGCTACTATGAATCCATTAATACCATCGGCTAAAACCATCCAAATTTATCTGCCAAAAGGTAACCCTCGTGGGTTGCGTTTGGCAGAGATGACTACGCGCACAGTAAGATTGATTGAAATCCCACGTATCCACATTGACGACTTTTTTGCGATGCCCGATGCTAATCAAGTTGGTTTGTATTTTTTGATTGGTGATACCGATAGCGTAGAGAAGCCGTTACTTTATGTTGGACAAACTGGCGATCTTAAAAGACGTCTTAACCAACATGATGAAAAAGATTTCTGGACACGGGCTTTTGTCATGCTCTCGACCAATAACTCTATGACGCAGACCCATGCGCTATATATGGAACATAAGGCTATCGCAACTGCTATAGAGGTGGGACGTTACGAACTAAAAAATGGAAATAATGGTAATAAACCGCATACACCTGACCCATTAAAAGCTGATTGCGAGGAGTTATTCCACACCCTTGACGTTTTACTATCCACCTTAGGACAGCCTATTTTCGAGTCCTTGGCTATTCATGATAGCCTTTATAGCAACGAGACTTATAAAAACAAACCGACTGATTCCACCATTGCTAAAGTCGGTCGAATAATCGATGAAGCTCCAACGAAACCTATTCCATCCCTGTTTTACTATAAGGCAAAAGATGGTCATGCTAAAGGATACTACGACGATGATGGGTTTGTAATATTAGCAGGCTCTTTAATACGACAAACACAGACATCATCAGCTCCGCCATTCGTAGCTAAATTGAAAAAGAGTCTGCTCAGTAGCGGCAAACTCGTCGCTGTAAACGATAAAAGCTATAAACTCACTGAAAACCATCTATTTAAAACACCTAGTGGAGCCAGTTCTCTAGTGTCAGGACGTTCGACCAACGGATGGATTAAATGGAAGAATGAATTAGGTGAGACTTTAGACAGTGTTTATCGATAAACTCTTACTTCTCTATAATGATACTATCTATCCCCTTTATTTATAAACAATTAAGCCTCATATACTGGTAAATAGTTTTATCTATTCACCTTCTCGCTTACCCGTCGTAACTCCAAATCCTATATATCCCTGTTCAACTTACAAGGAATACTCTTGCCTACTCAATTTTCTCAATCACCTACTGCTCTTAACTCCTTCGCCCCACGCCTGCTCGATTGGTTTGCCGAAAACGGTCGCCATGACTTACCTTGGCAACAACACCAGACCGACACGCCCAACCCTTATATTGTTTGGCTATCCGAAGTCATGCTTCAGCAAACACAAGTGACCACAGTACTGCCCTACTTTGCACGTTTTATGGCGTCGTTTCCGACCGTGCAGGATTTGGCCGCAGCAGAATGGGATACCGTAGCGGAGCATTGGGCAGGACTTGGCTATTATGCGCGTGCGCGTAATTTGCATAAAGGTGCTAAGCAGTTGGTTGAGGTAATCGATGAAACGGGCGAGTTTCCGCAGACGCTAGCAGGATGGGAAGCGATTTCGGGCGTTGGGCCATCGACTGCTGGCGCGATTATGGCGATGGGCTTGCACCATTATGGAGTCATCTGCGATGGTAATGTCAAACGAGTACTGACACGTTGGGCCGCAATTGACGGCGATATCACCAAATCTGCTACCACCAAAGACTTATGGGCATTGGCAGAGCGACTGACACCGACAGAGAACTCCGGACTATTTGCGCAAGCCATGATGGATATGGGTGCGACATTATGTACCCGTAGCAAGCCTGCCTGCCTATTATGTCCATTAAAAGAAGACTGCCTAGCCCATGCGCAAGGGCGTGAGACTGATTATCCCGTCAAAGCAAAAAAACAGCCAAAGCCAAGTAAGTTTAGCGATGCGTTGCTGGTAGAAAGCGTAGACGGTGAGATACTATGGCTACAACGCCCTGACAACGGCATCTGGGGTGGATTATGGAGTTTGCCATTACAGTTCGTGGAAAAAGTTGACGGTAAAGCGAACACTAAGGCTACTGTTAAAAAGACGCTAGCTAGTGATGATAAGCCATCAAACACAGTAAACGATATCCGTAGTAATGAAAAAGTATACGAAGCAGAGTTTACCACTGCTGAGCAAATTATTAATGAATGGCTCATAAAAAATGAACTGGTCACAAAATCAGTTAGCAATACCTTGCTTGATGACGCCCCTATCAAACATTCACTGACGCATTTTCACTGGTATCTGACCCCGCGTAAATTGACGGTTGACGCGACTCAGGTCACTGAGTTAAATAAGAAATTAGCAGCGGCCGAAATCGACTTTAAGTGGTTAGCCGAACAAAAAGCGCAAGACAGTCTAGGGCTACCTCGCGCGATGATTAAGATCTTAGAATAAAAATTAGCATAAAAAATTGGAATAAAAAAAGCGACTCACTGTTAATAATGAGTCGCTTTTTATAATGACGATATAAAGATAACTGGGTCTAAAGCACCCTAAGACTTTGGCACACGTAAACGCATGAGTCCTTCTTGTTGCACAGTAGCGACCAGTTTGCCATCTTGCCAAAACTGACCATGATTCAAGCCTTTCGCATTAGACGTGGTATCACTCCACATGTCATACAGCATCCATTTATTCAAATCAAAATCGCGATGGAAATGCATCGAGTGATCGATACTGGCAGCTTGTAGACCACTGGTCATAAAACTCACACCATGTGACATTAGCCCTGTGCCAACCAAATAAAAGTCAGAAGAGAATGCCAATAGTGCCTGCTGAATAGCCACTGGCTGATTGCCCAATTCACGAATGCGTAGCCAGTTTGCTTGCTTAGGCTTCATAGGTTCTGGGCTAATCGGATTACGCGGCTTCACTGGCTTAATCTCGACATGACGGCGGCGCATAAATCTTGCCTTTAGTGCTTCTGGCACTTTTCCGACATTCTCTTCTTTTAAATCTTGTTCGGTCAGCAAATCTTCTGGCGGTGGATAGACCGGCATGTCTTCTTGATACTCAAGCCCATCTTCCATCGGTGAAAACGAGGCAATCATCGAAAATATCACTTGCTCAACAGGCGGCTTGCCACGTACTTCTTTGTATTGAATGGCCGTGACTTCGCGGGCAGACAAGCTGCGACCATCACGCAATCGACGTACTTGGTATATCACTGGCTGATTGATATCACCACCACGCAAAAAATATCCATGCAGTGAGTGACAAGGTTTGTCTTTATCTAATGTATGAGCCGCTGCCATAATCGCTTGAGCGAGCACTTGCCCACCAAATATACGACTGCCCACATAGTCATGGCTTTTACCCTCAAACACATCAGGGGTAACTTCAATAAGCGCGATAGTAGCCAGCAGCTCATCAATCAGTTGTAGATTATCGGACATGACAATATGTTTCCTTATTTTTATCAAAAACGCTCAGCATCTGATGATATTGATGCCATATAGCCATCATATTTGAATGTAAAATAATGCGAGATCACTTGTTAAGATCTGTCGAAGGAGACCTTAAAATAAACATACAGACATCGTTAGCGATGTTATCACCGAATATTTATTTTCTATAGAAAAGGTAAACATCTTACCCAATATTGGTGGCTTTGACTAGTTACTGTCGGCTTACTCATAAGTATTGCTTATCAGTTTTTGCCAGACAAATCGCAACCAAAGAGCAAAGCAAGCAATCTCAACCATAAAAAAACGAGATGTATAATAACACCTCGTTTTTGACAAATACGTCGATGTTTACGGCTTAACTGCTACGAGTACGCGGATAGAATCCGGTACTAATGATAAATTACTAAGTGCTTGCTCACCTTGAGCTTTAAGCTGCTCTAAACGCTCAATCTCTTCAGGACGTACGTTTGGATTGATCGTCTGTAGATGTTTTAAACGCTTGATTTCGCGTGACCACTGCTGGCTAAAGCGGCTACTTGCTTGCTCACCAATCTCAGCAATCTGCTGGCGAGCAATATCTTCAGCTTCGTAATAGCGCTGCTCAATTACATCACCGCGTACTTTAATGACTTGGCGGGCACGGTTTTTATCCAATCGCTCAACGTGCGGCATAATCATCTCAGCACTGATACGAGCCGATAAATCACTACCCTGCTCACTGATAAAGACACGGATATTTTGCGTGGACAAAGTCGCTGGCAGATTAAGCACTTTTGGCGCGATTGCTTCAACACGGAAGTTCACCTCTAGCAGTACCATGCCTTGCGGAACAGCAGCGCTTTTCAGCATAGCAACTGTCGTATTACCAAAGGTGCTGGTACTCGCTAGCTCATAAATTGCACGCATCAATGGATGCTCGTGAGTGATGAATTCGATATCTTCACGCTGAAGCGCTTGCTCACGCTCAAAGGTCAACGTCATACCGTCTTCATCACCAAGTGGCAAACCATCAATATAATCACTGATCTCGGTGCTATCGATCGGTGCGATAACCCATGAGCCATCACGCTGAATATTGTGATCGATATTGGCAGATGCAAAGAAACGCTCAATAAAGTGCGGCAGCAAATTATTACCATCAAAGTCACGCATAGCATCGGCGATACGACCTGCGACACGCGGACGGCATGAGTTGTACTCTAACAGGCGATCACGACCAGCTTGTAGCTGTGCTTCTAGTCCCAAACGTGTCTGTAGCGCCTCGTCAATGATGTCTTGCAAGATGACATTATTTTCAGGAGTATCAGCACCCTCAAGCATTGGCTTAAGCTCTTGGATATATTGCTCTTGTACACTTTGGGCAGTTGGCGATATCTGATTGAACATGTTCAGCGCATCGTTATACCATTGATACAGACGCTCTTGCGCTGTACCCTGTACATAAGGCACATGTAGCATAATTTGCTGAGTCTGACCGATACGATCTAGACGGCCAATACGCTGCTCTAACGTATCTGGGTTAGCAGGCAAATCCCATAGTATTAACTGGCTTGCAAACTGGAAGTTACGACCTTCTGAACCAATCTCTGAGCATAGTAATATCTGCGCGCCTTCACTATCTGCAAAGAACGCAGCTGCTTGGTCACGCTCAAGCAAAGTCATCTGCTCAGTAAAGATAGCTGTTTTGATACCGGCATGCAGACGCAATACCGCTTCTAAACTCTCTACCGTCGCACCACTACGAGCAATTAATAGGACTTTTTGATGCTTAAGCTCACCGCGTAAGATATCAATCAACCAAGAAACACGTGGATCATCTTCTAGCCAGCCACCATCTGGTTGGTTTTCTTCGCCCCATAGCTGCTCACGCAACTTACCATTGGTTTGATAGCTGTCTTTCCATGCTTCAGGTAATGGCAGTGGATATGGTTGGCTACTACGGCCGTAGAAACCTTTGACGCTCTCACGAGTATTGCGGAACAAGATACGACCTGTACCATGACGATCTAACAGCTCGTTTAGCGCATGTGTACGCAGTTTTTCATCTTCATTGATTGAAGATAGTTCTTCAATACTAATGTCTAGTAAGCTACTTAAAGCAGCGATTTGGCCTTCATTCAATGGCTTTTCTTCTATCAAGACACCAGCAACTGCTGCTGTCTCTGCGAAGGCTTCTTGCCCATCGATAAACTCATCCAAATCATCAAAGCGATCTGGATCAAGCAAACGCAGACGAGCAAAGTGACTTTGCGCACCAAGCTGCTCTGGCGTTGCTGTCAATAGCATCACGCCTGGCGTTTCTTCGGCGAAATCTGCAATCAAGTCATACTTATCATTGCCGCCCTGTGCTTCATCCCAATGCAGATGATGCGCTTCATCAACGACCAATAAATCAAACCCTGCATCCATCGCTTGGTCATATAAGTCTGGGTGATCGAGTAACAGATCCATACCACCGATGATACATTGCTCAGTGGCAAAGACGTTTTGTTCAGGGTCGTGTTCTTTAATAGCCGCAGTACGCACCAGATCAAACAAGGCAAAATTCAGATTAAAGCGACGACGTAACTCAATCATCCATTGGTACTGCAAACTATCTGGCACCAAAATCAACACACGCTCAGCTTTGCCTGTTAGCAACTGCTGATGAATAATCATGCCCGCTTCGATGGTCTTACCAAGGCCCACTTCATCAGCCAGTAGTACACGCGGCGCGATACGCTTGCCCACTTCATGTGCAATATATAGCTGATGCTCGATGATATCGACACGTGCACCCATTAGGCCTTTTAGTGGGTGACCTGCCAGCGCTGACTGCATACGTAAGATATCTTGACGCAGCTCATACCAATCACCACGTTCAATACGGCCAGCAAGCAAACGCTCAAGCGGCTTGGCCAACGTGATATTGGCAGCAAGGCGGGTTTCCATGATGCCGCGCTCGTGCTCATCGACGCCATATTTCAGTACGCCCATCACTTCATCAACGGCATTGACCGTATAGCTTTTGCCATCTTGATCGTAGATGCTATCGCCCACCTTAAACACCACGCGCGATAATGGCGCAGAGTTTTTTGCGTAGACGCGTGTCTCTTCACTTTGCGGAAATAAAATATGCACACATCGGTCGTCAACATCGATGACCACACCTAAGCCAAGCTCAGACTCCGTATCAGATAAATAACGTTGACCAACGGCGAATTCAGTACTGTGCAATGAAGCAATAGAGATAGTCATAAGGCGATGTCTTTTGTACTCAGATAATGAAATTTAGATAGCAATGGTAGATTGTGATAGCGGTAAGATTACAAAGAACATAAATCGTCAATAGACGCAAAATAAATGTCGTAATCTTAGTAGAGCCAGCAGCTCAGTCACACCATTATATAACGTTAGCGGGTAGATGAGTGCGTTAAGTTGAATTTTCAAGAGGCAGCTTACGATAGCTATGATTTTATAAGTTATTTATCGATACTATGTCAGACGAATACGTGATTGTTAAATAATGCAGATTGTCCTATTTTATCAGTAGCTTATATCTATTCGATCGATATTTGGCTAATTCGTTTTTGACTAAAAATACCAACGTGCTACATTAAGCCGATAAGGATTCATGCGATAGCCGTTTATTCGCTAATTATCTATAAGACAACAATAAGTAAGGACTAGCCATGCAAGCCGTTTTTTTAGATAAAGGTACGTTTTCTGAAGGTATTGACCTTCCCGCGCCAATGGGTGTGAGCGATTACATCACTTATAACGACACGCCAAAAGACACGGCTGTCATCATTGAGCGTTGCAAAGATGCTGACATTATTATCACCAATAAAGTGCAAATCGGTGCTGAGGTGATAGAGCAACTACCAAAACTTAAGCTGATACAGCTGACTGCTACTGGCATGAATAACGTTGATCAAGCCGCTTGCGATAAGCACGGTGTTGCGCTTTTTAATGTCGCTGGTTATGCGGTTAAAAGCGTGCCCGAACATACCTTTATGTTGATGCTGACAGCGATGCGTGCTGGTATTCATTATCATCAGAAAGTCACTGATGGCACATGGCTGGCAAACGGTAATTTTTGTCTGCTGGATATTCCGTTGATAGATTTGGAAGATAAGACGCTAGGTATTATTGGTATTGGCACCATTGGCAAGCGCGTGACCGAAATCGCTCGTGCCTTTGGTATGACCGTACTATGGGCCGAACATCAAGGGCGCACGCCGCGTAACGATGACTATACCGCGTTTGATGAAGTGCTAGCGCGGGCAGATGTGATAAGTCTACACTGTCCGCTAAACGAACAAACTGAGCATCTTATTAATAAAGACACTCTAGCGAAGATGGTTAAACAGCCGCTCATTGTCAACGTCGCACGTGGCGGCATCATTGATAGCCAAGCATTAACTGACGCGGTTAATAGTGAGCAAATCATCGGTTATGCTAGCGATGTGTTTGAACAAGAACCGATCGCTGACAATGACTCACTGCTCAGTATCAGCGACCATCCGCGTGTTATCTTTAGTCCGCACAATGCATGGGGCAGCAAAAGCGCCCAGGAGACCTTGTGGCAGATGTTAAGCAAGCAAGTGGCTGATTTCATCGACAACCATCATCAATAATTACCAAGATACTAACGACTAAACCGTAACCAGTCGTCTTTTATCTTACGATACTTAAGCATGACTCGATCGCTTAGATAGTTGTTGGTCACGAACCAAGGATAGCGATCGCCTTGCTTAGGTAGCTCGTCTTTGCCGCGTCTGACATATCCAGACGATAGCGAACCCATTACGGTATCTGCTTGAGCACAGGCTGTCATATCTGCAGTTTGTGCTTGTGGTAATGCGACCTGATAGCAATTTTTATGCATATACCCCAGTAGCCTCACTACATACTGACAAGCCAAATCGATTTTTAGTGTCCACGAGGCATTGGTATAGCCAAACAGTGCAGCCATATTAGGTATGCCTTCTATCATGACCGCTTTGTAGGTCATACGCGTGCCAATATCGACAGATTGACCGTCGATATATACCGCTGCCCCGCCCAGCATCTGTAGCTTTAAGCCGGTCGCGGTAACGATGATATCAGCGTCGAGGTGCTGACCAGATTGCAGCATAATTCCTGTTTCAGTAAAGTGGCTGACTTGATCGGTCACCACTGTTGCGCGTTTGTCCTGCAGGGCTTTGAATAAATCACCGTCAGGTACCGCACATACTCGTTGATCCCACGGATTATAGTCAGGCATAAAATGCTTGCTGTCGACGTCGCTACCTTTTAACTCTTTTTTCACCCCATTTTTTAAGACTGCTTTCATCACCTTGGGCGCATGAGTCGCAACTTTGTACAGGCCTTGCTGCCTCAACACATTGCGCGCACGCAGTACCGTATAAGCTTGCTCCTTTGATAATGGTGAAAACTTGCCTGATAACCAGTCAATAGCATGGTCATCACCCGGCACGCTTGCCACATAGGTCGGCGTACGCTGCAGCATCGTGACATGACGCGCACACTGATTACTGTCTTTATCTACTAGCGCAGGTAGCAACGTTATCGCCGTGGCACCACTACCAATAATGATGACTTTTTTATCATCATAATTTAGATTATTCCAGTGCTGTGGATGGACGATTTGACCGTGAAAATCCTCCTCTCCATCAAAATGAGGGCGATAGCCTTGCTCATAGTTATAATAGCCAGTGGCACCTACGATAAACTTAGCAGTCTTAACAAACATCTCACCGTTTGCATGATTTTTGATGGTTGCTGACCACTGTTGATCCTCACTAGACCAGGATATCTGCTGAACTTCATGCTGATAATGGATATGTTCGGTCACCCCAAACTCGCGTGCCGTATCAGCGATATAGCGTTTGATATCATCGCCTGCTGCAAGCATTCTATAATCAAGCCACGGCCTAAAATTATAACCAAAGGTCAAGGCGTCAGAGTCAGAGCGAATCCCCGGATAGGTAAATAAATCCCATGTACCACCCAAATCAGCACGCTTTTCTAAGATAGCAAAGCGTTGTGGAGGTTTTTGCTTATTAGTCGAACTTACCTGCTTTTGCTTTTTGGGAGCTTTATGACCGAATAGGCCTTTATGCTGCTGTTGCTGTAAACGGCAAGCCATGCCAATACCTGCGATACCCGCACCGATAATCAATACTTCATAGTCGGCTACTTTATCCGTCTTTGATTTTTTACCTTTAAGGCGGTTTTTGATGGCCTGTTTGGTAGTGGTGATATCAAGCATACTTTCATCCTTGTATTTGCATGACTGGCATTTTATAGCTGGCTTTAGAGCCGTTTATCGCATCTATTAACAGTAAGCGGTAAAATCTAACGCTTTAAAATGGGCAGGGACTCTCCCAGTCCATCCAAGCACCCAGTACTGGATGCTTTAACCGCAATTGCTGTGCATGTAAGTTCAACCTTGGTGCTATCTCTAATGCCGCACCTTCAGCATAAATCGGATCGCCAATCATCACATGATCGACATGCACCATATGTACGCGTAGCTGATGACTGCGGCCTGTGACTGGCTTTAGCATGACCCGAGTAACTACCTCGCCATTACAGGTTTCGTGAGCCACAACTTCGTATAGCGTCAGCGCATGCTTTGACCAGTCGTGATCGACGATATGGCGCGGTTTGGTACTTGGCTCATAGCGCACCGGCACTGATATCTCACCAGTTGCGCCGACTTGCTCCCATTCACCAAAGACACGCGCTTGGTATTTTTTTTGCGGTAAACGCTCGATGAATTGCTTACTGATATTAGTTTGCGCTGCTGCATTTTTTGCAAAAATAAGCAGTCCCGACGTGTCCATATCTAAGCGGTGAATCAACTTGACGGCTGGATTGGCACGCTCAAGACGAGCAAGCAGACTGACTTTGAGTGTCTTGCCATCGACGCTCAATAGGCCTGCAGGTTTATCAACCACCCAAATGTCATCGTCTTCGTAAACCGTAATTTCTTGCGCAAAATTTTTAAAAAACTCAAGCGGATAAGCGCTTTCTTGGGCATTGAGGGCATTAACTTCTTCATCGGTAAAAGGCATAAATTTAACTACTTATGTAAATTGGTTTTAAGATAAGGATTTTTGGTGGCTAGTCTTTTAGACACGATAGCTATATTTGGCACGACAGCCATTTTAGGAACAACGGTTATTCGGATAAAAGGGCAAAACTTTGACTGACTTTTAAAATTATTAATATCACTAGCTACTAATAACTAACTACTATATAAACGAGGTATAAAATACGACTTCTATCGCATTGAGATACATACTTTAATAAGGATAATCGTATTAAATAACAGATTAGACACTCTTGTGCTGCACCGTTTCGATTTATTGTGCTAATACTAGTTGTTAAACAATTTAACCAGCCTGTATCTGTCAAATTAGGGCAAACATGTTAATATAATGGCACATTTTCACCCCTTCTAAACAATTCTTTGACCACCAACTGATTTATTATTAAACCAATATATAGGTTGATGAGTGGTGATAGAAGTAATAAAACAAGAGAGATAAAATTATGTCAGACCTTATTGTACATACTACCGACACAGACTTTGATCAAGATGTTCTACAATCAGACGTACCTGTACTAGTAGATTTCTGGGCACCATGGTGTGGTCCTTGTAAAGCCATTGCCCCTATTTTAGAAGATCTAGCGACTGAGTACCAAGGTAAAGTTAAAATCGTCAAAGTAGACGTAGACAACAACCCACAAGCGGCTAGCCGTTTCGGTATTCGTAATATCCCAACGCTATTTGTATTCAAAGATGGCGAAAAAGTTGATTCAGTAATGGGCCTACAGCCAAAAGCTGAATTGGCTAAAGTACTAGACAAGCATTTATAAGTTAAATTTACTCGCTCTAGATTACTTTGAGCGGGTAAAATAGAATAACCGAGAAAGCCATTATCTAACCAAGATAGTGGCTTTTTTGCTTGTTTTTTGTGCAAAAAACTCGATAATGTGACTTTTTTGGCAAAATTTATTGACAACGCTATTGTGAAGACCGTATAGTCTGCTGACAAGAGAAAACCAACTGTTTTCCTAAGTATCTTGTCGCTATTCTCCTCGTGTTTATCAACAAAAACACAATCGTCATTATAAACACCATTGCTGAACAAAATGACTAAACGCAATTACTGATATTGAGTTTTTGACGCAGACTCTTATGTAGCCTTTTTTATCCTTATTTCTTATTACCTTGCATCCAATGATGGCAATGCGTACATAAGCAGACATATAAAACCAAAACTACATAAACTACAGCGCTGTGCACACACCCATATCATCATATTACCGTTATTTTAATCACTGTCGTGACTTGTGCTGCTAATGGCATCTCTCATCTGATCAATTGCTAATGACCTATCTATGAATCTTACTGAATTAAAGAAAAAATCAATCGCTGAGCTATTGGCTATCGCCAAAGAAATGGGTCTTGATAATATGGCGCGTAGCCGTAAACAGGACATTATCTTTGCTATTCTAAAAACCCATGCGCGTAACGGTGAAGCCATTTATGGTGACGGCGTACTTGAGGTTCTTCCTGATGGTTTTGGATTTTTGCGCTCATCAGAAGGCTCATATTTAGCCGGTCCTGATGATATTTATGTCAGCCCAAGCCAGATTCGCCGTTTCAGTCTAAAAACTGGTGACAGTATCGCTGGTACGATTCGTCCACCAAAAGATTCTGAGCGTTATTTTGCATTATTAAAAGTTGGCGAGATCAACTTTGATACGCCAGATCGCTCACGTCATAAGCTTATCTTTGAGAACCTAACGCCCCTATTCCCAACTGAGCATTTAAAGCTTGAGCTTGGTAACGGAACCACTGAAGATTTGACTGGTCGTATCATCGATCTAATCGCTCCGATTGGTAAAGGTCAGCGTTCTATCATCGTCGCACCGCCAAAAGCGGGTAAAACGATGTTGCTACAAACCATCGCACAATCAATTACTCGTAATAATCCTGAATGCTATTTGATCGTACTATTGATTGATGAGCGTCCAGAAGAAGTCACCGAGATGGTACGTACAGTACGCGGTGAAGTGGTTGCTTCTACTTTTGATGAGCCGCCACAGCGTCACGTACAAGTTGCTGAAATGGTCATCGAAAAGGCCAAACGTTTGGTCGAGCATAAGCAAGACGTGGTGATTTTACTTGATTCGATTACGCGTCTAGCACGTGCTTATAATACGGTTATCCCATCATCAGGCAAAGTATTGACGGGTGGTCTAGATGCCAATGCTCTAGAACGTCCAAAACGCTTCTTTGGTGCTGCGCGTAACGTGGAAGAAGGTGGTAGCTTAACTATTATTGCCAGTGCATTGATTGATACTGGTAGTAAGATGGATAGCGTCATTTTTGAAGAATTTAAGGGAACGGGTAACCAAGAGATTACGCTTGAGCGTGACTTGGCTGAAAAACGTGTATTCCCTGCGATTAATATCAAAAAATCTGGTACACGCCGCGAAGAGCGTCTATTGGACGAAGATAAGCTGCGTAAAGTATGGATTTTACGTAAACTACTTCAACCGATGGATGGCGTACAAGCTACTGAGTTCTTATTGGATCGCCTAAAAGAAGCGAAGACCAACGATGAATTCTTTGAGCAAATGAAGCGTAAATCACAAAACTAATTCTTAGTTAGTTTGCTAGAGATATTCAGCTTTGATTCAATATTAAGACTACCTATAGGTAGTCTTTTTTATAGCAGTATCGAAGTATTAATAGTTAAACCCATTAGGACGTAATCTGCACTGTCGTTCACAGGCGTTGCTGATGATACAGTACGGCAACATCGCTTACATCTCATTTGCAAAGTTTAGCGTTTTTACTACGACTATATTATTAGTAACCGACTATTATGACAGACAGTAGGAATATACTTGAAAATATCATGGACACAGTATTTTGAAGGTATTGTATTTTAAACTTGATGACTTAATAGGTGATAATATGAAATTTGCTAAAACGATCGCAATGACTGCCATTACTAGCTCAGCCCTAATCATGACTGGTTGTAACTCTTATAGCGGTATGAGCAACACAGCTAAAGGTGCTACCGCTGGCGCAGCAGCTGGTGCTCTTATTAAAAGCAAAGGCGACAGCAAAGATATCGCTCGTGGCGCATTGGCTGGTGCAGCGATTGGCGGTGCTGGTGGTTATGTTCTTGACAACAACTAAATCTTTCTACGCTGATATTATTTGACAATTGGTTGAGTGATATCAGATAAAAGATGATAAAAAAGCCTGCGACTCGTTGCAGGCTTTTTTATGTCTTAATTTTTACTATAAATCCATGCACTAGACTTATAATAAAAAACATCAGTCTTAAAAAACATCAGTCTTAAAAAACATCGTTAGTTAAATACACGATTATTAATATATATGTCCATTAAAGTGCACCGCTGAACGTATCACAAGATTGTACATTACCGCTTTCTAGACCACGGGTGAACCATTCGACACGTTGTTGACTGGTACCATGAGTAAAGTTATCAGGCACTACTGCACCACCACTCGCTTTTGCCAGACGATCATCACCGATTTGACCAGCAGCATTTACCGCTTCGTCAATATCACCAGCCTCTAAAAACTGTACACGCTCTTGATTGCGCTGTGCCCATACACCAGCAAAACAATCCGCTTGCAACTCTTGCAATACTGATAGCTTATTGGACTGTGCTTGAGTCACTTGCTGACGAGCTTCATTGACCTGTTGGCTAATGCCCAATAGCGTCTGAACATGATGACCTACCTCATGCGCTATCACGTAGGCCTGTGCGAAATCGCCAGCCTTGCCTTGGTTCTCTTCACCACCAGAGCCTTGCTGATCGCCTGAAATACCAAGATTCTGACGCATCTCTATGAAGAATGATGTATCCAAATAAACAGTCTGATCCCCTGGACAATAAAATGGACCTGTTGCAGAGCTAGCACTACCACATGCCGAGCTGACCTGACCATTAAACAAAATCAATGACGGCTCTTGATAAGTGCTACCAGCTTCATTAAAGATTTGATGCCAGACTTCTTCTGTATCTGCCAATACAACTTTTACAAACTGCGTGTCTCGGTCTGTGCTGGTTGCAAGCTCGGTAGATGATTCACTACTACCGCCTGTTACCGCTTGACCTGTCTGTAATGCAGTCATTGGGTTTACCCCAAATACCAACCACAAGATACCAGCGATAATAATACCCCCAATACCGCCGCCAATCATCCTACCGCCACCTGTGCTAGAGCGCACATTTGAGCTACCTCGTCTACCTTGCCATTTCATATTTCTATTCCTCAAATATAGATTGATTCACTATTTCTATTAACCACTATCTCTATTAGCCACTACTTTTATTAATTATTACTTATGTTCTATATCATTTAGCCAGTCAATTTACGCTATGACCTAGTCTACTATCCTAAAAGCAAGTAGAAACCTATAAAATTGCTAACTTAACTATGATTTATGTAATATAGGACGATAATCAGACTATTTAATTCAACTCTTACCCATAAGAACGGGGATAATATCGACAATTCGAGACAAAAAATGAGAACTAAAAAAGGTCTCAATCCCTCTGATGTCATTGATTATACGTCGATTAATCTGGTTTCTTGTATTAAAAAGTATATCGGATAGAGAAAGTAAAATATTATTTTAAATTTTATTGTTACTTAATTGTACAGGCTATTTCTATTTACTTAGAAAACCTATAGAATGCGTGGAAGCTGAGTAGCTGTGACTAAGACTAGTTGAATTCTGAGAAATCTCGGATTTCGACCTTTGTTGCTGCTACTGCTCATTTCATTTTTCCGGAGAAAACCATATGAAACTTAAATTACTTGCTCTAGCTGGTATCATGACTGCAACTATGGGCCTTACTGCCTGTGATAGCAGCAAAGAAAACGCTGCTGAAGATTTATCTGACGCGCAAGAAGAAGTGCAAGACGCTTCTGAAGAGCTAAACGAAGCTGCTGCTGAAGGCGAAATGACTGCTGATGCTGACGCTGCTGTTGCTGGCGCTGAAGCTGACATCGCTGATGCTCAAGAAGCAACTGCTACTGACGAAATGGACGCTGAAGTTCCTGTAGACGGCGACACCACTAGCGTAGACGTAGCTAGCGAAACTGATACTGCTGCTGTTGAAGCTTCTGACGAAGTAGTAGTTGAAGAAGCTCAGTAATTTATTGTTCATACAATAGATAAACTGTAGTAAAAAAAAGAGAGCCTATGCTCTCTTTTTTTATGTCTATTATTTATGATTTTAGTAGGTTTCTACTTTATAGATAACCCTAATATGCGATGCGTGCTGCAATATCGAAATACCTAGATGTACGCAAAAATAACTAAGTGCAAATACGCACTAGCATCCTTATAAACTCACGATGAAACAGACACACTATCGTTCAGCGCAGTGCCAAACTAGGTATTAGCTATCAAACAAACGCTCGTCAACCTTCTGACGAAATTTTTGCCCTGTTTTGAAAGTAACCACACGGCGTGCGGATACTGCAACAGGCTCCCCTGTTTTCGGGTTACGGCCTGGACGGCTGTTCTTATCTTTAAGCTCAAAGTTGCCAAAGCCTGAAAGCTTGACCTCTTTGCCATCAATCAAACTCTCTGACAGCTCATCAAAAAAGTTCTCCACCAGACAGCGACCTTCTTGGCGTGTTAGGTTTAGGTGACTCATCAAATGCTCAATCATGTCAGATTTGGTTAAGGTGCTCACAGTACGACTCCTATGCTATGTCGTGATGTCGAATATCATGGTTTAGCGGTATGAGGGTTAAGGCTAGCTATTATAAAGGTTTTTTGACTATTTTTTAACAAAGTCTTCATTAAAATCCTTTATTAATAACCACTTAACTTATTCTATGAATAGCAATGCTCCGTAGCCTCATGGTAAAAAGACTACAGAGCATTGGGTATAATACTTACTAAATGTTAGCTGTCGCGCAGCTGTACAGAATGCTGTTCAGTTAGCGCTTGTACCACTTTATCTGTGGCAGTCTTGACGGCTTCGTCAGACAACGTTTGCGTACTATCTTGCCATATCAGTGCAAACGCTAGTGAGCGCTGGCCTGCTGGTACTTTGTCACCTTGATAAACATCAAATAACCAAAGATCAGTCAGCATATTACCTGCCGCAGCTCGTACTGTTGTCTCTAGTGTCTGCAAACTGATGTCACTGTCTACCAAGATAGCAATATCGCGGCGTACTTGCGGGAACTTGCTTGGTGTCGTGATAGCATGCTGCTCACGTGCAATCGTCAATAGCGGTGCCAGTGACAATTGAGCGACCCATGTAGTCGGCAGATCTAACTGCTTAGCAGTATTTGGGTGCAACTGACCCAACCAACCAACGTATATATCATCGATGTATAACTCAGCGCTTTGTCCTGGATGCAGGAAACTCAGCGTACTACGCTCATAGCGGATACGTGCGCTATCGATTTGTGCTGGTAATAGCTGCTCAATGTCATGCTTTAGGTCATAAAAATCTAACGCACGGTTTTGATAAGCTTGCTCGCTCCATATATCACCAACTGCGACTAAAGCAATACTTGGCGTTTGAACTAAGTCACTAATGCTTTGTCCAACAAAGCTAAGACCCGTCTCAAAGAAACGTACACGTGGCTGTTGACGATTCAAGTTATATTGCACGCAAGGCAGTAGGCTCGATAGCAAAGTACGACGCATAACCGCCAAATCACTAGAGATAGGGTTTGCCAGTGCCAACACTTCCCCTAGCGCTTCGTCGTCAAGCAATGCTTCTAGTTTTGCATCACTAAAGCTAAAGCTGATCGCTTCCATATAGCCGTTGTCGACTAATGATAGCTTCATCTCATGCGTCAAATCTGCAGTATCATCATAATCCATGCTGACTTGCAAATGTGGCAGGACGCTTGGAATATTGTCATAGCCATAGATACGAGCAATTTCTTCGATTAAGTCTTCTTTAATACTCATATCAAAACGATAAGATGGCGGCTTGCAAACTAATGCATCACTCTGCTGCTCTACGTCAAAACCCAATTGGGTCAAGATACGTACCATCTCAGATGGCTCAATATCAATCCCAATGACATCGCTAACTTTCGCGATTGGCAGTGTAATCGGTGCGCGTGCTGGCAAATGCTCAAGATTTTCGGCCGTGACTATTTGTCCTGCTTCCCCGCCAGTAATACTGGTGATTAAATCACAAGCTCGTGCCAACGCCAATGCTGGCAATTCAAAGTCGACGCCACGCTCAAAACGCTGTGATGCGTCCGTATGCAGCCCAAAACGGCGTGCGCGCGCAGCGATAGCTAACTGATTAAAGAAAGCACTTTCTACAACGATATTGGTCGTACTATCGGTGACACTGCTACGCTGACCACCCATGATACCAGCTAGCGCCAAGGCACCTTTGTCATCAGCAATCACAAGCTCATCACCGGTCAAGGTAACGGTTTGCTCATTCAGCAAAGTAATGGTTTCATCAGGTTGCGCCAAACGTACAACGATATCACCTTCGATTGTATCTGCGTCAAACGCATGTAACGGTTGACCCAATTCCATCAATACATAGTTGGTCACATCTACCAAGAAATTGTGTGAACGTAGGCCCGACTGTACTAGCGCATCTTGCATCCATTTCGGAGTATCGATGCTACGGTCAATATTGCTAATTGATTGCAAAAGATAGCGAGGACACGCTTCCTTTGCATCGACTGTCACAGCTGGTGTTGCGGCAGTGCCAGCTGTATTGGCCGAGATTTCTGGCATTTGTACAGGTAAGTCGTTGATAACTGATATTTCACGAGCGATACCACGTACGCTAAAGCAATCACCACGGTTTGGGGTGATTGAGATATCCAATACTTGATTATCTAGACCTAGATATTCACGAATATCGGTACCAACTGGTGCATCCTCAGGCAGCTCAAGCAAGCCATCTATATCATCGACTAAATCAATTTCAGAGGCGCCACATAGCATGCCATTTGAAGCCACACCGCGTAGCTTACTCTTTTTGATTTTAAAGCCCGCTTTACCATTACTAGCGTCATCGCTTGGTAATATTGCACCAACAGTAGCAACCGGTGCTTTCATACCGACGGTCACATTAGGCGCGCCGCAGACAATTTGTAGCGGCTCAGCATCACCGATATTTACTTGAGTGACACGTAATTTATCTGCATCAGGATGCTGCTCAACGCTGATGACTTCACCGACTACCACACCGCTAAAAGCACGGGCAACTGCATAGCGATCATCAATTTCAAGACCTGCCATAGTCAACTGTTCGGCTAACTGTTCGCTAGTATTTGTAGGGTTTACCCACTGACGTAGCCACTGTTCGCTAATTTTCATAAATATCTCGGATCAGAATTTTATAATAAAGATGTTGGAGTAAAGCTTGGCGAATTCACTTGCTATAGTCAATCCTATATAAATTAGATACAACGTCAGGCTCGCTCAGTCTACGATTTGTAGCACTTTCACTCACCCTCCTTGGATCTAAATTATCTTGAACTAACTATATAGGTATAAAGAAAACTCTAGCCAAATTGCTTTAAGAAGCGCACGTCATTTTGGAAAAATAAGCGCAAGTCATCAATACCGTAATAAAGCATTGCAAAGCGCTCGATACCCATACCAAAAGCAAAGCCAGTGTATTTATCGCTATCAATACCGCAATTGGTCAATACTTGTGGATGCACCATGCCGCAGCCCATCACTTCAAGCCACTTGCCATTGTCATCTAAGATATCCACTTCTGCAGACGGCTCAGTGAATGGGAAAAACGACGGACGGAAACGGACGGTCAGCTCTTTGGCAAAAAACGCTTCTAGAAACTCACTGATTAAACCTTTTAGCTCAGCAAAAGTGCTCGACTCGGTGACCATAAGGCCTTCTAGCTGATGGAACATCGGCGAATGAGTTTGGTCTGAGTCGTTACGATAAACACGGCCTGGGCAAATGATGCGAATCGGCGGCTCATTTTTTTCCATGGTACGAATCTGGACAGGACTGGTATGCGTACGCAATAGATAATGCGCATCAAAATAAAAGGTATCATGCATCGCGCGCGCAGGATGGTGCGACGGGATATTCAACGCTTCAAAATTATAGTAGTCGCTCTCGACTTCAGGGCCGGTTGCGACATTGAAGCCCGCTTGAATAAAGTACTGCTGCATACGCTGAGTAATCATGGTCACTGGATGCAGATGACCTTTTTGACCACCGCGAGCAGGCAAAGTGATATCAATACTCTCGGCCTCCAACTTGGCATTGAGTGCGGCGACTTCTAGTTGCTGCTGCTGATCTGTCAGTGCTTGCTGAATGCGACTACGCACTTGATGCAACCAGCCGCCATAAGTTTTTTTATCATCAGCATCGAGCTTGCCCATCTGCTTTGACCAGCCCGTTAATGGACTCTTTTTACCAGTCAATTGCACACGCAAATCTTGCAGTGTACGCGCATCAGTTACTTGTAGGATTAGGGCTTCAGCAGCACTCGCAAATTCGGTAAGCTGAGCTTCGGTAAGCTCATTGAGCTCTGAAGACAAGGTCGGTAGCGCCGACAAGTCGTTGGTGGCAGCAGGGTTAGTCATAAGACGCATTATTCCTGATTTGAACGGACTATTAATTGTAGGGATTTGACCAAATATTGCAAACCATTTATCCAGTTATATTTATATAAAAGATTAATATAAAGGCTGGTGAGAAGAATGGCTTGAATATTTAGACGATGATAAGCATATTTTTGCTCGACAAAGTTCAATATAGAGCACTCTTAAAATAATTTAATATAAAAAAAGCCACCGACCAGCGGTAGCTTTTATTAATATCATACTATTAATCAATATTAGTCCTATCCATTTAGACAATTGCTTATAAATAATTATTTAAAAGCATCATACCTAAAGGACGGTTAATATTTAGGCCAATTCCGCTTTTGCTTTTTCGACCAATGCTGTGAAAGTCGCTGCATCATGCATAGCGATGTCTGCTAGAACGCGACGATCGATTGCGATGTTTGCTTTTTTCATGCCATTGATGAAGCGGCTATAGCTTAAGCCGTTTAAGCGTGCACCAGCATTGATACGTGCGATCCAAAGACGACGGAAAGTACGTTTCTTGTTGCGACGGTCACGATAAGCATATTGACCAGCTTTGGTCACTGCCTGTACCGCTACGCGGTAAACACGTGAACGGGCACCGTAGTAGCCTTTTGCGCGCTTTAAGATTTTTTTGTGACGGCGATTTGCCTGTACACCACGTTTTACACGGGCCATAATTTACTCCAAGATTTTTTAATCACTGTTAAGCGAGTGATGATGCCGTTAAATAACAAACATCATTGTCAGATTGCAAAGTCAAATATTTTCAATCAAAGATAGATGACGGTAGGCTATTAAATGTATGGGCACATACGACGAACTGCTGCTTCGTCAGACTTGTGCACCAACTTAAGACCACGCAATTGGCGAATACGCTTAGCTGATTTCTTGGTCAAAATATGGCTTTTGAATGCTTGCTTACGCTTGAAGCCATTCGCTGTTTTTTTGAAGCGTTTAGCTGCGCCGCTTCTGGTTTTCATCTTAACTTTCATGATGATTTGCCTCTTTTTCTGTTTTAGAACCTGGTCGTCAAATAGTCACACTGAATAATCGTTATATAAATAACCACTAAACCTCTATTTGCCTCGAGGTGGGAGGCGCTATTTTAGCAGATAGTGCCTTGTTTTGCCAAGTAAAGTTTTGGCGAGGTTTTAGTAGACAATAAAGACAAGTCACCGACATCAAATAAGCGATAGCGGCTCTCCTAAAAGCACCAATAAAACGGCTGATTTTTATCCAAATAGATTGAATGTCAGCCTAAGCTGTGCTTAAGTAGGGACTGAGCTATATCTTCATATAAACACTATTAAAACCCACTTATTCACTATGAATATTTACGCTGTAATGTATAGCTATAACGATAACAATGCTGCCAACATATAGCGCGACAAGTAGAACAATCTTTGGCCATCACTCTAGGAGATAGTGTGTCAAAACAAGAGTTAGTATTCGACGACGACTTGTTTGTTTTTGAGACAGTGATGCGTGTGCGTCATACGGAAGCCGACGCAGGACAACACATGACGGTCGAATCTCTGACAGCGCTATTGTCCGAAGCACGGCTAAGATTTTTATATGCTAAAGGTGTCAAAGAAATCAACGCAGACCATCAAGGCTTAATTATTGATAAATTGCAGCTAGATATTGTTAGCCGTATCCGCGTACGAGAAGAGTTGTTATTTGAAGTTGGTGTTGAGCCAATATATGATAATGGCGGTAATATAATCCTAAAAGTCACACGGATGCACACGGGCGAGATAGTAGCAAAAGCGCGCCAGCATTTTAGAGGTTACGACTTTAACCTCAATAAAGTGACTAAGCTTGATAACACGATCAAAGAAGCGCTGTATCCGCATTTATTTAGACTGTAGAATCGCTTGTTATCAATAGTATGCTGTCATTTAGCATAGTTGCACTCTATAGCGCATTTAGCTGACATCATATTGCTAGCTGTTAGTATATTGCAGAGCATTTCAGATAATCTCCCCGCTTTAATCATAAGTAGTATAATTGCTTATCACTCTTTTCCACTTTCTACCTATAAGACGACAAATACATTATGACTTTACCTGCTTGGCTGACTGCCGTAACTTTTAATGATGATGGTTTGATTCCTGCAATTGCTCAAGATCATCAGACAGGTCGTATTTTGATGATGGCGTGGATGAATGCAGAAGCACTACAGCTCACTGCACAAACACAGACAGCGGTTTATTTTTCGCGCTCACGTGCCAAATTATGGCATAAAGGTGAGTCATCAGGTCATACGCAAACCGTGCATGATATTCGTCTAGACTGTGATGCAGATGTGATTGTGCTTAGTGTCACTCAGGCTGGCGGCATTGCTTGCCATACAGGACGTGAGTCGTGCTTTTATCAGCGTTTGGATTTATCAGGTCAAACGCCTGAATGGCAAACTGTCGATAAAGTATTAAAAGAACCTGCAGATATTTATCATTCTCATGACTCTACTAGCGACACTCATGAAATTGAAAACACTGGTTCGAATACTGACTCTGATACTATCCAAGCACAAGCTGATACTGCTCAAGCACAAGTCGATAAAGCCTCTGTATTGCAGCAGCTCGATAGCGTATTAGCAGAGCGCAAACAAGCCGATGCCAACAGCTCTTATGTGGCCAGTCTGTATGCCAAAGGATTAAATAAAATATTAGAAAAAGTCGGTGAAGAGAGTACAGAAAGTATCATCGCTGCCAAAGATTTTGCTAACTGCGATGAGAGTACAGACAAAGCCAGCTACGATGAAGCTCGTCATGAGCTAATCTATGAAGTCGCCGATGTTTGGTTCCATACCTTAGTCGGACTGGCCTGGTTTGATATAGAGTCGGACGCCGTGTTAAACGAGCTAGGTAGACGTTTTGGGCTATCCGGTATCGATGAAAAAGCCGCTAGATAAGCCTAAATAAAAAATAAACGTCTATTTTATTGGATTATTGTTGCTTTCACCTATTTGTAATAAGTGCAGGTTATAATATAGCTCTGTTTTATCTCGCATTATATGCTGATGCTTTTTGTTTGCTAGATAGACCTTTTGCAAACTAACAGCAGACATATAAAGACTGAAAACTAAGTCACGAAACCAAGTCACAAAACCAAGTCACAAGGATACCATTATGGGTAGTTTTTCTATTACACATTGGCTGATACTATTGGTCGTTGTCGTTGTCGTGTTTGGCACCTCAAAACTCAGAAATGCTGGTAAAGATTTGGGCGGTGCTGTCAAAGGTTTTAAAGAAGCTGTTAAAGATGAAAATACAGAGCATGCCAAAAAACACGCGGTTCTTGACCACGATGCGACGGCACACACTGAAGAGCGCTCAACCACCAAGGTTGATGATAAGCATAACGTATAGCATCTAAACAGTGACATCGGACCATTATGTTTGATATCGGGTTTTCTGAACTACTTCTCTTTGGCGTTATCGCCCTAATCGTACTGGGCCCAGAAAAACTGCCGCAGGCAGCGCGCACGGCTGGGCAATGGTACGCCAAAATTCGCCGTACAGTCTCAACCTTGCAGTCTGAAATAGAGGCTGAGCTTGACTTGGCTGAGACACGTCAGCAAATGCAAAAAGAGCTCGCCAAAATTCGCCAGACCGAAGCCGAAATGAGGCGCGAGATGGCTGAGATGCGCGGTAATATGAAAGCTTTTGAAAGCTCACATAGTCCTGCTTCGATAGCTTCTGAAGCATCTACGAATGCTGAAAACAGCAAGGTTGACGAAGCTCATAAAAATAGCCGCACACAAAAGCAGCAACCAGCCACACCAAAAGCATTCGACTATGCTTATGCCTCTGACGAGCAGCCAGATACAATAGAAAATGGTCAATTATCGAAGCGAGGTCACAGCAGTGACAATGTAGATGATGTAAATGTGGGCGATGATGCCAAGACAGCGCCAGTTGTTCAGACCATCACTACCCGACCGTGGGAAAACATGTGGTTTCGACTTGGCGCTTATGACAAAGCACGTCGGCTCCCAATGCCGCCATATGTGCCAAATTATAAAGCTGACGCCCTACTCAACAGTCCTGCCAACATGCAGACTTCTGACCATAAGCAGGAGACTGACTGATGCAACTACTCAAACGCAAAAAAAGTCGTCAAGAGAAAATCGCTGTTTCTGCCATTACTGACCCAAATGTCGTTGATCAAGATACTGGAACAAAAACCAATACCACTCAAGATAAAAAATCAGAGGATGCTTTAAGCCCTTTGGCTGATATGCCTATTACCGAGCACTTGATTGAGCTGCGTCGGCATTTGATCAAGATATGTGTGGCGGTATTGATAATATTTTTAGGTTTGGTCGGTTATTCGCGCGAGCTATATAACTTGTTGTCTGATCCACTAGTTGCGCAGTTACCTGCCAACTCGACTATGATTGCCACCGATATCACGTCAAACTTTATGGCGCCGATACGTTTGACCGTATTCGTAGCTGCGTTTTTGGCGATGCCCTACATTCTTTATCAAATTTGGTCATTTGTAGCGCCCGGTTTATATAAGAAAGAAAAGAAAATTGCTATTCCAGTGCTGCTATCTTCTATATTTTTATTCTATGCTGGTGTGGCTTTTTCTTACTTTATTGTGCTCAAAGGGGTCTTAAAGTTCTTCATTATGTTTGCCCCGCAAAACGTACTACCCATGACGGATATCGACAGCTACCTCAGTTTTGCCTTAAAATTATTTATGGTATTTGGCTTAACGTTTGAGATTCCAGTTGTCACTTTGCTATTGATATTGGCAGGTATTGTCTCCATTCAGAGCTTAGAAGAAAAACGTCGTTATATCATTGTGGGCTGTTTTGCTGTGGCTGCCGTTGTCACGCCGCCAGATGGCGTATCGATGCTCATGCTAGCGATTCCGATGTGGTTGTTGTTTGAGCTTGGTTTGTTTTTGGCGAAGATTCTAATCAAAGAAGAGCCCCGTCCTACTCTCGTATCGACAAACAAAGAATAAAACACTTATCAGTCTAATCCAGACTCAAATAAAGTTATTGATTACATATAGCTATGCGTTAAACTATCATTACACCGTTTTATTCTTGCCTCATTAGTAAGCTGACTGCTTACTATCACGTTTTAGCATCACCATCATCTATAAGCCATTGTTTACCCAGTGGCTTTTTTTGCCCCTTTTATTTTTAATCAATTTTTGTATTTAGGTAGCTTTATTATGTCCGCATCTATGCCAGCTTATATGAGCGATCCCACTGACGAGCAGCTGAGCGCGCTGAATATGGCGATGGATCATAAGTCGTTTAAAGTGGTCGCTTATGCGGGCGCCGGTAAGACAACGACGCTCAAGCTAATCGGTGAGCGCTTACGTGGCCGCGGACTATATCTGGCTTTTAACAAAGCGATTGCCAATGATGCTCGTTCAAAGTTTCCGCCGCATGTAGAATGCCGTACTTTTCATTCACTAGCTTATCGTCATGTTGCTCGTGATATTACCGCCAAGCTATCTTTGCCGCGCTTTTCACCCAAGCGCCTCGGTGATGATTTGGGACTACAGCCTGTACAAGTACGTCGGCAAATGGATGGGGTTAATAAATACATCACACTGACACCCGCGCGATTGTCTCGGTTCGTCAGCGATGCGGTAAGTAATTTCTGTAGCACACATGCCAGCTACCCTGCGCCAAGGCACATACTGTTCCCAAGCTGGCTCGATGACTCAGATGCAGAGCAGCTGCGCGAGATGCTCTACCCTGCTGTTGAGCAGCGCTGGTTACAGTCGATTGATGCGCGTCACCCTGCTGGTATTGGCCATGATATTTATCTCAAGCTTTGGGCACTATCTAAGCCCAGTATTCCAGCGGACTTTATCTTATTTGATGAGGCGCAAGACGCGGACCCATTGATGATGGGTATCTTGACTCAGCAGTCGAGACAAGTCATCTATGTGGGCGATGCGCATCAGCAGATTTATGAATGGCGCGGCGCGGTCAATGCCATGAAAAAGCTGCCATTGCCGCAGACATTATTGACGCAATCTTTTCGCTTTGGTGAGCCGATTGCAGAAGTGGCCAATACCCTGTTAAAAGCACTACAAGAGGACGTACCGCTAAAAGGCAATCCGAATAAACAATCCTCTACCGATAAGGGCATGGTACATAGTAAGAAAGATGCTATTTTGTGCCGTACCAACGCTGCTGCCATGTCGCAACTGTTGACAGGACTAAAGCACGGCCATCGCGTGGCGCTACAGGCAGATACCGATCGTATGCTCAAATTCTGTCAGGCAGCCGAAAACTTAAAAAATGGTAAATCAGCTTATGGTGTACCTGAGCTGGCGTATTTTTATAACTGGGGTGATGTGCAAGAGTACGCCGAAACCAATGAGGGTAGCGATCTCAAAACACTGGTCAAACTGGTCGATGACCACGGTACCAATGTCTTGAGTCAAGCGGTCAATAGTCTGACTAGCATTGAAAACGCTGACTATGTCATCTCTACCGCTCACAAGGCCAAAGGGCTTGAATGGGGGAAAGTACAACTAGATGATGACTTTTATTATGATGTGACCACCAACGCCGTCAAAATAAGCCCAGAAGAGCTGCGTTTGCTCTATGTCGCCTGTACGCGTGCGCAAAGCAATTTGGATATTCATAATATTAAAGACTTGATATCAGGATTACAGACGGGCAAAAAAGTGATTTTTGGCAATACTTAATTACTCTCTACCTCTATCAGTCTCAAGTTTTATTTAATCTCTCTTATAACGACTCTCTAGCAGTGAATCACCAGCATGAATAATAGCCAGCAACTTCAAACGCGTCAAAATACTATTAATCAGTCATTTGCAGCTCCCGTGCGTTTGCTCGCACCTATGGAGGGCTTAACCGATCCATTAATGCGCCAAATATTAACCCAAATTGCGTCTGACTTGGGTCGTCCTTATGATTGGTCGGTCAGTGAGTTTATTCGTATCACTCAGCACGTCTTACCTGCACATGTGTTTTATAAATATGTGCCTGAGCTACATCATGATGCCAAAACGGCCTCTGGTACGCCCATTCATGTACAGATTTTAGGTAGCGAAGCACAGCTTATGGCCGAAAACGCCGCGTACGCTTGTGAGCTTGGTGCGCCTGCTATCGATATTAACTTTGGCTGTCCTGCAAAAACAGTAAATAGCCATCGCGGTGGTTCAGTACTGCTGGATGAACCTGAAACAATGTATCAGATTATCAGTGCCGTACGCCAAGCCGTTCCCGCCCATATACCAGTATCAGCTAAGATTCGTCTGGGCTATACCGACACTAGCCGAATGGATGATATCCGAGGCGCAATTAACGACAGTGGCGCTGACTGGCTAACCATTCATGCACGCACTAAAACGCAAGGCTATAAGCCACCCGCCTATTGGGACAAAATTCAAAGTTTTAATGCGCTCGATATTCCAGTCATTGCCAATGGAGAAATTTGGAACTTTGAGCATGCGCAGAACTGTATGACGCAAGCAGGTACACCGCATTTGATGTTAGGTCGCGGCGCAGTAACACGTCCTGATTTAGTGGCACAGGTTGATAATGATACTGAGAAAAGTACTGACAGCGGAGAGAATACGGCTACATTATTATGGCAAGATTTAATCGCGCATCAGATTAAGTTTTTGGAAGGTGAAGCAAAGAATGATGTGGTGTTAGTCGGTCGTTATAAACAATGGCTAGGTATGCTTACCAAAGGCTACGTTGAGGCGCAGACAGTATGGGAAGGTATTAAACGAGAGAAAAATAAAGCGGTTATTATTAGCGCCCTACAAGCAAGCGTACAAGATTAATCACTTGCTTGTATTTGAGCGTTTTGGCAGTTACGGATATTTTTACTAGACGCTGACTCGTATCGCTAAATAAAATAGCATTAGACAACATGCCATTGATAATACCCAGAGGATAGAGCGGAACATTGCCAAGTTAGTAATATATGCCACACAAAAACCAATTCGTATCATCACATACAGCCAAGCCAATACGTTGATAATCGACTGCGGTACAAAGAACAGCATAGCAACTATCACCGCCGCCAAAAACACTGGCAAGGTTTCATAACTGTTTTGTTGTGCTGCATTAGCACGTGCTGCCATGCCTGTCGCATTTTGAAAAAATTCGCGAGGATGTGCATTATTTCTGATTCTAAAGCCACCAGATACTTTTGCAACGATTGACACCGCCCATGGCAGTAGGCTTGCTACCACCATGGCCAAAATGGCAGACGCCACTTTATCAGTTACCAACTCAAAGAATGCACTTATCATTATATAAGTCCCTAGCCTGCAACCACTTCGAAATCATGAGTGATATTAACCCCACCTGCTACTAACATACGGCTAGCAGAGCAGTATTTTTCTGCTGATAACTGGATGGCTTTTTCGACTTGTTTTTCTTTGACCTCTTGACCAGTGACAATGAAGTGCATATGAATATCAGTATAGACCGCTGGTACAGTTTCAGCACGCTGGGCGGTTAGCTCACAACGTACATCCGTCACTGCTTGGCGTGATTTCTGTAAAATCTCTACGACATCGTAACTGGCGCAACCACCTAGTCCTAGCAAAATCAGCTCCATCGGGCTTGAGCCTTTCTCTTTATCAGCATCGATTTGTACATTATGTCCTGATGGTGACACACCCATAAAGGCTTTGTTCTCTTGCCATATGACGCTTGCTTTTGATTCTGACATTGCAGATGTTCCTTATTTTAAATGGCGTATTGCCTATTATTATTGTGTGAATGATATATTGCCCAGCTAGTGTAGCATAAGCCAAAGCAAGATTTTATAGGCTCATTGTTTTGCTGCTAACTCACCAGTGAAATCTGTACTTTTATCACTTTATACATATCGAAATAGTGAAGTTCGACAGTTTACTAAATAATCGTATGTCCATACGCCTATTACTACTCTTCGACACATGCCCAAAAAATACTGTATAAAAACCTACAAAAGTTTGCTTATAAATGGTTGATTTTAAAAGGTAAAACTCGTGAAACATTTTATAGCAAAATACTGTTACACATTTTGCTTGTTTCTTGGTTTAATAACGGTAATGAATCTTGTTTTGAGCGGATATTGACAACAATCACCTTATAATAATTACGATTGCTGTCACGGTTTCAAGTCAAAACAAGCTATTTTTAAACAAATTAAAAGGTTTAGTCATGATAGATGCAGACGGCTTTCGCGCCAACGTCGGCATCATCTTGGCAAATACACAAGGGCAGGTTCTGTGGGCAAAACGTATTGGTCACAACGCTTGGCAATTTCCGCAGGGTGGTATCGACCGCGGGGAGACGCCGATGGATGCAATGTATCGCGAGCTCTGGGAAGAGGTCGGCTTACATCCGCGTCACGTAGACTTATTGGCAGTCACGCAAGACTGGTTGCGCTATCGTTTGCCAAAACGTTATGTACGTCATGGTCAGCATCCCTTATGTATTGGGCAAAAACAAAAATGGTTTTTGCTACGCTTAGATGAGCCAAATACTCAACATATCCGCTTTGATGAAGGGAAACCTGAATTTGACCATTGGCAATGGGTCAGCTACTGGTATCCACTCGGACAAGTGATTCACTTTAAACGAGGCGTTTATCGTCGTGCCTTGCAAGAATTGGTACGTGAACTCCCTCTAAAGCAAGAGCTGATCATTCCTGAGCAAAATAATCACCTGCTTATGTAATGAGTCACTCAATAGTACAATGCAAAACACCCACGATAGTAGCTAGAATGTTAGCAATTACCGTGGGTGTTTTTTTATTATCTACTAACAGTCATTGTTAGTGACTATCAAACTCTCGGCTAACAATGTCAGCCGTGTAGTTCGCTCCCGTATCTCTCTCTTTGCGCAACGTTAAAATGCTTTGAGTGCGGGTACCATAAGTAGGTTTGCTAGTTTCAGTATCGCCAAAAGCGACGGGTTCAATATAAACAGACGATAGCATTTGCTCCACTTCAAATGCCACGCCAGTAACAGGCAATTTATCTTCTGGTGCTTTGGTACTATCTGACAAAACATTAAAAGCCGCCGCTTGCCAGTACGCAGGCGAGCTATCCTCCGCAATCAATGGCAGCACTTCTTGACGTAGGCGTCCGCGCAACCGCTCTGTCTTAAACCAGCTGTCCTCTGGTTGTCCATTAGAGATAACATGCAGACCTGAATATAGTGGCGTGGGTGCATGACCACGATTATTAATGATCACAGCTTGCGCAGTGTCACCAATGATCAGATTAAAACCCGCATAATCCTGCATATCAATCTGCCGTGCAAAATCTATTGGACTTAAAGTCCCCGTTAGAAACTCGGTAACCAGCGCGCCCCGCGAGCGCTCATCACTGCTTGCCTGTACACCGTCACGAAAGTTCAATACCGCAGCCCAGCGCCCATTTTGTTCATAATACTCTGAACTCTGCGCTGGTGACGCTTGCTGATGAATGCCTAACCACGTACCACCGCTTTGCTTATCACGTCCAGCATAAATAGGTTGATCAGACCACTGGTGGAGCGGCTCAGTTGGGCGCTGCAAAAACTCGTCACGATTAGACAGTAGTACCAGCGGTAACTCATCAAATAATTGCCAAGCAATAGCGACAATACACATAGCTTTCCTTTTATAATAATTTTCGTTATGCGAGTAATTCTTAATAGAGGCAAAGATATTATTTCAGACTTTACCTATTAATAAGGTAGCACTTACAGGCAGTACTTATTAATTGCCAGTTAGCAATTTATTGGCAGGATAACTAATTTGGGAGGTTGAACGTATTACTTGTGATTGCTTACTTGGTAAGTCAAACTCCCACGCTACCATGCCTTGATTGTCATTCCAATCTCGCTCAGTCACAGGCGGCATATGAGTCACCGCAACTTTTAAACTATCGTCACGACTGATAGGCTCACTGCCCAGTACTTGCAAGCGTACGCTACGATTGTGCTGATTGGTAAACTGATAGGCCTTAGTGGTCGTCAGTGTTTGCGTACGGTTTAGCACACCTTTTTCACCTTGCTTATCTTCATTGGTCAGCTCTTTTACGAGCATATTTGAATCACGACCAAATCCAATCCCCTGTTCTTTTAGCACTTGATAATTATAACGTGACTGACCTACATAGTTGTCATCACGGTACAACTGTAGCGAACCATCGACCCAGTCCGGCGTCAAAAACGGCGCTGATGCATACCAGTAGGCGGCAGTCTCAACACTTGGCGTACTACGAGTCCAGAGCTTACTATTACCTGCCTGCTCCCCAATCACTGTGCGTACCCGTCTCCCATCACTCGGAATACTGACCAACTGCGGTAAACGATACTCGATAATGCCATTTTTGTTTTGGCTACTGACCGTAAAATTCGGTAGCGGTGCCATCGGTGCGCCTGCTCCCTTGTTATAAGCAGGCTCTTCCATCATAACAGGAGACGCATCCATCATAGGTAGCTCGCGTCTTACTCGGGCATCTTCGCTCTCTTCATACAATGATAGACGCTGTACATACGGCAGTTGCCCCGTCGTACTTTGATTAGGGTTCACGGTGCTGAGTGTCAGTGGTACATTTGTCCAGTTCTCGCCAGTTTGCTGAGCAATAATCGCAGAAGCTGTGATACTTAACTGCTCACTGTTTGTGTTTAGTCGCGCTTGATACGCAGGCTCCCAACCTGCACCTTGCACTTGATAATGCAACTTAACGCTACTTGGCGAGCGGCTTGCCGTACGTACACTTACCTGTGTCACCTTGTTAAAGGTCGATGTCGCGCTGCCTGCCATCAGTTGGTTCAGTGCGTCTTGGGCACGCGCTTGTCGCTGTTGAATCTCTAAAATCCTTTGGTTAATACTGGTCGCTTGAGTTTCTATATCGCGGGCATTATTGGCAATCGTGCTATCTGTATTGACTTGCGTGGCTTTGGTCAGATTTTGCAAGTAGGCCTTTGCTAACTGTGCTGCTTCCAATTCTGCATTGATATTGGCTAGGGTATTTTGCTGCGTCTGTACCTTGGCGTCACCTTGATACTGGCATTGGGCTGCCTGCTCACCTGTCAGCTCTTCGATACTGACTTCCCCAACGTTGACATTATTCGTCGCTTGTACGCTTAGACTTTCTTTATCCATATAAGGTGACAGGCACGAAAACACCACCATTTGCTCACCGCTACCTGTAATAGGCAATGCGCGCGTCACGCTTGCCAGCCCCTGATAAATGGTCACTTGCTCGACGCTACTGGTGGCCGCTTGTGCCGAAGACAATCCCAAAATGGCACTACTACCAAGTACAAATGGAAGGATAGCAAATTTAGTTATTTGATTAAGCGGCGGTAATACGCTACCACAACCTGTTGAGACAGGCGAATCCGTTAGTTGTGCGTTCATACATCATTCCTTAGCAGTAAAATCCATCATGGCAGCCACGCATTGGCTCAACGCGCAAAATAGTAACTATCTTAGAGATATTACCGTAGCCGTTTTGCAGGTCTTTGGCAATAAATGCTTTTGGCAGACTGCACTTTTAGCAAACAGCGCCTTTAGCGATAAATCTCTTCATATGGCATCTGTTCAGTCTTAACAATTTGGTTTTTAATATTGCACCATTTTTTTGTTCATCTCCCCTTTATGGTGCAATTTATTTACCATCCTGCACTAAATTAATGAATATATTAATCAGAACTTAATTATTGCTCAATTATTACTCGATTATTGGCTTTTTTAACTTGGCACGGAACTTGAACTCTTAATAGGTGTTCAGGAACATTATTTTACCTTTTGTATTTATTAGGAGATGTCCATGTTTTCGTTACCAATTTTAGCCAACACTCAAGTAGTAGACCCTCAATCACACGGAAAAATTAAATCACGTTTATCGTTACTAGCGGTGGCTGTCGTTGGCAGCTTAAGTCTTATTGGTTGTCAAAAACCTGCTGAAACTACGGCATCAACAGAGACTACAACTGAAACCAGCACAGAAACAACCACCGAGCCTGCTGCCGATGGCGACACTATCAAAGTTGGCATACTACATTCGCTGTCTGGCACCATGGCCATCTCTGAAACCTCTCTAAAAGATACCGCGCTGATGACGATTGATGAAATCAATGCCAATGGCGGCGTGCTCGGTAAGCAGCTAGAACCAGTCGTCGTCGACCCTGCTTCTGATTGGCCATTATTCGCTGAAAAAGCCCGTCAGCTACTCACTCAAGACAAAGTAGATGTTATCTTTGGCGGTTGGACATCGGTATCACGCAAATCCGTGTTGCCTGTAGTTGAAGAGTTGAACGGATTGATGTTCTATCCAGTGCAGTACGAAGGACAAGAACAGTCAGAAAACATTTTTTACACTGGTGCGGCACCAAATCAGCAAGCTATTCCGGCGGTAGAGTATCTAATGAGTGAAGAAGGCGGCGGTGCAGAGCGCTTTGTGTTGTTAGGTACTGATTACGTCTATCCACGCACCACTAACCAGATTTTAAAGGCATTTTTGAAATCGAAAGGTGTGGCTGATGCAGACATCATGGAAGAGTACACACCATTTGGTTTCAGCAATTATCAAACCATCGTATCTAATGTTAAAAAATTCTCAACGGGCAAAAAGACCGCGGTTATCTCGACCATCAATGGCGATTCAAACGTTCCGTTCTATCGTGAGCTTGCCAACCAAGGTATCAAAGCGTCAGATATTCCGGTCATGGCATTCTCAGTCGGTGAAGAAGAGCTACGCGGTATCGATACCAGTCTGCTACAAGGGCATTTGGCGGCGTGGAACTACTTTATGTCGATCAAAAACCCGACCAATAGTGCCTTCACCAAACGCTATAAGCAGTATGCATTGGACCAAAAACTACCAAATGCTGAAAAAGTCGTGACCAATGATCCAATGGAAGCTACTTACGTCGGTATCAACATGTGGAAGCAAGCTGTCGAAAAAGCAGGTACGACTGATGTTGATAAAGTACGTATTAGCATGGCGGGACAAACGTTCGATGCACCTTCTGGCTACACGCTAAAAATGGATGAAGAAAACCATCATCTATGGAAGCCTGTCATGATTGGTCAAATTCGTGCCGACGGACAGTTTGATACGATTTTTAAAACACCAGAAGTCATACAAGCCCAGCCATGGAGCGAGTACATTCCTAAATAGGCTACTCCCTAAATAAGTCAGTACTGAAAAGCACGTGGATAGTAACTGAATAGTAGGCGGATGGATAAACGACACCAATAACCGTCCTAACGCCTACTCTCCACTTTTATTTTCAACACTTATTCTTAACTTTTAAATAACACCAAACCTTATTAACTCTTCTATCGCTTAATACGTTAAGTAGTAGTGGCTAAGGGTTTGTTGTCTGTGAAAAACAGGGAGCCGCACATGCAGCACCATACTTTACGCCCGTTTGTAGGGCAAACATCGTCCAAAAATGGTAATAACCCACAAGCATCAGCCAGTGAAGTCATGCAGTATGCGGCTCGTTTTTCAATTTATGCGCCTCTGCGATTACTTGCATTGATGGCATTATGCATAACAACTTTCACCACCACAGCATATGCGGATCATGATGGTCAGGTACATGACCACGATACGGATACCGCTCATAGTGAGCAATCGTTGCTCACACCTGTCAACGTAACCACTTCTACTCAAGCCAGCACCTCAAATATTTCAACAGCAACTTCTACAAGTTCAGCCGATGCCATTCAACAATTCGTGGCCGGCAATTTTAGTAAGCGCCAAGCCATGCTAAGTGATTGGCCAGGATCCGTTGAGAGTTTAGATAGTTTGGTTGAATTTATTGCCAATGATGAGCTATATCAAGGCAACGGTGGGCAAACGTATTTATTGAATAAAGAAGATCAGCTGTTTACTTATCCTGATAAAAAAGAGACTGACGATTGGCCAAGTGATTTATCACAAATCACCCTGACTAATGCCCTTCGCTCAGCGCTTATCTTTGGACAGGCTAAGGTAAAGCTTGCTTCTGACAAGCCCGCACAGCGCCTGCAAGCTGTAGAGATTTTGGCTGACAATATTGACCAAGTAGATCCAGCCATTATTACGACAGCAGCGGCAAATGAAGACAGCGCTAAAGTTCAAAAAGCACTAACCGCACTACAAGCTCGTATTGATTTCAAAAACGGTGACCTACCAACTCAAATCGCAGCTGTGAACCTACTTGCAGATAGTGATAACCCACAAGTTTTGGTCGATATTGAATCTGCCCTCGCGTCTGATGGCTTAGATGCCTCGCTCAAAGCTGCACTTATCGATGCTGAATCTAGCGTGTCACGGCGTATCGAAATAAGCACATGGACGGGTCATATTTTCACCGGTATGAGTACCGCTAGTATTTTGCTACTAGCAGCGCTTGGTCTCGCCATTACCTTTGGTTTGCTTGGCGTCATCAATATGGCGCATGGTGAGCTAATCATGATTGGCGCTTATACCACTTATATGGTGCAAAATTTCTTTCAAGCTTATATGCCAAATATGGCAGGTTGGTATTTGCTTGCCGCTATTCCAGCTGCGTTTTTAGTCAGCGCCATCATCGGCATGATTATTGAGCGCATTGTCATTCGTCCGCTATATGGCCGCGAGCTAGAGACCTTGCTGGCGACATTCGGCGTGAGCTTAATATTGATGCAGTTAGTACGGATGATTTTTGGTGCGCAAAACGTTGAAGTCAGTAACGTGGCATGGCTCAGCGGCGCATATCAGGTGTCATCAAGTTTGGTACTGCCTTACAACCGTATTGCCATTATTGGTTTTACCGTCATTGTCGTGGCGCTACTGGTTTACTTGCTCAACAAAACGCGCTTTGGCTTGTTTATACGAGCCGTTACCCAAAACCGTCAAATGGCACGTGCTGTCGGTATCCCTTCTGCACGTATCGATATGATGGCATTTGGTTTGGGCTCTGGACTTGCTGGCATGGCAGGCTGTGCCCTTGCCCAAGTAGGCAACGTGGGTCCTGATCTGGGTCAAACCTATATCATTGATACCTTTTTAGTCGTCGTCGTTGGCGGTGTCGGACAAGTATGGGGCGCAGTATTGGCCGCCTTAGGACTTGGTGTGAGCGGTACGGTACTTGAGATTGGTATCGGTGCAGTACTGGCTAAGATTGTATTATTGGTTCTTGTGATTCTGTTTATTCAGAAACGGCCACAAGGTTTATTTGCACTCAAAGGCCGCTTTGTCGAATAAGGAGACTCCTATGATACTGACCAAATTACTGTCTGATACCCCGCGTAGTGCAGTTTTAATTAGCTTATGTTTTGCCGTACTACTGATACTGCCTTGGCTACATCTTATGCCGGAGACTTCAGCTTTTCACCTTTCAGCCTACTGGATTACCCTGATTGGCAAAATCATGGCGCTAGCGATGGTGGCTTTGGCACTAGATCTCGTCTGGGGCTATGCTGGTATTTTGAGCTTGGGACATGGTCTGTACTTTGCCTTGGGTGGTTATGCATTTGGCATGTACTTAACACGTGAGACAGCGGGCGACGCGCTTCCTGATTTTATGCGATTTTTGAGCTGGACTGAGATGCCATGGTACTGGGCTGGCACGCAGCATTTTTGGTGGGCAGTCGCACTGGTCGTATTAGTACCTGGCTTGGTTGCTTTTATCTTTGGTTTTTTTGCTTTCCGCTCCAAAATCAAAGGGGTTTATTTTTCTATCATCACTCAAGCCATGGTCTATGCAGCAGCATTGCTATTCTTCCGTAATGAGACAGGCTTCGGCGGCAATAACGGCTTTACTGGTTTTACTACTCTTTTAGGCTACGACATTACTGCTGCCTCAACTCGCTCAATGCTGTGTTTTGTCACGGCCGTAGCATTGTTAGTCTCTTATATGGGTTTGCGTCATTTAATGAACCAACCTTATGGGCGCGTACTCGGTGCGATTCGTGACAGCGAAAACCGCTTGCAGTATTTGGGCTACCGTACGCTGTGGTACAAGCTATCCGCTTGGGTGCTGTCTGCCGTCATCGCTGGTATCGCAGGTGCGCTATACGTACCTCAAGTCGGAATCATTAACCCAAGTGAGATGAACCCAGTTAACTCGATTGAGATAGCCGTCTGGGTAGCAACTGGTGGTAGAGGAAGCTTAATTGGCGCTATCTTAGGTACTGGTGTGGTGAATGCTGTGAAAACCTACTTTACGGTCGCCTACCCTGAGTTTTGGCTATTGATATTAGGCGGGCTATTCGTCGTCGTGACGTTGTTTTTACCCAATGGCATTATGGGCTTGTTCGATCGATTCAAAAAGGAGAAACAATAATGCTAAATGATAAATCACCATCGACCGAACAATCGACCAAAGCGCTGTCTGAATATGATCATACTGATGGACGTGACGGTCTCAGTCACCCCAAAAAATCAGGCGTCGACTTTAGCCATGGTATTGCTCTGTATTTAGAAGATGTGAGCGTTTGGTTTGATTCGTTTCGCGCACTCAACAACCTGTCGCTCTATATCGAAGAAGGCGAGCTACGCTGTATTATCGGCCCCAACGGCGCGGGTAAAACCACGCTCATGGATGTCATTACAGGTAAAACCCGCCCTACGGAAGGCAGCGTGTTTTTTGGTCAGACTCATAATCTTGCCAGCTTATCTACCGAAGAAATTGCCGAAGCGGGTATCGGCCGTAAGTTTCAAAAACCTACTGTCTTTGAAAATTTTACGGTGATGGATAATCTGTTACTTGCCGCGCCAAAAGACAAACGTGTGGTCAAAAGCTTGTTTAATAAACTCAATGCCGATACTCGCGATACCCTCGACTCGACCCTACAACAAATTCGCCTGATCGACAAAATCAACAAGCCAGCTGGTTTGCTCTCACATGGGCAAAAACAATGGTTAGAGATTGGCATGCTACTAATGCAAAGCCCCAAACTGATTTTACTTGATGAGCCTGTGGCCGGTATGACTGATGCTGAAACAGAACATACCGCTGAGCTGTGTCTACGCCTCAAAAAGAACCATACATTAGTAGTAGTCGAGCATGACATGACCTTTATCGATGCTATCAGTGAAAAGGTCACGGTATTGGCACAAGGGGCGATTTTGGCCGAAGGTACGTTAGCGGAAGTGCAAGCCAATGAAGCAGTGATTGAGTCCTACTTAGGTCGATAGCTAAACGTATCATCTAGACGAGCCAAACGAATATTCCCTTTAAAATATTAAAAAAGTTTTAGAGTTTAGGAGACAGCCATGTTACAAGTGAACGATATCAACCAGTATTACGGCGGCAGTCATATTTTACGAGATGTCTCGTTTACAGCACCTGTAGGCGCATGCAGCGTGGTACTTGGACGTAATGGCGTGGGCAAAACCACGCTACTCAAATGTTTGATGGGGATATTACCGATTAAATCAGGAGAGATTTTGCTTAATGATAAAGACATCAGCAAGATGTCTCCAGAGCAACGGGTACGAGCAGGATTGGCTTATGTACCACAAGGCCGCGATATTTTTTCGACACTGACGGTAGAAGAGAACATATTAATTGGTATGGCAAAGTTTTCACGCAGTAAGGCCAAACACGTACCTAAGCATTTATACGATATTTTCCCCGTACTCGATGAGATGAAACATCGCCGCGGTGGTGATTTATCTGGTGGTCAGCAGCAGCAGCTTGCCATTGCACGCGCCCTAGCCTCCGAGCCGACTGTATTAATTTTGGACGAGCCAACTGAAGGTATTCAGCCTTCTATCATCAAAGATATTGGCCGCGTCCTACGTGACTTGGCTGACAAAGGTGACATGGCCATTGTGCTGGTTGAGCAATTCTATGAATTCGCCGAAGAGCTTGCTGACAATTACACGGTACTATCACGCGGCAAGGTAGTCTCACAAGGCGCAGGCGATACGATGGTCGAAAGTAACGTACAAGATCTGGTCGCCATCTAATTTCTTTTAATAATAGATGTGATAGTACAACTTGGTAGTGAAAGTTGAATAATGCTAAAAATGGCATTTTTATCCCAAGCTGCTAGCTACCAAGATTACATATCATCACGAAAACACTCCTTAATTAAAGTCACTCTTTTCACCTCACTTCTTATCTTTTTTAACTCTTAGCCTATACATTCTGTACCATCTCAAAAACTCAAATTACTCATACACTCTGATTGGCACCAGAGCAATTATGTATGCCCAGCGAACGAAATTTGCTATTATAGTCAGCATTTTATTATCAATATTATGATGCCCTTATGATGATTCATCCTCAGTACGATCCTGTAGCATTAGCAGTTGGACCTGTCGAAGTCCATTGGTATGGGCTGATGTATTTGTTGGCATTTGCCGCCGCCTACGGACTGGCATGGTATCGCAGTACCAAGCGTGAAGGCTGGACGACAGATATGGTCTCTGACCTAGTGTTCTTTGGCGCACTTGGTGTGATATTAGGTGGCCGTGTCGGCTATGTATTGTTTTATCAGTTCAGCGAGCTACTCCAAAACCCTGCTTATCTGTTCAAAGTCTGGGAAGGCGGTATGTCATTTCATGGTGGCCTGATTGGTGTCATGTTGGGTATGCTGTATTTTGCTCGCAAATATAAAAAGACACCTTTCCAAGTGCTCGATTTTGTCGTTCCCTGTGTGCCAACTGGTCTATTGTTCGGACGTATTGGTAACTATATCAATGCCGAACTATGGGGCCGCGTCTCTGATGGTGGCTATAACTGGTTGACCTACTTCCCGCAGGCCGCTAATGTTGATATGCAGCAGCTACAAGCCAATCCTGCACTACAAGACCTTATGACTGAGGTCAATGGCCAGTACCTGTTGCCTCGTCACCCGTCGCAACTGTATGAAGCCCTTGCAGAAGGTCTACTGTTGTTTCTATTCTTGTGGTGGTACTCATCGAAGCCCCGTCCTCGTATGGCAGTGACTGGTGTCTTTATGCTTGGTTATGGCTTTAGCCGTTTCATCATTGAGTTCTTCCGCCAGCCAGACATCGACCA
This sequence comes from uncultured Psychrobacter sp., assembly GCF_947500265.1. Lineage (GTDB taxonomy): Bacteria > Pseudomonadota > Gammaproteobacteria > Pseudomonadales > Moraxellaceae > Psychrobacter. The sequence goes on along the minus strand of NZ_CANMRN010000006.1, from coordinate 129,918 downwards.
AGGATTCATCTTGCTAGGTTGGATGACCAAAGGTCAGATACTAAGCGCCCCAATGATAATTATCGGTCTATTCTTGATCGGTTATGCCTATAAACGCGGCATCTACGACTGGGGTAAGCAAGCTGCTTATTAAGCCTACCCTTTTGTGATAAAGGTTGATGACTTAAAATAGGGTATTCTGTCAAAACACCTACCCTAGCAATACTTTCAATAATGACAGTGTATATATCGACTACCCATTTAGCCTGTATGCGCTGTCAGCAGTAACTAAAGAGCATTTTATGATCAATGGCACCCAAAGTAATAACGAGCAAGGCTATTTAGATTTGCTACGCCACGTTCTCGACAATGGCACTGAAAAAGGTGATCGTACTGGTACTGGTACGCTTAGCCATTTCGGCGCACAGCTACGCTTTGACTTAGCAGAAGGCTTTCCACTGCTAACGACCAAAAAAGTTCACTTTAAATCTATCGCTTATGAGCTATTATGGTTTTTAAGTGGCAGCACTCATGTTGACTATCTACAACAGAATAACGTTCGTATCTGGAATGAGTGGGCAACAGCAGAACAGACTACGCGCTTTAACAGACCTGCTGGTGATTTGGGTCCTATCTATGGTCATCAATGGCGTAACTATGGTGCGACCAAAAATGAAGATGCCAGTTATAACGCTGATGGTGTCGATCAAATCGCACAGGTCGTTGAACAGATAAAGAACAATCCGAATTCGCGCCGTTTGATTGTCTCAGGCTGGAATCCAGGTGAGGCAGAGCAAGTAGCCCTACCACCATGTCATACGTTATTTCAGTTCTTTGTCGCAGACAATAAGCTGTCATGCCAGCTGTATCAGCGTTCGGCTGACTTATTCCTATTATTCCCCCATAATGATAATTCACAGTATGAATTATTAGCAGCCTAGAAACATCTCTTTTCTCTATATCTATAGCAAAGATCAGGTCATGCATAATATGTTATACAATTTAATCTATGTATTAATGTGGCCTATAGTATGGATATTAAGATTTGTTCCAATAAAGCATTAGACTTATCAAAGTCTTGTGTAACTAATGAAATACCAGACTTATCATTAGATCAGAAAGTCAAAGTGAATGGGGTTGGCGTATTTGATGATAGTGGTAAAATCCTTCCTATTATCTCTGAGTATTTATCATATCAATTCAAGCATGAAAAGATTGCCTATGGAACAGCATATACATATGGCAAAAATCTAACTTACTTCTTAGAGTATATCCGTAGTCGTCCAGAATATAACGATGATGAAACTGATGAAGTATTCATTACAGTCCCAGGATATGTAATTCAGCAATACTTTACTTTCTTAAGTAGTGAAGAGCGTAAAAGTTCAGCTACTATTAGAAATCGTGACGGGGCAATATACGCTTTCATTAACTTCCTCTGCAGTCATACGGAAGACCGTCAGCCACTTAGAGAAGATAATCCATATAGTAATGGATACCTTTCAAAAGTACCGAAACGCACACCAATTATTTCATGCACTCTTGATGATCTCGTCATATTGATTAAATCTACTCAATCAGAACGAGAAAGAGTGTTACTTCAGTTTTTATACGATTCTGGTGTGCGGCGTTCAGAGCTGATCAGGGTTACTCTTAAAGACTTTAAAGATACTATCAACTTTAACTCTGAAAAGTTTATTTCAGAAGATTCCGACCAACCTATTCATGCAGACTACGTACCTTTAGCCATTAAAGGTAGCAAAGGGCGTGGAAATCAAATCAAACCGCGGTGGACGTTAGTTAGTTCGGCAACCATTAAACGCGTACAGAAATATCATGCGTCTCCGTTGTATAAAAAACATGCTTGCAAATATGAAAGTCCAGATGAAACCCCAGCATTTTTTAATGCCAAAGGTACTCCTTATACACGTAGCGCGATCAACAAATTACTTGAGCGTCTCAGCAAGCGTGCAATAAAGAAGGGTAACCTCAATAGAATAATCTCTCCTCACAAGCTTCGACATGGTAATGCCTACGCAATATTACAATCCGATGATTTAGGATACGACTATCTAGATCGGCTCGTTATCGTACAAAAAAACTTAGGTCATAACCAACTTAGTACTACCCAAATGTATACCAGTATTCCTCAGGAAATTTACAATAGTATGTGTGATGAAAACAGCAACTTACTAACTAGAGCGGGAAAAATGAGACGCTTGAGTAAAAGTACACAATTGAGAATTGGCATTAAGGACATCAAATGAAAAGGAATAAAATAGCCACCAATGAGGCTTACAAGGATCTTTTTGAACTAGAAAGTATAAAGGTTGAAGAGAAACGACTGAATAAAAATGCCGAAGAATCTATTATAGAATGGGTAACGCAAACAGTTGAAGATATAGAGGCGCTGTGGGAAGTACAAATCAGTAAGGCTGATAGTACTTTAGGTTTCGGTGTAGCCATCAAGCATATTCAAAATGCTGTAGGTATCTCATACTCTGTTGCACACAGACATAGGGCTCTTACCAATCCTTTAATTGAGAAGATGATTGAAGAAGGAATTTTGGTGATACCAGATGAAAATTACGAAGCTGCTGGTATCGAAAACTCAAGGAAACTATTAAATTGGTATAGACAGCTATCCGAAGAAGAAAAGTATTCATTACCTATTTTTGGCAATAAGGTTTCGATAAAAAAAGTATCTTCGCAACAATTACCTATAAAAAAAAATTCTTTAAGATTTAAGATTGTTAAAGATGCTTGGATCTTCATTCACAAGGATCTTGAAAAACTTGGAGTGATTGATCCAAACTATAAAAACGTTGCTGAAAGAACAAGCGAAGCGAACGTTAATAGAAAAAATTATAGTGAAAGTCAGATAGAACGCTTTCATAAACTGGCAGCAAGAGAGTTAACTGCTGCTACTGACTTCTTCGTTCCTTCAAAACTAGAACCTTTTATTCAGGTTGAGCAACTGTTTTCTTGTACTAGTAAAACTGTCTCTTCAGAATCAGGTAAGAGTAATTACAGAATTGCGAGCAGTTTATTTATGGAGTTCTTATCTGAACTGTATGGAACTGCCCCTCTAAAAATAACGGCAGTTTTTGATGAACATATTCTATCTAGATATCGAAAATATTTAGAGCAGAAAATAATAAGCAAAGACATATCAAGTCATCATGCAAATACAGTTCTGAGTTCAGTACGCAAAACACTGTATAGACTGACCCAAGTACGTGATATGGAATATACTTTTTTCGATATAGATGGCTTTACCACAAGTAGAGAAACAGATGCAAAAAAGCCATTTACAACGAACGAGCGAATCCAAGTATTAGATGCTATCGAAAAAGGACTACGTGAATCTAGAGCAGCTCTCATACCTTATGAAAAAACAGGTATAGGTAAAAACCCTCTGGACGAAAAAAATTCGGTCATAAGAGGTCTCTCGACATTAGAGAATGCGCGTTGGCTCTTTGAAAACCTCTTAATGTGTAAGCCCGTTCATAACAATACAGCTAAGTCACCTATTGAGAAGTCTTTTTTAAGAATAATTAAGGGTTCAGATAAGGGTTTGATAGAGACATACAATGAATGGGGGGTTATCCCAATGGTAAACGTGGATACACTAACGCCTTACATTTTAAGGCTTGCTCAAATTACTGGTTTAAATACAGATTCTTTACTTTCTCTTAACATGAATGATTACATAGACTCCCACCCAGCAACATCACGGCCTTGTCTTAGATATTGGAAAGAACGGTCTGATGGTCATAAAGAATACCACCTTGACCTTTTTAATGCAGAACTAACATGGCTTACATCATCTCAAGCTAAGTCAATAAAAAATATTTTTGAAGAATTAGTCCGATTGACGAGTAGTTTTCGACAGGACATTGAAGATGAGGTTTTTAAAGATAGGTTGTTCATCTATCAGTCAGATAGTACAAAAAAGCACGGCAGGGTATCTCCAATATTAGGAAATGAAAACAGAAATGCAAAAGCATTGGGAGATAGTTTGTCTAGGTTTGCTGAGAAATATGATTTAAAAAATGACGTAGGAGAGCCGCTAACTATTACAATAAGTCGGTTTAGACCAACCTTTGTTAGTGAGATGCTTGAAAATGGCGTAACTCTACGTGAAATTCAGCTCATGTTGGGACACTCGTCAATTCAAACAACTATTGGTTATCTGGATTCTTTTGATTTGAACTCGATAAGTAGAATAAAGATAAATGATAAATTAAAAGAAATACATCAATCGACTCTTAATAAGCAGAATGAGGAGCTGTCAGAAGTTATAGAAACTAAAATTAATGATGAATTAATAGTAACCTTTCATACCCCATTGGCTGAATGCAGAAATATTTTCGACCCGCCAGACTTTGTAAAGAACCTAGCGTCCTATACTCCAGGCACTCCATGTTCACAATATAATAAATGTTTAGGTTGTGATAATGTCATTATTACAGCAAAACACCTTCCTGAAATTTTTGCAATGAAGCGCGACTACACACTCTTAATAGAGCACACACGTGTCATGGATACACCCTATGGACATGTCATTTCAGAGAATATGGAACTAATAAAAGGCATTACAGATCCAGAGCTATCTGACTTTTCCTCAGAGGATTTAGAGAATGGGCAACGTTTAGCAGAGTACGTTGAAACAACAACATTGGTTGATGGAGTTATTTAATGGATTATGAAACAAGACTAAATGTGTTAACAGGTTTTGTAGAACATCGTCTCTATATCTTAAATGCCTTAAGTCCTGTTATAGATCAGAAAAATGAGAGTCTTCGGCATAAGCACACAGATGATGTAGAGTATATGACGTCTCTTATGGACAAACCCGTATCAAAATTATCGAAATTTTCTGACTGCGTTTGGAACTTTAATAAAGACTACCCTAATGCTGCAAGGAATGTTCAGGGTGCAAAGCTACGCATTAATTTTTCAAAATATACAGCGATTCCAGTATTTGTCTTAACAGAAATAAAAATTATATTTGAGTTAGCCTTGCTCAACAATTCAATTTTCAAAGTTCAGAAAAAAGAAGGTAAAGGTCGATCAAAAAAAACATTGAAAGCTAACTCCTTAATTACATCTTTTGAAAGGGGTTTAACATTTATTAATGAAATATTTAAACAAGCTTCTCATGAGCTAGGTTATGAGTTTGTTCAAGAAAAAATCCAGACATTCTCCGACATAACACCCGAACTGTATTCCAGAGCTGCTGAAAACTATGATCGTGTAAAAGATGTAGCGCTAGATAAGTTTTTCACATACCTGCGCAGTCCAGCTTCTGTTAAGTATGTATTTGAAAAGCCTATTGCCTATGTAGAGTTGAATAGCCTGAAATGGAAGAAAAGAGCTAATATTGATAAAGAAAAGAAAGATCAAGTGTTACCAGACTTGGTCTTTGAGTCTTTATCGAAAATGGCTTCCTTTATCATAGTTGACTTTTTAAGTGCTATAGGTGCTTCAGCAAAAATATCTGACTCTAACTCCTTAGAAAGATTTGATACAAGCAACCATCTATCATGGGCAAACCAAGAAAGAGTAACCCACGAAATCTTAAATGCTTATATTGCTATTAGACTAGGAACTAAAGGTTATTCTGCGAGTTTCGTTACAAATATGGTGGAATCCTATAATTGGATGCTCAACAAAGATTCTAATGTTATGGGTGGACTGACTTTACGTAAAGCATTGAAAAAACGTGGTTATAAGTTAGATAATCTTAGAGAATACTTCAACCTCGTAACGTACGCATGCACATATTTAGTAGGTCAGTATACAGGTATGAGACCATCTGAATTATCAGAAGTAAGAGTTCAGAATTGTTCGTGCTTGGTTCAAAGTGATGGCGTTTGGCTTATTGAAAGTACTGTCAAAAAACATAAAGATGAAGTTAGTACGGGTTTATTCGACGATAAGTGGGTAGCTATACCAATTGTTAAAGATGCAATATTAGCAGCTTCGTATATTTCAAAAATTAAAGTTTCACCTTATTTAGTTTCTAATGTAGATACTGTTAAACCTGGTAGCTCCCCACAGTCAATGGATAGTAAGGGTATTGCACATCAAATGAATAATTTTATTAGCCAACTATTAGGCAAAAACGTTGCTAATGAAATAAAATTTAATCCATATATGTTAAGACACACCCTAACATATCAACTATTCAGAGCTGAAGTTGGTCTACCTCTGATATCGTTTCAATTAAAACATTTTGTGGACAGTGTCTATAATTACACCTCTACTGGCTCTACCTCATTAGTAACACTGGGGTATGGCGATATAGGTGATATGCTTTCAAAAGATGGGAATCGAAAAGGTGATAAGAAATCACTGCGCCGAGCAGCTGAATTAGAGGCTATTAAGACTGCACATAATCCAAACGGTATATATTATGGTGGAAAGGCGAAGGAGCATAAAAAAGGTCTAACCAAGACATTTAATGGCTATATGGCTGAAGGTTATACGGAAGATGAAGTGTATGAAGCAATGGTAGATCAAGGGGTCGCCGTTGTCTACATGGGACAGGGGCTTTGCTATGGTAATAGACAGGAAGAGTATGATTCAAGTTTGCCATGTATTGGTTCACTACGCTGTAACCCAGCTCGGTGTAAACAAGCCGTTGTAACTATTAAACATGCTCCTAAATGGCGTGAAGTTTACACATTAAATAAGGCTAATTTAAATAAACCAGAATACTCGCAAAATCGTGATCAAATTTTAGCGGCAATGAACGAGGCTAAAATGGTACTGGAAAGTCTTGGTGAGGAAGTCGAACTATGAGTAATGAAGCTTATGACCAGAAGAATAGAGACGACTATGACGCAAATACATTACTATTGGAAAAAGCATTATCGGACATTAAATGCAATAAGAGGTTGAAAGTCACTGTAGCACAACTTTCAGAAATGACTGGTATTCATCGGAACACCATCTCAAACCGAGTTTGGCCTGGCCAAAAGCTAAAACAGATTAGAGAAGCCCGAAAAACTAAAGAGAAATCGCTTGAAGAACAAGTACGTTTAAGCACTAAAGATGTAAAAAATGCGCTAGAAGCAAAGCTAAGTCGAGCACAAAGTGAGGTTATCTACTGGTTTAATGAATATCAAGATACAAAAAAGATCGCTGAGCACTCAGATAAACGGTTACAAAAAATGAGAGAGTCACGAGATTACTATAAAGCACTATCTGACACAGATAAGAGGTCCCTATCAGAAGCCAGACAAGAAATTGAGAAATTGAGAAAAATGTTAGTTTTAGAAGATACAAAATCGAAACAGCTTATGCATTAGTCTGTCAAAAATCATCTATTCTATAGAGAGCATAATTTTAATTTCCTCTTGCTTAAAAGCTAGCGAGAGCTTAGCTAATAAGCATAAATCACACATATTAATACTTTGTGCCTAATAGAAATTTATCACTTTTCTCAGCTTTCACTTTATGCTGATATCAAACTGAGAATGGATAGGCAATAGACTCATGATACTGGTATCCTTCAACTTTAAAGTCATCCAATGTTACCCATGTTTCAATATCTTCGAGAGACTTAATCTCAGGGTTAATATGAAGCTTAGGTGCCGGATAAGGTTCGCGTTTTAATTGCACGTTACGCATTAATTCTAATTGATCTTCATAAATATGTGCATTTACGATCTTATGATAAGCTTTTCCAGCCTCGTGGCCCGTAATTTGAGCCATGAGAGCTAGTAAGGTAAACACTTGAATCTGATTAAAATTTTGACCTAATGGTACATCACATGAACGTTGTGATGAAGTCAAATACAGCTTTCCTCCTAACGATGAAAACGTATGGGTATGCATACAAGGACGTAAACATCCCATATGAAACTCACCTGGATTGTAGAAGGTTAGAATTTCACCTCGATCATCAATACCGTTTCGCAAGTTATTATAAATCTTACGAAGTTGGTCAAACTCCTCTCCTACTGAATTACGCCATCTTCGTCCCTGTACACCATAAACTCGGCCCATATCATCCTTACCTTTACGATAAGGATTAGCTAGCCAAGCTGCATTTTCATTGGCATTGGCGTTCCATGTATTACATCCAATAGCTCGAAACTGATCTGCGCTATCATAACCACGTAGATATCCCAACAACTCTGCGATAGCTGCTTTCCAATAACTCTTTCGAGTAGTTACTAAGGGAAACTCATTAGCTCCTACGTTGTAGTCTAAATCAGCATTAATAACGGTTAAGCAACGTTTTCCAGTTCGTTCATTCTCTACCCATACACCCTCATCAACTATACGTTGACATAAATCTAGATACTGTTTCATTCAATAACCTTAATTGGAATACACACTTATCTCAAAAGGTGATTTTTGTTGAACTGCGTGCACAAGACATTTTACCTTTTGATTTCATTGAGCATTATAAAGTTTCAAGGCTCAATTGTACAAACCTGTTCGTAACAACTAATTGTCTTAATAACTTATCAAAAGACTATACCCCAATGGAACCAGCTGTTTAGCCCCTCAAACCTATTAATAGACCACTTAAAATAGACTGCTATAATGGAACCACTTATAACAGACTATTTTAGGTATTTATGTTTATCAGAGCCTACCTCCGCGCCTCTACCAAAGAACAAGACGCCAAACGTGCTAAAAGTGAACTCATAGCATTTACTGGAGAATATGGCCACAAAATTGCTGCCTTCTATATCGAGAACGAATCAGGGGCAACGCTAGAGCGCCCAAAGCTGATGCAGTTGATTGATGACGCTCATGAAGGCGATGTGATCTTGGTCGAGCAGATAGACCGCTTAGCACGGCTCAACCCAACCGACTGGGACTCCCTCAAGCAAAAGCTGTCAGCTAAACGCCTCTCTGTAGTATCAAAAGAGTTGCCAACGTCTTATATGGCTCTGCAGCAAGCGAATAGCTCTGAGTTTATGGATAGCGTACTACGTGCCATTAACGATATGCTACTTGATATGCTTGCTGCCATTGCTCGTAAAGACTACGAGGATCGCCGCAACCGTCAGATGCAAGGTATTGCACGTGCAAAATATGAAGGCAAGTATAAAGGACGAAGGAAGGATGTTGATAAACGCAAAATCATCGCAAGCTTATTGAAAGCTGGTCATAGCTATTCTGAGATACAGGTGATGGCTAAGTGCTCACGTCAACTAATTGCTGAGGTCATTAAAGAGTCAAAATCAATATGATCTAAGGCAAGCCATAATAAGTGAACAGTAAGTATCTCTAATATTATAATTAAATATATGCTATAAAAACGAACATTAATCTATCTTTATAGTACAATAAATGTCCGGAGATTTTGGTCTAAAATTTAACTATAGGACTTTTTATGAAGAACTCAGTGGTTGGTCTCGCTGTTTTGGGGTTTGGTCTAATCAGTAGTCAGGTTGGGGCTACAGCTATATTGTATGAAAACAAATATCCTGATGAAGTACCTTATATTGACGTCTACTCTTACCCTGAGTTTGGTAAAGCAGAGAAACCCGATGCTAGGATGACACAAATTTGGGAGAGTTCGGCTGAGATCAAAAACGAAACGTACTATACAAGTCCACACACGATTATTAAAGAAAATGGCAAAGTAAAGTATGCATTAGCTCGCGTTAGAGGCGCTGGTTATGCCTTTCCTAGTGAAGAATTTGACGACTTGGTTTTACTTAACTGTCAAAACCCTCGTAACTCATACATCGAAAGGGGTGACAACGAGCGTATCAGTTTAAAAGATTCCATGGCAATTGGTGGTCAGTATGGACCTGGACTTGGCGATGAGGGTTGGACTGATCATATTCCTCGTAAGGCAGTAGGTGTGCTGTTCAATACTTACTGTAAATAAGAGAGTATTGCTTTAACAAGTATTTCACACCTCAATAGGATGCTTACCAAATTGGTGGCATCTTTTTTTATTGGATTGATTTTCTTGAACCTAGGGTACATGGTAAATAGGACTAAATAAGCTGTTTAGTTACCCTTCCCCCCTCAGCAGAGGGTGTTTTTTGTGGGATTTAGTTTATCTAACCTTACACGAGCTGACTTATCTACTTTGCGACATTACTTGTCGCCTTACCTCTAAAGCTAGTTTCATATTTAAAATAATTGCTGTAAGTTAAGAGGTGAAAATTTGTCCGGATTTATAACCTTGAGGAATGACTTATGAACGAACCTATAGTTACAGAAGAAACAAAGATACAGTGGGAGCCAACCGAAGCTAGCGTAAATGCTTGTATAGGTGCAATTCTTAAAAATGGTATAGAAGGAATTTCAGACAGCGATATATCTGTAGTTAAATACGACTATAAAAAGATGTTTGAGTTATTTACGAAAGCAGCTGAACAAGGTCATGCTGATGCTCAAAACAATCTAGGATTAATGTACAAAGAGGGTTTAGCTATTCCGCAGAGTGATTACGAAGCATTTAAATGGTTCACAGAAGCAGCCGAACGAGGTCATGCTGATGCTCAAAATAATCTAGGATTAATCTATCGTGATGGTAAAGAGACTCCCCAAGTTGTATATATGATACTGCATGATCATGAAATAAATGAAACAGAATTATCACCTAAGGATTATGAAGAACTATTTAAAGATTTTGGACTTGATAACCCTAAAAGCTTTGATTACCTAGACGTAGCGAAAGCACTTTCTGAAATAAAAGGAATAGACCATGATAAGGCTATTGAATGGTTCACCAAAGCAGCTGCTAATGGTAGCGATGCAGCAAAAATTAATTTAAAAAATATGTCCGATACTTAAAGTGATGATAAGTAGGTTAATACTTTTTGGAAAAATTGAGGTAAAAAATGTTAAAAATATTAAAACTATTCGCGTTATCTGCTCTTATTTTACCAGTCATTGCATGTTCATCTAGTGGAGCTCCAAGTGACTCTGAAATAAAAGAACTTGTGTTATCTAAAGTCACACGCAATATGTCTGATCAATCTTTAAAAGATCAAGTAGAACTCGATTACACTGAATGTAAAGCCACCGAAACTGAGGGTAAATATTTTTGTGTGGTATCAGTAGGTATTGACTATGAAGGAGAGAGACAAGTAGATACAAGAGGCTGGAGCTTTACCAAAGCTAACGATGATTGGTTTATAAAAGGACCTTTTGCTATTTCAGGTGAGGATAGAGCTAAAGCAGAGGGTAAATGATGAGTTCTCGCGGTTGCTTTTGAAAGTCCTTGATACCATCAAAACTATTTATATTGCTAGTCTTCTGAAATCAGGTCATAGCTATTCTGATATTCAAAAGATGACTAAGTGCTCACGGCATCTGATTGCTGATGTAGCTAAAGAAACACCTAAACTGATCACTACTCATTAATCCACTATAAGTAGATTAATGAGCCTTTTTAACTAGTTCAGCTGGGACATACTGTTTTAAACTGGCTAATAAATTCTTTTAAGGTAAATCCCTCACTTAATGGACTATTATTATTGACTTGCTCAGGTGTTAAGTTATCAATAAAAGGTTGCTCATTTTTTGAAGCACCTCTACGAACAACCTCAAACCTCATAGGAGTTTCACCTGATTTATTAGCACGTCTAAGTGTCAGATTTTTAGACTTAGCTAAACTGAGTAGTTCAATATAATTATCCCCACGAGTAGTCGTTTTCTTAGTTGACATATTTATCTATAACCTAATTTTATGAGTTTTTAATGAAAGCCACTGTGTGAAATCTCTATAATTGTTAATCACCACAAGAGCCATTTAAACTCTTTATCTTTTGCATCCCATTCAAAGTTACTACCAAAATACTCTCTTCCATCGTACTTTATATGTTTGATTACGTCCGTATCTATATACTCATGATAATAAATTTCTAACTTTGTTGGGTCAAAATCACTACTAGATATAATCTGATTTTCCTCGAACTGTAGCCCTTCAGTGGTTTCCTTAGCCATAAATATAGCAGTATCTGAAGGTAAATCCATTATCACCTTAGTAGATGAACTAATACATTTTGTCTTAATTCCGAGTTTTTCTAAGGTACCTAAATCAAGGGAACATTCCCAATCATCATCTCCATTCTCTAAATCTACACTCAAAATACAATCACTAGTTAATTCTGCGCCTGATATACACCACAAATTATCCATATCATACAGACAACCACCATCAACAAAATCGTGCTCTTTAGGTATTTTTAAATTACTTGATTCAGGATCGTCTAAATATTCAGCATATTCCTGTAAGTCAATATCTTCATCTTCGAAATACTCATAAGTATTCTTTGCTACTGTACCAGCGTAAATAAATGTACCGTAACCTCTTAGTGCAATAATCATTACTATCTCCTCAATTAAATAGTGTACTCATACGTTTGTTTTTTACCTTTTATTGAGATTACCAAAATAATTTTATATTGCATAGTATGTAGATCTTCTTTACGACATTATACGTCGTGTCCGACATAATTTGACTATTTAAGAGGTTTTGATAGGTTGTACAGCTCGCTACATTTTTTCCATATTCACTCATGTTTATACCTATCTGTACAAAAGACTGAGCTATCCCAGCTGAAAATCTCTTATTATCTGCTCTTTGAAGTTATATTTTATTTGTCAATTTAAGAGTTTTTTAGTTAAATGCTACTGATGCGTCATTTAATGTCGCACAGGACTCTTGAGTCATTGCAATAGAAATAGATTTAGACGATAGTAATACCAAACAACTATCCATTAAGGGGTGTTATATGAAAAAAATATGTCTGACATTAATTTTGGCAATCAGCAGTACTTGTAGTTACGCAGGACTGCCTGAGATGATGAATATTTATAATAATCCAAACACTGCACCGAATGTACCCGAATGTAGGGGTGATAGTTATTGCAACGGATTTATAGCTTTATCTAAACAATGGAAAGATATTCCTGACTCTTATCGTTATGAGGGTGAACATGACATTAAGTACTACGCCAAAAGAGGCTGGACTTATGATGATCAAGGACGAAATAGAGGGCTTTCTATGGGTTTTGGTTGGTCTACAGATAGATCAAATCGTTTTATAGAAGGTGCAGAGTACTATACTGATAATAGAGGGTATATTCCTGACCACTATGAAGGGGGGTTAGCAGTATTGCTATATATAGAAGATAAAAATGGATGGACAAAATAATAGCCTTAACAATAAAAAACGTAGGAATATCAATGAATAAAAGTTTTTTAAAAACAGTGAGTGCTAGTCTATTAAGTTTGATGTACTGCTCAGTTGCAAATGCAGATTTGCAGCGTTTTTATGAAGAGTCAACAGACAGCTGGGATTGTGGCTACAAAAATAGTTTGGGTGAAGTGGTGGTTCCTACTGGTCTGTTTGAGGCTTGTGGAGAGTTTTCTGATGGTTTAGCTTATGTTGGAAAAATAAAAAAGGGCTACGATGAAGAAGGCAATCTAAGCTATAAAAATCTTCAGGGCTTTATTGATAATAAGGGTAGATTGGTTATTCCTGTTGAGCATGAAGCTAATGATACAGGTATGGATACTGATTATAAGAGCTTTAGTGAAGGGCTAGTGGCTGTTTATCGTAATGGTAAGTATGGATATATGAATAAGCAACGAGAACTCATCATTCCCTATCAGTATCAGTCAGCAGAAGCATTTCAAGACGGGTTGGCAGTCGTAAGCTTGAAAGAGAAATATGGAGCTATTGATCAATCAGGAAAAACTATTGTTCCTTTTAAATTTAACTTTCTTCACTCTTATTCAGATGGATTGGCTCAGTATACTGAAAGTAATCACTGGAATAATGGCAGTCAATATGGTTTTGTTGATACCAATGGCAATATCTCAATTAAAGCAAAATGGGATCGTGCTTGTAATTTTTCAGAGGGTTTAGCAGCCGTTCGAGTGGGTGACTATGAGACTGGTAAATGGGGTGTTATCGATAAATCTGGTAATTTTATCGTGGAACCTAAGTACGATGCGCCTAATATTCAAACTTGGAGCGACGCATACTACGATGATTGCTACTACAAAGAAGGTAAAATAAATATGTATCAATACACTGATGCTAGTAAACCACACGAAAGTAGTATTACAAGATATACGCTTGACAATCAAGGTAATGTTATTAGTGAAACGTTCTATGCTAATTGGGATGCTGTCATCAAAAAATATGAATTCCAAAGTTGGTAAAAGTATATTAAGGAATACGCTATGAATGATTATGTTCAATCAGTCGCTATGCAGCCCTCTTGGATGACTCGTACTACACTAAACGATATAGGTCAGTTGATTCAAAAAAGCACTTGGCAGTTTGAAGAGGATATTAATCTTACTGATAAAGTGAATCTTGGCGACGTACAAGAAACATCCGTTACCCGTATAAAATGCACTGAAAAATACAATACTTGGCAAGAGATGATAGCTTGTCAAGTTTATCAGCTATGCTGCGATAAAAACTCATCTGAGTTTACAAAGCAAGAGTTTCTAGACAGATTTGAGAACGATCTCGATAAAAGATGGCCTGGTAGGAAAGATATAGAGGGAACTGTTGTACATTGTTTAGGGGTGATGAGGAAAAACAATCAACTAGAGCAGTTAAGTAGAGATTCATATCGATTATTGGATGAAAGCTCAGTACAAGGACTTGATGTTCAGACATCTCATGGTGTTTCGACTACTGAAAAGAATAGAGATCCTTATAATGTAGACAGTATTATCAAAGACGGATGTTTTTTACCTAAGGCTAAAATCGAAAAAACACTCGAACGCCTAGAAGCTAAAAAAAATATAATCTTACAAGGACCTCCTGGGACTGGCAAAACGTGGCTAGCTAAAAGATTAGCCTTTGTCTTAATCGGTCAGCGTAATGACAATCAAATAAAAGCGGTACAGTTTCATCCAAATCTCTCTTATGAAGACTTCATACGTGGTTGGCGGCCCTCAGGGGAAGGTCGATTGTCATTAGTAGATGGACCTTTCATGGAGATGATAAAAAAATCGATAGAAAATCCTGAAAAAGAGTATGTCATCGTCATTGAAGAGATTAATCGTGGCAACCCAGCCCAAGTATTTGGTGAGATGCTCACACTACTGGAAACGGACAAGAGAAACCCAGATGAAGCGTTAGAGCTATCTTATAAAAAGTCTGATGGTGAACGTGTATTCATACCTGAAAACTTATACGTTGTGGGAACTATGAACGTTGCCGACAGATCACTTGCACTAGTTGATCTCGCCTTGCGTCGCCGCTTTGCTTTTATTGACTTAGAACCTACACTTGGAAAAGCTTGGCAACGCTGGGTACACTCTCAAAATGGTATCGATATCGATTTCTTAAGACAGATCGATAGCCGTATGACTGACTTAAACAATGAAATCTCAGCAGACACAAATCTTGGTGCGCAATTTCAGGTAGGACATAGTTATGTGACACCAGCTGGTAATGTGAAAATTAATAATCCAAAAGCATGGTTTAGTGACGTTGTCGCAACAGAAATAGCGCCTTTACTGGATGAGTACTGGTTCGATGATCTCGAAAAATCTCAAAAAGCTCAAAAGCGTCTAGTTGAAGGCTTATAGTATGTCTATCAAGCTTGATGAAAAGAACGGGTATATTGGCAAAATACCCGTTCGTAATCTATGGTTGCTCATGCTGTATGCTTCAGACATCTATAAAGAGCTTAATATAGCCAATGTCGCTGTTGAAGAAAACCCTGATGATATTCCAGATCTGGTTGCAGAAATACTGTGCCGCCGCGTTGAACGTCGCATTCAGCTAAATCTAAGTTATGCGTATCAACATCGTGAAGCAGTAGTTAGTCGAGTTCGTGGAAAAATAGACCTGCTTGACACTGAAAGAGGCAGGTTACTTGAGCGAGGTAAGATCTCCTGCAGCTTTGATGAGTTAACCATTGATACACCGCGTAATAGATATGTTAGGGCAGCTCTTGAGGTTATTTCTAAAGTAGTTAAACGAAAAGATTTGGCTCATCGGTGCCGATCGCTAGATATACGTCTAAGACGAATGGGTGTCAGTCAAATACGCCCTAGTCGTAGTGAAATATCAGTGGATAGATTTGGAAGGCACGATGCTAAAGATAAGCCTATGGTGACGGCCGCACATCTTGCCTTTAATCTAGCACTGCCTACCGAGTCTAAGGGTTGCACTACTTTACCTTTACTTGATAGAGATGATCTGCCGTGGCTTCGCAAGCTTTTTGAAAAAGGCGTCGCTGGGTTTTATGATACAGTTCTGTCAAATCAATGTTATCGAGTAAGTGCAGGGAAAGTACTTAAATGGCAAATAGATGATAAAAGTTCAAGTATGGATAAAGTTTTTCCTAATATGAAGACGGACATCATCATTGATAATACGGACTTGGCGTATCGCATTGTTATAGATACTAAGTTTAATGCTGTAGTTACAAGTGGATGGTATCGAAATGAAACGTTAAGAAGTGGGTATCTGTATCAGATGTACACTTACTTAAGGTCTCAAGAAGGTAATGATGACCCTCTTAATAAGAATGCTGGTGGTTTATTTATTCATCCTTCGATAGGTGAGAATATCAATGAGTATGTCATTATTCAAAATCATAAAATAAGCTTTACTACTGTAGATCTAAACACTACAGCAAATGAGGTTCGAGAACAGTTGTTGAAAATTGTACAATGTAGCTTTAATGTCGAGCCTTTCCTAAAAACTGTGTAACTGCTTATAATCCACTAACCGGAGAATAAGCAACGACGAACCAATCTGACCCTAAAAAACTGGCCGAGCAAATGGCTGGTAGCATGAACAGCTTTGAGGATATCAAAGACTTTCAAAAGCAGCTCATGCAATCCTTTATCGACACTGCTCTTGAAGCTGAGATGAAAGACCATCTCGGCTACCCCAAGCATGAAAAAGCAGACAAGCCTAATAAGCGCAGTGGACACACTAAAAAGACCGTCCGCAGTGACATAGGCGATATTGAGATATCCACCCCAAGAGACCGTGATAGCAGCTTTAAGCCTGTGCTGGTCAGTAAGCATTAAACTCATATCTCAGGTCTTGACGATAAAATCATTTTTTTACGTCAAAGGTCAAACTACCACTGAGATTGTCGAAACGGTTAAAGAGTTCTATGACGTCGATATCTCAAGCAGCTTAGCTTCAAGAGTCACTGACAACATCTTGGAAGACATCACCGCTTGGCAGAACCGGCCATTAAACTTTGTTTATCCTATTGTCTATTTGGACTATATTGTCGTTAATGTACGTTAAAACAAGCAGGTCAACAACAAAGCCATTTACTTAGCCTTAGGCATCAACTCTAGCGGTAAGAAAAAGCTGCTTGGCATATGGCTATCTACTTCTTATTAGTAATAATAAATTTGCTCAGCAAGTCATATAGTCTTTTATCTGGATAATCTTTCTCTTACTGATATGGCTTACTCAGCTGATTTAATTTTATTAAAGATTTAGAAATCGGTATTAGTTGATATTAGAAGCTATTCTGATTGAATAACTAGTACTTATAGTATTTCCTAGAGTTGCATAACTTACTTGCTCTAGAGCTTTCTGAGACCTATATGGACTGAACAGCTCATCAAGAGTGTAATAAAAACCACCATCATTTACTCCGAACATATAATCAAAAAATATTTTTGCCATCGCAGATTGAGGGTGGCTAAAGTTACGACAAGCTATATTGGGAGTCCAACTACCGCTATATAGCTTATCGAAAATTCTCTCGATATTGTCAGAAATAGAGTTTGATGCACGCTTTCTAGTAATATTTGGTTTTTGCACATATGCAGCTGCACTTTCAACCGCTTCATAAATTATATAATGTATGGTCGATACAGAGTATTCAGCTAAACATGCTCTGAGAATGCTAATTAGCTTGTCGCCAATAGGCGGTGCTAGATCGTTCAGTCTTGACCTAGTGATTAGGTAGTTTAAACACTCTCCTAGCTGTACCTTTTCACACCAGCTCTTAAATTGACTATCCGCTACTAGAGCACTGATATTTTTTCTAGATTTAGCGTTTATCGAGATTTTAGTAAGATTCTCAATACTATAAGAAAACTCAAAAATCGCTTGATAGAAATCTACTTCTAACTCTTGTTCTTCGTCGATGGTTACGTATTTGTAGCTATTTTCAGGAGCGAGTATAAGCAGATTTCGCTTAAAGAGATGATGTAGTATCTCTTCATCTAATTTAGAGAACGGTGATAGAGGTAATAATAAATTATCGCGTAGAGAAACTGTAGTTCTAAGATTCTCTACCCCTAAGCTCTCTACTGTCGCAGCAAGTAAAAACCTATCCACATCGTTAAGTGCAGTTAATACAGGGATGTTGGTTAATTGAATATCTCTGTAGTAGTTAATGTATGCTAGAACGTCCTGTTTATACTCTTCTGCCAAACGATCTTGCTTAAGATTATATTCTAAATACTCTTGATTCCTTCTCTCTTGAAACGTATCCCAACAATCATCACACCGCCAACTATCAGGTTTTAATTGAGTAAGCTGTGAACGAGTATGGCAAATCTTAGTTGTACTGCAATCTATGCATTGACAGTCTAGTACGACAAGATGAGCATTTATCTTAACGATACTAGGTATATCTTGATGTCTAAAGTTAAATTCTTGACCTATCTCTCTACAGGTATATATAAATCCACTTCTTTTATCACCTTCTCTTAACCAGTACTTCTCACAGATAAGCTTATTAGTTTCTGTTATATCTGACTGATACTCTAATTTAGTTTTCATGCTCACCTCTCAATACCGACTATATCCCGTGGATATTGTAGCTTACCACTGTGAGTATTGCTATCTTTAGCATTGGTTAATGAAATGACAACAGATGAGCGTATGATTACCTTTGGAAAGCGTGTCCGTGAGGTACGTAAGAGCAAAGGAATATCTCAGGAGAGGCTGGCAGAGATGGCAGGTATCGATAGAAGCTATATGGGAAACATTGAACGTGGTGAGAAGAATATTACATTGAAAAAAGCATATGAGATATGTGATGCGCTAGATATTGGGATACAAGACTTAGTCTGAACTTCTGACTAAATCTTGTGGAATTAGTCATTTTTGAGACTGGATTTGAGTATAAGTTAAGGTTAGATAAATAGCTGTTTAGTTGAATGTTTTGAATATACTTTAATCATAAAGAAAACAGTAGGACAACTACTCAGCCAAAAATAACTTAAAACTCAATACGCATTCAGACAAAACATAAAAGCATTTTAAGTTTCAGAAGTGTATGGTTGTTAGCTTCGATAAATACTATGATTTATCCAATGCTCAATAAACTTTTTTAAAAGTTGAAAACATTATGGCTCAAAATTATAATAGTGTTGATAAGAACGAAATAGAGCACCAAGCCCTTATAAAGTCTGATAAAAATAATCATGCTGTCACTATAAAAGGCAAAGGTAGCTTATTAACGTTAACAGACTCCATTCTCAAGTCAGCAACAGCTGCGCGTAAGGCCAGCCAGTTTTTTAATGTCGGATTGAGTAGTCATTGCTTATTTTCCTGTTATTGAATTATAAGCAGTTACATAAAGTTTAGGAAACTCCCCAAAGCACAATTGATTGAAGAGATTGATTATTTTGAAGCCAATAGTATATAAGTAGTTTTATTAAATGGACGTACCTATGGTTACCGACTAAAACTATGACTTTTTAGCTAAGTATTCATTAAACAGTCTATAGTGTCCTTTCACTTGTCTCTTAACATTATTAGAGTCATGCACATTAGCAACTCTAAAAACATAGCTGATATAATTTCTTTTACCAATATAAGTAAATCTAGTATGAAGCTTTCGCATATACATACTACTTCCATTACGCTGACTAGATTCTAGTCTCTGGTAATGGGAGGTTCTCATTCTGATGGCTTTCCTTAGCTTGCGATTATATCTAGATAGACCAGTCTCTCTTAAGTAAGTGTTCTCACCGTCGAATAACAACCCTAGATACTGAAGCTTACATGGATTGTTATAACTAATACTTCCTGAATTGAAGTTTGAAATTCCGTTTTTGAACTCAATTTCCTGAGTTTTCTTATCATTAATTGGTAGTTTTAATTTATTGATTTCAGCTTTGACTAGTTTTTCTACCTTAAACTTAAGACTTTTATCAAAGATAAAAATCATGTCATCACAGTATCTGAAATACTTACCATCTATTCCTGCTAGATGCTTACTCACTGCTTCATCAAAATCGATCATATAGATATTAGATAGCAAGCCACTCATAGGCGAACCTTGGGGAATGCCTCTGCTACTTTTATTAGTCGTTACTAGACCGTTTTTTCTTATTTTGTCTCGGAATTCTTTGACAGAACATAGTCTATCCAACCGTTTATTTAGAGTTCTAGAATGTAGCGATAAACCCAGCTCTTTATATAGTCCTTTTTTATCCACTGAAGCAAATCTTGTCAAAGACCTATATATTTTGTAGTGATCCTTTGGTAAGTCCTTAGTGGCTAACAAGCGAATCCAGTTGTCTTTCAGAATGCGATGATCAAGATTGTCAAAAAACTTTGTTATGTCATAACAAAGCACTAAGCAATCTTTTTTCTGAGAAATATAATCGAAGACGTTCTTACTAAAGTGTATATTGCACTGAGATACTCTATTGCCATCAATAATCTTCTCAACCTTTCTAAATGCTAGAACAGTATCTTCAAGTGATTTTTCTGCTAAGTAAGACTCATAAGGAATTTCTAAGGATTTAGAGTAATAAGCGTAGATACTACTATCGACATGGCTTGGGTAATTAATCAGCCTGTCTTTAGATGAGATAATGATTTTTTTATTTAATTTTTTAATTTTTTCGTCAACTATGTTGTACGAAATAAAAGGATAAAATGAGTGTTGTTCTATGTTCGAAGGCTTGGTGACGTAGTCATAGAGAAAAGTATAGGAGGGTTTTTCATCGAAGTGTAGATAGTTTCGGTTTTTTTGTCTTTGCTTAAAGAAATTCTGATCAAGCTCTATCATTAGATGTCCTTGCCAACTTAGGAGGGTCAGATGACCGCAATCTTTTACTTCTTATGAAGTACCCCTCCAAAGTCATACGAATATCAAAAGATATCCCTCCTTTCGGCGCAGTCAAACATATCGAAGGAGTCGTGCTATGCTAACACTAATCATTATAAATACTGTTATGCAGTATCTATATCAAGATCATGGACAGGCTCAATTGATACTGATAGTACTATCAGGATTAATTGAGACTGGAGTCCACTGGTTGACATAAGTTTCCATTTAGACAAAATCCTAAATGCTTTACAAGTTTAGCTTAACTTATCAATTTGTCAAATAAACTTTTGTTCTGAAGTATTTTGATGTAGTTCAAAGGCAATTAATTTAGGTTTTCTATTCGATATAGACAAACTTTAAAATCTTTATAGTAACTTTGACAAGCTATTCTATTCAATTGCTTTTGCCTCAAAGGTATCTATCTACTACAAGGTTGACACTCCAATAGGAAAATAAAACACAACATATGTTAAAGTATAAGTTACACCTAACGCTAGCTAGATAGGAAGCCTACTGACATGGCTGGTATCAACAAATTAGAGTTATCCGAAACAGATATTATCAGTAAGTTCATTCTGCCTGCCATTAAGAGTTCAGGTTGGGATGACATGACTCAAATTCGCGAAGAGGTGAAGCTTCGTGACGGTAAAGTTATTGTCCGTGGTCAAATGGCAGTGCGTAAGACGGTCAAATCTGCTGACATTGTTCTATATCACAAACCTAATCTGCCGCTTGCTGTTATCGAGGCCAAAGCGAACAAACACTCTATTGGTAAAGGTATGCAGCAAGCGCTTGACTATGCTGGGCTGCTCGAAGTGCCGTTTGTATTTTCATCCAACGGTGATGGCTTTATTTTTCATGATAAGACTAGTACTATTACCCTCGAAACTGAGATTTCACTAGCAGACTTCCCGACGCCAGCTGAGCTATGGGATAAGTACTGTCAGTGGAAAGGCTATACGCAATCTCAGCTACCTATCATCACTCAAGACTATCATGATGATGGCAGTGGTAAATCACCGCGCTACTATCAACTACAAGCCATCAATAAGACCATAGAAGCCATTTCTCGTGGACAGGATCGCATCCTGCTCGTAATGGCAACAGGGACAGGTAAAACCTACACTGCATTTCAAATTATCTGGCGTCTGTGGAAGGCTAGAGAAAAGAAACGTATCTTGTTTTTAGCAGACCGTAATATTTTGGTCGATCAAACTCGGGTGAATGACTTTCAGCCTTTTAGCTCTGCGATGACCAAAATAGAAGGCCGTACCGTTGATCCAGCCTTTGAGATTCATTTAGGCTTATATCAAGCGTTAACAGGTCCAGAAGAGCATCAGAAAGCCTTTAAGCAGGTTGCACCAGACTTCTTTGACCTGATTGTCATTGACGAGTGCCACCGAGGTAGCGCTGCTGAAGATAGTGCTTGGCGTGAGATATTGGAGTATTTTAATAGCGCTACACAAGTAGGCTTAACAGCGACACCTAAAGAGACTGAAGAGGTATCTAACTCTTATTATTTCGGGGATCCTGTTTATACCTATACCTTAAAACAAGGCATTGAAGATGGCTTTTTAGCGCCCTATAAAGTGGTTCGAATTGATATTGATGTCGATATGCAAGGCTGGCGTCCAACCAAAGGACAGACAGATAAGCATGGCGAACTGATTGAAGATCGTATCTATAATCAAAAAGATTTTGATCGTAGTCTGGTGATTGATGAGCGTACTGAATTGGTGGCTCAGACCATCACAAGCTACCTTGAGCGTACTGACCCAATGGCCAAAACCATTGTGTTCTGTAATGATATTGATCATGCAGAGCGCATGCGCCGTGCTCTGATTAACTGCAATCCCGAGCAGGTCAAAAAGAACGAAAAGTATGTCATGAAAATCACGGGCGATGATGAGTTGGGCAAAGCACAGCTTGATAACTTCATCAATCCAAAGAAACCTTATCCAGTGATAGCGACGACGTCAGAGCTGATGACGACTGGTGTTGATGCCCAAACTTGTAAGCTAATCGTCTTAGATCAAAATATTAAATCGATGACCAAGTTTAAGCAGGTTATTGGCCGTGGTACTCGTATCAATGATAAATACGGTAAGCTATGGTTTACGATTCTCGACTTCAAAAAAGCGACTGAGCTATTTGCAGATGAGCGCTTCGATGGTATTCCTGAACGTATCATGACCGTAACGCCATCGCAGATTAATGAAGGAAGCGTTGAGCTGGACGAAGTGGTAGATGGTGAATCAGACGCAGAGTTAGATATTGCGAATGGTAATGATCTGGCCTACACAACCCAAGATGATAAGAGCAGCTTTAATTTAGGGGCTGGTATGGGTGATGACATAGGTGTCAGTGAACCCGCGAAAAAATACCATGTGAAAGGTGTAGCTGTCCAAGTCATGGCGCAGCGTATCCAGTATTATGATACTGATGGCAAGCTAGTCACCGAGTCCTTTCAGGACTATACTCGCAAAACTTTCACCAAGCAGTTCGCTAGTTTGGATGAGTTTACCAAGCGTTGGAACGATACTGAGCGTAAACAAACCATCATCGATGAGCTGGCAAACGCTGGTATCATTTGGGAAGCATTGCAGGAAGAAGTCGGTGCTGATATGGATCCCTTCGATCTGATTTGCCATGTGGTATATGATCAGCCACCTTTGACCCGTCGTGAACGTGCGAATGAAGTTAAGAAGCGCAATTACTTTACCAAGTATTCAGACACTGCTCAAAAAGTACTGAATGCTTTGCTCGATAAATATGCTGATGCGGGTGTAGAAGAGATCGAAAGCCTAAACGTGCTTAAAGTAAAACCACTTGATCAGCTAGGTAGTCCTATGGAAATTGTCAGAGAAGGCTTCGGTAGTAAACAAGATTATCAGCAAGCCATCAGTGATCTTGAAAGTGAAATCTATTGGGCACCGCCACCTAAACAAGCTTAAGTAACTAGAAAAAATTAGCTACAATCTATATATCTAAGCCTCTTATTGAGGCTTGTTTTATTCATACTGTTTATGAAAAACTATCGTTTATCAAAAAGAGAAACAACATGTCAATCAGTTCAGTTATCAAGTCTATTCAAGATATCATGCGTCAAGATGCTGGTGTCGATGGTGATGCCCAACGTCTAAGCCAGTTGTCATGGTTGTTGTTTCTCAAAATATTTGATGCGCAAGAAGAAGCGCTTGAATTTGAGCAAGAAAACTATAAAACGCCTATTCCTGAAAAATACCTCTGGCGTAATTGGGCAGCTGATCCCGAAGGCATCACTGGTGAGGAGCTACTAGAGTTCGTAAACGATGAAATATTCGTTGAGCTAAAAAACCTGACAGCGCCAGTAGATACCAACCCACGTGGCTTTGTCGTGCGTCAAGGCTTGAGCGATGCCTACAACTATATGAAAAATGGCACGCTGCTACGCCAAGTAATTAACAAGCTCAACGAAGTAGACTTCAATCGTTCAGATGAGCGCCATCTGTTTGGTGATATTTATGAGCAACTGCTACGTGATTTACAGAGTGCGGGTAATGCAGGTGAGTTCTATACCCCTCGTGCCGTGACACGCTTCATCGTTGACCGTGTAGATCCAAAGCTCGGTGAGCGCGTTATGGATCCAGCTTGTGGTACAGGTGGGTTTTTGGCCTGCTCATTTGATCATGTCAAAAACAACTATGTCGAAACTGCCGAAGACCATCAGATACTACAAAAACAAATTTTGGGTGTTGAAAAGAAACAACTGCCGCATTTGCTCTGTACAACCAATATGATGCTGCATGGTATCGAAGTACCCGTACAAATACGCCACGATAACACCCTAAACAAGCCGCTATCGAGCTGGGACAGTGATATTGATGTCATCGTAACCAACCCACCTTTTGGCGGCACTGAAGAGCACGGTATCGAAAAGAACTTCCCTGCTGAGTTCCAAACACGCGAAACGGCAGATTTGTTTTTACAATTAATAATTGAAGTCTTAGCGGATAAAGGTCGAGCTGCCGTCGTGTTGCCTGATGGCACATTATTTGGTGAAGGGGTAAAAACCAAGCTAAAGAAAATGCTAACAGAAGAATGTAATCTGCATACCATCGTGCGCTTACCAAACGGTGTGTTTAACCCCTACACGGGCATTAAGACCAATATTCTCTTCTTTACCAAAGGTCAGCAAACCAAAGATATTTGGTTTTATGAGCATCCTTATCCTGAAGGCGTCAAAAACTATAGCAAAACCAAACCGATGAAGTTTGAGGAGTTTCAGACCGAGATGGATTGGTGGGGTAATGAGGCTGATGGTTTCGCCAGTCGTGTTGAAAACGATCACGCTTGGAAGGTCAGTATTGAAGAGGTCATCGAGCGTAACTATAACCTCGATATCTCAAACCCCTACCAAGGTGAAGTCATTGATTATGACCCTAATAAGCTACTGTCTGACTATGCCAAACAACAACAAAGTATCGATACTTTACGCAGCCAATTAAAAGATGTGCTGGGCGCTGCGCTGTCTGCCAACATGACAGAGGGCGAGTAGCTATGACTGTAAAGAAGAGCGTAGAGATGAGTAAAGACTTAATAAACAAGCCAGAGCAACTAATTACTGAACATATCGATATCTGGACCAGCGCTATATTGGCTAAATCGACTAGTGGGCGTGGCAGCAGTAAAAAGTATGAGCTATACGGCATTACTAAATTGCGTGAGCTAATCTTGGAGCTAGCAGTACGTGGCAAGCTAGTTCCACAAGATGCTAATGAAGAGCCGGCCTCTGTTTTATTAGAAAAACTATCGGCTGAAAAGGCTAATTTGATTGAAAGTGGTAAAGTTAAAAAAAATAAGTCATTACCAAAGGTTTCTAATGATGAAAAATGGTTTTCATTACCGAGTGGATGGAAATGGGTTAGATTTGGCGAATTATTTCAGGTCAAGTCAGGTAATAACTTATCCAAGAATAAAATGAAGGATGGTAATATCCCTGTATTTGGTGGTAATGGAATTACAGGTTATCACAACGAATCGAATGTTGAAAAATCGACAATTGTAATTGGTCGAGTAGGATATTATTGTGGCAGCGTGCATTTAACGCCACCAGAGGCTTGGATTACGGATAATGCTTTTTTTACAACTTATGATGAAAAAATACTTTTCCAAGACTTTGTTATTTGGTTACTGAAAACGATAGATTTACAGGCTAATACTTCTTCTACCGCTCAACCTGTTATTTCAGGAAGTAAAATATACCCAATTGTAATCCCACTTCCTCCAATAGAAGAACAAAAAAGAATCGTCGCTAAAGTAGATGAGCTGATGCTGTTATGTGATCAGCTAGAGCAGCAAACTGAAGCCAGTATCGAAGCTCATACTACGCTTGTAGAGGTACTATTAGCCACTTTGACAGATAGTGCTGACGCTGATGAGCTGGCACAAAACTGGGCAAGAATTGCTGAGCATTTTGATAGCCTATTTACTACCGAGCAAAGCATTGACGCTCTAAAGCAAACTGTATTGCAATTGGCGGTAATGGGTAAGTTAGTTCCACAAAATCCAAAAGATGAGCCTGCGTCGGTGTTGTTAGAAAAGATTGCGGAAGAAAAAGAGCAGTTGATTAAAGAGAAAGTTATAAAAAAAGAAAAGCCTTTACCTGCTATTACAGATGATGAAAAACCTTTTGAGTTGCCGCAAGGATGGACGTGGTGTCGTTTGCCAGAAGTTGGTGAGCTAGCTCGTGGTAAATCGAAACACAGGCCTAGAAATGACCCTACACTTTTCGCAAAGGGTAGTATTCCTCTTGTACAAACAGGTGATGTAGCAAGGGCAGAGAATATTATCGAGACATATACATCTTTATACAATGAACATGGCCTTGCTCAGAGCAGATTGTGGCCTAGAAATACGTTGTGTATAACAATCGCAGCCAACATAGCAGATACTGCTTTGTTAGGGTTTGATGCGTGTTTTCCTGATAGTGTAGTTGGATTTTTAACGTTTGATAAGGCAATGGATATTTCCTATTTTGATTACTACTTGCGTACAGCAAAAAACCATCTTGAAGACTTTGCTCCTTCGACTGCTCAAAAAAACATCAATTTAGAAATTCTAGGCTCTTTATTAGTTCCTTTACCTCCATTAAACGAATTGAATAGTATTGCAAAAAAAGTTGAGGGACTTTTATCACTTTGCGATCAGCTAAAAGAAAAGATACAGCAGTCTCAAGAGACGCAAGTTCAACTTACCGATGCGTTGGTTGACAGGGCTTTAGGATGAATTTTAGTGTTAAGTTAAGATATTGCTCTAAATAAGTTGAGTAAATTGAATTTTTTACTTAGTATTGATGAATTGAAAAAATTCGAATTTAAAAACTATTTAAGGATATCGAATGATTAAGGCGTTGAGTGGTATAGCGTTCATTGGACTGACTGCTATAAGCGTGTCAGGCTGTCAAGCAATGAAAAGCTCCGTTAACTTTGTAACCGATAATATGTATGCTGCCCAATTACCCGAAAGCACATCTACTAAATTACAAGTAGTGACTGGATCAGGTGGTTCCTTTAATGTCACACCAAACTCTAGTAAGTACCGAAGTTCAACCAAACTAGGGGCTGGCGTTCTATCTATGTACGGGTCTTCAGAATCCTCTAAACTCCCAATGCAAGGGTTCACTGATAAAGAGAAAAGACTGATATATGATAATAATTTAAATATGACCAAGCCTACTGATAGAGAAAAACAACGCTATAATTTAGAAAGCGGTAGTACTGCAGGTTTTTCTATCACTGAGAGATATATTACTCCCAATCAGCCTATATCATTTAAATTTAGAGGTTACGATTCCTTTGGTAATTGCACTACCTATGGCACTTTCACGCCTGACGCGAATAGCAACTACCGCTTAACAGGAGTATTTGGCAGAAAGTGTGTCATCATGTTAGAAAAATTATCAAAAGATAGCCGTGGTAACACTACAATTCAAAGCATAGGTTTTGACGACTAATCTCAGGTTTTTTAAAATATAATTACAGATTGATATTGTTTTAACGCAAAAATCCGACTTCGAGTCGGATTTTTTTATGCATGTGTATGTAAGGCTCAAACTTACAGTACTCGATCTGTCCTCACTCCCTCCATTCTACAGATCCATCTTCATATCTGTATCCATGCGTTCCTGTACTATGATCCACGAAATTACCATCACCTAGATCTGTTTCGTGCTGTATCTGATTACCAGAGAAATAATTATTGCGAGACAATCCCAAATTATTCGGAGGATCAGTTGGAGTCTTGTCATGCCAAAACTCTGTATCCTCATCAAGCGAAGGATCTATATTTTGTCCAACCCCATACCCCATATTATCATTGAACAAATGAGTTGAGTTCTGGCCAAGACCAGATGATGTATTCGATTTTTCAAACATCCGATACACATGTGGATCACATTGATATCGGCTTATAGGTGTATGAGGCAGATCTTCATAAAATACACATGATGAATATTGCTCTTCAATAAAATCTTCAACAACATAAGTTATCTCATTGGGATTTAGAAAAAAGCACTCACTCTTACTGCCAGTACTAAAGTGAAGCAGTCTTCTATCAGAAAATATGGATTCAACACGACTTAATAGTTTCGTCTCTATCTCATGAACATCACCTCTAACAATATTGTAAGCTGTATAAATAAAGTACCCTGGGTTTTGAGATGAAGTATGCCGTGTGTTAAGGCCACGAGTTGTTTTACCAATTTTTGACCATTCGTTTCTATAGATATCAGCTCCGATATATATCCAATCATCGCTCATAATGCATCCTTATTATGATTCGGTATTTAGTTTAGAGTATATCACTACCCTAATAATACCGCCTTGTGCCATGACCGATGAGCTTATGGCTATTTGTGATCAGCAGTTGATCGGGTTTTAGTATTGAGCTAAGTGTTTTATATGTCTTGATAAGATATAATATCTCTTATCAAGATATGCACTCGGTAAATTAGATAATGTTGGTATTACTTCTAAGGACAACTGACTGATTACATAGTCCGTAGTGTGCATAATTAAAAATGCACAGTCAGAATATAATACTCTACACTAGAAAATAAAACGACTTGTGCATAAATTAGGGGTTGTAAAATTCCTAGGCGTGCCTTTTAATATTGCGAGCTATGCGCTATTGACTCATATGATCGCGCAGGTATGTGGTCTAGAAGTTGGAGAGTTTGTCTGGACAGGTGGTGATTGCCATATCTATCAAAACCACCGTGAGCAGGCCGAGCTACAGTTGACACGCTCGCTATATAAACTGCCGACATTGTCTTTGAACCCTGAAGTAAAAGACATATTTGCGTTTGAATACGAAGACATTAGTGTCAATGACTATGAATCGCACCCTGCTATCAAAGCAAAAGTCGCCGTATAAAGTTAGTCTGATTAACTACACTAAATAAGAGCAAGATTTAAAAATACAATAAAAAGGATATATTATGAGCTATGCCCATACCGAAGTTGCCCAAATCGCTGCTATTAGTAGCAATCGCTGTATCGGCAAAAACAATGAGCTACCGTGGCATATCTCAGCAGATTTGCAACATTTCAAAAGCATGACGACCAAAGAAAACGATAGCAAGATTCAAGGTATCGTGATTATGGGTCGTAAGACATTTGAGTCGATGGGTAGCAAACCATTACCCAAGCGCGTGAGCTTCATTGTCACGACACAGATGGATTATGCTGAGACAAAAGGTCTCGCAGATAGCAGCAACGCCTATGTGGTACACAACCTAGACGATGCTCTGACACAAGCAGCTAGCCTTGCTCATGGCGCGCATCTCGATACGATTTGGGTGATTGGCGGTGAGCGAGTATTTAGTGACGCTCTGATGTACACCGACCGTATTGAGCTGACTCATGTAGATACTGACATTGCTGACGGCGATGCATTTTATCCTGAGTTTCCAGAACGCTTTAAAGTAGCAGACGAGTCTGAGCAGATGCACGATGAAAAAAGTGATTTAAGCTTTAAATTTACGACTTATAAAGTAGAAACTGATAAATAGTAAAAGCCTATTAAAAAAGGGGCAGTCTTGGATAATTTTACTTATCCAAGACTGCCCCTTTTTTTGTTTAATCTTCACACAGTCTTATTTATAGTCAATTAATAAAATAAAAACTGATCCTTGATAACATCTAATCCATTACTCATGCAATACCTTGTACACCGTTTTTGCGAGGACTGGTCCGATACCTTGTACACCTGACAACTCCTGCTGTGAAGCGCCAAGCAGCTGCTGCATACCACCAAAGTGATTGAGCAAGTCACGACGACGTTTTTCACCCAGTCCCGGTATTACCTCTAGCACTGATGATGAGCGACGCTTATCGCGTTTTTTACGGTGAGCGGTAATCGCAAAACGATGCGCCTCATCACGAATATGCATCAGTAAGTGCAATGCTTTGCTATCCATTGGCAGATCTAACGGCTCATGATCGATAAAGTGCAATACCTCAAGCCCAGCCTTGCGCCCTTCCCCTTTTGCCACACTAATGAGCAAGGTATCGCCAAGAATACCCAATTCAGTTAATACTTCTTTAGCAATGCCAAGCTGACCTTTACCACCATCAACCAATAGCAAGTCTGGCAATGGTTGTTTCTTATAACGTCGAGTCAGCACTTGTTTCATCGCTGCATAGTCATCGCCGCCTTGGATATCATGGATAGCATACTGACGGTAATCGCGACGACGCGAGCCACCTTGGTCAAACACCACGCAGCTGCCAATGGTCGCTTCACCCATTGTATGAGAGATATCAAAACACTCAATGCGATCAATCGTCCGATCGGTGACAGTCGCCAATACGTCTTTTAGTGCACCAAATCGTGCATGCAGCTCTAGATAATCGCCAAGCTTAGTTTTTAGTGCATTACTGGTATTCAATGTAGCTAAGTCCAGCCACTCTGAACGGTGCTCACGCACATTGGTCTTGATGACTACTTTATTACCGAAATGCGTTGCCAATGCTTCACTCACTGCCACTTGATCTGGTATCTGATGGCTCAATATGATTTCAGCGGGCAAATCATCGGTCACTTGGAAATAAAATGACGTAATGAAGGCTGATAAATTGTCTGCTATCGACTCACTACTATCCACATCTGGGAAATAATTTTTTCCACCCAATACACGGCCGCCACGTACCGTTAGCACGTTCACACAGGTCATGCCAGCCTGACTAGCAATGGCAATCACATCTGCCTCACCTTGTACGGTATAGACCGCTTGCCTTGCTTGTACTTCACGCAACATGGACAGCTGATCGCGATAAAATACTGCTTTCTCAAAATCTAACGCTTCAGCTGACGCTTCCATCTTTTCAATCAGCGTACTATGAATATCACTAGAGTCGCCCTTTAAAAAACGGATGGTGTTATTCACATCTTCTGCGTACTCTTCTGGCGATACCAAACCGACACAGGGCGCACGGCAACGTTTGATCTGATACTCAAGGCAAGGACGCTGACGCTGCTTAAAAAAGGTATTGGTACATTGACGCATTTGAAACATCTTCTGCATCAAGACCAACGTTTCTTTTGCCGCATGTGCAGAGGGAAACGGGCCAAAGAATCGACCCTTCTGGTGATTGCCTTTGCCGCGGCCGTAAGCCAAACGTGGATAAGGCTTATCGGCTGAGATAAACACATAAAGATAGGATTTATCATCACGCAGCAGCACGTTATAGGGCGGTCGATGTTCTTTGATTAGATTCTGTTCAAGCAACAGCGCTTCGGTTTCACTACGCGTAATGATAGTCTCAATATTGTGAATCCGTGCCACTAGCGCCCGTGTCTTTGGATGATCTATCGTTTTGGCAAAATAGCTATTTACCCGACTTTTTAGCGACTTAGCTTTACCAACGTATAATATATCGCCGTTTTTACCCAGCATCTTATACACTCCTGGCAAGTTAGGCAGGCGTTTAATCAAATGCTTAAGACGGGCTTTTTTATCATCGATAGGACTCGATTCTGAGACATTAACCATAGAATTTATTGCTCTTAAAAATCTTAGTAATATTGCTAGTTATGGGGCGGGAGTCATTGTTTTACAAGCCAATTGTTATCGCAGTGCTACCCATAAAAAAGCCAGCTTTCGCCGGCTTAGTTTGTTCTATTATCGTTTATGCAATAACCTACTACTAATGACGGAAGTTTGCCATCAGTGCTGGAATACCCGGCAGCATACCAACGATAGCCATCACGCCTGTCAGTACCACAAACATAATACCTGGTATGATCCAACGGCTCATTTTAGTCAAATTGGCACTACGTTCTTTAGAGCCAATCAAGCCCAAGTTATCAAGCAACAACGTGAGCGACCAACCAAAGGCTGGGTTAACCAATGCCGACGCGAATACCACGATAGCAGCAGACTGTGTAGTTTTACCTTCACGCGTCATCTCCATACCAGCTTCAAGTAGTGGAATAAATACCCCAACGATCAAGGCCACACACATCACTGGCTGCCAAATGGCCAAATCCATCGGATAGCCCCAAACTCCTGCGATAATACAGAATAGAGCCGTCAATAAAGCGCCGGCAGGAATCGGACGTTTAGCAATCGCTGCAGGAACAATATACGTTCCCCACGATGACGCAAAGTTAGCACCGCCCAATACAGAGCCGACTACCTGACGAAATGAAGCGCTAGTCATGGTGTCATCGATATCCATAAGCACTTTTTCAGTACGCTTAGGATAGCTGATTTTTTGGAATACTTGATGGCCCAAGAAATCTGGCGACCACATCGCTACGGCCAAAATAGCAAACGGCAGTACTACAATGAAGCTTTCAATCGTCGGCAGACCTAACATCCAACCTGTGTTTTCGCCCCACCAATACATTGGATTCATGTTTGGTAGACCTGGCGCTGTTTTGAACTCAAAAGGTGCACCCAATGCAAATGCAAGACCACCACCTAACACACAGCTTAGCGGAACCGCGAGCCAGCGTTTTTGCCAATGTTCAAGCAGTGCATATAGCAGGATAGTCGCCAGAATAATAAAGAAAGCGATATGTGACATGCCAATCCCTTCTGCCCAAGCAAATAGATTTTTGACCTGTGAGGTAGTTCCGATAAAGCCCAAGTAAATCAAGAGGCCACCGCACACACCCTTACTGGTCAAATTAGCCAGCAAACTCCCCCCTTTACTAATCGCGAGGAGCAGACCAAAAGCACCGATAAGCAAACCAAAGGCCATCGGGTGCCCACCAGCTGCTACCACAATAGGAATCAGAGGGATTAGTGGGCCGTGAGTACCAGCGAGGTTGGCCGTCGGCAGTAGAAATCCCGAAAATAAGATAATAAAGAAGGAGACGATCAATAGCTCGTAGCGCACGTTTTCTAGAACAAACGCATCACCTAAGCCGAGTGGACCTGCAAAGGTTGCTGCAATGGCGCCCACCATAACAACTTTACCGATGGTCGCGGCCATTGCTGGAATAGTATCTTCGTATTCAAAACGGTAATCACGGAATGGTAAATTAGGACGCCAGCGTTTCGGCTGCATGATTTGTAATTCATGGTTTAAGTAAGCGTCACGACTGTCGAAACTAGAACTGGGCTTATGCAAATCTACATAACTGCCTTGTACTTGATTGTCGTGGTTTATGTTCGAGGTCGGCGTATTAGACCCTGAAGAGGGGGTCTGAGGGTTACTCATCACATTTCCTTGTGTCGATTACGTCTTTGATTGACTACACACGCTCTGCTCTAATGTCATAGACCAAAGCGCCTATTACAAACTGCGAACTATTGTATGCCAAGACTTGATGAAATGCGAACCTAAAACCATTTAAAGATACTATGTATCTCATTATAATATATAAACTAAAGTTTCTATTTAGGACAAAACTGACCTTGATAGAAAACCATGAGGAAAAAATCTCTCTGTTATAGACTTTGAATTAGGATAAACGACCGTTTTATTGATAATGATTTACATCTAGATGATTTTTTATCACATAGATGAATAGCAAAGATAGTTATAATAAATAACGATTGTTACCTGTAAGTGGGCATAAATATGTCATTTTGGTTACGCTTTAGAGCTAGCGGGCTGAGTACTTTTTAATTATGATAAATACTTTTTATTGATTTATTTCTCAGTGATACTGTTTAAAATCGCGTTATTGATACAATCAAAAAATTGAGAAAAAAGGCAACAGGACAAGTTTATGAGCGTATTACCTACCAACCTTGAGACTTTGAAACGTCGGGCCAAGCAAAGCATCATGCCATTGCTGACACCGCATTTATTAAAGCTGCGCCTTAATACTTATGCACCATACATTGGCGCAGGTATCAAAATCGATCATATCAGTCTCGATCAGGGTTTGTGCGTGGTCAGCATGGGACTAAACACTCTGAACAAAAATATCGTCGGTACCCAGTTCGGTGGTAGCTTATATTCAATGGTTGACCCTTTTTATATGCTTATGTTGATGCATCAATTGGGTAGCAATTACGTAGTGTGGGACAAAAGCTCACATATTGATTTCGTTGCGCCTGGCAATAGCAAAGTCACTGCACGCATGAAAATACCTAGCTCTGAAATCATTACCATTCAAAAGCTGGCAAAAGAAGGCGAAGCGGTATTTCGTGAATATAAAGTCGATATCGTTGATGAGCAGCAAAAGCTAATCGCAACCGTCACCAAGACTTTATACATTAGACTGCGCAAATACAGTAAGTCCAAAGAGCAAGTCAACCGTATCGATACATTTGATGCTCAATAAACTTTGGCTGATAACTGATAATTGATAGTATTAGAGCTAATAAAACTTAAATTATTAATGCTATACATACAAAAACCCCAATCTAGCTCTCGCATAGATTGGGGTTTCGTCTTTTTTGGTATGGCCCGCTTATTTATAAATAAACCTATGAATAAGGGCTTGTATCTACTATTACCTTGTCTTGAGACAATCCTAAAATTATAAGACTAACTCAAAACGGCAAACTTGTGCTTAGATACCAGGTGCAGTATCAACTGCATCAGGTACGCCAGCGTCAGTTTTTTTCTTAGCAACTGGACGAGCACCAAGTTTTTCGCGGATACGTGCTGATTTACCAGAGCGCTCACGTAAGTAGTATAGTTTCGCACGGCGAACAGCACCGCGACGTTTCACTTCGATGCTCTCGATGATTGGTGAATGCAATTGGAATGCACGCTCAACGCCAACGCCGCTTGAGATTTTACGTACGGTAAACGCTGAGTTTAAACCGCGGTTACGCTTAGCAATTACAACGCCTTCAAAAGCCTGTAAACGCTCACGCTCACCTTCACGTACTTTTACTTGTACCACAACGGTATCGCCGGGTGCAAAGCTTGGGCGCTCAAGCAATTGAGCGTTTTCGATGACCTGAACCAATGGATGCTTGTTGCTCATGAGAGTTATCTCCTCACATTAGATAATAGAGGCTTGACGCATATCACCTGTTTGTAATAATTAATCGCATCTCTTTATAGTGAGACACAACGTAAATGGGTTATAACCAACGGCCACTATGCGATGACTCGTTTTATTATTGCTCAAAATTCTGTTTCTTAACTGTTTATCAAACTTCGTAACGATAAAGTCAGATTCTAAAAATCTACTTTTTATCTGCTTTGGCCAATGCTTTCAACCACTTCGCTTGCTCTACCGTTGGGGTAAACGCTTGCCATAAGTCTGGACGACGCGTTTGCGTACGACTGACTTGCTGACTAAAACGCCACTTAGCGATATTAGCATGGTGACCTGAAAGTAATACCTCAGGAACCGCCATACCCGCAAACTCATGCGGCTTAGTATAGTGTGGACAGTCAAGCAAGCCATCGACAAAAGAGTCTTGCTCCGCTGACATGTCATCACCCATGATATCAGGCAGACGACGTATCACACTATCCATCAGCACCATTGCTGGCAACTCGCCACCAGTCAACACGTAATCACCTAACGATACTTCCATATCGACGTATTGTGACAGTAAACGCTCGTCAATACCTTCATAACGACCGCATAATAAAATCATGCCATCGTAATCAGTCATATTGACTACGCTACTCTCACTAAGCGTCTGTCCTTGCGGTGACATATAAATCACCGGACAGTGCTCACTATCGACACGGCAACCATGTTGACTGGCACGCAATCGTGCATCCTCAATGGCTTTCGATAATGGCTCAGCCATCATGACCATTCCAGGACCACCCCCATAAGGGCGCTCATCAATACGGCGATAGTTATCGGTGGTATAATCACGTGGATTAATGCATTCAATCGTAACTTGCTCTTGAGTCACTGCTCGGCCCGTGATTCCAAACTCACGAATCGTGGCAAACATCTCAGGAAAAATACTAATTACGGCAAAATACATCTGATGTCTACTTGCGTTAAGGCTAAAACAATCGGTGTAAGTACTAATAATGTCTGACTAAAAAGCCAGAAACGCTATCAGTAATCACTCGGCCATGCCACAAGCACTGTTTTTTCAGTCATATTGACTTCTATTACAGTTTGCTTATGCCATGGAATCAGGCGTTCTTCATTGTCTAAACTGTCTGAATTTGCCGTTACACGCATGATGTCATGGGCACCGGTTTCAAACATTTCAGTGATATTACCTAGATACTCATCCTGCTCGTTCATCACGCGCAGACTGACCAAATCCGACCAATAATATTCGTCTTCAGCTGTTTCAGGTAGGACGTTTTGTTCGACCCAAACGGTAACACCGTTCATAGTCTCAGCAACATTACGATCAGGAATCTGCTCAAATTGAGCCACAATTCCTGTTCCTTGCTCACGCCAAGCCTTCACAGTTAAAGGTTTCATGCCAGTGGCAGTTTTCATCCACCACGGCTTCATGTCGAATATCGCTGTACGGTCATCCGTATCACTGAATACCCAAAGCCAGCCTTTAATGCCGTAAGGCTTCTTAAGCTGACCAATTTTCATAAGGGCACTAGCGTTTGGAACAGATGACATAGCAGCTAACCTAACAATGATTAAAACAGCAATTGCAAAAACAATTGCGTCAAAAGCGATAAACAGTTAATGGCGCACCCTGGTCAGACCAGTTACGCTATGTATTCTAAAGTCTACTGAGTCATGTCATAGTTTTGCTACGAACGTCTCAGTAAAAACCAAAACTTAAGCAGTTGCTTCAGTTTGAGCTGCAGACTTGTTGTAAGCTTTTGCTAATGAAGCAACGCGATCTGAAGGTTGTGCACCTTTTGCGATCCACGCATTGTACGCTTCCATGTTTAGGCGTACTGCTTCTTCAGACTCTTTAGCGAGTGGGTTAAAAAAGCCGATGTTTTCAATATAGCGACCGTCACGCGCGCGGCGTTGATCAGCAACAACTACTTGATAAAATGGGCGTTTCTTGGCACCGCCCCGTGCTAAACGAATAACAACCATGTGAATTCTCTCTTTCGCAGGTATACCAAAAAGGGCATAATTATATCACAGTCTTTATTTGTTGAAAACATAAACTGTGCATATTTAATTATTTATTAACAATAGCTTAAATGATGACCTAAGTAAAATATAACTGATGATAATGGCTTATTTTTAAAGTTTTTCTTTAGATTCTATAGATTACTATTGCTCTCTCTGAAAAATAGATGATTGCTAAATACATTTATCCTTAAGCTTAACTTTATATCTACTCCAATAACTATTTGGCTCGCTCGCCGATTGCATACTGTATCAGTACTATTTATTGATTATGCTATTCTATGATATATCGCTATAGATTGATGCACGGACTAGCTTTAAGGCAATCGTATTTAGAGAGCTACACGCTATATCACACTAACTTTTCTTTTACTCTGTTGGACACATATGATCTCTCCAAACCCAAAGCCGCGTCGTAAAGGTTGGCTGCCACGCTCTTATTCCAACACTTGGCTAACGACCTTGATGGTTGCCTTTATCGTGCTTATTAGTGTGAGCTTATCAATTTTATTCTTTTGGCGCAGTCTGTATCTGCCAGAGCTAAAAAACCATGCACGTTATTTGACGAGTGAGTTGCAACTGATCAATAGCGTTAATAAAGACTGGCAAGGTCGTCCCGAAGTACGTCAATGGATTTACCAGCACTCTCATGTCGTCGTGGTAAATAACCCCAGCGACTTTCCAGAAGTCGCTGACAAGCCATTTGTAAGCTTTTTTACGGACGTACTACAGCGTGAAATCGGTGCGCAGCTCGGTCGCCCTGTAGAGGTTTATTTTAAATTTAAGCCTACACCGCAGCTATGGGTACAAGATAGCCGTGATGACAGTTTTTGGGTGCGTGAGCCTGTGGTTTACTATTCACAATATAGCCCGACATTACTGGTGCTATTTTTGATTGGACTGCCTATCCTATCGTTACTCACGATTATTCTATTAGCGCGTCAGTTAAATCGCCCGCTACGCTACCTACAACGGGCGGCTACTAACTATATTCGTCTTGGTCATGCAACCACACTGCCCACTCAGAAAGGCCCCACAGAAATACGTCAAGTTAATATGGCGTTTAACCGACTGTTTACGACATTGAATCAAGCGCAAAAAGAGCGAACCATTATGCTCGCCGGCATCTCACACGATCTGCGGACGCCGTTGACACGTATGCGCTTAACCGCAGAAATGCTACCAGATGATTTTTTCCGTGAAGGGCTGATTTACGATATTGAGGATATGGATGCCATTTTGGAGCAGTTCATCTCGTTTATGAAAGACGGTTCTGATGAGCCAGTCAGTTTGACCAATCTAGACACTATATTTAATGAAATCATGGTGCAGTTTGCGCCAATGAAGTTTGTATATGAGTCAGAATGCGACAAGGTCGTTCCCGTACGTCCATTATCCATCAAGCGTCTGATTATCAACTTGGTCAACAATGCCAATCGTTATGGAAAGCCACCTATTTATTTATCGGCTACGGTTATACCGACATTTATCGAAACTATCGAAGACGAAGATACAGATGTGGTCAGCGAAAATGTGGTGAACAAAGAAGCTCAGGAACAGTTAGTGATTTGTGTACGAGATTGCGGTGATGGCGTCGCCGACGATCAATTAGAGCGGATTATGCAACCGTTTGAACGTGGAGAGACGGCACGGACTACCCAAGGTAGCGGACTAGGTCTTGCGATTGTTGATCGTATTGCACGGTTACATCACGGTACCGTTGAAGCCATTAACCACCCTGAAGGCGGGCTACAAGTATGCGTACGTATTCCTCTACTCTCTAAAGTCGCTGGAGATACTACGTTAGCGGCTGACGTAGAAGAGGTATCTGAGGTAGACAGTACAGAGCCAGATTTAAAATAGCGATGAGACTTCAATCTGAATAAGCAAAGATATCAAAGCTAGTCTTTGCTACCAATAGCCGGCGGGATATACTCAGCACTGTTAGTAAAAGCTAATGGCTGGGTAATTTCAGCCTGAGCTGCTTGTAGTGTTTGGGTCGTTGACGGCTGTTTTAAGAATAGATAATAGCCTAGCGTAATCGCATTCAACACTACCAAGCCACCAAATAAATATGGCATCCTATGCCTCCTATGACATTGTCCAACTGTCTTAAAAATAGCGACGAGCGCGTCACCCAGCTATAAAGCTGTATCCTGTTATAACATTAAGATGACGCTTATTCTCTTTAACAACATGACTAATAATTATGGCGTATTCTCATGATTTAGTCTGATGATTTAGCTTGATAGCTTGCTCTTATAGCTTAGCCCTATAACTTGGTCTAATCTGACAACTTAGTATCGAAGTCGCGCTCGCTTTTCTCTTGCGTCAATTCATCAGCAGCAAGAATCTGAGTCAATGGTTTAATAGGCCATGTCATCACAAACCTTGCACCGCCTAACTCACGACTCTCATCTACTTTCATACTACCATTAAACCAAAATGCAATGCGCGATACAATAGACAAGCCTAGTCCATAGCCACCTGACGCGCGTGTACGGCTGTCATCTAAGCGTGAGAATGGAATAAACACTTTTTCGCGATCTGCCTCAGGAATACCATGTCCATCATCTTCGACACTGACGAAGGCATTGCCTTTTTTGACACCTGCACTAATGATAATGGTTGTTTCTGCATAGCGTAACGCATTACCTGCAAGGTTTTGAATCACACGGTGTAAGTAGCGTCTATCCGCAACTGCTGTGACTTTTGCATTCGGCAAACTGGTTACTATTTTGATAGGTTTACCTAGCGCATTGGTTTCGCGCTCGATCTGCTCTAACAGCTCTCTTAAGTTTACTGGTTCTAAATCTAACTTTGGTGACCCTTCCTCAAGCTTAGCATAGGTCAAAATCTCATCAATCAAACCATTAAGCGATTCAATATCTTCATCAATATAGTCACGCTGCATAAAACGTGAGTCTTCGTCATCCGTATCAGCAAGCATATCTACCGCAAATCGAATACGAGCCACTGGCGTACGCAGCTCATGTGAGACCGCTCGGGTAAGCTCGCGCTGTGATTCAATCAAACGCTTAATATGCGAGGTCATGGCATTAAAAGTCGCTGACAAACGCGCTATTTCATCTTGACCAATAACCTGTACTTGAATATCAAGGTTACCTTGACTGACCTCATTCACACCTACCTGAATCAATTGTAACTTACGTTCAAGCGGGAAGATGAGCGCATATACACCTAAGCTAATTAGGAACATGCTGATAAGAATCATACTAATAATTAAGTTAAGCGGGAACCAGTTAAATAACGGTATAGGCCCAATTAAAATTGCCATATCATTGATTTCAGAGGGCACTATTACCCTGATCGCAGAGTTACTCGTACTACTGTTAGTATCTTGCAACGATATGACAACTTCGTCACGGCGCAGACGAGACATCTGATCTGAATCTAACTCAAGTGTATTGACTGCTTTAAACGCTAAAGGGAAAGAAAACTTCTTCTCCAATTCAGCCAAACGTGCGCGCTTGTCCGACAGTGTCATGTGATAAGACAAATCATCTAATAAAAAGACCGCGATTGCCCGCACTTGCTGTTCGGTAACTTGAGAGATTCTCGCTGTTAACACACTCTTATTATCCGGCAAGCGATAATAAACATCTGCATATACAGGCTGGTTAAAATAACGCACAACGGTATTATCATTTTTAAAGCGGCGTAGCTCACTGGCACTAAAATCTACTTCATCAATAGGCAAGACTTTGAAAGTAGTACCAAACAAACTACTCGCATCTGATAACCAATATTCACGCTCTTCTTCGCTATTTTGGTGAGAGATTCCTTCACTCACCAAATGAAATGCCCCCATTGCCATATTTTCACGATAGGACTGCACACGCTCCTTATTGATGGTATCCATCAATAACTGCGCAAAGAGTGCCACACACAAACAGACTATAAGTAGCCCAGCATAGATACGAACAAAAATACTGTGTTTTAAAGAAGAGACTAATGACATACGTGCCGTGACCAACTTAATAAATAGAGATTGCTAATATCATCAAACATATAGATAGTGCTATGTGTTTAATGATATCGAGCATGATCGAATAGGGATAGACTTTAACTTTGACTTTTAATTACCGCACTTTAATCCATATGCAGCGATCATCCAAAGACTTATATGTATGACATATATTTAGTCAGCGTCTATAATAATGGCTTAATTAAACCACATAACACTGCATTTAAGTTTAAAAATTAAAATTTAGCCACAAAAAAACCAGCATCGTTGCTGGTTTTTTCGAATAGTGATTAATAATTAATCAACCTATAGAAGCAACAATATTAGTTGCCTTCTTTTACGAATAGATAGCCTTTACTACGTACGGTCTTAATACGCTTTGGATTTTCTGGATCATCACCGATTTTTGGACGAATACGTGAGATACGTACGTCAATTGAACGATCTTGACCATCATACTCAATACCGCGTAGACGCTCAAAGATATCTTCACGAGACAGGATACGACCTGCATTAGAAGCAAGCAACCATAGTAAATCATATTCAGCACTGGTGAAATCAACCAACTCATCACCTAGGTTAACTGAACGACCACCATTGTCGATGACTAACTCGCCAAACTCTAGACGTTGTGGCACATCTTCTGATGGTGCATTTTCTGAGCGGCGCAGTAGCGCGCGAATACGTGCAAGCAATACACGTGGCTGAGCAGGCTTGGCAACATAGTCGTCAGCACCCATCTCAAGACCCAATACCTGATCCATGTCTTCAGTACGTGCAGTCAACATCAAAATTGGATTTTGATAATGTGGACGCACCTCACGGCATACGGTCAAACCATCGCTACCAGGTAGCATAACATCCAGTACAACCATATCTGGTTGCTCATTGACGATACGGCGAATAGCACGATTACCATCAGTTTCAATTGCCACTTCTAAACCATTTTTGACCAAGTAATCTTGAGTCAACATGGCCAGGCGCTCATCATCTTCAACAATCAAGATTCGGGGGGTGTTGTCTTCTTCATTGGTTGTCATTGTTATATCCTCTAATACATCTAATTTAAAAGCAGTAAAAGTAAGAGCGGTAAAATTAATAGCACCATATAGTGGCACAATTTATGTTCGTATAGCTGTTACAAACTTGGTAGCACAGTATACTATTAAATTATCAGCTTCCTATACTATAGCTGATAGTCGGTAACAAAACCTATAAACTACCCCTATCAAAACTTTAGTTTGCGTCCAGAAATTACGTCAATTACTTCGTTAGTACATCGCAATTTGTATTATCTATCGGTTGCTAATTACCCAAACCATAGAGCCAACGTTATCGCGTACAGTTACTGCTCGTTGCTTATAATACGTTATGTCTAATATAACCATATATTAACGTTGTCGCCAGTGTCTTTTTAAGAAAATTCCAATAGGCGATGATTCATTGATAATAAAAGATTTTTCCTAAGAATGAATTGAGCTGCCACAAATACTATCCAAGTAATAACCGTGTGTATTTACCCCAGAACAGTTAATTTCATAATGAATAGACATAAAAAAACAGCCCATATAATGGACTGTCTTTTTATTATTACTTTTAGCGATAACTCTAAATGATTAGCTAGAGCTATCAGTAATAAATTACGCGCGGTTTTTGTACTTACGAATAGTCTGTAATTGTCCTACTGACTCTGCAAGCGAGGCCAAAGCCGCATTGGT
Source organism: uncultured Psychrobacter sp. (assembly GCF_947500265.1). Lineage (GTDB taxonomy): Bacteria > Pseudomonadota > Gammaproteobacteria > Pseudomonadales > Moraxellaceae > Psychrobacter. The sequence continues at coordinate 86,706 of NZ_CANMRN010000006.1, read as the reverse complement.
TTGTAGCGTATCAGACTGGTTAACTAGCATTTGCTCAGCTTTTTTACGTGCTTCGACGATTTTGCTTTCGTCAAGATTGTGTGCACGCATGGCTGTATCAGCCAATACCGTAACCATCTTAGGCTGTACTTCTAGTACACCGCCTGAGACGTAAATTACTTCTTCTTCACCGTTTGGTGTTTGCACTCGCATTGCACCTGGCTTTAGCAAAGTAATAAGCGGTGTGTGACCTGGCAATACACCAATCTCGCCTTCGGTACCAGTAGCTATTAACATGCTAATTTCGCCTGAATACAACTCTTCACGAGCACTTACGACGCGACATTGTAACGTTGCCATACTTAATTCCTTACCATCAAAGCGCGATCAAAAAACAGTAAAACTGCGATGCGTTACTGAAGAGTAGATACAAGGTTTATATTATATCTACTCGTTAGCTTATGCTCATACAACTTACGCTGACTTAGACTTCATTTTTTCAGCTTTAGCGACTACTTCATCGATGCTACCAGCCATGTAGAATGCCTGCTCTGGTAGGTCATCGTATTCACCAGCGATGATTGCTTTAAAGCTAGCAATGGTATCGCGTAGTGGTACGTATTTACCAGGTGCACCAGTGAAGACTTCGGCTACGTGGAATGGCTGAGACAAGAAGCGCTGAATCTTACGAGCACGATAAACAACCAGTTTATCTTCTTCTGATAACTCATCCATACCCAAGATAGCGATGATGTCTTTAAGCTCTTTATAACGCTGTAGAACTTCCTGAACACCACGAGCAACATTGTAATGATCTTCACCGATTACTTGTGGATCTAACTGACGTGATGTTGAATCCAATGGATCAACCGCAGGATAGATACCTTGTGATGCGATATCACGGCTTAGTACAACTGTTGCATCCAAGTGAGCAAACGTTGTAGCAGGTGATGGATCAGTCAAATCATCCGCAGGTACGTATACTGCCTGAACTGAAGTAATAGAGCCTGACTGAGTTGACGTAATACGTTCTTGTAGTAAGCCCATCTCTTCAGCTAGTGTTGGCTGATAACCAACCGCTGACGGCATACGACCAAGTAGTGCTGATACTTCTGTACCCGCTAGTGTATAACGGTAGATGTTATCAACAAACAATAGTACGTCACGACCTTTACCAGTAACAGGATCTTTGGTATCACGGAAGTACTCAGCCATGGTCAAACCAGACAGTGCAACACGTAAACGGTTACCCGGTGGCTCATTCATCTGGCCATATACCATTGCTACTTTAGACTTACTGAAATCTTCAGTGTTTACAACGCCAGCTTCCTGCATTTCGTGATAGAAATCGTTACCTTCACGAGTACGCTCACCAACACCAGCAAATACTGACAAACCTTCATGTTTTAGAGCGATGTTGTTGATCAGCTCCATCATGTTAACGGTTTTACCAACACCAGCACCACCGAACAGACCAACTTTACCACCTTTAGCAAACGGGCAAAGTAGATCGATAACTTTAATACCAGTTTCTAGTAGCTCAGTGCTGTTTGACTGATCTGCGTAGCTTGGCGCTTCACGGTGGATAGACCATTTCTCGTCAGCAACAACAGGACCTTCTTCATCGATAGGACGACCAAGAACATCCATGATGCGACCTAGCGTACCAGTACCTACAGGCACAGAGATAGGTGCGCCAGTATTAGTAACAGGTAGGTTACGCTTTAAACCTTCAGTTGAACCCATTGCAATAGTACGTACAATACCGTCACCCAGCTGTTGCTGTACTTCTAGGGTAGTTTCGGTACCATCTACTTGCAAGGCATCAAAAATTTGAGGAACTTCATTACGGTTGAACTCAACGTCAAGAACCGCGCCAATAATCTGTACAATACGACCGCTACTCATTGCGTTCTCCTTGAACTTCTATATATAGGTGTAGTCAATTATGAAACAGCAGCAGCACCGCCAACGATTTCCGAGATTTCTCGGGTAATCGCCGCTTGACGCAGCTTGTTATAAACCAACTGTAAATCGTTAATAAGGTCACCAGCATTATCTGTTGCCGCTTTCATCGCAACCATACGTGAAGACTGCTCAGAGGCAATGTTTTCCATTACCGCTTGATAAACAATCGACTCAATATAGCGACCAAGCAATTCATCAATCAACGTCTTGATGTCAGGCTCGTAGATATAATCCCAGCTAAGTTCTGTCTGTAGACCACTGTCTTCATCATCAAATGACTGCTCTGGTAGAGGAACCAACTGATTAACTGTTGGTTTCTGAGTCATCGCATTGACGAATCGGTTGTAGACCACATAGATACGGTCAATATTACCGTTACTATAGTCTTCAAGCATCGCTTGAACCGGTGCATTCAATTGTTCAAACGTTGGTTTATCGCCATAATCGGTCACAGCCGACGTAACTTTACCACCAAAGTTTTTGAAGAAACTCACACCTTTGGCACCGATGACTGCAAACTCAGCTTGTACAGACTGATCTTGATAATCTTGGATACTTTTAGTTAGGGCTTTGAATAAGTTAATATTCAAACCACCCGCTAGGCCACGGTCAGAGGTAATGACAATATAGCCAACCTTATTGACTGGACGCGATACCATATACGGATGTTTGTAGTCTGATGAGGCATGCACCAAATGTGAAATAACCCGGCGCATACTATCAGCATACGGGCGACCCACTTCCATGCGCTCTTGCGCACGGCGCATTTTACTTGCCGCTACCATTTGCATAGCACGAGTAATTTTCTGGGTGCTTTTAATACTGGTGACTTTGGCACGTATCTCTTTTAAGCTTGCCATAATGATTCCAATATAAGAGGGTTAAAAAGCATTGGCGCATGCGACAATCGTTTGATATACAACATCAGTCCTACAGAATAATATTTTATATCTTGTGGCATTACGCGATCTAATACCGATAATGGTTAAAACAGTGGCGCAAATATCTGGTCAGACAACGCGCCACTTTATCAGCTCTAAGCTACAGTTATAACCAATTCGGCTTAACCCGTTAAATTAATAACTGTGATTTTGTTTAAAGGTCTCTAGAGATGACTTTAAACGACCTGCGATATCATCATTGTAGTTCGCAGTGTCATCAATCTCACGCATCAATTCACTTTGCTCATCATGCATATAACGTAGGTACGCTTCTTCGAAAGAACCAATCTTTTCGACAGGTACGTCAGCTAAGAAGCCTTCGTTTGAAGCATAGATAACGGCTGCTTGCTCAGAGATTGACATCGGCTGATACTGCTTTTGCTTCATCAATTCAGTTACACGCTCACCATGATCAAGCTGCTCGCGAGTTGCGTCATCAAGATCTGATGCAAACTGAGCGAATGCTGCTAGTTCACGATACTGAGCTAGAGCGGTACGAATACCACCAGATAGCTTTTTGATGATCTTAGTCTGAGCGGCACCACCAACACGAGATACCGAGATACCAGCGTTTACTGCTGGACGGATACCTGAGGCGAATAAGCTAGACTCTAGGAAGATCTGACCATCAGTGATCGAAATCACGTTAGTTGGTACGAATGCAGATACATCACCAGCTTGTGTTTCAATGATTGGTAGAGCGGTTAAAGAACCAGTTTTACCTTTCACTTCACCGTTAGTGAACTTTTCTACATAATCAGCATTTACACGTGATGCACGCTCAAGTAGGCGTGAGTGTAAATAGAATACGTCACCAGGATAAGCTTCACGACCTGGCGGACGACGTAATAGTAGTGAAATCTGACGATAAGCAACTGCTTGCTTTGATAAGTCATCAAATACAATAAGTGCATCTTCGCCACGGTCACGGAAGTATTCGCCCATCGTACAACCTGAGTACGGTGCGATATACTGAAGTGCTGCAGGCTCTGATGCTGAAGCAACCACAACAGTGGTATATTCTAGTGCGCCAGTTTGCTCAAGCTTACGTACGACGTTAGCGATAGTCGAACGTTTCTGTCCGATAGCTACGTATACACATTTAATGCCTGACGCTTTCTGTGCGATGATCGCATCGATAGCCATTGCTGTTTTACCAGTCTGACGGTCACCAATGATAAGCTCACGCTGACCACGACCGATTGGGATCATGGTATCAACGGCTTTATAACCAGTCATTACTGGTTGATCTACTGATTGACGGTCGATAACGCCTGGAGCGATCTTTTCGACTTTATCAGTCATCTTGGCATCGATAGGACCTTTGCCATCAATAGGATTACCCAAAGCATCAACAACACGGCCTAACAGCTCAGGACCTACTGGTACTTCAAGAATACGACCAGTACAATAGGCTTTTTGACCTTCTTGCAGCTTTAGGTAATCACCAAGTACTACCGCGCCAACAGAATCACGCTCTAAGTTTAGAGCCATTCCGTAGATTTCGCCTTCAAACTCAATCATTTCGCCGTACATGGCATCTTCAAGACCATGAATCTGCACGATACCGTCAGATACTTTGACAATCGTGCCTTCATTCTTTGCAGTTGCACCCGCATCAAGGTCTTGAATACGCTGCTTAATCAGGTTACTGATTTCCGCTGGATTCAATTGTTGCATTGCCTTGTTTCCTTTAATTTATGATAACCCGCCCACTGACTTAATTGCTCTTATAATCATACAGTCAATATTTGACTGTATTGATGATTGGCATTAGGCAGTTAGCTGTGTTTTTAACTGTTGTAACTTGCCGCGCATCGAATCATCAATGACTTTGTCACCGACTTTGATTGTAGCGCCTGCCAATAGACTTGGATCAACTGATTCGTGAATCACTACACTAGCATTTAGCGAGGCAGCAAGACGCATTTGTAGCGTTTGACGCTGTTCATCAGTCAATGGGTAGGCAGAGGTCACATATGCGTCAAGCTGCTTTAAGCTTATTGCCTTGTGACGGCGATAATGCTCATAAACTTCAGGAAGCAGCGCCAGACGCTCTTGTTCTGATAACTGTTTAACGAAGTTACTAAGTGCTACTGATACTTTTGGATAGCTTACGTTACTGTCAAGGCTAGTCCCTTGAGCTTCGCTTAATAACTGCTTAAAAGCAGAATCATTAGCGCTAGCTACTTGCGTATCATAAAGATCGACCAAAGCAGCTGACTTATGCTCAGCAGAAACAGCTGGATTGTCTAGCCAAGTACTGAACGACTTGTCATTGACAACAGTGCTAGCAACAAGTAAGAAGTTTTCCCACTCGTTGACTGCGCCGTTTTCGTTGGCATAGTCAAACGCGGCTTTAGCGTACGGTCGTGCTAAGGTTGATAAGTCAGCCATTATATCCTCACAATTACAGCTTCGCCGCCAGTTGGTCTAACATACTGGCATGTTTTTGCACATCGACTTTGTCTTGCAAAATCTTCTCTGCACCAAGTACAGCCAGTTCAGCAACTTGGGCACGTAATGATTCACGTGCTTGATTGATTTCTTGATCGATAGATGCTTGCGCTTGTTGACGAATGCGCTCGCCTTCCGCTTGGGCTTGCGATTTTGCATCTTCGACGAGCTGATTGGCACTCTTGTTCGCTTGCTCGATTAGAGCGGCAGCCTTGGTCTTTGCAAGATCAAGTTCCTGCTGGACATTTTGCTCCGCGGTCGCCAAATCTGCTTTTGCTTTTTCTGCGGCATTCAGACCTTCAGCAATTTTACGCTGACGCTCATTGATGGCACCGATAAGTGGTGGCCACACGAATTTCATGCAAAAAATCACAAATATTGCAAAAGCAATGGCTTGACCGACGAGGGTAAAATTGATATTCACGTGATCACCTCTTTGTTAATGAAAAATCAGTTTCATTGATCATGTTTGGTAGTCAAATCTTGACTATATTTGATAGAAAGTCTCCGAATACCAAACATTTACAACTGAGCTTTCGGATTAACCTGCTAGAGGGTTAGCGAACAACAATAGCATAGCAATACCAACACCGATCATCGGAATAGCATCAAGAAGACCTGCTACGATGAACATACGAGTTTGCAATTGTGAGCCAAGCTCTGGTTGACGCGCAACGCCTTCTAAGAATTTTCCACCTAGAATAGCAAAACCAATACCTGTGCCAAGTGCGCCAAGACCGATAAGTAGTGCTACTGCGATAACTGTGTAACCACCTAATACTGGATCCATTGATGTATCCTCATTTACCTATTGAATGTCTAATTAATGTTCAGTTGATGATGCAAGCGACATGTAAACTATCGTCAGCATCATGAATACGAACGCTTGAAGTGTAATAACTAAGATGTGGAAGATAGCCCACGGTACCGATAACGCCCATTGAATCCAAAACGGCATTAGAGCAATCAGTATGAAAATCAATTCCCCAGCATACATGTTGCCGAATAGACGCAAACCAAGTGATACAGGTTTGGCTATTAAAGTAACTGCTTCTAGGATGAAGTTGATGGGAATCAAAATCGCTTGTACGATTGGGTTTTTGGCGCCAAACGGATGCAGTGTTAACTCACCGATAAAGCCGCCCAAACCTTTTTCTTTAATGCTATAAAAGATAATCAGTGCAAAGACAGAGAACGACATGCCAAGCGTGATATTAGGATCAGTCGTTGGAACAATCTTAAAGAAAACATGATGTGGATCATGGCCCATAGCGGCACCGATTTGCCCAGCAATACCTGGAATAAAATCAACAGGTATCAAATCCATCAAGTTCATCAAAAAGATCCAGACAAAAATGGTCAACGCCAATGGCGCAATCAGTTTTGATGTACCACTGTATGAATCACGAACGTTGTTATCAACAAACTCAACGATCATCTCAACTGCTGCCTGAGTTTTTCCTGGCACGCCTGAAGTGACTTTTTTGGCAACCATCCAAAAGACGGCGCAAAATAAGATACCTAGACCAATCGACCATAGCATAGAATCAAGATGGATAGCGTTAAAGCCCATTGCCCCTGCTTCTTCAGCAGTATGAGCAACTTTCCAACCTTCGCCCGGCAGATAGCCATACGTCCAATTCGTTAAGTGGTGAGAGATATATTCTGATGATGTTTGCTCGGATGCCATAATGTAAGCTTCTTATTAATCAACGATTTAATCAACTACCAAAAATATGGTTGTCATCTGATGAGGTGTAGTATTTATATCTATCTTGCTATTAAGCAAACAAATAAACCGTACTAAATCACTCATGTAACCAACAACATCCAACCCATAGTTCTATTACTAATATGCAGTATTTGATAGCGTAAGATAAATTTTAGCTATCAAAAAAGGGCTTATGATAACTCAGTAATAGCCCTTGCATTTTTATACGCAAAATTATTATATATGTGCTTGCCCACTGACCGTTTTTTACGATCGGCGCTTAATGTAGCGCTTATAAGCAAAATATTTAGCCGCCTATATTAATGCAGCGTTGTATTCGTGTAAAGTCAATTGTGATTTTTTTATCCACTGTATGAATAAGTTAGCCACCAGTTTTACTTGCTAATATAGCTACTAACCATAATCAGATAACCGTACTCTAATTATCAGCAATACAGATAGTTGAATAACCCCTACCCTCTCACTGCATACTACGTCTAACATTGAGACTCATAGTGCGGTCTTTATAATCACTGGTGCTATCCTAAGACAGCGTTGTGCTTCGACTTTTCGAACTAGTCATAGAGAAGCTGGACGGCAGGGTGACTTGCCAGTACTATTAATAAACCATCTGTTTAGCGATCATTTATTAGCGCTAGCGTATATGCCACAACATCCAACTGTGACTAATTTGCATTACCATAAAACCGATAAACAGCGCTGGCGCAGATAGGGGTTGTACGGTAATAAAAATTAGTGCAAAACCAAACACGGTCAATAACCATTTTGACATTTGACCCCGATATAGCTGGCTAACGATGTGTTGGCGCGCGCGATATCCGGTGTACCAAAAAATAAAAAACGCAAATACTGCTTGAGTGATAAAACTTAGTAGCGCACCAATTGCAGCGCTTTTTGCTATCGTAAGCTCACTATGTAGCCAAATAGTATCTACTAACCAAGCAATGATAATAAGGATAAATAGTATCCATGCTTGTCGTTTAATATAGATGCCAATCTTGTCTTTTTGCGTGCGTTTGGCAGGCTTGGTCATCGGTATTCCTATAGCCCTTACAGCATTGGGACAATATATCATACTTATGATAATTTTATCCGTGAATGACTTACTCTACAGGCATTACCTTTCGGCCAAAATAAAACGCTACTTATTATAGGTAGAGCGTAACTATTAAGCAAGTAAAATATGACTTTTATCAGTCACCTAACGCATTTTGCTAAGATTATTATATTATTTAGTCTGTAATAAATGCTTGAAGCGAAGCTATACAACCAACTCAAACAATCCTAGCAAATTGCTGTTTTTGACTATATTACGAGATACATTGATATATCTGTTTGGCCATATTCTGCCAACCGCTGATAAAGTCATCGCTACTACTCATATCTTCTGGCTGTACCGTACTCTTCACTGGTTGTAGCTTCGCAAGTAAGCCTTTCGCTGGCTCACTTGGACTAACCAAACACATTTGCTTGGCTGGGCGCTGCTCATTCAACCAACGGAGTTGGCTTGCTTTGGGTGAGAGATGATGATCTACGCTAAGGCTGCCAACGAGCGTTAAGTGTAAGCTATCTTCGATATATTGATAAGCATCATGATAAGCCCAATAAGGTCGTGTTTTTGAAGCACTTTGAATAGAGCTTTTCTCAAATGCAGTAACTGCTTTGTCTAGTTGCTGTGCAAATTTTTTCGCGTTGGCTTGGTATAGATCTTTATATTGCGGATTGGCATGGCTATGAATCACAGCCAATGCACGGGTAATGGCTTTGGCATTTTCAGGGTCTAACCAAATATGTGGATCTAGTGTACCCGTGATAGCGTCGCCCTTTACATCACGTAATGGATGTCGATTGAATGCATCAAACTCAAATAAAGCAATGGCATTTGGGGCTGTTTTTAAGCTCGCTGCTAGATTGTTTTCTAGCGGCTCACCGAACCATACCACGAACTTACTGTCTTTGATTGCTTTGATATCACCTGGGCTGATACTACCATGATGTCCCACCTCCCCCGCTTGCAATAGTCGATTGGCTGATGGTGCGCCTTCTGTTACTGCTTCACTTAACAAGAATAGAGGATAATTACTAACATTGACCGTTGCAGCTTGTGCATTCAGTGTGAAAGTTCCTAGAACTATCAGTCCTGTCATTAGCAAGCGCTGTAATTTGATAAGCGAACGTACGGAGTAAGTAAAAACAGCGTTCATAGTAAGCTCTTTTATTGTTAGATAACATTATTGGATAACGAAAGTATAAGTAATAGTGCCCTGCCCAACTCCTGTAAAAAGGGTAGATATACAAGACTACTATAAGACAATTCACTCAGTTCTTATTTTAGTATGTTATACTATAACAATAAAAAACGCTATCATAAAAAACGTCATGCGATTACCATGCTATTTTTAGGAGCTTGTACCATGTCTATTACTTCATCGATCTGCGAACATTTGCATGATGTGCAAGATCTGACTCCGCATGATGTTCATGAGCGCTTAGCAGCAGCTAAAGAGCATTGCCGTCTAAATGGCGCGCGCTTTACGCCTTTGCGTCAGCAGATATACCAATTGGTCTTAGAGGCGGATCAGCCCGTTGGCGCTTATGACCTAATCACTCAGTTGCAGCAAATGCGACTGTCTACACCTGATGACAGCGATATTCAAAAAGTAGCGAGCTCACCAACACTTTCGGTAGACACTAAGACAACCAAAAAACGAGCGCCAAAAAATGTCGCGCCGCCAACGGTTTATCGCAGTTTAGAATTCTTACTAAGTGAAGGGTTGATTCATCAATTAACCTCTATTAATGCTTATGTTCCCTGCTGTCATCCTCGTGCCCAACATACAGCCGCCTTTTTGATCTGCGATCAGTGTCAACGCGTGCAAGAATGCAGCAGTCTCCCAGTTCAGGAAATGATGAGCTTCGCCGAGCAAGATGTGGGGTTTGTGGTTGAGCGTAGTGTCATTGAGCTTAGCGGTCGTTGTCAAGCTTGCCAGTAGAGCTACTATAGTTTGTGTAAACGTTTTAAGCATGATTCGTCGATTGTCTATTTACCTATGCGTTGTCATATTATGAATACCTCTACCCTACCTTCTAATCAGTCGAATACCGCTGTTGCGAATAGCAGTACTGTGAGTAACGCTGACAAATTATTGAGCTTAAACAATATCAGTTACCATATTGGGCCTCAACGTCTGCTCTCTCACATCGATATTGACATTGCTGTTAACGAGACAGTCAGCCTTATCGGTCCCAATGGCGCTGGTAAGTCAACGCTAGTCAAACTCATCTTAGGCTTGATTGAGTCAACTGATGGCTCTATGACAGCACATCAGCCGCTACAGCTTGGTTACGTACCGCAGCGATTTACTGTGCCACCGATATTGCCATTGCGCGTTTGCGATTTGTTGGCGCAAGCAGATAAGAAACGTTTAACCTCTGAGCAGCGACAGTTTATCTTTGATAACTTATCATTAACCCACCTACTGTCACGGCAGATGTTGCATTTATCAGGTGGTGAGACGCAGCGCGTACTATTGGCCAGAGCGCTACTAGACAAACCCAACTTGCTTATCTTAGATGAGCCAATGCAGGGGCTCGATCCTGATACTGAAGTTTGGCTATATCAGTTCATTGATGAGCTACCGGATTTCTTACGTTGCGCCATGCTAGTGGTGTCTCATGATTTGCACTGGGTCATGAAAGGTAGCCGCCGCGTCATTTGTTTGAATAAGCATATTTGCTGTGAAGGACAACCAAGCGAGCTAGCTATTAGTACTGAATTTCAAAAGCTATTTGGTCATCATTATGAGCAGCCATACGTGCATCAGCCTCATGCCTGTGAACACCATGCTCCAAGCGAGCTATAGCGTCAGTAATTAAGGCTCAAAATCGCCAAAACCTAGATCATCAAAGCCGAAACTATTAAACATATAAATAATACGGCTCTACTCTATTTATAAAATTTTACGGACATTCATTATGACTGCTTGGTTAGCCATCATTGCACCTGCTTGGATCGCTGGCAGTATATTAGCGTTATTATCAGCGCCTTTAGGTTGCTTAGTATTGTGGCGGCGTATGGCGTTTTTCGCTGATGCCTTAGCCCATGGCACTTTGTTAGGTGTGGCTTTGGCTGTGTGGTGGCAACTGCCAATGGGTATCGGCATTGCATTAGTCAGTGTCATGGTCGTGCTGGGACTGGTCTTGATTGATGATGAGCGTCTGCCAGCGGATGCTGTATTGGCAGTCGTGTCAGTATCGCTATTATGCCTAGGCTTACTGGCTTTGACCCAATTGACTGACCAACAGGCCAATGTGCTCGGGTTTTTATTCGGCAATTTGCTAGATCTTGATTGGGCAGATTTGCCTTTGCTTGCTGGTAGCGTATTAGCTGGCTTGGGACTGCTTATCTATATTTGGCCTGCGCAAATCAAGCTTGCAACACATGAAGCATTGGCACGTATTCAAGGTATCAACCCAACACGGCAACGACTGTTCTTTATGGGTGTACTGGCAGGGTTTTGTGCGATTGCATTACAGGCGGTTGGCAGTCTATTAATTAGCGGATTATTAGTGCTACCTGCACTGACCGCACGTCTATGGTCAGCATCGCCAAAACAAATGGTGATTATAGCGTTGATAATCGCTCAACTGGGTGTGACACTTGGTGTGTGGGGTAGTATCTGGCTAGATATTCAGACAGGTCTTTCTATCGTCTTGATATTAGCTGCTTTATTTTTTACTGCACTCATTTTTTCGAAGTTAATAAAGATAAAACTTTAGTTAGCGTCGCTGTAAATACGTTATAATAAATAAAACATGACTGTTTTTCGCTATCTTTTTGTTCGACTTTATTTTATTAATATAATGAATACTTTAGCTCGATAATACTATAAGTCGGCTCTAACTTTGATATTACTAGTTGATAGTATAAATATCGTTGATTAGAGTCAAAGTAAGCTCTAGGCAAACACTGTGCTCTTCTATAGTAGATTCATGATAATTATAAATACCCAGTGAAAAATAGTAGCTCATTTATCCATACTCGCGCTAACAATACTTATTGTTGTGATTCGATAAGGGACTGAACCAATGCCAAACTATCCTGCCAATAAGTTAAGCACCTCTGATAAAACGATAAATATTTTACAGATTACTGATTTGCATTTATCGACGCCTGTCTTTGTTGATGAGAGTAGTACCTATAGTGATGACGTGGCTTGTCAGCATAGTTTTGAAGCAGTGCTCCAGCAGGCACTGAGTGAAGATATTCGCTGTGATTTGATTATTGTAACCGGTGACTTGGTCAATCGAGTAAAGTCCTCAATTTATGATCATATCTTTACTGTATTACAGGCGACTCAGATTCCTTTTGCTTGTATTGCTGGTAATCATGATGTGACGGACGAGAACGGTAAAGACTTGCCGTTTTTTCAACGAGAGCTTGTTGCTCAGCCTGCTGACTCACGTTTGTTAAGTCGTCATGTCATTGAGACTGAATACTGGCAGCTATTGTTATTAGACTCCTCCATTTCTGGTAAGGTCGCAGGCGAGATCACGCCCACTGATATCAATTGGTTATGTGAGAGACTCAGCACCTGTGATAAGCCCGCATTAATCGCCCTACACCACCATATTGTTCCAGTTGATTCTGACTGGATTGATACCCATATGGCAGAAAACACTGAGAGTTTTTGGCAGCATATGGCACCATTTGAACAGCTACAAGTGGTGATCAGTGGACATACTCACCAAGAGCAAGTTCGACTGCGCCAAGGCGTCACGGTATATAGCACGCCATCTACCTGCTATCAGTTCAAACCTTATGAAGATGATTTTTCTTATGATGAATATGCTTTACCAGGATATCGCTGGTTGCAATTAGCCAACAATGGAACAGTTGCAAGCTGGGTTGAAAGACTGGATACTTGACGCCCAGAATTATTGGGAATAGTATAACCCTTAGCCCTTTATACTTATAGCTTTCGTCAATAATTCCTAATCAAAAATGCAGTGATGAACAAATAAAATATGCATTCAATATAAAAAATCACTTCATTATTATTACAAACAATGATACAACTTATGAAATAAAGCAAGGGTGGCCCAATATCTAATATGAAGTCACTGCACGATAGCTAGGATGGCCCATTAACCACAAGCTCAGTTTTCACAATCAATGACCTATGGCATGCTTTAGACAGTATTATTGAAACCGAAGTTTATATAACAACCTACCTAACAATCGGTATATAACTGTCAGGATATAAAGTCTACGATATTATTTGATCAGCTGTGTTACTTGTATTACCAAGTGGTGAAACGTTTGATAAAAGGACAAATTGTAGCGTTTGTAGCATTAATAACGTCTTGTCTTTTGATACGTCGTTTTATTGAATTAATTTGAAAAAGTAGGATACCCATATGAGCACCCTGACCACGAATCCGAGTGAAGTTAAATTTACTCCTTATGTGCCGGCCAAAGACGAAGAGTATATGTCTGATGCGCAGTTGGAGCACTTTAAGGCTATTTTATTGGATTGGAAAAACCAACTGATTGGCGAAGCGGATCGTACTAAAAACTACATCCAAGATGAGTCAAGCGCCATGCCAGACATCAATGACCGTGCCACTCAAGAAGAAGAGTTTGCATTGGCATTACGTACTCGTGACCGTGAGCGCAAACTTATCCGCAAAATCGACAAATCTATGTTAGAAATCGAAAATGATGACTATGGATTTTGTGAGACTTGTGGTGTAGAGATTGGATTACGTCGCCTTGAAGCACGTCCAACTGCTACCCAATGTATCGACTGCAAAACCTTATCTGAAATCAAAGAACGTCAAAACCAAGGCGCTTAGATCAGATACTACAGATATAAATGTAAGCAGAAGCGACCTTATAATAGGTCGCTTTTTGTATTTTAGACTGTCACTATTTTGCTGCGTTACTGACTTTGCTCTAAAAAATATAATCGCTTGAATAATGACATGACTAACAAAATAATCTCATTTAATGAATATCTTTTGTTACTCATATTTATTATTCTATCTTTATTACCTTTTATAGACAGCCATTTATTTTGAAAACAATGCCTACCGCCATGCCGACTCAAACGCCACCATCACAGCCCATTGGCCGCTTTGCGCCTTCACCAACGGGTGAGTTACATCTTGGCTCTCTAACCACCGCGCTTGCCAGCTTCTGCCATATCAAATCAATCGGCGGTAAGTGGCTGTTGCGTATGGAAGATACCGATACTGAACGCTGCGATAGACAGTTCACTGAGCAAATTTTGATGGATCTTGAGGCACTTGGATTGCATTGGGATGGTGATGTTATTTATCAGTCTGAGCGCATTGATATCTACAACGATTATCTATCATCATACCTAGGGCCGTTGACCTATGGCTGCCAATGCTCCCGTAAAGACTTAGAACAGTACTGGGCGCAAGAAGAGATAAGTAGAAACCATAGTCTTGCTAGTTTAGCTGCGGCGACCGACCAAAAATTATTAAACGAACAGGTTTCGTCAGTTGACCAAGTACAACCAAATAGGCAGCGGTATCCGCGGCGCTGTGTGGCAGCTGACCTTGATAGACAGCAGCATAAGCTACGTATTCAACTACCAGACTATCGGATTGGCTTCAATGATGGTATTCAGGGACTACAATGGGATAATCCGCAGCAGACACTAGGCGATATGGTCGCTCGTCGTCAAGATGGTATGATTAACTATATACTGGCAGCCAGTCTTGATGATGGTCTACAGCAGGTTACTCATATCATGCGTGGTCTTGATATTTTACCTATGACGACGGCGCAAATCGGTATCATGCAAGCCACGCGCCTACCCACTATTGACCAATGGTATCATCTGCCATTGATTAGTAATGCTGATGGCCAAAAGCTCTCTAAGCAAAACCTTGCTCAACCCATCGACACATCAGACCCGAGTCAACTTATCGCTGAAGCCCTATCGCTACTGCAGCAACCAAAGGTCGATATCGATACCCCAGAAAATATGCTCAAACAAGCCATTGCTCAATGGGAGAATACCCCACTACAAGGCAAGCAACAGTTAAACCTGTCTTATTAATGAGAGTTCAAAAGCTACAAATAGACAATAAAAAGCGCCACTATGAGTGACGCTTTTATTCCAATATTTCGCAATACTATTTACCGAAAATCTGAATCTATGCAAAGACTATTATATATAGAGCCTATTAGTAATAACGGCATTGGCTTTTTTCTATTTCAGGGCTTTCTTTATATATCTTCAATAATAGCGCGACCATAACCAAGCTAATCAACATAGACGATCCACCATAACTAAAGAACGGCATAGTGAGACCTTTGGTTGGAATGGCGCCCATATTCATCGCAGCATTAATAATCGTCTGGGCAATAAATACCACCCCGATACCGAAAGCGGTATAGCTCATACGCATTTGACGACGTTTGAGCGCATTGTAACTGATACGCATCGCACTACCGATGATCAACGCTTCAAGTATCAGTACCATGCTGACACCGACGAACCCCAACTCTTCACCCGTAATAGCTAATAAGAAATCCGTATGCGCCTCAGGCAAATGCGACAGTTTCTGTACACTTTCGCCATAGCCGACACCCGTGAACTGGCCACGACCAAAGGCGATCAAACTACGTGCCAACTGATAATCAGTATCTTGCACATCGTCAAATGGATCCATAAACGACATCACACGCACCAATCGGTACTCTGCCGTAGTCACCATCAATACCGCCCCGCCGATGGCAGCAGCACCCAAGGCTAAGAAGTGCTTATAAGGTGCCCCAGCGATATAAAAAATCGCGAACAGCGTACCAATAATGACGACAAAAGAACCAAAATCTGGCTGCGACAATAGCAGTATCGTTATCAGCGCCACTACCAACATAATTCGTAAGAAACCGTCTAGGCCATTACGAACTTCAAAAGATCGGCGCACCACAAAGTCAGATACAAACACAATCATGACCAGTTTGGCTAACTCGGCTACCTGAAAGTTAAAACCACCTACCGTAAGCCAGCGTTTGGAACCATTGATTGGTGTGCTAAACAATGTAGCAACAAGTAATAGCCCCGTGATGCCCAACAAAGCAAACTGGGTCTCGGTCTTATATAGTGTACGTAAAGACACGCCATAATAAGGGATGACCGCAACGATTAAACCAATCGTCATATACAACAGCTGGTTTTTGAAAAAATACAGCTCGGTCATACCACGGCTAAGCGCAAAAGGGATAGAAGCAGAAGCAACCATCAGCAAGCTAAGCACCATCATACAGCCGACGCTTGATAACAAAATTGCGCGCGCTGATGGCATAGACAGAACACCATCTGAGCCAGAGGTTTGCTTGGTTTGGGGCGAGGAACGAAAAAAAGAAGAGAGCGCCATAATTTTATATACACTAACAAACGAAAAAACACGGCGTCTATGAAACGCCACCGTTTAAAAAATCATAAAATAAATCGTACTAGATAGATGGTGATAGAAAGCCTTTAACCCTCGGCAAACGCCTTAGCTAGCACCTATTTCAGTAATCAAGATTATATGCTTGACAGTAGCAGCAATCTATAAGCAAAACAATCATTTATCCAGAAAATACTGGCTGTTGCTAAAGACGCGATATGCGCTATGCCAATCTATATAACTGATTGACCTATTCGGCTACCTATCAAGCTTCTGATTGTGCGGTGTCTAATTGATTAACCAATTGGCTAAAGTGGTCACCGCGAGCCGCATAACCGCTATATTGGTCAAAGCTAGCACAGGCAGGTGACAACAATACAGCCTGCACTTGCGATAAACTACTGGTAGTGACTTGTTGGATAGTCGCAAAGGCATTCTCTAATGTCTGACACTGATGTAGTGCGACATCATCACTCAATTTCGCAGCTCTTAGATGTTGTTCAATCTGCTGACCATCTTCACCAATAAACAAAACTTGGCTCACGTATTTATTGATAAAAGGCGTTAATTCACCAAACTGTTGCCCTTTGCCTTGCCCGCCTAAGATTAATAATAGCTTACCGTCTTTTGGCGTATAGACTGCACCCAAGCCTTCGATAGCGGCCATGGTCGAACCAATATTGGTGCCTTTAGAGTCATTGAAATAATCAATGCCAACAGCATTAGCCACATATTGGCAGCGGTGTTCAAGGCCTGTGAACTGCTGCAAAGTGGTCAACATACTCTCTAGCGGTAATCCTGCAAGCTCGCCAAGTGCTAGAGCCGCTTGCGCATTCAGTAGATTATGACGACCTTTAATCAACAGTTTGTCTGCCGACAGTAATCTTTCTGTACCACGAGCAAGATAAGTTTGACCTTCTGTGTCGGTAATCAGACCATACTGACCTTTATCAGGGGCATGAATACCCGTACTAATTCTCGGTAGGTTGTCTGCGACCAATGGACGAGTAAGCGCATCTTCGCGGTTAATCATTACCGACTTGGCACCTTGGAAGATACGGTGTTTGGCTTGATGGTAGCCAAGCATATCTCCATGACGATCTAAATGATCAGGCGACATATTGAGCACAGTCGCTACTTTTGCGCCCAAGTTAGTGACGGTTTCTAATTGGAAACTAGACAGCTCAAGCACCGCAAGTTCCATATCAGGATTGTCTAGCAATGTTAAAGCGGGTACACCGATATTGCCACCAACACCCACGTTAACGCCAGCATCAGCTGCCATTTGACCAACTAACGTAGTGACCGTACTTTTAGCGTTAGAGCCTGTAATCGCTACGATGGGTACGGTACACGCTTCACAGAACAGTTGAATATCACTAACTACAGGAATATTGGCTTGGCGAGCAGCAGCCACAGCGGCAGTTTCGAGAGAAATACCTGGGCTAATAATAATACGTGCCGCTTGCTGCAATAAATCGGCATCTATCGCACCAAACTGACGAATCTCAATCTCGGCTGGCAACTGATCGGCCAACTTAGGGGTAACTTGAGCATCAGTGACTGCGACTTGATAGCCTTGCTTGGCCAGATAATGCGCAACGGACAATCCAGACTGCCCCAAACCAACTACGACTTGTAGACCACTACCCTTATGAAGTAAGGCTTCTGTTGCTTTATTAGTGGTCATATCTATTCCTTCTATTAAACGAGAAAAATTGCATCAAATAAGTCTGCTGTATAGCAATACTAATCAACGCCGCTAAGATGTGCAGCATCTTAACGCCATCGTTCAGATTTCGGTACTGATTTTTTATGACTTTATGCTATTATTCGCCTGTTTTTATATTAAGTGGCTAATGCTATAATAGTCAGCTTGATTAATATTTATCAGTATTTTGCTGAGCACATTGCTCAAGCATTTTAGTTTAGCATGTTGTCACATTTATCGCGCTATTGTCACGCCTATTCATTAACGATTCTTGTTGTGATAAGGGTGTATCAGACAATTTTGATAATTTGACGAGTGATATATCACCTTCTACTACAGCAAGTGATTGCTGACTCTATATATTATTGTAGGTACATCTATCTAGTTGCCTATTTTAAGCAATCTTTTAAAAAATATTTTTAGGTAATTTACTGCCCTTATCATCGTATTGATTATTGATGAGCGTATTTTTGATACCAAAAAAATCAGTAGATACTTTGGTTATTAGTTTCTCACAATTCAACACAGCAACATGACCTAGTGCATGTTGAAGTAAAAGAAAAATGAATAGCTATTATTAGCGACGCGATCATTTTATAAATGAGTAATGATTACTTTTTTTGCCTCTAACCCTATGTAGTTTACTTATGACATCTTTTATTGATAACTTGCGTGACGAGTGGTTTTCCAATGTTCGCGGTGACGTTTTATCGGGTTTGGTTGTAGCCCTAGCTCTTATTCCAGAAGCCATTGCCT
Organism: uncultured Psychrobacter sp.; assembly: GCF_947500265.1. Classification (GTDB taxonomy): domain Bacteria; phylum Pseudomonadota; class Gammaproteobacteria; order Pseudomonadales; family Moraxellaceae; genus Psychrobacter. Next base: position 67,727 of record NZ_CANMRN010000006.1, on the reverse strand, counting down.
TTTCTATTATCGCTGGTGTTGATCCAAAGGTTGGCTTATATGCCTCATTTTGTATCGCGGTAGTGATCAGTTTTGTCGGTGGTCGTCCAGGTATGATTTCGGCAGCAACTGGCGCGATGGCATTGGTCATGGTCGATTTGGTTGCTGACCACGGTCTGCAATATTTGCTTGCCGCAACTTTGCTTTGTGGTGCCATTCAGGTCGTGATGGGCATTCTAAAACTTGGGAATCTGATGCGCTTTGTTTCTCGCTCAGTGGTTATCGGTTTCGTCAATGCTTTAGCAATATTGATCTTTGCCGCGCAATTACCAGAACTGAACCCAATGACTGAGCGTGTCGGCATGACCGTTTATATCATGACGGCAGCTGGTTTGGCGATTATTTATCTGTTTCCACTTATCCCTAAAATCGGTCGCATCGTTCCTTCACCGCTTGTTTGTATTGTAGGTTTGACCGCTGTTGCAATGTATATGAATCTCGATATTCGCAACGTTGGTAGCATGGGTGATTTGCCAGATTCATTACCAGTATTCTTGTTACCTGACATTCCGTTAAACCTAAATACCTTGCTGATTATTGCGCCATACTCTATCGCGCTTGCCATCGTTGGTCTTTTAGAGTCTATGATGACAGCGACGATCGTCGATGAATTGACTGATACCCCAAGTGATAAAAACAAAGAGTGTCGTGGTCAAGGTATGGCCAACGTTGTGTCAGGTTTCTTTGGCGGTATGGCAGGCTGTGCGATGATTGGTCAGTCAATGATCAACGTCAAATCGGGTGGTCGTACGCGTCTGTCTACTTTGATGGCCGGTGTCGTCCTTCTGATTATGGTCGTGTTCTTGAGCGAATGGGTCAGTCAAATTCCAATGGCAGCCTTGGTTGCAGTCATGATTATGGTATCGATTGGTACGTTTAACTGGCAATCTATTCGCGAGTTTAAGACGCATCCAATGTCATTTAATATCGTTATGCTGGCGACTGTACTGACTACTGTCTTTACTCACAACTTGGCTTACGGTGTCGGCGTAGGTGTCTTACTATCTGCCTTGGCATTTGCCAATAAAATTGGTCAGTTCTTAACGATCTTTAGTGAATACGATGACAGCAGCAATACCCGTTACTATTATGTTCAAGGGCAGGTATTCTTTGCCTCTACCACCCAGTTCTTGCATAGTTTCGATACCAAAGAAGCTGTAGATAGTATTCAGATTGATGTAAGCCAAGCGCATTTTTGGGATGTCAGCGCTGTTGATACCTTAGACAAGCTAGTGATGCGCTTGCAACGTGAAGGTATTGATGTCAAAGTGGTAGGACTCAACAATGCGAGTCGAACACTGATTGATCGCTTCTCTATTCATGACCGCCGAGACATTGGCTTGTTAGACTAAGCGAATCTATGCGGTTGCCATGTGGCTATATTCTTAGTCTATGGCTAATGTATCGGATATTAATAGACAGTTATATTGGTAAAAGAGTTGGATGTATTTTGCATACGCCAACCATAAACTGAGATAGCCGATTTTTATTATTAAAATGATGTGGTCGTTTTATGAGTAATTTAAAACCAGATAGTGTGATTGCTTGCTTGGACTGTCCTGATCATGTTCAAGCGGTACTAGAGGCCAGTATGTGGGCTTCTATTCGCCTGCGCGCGCCTGTTGGCTTATTGCACTCGATGCCAAGCTTGCAGCAAAAAGCCGCTATTAATTATTCTGGTTGCCTAAATATTGATGACGAAAATGCTTTGCTAGAACAGTTCACATCCAAAGAACATCTGAGCAACTGTGAGCTAAAAGCACAGGGCCGATTGCTATTATCTCAAGCAACCTCGTATTGTGAGCAGCAACGCCATAAGCTAAAGACATATACACTACATCGTCACGAGAACCTCAATCAGAGCATTGATTACGTCGATGACAAAGCACAATTGATCGTTATAGGGCATCATGTCACTTGCAAATCAACATTGAGCCAACTCATTCGAGTCAGTCACTGCCCCATTTTGGTGACACATGCACCATTTTTGCCCCCTACTACTGCTTTATTCGCGTTTGATAACAGTCCGACGTGCCATAAACTACTAAATTGGCTGTGTAAAACGCCACTGGTGCGTGCACTAACGGTTCATATTGTGATGGTCGGCAAGGAAACTTCTGATAACTGTGATGCGTTGCGTGAAGCCTACGCCAAGCTCAAACAGGCGGGTATCAAATCCAAAAAGACATTGCTTGACTGCCGTGATGTTGCAGCAGCTTTGAACTACTATCAAAACCAGCATGATATCGGTTTACTTATGACTGGGGCTTTTGGCCAATCTCGTCTACGCGAATTACTACAAGGTAGTGATACAAAAAAGCTATTGGTCAGCACAAAAACCCCTTATCTACTATTTCCTAAAGCATAACGACGTATATATAAACACGCCCAAACCCTTTATCTACCCAAGCACAGGGGTCTGACTACTATGTTAGGCTCTGCCGCTTATCTCTACTTTCTCTCTACCTTCCCGCCATTCATCTTTGATACGCTTGCATGAAACGGCCAAGCTAACAACCAAACTCAAGTTAGCAAATCGTCACATGAAATAAAGGGATAGCCTCCCCAAGCACTCAAAAAGTTGGTTATAATAAAGTTTTCGTTAACCAAACGCTAAAGATTGATTCACCTTTATTATGCTTGTAGCGATGGCTCTAATCGTTGCATCGTAGCCCATATTCTATGTTACTACTGTCGTTACTTTTTAATGAACAATACCAATTCTACCTCCCCCCTTGAGTAGGTTGGCACGGTTCTTGAATAACTTACAGTAAGCAAGGCAGAGATATGATGATGCACCATAGTACTTCTATCAATCTGCGGCATCACACAAATAAGGAATTTTTTATGAAGCTAATCACTGCGATCTTAAAACCGTTTAAGCTCGACGACGTGCGTGAAGCGCTTTCCGACATCGGTGTTAAAGGTGTCACTGTCACTGAAGTCAAAGGTTTCGGTCGTCAAAAAGGTCATACAGAGCTCTATCGCGGCGCAGAATACGTGGTGGACTTTTTACCTAAAGTAAAAGTCGAAGTCGCTGTGATCGACGAGATGGTTGAGCCTGCTATCGAGGCAATCACTCGTATCGCTAGCACTGGTAAGATTGGTGATGGCAAGATTTTCGTCACTGCACTTGAGCAAGTTATCCGCATCCGTACGGGTGAAACAGGACCTGACGCTATCTAAATTTGAAGACCTACCTACGGGCATAAACTTATAGGTACAGACTCTTACAGCATTTTTATCTATCGGTAATGCCGATATCTATATTATAAATTCAAGGGGGAATTTAAATGGAAAGTCAAATCTTTGAGCTCCAATATGCGCTCGATACGTTTTACTTTTTGATATGTGGTGCGTTGGTCATGTGGATGGCAGCAGGCTTCACTATGTTAGAGGCCGGACTGGTCCGATCAAAAAATACAGTCGAAATCTTAACCAAAAACGTCGCACTATTTGCAACGGCTAGTATCATGTATATGGTATGCGGCTATGCGATTATGTATGGTGGCGATCTATTCTTAAGCGGAATTGCAGGCGGTGATACGTTAGTAGAAGACGCTCTAGCAGCCTCTGCTGAAAACGGCTTCGGTGGCGACTCTGTCTACTCTGCCGCATCAGACTTTTTCTTCCAAGTAGTCTTTGTAGCAACCTGTATGTCAATCGTATCAGGTGCTGTTGCTGAGCGCATGAAACTGTGGTCATTCTTATTGTTTGCTGTGGTCATGACTGGTGTTATCTACCCACTAGAAGGTAGCTGGACATGGGGCGGCAACGATGTCTTTGGCCTATTCAACCTAGGCGACATGGGCTTCTCTGACTTTGCAGGCTCTGGCATTGTACATATGGCAGGTGCAGCAGCAGCTCTAGCAGGTGTATTACTCTTAGGCTCACGTAAAGGTAAATATGGTCCTAATGGAGAGATACGCGCTATTCCTGGTGCTAACCTACCATTGGCGGCACTCGGTACACTAATCTTATGGATGGGTTGGTTCGGTTTCAACGGTGGTTCAGTGCTTAAATTAGGCGACATCGCTAGCGCTAACTCTGTTGCGATGGTGTTCCTAAACACTAATGCAGCGGCAGCTGGTGGCGCAGTGGGTGCTTTATTACTAGCACGCGTCATCTTTGGTAAAGCCGATCTAACCATGCTCCTAAACGGTGCACTAGCTGGTCTAGTAGCCATTACTGCTGAGCCTTCAACCCCTTCTGCACTACAAGCCACTATCTTTGGTCTTATCGCCGGTATCATTGTAGTGTTATCAATCTTAGCCTTAGACAAAATCAAAATTGATGATCCAGTTGGTGCAATCTCAGTTCATGGTGTGGTCGGTCTATTTGGCCTGTTAATCGTACCTATTACTAACCCAGCATCTACCTTTATCGGTCAGATTGTGGGCGCTGCAACCATCTTTGCTTGGGTATTCATTGCCAGCCTAGTGGTTTGGTCTATCATCAAGCTGGTTATCGGTCTACGTATCTCTGAAGAAGACGAGTACGAAGGTGCTGATATTGCAGAATGTGGTATGGAAGCTTACCCAGAATTTATAAGATAAGCTCCTTTTTAGTAAGCTAAAGATTTATGTCAAATGCGCTGATACTACCTACTGTAGTATCGGTGCTTATAATTTTAGTGTTTAAAGCGTTCCCCTATTTAGGCTATAAGCTTAAATCTAAAACGTAAAAAATCCCGCGAGACCTTTCGGTAACGCGGGATTCTATGTATTAAGCTAGGTCTGGTTTATACGTTTATTTCTTTTTCCACTCTTGGCTACGAGAGAATGGGCCAATATAGCCTCTTAGCTTCAACGTGTTACCACTTAGGTTTGCAGTCATACGATAGTCTTTACCTTTCTCAGGGTCAGTAATCGTACCACCACTATATTTACCGCCACCATCAGCTTGTAGACCTTTAATAATGGTCGTACCAACGTGCTTTTTGCCTTTAGCTGAGTTAGTAGCAATAAGTGTACCGGTCAACACACCGTTTGACTCAGTGATTTTTACCGTACCTTTTGGCTTGCCTTCATCATATGTTTGCCAAGTAGTGTTGGCTAATGGGTCAGCGGCAAATGCCATGCTAGCAATACCAATACCAGCAACTGCTAAAGTGGTCTTTGTAAATAATTTCATAGATTGACTCCCTTCATACAATGATTACTCGAAACGTTATGTTTCTGTTGTCCTATGCTTATCCTTTGCTAGAATCTTTCATTACGAGCTTTATGATTTCGACCTTTTTAAATGATAGTTACCATTACAACTTATAAGCTTTTTATTAAAGATTCAAGCGACACAAGCGATGTCTTAACTCATTATAAGCAATTTTTAGGTTTTGCCTAGTAATTTTTTTACAGTTTCTTATTTCTATAAAAATAAAACTATATCAAAGAGTTACAGAAAAGGATTGTCGATATCTTTATCTAATTGGTCATCATTTTCCTTTGACTTAGCATCATTCTTGCTATATAGATTTTTATCTTCAAATGCTTGTACGATTTTTCCCGATAGCTCATGCAACTGTTGGGCTTGCTTATATCCTAACTCATCAAAAGTGAGATCAATATCACCATATATAATAATCTTGTCTTTTTGATTTTCAATGACAAGATCACCAATCTGCATGCTTTGATGGTCGTTGGCGAATGGCTCAATCATTTGATTATCCTTATTATCAGTAACATTGTATTTTTTCAGAATGACGCGGTTTTAGGGTCTTACTTTCAGTTTAAGCCTGTAATTGTGCAATCAACCATTCTAAAATAGCCCAGACAAACAGCATCCACTCTGGCTCTTCTGCTGGCGCATCTGAGCTCTCACCTGCCTTCAATGGTAAATCAAACGCTTGAGATTTGGACTGACTATCTAGCATAGGTAATACATCAATGCCAATCTCAGTGGTCAGCTCATCGATACTAATTACGTCGATGCGTTCTGACTCATCATTTGGGGCGTAATACACGCCTGCCTGATTAGTTGCTGGGATATATACAGCTTTGAAGAAATGGCTAGGCACAAGAACACGGTTAGCAAGCTGCTTGGTTTTTTTATCAGTAAATGCCACACCTGTGATGGTATACACCTCACCGTATTGCTGCGTTAAATAGCGAGTGGCAGATTCGATATTACGCCAAATGTAGCGATTGTTACGTGGTGACTGCGGGGCAATATTGGCTAAACTAAAACTATCGTACTGCTGGCTGCGATTGGCCATATTGGCATTGGGTGCCAAATGCCCTCTGTCATAGCCAGAACCTGAATAATCAGATAATGAGGCTCGTGCTGACTTTGGCAGTTTACTCTCTTCATGAAAGCTATCTTCACGGTCAATCTGTTTAGATTGTTGTAGACGTGTGCGATCGAGATACTCTGCCGACCAGAGCGGCGTGCGTGATACCCCCGAGTACATAACCGCAAAGCCATCCATACATAGTGCTTGTGTGTCTTTCTTTAGCTTGCTATTGGTAAATTCAGGATAAATACCACCATAAAAAGACTGGCTACACTGGGTCAAATCATCAGCATGTGCTTGAGTAATACCTGTCGTGACAAGCAATACTGCCATCAGCGCACTATTCTTACATCCGTACTTAAGCCTACTAAAACTTATCATTCAACTTTCAACCATTTATACTTGCCGTTACATACTTGCTATCCTAGCAGGCGCTTGCCAATAAAGAAAGATAGCGCGCAAGTCGTGACATTTTAAATGGTATCCGCTATACTTAGGCGTTCAAAAAACGGTGAAGTGGGTGAGTGGCTGAAACCGCACGCCTGGAAAGTGTGTATACGTTCATAGCGTATCGAGGGTTCGAATCCCTCCTTCACCGCCAATCTTATTCTTCTTAAGCAAAACCTCAGTTTTTCTATCTTGTTCTACCCTTCTTTAGATATTTTTTATACTTTTTAATAGTAAGACTTTCAGTCTATACTTATTCTCTACTGCTGTCTGAAACACTTCTGTTTAGCCTTAATTCTGGGTGTTGTATGAGTCTAATAACTATATACCTCGTCAAATAACACATTAATTGACCAATCTAAAAAACTCGTACCATGGGCTGAGAGTGACTCATAAAATGAGTAGATACTCTATTATAATTCGTTTTATTAATAGCTTAATTTTATCCCTAAACTCTTATACGAAAAGGCTTCAAGTTCTTATTTGGTGCTCAATCTAGCTTTGTATCTATATTTATCATCATTGCTATACCGTACAAAAATGTAATAACAGTAGGGTCACTGATACTCGGCAGATGCCATTGTCAAAAAATTGGATTATAGTAGATATCGGTAATATTTATTTAAATAAACTAAAGGATACAACGATGAAGACACTAGGAATGTGTATCGTAGCAGGACTCGGATTGAGTGCTTGCGCTACTGGCATGGGCGGCATGGCAACAGGTAATACCAATCAAAATAACAACTCTGCTAACGTAGTCACTCAATACCCAGTTGAGACTGCCTTACTCAATATCTATACCAAACAACGGAGTGAAAAATTGGTCGCTACTGTCGGCGGACAAAGCGTAGCCGCAGATATTCAAATAACCCCTAAAGGCAGCATGCGTTTTAATAATAAAATGGTACAAGGCGCAGAAGTCAGCACAATCAACACAGTAAATCAGCAGATTACGGATCAGTCCGTCGCTATAAATTACTTTACGCTAAATCCATTGGTGTTCCATGGTTTTACGGATAGTACGGGTGAGTATTCAAGCGCTAGCCAAACGACAAGTATCCCTAAGATAGCTACGGTGGGCGACTCAAATCAGCTCATCACTGAAAACGTATATGCTGACAGTAGTATGCGTCAGAAAACCGCCACTTATAAGCAGGACTGGTCACTCACACAAGATACAAATAACACGGCGTGGCTCTGTATAAAAACCTCAGGCAATCTGCTTTTGACTTCTGATGCTGCAGGTACGTCGTCAGAATGCTATAAAATCAATGCCAAAGGCGATGTTTTGAGTAGCAAAGTCACACTCACTCAGCCTAATAAAAGCGGTACATCCAAATCAATGACATTTATCAGTCAGTAGCATTTGCTCAACTAGTAACGCTCAATAGTGTCATATAAGAACAAAAAAATAGCGCCTAATTAAGGCGCTATTTTTGGATTCTAGGATTGTATTTTTATGAGCGACGATCATGGTTGTTTCTGTCATGATTGTTTTTGTCGTGGCTATTTTTAGCATTGCTGTTTTTAGCATGGACATTTTTGGCTGTTGCTTTGTGTTTAGCAGCCACTACGTTCACTTTTTGATATGACTTGGCTGCCTTAACTTTGGCATGCTTATAGTTATTACTCTCTTTATTGCTGCTGTGTTTTTGATGCTGTACCTGAGCTGTATGATGCTTATCAAAATTAGGCGCGGCATTGGCCTGACCAACCATCGACAAACAAGCAGTAACGGCTAGAATCGAGCTAACTAGTATCTTTTTCATCATTTTATTCCTTTGAATTCATATTTAGAGTAGTTATAGATAATTCACTTAGTGTTAAATGAACTATCGTGATAAAGCTTTACTCTATCGACAAAGAGAATGATAAATGATTCTAGTATTAAGTAGATTTATGAAACTTGAAGAAAGGTTGCGATTGTTACGAAGGCATGCGCGATTAAAGGCATGTTAGGTGTTGGCGTAATGTTTGGTTAAATGACAGTCTATTTACGATTTATCGGTAAGCATCGTAGACAGGATATTTATAAAAACACGAATGACTAGCTGATTGTTGAAGGATGCAAATACGGACACGGTGAAGTTGCTGGCTAATGTTTAAAACGAGCATAGCAATACCCCATACTGCTATGCTCTAAATGTGCTAAACAGACGTTTTCTGCAAAATATAAACCAGAAACTTTGCCTCTGTGCTAAATGCTGCTGTTTCTACAGCTGCCAGTAGTGCTTGCCTTTTTTCGCTGCGGGCACGGTACGCATAAGGTGTCATCGTCATCAAATCAGCCAAATCCTCTGCGGATAGTGTCAGATCCGTACTGACACGGCAAGTCTCAGCCAACGTAAAATACGGTGCCAATTCTTGCAAGAATTTATCAGAATCATGCTCACGCACATCATCAAATAACGCATCACGCATCGTTGCCAAATGCCCGACATCAGGTTTGGCAATAATTAAATAGCCACCATCCATCAATACATTATCAAACGCCTCGGGCAAAATAGGGCTAAAAATACTGCTAATGCCCGTTATACTGTGCGGGCGTAATGGTAAATGTGCAGCACTGGTCACTAATGGATAGACTGCTGTCGTTTTGGCAGTATCTTCTTGGCGCGGCTGATACCATAGACGACCTGCTACTTTACTGACTTTGGCCAGCTCAACCACTGCAGGCTTACTGATGTCAGCGGCTATCAGCGTGTCTATAACATCCGTTCCCATTTGTGCCATTGCCTGCGTGTAGTAGCCTTCTCCACAGCCAATATCAAGCCAATTGACCGGCTTGCTATCTTGCTTATCTATTAACTCATCGTTAGACAGAAACTCTGTCATTTTTTGGCTAATTAGCTTTTGGAGCGGTGCATAGTGCCCATGATTCAAAAACCGTTTACGCGCATCGATAGATTCTTGACTATCACCGGGGGCTTTGGACTTTTTCTGTTGTACTGGCAGTAAGTTGACATAGCCTTGACGCGCTACATCAAAAGGATGTGAAGTCTGCTTAGGGTGCAAACTGCCGTCACAGCGCCAAGTATCTACAGCAGGATCTAGTGGTGACTGACAAAGTGGACAAATAAATAACGACACGGGCATCTCAAAGTGATAGCAATATGCTTCGCATTTTAACAAAATTCATGGGTCTTGAGCGACAAAAAGCCGTCTCAATCATGATTGAAACGGCTTTTTGGATTTTTGCAAATTGATATCCATATAGATATCTGGCGGTTATAGCTTAACGTAGCTTTAGCGTCATTAGCCCAAGGATGACAAGGATAATGGCAATAATCCAAAATCTCGCCACCACTTGCGTTTCTTTCCAGCCAATTTCTTCAAAATGATGATGCAGCGGTGCCATACGGAAGACGCGTTTTTTGCGCAGTTTGTACGAACCAACCTGCAACATAACTGATAGCGCTTCTGCGACAAACAGACCACCCATAATCGCAAAGGCAATCTCTTGACGGGTCATCACGGCGATAGTACCTAGCATTGCACCTAGTGCTAGCGCGCCAACATCACCCATAAATACTTGTGCTGGATGCGCGTTGAACCATAAGAAACCAAGACCTGCTCCGACCATTGAACCACAAACGATGATGACTTCGGAGTTATAAGGAATATAAGGTACATGCAAGTAATCAGCAAAGCGTACATCGCCTGATACATAGGCCATCGCGCCCAAACCTGCAGCGACAAGAACGACTGGCAAAATCGCCAAACCATCCAAACCATCGGTTAGATTGACTGCGTTAGAAGCACCATTAATCACAAAGTAGGTAAAGATGATGAAGCCAATACCAAATGGCACTGCTGAAAATGGAATCATCCAGTCTTTGAATACTGGCAATAGCAGATCCTGCATCTCACGCGTGGTGTTGATATCGGGTTGTAGCGTGGCAATATAGTACAAAGAAACACCGACAAACAGTGCGCCCATAGACAACCAAAAGTACTTTTTGCGAGCGATTAAGCCTTTTGGATCTTTGTACTTAATTTTTAGCCAATCATCAGCCCAACCTACGGCGCCGAAGATAACCATAACCACGAGCAAAATCCAAACATAGGGATTGTTCAATCGTGCCCACAGCAGCGTCGATATGCCAATCGCACTTAGGATCAATACCCCGCCCATGGTTGGCGTACCAGTCTTGGCCAAATGCGACTGAGGCCCGTCGTTACGAATGGCCTGACCGTATTTGAGCGATCGCAAGTGCCGAATGACACGGCCACCAAACATCATGCTAAATACAAGGGCGGTAACAACGGCAAGCAATGCTCGCAGCGTCAACGAAGAAACCGCAGAAAACGGCGTATAATACTGGCCAAGCCAGCCGAATAACCAAACTAACACCGCCTACTCCTCTACTAGCGCATGAATAAGTGTTTCCATTCGCATGGAACGAGAGCCTTTGAACAACACAGTACAAGGCTTAGCTTGTTGCGCTTGCAAATACGGCTGTAAATACTGTAATAAACTGTCTTTGTCAGTAAAGGCATGAGCACTGATATCAGATACCTCTTGCGCACCCGCGACGGTATAAGGGGCATATTCGCCAACACAAAGCAGCACATTGATACCTGTGGTTGCGATAGTACGGCCCAAGCTTTGGTGCTCACTGATGGCCGCCTCGCCTAACTCACCGATATCGCCCAGTACCATAACTTGCGTACCTGTTTGCGCGGCCAATACTTTGGCGGCGGCACGTACTGAATGAGGGTTGGCATTATAAGTATCATCAATGAGACGATGCATACCAAGTATCTGGCTATTTAGACGACCTTTAGCAGGACGCGCATTTTCTAGCCCAATGACGATGTCACTCACTGCAATATTTAGCGCATGCGCACAGGCAGCAGCAGCCAAGGCATTATTGACATTGTGTTCACCTGCCAATGGCAAGTTGATATCATGGATTTGGTTACCGATATGTAGTTTGAACTCACTACGTTCAGGCTCTACGTCTAGATGGCTTGCACTTACATCCGTATTACCAAAGCCAATCACATGCGAGGTGTACTTTTCAGCGATACGACGCAACTGATTGGTAAAATCATCCTTATCAGGAACAATTGCAAACTGCGCATCCGTCAACGTATGGTAAATCTCAGCCTTGGTTTGGCAAATACCTTCACGGCTACCAAACTCACCCAAATGCGCGGTGCCAATATTTAAGATACAGGCCACATCAGGCTGAACGATTTCAGTCGTATAAGCAATCTCGCCAATATGGTTTGCGCCTAACTCTAAAATAGCATAACGATGATGGTCTGATAACTCAAGCAACATCATTGGTACACCCAAATCGTTATTGAGGTTACCACGAGTGATCAAGGTTGGTGCCAATCTACCAAAAATACTGCCTAGCATTTCTTTACAAGTAGTCTTACCGCTAGAGCCCGTAATCGCAATCACAGTTAAATCTTTGTGCTGCTGACGACGATACGCTGCCAATTGACCTAACGCTAAACGGGTATCGCTGACTACCAATTGCGGAATAGCATTTGAGCCGGACAACGATATAGGACGCGAGACAACAGCGGCAACAGCGCCTTTTGATATCGCTGTCTCGATGTAATCGTGTCCATCAAAATTATCGCCGCTTAGCGCCAAAAATATATCGCCTGGCTTTATCGTGCGGGTATCGGTGGCTATCCGCTTACTGGCTAAAGCAGTCTGCTCTGCTGCATGGCCTTGTGGTAGTTGCCAATGCCCATCGAGCGACGTGGTCGCTGCGAGCAGATTGTCCATTTGCCAAACATAAAGCCCTTGCGACTGGACAGTATTATCGGTGTCGGCTGTCATAATGATTACCTTATATGATGACTACTTAATTTTTATATTTAATGATCAATTTTTACTAATTCATGTATCGAAAGCCAATTAATTACACACGTCCCGCTTGATTCAATGCCTGCTGCAAAACAACACTGTCATCGAAATCATAGCGAACGTTGTTAATCTCTTGATAGGTTTCGTGACCTTTACCTGCGATGACTACGATATCATCCACACCTGAGTGACTAACTGCATATTCAATAGCGGTTTGGCGGGCAGGCTCGATATGGGTTCGTTGATATTGCTCAGCGGTCATACCAGCCTGCATATCTTGCAAAATCATCTTGGGGTCTTCGGTACGTGGATTATCTGCAGTCAAAACAACTCGATCAGCACCTGCCAGACCTGCTTGCGCCATCAACGGTCGCTTGCCTGCATCACGATCTCCACCGCAACCAAATACTGCCCATAGCTGACCTTTACAGTGGGTTTTTAAGCTTGCCAGCACTTGGCTTAGCGCATCTGGAGTATGCGCATAATCAACGATAAAGCAGCCATCATTTGACGGTACACGCTGCATACGCCCAACCGCACCTTGCAACTGTGCAACAGCAGGCGCAATACGCTCGATATTCATAGCCAAGTCAGTATCAAGTGCTACGACGGCTGCTATCGCTGCGAGCAAATTGGCTACATTGAAGCGACCTAATAATGGACTGACAATCTCTATGTTGTCAGTTTTCTCATTACCAAACTCAATACGCAGATTTATTTTGACGCCTTGCAGACTCGGCGTAATATCAGCGGCAACAAAAGTAGCAGCTTTTAATGAATCCAAACTGTATGTCCATACCGTCAAACCGCTAGCGTTTGCCGTATCTAACATAACCTGAGCGTGCTCATCATCGATGTTGATAATGGCATGGGTCAAATCTGGGAAATGCGCTTTATCAAATAGCTTGGCTTTGGCAGCGGCATATTCTGCCATATCAGCATGATAGTCTAAATGGTCACGACTCAAATTGGTATAAAGCGCTACAGTGACTGGCATCCCTTGTAGACGTTGCTGATCCAACCCATGAGAGCTAGCCTCTAATGCCAATATTTCTGCCTGCTCTGTTCCCATCTGATGTAAGAACTGTTGGACAGCTAACGCATCGCCCGTGGTATGACTGGCTTGCACCAGAGCGCCAAGTCTACCATTACCTGCCGTACCCATCACCGCGCTACTCTGACCCATCATCTGAATAAGCTGTGCTACTAACTGGCTGATGGTTGTTTTACCATTCGTACCAGTCACCGCAACCACGGTCGGTAGGGTCACTGGCTGCTGATATTGCAGGCGCGCTTGAATTAAGCTACCCAAAAAGTCGCGAATATTAGGAACGTACAATACAGGGCATGGTAATGCTGCTAGTTGCTGAGGTGCATTAGCAATACTATCTGTCTGCGGTTCACTACTGGTATTTGAGTGATTGTTTGCTTCGCTAAGCAAAACGCTAGGGTCAATCTCTGAGAGAATAAACGCGGCTTGTTCAGCGGCTTGCAATAAATAATCGCGACTTTTTTCAGAATTGGCTGTTTGACTTTTTAACAGGACAAATACGTCATTCGCTTCCAATTGGCGATTATCCAAGCGAAACTGTTGAAAAGGAATATGGGCAATAGATTGAGCTTGATCTAAACTCGCTTGATTGGATGCTTCCTGAATCGATGTTGCTATCATCGCTGTAAGCTGCTCAGCCAGTTTTTGCTGCTGGCTTTTATTGGCATTTATAAGCTGTTGTAAAGTAACAGTAGCGCTATCTAGCGATGATATAGTCATAGATAAATCCTAAACAGTTAAAACGTGTCAGCTCAGTAGAACTGAACATTTAAAATAATTGAACGCTTACTGCGCTTCCGTTTTTAGTGGCTTATCCAAAGGCACATTATACAATCGCAATGCTTCTTTCATTACATTATGGAAGACAGGTGCGACCGTTAGACCAGCATAAATCTGACCGCGCGGGTCTTCGATAAGCATCACGCCCACCAGCTTTGGATTGGATGCAGGCGCCATACCAGCAAAGACGTTACGATACTGGTCGGTATAATAACCACCATCTGGATTGATACGGCGTGACGTACCTGTCTTACCTGCCACGCGATATCCATCGATGGCAGCAGCTTTCGCCGTACCACCAGGCTCAGTCACGCTCTCAAGCATCTGTACGATAGACATTGCTTGCTCATGCGCCATAATGCGTTTGCTTGGCTGCGACTTGTCATCTTTAATTAAAGTTAATGGATGCATGACTCCACCTGCTGCTAGGGCTGAGTACGCCTGTGCAACCTGTGCTAATGTCACTTGTAGACCATAACCATAACTAACCGTTGCACGGCGCGAGGTTTCTTTTTCTTTTGGCGTGACGATCAAACCGCTGCCCTCACCTGGGAACTGCAAAGGTGTTTTTGAGCCAAAGCCAAACTGTCGTTGCATATTACTAATAGCATCGGCTGGCAATGATAGCGCAATCTTGGTAGAGGCAACGTTACTGGATTTCTGTAATAGCGTGGCCATGTTAATCATACCCAAGTTGTTATGATCTCGAATGGTATAGCCACGTACGCGAATCGAACCAGGGTTGGTATCAATCAAGGTCGTTGGCGTATATTTACCCGAGTCTAGCGCTGCCGCCACGGTAAACGGTTTCATCACCGAACCTGGCTCAAACACATCTAACAGTGCGCGGTTACGCTGGTTTTCACCCGTCATCTCGTTGAGGTTGTTTGAGTTAAACGACGGCCATGTCGATAGTGCTAATACTTCACCAGTTTGTACGTCAACGATCATACCCGTTGACCAACGTGCTTTTTGCAAACGCCCAGCTTTTTCTAGCTCTTTATACAGCAAATACTGTAAGCGCGAATCAATCGTCAATGCCACATCTTTACCAGGTACTTCTGGCTCGATTTGTTTGATTTCTTTTAGGCTGTTTTGTTTGGCGTCTTTTAGAACCAGTACTTTTCCGTCATCACCTGCCAGATCTTTTTCATACTGACGCTCAATACCAGCACGGCCTTCGTAACCGCCTTCAGGATCTTTGGCATTTTGACCCATAAAGCCTAGCAGCTGTGCGTTAGACTGTGGCTGCGGGTAATAACGCTGAAAGAAATTCTTTTCGTAGACGCCAGGGAAATCAAGCGAGCTGACGCTTTGGGCAATCTCAGGCGTGACCTTATTAAGCAGTGGCAAATAGTGTGAGCCCGCACCAGATGGCAAAGCAGCTTTTACGGCTTTCTCATCGGTCACATCGATACTGTCATCAATGGCCGTAACTTTCTTTAGTTCATTGACCGAGATATTGGCAGCAGCGGCCAGCTTGTTCAGGTCCATATTATCCAGACGCTTTTGCATACGTGCCTGTAATTGGGGACTGCTAGGGTTGGTGATGATAATGCGCTTTAGCTCGTAATATTCACGCGAATAATCATGCGGACTGAATGAAACCGTCGCGAGCGGTGCACTGACCGCAAGCGGTAGATTATTACGATCGGTAATCATACCGCGATAAGATTTTTGAGTTCGCTCACTGGTAATGAGCTCATTGCCTTTGTCTTGATAAAACTGTGCGTTGGCAACCTGAATATAATAAGCGCGGCTAATCAGTAGCGCTAATATGACCAGCGCCAGACCCCAGACCATACGAAAACGGTTTTTGTCTTGTTCAAAACCACCGAGAGCAGAAGCACCTGACGCTTTGCTCGAAAAAACCATTTTACTCTTGCGATTTTTTACACTGGTATAAGCGCCTTGGGTGTCGCTTTTTTTGATACGACCAAACAACTTGGCCTTACGATTGCTTGCAGCTTTATCAGGCTTGCTGCTCGTCTGACCAGATTTAGCAGCACTGGCTCGGCGGAGAGGTTTGGTTACCTTGCCGCTGGCTGGTTTCTTGCTGGTGTTTTTTGCGGTGGATTTAGGCTTTTTCTCACTCATTGTCCTGCCTCCGTCGCTGGTTCTTCAGGAGAGATGTCCGTAGAGGCACGTGGCCCAATCACGTCAGACATATCTTCCTCTGAGTCTTCCGTAACCACTGGTACCAATGCAGTAGCGACACCAGGCTGAATAATCAACTTATCCTTTAATGTTGGCGAATACATACCCAATTCAGCAACCGCTCGACTGGCAATCTGCGGAGTGGCGCTAAAGGTTTGCTGCTCAATCAATAGACGCTGATGCTCTACTTGTAGCTTACGTTCTTGTTTTTTCATGTCTTGCAAGGTTTTGTAGTCCTGATGATATTGCTGAACTTCTTCGGCAGTTTTGATACCACTCCATACAATCGTGGCTGCCAATAGCAGTAGCACGACCACATAAATGCTCACCACATTAAACCGGCGCACGAACAGCTCGCCGACATCGGTATTATAAGGTGTAGCAGTGCGGCGATTCGCAGGTTTGTCAGATATTGCCATGACGATCTCAAAAAGGTGAACGTAAACGGTAGAGTAGATAACGGATTGCGAAAGATGAACGTGTCATTATTCGGTCATACCATCGATAAATATAAAACCAAAGACACTTATAAGTGTAAAAACTAAACCTAAAAAAACGAATATAAAGATCACATCCGATAGCTAATATATTCAGGAGCCACAAGTCATCACAACTCATGGCTATCAATATGTCATACCACAACCAAACACGTTGCATGGCTATACTACATATAAACCCGTGCAACTATTAAGCAGATAAAAACCAACTGCTGAGCCTAACAGACAATATTTACAGATTTTTAACAGTGGCGTAGCCATTAGGACATTTGCGCATCATTTAGACAAACATTAGCAATCTTAGACAACTCATCAATCATATTCGACTATAATTTGTAGCAGCACGATGTTCTATGGTGCTGTCATCTGCTCATAAGCTGTGTCGGTGCGAATTGCCATACGCAACCATGCACTGCGCGCACGCGGGTTTTGACTCGTCTCAGCTTTGCTTGGGCCAACACGTTTTGGCTTGCTGAAATAGCGCGGACGATTCGGCGGCATTGGCAGGTTTTCGTCTTCTGGATATTGCCCTTTGCTATGTCGCTGCAAAAACTGCTTGATACGGCGATCTTCTAATGAGTGAAAGCTAATGACCGCAAGCTGCCCACCTGATTTTAAGATAGGAATACTTTGCGCTAAAAAATCGTCAACATCGCCCAGCTCATTGTTAATGAAAATACGCATGGCCTGAAAGCTTTGAGTCGCTGGATGTTTGCCGCGCTGCCAGTTGGGATGCGCTACTTTGATGACTTCTGCCAACTCAAGCGTAGACTCGTAGCTTTCCATCTGTTTGATAGCGCGTGCAATACGGCGACTATGACGCTCTTCGCCAAACTCATAAAGCACATTGGCCAACGTTTCATCATCGACTTTTTCAAGCCATTCGGCAACTGACTGGCCACGGCTGGTGTCCATACGCATGTCTACTGCCCCATCGCGCATAAAACTAAAGCCGCGACTACCATCGTCGATCTGCGGTGATGAGATGCCCAAATCTGCCATCAATCCATCAACTTCAGTGATGCCCATAGCAGCCAAGCTGTCGGTCAACGTCGCAAAACTATCGTGAACCACACGCACGCGGCTGTCTTTGCTTGCTAGCTCTTGCGCCACGCTGATGGCTGTCGGATCTTTGTCAAAGACAATCAGTGTTGCATCATCGGCAAGTTGACTTAATAGCAGTCGGCTATGACCACCTCGACCAAAGGTCACATCAACGTAGACGCCACTTATATTTAAGCTATTTTGGTCGCCTGCTTTTTGCTTGGGCAAGGATTTTACGCCGAGCACCGCAGCGACAGTCTCTTGCAGTAACACCGCATCATGGACAAAACTTAATTCATCAGACGTGATATCGCCCTCATGACGGGCGTGAGTAACATCCAGATCGACATCTTGCGTAGACGCATCCTTTACAGCAGAAGGATTGGACACTGACTCAGAGAGATCAGCGGCGGCAGAAGGACTGGCTTTCGATTTTGGCTTAGACTTTGATAGGGACACAAACAACTCAATAGATGACGACCGTACTGGCCAGTAATTAGATGAAAATAAACAAGTTATGACTTGCTTAGCATTATTATCGCAAGGATACACCTGTAGTCAAGCACTAGAAGGGCTTTTCATTAAAAATATCACATGTCTCTGTTATACTAGCGCTATATTTTACGCTATTTCTTAACATCAACTTCATATCTTTCATCGCTATTTATACTGATAGCTTATATCGATAGCAAACTTTGAGACTTTTATCATGCAAACCTCTACTGACAGCACGCGCCCTGTGCGCACGCGTATCGCCCCATCACCAACTGGCTTTCCTCACGTAGGTACTGCCTATATTGCCCTGTTTAACTTGGCTTTTGCCAAAGCGCATGGCGGAGAATTCATCTTACGTATCGAAGACACTGATCAGACTCGCTCAACTGAGCAATCAGAACAAATGATTTTGGACGCTTTACGTTGGGTTGGTCTGGATTGGGCAGAAGGCCCAGATATTGGCGGCCCACACGCCCCTTATCGTCAGAGCGAGCGTAGCGATATCTATAAAAAGCACGCTGAGATACTCATAGAAAAAGACCATGCGTTCCGCTGTTTTTGTACCAGTGAAGAGTTAGACGCTATGCGCGCTGAACAAATGGCCAATGGCGAGACCCCTCGTTATGATGGTCGCTGTGCTCATCTTGCACCAGAAAAAACCGAGCAATTGGTAAGTGAGGGCAAACCGCATGTGACTCGTATGCGCGTACCGACCGAAGGCACTTGTCAGGTACAAGACATGCTACGTGGCACCGTTGAGTTCCCTTGGACTCAAGTCGATATGCAAGTACTGCTAAAAACAGACGGCATGCCAACGTATCATTTAGCCAACGTCGTCGATGACCACTTGATGGAAATCACTCATGTGATGCGCGGTGAAGAGTGGCTGAACTCTGCGCCTAAGCATCAACTGCTATATGATTATTTTGGTTGGGAAATGCCGACCCTTTGCCACATGCCGCTACTGCGCAACCCGGACAAGTCAAAACTGTCTAAACGTAAAAACCCAACCTCTATCACTTACTATCGTGATGCAGGCGTGCTACCTGAAGCACTGCTAAACTACCTCGGCCGTATGGGCTACTCAATGCCCAATGATGCTGAGCAGTTTACGCTAGAAGAAATGATTGCCAGCTTTGATATTCAGCGTGTGTCGCTTGGTGGCCCTATCTTCGATATCGAAAAGCTAAACTGGCTCAATGCAGAATGGCTACGTGCGCTTAGCCCTGAAGAATTAAAGAATAAAATCCTTGAGTGGGCCAGCAACAGTGACAAACTGACTGCTATCGCAGCGGCGATTCAGCCACGTATCGAGCTATTGTCTGATGCGGTTAATTGGGGTGGTTTCTACTTCCAAAACCTACCTGACATCAATGCTGAGAGCTTCACTCATAAATCGCTCACCCCTGAGCAAATTATCGAGATGCTGCAATTAGCGCTTTGGCAATTAGAAGTCTTACCAACGTGGTCAGAAGAAAACATCTATGCCACGCTAAAAGGCCTTGCTGCTCACCTTGATATCAAGATGCGTGACTTTATGGCGCCGTTCTTTATCGCTATCGCTGGTAGCACCTCATCGACGCCAGTCATGAACTCTATGGCGATTATCGGTGCTGATATGACGCTGACACGCTTGCGCCATGCGGTTGACGTACTGGGTGGCCTCGGTAAAAAGAAACTGAAAAAACTTGAGAAACAAGCGGCAGAGTTGCCAGATTTCTTAACTGCTGCTGAATAGTTTAGAAGCTGAATAGCTTATCTACTAAACAGTTAACTAGCTAAACTTGTCGAATGTAAAAGGGTCAGGCCATCTCTGGCCCTTTTTTCGTTAAGCGCAGTTACTACTACCTCAAATTATTAGATATCTTTTATTAAATATTTTAATTGGAAATAAACATGGCCGCCAAAACCGTCACGATAGAAAGCAAAGATTATGTCTTTAACACGCTAAAAGAAGCCCAAAAATATTATGATGCCATCGTAAAGGAGCTGTTTGATGCAACTTTGACCCTGACCAAGGGCCAAGACTTCGAAGATTTAAAATGGATATACAGCACTTACTGCGGTTACACCAAGCATAATCTAGATAAATTGAGCAAATATGACATCATTGGCGTCAAAGGTATCAGAACGATCCGAGAAAAAGGCGGTCAATATATGCCAACTGAATGCTGTGCGATTATTTTTTCTGATGGTAGCGAAGAAGAGTTTTATACCGATAAAGCCCTAAAAGAGATTGCCATTAAGCAAAATCCACGCTAATTTGGGCTTGTTGAGCCTTTAAAACAGGCTAAATCACTTTTTTTTGCATATTTATGCATTATTTTTAAAATAGTTGTTGACAAGACTGCCGCTCTTACATAAAATACGCACACTCTTAGCGAGGGGCTATAGCTCAGTTGGTAGAGCACTTGCATGGCATGCAAGGGGTCAACGGTTCGACTCCGTTTAGCTCCACCATACTTATTTATAGCAACGCTCAGTATTACTGAAACGTAATAATAAATACTCGCTAGTAGGACGATATCAGCACCTAGGCAATGCTTATTTACTAAGCTATCTGATATTGTGAAGTACCGTTGTAACCACTGGTTATAACACTCTATGCGTCCCCATCGTCTAGAGGCCTAGGACACCGCCCTTTCACGGCGGTAACGGGGGTTCGAATCCCCCTGGGGACGCCACTATTCGGCGTCACTTATTAGCACTTTTGCTTAGCATCAGATTAGACTAATAAGCGAACAATAAAGAAGCCCAGTCATCATATGGTGACTGGGCTTCTTTATGCCTGTCGTTTCTCAACATCCTCTATTCTGTTGTCGTTAGCTTATTATTAATAGCTGCTAGCTTACTGTTGATAGCGCTATTGCCAACCTATCTAATACTCGTTAATATCGATCTGATAAGCGTATTGATAAAGTGCAGCCACATACTATAAATGATGGGGCTTGGCGTGATTAAAGGGAAGTGATTGCGATGTTTGGTATCGAGAATTATCTGGGGTTTATCTTAGCGGCTATTTTGTTAAACCTCACGCCAGGTACGGATAGCATGTACATCATCACCCGTAGTATTTCACAGGGGCAAACAGCAGGATTTTATTCTGTTCTTGGCATTACTTCGGGTATTTTGGTACACACCCTATTGGCGGCGCTAGGATTGTCCGTATTGCTTGCCAATTCCCCTACGGCGTTTATGATCGTCAAATATATCGGTGCGGCTTACTTGTGCTATTTGGGTCTAAAAATGCTACTGAGCAAAAACTCGAGCTCGATAGCAAACAATTTATCCAAAGATCAGGACGTGACTAACCAAAAGGCTGTAGATGGTTGGCAAATATATAAGCAAGGTGTGTTGACCAATACTTTTAACCCAAAAGTCGCTTTATTTTTCTTGGCGTTCTTTCCTCAGTTTATCGACGCTAGTTATACTTATGGCATGCTGTCATTTTTGATGTTGGGACTGACTTTTGCTACCACAGGCTTTATATGGTGCTTGAGTTTGGCGCTGCTGGCATCAAAGTTCAGCAAAAAACTAAGAGAGAATCCAAAAATTGAATCCATGATGAATAAAATAAGTGGTGTCGTATTTATGGGGCTAGGCATTAAGCTGCTGACTGAGAAGGCTTAAAAGGTAAAGTAACAGGAAGAAGAAACGTCTTCCATAGAAAAGCCCAATCCCCTACTTTGACGGAGATTGGGCTTTTTTCATACTAAGTCTAATACATTACTAGCCTGCTTCTTTGCTCTCAGCAGCCAGTTGACGTAGTACATAGTGCAATACGCCGCCATGACGCACATATTCGCGCTCTTTTGGCGTTTGTAGACCGACATTTACCTCAAAGGTTTCTGCCGTTCCGTCAGCACGTGTAGCCGTAACCGTGGCTGTTTTACTCTCGCCATTGTCCAGACCTGTGATGCTCAGCACTTCAGAACCATCTAGTTTGTAGGTCTCTGCATTTTGACCGTCTTTAAACGTCAATGGCAGCACACCCATACCGACTAGGTTTGAACGGTGAATACGCTCAAACGAGCTGGTCAACACCGCTTTTACGCCTAGCAAGATAGTACCTTTAGCTGCCCAGTCACGGCTCGAACCAGAACCATACTCTGCCCCACCCAGTACCACGAGCGGACGCTTGTCTTCTTTATATTTCATCGCTGCATTATAGATAGGCATTTCTTCGCCATCTTGTAGCGTAGCGCTGTCATCCTTGAAGTAATAAGTATAGCCACCTTCTTTACCGCCCATCATGGTATTTTTGATACGGATGTTGGCAAAGGTACCACGGGTCATGACTGCATCGTTACCACGGCGTGAACCATAGCTATTGAAGTCTGCTTCCATCACACCGCGCTCTTGCAAGTACTTACCTGCTGGTGAGGCCGGATCGATATTACCTGCTGGTGAGATATGATCGGTGGTGATTGAGTCACCAAATAGACCTAGAATACGCGCGCCTTCGATATCAGGGATACCTTCTGGCTCCATGGTCATACCATCAAAGAACGGTGGGTTTTTGATATAAGTTGACCCTTCATCCCATGGATATAGTTGGCTATCCGCTGAACTAATCGCGTTCCACGCTGCACTACCATCAAATACTTCGCCATAGTTTTTGCGGAACATATCAGCATCAATATTGTTGGCAATTAACTCGTTAATTTCTTCTGAAGTCGGCCAGATATCTTTTAGGAATACATCATTGCCATCTTGATCCTGTCCTAGTGGATGAGTGGTCAGATCGATATCGACTGTACCAGCTAGTGCATAGGCGACAACCAATGGTGGTGATGCCAAGTAACTGGCCTTCACGTGTGAGTGAATACGACCTTCAAAGTTACGGTTACCAGATAGCACCGCCGCCGCGACCAAATCATTTTCTTCAATGCCTTTTTCGATCTCTTCTGATAATGGCCCTGAGTTACCGATACAAGTCGTACAACCATACCCTACTAGATAGAAGCCCGTTTTTTCTAGCTCATCCATTAGATGGGTTTTTTCTAAATAATCGGTTACGACTTTAGAACCCGGTGCGAGCGATGTCTTAACCCAAGGTTTGGCTTTAAGCCCTTTGGCAGCCGCTTTTTTGGCCACTAGACCTGCACCAATCATTACTGCTGGGTTTGAAGTATTGGTACAAGAAGTAATGGCGGCAATAACTACCGACCCGTCTCGTAACTTGTGCTGCTTGTCATCGATGCTGACATTTGAGAAGACATTGTTTGCTGGCGCATAACCTGCATTGTCATCACTGGTATCAACTTCGATATTCGGTTCAGCTGCCAAGTGTTCAGCTTGCTCTTGCTCGCCGCCTTCTTGATCAAAGCGTACTTTGCCTTCTACTTCTGACTTGCGATCTTTGGTCATTTTTTCTAGCGTTTCGCCAAACTTCTCATGCATATCAGACAAATTGATACGCTGCTGTGGCAAGTTTGGACCAGCAAGTGCTGGCTGTACTGACGATAGATCTAATTCTAGCTTGCTCGAATAAGTCGCCGCAGGTGTATCGGCATCATGCCATAAGCCTTGCGCCTTAGCATATTTTTCAACCAGCTCAATCTGCTCTTCGTCACGACCTGATAGACGCAGGTAATCAATCGCCATTTGATCAATTGGGAAAATACCACAAGTCGCGCCATACTCTGGTGACATATTGGCAATGGTAGCGCGGTCCGCTAACGGCATGCTGTGCAAGCCTTCGCCATAAAACTCGACGAACTTACCTACCACACCATGTGCACGCAGCATTTCAACCACACGTAGTACCAAATCGGTTGCCGTGACGCCTTCAGTTAGCTTGCCTTTTAGCTCAAAGCCGACCACTTGTGGAATCAGCATCGAAGACGGCTGACCTAGCATCGCAGCTTCAGCTTCGATACCGCCCACACCCCAACCAAGTACACCGATACCATTAATCATCGTGGTATGACTATCTGTACCAAATACCGTATCTGGATAAGCTGTCAGCTCGCCATCGACGTCCGCTGCCATCACGACACGGGCTAAATACTCAAGGTTGACCTGATGCACGATACCTGTCGCTGGCGGTACCACGACGAAGTTTTCAAAGGCTTGCTTGCCCCAATGCAAAAATTCATAGCGCTCATTGTTACGCTTAAATTCAATCTTTTCATTCAAATCTAGCGCATCTTCGCGGCCATAAGCATCGACCTGTACAGAGTGATCGACGACCAGTTCACTAGGAATAAACGGATTGATCTGCTCAGCCTTACCGCCAAGCTCGACCACTGCATCACGCATCGCCGCCAAATCGACTACTGATGGTACACCAGTAAAATCCTGCAATACCACACGCGCTGGCATAAAGGCGATTTCTTTTGACGCCTCAGCCCCTGCATCCCAGTTGGCAACCGCTTCAATATGGTTTTTACCAACCGACTGGCCGCCGTCTTCGTTACGCAATAGATTTTCTAGTACCACTTTCATACAAAATGGTAGTGTCTTGATATGCTCATAAGTTTCGGTAAGCTTTGGCAGGCTGTAGTAGGCATGTTCCTTGCCAGCAACCGAAAGGGTGTCTTTTACATCAAAAATATCACTCATGATAGCTTCCTTATCGTTGTTATAAATCCTGGACATAAATTATTATAAGTTTATGTATGACTAGTGGCTCAATAAATGATTGATCTGTCTTGAATCAATATCGCAGTTTCGCAAAACTGTCTGATATGAGTCAGTGTTAACAAAAGAGATAATCATATCTGTAGTGATTAACAGAAACTCCCTTTTACCATAACAAACATACAAGGCTTTGTTAACGTCTGGACGTTGTCGAATCGTGGCACAATCGTAAACGTAACAACGGTTTAGCGAGCTATTCTTAAGCAATATCTTTCTATTTACTTTTTGTCTTTTTTACGTCGTCCATTGCGGAATACGTAGCTGTCTTCATAAAAGCCAGTATTGGCATTTTCTGCCCAAAAATGCGGTACCCCTAAAATCGGTAACGGCGCAAGCTGGCGCGGTTTGACGTCATCATTGGATAATAATGTATCCATATATTCGGCAACTTTGTCATCCAAATAACTCATACGTTCAGCTAATGATAAGGTAAAGAATTCTTGTGCAACGTGAATGACAATGCTGTGAGCGCATAGAGGTTTGCGAGGATGTACCAACTGCTCAAGCAGTGCATGCCCAAAGATATAAACTGCGGCTTGAGCGCTGTTATCAGGCTGAGTTGGGTTGTCCCATTTAGCACGCGGCTTCACCAAACTTGCCTGCCAGTCAAAATCAACCAATGCCTCACCGATACTAGCATCAGAAGTCACTAGCACTGCGCCATTCTCATCAAAGACAGTAATAGTGTCGCGCACACGCCCTCGACGCTCACTAATGCCTTGTTTGGCGATTTCTAGCATATGGTAGTAATTGAGCATAGCTTTAGTCTTCGGAAAGGTCAGCCAAATGCTGCCATTAAACAAGTCATGCAAATTATCACGCGTCGGGATGTTGCCAGTTGTACCGATGAAATGCTCATATGCTTCCCCTTCAGGCAATGCATTTTGAGAGACAAACTGTAGCGTTTGAGATCTGTGGTCATGAGCAGGTTTGGTATGCGGTAACGGCTGTTGTAAGTGATCAGCCTGCTGCGCCATCGCCGCTTTTAAGACCTTGGCAATCGTGTCAGGCGTACTGATGTCAGAAGCATTTATATCATGCTTATTTGTTCTTTTCACATTATCCAAACTTTCTGAATCACCCAAATTACCTAAATTATCTAAGCTATTTCTCTGTGATTTCGAGCGACTAAGGCATTCAATCGTGTTGCTGATATAACTCAATTGAGTAATATGCGACAACCAAGGCGCTTGCCAATCAATCTCAGCAAAGCTGTTATCAAGCTGACCTTCTACTACAGGTAGCTGCTTAGTATGAGTAACAGAGTTAAGTGTGGCGGGTAAATCACTGGCAGGCATAGAAGCTCTCTCTTACAGGCTATCTCTATTAGACGTATGGACGGTCTATGGTATCATGGTGCGCTTTTTTACTGCTAGATGCGCCGCTTGAAAGGTCTTTTTGAGCGCTATGGATGAATGAGTTTTATGGCAAATTTTAATACCCACTTAAATGTCGCATTTATGGTCAGCGGCACACTGAGTTTGACGGTTTATAAAGCTGGATTGATTGATGATTCGGGATTTTTGGTGTGCGTAGCGCTTGGTACTATCGGTGGATTGCTGCCAGACTTGGACTCTGATAATTCAACACCGATTAAGCTCGGTTTTAATATCACCTCGTTTATATTTGCCTTTGGGCTGGTCATGCATTGGCGTAGTGACTTGAGCTTACTGGCATTGATAGTATTGTGGCTGGCTGGCTACGGTTTTATGCGTTACGTCGTCTTTCATATTTTTACTACTATGACGGTGCATCGCGGCGTCATCCACTCTGTGCCGTATATGGCAATACTGGGATTGGGTCTGACATGCCTAAGTTATTATGGCTTGCACCTACCACTGACGACCAGTTGGTTTTATGGGCTGTTTTTATTTGGTGGCGCGATAGTGCATTTGTCATTGGACGAGCTGTATAGCGTCAATTTATCCAATATGAAAATGAAGCGCTCATCGGGTACAGCGATGAAGTTTTATCAGCCAAAAGACAAATGGTGGTATTTGCTCTTATATACTATTCTGGCGCTACTGGTATATGCCGCTCCGCCTTTTGAGATGTTTTGGTCACGACTAAGTGACCCTTCTGCATGGGCGCAGCTCAAAGTTGGTATATTGCCAGAATTAATAAAAAGCATGCTGCAATAAAGTTATCATAAGACCACTGAGCCTAAACGAATAAGCCCAAACAAAAAGTAGAGTAACTCATGCAACCTTACCCAGATACTTGCCCTTGCCAAATCAATCCAACAACAGAGACGACAGACGCTCCGCTATCCTATCAAGACTGCTGCCAGCCTTATCACGATGCTTTTTATAATGGTGCGTTTTATAATGATGAGGTTGATAAAGCAGATGGTATAAAAGCGGAGACAGCCGAACGGCTTATGCGCACGCGCTATAGTGCCTTTGCATTGGTGAAACCAGCGTATATCGTCAAGACCACAGTGCCTGCTCAGCAAGCATTACTTGATGTTGTAGCGATTGAAAGTTGGGCGAAAGAGACGGATTGGGCAGGACTAGAGATTGTAGAGCACACGCCAAAGCTGGGTAAATGTCATGCACAGGTTGAATTTAAAGCTTATTTTAAAAGCGCTGAGGAAACATCAGGTGGTTTAGCAGAAAAAATACAGGTACATCATGAACTTTCTACTTTCGTAAAGGTAAAAAGCAAAGCTAATCAAGATGCGCGCTGGTATTTCTTAGACCCGACGGTTGCGATGACTGTCAGCCAAAAGCAACCGTGCATTTGTGGGTCGGGTGAAAAGTTTAAACGGTGTTGTGGAAGTTATATTTAAACAATTTTAGTTATTTATCGTTCCCTAAACACTCGCTCCAACGGCTCGTGCAATTGCAATCCCTTCATCAACCGTCAAAAACTTGCGCTGGCTCGGGCTGTCTTTATAAATGACATCACCATCTTGAAAGATTAAGCATTCATTGACCGCCAACTGCTGCCACTTCTCGTTTTCAGTCAATGGCACGGTGACTAAAATAGTGACTTTATCTGTATCTGTAGTCACATCACCAAAGTTAATCGCCATATCATCATCAGCGAGTTTCGCTTCACCAAATGGCGCTTTGCGCGTGAGATAAAACAGTAAGCTACCTGCATAAGCCAGTTGCCACCTGCCATTCGATATTAAGCAATTAAATAGACCATTGGCCGATAGATAGCGACACTGCGTGGTCAAAAAATTAAACAGCGTTTTGTCATCAGGACGCGACTTAAAGCTACTCTTTAGACGATTGACCAAATAACAGAATGCCATCTCAGAATCAGTTGAACCGACTGGCTGACAGTGTGAGGCATTGCCGTTGTCTTGTAAGCGCTGACAGCGTTTGATAAATTCGCTATTCATCTGCCCATTGTGCGCAAATACCCACTGTTCGCCCCATACTTCACGGACGAATGGATGGGTGTTGGCCAAACAGTTCTGCCCTTGTGTCGCTTTACGAATATGCGCAATGACATTCATAGCTTTGATTGGGTAGTTATTGACCAAATCGGCGACTGGTGACAAATGGCTTGGACGATTGTCATGAAACAAACGCAAGCCCGTTGAGTCATTTGCCGTCTCATCGTTGGTTTTATCATTATTGCTGCATTCGCTGCGCTCAAAAAAGGCAATACCAAAGCCATCTTCATGACTGTCCGTCATCCCGCCGCGCTTGCGAAACCCTGCAAAGCTAAAACCAATATCGGTTGGGGTATTACAGTTCATTCCTAAGAGTTGACACATTTAATCGTTACCGCCATTGTTATTATTGAGCAAATCATCGTTTATGCTCGGTTCATCATTTATTGTCGAGTTGCCTTGAGGAGCGTTGCTTTGAGCGGTAGATAGCGCATCAAAGTCAGCATCACTCATTTCATCCAGTAAGGCGGCACCATCAGTTGGGATGGTATCCAAAATGCGCTGAGCTTCTGCCAGATCGGTACTTTCTACCCAAAGAACGATACCCGAGTTCATACCTGGGATAGCGCTAAGCGGCTGCAAGGACACGGTAATGCCGTTATTACGTAGTAGGTTGGCGTGTAGCTCACCTTGCATATTGGTATCGTAGCGCGCCAGTTTGTGCCAGTTATCAACTTGATCGGTCATGGGGTCGCCTCTAAGGTTTCGGTACTAAAATTAGTACTAGCATTGGTACTAGAATAAATGAATCAGCAATGCTTAAGACAATTGATCTAGCGTATATTCTTTGATTGCAAACTCACTACTATTTAATGTTTCCTGCGCTTGCTCAGCTTGCGTAATACTGCTAAACACGCCGACTATTTGATTATCTGGTTTGCTTAGTAGTACAAATACGGTATTTTGCGACTTTTCAACATGCGCCCAATGATAAGCGGCCAAACGTTTCATTAAGTCAGGGTTCTTGACCATGATGTTATCACCCGTACGACCTTCGGTACGATTGTAGTGAATCACGTTTAGGCGTAATAACCAGAAAATCACTGCTGCCTTTGCCAGCATAACAGGTAGCGCACGTTTTTCGTCGTTATTTAGCGAGCGGATCGACTCATAACCTTGTAAGAACGCTGCCATTTTACTACGGTCAAAGTTAACGGATTCACCTTGCTCTGCAACGCCCCACGTGGTACAAAAATCATTGATAGTAATGGCAATATCCATCACGTAATGCTCAACGCTGACTTCAGTAAAGTCTAGTAGACCCGTCAAACGCGCTTCGCCTTTTTGTAGGTTCCACAGGGTATTATCAGCAAACATATCTAAATGGCACAGGCCTTTTGGCAAGGTTGCCAGTGGCAATTCTGAATAAGAGCGCCAGATATCGCTCATCAGCTTGGCTTCGTCACCTGGCATAAACTGCATTTCACGGTCGCGCACATCTGCCCATGGGTACAAAGGCACGCCATATTGCTCACTTGGTTGTAGTGCTTGTAGCGTTTCATGCAGCATGGCTAATGCCGCGCCAATATCATGACACATTGCTTGCGTGGTTTGATCCGGATGTGAGCCTGCTAAGCATGGTACTAGCGTAATCGCTTTGTCTTCATAATGGATAACATAGCGTTTATCATCGCTATCCGTTTGCGAACCATTTGATTCAATGACGGCTAGCGGCGCGGCGACTGGTAGCTTGCCATTTAATTGATTAAGAATAACGGCCATTTTTTCGATATCAGCAGGCGGACGTTCTTCAAATAAAGTAAATACGTAAGAGTATGTGCCGTCTACATCGTCAGTCGTTTGAATAAACCAGTTTGAGTTTTTAATACCTTGAGTGATCGGAATCGCACGGGCAAAAGACACGCCAAAGCTTTGGCAAAAGGCGGCAAACTGGTCATCAGTTAACTGGGTATAGACAGACATGACATCTCACTTATAGCAATTGGATAAGAAGTTAAATAGGATAAATTTATGCGGTAATGACAGCAATTGTACCGCGCATGATAAAACTATGGTGAAAAGCGTAATAATCTTGCGAAAACCTGCCTGAAATAGCAGTGATTTTGCTAGACTAGCGCCTATGAATTGATTATAAGGTGAAAGACCCTATGTTAGCAAAGCGTATCATTCCTTGCTTGGACGTTGATAATGGCCGCGTGGTCAAAGGCGTGCAATTTGTCGACATCAAAGACGCAGGCGATCCTGTTGAAGTAGCCAAACGCTACAACGAACAAGGCGCTGATGAGATTACTTTTTTGGATATTACTGCGACCAATGATGAGCGCGATACCACTTATCATACTGTTGAACGCATGGCAGAAACGGTATTCGTTCCGCTGACCGTTGGCGGCGGCGTACGTAAAATCGCTGATATCCGCAATTTGCTCAATGCTGGCGCGGATAAAGTGGCGATTAACTCAGCAGCCGTATTTACGCCGGAGTTCGTTGGTGAAGCCGCGCAGAAATTTGGTAATCAGTGTATCGTCGTTGCTATCGATGCCAAACGCGTCGCTGATATCAACGTCAATGGTATTGTCGTACCACGTTGGGAGATTTTCACCCATGGTGGCCGTAAACCAACGGGGATCGATGCCATTGCTTGGGCGAGCAAAATGGCTGAGCTGGGCGCTGGTGAATTACTGGTCACCTCGATGGACGGTGATGGCACCAAAAAAGGCTACGACTTGGCGCTCATGCAGCAAATTACGAGCCGCGTTAATGTACCAGTTATCGCCTCAGGCGGCGTTGGTAACCTGCAACATTTAGCAGAAGGCGTACTAGAAGGCGGCGTGGATGCCGTACTTGCCGCCAGTATTTTTCACTTCGGTGAGTACACGGTGCAAGAAGCCAAAGAATATATGGCAGCACAAGGAATACAGATGCGTCTTTAGCACGCTCGTAATATACAAATAAAACCCAAAAAAATGCTATCATAGCGCTAACCATTTATTTTCGTTCAATTAACTAGGGCAACGCCAAAATAATAGGCGACCGAGTCGATTGAACGCATCAGACTATTTAGCTATTTATTGACGCCTATATTTCAATTGAACGCTTATTAAGCAAAGGATTTTTTATGTCGAATTTACAACAGCAGCGCAACGACGTGACTCATATCGATGGTAACCTACATCAAAACGCTGATGCTCGCATTGGTATCGTTGTCGGTCGTTTTAACGGTTTTGTCGTTGAGTCATTGGTTGATGGTGCAATCGATGCCCTACTCCGTCATGGTGTATTGGGTAGCAACATTACTGTTATTCGTGTGCCTGGCGCATTTGAGCTACCACTTGTGGCCCAACGTGCTGCTGAATCAGATCGCTTTGACGCGATTGTGGCACTGGGTGCAATCATCCGTGGCAGCACGCCGCATTTTGATATTGTAGCTAGCGAGTCAGCCAAAGGTTTGAGCGCTGTGGCAATGGATTATAATATCCCTGTTGCTAACGGTATCATCACTACTGATAGCATCGAGCAAGCTATCGAGCGCTCTGGTACTAAAGCGGGCAACAAAGGCTCTGAAGCTGCGATGGTTGTACTAGAAATGATCGCTGTTTTGTCACAACTTGATATTGATGATATCGATGAAGCGTAAGCTTTAAAGCTCAAATTTATTAGTTTAACTGGTGCTGCTATTTAGTAATAACAGCACCTTATAGCACTAGCCAGCTATCGAAACAATTGGCTACTTTTTGAATTTTCGCCGTATTTCTATATCCTTTGAAATTTTGAATAAGCATAGCTAAAAAGCTACTTTGTTAATTTATATTTTGACTGGGTATCATCTCAAAAATTTAGGTACAGACCCCCTATGACTGACCAACTCAAGCGCGCTATTAGCGCTGCGAAAACTGCACAAGCCAATGATGGACAAGCTGAAGCTACCCGTATAGCGAGCAGTAGTGCGGGTGATCAAACATTCGATATGAGTGAGTCTTCTTACAAGACCAGTCACACTGCTATCCGTAAGGCACGTCGCTTTGCGATGCAAGGCCTATACGAATGGCTCGTTACTGATCGCCGCTTTGATGTAGATGGTAAGCTTGGCTGGAAAGCCAATGCTCCGCACGATATTGCTGCTCGCACGCGTGCAACCAATGCCATGCATACCGTCCATATCGGTTATTATCATGAAATGATGCGTGACATCCCAGAGCAGATTGAAGCACTCGATGCGCTTATCAGTCAGCATCTCGATCGTGAGGTTGATAAGTTAGATACTGTTGAGCACGCTATCTTGTTGATTGGCGCGTACGAACTACAAAACCGTGTAGAGATTCCTTACAAGGTCGTGCTTGATGAAGCAATGAAGCTAAATAATCATTTTGGGGCGACTGATGCTCACAAGCTGATTAATGCGGTACTGGATAAAATGGCCGGTGAGCTGCGCGCTTTAGAGGTACAAGCAGATACCAATGCCAATCTACGTACGTCACAAAAAGCGGCGGCTAAACAGCCTGAAGTAAGTTCAGCCGATAATATCGAAACTGCTGCTGAAACAGAAAGCCCTATCGTCGATGAGCCGACTGCATCAAACAAGCCGCGTATCAGTGCTAACAAAGCTAACGTTAAACGCAGTAGTGCCAGTAAAGCCAGTGCAAATATCAGTGACTTTAAGGCGAGCAAGAAAAACGCTAACGATACCAAAGACTAAGATTAATCATGAACGAGTTTGAGCTGATTGAGCGTATATTCTCACAGATGCAGGCCACGCATGCGCCATTAACTGGTATCGAAAAAGGTATCGGTGACGACGCGGCTGTGATGGCATTGCCAGCAGGATCACGCTTGGTTAGCTGTATTGATACACTGGTTCAAGGTCGTCACTTTCATGCTGACTGGCAAAGAGTCGACGAATTAGCGTTTGCGATTGGCTATAAGGCAGTCGCCGTTAATGTCTCAGACATCGCTGCTATGGGTGCGACGCCACATAGCATTATGCTAGCGCTGGCATTACCTGAACGTCTAGCAAATCACGAATGGCTCACTGAATTTGCCAAAGGGCTGTTTCATGCGTGCCAGCTGTTTGGCGTGACGCTGATAGGTGGTGACACCACGCGCAGTGAACGCTTAGTACTTAGTATCAGTGCTCAGGGATTGCTGTCCGCAGATACACCAGCTGTTTATCGCTCAGGTGCACAAGTGGGTGATAAGGTTTATGTCTCAGGCACACTTGGTGATGCCGCTTTCGCCTTACAGCATCCTGACAGCGCACAAGGTATCGAGTTGGCGCATCGTCTACATATGCCAACGCCGCGTATTGCACTAGGTGCAGCATTGGCAAAGATGGGTGCAACAGCGATGATAGATATCTCCGACGGTCTTTATCAAGATCTTGGTCATATCTGTCAGCAAAGCTCTGTAGGTATGCGCATCCATTTAGATAAGCTACCGAGTAGCGAGTTACTAGCCACGGTAGAGTTATCTGAGCGTTTGTTATGTCAACTAGCGGGCGGCGATGACTACGAATTAGCGTTTACCATACCTGCACATATCAAACCGCCTACTGGCAACACGTCTGTTACCTGTATCGGTGAGGTAATTGCACTAGCAGATCCTATAGCGACAGAGACCAAGTCTCCTGATAACTCACGTCTTGAACTGTTTTATCAAAATCAGCCAGTGACGCCAATTCAGCCCGCACCGTTTTTAACGTGGCCCAATCTTGCTGGCTACCAACACTTTACAGGCTAATCCATGACTGATCACGACTTATCTAAGCCTGACATCCGTAAAGCAAATGACTGCCCACCATTACCGGTCGGTGCTAGTATGCTTGACCGTGCAGTCTATTGGCTTGGGCTAGGTTTAGGTAGTGGTTTACCACGCCGTGCACCTGGCACTTGGGGTACCGTTGGTGGGCTGATTGTGGGCGTGCCCCTCATAAGTCTAGGTTTTATTCCTTTTTTACTGCTGACTATTTTATCTTGTTTGGTTGGTATCTGGATCTGTGGGCGTACTTCTGAATTAATGCAGGTGCACGATGATCCACATATTGTGTGGGATGAATGGGCAGGCATGTGGATTACCTTATTACCGTTATCTTACATTTTGTCTTACTTATTTCCTAAGCCTGAAAACACATTGTCGTTAATGATGATGCCTATGTTTTGGGGCTGGCTACCGACCGCCTTTATCCTATTTCGCGTATTTGATATCTTAAAGCCGCCACCGATTGGCTGGGCAGACAAAAAAGTTGCTGGCGGTCTTGGGGTCATGTTAGATGATATTATTGCAGGCATCATGGCAGCGGTCATTTGGTTGGTTATTTACATCATTGTGATGATGTTCATGTCTTTTTGATATTAGCGCACAGAAATATTTACTACAGTTTTAGCTGTCTTATATATTTGATTTTACTTACTTAAATTATTGGTATTCAAATTACAAAGCCTGCACATCACAGCATTTTTATAAATGAACATTTGCGCTATAATCCAATATTATATTTTGTTACATTTGCGAGCCTATTATGACATCTCCTCTTTCTGTAATTATTTTAGCTGCCGGTAAAGGCACACGTATGCAATCGGCAAAGCCAAAGGTATTGCAGACATTGGCTGGGAAGTCTTTATTAGGTCATGTACTAGATACTTGTCATCAGTTAACTGTTGATGAAACCATCATTGTTCATGGATTTGGCGGTGATCAAGTAAAGTCAGAGATTACCAATCAATATACACAAGCATCGATTACTTGGGTTGCTCAAACTGAGCAATTGGGAACTGGCCATGCGGTCAAGGTGACACTGTCTGATTTACCTAAGTCAGGACAAAGTCTCATTCTTTACGGTGATGTGCCATTGGTAAGCTGTCAGACGCTAACAGCATTAAAAACTGCCAATACTAATGGCATGTCTATGCTGACGCTGACAGTCGATAATCCATTTGGCTTGGGTCGTATTAAACGCGACCAAGCAGGTAATATTGAAGCCATCGTTGAGCAAAAAGATGCCGATGCTGAAGAGCAAAGTATTAAAGAAATTAACAGCGGTATCTACTGCGTCGATAATGCGTTACTGCACAAATATTTGCCTGAGCTTTCTAACGATAATGCACAGCAAGAATATTATCTGACGGATATCGTTAAAATGGCAGTTGCCGATGGTATTACTATCGCGGCAATTGAGCCTGAGCATACGTTTGAAATTGAAGGGGTTAATAATCGTCAACAGCTTGCTAGTCTAGAACGCACTTGGCAACGTAAGCTAGTTGCTGACTTACAAGAAGCTGGCGTACAGTTTGCCGACCCTACTCGTGTCGATATCCGTGGTACGTTAACCGCTGGTCAAGATGTGTTTATTGACGTTAATGTGGTATTTGAAGGTGACTGTACCTTAGGTGACAACGTCTATATCGAAGCAGGCTGTATTATTAAAAATGCCAAGATTGGTAATGCCTGCTACATCAAACCTTACTGTGTGATCGATCGCGCTGATATTGGTGCTGGTGTTGATATTGGGCCTTTTGCGCACTTGCGTCCTGATACCGTACTATCTGATAACAGCAAAGTTGGTAACTTTGTCGAAATTAAAAAATCGACTATTGGTCAAGGCAGTAAAGTAAATCACTTAAGCTATGTCGGTGATGCAACTGTCGGTACAGGCGTTAATATTGGTGCTGGTGTTATTACCTGTAATTATGACGGTGCTAATAAGTCGCAAACTATCATTGGAGATAACGCCTTTATCGGCTCCAATGCTAGCTTAGTTGCACCAGTGACGATTGGCAATACTGCTACTGTGGCCGCTGGTTCTGTGATTACCAAAGACGTTGACAGTAGTGCGTTGGCATTCGGTCGTGCGCGTCAGGTACAAAAAAATGACTTTCAACGACCCACTAAAAAATAATTGCTCATTGATGGTTTAGCCAACTTCAGTCATTTTTGAACCAATTTAAGCAGTACAGCAATCTTTGTGGTACTGCTTCATTATATTTGTCGTTTGATGACTCATCATTAATATCCGACCAAATTATTTGATCTTGCACTATTATATATTGAACTACTAAAATTTGAATCTAAGGAATAGCCATGTGTGGAATTGTAGGCGCCGTTGCTGAGCGAAATATCGCTAATATCTTACTTGAAGGCCTAAAGCGTTTAGAATATCGCGGCTATGACTCAGCTGGTCTGACTGTTATTCGTGATGGTGAACTACACCGTGAGCGCCAAGTAGGTAAAGTACAGGCACTGGTTAATGCCGTCGCTACCAACCCAGAGTTTTTTGATGGTCATATTGGTATTGCTCATACGCGCTGGGCAACTCATGGTGAGCCAGCACAGCGTAATGCGCATCCACATGTGTCAGGCAAAATTGCGGTCGTGCATAACGGCATCGTCGAAAACTACGCTGAACTAAAAGAAGAGCTAATAGCCAAAGGCTACGTTTTTACTTCACAGACAGATACTGAAGTTGTGGCGCATCTAATCCATGATATCTACAAAAAAACGCCTGACTTGTTAGAAGCGGTCCGTACCATTATCCCGCTACTGCACGGTGCTTTTGCATTGGGTATCGTACACGTAGATTGCCCTGATGAACTCATTACTGTACGTCTAGGCTCACCTTTAGTGATTGGTGTCGGTATCGGTGAGAATTTTATCGCATCAGATCAGTTGGCTTTGCTGCCGGTGACTAACCGCTTTATGTACTTAGAAGAAGGTGATATCTCCAAATTAACTCGCAATAGCATTCAAGTTTATGCAGATGGTGTTGAAGTCCAACGTCAGATACATGAGATTGATGCAACTCAGCACAATGCCGATAAAGGCGAGTTCAAGCATTATATGCTCAAAGAGATTTACGAGCAGCCAGATGCTGTCGCTCGTACGATAGAGATGGCTTTGGATAATGGCGAAACGACTAAACTACGCGACGATTTTTTACAGCGTCATGAGGCACTATTATCAGGTATTCGTCATGTACAAGTGATTGCTTGTGGTACCAGTTATCATGCCGGTATGGTCGCAAAATACTGGTTTGAGAGCCTTATTCGTATACCTTGCTCGGTCGAGGTTGCCAGCGAATTCCGCTATCGCAATCCTGTCGTCGTCGATAATACTTTGGTCATCTGTATTTCTCAATCTGGTGAAACGGCTGACACCTTATCAGCGTTACGTGATATTCAGAAGCAAACGCCAGCAGGCTTAGTCAGCTTGGCACTATGTAATGTACCGACGTCATCGTTGGTACGCGAAACAGATATTTTCTTGCCGACATTGGCAGGGCCTGAGATTGGCGTCGCCTCTACCAAAGCATTTACCACTCAGCTTGTAGCATTGATATTGTTGATATTAAAAGTTGGCGTCACGCAGAAGCGCATGACTGACGAACACTTAAATACGTTATTAAGTGAGTTACATCAATTACCAGGACAACTCTACGCCAGCTTAAACCTTGATGCTCCTATCAAGACCATGAGTGAAAGCTTTGAAGATAAGAAGAGCTGTCTATTCTTAGGTCGCGGTCTACAGTTCCCGATTGCGCTAGAAGGCGCGTTAAAGCTAAAAGAAATTTCTTACATTCATGCAGAAGGTTATGCGGCAGGTGAACTCAAACACGGTCCATTGGCATTGGTCGATAAAGACATGCCCATCGTCGTATTGGCACCTAAAGATAGTATGTTTGATAAATTAAAAGCCAATATGCAAGAAGTGCATGCGCGTCATGGCGAGCTATTTGTCTTCGCTAGCGAAGCCAGTCAGATGGTCGCTGAAGATAGACTGCACTTAGTATATGTGCCCGATGTTTGCGAGACGCTTGCCCCTATCGTCTACAGCGTGCCTGTGCAGCTGTTGTCATACCATGTAGCAGTAATGCGTGGTACAGACGTCGACCAGCCACGCAATTTGGCAAAATCAGTCACGGTAGAATAAGAAAAACTACTCTACGACAGCTCTTGTCTGCGGGTAACAAAGTATCATACTATTGATTGTGAAGTTTACCCCTGCTATTGTTAAATCAACATTAGCAAGGGTTTTTTATGCTCTTAAAAAACAAGAAGAATGGCTTAAAGAAGGTAGAGGTCAATCTTAGCAAGATTATAGTTCTATTCGGCAAAATGAATTTTATAACTACAATTGTCATCATGAATATAGTTATTAAAATTGAAATAACTAAAATCTATTGAGCACATAACCTAGTCTTTGTGCTCAACTTGACAACTATCTATTAAAATTAATACATTTACATTCCAACTTATAATTATTTTATAAACTTTTGTTTATATTTAATCCTTGTCCAGAATAGTTGTAAATTGACTCGTCTAACTCTTTCTCACTCTTACCGACTAGAACAGAAACCATCAAATCACCGCAAACATTGACACTAGTTCGTGCCATATCGAGTATACGGTCAATACCGGCGACTATGGCCAGACCTTCTAGTGGCAGACCTACAGTAGTGAGAACTAGAGATAGCATGATAAGACCAGCACCAGGAACCCCAGCTGTTCCAATGGACGCCAAAGTCGATGTCATGATAATTAAAACATAATCAGAAAAAGCAAGGTCAATACCGAATGCTTGAGCGATAAAAAGTGCACAGACACCCTGATAAAGCGCTGTACCGTCCATGTTTATAGTAGCTCCCACCGGAAGAACAAAGCTAGATACGCCTTCCGATACACCCAACTCTTCACGCGCCGCCTTGATAGTAGCTGGTAAAGTACCTGAACTGCTAGTTGTAGTAAAAGCAATTACAGCGGGGTTAATTATTCCTTTCAAATAACGCATAGGATTAAGGCGTCCCAAGATACTCAATAAACTAGTACAAAACACGAGCACATGAATTAAGCAACCAATGTAAACTAAGGCAATCACTTTGATTAATGGCACTAGGACATCTAAACCATACTTACCAGCTACCCAAGCCATTAAACCAAAAACACCATAAGGTGCCAGTTTCATAACCAGCTCGGTTAGTTTATACATAGCTTCAGCCAAACTTTCAAACAGTTGTATAGCAGGTTTGGCTTTTTCACCGCAAAGCACTAATGCCACACCTAAGCTCAGAGCAAATACTATTATTTGTAAAATGTCGCCCGCCGCTAGTGCACCCACTGGGTTCTGGGGTACTAGGTTAAGCAAAGTTTCAATAAAGGTCGGCGCTTCTTCACTCGCAGCAGCAACGTCAGTTACAACCATATTAAGCCCTTTCCCTGGTTCAAATAGGAAGCCTAAACCAAGACCAATAGTG
The DNA here is from genome assembly GCF_947500265.1 of uncultured Psychrobacter sp. Classification (GTDB taxonomy): domain Bacteria; phylum Pseudomonadota; class Gammaproteobacteria; order Pseudomonadales; family Moraxellaceae; genus Psychrobacter. The sequence continues at coordinate 27,895 of NZ_CANMRN010000006.1, read as the reverse complement.
ATCGCTATAGCAGTCGTTCCTAAGTAAATAGTGACTGTTTTTATAGCTATACGACCCATTTTGCGAATGTCCTTCATTGAGGTCACGCCTACGATCAGCGAGAAAAACACTAGAGGCACAATTAGCATCTTAATGGCGTTGATAAAGAGTGTTCCGATTGGTTTTAATATTTCAGCATCGGGACCTAAGATCACACCGGCAACTATTCCTAATACCATGCCTATCAGGATTTTTTTCCAAAGTGAGAGTCGACCCCAAAAATTGGAACGGCCTTGTTTTATGTTTGTATCATTCATTATTGTTTCCTTCCATTTCATTAACTCTGTCCATAATATTTCCATTATTCAAATTGATATAATTAACACGTTTTTTTAAACATATTCCTTAGCCCAGTTAACACATTGCTGAGCAAGTATATCTAATGAGTCTAAACATTGATTTGGCATATCTTTTTCAAGTTGAGCTAATGCAATTGGAATTTCTGTACATCCTAATATCACTGCGTCAGCTTTCTGAAGTATCATGGCATTGAAAATAGGCTCTATTAACTTCGTACCATTTTCAATATTCCCAGATTTAACTTCATTAATTCCATTCATAACAGACGTTTGTTGTTCTTCATTAGGAATAAGAACATGAATGCCTTTGGCTTCCAAAACTTCCTGATAGAGCTGAGCTTTGATTGTTGCATTAGTTGCTAATACCGCAATATTTTTATAACCAATATCACAAATTTTGTTCACTACGCTATCAATGATACTTATCGTATGAATGTTACTGTCTTGCGTTAACCTTCTATACCAAAAATGAGCAGTATTACATGGAATAACGATACAGTTGGCTCCGGCCACACTAAGCTCTTGAAAGCCATTTTTTAATTGTTCAAAAGGATCATTCTCTCCAGTCATGATAAAAGTCGTTCTATCTGGTACTTGAGGTATATTCCTTATAAGCATGGGTATATGCTCTTGGTCTGTTTTAGCAGGAGTAAGAGTAATCACTTTCTTCATAAATTCAGCTGTAGCTAAAGGTCCCATACCACCTAGTACGCCCAATATTTTATTCATTTTGAGAAACCAGAATATAAACGATAGGGACTAATCTATATGATTACTTGTCTTTTGATAAATGCTATTATCCTTAACCATATGCATAAATTGCATAATGTTAGAGGAAGTAGTTATGAATATTGAAAGTAAATGGCTAGAAGATTTTCTTATTCTTGCAGAAGTTAGAAGCTTTTCAAAAGCAGCACAAATCCGAAATATGACGCAACCGGCATTTAGTCGTCGAATTCAATCACTCGAAGAAACAATAGGCTCGCAACTCATTGATAGAAGTAATGTGCCAATTAGCCTCACTCCTGTAGGTAGTGTATTCAGAACATCAGCTAGAAACTTAATGGGACAAATAACAGAGACGATAAACCATTTGAAGGGGCTATCAAATCTTGATGGAAGAGTAATCAAGGTTGCGGCGGCGCATTCACTAGCTAATAGTTTTGCCTCTAAATTGCATGACATTGCATCAGATATCATAGGATCTTCAATTTTGAATATTGAGGCTATCGATGTAGATCGTGCGATCGAAGCTTTGCAAGATGGTGAGTGTGACATATTGCTTTCATTTCATAATGAATTATTGAACCTACCACCCTACTTATCATTACTTATTGGTGAAGCAAAATTATTACCGGTATCCGCCTGCGACAATAAAGGCTTACCACTATATAAGTTTTCAGAAGAAAAGCCCTGTCCTTATTTATCGTATAGTCGCAATTCTTATATGGGTAGACAAATTGAAAAAGTTAGGTCGAAAGTAAATCTTAATATTGTGTTCTCTTCATCAATGACAGATTTGTTGAAACAACAGGTAATAAACGGAAAAGGTATTGCTTGGCTACCTGACTATGCTATAGAAAAGGAACTTGAAACAAAGCAACTAACAATTATTGGTAATTATGAGTTGGTCTTACCTATTTCTTTTTATGCATATCGCTATCAGGCCCGTTTACATGAGTCAGGAGAACGGTTTTGGAATGAATTGGCAAAATTACAAGTAGGTGAATGATGTCTGTAGAATTAAATCACCTATGTTATTAGTTCAGCAAGACTATTGATTAGATAGGAGATATCTTTCTTATGAATACTTCTACAACCAATGACCAACCTACAATTATCTATTTTAGGTTCACTGTATAATGTAGAAAGCGGAAACAATTACAACCTCTAACTTCGATTTAGCTATTATGAGCGGTGATAATATTGTGATTTCAAAAAATGAAGAGTTCCCCGCTACACGCGATAACACTATATTTGAATTAGGGTTATTCATGGGGGTTTTTGGAAGACAATGCACTTTGATAGCTATTCTTACAGGTTAAGAGTCAAAACTTGCAAATGATCTATAAGGCCTGACCCCACTGAACTACATAGGTAAAGGAAAGCATCTCGACACAGGTAACTTGGTAACTAAACTCGTAAAAATCATTAAAGAACAAGGGGTTAAATAATGATCGTTCAAATTACCCATTTAGTGGACAGTTAATAACGGGCTTTTTTAGCATCAAACTAAAAACATTGATTTTAAATTAACTTTTCGAAATAGTAAGTATGATACTTTATTACTCGTAAACGCACTAAGCTATTGTATTATCACTTTTCAGTATGATACTTTATTATTTTTAGTGTTAATTGACGAGTAGTAAAATCAATACTTTACGATCATATCAGTATGATACTTTATTACTTGCTGACATCTGAAAAAAGACAAGTATTTACCCCTGCTATTGTAAACTCAGTAGCAGGGGTTTTTTATAATTTTAAAACGACCTACTAGCAGTTTAGAAAAAAGCAGTAAGAACTACATCAGTAAAGAATCAAATAAAAACACTTAGACCCAGTTCCAAATAATTCGCATGTATTAAAAACTGGTAGAAAGTAGAATTTTAATACAAAAAAATAGTGACACTCTATCTATTAATTAGAGTATCACTATTATTGTGCTTATTTAGTGGCTACATTGAGTTGCCTGTAACGACGTTTAGTCTCTTTCTAGCACCACTCTATAGCGAGCATTACCACTCTCTAGTCGCTCAAATGCTTCATTAATCTCAGACATTTTGTATGTTTCAGTGACTGGCTGAATATTATGTCGCGCAGCAAAATCTAGCATTTTACGTAGCGTCGCTGGTGAGCCAACTGGCGAGCCTGATAGACTGTTTTGAGCCATAATAATTGGTGCAGCCGATATTTCTAATGGTGCTTCTAGCAGTCCAACAAAATGCAGCTTACCTTTTGGTCTTAGCGTCTTGATCACAACATCCCAGTTCATATCGACGTTCACTGTTGAGATGATTAAATCAAAAGAACCTGCAGCTTTTTCAATTTCGCTATCGTCTCTTGAGTTTAGTGAATGGTGAGCGCCCATCTCTTTTGCTTCTTCCATTTTTGATTCACTGGTAAATGCCGTCACTTCACAGCCCCATGCATTGGCAAACTGCAATGCCAAATGACCCAAGCCACCAATACCAATCACAGCCACTCTAGAAGTTGGTTTGATGTCGTACTGCATAAGTGGGTTGAATACTGTGACACCGCCACATAACAGTGGTCCTACCGCGTTAAAATCAAGCCCTTCAGGTATCTTGATGACGCTAGTATCTTTTGCGCGTACTTTATCTGCGAAGCCGCCGTGGTTACCAATGATCGTACCTTCTTGCTCAGGGCATAAGTTGTGGTCTCCATCGATACATAGATCACAAACGTTACAATACCCTTTGTGCCAGCCAAGTCCGACTTTATCGCCCAACTCTAGATGCTTAACGTGCTTGCCTTTATTGAGGACTTTACCTGCAACCTCATGCCCACCGACAAACGGATATTGAGTCATACCCCATTCGTTTTGCCACATTGACAAATCACTATGGCAGATACCGCAGCTATGTACTTCGATTTCTACTTCATGATCGCCTAGAGCACCTGGGTCATATTCATAAGGCTCAAATTTGCCACCTTTCTCTTTTGCTGCATATGCATTAATCATAGTTATTCCTTATTTTCTAATTTTTTTAGAGGTTAGTTTGTAGAGATTGGTTTATCGTTCTAATAGCTACTTATCTATTAGTAAAATTAAAATAGCGCTATAAGAGATAAACAATTTCTTCAATTAATTTGGTTGGACAGACTATAGCAAAGACTGACCCAACTAATCCATTCAACTTACCAGTTTTAGACTAACGTCATACAAAGAGTCATACTTAGCAGGCAATCACTCATCAAAAATACTGCTTATCGTCAGAAATATTGCTTTGTTACTTATGTTACTTTGTTGCTTATATTGTTTGATTACTTATATAATGCATGTCTTCTTGGATAACCTGTTATTTTTGGCGTCTTCATTACCTGCAATAAAAGACAGATTATCATGAGTGACATTCCTAGCCAGCCGATAGGAGAGAATGTTTCACCGATTATAATGATAGCCAATATAGTGGCCACGATAGGTTCTAATAACGTGATAAGCGTCGCTTTGCTCGCCTCAATTACTCTCAACGCTTGACCAAAAAGTAAATAACCAAAGAACATCGGCGCAATTGCCAGATATAGGGCAACGCTTATATGTTTTGCATCTAAAAACAGGTTTTCCCCTGTTAATAATAATGATGGCAACAATAAAATCGCCGACAGACCAAACATACTGGCCATCGCTGATTTCGAGTTTACCCCATTCTCTATCATTTGACGTGCTGTCCATGAGTATGTGGCATAGGCCAATCCTGCAACTAACCCTAACAACACGCCTAGTATTCGATTATTTGCTTGTGCGTTTATATCTAAATATTGGGTTTTCCCTAAAGTCAGAAAAATAACGCCAACCACACCAAATATAAAACTTACCACCCATCGACTAGTGACTATTTTATTGCTAATCAGACGCTCCATGATAACAGTGAAAAATGGTGCACTAGCAATTGAGATCACTGTACCAATAGCGACACCAGCCAATCTCATAGAAGAATAAAAAGCCAAAGGATAGATAGCAACGCATAGGCTACCAATGAATAAGAGACTGGGTTTAGAAAGTAGTTTCTGTCTATCGCTTAATAAATTATTCTTAGCATTCAATACTAGCAATACACCGCCTATCCCCATCGAAAACGCACCAACGGCTAATGGACTAACGTCAGGTATAGAAGCAGACGCTGTACCTGTCGTTCCCCAAAGGACACTGGCAGCTATCACACATAAAATAGCACTTAGACTAGATTTATTCTGCAGCATAGTAGCTACCTCTAACGTTATAATGAATAACATTATTATAGAGAGTTATAGACTACTGTTTTTGCAGGTTGGACGGTTTGTATGTCTGGTTAGACGTGTTTTAATTTGGAAGGGGCAATACCGAAATATTTAGAAAAGCGGCGGCTAAAAGCACTAACATCCGTATAACCAACCAGTTCGGCTATGATAGCGACAGGTGAATCAGTATGTAGTAACAAAGCTTGAGCCTTTTGCATTCTGATCTTTGTAATGTACTCAGTGACGGTTTGGCTTGTTTGCGATTTGAAGTTCTTTTTAAACTGTGTGGCACTGAGACAAGAGATATCCGCCAACACTTCGACAGAAAGGTTTTTAGCAAAATTGTGGTGAATATATGCGACGACTTCTCTAATTCGAGCGTCATATTGCACAAATAGATTTTGTTGTTCTAGAAGTTTATAAAAGGTATCAAACATCAACTTCTCGACTTCAGGGTTGATTTGATACCTTAACTGACTTTCTGAAAACTCCAAAAATACCAACAATGGCGCACTTATAGAAAAGACAATTTGTGATGAATGAAGCACATTTTCTGGCAATAAATCTGTATCCACAACGATAAACTTTGCATTCTCTTCAGCGCTAAAGTAATGCTTTTCATTTGTCTTAACCACAACACATTCGCTTGGGATAACTTTTCCAGTATAGCTCCCAACTTCGATATTTATTGCACCTCGCAAAGGCAAAACAATCTGATGAAAGTCATGAGAATGCCCTCTAGTTTGACGAGTATATGACCTAATTGAGAGCGTGTTAATCATACATCGTTTTCCAGATTGCTATTATTGTGTCGTGTCTTGGCTCATTAATTGGTTAGCTATTTGGCTCTCTATGAGAAGTAACTATTAGGGGTCACTAGGCTTACCATGTGGAGCCAGCCATTTAGCAAACCATCCTGATAGGTCATCCATCAAAGTATAGACGACAGGAATAACAACCAAGCTCAATAGCGTAGAGGTTACCAGACCACCCAGTACCGCTGCTGCCATCGGTCGCCTAAAAGTAGGATCTGCATCGCCCCAACCAAATACCAATGGCAACATACCTGCACCCATCGCAATAGTTGTCATGATAATAGGCCGTGCACGCTTGCGACATGCATCTACGATAGCCTCAAAACGCGCCAGCCCTCGGCGCTGGGCAATCAATGCATAATCGACCAATAGAATAGAGTTTTTGGTCGCAATACCCATGAGCATAATAAAGCCAATCATCGAAGGCATCGATAAGCTGCTATTGGTAATCACCAAGCCAACAAACGCCCCACCGATCGATAGAGGTAACGCCATCAGAATGGTAAAAGGCTGCAACAAACGGCCAAAAAGTAGAATAAGTACGCCTAAAATACAAACCACACCGACGGACATCGCAATGATAAAGCCACTAAAGAGGTCTGCCATGTTTTCGGCTTGGCCTTGATCGATGATGGTAATTGCAGGCGGCAGTTGCTGCATGGTCGGCACTGCTTTGACCGCTTGCACCAAATCGCCAAGCTCGCCACTCGCAGGTTGTACCGTGATACTAATAGCACGCTCTCGATCCAATCTGCTAATTTGTGCAGGCCCAGTGCCAAAGTCTAGCGTAGCAACCTCACCGACGCGCACACCTTGACCGGCAGGCATAGTGCTCGGCACGTACAAACCTTCTAGTTGGCTAACATTTTGCTTAGCCACATCAGGTAGACGTACGACGATTGGTACTTGGCGCGTATCAAGATTGAGCTTGGACAATTGCTGTTCGTAGTCGCCTACGGTCGCCACACGTAAAGTCGTAGCGATATCTTGCGTCGTGACCCCTTTATCCGCCATTGCCAATCTATCTGGCGTTACCGTTAGCTCTTGGCGTGGTAGACTGCGATCACTGGTCACAGCGCCTGCACTTGGTAGCCCCCGAATCTCAGACATGATTTTTTGTGCAGTTTGTTCAAGCAGTTGCGGATTGGTACTAGTCAATGAAAAGTTATAGCCACTTTCACCACCACTCGATAGCCCGACTGTAAACCGTGCTCCTGGCACTTCTGTCATTAGCTTACTAATTTTGCGCTCTATCTCTTGCTTGGTGCCTCGTTCTGCACGCGGGGCAAGTACGATATCCAAGCCTGCGATGTTTTCAGCCTTACCGCCGCCACCATCCGACGCACCCATTGATGCCTGCGCCTCTCCCACTGAGGTAAAGATATTGGTCACCTCAGGCATGGCTAAAATGCGAGCACTTGCTAGCGCCGCCACACGCTCAGTATCTGCCAACGACACGTCAGGTGTCAGCTCAATAGCCACTCGAGTTTGATCGATATCATTATCAGGGATAAATGACGTGGGTAACAGCTTAACCAGAGCTAGCGATGCTACAAATAAAACAAGCGTTGCACCCATGGTTATCCAGCGATGATGTAGGGTCCAAGACACAATCTTAAGATAGTACTTCATCATCGAGCTTTGTTTTTCGGTGTGCTTTTTCTCAGGTCGTAAGATATAAGCTGCCATCATAGGGGTAATCAGGCGCGCTACCATCAGCGAGGCAAAAATTGATAAGGCAGCCGTCCAACCAAACTGACGGAAAAACTGTCCAACGATACCGCCCATAAAGGCCGTTGGTAAAAATACCGCAATCAACGTAAAAGTAGTCGCGACAACGGCGAGACCGATTTCATCAGCAGCTTCCATCGCCGCTTCATAGGGTGTCTTACCCATGCGTAGATGGCGTATGATGTTTTCGACTTCAACGATTGCATCATCGACCAACACCCCAATGACCAACGACAATGCCAGTAATGAGATGATATTAAGACTAAAGCCAAACAGATACATACCCAAAAAGGTTGGAATGACTGATAACGGCAAAGCGACCGCGGCAACGATAGTCGCTCGAATATTGCGCAAAAACAGGAAGACTACCACTACAGCCAACAGCCCACCTTCGATGAGCATTCTTAATGAGGCTTCATAATCTTCTGCAATGGGTGTGGCTCGGTCATAGACTTTTTCAATACTGATATTACCGACATCAGCTGTCAGTTTAGCAAGCTCTTCATCAACCAGTTCCATCACATCGACTTCACTGGCACCGCGCGATCGAGTGATGTTAAATGCTACCACTGTTTTACCATCTAGCTTAGCAATCGAGCTTGGATCTGCTGCGCCGTCAGTGATTTTTGCCATACGACCTAAAGCTTGTGTGCCTCCTGTAGGGACAGCCACTTGCAAATCGTTTAGCTCATTTGCTCGCTCAACGGCACCGAGAACACGGATGGTCTGAGTGGTATTGCCAACTTCCGCTTCCCCGCCAGAGCTGTCTTGCTGGATACCAGCGATTTGCTGCGATAATTGCGAAATAGAAAACTTCAGACCACTTAACGCAATTGGGTCAGCAGCAACTGTGATTTCACGCTGCAACCCGCCAACACGGCTCACGGTACTAACACCTGGTATATCAGATAGCCGCTTGGTAACGGTATCATCAACAAACCAAGATAGATCCTCCACGCTCATATTTTCAGCAGCGACAGAGTAAGTAACCACTGGAAATCCAGCAGTAGAGACTTTGGTAATAATAGGATCATTAGCCGCAGCTGGTAGATCACCACGTACTTCACCGACTGCTGACCGCACATCGTCTACCGCTTCTTGAATATCTTTTTCTAAGGTAAATTCAGTGGCAATGGTCGCCGCACCCGTCTGTAGCGTGGTGCGAATATGACTCACGCCTTCGATACTGGTCAGTTTGTTTTCAATCTTTTTGGCGATATCGTTTTCGAGCTGTGAGGGCGCAGCACCCGGTAGCGTCACCGTGACTACCACCGCTGGCAAGTCTATATCCGGAAACTGCTGGACTTTCATTTTCATGAAACCGTAAATGCCGCCCAACGTCAGCAGCACAAATAGTAAGATAGCAACGAGCGGGTTCTTTATCGAATAAGCGGAGACGTTTAAGCTCATGGCTGTGCCTGCACTGGCTTACTGGTTTGAGTTACACCATCAATAACGCGCACTAGGTCACCATCATTTAAGAAGCTACCGCCCTGTTTTACGATACGACTGTCACTTGGCAAGGGCTCTAACACTGCTACGCTCTCGCCCAATCGCTCACCCAATGTGACTCGCTGCTGCTTGATACGTCCCATTGATCGATCGTCTCGAGTAGTCGATTCGGTAACGAGCATCACATAATCATAACCATCATTACTGACCACGGCGCTATTAGGAATCGTTTGCGTACTGGTACTTCCTAATAGGAATTCGCCTGTTTGATACATGCCTGCACGTATCTTTGAGTTGGCAGCTAGGCTGGCATAAATCGTAATTTGGCGGTTGTTGTCTGCGGTGGGTGCGATGCGGTTTACTTGCCCCATCACAGTATCACCACCCGGTAGACTGACTTGTACAGGCGTACCGACGTTGATATCACCGATAAGCTTAGGATCTATATCTGCTCGCCATTCCAAAACCCCGCCTTTAATAATCGTAAATAACGGATCCCCGCCTGCCACTTGACCGACTTCTACCATTCTTTCACTGATAATGCCGCTGACAGGAGCGACGACTTTTGCATTCTCTAACGTTAAACGCTGATTACTCAAACGAGCTTTGGATGCTTGCAAAGAAGCTCTGGCACGTACTTCCGAGGTACGGTAGCGGTCGGCTTCTTGTTTGCTGATGGCATCGATATCGATCAATGGCAGCACACGTGCAGCATCAGCGCTAGCATTGGCCAGGGTGGCTTCCGCTTCTGCGACATCCGCTTGCGCCTGTAGCACTTGCTGCTCCATAGCATCCGTATCAAACACGGCTAAGACCTGACCCTCTCTGACCCGGTCACCTTCTTCGACCAAAATACGCTCGATAGCTACACCATTGACTTTTGCACTGACGTTCGCAGTATCTTTAGCATTGATGGTTCCATCGGCACTGAGGGTGCTGCCGATATCATCTTGGCTTGGACTGACTGTTTCTACTGAGAGTACTGATTGCTCAATACTGGCATCGCTACCAGTTGCCTGATCGTTTGCGACAGAATTAGAAGTTGCTGACTCATCTGTAGCTGCATTACTATCATTGCCCCAATACTTGCCAAGCAGCACCCCTATCACTAGCACGGCTGCCAACACGGGCCACAACCATATTGGTGGTTTTGCAGATGGCCTTTTAGATACAGTATCAGTTTGACGATACGGCGGCAACTCAGATTCAGCTGACGGCTTAGAATGGGTTTCTTCAAAATCGCTCATGATAACTCTCTGTAGGTACAGTCAATATTGAAATACTCGATATAGAATGACTAAAAATCTCAATCATTCACAGCAATAATAAAAAGTGGCACGCAATCGAAGCAATGTTTGGACAGCCTGATATATGGCTATGAGCGTTACTTACAGCGAGTATTACGATGTTCTCTAAAGCACTGTTTATTATTATAATAGTTCATCAAATTATCGAGAATAGCATATATTTAGCCATCATCTTATTTTTATATATAGGGTCTAGCGTTCATAAATTTAATTGAAACTTAGACCGAATATCTGTGCAATGTTCAAGGCATATCGACCGATTTAAAGAAATAAGAGCGCATGTAGTCAATCGCTGAATCTCTGATGTATTCAACGGCTGACTATGGATGGAGTGTTGTCTATAAATAATTTTAACCTTGCGGCCATACTGTTTGATTATATCCAGAGCTAGGTTCGATGACATACTGAACCTACTTGCCGATACCGATACTAAGCACTGATTACTAGACACTGGGTACTAAACGCTAGGCATTGGTATAGCGACTTGCCTCAGGCATCCAGCGATGAATCAATTGACTGACATCTGTTTTTCGCGCAGGGTCTGCTATCAAATGCTTAGCTAACCGCTGAGCAATAGCAAATAATTGCTCATCACGGATCAGATCAGCCAGATAGTAACCAACGTTACCCGTTTGACGTTTACCTAACAGCTCTCCTGGCCCACGTAGCTCTAAGTCTTTTTGAGCAATGACAAAACCATCGGTACTATCGCGTAGGACATTTAGTCGCTCAGTACCTGTCTCTGATAGCGGCTTTTGATATAACAGTACACAGAAGCTTTTAGTCGAGCCACGTCCGACTCGCCCGCGCAGCTGATGCAATTGTGATAGCCCTAAACGCTCCGCATTTTCGATAACCATCAATGACGCATTGGGCACATCAACCCCTACCTCGATGACAGTCGTCGCAATCAATAAGTCCAAATTACCTGCTTTGAACTCTTGCATGATGGCTTGCTTATCGGCAGACTTCATCTTGCCATGTACCAGTCCAATACGAATATCTAGACGTTCATTTAAGTCCTCATAAGTAGCTTCAGCTGCCTGCGCATCCAATACGCTAGATGCCTCTACTAGTGAGCATACCCAGTACGCTTGCCTGCCCGCTTCGCAATTGATCGCAATACGTTCTATGACTTCATCGCGTCGATTGCGATCGATAGTTACCGTCGTAATTGGCGTACGCCCCGGTGGCAACTCATCAATGATTGAGGTATCCATATCGCCATAGACACTCATTGCTAAGGTTCTTGGAATCGGTGTTGCGGTCATGATTAGCTGGTGCGGGGTGCTATTAGCCACGCCTTTATTGGTCAATGCCATGCGTTGCTCAACACCGAATCGATGCTGCTCATCAATGATAACCAAACCTAACTTAGCGAACTGAACTTGCTCCTGAAACAGTGCATGAGTACCGACCACCACTTGCACGGTATTTTCTGCAACCGCTTCCAAAGCTTCGCGGCGCTGTTTGGCCGTTTGCTTACCTGCGAGCCAACCGACACCAATGCCCAATGGTTCAAACCATTGCTTAAAATTCAGTAGATGCTGCTCTGCCAAAATCTCGGTCGGTGCCATTACCGCTACCTGCCAGCCACTATCGAGCGCATAACCTGCCGCCCCTGCTGCCACCAACGTCTTGCCAGCACCCACATCTCCCTGTACCAGTCGTAGCATCGGAATTGAGGTCGCCATATCCGCAGTAATGTCTTTCATCACTCTTTTTTGCGCACCCGTTAAATCAAAAGGCAATGCAGAAAATAGCTTATCAGCAAGAGGACTATTGGTAGTGCATTTGGGTGCTTTATGCTGATGTAGCTGCTGGCGACGATATAGCAAACTGAGTTGATGCGCAGTCAATTCTTCAATAATCAAGCGCTGGCAGGCAGCATGCGTACGAGCACTGAGTTGAGTGAATAGTTTGTATTGCTGAGACGCACTGGTATAAGTAGGCGGCGTATGCAGCAGTACCAATGCTTCAAATATCGTTAAATTATAGACATTGTGCTGAGCAATACTGGCAGCGACATTATGTATGTCATTATCTGCCTGATAGGTAGAAGGATTGGGCTTGTATACGCTATTGCCAATCGCATTATCAGGCACACTGCGTGCTAACGTCGAAAAAATATCTTCGGTATATTCGGCCTCTGACACCGCTGATTTGGATGGCTCAAAAGGCACTAATGGCAAATCAGATACAACTGCAAAATCTTCAGCCGTAAACAATGTCATCGGCAGACCTTGGCTCCGAACCGTTTGCAATGCCAGTTTAATTAAAGTGCGCAGCTTGTTTTGATGTAAGCCTTTGACAGTAGGATAAATAGGCTGCAATCCCGTATCGGTCATGACTGTATTATCAGTGATAATTTGATATTCAGGATGATGTATCTGCTTACCGTAGCGGCTGACTTTGACCTCACCAAATAGCTGTAAGCGCGTTCCCAAATTCATGGTCTGTACCAGACCACGATAGACCTTAAAAAACCGTAACGATATCGTACCCGTATCATCGTCCACCGTCACAGTCATCCCACTGCGCTTAGTATCGACATGGACGATATGACCGGTAATTAGCGCTGACTGTCCATGCTCTACATCGGCGATTGATACCAGTCGACTACGATCCTCATAATCACGAGGCAAATGTAATAGCAAATCGAATATCCGCTTGATATTCAATTGCGCCAACTGCTCTGCGACTTTTACCCCTACACCTGCTAGTGCAGATACTGGCATATCTAGTGCTGATAGCGGTATGTCAGATCTAAAGTGATCTGACGAGTTGGCTGAGGCATGACTCTCCGATATTGGCATTAAAGATCCTAACAATATTATTTTTAATTTTCGTATGCTAAATCGAGCATTTTTAATAGGCTGTACATGATGACTTGTACCACAGAGTAGCGATAACGATAGTACATATAAAAATTCGACTCATTTCATTATAGCTGACAATACAATTGCTTATGCTAGGCTATTTAGTAAAATAGCATCTATACAGTCCATCTACTATAGACAAACCGCTTCTTCTCATCATACCAATAACTGATGTCTAATTTTTTGAATTCTGGCAATTTCATAAGGTGTTTTTCTATGCTTATTTCTATTTTGCCTCGTCAGTTTCGTCACAACCTAATTCGTCATAATCTAAAATTACTGAGGTTGAGCTTAATACCAATTCTCGGTTTGTATATTAATGCGTGTAGCACGTTGCCATCGACTATTCCTGCCACACCAGAGCCAGTTATTAAGGCCCCTACTGTCGCACTGGTATTGGGTGGTGGCGGTGCAAAAGGGTTTGCCCATGTGGGCGTCATCAAAGCTCTAGAGGAAAACGGTATCAAACCAACATTGGTGGTCGGTACGAGTGTAGGTAGCTTGATCGGTAGCTTATACGCCAGTGGTTACACACCTGCACAGCTTGAGCAATTGGCACTGACCACTACAGATAGCCAGCTCACAGACTTTACCTTGTCCAATCAAGGTTTTATCGAAGGTATTAAGTTAAAAAACTTTATCAATAGTAAAGTGAATGCGCGTGCCATAGAAGATTTCCCCATTGCTTTTGCGGCAATCGCAGCAGAGAAACACACACTAAAGAAAACAGTCTTTACCACTGGCAATGCTGGGCTTGCCGTACAAGCGTCCTGTAGCGTACCCAATATTTTTATTGCCCCGCGCATTCCTGAAAAGGTTGGTAAAAAATATATCGATGGCGGTGTGGTCAGTTTAGTACCCGTAGATAGCGCCTATGACTTGGGTGCTGATATTGTCATTGCTGTAGATGTGACGGGAGCTCAAGGCAATGGTAGTACTAATAATCAAATACCGACTATGAACTCATTGAGTGACTTTTGGGGCTTTCTAGAAACCAATATTCTAGCTACCAACCTGCCTGCTAAGCGCTCCGCATCAAGTCAGAATGAGCGGGATCGAGCGGATATTGTTATTACTCCCAATGTCGGTCGTAACAGTTCGATAGATACTAGGCAGCGCCGCAATTTAATACAAGCAGGCGCTCAAGCAACAACGCCACAAATCAATGCTATTAAACAACTTATCCAAGAGAAATCTGGTAGCAAATATGCCACGCTGTAATTGATTATCATCAATTACTTATCAGTAAAATCATCAAACGCCCTGACACACCATAAAAAAGCACCGCAGCTATAAACTGTGGTGCTTTTTTATTGATAGCTTTCAGTACTAAATGGATAGTTTTCAGTGCTAACTACATCAATGCTAGCTAAATTCTAGTCCCAAAATTCAGGACTATTTAACGCGCGCGCGGTATTTTACAGCGACGGTATCATTTAGACCTACACCTTCTAAGTCCCAACGTACCGCTTTATAGTATTTAAGCGCGACGTCTTGTAATTGATTATCAACTTTGGTACGTAATGGCATACGAGCAAAGTTATTGCCATCTACACTGCCATACGGGAATTCAGGAGCAACCGTTTTTAATAGTTCTACCTGCTCTGGGATACTCATCGTAACGGTCATTTTACGTACGCGATCTGCATTGGTATTGGTAAAGTACCCTTGATATTCCAATACATTACCTGACTGTAAACGCGTGTTTGTATCTACAGGGACGAGTACTTCTTGACCATTGGCATCAACGCTGACCAACGACGCCGTAATTCTGCTGTTGACCGCTTGAGCACTTGAATTGCTGCTCTTGTTGGCATTTGTGTGAATAGCCATTGAGCTATCAACCGCTTGCTCTGGTGTTGGTAGCATCGCTGAGGCTTGTGTAACTACCATTGCACCGATGAGCGTACCGGCAACAACGTGAAATAAGCGGTGGCCGCTCCAAGCACTGAACGGGCTAGCAAACTGGTTACTTTTTTTCATGATTTTCATTATCCCTGGTTGATATATCGGTAAAACACAGATGGTGCAACTTAAGTTATTTTTATAATTTGTTCAACAGATAAAAAGCATTACGATGTATATAAGATATCGCTGTGAAATAGTTCATGCAATCTATGAAACACATGAACTCACTTATCTAACCTGATTATCTTCGCTCAGCATCTGTAAAGCAATAGCGCTTAGCATAACAAAAAGCATTTGTACGTACATTAACCCAGTGTTGAGGTTGTGTATATCAGCGATTGGCAATCAGGATGCTTGAATACAGCTGAAATAAAAGATAGCTCATAACCGCGTTTTTTGCTATGGTAAATCTTTAGCGTTAGGCATTTTTTTGCTGCGCCCCTTTTCTTATTCTAACGACTACTGCTCCCATTATGACTACTAGCTCCATGCCCCAGATTAACCCTGAATACGTCCATTGGTTCCGTAACTCTGCACCCTACATTAATACCCATCGCGGCAAAACTTTCGTGATCATGTTTGGTGGTGAAGCGGTCAATCATGCGAACTTCAGCACACTTATTCATGATTTTGCCTTGTTGCATAGCTTGGGTATCAAGCTAGTACTGGTACACGGGGCACGACCGCAAATCGAAAAGAACTTAAAAGACGCTAACATTGAATCGCCGCTACATCAAGACATCCGTATTACGCCACGTGCAGCGATGCCATCTATCTTACAAGCCGTTGGTGCTATTCGTTTACAGATTGAAGCTCAGCTATCAATGGGGCTGGCCAACTCTCCGATGTATGGTTCGCGTATCGATGCGATATCTGGTAATTTTGTGACAGCGCGCCCATACGGTATCCGTGAAGGTATTGATTACCAAATGACGGGTGAAGTGCGTTCTATCGATGTGGAAGCCATCAAAAACAACCTACTTCATGACCATATCGTTGTACTAGGCTCGATGGGCTATTCTGCAACTGGCGAAGTATTTAACTTATTGGCGGAAGATGTGGCCCTAAGCGCTGCTGTAGCACTCGGTGCTGACAAGCTTATATTCTTAGGTGAAGAAGCGGGTATCAACGACGATGATCGTTTATTACGTGAAATGATTCCTAATGAAGTTGATCGCTTCTTACGTGATCGTGATTTAAATTGCGAAATCAATTATTTCTTGAACTGTGCAAGCTTGGCCTGTCGTCAAGGCGTCCATCGCACGCATATTATCTCGTATGCCAAAAACGGCGCATTACTAGAAGAACTATTCACACGTGATGGTTCTGGCACGCTGATTAGCCATGATCCTTATGAAGAAATTCGCCGTGCAAATATCGATGACGTGGTTGGTCTTATTGAGCTACTGTCACCTCTAGAAGAACAAGGCATCTTGGTCAGTCGTTCACGCGAGCGCTTGGAGCAAGAGATTGATAACTATAGTGTGATTGAGCGTGATGGTATGATTTTGGGCTGTGCAGCATTGCATACGCTAGATTCAGAGTCAGCGGAAGTTGCCTGTGTTGCCGTGCGCCCTGAGTATCGTAGTGGTAGCCGCGGCGCAGATTTACTAGCGTTTCTAGAACAGCAAGCGCGTAGCCATGGTTTGTACAAGCTATTTGTTTTGACCACTCGTACCGCGCATTGGTTCGTCGAGCAAGGCTTCGCTGAGGTTGAAGCCAGCGCTTTGCCTGAAGCACGTTTAGAGAAGTACCATAATGGCCGTAACTCTAAAGTCTTTCAAAAGAATCTATAATTTATCGCCAACTTGATATCGTCTTTGTAAGGTCTATATCAATCTAAGGTAAAATATTAGTCGTAAAAAAGCCTTCATAACTATATGAAGGCTTTTTTGTAGGCTAAGTACCTAAATTAAACAATATTTGCTTTAGATACTTATTTTACTTTTAATAGCTCAACAGTAAAGATAAGCGTGCTGTTAGGCTCGATACCAGCGTTACCCGCTTCGCCATACGCGATGTCTGAAGGGATATAGAACTCGTATTTTCCGCCTTCTTTCATCAACTGTAAACCTTCAGTCCAGCCAGCGATTACTTGGTTTAGTGGGAACTCAATTGGCTCACCGCGCTCATAAGAGCTGTCAAATACTGTACCATCAAGCAATTTACCTTCGTAGTTTACTTCCACCACGTCAGTTGCTTTTGGTGATTTACCAGTACCTGCTTTGATAACTTTATACTGTAGACCAGACTCTGTTTGCTTCACGCCTTCTTTTTTAGCGTTTTCTGCTAAGAATGCAGTACCAGCGGCTTTGTTTTCTGTCGCTTTGGTTTCCATGTCTTTAACAAACTGCTCTTCTTGCTCTTTTTGATAGTCCATCAATACTTGTTGCATTTGCTCTTGGGTCAATGCTGATTCATTGCCTTCGTAGCCATCACGGAAGCCTTTTTCAAAAGTATTTAGGTCTAGATCTTTGACAGCGTCTTTGTTGCCTTCTGCCATCATGAAACCTAAGCTATAACCTACTTTTTCACTAGCTGAGCTTTGTTCAGTAATGGAAACGCTTTGAGCGGCTGTTTCTTGATTGCCATTGTTGGTGCTACAGCCTGTTACTAACAACATAGCGCTAGCAAGTGCACTGACGCCTAAAGTAGTGATTTTTTTCATAAAGTACTCTCTAATTGTAAGAATAGTGGCGAGATGTCACATTCCTCTATAATAACAAATCTTAGTTTTGGGAACCACGCTTTGCACGAAATTATCGGGTCAATGTATAGTCTATGTTAATATCTTCTATCATAATAACAAGTTATCACACAAATATAGTAACAGGTAAAGCTTTCTGTCTTTAAATCCATCAGTACATCAGCTAAGCTGAATTAGTTAAGGAGATAAGTAACCGAGCGTTAATTTTTATCAAAAATAAGCAGATATCCATAGCGAAGTCACTGTAATATAAATAAGAGATACTGCTGATAATAATTTATGCTCAAAAACGATAATATCTCTATATAACTGATTCTAAAAATACTATTTATGACAACCATCTGTATGTCTTGCTCACTAATCGCTGTATGAACATTGTTTTTGGCGAGTTATATAAGATGCTTCAAGGAGGATAAGATGAACCCAATGTACACATCTTTTAACGGCTATCTCGGTGGACCTATCGGTTCCATCATTGGTGCTATTTTGATATTCGTTATTGGTTGGCTAGTAGCCCTTGGTATCGCAGCATTGGTACGCGGCGTACTCTCTAAAGTTAATCTCAATCAACGTATGAACTCTTCAACTGGTAAGACCTACGACCTTGAAGGTATCATCTCCAAAATTGTTTTCTGGTTTATTTTCATCATTGCTATCTCAGGCGCACTTAGCCAATTAAACTTAAACTCTATCTCAGCACCATTCGCAAATATGGTTAATCAAGTATTGGCATTTATCCCTAATCTTATCGGCGCTATCGCACTTGGTGTGATTGGTTGGGTCGTGGCTACTGTTGCACGCACAGCGATCAACGCAGCTCTTGCGAAAACCTCTATGGATGAGCGTTTAAGTGCACAAGCTGGTGTAAAACCAATGAGCAGCACGATTGCTGATATGGTTTACTGGTTCATCTTATTGGTTGTATTGACCATGGTACTTGGTCAATTAGAGCTTGATGGCTTGTTCGCTCCATTAACTAATATGGTCGACAAAATCTTTAGCTTCATCCCTAATATCTTGATCGCTGGTGTAGTCTTCGTCGTTGGTTATATTATTGCCAAAGTCGTACGCGGCATCGTAACCAATCTTGTTTCTACTTTTAATGTACAAGAATTGGCATCAAAAGCAGGTTTAAGTGAGCAAAACAGCTTACCTAACATTGCTGGTTCATTAGCATTTCTTGTGGTTATCATTCCAACCATTATTGCTGCTCTAAACGCACTAAAAATCGAAGTAATTGCTCGCCCTGCGACCAATATGCTTAACAAAATCATGGAAGCATTGCCAAACATCTTTATGGCAGTCGCGATCCTAGTAGTAACTTTCTATGTTGTACGCATGGTTGCCAACATCATCAAAGGTCTGATTGAGAACACTCAAATCAATCAATTACCTGCGAAAGTTGGTCTACAAGAAACCATGGGCGATAAGAAAGTCTCTGACCTAGTTGGTTATGCGATTATCTTCTTCGCTATGCTATTCGCCGCTATTGCAGCTGCTGACTTGTTAGGTTTCGAGCCTATCTCAGCTATTATTACGATGTTTATCGCATTCGGTGCAAACATCATCCTAGGCGCAATTATCCTATTCATCGGGTTCTGGCTTGCCAATATCATTGCAGGTGTGGTTGAACGTTCTGAGCAAGGTTCACAATTCCTAGCAAACATCGTACGTGTATTAATCATGGGCCTAGTATTAGCAATGGGTCTAAAAGCGATGGGTATTGCCGATTCAATCGTTAACCTAGCATTTGGTCTAACACTAGGCGCGGTAGCCGTTGCCTTTGCTCTATCATTTGGTCTTGGTGGTCAAGAAGCTGCAGCTCGCTTCCTACGTAAAATGCAGGACAAGATGGACCATGAACGTACTGAAGCGAAAGCAAAATCTGCGCTACAGCCAAGTTCATCAACTCAAGAAAAGGTTGCTGATTCAGTTCGTGAAAACACGCCGTCTGCTGCTAGTACACCTACCACTGATTTACGTACCGATGTAGTTGATACACCACGTGTTGATACTAATGACATCTACAACAGTGATGACGTACTTCCTGGTAGCGGTCTCAATGACGATATCAATAAATAAGTATTTTTGATTGTTTAGTTTAGATACGAAAAAGACAGCCTAGGCTGTCTTTTTTTATGTCATTAATTATATTAATAAATCTGTGGTTATTGTTATCGAAGCTCTTAGTATAAAAGTTCATTCAAACAATTTCACGCTACAATCTACTGCTTATCTTTTCGCGCTGGAATCGTCAAGCTCATCTGTACTTGAGGTAATTTTTCTTTTTGCGCCTTCGCAGGTTTACCATCTTCCACGCTACTAGCAGGTGGCATATTTTGCTTATCTAACTCCTGTTGCTTTAGCTTTTGCATTTGCTTAGTAAGTTGGCGCTCCCTTTGAGTCATCGCATCGACTGGCTGAATCCACAAATCAATATCGAAAAAATTCTCATTATTCTCAGTGATAAACTCAATACCAAGCACGACTACATGATGTAGTTCAATAATTGGCAAACGCGTGGCAACGTCCTGTGCGATCTTCGCTAGCTTTGGTTGGACAGCGGATTTGCTATTGGGTCCTTTTGGCTCTTGACCATAAAACACCAGTACATAATGTCGTCCCAAACTTTCATAAGAATGTTGATGTACCACATAGCCGTCTTTTTGCAGTGCTGCGCTCTGTTTAGGGTGTCTATATAGCGTACGAATAAGCTCGTGACGTGAAAACAAAGATTCATCTAGCAATTGTCGTTGCCAGTGAGCGAGTGGTATTGCTGTTTGGTCGTCGTTATTAGCTGCGTGCTTTTTACCATACGTATCTATCATCTGCATACTTAGCTGAGACCATATCGTGGCCGCTTGTATCATATGCTGATGGTACATCTGAGCAGTTGAACTTTGGTTCTTGTAGGCAAGCGTAATGGCGACCAATGCTGAGTTAGGTTCGTCTTGTACTTCATTTTTGATGAGCGCATTGTCGACTACAATGGCAGGGGCAAACAAATCTGGGCTTTGTAAAAAGCGCTCAACCAAAGCGTCTTCTGACTCAAAACTTGGAATATGGTTTACAGCCGACTGCCTCAGCTGTTCTAAATGATAAGCCAAGAAACGCCACAACTCACATGGGGTTCGTACCGCTGCTGCTATCAAGTACCAATCATCCCAGCTAAAGACTTGCAGCTGCTGCATGCTTTCGCTCATGTCGACAACTAAGTCTTCTAAAAAGTAACGGACCCCAAAATTGTGTTTAAGTCGTTGTAGAGCACTGTTTGAATTATTTGCACTGTCACCGTTATCACCTTGATTAAGACGGATACTTCCTCCGACAAGCTGAATGTCAAAAATCATAGCTTCATAACCAACTGAAGTATTGTCTTCATTTTGAGTCGATAATGACCTGTACCACGTAAGTGCTGACTTGACCGCAGTCATACGTACAGCCTCAATATCAGCTGATTCTGTATCATAGGGTAGATATAGTGTCAGCTCCAACAGCTGTAATTTGCCAAGTGGTAACTGATATTGATAGTGACGAGCGATGTACTGAGCATTATATTCATGCTCAATCGTATGCATGCCTGCTAAAGTCACTGCCATAGCATCTGCTTGTAAATAACTGACTAGCTCAGTCGTCAGATAGCCCCAGTCGGGCATAGTAGTAATCGAATGGGACACAAATTCCAACCTTCTATTATCGTATGGTGAATATCGCACATGCCAGCTCGTAATAATAACAACATCATTATCGCGTATTACAAATATTTGAATGATGCAAAATTATGCTACATAAGCACTATCAGAGACAGTCGCTTTCAAAGCGATCACTTGTTATGATGATATCAAAGCAGTATTGCTTGCGTGCAAGTTTATAGATGACGAACTGTACTTAGTTATATTTATCGAAACCGTAGTCATTGAAATTTTAATTATCGAATTTTTAATGACTATTATATAATAATAAGGATTAAACATTATGAAGCGTTTTAAAGAAAAGACCGTCGTCGTAACGGGTGCAGGTTCTGGTATTGGCCGTGCAACTGCCATTCGCTTTGCCGAGGAAGGCGCTAGTGTGGTTTTAGTAGGACGTACGGCAGCAACACTAGAAGAAACTGCCAAAGAGTTGCCGCAAGATCGTACCTGGATTCATACCGATAATTATCTCATTATTACATGCGACATCAGTGTCCAAAGCCAAGTACAAGAGATGGTTGAGCGCGCTATCGACAAATTCGGCAAGATTGATATCTTGGTAAACAATGCTGGCAAAGCAACTCAAGGTAAGATCACAGAATTGTCTGCTGATGATTGGCGCTCTGCTATCGATGTAAATCTAAACGGGACCTTCTACGTCTCTCAAGCGGCTATGCCTCATTTGATTGCATCAAAGGGTAATATCGTCAATATTTCATCGCTCTCCGGCGTAGGTGGTGACTGGAATATGGCTGCTTACAATGCCGCTAAAGCGGGTGTAACCAATTTAACCCGTACATTAGCATTGGATCATGGTTCAGATGGTGTTCGCGTCAACGCGGTTAATCCAAGCGTCACTAAAACCGATATGACCACGGCTATCCAAGATAACGAGTCTAAAACGGATAAGTTCTTAGCCCGCTGTCCGCTTGGACGTTTGGCAACCCCAGAAGATATCGCCGCTGCCATTACCTTTTTAGCAAGTGATGATGCCTCCATGATTACTGGTGTCAATCTACCTGTCGACGGTGGTGTTAGCGCTTCTAACGGCCAACCACAGTTTTAGACTTTTGCACTGATAAACATCCAAATATTATTCAAAAAAAGCCCCTGATACCATCATATCAGGGGCTTTTTCAAAATTAATTATTAGAACTTAGTTGTAGACAACTTTGAGTTTTCGCACCTGTCATACAACCAATGATTTTAACTTAACTAATGGAACTAATATTTATACCATTTAGCTTATTCAGCTGCATTATTGATATCTTGTAGTGGCTGCGACAAACGCTCAAGGTGTCTTGGTAACACCCCTTTATATTGAGAATATATTTTTGGTAAGTCTGCTTCGATATCACCTGTAGGATAAACCAGCGACATAAACCGTATTTCTTTAGTATTGTAGTCCATCGCTACTGGCAAAATCGGTACACCAGCACCCACCGCTAAATAATAAAAACCTGTCTTCCACGACTCAGTATATTGCCGTGTCCCCTCTGGTGATAATCCCAAAAATAAGGGTTCACCAGTTTTGAACTTATCAATACTGGCTTGCAGCACAGAGCCTTTATTACCACGATCGATAGGAATGACCCCTATCCAATTTAATAATTGCGCAAATACAGGCACTTTAAATAGCGTGTGCTTGCCCATAATGCTGATTTTGATATCTAATGCAAACAGACTTGGAATCGCATAAATACCATCCACATTAGAAGTATGGGGCAGAGCAAGCACTACAGCTTGTGAGATATTTGGAATCTCGCCTACCGTACGCCAACCTGCTGCCTTTAACAGCGCAGATGCAATAACAGGCGCAAACTTATTACCACGCTTTGGAACCTTGTCTCCCAAATGCTTTTTGCTAAGTTTTGGGAGTACTTTGGAGCGCACAGGTTGAGAAGCAACAGACTTAGAGCGGTTAAAAATCTTCGGTATCATGACAGCACAATATAATGAAAGGTACTGACATAATACCATTAAGCCTTTGTGGCTAGGCTAAATTTTGCGTGCTTTTATTATGTGATAGATCGTTTAGCCATAAATATAAGTAATGACCTATCCCGATATTCTATACACATACTTCTCTAAATTTATTGCTAAGTGTTAAGAAATATTGGCCAAATCACCTTTACTCTCAAGCCATGACTTGCGATCAGAGGCACGCTTCTTAGCCAGTAGCATATCCATTACGCTATTGGTCAGTACCATGTCATCCATATCTAACTGTACTAGGCGGCGTGTATCACGGCTCATCGTCGTCTCACGTAGTTGCTCAGCGCTCATTTCACCAAGTCCTTTAAAGCGTGTAATCTGAGCTTTTTTATTGCCCGGTACGTTAGCCAAGATATGTGCAAGCTCCGGCTCATCCAGTGCATAGTGAACTTCTTTACCCACATCCACTCGGTACAATGGCGGCATGGCCACAAACAAATGACCCGCATCCACTAGCGCAGGGAAATGCTTCACAAACAGTGCGCAGATCAATGTCGCAATATGTAGTCCATCAGAGTCAGCATCCGCTAAGATACATATCTTGTCGTAACGCAGCTCAGACAAATCATCAGAGGCAGGATCGACACCGATAGCAATGGCAATATCATGAATCTCTTGACTTGATAACACCGTATCTGATGATACTTCCCATGTATTTAGGATTTTACCGCGCAGAGGTAATATCGCCTGATAATGACGATCTCTTGCTTGCTTAGCACTACCACCCGCAGAGTCACCCTCTACTAAGAACAGCTCAGCACCATCACGTAAATCACCACGGCAATCGGCCAACTTACCAGGCAATGCTGGTCCCTGAGTAATCTTTTTACGGGCAACTTTTTTGGCAGACTTTAGACGACGACCTGCTTTATTAATTGCCAATTCAGCGATTTGCGTACCCATGTCCGCATGCTGGTTTAACCATAGGCTAAAGGCATCTTTTGCCAATGTCTGTACAGCGCCCGCCGCTTCACGGCTAGATAAACGCTCTTTGGTCTGTCCAGAAAACTGTGGCTCAGAGAACTTCAGAGACAGGATATAGTTCACTCCGTCCCAGACATCTTCTGCGGTTAGCTTCACACTACGTGGTAGCAAACTATGAATATCACAGAACTCACGCAGTGCTTCTAAGATGCCCGTACGCAGTCCGTTGACGTGCGTACCGCCTTGAGCTGTTGGAATCAGGTTCACATAGCTTTCTTGAATCGGCGTGCCACCATCAGGCAACCAAGACAAGGCAAAAGTAATAGCAGCTCGTTCGCCCGCTTTCGCATCATAATTATAATAAAACGGTGCTTCAGGCAATGTTTCCAAACCATCTAATTGTTCGTTTAGATACTCGACCACCCCATCCGTAAACTGCCAAACGACCTTTTCATCATTGATATCGTCAGTGAATTCAATCGTCAGTCCAGCGGCCAAAACAGCCTTTGCTTTTAGATTGTGCTTGAGCTGTTTTACATTAAATTTGGGCGTATCGAAGAAACTACCATCTGCCCAAAAGTGTACTCTAGTGCCACGTTTACGCTTATTTGAGCTGACCGCTTCCGTTAATGGCGTAACTGGTGCACCATTTTCAAATGCCATGTCGAACTGTGTGCTATCACGCCATACCGTAACTTCAACGCGAGTTGATAGCGCATTGACGACAGAGATACCCACTCCATGTAGACCACCTGACACCTCATAATTAGAGGTCGAAAACTTCCCACCTGCATGTAATCGGGTCAAAATCAGCTCAATACCAGATTGACCAAACTCAGGGTGAATATCAGTTGGCATACCGCGCCCATCATCTTCGACAGACAACGATCCATCACTATGCAATTGCACCTTGATGGTTTTAGCATAACCAGCCAACGCCTCATCAACTGAGTTATCAATAACCTCTTGCGCCAAATGATTCGGGCGCGTGGTATCGGTATACATACCTGGACGACGACGGACTGGCTCAAGACCTTCTAAAACTTCTAATGATTGCGCATTATATTGACTCACAAATGCATCCTTAACTGTTCGCGTGCGTTTAATTCTATTAAACCATTATAACGAAAAATGGCGACGTTAACGTTAATACTCCATCGCTTACGTCATATAATGTCGTCTATTTAAGGTTGAACTAAATTCTGTAAGATATTCATCACCATGGGCAACTGCTCATCAAAGTCACTGAAGCGATGATCGCCACCTACTTGCACCGTTACCGATGCGCCATGACTTTGATAAAAACATTTAGACAATTCAGAATTCAACAACTCGTCGCCTTCTTTTAATAGCACAGCAACTTTATCGGGATAATTTACTGATAACAGCTGATGATCTGCAAACCACTGTAAATCTGCAGGCGTAATACTCCAGCCACCCGCTGTCGTATGCAGGACTTTGCTAGTAGATGACTCATTTAAGTTATCTTGACTTGATACTGATTGATTAGAGAAACGCTGTAAGGTGATATGGGGCTGGACACTAGGGTTAAGCAATAAAACTGGGCAACCTATCTGATTGCTTATCAAAGTGGAAAAATACCCACCTAGCGAGCTGCCGATTAATACTGTATTTGATAACTCAGTCTGCTTATCTGCTGATTTTCTATCTTCACCATTACTTAGCACTTCGATCAAAGACAGTAGTTGCTCACACACTTGAGCGGGGGTTTTATTTAAATCAGGACGCAGCACATTAATATCAGGATAATGAAGCTGGCAATATTTTTCTAACAACACCCCTTTGGTCGAATTAGCATCACTGTCCAATCCATGGATATAAATCAAGTTCACGTATCATCTCACTTATTAATTTTGTTATGATTATCTTATAAAGGCTATCAAAGCTAAGCATAGCACCCGCTAGACGGAAATAATAATAATAAAATGGCACACTAAATGGCACACTATTAGTCAGTATTTGCGACATAATAAGGTTGTACAGTGATTTTATGCAGGTCAAAGGAATGACGGTAGTCATTATGGAGGAGTCATGAATCAACAGTTTGAGCTGTTCGAGATTGCCAATCCATGTATTGGTCTTTGTCAAAGCAATAAGAAGGGTTATTGCTTTGGTTGCCTGCGTAGTCGAACTGAGCGCCAGCTATGGCATGACATGACGACAGAGCAGCAACGCGAGGTGCTAAGGCTTATCGCAGGACGTAAGCTGCGTATAGAACAAATGAGACAGCGTAAAGATGAACAGTTAGGATTCGATTTTGAAGAGATACCTGAGATAGGTGAATTATTTTGAAAAGTAATGAATCAGGCCAGACATACCAATAGTATCCTCAGAATGCATTAAATTTCGCTAAAATATATGCCCAATAACCTAATAGTAGGATCAGTAGTCCCCACGGTATGGCAAAACACCAATAATATAAATCGCTAGTAATAAATACGTAAAAATAAACAGCCATTCCAACACTGATTACAAGCGAAGCTGCATATCCGATCAGCAAGGTAAAAAGAATATTATTCTCAATTTTGGTTAAGCTTGGGCTTCCCTCTGCACATATATAAAAAAGAAACCCAAAAGCAAAAGCCCCGCCAATAGTAATATGCAAAAATGATATTAGAACTAGCAACCAAATCGACACGCATACTTCCTTATTAGTCTAATGACGGCTTTGTCTTTAATGTAGTGCTTTCTACAAGTTATAAGCGCTTCTAATAGAAAATAGCATACCTTCAAGTTTTTCTATAATCAATACTGCAATACGCTTGCTAGAATAAATTAGACTGAAATCAGTAGATCCGTCACCAAACCGCACACAAAGAAAAGCCTCCATCGCATGAGCGTTGGGGGCTTTATCTAGAATAGAGAGCTGACGAACGAGAAGAGCACCGTTAAGGAAAAGCATTACTTTGCTAGACAGCGCAAGAGCTATCTACAGGCATAGCCTTTCGTCTTGCGCTGCAGACGACTGTCTCCCAGACAACCGTTACTCCTTACTCACCTTTAAATAGGATTTGCTACGTAGGTCACTAGGAATAAAAGATAAAAAAAAGAGCCACCCAATTAAGGATGACTCTTTTTAAGTATAAGGAGCTGACGATGACCTACTCTCACATGGGCGAACCACACTACCATTGGCGCTACGATGTTTCACTTCTGAGTTCGGG
>NZ_CANMRN010000005.1 GCF_947500265.1 uncultured Psychrobacter sp. | reverse complement strand
ATTGATTGAGACACTAGCGCTCTCTGCAGTGGTGTTCTTTATGCTACTGGGTGCAGAGGCATTGGGGTATTTTATCTCAGTCTCACGCTTGTCTTATACCTTGGCATCTTGGATCGGTGGATTGGCGGTCAGTCCAATGATTGTCCTAATCTGTATCCTGTTCATGTACTTCCTATTAGGACTGTTCATGGACGCGTTAGCAATGCTAGTAATCACAATACCTGTGGTATATCCCATCATTCTAGCGTTAGGGTTTGATCCGGTATGGTTTGGCATCATTGCGGTATTGACGGTGGAGCTTGGTTTGATTACGCCGCCGATGGGGATGAATATCTTTGTGATTAAGGCGATGGCACCGCACATTAAGCTGAGTGATATGTTCCGCGGGGTGGCACCATTTATTGTCTCTGATGTGATTCGTTTGGTTATCTTGGTGATGTTCCCTGCGATCTCACTTGTGCTATTGGGGTAGTGTTTGTCAGACAGTTAATAACACGCTCTATTACAAGTCTCATCGTTGAAGTGCACCGTATTATTCATGATGCCGCGTATTGATATACGCAACATCATGTAAAAGAATCTTCGTAAGAAAATAGTAGTACCCCTTAGATAAATAGTTTTTAACAAGGAATTGATATGTCTAACTACACAAATTTACATCATAATTATATAGCAGGCGAATGGCGTGATGGTACATCGAGTCATGAAATCGTAACAAGTAATCCGTTCACTGGTGAAGATATCGCCACGTTTAAAGCTGCCAGCCTAGATGATATTAACAAGTCTTATGAGGCACTAGAGCAAGCACAACAAGACTGGTGTCAGACCAACCCTTATGCTGTGAGCCAAATTGTTGGGCAAGCGGCAAAAGTAATCAGCAATCGCCGAGACGAGTTGGTTGACTTGCTGGTGCGTGAGTCCGGTTCGACCGTGATGAAAGCCAATATCGAGATTGATGCCTGTATTGGGGTCATTAAAGTGGCCGCCGAGTACCCGTTTTTATTAGAAACTACGGTTGCACGCTCAGCCATTCCCAATAAGTTAAATCACATTATTCGTAAGCCAGTAGGTGTGGTAACGGTTATTGGCCCCTTTAATTTTCCAATGTTTTTAGCCATGCGATCGGTAGTCACGGCCTTGGCAAGTGGCAACACCGTATTATTAAAGCCTGCCTCTACCACACCCATTACTGGCGGTATCTTACTGGCCAAAATCTTCGAAGAGGCAGGTTTGCCCCCAGGTGTGTTGACAGTGGTTGTGCCAAAAACCTCTGAGATTGGCGATGCGCTATATACACACCCGATTCCTCGTGTGATTTCGTTCACTGGATCTACTGAGGTTGGTCAGAGCATAGGAGAGATGACGGGTCGCGAAATTAAGCGTTCTATTTTAGAGCTTGGTGGCAATAATGCCTTTGTAGTGCTTGACGATGCCGATATTGATTATGCGGCACGTTCTGCAGTCTTTGGTCGTTTCTTACACAGTGGCCAGATTTGTATGTCAGTGAACCGTATCATTGTTCATGAGTCTATCTTTGATGCGTTTGCCGAAAAGTTTGTCGAATATACAAAAGGACTGAACGTTGGTGACCCATCAAGACCTGATGTGTTGGTGGGGCCTTTGATTGATGAGCGCGAAGCTGTGCGGGTTGAGCAGGCCGTACAACAAGCAGTACAAGAAGGTGCTGAGTTACTTCTTGAAGGTAAGCGTGACGGTGCGCTCGTTTATCCATATGTCCTAAAGGGCAGTAATGACGTTTATTCTGCACGTACAGAAATGTTTGGCCCTGTAGTGACCTTGATTTCACACAAAGGCGATGCTGATGCTTTACGCTTAGCAAACGATACCGATGCTGGATTGAGCGGTGCTGTGCATTCTGCAGATATCTCCCGAGCACAAAGGTTTGCGGCAGGATGGCGCACAGGCATGGTTCATATTAATGATCAAAGTGTCAATGATGAGCCGCGCGTTGCCTTTGGTGGTGAAAAAGCATCAGGGGTGGGCCGCTTCGGTCGTCACATTACCTTCGATGAGTTCACGACTTATCAATGGGTATCGGTACAAACTGAACAGCGTCCATATCCTGTTTAGTGATTTTTAATAATTGACTATCAATAAGTGATTTTGAACTTAAGAATGTAGGCATTAAGGTTCTTATTACCAATCATTCAGGCATATGAGAGCGGCATAGATTGGAAGCTATGCCTATTTATCTATCACAATAATTGTCTACCATCAAAAAAAGGAATTCATGATGAGTAAAACCTTTTCAATCAGCTTAGTGTTGGCGGCTCTAGTGGGTATGACGGCTTGTTCACAATCAGATGACAGCATCACTCAAAGTGCTCAAGAAGTCACCACTCTGCGCTTCTCACATTTTTGGCCAGCCACCTCGACCACAAACACAGAAATATTTGAATACTGGGCAAAAAAAGTAGAGGCAGAATCTAAAGGGAAAATTAAAATTGAGATATTTCCTTCTGCAACACTCAGTAAACCAAACGCAACCTATGATGCAGTTGCCAATGGTGTGGTCGATATTGGTTCTACGCTCCAAGGCTATACCAATGGCCGCTTTCCATTGACTCAAATTACTGAGTTACCAGGGCTGTCAAACTCGGCAACACAACTAAACTGTATGCTCCATAATCTATATGACGATGGTGTGATTGCAAGTGAGTATGAAGACACTCATGTGTTGTTCATGATGGGTACCGGCCCTGGTGGTTTTCACACGGTTGACAAGCCGATTCGCACACCAGATGACTTAACCGGGATGCGTATTCGAGGTCCTTCAGCAATAACGGGCAATATCATTGACGCAGCAGGTGGTACGCCAGTGGGGTTGCCAGTGACTGATCTTTATACCTCTTTGCAGCGCGGTGTATTGGACGGTATAAGCTTGCCTTGGGATGCTATGGGTTCCTTTAAGTTGACAGAGATAACCAACACTCATACCAATATCCCTTTTTATAGCTCGCCGATTGTTGTGACCATGAATAAAGATAAATATGAAAGCTTGCCAGACGATCTTAAAAAAGTCATCGATAATAATTCGGGTGCAGCGATGGCTAAAATAGCGGGCAAGGTGTTCGATGAAGATGATGCAAGGTATATGGCTGAAGCCAAAGCTAAGGGTGATTCAATCATAGATATTCCCAATCCACTAGAAAACCCTGAATGGAAAAATCCTTTAGAAGCGGGCACACAAAAATATTTAACAGATCTTGCCAAGCTGGGTTTGGACGCTCAAACAGCTTATCAAAAAACTATAAAAGCCAGTGCCGCTTGTCAGTCTTAATAGCTAGGTCACTTGCTCCGATAGTAGGGACTGTAAAGCAGTCCAATATTACACAGACCTTAGTATTAACAATTTTGACAATCAACGCTTAGCAATAAGCAATTAGTGACAAGGATGTCCTTTATGTCTTCTATACAGCATACAGATACTGTACAACAAGTGACGTTTCGTTTGATGCGTGAACTTAATATGACGACAGTGTTTGGTAACCCCGGCTCTACTGAGCTTAATTTTTTGAATAACTTTCCTGAAGATTTTGAATATATATTGGCCTTACAAGAGTCATCTGTTGTGGCGATGGCCGACGGCTATGCTCAAGCATCTGGCAATGCCGCTTTTGTCAATCTGCACTCAGCAGTAGGGGTTGGCCATGCCTTAGGAAACATATTCACAGCATATCGAAATCACACACCGTTGGTCATAACGGCAGGCCAGCAATCTCGTAGCATCTTACCTTTTGCACCTTATCTTGGTGCAGATCACGCTGCCGACTTTCCAAAACCGTATGTTAAATGGAGCATCGAGCCTGCGCGTCCTGAGGATGTGCCATTGGCAATCGCTCAAGCGTATCATATTGCGATGCAGCATCCACGTGGTCCAACCTTTGTATCGATACCTTCTGATGATTGGGATAAAACGACCTGTATGCCTCACTACTCAAAAGTGATTGAGGGTACGATACCAACGCCCGCAGCCATTGATCAGCTGTTAGAAGTACTCAAAAATAGTCAAAATTTAGCCATAGTTGTTGGTGCAGATGTCGATAGGCAGGATGCATTTAATACTGCTGTTAAACTGGCTGAGCGGCTACAGGCACACGTTTGGGCAGCACCGTATTCGAGTCGAGCTAGTTTTCCAGAAGACCACACTCAGTTTGCAGGGTTTTTGCCTGCGCTTCCTGAGCAGCTGTCAAAAAAACTGTCTGGGTATGATGTAGTTCTGGTGATTGGCGCCCCTGTGTTTACGTTACACATTGCAGGAGATGTGACGATATTTGATTCAGCAGTCAAAATATATCAAATTACCGATGATCCAAAATATGCGGCATTTGCCTCTGCAACCACCACTTTATTTGGTTCAATCAACCACAGTATTAGTGCCATGTTGGATAAAATCCTTCCTCTATCTGACTCTCAGAGTGACAAATTTGTCACGCCGCTGCGTCCTGCTGCACCCAAGGTAACTGGAGCGACCCCTATTCCAGTGGAGTATGCCATTGATCTGCTGTCGCATGCACGACCATCTGACTCTATTATCGTCGAAGAAGCGCCTTCTCACCGGTCTGTCATTCAACGTTTTTTGCCCATTACACAAGCGCAGGGCTTTTTTACGATGTCTAGTGGTGGTCTTGGCTATGCGTTACCGGCATCAGTAGGAGTCGCGTTATCCACTAATAAACGGGTTGTGTGCTTAATTGGTGATGGATCTTCTATGTATTCTATTCAGGCTGTTTGGACGGCCGCGCAGTTGAATTTGCCTGTGACATTTATTGTGCTAAACAATTTTGGATATGGTGCCATGCATTCATTCGGTAAAATTATGAAGAGTCAGTCTGTACCAGGGCTTGACTTGCCCAATATTGACTTTGTGCAATTGGCCAATAGTATGGGTTGTGAAGGTGCTTGTATTAAAGAGCACGAAAACCTACCCGAAGCAATTCATAAAGCGGTCAATGCATCGGGCTGTTATCTGTTAGAAGTCATTGTTGACCCAAATACAGGTGATATTTAGCGCCCCATTCTCAGATATGATCACCTATTGTTATATGTGGGCATATCTGAGTATCTATCAGTATTTTATGGGTATGGAAATTCTAATTTAGTTTGGCATTATCAAATATATTAGCGTTGCTATTATGGACAATAAAATCCCCCAAATCACTGATATACTACAACTTTATAGTGAACTATTGTTTAACTATGTAAATACTGTTACAGTATTATTTGAAAATTCTGATGAACTAAAGTTTTGTTTATAACGATTGTGTTCAGCATTATGAAGAGGGTTATTAACAGCCGTCTGTCAACGAGTAGAAAACCTACAACCATCGGTTAATAATACTGATGATAGAAACGTTAAATATAATATTAGCTATCAATATTTAGCGGCTATTACAAAAAATAAAGCCTATATCCATCCACAATAACAAGGAAGTTATCCATGAGACATTTTTGCTCACTCTCAAGCCATCAACAGAAAGTCAACGCTACAATCAGTAAAAACCCTCGCCAGCATACCTCATTGTCATCTACTCTAACAGCATTGGTCGCCAGCTTGGCTTTTATTTATAGTGGACAGGCACTGGCACATGGCGGAGAGGTACATATGGTGCCGATTGAGGCAGCTATGACCACAGCAGGGGCAGAGGTCAGCTACGACAGCTACGCTGATATGTATACCGTCACCAAAAACTCTACACGTGTACAAATCAAACCCAATAGCGCAACTGCCATGGTGAATGGAAAGCCCTTAAAGATCACTAACCCACTGGTCATGAAAGATGGACAAGCTTTGGTGCCTGACACCTTGGCCAATGAAATACTCCAATCCAATTTGGATCAAACATTCAAAATAGAGCAGAGCCCGCATCCCTTGAATGTATTGAGTAGTGACGAGATTAACGAAGTCACAGCCATTATTCGTAAAGCCAAACCTGAACAAAAAAACTCACGGTTTGCTGATATTCGTCTAAAGCAACCCGACAAAGATGCCGTGTGGCGTAACGTGATTGATAGAAAACCTTATACAAGCGACCGCGTGGCAACGTTTACCATCTTAAAAGGCAATACGGTCATTGAAGGGGAAGTCGATTTAAGTAAAAACACGCTGACAAGCTGGAAAGTTTTAGAGAACACTTTTGGCATGGTACTGGTCGATGACTTTATGGCCATACAAGACATCATTCAAACTAGCCCAGAGTATAAAGCCGCACTGAAAAAACATGGGGTAGACGATGTGACCAAAGTGGTGGGCACACCGTTGACCGTTGGGTATTTTGGGGGAGAAGATGGTCTGTTAGACAAGCAACAGAGGATTCTAAAAATTGTCTCTTACCTAGATGTCGGCGATGGTAACTATTGGGCACATCCGATCGAAAATTTAGTAGCCGTGGTCGATTTAGATAAGAGCAAGATTATTAAAATCGAAGAAGGTGGTGTTATTCCTGTACCGATGACCCCGCGCCCAATTGATGGTCGCGATAAAAAGGTTGTGACCAATAAACCATTGAACATTATTGAACCAGAAGGAAAAAACTATACCATCACTGGTCGAAACGTTGAGTGGAACAATTGGAAGTTCCATATCGGTCTAGACAGTCGTACAGGTTTACAGCTCAGTACCGTTACTTTTAAAGACAAAGGTGTAGACCGTAAAATCATGTATCAAGGCAATTTAGGTGGCATGGTAGTCCCTTATGGTGACCCTGATATGGGTTGGTATTTTAAATCTTATCTAGATTCTGGCGAATATGGTATGGGCACCTTAACTTCCCCACTAGAAAGAAATGTTGATGTACCAGAAAATGCGGTGCTCCTTGATGCGGTGCTTGCAGATTACGAAGGTAATCCTTATACCATTCCGAATGCCATTGCCGTGTTTGAACGTTATGCAGGCCCTGAGTTTAAACACCAAGAAATGGGACAAAAAAATGTCAGTACTGAGCGTCGTGAGCTAGTTGTACGCTGGATCAGCACCATCGGCAACTATGACTATATTTTTGACTGGGTACTTCAGCCAAACGGTACCATTGGTATCAATGCTGGCGCTACTGGTATCGAAGCGGTCAAAGGTGTTATTACCAAAACCATGCATGACCCAAGTGCTAAAGAAGACACACGTTATGGCACACTGATAGACCACAACATCGTTGGCACCACGCATCAGCATATCTATAATTTCCGCTTGGATATGGATGTTGATGGCGAGACCAACAACATCAAACGTATAGAGCCAGTAGTCGTACCCAATGTGCGCAGTGGCCCGCGTACCAGTGCAATGGAGACTCGTGAGACGACAGTATTAACAGAAACTAAAGCGAAAGAAAATTTTGACCCTACTACTGTGCGTTTAATCAGTAATGCCAGTAAAGAAAACCGTATGGGCAATCCAGTTTCTTATCAAATGATTCCATTTGCAGGCGCCACTCATCCCATTGCGAAAGGTGCTAATTTTGCAGATGATGAATGGTTATTTAAGCGTCTCAATTTTATGGATAAACAAATTTGGGTGACAAAATATAATACGAATGAGTTATATCCAGAGGGTACTTATCCTAATCGTTCTGATAAAGATACGGGGCTAGGATCCTTCGTTGCAGATGACGAAAACATTCATAATAAAGATTTGGTGGTTTGGCTAACCACGGGTACTACTCATATAGCTCGGGCTGAAGAATGGCCTATTATGCCGACAGAATGGGTGAATATTTTGCTTAAACCGTGGAACTTCTTTGATGAAACTCCTTCGTTAAATCTTAATCAAAGTAAAGATGAGAGCAAATAAATATTTTGGAACAGTAGTCCATTAGTGCAGCAATATCATTGCTGCACTAATGCTAATTATTTATAAGCACAGATACCCCAAGTAAATAATTTGACTCTATAGCCTAGTTTAAGTGTTTTCAGTCAATCCTATAAATAATATTTACGAGAATAAGAGTTAAAATAATGAGAGAATTTAATTTAATTATCGACGGTAAAAGTGTTGCTACTACCGATTGTTTTGATGTCATCAATCCTGCTGATAAATCTGTTATTGCCTGCTGTCCAAAGGCCAGTGTGGCTCAATTAGATAAAGCAGTCGCAGCAGCCAAAGCAGCGTTCCCTAGTTGGTCAGTACTCACCTATGCAGAACGCCGTGACTACTTAATGCAGCTTGCTGATGCGGTTGAAGCTCGTGCTGATATGCTTATGACGATGCTGACCAAAGAGCAGGGTAAACCCACAAAAGGTTTTGCCGATTTGGGTGCAGGCTTTGAGCTTGGTGGGACATTGGCTTGGATACGTGCGACCGCCAGCATGGCGTTGGAACCAGAAATCATTCAGGACAATGACTCGGCTCGGATAGAGTTACATCGTAAGCCACTTGGCGTCGTAGGCTCGATTACCCCATGGAATTATCCCTTACTTATCAGCATTTGGCACATCATTCCTGCTTTGCTCACTGGTAATACCCTCGTCATGAAACCGTCTGAGATGACCCCATTGACCGTACTATGCTTTGGTGAGATTGCTAAAGATATTTTGCCAGCAGGCGTATTGAATGTGGTAACTGGCAAAGGTGATATTGGTGCGGCGATGTCTGCACATGTGGATATTCAAAAGATTGTATTTACAGGCTCAACCCCAACTGGCAAAGCCATTATGAAAAGCGCTGCCGTGACTTTAAAACGTCTGACGCTTGAGTTAGGTGGCAATGACGCTGGTATTGTACTGGCGGATGCTGATATTGAAGCCATCGCGGGTAAGATTTTTGCAACCTCTTTTATCAATAATGGCCAAACGTGTGCCGCCCTAAAACGACTATATGTGCATGAATCCGTGCATGATAAGTTGTGTGCAGCCTTAACCACGATTGCCAAAAGTATGAAGACAGGTAATGGGCTTGATGAAGACACCGACTTTGGACCTCTACAAAATGAGGCACAATTAAATATTGTCAAAGCCCTTGCTCAAGATGCCAAAGAGCGCGGTGCAAACTTCTTATGTGGCGGGGAAGTGGTAGACGAGACCGGCTATTTTTATCCCATAACGTTGGTGAACGATATCAATGATGGCGCAAGATTGGTTGATGAAGAACAGTTTGGACCGATTCTACCGATTATTAAGTTTAGCGATATCGAAGAGGCGATTGCCAGTGCCAACCGCTTATCTGTTGGACTTGGTGGTTCAGTCTGGTCAACAGACATCGAAAAAGCACAGAGTATCGGCTCACGTTTAGACTGTGGCACTGTGTGGATCAATAATCATGCCATGGTTCAACCCGATGCACCATTCGGTGGTGTTAAAGACTCTGGGTTTGGTATTGAGTTTGGAGAAGCTGGTCTCAAAGAGTTTACCTCTATACAGACGATGCAAGTTTTTAAATCTTAATAGATATTTATTACATAATAAGTATCTAGTGACCGCTAGTAAATGCAAAAAATATGGCCGAAGTAGAACAGGTAGTGATTACTTATCTTTAGATATGCTAAAAGCCCCAGATTACATGGTTATTAGTAGGAAAGATCAGTTATCTGAAGATGGTTAGTGATTTTAATTGAAATAGGCTCATCTAAAATAAAGGAATATAGCTGACAATAAAAAGGAGTTTTAATGTCTACTAAAAATAAATCAAAAGGTATTTCACGTCGCAATTTTTTAGGATATACCGCAGTTGTCTCAGGTGTACTTATGTTGTCTAAGGGTGCTATAGGTGCAAGTATTAATCCTATAGATAGCCATAGTAAAGAATTCGATTATGTGATTATTGGCGCAGGTTCGGCAGGGTGTGTACTTGCGAATCGTTTAACTGAAGACGGTAGTCAGGTACTTATTATTGAAGCAGGAGGTCCCGATAACAGTGAAATGATATCAACACCTATGCGTTTAATTGAGCTATGGGGTACCGAATATGATTGGGACTATAAAACAATACCGCAAAAAAATGCACACTATCGTATCTTAAATTGGCCGCGTGGTAAAACGGTGGGTGGGTCGTCGTCGTTAAATGCTATGATTTATGTAAGAGGTAATGCGTCTGATTATGACCATTGGGCAAATGAATTAGGTTGTGATGGGTGGTCTTATAACGATGTACTACCATATTTCAAAAAGTCAGAAAATTACTCACGTGGTCCAAGTGTCTATCATGGCGGTGACGGGCTACTTCATGTTACTGCAGATTTTACTCCTCATCCAGTAACGAAAGCGATAGTTGATGCTGCTATAGAGTCTGGTATCTCTTTTAATGATGACAGCAATGGGGAGACACAAGAAGGGGTCAGTTATACTGATTTAAATACGAAAGATGGGAAGAGACACTCCACAGCAGTCGCTTTCTTACGGCCAGCTCT
Source organism: uncultured Psychrobacter sp. (assembly GCF_947500265.1). Lineage (GTDB taxonomy): Bacteria > Pseudomonadota > Gammaproteobacteria > Pseudomonadales > Moraxellaceae > Psychrobacter. Next base: position 256,508 of record NZ_CANMRN010000005.1, on the reverse strand, counting down.
CAATCGTCCTAATTTATCATTAATAACTAACTCACGTGTCCATAAAGTAAATATAACAAAGGGTGTAGCAACAGGTGTTACATATCGTCAAGAAGGCACTATCAAAACAGTCAAAGCTAAAAAAGAAGTGATTGTATGTGGCGGTGCTATTGAATCTCCTCGTATTTTGATGCTATCAGGCATTGGGTCAAAATCAGAGTTAGAAAAGCTTGGTATTAATGTGGTTGTCGATAGCCCCGGTGTAGGTGAAAACCTCCACGATCATAACTTAAGCCCTGTAATATACGAAGGAAAGAAAGAGCTCCCGCCACCAAGTGACATGTCTATTCAAGTATTGCATGCTCATATGTTTGCAAAAACTCAGACAGTTCTACCAGGGGCCGATATGCAGCCACTTTTTTTCCATGTTCCTTATTACGCACCTGGTCAAGATAGTTCCGTTCAAAATGCATTCTCTCTAGTAGCTGCAGGAGTTAGACCGACCTCACGCGGTAGGATTACACTAAACAGTTCTAATCCTGACGATAAGATGAATATCGATCCAAATGTACTTGATACACAATATGATGTCGATACATTAGTGACTTCGATTAAACAAATGCGTAATATCGCAAACCAACAAGCCTTAAAAGAATGGCGTGGTCGAGAAATATATCCAGGTGAAGGTGTTAAAACAGATGAACAAATTGCAGAGTATGTGCGTTCGTCAGTTGTAAGTTACCATCACCAGAATGGCACCTGTAAAATGGGAAGTGATGGTTTAGCAGTGGTGACACCGCGATTAAAGGTTCGAGGTGTTAAAAAACTGCGTGTGGTAGATGCCTCTATTTTCCCGTTCGTTATGGCTGGTAATACAAATGCACCCACAATTATGGTAGCAGAGAAGGCAGCTGACATGATTAAAGAGGACAATGCATAAACTATGTATGGAGTCAGATATCCAAATGGGACTCCATGTTAATATTTTTCAGCCTTTAAAAATAAATCTAACCCCAATATCAAGCGCCTTACCTAGATAAAAGCATGTTATCGAAAAAGCCTTTCAAGTTATGAAGTATTAAGCTTGAAAGGCTTTATCAATTTTGGGCAATATGGCAATTAAGATAGTAAGCAATTAATGATTATAGTTGTTAAAAGGCAATAAAGAATCCTTGTGAGAGGTTGTCAAGGGTTTAAATGATTACTAATTATATCTTAACAGGTGTGCTTACTCAGAGTAAGCTGTGGGCTCAATAGTTTTTTACACCAAGCTATGCTTTGTGGAATTGTTGAAATTCCATTTCGTATACACGTCTACAGTTAGCTCTCTGTAATGGCGAACGGTACAATAAAAACGCTGCATTAAACAGTAATATAGTATTTCTGTTCGATGCAGCGCTATGCTATGTGTCTCTGTGTCTCTGTGTCACTCATGTTTTAGCTTAGAAACTGATTGATATGCTCACCAATTTCATCAGGTTTCTCATCAATCAACCAATGAGCAACATCTTTAATCCAGACAAGCTTTGCGTTTGGAATCGCTTCTGCCAGCTTTGGTGCATATTCCGGTTTTTGGAAAGGGTCTTTGTCGCCCCACATAATGAACGTCTGATGTGGAAGGTTGCTAAGTTCGTCAGTAATGGCCTGAGTATACTCTTTATTCAACCGTCTGAGATTGCGAAAGAAGGCATGCTTGCCATCTTCAGTTGACCAAGGCTCAAGATACATCTCAATAAGCTCATCAGTCATGACACTCTTATCATATACCCCTTTTGGTAGGAAGCCTCGCATCATGCTTAAAAAGTCCTCTAGACTCATCTCTGACTCAGCACCAGGTTCCTGTAGCGGCTCAAAATCTGGGATAGGCCATGAATCGAAGCAGATGCTATCTATCAAAATCAGCTTTCGAACTTTCTCTGGATAATTGACAGCTATCAACTGAGCAACGCCTCCACCAATATCATGTCCAACAATATCTGCTTGCCGCGCACCTAGGACATCCATGAGTTTTACAATCGTGTTGCTTTGTGCATTAATGGACACATCTGCGTTTTTTGGTTTTGCAGATTTCCCATAGTTGAGAAGGTCGGGGGCGATGACCCGATGTGTTTTTGCAAGTTGTGGAATAATATTTCGCCACATAAGACTATTGGTTGGAATCCCGTGCAGCAGGATTATTGGACTACCTGAACCTTGTTCTAGAAATGCAATCTTATGCCCGTCAATATATGTATAATTTTCTGTTATTTGAGTGCTCATAACATCCTCCTAAAGATGAATTTTAATAATCGTGAAATCGTTCTACGGAAAGGGGAAACAGATTTTTTCAGCTAAGATAAGGCAGTAACTGATCCAACGTTATAATAGTAATGTGAAGGAGTTCTTCAGTAAGTATGCGGTCTCAGTGATCAACGGCAACATGGCTATCAAAAATAGCACTAACTGTTTACGGATCCTTATTTATGAGAAGCTTATTCTCATCACACTATTTCTTCTACTCGCTTAGTCAAAAGCCTAATGTAATGGCTTTATTGAAATAACGCGACTGTACCAAAGACTGTTGTACTGAAAGTCGTACTGAGTTTAGATAAACCAATCTGATGAAAGTGTTATTAATCATACATTAATAACAAAAGCATTATGGCTTCAGCCGTTATAGGTTTGTAGCTCAACCGTTATTAATCGTTAACTACCGTGTTTTAGAGGTAATAAAAAACCCCACAGCGTATAGGCTATGGGGTTTTTTATTACTTCTAATATTATTTAATGGTGCGCCCACCAGAATTCAAATTACTACATTAAATTTATGATAAATAAAGCCTTTATAAGTTCGAACAATAAAAATACCGTAAGTGACTAAAATGATAGTGTAAATGCTACTTTTTTCAAATTGTCTGACCTCCGCTATCAAATCCGTACAGTTAAACCTGGGATATTTTAGTTACGCAGCCTGATGGTAAAAGTCAGACCATACCTTGCTTGGTGATCTATAGACCAAACTTTTTTTAATGCTAATCACACTACGAGCATAGTTTTTATCTTACATCAGGGCGAAACAGTGCTTCGCTTTATCCTCTAATATCCCTCGTTCCTCTTAGAACATTATAAATTGGCGTTTATTCTTTTCCGATATGGCTATCTTCTTGACAGCCTTGGCTTTAAATTTGTCATTTTATGTTCTGATTTTTTGGTCATGACAAACTCCGGTTAATACGCTTAGTTTAGCAATTTTAATTGTAAAGTTTCTTCAGCATAGCTCAAACAGCATCTTTTCATACAACACATTAATGACGTTTGGGTGCTTTCACGTATATTCTTTTCTTAATCTCTAATTACAAGTTCAATTGTACTTTTAATCAATAAGTTTCTTATGAAATTAACTTTATTGATATTAGCTGTGCTTATACATACTATTAATTTATAACGTTTGACTGTGACTTTTCAGCAACATATATTATAGAAAAACAAGTAAAACCTATTGAATATAGCCATCTACCATAGGGTGCAGCCAAACATACTTTAGTAAGTGTATTAGGATTTTTAATATAATTTTTAAGTAATTTAGAAACAAGGAAACGTTCAAAATGAAAATTTATAACCACGAAAATCAAATGCTTCATCATCCGAAAAGCTATTTTTCTCGAGGGAAAATGCGTCAGCCGCAAGAAAAGCCTGAGCGTTTGACTGAGCTTTTAAAAGCGCCAGAGGTGTTAGACTTGAAAGTAACGACCGCTAAAGATATAGGCATCGCGCCGATTTTAGCAGTGCATGATTTGGGTTACGTGGATTTTTTGAAGAACGCCTACAGTGAGTGGATGGCGGTCGATGAAGAAATGGGCGAGGAAGTTCAAACTACTATCTATATGCCAAACAACAATGAAGGTCTTGGTATCTTGGCCAAAGCGGCTAAATATCAAGCCGATGGTAGTGCACCAATTGGCAAGCACTCATGGACCTCTATCTATTGGTCGGCTCAAACAGCACTCAACGCTGCTGACGCCTTATTAAATGATAAAGACAGTCAAAACCTTAATCAAAATGATATTCAAATATGCCTAACTAGACCTGCAGGCCATCATGCTCGTAAGAACGCAGCAGGTGGTTTTTGTTATCTAAATAATGCTGCAATCATCGCTGAGCATCTTCGTCAAAAATTTCAAAAAATCGCCATCATAGATACTGATATGCATCATGGGCAAGGTATTCAGGAAATATTTTACGATCGTAACGATGTGCTATATACGTCTGTACATGGCAGTCCTATTAATTTTTATCCAGTAGTCGCAGGTCATGAGCACGAACGAGGTGTAGGGGCGGGCTATGGATATAACATCAATTTTCCAATGCCACATGGCACAGATGAATCCGGATTTTTTCATTACGTCGATCAATCAATCGACGCTCTAAAACTCTTTGACCCAGACGTTATTGTTCATGTTTTAGGGTTTGATGTTTATAAAGATGATCCACAAGCCAAATGTCATGTTAGCACTAAAGGCTTCAAAATTTTGGCAGAAAAAATCCAAGCAATAAACAAACCGGTCATTGTGCTGGTCGAAGGAGGGTATTGCATAGAAAAGCTCAATGAAAACTTACAAGCTTTCATCTCTGGATTTACTTCAGAAAAAATCATCAATAATAAGTGAGTAGCTGTAGTTAATGATCGATTGTTCATTGAGCTATCTAGCGAAATTAGAACCTAATTAAAGGTCGGACTAAAATGATTAAAAATACTGAGATTACTGCCAGCGAGAGTCGCTTATGGGCATCTTTGATGGATATGGCGAAGATTGGTCCAGGTATTGCTGGTGGCAGCAATAGACAGGCACTAACAGATGAAGATAATGAAGGTCGCACCCTTTTCAAAAATTGGTGTGAAACTGAAGATATGGTCGTAAAAATTGATGAACTTGGTTCTATGTTTGCCTTTAGAGAGGGTACTGATCCAAACGCACTACCTGTCATGATAGGTTCTCATCTCGATACGCAGCCTACGGGTGGTAGATATGATGGTATTTTAGGCGTTTTAGCTGGATTAGAAGTTGTGCGTTCACTTAATGAGCATAACATTGAAACTAAACACCCAATAGTCGTCGCAAACTGGACAAATGAAGAAGGTTCACGCTTTGCACCGTCCATGATTGCATCAGGCGTCTATGCCGGTAAATATGATCTCGAATACGCATACAATTGTACAGATCCAGACGACATTAGTATAAAAGATGAGTTAATACGTACAGGTTGGCTGGGTGATATGCCCGTAGGGAAGCCAGAGATACATGCTTATTATGAATACCATATTGAACAAGGTCCCATCTTAGAGGCAGAAGATAAGTTGATAGGGGTTGTGACGCATGGTCAAGGTCTGGCTGCTCTTGAAGTGACATTGACAGGTAAGGCTGCACATACTGGCTCGACACCTATGACAATGAGGTCAAACGCTTCTTTAGCAATGGCTAAAATAATTCATGTTTCCCATGATTTGGTCATGGACAATCAACCTAATACCGCAGTTTCAGTGGGTAAGATTGACGTTTCTCCAAACTCTCGCAATGTCCTTCCGAGTAAAGTGGTATTTACTATAGATATCAGGGCAGCTTCGCAAGATAAATTCGATGAGTTATGTAATCAGATAAAAGCTAGGGTACACCAAATATCATCAGAGTTTGAGGTGGGCTGTTCAATAGAGATAGTAGGACACAAAGATCCTGTCGCTTTTGATCCAAAACTAGTGAAGATAATTCGTGACGCAACCAGTAAGTTAGGTTACTCGAATATTGATATTTGCTCTGGTGCTGGACATGATGCTTTTTGGATAGCAGATGTAGCGCCCTCTGCGATGATTATGTGCCCTTGCGTAGATGGTATATCGCATAATGAAAATGAAGAGATTTCCTCTGAATGGGCGGTCGCAGGCACTAATGTGTTGTTACATGCTGTTTTAGAGACAGCTATCATCGACGATGGTAAAAACTAAATTAGTCAAGCTAGTGGCTATTTTATTAAAAACTTAATAACAATTTTCAGTCCTTTTTATCCGGATTATAGGAGTTTTATTATACTCCGTTATTACTAGGTTTTTTGTTGAAAGCTATTTTATTACGATTTAAATATTCCGAGGATGGACATTATGTACGATTCAGGAGAAAGACTGATATTAGGGTCTTTGGTTATTATTTACTTCATGTTTTTATTTGGCATTTCCTTTTACATTAATAAAAAAAGTATTAAAACTTACGACGATTATAACGTCGCTGGTAGATCAGTAAAATTATTCCCACTTATCTTAACCTTTACAGGTACTGCTGTCGGTGGGGCAATCTTGTTAGGTTATATGCAGCAAGGTTTCATACGTGGCATGGGACCACAGTGGCTAAACTTTGGTATATTTCTAGCTGGTATTTTTATACTGGCATTTTATCTAAAGCGTGTTCGAGCATTAGGTGAAAAATATAATATGGTGACCATCGCAGATTTCACAGTATTAAGGTTTGGAGAAGGGGCAAGAATTCCAACAGTGGTGAGTCTATTGGTAGCGTATAGCGCTATTACAGGTATGCAGTTTGTAGCAATTGCGACAATCCTCAATCTGACTTTGGGTACCAGTATTACGACAGGTGTTATAGTCAGCGGCATATTGGTCACGTTAAAGACTTATTTTGGTGGCATGAAGTCTGTTATTTGGCAAGATGCATTTCATGGCACTATACAGACCGTAGGTATCTTTATATTATTTTGTACTGTTCTCATTGCAGCAGGTGGTCTTGAAGGAGTGCAGACACAAGTTGCACTGTCTGGCGAAAGCGATTTTTTAAGTTTTTTCAATATTCCAGCGTCTGAAGTTATGGTTTATATATTAACCATAGGCGGTTATCAATTTGTGCGACAGGATTTATGGCAGAGATTTTGGGCGGCTGATAGTGCTAAAACAGCACAAACTGGGTTCTGGATCGCTATTGTTCTCGCATTTTTAACAGGATTTTTTGTTATTCTGATCGGCATTATGGGGCGTTTTGGTCTTAATCTACCGCTAGAAAATGCCTCTTTAACCTATTTTGCTATTATTGGCGATGTGTTTAGCTTCCCTATGATAGTTGTAATGGTACTTGCACTTCTAGCTACCGTCATCTCCACAGCAGATTCATTTTTCATGGCAGGTGCGTCATCGATTATTAATGACATTGTCAAACCAAGACTAAACCATTCAGAAGATCTTGATCAACGCCTTTTAAAGTACAGTCGTTACTCAGTTCTTGGCGTAGCGGGTATCGCCTTGACGTTAGCTATCTTTATTCCAGACCTCATCGTACTGTGGATAATGGGCTCCGCTATGTTGGTATCAAGCTTGTTAGCACCCATTACTGCAGGGTTGTTTTGGAAAAAAGCGACACGTTTGGGTGGTACTGTAGCAATGTGGGTTGGGCTAGTGATTGCAGTAGTTTGGCAAGTTCTTGGTCATCCTTTTGGCATACATCCAGTGTTTATTGGTTTACCACTTTCAATATTTTTAGTAATTGTTGTCTCATTAATGACTAGAGATGATAGTAGTAATATTTAACAACTGACAAATTATTTGCTCAAGTAGAGTTCAATATTCAGCAGCGATAATTCGTATTTAAAGTGACTGTCCTATGATTATCCTAACAAGGGATCTCATAGGATAATCAGACAATTCATAATTTCCATAATGGCGTTATGGTTAACAGTATTTAAAGTAATTTAGGGGTAAAAAATGAGTGATTTAAAACATGGCGGTCAAGCCATTGTAGATAGCCTTAAGCAACACGGAGTAGATCGAGCGTTTATAGTACCGGGTGAGAGCTATTTAGCAGTACTTGATGGCCTTTATAACTCTGATATTCAAACCATTGTTTGTCGTCACGAAGCTGCGTGTACTTATATGGCTGATGCACATGGTAAATTTACAGGTAAACCTGGTATTGCCATGGTGACCCGTGGTCCAGGCGCTGCGCAAGCTTATACTGGCATTCATACGGCTTGGCAAGACGGTGTACCGCTAATATTATTTGTCGGCCTTATACCGATCGCTGATAGGCAGCGTGAGTCATTCCAAGAGTTTGATCCGATACAGTGGTTCGGTAGTCAATGCAAACGAGTCTTCATTCTTGACGAAGTCTCTAGGGCATCAGAAATTGTTGCCAAAGCATTTCATGCGGCTTTGGAAGGTCGACCAGGACCTGTCGTAGTTGGATTACCTGAAGATATTATTCAGCAGCCATTTGAAAATCAGAATCACCCTGTGATTCCTGTCGCTCAAGGCACAGTTACACAATTAGAGCTGCAATCAATAATTGATGCACTATCAATGGCTAAAAAACCTTTAATATTTGTTGGTGGTCAAAATTGGGACGCTCAAACATGTCAAAAATTAACTAAGTTTGCGGAAGATAATCATATTCCCATCATACATGATTGGCGGGCCTCTGACAGAATCCCATTTGATTCGCCCGCTCATGCAGGTTACTTAGGATATGGTAGAGCAGATGAATGTGCAGAATTACTAAATTCGGCGGATATGTTGTTGACAATAGGTACTGTGCTTGGCGATGTGGCTAGTGATGGTTACACCTTGCGTCAATCATTCGATCAAGTCAATTATGTTGTCAATTTAGATACCAGCTTACGCGGTCATAGCGGCGCTACCACTTCTCATATCGCCGCAAGTCCTATTAGTTTTATAAAGGCAATTGCTGAATATAAACTTGACGAAATTGATGCTCAGCCACGTCTCTCATGGTTCAAGCACTGTCATAAACAACAGCGTCAAGACAGCGCTTTCCCAGAAATTACTCTTTCTTCCAATAGTCATGAAAAGTATGCCAGTATGACTTTGGTGATGAAAGAGCTGGTCAGAATTATTCCAGAAGATGCTGTATATAGCTTCGGTGCTGGCAACCATTGTTTGTGGGCGCAGAAATTTCTACCAACTAAGGTGTTTCCAAGTCAGTTAAGCAGTAGGAATGGGGCAATGGGCTATAGTGTACCAGCCGGTATCGCTGCTGCCCTAGAGTCTCCTGAGCGTTTATCTATTGTTGTTACTGGCGATGGTGAGTTTATGATGAACGAGGCAGAATTATCTACTTCGGTACGTTATAAAGCTCCCATTTTAATTGTTGTTATGGATAATGGTCAATTTGGTACTATTCGTCAGCATCAAGAGGCTCATTATCCGGATCGTGTGTCGGGTACACAGCTTCAAAACCCTGATTTTGCTTTAATGGCGCAGTCTTTTAGTGCTTATGGTATTACAGTAAATAATGATGAGCGAGTCGAAGAGCAAGTGGCAGAGGCTATGCGAGTTGTAAGTAAAGATCGCAAAACAGTGGTAATGCATGTGATTACTGATCCGGCTGAGTTAAATCCTTAATAATTTTATTAATCAGATAATTATTTCAAAATAATTGTTTATGACAAGTTGTTAAATTTATAAAGGCAAGCTGGCAAAGCTGTTCAATACTTTCAAAAAGAAGCTTAACATTAAGTGTTAGGCTTCTTGCTGTGCTGCATATGATTACAGATCTTAATGAGCTAACAATTTAGGTGTTAATTATTTTGTTATGACAAAGAGGTGTTATGACAAGCCATACAATAAGTCAGCTTTTATATTGACTCACTATCTCTAGCTATATTGTATTATGGACTGATAACAATAATGAGAGGTGAGTTGAGGACTCGGAGGCTAAGTATATATCGCGAAGACTAAGTCCTCCATACCTTTGGCAGACCTTTCATATCAATATATTTAGAATATAAGTGCTGAAATTACTATGATACAACGGAAGTTAGCAGACAATTTAAATTGGACATTACTCCACGTATTAATTGCTATATGTGAAGAGGGGAGTATTAGTGCGGCGGCTGATCGTCTAAACATTACACAATCTGCAGTTAGCCAAAATCTCAAAAAGCTTGAAGAGCAGCTCGAAAACCAGCTTGTTATTCGTAATACTAAGCCGCTAGAGCTCACACCGATCGGTCGTTATTGTCTTCAAGTTGCTCAAACGATATTTACAGAGATTACCTCTATTGAAGCGATGAAAGGCAGTAATCTACATCTTCTGGAAGGTAATATTAAACTATTAGTCGTTAGCCGGCTTCATAACCCCAAATATAATGATTTTTTAGTATATTTCAAAAAAAAATATCCGAATATTACGTTAGATTTGACGGTCAAATCAAGTACAGATATTTTGAATGATTTAAAGCAGAAAAACCCTGCTATTGGTATTTGTTTAGCAAAGCATACATCCGATACTCTCAATCAAAAGGTACTTTTCAATCAACGTTATTACCTATATTGTGGATATCACCATCCTTTGTTCTCAGTAAAAAATCTGAGCATTAGTAATATATTAGAAGAAAATTTTATTGCATTTAATAGCGAAGCTATTGGTGATGTTCTTTCACCAATAACGTTATTTAAAGAAGCCCATGATTTTACTGGTCATGTTAGTGCTTATACAAATAATTTAGATGAGCTGGTTCGACTGATTTATACTGGATATGGCATAGGTGCTTTGCCAGATCATTTTGTTGCTGCTACTCATCTAGTATCTAAGCTTAGACGCTTACCCCCGAAAGATGGGATTGCTGATATACCTGTATATATTTTTTGGCACAAGCATCGTGCTTTGTCCGCTATTGAAGCCAAATTTATTGAAGAAATTATAAAGTTTGATATTTCTTTTTAGCAAAAATACATAAATATAATATGATCTAATAAAATAGCTAAAATCAGGTTCAAACCTTAATATTAATAATATCACTTAAGAAAAATAGAATTAATGTATAGGCTTTTAATGCTATATATGTCAATATTACAAACACCATAATATTGAGAGAGCTATTACTTAGAAAATCACAGTTCGGTTAATATTTTTTCCGCTTGGACTGTCAGGTATGTAGTATTAGAAGGACGACTTGTATTTTATTTACTTCCTTAGAAAGTGGTTTCCCAAACCTAAAAAATCACCCTTACTTAAATAGCGAGGGTGATTTTTTGTCTATGTAGTGATATAAACTAAATAGCATATCCGTTACGTAGGTACAGCAAGATTTCGATTTCTTACAAAGACAGAGCCTTTATGAAATACCAGTCTAATTATAAGAGTTCTGACACAGGTGATGCTTTACATACACACTAATCATTTTTCTCTTGATCTTATATTATCTAAAATAAGAGCTTTTAATAAGCTAATTGCCATCAAAATAATGATAAGTGAAAAGGGTATTGCGGCAATAATCATAGCTGAGGTAATAGCACTCAATCCACCAGCTAATAATAATGCTGCAATAACGGAAGCTAGAGCAAGACCCCACACGATGATGTGTTTTTGGCCATTTTCAACTTCGACCTCACCTCCGGCATTTAGCATATTGACAACTAGCAGCGCAGAGTCAGCAGAAGTAACCAAATAGGTTAATAGCAATACAACCACCATCGCTGATAATATTTTTGCCATAGTCGGCTCTAGCATAAAGCCAATAATCTCGAATAGCTGAGCGGTTAACCCTGACTCAAATATTTTGCCACCAGCAATGCCACTTAATTCTAAATCGATGCCAGTACCACCAATGAAAGAGAACCAAACAAACAGTGTCAGACTAGGCGCTACGATACCAATCAATCCAAATTCACGAATGGTACGGTTTTTGGAAATACGTGCTAAAAACATACCAACGAATGGTGCAAAAGCAATCCACCATGCCCAGTAAAAAATAGACCAACTGGTTTGCCAGCTACCCAATTCAGTATTGGGTTCCCAGACGGTAAATACCATTGCAGGCAAGTGCACGACGTAGGTAAAAATCCCTTTGCCTAGCATTTCTAGGGCGAACATAGAGGCCCCAAAAATCAAGAAAAAAGCTAAAAGGGAAAATGACAATATCATATTGATATTACTTAACCACTTGACGCCTCGTCCAACACCTGACAAAGCAGAAATCATCGCTAGGCACATGACCACAAACAACGATAGTAATAATGCTCCAGTTGTTGGCTCAGGGTTATTGGTATTAGTCACCAACCAATTAATACCAGTAATACTGTATAGCCCGGAAGCAAAAGAGCTTAAGCCAATACCAATTGTTTGTGCAATACCAAATATCGTGGCAATTACTGCAGATATATCAATGATATGACCCAATAACCCTTCTAAGTGTCTACCAAATAAAGGTGTTAATGCTGAGCGCATGGTTAATGGTAATCCACGAGAATAACTGAAATACGCCAAACAAATACCGACTAAGCAATAAGTTGCCCAAGCACTGATACCCCAGTGAAGAAAAGAGTAGCGAAAGGCTGCGTCTAGTGCTGACTCGGTTTTGGGTAATACCACGCCATCGATAGCAGTTAAAGCACTGGCCGCCACTTGGTCTTGATAAAAATTGAATACATCAGCACCTTGAGGTAGCTTGAGACCATTAGCATTCAACGCTGACATGATTATTTCTTTGGACATAATAGTGTCAGGATTGTTTGCCAAATGCCAAATAGGTTCGGCAGCACTATAGGTGAGTACACCAATACCAATACCTGCCCCAAAAATCATGGAAAACCATGAAAAATTTGAAAATTCAGGTTTCCCATTAGGGTCGGAGCCAAGTTTAGTGCGTCCAAACGATGGCCATAAAATAGCGGTCAGGCAAACAAATATATAAAAAGCGACAGAATACGTATAGTAGCTATTCAAGTTAGTGTAAGACCAGTTTTTCATATTATCCAGAATCGCACCGGAACGATCAATGTCGCTTAAAATCCAGATAACAACTAATGTCACCAAAACCTTCGATGTTATGGTGACAATACGGTTAAAACCTTTGTAGAAACCTTTGTCATGAGTTTTTATAGTTAACTCTGTCAATGGGGGACGAATAGGCATAGTTTCTTCCTTAAAACTAAATGCAATGAATTATTAATTTATAGCCATTCAACGATGGTATTGCTCAGATACTTACCCTTTATATATTTTCCTAGTCTCAATGCTTCTTTATAGGCTTTTGTAGCACTGTCATGAGTGAAATTAGCTAACTCGCCAATACATTTATCTTTATCTAAAGTCGCCAAGTTATTATTCAAAGCCAACTGTTCAGAGAAAAATGTTTGTTGCAACTTGCTGAACTCAGGCTTTACTAGTTTGTTGGCTATAGCGTCATAATTTCGGTAACAAAGTTGCCCGACTTCTTGAAATGCCCACCAAGCTGAATCTAAGTCATAATCACCAGTGGATGCTATTTGATAAGGGTGAGGTATGTCACTTGTCACTATATAAAAAGGGACGAAGCAACTTAACTTACTAGCTGCAGGTGCTATCCACATACACCCTTCTTGCATTTCATCGGTTTCAGAAAAGCGCTTATTGCCTTTAAACTCAAAGACCATGGAAAAAACGGTCCCACTCTGTCCAATACTGTGGCTTACCTCCATCCAAAGAGGGTTGCGAGCCATCCCTGCTTCTTGGTATTTGGATAAGTCATATTCAGTTCCTTCAAAGGTATCGCGCAAAATATCCATCATATTTAAAATAGATATTTTTTTACTAGGCTTGCCTTTATAAATGTATAAACTAGGATTATGTTTTAACTCACATAATCTATGTACACAGTTATATCTTCTCAGTCTGTTTACATCCTTATCTGTACCACCGAAGGCCTCCGAAACAATCGGTCCTTGACCAAAAATTTTGGAAAAATTAAAAGTGTCGCCTTCATGATATAGGTCGCTCGCTAGAGCATATGAGCGCAGATGTGATGAATACATGAATGTATCATCGTCTAAAAAATCAATCTCTTGTGTACCAAAACAGTTAGGGCGGCATTCAACTTCATCATTATTTACCTTTCTTGCTACCCATAGCCCACCTGGAACAACCTCTAAGAAGAATCCTTCATTGGGGTCGGCTACTGCTATGGTAACGGCACCAGAACCGCCTTCTATAGAAGATACGGTGTAGCCGTATTGATCGATTAGTTCACCAATCATTTCAATAGATTGCCTAGCCGTTTTACCTCTTTCTAAAATTAAAATTGATAGATCATCAGCTTCTAAGATGTCTGTATCTTGTTGGTTGTTGTGAAAGTTATAGACACCTGTCATGCCTACTGCAACCTGATTTTCGTTCATACCATCAGCCCATGAAAGATGCCGAGTACCTGTTTCATAGTCACAAACTGTATATGTGTAGGCAAATGTCTCTGGCAATTGTGGTATTTCTATACCCTTTACGGTGAGAAAAGTATCTTCACTGCCATACGATTTATGAGGTTTGTGATGGACTTGACCTGGACTACCTGGCCAATCATTGTTTACACCCATAATTACGTAACCTGTTGTGGTGGTATTACGCCCTGCTATGACCGAGAAACACATGGTTATTACTCCTTTTTATGCTGTATATCTCTCAATATTCATATTTCAGATTCAGACTGAAACGTTCTGAGTGCTAGCTGCACTCTTGTTTGCTGCACCTCTACCTAGAAGGTAATAAACAATACAAGTCACTAAGAAACTAAAGAACACACTACCTATAGTATTACTGACAAAAGAGATATTCGGAGCAAAGAAGTATGACCCTGCACCTATAAACCAAGAGATAATAGCCATGATATTGATGCCATTGCCGTACCAGTACGGTCCAGTTTTGTCGTTGAATTTAGTAATGTCATAGTTTTGCTTACGCATTAGATAGTAATCAACCAACATAATAGCGATGCAAGCTGGAAAAAATGCGCCTAGGAAAATGAGAAAGACTTGGAAAGTATCTAGGAAGGAGCCTAGTATTAGAGGGGAGAATCCAATGAGAGCAGCTAACACACCCACGCTAATCATTGAGATTTTGGCTGGTAATTTTTCGATAATATTGGCAGTTGAAAAGCCACCCGAATATATATTGATCATATTAACGGCAACGGTAGAGATGACAATTAATATGTTTGCTACCATGCCCATGCCCAACGTGCCAGTAATATAAGCCAAATCTGCAGAGTATGGGTCAAACAAACCATTGTTCATAACGGCAACGGCGATTGCACCAGCGGCACCAACAATAAGAAACCAGAGCATACCAAATGCTGCCCCAAGCATTGGCCAAACTGTAGCTGCTCTTTTGCTAGTCGTATAGCGAGTATAATCAGCGATACACATGACCCATGCAAAGCCATTAGCCAAGACAATATCTAGACCACCACCCATGGTTAAGGACCAAGTAGTGTTCTTTGGGTTGTCTGCTAATGACCAATTCCATAGATCAGCAAAAGAAACTAAGGTAAAGACTTTGTATGATATCCAAACACTTAACACTACTAGACAAACGACAGCTATCATTTGCGCTTTGGAGATATATTTAGCCCCGTATACAGCGGTAGCAGTTGAAACAAATAGAATTAGAAGAACAGAGATAATAATATTACCCGCGGAGTAAATATCGCCGCCAGTAAAGGAGGTGATTATCGTAGATAACGCTGTGGCTGCAATATAAGTATTTACACCACACCAACCAACGAATTGTAACGCATTAAGAACGGACGGTAATTTACTACCTTTGATGCCAAAAGGTACTCGGCACAAACCCATGTTAGTTGACGCTATTTTATAGCCCATGAATCCCACTAAGGCTAGAATAATATAAACGATTGGGTTACCTATTAAAGAGGCAATAATGACTCCACTCAAACCCAAAGCACCCATGATGGTGCCCATATACCAAGTAGTAGGATTCGCGTTTGCGCAGATCCATGTGGACATCATCTCCTTGCCACCATAGTATCTTGCGTCTAAGGGTACATATTCATCAATCGCATAATCGCGAACTTTGTTTTGTTGAGTATCATTGGCATTTTCCACTGTAAATTCCTTTTCATATCTTATTTAAGGTAGATCTAAAATCATGGAAGATTTTTTTAGCAAAGATCAGACAAATAGCTATAACATTCTCTTCAAAACAAAGTCCTCTAATGACATTTACTCATTACCTCATGATAAAAGGATTGGCCATCGGCTCCGCTGAGATATTGATCCATGTCGTTTTTGTACGAGTATATTGAAGTACAGATTCGCTACCAGCTTCACGGCCATAACCAGACTGATTGTAGCCACCGAAGGGTGCTGTAGGAGAGATAGCTCGATAGGTGTTTACCCAGCAAATACCTGAACGAATCTGTTGTGAGACACGGTGAGCTCTCGCTAAGTTTTGAGTAAATACACCAGAGCCTAAGCCATAGACGTTGTCATTTGCCATAGCAATGACTTCGTCTTCAGTGTCGAAAGCCACCAAAGACATTACAGGTCCAAACATCTCAACGCTTTGGGTTTCGATATCAGTATGAGGACATTCGACTAAGGTAGGAGTAAAGTAATTGCCGCTAGCTAAAGCAGGGTCGGTAGGAGGCTGACCACCGAAACGAATGGTAGCGCCTTGTGAAACTGCCTTCTGAAGAGTATCTTTAATACGATCGACTTGAGCTTTAGTACATAAAGGACCTACGTGAGTACTGGTATCAAGAGGATTGCCGATGACAATATTTTTCGCTTTTTCTTCTACACGTCTGATAATTTCAGGCAGGATAGAGCGATGAACAAACCCGCGAGAACCCGCCACACAAGACTGTCCAGAAGCACCAAAGTTTCCAGCAATTAGACCGTTGGCCGCACTTTCTAAGTCAGCATCATCAAAGACGATAATTGGCGATTTACCACCTAACTCTAAGCTAGTAACTGCAAAGCTATTGGCAGAGTTTCTGACTACATGTCTTGCTGCATCGGGCCCACCAGTAAATGCAATTTTATCTACGTCGGGATGGCTAGTAAGTGGAATGGCACAGTTTTCAGCATCACCTGTGATTACAGATACGACACCTTTAGGGAAGCCTGCTTGTTCCACGAGCTCTGCAAAAGCAAACATAGGGCAGGGCGCTATTTCAGAAGCCTTCAAAATGATAGTGCAACCTGCTGCTAGCGCTGGTCCTAGCTTAGTCGCTGTTAAAAACATTTGCGCATTCCATGGAACAACAGCAGCTACTACGCCAATAGGTTCACGTGTAGTAAAAACGTGCATATCTGACTTATCAATTGGTAGTGTAGCGCCTTCTACTTTGTCGGCTAGCCCTGCAAAGTAACGATAATAATCGCTGACATAACGAGTTTGAGCCACAGTTTCGTGAGCCAGTTTGCCACTGTCTGTCGTTTCAATTCTTCCTAGTTTTTCGGCGTTTTGCTCGATTAGATCTGCTAATTGATACAGTAATTTTCCGCGTTGAGTGGCAGTCATCTTAGCCCATTCAGGGTTGCTCAAAGCAGCCTTGGCACCATCGACAGCGCGTTCGACGTCAGCAGGGCTAGCACAGGCAAAAGTTGCCCATGCTTCATTCGTCGCAGGGTTATAGCTGTCTAGGACTTGGTTGGTGCTCCCTTCGCACCACTCGCCATTGATATAGAGTTGATAATGAGGTTTGGCCATGGTGGTACTCCAAATTTCTTATTGGGTTATCTGTTTATCATTTACTAGAAACTAAGTATGGTTATGCAAATGCTGGCATGACGTCATCAATAAAACGGCGCAAGGATGCCTGTTTCTGCTCGAAAGTCATACTAGAGTCAATCCAAAATGCAAACTCGTCATAACCCAATTCTTCATATACTTTGAGTTTTTCGATGACCTGATCAGATGTGCCAATAGGCATGTTTTCTAACATTTTTTCAGGAGCATACATGTCGATTTTTGCCATTTCTTCTTCGCTCAATGGCTCAAGCAGTCCTTGACGAATAGGACGTTCGTTTTTGAACCACGCGCCAAAATAGCAGTAGAAACGGCTGATACATTTGGCCGCTTCAGCAACGTCATTCGCATCACTACCAACATAAGCATGTTGCAAAAGCATGATTTTCGGGTTTTTACCTTCGCCGTGTTCAGCTTTGGCATTGTTAAAAGCAGTCATTAGATTTTGAATCTCTGTCATCCCTTGCCACAGTGGAGTGACTTGAACGTTACAACCATTTTCTACCGCAAAGTTGTGGCTGTGAGGGTCACGTGCTGCAATCCACATTGGTACGCCACCTTTTTGTAAAGGTTTTGGCGCTGAAGTTGTCGATGGGAATTGGGTATATTTTCCATCATGGGTATAGTCGCCTTTCCACAATTGCTGTACAGCAGGAACCAGCTCACGCATACGCCCGCCAGCTTCCATTGCATCCATACCAGGCATTAAACGTTCGTATTCGAAATTATAGGCGCCGCGAGCAATTCCCAGATCCAATCTTCCTTTGGTGAGAATATCAGTCATTGCTGCTTCACCAGCAAGTTTGATAGGATGCCAAAATGGCGCAATGACTGTACCTGTACCCAGTCGCACATTTTTAGTGTGATGAGCCAGATCAACTAGGTTTAAAAACGGATTAGGAGCAATGGTAAAATCCATACCATGGTGTTCACCAGTCCAGATGGCATGCATTCCACCTTGGTCAGCCATTTTTGCTAGCTCGATAAAATCGTTATGGAGCTGTTGATAGCTCTGTGATTCATCAATTCTTTCCATATGTAAAAATAAAGAAAACTTCATAACACAATTCCTTTGTTTATTTTTTAGTGTGACTTTTAACTTAGTATTGACGATAAATATAAAGTTTAATGAACATTGCCGTGTTCTTCTTGACCGACATATACACCGTACAACCCATTTTTACTTTCAGTTGCGTAGCGTGTCATCATCGAAC
The DNA here is from genome assembly GCF_947500265.1 of uncultured Psychrobacter sp. Taxonomy (GTDB): domain Bacteria; phylum Pseudomonadota; class Gammaproteobacteria; order Pseudomonadales; family Moraxellaceae; genus Psychrobacter. The sequence continues at coordinate 237,802 of NZ_CANMRN010000005.1, read as the reverse complement.
TCATGGCCGGTGTAATAAAATGCTGTTCGGAAATACTATCGATTGAGATATATTCACCTAGCCCTTTAGGGTCAGCCGATTGAGCGGTAGCTCGATAAAAAATGTAATTGGTATTTGTTTTAGTATTCTCATAAATAGAGAAGACAGCGCCCAACTGAACGTCAATATTACGGTCTGCTAAAAACTGTTGGATCGTGCTAACGGCATTGGTATTGTCATCGGTAGTCGTACTAGGCAAGGTTGCTTTGCCATCCTTTTGACTGAGTAGGATTTTTCCATTGTGCTCTATAATCACACCCACATTGACATGTTTTTCTTGGGTACTGATTTCTGCGGCTTCACGCTCTAGTGCTAAGCTGAAATAACCTCCAGACGCGTAGCCCAAGCCATATCCTTCACGAGATGAAAAATCAAGCACTTCACCAATCAAGAGGTGATGATCACCAGCGTCGAGATTACGGTCTGTTTTACAAGAAAAATGTGTCAAGGCACCTTTTATAATTGGATTGCCGTATTCATCTTTATGCCACTCAATTTGACTAAAGCGCTCGTCTTTTGAGCCCGCAAAGATGTTCGAGATGTTCTGTTGATCTTCGCTCAAAATATTGACAGCAAAATGTTCACAATTAGCGAATACATCGAAGCTAGATAACGATTTTGCTGGGCATACTAGTAGAAGTGGTGGATCCAGTGATACTGATGTAAAGGAGTTAGCAGTGAAGCCAACAGGTTTGCCCTCATTGGACATCGCAGTTATCACAGTAACGCCAGTCATATAGCTACCAAAGGCTTTGCGTAGGGTTTTAGGATCAAGTTGCTTCATGAGAACCTCTTTTTAAAAATAGGCGTGCTTTTAGATTAAGCAAGCGTCATATTGTGTGAGTCACATTGAGTAAAAAATGTTGCCAATGCAGCGTTAACCGTATTCGAATGTGTCATTTGAGTCATATGACGGGCTTCGGGTACGATAACGGCATCAGCATTGGGTAATATATTTGCCATTGCCAGTGACATTTCGGGCTTAGAGTTAACATCCAGTTCGCCTGTTAGAAATAACGCAGGTACTGTAATGGGTCGCAAGTCCGCTTCTGTAATACCACGTAAATGTGCAAACATCTGATAGGCTCGTGCATATCCTAAGCGACTGCCATTATCTAACCATTTTTGACATAGCTCTGCCTCTGAGCGGTATTTAGGATTGCCATCGAACCATCTGGCTATTGGTTGCTCAGTGACATTTTGATTGAGATCATTGATGAGTGATTCGGCTCTAGCTTGTACATTTTGAGCCGCCTCATCTGGACGATTATAAATCGCATTCAATGCCGCGATACCGAGTACTACTTTGGGAGACGATACGGCAGTCTGTAACGCCATCATCGCGCCTAATGAGTGACCAACAATGATGGCTGGTTGACCCACAACATTATTAATGAATGTTGTTAGCACATCAGAAAAGTCTTCCAACGTCAGGACAGGGTTGGATAATAAATCGCTCTCCCCATGTCCTGGCATATCAATCGCATAACAATGATAGTGTTTAGTAAATACAGACAGCTGTTGGTACCAACTCTCTGCTCGTAAGCCCACACCATGGATAAAAACAATTGGGGTGGATTTTTCATTAACGCTATCACTGGCATTTACACTGTAATGATAAGCGATTCCGTTGGATGTTTTACGTGACCACTTCATTAATATCTACTCCCTATACGGCTGCTGGATTATCTAGATCGCGGCCCAAATCTTCTAAGTCTTGATAACGATCACCAATACGATGATGCGGACGGCCACCAGTAGCACCTCCTAAGACGATGATTACCTCATCATCACGAGGGGCATCTGGAATGGCGAATTGAATGGTCAGATAATGTGAACGTCGACCGACATCATCTTTATCCATCAACGGCACCATAATGGGGGAGTTTGCACCGCCACGCATGTTAGTAAACGATAAATAACTACTGGCAGATAAAGCTTCACGATAAAAATTGCCAAAACGCAGCGTATGAATCAGGCCTGAGGCGTGTTCGATTTCACCATTAAGTCCAACGACAGCCGCTTTGCCATACGCTTGTATTTTGTCTGCACCGCCAGCTAGAGCGATGATCTTATCGGTCATTAGCTTACCTAATACAGGACCGAAGGCTTGAATCTCAGGTTTTAGATCTTCGACATAACGTCCTGCCCACGGGTTAGTAATCACCGCCGCAACAGCAAACATTCTAAGCGGTGTATCAGCGGCCTTGAATCCTTCAATGAACGTTTCTTCCTCAAAAGTTACGATTTTTCTGATTTCTGGTTTTAGCATTATTGGTTCCCTACAGTGATGAATAATCTTTAACAATATTGGTATACCATAATACGGTATTAAATTAATTACTAGCTTTTTTTGAAAAAAAATATTATGGTATACCGTAATACTATATTAAAGCGTACTGTTTTTTTGCTTCACAGTCGTTATACTCTGCATTTACATCTTACAAAATAGAGGTCGTATGTTAGAGAAAGTGGAAAAACCAAAAACGTTGAAAGAGACAACATTAGAACAGTTACGCTTAGCGATCATGATTGGACAGCTTGAACCAGGTAAGCGTTTGGTTGAGCGCACTATCTGTGAGCAGTTGGGTGTCAGCCGGACTGTTGTACGTGAATGTATAAGACATTTAGAAAGTGAGCACTTGGTGACGTTTTCTGCGGGAGGATCTTCAGTTGCTGTTTTAGAAAGTGATGAGATTCGCCAAATTTACCATTTACGTACGATGCTAGAGAGCGAAGCAGTTCGCTATTGTGCTGAGCAAGTGACCTCTGAGCTAGTAGATAAGTTACAAAATCACTTAGTTCAGATTCGAGAAAACTTACATGCAGGAGATGTGGTGGAGGCGCTGGCGCATTCTTATTCATTTTACGAGCATTTATTCGTGACGGCTGGTATGACGGTCGCATGGGAGTTAACGGAGAGATTGAATGGACGTATTGGTCGTTTGCGTTTTATGACTTTATCTACACAAGAACGTGCTGCTAAAGGTCCCAATAACTTGCAAGATATCGTTAATAGTATTGCCAAAGGTGACAGTAAGTCGGCAATCGAAGCTTGTCGAAAACACATTGATGAAGCCTGCCATATGGGGTTGCATCTTAATAAACAGTAATAGGGGGTAGTAATGGACAAACAACGATTTGAATTGGGGATTACTCAACGCAAAGCCACTTTGGGTGCTGAGTACGTCGAGAAAAACCTACAAGCTGCTGACGATTTTAACCGTCCATTTCAAGAAGCCATGACCGAATGGTGCTGGGGATTTGGATGGGGCGATGAGACGATTGATGCCAAAACCCGTTCATTAATGAATTTAACCATGATTGCTGCCTTGGGGAAAATGCATGAATGGGAGTTGCATCTAAATGGAGCAATTAATAACGGTTGTTCTGTTGAAGAGATACGCGCTGTTATACATGCTATTGCGATTTATTGCGGTGTACCACAAGGTGTAGAGTGCTTTCGAATTGCCCGTGAAGTGCTGACCACACGCGGACTGTTGTAGTCCTAAAAAACCAGTTGGAGTGAGAAATGCAATTAAAGAATAATGCGTTGTTTAGACAACAAGCCTTTATCGATGGCGTGTGGTGTGATGCTGATAATAAAGAAATCCATGAAGTACTGAATCCTGCAACGGGAGAGCTGATTGGTACTGTACCAATGATGGGAAGTGACGAGACTCGACGCGCCATTGAAGCTGCAGATATCGCTCAATCAACTTGGTCGAAAAAAACAGGTAAGGAACGTAGTAGTATTTTGCGTCGTTGGCACACGCTGATTGCTGAAAATATGGAAGACTTGGCTGTCTTAATGACCCATGAACAAGGTAAACCCATCGCTGAAGCAAAAGGTGAAATACAAAGCGGGCTGGATTACTTAGAATGGTTTGCTGAAGAAGCGAAACGTATCTACGGTGATTTTATCCCTGGGCACATGCCAGATAAGCGTTTAGTAGTGATTAAACAACCTGTTGGCGTCACTGCAGCTATTACCCCATGGAACTTTCCGCACTCTATGATTAGCCGCAAAGCAGGTCCTGCGCTAGCAGCGGGATGCCCGATGATTGTCAAGCCTGCAATGGAAACGCCTTATTCTGCGTTAGCAATGGCTTATTTGGCTCAGAAAGCTGGTGTTCCTGACGGTATATATAGCGTAGTCACAGGTGATCCGATAGCGATCGGAAAGGAGATGACTACAAACGCTTTAGTTAAGAAAATCAGCTTTACTGGGTCCACGCGGGTGGGGAAAATCTTAATGAAACAGTGTGCTGATACTGTCAAAAAGATGTCATTAGAATTGGGAGGTAATGCACCTTTCATCGTTTTTGATGATGCAGATATAGATGCTGCTGTGATAGGCGCAATGATGAGCAAGTACCGTAATAGCGGTCAAACATGTGTATGTGCCAATCGTCTTTTTGTACAGGCAGGTGTTTATGATGAGTTTACCAAAAAATTAGCAGAGCAAGTACGAGATATAAAAATTGGTAACGGTTTAGAAGAAGGAATAACACAAGGGCCTTTGATTTCTCAGTCTGCAGCAGATAATGCGGAGGCGCTGGTTACTGATGCGAAAAGTAAAGGAGCAACTGTATTATGTGGTGGTCAAAGAGTTGAGGCTGGTAGCAATTTTTTTGAGCCAACTATTTTGACCGACGTCAACAACGATATGCGCGTCGCAGATGAAGAAATTTTCGGTCCTATTGCGCCAATTTTTAAATTCGAAACAGATGAAGAGGGCGTTGCTCTCGCAAATCGTACTGAATATGGTTTGGCAGGTTATTTCTATAGCCGAGATATCGGGCGTGTATGGCGTATTGCTGAAGCACTCGAAGTGGGTATGGTCGGAGTCAATACTGGAATGCTGACGACAGAGTTGGCACCGTTTGGGGGTATCAAAGAATCCGGCTTAGGACGTGAAGGCTCAAAGTATGGTATCGAAGAGTATGTCGAAACTAAATATATTTGTTTAGATATTAATTAAATATAGCTTTTGAAAGATAATAAAAACCCCACAGCGTATAGGCTATGGGGTTTCTTTATTACTTCTAATATTATTTGATGGTGCGCCCACCACGCAACGCCTAACTTAGCATAACCCTTTATTATTAAGGGATAAGGTAGTTAAGTATTTATTTTTAACAACAAATTTAACAACTTCTTAAGGTCTATTGATTTGCCATCCGATTGAGATTGGCTTTTATATCATGAATGACCTGATTTGATAATTCTTTCTCAATGTTATGATCTTTAATAACAGTCAAAAAGTTTTCAGCAACTGATGCTACCTGATCAATAATAGCTTGTGCCTTGTTTTGCTTAATATCAGCAAGTTTAGCCAACTTTAATAAGTGAGATCGGGTAGGGTATTGAGCTTCACCAGTCACATCCATCTGGTGATAACCATTCATACCTGAGTTATAAGCGAGATCATAGACAGGCGACAATGACCACCTGCCAGCCTTGTCCATCATAAAAGAGAAGTTCTTGCTATGATCGTCTTTATTGTTAAAAATGATATTGAATACCGCATGTCTAAAACCATCTTCTACAGCAACTTGTGATTGGGTCAACATACGCACGCAGCGTAAATACTGCAGATAATCTAGTGATGGGATGCGAAAATCAATGTCTAATAAACCTGCTAGCGTATGAGTATGAACGCGTTGATTGCCCATGCGATCAAAACGTTCAACCCCAAAAGCAGCATGTTTTTCACCGATATCAAAATAATGATGCGCAGGCATGTTTAGGCCTGCTTGCTTAGCCATATCAGCATAAAGTGACTCTAATAGACAAACGCTTTTATGCTCAGATTGGGCAGGGAACTTAATCAGCCACGGCGTTGCGGATGGCTGTTCGCTTGTTAAATCCGTAGCAATAAACTCGGCTCCCTCATCATATAGGACAAGTGCTTTTGGCCTTGCACCTTGTGGTGAGCCGCCTATGACGATTAGCTCAGCCAATATGTCACTATCTTGTCCAGATAAAATCGATTGATTGGCAGCGGCCAGTTTGGCTAAAGTAAAATCATTAATATCGATATCAGCGCCTGATAAATCTTGTTGTGGCTCAAAACTAAGTGCTCCCATTGCTGAATTACCAATATAAGCGAGGCGATCTAAAACATTGATTGACGTAGCATGAGACATTGTTTTTCGAAAGAACCTATCCATGAGTAGCATTCCCCAACCATCGGGTAAGCTGTCTGATAATAATCCGCATAGGTAATGGCTTGAAGCATGAGTACCATAATACGGTGCTGCTCGTAATGGCATCTCAATGGGTGACAGCTCCAGTCCATCAGCCAGCCACGCTGCATCATAGCCAAAGGCAGGGTGTCGTCCGTCCATCGTTAATTTGCCAATAAGACGTTTGGCACCAAATCCTTGATAGTAAACGTTAACAATTGATATCGGTTGATACATTGAAATGGCTACCCTATGTCAGCTTTTATTTGAGGCACGCAGGCGTGTATTTTGTTTAGCGATAACCTCTTCTATATTGGTAGGTACTACATCAAACAATTCAGCAAAGTGATTTACCATGCCAAGAGCCATAGCGAGTCGAATCACGTTATCTAGTGTGCCACCTTGACCAGACTCAATACGAGCAACAGTACTGATGCCAGTACCAGCCTTATCTGCTAAAGCGACTTGTGTTAAGTTTAATGCCAGTCGCTGCGCTTTTAAGCGTTCACCTAAAATCTCGGAAATCTCACTTGGCGTATAAAAATCAAATCTTATGTTCATAATATAATCAATCATATAAGAGTGTTAAACTACTATTTTATCACTTAGTCATTCAAATATGAATGCTTGTTTTTATAAAGCTAATAATTATAAAAAATACTTGTAATTAAACCCCGATATTAAGAAAGTCAGCTAAATAATTTTAAAGATAATAAGTGTTTAGTAGGCTATAACATCAGCGGCTAGCGATGACCCTGCACTCAAGATTTTATCTCTTTATGCTGTTGAAAATATTCTATTGTTGATAATGTTGTACGCCACAAATCTAAGACTGCGGCACTTGATAAAAGTATGACTATCAAAAAAATACTTGATTTATTCAAGAGCGGCCATAGTGTTAGGGCAATATGTTTTTTTCAGCATACCTAGTATTGTAGCTAAGCGTATCACATCATCAAGCAGCATCACTTTGACGGCTCAGTTAGTGGCAAAGGCAACTGCTTTGATAACGCACACATATAAAGCTTTTCGGGTGAGGAGCACTGCTCCGCAAGGAAGAATGAGCTTATGTATCATCAAGACTTTGAAATAAGAACTGGAGCCATCAACGATATTATTAAGTATGTTGAGCTTGATTATAATGAGAAGCGATTAGCAAAGCACTGCTTTGCAACGACGCAAGGCAAGAGCTGTGCTCACAGTAAAACGAGAATTAAAAAAGGTTTAGACTATAGATCGCCAAGGCAGATGTGGTTTAGTTATTATTCTTAGGTTGCATGACTAGGGCGTGTTGAACATTGGTAATAAAACGATGGCAAAAAAATAGCAAACGGTTAGTCTTTAAGTTCTCACACAAAAAAGACATCGTTTGCTATGCCTCGTACAATGCTCAAAGATCAACACTGGACAAGACTAAGACCTATATTACTAGAACTTAATATCTATGACAAAGGGAATCTTAGACAAACAGTCGAAGGCGTATTATATCGTATGCGTGTTGGCTGTCCTTGGCGTGATCTGCCATCTTACTTTGGTAAGCCTAATACCGTCTACAAGGCTTATCAGCGCTGGTTTCGTAGCAATAAACTGATTGCGCTGTTCGCTTTATTAATGAAAGACTCAGACTGTGAATGGGTGTTTATCGATGGCACACACATTAAAGCACATCAGCACAGTAATGGTGGCAATGAGGTGGAACAAGCCATTAGTAAGAGTGTGGCAGGACGCGCCACCAAGATTCATTTGGCGGTTGATGCTCACGGCAACCCTATTACTTTTATCTTATCAGATGGTACGACTCACGATGTAAAAGTGGCTCCAGACTTAGTTGATAAGATTAATTTAAGTGGTACAGATATGCTATGTGCCGATAAGGGCTATGATTCTGATCCGCTGCGAGACCATATTGAACAAGCAGGTTGCTTTAATAATATTCCTCGAAAACAGAATACTAAGTCCACCAATAACCATATGGACTGGCACTTGTACAAGGCTCGACACTTAGTAGAAAATGCTTTTGCTAAGTTAAAAAACTATAGGGCGGTTGCAACTAGATTTGATAAGCTCAAGCAAAGTTATGAGAATACGGTGGCTCTCGCTTGTGCCTATTTTTGGTTGAAGCTTTGAATGTTCAACACGCCCTAAAGTATCTCAAGTTTAATTATATGGATTTGAGGGCAGGGTTCATCACTCAGACTTAATAACAGACCGATATAATAGAGCCACTTATAGCAAACTGCTAAGCCGATTATTTTAGGAACAACTCAAAAAATATTTTATATCTTAAAACTACGGATGACATTGAGGAATTACTTTGCGTTCTTTGGAGATGCAGCGGCATATGTGAGGCCTTTGTACTCCATTGAAACACGTGTACCAACACCTCCTTCAAGTGTCTGACGAATATTAGTCAATGACCCGATAATAGCGGTGTTTCCAGTTGCACGCGCAAACTAGCAAGCCCAATGCAACTTTTGGCCCCATAGAACCCGCACGAAGATTAAGATCACTTAATGCGTCTGGATGCGCCTGCAATATGCTTCATTGTGTACCAGCAAGCTCCGCTATCACTTAGCTAAAATAATAATACTTATTTAAGTATTTAGGTAATGGCGTATCAGCTGAGTAAATACGTCTGGCTGTTCGATATTTGATATATGTGACGCATCAATCGTGGCAAGCGTTGAGTTTGGAATATTATCAACCATATACTGACCATCAGCAACGGTAGTAACAGGGTCTTGAGAGCCTGCCAACACTGTAACTGGTACGCGAATATCTTTTAGATGCTCGCGAGTATCGGCAGTAGACAACGCTTCGCAGCAGCTGGCATAGCCTTCTGCACTACCAGCCGCAAGAGCCTTGGATAGTGCTCTAACCACATCAGGATACTGTTCAATAAAACCAGCTGTAAACCAACGTGATGCTGCTGTTTTGGCGATATCGTCCAGCCCGTTCTCACGTACTAATGCCGCACGCTCAAGCCATGGTGCTTCTGAGCCAATTTTGGCTGCGGTATTACACAATAGCAAGTGCTCAAAGCGATCTGGGTGATTAATGGCTAGCCACTGACCAGTCATACCACCCATTGAAATGCCACAAAAAAATGCTTTATCAACATGTAGGTGATTTAACAGATCGATCACATCTTGCCCAAGCTGAGCCAAACTATAAGGGCCATTAGGTGCTGATGACTTCCCATGACCACGAGTATCGTAGCAAATGATAAAGTAATCGGCTTGTAAGATATCGATTTGTGGTTGCCACATATGATAGCTAGTGCCTAGAGAATTGGAAAATATTAGGGCAGGGTCGTTGCTATCGCCAAAAGTGGCATAATTCAGAGTGATGTCTTTATTTTCTAATACAGGCATGATAAAGGTCCTTACTTTTGAAGAGCATGTGAGGAGGGGATTGTTTTTCACCTAGTGAAAAATACGTTTATCTTGAACTATTAGTTAGCTTTCAATACGCTCAATGATCATGGCGATACCTTGACCAACACCAATACACATAGAGCAAATGGCATAGCGTTTACCAGTCTGTTCTAGCTGATTAAGGGCGGTTAAAACCAACCTTGCACCCGAGGCACCAAGTGGGTGGCCCAGTGAAATAGCACCACCATTTGGGTTGACGCGCACGCTATCATCAGGCAAACCTAAATCTCGTGTACAGGCTAACGATTGAGAGGAGAAGGCTTCATTTAGCTCAATGACATCCATTTGATCAAGTGATAAACCTGTATGCTTAAGTAGTTTTTTGATGGCAGGGGCAGGCGCAAAGCCCATAATACGAGGCTCAACGCCTACTGTGGTTGAAGCAACAATACGGGCACGTGGTTTTAGATTGAATTGCTTGACGGCGTGCTCTGATGCTACTAAGAAAGCCGCCGCGCCATCATTAATACCAGAGGCATTACCGGCGGTTACAGTCCCTGTTGTACTAACGATTGGGCGTAATTTCGTTAGCTTCTCAATAGTGGTGTCTACTCGTGGATGCTCATCAGTACTACTAACGACTGGATCTCCTTTACGCTGAGGAATATTGACTGGTATGATTTCGCTGTCAAAAAATCCAGATGCTTGTGCATTGGCGGTACGTTGTTGACTACGTAGTGCAAACGCATCTTGATCAGCACGGTTAATATGAAACTGTTCTGCCACGTTTTCAGCCGTCTGTGGCATCGATTCAGTGCCGTATAGTGCATCTAACTTGGGATTAACGAAACGCCAGCCCATGGTAGTATCTTCAATTTTTTGACCACGGCCAAAAGCGCTGTCTGACTTGCCCATGACAAATGGTGCACGGCTCATGCTCTCGACACCGCCTGCCACAATTAAATGTGCTTCACCGGCTTTAATGGCTCGCGCGGCGATAGCTAAGGCATCCATCGATGATCCGCATAAACGGTTAACGGTAGTGGCAGGTACTTGATAGGGCATGCCAGCCAATAATGATGACATACGGCCAACGTTACGATTGTCTTCACCGCTTTGGTTGGCACAGCCGTAAACCACATCATCAACTTGTTGCCAGTCAATTTGGCTATTACGTTCCATCAGTGCTTTGATAGGAATAGCGCCCAAGTCATCAGCGCGCACTGCCGCCAGTCCACCGCCATAACGGCCAAATGGTGTACGAATGGCATCAATGATATAGGCGTTATTTGAACTAGTGGTCGAGTCAGACATAATCGTATCCTTTTTATACTTATACTTATTATAGTAGGGTAGTGGCATCTATCAGTTGAGCACCTGTCAAAGCCTGTAAATCAGCGAAACTCAAGTGATCAACCATTTCGGTGACAGCCATGCCTTTATCAGTGACATCAATCACACACAAGTCAGTATAAATACGATCAACGCAATTTTTACCAGTTACGGGGTAGGTCAGTTCACTGACGATTTTAGGGTCACCAGTTTTGGTTGTATGATTGGTCATCACAAAGACTTTTTTAGCACCAACGGCTAAGTCCATAGCGCCACCAACTGCAGGTATGGCATCTTCAGCACCAGTGCTCCAATTGGCCAAGTCACCGTTTTCGGCTACTTGAAAAGCACCCAATGCACAAATATCTATGTGACCACCACGCATCATGGCAAAAGAGTCTCCATGATGAAAAAAGCTGCCACCAGCAAGCATGGTCACATACTCTTTACCAGCATTAATCAGTTCAGGGTCTTCTTGCCCTTTAACAGGCGATGGACCAAAGGCCAATAGACCGTTTTCTGAATGTAAAAAAACATCTTTATCATCAGGTAGGAATTTTGCAATTTTTGTTGGCAGACCAATACCTAAATTGACATAGGCACCATCTGGAATATCTTGAGCCGCACGTTCAGCGATTTGGTCACGTGTTAATGGGGTATGGCTCATAATGTCGCTCCTTGTAAAGTATCAGTATCTACATCATTACCAGTAACTAGGTATTGGCTGTATCGGTCGCATTTGCTGTTTGAACTTGCACCACGTTCTGAACAAAGATGCCAGGCGTAATAATATGTTCAGGGTCCAGCACGCCCAATTCCACTACCTCTGACACTTGAGCGATGGTTACATCAGCAGCCATCGCCATGATAGGACCAAAATTACGTGCCGATTTTCGATAGACGAGATTACCCCAACGGTCGCCTTTAAATGCTTTAATCAAAGCAAAATCGGCTTTGATTGGGTATTCGAGCACATAGTCCTTGCCATCAATATGACGAGTTTCTTTACCTTCGGCGAGCGCTGTACCAAAGCCCGTTGGGGTATAAACTGCTCCTAAGCCTGTACCCGCTGCTTGAATTCGGCATGCTAAATTACCTTGTGGTACTAGCTCGAGCTCAATCTTGCCACTATGATACAGCTCATCAAATACCCAAGAGTCAGACTGGCGCGGAAATGAACAAATAATTTTGCGAACGGCACCAGTCTTGAGCAGCTTGGCTAAGCCATAATCACCATTACCTGCATTATTATTGATAATAACTAAGTCTTTGACGCCAAGATCAATAAGTCCATCAATTAGCTCAGCAGGTTGTCCAGCCGTTCCGAAGCCACCAATCATAATGGTAGCACCATCTTTTATTTGGCTGAGTGCCTCAGTCATATTGTTTTCGGCTTTATTAATCATATTTACGTCCTATTCTATAAAAAAGCGATAAACATATTTTAAGTATTGTTTTTGACGATATAGAATTATTGGTCATGCAGAATTGCACTAAGTATGTTTCAATTAAAAATTGTACTCAGTTAACTATGCTCGGTTAAGTGAGCTCGGTTAAATGATACGGTTTAAAAGCACAGTGCTGCTGGTATAAGTTTATCGCATTGCTGAATGAGGCTTTCATTTTGTCTCATTCAAACCAGAGGCTTAGAATAACTTATTCCAGCAGGGCACTATCAGACATGTCTGCGTTTTATAGTGGCACTAATACTGCTGTTTTTAAAATGCTTTGGTCAATGATGCTCTAATAAGGTTGCCCTCAAAGGTGTTTTCATTTGAGTACTCTTTATAAATGGCAACATCGCCACCTAGTAAAAGAGGGGGTGAAAAATAGGCCATAGATAAGCCCAGTGCATTTCTTTTCTCATCACCATCGCCAGTCTCAAACGTGTTATAGCCAACCAGTCCAACATCAAGAAGACCGTAGCTTTTACTTAAACCCCACTCAACCATAAGCTCTTCATCAAGACCGTCTGCTTTAGGGACTTCATAAGTACCTAAGGCACTCAGATCTATATCACCAGCTTTGTTCAGTTTAACGTTGCCACCGAGGGTGAATGAAAGAGAATCATAGCCTCTACCAGCACTTGCAGCTCGATTTTCATCGTAATCGCCAGTTTCGTTAAAGTAGTAACCTACACCAGCGATTGTGTCCCATCTATCGCCATGCCAAGCAAGTAGCCCACTAGCATACGAACTTGCAAGCCCTGTTCTTTCGCCAATATTTTGACCACCAACGTCAATATCCGTATTTACCAAAGGTACAATCGCATCTAGGATTACGTCACCACCCAAAAACTTTTGAGGGGTAACCCATATCGCTCTGTTGACCAATGCGGTTGCACTTACCTTACTATCATCAGGTAAAGCTTCATTTTTGTCGGCGCTATAATTTGCTATATAACCTCTATAGTACACACCAGGTGGTGGTGCAACGCTAGCTTTGATCCCTTCAAGGCCTGGCACATATTGAGAGTCAGATGCGTGAACAGCAAACGGTAGGCTTAAAGCAGCTAGGATTAAGGCAGATTTATTCAAAACTTTTTTCATGAAACTTCCCTTTCTCATAAGTTATTTGATAAGTGTTTTTTCACACTGTGCATGCGTGCTACCCAGACTTGTTAGTAGCGTTAGGGTATGTTTAATGCTTATATTTAATACTTAGGCCTAACACCACCTTTAATGCAGTGTTAAGCGTAGATTAATAACAGTATTGAGTGGTATTAAATAACTTTTAGGTTTTGAATGTTCTGTTCTTCTCATATTTATGATAAATATGGATTAGCCTTGTACGCGGCGACGTTCCACTTCGCTACCATGTACATCCGCTTGGGTGTTTTTCAATAAATGGAAGTCAAAGTTAATAGAAGCGTAAGGTTTATCAAGCCCTTTCTCGCTAAGCTGGTCGGCATCTTCAACCATAGTAACTTCTGGTACTAAGCCTTCACGGCTAGCAAATGCAAAGTCATCCCACAGGTATTCATCACCATCGATGTTTATCTGGGTGGTCAATTTACGCAGGCCATCAGCACTTACAAAGAAATGCACGTGAGCAGGTCGATGACCATGGCGACCTAAGGCACCCAATACTTTTTGGGTCATGCCTTCAGGTGGTACGGAGTAGCCAAGAGGAACGATACTGCGGAAACCATAATGGCCATTTTCATCAGTGATGATCGTACGGCGAAGGTTAAATTCAGACTGTGACTCATCAAAAAATGAATAATTGCCCAAACTATTGGCATGCCATGCTTCAACTTTGGCATTTGGCACAGGCTTCCCATCTTCGTCATAAACCGTACCTTGCATGAATAGTACGGTGCCTTCTTCGTCATCAGTACCATCGTCTAAACGAGCGAAGCCTTTACTTTCTGGTGCACCAGCTACATACAATGGGCCTTCAATAGTGCGCACTGTGCCACCTTCTAATCCAGCTTCTTTCATGTCTTCTTCGATCATCAAGTCTATGAAATGATCAAAACCTAGGCCTGGTGATAGCAAGCCAGCTTCCTTACCTAGATCGCCAATATACTCAACGCCTGCCCAGTATTCGTCAGCAGTGATGCGCAAATCATTAATGGCTTTCATCAAGTCACCTACGATACGCAAAGTAATCTCTTGCACGCGTGGGTTTACTTGATCAGGAAAGTCAATCTTACCTTTGATGAATTTTTCTGCTAATGCTTCTATGTTTTTGTGTTCCATGTCTCTCTCCTTGTTGAGGACTGTTCTATATTTTGAAATATTAGGATTTTGAATTGAGTACTCTGACCCAATATTTTTATTACCTATTTCTTTAATTTTTAAACCATGTGATTTTCAATCATATGGTTTTTTTTGCTTTGTTAAATACGTGCTTTATTAAATATATGCTTTATGAAACAACAATTTAGCTATCATCACTACGTACAGAAGAAGGGTGGCGCAGTAATGGAGTCACTTCAACTTTCATGTAAGGGTAAAGTGGTAATGACATCATGATGTCGTGTAGCTCTTCGTTGCTTTCAACATCAAAGATACTAAAGTTAGAATATTCACCAGCCAGTCGCCAGATATGACGCCATTTACCTTGCTCTTGCAGCTCTTGCGATAATGCTTTTTCTACCGCTTTTAGCTCTGCCACTTTGTTGGCATCCATATCGGTTGGTATCAATACATCCATACGTACGTGGTATAACATGAGTATTTCCTTAGTAATTGGTTTTCTGTCTATAAGTACAAAAGTTAAAAACTGTGTACTGACTGTGTTCCTATTAACCTAGCGCATGAATCTTTTTGGCATAGTGGTAAACTTTGTCTTGATCTACTTCGATACCTAGACCTGCGCCTGTTGGCACGGTTAAATTGAAGTTTTGATAGTCAAGTGGACGCACCAAAATATCATCAGTCAGCAATAATGGGCCAAACAGTTCAGTATCAAAATTCAAGCTAGGAAATGTGGAGAACACATGAGCCGAGGCTGCAGTGCCAATAGGGCCTTCTAGCATAGTGCCACCATATAAATCGATGCCTGCCAGATGTGCCATTTGTCCAATGAGGCAACCTGCTTTTAGACCGCCTGCTTGATTGATCTTAACGGCGAATACATCCGCACAGTGTTCAGCTGCTAAATGGAATGCATTTTGTGGGTCTTGAACAATCTCATCTGCCATGATGGCAACATCAAAATGCTCTTTTAGACGCTTTAAACCAGCTTTATTGCGCATTGTTATAGGCTGTTCGATCAAATCTATAAGGCCGTCTTGTAGGCACTTGATGCCCTTCATTGCTTCAAGCTCAGTCCATGCTTGATTCACATCCACTGTAATACGGCAGTTGGGTAAGGCTTGTTTAATCGCTAGAACATGGGCAAGGTCTTGATCAATCGGGTTACTACCAATTTTCAGCTTAAAGATTTGATGCTTTTTTTGCTCAATCATTAGTTTGGCTTCAGCGATATCTTTTTTAGTGTTACCACTGGCTAGCGTCCACGCCACGCCCAATTCATCACGAACGCGGCCACCCAACAATTCGCTGACAGGAATGCCCAGGCGCTTGCCTTCTATATCTAGCAGTGCCGTTTCGATTGCGCATTTCGCAAAGCGATTACCGCTAATTTGTTTGTTCAATAACTGCATGGCTTTTGCAGTAGAAGCAGGCGCTTCTTTGAGTAATAGTGGCGTAAAGTACGTGTCTATATTGGTCTTAATACTATGAGGACTTTCTTCTGCATAGTTTAATCCGCCAATAGTGGTGGCTTCTCCCCAACCTTCATAGCCGTCTTCTGTTTTAATATGAACCAAGACCAAGGTCTGCTCGTTCATTACCGTGCAAGCCAATTTATGGGCTCGAATAGTAGGAATGGGAACCAATAATGTTTGAATTGAACGAATCATATTTATTTTTATCCTTTGTCATTAATCCTTTAAGTTCGCCATTAACTATAGGTTTTGTGACTGATTTTGTCTAAGACCTAATATAACGCTCTTTAATACCTTTTAGGTATACTATAATGACGGCTTGTACATTTAGTAAAGCATCAAACCATGCTTTGATGGTGAATCGATCATTAAAATTATAGAGAGGTAAAACATGGAACTTAGGCATTTGCGTTACTTTATAGCCGTGGCTGAAGAGAAAAGCTTTAATAAGGCCGCTGAACGTTTATATATCTCGCAGCCACCACTCAGCCGCCAAATAAAACAATTAGAAGAAGAGGTCGGCGTTGTTTTAATAGACAGAGATCAGCGTCCCTTAAAGTTAACGGAAGCAGGTATTTTCTTTTATGAACATGCAATACAAATCATAAAAAAGTCTGATAATTTGCGTACGATGACCATGCGTAAAGGCACTTTTGATGGGTCTCTGTCTATCGGTTTTGTAGCCTCTATTTTGTATGGCACGCTACCGCGAGTGATTTCACGCTTCCGTAAAGTGTATCCTAATATACAAATTAAGCTACATGAGCTAAATTCGTGGCAGCAGACGCAAGCGCTGACCAGTGGCAAAATAGATGTGGGTTTTGGCAGATTATTATTTGATGATGCATCAGTCAGGCGTATTTTGTTACGAGAAGAAAGCTTGGTAGTTGCCGTCCCTATCGATCATCATATTATGCAGCAAAAGCGCAGTACTATTGGCATTGCTGATTTAATCGACGAAAACTTACTGTTATATCCCAAAGCGCCAAGACCCAGTTTTATTGACTATATTTTAGGTTTGTTTGAAGACCGAAATATTGAACCCACTTCTTTTTCAGAAGTCAGCGAGCTACATGTAGCATTAGGTTTGGTCGCCGCAGGAGTGGGTATAACTATTGTTCCTCAATCGCTTGAGCATTTGCGTGAGAAGGAAGTGGCTTATATTCCTTTTGAAGATGGACTGTTGACATCACCTGTCATTATGAATGTTAGACATTTTGACAAATCAGATTTACTAAAGACACTATTAGGAGTGATTTACCAAATATATGAAGAAGAAAATGTGGTTCATAAGCGAGAATCTATTTAACACAAGGTAACGGATTAATGCATAAGTTTTTACATGAGGGTTAATTTTTTCAGTAGGTAAGATGGCACTGTCCAAAAATATAGTGCTGCTAGTGTGTGATTTTTCAAAGATTCGGGTGTGACTAACTGGTATGACTAGGTAGCACAGTAATTTGGAAAATACGCATTAGTAGCACTTTTTGATGCCTGTATGTTTTTAATCTTAAATTTACTAATAGCTGGCTTAAGTTGAGTTTTCTCTCAATAAAATACCTTTAGAGTATATTGTTGTTAGCAATTAAGGTTGCCGTCATTATTTTTTCTGTCATGAATTTATTATGTAAAACGATAAAATTGTAATGTATAGCATTGATTTAATTGGTTTTTATATATAAATGGTTTGATGTTTGTAGAATTTATTACATGTTTTTTTAATTTTACTGATTGACAAGCGCATTAGCGACTGCTAATTTTAGTTGAAATGTAAAGTATTTTCAATACATGCTAGTAAATATCTGACTCTTTTAAGCAGGTTCGCACAGCAGTTAAAGATGCATTAAATCGCATGATGATCGGCATTCTTTATCTGTTTTTTCTTGTGTTTACCAAACACAATTAGCCATCAACCCACTAAGAAAGGATTCTACGATGAAACTTCCCCTTCCACTGACCATCGCGTTAGCAACTTTATTAAGCTTGAGTGGCTGTTCAAAAGAAGATAGTGCAACCACAGGCGCTAATGATGTGACCACGTTGCGTTTTTCACATTTGTGGCCAGCATCAGCAGTCATGCATACCGATGCTTTTGTGCCTTGGGCAAACAAAATCGAAAAAGAGTCGGGTGGTAGACTGAAAATAGAGATTTATCCTTCAGCCACACTTAGTAAACCGGATGCTACGTATGAAGCGGTGGCTAAGGGGACCGTTGATTTAGGAGTGCAAGTTCAGGGTTATATCAATGGACGATTTCCATTGACTCAAATAGCTGAGC
Organism: uncultured Psychrobacter sp.; assembly: GCF_947500265.1. Taxonomy (GTDB): domain Bacteria; phylum Pseudomonadota; class Gammaproteobacteria; order Pseudomonadales; family Moraxellaceae; genus Psychrobacter. Next base: position 219,406 of record NZ_CANMRN010000005.1, on the reverse strand, counting down.
TGCCAGGATTGTCGAGCTCGGCTAGTCAAATGAGCTGTATGCTGCAAACGCTCTATGATGAGGGGGTGGTGTCTAGCGAATATGACGACACGCACTTATTGTTCATGATAGGCAGTGAGCCCAGCACCTTACATACGGTTGATAAACCGATACGTATTCCTGCCGATATGAAAGGCATGCGTATTCGCCGTCCTTCTGCGATTGGCGGCGATATTATTGAAGCGGCAGGTGGCGCGCCTGTTGGCCTACCAGCAACCGATTTATATACCTCATTACAACGCGGTGTGGTGGATGGCATGGCATTTCCATGGAGTCCAACCGGATCTTTCAAATTGACTGATGTGGTAAACACCCATACCAATATGCCTTTTTATAGCTCGGCCTTGGTCGTGACCATGAATAAAGACAAATATGCTGATTTGCCTGATGACCTAAAGAAAATTATGGACGATAACACTGGCAAGGTAATGTCAGACATAGCGGCTAACGTGTTTGATACAGAAGCGGCTAAATACAGCAGCGAAGCTAAAGCTCGCGGCGATGTGATGATTGATATTCCTGACCCGCTAAATGATCCAAAATGGAGCATACCATTAGAAGCAGGCACCAAAAAATATTTGGCAGATGTAAGTGCCATGGGACTAGATGCCCAAGCAGTGTATGCCAAAGCAAAGGAAGCGAGCGCTGCCTGTAAGTCCTAAACAATAATACAGCTATGTCACGCTTGTTAGCCTCAAACGTGATACCAGCTGTATTTGTAGTGTTTTCACTTTTCTTGCTTATATAGAAACTAAGTTGAGTCAGTAATATAGTCGATTCCATTTAAAAATAGTACAAGGCAACCAAGTGTAGATGTATATCTACTACTTCAAGCGAGGTTAACGCTGTCATATTTTTATAGCGGAATGACTGTACAACACAACAAATTATGTGATTGGTTATTTAATAAAATAATAATTTTTTATCAAAAGATAATTAGTTATTGTTTTATGCTGTCTTAATTTTATTTTATATTTTTAAAAGTATTCGAATTTATTGGTTTATGACTCATTGCTTTCTAGATTATCAAAAAGTTTTTCACTTAATCTAAGAAACGTTTCAAGTTCTTCTGCTGAAAACTTAGAAAACAGATTTTCAAACATCGGTGCGGTTTTCTTAACAATCATTTCTACCTGAGATTTGCCTTGTTCGGTCAATCTCACCAGTCTCACTCGTCCATCACTTTCTTGTTTAAAAACCTTGACCAAACCTTCTTTTTCCATGCGTTGAACGATTTTGGTAGTCGTTGGGATCTTCATCAATGCTTCGTTAGAAATCTCTGAAATGGCTAGCGTTTCATGCTCTCTTAACAGTAATCCAACTCGCCAGCGTGATGAATCCATGCCAACCGGTTTTAGCGTTTTTTCCATTTCTTGATTATATAAAGACTCTACGCGAGCCACCCAGTAAAAAGGGTATTGACGATAATTAAATTTTTTACTATTTGGAAGATAGGGTGATTTTTCTGTTTGCATTTTTTGTTTCCTAAGGCTGTATTTTTAATTTTATTGTAGATATGAAAATAAATTTAGTCAAAGTATTTGACATTTCAACTAAATTTAACGATACTTTTAATCAAGCTATGAATTTGAAAGGATTTGAAATGAATGATTTTACAGTGATGTTCCCATTATCAGATACCAATCAACTAACGGTTGCGATAAAAGACAGTATTGACGTTATCGGAACTGCTACCCAATTGGGTAGTGATGCCTGCTCTAGTGTTTTGCCTGCCGAAAAAGATGCCATCATTGTTCAACACCTTAAGACAAATCATTTTTCTATTATCGGAAAAACGGTCATGCATGAGCTTGCTTTTGGTATGACAGGGATTAACCGCAGTTATGGTACACCAGTCAATCCATTATATCCTAATTTGATTCCTGGAGGCTCATCGAGTGGTTCTGCAACGGCAGTGGCGAGCGGTAAAGTTGATGTAGCGATTGGTACCGACACAGGCGGTTCAGTACGTATGCCTGCTGCTTGCTGCGGTGTTTACGGATTTAAACCTACTTTTGGTTTGGTGAGCCGAGAGGGTGTTTGGCCTATCGAATCATCATTAGACTGTGTGGGTGTCTTTGCAAAAACGCCTGAGCTCATCACCAAAACCATGAAAGCGATTTCACCTGAGTTTGAAGTGCTGACACTACAGCAAGAAACGTTAACGCTGGGCTGGTTAGAGACGGATTCAGACGAACGTATCAACAGCACTATTAAGAATGTGTTGACTGACTGTTCATCGATTGAGCTAAAGCCCGTACAACTCCCAGATTTGGACAAGGCATTTCAGGCAGGGCTTACTATCATTAACCGTGAGACATGGCTTGCCTGCAAGGATTTTTACGAGACAGGTAAGTTGGGTCAAGATGTGGCCACTCGTCTCGAAAAAGCGAGCCATACCACCGATGAGGCTGTGTTAGAGGCTGAAACAATCCGAGCCGAATTTATAGCGCAAGTAGATGAGGTGTTAGAAGATACTCGCGTGTTGGTCATGCCAACTCTCCCGCATTTTCCTATGACGTTAGAGCAAGTGGTAGCGGGAAAAAACGATCTGACCATCTCTAAACTGGTACGCCCATTCAACTTGTCTGGTCACCCAGCTTACGCCATACCGTGTGATTCTGACTTTGATTTACCCATTAGCTTACAGTTGGTTGGTCGCAAAGGTGATGATGCATTTTTATGTGCAGTGGCTGAGTGCTTGGCTGCATCATTCTCACAATAGCTTATTTTACAACAATCGATTTTATATTCACAAACTACTGACATTTACATGAAAAAGGAATTTCTATGAAAGATCTAAAACCCCTTATCGACCATCCAAAACTGAATGAGCTACTTAGCGATATTCGCCAGCGTGCTGATGACTTTGAAGCACAGCGTCATATTGACCAAGATATTATTGAACGTTTCAAAGAAATTGGCGTATACCGTGCGTTTGTACCAAAGCGTTTTGGCGGTGATGAACGTAGCCCTACAGACTTTCTAAGCCTCATCGAAACTATTTCTATGGCTGATGGGTCAGCGGGTTGGGTTGCCAGCTTTGGTATGAACCCTTTCTACTTAGGTGGTTTGCCTTTAGAAACTATCGATAAAGTATGGGCCGAAACGCCTGACGTGGTATTTGCCGGTGCTATCTTTCCTATGAGCCCTGCTCAAGAACAAGACGACAGCTATATTGTTTCTGGACGCTGGAAGTTTGCCAGTGGTTGTAAAGGCGCATCATTAATCGGTGTCGGTATCAAACCTGAAACAGAAGGTGCGTTACCACGCATGGCTGTTATGCCAGCAGAACAAGTAACCATTGATGAAACATGGGACATGATTGGCATGCGTGCCACAGGCAGCCATGATGTGGTTGCAGACAATGTGACCGTACCTAAAGAATGGACCTTTGTACGTGGTGGTAATCTCAGTTTGACTGAGCCACTGTTTAAGTATCCATCTTTATCTTTAGCCACCCAAGTATTGGCAGTCACCATATTGGGCTTGGCCCGTGAAGCGCTAAATATTATTACTGGTGAAGCACGTGGCCGTAAGTCTGTTACTGGCGCGCCAAACCTTGGTGAGCGTGAATATGTGCAAATTGCTATCGGTAAAGCAGAAGCAAAAATACATGCTTGCAAAGCTTTTTTCTATCAAGCAACCGATGATGTTTGGGCAACTATTATGGCAGGCGATGAGCCCAGTGATGCACAGATCAACTTATTACGATTGTCTAGCTCGCATTTGACGCATGAATGTGTAGAAGTCATACGCACCGTATATAAACTAATGGGTATGACGAGTGCCCAAAATAGCCATGCAATGACCCGTATTTATAGAGATTCTTCACTTGTAGCACAGCATGCATTTATGGGTGAAATTACCTTTAGAAATGCAGGTGCCATGGCATTTGATCACGCACCATACCCAGGATATTTATAACCCAACGTTTAAGGTTTCTTTAAACGTACAACCACTCTAAAAAAGGATATTTCAATGGAAAAGTTAGATTCACACCGCGTCTTGTTTTGTATCGGTATCAACCAAAACTTTATGGACTCACCAGCTGCCGAGATGAAAGATGTTTGGCAAGCATTCAGCCAAATGATGCAAAACGTCGATGAGCTACCAGGCGTCAACATTTTAGGCATTATGGACGACGATAGATTACAAGTCGGTGCTGCTAATGCTGCCCCATGGATGGCTTATATCATGGCTGACGTGCCTGATATCGAAACCATCATTGCTGCTTGTAACTTCTTCAGAACCATTCCAGTGGGCGATGGTACTTATAAGCTTTGGAAATATTGCAAAGTCGAAGCACGTATCGGCCGTGAGTTAGTCGTTCCTGAATAAGCTTCTCTTAACTATATAGGCATTATTATGACAACAGAAACAGTAGCCAGCCTAAGCAAACGCATTTGGGTGTTAGAGCAAGAAAGAGAAGTCCGTGCTTGTATGCAACGTTATATGTCGTTGTGTGACGTGCTAGACATGGGCTTTGATTTGTCGTTACTGATGGATTTGTTCACATCAGATGCGGTTTGGCAAGGTGTGGGTAAGCGTTATGCAAAGACATTTGGGGCGTATGAAGGAAAAGACGCCATTGCGAAAATGTTTGAAAAATACACATTACCGCCCGCCCACTTTGTTTTTAACTCGCATTTTTTGACCAATGAGTTTATTACCGTATCAGAGCAAACTGCAGAAGGCACATGGCTACTGCTTCAAACCGCAACCTTTCATGATGGGCGCTCGCAGTTGAGTAGTGCCAGATTGACCGTAACCTTTATGCTTGAAAACGAACAATGGAAAATTAAACACTTCCAGACTGAAAGCCTGTTTAATCGCCCTGTTGATACCCCTTGGGACGTGGATAAGGAATTGCCCACCCCAAAATAATCATGAAATGACAAATAAAAAAGTTCAAGGAGAGCCAGATATGTTAAATGAAAAACGTATTCCAGTCAGTCAATTAGTAGCCCCTGAAGGCGATAAAGTATTGTCTGAGATGTACACAGATGAGCAAGTATTCGACAAAGAAATGGATGCAATTTTTGACAATACTTGGGTATGGGTCGGCCATGAAAGTGAGATATCAAAAAAAGGCGATTATAAAACGGCCCGTATCGGTCGCCATTCAGTCATCGTATCACGTGACAGAAAAATGGATATCCACGTATTGGTAAACCGTTGCCGTCATCGCGGTGCAACCATTTGTGAGAAACACAAAGGTAATGCGCGAAGTTTTGTATGCCCGTACCACGGTTGGGGTTATGGACAAGACGGTACGTTACGCGCTATACCAATTGCGGGTCCTTATGAGGGTGTGATTGAGAAAGAAAATCTGCCACTTATCAGCTTACGCATGGAATCTTATCAAGGTTTGATTTTTGCTACTTTTAATAATGATATCGAACCGCTAGAAGACTTTCTAGGTGGTGCGAAAAAATGGATTGACTTGTTTATCAAACAAGGTGGTGGCTATCCAATCAAAACGTTGGGTGAGCACCGTTTTCGCTTCCCAGGCAACTGGAAAATTCAGCTAGAAAATACGACTGATGCCTACCATTTTCCAATCATTCATAAATCGTTTATCTCATCATTAGATGGTGATACCGCAGAGATTTTTGACTTTTTGGAAGGTGACGGTTTTGTAGAAGATTTGGGTAATGGTCACAGTGTGATGGTGATGATTCCTGAGTTAGTAGATTTAGAAGAAAACTTAGACGACCCAATTCCCAAGCGTTTTGAAGCACTGGCGGCAGAGTTAACTGCTGAAGGCCATAGCGATGAGAAAGTTCGTAAATTGGTTCGTGCCGCAGCGGGCTCAGGGTTTAACTTAAATCTATTCCCGAACGTGGCGTGTTCAATGGCTTTCTTCCGTGTATTAGCACCTATCGCTGTTAATGAAACTGAAATTCAACATATCGCTATCGGTGGTGATGGCGCACCAGATGCCTTTAACAAAGCCCGTATTCGTTTGCATGAGCATTTCCAAGGCCCAATGGGTTTCGGTACGCCAGATGATTCTGAAGCATGGGAACGTGTTCAAAAAGGCTCGCAAAGCGGCACCAACGAATGGATTTTAGTGAACCGTGGTCAAGAAATGGTCAAGCAAAATGAGCTCGGCAATGACTATAGCACCGTGTGTTCAGAAGTCGGTATGAAAGCGGCTTATAAGCAGTGGGCAAAAATGATGGGCGAATGGGAACAGGGAGAATAATGATGAGTAACGATATATACGTTAGCGTTTCGGCATTTATTGACTACGAAAATGATTTGTTAGATGCCAAGCAATACGATCAGTGGTTGCCTTTGTGGCAAGCCGACGGTGTGTATGTGGTGCCAATTGATACCTCAGATGACGATTACGTGAGTCGTTTGAACTATGCTTATGATGATGCTGACATGCGTAGAATGCGCGTGGCACGTTTGATGAGTGGCGAATCTGTATCGGTTGAAAGCAATGGCGGTACCATTCGTTTGACGTCTCGTTTACGAGTGAATGAAACCGAAAATAATATCATTGAGGCCCGCTGTGCCTTATTGATTAACGAAAGCCGTCTTGGTGTTCTTAAGCAATATGTCGCAAATATTGACTACAAACTTGTACCTAACGGTGACAGCTTTGTTATCAAGCAAAAAGTGGTCAAGCTGATTAATGCAGAAGACTACCTACGCACCATCAGCTACATCCTTTAATCCATCGGTATCTGTTAAGAGAGTGTACTTATGAAAGATGTCATCGTAATAACAGGTGCCGGTCAAGGTCTAGGCGAGTGTATCGCCAAGGCTTTGATCGCTAACGGTTTTTGTGTCGCAATTACCGACGTTAATAAAGAAAAAGCCGTAGAAGCCGCCACTAGAGTAAGCAGCAGTACAGATATTGCTGCTGGCTTTAAATTAGATGTGACCCAAAAAGCAGATTTCGAACAAGCATTAATCGATATCGAAGCGCATTTTGGGCAGGTGCAAGGTTTGGTTAACAATGCAGCACTTACCTTAACCACACCAGTAATGGATGTGACGGCCGAAGAGTTCGATAAGGTGTTGAGCGTTAATTTACGCGGTACATTATTTGGTTGCCAAGTGTTCGGTGCCTATTTTGCCGATAAAAACTACGGCCGTATCGTCAACATGACTTCATTAGCTGGTCAAAATGGTGGCGCCGCGGCAGGGGTGCATTATGCCTCTAGCAAAGGTGGCATCATCACTATGACTAAAGTGTTTGCCAGTAATTTAGCGGCAAAAGGCGTAACGGTAAACGCCGTGGCCCCAGGCCCTATGGATTTACCAATTGTACATGAGTTGGTATCACCTGAAAGACTTGCTCACTTATTGGAAAACGTTATACCGGTAAAAGCGTTGGGTAGCCCTGACTTTATCGGATCGATGGTGTCACAGCTAGTAGACCGTAATGCCTTTGGTGTGACAGGCGCGACATGGGATGCCAATGGTGGTTTATCAATGCGTTAAACGCTACTGATATGCACCTGATATTTTGGCAGTACGGCAATAGGATTGTCTGATAATCGGGACAGTTTGAATGTCCATATTGCCAAAATAGCGATTGGTTTAAAGCACATTTTTTAAAAGCCAGCGACTCCCAAGTGCTAGCAACTGTTAAAAAGCAACAAATGATTAAATACTGCCAATGGTTAAAAATGGGTCGTTATTAAAAGCCACAATTTGTTAAACACCGTTCAATGTTGTTAAACATAATGCTTTGTTAAAAATGACCACCCGTTAAAAGCCACGATTTCTGCATGCTGTGTGATTGGAGATTGGCGTAGGCAGAAAATTCTTAACCCTTCAATCAAATTTATGACAGGACTTAATCAATTATGAATAACTTACTTAATGTAACCATTACCGAAAGACAAATGATGTCCTCCGATGTGGTGTCACTTACCCTGACCAATGTAGATGGTTCACCATTACCTGCTTTTAGTGCAGGGGCGCATATTGCAGTTCATGTAAATGATGACACCATTCGTCAATACTCGCTTTGCAGTGCACCAGACGAAACCGCATTTTATCGTTTAGGTATATTAAAAGATCCTAAGTCACGCGGTGGTTCTATTGCGATTCATGAGCAATTAAAGGCGGGTGACACGGTCACTATCACTGAACCCAGTAACTTGTTTCCACTTGATATGACCGCTGATCACAGTATTTTAGCAGGCGGCGGCATTGGTATTACTCCAATGATTGCGATGGCCTATACCCTAAAAGCGGCAGGCAAATCGTTTGACTTACATTACTGTGTCCGTTCGCATAGCGAAGTCGCATTTTTAGATGAGTTACAACGCGATTTTGGTGATGAATTAAAAGTGCATTGCGATGATTTAGGTGACGAACAACGCTTAAACCCAGCCGTAGATTTTGGTGAAGCGGCAGCTGGTACCCATGTCTACACTTGTGGTCCATCAGGTTTTATGGACTGGATAATGGGCAGCGCGAAAGAAATAGGTTTCAAAGACAAAAATATTCATTTTGAATATTTCAGTGTCGAAGTAGACAGTACGGGTGAAGCATTTACCGTGATTGCTGAGCAAAGTGGCAAAACCATCTCTGTCTCTGGTACTCAAACCATTATGCAAGCATTGTCCGATGCGGGTATCAAGGTGGAAGTATCTTGTGAGCAAGGTATTTGCGGCACTTGTATTGTCGATGTATTAGAGGGTGAGCCGGACCACCGTGACCAATTTTTAACTGATGATGAAAAATCTGACAACGATCAAATAGCCGTTTGTTGCTCACGATCTAAGTCATCGACATTGGTATTAGATATTTAGTAGTGATGGCTTTTTATTAATAGGTATGTAAACAATTATTTGATTGCTATGGATAGCGTAGGGTTTTTTAGTGCGTTACTTTGCGTATAAGCCCTTTATTTTTAGTGAATCTTTTTCGTTAAATTCAGGAGAGTGTTATGTCAAATTTTGATCCCAAAGAACTGCGTCAGGTATTTAGCCAATTTCCGACAGGTGTTACTGTCATTACGACCCGTACGGCAGAAGGTGAGCCGATTGGTGTGACTGCCAGTAGTTTTAATACTGTATCAGTGAGCCCTGCGCTTATCTTATGGAGTATTGATAAAGGTGCACATAGTTTAGAGGCTTTCCAGAACTGTGAATATTTTGCCGTTAACATCTTAAGTGACCAACAGATTCCACTTTCTAACCGTTTTGCTGGACGTGGCCAAGATAAGTTTAGCGACGTTGACTATACCAATGGCTTAGGCGATAGCCCTTTACTGCCAGAAGCATTGACACAATTACAATGTAAAAACTGGAACATTTACGATGGCGGTGATCATTTAATTATGGTGGGTGAAGTGGTTGATTATAAAATTGCCGACAATGCCCGTCCACTCGTTTTTTCTCAGGGCTCTTATGCTCAAGCCAGTCCACATTATGATGTTTTAAACACCAAACAAGTAGATGTGTTAAATCAGCATGATTTTCTAGAAGACCACATACTCTATTTATTGAGAGCCTCTTATACCCAACTTAGCAAGGTTTTTTATGATCGCCTAAATGAGGCGGCAGGTGTTAGCCCTGAATTATGGCGCATTTATGCTTGCTTGGCTGATGGTAATCCTTTGGATTTAGACACCTTAGGACAGTTTGTTATGCAACCTAAAACTGCCTTATTGGATGCATTAAAGAGTATTGGTGCTCATGTACAGTGTGATACCCAAACGGCCTGTTTAACTGCGGAAGGTGTGCAAATCGCGCAAAAACTATTAGCGATTGAAAAGCAGTACAAAAAAGAGCTAGCCGATCGTGTGGAAGGTGATAGCTACAACGAAATGAAAAATACATTGCGTACTTTATATTCTAGGGAGATGTTGTAGCACCGTGCCTGATGCTATGTCATCAGGCTTAGTGTCATCGTTTTTTTAACATGACCTCACATTATCAACGAAAGGATTCAGCAATGAAATTGGCTTCATTTTTTTCAATGACAATACTCGCAACGGTTGGTTTGCTTGGTTGTTCTAACCAAGCAGATACCAATGCCGATGGCTCGTCTACGAACTCTCAAGACACGACGACCCTACGGTTTTCATATTATTGGCCTGCTACCTCAAACATGAACACAGAGATATTTGAACCTTGGGCTAAAAAGATAGAAGCTGATTCTAATGGTCGCCTAAAAGTTGAGCTGTACCCCTCAGCCACGCTCAGCGAACCAGGCGCAACCTATGATGCCACGGTCAAAGGCATTGTCGATATCGGCTCTCAAGCGCATGGTTTTACCAGTGGTCGCTTTCCTCTGACTCAAATAGCAGAGCTGCCAGGGCTTTCTAATTCTGCGACACAAATGGGCTGCATCGTACAAACACTATATGACAACGGCACCATTGCTAGTGAATACGAAGACTCGCACTTACTATTTGCCTATGGTGCAGGCCCAGGTGTATTGCATACAACCACTAAACCTATTAAAAAACCTGAAGATATGAAAGGCCTGCGTATGCGCCATCCCTCGGTAGTGGCGGCCAGCCTTATGGAAAATATGAGTGCATCGCCTATAGGTTTGCCTTCTAATGATATTTATACATCGTTACAGCGCGGTGTTATTGATGGTCTAAGCTTACCTTGGGGTGCGGTTGAAACGTTTAAAATTGATGAGCTGGTGAAATATCATACCAATATCCCTTTTTATAGTTCGGCGGCATTGGTAACGATGAATAAGCAAAAGTATGACAGCTTACCTGATGACTTAAAAAGTGTGATTGATGATAACTCAGGCATGGCCATGGCAAAAAAAGTGGGTGAAGTATTGGATAAGGAAGATCAAATCGCACTGAAAAACGCCAAAGCATTAGGTCAAGAAGTAACAGATATTCCAGATCCTCTTAATAATCCCGCATGGAAAGGCATTCTATTAGAAGGTACACAACAATATCTTGATGATGTGACTAAGCTCGGTCATGACGCGCAAGATGTTTACCAAAAAACCCAAGCGGCTAGCGCTGCCTGTAAAGTCTAACTTAGAGGAGCTACCTATGGAATACCTGGTGAAAACCAGTAATTTTATCTCAAGACTGTGTCAATTTATTGGGGGTCTCAGTCTTATTATTATTGTGCTTACAACCATGCTAGACGTAACCGCCCGTTATCTATTCAAACTCACAGGTGGTGAGTTTGGATTTACCGTCAAGGGCAGTGTCGAAATTGTCTCTTATTTCATGATGTTCGCATTATTGGCCGCTTTTGCCTCTTTTGTCGAACGCTCTCAAATCATTGTTGATGTATTCACCCAGAAAATGCCTCAGTCCATCAAAGGCTACATGATGGGCTGCTTTATGGTGGGCTTTTTTATCCTAGGTATTGTGTTTGCGTGGGGGCTTTATGAGAGTGCTTTCGATGCTATAGAGTACGGTAAGGTCACTCAAGACCTTCGAGTATCTATGATGCCTATTTATGCCTTTAGTGCCTTCTTAAGTCTATTACTCGCCATTCGCTCTTTAATCGAATCCATCAATATCTTTAAAACAGGCGAGTTCTTTGACGCTGAGGAGACAGGCGCATGAGTCCAGAAATTATCGGTGCGATTGGTTTAATTACTATGATATTGCTGGTCATTGTACGAGTGCCTGTAGCGCTCGCGATGTTAGGAGTTGGTCTGGTGGGTTTTGGTGCAGTGACTGCGCCAAGCGCTGCGGTACAAATGCTTAAAGACATTCCAGTAGATGTATTAGCCAAGTATGACTTTAGTGCGATTCCATTGTTTGTGTTGATGGGGGTGTTTGCCACGCATTCTGGTATGGCAGGTAAGCTTTTTGATGCCACTAGAACTATATTTGGCGGGGTTAGGGGGAGTCTCGGTATTGCCGGTATTGGGTCATCTGGTATCTTTGCCTCTATTTCTGGTTCTTCACTGGCGACTGCCTCTACTATGACCAAAGTTGCCTTACCGCAAATGGAGAAATACGGTTATCAACCCGGCTTTGCCTGTGGTATTTTAGCCGCTGGTGGCACGTTAGGTATTATGATTCCACCCAGTATTGCCTTGCTGGTTTATGCCATTTTAACCCAGCAGTCAGTTGGCGATATGTTTATTGCTGGCTTTTTGCCTGGAATGCTTGGCATGGTGATGTATTCAATCACCGTGATGATTATGGTACGTTGGAAGCCGCATTTGGCACGTCGCGGTGAGTCCACTTCTTGGAAAGCCAAGCTATTATCACTAACCGGACTTATACCCTTTAGCTTTATCTTTATCGTGATTATTGCAGGTATCTTCTTTGGCTTATTTACGCCAACAGAAGGCGCGGCAGTGGGCGCATTTGTGTCTTGGGCTTATGCGTTTGCCAAAGGCATGCGTATGAAAGGACTGAAGCAATCACTCATTGAGACGCTTGCGTTATCGGCGGTAGTATTTTTTATGCTACTGGGTGCCGAAGCTTTGGGTTACTTTATCTCAGTATCGCGCTTGTCTTATACACTCGCAAATTGGATTGGTACGCTAGCAGTGAGTCCCATGGTGGTTCTTATCTGCATTCTCATCATGTACTTTTTGCTTGGGTTGTTTATGGATGCCTTAGCGATGCTAGTGATTACCATTCCAGTCGTTTATCCAATCATTGTGGCGTTAGGGTTTGATCCGGTTTGGTTTGGTATTGTTGCTGTGTTGACGGTGGAGCTTGGTCTGATTACACCGCCGATGGGAATGAATATCTTTGTGATTAAGGCGATGGCGCCGCATATCAAACTTTCTGAGATGTTCAAAGGGGTTATGCCTTTTATTGTGTCTGATGTGATTCGACTGGTAATCTTAGTCGCTTTCCCTGCAGTATCTTTAGTGTTGTTGAGCTAACAGATATAGTCAGGCAGTAAGGGTTGTATCCAAAGGCCATATTGTTACTATAACAATATGGCCTTTTTTTGTTTCTTGAAAAAATAAAAGGCGTACCATTATATTTGAGATACTTAGGCGAAGCACATAGAACGATGCGAATCGCCGCGATTTTCTTAGCAATGGGTTAAAAAAGGACAACTATAGGTGTCCTTTTTAGTCAATTTTTTAGAATATAGTCAGTTACTGGCAGATTAGATACGGTGTCAGTTTTCACTTGGCCTGCTATGTGTAGTACTTTCACTCGGCTTCCTTGTATCCCAATTATCTTGAACTGGCCATATCAATGGTATTAAAAAGTGAAAAACTAAAAACGTGAGAATCGATAAGGCGCCGGATCAATCAAAGGCGTCGTACCCATCACTAAATCGGCAGCCAATTGTCCTGCGGCAGGCGAGGTGCCAAAACCATGACCACTAAAGCCAATGGCAACGGTCAATCCTGGCACTGCATCTATATTAGCAATGACTGGGTTAGAATCAGGTGTCACGTCAATAGCACCGCCCCATTCATTTTCAATCTCAGCATCTTGAAAAACAGGCCAAGCTTGTCTAAGGTTATTCAGCGCGTCTTGATTGAAGCTTTGGTTAATAGGAGGATTGAAGGTCCGTACTTTTTCAAAGGGGCTTATTTCATCTTTTGACCAGCGGCGACCCAGTTTCCAGTCTTCTATAAAAAAACTGTTCAGGCGTATATGCATCATGTCTTTACCATGTTTAAGTGCCCCTAAAAACTGTGTGCCAATTTTTAGGTGGTCAATGGTCAATGGTGCATCTAACGCGCCACGTTGCATCATGATAAAACTACCATCGATATGTTTTCGGAAAGAAAAATTAGGCGCGCCTACTGCTATATCGATAGGAATATGCGGTAACGGCTTGGTTTTAAATACTGACAAAAACAAAGGTAGTGTAGGGAAGTGTATTCCCATATTACCTAAGAAACGACGTGACCACGCACCAGAAGCCAGTAATACATTGTCGCATTGAATCTCACCATGCTCTGTAATCACACCTGAGACACGGCCTGCTGTTGTCATTAATGTGCGTGCCGAACAATTTTCAATCAATATCGCGCCTTTTCTTTGGGCAGCATTGGCAATAGCACTGGCAGCAAGTTCGGGTTCGGCACGACCATCAGATGGTGTATATAGAGCACCTTTCCAATCACCGATACCATTGGGTACTAGCTCATCTATTTGGCTTGGTGTGAGTAGCTTTGAGCCAAGCTTCAAATGATCGATTGATTTTAACCAATTCTCGTACCCTGCTATATCAGTGTCAGTTTTGCCTAAAAACATAATACCTGATTGGCGATAACCCACATCAGCACCAACACGCTCATTCATACCAGCCCACAATCTATCGGACTCTACTGCTAGTGGCACATCATTTTCGGCACGGCTCGTTTTACGTACCCAGCCTAGATTACGTGACGACTGCTCACCAACAAAACGGCCTTTTTCTAGTACTACTACTGGTACGCCTCGCTCGGTAAGGGTTAACGCGGCAGTTAATCCAACAATACCGCCACCAATAATGACAACTGTCGTTTTCTTTGGCAATTCAGTTGCAAGATTGACAATTGGTTTTATGATAGGTGCCATTGGAACCGTACTCCTTGCTGATTAATGTTATATACGGCCTGTGCAGGTGGCTTATTGTTGACCAATGTTAATGGTCACGTTTTCTGCAGTTGATGCGCCTTTATATGCTGTTACTTCTATTTCTACTTTGTAAACACTAGAGCTTAGTGGTGGGCAGCTGACAGTAGTGGCAGGATCAACACCTTTGAATTTTTCACCAAAGATTCCCATAACAACCATGGCATCTTTGGGGTCTTGAATAAATACACGTGTCATGACAACGTCAGCTAATGACGAGTCTACCGCGTTAAGTGCACGTTCGATATTGGCGAATACTTGTAGCGTTTGTTCTTCTAAGTCTTCAGCAATCTCTTTGGTTTCTGGACAACGGCCTGCCGTATTAGACACAAAAATCAGGTTGTCGACACAAACCAAGCGTGAATAACTGCTTTTTTCTTCTAATACTGAACCTGTTTTTAATTTGGTAACTTTTGTCATGTGAGTTCTCTTATTTGATGTTAGTGGATGGATGTTTTATAAATATAGGGATGATAAATAGATAACTGACTAAAATAATCACATTGCCGTGTTATAAGCACTTATCAATGTATTTTGGTCGAAGGATTTTAGTCAGCTATTATTAAAGCGTGTTGTTTAACGTAGTACTGGGGTATCCCATAAGTTGAGTTTCACACCAATACCTTTTTCGATCGCGTTACGATATACGACGGTGGCCCAAGCCACATCTTCAACTGGCATACCACCAACAGACATCACCACGATTTCTTCATCATTTTGGCGAGCAGGGGTGACACCAGCAACAATTTCACCAAGATCTTCAAGCTGATCCATGGTCATTGAGCCTTGTTCAATCATATCCATAAAGCGCATACCTACTAATGGTATGTGGTTATGGGCAGGTTTAGGCACTTCTTCGTACCAAGCAGTGTACAAACCGATACTGTCCATGACTTTACGTACGTCTTTGCCACTCATGCCTTCATCCAAACTACAGCTTGCTGGCATGGCTAAAAAGGCACCAGGTTTCACCCATTCGCGTTTAACGATTGGGTAGGTCGATGGATCGCCCACCTCGCCTGAATTGCAATAAGTCACCAGATCAGATCCTCGAACGACCTCTTCAACAGAGTCGACGATTTGGACGTTAACAATCTGAGGAAAGGTTTCAGCGAGCCATGCCGTAAAGCTGTCCAAACTTGCCTGGCCGCGACCTTTTATTTTAATGGTATCAACGTCTGGACAAGCTGCCATAAAAGAGGCAACTGTTGTTTTACCCATGACGCCTGGCCCTAAAAGCCCAATCACTTTTGAATCTTTACGGGCGAGGTGGCGTGCGCCTACACCAGGGACTGCACCTGTTCGATAGGCTGATAATAGGTTGGCTGACATGTATGCTAATGGCGCTGAAGTAACGACATCGGTCAATGTGAACATCAAAATAGAGCGTGGTAAGCCTATTTCGCGATTGGCAATGTTTGAGCCATACCATTTCACACCGCAAGTCTGAAAGTCACCACCAAGGTAAGCTGGCATCGCCATTAAGCGACGATCTGCTGTTGGTTTAGGCATGGTTGAAAAAGGGGATTCCTCAGGGAAAGTAATCATAGCGCCATGAGAGTCACTATTGGGGCCGGCCATACGATAGTCACCCTTTTGTAATAGGATGAACATCTCTTCCATGGTATCTACGCACTGTGCCATATCGGTCACACCAGCAGCGATCATGTCTGGTTCTGATAGGTAGATAAAATCTATCTGGGTACTCACATTTTCCTTTGTCATGGTGTCTTTATGTCCTTATTGGTCTGTAATGTTGGTGACCATTTAATATTTACATATTATAAAAACCATGCATAGAACAAATCGGAAGTAGCGCATAAATATAAGATGGCTTTCTTCAGAGTAACAGGACAAAACAACGAGAAGTTAGTGTAAGGAGATGTATGGCGACAGGTTTAAAAAAACCTCTAAAATAAGGGCTTAGGGGTAGTCAGTGTGATGACTTTGCAAAGCAAAGCTCAAACAGAATAAATAGTCTTACATGATGCAAAAAAGGCAAAATAAAGAAAAAAGAGTGCAAAAGGGTATTCAGATAAAAATCACGATGTAAACAGTACCGTGAACATTCAAAATAGCTTAAGTGGAGGAGTGAAGCAGTGGTTAGGCTTTGTAACTATACTGTTTTAAAATATTCTGAAATTCTTTTGGACCTTGGCCGTTGTATCGCTTAAATTGTCGGCATAAGTGAGACTGATCTGAGTAGCCCATATCTGTTGCCAGATCTATCAAACGCTCGCCATTACTTTGCATCAATTGATCTAATACTTGTTGATATCTCAAAATGAGGTTAAATGCTTTTGGCGACAAACCGTAATAGTTGTTAAATGAGCTGCTGATAGTTCGGACGGAGTAACCACTTTGTTGGCTTAGCTCAGCAACGCTGATATTACCGCGGTGCTGTAGCATCAGTTTGATTAACGTTTGTGATAAATCAGAGGATTCTACTAAGCGCTGGCGATGCACACACACTTGCTGAAAAGCAGTTATCTGTTGCTCAAAGGTGTGACACTCAGCAAGCCTTGCAAGTAGCTGCGCGGCTAGTGGCGAAATACTTTGTAGAGGTACGGTCTGATCAACAATGTCCTTTGGTTTGATAGATAAAAAATCAGGCATCATACCGATTTGATAACGAACACCAAAGTAAGAACATTCTTTTTCAATAAAAGTGCTGCCTAGTATTCTTGAGCTGCCACATACCCATGCTTCGGGCTTGTCATCATGCAGCTTGATAATAATATCAATACTGCCATCGGGTACAACGTTAACCGCCATCGCTGCTTGGTCTAAAGTAAAACAATAAAAATGTGAGATACCATCACGATTGATCTGTTTTTTCTGATAACTATTCTGTGCATATAGCATGAAATATGGCTGGATGGGTCTAATCAAATGTGTATTCATGAGATATCCTTATCTATGGTCATACATATATGGAAAGTACAGTAACGTTTAATGTAAACAAATAAAAGCTGTCACATGGTTAATGGTATTTTTCAGTTTTAAAAGTTTGTGTTATACAAATTCAGGGTTAGCTTTACTTTTCTATCATCTACATCTAACTAGGGCGTGTCCTCATTTTAAAAATGGTGATAAAAATGAGATAAATTGCCGTCAAACGAGGAAAGTAGTGCAGATAATATCGAGATATTGACCAACTATTTGACGATGTTTGGCAAAATTTAGCTATTTTTAGCCCATTTAGAGAGCACTCGTTTGAATTGAGGACACGCCCTAGACTCAGTCTAAGACTAGAAAGAAAAAATCAATGTCAGACCAATTATCTATCTCGTCCCTAATCACCACAAAAAGTAAACAAAAGTTGTTTATTTATATCAGTATTATGTGGCACTACTCATTTACTAAACTAAAATTTCACACCGCTTTGTCATGGCTAAATATTTAAGTTGGAATTGTAGACAGACCCATAAAGAGTGCCAGCCCCATCCTTACTCAGTAGTTTTCATCTGCATCTGTGCTTACAGAATCTATCATTATTTATAATAATCACCTGTCTCTTACTTAGATTTGAGACAAGAAATCCTTTGCACCAGTCAAGCCATATTCTCTGATTTGTATCTATGAATACCTCATCAAAAACAAGTTATGCCTTGCTGCAGTAGGTAATGACTATATTGGTTCTGGTTTAATCTTGCTAACGCTGGCTATTAATACAGGATTTGCAATAGAGCATGAACACAATATATCAATGATTATGTCTACAACATTAATTCCGCAAACATGTCTAATAACGTGGCTTACCGTGTAAACCAATAGGGTTTACTAGGAATAATATGAAAACAAAAAATGCTGACTGGCTTATTGTTTTTAAATCTAGTATTTCATTCTATCTAGAGGAGTTGAATGGTAATACTAATCTCATTTGCAGCCTTTTCGGTGAGTTAACGACAGCAATATTTTTATCAAAAAATCGTTCAATATATTCACATTTTTTTAGGTTTATCACGTTTTTATTCCGGCTATCAAAGCGAGAAATAATCCTAAAAAATATTATCAACTATTGTAGACAAGTAAAATAAAGTGAAAAAAATAATTGTTGAATGTTCAACTATCTAGTATATTCATTATATACCAATTTGATAAAAGATAAAAATAGGTATGAATAAGAGGTATCTATAATTATCTTTAAATATATAAAAACAAAACTATTGTTTATTTTTATATATTCAGTAGTAATCCTTGATACAGGTTGATCGAGCTGCTGATTCAATTGGAGCATCACAAATTTTTGTTGGTAGATCGCTAATATTAAATATCTATTGGCTCGCTATCAGATTTAGTGCAAATAATACCATTCCCTCAATTCTATCTTTAGACAACAAGGACGTTATCTATGATACACAAGCTTCCCAGTTCAAACGGCCAAAAAAATAGCCATATCATCAATACTAAAAACCATGATCATGAGCTCTTAAACAGAGAGATTCATATAACTTCAACCAGTAATTTAATACCTGTCCATGGTCGACGGGTAGTGGCTTATGGACAACATATTGATGAGGTGATACTCACAGATGGTATGTCTAGAGCGTTTTTTTAATAGGCGTCAAATTAACGATAAATGACGGGTTTTTATCAACCATAATTTTTTAATCACATAAATCATCCATCACAATTTTTACGATAAGGGTTAGTGCCATGCAAGAATTTAATTTAATTATCGACGGCGAAAAAGTGTCAACGAATGACTATTTTGACGTTATCAATCCAGCTGACAAATCAGTTGTTGCACGCTGTCCAAAAGCCAGTGTTGAACAATTAAATACTGCGGTCGCCGCAGCTAAAGCGGCATTTCCTGCTTGGTCAGCACTCACCTATGCAGAACGCCGAGATAAATTGATGCAGCTTGCAGATGCCGTTGAAGCCAAGAGCGAGGCATTTATAACCCTGTTAACCAAAGAGCAAGGCAAGCCTATCAATGGTTTCGCTGATTTGGGGGCAGGCTTTGAATTTGGTGGTACGCTCGCATGGATACGCAGCACTGCCAGCATGGAGCTGACACCAGAAACCATTCAAGACAACGACGCCGCACACATAGCTATTCACCGTAAGGCACTCGGCGTGGTGGGTTCTATTACGCCATGGAACTATCCATTGCTAATCGGTATTTGGCACATGATTCCTGCTTTGATTACGGGCAATACAGTCGTTATTAAACCTTCAGAGATGACACCGTTGACGACTTTGTTTCTTGGCGAAATTGCCAAAGATATTTTGCCAAAAGGTGTTTTGAATGTAGTGGCTGGCGCAGGTGAGATTGGCGGTGCAATGTCTTCGCATAAAGATATTGATAAAATTATTTTTACCGGCTCAACCCCAACAGGTAAAGCCATCATGAAAAGCGCTGCTGAAAACCTAAAGCGTTTAACGCTTGAGCTTGGCGGTAACGATGCCGGTATTGTATTGGCTGATGCCGATATTGAGGCTATTGCAGGTAAGATTTTTGCCACATCGTTTATAAACAATGGCCAAACGTGTGCGGCATTAAAAAGACTTTATGTACACGAAGCAGTATACGAGCAGCTTTGTGAAGCCATGACTAACATAGCAAATAGCATGAAAACGGGCAATGGACTTGATGCGGATACAGACTTTGGGCCGTTACAAAATGAGAAGCAGCTGGAGATTGTCAAAGCGCTTGCTCAAGATGCCAAAGAGCGCGGTGCCAACTTTTTATGTGGCGGTGAAGTGGTGGACGAGACAGGCTATTTCTATCCAATAACGTTAGTGAATAATATTCAAGATGGCGCGCGCTTGGTTGATGAAGAACAGTTCGGACCTATTTTACCGATTATTAAGTTTAGCGATGTAGAAGAGGCGATTACCAGTGCTAACCGTCTCTCTGTTGGACTTGGCGGTTCAGTTTGGTCAACAGACATCGAAAAAGCACAGAGTATCGGCTCACGTTTAGAGTGTGGCACCGTTTGGATCAATAATCATGCCATGGTACAACCTGATGCTCCGTTCGGTGGTGTTAAAGATTCAGGATTTGGTGTCGCATTTGGTGAAGCTGGGCTAAAGGAGTTTACCTCTATACAAACCATGCAAACCTCTAAATCTTAACCTCTATTTTAGAGATTATATTCACGTGTGTCTTATCCTAAAATAAGTTGAACATTGACAAGAAGTCAGATACATCCGAAATGGCATCTTTACGTCTTAGGTGGACATGCCCTTGACCATATAGGTTATATATCATGACAGAAACTATTAATACAAGCCCCCGTGTAGCGGCAGCCAAAAAGATTGGTTTGCTGACTATGATATCAATATGTATCGGCTTGGTTGTGGCTCAAGGAGCTATGATATCTGCCTTACAGGGTATTGGCATCGGAGGCAGCGCTTTTATAGCTGCAATGGTTGCCGCTTTGGTGATTGCTCACTTTAATATCATGAGCTTCGCTGAATTATCACTGATGTTTCCAGCAGAGGGAACACTGGCCACTTATACCCAAAAAGCAATCGGTCACTTTCCCGCTATCGTTTCGGTATATGCAGGCTATGTTTTGGTGGGGATATTAGGCGTAACGGTAGAGCTGTTTTTGGTAGAGGCTATGCTTGATGCGTTATTACCAGGCATGCTACCTGCAAAGGTTGTACCGATACTAATCTTGTTATTTTTATGTGTGACTAATATCAGAGGTATTGATGTCTTTGCCAAAGTTCAAAACTTGATCGTTGTTATTATGGTGTCAGCGATATTGTTAATTGGATTGGTTGCAAGTTTGCATCTTACTGCTCCAGCAGAAATAGTAGGTACTACTGTAGATTTTGGTATGGCTGGCGTGACAAATGGTAGTTTCATTGGTCTTATTGCCTTGGCAATGTGGTTATTCGTAGGTGCTGAATTTATATGTCCAATGATCAATGAAGTCAAAGATCCAAATAGCAACATTCCAAAGTCTATGCATATTTCAGTCACTATTATCTTTTTTATGTATCTTATTTTTGTTTATGGCGCCAGTCAGTTTTTAAGCGTTGAGACGATCCTCGAATCAAATGTCCCTTATGTTGACTATGCCATGTCATTATTTGGAACGGCAGGTTTGTTAATTGCGACAGTTATGGCATTGGCTGCCACTTTTAGTAGCGCCAACACTATTTTAGCTGCAATCCCACGTATGCTACATGGTATGGCTGAGCAAAAGCAGACGCTCCCAGTCTTTAAAACCGTTAACCGTTTTGGAGCACCTTGGCTTGCAATAGTAGTAATGACAGTGTTTATCTGTATTCCTTTTTTAGGACTTTCTATTGATTCGGTCATTCCAATGGTCATTGCAGCAACCATCAGTTATCTACTGGCTTATATTATTGCGCATATTGATGTCATCGTTTTGCGCCGCCGTATACCCAATCATTCACGCCCATATCGCACGCCGTTTTATCCTGTTCCGCAAATACTGGGTATCGTTGCTATGGTGTACATCATTATTAATAGTTCACCTGCACCAGAGATGACTGCAATGATTTTCCAAATCTTTGGAGGAATGTTATTAATTATTAGTATTATTGCGGCACTTTGGGTTAAGTTCTATATGAAAAAAGGTCTGTTTGAGGCTGATGCTATAGAGACAGATTCGTAAAGCAATATTAGCAATATCAACTAACCAGTAAGTTTAATAAGAAAGACTTAAGATTAAACATCAGTAATTGTTATCTTACTAAAGTAAAAATCAAATAAGAAAGGTTACTAATATTATGCTAAGCATAGTGTTGGTAACCTTTTTCACTAATATTAGAACTGACTAGCCGATGGGGTTTACGCCCAATAATCGTATTTATATAAATTTGGCTATAGCACGATTGCTAATCATAAAAAAGAAAATAAAGGAGCAACGTTTTGCTAACTACTATTAAGCGCTTGCTACGGAATGACATTAAGCACTTACTTACTGTGACTCAAAGTCGCAGGCCATGGCATCTACCTATTGTCAGCGCTATTGCTATTAGTTTTCCAGTATTTATTGGCGCTTATTTCGATGCTTTATCTTCAGGCGTGAAGGCTTCACTAGGGGCAATGATTATACTTAATTTGCCACTAGTAGGGTCGCTTGCATACCGTCTTGTCACTATAATGGCATGGGGTTTTGCTATGTCGCTATGTTTTGCGCTTGGCGCAATCGCTCAGCAAGTCCCTATACTTAAGCTACCAGTATTTACAATAATGGCCTTCGGTATTGTAGGGCTCGGTCGCTATTATCAGCAGCAGCCACCTGCAGGATTGTTTGTAATGATGGCGGGTGCTATCGCATTATTTATACCGATACCTTTAACTGAGCTACTGTCAGCCAGTGGGTTAGTGATGCTTGGCAGTGGGTTTTCTATGATCATGGCATTGCTGTATTCGTTATTTTTATTGGCAACTAGGCAGACGCTGCAAGCTCCACATTATAGCTATAAGCCAGATATTATCAGCGAGAGTATTATAGTGACAGGGTTTGTCAGTCTAGCCTTATTAGTGGCTGTCTTACTAAATATGCCTTATCCTTATTGGGCCTCTGTCAGTTGCTTTATTATTATTCAAGGTATTCAGTTGCGTACCATGTGGATCAAACAGTTACACCGACTACTAGGTACTGTGGTTGGTGTAGGTCTAGCGACTTGGCTGCTATCGTTTGATTTACTTATGTGGGAGGTTGCAATTATTATATTTGTAATGATGCTATGCATTGAGTCACTGATTGATCGACATTATGGACTAGCAGTAGTATTTATTACACCACTAACAATATTTATTGCTGAATATGGCAGCGACTTGCCAGCCTCCGTCCAAAACTATCAATCGGTTATCCAAGCGCGTTTGATCGATACTGCTTTAGGCTGCGTGATAGGATTAAGTGGTGGTATAGCGATGCATTCAACTGTGCTACGTAAACCAATACAACGGCTAGAACAATGGCTAGTAGTTCGGTTTGGGTAATAAATCACATTTGGTGTGGATGCAACTCACTGTAGGGCACTAATTGGGATTCGCGCCATACACTAGGCGACACTCCTTTAATACGTTTAAAAGAACGAGAAAATTGAGAGGTGTCAGAAAACCCCCAACGAAAAGCCACCTCAGTTAACGACAGCGGCTGATTTAACTTAGCTGATTCAATCAATTCTCTACAGCATTGCTCAATCCGCGTATTTAAGATAAGACGGGCAATACTGATATTGTCTTCCGCAAAAAGCCGATAAAGCGAGCGCTTTGACATTTTCATCTCTTCTGCTAATCGTTCGGGGCATAAATCTGGATCGGAAAGCAGTCGTAAAATATGTTGCTGCACTATCCTTTTTAATGAGGACGCAGTATCAGTACTTTTATCATCAATGCTTGGCTGGATTAAAGCACGAATGGCCTGCTGTATTGCTTGGCCTTCGCCATTGTGCTGAGAGGGTGGTGCATACGCCAATTGTTTTAAGATGGTTAACAAGACTTTGGTACTGGTTTGATGTGGTGACAGTTTAGAAAAGAGCGCTTTGTGGTTTATTCCAATATTGTTCCATTCACACCTTGGTATGTGAACCACCAGCTGTTGTACTAAACCTTGAGGGTACATGCTATAGCTAGCAGCAGGATCAACCAGTATGATTTCATCAGGCTGCAACAAAATTTGTTCGTGCTGGGCATGTGAAAAAACCATTGCCCCTTTTTGTTGCCAAACCACAAAGTAGTGTCTGTTTTCTTTAAGTGAACTGAATACGTGATCTATTTTTTGAGCATTGGTTTCTATGTAGGCAACTTCTAACCCGTCATAATTGCTTGACTTAATCTCACCAAAAAAAGTGGTATAGCTATGTGGTTGAGTACAAAAATCACCGCGAATATACTGAAGGGACTGCTCCCAACGTTCTAAACTTAACATCTACCTCTCCTATGCACCGAAGAATTCAAAAGATATTTTCATATCATTAAAAATAGCATAATGAGAAGATAATTAGTTGAAAAGTAAAATAAATAATAATTACGTTTATGGGTAAGTGTTATTTGATAAAAGTTTTTTGGTAAATACCCCGATATTAGCGGCTTGGCCTGAGTGCTTCTTTATTTTGATGGTTACAACTCATGTATCTTTGCTAGCACTCTTAGTATCAACGTTCTATCTGTTTCGCTAATATCGGGCAGACAACAATTACTCTTTTGACGCCTCATGAATAATAAAGTCAGCACCGCGCTCGCCAATCATCATCGCCACCGCATTGGTATTGCCACTAGGCAGTTGGGGACAAATAGATAAATCAATAACGCGAAGGTTTTTCACACCATGCACCTTGAGCGCTAAATCGGTTACCGCATCATTAGGGTTTGTGCTCATTTTGCAGGTACCTCCTGGGTGATAAACTGTTTTGATGTTTTCTCGAACGAATGTTTTAAGCCCTTCATAGTCATCGATAGCGATATTATTAGGCTCAACCACTTTTTTAATAATATGCTTTAATGCTGGCTGTTGCATCGCCTTTAAAGCGGTTTGCACCGCCCGTATCTGATTTTTTAAATCGTCTGGGTGCGATAGTATTTGCGCATCAATTTCGACCAAATCGTTAGGATTGGTTGACTTTAAGCGAACCGTACCTCGTGATTTTGACCTTAAGTGGCCCACTTTGATAGACACGCCATGACCTTCAGCCTCTGGTTTTTCTCCAGGGGTATTATCAAAATTGTCTAATAAAGGTAAAAAATGAAACTGAATATCTGGTCGCCCCACGTTTTCACTATCGATAAACGCGCCACCTTCTAAAATATTACTCGTCATTAACCCTGAGCGAGAAGACAGCCATTGAAGCATGTGTTTGATAGCAGATAGGCCTTTGTCTTGACCAAAAATACTAATGTCTTCTTTGGTTGTCGCGTTGATTGACATGTGTTGATGGTCGTGGAAGTTTTCACCAACAGGAAGATCTGCTTTGACCTCAATACCCATTTCATCAAGATGTGCTTTAGGGCCTATACCAGAAAGCAATAATATTTTAGGACTACCAAATGCACCCGATGAGATAATTACTTCTTGTCGGGCTTTAGCAGTTATTGTTTGACCCCCTTTGACAGAGTATTCAACACCAGACGCGACATTATCTTGTATTGTGACTTTGTGTACTAAGGCCTCTGTCAGTACGGTTAAGTTAGGGCTGTTTTTAACCGATTCTAAATAGGTTTTAGAGGTACTTGCACGTTCGCCATTTTTAGTCGTTGTTTGATAAAAGCCAACACCTTCTTGTGAGGCGCCATTAAAATCATTGGTATAAGGCAAGCCCATTTGCTGGCATGCTCGAATACAAGCCTGTGTTAAGGGGTGGCGATATCTGTTTTCACTAACGGGAACCGCGCCTGTTTCGCCGTGGTATTTATCACCCAAGCTTTCATTGGCTTCGGCGTTTTTGAAAAATGGTAGAACATCATCATAACCCCAACCATCGCATCCCCAGTGGTTTTTCCAATCGTCATAGTCTTCTTTTTGACCGCGAATATAAATCATGCCATTGACAGAACTACCACCGCCAAGCACTTTGCCCTGAGCAATCAGCATTTCACGGTTATTACATTCTTTTTGAGGTAGGGTGGTGTATGCCCAAGATTTTTTTTGGAAGACCTGAAGCACAGTGGCTGGAATTTTATGAAACAAACTGCTGTCCTTGGGGCCGGCTTCTAGCAACAACACCGTACCTATATTTGCCTGAATCAATCGCGCGGCAATGGCACAACCTGCTGATCCTGCACCTGTAATAATATAATCAAACTCAGAAGCTGCCATATACTTATCCTTGTATTACCATGGGTGTCTCATGATTATACGCAGATACAATTCATGGTCGCTTGACAACTCGTGCCATAAATAGAGCATTTCTTGCCATATCATTAATCTTTATAGACTCTGTAAAATACTATTCAACAAGTGGTTGTAGCATTCAAACCCCAACATTAAGACGTTTACCTAGATAAAAATGGAATAGATAAATCCTTTCAAGCTATGAAATCTAAAGATTGAAAGGGTTTTTTGTATTTTGAGAGTGGGGAATTACGCTTATATCTTGAATGAGTTTGGAAGACCTAAAGGTATGAGTGGATTGGCGTAAGTATTGATGCCAGATATTCGGTATCTTGTATGAAAAGGGATCGTAAGTGATGCAATGTTATGATGCGATGAGACATGAAAAGACCTCACAACTGGTAGGTTGTGAGGTCTTTCAAACCCCAATATTAAGCACATCACCTAAGTAAAATACCAATTAAAGAAAGGTTGCTAACACTATGCACAATATAGTGTTGGCAACCTTTTTTACTTCTATAAAAATCAGTCACATCGTATATGAATTTATGATATTGATATTCTTATAACCGCACTAATGAGGTGGTTGGCATCTGACAAATCTCAAGCCAGCCTATATCTAGCTTAAAAGTAGCGAATCTATATATCTGATCAGACAATAAGATACTACTCTC
Source organism: uncultured Psychrobacter sp. (assembly GCF_947500265.1). GTDB lineage: Bacteria > Pseudomonadota > Gammaproteobacteria > Pseudomonadales > Moraxellaceae > Psychrobacter. The sequence goes on along the minus strand of NZ_CANMRN010000005.1, from coordinate 192,398 downwards.
GCTGTTGCCAGTCATTTTGACCTACAGGCAACCGATCAAGTAAGTCACGTCTCGATCTCCAGTCAGATATGTGTGTATCTAATAATGCTTTAAATCTATCGTTGTGCTATCGTTCCTTAAAGTGTAATAACTCATGCACGATAATATACTCTAAACCGGGAAGGGCTTTTTAGCCAATTCAAGATTAAGTAATATTCGCCATTGCTCAATATTGCAGCTACCCCATTTAGCTTTCATCTTTTGTACTTGCTAGCCACAGACAGTCCCATCGATCTGACCAGACCAGACTATTTATTGATTAAAATCTCTCAAGTTAATGTCTACAGATTTGACAGCAGAGGTCAAGCTTGATGCCACTTCTTAAAAAGGTTGCCTTTTTCAAGATACTGATAGCATGTGTGATCAGGGCATACTAAAATCGTACTTTTTCAACCATTGCTCCAAGGTGTCGCGCTCTATGTTTTTACTGCCAGTTGCATAGATAGCGATAGCCTAGCGTATCGGTAAAAAAGCGTATGACACGGTTTTGAGTGAATATTTCTATATCGTCCACGTTACTCATAAGATACACCTGCTAAATTTAGCCCTTGCAGCATAATATTTAACATTTCAGTTTCATGCTGAGCAATTATTTTTTTATCCCACGCATCTGGTTTACCTTGTATGCAATCAATCATTTTCAGTAGCTTTAAGCTATCGATTTGCCCACTTTGCATATTTCCATTTTGTGAGAAATACTTTACCTTAACATCAGGCATATCATTACTCACACGTGAATTAAGGCTATGGCTAATCAAACATAAATTACCAAAAGAGTGCAACAGTGAATCTTTTGCGTCTTTATCTTCCAAAAATATACTGTCGTTTCGCTTATTTTGCGGATAAAAGTGTTCTACAGAGCTTCTAGCGGTAAAGGTAAACTTAGGATAGTTACCGTTTAACCAAAGCAGATAATCTAAATAATTAAATACAAAAATGTTGCGGATATTGCCATACCTGAGATACTGCTTAATTTGTATACGTAGATTATCAGTACTCAAGTTGTCATGGGTATGTTCAGTCAATAGCTTATTGAAGTCTGAGGTTTGATAAATGATTTTATGGTAATCATCAGGTTCATCAGTCAAATAACGCTTTAACATAAAGGCGCGAGCTATCTCTTCTAAATAGTCAAGATACGCTACGCTATTAAGCCCCATTTCATCATGTTTATAATGCTTACAAGCATAATATAAAACGGCATTAAGCCAGTGCTTATAGTTCGTAGTAGGAGTTGAGACATGAAAAGCACTTTGCAACATCACTAGTTTGTCAGTGTCAGTCTCAAAGCTATTTTTGTAGTAGCTGTTTTTTTTATCTTCATTCTTGATTAGCTTATTAAGCGTCCATTGTCCTTTACTGTCTTGAGTGTTGCGCTTTATTATAAAGTGATCAAAGATAAATTTGCTTTTAAGTAATGAGTATATAAAGGTCTTTACTTGAGACAAAGGCGTTATCTGATTGTTAGTTTCTATACTTTGCTCAGTATTTGAAGTGTGAGCATTTTCTAAGTTGGATGGTTTTAAGATAAAGGTTTCAAACTGGGTTAGCAGCTGTTTGTCATCAAGTGCGATGTCTTTTTTATATGAGGACTGCACGTTAACCATGATTCTCAAAGCATGTAAAAGAAAGCTTGAGAAATTCACTAAGCTATAGTAAGTCTCACTATTACCGTCATCTTCTTCTTTATCCGCGGTATTGCTAGGGTTAGGTGGACTGGCAAAACCATTTTCAAGGATGTGGAAAAGAGAAGGAAGTGGCTTCAATTTATTGTTTTGAGCATCATTGTTACAGTCAGAATACTGTTCATTATCTGGCTGGGAATAGTTCGGATTATCAGAGTCTTTATATATCCTAAGCAGTTCATCAAAATCTTTAGGCCGCAAAAGAGTTAAATTCTCTGAAAACAACTTAAAGCGTAAAGTAGTATTGAAGCCATACTGTACGTATTTATTCATATTGGCACAGGCTTCCCAAACATCATGAATCAAAGCTTTAACTGGTTGTTTGTCCGCAAGCGCTATCTCACTTTCGTTTGCCTTTTCAATGACTGACAACAAACGTGCTTTAATAATTTCATGCTTCTCTAATTGCTCACCTCGGTTATTCATAACTTCGAAATAATGATTTAAATCCGTTTCGTCAGGCACAGGTACACGAGCAATCTGTACATATTGAAATAGATAATCACAAAACTCTTGAAGGGTTGTAGTGGGTTGTTGGTTATCATTATTAGGGGAAAAAAATTTACTTTCCATTACTTCTCTAATAGACGTATAGCCGTTGATAATAACGGGATTTAGCTTAGCTTCATGAAGGTGCTCATAGGTTTCTAGATTGTCATTCAGTAGTAACTCTAACGTCTGAGTAGATTTCGGACGGCTTTCAAACTCAATGTTTTGTTCTGTATACCATGACATATCATAGTCGCTATCTATAGTTGTAAAGTAATTCTTTAGATATATGATTAATAAGCTCAGAGTAGTAAAGCGTTGTTGACCGTCAATAACTTCAAACACTGTACGTTTTGAAGATAGTTGTGGTCTTTCAAATACTACCAGTGTACCTAGATAATAGTTCTTATGTTCCTTTGAATTTTTCGCATCAATTTGAGCGTCCATAATATCGACAATAAGCTGTTCAATCTCACTATTGCCCCAAGCATAATTACGCTGATACATCGGAATTAGATAGTGCTCGGTGCCGTTAAGCAGCCCCTTTGGTGTTAGTAGTATCACTTGCTCGGTTGCGCTCGGATTATAGTTTTTCATAATTTTATTTTTCTCTATTTATCAGTCAAATAGTTGAGGTGATCAAATAATTGGTATATGTCGTTATCAGTTTTTTTATTAGACTCTTTTATGTCATTGCCTCTTAGAGGTTGAACACCAGCGATCCATACTTCTTTAGGCAATGTAGCGTCTTTGATACGTTTGAATAACATACCGTCAACTGCATGATTGTCCATCGTTGCGAGTTTTACCGCAAATTGTCTTAGGCGTATTTTGTATGCCCAAATAAACATGATCTCTATAACCTGTGATAAGTCTTGCATACCAAATTTATCAATATAGTAGATCAAAGTATTATCAAATAAGTTGCGAGTATATTTGTCACCCTGACGCCACTTATCACTATAAATATCTAATATCTTAACAATCTTCGATGCTCGTTCATTCAAGGTTTGGTTATAGATAGTTGCATAGGAATGGTTGTCTTTATTCTCTGAGGTATGTGCTATATCAATCTTTTTAGTGCGTTCAATAAGCGTATCGTAATATTCAACCATTTCAAAAAAACGACGACCGTTGACTATTTTTTGGTCTAGCTGAAATGGGTAGTTCATTGCTTGAGCATCAATATGACGGTGTATATTGCTATTATAATCATCGATAAAATGATGCGTGATCATCATAGCTTTTGCATAGTGCGGTAAATTTTGTTTATGTAGAGACACCCCTTTAAAAATATCTACATGACGACTGGTAAAGTTGCGGGCTGGTTTATGATCTATCCAGCGTTTAATCCTAAATAAATGCTGACTAAACAGCCTGTGCAATTCGTCATCTGCTAAGCTTTCCCAATGAGCGACAGTTTGCGCTTTAATATTTGGGTTGAGCCGTTCATCATAGGCACTAAACTCACGTAAATGAAATGCTTTGAGTAAATCATGCGGATACAGCTCTTTACCGCGGGAGTTCTGTGAATCAAAAAACTGAAAGGCTTCTGATTCATCTTCCAATATAAAGATGACCACCTCACACTGATTTAGCAGAAAATCAATATGTTCAATACTTAGCTCACCACGGCTGATAATGCGTATTATCTCTTGAAAATTTGAATGCAAATTGTAGATGGATATATCGCTAGCAAACTCTTGTTTTTTAGCTAAAGCTGGTACGGTATTAGATAGTTCGCCTAATATTTTTCCGATAGCTTTTACTTCTTTAGGTTTGGTTGAATTATCAGGATGATAGTTTTTGATAATCGCCATGACGGTGAGCATTAGCGTTAGGGTGCGCTGTTGGCCATCGACAATATTGAGTACGTCTTTATCATCTTTATCTTTAGACTTATGAAGCACGATAGTGCCAAGGCGATAGGCTGGCTTGTCACATTGCATCTTAATATCATTGAATAAGCTTGCGATATTGTGCTGATTCCATTTGTAAGGGCGCTGATACTCAGGGATAGTCAGTAGACATTCACTCAGTAACTGCTTTACTGAGATTATCGTTCTGTTCTGGAGCGTTATTGATTCACTCATAATTAGTAATTATCCTTAAATTTACAGAATTATATAATAAACATTAGTTCTTTAAATAACCTAATTTTCATTTGTTGAAGTAAGATATTTGTCGTTACTAGTCTAGTATAGAGGGCAACCTATAAAATAAATTTACAAGTTGTCCTCTATACTGGCTTTTATGATAAACATATAGGCCTACCATCATGATTGCTTCTTCAAATAATTTTCTTTCAAAAGAAACTCTATCTATCACCCAAGCTAGCGCAATTACCTTCCAAGGTAATACCAGTAATAGCCTGCAGCAAGACGCCTTTTCTTTTTAGATAATTGGTATCAAAAAGACTTAGGTATGATGGCAGTGACACCAGTTGTAGCAACATTTTGTTTAGCAGTGTCTGATGGTGTCGCAAGCTCTAATCACTCACAGGGCTGCTCAAAGGCGATGGTAAAAGCAATCAGACGGTTATGGGGTAATCAGAAGAGTATTACTTCAGATGATATTCATCAGCTGATTAATCAACCAAGCATTCAGCTAAGCGTCATGGTGCGGCGGCAACGCTCGCGATGGTTGCCTGTGAGTTAAATGGTGATGGAACCATAAAGTCAACGATAATGCATGTGGATGATAGCCGTGTGTACTGGCTGCCTAAAGGTGCGTCACAGTGGCAGTGCCTGACTCGAGATCATAACTTGCTAAACGAACTTATTGACCAACAGGCACAAGAGCAAGGTCGGCAAGCAGCATTTTCTGATTATAACCGAGAAGGTATGGTAGGGAGTCTATATAGCATTACTGAATGCTTTGTATTGACAGCTGATGACAGTCATACAAGCACTGAAGCACCAGAAGGCAGCTCTTGCGAGATTGATATTAATAGCGGCGACTGTATCTTGGTTTGTACGGATGGTATCCATGACTTAGTGACGAGTCATGAATGGCAACTTGTCAGTGCTGAAACTGATTTGCAAGATTGGCTAATCAATCTCAAGAACCAAGTTTATAATTCCAATGGCAATGCTTATGACAATGGCACCGCAATATTGGTTCGTTTTGATTGAGCCTGTATTTTAATAATGAGTTGATTATTTCATCAGTCTAATAGAGTAAATACTATGCCTGCACATCCAATCGCCAGCTATACAAAGTCAGCACGCCTATTTGCTTTATATCAATGTTTGCCTCGTAGTGAAGCTGATGCTATGTCATTAACAGAGCTTATGCAAAACTATGGTGATAATGATGACAATTATACAAGTGAGCGTAAAAATTTAGAGAACGATCTGATTGGCTTAAACCAAACCTTTAACGATATTTTCTATAGTGATGCTCTGGTTCGAGTACCTAGATGGGGAGAAAAAATCAGAGGTCAAACCGCACGCTTCTATATTGAACCCAGCTTTAGCATCGATGTTATTAACGAGCAAATCGTGTTTTTTTGGGAGATGCTGGATAAATATACCGCAAACTACTTACCAGTATCTTTTAAACAAGAAATCACAGACAAGCTCACTCAATTACGTCGCCGAGATAAGGATAACTTTCATCAAAGTCCGCTAGGGCAATGGAAAGACCATCTCATCACCTTGCCTAGTATCGTGCAAGCACCAACGCTTGATAGTGATGTGCTTGAAAGTATTCATCAGGCTCTGCTACAGAATCGTCAATTACGAATACGCTATCAAAATAAATGGGAAGAAAAACCAACTCAAAGAGTGGTGTATCCCAAAGGACTGATCTTTATTGACAATATGATCTATCTCACTGGCTTTAATTCTGCTGATGATCATATCGATGATGACGTATTGCTAGAGGAGCATCGCAACTTTGCGGTCAATCGTATTACCGAGGCACTAGTCATAGATAAGCTAATACCTGACTGGGTAGGGCGTGACATTTTTACATTAGATAGCTTACAGGAGCTGGGCAAGCTAGAGTTTGGTAAAAATGTTGAAATCAACTTGGTTTTAAAAGTACAGAAATATGCCTGTCAGCATCTTTATGAGCGTCCATTATCAATAGATCAGAAGATTACGATTATCGACGACACTTGGCGTCAAGTCAGCGCTACAGTTGCTAATACGACTCGTTTGCAAGATTGGCTGGTAAGTATGTCGCAATTGTCCTTCGTCATTGAACCATTAGAGTTAAAGACAGTTATTCTCGAGCGCCTAGAAAGTGGGATGCAGCTTTATAACCGTAATTGATGATTTTACTTTAAGGAAGAGCCGAGTATGACAGTAGATAGTATTTTTGAAGATAAGCAGACTATAAAGAACAACATTAGAAAAGAACATAATGATGAGCTTCAGATAGAGCCCATACCTTTAGCTACTTTATATAGGTCACAATCAGATAGCTATCGTTTGTCTGAGGTTGGGTTTATTGTTATCGAAGATGGCTGGAATGAACAGCTATTGCTAGCGTTAAAACAACAAACAGGTTTGGACACATTGTTTGCGCTACAAACCACAGGTAAATGTATCGATAGGTTCGAGGTTATAGACGGTATTATTATTTGCAAAGCGGATGAGGTTGGGCAGGTAACAACTGTATTTGAATCGATACTATCTGATCGCGATAAGTTTGGTATAGATGTTAATGATATCAAAAGATCGTGCGGGTCTGAAAAGATTGCTAAATTTATACAGAATAGTGTAACCGGTAAGCCAGACTCAGAACAAGTAAAAAATGCCGTTAATCCTCTACTCAATCAAATTCCTGAAGGTCTTAGTATCCAGTATATGTTGCTTGATATTGAAAGCGATCATAAGTTATCTCTTGATGAGTTTTTTAGTATCACAACTGCTGTTGAAAGTTGGATTGCTGATGATGTAGAAGTGTTTTACGGCAATAGGATGATTGATAAACCTGACCATTTCTGGATGGGAGCGATATATGTGACAGGTTAGCCTAGTATTGACTATACATGGTTTGAGCTACGTTGTGAGTGTGGCAGATAGGTAAACGCTTATTACTTAAAGTGCAAGGAGTGTAGAAAGTGACAACGATAGACAAAGATTTGTTTGATGATTTTATCAAAGCTCAAGATACTATCTATTCACAAGTGATTGAAGAGCTGACCCAAGGTCGTAAGCGTACGCATTGGATGTGGTTTATCTTTCCACAGGTTAGAGGGTTAGGGCATAGCAAAATGTCTCGACGATTTGCAGTAGGGAGCTTGGAGCAAGCACAAGCGTATTTGCAGCATGATGTGCTGGGTGCACGGTTAATAGAGTGCGCTGAATTATTACTATTGCACCCTGATAAAAGCGCTTTAAACATCTTTGGTTCACCGGACAATCTGAAGCTGCAGTCTTCGCTAACGTTGTTTGCCTTTGCCGCTGGTAATAAGTGTGTATTTGAGCAGCTTTTATACCAGTTCTACGCAGGCAGTTACGATATAAACACTATTAATATGCTAAGGCAAATCAATGACCAGCACTATAAGTAAATGAAACAGAATATAATTTAACTCGCACTAAAATTTAATACTTCCAACCATACCAAGAAACATTAATTAGCAGTGAGCATAGAGATGAAATATCATATGGACGAATCGTATATAGATGACACACCTAATGCATTCCTATATCAAACCCCAATTTCCACAAAGACGCATAACAAACTTCATTATTAGCAATTTGTGGTGTAAGCCTTATGCAAATGGGTTTAGATAGATTATTAATATAGTGTATTCATATCTTTTTAGTTTTCAGTATATCTATAAACACCATTCATAGACTCGTAATATTATAGATAGTCGCACCAAATAATTTTAAATATATGCATATAGGCCAATTATTTCGAAACTATCTTGCCAGCCACACTATTCATTCGATATTTTTTTAGTATCTCATGTGATAACGATACCAAAGAGCTTATCATCTGTTTAATAATTTCTTATGAATTATGATAGAACATGGTAGATGCTAACTTGTTAAATTTATATATTTATCAATACATTTAATTAAGCTTATGTAACAAGATAAAACATTTGTGTTATATTATGAAGGAGGTAAAAATTCACGACGAATGTTAACTATTGGAGCGGTAATGAAATCCACTTACTTATTATCTTTAGCTTTCTTGAGCCTATCATTTCTTGTATCTACTAGTGCATTGGCAGCCCCTAATTTTTCAGATGGTATTAATGTCTATACTAGTCAAGACGGTGGTGTGTATACCACTACTTGGACTGCTTATCCTATGACAATAGAAGGGTATACAGGCGCTAATCTCAAAAAGCTAGACAATCTGCTGATTGCTTTAACAGCTGATGGTAAAACAAGTAGTTTTAGAGGAGTGCTAAGTATTACTTGTTCAAACCCAATAAGTTCAAACATAGTAAATGATACAGATTACAAAAGCCTGAAAGAAGCGATGGCTGATTACACGCTACCTCGCCCCGTAGTAAATAACCTCTTTGCCAAATTCTGTAAATAGCTATTGGCATTTTAAAAAATCATTAAGAGTTGTCCATATAAACAATGGGCGACTTTTTTATTTGTTTAGCAGATCCATAGGTTAATGAATTTAAAACTGCAAAAGTGTTCGGTACATGAATGGAGATTTATTCGTACCCATTATTCTTTGCTAAAGATTAATTCTTGTTCCTATAGTCCTTCCACTTATTTTCAATATTAAGAGCTTAACTATGAAATCAGGTCATGTTTTATCATTAGTTGCTATAAGCAGTATTATTGCGTTATCTGGCTGTATGGACAATAAAGAAGCAGAAGCTACTCAAGAAGTTACTACTGAAAATTCGGCTGTTAACAAAGAGGTGGTTGCAGTAGAACCAGCAGTTGCTGAAGAAGAGATCGTTGTTATTGAAGAAGATGTTGTCGAAGAAGAAAACGCACCTAGATTTTCTAAGATTACTGATTATCTCGCTTTAAAGCCCAATACTGATTGGCAATGGGAGACGCTGGCTGAAATACCTGGTGTGCGAGAATGGCGAAACAAGATACCTACTTTAGATGGAGGTACCAACTATTCCATCATTGGTGACTTAGATGAGCATAGCTATGTTGTAGCTTATGGCACTAAAATAAAACCAAGTTTAATTAATATTAGTTCTGGTCAGGGTATAGCAGAAGATGAAACAACAAGTGCCGTTTATAAGCTTGAAGATCTATTTAGAGAAAAAGAATTAACGCGTGTGCAATCTAATTGTGATACAGATGAAGACTTTCCTTTTTCCCAGCATTTTTACAAATGGCAAAAAAAAGGCTATCAGCCTCTTTATGTTCTCGCAATGATAGAAGAAAGCAATTCTGGTACATCCAAGGATTTTGGTATCGCTAAAAGCTTCAAAGACTTTTATAAACCTGAAAACAGAGATATGTACCCTAATTTAATAGATTCTGATCATGATGGTAATGAGATAACCTGTACTTTTGACCTGTAATATTTATTCAGTATTTTAAACGCTAATGGATTAATTATGAAATCGAATCATATGTTGTCATTGGTTGCTATTAGCAGCCTTATTGCTCTATCAGGCTGTGCTGAGAGTCAAACAATGGGCACAACAGTAGTAAAAAGTGTTGGTTCTTTGGTGAATGAGGTAGTGACAGGCACTATAGCAGGTGTACAACAAGGCTTAGGTGGCTCTTCTGTGGATACTAATAAAGTAGCGATAAGCAGCTCTCAAGAATTACCAACAAGTGATATGCTTTATTTATTTGGTGATATGGAAGGCGGATGTGTAGGTAAAAATTTATCCTTTAAAACTTTCGACCAAAGTCAGTTGTCATTAGAGGATAGTATTAAAGGGGTATCACAAGACTACCGATACTTTGTTAAGCCGAGGTCACAATGGTTATCAGCATATCGAGATACGATAAAGGAAGTAAAAATAAAAGAGGGAGGTGAGTTTACCGCATATCATCTAATATTCAAAGACGGTATTAAATATCGCGGCCAGCCTTTAGAGGAATACGTATTTATGTTTAGACCAGAATCTTCAGGTGCAGGTGAAGCTTTAAAGTTCGCACCAACCGCCAATCTCTCCACTATTTTGCCTAATTTTAAATCTTACAAGATGGAGTATTGGGATGAAATAATAGATATGGGTGCAACCTATAATTCTAAAAACAAAACGTTTACTTGTCTTTTTGATTAAATACTCTAATCGTATTATGCGATAACGTACACAGTCTAAACCCAACTATTGCAGCAAAATAGCTAACCCACAAAAGGATTTCAAATGAAAAACAAATTGGTATCACTTACTGTAGCAGCAGCATTAGCCCTTACTGGTGTATCAGCTTATGCCGCTCCCGCGGCAAAGCCAGCTACGCCATTAAAGGTCGGCACTACGGATAATGAGGGCCTGACAAGATATAAAGGAAAGACCGTAGTCTCAGGAATTCTCGAATATAATATGGTTAACGAAGCAAGATTTCCGGCTGAATTTACTGTTGATAACAAATCAAAAGCGATGATTCCCAAAGCATCTAAGACAAACTATCCTACTCAGTTTGCGCTTGAGTCAGACAATCCTGAGATTGAGAGATTAAAGCTTAATAAAAAGAAGTGCTATCGCATTCCAATGACAATAGAAATCGACGGATACTATAGTAGTAGTTATGAGGGTGAAAGTGATGGTGCTAATTTAATCAAAATCATCAAAAAAGGTACGCCAGCGCTAACAAGTTGTAATGTAGGATAAGACTATTGCTGGCATGCCAGCACATATTTGAAATTATATATGTGATAAATTACTACTAATTAGTATGTATTAATAAACACCAGTATCACAAACATGACTTGAGTAAAAAATAGGCTACTAATGCTATGTTTCATATATAGCTAGTAGCCTATTTACTACTATCGAAACTGCATTCATGAAATAGAATCACTAGTAATCCTTTCTATGTAGTTGTAGTCCGTATGAGCGCCAACTAATGATATGAAAGTAAAAATATTTAATAGTTTTGACTGAACTACTAGCCTATTAATACAAGGAGCTTTATAACCTTGCTAAGCAAATATGAAAGCTAGTTGTTCATTAGCAATGGAGTATTGTGTGAACGCCCCACAAATAGCAGTGATTATTGCGACCAAAAACAGACCTAGTCTACTAAAACAAAGAGCTATAAACTCAGTATTAAATCAGTCCATATCACCGATCTATATTATTGTTGTAGACGATTCTGCTAACCGAAACCAGTGTCAAAACAGACTGATAGTCGAATCTATCCCATCAACTAATTGCCATATTAAATATTTATTAAACCAGCGAACTCTAGGTGCTAGTGGAGCATGGAATACGGCAATAGAATACCTTAGCAACAAACAAAAACAGGATTTCAGTTCACTATTTTTAGCATTTCTTGACGATGATGATGAATGGCATCCTAACTACTTAGAAAACTGCAAATCGTTAGTAATCACACAGTATTGTAATATAGTGGCAGCGGGATTTTACCGTTGTGAAGGTAATGAACAGCAGCCTATTAAATGTATACCTCCCGACTCAATAAATGAGGAACTGTTCTTGTGCGGAAATCCAGGTATTCAAGGATCTAACCTATTCTTATCACTAGATATTATGTTGATGGCAGGCGGTTTTGATGAGCAACTATCAAGTTGCACTGATCGAGATTTGTGTATACGCCTCTGTGAATTAGACACAACACGCTATTGCAATATAAAAAAACCACTACTAACTCACTATGCCGATAGTGATCGTCAACGCCTTAGTACACCAAACTCACCAACCAAGAATAATGGATTAGCAGTTTTTTGGCAGAAATACCATGGACGTATGAGCGCTGATCAAAGTAAAGCGTTCCTTGAGCGCGCACAGCGCCTATTTTTCTGGCAGCCAGAAGCCCTACCAAAACCAATACTAAAACAGGAATCTCAAATCGCATTAACTCTTGGCGTTGAATTAGGAAGTCTTTTATTTAACCAATTAGAGCAAGCTATTGAAAAAATTCATCATTTAGGTCAAAAAAGTCTGGTTAGCTTCAATATCGTTTTGACCACAAATAAAAAATTAGATCAGATTGAGTTGCGTGCGTTTATTGAGCGGATGAATCAACTGGGAGTTACTTGCTATAATTTATGCCATCAGCAAACGTGTATTGAAACAGCCACAGCATTTGTTGCCAAAGAAAATATTGGTAATAGCGCATGGGTATTAAAAGATGGTGACTTTCAAAAGCAACGCTCTATTGGAAGCGAGAACGATTTATCAGCAATACTGACGGACTTAGGCGCTCGTCATTTATGTACTAACCGCTGTAATGAGCTCCTCTTAAAACCGCATGCAACACTCGCTAATAGAATAAAACAATGCCGCATTGATGCAGCTAATGATCGTATCAGAAGGCTATTTGGTATTCATGAGCTTCTACTACTTGGTATGGGCTCTGAAGCTGTTGTCATGACAGATGGTAAACGTGTTTTTAAATGCATTGACTATTGGAAAATCCACATACCTACTGAGCAAATCAATTTTTTAAAATGGTCCAGTTCACAATGGTACAATCTACCTGGTTTATATACTCTTGATGAAGTTATATCAGATGGAAAAACTTTGGTACTCACTTATCCCTTTGAAAATAGCATCCCTTATCAAGGTGGCAACTGCGAACAAGTGATTGACTTGCTACATAGTTGCAGCAAAGCAGGAATTGTATGTAATAACATGCACCCGAAAAACTTAATAAAAACCCAGAGTGAAGTAAAACTGATTGATTATGGCGCGGATATTCGCCCATGGAATGAATTAGGGTTCGAACACATGGCTCGGAGGGCTTATCTAAGTATTCATCATGTGGATCATCCAAATCTCAAGCACTTAATGCGACAATCTCTGTATACAATAAATATCCCAAAAATGCAGGGCTATCAAGCATTTCGTCAAAGTTTAACTGGTATTGATTGTAACCTTAAACAAGCACAGGATGCATGGTTGCCCCTTGGCCCACTAGAAAAACCATCCAAACCATTTGCTCTAACTATTGGTGTGATTACCGGTGATGCGCATAAGTTATTGCCGTTATTAAATAGTATTGCTGATCTTGCACAATGTGATTTTTTATCCAGTATAAACTCCATAGTGCTATGCAACGGTTGTTCAGATACTTCCGTGAAAGAAACGCTTTCATTCAGTAAAAGGTCAGCGGGTGATATAAAAATAATAAGCGAAACACAACAGATAGAAGATGCTGCAAGCGGCCTATTTGGTTCCGACTTGGCAAAACGACCAAAAGGCCAAGTGGGAATTGCACATGCACGGAGCATGCTGCAAAAATATGTTGGTTTAAAATGTACAATGACTCCAAATAACTATGCTTGGATCCTTGATGACGATATGCGTTTAGATTCCCGAGCCAAACAGTTTCTAGCTTGGCTACCAGTGTTTAAGCAAGCAGATGTCGATATAGTGATCGGGCAATACGAAGGCTCATCGCCTAATCCTCCATTAAATGGCCTACGTGGGCAATTGGTAGATCTGCTTCATAACTTACGCTGGCTTGATAAAATACCAAACAATATCGAACTGCCTGATCGCAGCCACGAAAATACAATACTTCGAGATAAGTATCCTGATTATTACTATGACTTATCTCGTAAACATACGGCTCATATTGAAGCACCATTTTGGCTCGAACCCGCCTACAAAGGTGAAAGTGTCACTGAAGCTCGCTCTCGATTGATTGCACATGCGCCTTTATTGGTCACGGGCTTCCCGCTCACTCGTGGTATTGTTCCAGCATGTTCAACATCTCCATTAGCTGCAGCAAAAGATACGGTAAACCGTGGAGGCAACACCTTTGTACTAAACGCTAAAGCCTTAATACAAACGCCTAACCTAATTTTTAAGATTAATGGCCGTGAAGCTCGCCGTTCAGACATGGTCTGGGCAATAGTCAATAAACATTACCATGGACTAACTATTAAAAGTGCACCATTTCCTGTTCAACATACTGGGCGTATACAGAACGAACCAATTTTGAATTTAAGTAAAGTACGGGACGAAATCATGGGATCAGCATTGTACGCTGGTCTGCAAGAATTTCTACGACATAACGAACGACATAACTTGGTCTTTACTGATATTGAGATTAGCCAGGTATGGAAAGCGACCAAATCAGAATGCAATACTCGTCTTTCACGTTTAAGGCTCAGTTTTTACCGAATCAATGGTTTAACGCAAGCTTTATCCAAATATCCAGAACTGAGCGAGTTGTATAAGTACTTGGCTAGCTCTTTTAACCCAGATGCTTTTACTAAATTAGAAACCCAAGTTAAACAAATGAACGAGTGCCATATTTACGAATTTTTAAATCAAATAGTGCCGCAGAGTGACCGCTTTGCAAAAGCACATCAGAAAACCCTTGAGAGAATAGAATAAAATGCCTTTTAAAAATTACTGCGAACTCCCAACACCACACGGCACATTTAGAATGTACGATACCGGCAACGAAATGTTACGAGTAGTCACCTTTGGTGATATCAATAAACTAGAGAGTAAACCAATACTGCGATTACATTCTTCTTGCCTAGCCTCTGAAGTATTTGAAGCAAGGGACTGTGACTGTGCCGACCAATTGCGCGAATCCATGAAAATAATGGCACACAATGGAAGTGGGATCATTTTCCACTTACATCAAGAAGGCCGTGGACAGGGCCTTTCTAATAAGATTCAAGCAGTATACAAAATGCAGAGTGAAGCTTTAGATGCAGCAGAGTCATTTGAGGCACTGGGTTTAGAACAAGATGTTCGCGACTATGCACCAGCTATAAATGTGCTAAAAGAAATGGCAATAAAACAAGTGCGCTTGGTATCAAATAACCCACGTAAGCGACGCGCACTAGAACAAGCAGGAATCGAAGTAGAACTACTTAATACACACCCACAAATACGGCCTGAAAATATAGATTACTTGAAAAGTAAAAACGAAAAATTAGGGCACTGCCTGCCTTTAAGTTTAGAGTATGACAATATTAACTCTATTTTATTTTACCATTCAGACCAAACCTGGGGAGAGTTTTCTAACTTCTCAAAACATGCCATTTATCTGCATAATAAAATTTGGCCGACAACAGAGCACTTTTACCAAGCACAAAAATTTAAAGATCATACATTGCAAGAGCGCATACGCTGTGCAGTAAGTCCTATGTTAGCCAAACAAATGGCTAAGCAGTTAGAGTCACAACACCTACAACCTAACTGGCATAACATGAAGGAAGATATAATGCTGCAAGCACTTACAGCCAAATTTACTCAGAACCCTGAACTTGAAGCGTTATTATTATCAACTCAGCAATATCACATAGCCGAACATACACTTAATGACAGCTATTGGGGCGATGCAGAAGATGGTAGTGGCTTGAATCGGTTAGGTGAACTGTTAATGCAATTGCGTAATCAGCTACAGTTCAACAAAGAATCGCAACTATGTGCGGAATAGTCGTGCTTCACGGTGATAACGCCGAACAGAATATATCAGCTACTTTAACTCGCCTTGCTCATCGAGGTCCTGATTACCAACACTATTGGATCAAGGGGAAATTAGCTATTGGGTTTGCACGTTTGGCAATTAATGATGAAAGCATTACAGGACGCCAACCTTACAAATCCAGCTGTATGATAGGAGCTTTTAATGGCGAGATTTACAATGCAGATTTACTTGCAAAACAATATGATATCTTCCGTAACAGCGACTGTGATACACATGTAATCGCACCACTATTTGCTCAACTGGGTGAGCAGGTACTAAGCGAGTTAGACGGATTTTATTCAGGGGTTATTTATCAGCTGGAGACAAATTCGATTCTATTGTTTCGCGACCATATGGGTAAAAAGCCACTGTTTTATGGTCAAGCCAATAACAACCTATTTGTTGTCAGTGAACTTAAAGCCCTACAAAATATTGACTGGTTCGAGCAAGTGCCCCTTGGTATTAGTCAGCTTGACCTGAACACGGGCATGCTTACCCAAATAGCACGCCACCAACAGTTAACTAATACAACACCCAATCTGCTTTCAGCAATAGAACAAGCAGTCATTAAACGCTTACCTAAACAGCCCTTCGGTGTTTTTCTGAGCGGAGGTCTAGATAGCTCGATTATTGCGGCTATAACTTGCCAGCATCGCCAAGATGTAACTTATTTTACTCTGGGAGATTCCAATAGTATTGATGTTGCTATGGTTGAAATGCTTGTTAAACACCTAAGATTAAAGCAAGTTATCTACATCCCATTACCAAGTAAGCAAAAGTTACCCGGATTGATTGATAAAGTACTTTACGCAACTGAAAGTTACAATCCATCGATCATTAGCAATGGCCTTGCGACTTATTTATTAGCTCAAGCAGCCTACATGAAAGGCTTAAAGGTAGTACTAACCGGAGAGGGGGCAGATGAGCTATTTGCTGGTTACCATGAGCAACTATCCGAACAAGAGTGGCAAATTACTCGTACCAAGCTGATAACCGATATGCACTTTACGGAACTTCGTAGGCTTGATAAGTGCAGCATGGCACATAGTATTGAAGCTCGTTGCCCATTTTTAGATCGGACAGTAAAGAGGGTTGCTGATAATCTTGAGCATAGGCAGTTCTATATTCCAGGTCATAACAAGATAGCACTTAGAGACGCCTTTAGGCACTTATTGCCTGACGAGATCGCAAACCGAAAAAAGACCTCTTTTGATGTTGGTAGTGGCATCCGAAAGTTGGTAGTGGACTATTTAACCCGTAACGGTAATACAGAAATAGCAGAACTTAAGGAAATATGGCAAGGCACATTCACATACGATGTAGACGATCCTTACTTTTTTAGCTATCCAACATTTGATTCTGCTATTGCTAAACGAGGAGCATCTCACAGATGACAGTGCATTTAGCTCAACAAATACTACTTGCTAAATTTAAGCAAGAGCCATTTCATAACTTATACCTACTCAACAACGTACACCCTGCAACGATGGCATATGGCGGTACCTGTTCAGACAAAGCTCTAAGCTACTTAGATGCAACCAAAGCAGTTGGGTTAGATGCATACTTGCACTCTGCTCGCATTGGTGGACAAGATATCCACCGACTAGTAAGACTGGAAATAAACAACCAGCGCTACTTTGCAGATATTGGCAATGGGTGGCCATCCATTCAACTTATCCCAGCCGCAACCCCCATTTTATATGAGTGTTACGGTATGCGCTTTAGGACTACGATAGAAAACGATGTGATCACAGTCTACCACCGAAAACGTAATGTAGAAAAAAAACAAATGGAAATTGATATTGCCGCAAAGTCTGAAACCGAAATCTATCACAGTATTGAAAACCGCTTTTCTGCCGATATTATCTATCCATTTAGTAGCCAGTTACGTTTCTCGATGGTTGTTGGTAAACGCTTTTTATTTATTCGCGATACCCAATTAGAAATTTACAGCAATAGTGGCTACGAGGAGGAGCTGAACATCAGTATGAATAACCTGCAAGACGTTATAGAGGAATATTTTGGCTATGATATTAAGCCACTCGAATCTCAATTTAGCAATAGAAACTAATTCTAAAATTTGATCTGATAGTTTCATTCCACATGTAATACTACTATCTCCCAAGTTGATGTGTACGGATTTGACGGCATAGGTCCCACGTCAGTGGGCCTGTCTTCCTGAAGATACAATCATTGTCAGGGTAACGCAAACCACTGATAGCGGCAATTCAGTATGACCGATATAGTGGGTGGATATGCAGCGAGCCAGCTTACCGACCAGTGATTATATTGGTTCGATTGTAAAAAGCCACAAAGTGGGCGAGCTTGATCAAGTGATCGTGGATGTATTTGCACAAATGGTTGATGATTATTCTCTTAATGCGCTCAATGGTATTTTCAACTATATTTAACTATAGCGTGCCGTGCCAGGGTCGTCAGTCGGTCGTAGAGTGCTTTACTAAGCTAAACGGTCTGGTGGTATTCAGGCTTGATGATGACGGGCTCGGGCTATCTGATACACTGATGCGGATTATCTATGCCAATTGGCAAGCGCTGGCAAGTGAGCGTAGGCTGGGATTTTTGCAGTTTGTTCTTGATACGCTATACCCCAAACAAAATGAAATTATGAGGCTTTGGTACTCTAAATCCTTAGCGCACAAATATCCCTCATATCTGACCGATACCGTGCGTACAGATAGGTTTTTGACCAATCGTATTCGTATTAAACTTGATACAGTGGTAAATCTCTGCGAGCTGTCAGAGCTTGCTCCTACATTATCACGGCTTGTGCCGTGGCAGGTTGTGCCAGAGATTGCGGTTAACCTACCATCAACTCAGAATATGGACGTCAAGGTTGCGGTGGCTGGCGAGGTTATCGCAGTAGCTGATTTTCCCCTTTTTGAAATATTTAAGAATAAATTTGACATATCATAACCCTAGGGTTATATTGTACTTAATAATTTATAACCCTAGGGTTATGGTTATTATAATAGAAATGAATTTTGATTATAGGAGGTTTTTATTAAGTCATCCGAGCTTATAGATATGCTCATAGCAGATGGATGGTATTGGGTCGCCACTAAGGGTAGTCATTTTCAGTACAAGCATAAAACTAAAAAGGGCAGGGTTACTGTCCCACACCCTAAAAAAGACCTACCGAAAGGTACTGTTAATAGTATTTTCAAACAAGCTGGATTGAAATGATCCAGTGGCTTTAGCAATAGTTAGCTTTGTTTGCAAACGAAGCTAACGTTTGTCTACAGCTAACTTGTAAATACTAATAAAAAATCTGTTTTGAAATAATCTATACCGTTGAATTAATAAAACCTATATAAAGGAGTCTAGCCATGTTTTATCCTATCGCAATCGAGAGAGGAGATAGTCATACAGCGCATGGTATCCGTGTACCTGATTTACCAGGATGCTTTTCTGCTGCTGATAACTATCAAGATGCTGTTGATATGGCGATTGAAGCTATCGAGCTGCATTTAGAAGGCTTGGTAGAAGACGGAGAACAAATCCCACTTCCTTCTGATATTGGTGCTTATATGGATAATCCAGAGTACGAAGGTGTAACTTGGGCTTTAGCGCCAGTCGATGTAAATCGTTATCTCGGAAAAACTGAAAAAATCAATGTAACTTTACCAAGTCGTCTGATTCATATGATTGATGAGAAAGTTGCAAGCAATAAAGAACGTTATAAGAGTAGAAGTAATTTTATTGCATTATTGGCAGAAAAGAATTTTTTTGCACATTGATATTAGCTATTCAATAAAAAGCCTCGCATTAGCGGGGCTTTTTTACATATTTTGAAAGTTTTAAAATAGATAAGAGAGTATTATAGAATATTTACAATTCATTTAATGTAATGTTGTTTTTAATTTCATGATGCAGTCTTTCAATCGTTTTTTCTTTTTTTACTGTTCTAAATTTTACCCCAGTATCTATATATTTTAGTTCTTCATATCCTATATTAATCATTTCTCGTCCAGCAAAATCACAAAGGTTAGTAAAGTAACTTTTGATATATCTATATGTCGCAACAGCTTCGTCGGTTGTTGTACCTACAGTTAAAAACTGCTTTTCCTCTTGATTGTCTAGATCTGTAGGAACATAGATACTTTTTTGTGCTAAATCAACATGAATTTCTGGTAATCCAAGAGTCATGCTTAATCCATAAGCCATTTGCCAAAATAGGGAGCTATTTGGATGTTGTATTAGATATAGTTTATTGCCATCACCGTGGCGTGTAATCTTATTAGGTGATGATTGTTTGGCAATAGATTTTACGGCAGCATCCGTCAATTGGTAGTCTTTTCTCTTTGTCATGACTTGGCCTTAAAGGCGTGGAGAGGTTTTAACAACAAAACCTAAGAGAATTTAACAACAAATAACGCTCTTGTTGAATATTTAACAACATATTTAACAACAGTGTAGTGGTGCTGCTAGGTAATGACAAGTGATGCAGGAAGACGTAATGTAAGTCAATTCGGGGGCTGTAGCGGATTGGGGTAATGCGAGGTTATGTCTGAATACAATAATTGGTGCGCCCACCAAGACTCGAACTCGGATCGATCGCTTAGGAGGCAACTGCTCTATCCTGTTGAGCTATAGGCGCATTATGGAGTGACATTGTAGAAAAAAGCAGTCATAAAAGCAATCAACAAAAGATAAATAAAGACAATTTATCCTTACTCACCATTGCTAAGCGCGTCAGTGACATCTACAGCATGATCACCTGATGCATTTTTTGCCTGTGAGGTTGGTTTAAATAAGTCATTTACACTATTTTTGTAACCACTAATGTTCTCATAATCATATTTTTTTAGTATATCTTGACCTGTGCTCGATAGTAAAAAATTACGGAAGCTAATAGCAGTTGTATCGTCTGTCAGGATGACACCCTCAAGCGCTTGTTCATCTTTTAGAGCATAGTTGAAGGGATTTAGAGTGTGTATCTCTTTATCTTTATTATGCGTAGTACTATTATTACTATTTTTATCAGAAGCGTCATTTATGCTAGCACTATCAATGCTTTTTTGACTTTGACCATTTCTATCTTGCGCCTGTTGCAATTCTGACTGTAGGAGTGATACCCGCTCTGTAGATAGGCTATCGTCATTGGTAATAATCATATCTGTATCAAAAACGAAGTCAGAGAGGTTGTCTTTGGTAGAACCACCACTTGGTACTGTAAGAAGGTCGTTAGAGGGTACATAGCTCGCTAACACTTGCACGTGCGGATAACGAGATTCAAAGCTCACAATGATATCGTCCAAAGGTATCTGTAACTTCTCCTCTGCTCGAATGTATAAAACACTGTCAGCAATCTCTCTTGATTCATCACCTTTCGTACTAGGGTCTGCTTCACTTTCACTTGCCATGATTGGCAATGGGTCTGTGTTTTTTCGATTGCTGGTCCACAACCAAATGAAGACCGCGATAAAGATTGTGAGCAGTAGCAAGATTAGCCCAGCCAGCAGTAGTTTGTAGTCTTTCATATATTACTGCTCTTTTATTATTAGTTGATTTATAGCAAAGTTTATACACAGGGTGGTATCTAGTTTTTAAAGCTTTTGTTCTAGTACTTCATCGGTTAATTCAGCCAACATGTCTGCAAAGATATCCGTATCTGCAGAAGGGGTAGATACTTGTTCTTCATTAACTTCACCACTTTCATCAGTATGGTCATTGGTGTGGCGATTTATTAGAGAATCAGATCGGTCATTTAATACTTTGGCAGGCGTAGTAGTTTGATGCGCTGCTAACGGCGATTCACCGGTTAACAATCTGTCTTTTAACCATCTAAACCCATGTGCCTCCCACCATGCTTCGAAACGTGGCAACGTGCTACCACGTACTGCTACAGGTAGATCTAGCGTTCTCAGTTTCTGCGCAAGGATAGGGTCGCTGATAGCTTGATGGATGCTCAAATAAAGTGAGCTACTATCATCCGTATAGGGTCGTCTGTTTTGCCATGATCTGTCATCGATTTTCATACGCGGCAGTTGCCACAACTCACCGCGATAATACACGACGTATAAGCGTTGTTTTGGATGGACAAAAATGGCATCAATGGGACGCAATGGCATAATATTAAGTAATCCCGTCAATAGAAAGTATTATTTAGATACAGGTTGTAAAGGCCAATTTAAAAACCGCAATGAGATTATTTCATTGTAAATATGAATGATAGTATAAAACGACACTAAATGTCGCAAGATTATTATAATATCGGCATCTACACTAGTAAACGATAACCATCAATGGCACACTGATAGCAAATTTGGCAAGTCAACTTTATCAATGGATATGTAGAATTTGCTACTATGATTGTTTTTGTTTATAGCCCTCATGCTAGCAGAAATGCATCATAGTAACGACCATCAAACATGGATTAATGAGTATCGATTTTTGTTTTTTCTGGACGTTTTATAGCGTTTTTGACATTGGATACAGACATCTCATTTATAAGTGAAGCCTTTTTTATTAATCCTAATATCTCACCTTTATTGCAATCAGATTATTGTCTATGTTCACTATTATTCAGTCGCACCGCACCGAAAACCTCGTTGATCAATTGCTTGTACAATACCAGTCCAAGGATCAGCCGGTTTTTGAACCCTTTATTGTCATTGTACCGTCAATGGTATTGGGTGATTGGTTAGACAAAACTATTGCTAGCCGTGCTGGTATTAGTACCTTGGTGCGTACTAAGTTTTGGGGCCAGTATCAATGGACGCTGATGCAAGATGTCCTGACTCGCCATAATGCATACTTACTGGCGCAAAACCCTGAAGCGACAACTCTAAATGTACCCGAAGTGGCGGTGTTATCACCGACAGTAATGCAGTGGCGATTGTTTGGTTATTTAACTTATTATCAGGAGTCGATTGTTGCAGATGAAAAGCATCCAGTTCATCCGTTGCTAGCGTCTTTGATTGATGACCCACAGGCAATTGCTCAACAAGACAGCTTACAACAGGATAAGGCGCAACAAGATGCTCGTATTTGGCAACTGGCAAGCGATTTGGCTAGGGTGTTTAACCGCTATTTGACTCACCGTGAGGATTGGTTGGCATTATGGTCGCAAAATAAGCAGTTGAACGTAAGTGAGTTGATAGCGGATAAAGACGCCTTATCCCTGCGCTTTGATAAGTATGCGCGCGGTACGCCTGAGTGGTTGGTCGAGCATTATGTTGAGTTGGAAATTGCCCAACGTTTTTTATGGTCGCATTTGTTTGCTGATGTTCATCTACACCGTGTGGCACTGGAGCGTGCGTTCTGGTCAGCTTTAAAAGGTAACAAGGCAAATGAGCGCGATCAGTTGCCCAAAGTACTGCGTATATTTACCATTCAGCAACTGCCACAGACCGAGCTTGATTTTCTACAGCGCTTGTCACAATACATGAATATCACGCTATTACATTACAATCCATCAAAGCTGTTCTGGGCAGATATCGTTGATAAAGCTTGGTTACAGCGTCAGCAGATTATCAACCCTGAGAGTGTGTTTTTACGTGATTATGGTCATAGCTTGCTATCGCGTTTGGGCAAGCAGTCGCGCGATGCGTTTGCCATGCTTGCCAACTTATCAGGTAATGAGCAATACGACGATGCGCTAGTCGAATGGCAAGATAACTTTGATAATAGTGTAGATAATGCGCTCGGTCATTACGAGTATGAAAGCATAGATGCTGCTGATGACGCTGTCAGTACTCAAGATACGCAAGGTAACCTGAGCTTATTAAAACGTTTGCAAAATGATGTATTGATGCTTGATGAGCAATCGACCCAGCAAGCAACGGCTGCTACAGTCTCACAAGCAGTAAGTAAGCATATAGAGTCAAGCTTTGATGAAGAGAAGCCAGCAACGGCTTGGTATGAAGATGAAGCGTTAGAGAATAAGCGTTTTGAGAAAGACCGTTTTTGGGCAATTTCTTCGCAAGATAATAGCCTAAGCATTCATTCGTGTCATAGTTTGCAGCGTCAGCTTGAAGTGCTGCGCATTATGATTGGTCGTTGGCTAAATGAACCTATCAAGCCCGGTGAGAAAAAACGCCATATCTCCGACATCGTTGTGCTGCTACCTGATGTTGAACGTCATCATGCATTGATTGGGTCTATCTTCATCAATGGTAAGGGTCAAGACGGCTTGACTTTGCCTGCTAAAGTGACTGGTGTTGTTGACGCCGATATTCGCCAATTATGGGAAGCGATTATCGGTTTTTACAAACTATTGGGTAGCCATAGTGCCCGTTTTGAAGCAGCTGAAGTCTTAGACTGGCTCATGTTACCGCCCTTGTTTGAAAGCTTTGGACTGACTCACGAGCAGATGAGCCGTGGCTGTGATTTGTTGGTAGAGGCGGGCTTTATTCGCGGTTTTGATGAGTTGCATCTTAAGCAAACTTTGGATAGTAATGACTATGACTATCGCTTTAGCTTTGCGCAAGCGTTAGACAGATTGACCCTAGGTCTAGTCATGCCAGAGGCTGAGTTGAGCGACTGCTTGTATCCTTTAGATGAGGATGAATGGCCAAGCACTGCGTTACCAGAAATGACCTTGCCTTTACCACAAGTGAGCCTAAATGATGCGTTGATTGTTGAAGCGCTTTGCCGCATTTATACTGGTTTGGTTGCACGTCGTGATGACCATACACAAAAAATGAAAGCGGAAGATTGGCTCGACCAGATTGAGACACAAGTTATCCATCGCTACTTTGGCGATGTGGATCAAACGCGTACCATGCGCGCCATTTACAACGCGATGAATGGTTTTAAATCAAGTCTGCGAGCCAATCGTCACTATAGGCAGTACGCTAGTGGTGATATCGATAACAGAGAAGTAGAGCAGAGGCTGGCAGGTGTGGAGCAATTGCCACTCAAGCTGAGCTTTATGCTAGACAGTATCGAAAACGAGCTTGAAAGTCAGCAAGTCAGTGCGGAGCCGACGGGGGTGATTACCTTTGGTCGATTCGGTGCACTAAGAAACGTGCCATTTGAGCTGGTGGTGATGCTCAATATGGATCTCTCTGAGTTTCCGGGGCGTGACCGAGATAACCGCTATGATTTGATGAAAGCGACCAATGCACGCCGTGGTGACAGAGTTAGTGAAGATGATGACAACGGCGCATTTTTAGATGCGCTACTGTGCGCGCGCAGTGCATGTTGGATGTTCTACAATGGCCAAAGCTTGACGGACACCCATGAGCATTTGCCAGCCAATCCAGTGAGTGAGCTATTGCAGTTTTTGCAAGGCGAGGTGCAATGGCAGGTGAACTCGCTTGAGACATTACCCGAGAATATTGATCCTACCACGGAAAGCCTTAAGCGCTATTTGCCTAAATTGATTAAGCAGTGGTTGGTGACTGAGCATCCTGCACTACCTTTTCATGAGAGTCTGTTTGAGACAGCAATCGAAGGCACTGATGTTTTTGAGCAAGTGTCTCCTGATATTGATGACAATGCTAATGCCAACGTTAATGCTAATGCTAACGCTCAGGATTCTAGCCCTGTCGATATGATTGATGAGTTGGATACTTTATTAAATACAGCCATGCGCAAAACCAAACTGGCTCAGAAAAAGCAGTTTCCGCCTGCACCGCTTTGGCAAGCGGTGTTCGACACATTAAAAGGTCGAGTATCTAGTGAGCATAAAGAGTTGGTGGGCTTACCCACGAAGGCGGAGTATGAGTCAATCGCTCAGGTGCTTGGCCAAGGCTTGGGTCAGCTAGGTCAAGTAGACAATCAAACCTTGTCTGCATTGGTCGAACTATTGGCGCTAGATACGGTTGTCGATACTAGCAATGTCAATAGCATGACAGAAGCGCTCATCCAAGTGTTATCCGATAGTATATTTAACATCGGAGAGATAGATATTGAAGGGGTGTTGGCTTACCAAGTGCGACATCCTGCCAAAGCGTTCTTACGGTCTCAAAAAGTGCATGTGGTACAAGGTGAAGAAGCACTGTCGCAGCAAGAGCCGCTATTTCTAAACAATTTAATTACCTATCAAATCAAAGATCATTTGATTAAACAGTTGGTTACTGATGAGGCTAAAAAGAATGATAGTAATGCAGCGGCTGAAACCATCATTCCAATCCTGATGTATCAAAAAATCATGCCCGCTGGTGTCGCTCGCCAAACCACGCTACCCAATCAACAAAAGAAACTGCAACAGCAATGTCTAGAGTTCAAAGAGCAGTTAATGGCTAATGGCTTTGACGAAAGCAGTGTTCTCAACGAGAGTACGGCAGATATCAGCAGTGTATTACAGCTACTGACCCCAACCGCCGAATATCCTGTTCAGATAGAGCTAAAAAATATACTGAATAACACTGATAATGATTCAAAAGACCAGACAGATATAGAGGGTATAGAAACACTGCTTAAGCTGCTGCCAAAAATCATTAAGATTAAAGGCTCAGTACCAATATTAGCACCCATATCAATTATTCAGGCGGGCGTGCCTTATGCTCAGCAATCACCTAAGCAGTGGTTAAACATATTACCCAATTCTGCCAGTCCTAGGCATTTACTCAAGTTTTGGTTGTCACATTTGTATTGGCAAGTGGCCAGACGTACCACTGCCGAGCAAGTGGTATTAAATGATGGCGTGAGTATTTGGCGCTTTAATAAGCCTAGTGCACAAGTCAAAAAATATGAGAAAGTAATCGCATTTAAACTAAGTCCGATTATGTATGAAGATGCTGTGATTGAGCTGATAAAATGGGCTGTTTTTGGTAAGTTAACGGGTCAAGTGCCTATTACGTTATTACCAGAATATGCACTTAATTACCTTGATAAGTATCTAACAGCTGAAGAAGGTGACAGCAACCGCTACTGGCCAAAACGGGCCGACTTCTCCGACTGGTTAAGACCTAACTATAACTCAGACACGGTATACGATACTTGCTCGCAGCATACTATTTGGCAGTACGTGCTACGTGACCAAGATGCATTCAAAGCGCTATCGGCAGCTCTGACTACATTAGCCCAGCCATTATACGCGCCGATGTTTAATGCGTTAACTAACTTAGATGGTTAGCCCATTATCTAGAACAGCCTCTAATTAGTTTTTGCTATCTTGTTCTAGGGCGTGTCTTCATTTCAAAAATGGTGATAAAAATGAGATAAATTGCCGCCAAACGAGGAAAATAGTGCAGATAATATCGGGATATTAACCAGCTATTTAACGATGTTTGGCAAAATTTAGCTGTTTTTAGCCCATTTAGATAACTATCGAGTAAATTAAAGACACGCCCTAATAAATAATAATTAAAAGTATGCGCCCATATGACAGACCTTAGCGATCCAACCAATACAATTGACTTGTCTACACAACCGAATTTATTTGATGAATATTCAGATGAGCTGCCTTTATCTGCTGTGCCTGAACGTAAAAATGATGTCATACCGGCAGTTGATGTTGATCTGACGGGTAAACACCTGATTGAAGCCTCAGCGGGCACGGGCAAAACTTGGACGCTGACCGGTATTGTACTACGCCTACTGATCGAAGCGCGACGTGCACCAGAGCAAATCATCGCCACGACTTTTACTCGAGCTGCCGCTGCCGAAATGCGTCAACGTATTCATGATCGTTTGGTAGATTTCTATCAGCTATTACAATGGGTCAATAGCCTAAGTGCTGATATTAGCAATAAAGAGAGTCTCTATCCCAACATACTGCAAGTCATGCCTGAGAATGATAAGGATAAGGATAAAGACGCACAAGCAGATAATGACTCAAGTACTGATGCAAATGTTGAAATAGATATTAACGATTTGAATCAAGACCTTGCTGCTGATAAGCAAGCGGCGGCTGAGCAATGTAAACAGGCAAAGAAAGACCGTGAAGATTGGCTGGTTAATCAGGCCAAATATGTGCGCTTAGACGGCATCATGCAAGATCCTATTAATTTGCATCTTGTCGGTTATTTGCTAGATCACGTGTACAGTTACCCAATGGCGGAAGCTATCAGGCGTACCGCATTAGTACTAACCACCCTAGATAAGCTATTCGTAGGCACGCTCGATAGCTTGGCGCAAAAATGGCTGACGGAGTACAGTAGCGAAACGGGTCACCAGCAGGGCATGGGGATTATTGAAGACAGCAGTATTGACCAGGTGACTGACAGCATTATTCATGATGAGCTGCGTCAGTTTCAAAGCCGTTTGTATTATGAGCAGCCTAAACTTTACGCGCTAATGGATCAGCAAGGTAAGCTGACTGCAGTTGGCGATCATAAGAAATACGTAACTCGCTCGCTTAATTTTATCTCTGCGCCGATTGATGAGATAAGGCATGAGAAAAGCTTTGATTTTGATGCATACGAAAAGCTAATCAATGAGTTTTCTCAGTTAGATTTAGCAGATATTCAGCCTTATTTAAATCCTGATTATAGAAAGTCTCAAGGATTCCGTGGTGGTTCTAATTTAACCAAACAGTTTGATGCCATTATTGAGGTGCATCAAAAGATATCAGAGTATCAGCTAGCATTTAATAGCTATTTAAATGAGAGCGAGAATAAGATTTTGACATCATTGCAGGATTCTAGATATCCCGATGAAGATGGCAAAATTAAGAACTTTAATAAGAATAAAGAAAAAGAGCATCAGACACTTTTTGAGCTAGAGACCATTAGTAAGTTAATGGCTATCTTAGACATGCTTGATAGTTTAAATCAGCATATTTTGTTGGTATTAGCCAATCTTAACCGCCATATTGTGCTTGCTGTGCGCAATAGGCTGCCAGTCATTTTGGAAGAGCGTGGCGAGACGACTTTTAGTTTACAAATGGTACGCTTAAACCAAGCATTAACTGGTCGTCAAGGAGATAAGCTGGCGCGTTATATTCGTCATCACTATCCTGTGGCGTTGATTGATGAGTCGCAAGATATCAATGGCGAGCAAGCCATTATGATTGAAAGCATTTATTTGCCAAAGAATAAGCGTAAACAGTCGGACAGTGACAAGCAATCAACCACTAACAAAACCAATCATGAGTTTCTGCTATTGGTTGGCGATCCCAAACAGGCTATTTATGGGTTTCGTGGTGGCGATGTGGCCAACTATAATTATATGAAAGCCCAGTTTGACAAGAGTACGCTTTGGACACTTGATATCAATCGCCGTTCTAATGCGGGTGTGATTAACGCATTGAACTGCTGGTTTGGTATGGCTGATGCAACAACTGCTGAGAATAGGCTGTCGCAGTTGGGTACTGGTATTTACTACCAACATATCAAAGCGGCAAAACCGGAATATGAGCTGTCTTGGTTTAATGAGTCAGATAGTCTGGATGATGTGCTAGTGACAGAGGTGCTTTCTGCTCAGCCAGTGAGCTTATTGCACCTGCCTTATGACAAGGACAAAGAGTTTGATTATGATGAACATGAAATCACAGCTCGCCATATAGCCACTTTGCTTAATAGTGGTCAGACACTTAAAGGTAAGCCGATTCAGCCGAGTGATATTGGGGTGCTAGCACGTGCCAAAAAAGATCTGAAAAGGGTCGAAGACGAGCTAGTAAAACTTAATGTGCCGACCTTGACCACCAGTGACGTCAGTATCTTTGAGACTATCATGGCAGAAGATGTGGCAGCATTACTGAGTGCCATGCTATATCCGTATCGTCATGACATGATTAATCGGGTGTTGACCAGCCACCTATATGGACTGAGTATCAAAAACATCAAAGCCATGATGACGGATCATGAGTCAGGCATTACCGAGGGTAGCAGTACACCAAGCGCCCATTCAAATAAGTCTAATTCGAAAGACCACCCAGCCAATGAAGCTACTGATATTAAAAAGAGCTATCAAGACTTTATTACCTATCTAAAAGAAGGGGCACAGCGTTGGCAGCACTTTGGCATCTTATCGGCGCTACATTATTTATTAGATAAAAGCCCTGTGCAGCCGCAAGGTGTTTGGCAGGCCTTAGCTGCTCATCCAGAAGGCGATCGCCATATCATGGACTTGCGTCATGTGATGGATATCTTGGCGCAGTATGGTTTAGGAATGGGTGAGTATGAGTTGTTGGCGTGGTTCAGACAGCAGATAGATACAGCACCCAACAGTGATTGGGCTAAGCAATATCCGCTACCGACAGAATCTGGCGTGCAACTGATGACCATTCATAAGTCAAAAGGGCTTGAATTCCCTATTGTCTATGTATTGGGAATGGGTGATGCCAGTAGGAAGTCTGGTAATAAGGAAGACTATGGGCTGTATCTATATAATGCGCAACAAGCGCCTTCAGCGCTAGTGCGGCAGTCGATAGAAGTTCAGCAGTCGACAAATAATCAATCGGGTAATCAGCGCCGCTTCTCACCATTGCAAGGCTCTGCCACGGATGAGGGTTACTATACGGATATCGAGACACAAGAAGGTTTTGATGAGATAAGACGGCTTGGCTATGTGGCATTTACTCGAGCCAGTGAGCAGCTTTATGTTGTGTTACGAGATCCGAGTAACAAAACAGGGTTTGAGCTAAAACCAGTGTTCTATTGGTTTGAATCGCCAGAAGCAAAGTTCGAGCTACCTGATAGGCTCAAAGGCATTGTAGGTATGCTTAGAGGTCATAAGGTTAATGAGTTCTATGACAATAATTACGCAAGCAATAATGCTAACTCAGCAGGTATAAATGACAATGTTCAGATGGCTGCTACCAAGTCAAATGCTCATAAGCCTACGACAGAGGCTATTGAGTACGCGCCCTTTGCTGAGGTTATGAAAACCAATTATTTTTATGGCTGGGCCAAGACCAGTTTTACCGCCTTAGCGCGTCAGCTAGATGAATCTACACAAGCAATGGCGATAGTGGATGAGCGTATTGATGATGCGATAGATATTGATATGACAGAGTCTTCTGTTTCAGACCTTTCTTCACTGAATAGCAAAGAGTCTCTCGAACAAGACAGTGAAATAAGCTTCAAGGTAGAAGATGATATCCGCTTTACCTTTGTAAAAGGTGCCAATGCCGGTACGTTTTTGCATGAGATATTTGAACAAATCGATTTCACTAATAAAGCCCAGTGGCATCAGGTTATTGATAGAGCGATTAATAGCTATCAGTTGCCGCTGATATATAGCAGTGCTGAACAGCAGAGCCGCAGATCCCAAGGCAAAAAACAAAGAGATAGTGATGGGTTTGATCTTGAGTCAATAGACACAACCAAGCATGAGGCATTAGTTAATTGGATTGAAGAGGTGCTGCATGCGCCGCTATTAGCTTCCAATCAACCCTTGATTGCTCTTGATAAAGGTAAGCGATTTGCCGAGTTAGAGTTCAACATGGGGTTGTCAGAGAATTTTAAAGCACAGGATATTAGTAAGCTTTTCCAACAGTATTTACCTGACGAAACAGATAAACACGTTACTCTAGTGCCACAAAATAAAGCACATCTATATCGTTATTTGCGTGGTGAGATTGACTTAGTGTATGAGCATGCTGGCAAGTATTATGTGGTCGATTATAAGAGTAACTTTCTAGGAAATAGCCTAAGCGACTACAATGAAGATACGCTCAAGAAAGCAATGTCCAAAGCAGGCTACTGGCTACAAGCAGCAATCTATCAAGTAGCATTACATCGGTTCCTTGCTATGAGAATCAGTGATTATACGGGTAACGAAGATAAGTACTTAGGCGCTGTAGAGTACGTGTTTTTACGCGGTGTGTATGACCCGAATGCTCAAGCAGCTACTATGCCTACATCAAAAGATAGGGCTCAGTCTAACCACGATAGCTTGAGCAGTAACAGTTGCTATGGATTGGTCACTTGGGATATTCCTATCGCCTTTATTAAAGGTCTAGATGCATTGTTTGGCCTACCGGATTAATAAACCTTATATAGCAACTAGGTAGACAAAAATTGTTATAGCAGTTAATCAGATTAATAAGAGATAAATATACGATGAGTAATAATAATAAAAGTAAGTCAGCTATTAGCTTGCAAGAGAGCTGGGCCGGTAACATCAGCGATTATATCTTGTTGCGTCGTCGACAAACGCATGTAGCGTATGACGCGACAGATGCAAAGACAAACGATGAAAATAGAAGAAACGGTAAGTCAGAAGATAGCGATTTATTTACGGCTCTATTCGTTATTTTAGCGGCTCATTTGGAAGAGGGCCATACTGTATTAATTGTCGATACAGCCGATCATGAAGCTCCCATGCAAGGGCAAATTAATGGGGAAATAGTCACGTTATATGCATGGCAGCAGAACTTACTAGAGATACTGGCGACACCAATTTTTGCGCTGATTGATACTCAGATAAACACGCAACCAAACACGCAACTAGACGATGACACTACA
The DNA here is from genome assembly GCF_947500265.1 of uncultured Psychrobacter sp. Classification (GTDB taxonomy): domain Bacteria; phylum Pseudomonadota; class Gammaproteobacteria; order Pseudomonadales; family Moraxellaceae; genus Psychrobacter. The sequence goes on along the minus strand of NZ_CANMRN010000005.1, from coordinate 160,319 downwards.
ACGGAGACATCGCTATTTGTATTACTAGATACTTTGTTTGGTCAGCGAGATTATTTGTGGGCGCAGCTAGCACTGAGTAATCATGAAAAAGGGACGTTGATCAAACGTTTTGATGCGATAACTACGTTATACCATCGCTTGAAAAATAGCGACTTAAGTACTTTCGTTCATTCAATCCATGAGCATGCTTTATTTGCTAATGTTGAGGCGAATAGTGATACTGATACTGATTTTAACAACAATCAAAATAGCCTAAGCAAAAATAATCAACCAATTATTTATAGTATAACTAAAAATGAAGTAACCAAAAGTTCGAAAATCACATTTTGGTTACACCGCACATGGCAGGCAGAGTTTAATTTAGCACAGCATATCAGTCATATTTTGAATCAGCGGATAGTGCCTTTAGACATTGCTATGCCTGAGAACTTAAATGACCAACAGATAGCCGCTATCAATGTGGCGAACAATAATGCATTTAGTATCATTACTGGTGGCCCAGGGACAGGTAAAACCTACACCGTTGCTCAATTGGTTATCGCGTTACAACAGGCGACAGAGAGTAGGGGAGATGAGTCTGAACATATTAGATTTAGTACAGACAGTGCTAGCCTAGCATTAGCGGCGCCAACGGGTAAGGCAGCCCAGCGTATGCAAGAGTCTCTACAGGCGGCTTTAGACGACGCAAATGTAGAGCTGCAGTTGCAAGAGGCAAAAACAATCCATCGTCTACTAGGTATCGGTCGAACGGGTAGACCGCGTTACGATGCTAACAACCCACTGGGTGAGGATATTATCATCGTTGATGAGGCATCTATGCTCGGAGTTGAGTTGGCTAACTATCTTGTGAGCGCGGTAAAGCCAGGTGCAAGGCTAATACTATTAGGAGATGCTAACCAGTTGGCAGCCGTCGATGCAGGAGCTGTGCTGGCCGATCTATGTCGCATTCCGCTACTGCAACCCGTACATGCAGAACTAACCGAGAGCCGCCGATTTAGCGCCGAGTCAGGTATCGGTAAACTGGCCACTCAAATTAATAAAGCAGAGACAAATCTTCAAGCTATTTGGCAATTATTAAGGCAAGACGCTGCTTTGAGTTTTCAATATGTTAATACGTTACAAGCAGAGTCGGTGTTAAATAACAAGATAGAAAATAGCCTAAGCAAAGAAAAAATCATTTCAGAAGTTTCCAGTAATTACCAATCATACATAGATAAAGTTAGCAATTTACTAGAGAATCCAATGGAGAAATCCGTGCCAGAATCAGTTAAAAATACTACCACTTCGTTAATGGAAGTATTTAATCAATTTAGAATCCTAACTGCTGGTCACAATGGTGAGTGGGGCAACCACTATATCAATAAATACCTCACTCAATGGCATCTAGCTGAGTTAAAGTTACCATTGGGTCAAAACACATGGTTCCATGGACGTCCTGTTATGATGCTACAAAATAACTATGAGCTTGGGCTATTTAATGGGGATATTGGTTTCTGCTTACAAACATCAGATGAAAGGAGCCAATTAGAGGTATTCTTTGAAAATAAGACACAAGGGATAGCTGTTAATTTGCTAAATGAAGAGGTGATAGCCACGGCATATGCAATGACCATTCATAAGTCACAAGGATCCGAATTTGATCATGTTGCCATTACTTTCGATAATAGTCATGCAAGATTGCTGAGCAAAGAGCTTATCTATACGGCAGTGACTCGTGCTAAGAAGCAGGTAACGATATATAGTACCAAGCACGCTTTAGAAAAAGCAGTTCAAACACCGACTGAACGCCATACTGGTTTGGCATTACAGTTTTAACGATTCATTCAAGTTGTTGTCGGCACAATAAATCAGCGCAATAAAAAAGCATCCAAATTGGATGCTTTTTTAGGACTTAACTATTTTAATCAATCAAGTCTAAGAATTAAACTTTGTCTTCTTTGATTGCATAGATACCTGGCAGGTGACGCAAGTAACCATGGAAATCCATACCACAACCGTAAACATAACGATCTGCAACATCAATACCCACAAAATCTACGTCAAAATCTGCAACTTTGCGATCATGTTGCTTGTTAAGCAAGACACAAGACTCAAGTGATAGAGGCTTTTCTTTACTTAATTCTTCAACAACTGCTTTTAGAGTAATACCTTCGTCAAAGATGTCGTCGATTAACAATACGTGCTCACCTTCGATACTAACATCAGGCTTGAATTTCCAATCAAGCTCATTAGTACCTTCGTTATCACGATAACGAGTCGCATGGATATAATGCATACGATGGTAGAACGTAAGGTGTGTCAATAGTTGACCAGCTGGGATCAGGCCGCCGTTCATCACGACCATAACAATTGGGTTTAGACCAGCATAATGTAGATTGAGCTGAGCGGCCAAACGCTCATAAGCAGCAGCTACTTCGATACTGCTAATAAGGCACTCTGAGTTGCGTAAGGTTTTTTCAATTTCTTGGTTACTGATTTGGGTCATCGGGTGCGCCTTTGGTAAAAAGTGCCGCTTATTTTAGCAAATTTTAGTGAATTTGCCCAACGTCATATGACTTTTGGGACAAAATTAATCCAAATTTTGGGATTATTCTGGCTTTTCTATAATAAATGGACGGTAATAATTGGCCAATCTATTCAATGAGTCATTTGGTAGGTCAGGTAATAGCTTATTAAGTGCCATACTCATGCCTTTATCAATTGCCGATTTGGCAACTGGAACTGACTTACGTTTGATCATGCCTAGCTTTAATGTCTCGGCATAGCGACTGATAAAGTGAGTCAATGTTTCTTCGTTCATGGTTTCGAGTGCTGTTTTGAATTTGGCTCTATCTACATGTTCAGGCGTGATAGCAGCAAACCCTTCAGTGATGGTATTGGCATCTTTTTCTGACAGTTTAAAGCCGACACGTTTAACGCCTTCGTTATCAATAAAGGTTGCGTGATCCCTTAGAAAATGAAAACTTGGTAACACGTCTTTGTTGTTTTCTTTACCTAGTAAGATATTGAGCAGAGTGTCTGTCGCGCGTTCAATCGTTCCAACAATTTTACGCATAGAGGCTTGGCGCTCAGGGTTAGGAATAATCTCTACCAAACCAACCAATAAATTATCAGTAAGATCGCGCGCTGTCTGATGCGTAAGGGCATCGCGATAAGGGTAGTACTCTACATTCTCATTTGAAGCAACGACTTGTTCGGCCTCACTGATTAAAGCTTTTAGTTTATCTGAGGGTACGAATCCAAAATAATGTGCCATTGCACTTCCTTTATTTGTTGTTTTTTATGTCTTACTTGCGTTACATTTATCACCAAATCAGTTATTATTCAAACAAAGTTTTAGTCTCAGGCTCATCAAACCAAATGCTGATTAGTGACATGCCCTAGTTATAAGATAAATGACTTTGTTGATTGGTAATAATTTTGCAAATTGCTAGAATTTACCTAAACGATAGATGAGCTGAGTCACTCATCGCACACTAATTTAGCATATTTTTCATATTTTAATTCAAAAAGCTTGAACTTATAAGGCTATTGACTACTTGTCTAGGGAGAGATGAGATGAATAGTGCTATCGTACTACTATTCGCCGTTGCCGCTATGCTCTGCGGCTACGTGTTTTATTCAAAATTTATCGCCACCAAAATTTTAGCATTGGACAACAGCCGTCCTACACCCGCACATACGATGAAAGATGGGATCGATTATGTTCCCACCAATAAGTATGTATTGTGGGGGCATCACTTCACGTCAGTGGCAGGGGCTGCACCAATTATCGGTCCTGCAATTGCAGTTATTTGGGGCTGGGTGCCTGCCATTATTTGGGTAGTGGTAGGTACTATCTTTATGGCTGGTGTACATGATATGTCTGCTATTTGGGCAAGTATGCGCAATAGAGGTCAGTCGATTGGCTCTATCGCTGGTACTGTCATGGGCACACGTGTCCGCAGCTTGATGATGGTTGTCATCTTCTTATTACTACTGATGGTTAATGCTGTATTTGGTGTAGCTATTGCCAATATGATGATTAAGACGCCATCTGCGGTATTGCCAGTGTGGGGTGCCTTAGTGGTTGCCTTTATCATCGGACAGTGTATCTATCGCTACAATATGAATCTGGTCTGGGTGTCCATTATCGGGGTAACGGCCCTGTACGGGCTTATCTATCTTGGCCCTATGTTCCCGATTGTGTTACCTGAGACCGTTATGGGTTTGCCTGATAACGCAGTATGGATCTTGATTTTGTTCGCCTATGCGGCGATTGCGTCGTTGTTGCCTGTATGGATGCTGCTTCAACCTCGTGATTATATTAATGGCTTACAGTTATTTGTCGGTTTGATTTTATTATATGCTGCTATTTTTATTGGCACGCCTAATATTGTCGCGCCAGCGGTTAACACTGCATTACCAGCGGATACACCGTCACTTCTACCATTGTTGTTTGTGACGATTGCTTGTGGTGCCATATCAGGATTTCATGGTTTGGTCGCAACAGGTACCACTTCTAAGCAGATTGATAAAGAAGAAGACGTTCGTTTCGTTGGTTACTTTGGTGCATTGGGCGAGGGTATGCTAGCACTTGGGGCAATCCTTGCAGCAACCGCAGGTTTTGCGACTCTTGGTGATTGGCAAGCGGTCTATCAAAAGTTTGGTGATGGTTCTATCGGTGCGTTCATCGATGGCGGTGCGACCATCTTGAATGCCGGCGTTGGTATCGATATGGTGCTATCACAGACGATGCTTACGGTAATGGCCGCATTGTTTGCTGGTACGACGATGGATACTGGCGTACGTTTACAACGTTATATCTTCCAAGAATTTGGTGAATTTTATAATTTGCCCGTACTCAATAAGAGTGTCGTTGCAACGTTACTTGCTGTCGGAAGCTGTTTGTTATTAGCGTTCGGTGCTGGTGGTATCGATGGCGCGGGTGGTATGATTATTTGGCCGCTATTTGGTACAACCAACCAGTTAATGGCTGCCTTAACCTTGATGATCGTTACCATTATCTTGTTACGTAAGGGCAAGCCAGTTTGGTACACCTTAGCACCATTGTCGTTCTTGTTGGTTATGACTGTCTTTGCACTATTGATTCAGCTCAAAACCTTCTTTACTGATGGTAATTGGCTACTTATTATTATGGATATTATTATCTTAATCGCGACCATTTTGGTGACGTTTGAGAGTTTGTCTGTACTACGCAAAGAGTGGTCACTACATAAAGGTAAAAACGGCGAGGTTTAAACGTTAAACCATATTGAGTGTCTGTTTAATAAAAAACGCTAGCAGCAATTGTTGGCGTTTTTTGTATCATATAGGCATGATAGGTCATAAGAATTAAGTAAAATACGAGCACATTATGGAAAATAAAAACACATCGAATGATATAGAAAATGTTCAACCACTAGAGAACACTCAACCATGGTGGCAACGGTTTAAGAGTGGATTAAATGAGTTTTATCATGCGCCTTATCGTCAGACGATGGCACGCGCCGCACGTGATGAAGAAGATTTTTTTATGTTGCTCATGTTTGCTGAGAGTTTGGGGATTGATAATCCCGCCAGCTTTTATACATTAGAGCTACAGCCATTATTTTTAGAAAACTTTCATGAGTGGCATACACGTATGGGAATGGATAGATGTCCATTTGACCACGTTGGGTGCTGCTAACCGTAGTGGATTGACTATATAAAAAAGTAGCTAAGCATTTATTAGATAATGAGACAAAATACGAGATAACAATATGGCATTACACCCTTTACATGGATTGGTAGAGCAGTTGGAGACACAGCCGATTATATTTATCGGCGGCAAAGGCGGTGTAGGGAAGACCACAACTGCTGCAGCCCTAGCCAGCTACTATGCAAGCCAGCAGCAAAAAACCTTAATTGTCTCAACCGATCCGGCACATAGTTTGGGCGATGTATTGAATGTACGACTCAATAATGAGAAAACGGTGATATCACCTTATCTAGATGCGATTGAGTTAAATCCTGACGTGATTGTCGATGAACATTTTGCTCAAGTTGAACGTACAATTAAAGCTTATGCCAACCCAGATATGATGCCAAAAATTCGTGAGCATCTGAAGCTATCTAAGTCGGCACCTGGCGCCCAAGAAGCCGCGATGCTCGAATCTATGTGTCACCATTTAGTCGAAGCGGCAGATGCTGGGTATGAGCACATCATCTTTGATACCGCACCGACAGGTCATACTTTGCGATTATTGGTATTACCAGAAATGATGGGAGCATGGACGGATGGGCTGCTTGCACAGCAGCGACGACAGGCCAAATTACGTTCGGTGGCGACACACTTGGACAGTCACAATCAAAAAAATGATAAAAACGATGTGGCCAATCCGTTTGCAGCCAAAAAATCAGATCGCTGGGAACAAGCTGTATCCGTATTAGAAAGACGTAAGCAATTGTTCCGCCAAGCAGGGTTGCTACTACATGACCGTACACAAACAGCGATTGTATTGGTGATGACCGCTGATGTTTTACCATTGGCTGAGACCAAGCGCGCAATCGAGCAATTGGAAGATAGTAAGCTCATGCCAGCAGCAATCGTCATTAATCAGCTGATATCAACCACGCAGTTGGATGATTTTTGGCGACGCCGTGCTGAGCGTCAGCAGCATTTGCTGCAGGATATCGAACAAAACTTTACCAAGTACCCGCTGTATCCGATCTATCTGCAACAGACAGATGTACGCGGCACAGATGCATTGAGTGTGTTGTTAAGTGCATAGGGTGCATAGATAGTTCGCTGATAGTTCGCTAGTAATTTATGACTCACGTTTATACGACTGTAGTTTACCTGACAGCGACCATGCCATGTCTGTGCGTAATAACTGAGCTTGTTCGGACTTGCCGCTGCTAAGCGACGACCATTGCGGTTTACCTCGGGCTTTTTTAAGCTCACTTGGTAATTTATGAGCCGGCCATACAGTAATTGGATTATTGTCTTCATCTGCATGGTCACTGTCGTCAGTTAGCGACGTTCCAAGACTGCTGTTTTCGCCTTTATATAATAACTGAGTGGCATCTGTAGCAGCATGACCACGATGACGTAATGCAGTAAGTAAGTCTAATGCTCGCGTTGCTAATAGCGTCAACGTAGCAGGATCGATATATAAGCGTTTTACCCCAGTAATCCTATCGGCAATACTGCTGGTATTCGATAGCAACCCGCCTGCGATACCGCCTATTGCAGCACCCAATCCCAGTGTGGTACCTAGGGCTGCGGCATCGATACCTAGTCCTAGAAGCGCGCCAGCTGCTGCACCAGAAGTGGTACGAATACCGTAGCTCTTGAGAAGTTCAGGGTTAAAAGGGTCTTGTTGATAGGCTTGTAATTCAAGCGGCGTTGCTGCGACCGCGTTGTCATAAAACTTATAAAGGTTAAGTAGGTTGTGCTGCATCGCACGTTCACTTTGCCTAACGGCTTCTTGCATTTGCTGTAACACAGGCAATGGGTCGTCATCTTCATTGATCTCGCGCACAAAGGCAGCAACATTCAATAAAAAATCAGCGATGATGATATTGGCCTCATCATACAGCTGCGCCCAGTCTTCCGTTCGACGTTGCATCAACTGCTCAAGCATTTCAGAGTGAGTAAGCATGGTGGCTAGGTTTTTCCATAGACGCATCTCATCTTCAAACTCAAACGCGACCGAATCGAAACGCGTTGAAATATGCAGATTGCGTCTTGCCAGCATCGTTTGCCAGTCGTCGATATTGGCATTCTGACTGTCGGTAAAATTAAAAACAGGCATCACAGGAATCGCAGCCCAAGACAAAATCGCTAGCTCATCTTTATATTTACCCAATACAGGCTCACGAGCATCTACCACGTAAATGGCCATATCACTTGTCAGCAGCTGACGAATCACTTTGGCTTCTTGGCTATAATCATAGGGCAAGTCATAACTGTCTGCACCTTGAGCGACATCCGCCGCCAAAAACTGTTGCAGACGTTCAATACCATCACGGCGACTGGCAGTATTATCCTCTAGCCAGTCCATAAGCCCTGAAGCATCTTCCAGACCAGGTGTGTCGTATAATGCCACTAGCACCTCACCAGTGCGACTGTCTGTCAGCTGTGCTTGCTCGACGTGACGCGTGGTCGCCGCTTCGTTTTTGACTTCACCGAAATATACGTCTCGCAATAACGTGCGCAGTATAGAGGTTTTACCCGTATTGGTATGACCAACAACGGCTAATTTAAGCGGTTCACCACTGGCAATCGTTTTCTTTGTTACCCTTGACGCTGGTGCTGTCGTTGCTGATGTATCGGTTGATACAGGTTGATTATCCTGAGTAGCTATTGACTGAGCTACTGTGGATTTTGAGGTGTTTTCTGAAGGAATGCTTGAGACATCAGGAGTTGGCTCATAAGCCTTGTCTGCAAAGAGACCTGCAGGCTTATTACTCTCATGATTATTTTTATTGTCATTATTCATAGTAACGTCTTATATTTATTGATGGCAAAAACACATAGTAGCCATTTATTGTAAAACAAATCTGACTGGGTATCGGTTATGAATGCGTATTGTCATATCATAAATCGTAGTCCACGCATTTGTAATCATGCTCTAGTCGGTTCAATATACATTAGATACAAGGAAGACGAGTGAAAGCACTACAAATAGTAGGCTAAGCGAGACTGACATCGTATCCAATGTATAGAGAATTGACTATATTAGACAGCACTTGGTGGACGCAGCAGTACCTTTAGCTTTTTCTTAAGCCCTTTGGCACGAAAAAACCGCTGCCACATACGGTAAAAAACCCCAAATATCAGGCTGACGATATTGTCATGACTGGCTTCACCAACGGCACCATATTGGACGGGGTTATTGGCGGTATCTTCTTCTACATAAGTGCCAAACCAGCGATCAAAAATAATGAGCACGCCGCCGTAATTTTGGTCAATATATTCATTATTGGTGCCATGGTGGGCGCGGTGATTGGATGGGGTATCAAAAACATACTCAATCCATTTTGGAAATTTTCCTACTGTTTCGGTATGGATAAAGAATTGATAAATCAAATCTAACGCATAAAAGAAGAATACCCAGACAGGATGTACGCCCAACATCATCAGCGGGACAAAGAATAGCCACCATCCCGTCACTGAGTACAGCAGGCTTTGACGCATGGCAGTGGACAGATTCATATGGTCATCTGAATGGTGCACGACATGCGCTGACCAAAACCAATTCATACGGTGTGACGCGCGATGGAACCAGTAATAGCTAAACTCAACCGCAACGAATATAGGGATGGCGGTAAGCCATGTCACCTCAATAGTAAATAAGCGATATTGATATAACCATAAGCAGATAGGTATGACGATAAGCGCTTGGACAATCAATTCAAACCCTAAATAAGAGCCGCCCAAGCTAAAATTGGTCATCGCACGGCGCAAGCTAAAGCTTTTACTATTGCCACGCTTGGACTGATAGAACCATTCTGCCAAAAATAACAAGAAAAATGGACCACCAGCCAGCGGTAGTAGCCACTCTTGCCAATACGCGGGTAGAATGCTCTCTAGCATTGGCTGCCATGACTCTGGCGCAGCCGTTAAGATACTTTGGTTTAATGCCTCTCGGTAACCATCCAATAGTTGACCATACTGACCTAGAGTCATAAGGGGGCTGTCTAAAGAGATATATGCTGCCATCTTGGGCTCCTAGCCACTATAAAACATCCTTGTCATCTTGATATGACGTCACAGCTATCAAAATATATCTTAACTGTTATATCAATAAGTCTTTAGGCCTGTCTGAGGTTAAAGACCTATAATATTTATTTATTGTATATCATGCTAGTCATAATGATAAGTTTATGAAATATTATAGGATTACACCTTAAAATTTATTAAGCATCAATATCAACCAAGCCAATCTTTCGTGCAGAAAGAGCCGTTTGCCACTGTTGATAGCGAACCGTTTGTTTGTCTAGTGGCTCATCATCGGTACGTGCGTCAGTTAAGTCAGCAGCAGAGTTGGTATCGCTAAGCAGTTGTACGATAAGTCCATCTTTGGCGTGAGCAGCAATTTGATCGAGTTTGCGTAGCGTACCGCGGTCGGGCAGTGCGTTGCTATGAATGCCAAGCAAGACTTGCACAGGATGCGCATCTAAGTAGTTTTTTAGCCGTGTCATATCATCACGGTCATCAACGATACCAAAATCCTCAACTTCGCTTGATTGTCCAAAACCATGATGGCTGTCATCAAGCCCTGACTGCCACCATTTGTTCTGATCTGCAGGGTATTCAAGTAGCGCAACTAACTTCTTGCCCGCACTGACCGTCGCTTTTGGAGCGATAGGGGCTGGTGCCTCTGTAAAGTCATCAGCATCCACCACGTGCCGCTGCCAAAAGTTTAGGATTTTTTGATAATACGGTTGTTTGATATCCAAACGCATTTTTTTGCGGCGGAACATCAATGCACAGAATGCCCATGCTATCGCTCGCGGTACAATACCGTACATCAGCAAGCTACCAACCAGTAACCCTGCCCACTGCCGTGCAACAGACAGCGGCATCGCTTCGGTGACAAGCCTGCTCTGTGCGATCGCTGTGCTGTCTGGCACACCAAATCCCACCATACTAGGTAGCCAACCTAATACTTGAGTCAAGCTCACCAGCGCCTGATCAGAGAGTAAGGTTGACTCCCAGCTAAAGCTATACTGACGTACAACCAACAAGAATATAATCGCAAGCAGCATACCGGTCAATGTCGCGAGCCACAACTGATGGCTAAACCGCCCCAAATACCAACGCATACCGCTATGCTGCAACTGGTGCTCATACAGATCGACGGCCGCCTTGGTCACATCATCCTTACCACGTATGAGATAACTTGGACTGACAAAGCTCGCAAACCAACTGGGCGATTGCTGATCTCGATTGATAAGGGTTATGACGAGCCACCCACCAAGCATAATGGTATGAAAACCAAGTAGGCAGACCAACACATAAAAGAAGTTCACAACATTAGACTGCAATAGCGTAAATAACCCCAAAAACCCTGAGATACACCACACCACGCTCATAACGATCATAATGCCTTTTATACGGCCGTCAATCTTGCCTAGCACACGCGCAAGCGCCCCGTTACTATCTATACGTGATGCCCGTCGATGCAACTTTTGAATAGGCGTACCGTCCTCGCCCTGTAGCTTTTCCGTGATTAATAACGGGTCAGTGGCAAAGACGTGCTGATCGGTCTCTAAAGCACGTACCAGCTCGGTCAGTTGATCTTGGGGTGATAGCATAATGCGATAATATCCGTATGAAGGCGTCAATATAATAAATAGCAATCCGAAAACAGGCGTTCTAATCGTTATAGATTATTGTAGCGTATATAGAATGAGGATGACTTGTATTATTTTTATCATAGTAAACGCTTATAAAGTCAGCCAAAATGAATAAATGAAACCCAATCTTGTCAAAAAGCGTATCAAAGAGACATATCAAAAAAAGGAAGGTGCCATATGAATAACGAAATGAATAATAAAACCTATCTTATCATCGGTGGAACAGGCGGCATTGGTCAAGCCATGGTACAGCAGCTGGTACAACAGACAACGGACAGTCAATCTAATCAAAGCCATCGCACACAAGTATTTGCTACTTATCATAGAAATGAGCCAAACATTGAAGCAGAAAACCTGCACTGGCTGCCAATGGACGTCAGTGATGAGGAAAGTATTAAGAAAGCTGCCGATACCATCAAACAGACAGTCAGTCATGTGGATTGGGTAATCAACTGCGTGGGATTATTACATACAGAGACAGCGCAGCCAGAAAAGGCCTTGCGACAGATGGAAACGGAGTTCTTTTTGCAAAATATGAAAATCAATGCCCTAGCCAGTTTGCTGATAGCCAAACACATCAAGCCGTTGCTCGCCAAGGCTAATCGCAGCGCCAATCATCCTGCTGTTTTTGCGACCGTATCAGCCCGCGTCGGTAGTATCACTGATAACCAGCTAGGCGGTTGGTATAGCTATAGAATGAGTAAGGCGGCGCTCAATATGGGGATGAAAAACCTGAGTATTGAATGGGGCAGATCACTTAAAGATGTGTGCGTGGTGGTCATGCAACCAGGCACCGTGAATACTCAGCTGTCTGCACCGTTCCAAGGCAATGTCGCTGAAGGACATCTATTCTCGCCAGCGTATAGCGCGGAGTGCTTATTGGAAGTGCTTTCAGGTATGACTGCTACTCAGTCAGGCAGTTTTGTCGATTGGGCAGGAGAGTCGATACCTTGGTAGTCTTCAAATCAATAACATATAGTACGGCGATAAGTGGCTAGATAAATGCATTAAGAAACTGACGCTATCGTACTAGTAAAGCATAAATTTAATACGCTTCAAACAGTGACATAAACTCATTAACGGGTGTTTGTTCTAGTCTTTCTTGATCGTCGCACAGCTCAACGATCTGCTGACAACGACTTTCGATAAAACGAGTGACCAGACTGGCGCGGAACTTGGCTTCCAGCACAGGGATGCCCTCAGCGCGGCGGCGTTTATGCCCGATAGGGTATTCAACAGCCACTTTTTCTGTACTGCTGCCATCGTTAAAAAATACTTGAATGGCGTTGGCAATAGAGCGCTTGCTTGGGTCATGGTAATCTTTTGAATACTGCGCGTTTTCTTCTACGACCATCTTGCTGCGCAGTTCATCGATTGACAAATGCTGTTCGTGATAGTCATCCTCGTAGTTCTCTGCCATCAGATCGCCTGTCAGCAGCGGCACAGCCACCATATACTGCAAACAGTGATCTCTATCTGCTGGATTGGCAAGCGCGCCTTCTTTTGAAATGATTCGAATCGCTGAGTCATGGGTGGTCAGGACAATTCTCTCGATATCGTCGATTCTGTCTTCGATGTGCGGGTGCAGAATCACAGCGGCTTCACAAGCAGTCTGCGCATGAAATTCAGCTGGAAAGCTTATTTTAAATAAGATATTTTCCATCACGTAACTACCAAAATCCCGCTGGAATTTAAAGCAACGTTCGCCTTCAGGCTTTGTCGCTAGATCCTTATTGGTATGGCTAAATAGCACATCATAGAATCCCCACTGCGGTGCAGTTAATGCGCCAGGGATACCCATTTCACCACGTACCGTTATATCGACCAGACGTACTGCACGACTGGTTGCATCGCCTGCTGCCCATGATTTTCGGCTGCCAGCATTGGGTGCATGACGATAGGTGCGCAGTGCCTGACCATCAACGATGGCTTGTGAGATCGCTGCCATGATGCGCTCACGTGGTAGCTGATAAAGTTTGGCGACGACGGCTGTTGATGCTAACTTGACCAAAAACACATGATCGAGCCCCACACGGTTGAATGAGTTTTCGAGTGCCAGTACGCCTTGAATTTCATGCGCCATGATCATGGCTTCAAGCACTGCTCTCATGGTCAGTGGTGCTTGTCCTTGGCTGATATTTTTCTGACTGATATAGTCCGCGACCGCCAAGATACCACCCAAGTTATCAGAAGGATGGCCCCATTCAGCAGCAAGCCACGTATCGTTATAGTCAAGCCAGCGCACCATACAGCCAATGTCAAAAGCAGCCTTGATGGGGTCTAGCCTATAGGAGGTGCCAGGGACGCGAGCGCCATGCGGCGTTATTTGATCGGGGCAATCAGGCCCTAAGTGCTTGGTGCATTCAGGGAAGCGCAGCGCAAGTAAGCCACAGCCAAGCGTGTCCATTAGACAGTGGCGCGCGGTATTCCACGCATCAGTAGGGTTTGGTGACTGCCCGTCTATTGAATAATTAAGAACGTAATCGGCGATTTTTTGAATTTCATTGTCATATTCTGGACGGACATTACTCTCTACCGTCGCATCGTTTGTATTTGAATTGGCTTTATTTGAATGGTTATCTAAGTGATTATTTGACATGGTTGTTCCATATTGAGTGTGCTACTTCCTTGACTGATTATCTCAGCCGTCCTTTTAAAGGAATCATCATTTAAAAGTAGCACACTCAATATGGAACAACCAATTTGAATTATGTTAAGAATTAAGACGTTAGCAGTGATCTAAATCATTAAGTACAACAGGCCTAAAACAAACAAAGCGGCCATGATAAACAGCAGGAAACTTAAAACTTTAGTCGTGGTTGACGCAGTATCCGTACTCTCTTTTTTGATCTTGTTTTTCTTAGCAACGTATAGCACCATTTTCACATGCTCGATATTGTCCTCGAGGTAGTGCTCGCCTTCAGGCACAAAACCTAATGACTCATAAAAACTAAGTAAGTAAACCTGTGCCGAGATGATAATCGGACGCTTTTTACCGTACTTTTTTCGGCACTGTGCAATAGCCTGATTCATCATCTGCCGTGCTAGACCATCACCTCTATGCTCTGATAGTACAAGCACTCTACCGATGGCTGGCATCGCGGTGTGGTTGGTCTTAATCCTAGGATCAGCAACCGATAGGTTGGATTTTAGCTTATTAAACTCAGGTGGAATGATACGGCAATAGCCCACCAATGCTGCATTTTGATGAGCGATTAGGTGCAAGCAATCGAAATCCACTTCATCCATATCTTGATAGGCACAGTTTTGTTCGACGACAAACACTTGCGAGCGCGCCTTTAAAATATGATAAAGGTCAACTGAGGTCAGCTCGTCAAAGGTTTTTAAAGAAAATTCACAAGTCATAGTGGGCTAGCTTCTGGCAATAGGCAGTAAAAGATTGGCATTATAACGATTTAGGCTGGCATTAACCATTCCTAACCGTTTAGGGTCTGGCTGATTTTATCTAAGTTTAGGCTATCAGACATAGCGCTAAAGATTTCAAAGTATTTGCCGCGTTGGGCATAAAGTACCTCATGTGTACCTGTCTCAACCACTTCGCCATTTTCTATCACCACGAGATCGTCGGCATCGATAATTTGGGCGATATTGTGCGAGACCATAATGACGGTACGGTCTTTTTTGATCAGATCTAGGCTTTTTTTGACCTGTTGACTTGCGATAGCATCGAGGCTGGCTGTCGGCTCGTCCAAAAATACAATAGGTGGGTCTTTTAAAAACATCCTTGCCAGCGCAATACGCTGCTGTTGACCGCCTGATAAGGACTTAGCAGTGCTCTCATAGCCATCAGCTAACCCTATAATCTGCTCGTGGATAGAGGCTTTTTTTGCAGCCACGATGATGTCATCTTCGCTAGCATTCATATCGCCATAACGGATGTTTTCACTGATCGTACCCGAAAAAATATGATTACTCTGTAGTACTAGGCCGATGCGCTGACGCAATTCGTGGGTATCACAGTCAGCCAAATCATGCCCATCTAGACAAATCGTACCAGCGTCTGGCGCGTAAAACTTGACTAATAGATTGATAATCGTGCTCTTGCCTGCGCCAGAGAGGCCGACCAGTGCAGTGATACGGTTGGGCTTGATGGTAAAGCTGACGTTTTTTAACGCTTGCGTACCATTAGGATAGGTAAAATCGACATTTTTAAGCTCGATATGACCCTTTAGGTTTTCGCTACTGATACCATCGATGTTTTCGACTTGTTTATCATCTTCTAAAATATCAAAAAACCCTTCGGCATAGGTCAATGCATTATTGATCTGGTCGTAGATGCGGTGTAATTGACGGATAGGGGCGGCGACGTTCTGAAACAGCATGACATGAAATAAAATCATGCCAATGGTCATCTCACCTTGTAGGACAAAATAAGCGGTGAGAAGGATGATAACCACCACACCAATCTGCTCGATAAAGGTTTTGATGGCATCATAAATAAAGCCAATACTACGAATACGCAGTTGATTGTCGGTCATTTCCTTTTGAATGGCTAAGTGCTTTTCAGCCTCGATAGATTCACGGACAAAGGATTTCACCACGCTGATCGAATTAATCAAAGAGATCACCAAACCGCTTTTGGCTTCTCGAAACCCGCGCATCTGCCGACGAAAACCTTGCAGACGACGTGCTTGTTTTTGGCTGATAAAGAAGTAAATGGGTATGATAATGAGACCGACCATACCCACCCAAAAATTGGTCGAAAACATGATGATAAGTGCCACAATCGCATTGGTAAATAGCGGTAGCATGTCGATAAAGAAGTTTTGCACAAGGCTGGTTAAACTGCTGACACCGTAATCGATACGGGTTTGCAGTTTGCCACTGTCGTTTTCACTGCTGGTATAAAACGCCATGCGATAGGTGAGGATGCGCTCAATGATTTTTTGAGACAGGTCGCGAGACAAGTTGATACGAATCTTTTCACCAAAAAAACGCTGACCAAAAGAGATGAATATCGACAGGATCTCTTTGGTCAGCAATACAGCACTAATAATCCCTAGCATTCGCAGACCTGCCTGCCATGGATCCGCAAGCGTGGCAATTTCGGTCAAGGTATCGACGGTATAACGTAGTACAAATGCATTAACCTGAGCGGTAAAGGAGCCTAAGACGGTCAGCGCTAAGGTAGCGATGATAAGCAGACGATAAGGTTTAGCAAATACCGCCAGTTTTTTTAGAATATCCCACAGCAGTGCCCGCCTTTCTTTCTTTTCGACTGGAGGCTTTTTGTCTAACTGTACACGGCGGGGTTGGGGAGATGTTGGCATAAAACTCTATCGCAAATTAAAATAAGCCATGACTACGTTTAAAACGCATCCGCTGGCACAAAAACTTCACCAACCATGATACGCCTTGCTGAGCGGCTCATCGACACTTTTTTGGCTTGCCAGCGCCCATCGACCAGTTCAGTTTTTCCGCCAACGAGCAATGTACCTGATGGATGGCCAAAACGCACCTCTGTCAGCTCGCCGGCGCCAGCAGCTTCGTTAACAAGCGTGCCTTGTGTGGTTGCCGCGGCTGCAATGGCAACTGCTGCTGTACCCATCATAGCGTGATGCAGTTGACCCATACTCATGGCACGTACAACCAAATCAATCTCGTCTGTATCGACCAACTTACCACTAGAGGCCGCATAGCTCTGTGCTGCACCTACCCAAGCGACCTTAGGAATGTGTTGGCTGGTCTGTGCCTCGCTCACGTCTTTAAATAGTCCCATCGCAACACCGCCTGTAGCACGAATTTTCTCAAGCTTGGCAAGTAACTCGCTGTCGCTATTGATGTCGCCTTGTAATTCAGTACCAGTAAAACCTAAATCTTCAGCTTTCATAAAGATGGTTGGGATACCTGCGCTAATAAAGGTCGCTTTGACGCTATCGGCATTTAAACCGCAGTCCGTTACATCGAAGTCATCGACCAATTTGCCAGTAGGGAACATGTCGCTGGTAGCATCTACAGGGTCGATAAACTCAATTTTGACTTCAGCTGCTGGGAAGGTCACACCATCTAATTCAAAATCGCCCGTCTCTTGAACCTGTACTTTGTCATTTGCATCTTTATAGACTGGGACATGGGCAATAATCGTTTTACCGATATTTTCTTGCCAAATGCGTACTTCACAAATACCGCTTTCAGCATTGTCATCGATGCTATGAGCAATCTTGTTAGCATCGACCAAACCCATATTAATGGAACAGGCACCGACGGCCGCGGTTAAGTTGCCACAGTTACCCGCCCAATCAATCATAGGCTTGGCAATATTAACTTGTCCGAACAGATAATTCACATCATGGTCTGGTCTGTCAGAGGCCGATAAAATAACCGTTTTTGACGTGCTAGAGCTACCATTGCCCAAACCATCAATCTGCTTGCCGTAAGGATCTGGACTACCGATGACCCGTAATAGGAAGTTATCACGTGACTCGCCAGCGACTTGGCAACGCTCAGGTAAATCAGATAATTTAAAGAAAGTGCCTTTTGAGGTACCACCGCGCATGTAGGTAGCAGGAACGGATATTTGCGGGGCAAAAGAGGGTTTTGATTTAGAATTAGTTTGGGCCACTATATTAAGTCCTTTTTATATTGTTATAAGATTGGGTATGGTGCCATCAGCAAGTAAACATGTACGATTAAAAACGCTCGTTAATAATGATAGCGACAAGAGATAATAGTCAGATAATTATCATCGACGGCATATACCAATCGATTGGCATCATCGATGCGTCTTGACCAAAATCCAGATAGGTTTTCTTTTAGGGGTTCAGGTTTGCCAATGCCTTCAAACGGATTACGCTTACATTCGGTGATGAGTTTGTTAATACGCTTGAGTGTTTTTTTGTCTTGCGTTTGCCAGTACAGATAGTCTTTCCACGCAGCATCTGTCCATGCTAGTTGCTCACTCATTGTTAGACCCTTTTCCTTTGGATGGATTACAGTCTTTGAGTTCAAGCACTTTCAATATCGCTATCCGTATACTCATTATTATCGCTGCTACCATCACCTTTATCACTATCTTCTGCCGTATCAATTAGCTCACGTGTAACAGTCTTGCCAGCTTTATATTGGGCAATAGAGTCCGCTAAGTGCGCCGCATTGGCAGGAGATTTTAATAGATAAACGGTTTCCATCAGGCTATTGTAATAATCAAGTGACATCACAACAGCATCATCAGCGTCACGGCGGGTCACGATAGTGGCGCTGGCATCATCGTTTACCATGTCTAGAACGGACTTTAGGTGCTTTCTGGCTTCTGAAAAACTAACGACTCTCATGGATTACTCCCTTCATGATATTCTGCATGACTTGTACAATATATAGTACATATTACGCCATTGGTTAAGTAAACTCAATATTTAGCTAATATCTAGTACTTAGGAGTAAGTGACAAAACTCAGTGTATAGAACGCAAAAGCAAATAAAAGCCGATGTCATATGAAGTTATACAACATCGGCAAATTTTATACTTTATTGCTTATCGGGCTAAAAACTACAGGATAGCCTTTAGACAATATCAAGCGTACCTTCGATAAACTCTTTAGCAAAACGCTGTAGCATACCACCTGCGTTGTACATTTTGACTTCATCAGCCGTATCTAAGCGGCAGATAATCGGCGTCTCAGTGGTACTACCATCGGCACGATGGATCACTAAAGTCATCAACCCGCCAGCAGAGACTTCACCTGTGACATCAAAGGTTTCTGTACCATCGATATTTAGCGTATGGCGAGTCGTGCCTTCCTCAAACTGTAGAGGTAGAGCGCCCATGCCAACTAAGTTTTGACGATGAATACGCTCAAAGTCTTCAGCGACGACTGCTTCTACGCCAGCGAGACGCACGCCTTTGGCAGCCCAGTCACGGCTTGAGCCTTGACCATAGCCATCACCTGCGATGATGATGAGCGGCTGCTCACGGTTCATGTAGGTTTCAATCGCTTCCCACATGCGCATGACTTGACCTTCTGGTTCGACGCGCGCCAGTGAGCCTTGGACAACTTCGCCATCTTCATCGCGTACCATTTCGTTCAATAGCTTAGGGTTGGCAAAGGTGGCACGTTGCGCGGTTAAATGGTCGCCGCGATGGGTTGCGTATGAGTTATAGTCCTCAGCAGGCAAGCCCATAGTATCAAGATACTCGCCAGCTGCTGATGAGCCAAGAATAGCGTTTGATGGTGACATATGGTCGGTTGTGATGTTATCACCAAGGACTGCGAGCGGGCGTAGGCCTGTCAGTTTATTTTTCTTGGCCATTTTACCTTCCCAATACGGCGGACGGCGGATATAAGTAGTCATTTCACGCCAGTCATATAATGGGCTTAATGCCTTACCTGTGTCTTTTTTGGCTTCATCAAACATTGGGATATATACGGCATTGAATTGCTCAGGCTTAACAGCCGCAGCAACAATGGCATCTACTTCTTCATCATCAAACCAGATGTCTTTTAGATAGACGTCATTACCGCCTTGGTCTTTACCCAATGAGTCTTTTTCGATATCAAAACGGATGTTACCAGCGATGGCATAAGCAATAACCAATGGCGGTGATGCCAAAAATGCTTGCTTGGCATACGGATGGATACGACCGTCGAAGTTACGGTTACCAGACAGCACTGCCGTGGTAAATAAATCATTATCGATGATTTCTTTTTCGATATCAGGGTCTAGCGCACCGCTCATACCGTTACACGTCGTACAAGCGAAGCCGACTACATCAAAGCCAATTTCTTGCAACTCTGGCATCAGCCCTGCTTCTTCTAGGTACATCTTGACCGTTTTTGAGCCAGGTGCTAAGGATGACTTCACCCAAGGTTTACGTAATAGGCCTTTGGCATTCGCATTACGAGCAACAAGGCCTGCGGCTACCATGTTGCGTGGGTTTGAAGTATTGGTACAGCTGGTGATAGCAGCGATAATAACCGCGCCATCTGGCATGAGACCGTCTTTTGGTTCAGGCAATTTTTCGTCAGCGCCATGAGCGATACCTTTGGCAACCAAGTCAGTAGTCGATACACGGGCATGTGGACGCGATGGGCCTGCCATATTACGACCAACTGATGACAAATCAAACTCAAGGACGCGTGCGTATTCGGCTTTTTCCATGCCGTCAGCCCATAGGCCCGTTTGCTTAGCGTATTGCTCAACCAGTTTAATCTGTTCCTCGGAGCGACCAGTCAAACGTAGATAGTCAGTCGTTTGCTCATCGATATAGAACATCGCGGCAGTGGCACCATATTCAGGCGTCATATTGGAGATAGAAGCGCGGTCACCGACACTTAGCTGGCGTGCACCGTCACCAAAGAATTCGATATAGGTAGAGACCACACCTGCGTCACGTAAGAACTCAGTCATCGCCAGTACGAGATCCGTACCAGTGATGCCTTTTTGCAATTTGCCAGTGAGCTTGACACCGACGTAATCTGGCAGACGCATATAGGATGGATTGCCCAGCATGACGCTTTCAGCTTCTAATCCGCCCACACCGATCGAGATTACACCTAGTGCATCGACCATCGGCGTGTGGCTATCAGTACCAACTAGCGTATCGGCAAACGCGACTTCTTCACCCGCTTTATTGTGCACGACCTGTACGACAGGTGACATTTTCTCTAGGTTAATCTGATGCATGATGCCGTTACCAGGCGGTACGACATTCACATTGTCAAAGGCATACTGGCACCAGTTGATGAAGTGAAAACGGTCATCGTTGCGACGCTCTTCAATCGCGCGGTTCTTCTCAAACGCGTCATCTTCAAAGCCTGCGTGCTCAACGGCCAATGAATGATCTACGATGAGCTGAGTTGGCACGATAGGGTTTACCTTAGACGGATCACCGCCTTGCTCAGCGATAGCATCACGCAAACCTGCCAAATCAACAAAGGCTGTCTGACCCAAGATATCATGACAAACGACGCGGGCAGGGTACCAAGGAAAGTCTAGATCTTGCTTGCCTTCGATATGCTGCTTCAGCGCATCGGTTAACTCTTCTGGTGGGCAACGGCGTACTAGGTTTTCACACAATACTTTTGAGCAAAATGGTAGTTTGTCATAAGCGCCAGCTTCGATACTCTCGACAGCCTCGCGGGTGTCAAAGTAATAAAGGTCAGTACCGGGAAGTGGCTTTTTAAATTCATCGTTCATTGGTTGTACTAGGGCGTTGTCCATAAGTCACCTTTGGCTGTTGGCTAATTATAATAAGTAGTTAAGCGTTGATACTGGGTAAAAATTCATTCCTTTAGCAAAATCATCGTTCGTTCTCATAGGCTTTGCTAAAGAAGCGATATTGGAAGTTTAAAGGGCGTGGTCTATAAAAAAGATAGTGTATGACGATTAAACCTGAAAAACTCATAGCAAGGCTCAATCATCATACCTGTATCAGCTAGCACTGCCGCTAGCTGATAGTAAGTACGTAACAATAGCTATTTAAAAGGAATCAACTTAACGCGCACTCATATCTGGTACAGGGCGTAGATCTTCACCAGTGTATTCCGCACTTGGACGAATGATACGGTTATTGGCACGTTGCTCAAATACGTGAGCGGCCCAGCCAGTCAAACGTGAACAGACAAAGATAGGAGTGAATAGTTTGGTTGGGATACCCATGAAGTGATAGGCAGAAGCATGGAAAAAGTCAGCATTACAGAACAGTTTCTTCTCGCGCCACATCACTTCTTCACAGCGTACTGATACTGGATATAGCACTTCATCACCAACGTCCGCAGCTAGCTTCTCAGCCCAGCCTTTAATCACGACGTTACGTGGATCTGACTCGCTATAGATCGCATGACCAAAGCCCATGATTTTGTCTTTGCGAGCCAACATACCCATCATCTCTTCTTCAGCTTCATCAGGTGAGCTAAAGCCTTCAATCATATCCATCGCTGCTTCATTCGCTCCGCCATGCAATGGACCGCGTAGTGAACCGATTGCACCAGTGATACAAGAATGAATGTCAGATAAGGTAGATGCACACACACGAGCGGTAAAGGTCGACGCGTTAAACTCATGCTCTGCATAAAGGATAAGCGAGACGTTCATCACTTTTTCATGTAGCTCGTTTGGTTTTTCGCCTTTGAGCAAGTGTAAGAAATGACCGCCGATAGTGGCATCATCTGTATCGGTCTCGATACGTACATTGTCGTGGGTAAAGCGATACCAATAGTTGATAATCGATGGGAAGGCCGCCAGCATACGGTCAGTTTGATCGTTTTGCTGAGCAAAATCAGTTTCGGTCTCAAGGTTACCAAGCATAGAGCAGCCAGTACGTAGCACATCCATTGGATGCGCATCAGCTGGGATACGTTCAAGCACGTCTTTTAACGCTTGTGGTAGGCCACGTAAGCTTTTGAGCTTGGCTTGATAGGCATCAAGCTCGCTTTGAGTAGGCAAATTGCCGTATAACAGCAAATACGCCACTTCTTCAAAAATACATTTATCTGCCAGCTCTGATACATCATAACCGCGATAGGTCAGACCAGAGCCTGATTTGCCAACGGTAGATAGAGAGGTTTTACCAGCGACTTGTCCACGTAGACCTGCGCCTGAAAGTTCTTTTTGTGCTGCCATGTTTACATTCCTTTTGTTGGTAGCTTTTTTGAGTGAAAACGGTGTTTCTGATAATAAATTTATTGGTTGATGACTGACTATAGCGCCAGTTTAGCGTTATGCAGGCTGTTCAGGCTGTGGGCCATCTAAATCGACCTTACAGCGCTCAAATTCAGCTTCGATAGGGCCATTTAAGACTTCCATCGCGCTGCCTTCGCCTTCTGCATTGTTGATCTTCATATATTTGGCACCCAGTGGTGACTCCATAAATGTCTGAATTTCAGTCATTTCTTCTGGGGTAGGGTCAGCCATTGGCGTTGCAATTTCTTCACCATTCATAACGCGCAATTGCTCATTGCCAAAAGCAAGTAATTTTTTACCCACATCTGACGTATAAAAGTCATCTAATTCTTTTAACTCTGCATCAGTAAACTGACTTTTATAGAAACGATCGACTTCCGCTTTGCCCAAGTCTTTGTCGCGTGACTCAAGGCAGCTGACTTGCTCTTCGCTGAGCGCACCGCTATTGATAATTGGTGCAAACAATAAGCTGTTGACGGTATCTAACGTAATCGTCGTCATGATCAAGTCGTTTTGAGCATCAGTCTCTGATGGTGCAGCTTCGCTTTCGCTAACCACAGTTTCGCTCGTATCACTGGCAGTATCGTCAACGGTTTCTGGTGTTTTATCACAGCCCGTCATGAATAACAGCGCCGCAAGCGTGCTACTAAGTAGTGAGGATTTGACAACCGTATGAGCAGTAAAAAATGGCATAAATAACCTAAAGGTAAATAAAGACGGGTTTTGAAACGATAAAGTCCACAGAGGTGGTTTATCGTTTCGGCGTTGCTAATTGGCAATTATTAGTTGTTAACTACTTATTATCAGCAAATAGCTTGTCTAGTGTCTGCTCAAACTCATGATAATTCAAGAAATCGTAGAGCTCCATACGGGTCTGCATAGTATCGACGACTTTGTCTTGAGTGCCATCATCTAATAAATGCTGATAAACGTTCAATGCCGCTTTGTTCATAGCGCGGAAAGCAGATAGTGGATATAGCACCATCTCGACACCCACACTATACAACTGGTCAGTGGTATATAGATCTGTCTGACCAAACTCTGTCATGTTTGCCAGTACTGGAATATCGAGTACATCAGTGAACTTACGATACATCTCGATATCGGTTAGCGCTTCTGCAAAGATCATATCTGCGCCAGCTTCTTGGAATGCGACGGCACGTTCAACAGCAGCGTCCAAACCTTCTACTGATAGGGCATCTGTACGAGCCATCACTACAAAGTCAGGGTCAGTTTTTGCGTCCAATGCCGCTTTTAGACGATCTACCATCTCTGATATACTAACAATTTCTTTGTTAGGGCGATGACCACAACGTTTTTGTGCCACTTGATCTTCAATATGTACTGCCGCGACGCCTGCTTTTTCCATTTTTCTGATGGTTTGGGCGATGTTAAACGCGCCACCAAAGCCCGTATCGATATCGACAAGCAGCGGGGTATCAACGGCATCGGTGATACGGCGAGCATCTTCTAGTACGTTATCAAGGCTGGTCATACCGAGATCAGGCAAGCCAAATGACGCATTGGCCACGCCAGCACCAGAGAGATACAACGCTTGATGACCAACTTGGGTCGCCATCATCGCTGTGTAGGCATTGATAGCGCCTGCAATCTGTAATGGTTGGTTGTTATCATTTTTTTGAGTGAGGGCACTGCGAAAGCGCGCGCCTGCTGAAGATGAAGTCATATGATTGTCCTTACATGGAGGGAAAATATTCTAATTGTTGTAGCTGATTATACTCAATTATTCATGCCTGAAAAGTTTGGGTTCTTAATCAGTAGTTAAAAATAATAATAACTAAATGTAGTATTTTTAACAGTATTCATAATTCAAATAGCATTATGCAATTATTGGTAATTTCTCACAATAAGTATTCATATTGCTTAAAATCACAGCTTTTAGAATCTTCTATTTTTTACATTTAGTTACAATTACTAAAAGTGTATTGTCTTATTAGTATAATTACACTCATTAAAAAGCCCCAACAGCTAGGCTATTAGGGCTTATGTTTCGCTTGAATAAGATTGTTAAGTGCTGAGTCTTAAATTAAGCAAAAAGCTTAAGCAAATAAACCTGCCATATTGGCCAAGAACAATAACGCGAAGCCTGCCAAGAATATCAAGCCTGCGATAGACAGAGCATTCATACCTGCTGACAGTTTCTTATGCTTTTTAACCAATGAGTAGTTTAACCAACCAAAAATAGGTGCAGAGACGAACGCCGATATCATGGCAAACTTAAGCATAGCGCCTAATTGTCCTGTGAAGAAAGTGATAATTACTAGCCCACCACCGATGGCATAGGTCGTCCAAAAAGCGATCTGCTTTTTATTGATTTCGTTTTCACCTTTTAGCAGGCGCCAGCATTCAGCATTAGCACGTCCGTAGCCATCAGCACAGGTGATGGTCGTGCCGAACATACACATAAAGGCGACGAAAGCGACCAGCAATCTCGACCATTCACCAATGGTTGCGGTATACATATTGATCAACTGGTTGATATAAGCACCGCCAACCAATTCAATCTCTTGTCCTGATCCGTACTGGACAAACACACCTAACGATAAGAAGAACAATGCTAATATCGCTGAAACTGCATAGCCAACATTAAAATCTAACAAGCCTTGACTATGCGTGGTGTGATCTGCTTTGACTTTGGCAGAGGTCCACATAGAGGTAATCGCAGCAAACTCAAGCGGTGCTGGCATCCAGCCCATGAGTGCTACGATGAAGCCCAACGTGGCCAGGTTCCAAGGAGAGGCCGCCACAAAATCTACTGCCATAACGGTTGGCTTGCCAGCTGCAATGATAACTGCAGCGACGGTGGCCGTGGTAAGCGCAATCATAATCCACTTAGTCACACCATCGAGCAATTTATAATGCCCTGCAATCAAAAAGAACCAAGAGACCGCGACGATAATGAGAGATAACGCCATTGTCGACAGACCAAGTGAGGCTGGCAACATAAAGCCCAAGATCACGGCGGCGATGAGTGAAACCGCACCCGTACTAATAACCGCTGACAAGATAGAAAGAATAAAATATACCCAAAGATATACCTTTGAGCGTTTGGCATAGCCTGCAATCAAACTCTCGCCAGTATCGTAGACGTAGTCAGTTGCAAAGCGAAAAAACGGGTACTTAAACACGTTGGCCAATACAATCATAATAGCCAATTGCCAGCCATAGATAGCACCCGCCTGTGTTGACGAAATCAAATGCGAACCACCAATGGCAGCAGTCGCCATCAAAATTCCTGGGCCAAAGATGCGCCAGCTAAAGCCCTCTTGTTGCGAGGCAACGCTATCGTTAGGGGCACTTGGGTTGTTGAGTTGTTGTGTGGACATGAATACCTCGAAATGGTTAAAACAGCAAATTATCACTTACCTGTGTCAGCTTGCCAATGATCAGAAAAGAACGTCCTATAAATCGTCTAAATATAAAACGATTTACATCGTATCGACTTTATCACACCAACACTGTCTAGGAGAATGATTATTCTAGTTATTATTACTATTTGTTTGCATTGCTATTCTTGTTAGTTAGCATACTTATAAAATAATATCAATATTTAAAATGAATTATTTTTGGCGGTTCTTTATAACACAATATTCAACGGATATCTGCCCATTTAGGCCTGTGACACAAAATTTTGCTGCCGATAAGTGATGCCGCGCTGCTCGTAGACGTGATAAATGGCTGTGAGCAAGTCAGGTATTTTGGGATGTACAAAGTCTTTGAGGGTGTGTAAATAAATAGGGGAGGTGACATTTTCATGAACCAAACGTTGGTAGCTGATCTGTTCCGTACGTACAGTTTGCAAGCTGGCAGGCACCAATGTAATGCCTTCGCCTGCCGCGACCAGTCCCAATGCGACCTGCAAATCGCTGACTGTCGTGGTCATAAAAGGCGAGATACCATACTGGGCAAAAAGATGTAGTAAAGGCTCAGTAATAGGCTCGCTAGATGCTGCTTCATGAGTAGCAGCACGGTTGACTCTACTTGTAGACAGCTTGTCGTTCGCTTGGGTCACTGCCTCTGTCGTCACCGTGGACGAGACTGGCAAATGTGTTTGATGGTATAAAATTAAGCGATTGTTCGCTAGGTCTATCAAGCGCTGCTTACGTACATTGGCAAGCGGGTGTGATTTTGGCAATGCCACCACGTAGCGTTCATGACGTAGCAGAATCTGCTGAATCCATGGGTCTTGATGGGCAAATCGGCCAAAACCAATATCAATCTCACCGGACTTGAGGGCATCCATTTGTTGATATGAGCTAATGTCTTTTAAATTAACATCGATATCAGGGCTGAACTGTTTAAGCGTGGCAATGATTTCAGGCAGTAGGCCATATAGCACTGAGGGCACAAAACCTATATTTAAAACGCTGCTTGGTGCTGATAGACGCTGAGTCATACTGGTCACCGTATCAATCTCGGTCAGGATAGTGCTTATTTTATCGTAGAAAAAACTGCCAGCTTCAGTCAGATGTAGTGGCCTGTGGTAGCGATCAATAAGCACCACGCCCATGTCAGTCTCTAACTGTTTTAGCAATCGACTCAGGCTTGGCTGTGACAGTCCTGTTTTGGTGGCGGCCGCGCTAAAGCTGCGCAAGTCGGCAACCGCGATAAACGCATTAAGCTGTTTTAAATCCATACTATCGAGCCTGTCATAGTCTATGCTATCTCTACATAGATCAGTTCTTAGGGTTGGTTTATCATATTATTTAGAATAGTTCTTATCAATATTAGCGTTATCCCATAAATTGTGCTTGAAGATAATAGGTCGAGCAACTATATTGTTGGCTAATAACACTGTTACACTATAGTAAGAAAATTCATTCTAGCAATCATTTAACACCAGTAGAAAAACTGGTTTGGTATTGTTCTATGAGCGACGAAAAAGAAGACGCTGGCACCGATTTTGAAGAAAAATTGGCTAGAATTATTGACCAAAAGTCGCGTAAGCGTAATAACAATGATATCTATGAACGCTTTATTAATCGAGTCCATGGCTCAGAAGAGAACGATCAGGCTGAATTTGAAACACTAGAAAGTGCAAAAAACCTTGCCGCTTTCGAACCCTTGAGCACAGAAGAGTTGCAACTGTTTGAAGATCAAAGCAGTGAGCAAGAGTTATTGCTAGAAACAGAAGATGCTACAGCAGAAAACACCACTTCTAAAGTATCAAATACAAATGTAGTATTTGAAAATATATCTGAAAATCATGTGCTGAATATCACTAATGATAGCAACAGTATTAGTATTGATGTCAATGATGTCAGTTCAAATACAGAAGCCTCAGAGTATATAGAACGCAACAATATAGATAGTAGCAATCAAACAGAGTCACCCTCTACGATTGACCATAGTGAATCTAACATAAATGATATATCGGATGATGATTCTTTAAACATCCCTTTAAAAATTGAGAATGTGTCTGAATCAGCTATCGAAGGGCCAGTCATAGACAATAAAGGGATCAAAAGCAAGAAACCAATCATGATGGCTATGGCGATTGGTTCAGTAGTATTGATTGCTATTATATTAATGCTCGTGTTTTCAGGAGTCTTATCTACTTCTGCGGTTGATAGTATAGACAATAGTACTGATAGTCATGTAGAGACAGAAAGTACACCAGCTGTTAGTGCTGATCCAGTACTGTCTACTGATAATCAAACAACTACAGATGGCGTTGACCCTGTAAGTACACAACCAGCCACTACTCAGCAAGATACTTTGGACAACAATAAACAAGACCTGCCAGCTGTTAGTGAATCAGAGTCAACTTCTGAAGCTCCTACACCAGAAAATGATGCCACTGTTATAGCTACTGAGAAAGCTGCTATAACTTATGAGGACTTTAGACAAGAGTCACAGACTACCTTGTACCGCGAAACCAATGACTAAAGGGGCTACGTTTTATACCATTTTTAACAGTTAGATAACCGTCTATCAATTTATTCGAGACGTTCGTACTAGAAATTATTGCAACACAATATAAAATTCGTATCATTATGTAAAAGGCATGGTTGTTTGCCGTTGATGATATAAATTAGATGGTACGTAACTATGAATGAATCAGAAAACGTGAATAATGATATCGAGCCAAAAAGCATCAGACCCCGTAGTCTTGTTTTTGCTATTATCAGTGTCATTTGTATTGTTCTACTATCTGCCTTCTATATGTCTAACCGTATTTCTTCCACGCTCTCTCAAGCGTCGACGACTAATAACGGTTTAAAAGTCAGCAACATGACTAAAGAGGCTAATGCTAATCAGACTGTACAACAGCATTCGAATAGCCAAAATCAACCTAGCGAACCTATAGTTATTGACGGTCATGAAGATGACACCGCCATTAGCTATCATGACTTCAAGCAAGAAGCGCAAAATGTGCTATTTCGTGAGGAAGAAAAGATCATACAAGCCAAGTACAGTGCACATGGTATAACGCCTGCTGTCAGCGCTGAAGACTTTAGAATAGAAGCACATAAAACCTTATATCGTGAATCCAGTTATTAGGGCTGCTATTAGTACTATAAGATTATGATAACTATAAGTCAGTAAGTGAATAATATTAAGCCCCATTTCTCTTCTCTCATGTTTAGAGAGGAGAAATAGGGCTTTTTTTGTGGGCTCAGTGCTCCATGCTTTGTTGTATGTCATCTGTTGCGCTTAACGCTACATCCACGAAAGCGGCAACCGTTGCACTGTGATTGGTTTGCTTGTATTGAATATGCACGGGTATGTGTGTGCTAACGTTGTTTAGCATCATAAAGTGACAGCCCTCGCTATATAGCTTGCGTACGCAGTAAGGCGCAATCGCCACGCCCAATCCTGTTGCCACTTCGGTCACCAAGGTCTGCATGTGCTTGGGTTGACTGATGATATTGGGCGAAAACCCAGCTTGTCTGCATAGCATGATGGTTTCATCAAATAGACCAACCGCTTCATCACGGTTAAAAATAATAAACTTATCATCTTTCATCTGCGCCAAATCAATGGTTGTCTGATTGGCTAATGCATGGCTCTGGTTCACAATCGCCACCAATTTGTCGATATAAATACTGTGGCTAACAAAGTCATTAGCAATAGCGCTCGGCAACGGTCTTGAGAAAGCAATATCGATGCGATCATTGTTAAACGCTTCTATCTGTTCGGTCACCGTCATCTCAAACAATGACACATGTACGTGCGGAAATTGGGCTTTATAACTGCGTACCAACGTGGCCATAAAGGTCAAACAAGCTGAGCTTAGATGCGCAATATTGAGCGTGCCTACTTGTCCGTCATGTGCCCGTTTAACTTGTGTTTTTGCTTGTTCTGCTAAGCTCAAAATAACAGCAGCGTCTTTCAATAGTTGCTCGCCAGCGGGTGTAATAGTCACCTCACGAGAAGTACGGTTAAACAGCACAACGCCTAACTCTGTCTCTAACGATGAGATATGGCGACTGATGGCAGGTTGTACGGTATACAGTTCACGCGCCGCTTCCGAAAAGCTCTGGTGCTTGGCCACTGCCATAAAGCTTTTGAGTGTTTTTATATCCATATCATTAATTCCTTTTATTAATGTCTTTCATCAAAATCTTGCTCAGTCTTGATTTTTAATCTATACGTTATTTGTATGGATTCAATCATATACTATCATTTTTGTTATGGTTTAATAGATTCTATACTTGCGGCATGATTTACTAAGCCGAACAGTTATATCCGTAATAGATATCGAATCGACTAGGGACACATATGAACCAATTAAAAACCGCAGGTAGTTTTACCTTACTGTGTATTGCCAGTTTGACCATTATGGTCGGCACGTTACTGGCACCCGGTTTGGTCAGTATTTCAGCAGGCTTGGGCATTACCGACAACAGCGTGTTATTAATCACTTTGCCGTCACTAGGCGCGGTGGTATTTGCGCCACTGGCTGGCAAGTTAATTGATAAATATGGTGCGTATAAACTCTTGATGATTGGTTTGTTTTTATACGGACTTGCAGGTGCCAGTGCTTATCTTTTACATGGGCCCGCACAGGTGTTTAGCAATCGGTTTCTATTGGGCGGTATAACGGCAGTCGTCAT
This sequence comes from uncultured Psychrobacter sp., assembly GCF_947500265.1. Lineage (GTDB taxonomy): Bacteria > Pseudomonadota > Gammaproteobacteria > Pseudomonadales > Moraxellaceae > Psychrobacter. Next base: position 129,270 of record NZ_CANMRN010000005.1, on the reverse strand, counting down.
GGCGAGCTGTACGGTACTAATCTCTACATGGTATCAAGGGGAGGCTCGCTTGAAGATGATTGCCAAGCAAGGCATGTCCATTGAGCTGGGCGGGGTTATATTCTTATTTTTAGGTGGCTTGCTGGCCTCACAGTTTTGGGCATTACCGCTATCGATTTATTTGATTGCGTGGGTATTCTTAGCCATGCTACTACTGTTTGTACCACGGCATCATGCAACTGCTGTAAGCCATGAGCAGATTAATGAGGACGATAGTAAAACTATTATTAGTGGTCTATCTCTAAAAAATGTGTATCTTATCTCAACTTTAGCGATGACCATATTTTTCACCTCAACTGTATTATTGCCTATTACTATGCATGAGTTGAGCTATAACGAATCGCAAATTGGTCAACTGCTGGCCTTTATCTCTTTGGTGGCGGTCGTTACCGCAGGCTTTATGCCAAAAATCATCAAATGGTTAAATGAACCCAAAGTATTAGCACTGGCATTTTTAGCGTTTGCGTTGTCGTATATTTGCTTTACGCAAACCAGTGCCTTGCTATTAGCATTAGGCGCGCTATTGATCGGCATTGGCTTTGGTTTTAGTATTCCGCTGTTGAACCATATGACCGTCGAGCTAAGTGCTGCTAACGTACGTGGCCGTAACTTATCCTACTTTACGATGGCAGTGTTTTCGGGTCAGTTCTTCACATCATTTATGGAGTACATGCCAGGCGGCGCGCACAACGTGTTTATTATGTGTAGCGTGTTCAGCGTCATCATCAGCTTGGTGTTATTTGTGAAAGGTCGTAAAGCTGCTTGATAGAGCGCTTGTATTTTTCATAAGGGAACATGAAGGGAAGCAGCTTAGAGTCATCAACAGACACCGAGGCCAAGTACTGTGGGTCGTGTTAAGCCAGTTGCTTTTTGAGCGTTTGCAAACGGCTTTTGAACTCTGAGCGGTCAACATAACAGCCTTTGAGACGACGCTCACCGACGTTTTCATCAAATGCGTTACGCCCATGCAGGACTCGGCGGTTATCAAAAACGACCATTTGACCCGCTGCTAGTTTTAACTCAATCTTATAGCGAGCGTCTTTTAGTCGAGCCATCAGCTCTCGATAAGCAAGGTAGTAGTCGTACATAACGTCACTTGGCAAATCAAAAACATCTGCAAGATGCGCGTTGTATTTGATTTCCACAATATTGCCAAAGTTGTCTAGATTGATGACAGGGTGGTGCTCACGGATATCATGGGCGCTGTCATGAAAACGAAAGGGGATGGCATATTCGGCCAGCAAGCGAAAATACTCCGGCTGCTCTTCTCGTAAACCTTCTAACACCTTTAATCCATCCACGAAAGTAGATTCGCCACCTATGCTTTCATTACTCAAAAAATGCAAAAATTGATAGCCTGGAGGCAGTTCCTGATTGGGCAAGTCGGTATGCAACGGTAATGAGAGCGAGGTATAAGCTAAATTGATCGGCGACTTCTCTGATATCACATCAAAGGTCATACCGAAATTAGTCTGCCGCAGATAATCAACTCGCATGGCGGTCTGTATGCCAGCATCAGAGTCGTCTGGCATATTATCAATGATGGTAAGCCCATATTTATCTAGCGCACTCATCCACTCATATAAAGCGCTGTCACTGGTCATGATGCTCTGCTGGTCATACATGGGAATGTGGACAATAAACGTGCTATCCCAGCTTTCATAAGGACTGCTATGATCCTTGGCCAATGCACTAGAATACCCAAACTCACGTAACCAACTCTGATCAAAGTGGCTGATATGCGCCTGTTCTGACCATTCAATCGTTAGCGTTGTCTCATCAAAAGAGACAGAGAGTGGATGGATATCTTTTGAGACACTCAGCAAATCAAAGCTACGCTCGCCAGTGTGCGGATGAAAAGCCGATGGGCAGTTATCACGCAGCCAGATATAGTGATACGTACTGTCGATACCATCATTCCAGCATATTTGAATGGCGCGATCAATGAGCGCAACGGATTCTATTTGATAGTCAGTTGCTACTGCGATGTCTAGAGATGGTGTTGATTGAGGCGTTTCCATTGGAGCAGACCCTACATATACATGAAGTAAAAATATATTTTACGGTATCTTGTTCGGATCGGTTATTCAAACAATGAATTACGAATCACCTAATAGGCAATATCAATCAACGCAGTACTAAACTGCGATTGATATCTGGCGAGATATTTTTTTAAGGGTTTTGAATAATATTAAGGCTTCGCGAACGAAGCCCTAATATTTGCGACAATTGGTATAAGCTTTTTATTTATCCGAAAGCTAATTATCGAAAATCTACCCTAACCAGTATTTCGTAACCCTGCAGCCAGCGCATTGATACTACGGATCAATGGATCTTCTACATTAAGGTCGCCATGTGCCGAATCGTTCGGGGTGTCCTGTTGTCTGGCACGCTTTAACAGTTCAATCTGGATATAGTTAATAGGATCTAGATAAGCGTCTCGCCACTGCAGGGATGAGGCAAGGTTTTGCTGATTGGATAATAAAGAGTCTTGCTCAAGCAGAGAGTTGAGACCCGAATTGGTCAGCGTGTATTCATCGGTGACCGCTGTCATGATCTGCTCACGCAGAGCCTCATCGTCACATAGTTGGCTATAGGCCTCGGCAATATTCATATTGGCTTTGGTAAAAGCCATCTCGATATTACTGATAAATACGCTAAAGAAAGGCCAGTGCTTATTCATCTCTTTCATTAATGCTTCGTTTTTTTTGACGCTATCTAGCGCACTACCGACGCCATACCAAGCAGGTAAGGTAAAGCGTGCCAGTGACCAGCCAAATACCCAAGGAATCGCTCGCAAGGTGGTCTTACTTGGTAGGCCTTTTTTGCGATGGGCTGGACGTGAGCCAATGTTTAACAGAGATATTTCTTGTACTGGGGTGACCTCGGAGTAGAATTTATAAAACCCTTCGGTATGATCGGTCAGCTCGCGATAACGTTGTTCACCCGCGTCTGCTAAGCGTGCAAACAGCGCTTCATACTCTGGCAACTCAGTCGGTTGTACCACAAACCTTGTAGAGCAGGCTTTTAGCGTACCCGTGATCGCCATGGTCAGCTCAAACACAGCGGTATCTGTATTGGCATACTTGGCATAGAGCACTTCTCCTTGCTCAGTTACCTTAATCTGCCCATGCAGCGTGCCTGCTGGCTGTGCCGCAATGGCTTTGTGCGTTGATCCACCACCACGGCTCACAGATCCACCGCGACCATGGAACAGTCGTGTCTTAATGCCATATTGCTCAGCGATATGGTTGATGGTTTGCTGTGCACTATAAAGCTGCCACGCCGAGGTGATGATACCGCCATCTTTCGATGAGTCCGAATAACCCAGCATGATCTCTTGCGTATTATCAGTATTCTGTAGCAGTCCACGATACAGCGGATTGTCCAATACAGCAGGCAAGATTTTATCGATATTTTTGAGATCTTCGATGGTCTCAAATAACGGTGCGACAGGTAAGTCAGCAGACAACTGACCTTCGTCATCAATTCTGCATAAGCCTGCAAACCGCATAAGCAGCAATACTTCTAGTAGCTGGCTAGCATTATTGGTCATCGAGATCACATAGCTACCAAAAGTAGCCTGACCCACCAGTTTGCGTAGAGTAGCGACCGAATTCATCAGTGACAATTGCTCACGCGTTTTGTCTGTCAGGTTATCAGTATAGATAAGCGGCGTGCCTGGTTTTTCTAGCAAGCGCGTCAACCACTCTTGACGTTCGGTTTCGCTTAGCGTCTGATAATCAGGCAGGTTGGAGGCACTAGCAAAGATATCGGCAATCACTTCGCCATGGTATGACGACTCTTGACGGATATCGAGCGCTGCCAAATGAAAGCCGCAAGTTTTGACCAAACGAATCACATCGAGTAGTAACCCATCGCTGTGTGCCGTATCGTGTGTATTGACACTTTGACGGATAATGCGCAGGTCTTCTAGTAATTCTTCTGGATTGGCATAGGCATCTTTTTCAGCTTCGATATCCGTACCTTTACTTTGGATGCGGCGATTGGTGGCTTTGACTTTAGTCAGGATGATAGAGAGCAGGCGACGATATGGCTCATTGCCATAGTCATCGAGGTTATAGTCAAACACACGCTGATCGAGCTCATCATAACTTTTGATTTTGGCATATACGTCAGGTGAAACGGTGACAATAGTGTCACTATGAATCAGCTGGCGGCGCAGTTTTTTGAGTAGCACTTGATAGTGACGCAGCACGGTATCAGCATGCATCAATACGGCAAGTTCTGTGGTCTCAAAAGTCACAAAAGGATTGCCATCTCTATCACCACCAATCCATGACCCAAAGCTCATAAACGCAGGCAGTGGATAGTCTGTGAGCTCTGGATAGATGTCGACAATGGCTTTTTTGATATTACGATACACTTTAGGAATGGCATTGAACAAACTGGCATTAAAGTAATGCAAGCCATTGTTAATCTCATCATATACCAACGGCTTACGGGTGCGCACTTCGTCAGACGACCATAATAGATCAATCGTTTGCGCAGTTTGTTCTTTAGCTTGCTCGTAGGCGAAGCTGTTTTCAGACACGTTATTTAAAGCATCACTATGTGTGAATAGACTTTGTAAGATATTCATCGTAGTACGGCGACGCGCTTCGGTAGGATGCGCCGTAAATACAGGTGTAAACTTTAGCTGATCAATCAGCTCTTGCATTTGGGCAGGTTCAATATTGCGCTCGCGGCATTCAAGTAAGGTACGACGAAATGATCCTTCCCAGCTTTGCTCAGACTGCATACGCAGCTCATGACGCTGCTCACGCAAGTAATTCTCTTCGCTTAGATTGGCTAGGAAAAAATAGATAGAAAAGCCGCGTATGACGTTTTTTAAGGTTTGATTATCCAAAGAAGCAATAAAATCGATAAGCTGCTGTTTATGTACCTCATTCGGCTCACGGCGCTGTTGAATAAAGCCTTTACGCAGCTTCTCAATCGTATCTAGCGTCTGCTCACCAGATTGGCGAGAAATAGCATCACCTAATAATGAACCCAACAAGCTGGTGCGTTTACGTAGTACGTTGTTATCTAGTGTCATCTTCAACCTTCCTATCAAATGAGTGGATACAATACTATGGTTATCTTATACGTAATATCCTTATGGTTTTTTGCAATTTAACATAAATAGGTGAGGCCTGCTTGATGTTGATAGCAACTTTTTTTGCTAATTAACCTTTATGACGCTATTGCTTATGTTTGGCTTATTCTGTTTTTCAGCAGTTATTAGACAAAACTTATATAGATTATTTCTCTAACGACTCCGAAGATTATCTATATGATCTGCCCAATCTTGCATCATCTGTACCCTAGTATCGATTTCATCGAGTCTGTTGTAAGCCCCGCCATGTGTGTCTTTGATTCGATGACCTAGCTGTAACTCTGTGACGATGTCAGAATAGCGTAGCTCAGGCTGCTCCATGAGCAAAGTTTTAGCGGATGCTCGAAATCCATGCGCACACTGCACATCTTTGTATCCAAGCCGGTGGAATATCTGTACCAACGTCGCTTTACTAATATAAGCATTGCTTGAACCGCGTATCGAGGCAAATACATATTCCTTATGCCCAGTAATTGACTGGATGTTTCGTAATCGCGAAATTACTTGCGTGGCTAAAGGAACAACTAAGTGCGAGACCATATCGTCACGACCTTCGCCTTTGGTCGGGGAGAATGCCCATGTATTATTGTCCCAATCGATGTCATTCCAACGCATTGAGCGCAGATCGATGCTACGTACAAACACGTAAGGTAATAAGTTCATTGCCTCTAATGTGATCTTACTTGCACCTCTAAAATCAGACATATCCTTTAAGAGGGTCGCAAATTGATCTGGTTTGGTGATGGCTGGCAAGTGATTGCCTGAATTGGCAGGTGCAAGCTCACCACGGGTATCAATTGCCACATTTCTATCGCACAACCCTCGAGCAACAGCGAATGAAAACACTTTTTCAGTATATAAACGAGTGCTCGCACCAACGAAAGTCGCTTGATTATCATTATTCTGAATCGACTCACACACACTCAGTATCATCTCGCTGGTGATATCGTCCATTCTTAAATCACCAATTTCTTGGCACATATATCCTAGACATAAATCCCAAAACTTGAGGGTTGACTCACTGTATGACGGTTTTTTAGATTTACTTTGATTGCGACCTGCTGTTTTGTGTTCTCGCCATGCTTGAGCAATCTCAGAAAATGGTGCATTTTTTAGATGAGTATATTTATTGGTTTGTTCTTTTTGCTGGATAGCTTTTGGGTCAGAGCCTTTGGCAACCATATCAAGAATGGTGTCTGCTTTATACTTAACCTCATGGAGACTGATATCCTCAATCTTACCCAACATCATCCTAGGGCGTTTGCCCTCGATATGCGGATGGGAATAACGTAAGTAGTATTCCTTTTTGCCATTTGGATAAATACGCAGACTTAGGCCAGCCACACCTGAGATACTGACAAAATAATCTTTGTCTCGGCATTCGAGCTTATTGATATCGTTTGCAGTGTCGATAGCCATAATGTATATCCGTCATATGATAATTAAGGTTAATGATAGGTTTATGATTGATGACTTATAAAAAGTCTATTCTGTAGAAAAACATAGAAGTATTGGACACTGTCATGGACACTGGTATTCATTAGTGTTTTTAGTAAAACCTTATAGAGTAATAGTTTTAACACTTAATTATCCCCAAGGTTCACTTGGGGATAATTATAGCATAGTGACCAAATATTGAGTAGGCCATACGCAGAGAGGGTTACACGGCATTTTTACCAGTTATTTCGATACATAATTAAATGCGATTATGGTGTCCATGAGTGATTCGGCAAGGAGTTAAGCATGTTTTCCACCAAATACATGCTCCTGTACTCGCACAGAATATAAAAATCAGGGTCATAGTACTGTTCTGTGCAAATTTAGAATGCACTAATTTTGAGGGAGATATAGAAAATATATAACGAAAGGCTGAATATATTAAAAAATATCAATAGATAGCTTATTCATCTTAAAAATGGCTTGGTAACAATAAACAGAGGACTGCTGTTTGTGGGTAGATAAAATTTATCGCGGCGCAAAAGAAAATAGCGTCAGCTTTAATACATAGACAATTTTACTATCAATCTAAATTTAAAAGGTTATACGTGATGACTTGGGTATAGCGTTTGAAGGCTAGATAAGATTAGAAATATTCGAAGGAGTTATACCGTTTGGCTGAGTTTTTGCAATTAAATCTGGGTTGGTGATATTAGAGGGTATCTAACCATACAAATGATGGTTATCAGAAATAGGCGATTAGCATATCTATATTAAGGATTTAACCAGCGGGCATAGATAATAGATAAGCTATCGCAGACGAATAGCCATGATCATATCGAATAAAAAACTAATGACGCATTTGGACATAGCCATTAGTATTTTAGCGAAGCATAGAACATTAATGGCTAATAAATCGTTAGGTGACCGATGTAATAATATGCCTGTGAGAGATGCTTAGAAGTAAAACTGATCAAGCGTAAAATATCACCCAAAAGATTCGGTTTAATTAACAGGACAGAGTTAGTCGGTGAGAGCTAAACAGTTTAATAGAATGTTTATACCTAGCAGTATCAGAAATCCATGATCGTCATAATTCTATAGTTAGTAAGGCTTAAACCTACAACCTAATAGCCTTCATTTAACTTATGCGTACCTAAAGTTAGGTTCACGAGTTAGAATAGGTAATTGTGTAGTAAAAACAATACCCTGTAGTTCAGAGAAAAACAAATGGTTCATGAACCTTAATGTGTAACATATCCTAAGTGCAACAACCTTCATTTAAACTGTTGGGATTCTTAACTGAGACACCTATAGGTTTTAGTATTAAAAGTAAAATCATCAAGCTACTACGACTGGACAAATCGTCACATTAGTGAGCAGTAGTCCCATCGTAATTAGATTTGATTAATGATTAGAGTAGCTCATGATGAGACGAGTCAGTGCTATGGCGCATATTCATAATTAGTCCGATATTTTTACATATTAGAGATATGAACGATAGTCAGCACCTTTGATATAGTCGATATTCTGTAAATAAGGTCTGGACTAAAACTTTTTTACCCTAATATTCATAGGGACTTCATTCAGTTTTCTTGTATTCAAGCTATATTGAGCCAAATATAGGATGAACTGAACCACTAATGAGAAGGTTTAGACTCTATACATGATTGATTGTAGGGCTCCTATACTTTTCAAGTCTTGGATTCTACAATATGTAAAGCATCCATATACATTACATATTAAATCGAATGAGTCCGCTATTCTTACATGTTACATATATTAATTTCAATAGATTCAATTACTTATAAAAAATCCCATAATTATTTTAGGAATGTAGTACAAGCTATTAGTTAGCTTTGTAATAAAGATCACATAGTTCCATGATGCGTAACGCAACAGATAAGCTAGTTCAGCAGTTTGTTATAAGTAGTTGAGCCCATCCCAGATTCTGTGTAACTGCCATTTAGATTAAATGCTTGCTGATACGATCATCAAACATAATCATAAAGCGATTTAAAGCAGACGTCCAGTTACGAATGGGCATCGACCATTTTTTGGATGCTTGCTGGGTGGCTAGATAGACTACCTTGAAGGCGGCTTGATCAGAGGGGAACACCTTACTCTTATTCACCGCTGTCCGAATCACACTGTTCAATGATTCAATAGCATTGGTGGTATAACCTCTACCATGTCAAGGTAGGTCAACGAACCTGTAAGAAATTACATTATCTTGTATACACTGATTTCATTGACTTTAAGATACTATAGAGATAAATAATTAAGATGTAAATTATTATACAATAAAATTTAACTCGTATTTAGGCACTATACTTTTATAGTATTTTTACCTCTACTCAATCATTGCTTATAATAAAAAGCCGCGTATTCTTATTGAAAATTTCTCTTTATTGCGTCTATTATTAATATCACTTCTCTAGTTTTAAAGTTCGCGGGTGCTGTTTCTATTGCTTATTCTCTGCATAATATAAGGAGGTTAATAGCTTTATCTCTGCATATCTTTGAGGAAAATATAAAGCATATTGCCTATATTCATGAGCATTCAAATTGGACTGAATGGCAATGGTCGGACAAAAAGCTATTGCCAATCTTCAGTCGAGTACGGATATTACAAGGTCGTTTACTAGGAAAGCTGCTAACACTAGGATTCGATCTGAATGTTGAGGCACAATTAGATGCGGTGACTTTAGAGATTATTAAAACTATCTGAGATAGAAGGTGAGACTCTAAATGATGAGCAGGTTCGTTCCTCAGTTGTGCGGCACTTATGGTTAGATAAGGCCAGTATGCCAACGACTACTCGTGAGATCTATTGATTCGATGATGCTAATGGGAGATTTACCTGACTTGCTATGACAGAGAGAGTATTAATGCAAAGCTATAGTAGAGCCCAGCATCTTTATAGTATGTAAGCGTAGGATTCTTAGATAGCCTAATGATTACTGTGAAATTATAGACGTGTAAAAAATGAGCTATATTGAAAAGACTGTAATAGAGATGGCTTGGCCTTGATCATTGAAATATGTAATTGAAGTCTCTCAAGTTTATCTCTACGGTTTCTTCAGCATAGCTCAAACCTTATTATCGACGTACGTCTTTAGGCGCATCTCCATTGGGCCAGTCTTTATCTTTATTAGCTTTTACAGGGCGTGGTAAGTGAGTAAAGTAACTAGCAATATCGACTGCTTCTTGATCGCTAAGAGAGTTACCTTGTCCAAAAGGCATCTTACCTTTGATAAAAGCAGCTGCTGTGTATGTTCGTGCCATACCTGCGCCATCGTTAAAAGACTTTTCTCCAGCTACCGCTGGATAAACGTAAGAACCATCGTCATTATATTGACCTTCACCATTCTCACCATGACAAACACTACATTTTTCAGCGAATAATTTTTTGCCATTATCTGTGTCAGGCTCCAAATTTTTATCTATTTTTACAAAGCCGCGACCTTCGGGTGAGACACCGTATGGCAAGTCTTGTGATAGCCAGCTCATATAAGACACCATTGCATTCATATCATCTGAACCTAGATCAAGCGCTTTGCCGTTCATTGAGCGTTCAAAACATCCGTTAATACGCTCTTGAATTGAGTTGACACGACCACCACGACTACGGTAAATAGGATAGATACCTGGCATACCATTCCAAGGAGCAGCGTAAGCTTCTGAGCCATTACCTAAATGACAGCTAGTACAATTTAATTGGTTGCCAACATTGTCGGGCAACTCTTTATAAGTATGATTAGCAATTTGCAAGCCGCGACGCACAGCTGCGCCAAACTCGTCATCTGGAATAGTAGACTCGTCAGGCATACTAACAGTCAATTTAGCGCTTGGATTTGAGGCCATATCTTCCTTAATTGCTGCAGCTTGTGACTCAAGTGATTTAACTCGTGCTAAAGCTTCAGCTTCTTCCACTCTGTCAACCGCTTTAACCTCTGTTTCACTACATGCTGTTATGCTTACTGCACTAATAGTTAAAGCGGTAGCCATCAAATAAGAAGTATGATTAATTTTAAATAATTTCTTCACTGGAATATCCTTATTATAAAATATAATATCCGATTTTATATCTATATGTTAAATTGCCGAACATACTGATAGTATTGTGTCTAATTTTAGGGATAAGTCAATTAGTTAAAAACTTCTTAACCTATAGTCAGCCATGCGGTATCTGTCCAAATGAATTAATAGAAATCAATACCTTCATTTGCCATAGTTATTGGTATGTCCGCTTCAAGACATGTCTCATAAACTCCAGCAATTGAGGCCACTTGCGTATAGCCAAGTTCTGCTAGTGACTGAGCTGCTAGCGCCGCGCGTCCACTGCTTTATGACAAGCAACTTGAGCCTGTGCTACAGGTATTTCAGTAATTTGTATTGTTAAACGATCCAATTTAGATTATTTAGCATTTTTTCTTATGGATATGAGGCGCTATGCTTGGTTAACCCCGACAGTCCGGTTATCAGTGGCAATATAACCACATAAGCATAAACAAACAATGCTGCCACCATTGCCAGATGGAAGACCCAATCTACCCAATAATTGAGACTTCCTAGACTAGAATTAAAAAATAATGGCAAAGTAAAAAAGCCAATTCCTGCCGTAATAGCCGCTAGTACAGTGGTAAAACGATATGCTAGCTTTTGATGCCTACCTGCAATGCCCCAATAACTCCATGTGATCAATAATAATAGAAATAATGCACTGACCAGCATCGCATTTTCTAATATAGCTTCCCACAACATCATAAATGCTTGATTTAAAAGTAACATGACAGCTCCCTTACAAATGTTCGCGAAACTTAGTAAAAGTCCCCACTTATATAAATGGTAGCCAGATCATTGAAATCCACAAAGATACCGACTATCTGTACTATACGAGGTTAAACTCGACCTTTGGCAACAGCCATATAAGCAGGTTTTAGCATCATTTCTTCTAGAAACCATGCAAAATAGCTTTCTTTTAACGGGTTAACAAAAGGCACACTTGGGGTTAAATTATTTTCATAATCGAACTCAACAAGCATCGCCTCACCTTTTTTGATTAACAACGGACACGAGGTGTATCCATCAAATTTTTGACTAGGTGTCTTGCCTTGTATCACCTCAATAAGATTATTCGTCACTATAGGTGCAGACAGTTTAACGGTTGCGGCTGTTTTACCTTTTGGCGTTCCATTGATATCACCGACCCCAAAAATATTTTCATAGCGCTTGTGTTGTAGCGTATATTTATCGACGTCAAGCCAACCATTTTTATTGGCTAAGGGGCTGTTTAGTATACTGTCTACTGCAAACATGGGTGGTACAACATGAATGAAATCATAGTCTTGTCGATTTTGATTGCCCTCTGAATCCGTGAAATAGGCAGCTTTTGCTGATTTATCGATGCCAGTTAATCGTTGCTCAAAGTTTGCGCCAATTGGTGGGTCATAAGATGCCCAGCGTGATAATATATTTTCGTTTACAACAGGCACGCTAAATACCGTCTGATGTGGACTAAAAAATTGAATATCACTGTTTTGTCGTGTACCTGTTTGTATGAGTCTGTCATGCAGCATAAAAGTCATTTTCAATGGCGCACCTGCACACTTCATGTCCGTATGTGCTAGCGTCATTACGGCGCGCCCCCCTTTTTGACGAAAGGCGTCTATTTGTTGCCATGTTTTTATAGCAATGTCTGGACTATGATAAACACTACCAATGCCCTCAGTGCCTAAGTCTTGAATGTTAAGACCTTCTATTTTCTCAAAACCCAATCTTAAGCCAGTGGCTACCACTAGATAGTCATAGCCAATTTTTTTGCCGCTCTCAGTGATTACCTGATTGTTATCTGGTAAAAATTCACGAGCATTTTCTTGTATCCAATTTATTCCTGAAGGAAGAAGGTTGGCGTTACTATCTATAACCTTATCAGTAGTATTCCAAACGCCTGTGGCTAACAAGGTGTAGCCAGGTTGATAATAGTGAGATTGCCGACTATCTAGTATAGTCAAGGTGGCATTGGGAAGTTGACGACTCAACCTGTTGGCAACCGCTAACCCTGCAATACCAGCCCCGACAATAACGATATTAACTTTTTCTTGAGCCGTGGGTGATGACACACAGCCATTTAGTGACATGCTACCTATAACCGCTCCAGTTGCAATGCCTGCACCAATAAATTGACGACGATTGAATAATCTTGAAACTATTGGTTGTTTGTTATCGTCAGCGCGATTGGGATACGCTGCCAAAGCGTCTTGATTCGATATACGGGTTTGATTACTTGAATGTCGTTTCATAATGATCTCCTATGTCCTTCTATACCATTAAGAATAGTTAATTAAAGTTATTGATATAAACCAAGGACATAAGAGTGAGTTTTTTGTCCTTTCTATGAAACTCTTAAGTTAATCAGCTGTTAAGCTACTGATTTTTCATTAAAAGCAGCATTAAAAACTGGCTATTTTTGTATCTTTATCAACCATCAATTTAGCAATGGCGGCAGGGTCTGCTACGGTAACACCATCAATTAGCGCAGACTTATCAAGCCCTTTACCCGGAAGATAAATGGCGCAAACTTCGACTGTAGTCTCGGTTTTTTCCATCACTGTCTTCATTAACCCTTGTGCACTCATATTCATTGGAGGTTGCCCTGTAGTTACACTGCTAGGCGCATCACGTATTGCCATGTCACCAGCTGCACCGCAGAGCAATACGTTGGTTTCTGCTCCTTGCTTCGCTGATTGCATGGTGAGCACCATGGACATTAGCTGTACCTGAGCATCGTCCGATGTGACAATAACCAATAACGATGGTTTTGCTATCTTGATATGACGAGTTTCTTCAGCAGAAGCAGAACTAACTGCTAAAAAAGTGGCAACTGCAGTAAGGATAGGAATAAAGATTCGTTTCATAATATCTCTCAGTTTCTCACGAAGTTATCGGCTGCTATATTTGTTTATATGGCGAACAGCCGCTGGATAGTAATTTTAATCATATAAGTTTAAGACATGCTATTAGATAATAAGTTACAAGGTACATTTAGAAAAACTAATAGTTATATTAAACTATATAATATTTTTTAGTATATTACTATGCTATATTTAATCTATTGCATCGTTGCAATGATTTAATAACTATCTAACTAAGGATAAACAAATGAGAAACCGTCAACATTCACGCGAAAACTGTTCATGCCAAGATGACATGGAACCAACTAACGTCATTCAATTCCCTCAACTCAACCAACCCTCACCAGACTTCAATGCGTTAACCACTGATGGTATGAAGTCATTAGCTGACTACAAAGGTAAATGGTTAGTACTATTTTCTCATCCAGCAGATTTTACGCCTGTATGTACTACGGAGTTCATAGCCTTTGCTAATAAAGCTGAAGATTTTCGTGCTAGAAACTGTGAATTGCTAGGATTATCTATTGATAGTGTGCATTCGCATATTGCTTGGATGCGTAACATCAAAGAAAATTTTGATGTAGAGATTACCTTTCCTATTATTGCTGATTTGTCGATGCAGGTTGCAAAGTCCTATGGCATGATTCAGCCCGGTGCCAGTGATACCTCAGCAGTACGTGCCACTTTTATCATTGACCCTGAAGGTATATTAAGAGCGATGGTCTATTACCCAATGAGTAATGGCCGCTCCGTTGATGAGTTCTTGCGTTTACTTGATGCGTTGCAAACCAGTGATGGCAACAAAGTTGCTACTCCAGAAAACTGGAAAGTGGGTGATCAGGTAATTGTGCCGTCACCTCGTACCGCTGCAGAAGCTGAAAGACGTGCTGACGAAGGCTATGAGTATAAGGATTGGTATTTTAGTAAGAAGTCACTGTAACAAATATGAATTTGTGAATTAGCGATTAATTTTGAGAAAGTTAAGCCTTATTAATTAACTAATATGCCTTGGCTTTCTCAAATACCATTACCTATATTTATGCCGCCAAAAGTGGGTTTTAGCGTCAACCAGCTGGCATAAAAGACTCGTATGTATCTATGGAGAGAGCATGAAAACCATTATTTTGTCGTTATTCCTTATGTTTGGTATGATTTTTTCTGCCAGCGCGGAAGATGCGTTATCTGTGCCACCACAGGAGGTCTGGAGCTTTGTGCAGGAGCATCCTGATGAGTTGTTATTTGTTGATATAAGAGACCCTATAGAAATCATGTTTGTTGGCTTTACAGATGCTGTGGATATTAATATCCCTTTTAAGGTAGCTAATCGCACTCAGTTCAATGAAAGTAAAGGCAGCTTTGCTATGCAAAGTAATCCAGAATTTGTCAATGAGATTGAAAAGGCACTAGAAGCTAAAGGACTTGATAAGGATTCTCTCATTGTGACGATGTGCCGTTCTGGCTCAGAACGTGGTAAACCAAGTGCAGATTATCTACTTTCGCAAGGGTTTTCAAATGTGAAGTATATCGATCATGGTTTTCAAGGAAGTGCAGTAAAAGAGGGTAAGATGAAGGGATTCCGCATAGTGAACGGTTGGCAAAATGCTGGTCTACCTTGGTCATCAACGATTAATGCAAACAAGATTAGTAAACCTTGAGCCTTGCTAAGTGCTATATATAGATGGTTATTAGCACGGCATTTATTTTGAATGACTTCTACTACTGTTAATGTTAAATCACTAAACGAGGTTTTATTATGATCTTTCGACAACTATATGAGCCACTCTCTAGTACTTATACCTATCTTATAGGAGATATCAATACAGGACAGGCAGTATTAATCGATCCTGTCATTGCGACGATGGAGCGTGATTTAGCTGAGGTGCATAAGTTAGGCCTGAAGCTGGCTTACACTGTTGATACACATATTCATGCGGATCACATCACGGCAGCTTTGGAGATGAAGCGGGCCGTTGGTAGTAAGATCGCTGCACCTGCCTACGACCGACTGGCATGTGCGGATGTTGGGCTAGAAGAAGGTATACCGTTTCAGGTTGCTGGTATTACTTTGCACCCATTGCATACACCAGGTCATACCGCAGGACATTTTGCTTATCTCTTCAATGAGCGCGTATTTACTGGTGATGCTCTTCTCATTGAAGGGTGTGGCCGAACTGACTTTCAGCATGGTGATTCCGATGCATTGTACCACTCTGTGCGTCAAAAGCTATTTTCTTTACCAGATGAGACGCTAGTTTACCCTGCACATGACTATAAAGAACGCTTTGTCTCTTCAATCGCTCAGGAAAAAAAGCGCAATCCAAGGCTTGGTAGTGATACAACTCTCGAGGAATTTAGAGTTATTATGAATAACTTAAATCTGCCATATCCCAAATTTATAGATCATGCAGTACCTGGCAATCAGCAGTGCGGTGTCTGTCCAAATGACTTACCTGATAACCTAGCAGCATACTGTCGTCAGATGGCTCAAAGCCCTCAAGGCTAATAGGTCTTATTTTAGAGAGGTATTCAGCGCTTCTTTTAGTTAAGCGCTGTAATACCTTTACCCCTAGATAAAGTGCTAGAACTTTTTTATGGATAAATAGATTAGAACCGTTAATCATCGCATGCTACTCATAACAACCCCAGTCGCACAATAAACTGATAATGGCCTAAAGTTTTAAAACAGTTAGATTTAAGTCATGGTCAGTGCTAGAAGCAGTTAAACCAACCATTAGACCTAACATATCAGTCGACCCACCTAATCGCATATACAATACGTTCCTATTGAAAATAAGTAGCTAATAAAAATCAATACCTTCATTTGCCATAGTTATTGGTATGTCCGTTTCAAGACATGCCTCATAACCACCAGCAATTGAGGCCACTTGCGTATAGCCAAGTTCTGCTAGTGACTGAGCTGCTAGCGCCGCGCGTCCACTGCTTTGACAATATAGTAGGATTTCAGTATCAGCACCCTTAATAGCTGGCAGGTCAGAAATTCTAAATTCTAGTATGCCACGAGGTACTGATACTGCACCTTTGATATGGCCTGCAGCATACTCAGCAGGCTCTCTGACATCAATAATGATATCTGCTTTATGACAAGCAACTTGAGCCTGTGCTACAGGTATTTCAGTAATTTGCGCTTTCGCAGCGCTAACTAGGTCATGTGAGGTTTTCATATTAATGCCTTAGAATAGGTGAGTTCATCATATGTTTAAAGTAATTACAAGCCCATTGCCAGCTTGATTAATTGCGCAATAATAAAAATAGTCAAAAACCCTGCTATATACAATCCAATGAACCATGCCCATTGTGTTTCTTTTTTACTAAAATTTTTCATAATGACTTCCTAGTTAGCGTATTAGTCAGCTTGTTAGGCCCAGCTGCCATAATGACTTACAGCAACTGTCAGTTATTGATAATCATGATTAATACATATGCTCATGATCTGTTTTTCCCTTAAAGGTGTAATAGGCAAAAGCAGTATAACTTAGGATAATCGGTAGCATGATGACCGCACCAATAAGCATAAAGGATAACGACGTATCCGCCGCCGCCGCTTCATAAACAGTCATCTGATAGGGAACAATGTAAGGGAAAATAGCAAAACAAACACCGATATAACCCATCAAAAATAACGCGACCGTTAGTAGAAAGGGACGGTACTCTCGCTCACCTGTCAAGTCTTTACGCATCAAGAAGAATAGCAGTAACACAATGATTGGCATCGGAGCTAGGTAGAGGATACCTGGTAAACTGAACCAGCTTTCAATGGCCACGATATCTGAGAGGTACATAAACACCGTTACCACTATCATCGCTGCGACCAAAGCAAAAAGCAGCCACTCAGAAACTTTACGCGCCCATACTTGTAGGTTGTGTTCTGTCTTAATGATTAGCCACGTAGAGCCAAGTAAGGCATAACCAATAATCATCGCAAAGCCGCAGACGATAGAGAAAGGTGTTAACCAGTCGAATGGACCACCACTATATAAACGATTACTGGCTTCTAGACCTTGTATTAAAGCACCCAACATTAGCCCTTGACAAAAAGTCGCTAACACCGAGCCCACAAAGAAGAAACTGTCCCATACATGACGACGTGTTGAGGATTTAAATCGAAACTCAAACGCGACACCGCGCATAATTAGACCGAATAGCATAAAGATAACTGGTAGGTACAAGCCACTCATAACAATGCCATAAGCGACAGGGAATGCGGCAAATAAACCGCCGCCACCAAGTACGAGCCACGTCTCGTTACCATCCCAAAATGGAGCAATAGAGTTCATGATGCGGCTACGATTTTTGTCAGAGCCAGCAAAAGGAAATAAAATACCACAGCCCAAATCAAAACCATCAAGCAAAACGTATATGAAGACAGATAAGGCAACTAAACCGCCCCAAATTAGAGGTAAATCTAATACATCACCAAAGTTAAACATTAGCGTAACCCCTCATCATCTTTATCGTTTGCATGCGTATCCAAGTCCTCTGTATTATCACGTTTGAGATTTTCAGTAGGGTTACTATCTCCACTTAATGTACGACCCTGACCTTCAGTCACAGAGTGCTCATAGAAATTATCTTCCGCAGGATCTTCATAAGGTTGTGGGCCTTTAGCAATCAATTTTAAAATGTAGAAGCTACCCGCGCCAAAGACAAAGATATATAGTACGATAAAGCCAATCAAGGTAGTGGCGACTTGTTGAGCAGCTACTGGTGAAATACTCTCAGCGGTACGAATGACACCATATACAGTCCAAGGCTGGCGTCCTACTTCAGTAACGAACCAACCTGAAAGCACTGCAATAAAACCCATCGGGGTCATGACCATCCATGCCCGGTGAAACCATTTGCTTTCAGGGTTGTAATGTTGTTTTTTGAAGTATTTATAGATACTGAATAGGCCGACAAGTACCATCAATGTACCAATAGCAACCATAATCCGGAATGCCCAGAATACAATGGCGACAGGTGGTTGATCTTCTGGCGCCCAGTTTTTAAGTCCTTTGACCTCACCATCTAGTGAATGAGTCAGAATTAACCCTGAGACATAGGGAATACTTACTTCATACTTATTAGTCTGATTTTCTTGATCTGGGATAGCGAATAGACGCAAAGCTGCACCGCGCTCATCTTCCCAAATACCTTCCATTGCGGCAACTTTAGCCGGCTGATGCTCTAAAGTGTTTAGACCATGCTCATCACCGATCAACACTTGAGCTGGCGCAACAAAGATAGCCATAATCATCGCCATACCGAGCATGACTTGACCGTGCTTGCGATTTTCAGTGTGTTTTTTTGATTGAATATAATAAGCGCCAACGCCGCCGATGACAAAAGCAGTCGTTAAGTAGGCAGCCGTTACCATATGTGCAAAACGGTAGGGGAAGGAGGGGTTAAATATAATCTCAAGCCAATTGGTAGGATAGAGAAGACCATCAGCGCCTATCATAAAACCTTGTGGCGTTTGCATAAAGCTATTAGCCGACAAAATCCAAGTAGCTGATATCAGTGTACCAATAGCGACAATCGCAGTTGAGGCAAAGTGCATACGTTTGCTAACGCGGCCCCAACCAAAGAGCATGATACCTAAGAAGGACGCTTCTAAGAAAAACGCCGTCAATACTTCATAAGCTAATAATGGACCTATGACGTTACCGGCTTTATCTGAGAACACCGCCCAGTTAGTGCCGAACTGATAGGACATTACAACGCCTGATACGACACCAAGACCAAAGACTACAGCAAAGATCTTGACCCAATGCTTATAGACTTCAGCATAGATAGGGTTACCCGTTCTAAGCCAACGAAACTCTAGTACCGTTAAAAAACTGGCAAGTCCGATAGAAAAAGCGGGGAAAACAATATGCCATGAAATGACAAAAGCAAATTGGATACGTGCGAGCATCAACGCATCCATCTGATCGATCACAAATGCAGCGAACATAAATGGTTACCTTTGTTTGTTAACTGAGTGGCGCAACCTTCCATGATATGTTTAAGCAACTGTTCGTCCATAAAAGTAAAAAATATTACGGGTAATAGCCAATAGTTATTTAGCTAAAATTATCAATATAAGCTCTTAAAAATTAACAGTCATCTATCTGTTGTACGAATGGATTGCTATATATAGTAGTCGTTAGATAATTATCGATGATATAAAAAATACTATGAAATAAAGATCAAAAAGATAATTAATATTCAACTGTTCTTGTTGATAGTTATTAGTAATATATTTAAATAAATCTGTAGTAATAATACACGATATACTATTGTATAGTATACAAATATATATATTAATTGCATTTAGTCAGTCAGTTACTATGCTTTAGACAAAAGAACGTGTCGTTCATATGCTGATTAAAACGTTAGGCGTTTACTTCTTTACATTCACATGGTTAGCTATCTAAGTAATAGCGTCAGAGATTGTAACCAGGGGCTGTAGGCTTGAAGATCGGACATAATGGTATAAAAGCATATAAATAAAACCATACCTGAAAATGTGCAAGTACGAAGATAGGGGCAGCGTATTAAAGAGCTCAAACAAGCGAATGAAGTCATGCACAAGAATACGACTTTTTCGCACAGGCAGAGCTCGACCGCAAACTGGATAATTAGTCAGTTTATCGATGACTACAAAAATAATCACGGGATCGAGCCAATCTGTCGAGTAATGCTGATTGCCTCATCAAACTACTATCGTGCTAAATACTAGGAGCGTTGTTTTAGAAAGCGCTATTTAGAGAAATTATAAATCGCTACAAAGGCACAAGAGATAAAAGAAATCGTACTTTTTGGGATTGCTATTAATGCCTTTACCGCAATACATACTTATAAAAAAGCCAGATAATCTAGTATCTGGCTTTTCATAAAATCTTAATCCTTAATAGGAAGAGGTGAGT
Organism: uncultured Psychrobacter sp.; assembly: GCF_947500265.1. Lineage (GTDB taxonomy): Bacteria > Pseudomonadota > Gammaproteobacteria > Pseudomonadales > Moraxellaceae > Psychrobacter. The sequence goes on along the minus strand of NZ_CANMRN010000005.1, from coordinate 108,847 downwards.
ATTTTATCTATCTAAAAAGTAGTGTTTAAGCCAATTTGTAGGCCTTGACTATCATAGTCACTACCAAATGTTCCATTATAACCACCGTATACAGCAACTTGAGTAGAGGCATTAGTTCTAATAACATGATCAACGCCAACACTCACATCTATCAAGTCTTCATCCATACCTTTCACTGTGTAAGGTGCTAAACCATTTTGGTCTATGAAACCGCTCTTGATAGCAAGATCATCGCCAGATGCGTTTGTGTATTTAACACTACCTGTTAGACGAGTATTACTAGTAGGGAGTTGATATTCACCACGGGCACCGATAGAAGCTAGAAGGATATCAGAGTCTTGATCTCCAACTTCTAGATTCCAAATACCTGCGCTATTTTCAGTAAATCCGTCAACTGAAACATCATAATATTCAATTGATGCCGTAGGACCTACTTTAAAGCCGCCCATGTCTTTCAAATAATCAACATTTAATGCTGCGAAAACCTGTGAGCCGTCGGTATTTGCAGTTGCGGTGGACTGATCCGGTGCTTCCCGTGACGAGTCATATGATAGATCTTGATAGCCGACTGAGGCTTGCACTAAGCCGCCCGCACCAAAACGAGTTCGTGTAAAGGCTGTTACTGAGTAACCATCAGCATCTATCTTGCCTTGATTCTGATACGCTTCTGCCTCTGAATCTGTATAACCTACTGCCAAACCTAGCGAGGAATTAGTACCGTTTAGACGCTTCTCTATACCTGCAGAAAGTGAATAAACATCAATATCATAACCTAGAGAATTACTCACTGGATCATATGATGAACGTGAGCCACTTTGCGAAGCAAAACCATACAGACCATCCTGCATTAACCAACTATCATTATTTGAATTAGCATCCTGATTATTACTCATGCTATCCCAAGGTACAGATCTAGTAACGGCTCTTAACTGATCACGCGATGCCTCGAAGCCAATATTAGTGAATGCTGCTGCGTAACCAAATCCGATACTATTTAGGAACTTCGATTTTTCAGTTGCACTCATCTCTTCAATACCAGAGATGGCATCTTGATAAGTTTCGTTATTACCTAGAAGGTTTAGATAAGGAACTTCGGCCAACGTATCCACATAAATTGCATTTCGCAACTGATAATCAGATGTTGCACTCGCGACGATAGGTGCAAACTTTGGAGCAATGCGCACTGTTACTTCACCACCGTCAATAGTACCGACCGTCATTGTGTAATTCAGATTGGCATTACGTAGATCTTCGACTGGTTCAACTTCAAATAAACCATTCGCTGTTGCCGCAGCCACAATAGTCTCAGGTACTAAGCTGCCTGACTCATAACCAAGGTCCTCTACACTAACGCCTAATGAAGTTGCTAAATCAGTAAGTCTGGCGGCAATATTGTCTTCAGTATCTAGTGTGCCGTATGTCCAGCCACCTTTAGAAGGATTATTCCACGCGATTAGTGCACCCTCATCATCGGGATCTTCATTATCGTCCCAGAATATACCGTCTGGTACCATAGTGTTGTCTAGATAGCCTGTACCGAAAAGTGCATTGTATTCATCGTTGGAGAGACCATCGAACGTCAAAGTATTCCTTGACTTTGTGACAAGATTAAATTTTGTTTTTTCAGGAGAGAAAAATCCAATTTCACCTTCTTGACCACCGCCACCAAATAAACCATCGGTCAATCCAGCACCTAAACCAATATCTGTAGCATCGAGGTTAAATAAAGCAGTGTTATCAGGATCCAACTCATCCATTAGATTACCATCTTTATCCAATAGCTCAATATTGAAACCAGTAATACGCGCACCTGTAAAATTAGACATTTTTCCAAACGTGAAATAATCCACTGATGAAGTATCGATAGGTTCATCTGTTTCTGTATTTATATATTCTTTTGTTGAAGTACGAAAATGCGTATCAAATGGATCCATTCCTGTTAGATAGTTTTTTATACGTTTGCCAGACCCAGATATTGAATCACACAGCGCTTCATTACTCGCCATCAGACAATTGGTAACGATACCGCGTGAGTCAAGATCTGAGAAGCTAGTGGTGAATCTATCATAAGGTTCAACAATAACCGGATTTTCATTCGTATACTCATCGTCCCTAGACGCGGTAAAGGTTATCGCCTTAATACCTGGCTCTACGACATTTTCTTTTTCATCGACATAGACAAAGCCACCACCTGACGTTCCAATGAAAGCATCAGTATCGAAAGTATCTGCATGTGCAATAGTCAATGGAACTACCAGTGCCACCGGTGCAACCGACACTAACAAGTATTTTTGAATCTTCATTTTGTACTCCCCAACCTATATGTTATTTGACTAGCTATTACTATCAATAAAAACATGTGATGAAAAAATACAAACAACTTTTATCATCAGTTCATTCCAGCTACAAAAGCCTATTCAGTATGACTTTTATAGGTTTGATGCGGCTTAATATTAGTGCTGTTGAAATTCTATTTTATTAATATACAAATTTATATATTCAATAATAATATAGCAACATCGATTGGGGTTTGCAAACAAAAAAACACTCAAAGAATCAATAAGATATAACATTTACATCTCTTTGATAAATATCCTTAGTAATATTAAGGGTTTAGAGGTAAACTACTGCACTCTATTATTTACAATTAAGCTGCTTAATTAATATTTAAGGATTTTACCGTAAAAAATGATATCTACTTGCTTAAATAAAGCTTGTAAAAAGAATACCCATTACCTTAGAATGGCATTACTTGCGGTCATGTATATTTTGTTAAGTATCTTTTCTTGAATGCTTCAAACTGATTTTTCAAAATATCAAGCCTCCCTAACTATAAATGTTACTAATATTACCTATGCATGATTAACAGCTAGGTAATAAGATGACCCTATCATGTCTACTAAGCATCGCAAGCTTGTTTTACGATATTCATCACCCGTAACAATGTGGTTGGGCACGGTGGTTGCATGTTTTGCTTGGATCATGCACATCTCTCTATTGCTGACACCTCTATGGGATGACAATACCCACTTAGGTCATGGTATCTGTGCTGAGCTTGCACCGATTGTATCGGCAGCTAAGCAGTATGAGAAAATACAGGCTGATATTACTCAAACGAATCACAACATACCCATTGATAGTGCCGCTCGTCATTTACCTCATCATAATGCATCCTTATCTTTAGCATCGCCTGCGACTGTTAAGCCAGTCGTAACGGTTGTCGCCGCACCTTCACAGGAAGTCTTATATACCGAAGATAAGGTTAGAAGCTCTGACCCTGACTCCGTAAAATACAATGGCTGCGACTTTTGCACTGCCATGTCTGCAGCACTATTACCAGTCGCTTTTACACATACTGATTCAGCTTTGATAGAGCTGTCTACTGTCTTAGTTACGCTTTTGTATCGCTCAAATGCCTACTATCCTAGTAATTTCTTACAACCTCTTACACGCGCTCCTCCACAATCTATACTCATATAATCAGTGATATTTAAAGGCAGGTAGTTGCTATCAATCAATGAGCTTATTTGAAGCTTTGATTGACGCGTTTGTATGCGTTTGCCTAAAACACTGCACTCAAAATACTGCACTCACAATATTGTGCTGAAAATACCGTCTATTTATATCGGAACATGCTCAGTAAGCACCTAGTCTAAACCCACAATTACTTGGCCTAAATGGCATCTTGGGACAAAAAACTGAATAACCGATTTTATAAAAGACGTTTAAAACGTTTAAGAATTTCTAGGAAAATAAGATGTTAATTTCACCAATGAATGCTGTACCTACCTTAAAACTCAGTGTTTTATCTATAGCTTTATTTCAAATCAGTAGCGCCTATGCTGACACTGCCAACATAAATAGTTATGGTCATAGCGAAGCGCTTCCAACTGCAACCTTACCGACAATCACCGTTTATGCCCCCGTAGCAAGTACCAATATTCTAGGCACAGCTGCAACGCTCGATCGCAATGATATCAATAGCAAACAAGTTGCGACCAGTGATACCGCTACCATATTGACCAAAATCCCTGGTATCAATGTACAGAGTGCTGGCGGTATCTCAAGCTTACCTGTTGTTAGAGGTTTGGCCGACAACCGTTTACGTATTTTGGTAGACGGTGTGGACTCAATTGCTTCTTGTCCAAATAGCATGAATTCACCGCTATCTTATATCGCACCTAGCGCAGTGGCAGACGCTACTGTCTATGCTGGCGTCACACCAGTGAGTGTTGGCGGTAATAGTATCGGCGGCACTATCGTTGTTGAAACTGCAGAGCCAGTATTTTCTGCAGACAGCACTTTGGTCAGCTCAGGTGAAGTTGGAGCGTTTTATCGCAGCAATGGTAATGGCTACGGTGCCAACCTTTCAACGACGCTAGCGGATGATACTTTTAGCTTAACTTATAAAGGTAGCTATGCTCAGTCTGATAATTATACTGCTGGTGGCGACTTTAAGTCTTACACAGCAACAGGTAATGGTGATAAACAACTACCCAAAGATGAAGTCGGATCTACCGCTTTTGAAAGCAAAAACCAATCGCTAGATCTTGCTTATAAAAACGGTGACCATTTACTACAAGGCACTTATTTATCGCAGCGTGTACCAGAGGAGCTATACCCAAACCAGCGTATGGATATGCTTGACAATCAGCTCGATAGAATCAACTTACGTTACAAAGGTGAGTTGGGTTGGGGGCAGTTAGAAGCACAGGCTTATCATGAAGACGTTGATCATTACATGAACTTTGGTGATGATAAACAGTTCTTTTATAATGACGCCAATGGCATGCCAATGCATACCGATAGCGAAACTATCGGTGCTAATATCAAAGGTATTATTGAATTGACTAACCAAGGAACAGTGACCGTAGGTGCTGAATATCAAGACTATACGCTCAACGACTTATGGCCAGCTTCTGGTACTGGGATGATGTCACCAAATGAGTTCCAAAATATCAATAATGGTCAGCGCCAACGTATTGGCGTCTATGGCGAATGGGAAAAGCAAATCACGCCGAAATGGACCACTCAAATTGGTGCTCGTTACGAAAACGTACGTACTAGCGCTGATGAAGTCATTGGCTATAACATGATGGCTAATCAAACTCGTGATAGCGCTAACTTCAACGCTAGTGATCGAAGCATCACTGACAATAATATTGATGCAACCGTGATAGCCCATTATGATATAGATGAACAACGTTCAATAGAGCTAGGCGTTGCCCATAAAGAGCGTACCCCAAGTCTTTATGAGCGATATACATGGTCAACATGGCCAATGGCGGCTATCATGAACAATACTGTGGGTGATGGTAATGGCTATTTTGGTGATCCAAGCCTGCAACCAGAAAAATCCAATACTTTATCGGCAACTTTTGATTGGCATGCTGTTAATGATAGTTGGAACATCAAAGCTACTCCTTACTATTCAAAAATTGACGACTATGTCGATGCTGTACAGTGGGACTCAGCTACGAACGCACCTGCAGCTACCCAAACAGTAGATCGATACAAGGTGCTACGTTATACCAATCAAGACGCTAGAATATATGGCATCGATATCACCGCAGATCGTGACTTAGCCAATAATGCTTGGGGTTATTGGGGCCTCTCAGGTTCACTGAGCTACACCAATGGCAAGAACGAAGAAACTGGCTCTGATCTATATAACATAATGCCCTTGAATGGTAGCATTGCACTTAATCATGAGAATAGCGGTTGGAAAAACCAAGTTGAAGTAGTGGGCGTCGCTGCCAAAAACAAAGTCTCAGATCCTCGTAATGAGCTGAAAACCTCAGGCTATGGCTTGTTGAATCTAAGTACTGGTTATCAGTGGAAAGATATCAGTGTCGAAGTGGGTATCGATAATGTGTTTGACAGAAACTACGCCTTGCCTTTAGGCGGTGCTTATATGGGTCAAGGTAAAACCATGTCAATGAATGGTGAGTTAGCACCAGGGTCTAACTGGGGTACTGCCGTACCAGGTGTTGGCCGCTCATTCTTCATGGGTGTGAATTATAAGTTTTAGTTTCGATGATGTTTGCTGAAAGTGAGAAAAGAGATAATTTGAATCGACGTATAGTTTCCTTTTCCTCTACAGCCCATATTTCACGGACAAAAAAAGCCCCAATCTTAAGATTGGGGCTTTTCGAATCTGGTAGGCGTAATCGGATTCGAACCAACGACAACGTTGTCACCAGTGAAGATCAATAACCAATTTAGAAAGTATCACGTAGGGCAGATGAATGCTAACGCAAAGCGGCAATAATACCAGCAATTTTGTAATATGTCAGCGCAAGCTCTTAAATAGCGTATGACTACTACAGAATATTAAAACGCATGCAAAAAATAGATGATGTAATAAAAAGAGCATGATGCAAAGGTCTATGGCTTCGGGGCAACACGAGCTAGTTCAGTAGTCCGTTGTAAGTGGTTCCATTATACCAGTCTGTTTTAAGTGGTCTGTTAATAGGTTTAGATGGCAAAATAACTGGTTCCTTTAGGGTATACCTGAAATAGACCGCCTATACATTCTTATATTCTAACTAAAAAAACTCTTATAATAGATGCCGAGAGCTTTTTAATGATACATCTCTACCGAGTAACGTATATCGGAAACAATTATGAATATTGAAATTCACGGCGATAAAATATTGACTGAGTTAGAATTTCATAACGAAATTGCGCGGCAATTTGCTGTGGAGCTCTACTATGGTAAGAATCTTGATGCATTATGGGATCTATTAAGCGGGGGTGTAGAGAGACCAATTAATTTAATATGGTTCAATTCAACTACTTCAAAAGAAAAGCTGAGTTGCTTTGAAGAGATAGTTTTTATTCTCGAAAAAGTTAAAAACCAGGACGAGCAATTCAACTTGGAAGAAAGGTTTGCTTATACCTTAATTTAGTTCTGCTAGCTATCTTAGTTGTTAATAAAACACTATATATATTAGGCATACAACGCATAGTTCGATGCCTGTATAGCGCACCGAACATACTCTCATGACAAACGTTATAGTAAATAAAAATACATTAAAAAAATTAATCAATATTTTTTGCTTAGAGAGTCGCTCTTTTGAAACTTTAAGATAATCTACTTATTCAACGCTTTTTCTACCAGTGAATCAAATATATGATTTTCAAAAAAACTAAATTAGTTGCCCTTCTTTTTTCTACTGCCTTATTACCTCTTACGCTTACGAGCTGTCAAAAAATGCAAAGTGAAGCCAAAAACGAAGCTTCTGAGGGGCAAATAGTTATTGAGGAAATAGAGACAGAAACTAAAGCTGAAGACGTACAGGGATTAGCCGAACAAGGCGATGCAGAAGCACAATTCGATTTGGGTTGGATGTATGATATAGGAGAGGGCGTTCATCAAGACTATGCCAAAGCTGCGCAGTGGTATATAAAATCGGCTAATCAAGGTTTCCCTGAGGCGCAGTATAATCTTGGTGTAATGTATCGTGAAGGCGAAGGAGTCCCTCAAAACTATGCTGAAGCAATTAAATGGTATACGAAAGCAGCCAATCAAGGCTTTCCTGAAGCGGAGTATAACCTTGGCTTAATGTATACCCAAGGCAATGGCGTAGACCGAGACCTTTCACAAGCTCTTAAGTGGTATACAAAAGCCGCTAATCAAGGATATGTCATTGCACAAAATGACTTAGCCGCAATGTATTACGAAGGCAATGGTATAGAGCAAGACTTGTCGCAATCACTTAAGTGGTATACAAAAGCTGCTGAGCAAGAATATGCTCCTGCGCAAGCTAATTTAGGTGCAATATATTATCAGGGTAATGGCGTAACACAAGATTTTTCACAGGCTCGAAAATGGTTTGAAAAAGCAGCTGATCAAGAAAATGCTAATGCACAATATAATCTTGGTGTGATGTATTACATGGGTCACGGTGTAGGCCGAGAATTCTCTCAAGCCTTTAAGTGGTATACAAAAGCTGCTGAGCAAGAATATGCTCCTGCTCAAAACAATCTTGGTGCGATGTATCGCGATGGTGTAGGTGTTAATCAAGATAATGTTCAAGCAAAGAACTGGTTTGGTAAGGCTTGTGAAAATGGGCAACAAGAAAGCTGTAATAACTATAGGAAACTAAATCAAAATTAAGTCAGTTTAACCTCAAAAAATTAATGTTATGTACACTGTGAAGTACACTACTATGATCTAAATAAATAAAACTATTGATATCCTTCGTCTACAGCCTAGTGTTCAAGTCCTCACTAGGGTATCGAACCGGAGCAAGCACTTGATTGGTTCGCCATAGGTATAATCAAATACACATAGCTCAGACTTGACTATATTTAAAACTCTCTAAGCCCTTTGCTTGACAACTCTAATGCCCAATCATAGCAACCTTTGTCAGGGTTGAAATTATGTATGATCCAATTTTTATGAGTTCCTTCTTGATAGCGTCTGCCTATTTCAATAGCAAGAGAAGACTGCACAGATAGGAAAAGATGTATTCTCTGAACATTTCTTATAGAAGATAAGTTATCAATTATACGGGTAATTTCATCTGACACATCTTGAAGGTTAGCTTGATTTTTTATTAAGTTTCTCGCTGCAACTTTATTAGGAAAAAGAATAGTTACAGAGTCTCTCAGGGTCTCTGGTAACTGTTCTCTTGATATAGCTGTAGTAAAGCCTAAAGCTAACCCAACATCATTACTAGTGCCAGGACTGAGGTCATAGTTTTTTAAACTTATTTTTTCGTTAAAATCTTCAAGTAAAGCGTATTCTCCATTACGATGAAATTTATCGAAGTATACTATTTGTGCTGATTGATTTCGCAACGTAGATCCATAGGCTACTAGGAAAGGGATACGAGCTAAGCCACCAACATACGCTTTTTTTATATCTGGAGGCAGTATAAAGCGTTTGACAACATCTGCTTTAAGTTCAGCATTAAATACTTCTATTTGCTTTTGTATATTTTCTTCACTGTCTTGATTGACACCAAGTTTTACAGCCTCTCTACTCAATACTCTTTCCGATGGCTCTAATACATTGATAGGGAAAGAAATAGCCACACCTGGCATTGCTGAAATAAAAACCTTAGCAATATGACGGAATTTTTTATCCCATTCTGAATAAATTAACGCCATACCTACTAAGAATAAACCTACAGTTATTAATGTATACAAGATAGTAGGTTCTCTATAAGTAAACTCAATAGCATCTATTATAAGGTTATCTTTTAAATTTATATAAAGGTTAAGAAACGAATATAAACTAATACCTAGTGAGGTTAGACAACAGCGCACTCCCCATGCTGTTTTAGGATATGGTGTTCTGAACTTGAGTCCAGTTATAATTAACCATTGAATTTTTTCCCACATAAGCTTAAAGCCTTTTTTCAATATGTTGATTGAAGTTATAATCGTGGTGATCAATTTTATTATCGACGGCAATGTGACCTATAAACTGAACTTTGCCATTCTTGTAACCCGTCCAAACACCAATATGCGTAATACCTACAATAATATAAATTAGTCTATTAGTTACATATTTAGAGGCCATGATCTGATTTTTTAAGTCGGTAATATCCATTGATGATGGGGTTGGTATATTTTCTGGATGAGTGTGCCATAGTCCTAGTAAACCCCCATACCCTTGGGTATTTTTCCAATACTTTTTTAGTTCTCTATTATGAGATTTAGACCGATAGAACATTCTTCTTTTACGTTTATCAAAGAACATTGGAGTGGTTAAGTCATCCACCAACATTGATTGTGTGTCTTGAGCGAACCTGCCCATCAATAAGCCACCTGCCTCTTTGTCTTGAACATGACATTGACGATACTTTACCCAAGTTAATAATACTTTCTCTGAAAACACACCTTCTGATTGATTATTTTCTACCCATTTAAGGCGAGTATCTATGAACTGCAACATTCACATCCTGCTATTTTATAATTGTTAATATCATTAAACTGATAACCACCACTACCAAGCGTAGTATTAAAATATTCTGTTGCTTCTAAATTGTAGTCATTGGGCTTTCTACTTGTATTCACCCATGTATATAGACCATACTTAGGAGCCAGTACTAGTTCAGTTATAATTGAAGCTGTTTTAGTAGCGTGTAAAGAAGAATATGGTGTAAAAGCACCTGAACACCCTGTTATATTTTTAGAGACAACTTGATGGTTTAGGTTAAATAGCTGAGCTTGCGACCTACTAATGATAGAGTTTTCATCAGTATACAAGCATCTTAAGCAACCATTAGAGTTATTTCTAAAACTATAAGCTTGTCCGCCTAAGCCATAAGCCTCAACCCAGCCAGAAATAATTTGTATATTAATATCTTTATAATAAAGGTATTCGCAAATAGCAAGTTCAGTAGGTATATGTCCCGTTGTTAAGATCAAACAGTCGATCTCGCGTAGGTCATCATCATTTTGCATCTTCAACCATTTAAGAACTTCCATATGGTAAGCTTTGATATCTATAAAAGGCATATCGCTACTTAATCTAGCCTTAAGAGCAAAAGCTTTTCTGTGATTAATACTCTTTACACCTAACTGATGACGCATCAAATTATCTGGAGACATGATATCGTTATCAATAAGACTTAGTTGGCTAATATCTGATTCAGATAAAAAACCAGCTACTTTAGAACCCACTGAGCCACAGCCAGCTATTACCACAGTCTTGTTCTGTGTGTTCTCGTCGTCTTCCCCTGTACGGGCTAGTAAGTAGTCCTTCCAACATCTTTGAGTTAAATATACAGAAAAGTCATTTTTAACAATACTTGATGCATTGTCATTACATATGACAATATAAGTCTCACGATCTTTGTAAGGAACAATTATTAGTGTTATGTGATAAAAATTATTATATATTTTGCTATGCTGTTTAGCTGATAATTTAAGTTTCTGACTACTCCACCAATCCCTATCGAAGTTTCCTCCGATGTTAGGTAATACGAAATCTTTTACATCAGCTAATTTGATAACAGTAATATTTCGATAAGTACCATAATCTAATATAAAAGACTTACTATTTGACTTTTGAATACTACTGACACTAAGCTTACCTTTATTGATTTTGGTAATGGCTTGGAACTCTTCTATATCATTAGGTTTATCTAATAAAGTTATTTTATATCCGGTTTCTAAGGTCGTTTCAACATACCCTTCAAGCTCTTCATACAAATTAGTAGGTTGAGTTATGTATGGCTGAACGATTCTGATAGCTTCGTCAAGTGCATATTCAAACAATGATTCAATTCGGTTACTGTCGAAAAGCTCGCCCTGTTGATCTGTAACACAGATTAAACCGTCGTTGCTAACGTGAGGAATAGGGGTATGACCATCAGCCACTATACGAATCTTAGGTAATTCAAGCCATTCGGTTTCATTTCTAATTTCAATTTGAAAGTCGAATAAATTAGGAATAGTAAAATCGTATACATATACTGTACCAGTATTAACCAAACATATATTAACTGCACGGTGTGTAGTTAATATATGTTTGAAATTGGCCAGTTTTTCTTCACTTAGAATCATAGTTACGCAGATGTACCAGTACGAGAGTATGGGGTATTCTCATTTTTTTTAATATTTGCTAAGGGAAAACAATTCCCAAAAACTGCTCTTAGTAATTTACTCGCTTCGTAAGGGTCTGGCTCCACAATTGCTTTTTTCAACTCGTCGTTCAGATATATTAATTTATTTCTAAATTGAGTGCCAATATTCTTATCGCTGCCCTCGGAAGAATAACCATCTGTTTTGTGTTGAAAAATATCTCTATAGGGAAGAGTAGGTAATTGAACAGAAACTCTATACTTGCCATCTGACTGGTATTTTAAATATGAACCATTTAAAATACCCTCAACTATAAGGCTTAAAGCCTTTAAATCATCAACTTGTTCTTGATGTGAAAGTTGGTTAGTATATTGAGACTTTATCATTACAGTGAGACCAATTGAAAATATTTTCTTTTTGACCTCATCACTAAAATTAACGTCTCGCCAGCGCTTCATAAACCGTATGAGACGTTTATATTGATGTCGCTTTTTAGACCCATTCCCAGTATAGCATTCAACATTATTAATCCATTCAATTAAACCTTTCTGGTCTGATTGTGCCCAATCCTTATGTTCATCTCTAGAGCCATGTTTGCCAATCGCCAAAAACGTCGTATAAGATTGATCAACCTTATACACGGTATAATCAATATGCAGATTAAATGATTTGTAGTCAGCAGTAACACATGGTTTTTTGATTTTAGGATCTTTAAAGTTTCTTTTTTCTAAAACCTCTTTAATAACTCGCTTTGGCTCTACAGGATCATCAGGAGCGTAATCTGCATCAATAATTAAGGTGCGATCAAAGTCGTAGTCGCCATCTAAATTGTAGATAGCTGTATCAACTGCAAACGAACCTTGTTTAAAAGATTCTATTATAGGATATCCTTTCTCTTTGAAAACCACCTTTAGCTCTTTCAATATGCTGTCATCTTTCTCTTTAGCCCTTTTAAAATCATCACTTTGACCAGTTAAGTAAATATTACTATTAAATGCTTTAAATTGAGTTTGCAAATCTGCCATATTTATTCCATATTTCTTAATTATTGTAATATAGTACATGGTGTCTGATTTTTGTAAATCAAGTAACAATACTTTTTGGATTTATATTTCAATATATGAATGGCTTTATAAGGTAACTCTAAAGCAGAGAAAAATTGGAGCAGCTCATATAAATGCTATCGATCAGCTACTATGCTGAATCAATAACAATTGCCTAAGATTTAAGAATTATTTAATGCTCAGGTGGATTTAAATTAGTATTAGATAGAAGTAGCATTGTCTGCAGTTAATATTCTTTGAATAAAATCTTGATTCTAGCGCATAGAATGGGTTCGTGTAGGAATATTGAGCTAGCTTTAATACTTTATTAGTAAATATTGACTTGGTTTAAATATATATCCAACCACTTCAGAAAATTATGACTCGTTGTCGCCACATTCAATCTCAAATAAGTTGAAGGCTTAGCACTTGGATTAAACAGCTGTCCTGGGGCGACAAGCCAGCCCTCTTTATAAGCCTCCAAGGCCAGCTTACCAGAATCCACGCCAGTATCTATCCACACAAAAATCCCCGGGTTGGTATGTTCAGGGTAAGTGATACCTATTTTAGATAATGAGTCTCGCATATCTTGATGGGCTATATAGAGTTTCTGATGTACTTTCTTAAGCTGACGGCGATATTCTCCTTGCGTCCACAACCGATAAACTACGCGCTCGCCAAACTCTGGTGATGTCATATTACTAAGGGTTTTAAGCTTAAGGATTTGATTGATAAATTTATCAGGGCTGACCAGCATACCGACACGCCAGCCTGACGCCATCGACTTTGAAAAACCAGTAGCATAAAACACCCGCTTAAACTGGTCTATATTAGCGTACCTAAGCGGTTTTTCATCAGGCAAAAATGCTGCGTACAAATCATCCTCAAAAATATAAGTATTACTTGATGGGCGCGGACAGGATGCAAGTTATAGGATGTTGGATTATGGAGTACGCTGTTAGTAATGTATAACTTGGGACGATATTCTTCTAAAACCTGTCTCATTTGTTCAAGATCCGGACCTTGGTGGTCACGTTCAACTGATACCACCTGATAACCTTGCTGCTTTAAGGTACTTGACGTCCAATACCAACCAGGATTATCTACTATGACAGTATCTCCTACGTTTAATAATAGTTGAGTCACTGTCAAAATAGCCTGCGAAACTCCTGTTGTAGTAATAATATTATTGGCACTAGTATGCATACCTAGCAAATCTAAATACTGGACTAATTGCTCACGTAGAGGTAAATAACCCTGAATCTCACCGTAATTATAGATAAAGCTATCGATATCTTGGTTAACCTGTCTTACCGCCCATTGCATCCTATCATTCTTAATCCACTCAATAGGCAATTCACCTGATCCTGGTGATCGGTGATTAGGAACATCGCTAAACATTTGCTGTACTAGCCAGCTGGTATCAACCATAGCCGCTTTAGCCAACACCTCTGTATTTCTACGTTGAGTGATTTGAGGTAAAACGTAATAGCCTGAATTTGGCTTAGCTGTCAGCACGTTAGTAGCGACTAACTGCTCATAAGCTTGAGTTATGGTAAAACTAGAAACATCCAGAATCGTGGCCAACTTACGTATAGAAGGCACTCGTTGATACGGCTTATAAATTTGGCTATCAATTCGCTGTTGTATCCATTCGACCACAGCAGCTGTTTTACTGATATTAAGATTGAGCAAGCAAGTATCATTCATAGCGTAGGTGGCTTATTAGAGGTCATATATTATGTACGTAATTGTTAAGGGCTATGCAACTATACACTTTGTTGATAATTTTAAAAAATGCATCGGTACAGTTGGGTCGTGAAGTCGTACTATCACTCCATGTTATACGCAACAACTTGGAGCTACGATGTTTACCCCTAAAGCTTTTAAAGAAGACAACTTTGAAAACATACGAACATTTATTAAAGAGCAACCACAAGCGACGGTCATTGCAAAAACAGGCAACGGACTGGAAGCTTGTCATATTCCCATGTACTGGCAGGATGACGGCAGTAAGTTTGGTTGTTTATATGGTCATATTGCCAAAGTAAATGCTCTAAATAATAGTGATAATAATGCACCGTGGTTAATTATCTTTCAAGATGCTGGACATTATATAAGTCCTAATTGGTATCCGAGTAAATTAACGACCCATAAAGAAGTACCGACATGGAATTATCGTAGTGTCCATATTACAGGTGACGTCAGTTTATTAACTGAACATGAGCATTTGAATGAAATTTTATCAAAGCAAACGGCTGATTTTGAAGCTAACCAGCCAAACCCTTGGTCACTTGATGATGCGCCTGTAGAGTACATTCAGGCTATGTGTCGCGCCATCGTTGGTATTCGTGTCAATATTAAAGATGTTCAAGCACAGTTTAAGTTGAGTCAAAATAAAACGGCTGAGAATAGAGTAGGGGTCGTCGCAGGACTGAAACAGCTAGGAACGGCAAAAGCGGATGAAATGGCGACGTTGGTTAAAAAGGTAAATCAGAATCTAACTCAATTATAAGAGTACGAATAAGCGGTATTTCATTTAATGATATTAACTCAAGGACATACTATGACAACTCTACGAACCGTTGGTATTTTACTATTTAACGAAGTCGAAGTATTAGATTTTGCAGGTCCTTTTGAAGTATTTTCTCTAGCGGAGAGCGATAAAGGTCATAAGCATTTTAACGTGATCACCATTGCCGAGCAGCAAGCACCAATATCTGCTAGAAATGGTTTAACTATTATTCCTGATTATAGCTTCGACAATCATCCTGATATTGACGTATTGGTTGTTCCGGGTGGTTATGGTGCCGAGAATGTTGAGATAAATAATCCAGTGGTTATTGATTGGATCATCTCTCAAGCCAAGCTTACCGAGTTAACGCTTTCAGTATGTACCGGTGCATTGCTGTTAGCAAAAGCTGGATTGCTGGCTGGCAAGTCTGCAACCACCCATTGGATGGATTTAAACAATTTAGCATCCTATCCTAATATTGAAGTAATCGCTAACACCCGTTTTGTTGATGCTAGCGATAAGACGACTAACCTTGTCACATCAGCAGGAATAAGTGCGGGTATTCATGCCAGTCTTTATTGTGTGAAGAAATTGGTAGATACGCAAACCATGCAAGTGACAGCACGACGGATGGAGTTTGATATTGACTAAGATACTAAACCTTCATTGAATCGCTAGTTTACCAAGCTTGCTTCTATAATTTTTTAAATCATAGCTAGAATGGGGATAAATCAGGCATTTCACAACTTAGCAAATAAGAGCTGATAAACCTTATTTGAATTTTTAATAGCTGACTGTGCACACCGCCAAGTCGTAATTAAATCTACCAATGCTTGTAACTCTTTATGTTCCTCCTCTGTCCGTTCCGGATTCTTCTTAGTCCTGAGGTACTCTTTCCTATTCTTTTTTTCATCTATTGGTATAGATAATAGTTCTGATAAGCTAATGTCTAGCTCAGACAGTCTTCGGTAAAAGATATTATGCTCAATAGCCGCATTGGTATCATAAGATATTTTAAGTTCATCTAAGTGTGATAAAAGATATTCAAACTCCTTATCTATGCTTTCTAAGTATTTTATATTATTGTTATTGTTTATATTATTGAATACTACCTTAATAGAATTACTTGGAACTCCGAGTTTTAAGAGAGCTTTGATTGTATTTAAACTATCTTCTAACTCCTTTCTTCCTTTAACTACTGGCACTAAAAAGTAATTGAATACTTCATGAGAGTTACTACTGTGCTTCATGATATCTATTACATACTCTGTATTATCTGCAGCAATATCGACAATAGCTGACTCTATATCATTTAAGGCTTTCAAAGCTTCATCAAAATTTTCTCCAGATAATATAATTTCATCAGAATACGTTTTACTATACATACTCATATTATTTATCACATAATGACGCTGCAAATCCATATTCGGCCTAAGCATGTAGTTGCTAACGAGAGATTTACCAGTATTCCCTGAAGAGTTGATTACTGCGATGCGATATCCAGCCTGTTTTGTCATACTTACATCTGCCGATTCATGTTTTTCAGAACTAATCATTACTTTTGTTTCCTTTTGAGGGTATATTGTTTATTCCATGATTGTGTTAATGCATACACTATCCCAGGATGTACTGATGTACTGATGTACTGATGTACTAATGCAATTTTTTTATACCTTATCATTTTTCACTAATTGCCAGTGGAAAAATCCATCAAGAGATTTAATGCTAGACATACAAGAGAGTAAAGGTGAAGGATATTATTACGGTTGAACAATTGAATTTTAATTTCATTGGTAAGATTTTTGGCAAAAAAGGAATACTTCTAACAGAGCTAGCCTTGTCTTTAGATACCAAGAAAGGATCAGCAGAACTTGCCTCATTCTCTCAAGTTAAAAGATTTGCTTATATTGAAAAGGGATTCTTTGGTGCAACCCTATTTATTCATAACGGTCAATCGTTCGAAGAGTATAAGTTTTTATCAAAGACGAACTCTATAGCATTTTTAGAGTCTATCAACAGGAAAATCGCTCACTCCATACAGCGCTATATGAGTAGCTTAATTGAAGAATTTAATATTCAGGTTTTGAGTAATTACCCTAGGGACTCAAAATTAGATCAAATTAAATTAGTCGCAAATGAGCTGGCTACATACTATGAAGATGACAACGTGCCATGGGATTACTTCAGTGACTCCAAACTATATAGCGAAGTTGGAAAAATATACAGTCTTTATCCTATCAAACAAGAAGCCTTAGGCGCATATCATGAAAAAATCAACTTAGAACTAAGAAAGAGTTTTTTTGATAGCGTAGAGTCAAACCCTTTGACTGATGAACAGAGACTTGGTGTGCTTCGTTCTAATGATAAGAACATGGTACTTGCCGCTGCTGGTACGGGTAAAACCTCTGTAATGGTCGCTAAGGCTCTCGATCTTATCGATAGAGAATTGGCATCACCTCCAGAGATTCTAGTTCTAGCCTACAATAAATCAGCCGCTGAAGAGCTAAAAAAGAGGCTTGATGATAAAGCTGAGAATTCAGGCATCGTATTAACAGAGCCACCTCAGATTTCAACATTCCACGCTTTAGGTAGAAAGATCTTAGGGGAATCTAACATCTCAACTTATATGAGCGTCTTCACTGAAGACAGCTTAAAGCTAGGCGCATGGGTAACAGAGTGGTTGATAGAATATTTAATAAAAGATCCGAAAAGAATGGTCGATTTTATATCACTATTCCCAGAACCTGTGAATCCTTTCGACTTTAAGACTCAAGAAGAGTATGAGCGACATATCAGAGACAATGAGTTTAGAACTCTTCAAGGCGAGTTGGTCAAAGGGTATCAAGAACTTAGGATAGCTAATTGGCTAGCTATTCATAAGATCCCATACGAATACGAAGCTCGTTACATCAGTAAGCGAAGAATTGACATAGGATTCGACTACCAGCCTGACTTTCACATATCTGACTCTAACATTTACATCGAGCACTTTGGTATCGATAGACAGGGTAATACTCGCCCCGATATAGATAAGCGAGCATACAACGAATCTATTGATAGTAAACGTAAATTACATAAAGAGCGTGAAACAGTTTTGGTGGAAACATTCCATTATGATTGGATCGAAGATGCACTCGAAGCTCGTCTTGAAGAACGACTAGCTGCCGTGGGAGTTATTCCAGATAAAAATTCGGTTGAAGACGCTTCAAAAGAGTTACTCTCTAAGCTTAAGGAAGGTAATCAAATTGCCACTTGGAGCAAAATGCTTATCAAGGCCTTACAAGCCACTCGATTTGAAAGATTAGATGAAGACCCAATTCTCGATAGGCTAGAGAAAGCTCGTATCTCACAAGCAAAGAAGAAGGCACGTATTCTAACTGACTTGCACAACGCGTATGTTGAAGAGCTTGCAGCTACTGATTCAATTGACTTTGACGATATGATTATCCGTGCAATTGCAGTCGTAGATAATGGTCAATATAAACCTCACTGGAAATATATTCTTGTTGACGAGTTTCAAGACATATCTGCCTCTCGGATGGATTTTGTTAACAGCATTATCGAAAAAGGGCCTGACCCCTCATTAACGGTTGTCGGTGATGATTGGCAGTCTATCTATCGATTCTCAGGTGGTAAACTTGAGCTCACAACTAGATTCAATGAGCTGGTTGGACCGCATACACTGACAAAGCTCCAAAAGACATTCCGCTATAATAATAGCATTGCTGATACTGCTGGAACGTTCATCATGGAGAATCCAGAACAGTATCAGAAACACATCAAAACACACGACGTGGTTGATGAATCACAAGTATATTTATTAGATGATAAGACTGGTGAAGAGAATGGTGTCTATAAAAGAGTCGCTGAGGTTGTCAGCAAGATCAGAGCAAATGACCCTGAATGTTCGATAGCAATTATTGCTAGATATAACTATCTATTAAATGATTCACGTAATTTTCTAGGTAAAGAAAAGTCCAAAGGTATTCACTTTTGGAGCTTTCACAAATCTAAAGGGCTTGAAGCTGACTACTGCATCTTGATTGGTTTTTTCCAAGGAAAAAGTGGCTTCCCTAATGGAAATCGTGAGGATGCTATCCCTGAGGCGCTACTTCCAACATTAGACTCATTTCCTCATTCTGAAGAGCGACGCTTGCTGTATGTCGGCATAACGCGTTGTAAAAAGAAATCATATATTATTGCGAGTCCGACAGCCCCATCAGAGTTTGTTCTTGAGTTATTGGCTCCTAAATACAACATCAACATTTTCTCTAAATCATTTCAAGAACGCCATAGAAAGATATTTAAATGCCCTAACTGCGTAAACGGATACCTACGCTTAATCAAAGGGCAGTATGGCAGTTTTTATGGCTGTAGCTCTGGTAAAGGTTGTTCAGTAGGTAAAGCGCGTGTCTGTACTAAGTGCGAGGCACCCTCTGTGGATAGAGAGCATGATAGTTTATGCAACAACAGGGACTGTGGTAATTCAATGAAAATCTGTAATAAATGTGGTCGTCCTATGAAGATGCGGGAAAGCAAATTTGGTAAGTTCTGGGGCTGTAGCGGTTATGGGATTCCAAATGATCAGTGTAAAAATACAATTAAAATTCGCTAATCAAAAGCAATCAAGACGAACCATGCTGTTTTCCAGAAGGAGCTCTTAAACCAATTGGAAAAATTTAGATTAGCTTGTTGTGATTCAAGTCAGTAACGAATTTAAATCATATATTATTAATGGAATATTTATTTAAAAGGATATTGGTAAAGATGTATATATCTCAATTAAAAATAACTAACTATAGAAGCTTTAAAGACATAACAGTTGAATTTAACGACGGTATTAACGCTATTATTGGCTCTAATAATTCCGGAAAGTCGAATCTTCTTAGGGCGCTTTCTATAATTTTTGATAAGAAATCGACCAAAAAGCTTGGAATTGATGACTTCTGTAAATTTATCGATGAACAATATTTAATAGATGCACCACCTAAAATTACTATTGAAGCAACTATAAAAAAAGGAGATGCAGCTACTGCTACAGAAGATGATCTTTCAGTGCTAGCGAATTGGCTCACTATTTTTAATGATGATTATGAAGCAGTGCTGACTTATGAATTTTTCTTACCTGAGAAACATGAAGATACGTATAAAACCTTTACTGAAGAAATAGAAAATCAAGGAAAGAGCGAAGAGAAAAATAGTGGGAATATAAGTAATAACATCTGGAAGATGATACAGAAAAACTTTCTAAGGTTCTATAAACACAAGATTTGGGTCGGTGATGTAACGAATCAATCTACACTTGATTCAGAAACGCTTGATAGATTTGACTATCAATTTCTTGATGCGATAAGAGATGTAGAAAGAGATATGTTGTCAGGCAAGAACTCCTTACTTAAAGAAGTCATAGACTTCTTCATGGATTATGATATCAAGAGTAATAGTACGTTAGACAAAGAAGCACAAAATGTAGCTATAAACACTAGAAGAGATGAATTTTCGACAAAGTCGAATGATTTATTAAATGATATCCATGTTCGTATTGAACATGGTAAAGAAGAAATATTATCATACGCAACACAAACAGGGGCTTCATTTAACAACGCATCACCTAACTTTGAAGGCGCTTTATCAGAGCTTGAAATATATAGCGTTCTACAACTTATTGTTGAGTATGAAACAGGTATAAAGATACCTGCTAGGAATAATGGGTTAGGATACAACAACTTAATCTATATGTCTCTTCTCCTTGCTAAAATGCAGGTGAACGCTAACGTTGAACATCTCGACAGCAACGCTAAAGTCTTCTCTATGCTCGTTATAGAAGAACCTGAATCACACTTACATCCATCAATGCAATTTAAGCTTCTTAAGTTCTTAGAAAATAATCGTAAGGCTAAAAAAGTAAGACAAATATTCGTTACCACTCATTCTACGCACATAACCAGCGCAGTTGATTTAGACAATATAATTTGTCTATATGAGAAAAACGACGGCACAGATGTAGCATATCCTTCTAAAACCTTCACAGATGAACATGGCAACGAAGTCATTGGTAGTAAGCAATATATCGAAAGGTTTTTAGATGCAGTTAAGTCTGATATTTTATTTAGTGATAGAGTTTTATTTGTTGAAGGTATTGCTGAACAGTTATTAATATCTATATTTGCTAAGTATGAAGACAAGTTTTTGGAAGACAAACATATTAGTATAGTGAATATTGGTGGAAGATACTTTAACCATTTCTTCTATCTTTTCGATGAAGTGAATGAGTATTCAATACCAAAGAAAATCGTGTGCTTAACAGACAAAGACCCAGTGAGAAAAAATAAAGTTAAAGATCGAAATTTCAAAACTTGTTACCCATACGAGTTTAATAGTGACAATGAGACATATGAATACGATCTTAATAACGTAGTTCATGCGTCTAGTAATATATTAATATTTAAACAAGATAGCATACATGGTAAAACCTTGGAGTATGAGCTAGCCTATCTTAATCCTTCATTAAAAATACTTGTAACACAAAGCACTAAAAACACATCTGAGTTATATGGTCTCATGGATTCATATAATGACCCAGATTCCACAGTTCAACAATTAATAGACAAACTTCGCAGTAGTGAGGAAAATACTCGTATTGAGATAGGAATAAATAGCTCTAATTTGACAGATGATGAGAAAAAACGCTCTATTATAGCTTCAAGGTATTTAAATTCAGTTAGTAAGGGAGAGAATGCGTTAGAGTTAGCAATCGCTTTGCAGAAAAATTTATTGAACAAGGGAAGTGATGCCTATGTTGAAGTCGTAATTCCAACTTATATACAGGAGGCTTTAGAAGTATTATGCCAATAATAACTATTGAGTCAGATGAGCTTATTGATATCGACTCACCTTTTAGAGTTTCGGCAGGTCCTGGAGCAGGTAAAACCTATTGGCTAACCCAACATATCCATAATGTCGTTAGAACTTCAAATAAATTGTTTATTACAAAAAAGGTTCTATGCTTAACTTATACGAACAATGCAGTTAAAACGTTACGTTTAAGACTTGGTAATGCTAACTCAAGGGTAGAGGTTATGACAATACATAGCTTTTTTTATCAGTATATTGTCAAACCATATATTTCCGTAATAGCAGAAGATTTTAATTTGGATCTTACCAAAATAGATGGACATGATGATCAAATACTGTCTAGCTATCCTTTTTTACAGGAGTTATTAACAAAACCTAAAGTTAATTATGTTTCTTCTGAAAATAAATTTAAACTTATAGATGCTATTAAAAGATGCTTCTGGCATTTTAACTCAGAAAATAACTTAGTTATAAAACCAAGTTACCCTATAAAAATAGGTAAATATAATTTAAGTAATGCAACTTATTCAGAATATAAAAAGCTAGCTTGGGAGAAGGGTACATACCATCATGATGATATAATATTTTTCGCTTATCAAATTATAAATAAAATACCATTTATTCCAAAACTTATATCAGAGAAGTTTCCGTATGTTTTTATTGATGAATTTCAGGATTCAACACCGTTGCAAATTCATATATTCAAGAATATAGCTGAATATTCAACAATAGGAGTGATTGGCGATCAAGCTCAGTCAATTTATGGTTTTCAAGGTGCAAAACCTACAGATTTTCATAATCTAGTTATTGATAATATACAGAACTTCCAGATAATAAATAATCGTAGATGCTCTAATGAAATTGTTAGTTTTTTGAATTTTATCAGACATGATTTAATACAAATTCCTATTAGAAATGTCTCTGATTTAAAACCAATTATACTAGTTGGAGATATGGTAAATGCTTACAATTATGCTTACAGAATCAATAAGGATATAACGACTTTATCACGTAGTAACATCGTATTAAACTTAGCTAAAGCAGAGTTAGGCTTAGAAGGTTTCAACAAAAATTTATTAGAACAATTGACTGAAGAAGATTCGAATTTTGTACGTTCTAAACTTATATCTAGCTCTATTAGAGGTCTGTTTTTAATGCAAAATGGTGACTTCAAGGAAGCTATAAAGGAGCTACAGAAGAACTATCCGAAGAAGGACTCACAAACAAAGAAGCTGATTCTTAATTATCTAGCTAAGCTATCTACTAACTTCGAAATTATTAAAGAGAAATCATTATTAGAGTTCTCCAAGCTTGTGGCTGATTTAGCAGACCTATCGTTTCCTAATGTTACACGAGGAAAAGTTAAGATATTTTACGAAGGAAACACTTTTATTAGTCTTTATCTTTGTGTAAAAGCAGTAAATGAAGATAGTGATTATTTAACTGTCCATAAAGCAAAAGGGAATGAATTCGATAATGTATTACTTTTATTGCCAGATCCGAAACACTTAGCTTTTATAACCCATCCAGACCTTACTAAAGAAGAACAACGAATTAACTATGTAGCAGTAAGTAGATCTAGGAATAAGTTATTCATTTCGGTACCTATATTAGAAGATTCGCTTAAACAACAGCTCATTGGCACAGGCATACTCGAAGTAGTAGAGATATAGCTTTACTACTTTCTTTTTCTTTGAAGGTTTTGATGAGTTAAGGCTACAAACGATAAAAAAGGTCACATACTTGTATCATCAGCTATCGCACTTGCTTGTGCTTAATGGTTTAAGATCTACTATTAGAGCATTTGCTGTAACGGATGTAGAGGTAAGGAAAAAGAATAGAATAGAAGATTATTGTAGAGAACAAGAACCAATCATAGGTTATAACCACCGAGAAATAGTCCTTTAAGCTCGTCCTTTCCACGTTAGCAATGCATCCAAAAATTCTAGTGGCAGTATAGTTATAGTAGCTAAGCAATAAGCCGCGCCTCCTTGATTAGCTACTATATTGCCTCCTCAAATGATTCTTCAATATAAGTGACATCAAATAGCTCATGCAGCCTTTTTCTTAGAAGTTGTTTCCGACTTGCAAAGAAGCCTTCGAAATCTTCTAGCTCTAATGACTGCTCATCTAAGATATAATTTCGCTTTAGATAATAAGTTGCATTGTCAGCTTTACTATTAACCCACTTAGATAGGTCAGTAGCCTGCTTTACAGTATTTTCGCGACCTTCGAGTAACTGCAAGTTAGGTACCTGATCTCGCATATCCTGCCACTGCTTGATAGTTTCGCTATCTATTCCAACTTCTTTCAATATAGATGGCTTAAATTTGCTGTGAGGATGCATATGATCTTGATGGAATGTGATCTGATCTAACTTTAAGTCTGGATAAAGCGTTGAAAGTAATAAGAAGCTAAATGCTCCTTTTTTGTACTCTAAGAAGTTTTCAATGTCCGTGGTATCAATGGTTAGCTTCTTCCCGCCCGACATTCTGGTGTTTTTATATTCGGAAAAATCAAACTTAATGGCTTTTAGTATGTATGTATCACCATCACCAGACTTTATTCTTAACCCATCCCGCAGACCACTTAGAGCGGTATCTGCCTGACCACTATAAATTTGCTTCAAGAGACTATGTACAATCAACTTTCTCAATTCTGGCTTAGTCGTAGAGTCTACCTTTCCACCTTTATGTAGATAATAGGCCAATGGAGTTGCAGCATAATTGGAGGATAATCGTCTCTTATTAAAGCCAAACTCTCTTAGCATTGCTGCCGCATCTATTAGGGCCTTGCGAATTTGATCCCAATTATCTTTTATCTTATTGATGTTCGTAGAGTTAAAGGTCTGCACCTTAAAGTTCATTGGTGCATCTACAAGAAACAAGCATGTCCGCATCAAAAAATCTGTATTAAAGTTAAATAGGCCATCTTCGCCATTCATGTCAGATATAAGTTTCTCAATTTGGTCACGACCATCCTCCCAATGTGCTACTAAGGTAGAGAATAGAAGGTCAGATTTTGATAATATTGTCCCGCCGCTATTAACGCGTACAAAAATATCTAAGATATCATCTAGGTCTTTATTAATAATCTTGAAGTAACTCACTAACTGGTCATCGTTAAATTTATTGAGTAAACGATTAATTATCTTTTTTGCATGTCTTCTATTCTCTATTAATAGCTCTGATCTACTAGGATCAGTCTCAATTAGCTTATCAACAATATTGTCAGAGTCAGCATCCGAATCTTCGAGCTCACTTAAAATATTTCTAACAAGATAAAAGTAACCACTTTTACTATTTTGAGCATCTTTGTCGGTTAAGAATTTAAACTCATAGTCTTCATTTAATAGGTTTATATACATTTTACGTTCGGGATATGCGCTATTGTTCGTGGTCTTTGCATATTTCTTCTTAGTGCAATACACACCTTGAAGAGCAATATACATTGAACTAATACGCTGCTGTCCATCCAATACGCCACGAATTTCAAAAGGAAAGTCGTAGTTAACCAGTTGGTTTCTAGAGTCACGCTCATGATAATTCTTAAGAAATTCATAAAACGTATATTCATTGGCTTTCTGAGCTGTTAATTCCCAAAATAAGAAAGTTCCAATCGGGTAGTCCTGCATAATAGAATTAAACAATCTGCATATTTTTTCCTCGCCCCAAACAAACTTTCTTTGGATTGCAGGCAGGTAATATTTATTAGAGTTGATATCTGTAATCAGTTGTTTAATCGATAGGCTAGAATATGCCATTATAAAAAATCCTTTAGTATCATCTTGAATTGCTCTTTAGCCTCAAAGCTGGCTTGCCATTTTGGCATATATCATTAAGTTTGTGTCTGGAGATACAGACAATATTATAAGATTTTTACAAACCCTATGCCGTTTCCATAATTATGATAAAACTATGGTGTTTGAGTGTGTATAGGTAAGTGGTTGTAGTTTTTAACATAAAGCTGAGCTATATTGTATTATTAAATTTAAGCTTTCGAACGATTAAATCCAAAAAAGTACTTACACTACTCATTGATCCAATCTTCACTTGTTTAATCTAAATTCCAAAAAGCATGTTCGGCTTGATAAGCCATATTAGGCGGCGTGCTTATGCCTTATCAGAATACATTAGCTAGTTGATGAACACTGCTATGCCAAGATATTTCAATAGTGATGAATAATTTTATATCATCGATAATTAAATATTCATTATGCATAAAATCCTTTCGAGCAATAAGGTTAGTGGGCTTGCCTGCTGGCAAGTAAGTAATCAAAGGCAGCTTCTAGTTTTTAGTAATCAATTTTGATTGTTGATATTATTGATATAACTATTTGTCTAATTAGGTATACCAACATTTATGCTAACATAAGATAAAAGAGTACTAGATTGTGCCTTTCATAAACTTGGATGATTAAAAATAATGTCACGTAAACTTCTGATTTTTGGGAATGGATTGGGAATGGCAATCGATCATAGCCATTACTCATTAACAAATGCACTAAAAACTGTTTGGACAGATGATAGTTTATGGAGCGATACCGTACAACGTGATCTCATTCAGAACTGTATACCTTCAAATACATGTCCCGTCTCAGAAGATGAGTTAGATAAACTATATCTAGTGTCAACCTCTTGTGATTATCTTGATGAATTTCCTAATACAAACTCTGGAGAACATTGGTTATCTAATTACGGGCATGACTTTACTAACTCTACACAAGAATATGTGCATACCGTTGCTTCATATTTATTCGATTCTACAAGCTCTTTGCCTACATTATTTAGAGATGCGTTGATTGATTTTGTTAGAACAACTAAATCTCATGTAGCAACACTAAATTACGACAAATTACTTTATCAAGCATTTATCGATGCAGATATTTGTAGTGGATATACTGGAGAATTGGTTGATGGATTTACTAATTCAGGATTTAGCAGCTCAAACTTAGTTCGTAAATATAGTAAGAATTTTGGGTATTACCTGCATTTGCATGGTAGCCCATTATTTAAAGATATCAATAATATAACGTACAAATTACACACTTCACAAATTTCAACAGCAAACATTTTTGGTAGTAAACATGTTGTATTAACGCATATCCCACATAAACCTAGTGTGATTACCGCCTCTGAAATATTATCAACATATTGGAGTTACATGGTTCTTTCATTAAGTGAGGTGGATGAGGTTATTTTATTTGGATATTCGGGATGCGATACACACTTAAATAACATTTTGAAAATCCATGCTAATTCAAAAAATAAGAAAGTTATCGAATGGGATGGTGATTCTTTTACTACCCAGCAGAGACAAGATTTTTGGGATAAAGAATTAGGTAGCAATGTAACACTACAAAGGATGTCTGATATTACTAATTTTACATCATGGTAAAGAATATATATTCTATGATGGTCTCATCATATATCTCATACGCCTTCTTCAGGTAATATTTTTTCGCTACGCTCTATATTGCCAATGCAGCTCCAATCAAGATTTATCATTTCTGTAAGTCTTTCTTAAGATACTCCTTCGCTTTTTCGAATCTTATAGACGCAATTTTCAAAGGCAATCATGCATTTATCTTTTGTCATCTCATTGACCACTGCTAAAAAATAACAATTTTTAGCAGTGGTAGGCTTTAATATCTACGGGATACAGTCGGGGCAGTCCAGTTTACAAGGGTATATGATTGATACTTTAAGTATTTATACTCTTTGTTTGAATATGATAACTCACTATATCTTCTTTAAATTAGACTGATTTTTGAGCTCAGATATTAAATAAGGTGCAAGTAAATCATCCCACTCAAGATTGGTTTTCAACTTTACTTGATTAATGATTTGTATGAGGGTAACAGTATTTTGATTTAGCTCACCTTCAAGCTCAGTTATTCTCTCTTTTAATCCTTTAATGGTGTCAAGAAGAGCTTGACGTGTCTTTTTATTGACGTATAGCTGCTCTTCTTTTTCATTCAAGTTCAATGGTAAAAGCTGTTCTGTGGTATATTTTTGGATTAATACTTTGCGTTCTGGCGTACTAAGCGTACTCAGACCGCCTTTGATATGTTCTTTGGCAATAAGTCTCTTATGTAGAGCAGTGTTTGAAATAGGAGCCTTCTTAATACCTTCTTTCACCATTTCTTTAAGCTCATTCTCAATAACTTCGTTAAGCTCGCTACCTCTTAGCATTTGCCTTCCTCCTCATCATTAGCTTTTATCTTTTCGTATTCTAGTGAAAACAGTTCAGCAAGTGTCCTTGGCTGAGAAAGCTCAGTATCTATTGCGTTATATATATTTACTGGAGTTTTATTACTGTAGCCGATCATGATTTTTTGTTCGAAGTGCTCAAGGTTTTGAATTTGCTCTTTTACCCTTCGCGTAAATTCAGAGTTATCAGCTAAGTTTTTAGCTTGTTCAAGTAGTCTATTTTTAGTGAGCTTTAAGTTTTCAAGCTCACCCATACGTCCTGTCACTGTAAAATTGACACAGGATACCCCTGACTGGCATGCTAACCGCTTAGGGCAACCGTGAGCCGCTATATTACGCATACATGATCCAAAGGGTAGGGGATGTAGGTAGGCGTGGGTATTTATTAGCTCTTTCGCTTTGGCTGGCTCTGTATGTGCCATTTCATTAAAAGCTTTACTAATATCTTCAAAGTAACCATCATCAAAGGATTGTTCGATAAAGTTTGATACTTCATTAGTGCTATTAAAAGTATGTAGATTATTTTTCAGATTAGCTTCTAAGTCTTTATCGTCGCTAAAGAGCATCAAGCCATATTCTAAGATGTCATCAATTGGGCTTTTTACATTGTTCTCTCCAGGCTGCACAGGCTCTGAAACTGTTATTAACTCATTGGATGCCTGAAGTTGACTACTGTTACTAGTTAAACTGGCATTTTGGCTAATTTGCTTAATACTCAAATGCTGATAATGTTTGTTTTGTTCAATATCAACCCGCCCCATCAGCATTGCTTGCAAGTGGTCTGAAATTTCAGCAATAGCTAAGAAAGTATTAATATTATGACGAGGAATGTGGCTTGATATTTTGGAGATTTGATTGTCGCTATCTTTAAGATTGTACTTTTCAAAGATTGATATATTGCTACCTGTGCCTAAGAAATTATTTATAACATGGTTATCTAGTATTGTAATATTCATCTTATTGATCAGATTTCGAGATAGAGTAGTGCTCCCATGCTGGACAATAAACAATATATCTTCATAAGGGATGTCAACCAGCTTACCCTCAAACTCAAACTTCTTGTTTATAGGATCTTCAGTATCATAATCTGCTGTTGATTTAATGAATTCGTTCAAGGTCTTTTTACTATAGAACTTAAGCTCACTCGTTCCATCAGAGATTGTCTTATCAGGTTTTACTTGAGCATTTTTAAATGTTTTTAGTATGGCATCTCTTCGACCACCACGACCTCTTGTTCGTTTTTTTGAAATAAATAAATGGTCGATTAAATCGTCTAGCTCGATCAAATCATCAGGAATGTCATCAACACCCTTGGGAAGAAAGTCTTTTAAGTTTTTCTGCCTCAAATAAATTAGGTGCTCTCGATATTCTTCGGTAAGATTTAAAGTGTTTTGTATGATGCTTTTAACAAGCGTAACTGAAGACGGCTCAACCCAGTGAATTCTCTCGCCAGCCCCTTTTGCACCATAATAGCGTATACCAAGCATACACTGTATTTTACTATTAATACTTATAGGTTTCTTGGTCTGTGGATCTAATATAGGTCTTTCGATTAAACAGTCTTTCTTCAACATTATTGTTTCAGTCGAACGAAACCCTGTTACGATAGATAAAAATAGCGAGTTTAAAAGTATTTTTTCGCCTTCACCCTGACAAAAGTTTTTAAGAGAAGCAATATTTATAAAGGTTTGAATCGAAATTAATTTTTCTGCATTTATCTGGCTTTCGTCAATATTTTTGTCTTCAAGAAGCTCTTTAGTTATTCTTGCTTTCTGTGTTCTATTCTGCTTATTAATATATTTTAAATCAACTTCGAACTCTAGCTTCTTAGAAGTGAATCCATATTTATTCACTATGTCTTGTAGTCTTTTGAATGTTCCGACATGATCTGGAAGATTAGTAGGAACACTATTATCCTTCAATAGAGAGTATGCATGGTTGAGAATTTCTGTTGAGAGTTTTGTGGGATGAGTGTTAGATGTAAGATCTTGTAGGGAATAGAACCAACGCTTTAGCACTAAGAGTTCAGCAGCGAGTTTTTGTGGCGAAGCCTTACCATTGGCTTGACGATAGCTGTATATCAACATTGCTTTACAAAAATATTGGTAGTCTTGTGATACTTCTATATTATTTAAGCCTTTCAATCTATTTATTAAATTAAAACATATACTTGGTTTACCTCGTGAAAGTAACCAACTTGAACCAGTACCATTTTTTAACCATGAGATGTTTTCCCACGATGCATCATTGGATTTACATAAGTTATTTTCAAAATACTCTTTTTGCTCATTAATGAACTCATTGTAATTAGTGATCTGCATTTTTCACCTCACTATTTAGCTCACAGCGCTTAACGACTGACTCTATTTCAAATTTAGTAGCTTGGTGAATAGCAATGATTGGATTTGATGAGTTATAAACAGCATCAGAGATATGTATGATGGATTCTAGTTCGTTTTGAATACACTCTAAAACTTCTTTATGGTTACCATTTACATAAGGGTTAAAATAGACACATCCGTAACAACTACGTACAGGCTCAAGAAAACAGTCAGCTTTATAGCTGCATTTGCCTATATTGCTGTGAATCTTACTATTAACGAATCCTACTATGTTTTCTCCATAGCCTTGCTCATGGGTAATGATATTACCAGTCATTAGCATAGCTATCATTTGCTGGTAAACAGGATTTCTACCAAGTGCCATGGCTCGGATTTGAGCAAGACTGGGTGATGAAAAAATATAATGTCTAGCTGTAACTAATGACGAGTGTCCTAAGATATAAGCAATGTCTTCAGCACTTGATCCTGATAGTGCCATTGAATAAGCTATATGATGACGGAATTGAGAGCTTGTATATTTAATTTGGATTAGTTCACCATTTGAAACCCGTTGCTGATATTCCTGCGGTGAGAATTCAAAGAGTTGTTCATTGATGGCAGTAGTACAGTAAGTTACTGCATAATTACCTAAATCAAAAAGCTGATGGTTCGTAGATAACTTAAATTGCTTAATATATTGCAAAATAACTGTAGCGATTTCTTCAGGTAGTTTTATAGAAATTTTAGCATGATTGAATCGACCTTGTTTTGCATAAGGCACAAGTATGCTGTAGCGCATACTTTCACCTTCTTTCGTGTATGTATCGATCTTTATATCTTCAACAGAAAGTTTTGACAATTGAACGGGTCTCATACCAGTTACATAGATAAGACCAAGGACAGAGGCGTTTTTAATAGTATTGTCTGCTATTGATTGTTTTTGAGAAATTTCTGAATTTAGTTTCGCAAAGCCATTTTGTATCATTGTGATTATAGGTTTGCTGATGGCGTCTTCAGTTTCTTGATAAAACAATTGCGAGTTGAAACTCGATGGCCGTTCTAAAATCTCTAATTTATCTTCATCTGCCTCTCCAAATAGGTCAAAATCTTCAACAATCATTAACTTTATAAATAATTTGACTCTATAGTAATCACGAGAGGAACTGATGTTTTTTGCTAACTCTAAAAGAATAGTTTCAAAAGACTTAAAAGAAAATTCCATACCTCTTTCTACAAGTTCATTGAATAAATTTTTTATTTTATTAGCGGATAGGTATAAGCTTGACGGACTATTAATTTGAATATAGTACGCTAGGAAGTACTTTAATAGTTTAACTTCGTGATAATCTAAGCCATCAAATTTAATTATATTTTTAAGTCCAGAGTAAGTAAATTCCCAAGTATCATACGTACTATTGATAAACTTAGTGTCATACCTATCAGCAAGCATAAACCTAATTACAGTAGGAATATGCAGACTGTCAATGTTATCTATCTGAGCCTCAGAAAATAAACGATGACTCGAATGCTCAAGAAAATTTAGTGCCAGATTAGTATTAGTCATAATGTATCCACTTTTGTAATTCTTTGAATATTAGCTAAATTAGCATTTTCTGACATAAAACGGCTGGCGTATAGATATGGCATAGTACTATTGAGCGACCAACCCGCCATTTTTCTTAAATTCTCGACAGCCTTTTCCATCGCTTTTGCCTTATGATGAGTGCTTAAATATGATTCATAGTTATACTTAAGCATCATATATGCCCATGTATGCCGAAGAGTATGAGCTGAAATTTTATCAAGAGAATCCACATAATTAGTGTCAAAGAATTGAGGATGCTTACTTTTCATATTCTCATTAATCGTAGCTATAATTTTTTTAAAACCTGATTTACTGAGAGGTGCGTAGGGTGCTTGTAAGGATAGGAATAGCATACGATTTTTAGCTTCTTTGCGTCTAATATAATTGATATATATATTTATAAATTGAACATCGCGTTTCTCCAATAGAATGCTTCGAATAGACTGAACGTTTTTAATCTGTGGCTTTGTTATACGAGTGTCTGTTTTATGATGTGTATCAGTTATAAGGAGGTAAGTGTTATGTGTTTTTACGTCGGGTTTAATTGAATCAAGAGTTAAGAGTAGTAGCTCTCCAGTCCTCAGGCCATAGTTCAAAAGTAAACGTACAATGAGAAAGTTTCTTAACTGAGCTTCATTACTTTTAAATAATGGTTCTAGTGCTTTAGGTGAAATAATAGAACGTAAAGCTTTTTGCATTTCCTCTGTGAGGCTTTTGAAGTTCGTTCCATTCTTATGAGCCTTGTGATGATTAGAGGATAAGTTTTTGACAAGATCATACTTTTGATAGATTACAGACTTGTATCTGGCAATTTCAGGACTTATAGATTTACCATATATTTGACTAAAGGTATCTAGCAAATAGTTTAAATAGCTAAGGATAGCCCGCAAACGATGTGCAAGTGTATTATAATTAATTGAAGGATTGGTTCCTAATCTGATTAGTTTCTGATCAACTACCTGTATATTTTCCAAATATAATATAAAGCTATCTATTTCTTTAATCATCAATTCTGGATTAGATTTATGTTCTCTGAAATACTTGCAGAATGACTGATCGTATTTCTCTTGCCAAAACTCATACCATTGCTTGATACCTTGTAAATAAGCTTGTTGTGTTGATTCACTTTTAAATTTCAATGAGCTATTGATATATAGCATAGGGTATAGACAGGGAAGTGTAGTAGTACTATCAAACAACAAACTAATCGGATTTGAGTTGTTTAATACAATAGATTTTATTTTTAGTATTGACATCGAAGCCTGCGAATATATGAATTTTTATTAAGGTGTCTCTTACAGTTAAATGCTATATTAGCTCTTCCTATAAAGCAATGATATTGCTCAATTTTATAGGTGATAGCAACTATTTATCTCTTGATTGTTGTAATGAAATCTGTATTAGACACGATATTCAAAAAAACCATTATTATTGAGAGATATGATCAAACTAAAGTAATCTTTATTTTGAATTTTGGAGCTTATCTATATAGTCTGCCCAATCTTGCATCATGTGTACTCTTGTGTCTATCTCATCAAGCCTATTATAAGCGCCGCCGTGCGTATCTTTTATCCGATGGCCTAATTGCAGCTCAGTCACGATGTCTGAGTAGCGCAGCTCAGGTTGTTCCATTAGTAGGGTTTTAGCAGATGCTCGAAAGCCATGAGCGCATTGTACATCTTTATAGCCAAGCCTATGAAATATCTGTACTAGAGTCGCTTTGCTAATATAGCTATTGCTTGATGCACGCATCGATGCAAATACGTAATCTTTATGACCTGTAATTGCTTGTATTCTTCGTAAGCGCTCAATGACTTGAATAGCTAAAGGCACAACCAAGTGCGATACCATATCTTCACGACCTTCGCCTTTAGTAGGAGAAAACTCCCATAGCTTGTTATTCCAATCTATATCTTGCCAGCGCATAGACCGTAAATCGATACTACGTACGAAGACGTAAGGTAGTAAATTCATTGCCTCCAATGTTATTTTACTTGCGCCTTTAAAATTGGACATGTCGTTTAGGAGAGTGGCAAACTGATCAGGTTTAGTAATAGCTGGTAAGTGATTGCCTGAGCTGGCAGGTGCTAGCTCGCCACGTGTATCAATAGCTACGTTTCTATCGCATAATCCTCTTGCGACAGCGAATGAGAATACTTTTTCAGTATACAGCCTAGTGCTTGCACCAACGAAGGTTGCTTGATTTTCATTGTTTTGAATCGCCTCACATACACTCAATATCATCTCGCTGGTGATATCGTTCATTCTCAAATCACCAATTTCTTGGCACATGTATCCTAGACACAAATCCCAAAATTTAAGGGTTGATTCACTAAACGCGCGCTTTCTAGATTTACTATTGTTACGACTTGATGTTTTGTGGTCTCGCCACGCTTGTGTAATTTCAGAAAATGTGGCGTTCTTTAGATGAGCATACTTATTGACTTGTTCTTTTTTATGGATAGCTTTAGGGTCAGAGCCTTGTGCAACCACGCTAAGTATATTTTCTGCTTTATGCTTAGCTTCATATAGACTGATTTCTTCGACCTTGCCTAGCATCATTCTAGGACGCTTACCATCGATGTGCGGATGAGCGTACCTCAAGTAGTATTCTTTTTTACCATTTGGATAAATACGGATACTTAAACCCGCGATACCTGAGACACTGACCGAGTAATCTTTATCTCGGCATTCAAGTTTATTGATATCATTTAAATTATCGACAGCCATAATGTACATCCGTCAGCTTTATAAGCTAGGTAAATTGTGAGTGTTAATCTGTTATCTCTATACTTAGTTTTAGAGCAATCTCTGCGCATGTCTTATAAATCCTGAAAAAGTGTATTTTGGGAAACATAGATAGCTATTGGACACTAGTATGGACACTGTTATTTATTATTTATTTCATAAAACCCTTTAAATTAAAGGGTTTTATATCGAATCATCCCCAAGGGAAAGTTGGGGATGATTATAGTATAAGGTAAAGCAAAGGAGTAAGCCATGTGTTTATTGATATATATGGTGTTTGGAGCAATAAACTTCAGATAGATTAAAAGTAAGAACGCTATTTATTACTATTGATAGAGTTCTTACTTTTATTTACAAAGAAAACCATGCTCCTGTACGTGCACAGAATATAAAAATCAGGGTCATAGTACTGTTCTGTGCAAATTTGGAGGTTGTTAACTTAGTGCTCCAGATTGAAGTATATTGCGAAGAGGGATAAATACTTTCTTAGTAGTGAGAGGGTTTTTGATTACTTAAAACAAAAAGTATTACAGCTTAGTTGGCAATGATATTCGTGATTATAAGGTAGATCTAAACCAGACTTGCAAACAGGCCAGGTAGGAACATTGTCAGATCATACATGCGCTATTAGAAATTATATGAAGTAATAGATATCTAAAAGAGTTATGGCTTTTGATCTTAGCTAATAGAGTCCATAGGTAATGATATCTTACCTAACGTGTTGCAAGAATATTCGTACCAAAGCGCCAGTTGATTGAGATGCTAACAATTGAATGATAGTGAATTTGGCTGTTAGGTGATGATTAGGAACGAGAGGATGCAAAGAGGTTATTAGCGACTTGATCTAATACTGATACACTAAGCTCAATTAGGACTTCGCGTATTAAGCATTCAAGACATATGAGTTAGTAGTTACGTCAAGGATGATTACACTATTTATTTGATAGGTAGTACATATTCTGGTCAAGCAATTATCAACCAAATTATCTAATAGCTTACTGTTAATCATCATCTCATGAAGTTAATGTCAGGTAGCTCTAGTTTAACATAATATACATTATACGAAAACAAACCAACGGTTTTAGTAGTTAGGCGAAAAAACATTTATACCATGTCATTCTTACACCTTAGATCAGATTTAATATGAGTTTGAGTTATAGACTTCTACTAACGACAAGTTTCAAGCAAATGCTTCCGCAACGTTTTGCCATCCTGATCTAAAACCACATCTGCGACTTGGCACGTTTTATCATTGTCATCACATGACAACTCATAATAAATATCGCTACCTTGCGCCAAGCTAACCTGAACCAGTCCTTGAGCAGTTATTGAAAACTTCTTGTCTTGCGTATAGTCAGGATCTTGCGAGCTCCAAAGCACATCGTAATCTATATTGCAGGACGTCTGAGTTTTATCAAAATACGCTTGCTCAAGTTGCATCGCTGCTTGCAAGTCAGCATCAGCGTATTGCTGCAGCACTACAGGATGACTCATACCTTGATCATCCATATCTTGTTGGTACATTTTCGTGATGGTCGCAATCTTGATATTAGCTAAGGCATTTTGTTTCTGATCTACTTTTGATAAATCCGCTATAGCGTGACCGACAGGCATCAGTCCTATGGTCAATAGTAATGTCAGCGATTTATATGTTGGCATCTTATTCTCTGCGAGCTTTTATCCTACAAGTGTTACCGACTATTACATCATACCTATATTCGGACTCTGCTGTATTATCGTATCATTCAGGTTTACTTACCAAAATATCGATTACATAACGCTTTTATGGTATTTTTTACCGGTTCCCATGACAATTTATAGTGATGTTTCTTTCGCTAATAACTGTGCTAAGGATGATTTTATGATGACATTACCTGCTTTTTTTAAGGAAAAATCTGCGACATTAGCCTTTAGTAGTTTTTTGCTATTCACGCTAGCTGCGACGGGTTGTCAGTCTGCTTCTGAGTCCAGCGAAGCCATTGTATCTCAGCCAACCAGTAGTTCATCAACACCTAGTAATGCTGATATCAGCCAGCAAACCCTTAGACAGCAAGCGTTACGTATACAGCGCGCACTGGCAAATAAGGACTTTTCTAGAATCACTAATGATATCCATCCAATACGTGGCGTTCGTTTTTCAATGTACGCTTATGTACGGCCTGAGTCAGATAAAGTCTTTAGCCGCGGGCAATTTGCACAGTATTTACAGCAGTCTAACATCCAATTTACTTGGGGCGAAAAAGACGGTACTGGCGATCTGTTAGTCACGCCGTTGCCTACTTATTTGGATACTTGGGTGGATGGCAAAAAGTTTAATAGTGCTAGCATCAATGTCAATGAATTCAAAAATAATGGTAATTCTATCAATAACTTAAAAAATATATACCAAACATCAGATGTTGTAGAATTTTATTATAAAGGCACGGATGAGTATGATGGTATGGACTGGCGGGTATTACGCTTAGTATTTGATGAGTATCAAGGCAAGCGTTACCTGGTTGCCATTATTAATGATCAATGGACGGTTTAAGGCGTAGAAAACGATTACCCGACAACTTCTATAAGACTTGTTTAAATTGACAACCTACTCTATCTGGTTATAAATGCTATATATATTCAATTAAATATATATAGCAGCTTGTGCTACATGGTTTTTGATATGACTTTTAATGACAATACTTTTTACTAGCCCTCTAAAGACAGCATATTCGTAATAGCGCTGTAACCATACAAACGTCTGCGTATAGCGGCTTATAATCTCAACCAGTTCGCGTCCTTCGTCAGTTTTAAGCTCGGGACTTTGTGCGGTTTTTTTGATTAATTTTAGCACTTGTTGTAGCTCGCTTAAGTTTTTATAGTTGATCACCTAAGCTTCCCTAATTCCAATATGCTTATGCTGTTTTAAATACAGCTTACTATCACCATCTCTATAAATATCATTTATAACGGCGTCTGACGAAAGAATTTCACCATAATCTCATAAATATCTGAATAAGCATCAACCAGCTTTTGTGGCGTTTCAAAAAAAACCTCACTGAGGACGGCAAAAAATTCTGCAGGATTGGTTGCGCCATAACGATCAAGCCCTGACTTGCGATGGGTTTGAAAATCTTCAAAATCGCGGCTCATAATCTGTGTCCAGTTTGCAGGATCCATATCAGGTTGCATCGGTGGAAAACCATTGGCGCGGCCGTTCATCATATCGAGCTTATGTACAAATTCATGAATGACCACGTTGTGTCCATCACGTTCGCCTGAGTGCTTGGCATCTTTCCATGAAAGAATAACAGGCCCTCGCAGCCATGCTTCTCCACTACGGTGTTGACTGCCTTCGTGAACGATACCAAATTCATCTACCGTGGTGCTAGCACTCTTGTACGAGCCAGGATAAATAATGATGGATGACCAACCAGCATACCAGTCAAGACCTAAGTTCAAGATAGGCAAACAGGCTTGTAGTGCAATAGATTGTCTGACAGCATCGGTAATCTCAAAACCTTGTGCACCAGTGATAGATTTATCAGCCAAAAATAACGTTGCTAGCTCAAATAAATGTGTCATCTCGTCAACACTCAATCTATCGAGTATCACAATACGCTCAGCCGCCTGCATCCAATCGGCATGGGTAAACTCGCTGTTGTCCAATATACGCTGTTCACGCCAGTCTTTTATGATGCCAAACATACACGCCACCCCTATTCTTTAAATATTTCGCACACATTGATATCACTGATACCTGAGTATTGTAGCGTCAATCAGTAATACGCACTTGTAATTAATATATTGACATGCATAAGCAAAAAACGCTGCTCATAAATGAATTATTGAGCAGCGCAGTCTGAAATTCATACATTAAGATTTAAAATTGATATTGCAAGCCTAGTTGTACTGAGCTGTCCTTATCGTCACGTGCAAAGGTGGTATCGCCATTTAAATATGCGTAGACATTGTTGTGAACCTTGTTGCTCACACTCAGCTCAAAACGTCCATAGTCGTCATCTTTATCTGTTTGGGTAATACTAACGTTTCTCGTTTGTCCATCAGCTAAAGACGTTGTCGATAAACTGTCTGTTAAACCATCGTCGATAACATGCACGTAAGCGATTTTGCTTTGAAGTTTGGCAGGCGTGCCCATCAAATCAAAGCCATACTGTAACTGGTAACCAAGCTCTGAATCCCATGCCTCGCTAGAGGTGCTATCAACCTTTAGTGCAGTGCGAGAATCAGCATTGCCACTGGTATAACCACCTATGTCTGTATCACTGTAATTCAAACCCAAAAAGGCACCATGCGCGACGTTTTTCTTGATAAGAAAGTTGTAGCCAAGCTCATTGTATGCACTAAACACATCGGCATCCGCATCACCGCGTTCGCTATTGTTGATAATGTTTATGCCGTCATTACCATCTAGCCTGACGGTTCTATTAACGTCCAAGTCATGTTTAGATAAGCTCAGAGATGTGGTGTTCCACCAAGCCGTGTCTTTTCCGCCCAATAAAGAATAGGCTTGAATGCCATAGCTTGTGTTTTTTTTAATGCCATTTTCTACGGTGTTATTGTTTTGATTGGCCGCTTGCATACCTGCGCCAACACGCCAGCTCGGCTGTACGGTATATTCGCCATATAGACCAATATTGGCGCGAGTGCCTTCTTGTGCGTCCTCAGCATCCACGTAGCTTTGAGAGCCATCTACCCAAACCTGAGTACGCGACTCAGAATCAAAAGACTCCGCATCATCGAAAGTATGTAATGCCAAAGCATTGGCGCGCTCAAGCACCGCTAAGTGCGAGTCGGTAGCATTGTCCTGTAAAGCTAAGCCCATCGTGTTTTGCAGATTGATTGCGCTCTTGGTTGATGCGATGATATCAGCATTGGCTTGCTCAACAATCAATCTGCTAATGATACGTGAGTAGTTGCGCATTCTTTGCGCTATGCGTTCTTCACCAAAAGCCGCAGTAAGTACTTCTTCGTTATCTGATGGATTATTTAAACGCTATGTACCTATGTAGTTACCTATCCGTGAGCAATACTTACGAATCGCTGTTTAATATTCATTGTTACCTTCATACTGCTGATTTACCGGGTTGTTCGGAAAGGCTTTATTGATGCTTAGCTTTAGTTAGGTCATTAGTTATA
Organism: uncultured Psychrobacter sp.; assembly: GCF_947500265.1. GTDB lineage: Bacteria > Pseudomonadota > Gammaproteobacteria > Pseudomonadales > Moraxellaceae > Psychrobacter. Next base: position 68,888 of record NZ_CANMRN010000005.1, on the reverse strand, counting down.
TCAATAGCATCCAACTGTACTTCAACCACACGAAGTGCCATCGTCTTCCAGTCTAGCTCCAGTCCATCGGCGAACACCACATGGTGACTGATACTGACGTACCCATGTACGATTGCCCAGATATCTAACGCTATTTGCCGACGTTGCGTCACGCTAGCCTCTTCTGATAAATAAGAACCTGCCACCCGCACCAATTTTGAAAACGCGCTGTCTCTTGCTGCAATGGCCTCGATTGAGGGCTGATATCCTGCATCAGATTCCCCAAAAATCAGCCGATAGTGCGCCTCATATTTCTCGCCTACATTGAGATACCCTAGGCACGCCTCTAGCACTTGCTCTTTGTTTGCTCTACCCTCTGGAATGACATCCATGGCTTCACGGACGAGATTAAATCCTTCTATGTACAGCGCATCTAGTATGCCTTGCTTACCTTGGAAATGACTGTATATACCGATGGTGGACAGTCCTGCCCGCTTGGATATAGCGCGTACGCTCAAGGCGTCCCCGCCCCCTTCTAAGAAAAGCTCAGATGCGGCGTTTAATATTTTGGTTCTGGCATCCATTAGATTCTCACTATGTCTTGACAATTATAACAGTGTTATTCTAGTATATAACACTGTTATATACAAACAATTATGAATTGATTGTATTGATAGAAACTCAACTTAAGAGTAAGGACGCTATGAGTATTCAACAGCTAGAAACGGATTATCTAATCATTGGTAGTGGCGCGGTGGGTATGGCTTTTGCCGATGTGCTGCTCACAGAAACTGATGCTAATATTATTATCGTCGATAAACATCATAAGCCAGGTGGTCATTGGAACGATGCCTATTCATTTGTCACCTTACATCAGCCGTCATCTTTTTATGGCGTTAGCTCACGTGAGCTTTGCGGCGGTACGATTGATAAAATTGGTTTAAATAAAGGCTTGTCTGAGTTGGCGTCAGGCGCAGAAGTCATGGCGTACTTTGATAAAGTCATGAAGCATACGTTTTTACCAAGTGGCCGCGTGAAATACTTCCCGATGTGTGAGTACCAAGGCGACGGCAAGTTTTCATCGTTGCTGTCTGATACCAGCTATGAGGTTAAGATCAACAAGAAAATAATTGATGGTACTTATTTTAAAACCTCAGTACCAGCAACCCATACCCCAAACTTCGAGATTGCTAAAGGTGTTAAGTTTGGCCCGTTAAATGACTTGCCGAGTCTAACCAAACCCCGTGATGGTTACGTCATTATAGGCGGCGGAAAAACAGGTATAGATGCGGTTTTATGGCTACTAGAAAACCAAATTGATCCAGACCATATCACATGGATTATGCCAAGAGATGCTTGGCTGATCGATCGTAAAAACACCCAACCCTCTCGTGATTTTTTCACCCATACTATTGGAGCACAGGCTACTCAAGCAGAAGCGATTGCTGAAGCTAAAAACATCGAAGACCTTTTTAATCGATTAGAAAAAGGCGGCGTATTAATGCGTATTGATCCAAATGTACGCCCGCAAATGTTCCATGGCGCTACCATTAGTAGTGAAGAGCTTAAGCAATTACGCCGTGTTAAAAACATTGTACGTAAAGGGCGCGTGACCCGCTTAGATACTGACAAAATTTATTTTGGTGAGGACAGTATTTCTACCACCCCCAACACTATGCATATCGACTGCTCTGCACGGGCAGTACCAGTGACAGAGACGTACGATGTGTTCAAAGGTGATACTGTGGTGGTGCAAACCGTACGTACCTATCAGCCTGTGTTCAGTGCCGCATTTATCGCCCACATCGAGGCCAATTACGATGACGAAACTGTCAAAAACGAGTTATGCCAAGTGGTGCCAATCCCAAATCATGATACGGACTTTTTAGTTGGGCTTGTTAAACAAATGCAGAATCAAATGCGTTGGTCAAAAGAGTCTGCGCTACGTGAATGGATGATTAATAATCGCTTAGATGGCTTCACCAAATTAGTACGTGTCAGCGAAGACACCCCGCCTGAAGAGCTGGCTATTCTTAAGCGCTTAAAAGAAGCAGGACCAAAAGCCGCTGCAAACATGCCTAAGCTCATGGGCGAAGTCATGCAAATTACGGCAGCGCGTCAAGCCAAAACTGCTAATGCTTAATCCGACAACTATAAAATAAAAAAGGGAATAACCATGCAAGAATTTCAGACCAATAAAGCAAACCTAACCCAAGCTCGCCTGCAAGAGACGCCTGTACACACTCTAGATGATGGCGAAGTACGTGTAAAAGTCGATCGCTTTGCTTTTACTGCAAATAATATTACTTATGCAGTCATGGGTGACCAATTACGCTATTGGCAGTTTTTTCCGCCAAATGGTGACGAGCCTGAAAAATGGGGCATCATTCCAGTCTGGGGATTTGGCGATGTGATCGAATCAAATAGCGATGCACTACCGGTTGGTGAGCGCTTATTCGGTTACTTCCCGCCCGCCAATGAATTAATCATAACACCCAAGCGAGTCACCCAAACCAGCTTACTAGATGGTAGTGTCCATCGTGCCGAGCTACCACCCGGTTATAACCTATATCAGCGCGTTAACCATGAACGGGGCTATGATCGCGCTCATGACGATCAGCACATGCTGTTGTTCGTATTGCACCTGACCTCATTCTGTTTATATGACCTATTGAAGAGTAATGACTGGTTTGGTGCAGAGCAAGTAGTGATTATTAGTGCCTCTAGTAAGACCAGTATTGGCTTAGCATACGGCTTAGTTGATGATAAGGATGCACCGTACGTTATCGGTCTCACATCAAACCGTCATGTAGGTTTTGTTAAGTCAATTGACGCTTATAACAGTGTATTGAGCTATGACACCCTAGAGCAGATTGATGCAAGTAAGCCAACGGTTATTGTCGATATGTCGGCCAATACTGACGTGCTTAGCCGTCTACATAGACACTTAGGCGATAACATGCGCTATACCAGCAATGTCGGCCTTACGCACTGGGACGAACCACGTCATACCGAAGGTATCATTCAAGAACGTAGCCAGCAGTTTTTTGCACCAAGCCATGTACAGCAACGTATGAAAGAATGGGGCCCTGAAGAGTTCAATAAACGCTCTATGCACTACATCATGAATAGCACCGCAAAAACTAGTGCGTGGTTAAAGATTCAAGAGCTTGATGGAGTCAATGGCTTACTAGAGGTTTATAAAGATATCTGCGAAGGTAAGATAGCTGCTGATGAAGGTTTGGTAGTCGTCATGGGTGACAATGAAAAAGACTAGGCTATTAAATTTATCGACTATTTGTCATTAGCAAAATGAAAATAAAAAGTAGAGAGCCTAGTCAATCAGCTCTCTGCTTTTTTTGTGCTTTATACACTGACTACAGACATACGCTCTACTCATAATCTTTAAGCTTAAAAACTGTGGTTTACATTTCGGTTTAGCGTACCCACCCTTCGTCTTTTAGATAATCATGCAACCCTTCAGCGAACTGTCTGTAGCCTACCGCATGGGCATGAATTTTATCAGATTTCAATGCATCATCTGACAGTACAGTGGACCAGCCATCAGAATACAAAGGTATGCCTTCAGCTTCCGCAATATCTTCATACAGTGGATTATCACTTACCTTACCAAACAAAGCACTAGTACTGAAATACGGCTCCGCGATTAGGACAACATCAATATTGTTGGATTGCAAAGTGTCTATAGTCGCGATGATATTAGCCCGCGTCGTATCAGGCGAAATGCGCTGTAATACATCATTACCACCCACACCCAGTAAGACCAAATCTGGGTTTTGCTCAGTGATCTCATTCACTCGAGTAAGCACATCTGCAGAAGTATCACCATTGACACCTGCATTAACGACGTTCCATTTGCTTAGCTCTGCTAGCACCGTAGGGTACGTTGTTTTAGGATTTGCGCCGTAACCATAGGTTAGGGAGTCACCAAGTGCGACCACTGTGCTACCAGCGGGTAAGGCCGTCTGTGTCGGTTCGCTACCACAGCCAGTCACACTGATAGTCGCTGACAACCCTATACCTGCCAGCATTAAAAACCTACTACGTGGCTTCATGTCTTCTCTCCTCCTGTTTCTATTGAGTTAAACTTATTAGAATTAGCTTCAGGTTTTTAAAAATCTATTATTTAACTCTTGTTGTATATTGCTCATTAACCGTTGTATAGTCCATACAGGAGATAGACTACCTGTTGGGCGCAGTACAAGTGCTACTCTACTTAGCATAGACAGTGTATTCATCATAAAGTATAACTTTACTAAGGATACGTGAGGTATTTATGAATAAAACAGCATCTCAAAGTCAGCCTAAGGATGGAAACCCAGACAAAGAAAAATCTGCAAATCAGAGCCAGAGTCAGAGTCAATCCATCAAAGTGCCCAATGATAATACTAAAAGTCCCGCGTCAACACCGATCGAAGATACCTTAAGAAAAGAAACTTCAGAAAAACCTGAGCAAAAACCACAAAGTTTCGATGAATTGCAGATAAGTAAGGGTAAGTATCGCCCAGTGGCACAAGCTGTTGGCCATTGGCTTGATAACATCAACATGGATGCCCTCAATTATCTAAACGAACAAGCAGAAAATATCTTTTACCGTAAAGGGGTCACCTTTACCGTCTATAGCGATGCCAAAAACATCGAGCGTATGATTCCGTTTGATATCATTCCACGCATTATTGCCGCGAGCGAATGGAAACAAATAGAAGCAGGCTGTAAACAGCGTATCACTGCTCTCAATGCATTCTTACATGATATCTACCATGACCAAGCCATCATGAAGGCCGATATTGTCCCTGCCAGCTACGTCTATGCCAGTGGCTGCTATGAGCCATGGATGATGGGCATTGAGCTCGACAAACCTATCTACTCTCACATCAGCGGTATTGATTTGATTCGAGACGAGACAGGTAAATTTTGTGTGTTAGAGGATAACCTGCGTACCCCATCAGGTGTCTCATATATGCTTGAGAGTCGCAATATATCAGAGACACTATTAGCTGACATATTTACTGAAACGCCTATTATGGGCATCAGTGATTATCCCACCCGTCTCAAAGCCTGTCTTGCCAGCTCAACATCCAAATATGATCCACAAGTCGTCATTTTAACGCCAGGTCGCTTTAATAGTGCCTATTATGAGCATGCCTTCTTAGCGCATGAGATGAATGTGCCACTCGTCCATGGTTATGATTTGGTCGTTGAGGACAGCAAAGTCTATATGCAAGGCATACGCGGCAAGGTACAAGTCGATGTGATCTACCGCCGCATTGATGATCCATATATTGATCCGTTAGCCTTTAAATCTGACTCCATATTGGGTGTATCAGGGCTAATGAGTGCTTATCGTGCTGGCAATGTGGTGATTGTTAACGCCCCAGGTACGGGCGTGGCCGATGATAAAAGTTTATATCCTTTTGTACCGGATATGATTAAATTCTACTTAAATGAAGAGCCTATCCTACCTAATATCGAGACATACCAGTGCCGTAAGCCTGACGAGCTCAAATATGTGCTCGACAATCTAGACAAGCTGGTGGTAAAAGAAACGCAAGGCTCAGGCGGCTACGGGATGCTTATTGGTCCAACGTCGACCAAAAAAGAAATCGAAGAATATCGCCTGCGCTTGCTTGAAAATCCCGCCGGCTTTATTGCCCAACCGACCATCTCACTATCTACCAACCCTACTGCCGTAAGCGATGGTATCGCACCGCGTCATATTGACTTGCGTCCCTTTATCCTAAGTCACGGCGATGGCTCGGTAGATATTGTACCCGGTGGTCTGACACGAGTAGCCATGGTTGAAGGCTCTTTAGTCGTCAATTCATCACAAGGCGGCGGTATTAAAGATACTTGGATTATTGACGACAGCGATTTAGACAGCCAGCAAACCGACAAGTGCTCGCCTTTATCATCAATAGGTGTCAATGCTTCAGGGCACGCGAACTACTATGATCGCGTCCAGCCCTTAGAAACAGGTTACGAGAGTTTAGATGATGCGCCCATGATACTGCTACTCTCTACCGCCAGTCACTTAATATGGCTAGGCCGATATAGTGAGCGTCTGTATTACTACGACGATGTTATGAAACAACTCATCAAAGGCGATCTCAAGAAATCACAGATCAGACATCTAATTAGTCACTTAGGGTTTGCCGTTGATGGTGAAGTGTCACTGACCACCATGAAAGCACAAATGATGGCTGATTTGGAACAAAACATCATACCCAATATCGTGCAATCGATTGAGGACAATGTCCAAGAGGCCAAAGGTGTCATTGGTAAAGATACTGCTGAGTTATATAACTTGATCAAGCGTTTATCGAGTGCTGGCACGTATCGAGCGGCGACCTTGCAGCTACATGCGTGTAACGCTGCGATGAAACAAGAAAATCCGACAGTGACTTGCTTTTGGCAATTAGGTCGTCACTTTGAGCAGCTTGAGCGTGCCGTCTTGTTGGGAGAGGATTCAACAGAGATCAGTTTTGAATTCAGACACTGGATTAATGAGTTGCCGGAGAATACGCGCTGGCGTGAGCTTATCCGCTTGACCAACCAGATGATCAGGTCAAAGAAATTTAGTGATTTTGCGCTGATTAGCAAGGAGTTCAATCTCATATTGCGTCAAGGTGTATAGAAGGTGTCTAGCCAAAAACCAATAACAACGGCTCATGAGACATATGGAATAAACAGAAAATAGAAAGATGCTATAAGGAAAATGCCATGAAACTTCAAATCAGTCACCAAACCAACTATTATTACGATGAGCTGGCACAGCGCAGTGTACAGTATATACGCATGACCCCCATGCAAATGCCGCATCAGACCATTCATAAATGGGATGTGATGCTCCCTAAAGTGGCGACCAACCAAAAGGACGGCTTTGGTAATGCATGGCTCACGCTCAGTCGTAATGAAGCACATAACAACTTACAAATGCAGGCGTCGGGTATCGTTGAAATCAACACCGAAACCGAACGTTTAGAGGATATGGATCATGTTCCCTACCTGCTATTTACCGTACAAACCCCGTTGACCAAATGCTCACAAGAGATGCGAGAATTTGCAGCGCCATATCTAAAAACCCCTACTCATGACAGCTTAAAGGCAATGGCAAATGCCCTTATTATGAAAATGCCTTTTGTCAAAGACGTCACGCATGTGGGCACGACCGCTGCTGAAGCTTTTGCGACAAGTGCCGGTGTGTGCCAAGACCATACGCATGTATTTCTAAGTATCTTGCGCGATCAACAAATTCCAGCGCGTTATGTGTCCGGTTATCTGTATGACGATACCGAAAATCACATGGCCAGTCACGCATGGGCTGAGGTTTGGCTGGATGGTTACTGGTATACTTTCGATATCTCAAATCAGGCATTTACCCCAAGCTCACATGTGTATGTGGCTATTGGGCGAGACTATCTAGATACGGCGCCTGTTCGCGGCGTGCGTATGGGCGGCGGTTACGAAAATCTTTACAGTTTGGTATTAGTCAAAAAGCTATCATAGCGTTTGCTATTTTTTATTACGTTTATTCATCAAGGGTATCTTATGACTTATTGTGCTGCCATTCGTCTAAAAGACGGTATGGTCTTTGCCAGTGACACGCGCACGAATGCCGGTGTTGATCACATATCGACATTCAGAAAGTTGTATCAATACGGCGTTGAGGGCGAGCGCTTTATGGTGCTACAGACAGCTGGCAGCTTAGCGACATCGCAGGCAGTGTTCAATAAACTACAAAGCGACATTGACCAGCGTGCTGAGAGTAACCTCAATACAGTAGCGACGTTGTTTGATGCCGCGCAAATGGTTGGTGAATGTATGCGTGATGTTATGAACCATGCAAAAGCAGTCGCTAACTCTACTCGCGATGGGGCCTTTACCAGCTCGTTTATGCTTGGTGGTCAAATCAAAGGACAGCCACCTGAGCTATACCTGATCTATCCTGAAGGCAATTGCATCAAAGCCACTGAAGATACACCGTTTTTTCAGTTGGGCGAAAGCAAATATGGCAAACCTATTTTGGATCGTTCTGTCAGCTATAACACGGATGTAAGACACGCGGCACGTGCGCTGATGCTGTCATTTGATTCCACGATTCACTCAAATCTATCAGTCGGTATGCCGATAGATTTTGTACTTTATGACAATGACAGCCTAGCTCTGCCAAACGGCCGACGTATTGATGAGCGTGACGAGTACTTTAACATCATCCGTCATCAATGGTCAGATGCGTTACGTCGCACGTTAGTTGAATTGCCTAAATGTCCTGATGGTTATTGGGGATAAATAGTTCCGTATAAAATCATATTTTCTGCCCTAAAAAGCCCTTTGTGATAGACAAAGGGCTTTTTTATTAGCAACTAATAATCAGGCAATAAAAAACCGGAGTAGCGCTGAATAAACAGCCCTACTCCGGTTTTGCTTTAAAGGCCTTGAATGCCATCATAATGATGTCACACTCAATTGTTGTGTAATCTACCTCATGACCTGGTACATGGAAGACTCACTGGACTGCACCTAGATAAAGGCCCTAGTGCATTAGCTCAATCACGATTGCGTGATTGAGCCAGCGAGCTAATGACACTAGGGCCTTTATCTAGGTATTAGCAGGACTGAAACAGTCTTCCTTGGGTAAAATGTAATGGCTTGACTCGTGGACGACGCAACGTCGCCCCTCACCGCAAACGGTGAAACGCTAAATCTCACAACTCGTTAAGTTTGCCTCATAACAGTTATTATTGTCAATATATAATTGCAAATAAAATTATGCGCGACGCTATATGTCGCAGCCCATATATTTCCTTACAAAAGTCCTTGATGTTTTCTGTGAAACGCGCTTTTATGGTGCTACAAAATTACGCGCACTGACAAAATAAAAATTAAGGCAAATTTCTATGAGTCTGTCATTTTCACAAATTCAGCAAGCTTGGCAAGTCCAAGATCCAAGTTTGGTCGATAAATTATGTACATTGGCAACTCAAGCTGATGCGATTCCCGAGACGCCCATCCCTGAGCATAAGCTTACTTTTGATCGGTTTTTAGATAAGATATTTAGTCATCAGTTTCGGGAGCAACGCCCCGAAGTACAGTTTGCAGAGCGCGTGGCAATGATTGCCAAACTGGAAGCAGACGAAGGCGTTTTCCCCCTCCCAGATCGCTACAAAATCCACATAATACTGACCGCACTGTGGGAAGATGGTAGCGCGTATTCTAGAACTATTTTAAAACAAGCCATTACAGCTTTGCCAGTCAGCTACGGTGTGTGGAAGGGTTTAAAGCGTATTTATAAGCAAGCTGAATTTTCTCAAGATTATGAGATTTTTGGACAAATAGCTGCCAAGATTGATTTACAGCGTTTCAATCAAACCGCCAACTCTGCGGTCAGCCTAGCTACCAAAACCTATATGAGCCTTAGAGCATGGCGTTATTTGCGCCAGCTAGGACAGCAAATGCCAATTGGCTATATTGATGCCGCCGTCTCTGTACTCGCCAGCTATGACGAAACCATGACGGCAGGAGGCCTTGAACAAACGAACAGCTGGGTACTTAATCATATCTGCTTCCATAACAGTCTTGATTATGGCGTCAATCGATTCAACAGTCGCTCACCTCGCAAGCTCTTTGATGCAAAAGGGCGCGCGTTCGCTGAGGCATGGCAACGAGACCCTGAACCACTTATTGAGTTACTGGCCATCGCCAAAAACGAGGCTATTAGACAGTTCGCAACCGATAGCCTAAAGCACGATTTTAAGACCCAACTGCGCGACGTGAGTGGTGAGACGCTACAATATTTATCTGCCGGACAAGCGCATAGCAAAGCACGTGATGAGATGATTGTTTGGCTATTAGAAAACTCACCGCATTTTGAAAAGTCTAAATTTCAAACATTGGGCTTGCATCAAGTGGTGCTACAACTACTCCATTCACACTATCCTGCCGCCTATCAGTATGCGATTGGCTATGCCAAAAGCTACGCTCAGGACTTATCACTCACTGAGCTAATGCTACTGGCCATGTCAGATTATGAGCCTGTTAGAGCATTTGCCATTAACAATATCTTGAGTCGTGATCCTGTTGCTGATATTGGTGTCAACGGTTGGGGTCAGCTATTAGACACAGAGCATCACTATCAAACCGCGAGCAAGCAACTTAGCAAACACTTTACAAGGCGCGATTTAACCCCTGAGTGGTTTTTTGAACGATTGACTAGCGGAAGAACACACAGCGTAAAATTTGCGATAAAAAAACTGCCTGAGCTTTATAGTGCCAAAGAGCTAGGGACTGAATACTTTATTCGCGTTGCCCAGCAGTTAGATATACCAGAGCAACAGGACTTCGCTGCTAATAACGACAGCGACTGCATGGACTTTGCGTTGGACCAGCTCAGACGTTTGGATTTGAGCCAAGTAAATGCTGCCGTGTGGCAAATGCTGCTATTACATCCACTGTCGCAATCCACTATTACCGATTGGTTTGATGAAGATGTACTGTCAGCAGCAACGCTTGATATGAGCTATTGGCATGCACTTGCCTATGAGCCTGATTGGCAAGTGAGTGAATATGTTGAACAACTAAAATCTGCTGACACTCCTATTAAAAACTGGCAAAAGCACTTGGCCTTTGATGAGTATTTAGCAGAAAACGTGAGGGATTGGCTGTCTGATGTGCGTCGGTTTGCACCGATAGATTTAGGTTTCGACTGGCTTATGAATCTTGCGCATAGCGAACAAGCACTCTATCGTGAATTTGCGATTGATCGCATTAACAAAGGGTTTTTGCCTGCTGACTTTATCGCATATCTTGACAGTAATGAAGGGTTTTTGCCTGCTGACTTTATCGCATATCTTGACAGTAATGAAGGCGACTCTACTGACAACGCTTCCAGTAATGGCACTAACGATAAAGACTCGAATAGCGATGCTACTACTGAAGTAGATTTAACTGGCCAACGCTATTTATTCACGGGCAAGATGCAAAGCATGACTCGTGGCGAGGCCGAAAAAGTTGTGAAAGCGGCTAATGGTGCCATCAGTGGTGCTGTTAATGGCAAGTTAGATTACTTAGTCATCGGTGATGATGGTTCACCGTTATACGGTAATGGCCGTAAAGGTAGCAAGCAAGTTAAAGCCGAGAGCTTAATCGCCGATGGTGCTGCCCTAAAGATTATTTCCGAAACTGCCTTTTTGCAGATGCTGAGTGGTCAATCGAGAGAGGTGTCTGAAGACGATACTTTTGCAGGTGCCAATGCACTGTGGCATATGGCAACAGATGACGCTACTGCACCTATCAGCGAGCTTGCGATCAGCTACCTCAGTCATCATCATGAACAGATCTGTATGGCACTGACAGACAGACCAGTCGATCCCGATGCGATTATCCCTTCTTCATTCTTTGATGCGGAGCGCGTCATTCCTTTACTGCAACACCGTAACAGCCAGCTGCGAGAATTTGGCTTATTACTGAGTGAGTATGAGATGGCGACGTGGCAACCAACGCCAGCCCTATGGCTGATGATGGCAGAATCTCCCTATACGGATATCACTCAACTGCTAAAGCGTGCGCTATTGGACAAGCCATCCGTTGCCAATCGACGTTATCACATCCAGTCAGCACAATTGAATGCTGGCATGCTGAACGCTTTGATTGAAAGCAAAGCGCGAGTCGCTCGCCAAATCGGCATCACCTTGCTGCAGCGTCATGCCAATTTCCAAGATGTGCAGTCTTTATATCGATTGACCCAAAGCACAGACCGTGAAGTACGTTATGCCGCCGTGACCATGCTATGGAAACACTACAAGGCGCGTCACGTATCCCCAAACTGGCAACCAACCAGTAGCGATAGTAAAGATAAAGATGCTGTACGAGACAAAGACAGCCGCGCACAACCAGTCATAACAGAGCAGTCAGATAAACGTTTGGCAAGCTTGCCTGCAGAGGTCGATCAGCTACTAATGCTACTACGTCGTGGTCTATTCGAGTTACCACCTGGTCGTCTAGGCGGTTCGCAAGAGCCCAATGTTAGTGACAGCAGTAAGCATAAACAACAACGCTACTCAGATAAAACCTCATCAGAGCAAACTGAGTCAGATAACAACAGCACGCTAAAACCTATATCCGCGAGTCGTGCCAAATTGGCGTTGATTGAAACGTTTCGTGATGTGGCGTTGGCTGACAGCACCTTTGCGGCGCTCATTATGCCCACACTGTTCACCTTTACGCACTCGGCAGGCAAGATGGAGCGTCATGCGTGTTTGGTTGCTGTCACACGGTTATTGCATCGCTATCCTGAGCTATCTAAAAACCTGCAGCCAGTGGCATCGGCTTAACGGCTTTGGCCGACATAGATAAATATATACTTTAAAAAATATGACGTCACCTCAACTGAGATAACACCATGAAAACAATAACACTCCCCTATTGGGGTCAAATTATTGGCTTAGTCAGTAAGGCCAACAGTACTCAAGCGGCAACTCAAAAGACAACCAAGCAAGATGGGCGCAGTCTTTTTATTACTCGCCAGCAGCAAGCAGCTGCCACGGTCTTATACGTCCTTGATCAACAAGGTGAGCAATTTAGCTTATCGACAACAGCGCTGCCTTGTGCGATGCAAGCCATCACCAAAATAGATGACAGCGCTATTATTATGATTGGTGATGATGGTCATCTTTATCAAACGGATTGGCAAGCCAAGAAAGTTAAGAAGACCAGTGCTCAATCCTTACTCGATGCACCTGACGATAACAACAGTGCTATAGGCCGTGCTGTAGCCATGGCACCACTACAAGATGCATTGGCTATCTTATATCCGAAACACATCGTGGTATGGCCTTATCAGGACAGTCAAGCCAGCAATACTGTCATTATTGAGCCTTATTCGTCTTCTATAGCAACATCAAGTAAAGAATCCGCATTAACAGCGCTAGCAACCTCAAGTGATGGCTCGTGGTTAGTCGTGGCAGATAAAACGGGAGATGTTAGTAGCTACCAATGGGTATCAGATAAAGCTCAGCTCACTCTAAGTAGCCGCAAACAGCTCCACCAAGGTAAAGCAAACGCGATTTGTTTTGAGCCAGTCGGTCAGTACTTCTTCTCAGCAGGCGTAGATAAGTGCTTGTACCGTACCCATGTCCAAGGCGATCTGCATCCTGTTGATAGAGCCAAGTCTAGCCAACACAGTGAAATGATCACGGCGCTTTGTATCTCAGACACACGGTTGTTCACTGCCGCCGATGACAAGAGTGTTAAATCGTGGGCATTTGATAAAGGTCAGCCAAACAGCTGTAAAGAGGATCTAACCAAAGCTCGACAGATCGTCTTATCTTCTTATGCTGAACAACCAACGCTCATCGTAGTCAGTGCTGATCAGAGCCTCCGTTTCATACCTATTGACCATACTCAAAGTACGTCACAGAGTAGCACCTCACAAAACAGTACGGCAAAAAATAGCAAGCTGCTGCCAGTCACTTATATCATCAAAGACGGCTATCAAAGAATCGGCCAATTACTGACAGATACGTCGAACAATAATGATGTGTCATTTAAAGAAGGATTGGCGCTGCTACAGGCGCAAGCAGATAACCAAACATTAGAGCTGGTTAAAAAATTACTTGCTGATAGCGACACGCTCACGGCCAACCAAGCATTGCAATTGGTACAGTGGTTTGCTACTACTAATCTTGATAAAACTGCACAGGTTTTAGAGCAGCAACTAAGCTCGGCTCACAGTGCAAAAGTACGTCTTGCTGCTTTTCATGCCTTGGCCGACCGCGCAAGTACGGCAAAACGCCCGCTGCATTATCTAGAAGAAGCCTTTAAAAACCGTTACTACGAAGAAGTGGTAGCTTCTGCGTTACAAGGTTACCTAAAAGTCGCGATGAAGGATGCCACCAGCCAGCGCCGCATCTTACCTATTTTAAGAGAAGCGTTGTCACACAGTTTTGCGAATATTCGCAAGCAAGCATTGGCCTCGCTTGAGACCTTATTGCCAGAGAACAGTCCGCAAGCAGATTTGATGGCATTAGACTGCAATCAGCCAGACATTGTCCAATCAGGGCTTATTCGTCTGTATCAGCGCGGTATGCTAAACCACCTTGAAGTCTCGCGTCAGCTGATGCTGCTACAGAATCATCGTAATACAGAGATTAGGCAAACGGCGTTTTATGTCTCATTGCTGTCTCAGCCTAAGTTGATAGAGGCGTTGAAACAGCAAGGTGACACGCAAACATTGCGTACCCTGACTGATTTTGATGACTTTCGCTTACTGCGCGGCACGCTACTAGATAATGCTAGCAGCACAGCGGCAAATGATAAGAATGTTAAACAATCAGAATCCGATGAGGCGATCCGTTTAACCTTATCTACGCAAGATTTTATCTCGCAAGCAGATAATACCCAAGCATCTAAGTCTAAGAGTAAGGCTAAAACGGCCAAATCCAAGAAGCCTGCTACTGAATCTATAAAGCTAAGCAATGACACATTAGAGCCTTTATTACAAAGTTTAAGCAATAGTCATGAAGATATCAGTTTCCGAGCGGCTTATGCGCTGGCTTGCCTACAAGACAAACGTGCGTTTGGCACCCTGATTAGTCTGATGAGCCATGAAGACAGTGCCATCATCCGTGCTGGTGTCGCCACCGCGCTTGGTCATTTAAATATAGAAGATGCCAAAGCAGTCCTACCAACATTACTAGACGATAAGGACGCTGGCGTGCGCCAAGTGGCTATGCAAGCCTATGGTAAGTTGGCAGACAATGCATTATCTTGGGCAGCGACGGGTTTTTCTTCTAAACATCAAGATATTCATGAGCAGTCTTTAGCACTGTTTTTAAAGCATGTTGCAGCAGATAGCTCAAATAGTGGTAATAGTGGTGATAGCAGTGGTAAAAGTGCTCAGATGTCGTCAGAGATGACAGACATACTGCTACAGGCATTGAACAACCCTTTTACCAGTATTCGGTTAGAAGTGGTTAAAGTTCTATTAAACCGCCAATTTAAGCAGTCATCTGAAAGTGCCATCGTTGACATCATTGAGCTATTGCAGCAAAGCCTCTTTGAAGACGTGCATCAAGTGGCTATAGAAGAATGGCAACAACTGTTGCTAGCGATGAACTCGAAGCATAAAACAAATAAAGCCAATAACACTGAAGAAACGAATCACCAAAAGACCAATCAAGCTGTCCTGACCCTGTTCTTTGCGGATACGTTTGCCGCCATCCGTAAGCAAGCCTTTGACATCGCATTGAAACAGAGCAAACACTTAGGGTTTGCTGACGTCATGTTGAGCGCGCTTGCCAGCCCTTATGCTGATACCAAGCAACTGGCCCTTACGACTGTGCAAGCCAGAGCGAATACGACTCAGCTGACACAGTTGATGCCAGCTCTCGTGGCCATGTTCGCTGATGACAGTATTGAGCTGCGTAAACAAGCATTAATTGTTGCTTTGGCGCTGACAGACTTACAGCCTACTATTTTAGCGGATCACAGTAGCCTAGATGATAGTAGCGCCGATGATCAACCGAATCATCACGAAGCATTGATTACCGCAGCCCTCAACAGCCCTTATCCTGATATTCAGCTAACAGTCGCGCAACTACTGGCCAGTCAATCACGCCTATATGCTGACGAAGAACAGGCACAGCGGAGTGATGAACAAGCGTATCAAGTCTTTAAACACTATCTAGAACTGCCTATGCCCTCTCAAGGCAAGAAAAGTGACAGCTATACCCAGTGGCACAATCATGTAAGCCAAGCACTGTTTGGTTTGTCTAAACTGGCATACCCATCAAAGCATGATGCGTTAGGTTGGTATGCTAAATATCTACACCACTCTGATGCTGATTTTAAACCTCTTGCACCAAAGATTACGCAGATAGTTTCTTTCGAGGACATTGATCTACTGGTGAAATGGCAAAAAGATGAGCGCGACATTATCAGTCAATCAGCCAGTTTGTGTTTGGCTATTTTGGGTGATGCTCGCGGGCAGTACTTCCTTACTCATAACATGAGAGACAATACAGACAATCTTAGTACGCTTGTTGCACCGATGACGCCTACGCATTGGCTACAAGCGCAGCACGGTTTAGGTATTACACATGCACGGCAATTACAGCCTTTGTTTGAGTCAGAGTCCTATGCCGTAGCAGCCAGACTGTTATTGATATTTAATGATTTACAAAATCACTTACAAGGTGGCTTGCAAGATAACAGGCCAACTCCTGAAAAGACCGCTACTAGCACTGGTCGACCCAACCGACTGATAGAAGCCCTAAGCTTTGCCGATAATGACACGGCAGTAGTCTACGCCAACATACTCGCTCGTTACCCGAATGACGTACAACACCCTAATAACCAGTCAGCACTATCGTCAGCATGGCAGTATTTGAGTGATTACTTGTCACGTCAATTAGGCAGTATTTTATCTGCTCACTCTGAAGTCATTACGATGACGATAGATGCCATGCCAAACACGGCAGATAAAGGTGGTGTTAAAGGACAGTCGCATAATACATCCTCTATCCGAGCAAGTATTCTAACGACGGTGAGTACCGAAAACTTACAACAGCTCGCCAACCTCAGTCGCCATCAGCAGCCATTGGTACGCGCGCAAGCCATTAGTGTCATTTGTAATTTATCTGAATTACTCGCTCATGACTATTATGACGATGAGGACGATGTTTTTGAGACATTACAAAAATGGCAACGCAGTTTGCAAGCCTTGTTAAGTGCTCACCCAGTTACGGCCACCGTTAATATGGCAGGCGATAGCTCTTCTACTGATAAACAAGACAGTTCTGAGGTGCATTATCCATACCAGTCTCTTGCCTTTGGTGCTTGGATTGGCGTCATACGCGCAGGCGATGATTATTATGCTAATAGCAGCACCACAGACCAAGCCATTCGAGGGCTAATGTGGCTTGCTGCTCAATCATCGCAGCTTAACACCAATAACAACACTAATAACGATGAGGGCTGGCGAGATAGTACCAGTCGCGTGTTGTTGCCACTACTCAACCACAGTAGTTTTGACACTCGTGAGTTAGCTTGGGCATGCTTGTATAAGCTAAACATGCCTGCCAAAAAGCTGGCTGACTATGCCATGAGCACGCCCTACCGTGATATGGTCAAACGCGGCTTGGATTTATTGTTAGATACCGTAAAGAACGATGCTGTACAGCAGCAGAGCAAACCATCGGATACAGCGACTGTCAGCAGTAGCGCTGATCAACAACTCATTGATTTATTAAAAACCAATAATCACACCTTAGCAGAAGAGACCTATCAGCTGTTAAAAGGCCGACTAGGCCATCTGCCTGCTAGCTTACTTGGGCTACAGTCTTATTGTCAGTCGTTATTGCCTCAGATCGTTGCTGAATGGAAACAAGTCATTGTCACGCCCTTTGCAAACAGTCAATCGCCGTCATCGCAGCGTCAAGACAAACTGACGTTTTTGCTGCACGCTGTGAAGAGTGATGATTGGAATGCAAAATATCAAGCACTTAGTCAACTGGTTGAGTTTTATGACGTACTCTTTGCGGACAGCACGCTATTTGATAGCTTATTTGATTTTGCTGAAGACGCTCAGGCCAATAATGAGAAATACCGTAGCTGGCAGTTGCTTGTCGATGCACTTATGTCGTACCAATTCATTAATAAGAACACTTTAGATGGTCGTTTAAAGAATGGTTTAGAGAGTAGCTTTGATATTGCTACTGCTGAACAGGTCGCCAATGAGGCGCACTTACGATTATTAGCCTTACTTGATGATCCACATATCAACAAACCCAAACAAGTTATCTACTCAGATATCGCTGACCTACGTAACACGCATCTGGCTGCGCCATTACTACAGCGTTTAGAGAATCTGTTTGAGCACACGCCGCAAAAAAATAAAGAAGAGCGTAAATATTTATTTGATACCTTAGTAAAAATCAGTGGTTACGATCAAAACATCGATGATTATTTGGACGAGCGTGAAGACACTCGCTGGTTACAACGTCAGCACCCTAGAGACTCGCAAGTCTTGTTGTCACTGTTTACTACGCTTATGAGTCATAGTGATTATGCGCATGCCGCACAGCTATTGCCGTCACTTGCATGGGTGAAATCGGACGACAGCGATCTATCCTCACGCATTGATACCGCTTTAGCACTCGCTTACGAGCAAATGCCAGCTAAGCATACTTTTAAATTGGTCGAGGCACTGGCATATCGAGCCAAAAGGCGGCAAGGCAGCATTGCTTCATTACAAAACGCTCTACGCAATAAAGACGCCGATGTACAATTTGCCGCGGCTGAAGGACTCGCTAAATGCGGTCATGCTGATGGGGTCAATATCTTGATGGCCACTATCGATTATAACCCTGATGCTGAGTTCCGCAGCTGCAGTGTGTTAGCCATTGGCGAGCTACTAGGCAGCAGTGACCATCAAAACCAAAATCAAAATGCTGAATCGCCTAATGCTAGCTCGCCTGCGGACAACGCTGATAAAAACTTACAGGTTCATACCTTATACAAAGCCTATGATAAGTTAATCAAACTGGCCGAGGACGACGAGCACTACTTACAAGACGTGGCCAGTGAAGCCTTAGGTCGCCTTGCACAAGGTGGTGACTTTGAGCATAGTCCGCATATTTTTGAGCTATTAAAATCGCACTTGTCAGACCCCGCAATCCATTTCATCAATCCCGCCATTGTCCATTGGTTAAATGGACTGCGCTGGCTGAATACAACGCCTGCTTGGGAACAAATCCGCAGCTATATACGCATTCATATCGATAAAGCCATATTCTTCCGTCCACAAAGGCATGCGGTATGGCTACTGCAGATGAATGATAGCGATGCCAATAAAGCATTAATTTTAGATATCTTAAAGCAAAACAACCTAGATCGTGCTGTGCTCATGGCGGCTTATACGGCGGCACAGAAAACTTGGGGCAGTCTTGCGACGCAGATTTATCCTTATGATTGGGCAGCCATCCAAAGCCATAATGATGACTTTGTAGAAGAGACTGAGCATTTGAGTCTAAAGCGTATCATTGATAATAGCAGCATCGATGAGCTGGCAGCATTTATCACCCAGCATGGCGCGCACTTACCAGTCAACATCTTGATGGCACTGCAAAATGCCATTATGGCCAAGCAAGACATGCCAACATCGCAGCTTACCGCGTTGATTACCAGTAGTAACACACTGACACAGCATATTGGACTGTGCTATCTGACCCAATACCCGACCAACTATCTTGATAAAGAGATGGTTACGACGTTGCAGCAGCGTTTTGACACTGCAAGCGAGCAATGGCATACGCTTATTGACACCATCAACCGCAGTCCAACGACCATCAATAATAGTCAGTGGATTGATATGGTTGAGCAAGTGGGTGGCACCATCAGACAACTGGTTTGGCTAATCATGCGTCATGTGTCCATTACAGCTGTCAAAGGTGCTGTCGACAAAACGGCTACTAAGCAGATCGTGGCAATGCTTGATTGGCTCAATGATGCTCGTCAACCATTGACCATCACCTCTATTCCACTGCTCTCTACGACTGTTAGCGGTTGGTGGCAGCAAGCGCTGTTAGGACTACTGGCCAGACCAGTCGCTGACGATAAGGTGTTATCAAATATAGTGCCAACATTGAGCAGCGTATCAACTACGGTTCAATCGCCGCTCACTTATGACAACCAAGCCTTACTATCAACGCTACTAACTCGTATTGAACAAAGCGGTACATCTACCCAAAAATCCATAATAACGGTAGTAAAAAATGCGCTAAAACATAAGGGCTCGTCTACCGAGATACCAATCAATCAGCAGCTACTACAGTGGATCAAAGCAAAAGACGCTGACGCACTTTATCATTGTGCAAGTAATGACAACATGGAGCTGACGGTTCGCATCCGTGCCATCGAAGCGCTTGGACAGCTACATGATCCAAATATTGAACAATGGCTGACGACGCTCATGGCACATGAAAATTCAGACATTCAGAAGCTTGCTTATAAAGTACTACGCCGCTGGCAACGTGCCATGATACGAGCACAGCAAAAGCGTCCGTTGTCATCTGTCAATATGGAGGCGCAACCTAGCTCGACCATCGCAGCACAAAATAGTCAGGACAGCAGTCAAAAAAGCAATCAGGGTGAAGGAGACAGTCAATGACTATAGATAATCAATTAGACCAAGCATCAGAAACAGAGTCAGAAGTAGTAGCAAACACTGATGGCCTGATGATGCAGTTAGACTACGCTGCACCTAGCCAAATCAGTCAAGTTAGCGAATCGTCAGACTCACTGTCGGAGGCGCAAACGACCGAACATACTCAGCATGTGGCACTATTTGCTCAGCTGAATCGTTCGGAGGTTAACTTCCATGGTAAGGTCAAGTCTCCCCTTGTCTTTCGTGACAGTTTGCTAGCCTTATTTGATGTGGTCAGCAGCGATTACCGTTATGTGCCAAAAGACCGCTCAGCGTATACGGTATTTATGCAGATGCGCCGTGCCAGCAGCAATAAGAACCTATTTACTGCGCAGCGTGATTACTTTACGTGGTTGTTTAATAATGACCCACTGGCCTTTTGTATTTTGGACCCGATTATTCAGGTGCATGAGCAAGGTGTTAGCTTTGAGGTATTTAGCCGTGATGAAGGTTGCTATGCTCAATTGACATTGACCAATGAGATTTTTGAGCAAAGCACCAAGCCTACCCTTGGTACCACAAGTATTGATTACAGTGCGGCCTTGTTTAACGGTATTGAAAAAATACGCGATCATCAGCAAACAATGTTAGACATTGGTCATGAAGCGGTCGGCTTACAGTTACTCGAAACCATGCCAGAGGCTGATAATGACGAGGCAAACAGTACAGGTACTGATAGTGCATTCACCGCACCCACCGTAAAAAAACAAATCATAGAAAAACGCATCAATGTACCCAAAAGCTGGATCAGAGCGCTGCTACAAGTGCAATCTGCACATCAATTGCCACAAGACACCATTCACCTTGATCCTATTGCGCTCTATAACGTGCTGTTTGAGCTGCGTATGCATGCTGACATCAAAGGCAAGCGTCGCGGACTGTTGATTGAGCTTAGACCCCAGCAGCTGCCGGTGATTATATTAGAGCCTTTTGATATTACTGTCACCAGCCAAGTTAGCCAACAGCAAAAACCCTATCAAGGTCAACAAGCAAAGCTCATTCGCTTATGGGGTCGCCGTCGTCTCAGCCTATTAAAACGTCTGTTGCCGCATACTGACAGCGTTTCGGTATCGCTACTGGGTCAAGGCATGCCAAGCTATTGGACACTAAAAGGCAAAGGCTTTCATTTTACCTTTGCTATGACAGGCTTTAGCCAAGCTAATTGGTCACAGTCATTAAACTTTGACTTACTGTTACCCAGGCGCCCACAACAGAACACACTCAGCGCAGACAGCAAGCAAGCAAGTGAACAAGTAGCAGAAAGTACTGATAGTGGGTTAGTAAAGGTAGTTGATATCCTTACTCACTGCCCAAGTACGGTAGAATCATTGACCCAGCAGCTATCAACGCAAGAGTCAGAATTACAGTCAGCACCTATCACGCAAGCACAAGTGCGACAGTGGTTACTGTCAGGTACTCAGCAAGGCTTAATTCGCTATGAGATGGCGAGGCAGCTGTATCACTACAGACCTTTGACCCAAGTGCCACTTGATATGGCGCAGTTTGCTTACCACAATGAAGCAGAAAAACATGCCTTTGATTTGATTGGCCGTACGGATGCCGTGCAGAAATTCTCTGTTGAGACTGTTGCCGTCAAAGGTATTACCATTCGTGCAGATATTCATGTCGAAGAAGACAGACGAACCTATCACAGCCAGCTGCAATTAGGCGATGAAGGGCTAGTCACTAAGGCGGAATGTAGCTGTCCGCAGTACTTGCAGCACCGACTCACACAAGGCGTGTGCGCGCATCTTATTGCGCTACGACTTAGATATAATCAATACGACCCAAATAACACCGGCAATGATAGCTGGCATGACACTCGTGTCTTGAGTAAACGCGTACCGAGTAAGCACTTTAATCAGCCTAGGAATAAAAAAGAAAGCGTACAAGTAGCAGGCTATAACTCGTTAATGACATTATCTTCTGCACCAACACTTGATTTAACGGCCTTAGCTCAACCAGTTGCCCAGTCAAACGCGACTACAAGTGATAAGACACAAGCGTTAACCGCACAAGAGACCGCTATTGCTTATGTTTACATCACCATTGCCCATAAGAAGATTACCATTGAACAAACAATAGGTGACAAGGATACGCGCCAGCAGTTGGTGTTCAATCAGCCTGCTCAAGCCAAAGCCGCTTTTTTACAACATATTGCCAGATTTGAAGCCAAAGGCTTTATCGAAAATCAAGGGATATAAGGTATGACCACACAAACAGCCAACCATAACGATTACATCAGCCCTGAGCCAGTACCCACTCCTTTTGAGCGTCAGTGGCAGCAACTATGGCAAGATATTGAGCTGGCAGGCGGACGTTACCAATATGTTCAGCAGCAGCTGGTCAGTCAAGGCTTTATGGTCGATCGTCAACCTGTCGATAACATGAGCCCAAAAGAACGGGAGCGCTATAAAAAAGCCTTAAAAAAAGAGGCAGCTGAAGAGAGAATCCTCAAAAAGGCTGCTTGGCAAGCATACAAAGCGCATCACATGGTTTATCTTGGTCGTCATGTATATTGGACGGACGATACCAGTACCGATAAATGGGATATCAAAGACGCGGCCAATCGGCTGATTGAAAACAAACTGCCACTGCTGCGTAAACATAATGAGTTAGCAGAAGCGGTTAATCTCACCATCCCGCAGTTAAAAGGATTGTGCTATCAAAGAGAGGTCGCCACCAATCTGTCTTATTCGCATTTTACTATTGCCAAGCGCAATGGGACAGCACGTCAAATATGGTCGCCGATACCACGTTTGAAGTTTGTACAACGCTGGATTTTGCACAATATTTTGAATAACTTAACGACGCATGGTGCCGCCCATGGCTTTGTACGCGGCAAATCTATCGTGACCAATGCAGCCGTACATAGCAACAGCGAGCTCCTTATTAAGCTTGATGTCAAAGATTTCTTTCCTAGCGTGAGCTGGCGCCGTGTCAAAGGGGTCTTTCGTCATGCTGGCTACCCAGAGCAAATTGCGACATTACTGGCATTACTCTGTACAGAGTCGCCTAGACAAGTGGTGCAGCAAGATGGCGTTACCTACTATGTGGCACTGGGTGATAGAGCCTTGCCACAAGGTGCGCCTACCAGTCCTGCATTAACGAACATTATTTGCTTAAATCTGGACCGCCGCTTGACAGGGTTGGCAGAAAAGTTAGGCCTACGTTATAGCCGTTACGCCGATGACTTGACGTTCAGTGTTCCCGCTATTGAAGACACCAAACCCAAATCGAAGGCTAAAACAACGATTAAAGCCACGACCAGCATCGCAAAGAAACAAGCCGATACGCAGCACAACAAGCTGATCGGGCAACTGCTCGGTTCAGTCCATAAGATATTACGTGAAGAAGGTTTTGCGTTGAATAATGATAAAACGCGCGTGATTCGTAAAGGCAATCAGCATAACGTTACTGGCATGGTGGTCAATGGTAGCGGCGTGCCAAGGGTATCTCGTCAGATTAAGCGCATGTTACGAGCAGCCGTTCATAACTTAGAGTCAGGCGGCACATTACGCGCTGATGAGACTTTAAATACGTTGTCAGGATATGCCGCTTGGATAGCCTCGGCAGAGCCAGAGCTAGGACACAGTTATCTAGCTAGAATTGAACGTTTACACGTGCAGCAAGAGACACCTGCATAGATATTTATTTATATTTACAAAAAATGAGTATTAGAAAACTTCCATTTCTAATACTCGTTTTTACATCAGTAACATGTACTGATGTAAATATAGCGCCATTACACCAATAAAAACGCTGCAGTACGGCTTTCTTTTGATTGGGCAACGTCATATGGCGTACCTTGAGCGACGATTACCCCGCCCGCATCTCCAGCCTCTGGCCCGATATCTATAATCCAGTCGCTATTGCTCGCCACTTGCATATCGTGTTCAACCATGATGACGGTATTGCCCGCATCGACGAGACCATTTAACTGCGTCATTAGCATGGATACATCAGCAGGGTGTAGGCCTGTGGTTGGTTCATCTAAGATGTATAGCGTGTCGCCTCGTTGCACACGCTGCAGCTCGGTGGCAAGCTTAATACGCTGTGCTTCGCCGCCTGATAACTCAGTGGCAGGCTGACCCAGACGTAAGTAACCAAGTCCAACTTGTAGCAATGCCTCTAATGTACGCAAAATAGGCGCTTCATCAACAAAAAACTCATGTGCCGCTTCAACCGTTAAGTTCAAGACTTCAGCGATGTTTTTATCTCGATAAGTGATTGCTAGCGTTTCCTCGTCATAGCGTTGGCCATGACAAACCTGACAAGGCGCATAGACGCTTGGCAAAAATAACAGCTCAACACTGACAAACCCTAAGCCTTCGCAATTTGGGCAGCGGCCTTTTGTGGTGTTAAAGGAGAACCTGCCAGCATCATAGCCATGAGATTTTGCTTGCTTGGTGGCTGCAAACAGCTTGCGTACATCGTCAAACAAACCCGTATAGGTTGCCAAGTTAGAGCGCGGTGTACGACCAATCGCTTTTTGATTGATATTAATAAGACGGCGGACGTGCTCCATGCCAGCAACGATTTCACCGACAGTTACTGACGCAAGCTCCTGCTCTAACAAATCCGCTTCACCAATAGGCGCTTCTGTAACTGTCTTTTGTCCCAATGCTTCATTGATAAGCTCTACCAACGCTTGACTGACAAGGCTTGATTTGCCTGAGCCCGAGACCCCTGTGACGCTGGTCATGACCCCAAGCGGAAACTCAACGTCTAATCCTGTTATGTTATTTCGCTCAATGTTGGCAAGCTTGAGCCAGGCTGCTGGCCGCCTTGTGCTAGATTTTGACTGTGCGTTAGACGTAGCATTGGCAAATAGATATTGACCAGTATGCGACTGTTCAATCTCACGAAGGCCTTCTATAGGCCCACTATAGACAATCTCGCCACCATGCGTACCCGCCTTTGGCCCGACATCGACTACCCAATCAGCATGTCTAATAACACTAACGTCATGCTCAACGACAAACACCGAGTTACCAGCCGTGATTAGCTCATCCAGTGCACCTAGCAATGCTTGAGTATCAGCAGGATGCAGACCTGCCGATGGCTCATCAAGAACATAGACCACGCCAAACAACTGCGAGCGAATTTGAGTGGCTAATCGTAATCGCTGTAGCTCGCCAGGAGAGAGTGTCGGTGTGGTACGCTCAAGCGATAGATAGCCTAACCCTAACCTTGTCAGCGCCTCAGCACGAGAGAGGATATCACTGGCGATACGCTGGGCGACGATGGCTTTTTCGCGGTTTGGTGTGTTATCGGCTACCTTGGTACGAGCGGTTTTTTCCAGTTTTTGTGCCATTTCAGTTAGCGTTAGTTGTGATAGCTCTCCGATATCGAGTCCTGCAAACTTAACCGATAGCGATTCTTTCTTTAGTTTTTTACCATGACATTCTGGACACTCAGATATCTGCATAAATTGCGAGACACGTTTTTTAGTACGCGGGCTTTGAGTGGTGGCAAAAGAGTGCAAAATGAAGTTTTTGGCACTGGTGAAAGTACCCATATAATTTGGCTTTTCACCCTTTTCAATCGCGTCACGCGTTTGCTCAATGTTGTATTCAGGATAGACAGGCACTGTCGGCGTATCATCCGTAAACAAAATCCAGTCGCGTGTTTTTTTCGGCAGTGTGTGCCATGGTTTATCAATATCATAGCCCAATGTGGTCAATATACGACTGAGGTTTTGACCTTGCCACGCTGGTGGCCATGCTGCAATCGCACGCTCGCGTATGGTCTTGGTATTGTCTGGGACCAGCAGCTCTTCAGTGACCTCAAATACGCGGCCGATACCTGAACAAGTCGGGCAAGCACCATCTGGCGTATTGGGAGAGAATGCATCGGCGTATAGAATCTCTTGATCGGCAGGATACTCCCCTGCGCGTGAGTACAGCATACGCAGGCCATTGGATATCGTCGTCACGCTACCCACGGACGAGCGCACTGATGGCGTACCTCGCTTCTGCTGCAAGGCGACTGCTGGTGGTAACCCTTCTATAGAATCAACATCTGGCTCATCAACCTGATCGATCAGTCGTCTAGCATAAGGCGATACAGAGTCAAGATAGCGGCGTTGTGACTCGGCAAACAACGTACCAAATGCTAATGATGACTTGCCTGAGCCGGAGATACCAGTAAAGACCACTAGTGCATTGCGAGGCAAATCAACATCAACGTTCTTCAAATTGTGTACGCGTGCGCCTCTGACCTGAATATTTTCTTGGTCAGGGTTATAAATGGCATTTCTCACTGTGTTTGTTTTACTTGTTTTTTCTTCTAGTTTTTTTGAGTTCGCCATAGCGTTATTGTTCCTATCTAATCGTTGTTTATTCCTAACGGGCCTAGTTTTATTTAATCAGTTGTCTTTATTTAATTAACAGAAAGGTTAACACGTACTCATACGTGGCCATGGCTAGGCTTACGTATCAATAGCATAGATAGACAAAACGATAACTCAAGTCACCCAATCATTAATAATAAAAAACCCGCATCAACGCGGGTTTTGTTTAGCAAGAAACGCTATTAGTAAAATGATAAATTAGAGATTAAGACACCACCAAACGCATCAATTGGGTGCTGATATAACCGCCAAACGTCCCTACCGCATAACCTAAAATACCCAAAAATACCCCGACAGGAGCCAGTGATGGGTGAAACGCTGTTGCGACAATCGGGGCGGAAGATGCACCGCCAGTATTAGCATTGGAGCCAACCGCCAAAAAGAAAAATGGCGCACGAATGAGTCTGGCGACAGCAAAAATAATCACGACATGGATGCTCATCCATAAGAAGCCAATTAGTAGTAACCGCCATTGCGAGACAATACCAGCCAAATTAATCTGCATACCGATCGCGGCGATTAATACGAAGATAAATACCGTACCGATTTTTGACGCACCAACATGATCAAGCCTGCGAATCTTAGTAAATGAAAAGATGACGCCTATTAAAGTGATAATCACCACCATCCAAAAGAACGAGCTGGCAAAGCTATACTGTACTGCCCATTTGTATGGGGCAAAAAACCCTGCAATCTGTCCTCCGACGAAATGCGCCACTCCGACCATCGCAAAACATAAACCAAACATCACCATCAAATCATTGATGGTTGCTGGGCGGGCATGATCACGCTCATAGCTTTCAACTGCTTTGACTACTTTATCAATACTACTGGTATCAGCGCGCAAAAAACGGTCTATCTTATCGCTGTGTTTAGCCATCACTAAGATAGCTAGCAGCCACAGTGATGCATTGGTGGTATCGACCAAAATCATCATACCAAACAAATCATCACTGACCCCAAACAGCTCTTTCATCGCTGCTTGGTTGGCCGCGCCGCCTATCCAGCTGCCCGCTACGGCCGAGAACCCACGCCATAACGTATCATCGGTAAACATCGCAGGCGATACCCATTTAGCGACTCCCAAACTAATCGGGCCACTGATGACGATAGCGATACTGGCAGCAAAAAACATAGCGATTGCTTTCCAGCCTAAGCCCAGTATCTTAGGCACATCCATGGATAAGGTCATCAATAGCAAACTTGCTGGCAGTAAGTAAGTTGCAGTAAAGCCATATATCTGCGAACCAATACCATCGGCAAACACGCCTAAGCTATTCAGAGTGGCTGGTATAAAGCAGCACAACACAATACCTGGTAGTACCGCATAAAACCGTCGCCAAAACTTACCCGGTAAGCCTTGGGTATAAAAAACCAGACCAATAATGGCCATGATGATGCCAAAAGCTAATGGCAAATTATCAATTGCTAAATTTGAGGTGGCAGACATCAAGGTGCTCCAAGTGTTACAACGGGCAAAAGTAAATCAGTATAGACAAGGCAAAAAACTCCTGCAAGCAGCCATCGACTATTAGCTAGGATTTGCCGAGTAGTATTTGACAGGATGAATAGCAAGATAACGGCTAGACACGTAACGTCATACGCCCGTTATTGAGCAATATAAAACAGGTAAACGCAAAAAAGCCAGATAACAAGTATCTGGCTTCTTCAATGCTATCTTTAGACGATTAATGAATCAATGATTTTAATCGTCAAATATAGCTGTATTACGAGTTGTTACCACGGTTGCCGCCGTTTGGACGACCTTGGCCACGGCTGTCAGAACGACCAGCTGGACGACCTTGGCTGCCGCTTGGACGACCGCGACCAGTTGCAGCACGCTCACCACGTGGAACGCCATTGCTATCACCGCGGCTTGGGCCACCAGTGCGCTTGCCTTGATACGGCTTGCCACCTGAACGCTCATTTGGTTTGCCTGACGTGTCACGTGGCTTACCTTGATAACCGCTGTCGTTGCTAGCGCGTTGACCAGTTGGAGCGCTGTCGCTTGAACGTCCGCGGCCTTGACCACCACCGCTAGATTTACCAGCATAGCCACCGCCTGAACGACCACGGCCTTGACCGCCACCGCCGTTAGAACGACCACGACCACGGCCACGACCATTACCTTTGTTTTCGCTAGGTACGTAAGTTTTCTTAGGCTCCATACCTTCGATAACACATACTTCCATTTTGCGATCTAAATAACGGTTGATAGCGTTAAGCTGTGGACGATCATCCATGCTACATAGGCTGATAGCAACACCAGTACGACCAGCACGACCACAACGACCGATACGATGGACGTAATCTTCAGTCTGACGCGGCAAGTCATAGTTGATAACGTGCGAGATAGCTGGGATATCTAGACCACGTGCAGCAACGTCAGTCGCTACTAGGATTTTTACTTTACCATTACGCAAGTCTTGAACGATACGGTTACGCTTGCTCTGTGGCAAGTCACCATGTAGGAAACTTGCTTTATGGCCTGCTTCTTGTAACTGCTTAGCCAGTTTTTCAGTGCTACGTTTGGTAGCAGCAAAGATAATGATCTGCTCCATATCTTGTTGGCAAACGATTTTGTCAAGTAGACGGTTTTTGTGATCAAAATCATCACAGTAGTACACTTTTTCTTCGATGTGTGCAGATTCTACTTTGATTGATACGCGCTCAGGGTTCTTAGTGAAGCTGGCAGCGATTTTACCGACTGGGCCATCCCAAGTTGCTGAACACATGATCGTTTGACGATCGATTGGCGCTGCACGAAGGATGTCACTAATATCATCAGCAAAACCCATGTCTAGCATACGGTCAGCTTCGTCAAGTACCAATACTTCTAGGTTTGACAAATCAACGCGACCTGCATTGATATGGTCAAGTAGACGACCAGGAGTTGCAACGATTACTTGAACGCCCTTTTTCAAAGCAGTGATCTGACCGTTGTATGGTGCGCCGCCAACTAGTGGCACACAAAATAGACCGCGCATGTCTTTAGAATAAGTGCGAACGCTGTCATGTACTTGCTGAGCAAGTTCACGCGTTGGCGTTAGGATAAGTGCTTTGGTTAGTTTGTCAAAGCTAGTGGCACGGCTCAAACGGTCAAGTACAGGGATAACGAAAGCCGCTGTTTTACCACTACCCGTTTGCGCTGACAATAAAAGGTCACGACCGGCTAGAGCAAAAGGAATGGCTTGTTCTTGAATAGGGGTTGGATTGGTATAGCCACTGCGATCAAGCGCAGTAAGAATTGGCTTAGCAATGCCAAGATCAGTAAAGGTGATTTTATTTTCTTCAGTGGCGTCAGTAGCAGCCGCTTGAGTATTGTTATCAGTATTTGGAGTGTCAGTGCTTTCGATGATGCCGTTTTCAGCGGCGATTGCAGATAAGATGTCAGTCATAAGAATCCTTGGTAAGTATAAGTTGCTGTAAATTCAGCAAACTTGATGCATACCACTGATAACCGTTCACCACGCTGCTCTTATTAGCATTACCGAGCAATATAAAATTGTCGATAATTAGAAACCAAGCCAATAGAGCTTAGCGTCTTTATAATAAATGCGTTCGTGCTGTCTGACGTATTTTGGTGGTAGTGCCGAGTGTCTTATCCTTGCTTGATATACGCTCATTATCAATGCTTTGTCCAAAGCAGATAAAGGCAAACAGCAACCAATCTAGACCCTAGTTATAGGCCAGTAGATAAGATATGAGTCAAAAATAACGGATATTTTTAAAGGTTATTTAAGTACACAAAATCATCGGCAACAATTACTTATGGTCATCCTAGACCCAAAATCGCAGGCGATGTTATCAATCTCATAATTCACGAAAGCCTAAGCTAACGTGGCGACGCAGTATAGCACAATAAAAAAATATATGTACCTATTTCTTCAATTACTGAGTAAATAAGCATTAACAGTGTTGATAATAAACAAGTTTAGATGTCTTATTTAATGACTAAAGCAAAATTTAATAGCTAAAGCAAATGAGCTACTCACTATCTATCGTACTACTTTGACTTCTGTTACATAAGTAGGTAGCTGCCATGCCCCGCCCGCCTCGATTAAACGGCAAAGTCCTGTGGTGCTTTCATGGCTTTTTTCAAATGCACGGCCCGTCCATAGCCAATCGGTTTTGCTCATGCAATCACCGATGCCGCGACCTTTTTGTACAGAGGTAAGCTTGCCTTTATCGTAGCCAGTAGCATTGGTCGTCACCAACGTTGGCTTATAAGGTTTACTATCATTGATTACCCAAACCCCTGCTCCAGCGTTATAAGCGCCTGTCCAGCACTCATGCTGTGCCAACAGCTGCGAGCCATTTAGACGACTGATACGCCAAGGTGATTTGTCTGAGAGATTGGGACAAACGCTGTCTGCATCTTTCATTGTGCCTTTTACTAACGATGCCAACTGAGAGGACCTCATCACAAACTTTTTGTCATTACCATCGTCCGCTTTGGCACTTGGTACGACAAACCGCAGTACTGGCGCGGCTTTGGGAGGTAATATACCGCCACTAGATTTAACAGCATCGTCATTTTTGATAAAAGCACTGGATGTACCAACGCGACCTTGGAACTCATCGGCTTTTAGCATGGCAGCACTGGCACCTTTGTCAGAGAGCTGCCAACGTGAATTGCGTAAGGCCAACGTAATTTTGCTAGATTTAGTCAACGCCTCTAACAATACAGTTACCTGCGCTTGAGTAAGCTCAGCGTTACCTGCAGCGGCTGAATATGGCTTCGTCTCGCCATAATCCTTGTCATTAATAAACAACGAGATGCGATGACGGTTGCCGAGCTGCATTAGGGCTTTAGACGAGCTGTCCTTTGCCCCGCCAAGCTTTACTTTACCATCCACGCCAGCATTCGCACCTGCGCGGCGTACGAGCAATATAGAAACCGGAAACTCACTGTTATTCTCTGCTTGATAACCTGCTAGCCGGCACGTACGCGTATTATCACAGGCGACTTGCCAGTCTTGACTGGTAAACTCAGTCGATGTACTGGCCATACTGGTGGTACTAAATAAAGCTGTGCTAAGCACTGCAAGTACAGGCAGTAATATTTTATTTTTTATCATATAGGTGGATTGTTCTTTTATTTTTTTAGGTATGTTTTCTGAATAGTACTCTACAGTGATGTTTTTGGGATTTTTATTAGACTGGGCACTGTCTTTATAGCTATTGTCATTATACTTATCATCGTCATAGGTAATGCCTGACCTACTAACACCAGTTAAATCAGCACCTTTTGATAGCGACATATCGTTTATATAATTATTGTCTTTCATAATCATCACCTTTCAGTAGAAGAAGTATAAACACCTGTCTATTGTAATGGTGCTCGGCTATCTTAACGCACTAGTGTTTCTATCTGTTGTACTAATGTATCATTGTGTAAAAACAAAGGGAAGACCTAGCATCATTATATTCATAAAAATGAATATAAAAAAAGGCTGATAAGCTATTTGCTTATCAGCCTTGCTGCTGTGTTTAAGGTTTATTTATATTTAAACTGTACTGCTAGATCTAAACTGTATTGAGTGCTTGGTTTAGTCGATTGGTTTTAGCTCTAGCGCTACTGCACGTTTAACCGCAGGACGTTCAGCGATTTTCTTAGCCCAACGCTGCAAGTGTTTGTAGTCTTCTACTTGCAAAAACTCTGCTGCGTCATAGAGCTTACCTAGTGCCAACTGGCCATACCAAGACCAGACAATCATATCCGCAATATTGTAATCAGATTCATCATTGCCGCATAGGTACTCATTATCTTTTAGATGCGTATCTAATACATCAAGCTGACGCTTGGTTTCCATCGTATAGCGGTTGATTGGATACTCTAAAGGTTCAGGCGCATACGCATAAAAGTGCCCAAAGCCGCCACCTAAGAAAGGCGCGCTACCCATTTGCCACATAATCCAAGACAGACAATCTGCTCGCGCTTTGCCAGTAGCCAGTGGCAGGAACTTATCAAACTTTTCTGCTAGATACATTAAGATAGCGCCCGACTCAAACAGTGCTATCGGCTCGCCTGCTGTATCAGTAGAATGATCGACCAAAGCTGGAATCTTTGAATTGGGGTTTATCTTTACAAACCCTGAGCCAAACTGCTCACCTTTAGAAATGTCGATTTTGTATGCATCATATGCTGCCCCATCAATACCAAGTTCGGCCAGCTCTTCTAATAGTATGTTTACCTTGACACCATTTGGCGTATTTAACGAGTACAGCTGTAACGGAGCATCGCCAACAGGCAACTCTTTATCATAGCGAGCTCCAGACGTTGGACTATTAATACTAGCAAATTTGCCGCCATTATCTTTATCTTGCGTCCAAACTTTTGGTGGTACGTATTTATTATTATCCTGACTCATAATTTATCCTCGGTTTGTATTTATGACTGCCGCGAAGGTTTACTATAACGAGAACTCGTAACGATATTAAAGTCCTCTCTTGTAATCAATGTTGTGTTTCTACTGCCAAAGTAAATAGAGACGAGCTATTAGCACTGAGCAGCTTTTTTGTCTTGTTTCGCCTCTTTGCCTTTTTATTAGCTACCCTTCGCATCGTTGCTCTTATATAAGTTATCTTATATCAGTTACTTTGAGTCACTTTTATTATGAGCCAGGCTTTCCTATACTACTCAGCTTGCATAGTGATCTGCTCGCAAATCCGCTATTTTCTTATTCCATAACGAGACGTTCAATGGGACTCACATGGTAACGCTCACCCCAACTCAAGAGAAATACCTGCCTTATGTACTAGCGGTAGCGCTATTTATGCAAATTTTAGACGCTACTATTTTGAACACCTCGTTGCCACAAATGGCGCAGGCACTCGGTGAGTCACCACTAAAGATGCAGTGGGCTGTCATCAGCTATGCATTAACCTTGGCGATTTTTATCCCTATCAGTGGTTTTTTAGCGGATAAATATGGCACACGCCGCGTATTTTTATCAGCGGTCATTATTTTTTGTGTTGGCTCATTACTGTGTGCGGCGTCGCAAACATTAGATTTTTTGGTTGCCTCACGTGTGGTACAGGGTATTGGCGGTGCCATGATGACGCCTGTCGCTCGTTTAATATTGGTCAAGTCTTATCCGCGCAATAAGCTGCTCACTGTGATGAATTTCGCTGTAATACCTGCTTTGGTTGCACCACTAGTCGGTCCAGTATTGGGTGGCTATATTGTGCAATATGCCAGCTGGCATTGGATATTTTTGATCAATATACCGATGGGTGTGGCAGGTTTTATCATGGGCAAAAAACTGGTGCCAGCGCTATATGAAGATACCAAGCGTCTTGACTGGACAGGGTTTGTATTGTTTGCCGCAGCTGCTTGCGGATTCACACTGGCTGTCGAGTTTGGTTCACAGACAGGTCGCGGAGTCTATGGGTTATTACTCGGGTTAGGCGCAAGTCTATTGATCGGCGCATATGTCTGGCATGCCAAACGGCGAGCGGCACCATTATTTCCACTGAGCTTGTTTGATATTCGCACTTTTCGAATTGGTATTACAGGCAATTTGTTTACGCGGCTTGGTATCAGTGCCGTGCCCTTTTTATTGCCTTTATTACTTCAGGTGGTATTTGAGTACTCACCTTCGCAGGCAGGTTGGCTACTTGCCCCGATTGCGGTTGGTGCTATCGGTATCAAACCTTGGGTTAGCAAAATTATTCAGCGGTTTAGCTATCGCAAAGTACTGGTCTACAATACCTTGTTTATGGGTTCGCTTATCATTGTACTAGCGCAGTTTAATGATGCGTCGCAGTGGCTATGGTTTATACCTATCCTGACCATCATGGGTGCCTGCAACTCTATGCAGTTCAGTGCGATGAATACGATTACTATTGGCGATTTACAGGGCACACAGACCAGTAGCGGTAATAGCTTAATGGCGGTCAATCAGCAGTTGGCGATTAGCTTTGGTATTGCGTTCGGTGCCGCTGTATTGAATCTATTACGTGAGCGTCTGCAGATGGATACACTGGTAGCATTCCAAATAACTTATTGGATACTGGGTATTTTGACCATTCTCTCGGGGCTGTATTTCTTACGTCTGAAACCTGAAGACGGCCGCGGTTTATACTAGGGTGTGTCTTCAATCGAGATAAGTTTTCTATTGAGTGAGATTTTACGTACGACAAGTCTCTATTCTGTATATCCGAAACGTTAAAAATAGCTTATCTATAGACAGAAAAAAGCCAGTATGCGATTGGATTATCAATCTCATACTGGCTTTTTCTTATGACTGACATTAATAGCAAATATTATTATGCGTCATCATCACTCATTTGTGATTGGATGTAGCGCTCTACACCAATACTTTCTATCAAGTCCTGCTGCGTCTCTAACCAGTCTTCATACTCTTCATTGCCATCTTTTAGCGTGACTAATAGCTGGCGAGAAACATAGTCAGACTTTGTCTCACATAAGGTGACGGCATCAGTAATAATATCGAACTTTTGTCTCTCAAGACGTAGGTTGCACTCAATAATTTCTGGTACATCTTCACCGACCAATACCTTGCCCAGTTCCTGCAAGTTTGGCAAACCGCCTAACAATAAAATACGAGCGATTAGGTCGTCTGACCATTTCATCTCAGCAATAGATTGCTTATATAATGAGTCATTAAGCGCTTCTAGCCCCCAATGGCGTGCAATACGTGCATGCAAAAAATACTGGTTGATGGCAATCAATGACTGCCCAAGTACTTTGTTTAACGCGCGAATAACTTCTTTATCCCCTGTCATTACCTTTCTCCCTTAATCTCTATTATTTATGCTAAATACTGTGAATGCTATTCATACGTACGATGATATCAGACAATATTAGGAGTGACTTCAGCCATTTGGCTTTGTAGGTAATTCGGTAGACCAATCATGTCGATGAGACGGAGCTGCTGCTCAAGCCAATGCGCATGATCTTCTTCGGTGTCTTTCAACTGCTCAACAAGCATCTCACGCGTGACATAGTCATGCTCTGCTTCGCAAAGTGCGATACCTTCTTTTAGATGCTTTTGTACTTGATACTCTAAATCTAGGTCAAACTGCAGCATCTCAGGGACAGTCGCACCGATATGGATAGCGTCGACCGACATCTTTGGCGTGCCACTCAACATCAAGATACGGCGAATGATGTTCTGTGCGTGTAGCGTTTCGTCTTCCATTTCATGATGGATACGGTCGTATAACTTGCCATAGTGCCACTCAGCATACATCTCTGAATGGATAAAATATTGGTCACGAGCGGCAAGCTCACCACCTAGTAAGAAATTCAAATAATCAATGACTTTCTGGCTACCTATCATAACGCGTACTCCCCTATTTATTTTTACCGATCACCATAAATCCACAATTTATTATATAAGGATAGCATAATTGGCGAACTGATCAGTAAAAATCAAAATCAATAAAATGGCTTCTAATCTCAGGTAAATATAGTAGCATACAGGCGCAGTATAGGGTGTAACGTTATGAACTAAGAATAAGATGCTAATTGAGAATCATAATTAGCTACAACTAGTATTGATATGTGTTATGTAACATGCTGGCGTTTGAGTGAGGTTATATGGACGCTTGCACCCGACCCTTTATGTATAATAAAGTTAGATGCAGAATATTGAATATATTTTATCGTATTATATTACAAGGTATATGATTGATAATATTTAAACGGCGTATGCTAGATTATCGAGTTTTGCATGGTGTTCGTCTAGGTAGTCATTGACCATCGGCTCACAACAGCCACAGCACGTTGCTACATCGAGCGTATCTTTTAGACCATCGAGCGTATCAACACCTGCAGCAATAGCTGCTTTGATTTGCTTTTCTTTTACGTTGTTGCAGATACATACGTACATGGATTGGCTCCTCGGAATACCACTATTCGATAATGACGGCATACGACACTTATATAAAAACCTTTGTGATAAGTGTCATTGATAAACGGATAATTTACTGTTTTCTAGCAATGAAAACTTAGTCGTTGAAATCACGTTTATCGCTTGCAGTATAATAACGATAATTATTATCATTTTCAATCACATTCGATATATTTATTCGTCGAGACAGTATCCTTGTATTACAGGCAGTTCATTTATGTAAGTGGATATAAGTGTGCATGTAACCGAATATTGTCAAAGGTAGTGAATTGACGATGAACTGTAAATTTGCTTATTTTTTAATCGATTTTGTAGATAACTGCTGTTATATTGAACCCCTATTAACGAAGCCCATTGGAATTCACCTATGTCTGATAATAACTTTACGATACGACCTATCGATTTATTCAAAGTCCTATCTGATCCGACACGTCTAAAAATATTTCAAATTCTTTTTAAAAAAGAAGCACGTTGCGTGGGTGATTTGGTAGATATGCTTGACCAGCCACAACCAACGATATCACGCCACCTAAACCATTTGAAAAAATTGGGTATTTTGAGCTGTGTACGTGATGGTACTTGGATGTGGTATGAGGTCGCTGATGATTTACCAGATTGGTGTCAAGATATCTTAGACATCACCTACGAGCAAATCACTCCTAGAGGCACTAGTAGAGATGTATCGGATCTTGCGTAGATGCTATTGTCTGCTTAGATTTTTAGCTCTTTGACTGTGCTTTATAAAAAGCGTTTAAGACAATAAATCTGCGGCAATGCGCAGACTAAAAAAGACCTACTTTCGTAGGTCTTTTTTTTGCTCAACTATTGATATTTAAACCTCTCTAGGTCAAATACTTATACAAGATCTAAGAAGTCACTAATAAAGGCATTGGCTGGCTGGTGTATCAGCTCCTCTGACGTGCCCACCTGCTCTACTCGGCCTTGATTCATTACGACGATCTCATCTGATACCGCACGTGCTTCTTCTTGATCATGCGTTACCATGATACTAGTGATACCAAGCTCGTGATGGATGTTTTTTAGCCATGTGCGCAGCTCTTTACGGACTTTGGCATCTAGTGCACCAAACGGCTCATCTAGCAGCAGTAGCTTTGGTTTAACAGCAAGTGCCCTTGCTAGTGCTATGCGCTGGCGCTGACCACCTGATAGCTGATGTGGATAAGCATTGGCAACTTGTGGTAGCTGTACGAGGTCTAAGAGCTCTGCTACGCGCTTA
This sequence comes from uncultured Psychrobacter sp., assembly GCF_947500265.1. GTDB lineage: Bacteria > Pseudomonadota > Gammaproteobacteria > Pseudomonadales > Moraxellaceae > Psychrobacter. Next base: position 31,212 of record NZ_CANMRN010000005.1, on the reverse strand, counting down.
TTGATATCAGCTTTGCTCGGGCGTTCGTTTTTTGGCAACAAGGTCAAGCCAAATGCCACATTATCTGCGATGTTCTTATGGCGAAACAGCGCATAATGCTGAAACATAAAGCCAATATGGCGCTTTTGGACTGGGGTATCGGTCACGTCTAGCTCATCAAACAATACCTGCCCCGAGTCGGCATATTCCAGACCCGCAATAATACGTAGCAAAGTGGTCTTACCGCAGCCTGATGGACCTAGTAACGTCGTCAATTTGCCAGTTGGCACGGTGATATTGATATTGTCTAAAGCCGTAAAATTGCCGAATTTTTTATTAACGTTGCGAATCTCAATGCTCATAATCGTATCTCTTATTATATCTTTTGTCGTATCTTGGCAAGTAGCTGAGTAGCGACTGCATCCGTAGTATTAACATCATTCATCAGATAATGGCAGTTATACCTTGCCAGTACTGTCCGCACTCGTCGATTCAGTGACGGTAGTGGCGTTAGCACTTACTGGCAGCTCAGGTGCGCTGGCAAGCCGCTCAGATTTAGCAAATTTACGCTCTTGTATCTTAGTCATGACTTGCTGAATCAGTAGCGTCACTAAGGCAAGTGCAGCCAATATGCTCGATAAGGCAAACGCAGCGGTAAAGTTATAATCGTTATAGGCAATCTCAACCAATAGCGGCATGGTGTTGGTCTCGCCACGAATGTGACCAGATACCACGCTGACCGCACCAAACTCACCCATCGCACGGGCATTGGTCAGAATCAAACCATATAGCAGTGCCCATTTGATATTAGGCAGTGTCACATGCCAGAAAGTCTGCCAACCAGTCGCGCCTAATGTTAGCGCTGCCTGCTCTTCAGAGTCGCCTTGAGTCTGCATCAATGGGATCAGCTCACGTGCAACAAACGGAAAGGTCACAAATAATGTCGCCAAAATGATACCAGGTACTGCATATATGACCTGAAAACCCATACTCTCAAGCCAACCGCCAATAGTAGAGTTCAGTCCAAACAGCAGCACAAACATCAAACCTGCAACCACTGGTGATACCGAAAATGGTAAATCAAGCAACGTGGTGACCAGCTGCTTACCTTTAAACTGATAGCGCGTGACCAACCATGCAATCGCGATGCCCATTACCATATTAATTGGTAAGACAATGCCTGCCGTAATAAGCGTCAGCTTGATGGCTTGCAAAGCTTCAGGGTCTACTAATGAAGCAATATATAACTGCCAACCATTTTTAAAGGCTTCGTAAAATACTGCTAGCAATGGAATGACCAACATGACAATCATGAATAATACCGCAATGGCAATAAAGGTACGGCGTATCCATGGGGTATCTTTGGTCGCAGCGTTGCTTTGGTAGTCGTAGCTATTAGATATTTGCATATTAGCGAGCTCCTACGCGGCGCGACAGTTTCCACTGCATGATATTAATGGTCAGCAAGATAACAAATGATATGAGTAGCATAAATAGTGCAACCGCAGAAGCCCCTTGAATATCAAACTGCTCAAGCTTACTGATAATAATCAGCGGCAAAATCTCAGACTGCATCGGAATATTGCCCGCGATAAAGATAACTGAGCCATACTCACCAGTGGCACGAGCAAACATCATACCTGCACCCATTAACAAGGCTGGCAATAGCTCTGGCAAAATTACTTTGCGAAAAGTCGTCAAACGATTGGCGCCCAATACCGCAGCCGCTTCTTCAAACTCAACCGACAGCTCAGCAAGTACAGGCTGTACCGCACGGACAATAAAGGGGAAACTAACCACAACTAAAGCCAGCCAAATACCTATCGGCGTAAAGGCCACCTGAATATCGAACTTGGCAAACCATTGACCGATCAAGCCATTAGGCGCATATAAAGTGGCAAGCGAGATACCTGTAACGGCCGTTGGTAGTGCAAATGGTAAATCAACCAAGGCATTAATCAGTGACTTACCCCAAAACTCATAGCGGACAAGTACCCATGCGACCAACGTACCAAATACCATATTGGTCAACATCGCCAAAAACGACATCCATAAGCTTAGCTTGATAGCGGCAGTGACTTGCGGCTGGGTAATGGTTTCCCAAAAGCCCGTCCAACCCATCTGCGTCGTGGTATAGGCCATCATGGCAAACGGTAGCACCACCAATAACGACAAGCTAAAGACAGTAATACCCATGCTCAGACCGAACCCAGGTAGCACATTGCGCTGACGCAAACGGGTCAGCCAACCTTTTTTGTTGCCGGGCTTACTGGCAGAAGAAGATGTTGCACTCATAGTGATGTCCTATTGCCTAACTGATGGTACTTAGCGAGGGTGCTCACTGCAAGACCATTATTACCATTGTTATCAAAATTATTATTGGTCGGCTTATAATATAAAGGACATAGTGCGTACGACCATGTCCTTTATGGGGTGCTTCATGACTGACTGTACGATTAATCGAGTTAATCCGTTTCAGCGTTTAGCGCAGTAGCTGCCCTAACTACTCAGCAAGTGATTACTGAGGCGCGTTAATTGCTAATTGGTCAAAAACACCGCCATCACTGAAGTAAGTGCTCATGATCTCATCCCATGTACCAAAGGCATCGTTCGGGCGGAAAGTCTCAACTGGCGGTAATTTGTCACCGTTTTTGTCAAGCACGCTCTTAACGCTAGGACGTAGATATAGATTGGCCGCTAGCTGCTGAGCAGGCTCACTCCATAAGTAATCAAGGTACGCTTTGGCAGCGTCTGTAGTGCCTTTTTTATCTGTTACCGTCTTCACAACTGCTACAGGGCTTTCTGATTTAATTGAGTATTTTGGATAAACGATGTCTACTTGACCTGCGCCAAAATCAGTCGCTGCAAGGTTGGCTTCGTTTTCAAAAGTAACCAACACATCACCAATACCGCGCTGTACGAAAGTCGTTGTCGCGGCACGTCCGCCGTTTTCATAGACTTTGACATTTTTTAGCATGTCTTTTACGTAGCCTTTAGCTTTTGATTCATCTTGATTAAAAGCATGTAGACCATAACCGTATGCACCCAAGAATGCATAACGACCGTTACCCGTCACCTTTGGATTGGCCATGACAATCTCAACACCGTCTTTGGTCAAGTCTTCCCAGTCTTTGATATTTTTTGGATTATCTTTACGTACCAAAAATACGATCGTACTGGTAAAAGGAACCGCGTTGTCTGGGAATTTGCTTTCCCAATCTGACTCAACCAAGCCTTTTTTCTCAAGCAGCTCAATATCAGACCCTTGGTTCATGGTGGCAACATCGGCTTGTAGACCGTTGGCAACAGACAGTGCTTGCTTACTTGAGCCGCCATGTGACTGTTTGATTAGGATATTGCTGTCTGGGTTTTCAGCTTTGTAGTGCTCAACAAACAACGGGTTATAGTCTTTATAGAAGTCACGTGCCACATCGTATGAGACATTAAGTAGCTCGATATTTTGCCCTTCTGTCGTCGCTGAACCATCAGCTGCGGCCTCAGTAGTCTCACTGTTGCTACAGCCAGCTAGACCAAGAGTCAAAGCAACGCCAGCAATACTCAAGGCACTAAGAGTTTTACTTTTCTGTTGATAACGAGCTACGTCTGTCATAAATACCTCAAAGATGTCTGTTGTGTAATGCAAGTATGCTAACAGCGCCATCTTATTATGTTTAATGATGAATATGCGTATGTTATTGCCAAAAGGGAATAACCAGTAAACAAAGCCAGATATATCAATAAGTTGTTAAAAGAATCTGTATGTATAACTGACTGTTTGTTTATTGATGGTTTTAGTACTGGCATGCGCCCTATCTATCTTGTCCGCGTTTTACTGAAAGCAGTTAAGATAGATAGTTATATAAACTAAGAATGAACGACTAATTCGTAGTTGCCAGCTGATCAAAACGGCCACCATCTACAAAGAAAGCATCCATAATCTCTGCCCATGAGCCAAACACAGCCACAGGTTCAAACGTCTCAATATCAGGCAAAGTATCTTTATGAGCAGCTAAAATTTGCTCATCACTTGGACGCATGTACATTTTTGCCATGAGCTCTTGGGCAGGTTTGTCCCATAAGCCTTTTAGATAAGCATTAGCTGCTTCTGTCTTACCAGATTTTTCAGTCACTGCCGTTACGACTGCTACTGGGTTGGCAATCGTAATCGAATAGCTCGGATATACGATATCAACGTTACCCTTTGCAAATTGCTGTGCAGTCAAATGTGCTTCGTTTTCGGTCGTGATCAACACATCACCCAAACCACGCTGAGTAAAACTGGTCGTTGCAGCGCGTGCACCATTATCATAAGTGACGACGTTGGCCAGCAGTTTTTTGATAAAGTCATTGGTTTTTACAGGGTTTTCATTACTGCTTTCTTTGAATTGATGCAAGCCATAACCATAGGCGCCTAAGAAGGCATAACGCGCCGTGCCACTGGTTTTCGGGTTCGGGATGACCACATCGATATCATTACGGGCCAAATCTGACCAGTCTTTGATATTTTTTGGATTACCAGCGCGAACCAGTAATACCATGGTGCTGGTGTACGGCACGGCATTATTTGGAAGTGCTTGCTGCCAGTCAGCAGCGACTAAGCCTTTTTCCACCAATAGATTCATGTCGCTCTCTTGGTTAAAGGTCACCACATCCGCTTGCAGACCATTAGCGACAGAGAGTGCCTGCTTACTAGAGCCGCCATGTGACTGATTGATATTTACTTTGCTATTTGGGTGTGTCTTCTGATAGTCGGTACTAAATAAGGTGTTGTAGTCTTTATAAAAGTCGCGAGACACATCATAGGAGACGTTGAGTAGATTAATATCCTGTGTCCCGCCACTGGCATTATTTGCCGCGTCATCTTGCGTCGCTTCGGTTGGACTGCAGCCTGTCATTATCATCGCTGCTGCGAGCATGCCGCTGGTGGCAAGTACACGTGCTTTTACAGGCTTATTATTAGTTGATTGAATGCTAGCAATGCTGATTTGTTGGAATTTTTTTTGCATGATGCTCTCGATAAAAGTATTAGAAGCGTTTTGTCAAAATCTTGACCATCATCACAGAGCCTACAATCTTTTGAGTTCGGTTGTCGGGATGATGCAAGCTATGCTAGCAGCATAAATAGCAAACGCTTAGTGACGAATTAGCTTATCGACTAGTGAAGTTGGCATAAGTGATAGGAGCAATCGTTTTGCATCATTTTGCATCATTTTGCATCGTTAAGAATAAAATGAGTTGAGTAGTTGCTGGCAGGTTTATTAAGTAGACTATGATTTGGGTAGGCTGTACCATTATTTGTACGTCATAAAGTCTGCTGTATTAATGATACTTTCATTATCCCGATACTATGCGAACCTTACTTTTCTAATTGACCAAAGGCCCTTATATGAATACTTCATACCATCAATTTCGTTCTATTGTAGGGCTAATAATGACCTCTACCCTAGCTGCTTTAACAGGCTGTAATAGTATGTCGCCCACTGTGGATAGCAATAGCCACAGCGCTGTTAAAATAGCCACTAGTGAAACACTAGCCATGCCAGTGAGTAACAACAATATTCTTGGAGACAAGGTTTCAGCGGATTACGCTACTGCCGACTACGACAAACGAGCACAAGGCTATGATTGGGTTGGCGTGATGGTACGAGCAGATGGTGATCGACAGATTGACATTAGAGTTCGCTCACGCAGCGATATCAAAAAACCTACTTGTCACTTCGATGGTAAAGCGACATTCATGGGGCAAGATACTGCTCATGGTATGATTTTTCAGTCAAAGGTAAATGACAGCACGGCTTTTTTTCAATTTAAGGATGACACCCTCATCATCGACAGCCCAGACAAGTATGCACTGAACTATTTTTGCTCAGGTGGAGGCTCGCTTGCTGGAAAGTATAAAAAGCTGGCAGTAGGTTTAGAGATTTGAGAGACAGCGCTAACATGCGTTAGGACGTGTTTTCATTTCAAAAATAGTGATAAAAACAAAAAGGTGCCAGACAATAAGTCTGACACCTTTTTTATAACTGGCTTAATACGAGTTATTTATACTGATGATCTGCCCTTATACCGCAGATGCACCCGTTAATTTAACTTCAGCACGCTCTTCTTTTGCAATGCCGGCATAGTAGTCACGCAAAATTTGTAGTACTTCTGGACGGCTAAAGTTATCTGGTACATCTTCGTCTTCTGATAGCGCTTTACGCAGCTTAGTACCTGACACTTTAACGTGCTCAGAGGCGTCATGCGGGCAAGTTTTGTCTGATGCCATCGCGTTACAAGCGTTACACCAGAACGTCCAGCCAATTTTGAGCGGTTGGGTGATAAGGTCGTCTTTACCAACATGTTCAAAAATAGTTTGCGCATCAAACGCACCATAGTAATCGCCGACACCCGCATGGTCACGACCAACAATCAGATGACTACAGCCGTAGTTTTGACGGAATAGCGCATGTAACAATGCCTCACGTGGGCCAGCATAACGCATATCCAACGGATAGCCTGCTTGGATAACAGTATCTTGTCTAAAGTAGTTATCAATTAGCGTTTTGATGGCTTCTTGACGAACTTCTGCTGGTATGTCGCCAGGTTTCAATGCGCCTAATAATGAATGAATCAATACACCATCACAGATCTCAATCGCAATCTTGGCCAAATACTCATGTGAACGGTGCATTGGGTTGCGCGTTTGGAATGCCGCTACTGTTTTCCAGCCTTTAGCATCTAAAATTGCGCGCGTTTCTGCTGGCGTTTTGTAGATTTCTGGATATAACGTTGGGAACTCACCTTCGCTAAGTACTTCAACACTACCGGCAATATTGACGGCTTCTTGGTTCAATACTTGCTGTACGCCTGGATGCTCCGAATCCGTGGTCGTAAATACTTGTTGACACTCATGTTCTTTATCGATGGTATAAGTTTCTTCTACCGTCAAGATACCCATGACTTCGCCATCTTGAGCAACCAAGGCTACTTTGTCGCCTTGGCTCAAATTATCTGCAGTTTCTTTTGGCGCAGACAAAGTGATAGGAATTGGCCAAAACAAACCCGCGTTTTCGCCGCTTTGCAGACGCATATTATCAACTACGCCCTGCCAGTCCGCTTGATTCATAAAGCCATTTAACGGAGTAAAGCCGCCGATACCGAACATGATTAAATCACCGCGCTCACGTGAGCTTAAAGTGATGGTTGGTAATGTGCTGGCAAGTTCTAATGCTTGCTCACGTGCTTCGTCTTCTAACAACAGTGGTTTAAGCTCGGCACTGCCATGTGGTGGAACCAGCTTTGATTTGGATTGGGATTGAGTTGGGCTTTGAGTCTGAGACATATAGTTATTAAAACCTCTTATAAAAAGAATGGTTGGAAGAGATGAGCAAAAATGCAAAAGCGATTAAATGTACAAAACTAAGAAGAAGGCCGTCGATAGATAATAAGTAGCGTACTAGCGATTGGGCATTAAATTTGATACGCATAGGCTACCTAACTTTCGTTATGAAAATTTATGCTGTGTTTGGATATGGATATGTCTGAAAGGAATTTATGTTTCTGGGTACAAGCTTATATCATGTATAGCTGAATTATTTACATTGCGAACGGCAATAAAACCTATTACACACGCAAATCATTTTCGTCGCTGATTTTAAGATTAAAAACAAAACTGAGATTACGTCATGTATCAATATAATTACGCTGACCAGACTTTGGTAGAGGAACGAGTTGCCCAATTTCGCGACCAAACCGAGCGGTTTTTGGCAGGTGAGCTGCCAGAAGAGCAGTTTTTGCCATTACGGTTGCAAAACGGCCTATACATCCAGCGTTATGCGCCGATGTTGCGTATCGCCATTCCTTACGGTTTACTTGCCAGCTACCAGTTGCGCAAATTGGCCGAGATTACTCGCAAGTATGATAAAGGCTATGGCCACTTCACGACGCGTACCAATATCCAGCTGAACTGGCCAAAGCTAGAAGATGTGCCAGATATTTTGGCTGAACTAGCCTCAGTACAGATGCATGCCATCCAAACCTCAGGTAACTGTATTCGTAATACCACCACCGATCCATATGCTGGTATCCATAAAGAAGAAATCGCTGATCCACGTCCTTATTGTGAAATTATTCGTCAGTGGTCAACCTTCCACCCTGAGTTTGCTTTTTTGCCGCGTAAATTTAAGATTGCTGTCATCGGCACCAATGATGACCGTGCAGCAACCCAAGTACATGATGTCGGTCTACACGTAAAAACTAATGATGAAGGTGAGATCGGTTTTGAAGTATTGGTTGGTGGCGGTCTTGGACGTATCCCTGTCCTTGGTAAAGTCATCAATAAATTCTTGCCACGTCAGCATTTGCTGAGTTATTTAGACGCCATCTTGCGTGTCTACAACTTGCACGGTCGCCGTGATAAAGGTAGCAAATACAGATCACGTATCAAAATTTTGGTCGAAAGCATGGGTGGTCCAGCCTTTGCTAAATTGGTCAATGCCGAGTGGGAAGCTCATACCAAAGATGGCCCGCTTACTTTGACTGATGAGAATTTTGCAACGGCAACTGGCTTCTTTAGTGAACCTGACTATGCACCGTTCGACGCACTACAAGTACAGTCTGAGCTACAACAGCAATTAAACGCTGATAAAGATTTTGCCAATTGGTATAACCAAAATACCGTTGCGCATAAAGTAGCTGGCTATCGTGCCGTGGTTATTTCTCTCAAGGCAGGCTTGGTCGATGGTAAATATGTGCCATCTGGTGATGTTAGTGAATCACAAATGGATGCGCTGGCTGACCTTTCTGACAAATATAGCTTTGGTGAGTTGCGTGGTACTTATCAGCAGAATCTAGTATTCGCTGATGTGCAGACCAATAAACTTTATGAGTTATGGCAGCAGCTATCAGAATTACATTTAGCGCGCGCAAACATCAACACCCTAACAGATATGATTGTCTGCCCAGGTTGGGATTACTGCTCGCTTGCTAATGCAACGACGCACAACATCGCTGAGCAAATCGAAAAACAGTTCGATGACCTAGACTATCTATACGATTTGGGTGAGATTCGCCTGAACATGTCTGGCTGTATCAATGCTTGTGCGCACCATCATACAGGCGATATTGGTATCTTGGGTGTCGATAAAAAAGGCGAACATTGGTATCAGATTAGCCTTGGTGGCAACTCTAGCGACGACGCCAAACTTGGCAAAATCTTAGGCAAATCTGTGCCTGCTCTTGAGGTTGCCAATACCATACAGCAGATTGTTGATGTCTATGTGGACTTACGTGCCAGCACTGACAATGATGTAGAAAGCTTTGGTCAATTGGTTGAGCGCGTTGGTATTGATCCATTTAAGGAGAAGGTCTATGGCTAATCACCATATTTTGGACAGTCATGGCGTAGATATCGGCAGTCAAGATACATGGCATGTACTTACTACTGATGCACTGCCAGAAAGCATTGTATCGACTAACATCACGTTGCTTGAGCTACTACAAAAACAAGAGAAGCCGGACGTCATCGTGCCACTTGTTGATCTATTAGATACGACAGGCGCACAGGCTGGTGGTCTGATCAAAGAAGTCTACGAGCTGATCGTACAGCACAGTAGCCGACTTGGATTGTGGGTTACTGCCGATACTGACGCTGATGCACTAGAAGGACTTAGTGAGTTCTTATCAACGCACGCGCTTATCGTGATTGATGTGCCTAAGTTCGCTGATGGTCGTCACTTTAGCTTTGCACGTACGCTGCGCCAGATCGGTTATACAGGCGAGATTCGGGTTGCTGGCGCGTTTGGCCGCGATCAAATTGCTTATATGCTACGCACGGGCGTTGATAGCTTTGTATTGAGCGAGCATGACTTAGAAGCTGACTCTAAGTTTGGCATTGAGCAAGCATTTACTGCCCTTGCCAGTAGCTATGATGGCCGAAGCGCTTCAGATTTACCGATGTTTGCACAATCGTCAGAGCCTTCAGTCGCATAGCTGTAGCACTGACCATTAATTCTATAGTAATACCCAATATTTTTAATAAACCCTTTTATATTAACAACAATTAAGGAACGTATTATGAGCCAATTACACCCAAACCTAGACCTTGACCAAGCCAACCAAGACCTACAAGGTAAGTCACCTGAGCAAATCGTTGAGTGGGCACTGACTCAAGCAAAAAACCCAATCATCACGACCAACTTCCGTCCGTATGAATCAGCGATTTTGCATTTGGTTGCTAAACAGCGCCCTGACATCACGGTATTGTGGGTAGACTCAGGTTACAACACTGATGCTACTTATCAATTTGCCAACAAGCTTATCCATGACTTGAATCTAAATGTCGTTACTTATATTCCTAAGCAAACCGCTGCACACCGTGACGCGACGATGAATGGTATCCCAGGTATCGATAACCCACAGCATGACGAGTTCACTGAGCAAGTTAAACTTGAGCCGTTCCGCCGTGCGTTAGATGAGTTAAAACCAGATGTGTGGTTCAACGCTATTCGTAAAGACCAAACTGAATTCCGCCAAGGTCTTGACGTACTTAGCTTATCAAAAGATGGCGTGCTAAAAGTAGCGCCATTGTTTGAAAAAACAGATGCTGATTTAGACGTATATCTAGAAGAGCATAACTTACCGAACGAGCATGACTACTTTGATCCAACTAAAGTAGAAGAAAGCCGTGAGTGTGGCTTGCATACTCAGCTATAGTAAGGCACTGACTGTAGCTACTACTTTCTGAGCACTAGCTATATAAATAAAAAATCCCGCTTGGCTCTTAATAGAGTCGTTAAGCGGGATTTTTTTGTGCTTGTTCTATCTATAAGTCAAAAAAATCTAAAATGGGTACAAGGCAGTCGACTGCAGATTGTACAAATAGTACCTCTAGGGAGAGTAACGCCGTAGCCTTTTACTAGTTCTCTGACTATATATCGAAAATTTACTGCTATTCCTATTATTAGCGAAAACAGGAATTAATATCTCAAAAACGAATATGTTAATGCCAATTCACTAGGTGAGAGTGTGCTTGTGATACCTCATAATGGCGGCATTCCTTATATCTTTTCTACCTTTTATAATAAACAATTAAATATATGGTGACATTATGAACACCTTCCCGCTATTTTTTAAATTAGAAGACCGTAAAGTGCTCATCGTGGGCGGCGGCGAAGTGGCACTGCGTAAAGCGGACTTGCTCAGTCGTGCAGGCGCCTGTATCACTATACTTGCACCAGATATCAGTCACGAACTACAAGCCTTGCTAACGGACGATAAGCACCAGTTTATCTATGAGGACTATAATAAAACCTATATGTCAGGCGCACGGGTGATCATTGCCGCGACTGACGATGAGACGCTGAATCATCAAGTCCATGCAGACGCAACTGAGCTAAACATTCCAGTCAATGTGGTCGACACGCCGCATTTATGTGACTTTATCTTTCCAGCGATTATCGATCGCAATCCCATTGTGATTGGTATCTCATCAAATGGTAAAGCGCCAGTATTGGCACGTCTATTACGGGCACGCCTTGAGACGTTAATTCCGCAAGGCTATGGTAAATTGGCCAAGCTGGCAGGTGAATTCCGCAGTGAGGTAAAAGCCAAGATACCAACGCTTACTGGCCGTCGTCAGTTTTGGGAGCGCGCATTTGAAGGTCAAGTTAGCCAGCTCATGTTTGCAGGCAATGAAACTGAAGCGACTGCACAACTGCAAGCCGATTTGGACAGTACTGCTGCTGCTATCAGTAAGAAAAGCGACGATGCAAATGCGGTTAGAGAGACAGACACGATTGCTGCTACTCTATCCGATGAGTCAGAAAAAAACTTACCAGCCGTTGGCGAAGTCTATATCGTGGGCGCAGGCCCTGGTGATCCGGAGCTGTTGACCTTCAAAGCCTTGCGTCTAATGCAGCAAGCAGATGTGGTGTTTTATGATGCACTGGTCTCACCGCAGGTGTTGGACTTATGTCGCCGTGATGCTGATAAAGTGTTTGTCGGTAAAAAACGCAGCAATCATACAGTTGCGCAGTTGGGTATCAATGAGCTACTCGTCAACCATGCAAAACAAGGTCGCCGTGTCGTGCGTTTAAAAGGTGGTGATCCGTTTATCTTTGGACGTGGCGGCGAAGAAATCGAAAGCCTACGAGCGCATAATGTACCTTACCAAGTCGTACCAGGCATTACTGCTGCCAATGCCGCTGCTAGCTATGCAGGTATCCCTTTGACTCACCGTGACCATTCACAATCAGTACGTTTTGTGACGGGATTTTTGAAGGCTGGTGCACCCAACAGTAATTTTGAGAACTTTTTAAATACTGATGAGACAGTCGTATTTTATATGGGTCTGCACTCGCTGGCACGTTTGACTGAAGGCTTGGTTGACGCTGGTCGTAGTAGCGAAACGCCCATTGCTATCGTCTCTAATGCGAGTATGCCTAATCAGCAGGTATTGACAGGTACGCTTGCAACGATTGTTGCCAAACAAGAGCAAGCACAATTGCCAACGCCTGCCCTCCTAATTATGGGCGACGTGGTCAGCTTGCATCATGATTTGGCTTGGTATAATTTGCAAAATCAGCAGCACAGTCAAAACAGCGATGAAATCGCTAAAAATTGGTTGCGTGAAGGGTCGAGAGGTGAAGCAGTAAAACAACCAATAGATCAACAAGCGCATGCCCTATCGATGGTCGCCAATCTTGCAACGCAGCAAGGAGATGGTCTGGAGCAACTGATTATTGACTAGCGCTTACATTTAATCTGCAAAACGCTTAGTCTTAAATAAAAAGAAAACCCTACCAGTATATTATTGGTAGGGTTTTCTTTTGGCAACAGCGCAAATCTCAACGATTCTTGCTAGAATGAAGACTTTCTACTGCCCATACTTATAGTCTACTTATGCCCATACCTGATGCTAGCTTGTCTTCCTCTTTAACCACGCAAATGAAACCTTTGACCATACTGCATACCTCAGACTGGCATTTGGGGCGACGTCTGTATGGGCGTCTTCGTTATGAAGAGTTTGAGTCATTCCTGCATTGGCTACAAGACACCATCAGCGCGCAAAAAGTAGACATACTAATTGTTGCGGGTGATATCTTCGATACCATGACCCCAAGCAATAAAGCCCAAGCGCTATATTATGAATTTTTGGGTAAGGTCTCACGCTCCTGCTGTCAGCATGTGGTTATTGTCGCAGGTAATCATGACTCACCGACATTTTTAGACGCGCCAAGCAATGTGCTTAAGTTTTTGAATGTCCATGTGATTGGTACTGCTTGTGATGACTTGGACGACGAAGTATTGGTCTTAGGTGATGACGACAACAACCCTCATTGTATTATTGCCGCTGTGCCCTATCTGCGCGATCGGGATGTGCGTAGCAGTAGCGCTGGCGAGTCCGCAGATAGCAAAGACGCCAACGTTATCGCTGGTATTTGCGAGCATTATGACAATGTTGCAGACATTGCGAAGGCTAAGCAAGCCGACTTAATCAAAACGCATCAGCGATATATTCCTATCGTTGCCACAGGACATCTATTCGCGTCTGGTGGTAAAACAACCGAAGATGATGGTGTACGCGAGCTCTATGTCGGCTCACTAGGTAAAATCTCTGCCGATATGTTCAATGATGGCTTTGATTATGTGGCACTTGGGCATTTGCACGTGCCGCAGCGTGTTGGCGGTCGTGAGAGTATTCGCTATTCAGGCTCACCTATCGCGATGGGTTTTGGGGAAGCTAAACAGCAAAAGCAAGTATTGCTGGTACAGTTTGGTGCTGCAGAACATTTTAATAATGGCAACTCAGAGCTGAACGTCGCACCTGATAGTATTACTCCTTATGCCATCAATACAGCTGCTGACATTGAAGTCGCCCAAGTTAAAAAATCAGTAGAAAAACTGACAGAAAAAACCGCTAAAAAAGTGGCGACTCAAGAACTGCCTTTCATGGATGACTTGTTTGGCTTTGATGAGCCATTAGAAGATGAAGAAATGGCACAGTCTACTGCCATAGAAAATACTTCTGTTGAGCAAGATATAAACAATCAACCAACCTCGACTGACGCCGTGACTAGCAATAAAATCCTACATCGCGATGACGCTAATCAAATGCAAGTAGTGTCCCTGCCCATTCCAAAGTTCCAACAACTGGCGCAAATATCTGGTGACTTAACCACAATTGAACAAACCATTATAACGCTTACGCAATCGGACTCTATTTGGCTAGAGATTGTCTATACAGGCGATGAGATTGTCAGTGATTTGCGTGAGCAAGTGCAAGCAATGGTAGGAGGGTTGCCATGCGAAGTGCTTAAGATAAAAAACACTCGTACTTACAACAAAGTCCTTAATCAGCAGCAAACCTCAGAGAGCTTGCAGGACTTAAATGAGATGGAAGTGTTTGAGCGCTGCTTGACGATAAATGATGTGGCTGATTCTCAAAAAGACTCATTGCGCGATGCTTATGGCCAGATACTTTATAACTTACGTCATGAAGACAAACAGGCGGAATGATATAAGTGACATATCATGACTACACTTCCTTATCTTCCTAAATTTTTCGCAGTTGCGGCTATTACTAATATTAAGACTTATCCATGCGCCTAATCGAACTCAGACTAAAAAACCTCAACTCCCTAAAAGGCGAATGGCATATTGATTTTGCTGATACTGCCTTTACCAATGAAGGCATCTTTGCTATCACTGGGCAAACAGGCGCTGGCAAGACCACCATATTGGATGCTATTTGCTTAGCACTATATGGTGAGACGCCAAGGATTAATAGTATCAGTAAAAGCAGCAATGAGGTGATGACGCGGCAGACGGCAGAGTGTTTCGCTGAAGTAGTGATTGATTTGAATGGCGAGCAATATCGCTGCCGCTGGGGACAGCGCCGTGCTTATAACAAAGCAGATGGCAATCTGCAAGATGCGACTCATGAAATCGCTAAGATAAACGTTGATGGCTCGTCAAAAGAGGATGAGCTGTTAGAGAGCACCTTAAAGCATACCAAAAATAAAATCATTGAACTGACTCGGATGGATTTTCAGCAATTTACTCGCTCTATATTGCTGGCTCAGGGTAGCTTTTCAGCATTTCTAAAGGCAAAGGCTGATGAACGCGCAGATATTTTAGAAAAAATCACGGGCACTGATATTTACGCGACTATCTCAACACAGGTTCATGATAAGAAACGTACCGAGGAAGAAATTCTTAATAAGCTACAATACGGTTTAGACGGTTTGATGCTTTTAGATACCGATGAAGAAAATCAGTTAAAAGCTGTCTTGCAGTCGTATCAAAGTGCCCAAAGTGAGCAGCAGCAAACCATTCAAGATTTGTCCGAAAAGATAAAGTGGCTAGATAGCGTGACAGAGTCAAAAGAAAAGCTGAATACTTATCAAAATGTTCTAGATCAGGCTCAGCAGGCTCAGCAAGACTTTATCCCTAGTGCCAAACGCTTAATCGCTGCTAATAAAGCGTTGGAAATTGACAGTCAGTTTGGTGAGTTATCATCTACCCGCAAGCACGTTAACGAATTAAACCGAGAAAAAGCGCAGCTCGAATATGACTTACCTAAGCAGCAAGCACTCACACAAAGCGCTCGCACACAGCTAGAGAAGCAACTAACACAGCGCCAAGATGCAGAAAACGCAATACAAGTCACACGGCCGAAAATTCAGAAAGCACGTGATCTCGACAACGAGATTACCCAGCAGCGTTTCGCTTTAAACGATACACGTGTCAGACATGACACACTGCAGGCAGACACTGAGCAACTGCTTGAAAATATTGCCGCGCAAAAAAGCATTGCTATAGATAAAGAAAACCAAAGCGCGCAATTGACCGAAAAACTTACCGGTACGGATAATTTAAGCTATTTAGACGGCGATATTGCCATTTTTGATGAAAAGTGCAGTCGCCTAAAAGCGGTAATACATCAAAATTCAGTGCTTTCGCAAGATAAGATACGCCAAACACATGAATTAGAAGAATACAAAACCGCATTGGTAGTACAACAGCAACGCCAACAAGCACAAAGTGATAAAAATGAAGCCACCCAAAAGCAATTAATCGCACTAAAAAAAGCACAAAGCGAGCTGATTCAAGCGCAATCGGTCACACAGATGCGTGAGACACAAGAGCAGATAGATAGCACTAGCCAGCAGCTCGATCAGCTGCGCTTTCATGACCAGCAGCGCCGTGACCTTAACGCACAAGTGATACAAATCATGAGTCACATCGAGCAGCTAGAGAGTGAAATCAATGGCTATGAAAAGTTGATTACAACGAAAAAAGCAAGCCTCAAAAATACGCAAGAAAAGCGCCAAGACAAATTGAATCAGCTACAACTACAACAAAAGGTTACGGCGCTAGAGAACTATATTGCCGATTTACAAGACGGTACACCTTGTCCTCTATGCGGCGCGCTTGAGCACCCTTACGCTCAAAATCACCCGCACCTTTTACCCGATGACGAAAACTCCCAATTAGCGCAGTATATTAGTGTTTTAGATGAACAAATTACCGAGCTGAATAAAAGCATCACTGCCCAGCAGATTGAGCAGGCAAGTAAACAAAGTACGCTTGCGAGTAAAAAAAATCAGCAAGCCGAACTCACTGCGCAAATACAGCAGCATGATACCGCCATAACAGAACTGCTGTATGTCATCAGCCAGCAGATGAATGATGAAAACTTAGCTGACAGTACTATTGCCAACTTGATACAACCGTTACTGGCGTTGGGTAGTGATAACGATATCGTGCCAGTGCTTACCGCCAGCAAAAACAAATTAGCGACATATAAAGACCGTATCAAAGATTCGTTAGCACTCTACGACAGACTTCTTGAAGATATGAGCCGTTTGCGTAAGACGCTAGAGACGGCGTCACAAGACCAGCAAGTACTAGCAAATGATATCACTGAGCAGAGATACAAAATCACCATTACCGAAAGTAATATAACGGGTATTGATAATAAAATCACAGAGAACTTTGCTGAACTACAAACGCTCATTACCGCCATTTTGCAGCGTATTGACCCTTATGCTGCCAGTAGCTATCCGACAGAGGCGCTGAGCACCTTGCAACGTGCGCCCGAGAACCTACAGTTGTTATCGGCTAGCATTAAACAGCAAAAAATTCTGAGCAATGCAGATTATGATAGTTATCTTGAAGAACTGCGTCAGCAGCGCCGCGCCCTCGTACAGCTAAAAGACGCTTTCGCTGAAGATAAGGACAAACAGCAGACAATACAGAGCGACCTTGAACGCATAAAAGCATATATTGAGAATAAAGAAGCACAGCTCAAAAAAGATACCGATTCGCTTAACAGTCTAATGCAAGCGAAGAATAAACAAATAGCTGCACTAACCCAGTTTCAAGACGAACGCGCAGAGGTTTTTGAGGCGGCCGACCTAGAAGCAGCTGAGCGTACGCTTAGAGACACGCTAGAGCGAGTACAAAAGGCGCACAGTGTTGCCCAACGACAACTGGATAAAGAGACGTATAATTTGCAACAGCTCATAAAGCAGCAAGAAAACTTAGCCAATCGTATCGAAGCAGCGACGCAAACCTTGGAAACGCAACATACCGCATTTCATAACGCACTTGCCACCTCCAGCTTTGATACGGAAGCAGAATTTTTGGCGGCGCGCCTGCCAATTGATGAACGCAACACACTTAAACAGCAGCAACAGCATATCGATTATGCGCTAAAGCAAGCGCAGTCTTTATTGGATACAACACAAAAAACACTGGCGGATAAACAAGCCAATCCACTGACAACAGATGATAAAGAAACGCTTACCCAACAGCAGTCGCAAGCCCAAGAAGCATCTAATAAACGCATAGAATCGATTGGTGCCATCAGTCAGCGACTAAAAGACAATGAGGACAAAAAAAATACCCAACAGGCACAGATTGATGCCATCAATACTCAAAAGGATAAGCTTCAAGTGTGGCAACAGCTGCACAAATTGATTGGCTCGTCCGATGGCAAGAAGTACCGCACCTTTGCTCAAGGACTAACCTTTGACCTCATGGTCACTCACGCCAATACGAAATTGCAAAAAATGAGCGATCGCTATCTGCTCACCCGTGATGACGACAGTCCACTTGAGCTGAATGTGATTGATAATTATCAAGGTGGCGAAATTCGCAGCACCAAAAATCTCTCAGGTGGTGAAGGGTTTATCATTAGTCTGGCCTTGGCATTAGGTCTCTCACAGATGGCCAGTCAAAATATACGCGTAGATTCGCTATTTTTGGATGAAGGGTTTGGTACATTGGATGAAGAATCTTTAGATATTGCGCTTGATACGCTGACCAATTTGCAGCAAGAAGGTAAATTAATCGGGGTGATATCCCATGTGCAGGCACTAAAAGACCGTATATTAACCCAAATTAAGGTTGAAAAACTCTCTGGCGGATTTAGCCAAATCAGTGGTCAAGGATGTCAAAGAGTGCTAGGCGAAAAAGCGTCATAAATTAAGCCAGTCAGCGGGCTGTTTTTCATTTAACTACGGCGTTTAGACAATAAAAAACCACCGAACATTAAGGACGGTGGTTTTTTGTTGGCTATTAATTATGTCATTGCTAGCTATTTAGTGACGAGGCCACTAAGCTCACTCATCAATACGGACAACGTTGAAAGACCGATTTGACCTTCTTCATCGTTGCTGTGCAGCTCATCCAACTTATTCATCTCTGTAGTGACTGCAGCAAGCTGATCGACGTGTCTTGCTCTCCATTCACTAAATGCTTGCTTAGCATCTGGTTTTGAGAGTACCGCATCCATCAATAGGCGCAAGCTGCGTGACAGCTCGTTCACTAACGCATGACGTGCACGGCGATCCCAATAATCTTGCTGTGGTAGGCTGGCGATATTTTCCATCATCCAGTCTAATTGCAATACTTGATAAGCTTCAAAGTATAAAGTTGCAATCTCATCAACAGGACGCTCGTATTGCTCAGCAAGCAATGCAGCATCGAGCGCATCGACATGGTACGGTAGCATCGCAAATAGCGTAGCATCATTATCAGACAGCTCTTTTTGCATCAAGCGTTTGGTATCTTCTTGCAGATATTGTGCGAACTGCTGCTCGATAAAGCCACTTGGCTTAGTCAGTTTTTCTACACTTTCACTAAAGCGGCTAATCATATCCGCGACTTGCAGGTTTTGACCAAATGCATTGATGAACCAGACCACACCGCGCTCAAGTGAGTCACGTAGACGTAGCTCAAGGTTCAGCAGTAACGTCGCCTCAACTTGATTGTCTAGGGCTTCAAGGGCTTTCCAAGCGCGCGATACATTGAATACATCACGGCTAATCGCATAACCACGTACGATAGTAGCTAGTGATTGATCGGTTTCCTCAAAGAGACGGAACAGCGCTTCGATACCTAAGCGGTTTACCACACTGTTGGTCAAGTAAGTACTGATAATCTCGCGATGCAAACGGTGCTCAGTCATCTCGTCAAAGAAGCGTGACGCAAGCTCATCTGGGAAGTACTTACGTAGCTCATTGATAAAGTATGGATCATCTGGTAAATCAGACAATAATAGATTGTCATAGACCCACATTTTGCCATAAGCCAAGACCACTGCTAGCTCAGGATTGGTCAGACCAGTATCCGCTTTTTGACGCTTCGCAATCTCTTCGTCTGATGGTAGATACTCAATCGCACGATCCAGACGCCCTTCACTCTCTAGCATCTGAATAAAGCGCTGATGATCGCTCAGATTGGCTGCGGCACGGATATGGCTCAGCTCGATCGCTTGTGGTTGCAAGTAGTTTTGACGCAGTACCAATTCTGCTACAGTGTCAGTCATACTCTCAAGCAGCTCATTACGTTGCTTCAGCGTCATATCGCCTTGCTCGACCACTTTGCCAAGTAGGATTTTGATATTGACTTCATGATCCGAGCAGTTAACACCGCCTGAGTTGTCGATTGCATCTGTATAGATACGTCCGCCCGTTTGAGCGTACTCGATACGACCTTGCTGGGTTAGACCTAAGTTACCACCTTCACCAACGACGGCTGCGCGTAGCTCATTACCATCGATACGCAGCGAATCATTTGCACGATCGCCAACGTCCGCATGCGTCTCATTCGCACTTTTGACATAAGTACCGATACCACCATTCCAAATAAGATCGACAGGTGCACGTAGTAACGCACTGATCAAATCATTCGGTGCAAGGCTGTCTTCACTGATATCGAAGAGCGATTTCATTTCAGGACTGATAGCGATGGTTTTGTCTTGACGTGAGAATATACCGCCGCCTTGACTGATCAATGATGCTTCATAATCTGCCCATGATGAGCGTGGTAATTCAAACAAGCGTGCGCGCTCAGCGTATGAGGCCGCCGTATCTGGATTAGGATCAATAAAGATATGCAAATGGTTAAAGGCGGCAACTAGCTTAGTATGCGTTGATAGCAGCATGCCATTACCGAATACATCCCCACTCATGTCACCAATACCGACAACGGTGAAGTCATCACGGTTTTGAATGTCCATACCGCGCATACGGAAGTGACGTTTGACCGACTCCCAACCACCGCGAGCTGTGATGCCCATTGCTTTATGGTCATAACCTACTGAGCCACCTGATGCAAAGGCATCATCTAGCCAGAAGTTGTATTCTGCTGCTAACGCGTTGGCTATGTCAGAGAAGGTAGCTGTACCTTTGTCTGCTGCAACAACCAAGTACGGGTCGTCTTCATCATGACGTACCGTGTTGGCTGGCGGGACGATGTTGCCATCTACAATATTGTCTGTGACATCAAGCATGCCGCGTAAGAATGTCTGATAACAAGCGATGCCTTCTGCTTGGAATGCCTCACGACCATCAGCCATGCTCTTGGTTTTGACAATAAAGCCGCCTTTAGAACCTACAGGGACGATTACTGCGTTTTTGACCATCTGTGCTTTGACAAGACCAAGTACTTCGGTACGGAAATCTTCCATACGATCGGACCAGCGCAGACCACCACGAGCGACTTTGCCGCCACGTAAATGTACAGCTTCGACGCGTGGTGAATACACAAATATCTCAAACATTGGCTTTGGTTTAGGCAAGTTTGGAATGTCTGCTGCCAAGAACTTAAATGACAGACGATCTTTGCGTTGACCATCACTATCGACTTGATAGAAGTTGGTACGCACCATTGCATTGATCAAATCTAAATACCAGCGCAAGATACGATCTTCATCCAGGCTATCTACATCTGCTAACGCCGCTGTGATTTGCTCTTGAATGGTAGCAGCCTTTTCTTGACGCGTATCGAGGCTATACTTAGGATTCATACGTGCATCAAACAAACTACCTAACGCGACACTGATATCGCTATTTTTGACCACAGTTTGCTGAATATAAGCACTAGAGAATGGCGCACGTGCTTGCAGCATATAGCGAGATAATGCACGCAATACGACGACATCATAAGTATCGAGCTTGGTCGTTAGTACCAACTCATTAAATGAATCGCTTTCAACGCGACCTGCCCAGATTTGTTTTAGGCTGTCTTCGAACTGACCACGTACGACTTGCATATTGACCGTATCGACATGCTCTAGGGTCAGTTCATACTCTTGCATCCAGATAGGCTGCTCTGGCAAGTCAAACTCATAAGTCTGTGCTGAGATAACTGACACACCAAAGTTTTCAAGTATTGGTAATACTTTTGATAAGATAACCGGTTGTTCGCGACCGTATAGTTTTAGGTGAAGCTGATTACGTGCATCGCCTGTCGACTGATATAAATGCCAAAGCATCGGTTGCTCTGCGGTCAGTCCCGCCAGACGCTTCGTGTCTTCGACTGCGGTACGAGCATCAAAACGCTCTTGGTAGGCAGCAGGAATATAGTTTAAGAAACGACGATTTAAAGCATTGGCTTGTTGCTCGCCTACATTATCGAGGAGCATTTTTTGATAATTATCATCCCATGATTGCATGAGTGCTGATAATTTGGCTTCAAGTGTGGCGATATTGACGTCGTTTACTTGGCCAGGCACGGTACGTACGTGGACATGCACACGAGCATGCGCAGATTCATTGAATTCAGTAGTAAACCCTGAAGACATACCGTTATAGGCGTCTTTTAGGACATTTTGTACTTTAATACGTAGCTCGGTATTGAACTTATCACGCGGGATATAGACCAAGCACGAAACAAAACGCTGATAATGATCGATACGGCTAAATAGACGTAAACTTTTCTTGTCTTGTAGTTGAGTAATGCCCGAAACGATTGGGTATAGCTCTTCGACGCTGGCTTGGAACAAATCATCACGTGGTAAGGTGTTAATCACATGCATCATCTTGTGATGAGCATGACCGTCACGTGGCAAGTCTGCCATCGCCATGATCTTATTGGCTTTTTCGCGCAATAGCGGTATTTGCTGTACAGTCAGCTGATAGGCTTGTGATGTAAGCAAACCGATAAAGCGGTATTCACCAATTAGGTTGCCGTTATCATCGAACTTATGAATGCCCAAAAAGTCCATATATACTGAACGATGCACAGGTGATACACGGCTTGATTTAGACAGCATCAACACGCGCGGCTCAGTCAACAGTTGCTTTAAACCTCTAGGCAATTGGCTGAAGCTTTCTGATAGCTTGTCTTTTTCAGAACCACGTAATAGACCCAGACCACTGTTACCAATCGCAAATAAATCCAAATCGGTCGGCTCAGAAGTCACTTCGATAGACTGACCACCTTCTAAGCGGTATTCACGATATCCTAAGAATATAAAGTGATCGTCTAAGATCCAATCTAAAAATGCTTGGATTTCTTGTTGTGAATAGAATACTTCTGGTAGCGGCTTATTCGAAAGCTCAGTTTTGATATCATTCAACTGCGCACGCATCTGTTTCCAGTCGCCAACGACCGTATCAAGCGTGTCAATTTTTGACATCAGCATTTGTTGCAGTGCTTCCAAGTCTTCGTTGTCTTGGTAAGCAATTTCACAATGAATCAATGACATATGTGAAGTGGCACTTTCATGTGCGCCTTCGATATGCGTAATAGTACCATTGTCATCACGCTCAACACTGATAATAATGTTGTAAGTACGATGAACGTCAATACCTTCAGCTTCTAGGCTCATCAAAATCGTATCAACTAAGAATGGTCTATCATAAGCTGCGATTTGAATGACAGTGTGCGAGCTGTGAAAGTGCTGCTCTTCTGCCGCTGGGTTTAATACTGTCAGCTGCGGCTTGCTGCCGTCGTAAGCTTTGAGTAGTGTAAAGTGATGTAGCGCCATGCCCGCCAAGTCAGCATTACTAATCGCCTCTGCAGTTTCTTGATGCAGCGGCTGATAATAGCTATGAATAAAATGATCAAATAGCGATTTGTCTTTTTGTACATAACTGGTAGCAATATCGCTTATCTGGCTAATGCGCTCTTTTGCGATACTGAGGGAGTTTGGCATTTCCTGCGTCCTTTTTTTATAGATTTGGTTTAACATTTATTTATTTAAGTTTATCGATTTAGATTGACTACTGTTACTGCATATTCATCATTGGTGCAACGGTGCAGTATTTCCATTCACGCGACTTATTTTATTTTTATAACAGTTAGAAATTTTCTCCTTTTTTGCTCTTATTTTTTATTAATATGTAGCCATCAGAATTTAATACTACCAATATAGTGAAGTGTAACGCACATAAGGCGCGAGCTAAAGTGTACAACATCATTTCATGAATCAGCGGTGTGTCGATAACCTTTACTAATGAGACAATGCGGTTTTGGACGTCGATATGAATGATTCGGTGCTTGCAGGCGGATACTCATGGTAATTGAAGTCGTTTTTTTGTTAGAATATGCCAACATATTTAAGAGCGTACGACTCGCTCACTATTAACTTTAATGCTAAGGGCAAAAGGTATGATGAATATTTTGGTGGTTGGCTCAGGTGGTCGCGAACACGCATTGGCATGGCAATGTGCAAAAGATGACAATGTAAAAAATGTCTACATCGCTCCTGGCAATGCTGGCACCGCCCTTGAGCCTAAATGCCAAAACGTTACGCTAGAGTCTACCGACGCTGACGCAGGCGAGCATAGTACTGTTATCGCGTTTTGTCAAAATAATGATATCGACATGGTAATTGTTGGTCCAGAAGCGCCTTTGGTCACGGGTATTGTTGATGCTTGTCGTGAAGCAGGTATCAAAGCATGGGGCCCAACAGCATACTGTGCACAGTTAGAAGGCTCAAAAACTTTTGCTAAAGAGTTCATGGTGCAAAACAATATCCCAACCGCTGCTTATCAAGGTTTTACCGACGCAGTCGCTGCAAAAGCCTATGTCGATGAGCAAGGCGCGCCTATCGTTATCAAAGCAGACGGCCTTGCTGCAGGTAAAGGCGTGATCGTTGCTGAAACGATCGAACAAGCACATGAAGCTATCGACGATATGCTAGCGGATAATAAGTTCGGTGATGCTGGTAGCCGTGTGGTTATCGAGCAGTTCTTACAGGGTGAAGAAGCCAGCTTTATCTGTATGATTGATGGTGATAACATCTTGCCAATGGCAACCAGCCAAGATCACAAACGTGCTTTTGAAGGTGATACCGGTCCAAACACTGGTGGTATGGGTGCCTACTCCCCTGCTCCAGTTGTTACCGGCGATGTTCATAACAAAGTCATGCAGCAAGTGATACAACCAGTAGTCGATGCCATGAAAAACGCAGGCCATCCTTATACTGGCTTCTTATACGCTGGTCTTATGATTGATAAGGCAGGCGATCCGTATGTCATCGAATTTAACTGCCGTTTTGGTGATCCAGAAACGCAGCCTATCTTAATGCGTTTGCAGTCATCAATGGTCGATTTGGTCGCACAAGGTTTGGCAGGTCAATTACCTAGTGAAGCCAAATGGGATGCGCGCCCTGCTCTAGGTATCGTTGTCGCATCAAAAGGCTACCCTGAAACTTCGTCTAAAGGCGATGTGATTGCTGGCTTGCCAGAACTAGATCCTAATAATGACAATGCTGTTAAAGTTTTCCATGCTGGTACGGCATTTTCTAACGATAATGATAAAGAAGTCGTCACAAACGGCGGGCGCGTCTTATGTGTGACTGCGTTAGCAGATAGTATTTCTGATGCTCAGCAAGCCGCATTAGCAGTTACCGCTGCTATTAGCTTCGATGGTTCGCAGTACCGCCGTGATATTGGTCATCATGCCATCACTCGCGAAAATGCTTAGCAGCTAAGGCATCCCAAGAAACATATTGGGTAACGTCTTAGTCAATATTTTAGAGAATGCGAAGGTTTTGCTCAATATGTTTGATTAATAATATTTCTGTATTTTATAGCTCCCTATCATTATTTGACCTAGCATGATGCTAGGTCTTATTTTTTAGTGTTAAGTTTTAATAACCAGTGAACTTGCTAGAAAATCCTAGCTATTTATTAATCATACTCAAACTAGTAAGCACCTGTTTATCAATAGTTACCGCTAGATATTGGCTTACAAAGTAACTATCAATGGCCAGCTCAGGCTCATAAAACCAACGCGCTTTATATGATACAATTTTGTACCTGTGCATCACGTCTCCCTTGTATTGTAGGTTTCGAACCCGCAAATCAATACCAATTGGATGAATGATTATACTTATGGCAAATGATACGTCTAAACCTTTTAGCAACAAGCAATCAATCGATAGCCTAAAAACCTCAGGGTTTGATCGTCGTATGTCGATTGCAAAAACTTCTTTGAATATTGGTCGTCGTTGGGCGGGTAATAGCGTGTCTGGTATGTTCTTAAATAAAGAAGCACGTACTGCACGCAATCAGGCGTTTATGGAAACTCAGGCAAACTATCTGGCATCAGAGCTTGGTAAACTAAAGGGTTCAGTCGTTAAGATTGGTCAAATGCTAGCGATTTATGGTGAGCATATACTGCCGCCAGAGATCACACGCGCTTTGCAAACCCTTAATGATGACACGGCGACATTGACTTGGCCGACGATTGAGCAAACATTACGCCAGTTACTGGGCAACAAACTAAACGAGCTAGACATTGATCCTGTTCCCATCGGAACCGCTTCTCTTGCTCAAGTTCACCGTGCGACCGTGCTCGCCACTGGCGAACAAGTTGTGTTAAAAATTCAGTATCCAGGTGTGGCAGATGCTATCAACTCTGATCTTGCCTTGTTCAAACGATTGTTAAAAGTAAGTAATATCGTTCCTCAAACACGCGCACTCGATGCTTGGTTTGAGGAAATACGTGACCTACTCCATCACGAAGTCGATTATGAAGCGGAAGCGGCTACGACAGAGCGTTTTTATGAGCGTTTAATTAATGATCCGCGCTATATCGTGCCTAAGATTAATCGCACTTATTCTAAAAAACGCCTGCTATGTATGTCATACGAGCCAGGTATCACTGTGGTCTCGGAAGCATTGCAATTACTACCTCATGAACGCCGAAATGCCATTGGTCAAGCGGCCATTGAAATCATGATGCAAGAGATTTTTGTATGGGGTGAGATGCAGACCGATCCCAACTTTGGTAATTACTTAGTGCGTGTGAGCGAAAACGAAGAAGATATCGATAGATTGGTTTTGCTAGATTTTGGGGCGATTCGTCAGTTTGATGGTAACTTATTAACGATTGCCCGTGGTTTACTACGCGCAGGATATCGCCATGATCAGCAAGCAATGAGCATTGCTATGAAAGGATACGACTTTTTCGATAGCATGAGTAATAAAGTACGTTCAGATATTGCTTCGTTATTTTTGCTTGCTACCGAGCCTTTTAGTGACCCTGAGAAAAACACCAATATCCCTAGCGAATGTTTAGATGAGCAGGATCGCTATATTTGGGCCAACAGTAAGCTACATTCACGCTTATCTACTACGGCCACACGTGCAATGCAGTCCTTTGAATTTAATCTGCCACCAAAAGAATTCATGTTTATTAGCCGCAAGTTTATTGGTGCATATACCTTTTTAACTGTTTTAGATGCGCATACTAACTCTAACAGCCTCGTAAAACCTTATTTATAAGCTGTGCAAATTTTGAGCCGTTCTTTAGTGACGGCTTTTTATTGTTTTAACTTTATTTGCTTAGGCTATTTTGTACTTAATTCTACTACATTTATTGTATATCATTGATATAAGCTTTATATTTTTACTTAGGCTATTATTTTTCGTTCATAGCATTTACCTGCCAATCATCAAATCTTGTTTTATACCACTTCGGCTTACGAATACTTAGCTCCCAACACACTTCTTGTCGGGCAAGGTATTTCACTTCGAAATGAGTCCGCTGGCTAGTCGCTGGTACTCGAGAACGTGTTGATGGTAGACACCATACTTTGGTTGCTTGGTGTTCTGCATTGTCCATATAGGATTCAATATTAGTGACTAATATCACTTCTCCGCCCACCTGCAAGCGTGATAAGAGAAACTCAAAAAAAGGCATGTTCAGCCATTGCTGATTTGGATTGTGCTGTTCAGGATTGGGATAAAGAATGAAGATTTTAGCCAAGCTGTTTGGTTTAATGGCATGCACTGTCCATGCAATCGCATCCGCATGAATCGCATCTAGGTTTGATAAATTGTGTAGAGTAGCTAATTTTGAGAATGCTTCAAATTTATTACGCGTGCGTTCAATGGCTATCAGATGCTTGTCAGGATTTTGTGCGGCAAAGCTAAGTGCATGCTTACCCTTCCCTGCCCCAATCTCTAGCATCAACGGTTTTTCATTTTTATTGTCATTGATGATATTTGGAATAATAAAGTCACGCGGTGCTGACAGTTTTTGTGGTTGAAAGGCACGCTCTTGCTGATGCGTGAGATCAATATTATCGGTCATCTACTATCCTTAAAGCATTTGTCTTTTGTCATTATTCGGCCCCATGCTATTATATAGTCAATCCAATTGAATAGTAATACAGCGACAGCAAGTACGCCTCGTTTCGTCGTAATTTAAATGACGGATGCGTTTTATGCTTGTGTCGTATGCAACCAATACTAATAACATTTAGGACATTGCTCTTTTCTTATGACTGACTCTACTGCAAATACGCCCCCAAAGACCTACCCTTGCCCACGTTGCGGTACCCAGACGGCCTGGCAAGACAATAAATATAAGCCGTTTTGTAGTAGTCGCTGCAAGCTGATCGACTTAGGTGCTTGGGCAAACGAAGACTACACCTTACCTGCAGAAACCACGCCTTTTTCTGACGAGCTATAACCCACACTTTTACTCAATTATTATACCAAGGATGCTTTATATGTCTGCTACTTACCTGATGCCCACTTATAATCGTCAACCAATCAGCTTTACACGCGGTGCAGGCAGTTGGCTCTATACCAAAGATGACACGCCTTACTTAGATGCCTTAACTGGTATCGCGGTATGCGGCTTAGGACACTGTCATCCACAAGTCACTGACGCGATTCAGCAGCAAGCAGGTACGTTAATTCATACGAGCAACTTGTTCGGCATTGATTGGCAAGAGCGTGCTGGAGAGATACTATGTACCGCAGCCCAAATGGACAGTGTGTTTTTTGCCAATAGCGGCGCCGAAGCCAATGAAGCTGCATTAAAACTGGCACGTTTATACGCCTACAAGCAAGGTTTTAAACGTCCAAAAGTTATCGTAATGGAGCAATCGTTCCATGGTCGTACGTTATTATCTTTGTCAGCTACTGCAAATCCAAAAGCGCGCGAAGGATTTTATACGCTAGATGAAGACTTTATTCGTGTACCATTTGGCGATATAGCTGCTGTCAAACAAGCTGCTCAAGAACATGATGATATCTGCGCTATTTTTGTAGAGCCTATCCAAGGTGAAGGCGGCCTGAATACTGCAGCCAATGGCTTCACCTATCTTGAAGAGCTGCAAGCAGAATGTGACGCTCATAACTGGCTATTTATGCTAGATGAAGTGCAAACAGGTAATGGCCGTACGGGTAAATACTTTGCTTATCAACACAGCAACGCTCGTCCTGATGTATTGACGACAGCCAAAGGTCTAGGTAATGGTTTCCCAGTCGGTGCGTGCATGGTACGTGACCGTGCCAATGGTTTGTTTGGTGCTGGTAGCCATGGCTCTACTTATGGTGGCACGCCATTGGCCAGCCGTGTGGTACATAGCGTGTATGACGTATTAGCAAATAGTAATATCATGGAAAACGCAGTGACTGAGGGTTTATTCATCAGAGAAAGTATCGTTGATACATTTGGTCAACATGGCATTAGCAGTCGCGGTGCAGGTATGATGATTGGTATCGCGCTACCTGAAGACATGGACTGTAGCCAACTGGTGGATCGTGCCCGTGATGAGCAAAAGCTGATCATCAATGTGACGGGTGGTCATGTTGTGCGTTTGCTGCCACCACTTAACATGAACCGTGATGAAAGCACACAAGTCGCTGAGCGTTTAATCAATCTACTAAAGCCATCATTTTAAAATATGCTTCAACGTTAATAATAGACAATAAAAAAGCCTATAGATGATTCATTATCTATAGGCTTTTTGCTAACTGCTTATTGCTAACTAAAAACGTTTCGTGCGTAGTGAGAACAACACTTAATTTGCATGGAAGTATTTTTTCAGTACTTCTAGGCAACGAGTGATTTTAGCTGGCTGTTGGTCTCGATTTAAAGTGACCGCATATAGCACAAAGCTTGGTAGTTGATAGCCAGTCAATACTTCTACCAGCTCTCCACTTTCAAGCTCTTTTTTGACGTCCATCTCTAGCATTCTAACCAAACCGTGACCTTCTTTAGCCAACGTCGTTGCCATAAATACGTTGTTGGTATAGATACGTGAGTTCATTTTGACACGCGTTTTTTTACCAGTTTCAGTCTGAATCATATCGATCTGATTGGCATCTTTCATGATCTCAATACAGATCAACTGATGCTCAGCCAAGTCTTTAGGCGTATTTAGCTTACTGTGCTGACGTAGATACTGAGGTGAAGCAACCAGTAATTGGCGCACATCAGTCAATGGATGACTGCTCAGACTAGAATCATTAATCGATGGACTCATGCGAATAGCAATATCAATACGCTCGTCAATCATATCAATATAATGATTGTCAGCTAGATAAGTGACACTTAAATCATCATGTGCCGCCATCCACGTAGAGAGTGCCGGCAGTATGTGATTAACACCAAGCTCAGGAGTCGTCGATACACGCAAGCTACCTGCTAGCTCATCACGCAATTGATTAACTTTGATACGCCCTTGCTCCGCTGCACTGACAACATCTTTTGCCGCTTCATAAAAGCTCTCGCCAGCTTCTGTTAAGCTTAGCTTACGAGTTGAGCGATGTAGCAACACCACCCCAAGCTCGTTCTCTAGCGAACGAATTTGCTGACTGACTGCACTGGTTGTAATACCTAGCTCACGTGCTGAGCCACTAAAAGAGCCATGTCCGACCACACTGGCGAACACAGCCATACCGCGTAAATTATCCAACATATTCTCACCTAAACGTCATTTCAGTTTTTAATATAACTTAACCATTATAACGACTTTGCATTCATCTTATCGTTATCAAATGGTTCTCTCTTGTTTGATAAATATATTTTGACCCGTAATAAAAACAAAAATATCAAGGTGATATATTGCTATCACCTTGATATTTAATATAAAACTACGTTCAATATATAAATATACTTTTAGATATTTTGAGCAAACACTGCTCCAAATCTTAATACAGCTGTACTTTACCCATTTTCCCCTCACCGCGTTCAGTTAAATACTGCATTACTGGGGTTTTTAGCAATTTCGTTTCAGCAACGGTTTTCGCTTGCTCTAAACGTTTTTTCTGTCGGCGCTCTGGGGTTTTATCTTCGGTCTGCATGATACTACTATCAATTTTCAAGTCAATGTCAGCTTGTGTAAATTGCTGTTGTAGCTTAGCTGCTAATTGCTGAAAAGTGACCTGCAAATGCTTACTATCAACACTGGTCAAAAACGTGGCTTTGCCATTGCATTGACCAGTCATTGTACCTTGTCGTGCTAGTGCTAGCTCATCTTGTGCTAATACCTCGCTTTCACGAGCAGCTTGTAACCAGTAGTCCCACTTTTCTGGGTTCCACTCACCTGTCAGCTCTTGAGGTGGACAACGCAGCAACGTACGTGGATCTTCATCAGAGTGGGCTGTTAATTGAGAATCATTTGCGCCAGGCTCAACAACAGGTTCAGGCTCAACAACAGGTTCAGGCTCAACAACAGGTTCAGGCTCAACAACAGGTTCAGGC
>NZ_CANMRN010000004.1 GCF_947500265.1 uncultured Psychrobacter sp. | reverse complement strand
TGAGTAGGTCATCTTTTATATTTCTCTTTGCTTGGTTTAAAAGCATTGTACCTTTTCTATTTTGGACTGACTATATAAGTATCTGGAATATATAAGCTAAAAGCTATATAAGAAATTATTGCTTCAGGAACTATTTTTACTATGAAAAAACACCCTATATATATGCAGCCGAATTTACTAGCAGATTATTTGAAACATCAGAAAAATTGCTATTTATTTTTGGATATAGACGGTACGCTTTCAGATTTTACCCTGAATCCTAAAGATAGTTTCGTACCATATTCAACTTTAAGTATATTACGGGAACTACAAAAATATGGCTTTGTAGTCGCTATTGTAACGGGTCGCAGTCTTGTTGAAGCTAGACAATTATTGGCACCTATAGAGTTACCAATTGCAGCAACTCACGGTCTAGAAATAGCAGTAAATAATAGTCTTGGTAAATTCGAAGACGAAGACGAAGACCTGAAGGAGGTAAATACGCTTTCTATTGATACCTTAGAACTAGATAAAATAAAACAAGATATCCTCCACTCTTGTGCCGTCTATGACGACTTCTTCGTAGAAAGTAAACCTTATTCCGTCGCTTTACACTTCAGAAAGAATCCCGTTTTGGCTGATGAGGCTTATCGCCTGATGAAGGAAGTATTAAATCCCTATCCTGATTGGGTGTTAAAACCCGGCAAATATGTTTGGGAAGCGGTACCAAAAGGTGTAAATAAAGGGACTGCCATTCTATACCTACTAGGCAAAATAATGAACAAAGCTAGCAATGATACTTGTGCAATTTTTATTGGTGATGATATTACTGATGAAGCCGGTTTCAGAGCCATACAAGATTCAAAAAAGATAGTCGAAGGCTTAGATCAACCACCAGAAGGTCTAGGCATTAAAGTAGGAAGGGAGCCAACCTGTGCCCATTATTATGTCAACGATATTAAGGAAGTAACAGATTTACTTAAAAATCTGCTAATTTTTTGCCAAACACGTGATAGGTCACCATCTGGAGTAATAAAAGTCAATTCTCACTATTAAGGAAAAGTTAAGGTCAATACTATGAGTCGTTTAATTGTTTTATCAAATCGGGTTAAAGTACCCGACAACAAACCGATGGCTGGCGGACTGGCAGTAGCGCTACAAAACGTTTTGATAGGAAACTCAGTGGTGTGGATGGGTTGGAACGGCAAAGTCGTAGAGAGCCGTGATAATACTAACGGTCCTACTGCCTCATTTACTAGCCAGTCAGCCAGTTTGACAGGTGAAGGCACTTGTATTACTTATATGACCACAGCTCTTAGCACTAAGCAATATAATCAATTTTACTGTGGTTTCGCTAACAATGTTTTGTGGCCGTTACTGCATGAACGAACCGATCTGATTAGTCAATCACCCCGAGATTACGCAGGCTATCAAGACGTAAATCGGCTTTTTGCCAAACAATTAAAGAAAATCATTGAGCCTGACGATGTGATTTGGGTGCATGATTATCACTTTTTAAGCGTGGCATATCATTGTAGACAGCTAGGTATCACCAATCGTATCGGATTTTTCTTACATATTCCATTTGCCTCATTACGTTTTTGGCAATCGCTTTCACAAAGTTCTGAGGTTATTCATCATTTGGCCCATTATGATTTGTTGGGTACGCAGACTCAGCAAGACAGGACTCATTGCTTGAATGTCTTGCAGTATTACTTAAAAGACCATTTTATACACGACCAGCTTGTAGCAAGCGCACCGATAAATGTGTTAGACATGAAGCGAAACTTTGCTCAGCCCTATACCTCTGCTAGAGCAAAAATGACGCTCGATTTAGCGCTAAAACCTCAGCATACTTTAGTGGTTGATGCTTATCCAATAGGCGTTAATGTGACACAAATTCAGGAGCAAGTTAGCCACTTACCTTTAGAGTTCTCGTTGGGTTCTACAAACTCTAATCAAAATAGAGAGCATACATTCCAACAGATTATCGCAGTCGATAGGATTGATTATTCAAAAGGACTGTTAAGACGCTTTGCAGCATATCGTGATTTTTTGGCGCAAAACCCATCGTATCAAAGCCACCTGCAGCTATTACAAGTTGCCTGCCCTAGTCGTTTAGATTTGCCGACGTATCAAAGTCTCTACGATGAGGTCAAAAAGGAGGTTTATGACATCAATCAGCACTATCTGTCTGATGATAGCGCTTGGCAAGCCATTAACTATAGCGAAACCGCATTGAGCCATGGGAAATTGATGACGATGTTTTGGCAAAGTGACGTCGGTTGGGTGAACTCGCTCAAAGACGGTATGAATCTAGTAGCCAAAGAGTATATTGCTGCCCAAAACCCTGATAACCCTGGTGTGTTATTGCTCTCCCGTTATGCTGGAGCCGCTGAACAAATGAAGGCTGCGGTCATCATAAATCCCCATCAGCCGCGAAGCATGATAGAGGGCTTAAAAACGGCCTTAACGATGCCGTTGGAAGAGCGTCAGTCTCGTTATCGGTCATTATTGCAAGGACTACAGAAAGACAATTTGCATATTTGGCAGCAGAGTTTTTTGGATGATTTATACAACGAAAGCAGCAGTCAAATAAGTAGCATGGAGCCCGCCAATATTCAAATGTCTGACTCACAAGGATAACTAGGAGACTCTCATGCGATCGATAAATACAAAAAACGATTTATTAAAAGATATTAAAGTCGCTGTCAATAAAATAATAGTTACTGACAATCAAGCAATGAGTACGCTTAATCTGACCGCTGCATTACGCCGTAAAATTTTAAATATATTAGTGTCTTATAGCGAAGATATCCCTCATCCAGCAAGCGGTATGACTGAGCATAGTAGACTTTCAAACACTTTAATACGTTGGCAAGTTTTGGCGTATGTTGCAAGTATTGATTTAACGATTGCTAAATGGTTTGAGTCGCATTTAGACGCTTTAAGTATTTTGAATGAAATTGGGTATGGTAAGGTAGCCAAAGGTTTATGGGCCGTTTGGGCAGCAGAAGGCCATCCCGACCCCCTACGTTATGAGCAAGGAAAGGCCATTGGTCACAAAGCATGGTGTTCAGGAGCTGGCATGGTAGATTACGCCCTTGTTACTTATCGCAATAGCAATAATCAATCACAACTAATGATTATAGACATGCATCAGGCAGGTATTGAAATTAACAATAGTGAATGGCAGGCAGTAGGAATGCAAGCCACAGATACAGCTACTGTGAAGTTTTGTGGCGTATCAGCGAGTTTGGTTGGAAAAGAGAATGCCTATCTAGATCGTGCGGGGTTTTGGCACGGGGCTGCAGGGGTTGCTGCGTGTTGGTATGGCGCAGCAGCTTACCTAGCAAGCTATTTGACCACTGCTTATCAGCAAAAACCGAATGACTACAAGGCCATGTATTTAGGTAAAGTTGGCACTACATTAGCAGTTACTCAACAATATCTTTATTACGTCGCCAATCTAATAGACACAGAGCCATCGCTTTGCCATGAGCTTACTATACGTCAATTGAGAGCTCAGATTGAAACAGTCGCGCGCTACACAGTAGAGGTAGTGGGTCAAGCATTAGGAGCCGCACCATTTTGCCATAATGCTCATTTTGCACAATTATCAGCAGATCTTCCTGTGTTTATTCGCCAAAGTCATGGTGCTTTTGACTTACAGAAAATTGGTGAATTGAACAATCTTTTACACAGTAATTCGACTCATAGACAGGCAAACGTATGGCAACTATAGAATTAAATAAGAACATACAGCTTATCTTCAAAGATAATAACGCTAAGTCTACTACCCTGCTTCGATATCCCCATCCAATCGTAGGAGACCGTATTATTGAAGGTGCTGGTACTAGCTCAGACACATGGCAAAACTGGGCAGGATTACAAAAACTGCCTCAATTAAATATTCAGACAAGCTTCAACTCCCATCAACGCGTCTGTATCTTTGCACCGCATCCTGATGATGAGATATTAGGCTGTGGCGGATTATTGCAGCAACTAGCAGATAACGGCAATCCCATAGTCCTCATCCACGTAACTAATGGTACCCAAAGTCATCCAGACTCGAAGATTTACTCTCCAGAACAGCTTAACACCCTCCGTCCAAAAGAAAGTGTTGAAGCTCTAAAAGCATTGAGCGTGAACCACCAGGTTACGACACTTGCTTTAGACTTAACAGATGGCGATGTATTCGCGCAACAAACTCTCTTTTATCAGAAATTAGCGACCATCCTCCAACCTGATGACATTTTAGTCACGACTTTCACACATGATGGGCATCCTGACCATGAAGCTACAGGGCAAGTGGTCACCTCATTTGCCAAGCACCACCACCTGCTCTGTTATCAAGTACTGATCTGGGCGTGGCATTGGGCAAAACCTGATGACAGTCGAATCCCTTGGCAACATACTGTGAGAGTGGACTTAACGCCTGAGCAATTAGAGAAAAAAATCAAAGCTATCCACTGCTTTAAAAGCCAAATCACTGAAGATGTAAGTACAGGCAACTCGCCTACTCTAACTAAGCAAACGATTACTCGAATTAGCCAACCTTGGGAGGTTTACATATATGAACCATACCTCTAAAGACAGCTTGGCTAATTCTAGTCAGTACAGCGCCTATTCGGATTCATATTTTGACGAATTATATAATGACAATACCGACCCATGGCAATATCAAACTCGTTGGTATGAAGAGCGAAAACGTAATACTTGCTTGGCTCTACTACCCCAACCACATTATGAACGTGCGATTGAATTAGGCTGCGGTAATGGCGTACTAAGCGAGTTATTGGCTCATCGTTGTCAGGATTTAATCAGTATCGATGGCAACCATCAAGCAGTGAAACTTGCTAAAGAGCGTTTAGCAGTACTACCTCATGCTAGAGTCATACAAGGTATTATTCCCGATAAACTATTTTCTTTAAAAGAGTTATTGGAACAGAGAAAACCTCTACCAGAAAATACTTTGATCAATCAACCGCCCTTTGATTTAATCGTTATTAGTGAGATTTTATACTATTTGTCATCCAGTGATATTGATGTAGTCATCAACTGGGCACTACACAATCTTGCCCTAAATGGTACTCTGCTTTGCTGCCACTGGCGCTATGCTATAGATGGTTTTGCAATGACAGGTGAAAGCGTACATCGGCGTTTACATCAGGCCTTTATTAACGACAACGAAAACCAGCACTCATTTAACCACCAGAGCCAAATGATAGATAGCGATTTTTTACTAGATATCTGGCAACGTTCTTCCACGTCAGTTGCTATGCAAGAAAACTTAATATAGAAAACCAAAAAGAATCGTAAATTATATCGGGATTAGTAGATATTATGAAAATTAGTATTGTAATTCCTGCTCATAATGAAGCAGAGACTATCGCCCAGTGCCTGGCGTCTGTACAGATTGCAATCGATCAGTTACCTTCAACTTTCACTGCTTCTGTACTGGTGGTACTAGATAGCTGTACTGATGACACATTGAGAATTGTCCAAGCGGCAGGGGTCGACTACTTATGCTGTTATTATCAGTGCGTGGGACAAGTCAGGGATATGGGCATCCGCTATGCAATTGCTCATGGGGCAACATGGCTTGCCTGTACCGATGCTGACTCAACAGTGCCTATGGATTGGTTAGTGCAGCAAATGGAACATCTTGACCAGCAGAGGGCCGATATGATTTGCGGCGTAGTGTCTATCAATAACTGGGGGCATTTGTCATCACAAACACAACAAGCTTATACTGCGCATTATCAAGACAAGATGGGGCATCGACATATTCATGGGGCAAATTTGAGTT
Source organism: uncultured Psychrobacter sp. (assembly GCF_947500265.1). Taxonomy (GTDB): domain Bacteria; phylum Pseudomonadota; class Gammaproteobacteria; order Pseudomonadales; family Moraxellaceae; genus Psychrobacter. The sequence continues at coordinate 331,185 of NZ_CANMRN010000004.1, read as the reverse complement.
TTAGTAGTGACGCTTATTTAGCCACTGGCGGCTTTGCACCTTTGACTTGTCATGAAGATGTAGATCTAGTTAATAAGTTCGAAGCACATTGCTATGCGATTACTTGGAGCAATCGCGTCCGTGTACTGACCAGTAGTCGATTGCAAGCTCGAGCAAAAGAAGGTTTTGGTGCATTTTTAGCAAACCTTGAAAAAGTCAGCTGGTCATATTAAACCCATCATAGTTCAAAGCTATTAAAAGCTGAAATTAAAAAACATCTCTTTCACTTTCATCAGGCTTATCTACACTTTCTGTAACAGGTATTGCACTATAGGTATTACTGTTGCTTCTCTCTTCTATTATCTTTCTCTTGCTACTATTCTCGTCATGTATGAGATCAGAGGCAAATGCATACTCATTCGATATTTCTGTATTGTCACTATCGCTAAGCAAGATACTCTCCGTAGACTTGTCAAAGTTTAAGAGCAAAATATTATTTTTTTGAATATCATTTGTATGAAACATATCAAATAAAAAATATAAAAAAAATGGAATAAGAAAGAGTGCTATTAATAATCTTTTAGTCAGTGACTTAGAAGGTTGGTATTTCCATGAAAATAATGGCGCTAACAACATTAAGATGCAAACACTTAAAAGTAAAAAAATACACAAGTTTTCTATGTTTGAATCGAGTGTGTTCATCACTATAACCTTAGACCAGCCCCAATATCATTATATACGACATTAATTTAAATACTCTATTAAAATATTACTATTAATTTTCCTTCTTATCTATAATAATTACATATTATTTTTAATTATAAAAACAAATATTAGTAACCAATGATGATTTATATAACTACATCATAATTATTCTATATATTTATTATTAGTAATATATATTTAATAACTTATATTTTTGCAACTTATCAAAACTATGAGTATTTATGAAATTTCTTTTATCCAACCTAATCTGCAGTGCTATAAAATTACGACTACTATAAATATAAGCGGTTAAAAAATAATAATAGGAGAATAAGATGAACTGGTTCAGTATCTTTATTTACGATACGACATGGTCCTTTGCCGCAGAAATAGTCATACGTACTGTTATCATGTTCGGTCTGGTGATTTTATTACTGCGGTTGACGGGTAAGCGCGGTGTTCGGCAACTGACTATTTTTGAGCTAACTATTATCTTATCACTCGGCTCTATCGCTGGTGACCCTATGTTCACTGAAGACTTACCGCTGATCCAAGCCGCACTTATCATGAGTATCGTGCTTTTACTTTATAGACTATGTACTTGGTTTGCCTCCAAACATAAAGCATTTGAGCTATTACTAGAGGGCAAGCCTACTTACATTGTCGAAAACGGATTGCTTGTGTTAGAAGATATCGAAAAAGGCAGGATGTCTCATGATGAGTTTTTTACTGAAATGCGTAAACAAGGCGTCCGTCATTTAGGTCAAGTACATATGGGACTATTAGAAACCGACGGGGAATTTAGCGTATTATTGTTTCCAGATGATGAGACTCAATACGGCTTACCCATTTTCCCTAAAGAGTTTCAGCCAGCCCAATTTATAAAACAGGGGCATCCCTATGCTTGTATGCATTGCGGTCAAGTCGAATATATCTCAGATCTAAACAAAATCTGCGAACGTTGTCATCATAATACTGTGGGCTGGGCAAAAGCCCTCAATAATAAGATTGCGAACTAATTGTCAATGCTTGCTCACTACATCGATAATACCTTTACAAACCAGACTATAGATACTCCGTAATTTTTGCTGGGATGGCCCATTACATAAGCTGCGAAAACTATACACCTCATCCTTATAGCCAATACAATAAAAAAACGTCCCAACTGGCTTCTCTTCAGTTTCAGAGCCTCCAGGCTTTAATAGCCCAGTACATGCCACGTGTAAATCTGCCTCGAACTTTTCTGGAGACTGTTTGACGAGCTCTTGGGTCACTTCCAAGGATTCGGGCGTATATTTGTCAATCAGCTGACTCGATATGTTTAACACATTCTTCTTAATCACCGCGTCATAACATACCAATCCTCCCATCAGTACATCGCCTGAATAAGGACTGAAAGAAAAACGATGGGCAAGGTAGCCAGCGGTTGCACTTTCAATAAAAACGATCGTTAAATTCTTATCCGCCAATAATTTGACACAACTATCTGACATAACGCCCTCCTTTCATGATTAGAATAAGAGTAACTCCGTATTTTTATGATTTTTCTTATAAAAAAAGAGGCCACATAAACATTATATGACCTCTTTGTAGTTTTAGTATCAACTACCATATTAGTAGACTAACGCAATATTTAATATTGGTTTTCGCGACGCCAATTATCTACATCACGCTCTGCATCTTCTCTTGAATGACCATAACGTTCTTGGACGCGGCCGACTAGTTTGTCACGATCACCTTCGATGTGAGTTAGGTCATCATCTGTTAACTCAGCCCATTTTTGTTTTACTGTACCTTTAAGCTGATTCCACTCACCTTTTAGAGTTTGGTTATTCATATCTCTATTATTAATGTCTTGATTGTTCATATCTTCACCTTCCATTTTTTGGTTGTTTTTATACTGTGCATCCATACTTTGCTCGTTAGTATTTGGATTATCCATTACAATTATCCTTTTATTAGAGACTTTGCATCAGCCATAGCTATCCTGACCGATAAGAATAATATAATACATTTTATCCAATACTTTCTGTATGAAGAGTGTTTTTGTTTATATAATATTATTAATATTCTAACCAAATTTATTCTTATACTTAATTAATGTGAACAATTTTATTTTTACTACAAATATAGCTATCATTTTTAATTTATATTTAATTAACTCTCTTAAAAAAATATACATTTTATTATATTAAATGCAATTTTTTAGGTACACTATATTTTATCCTGAGAATAGCTCTAGCCTTAAGTATATTTTGAGTATCCATTATGTTCAACTTTGATATCAGTCTAAATATTTTTATATATCACTCTCTTCAACTCGGTATTGCCTTCATACTGTCGCTACCTATTGCTCTCAATCGAGAGCTTGAAGATAATGGAGCTGGTCTCAGAACCTTTCCCTTAGTTACTATTGCTTCATGTGCTTTTATGCTAGTAGGGATGGATATTTATCAAGGGTCTGATGCAGAAGCCAGAATTATGTACGGCATAATTACGGGTATGGGTTTTATCGGCGGCGGTGCAATCTTTAAAGATGAGAATGGCGCGAAAGGAACGGCTACAGCCGCAATTGGGATATCAGTGGCGTATAGCCGTTACGAAATTGCTATTATATTATCAATAGTTGGTTTTTTAATCCTACAGTTCTCAAAACCTTTTAAACCAAAATCTTAATATTGCAACTCGATTAAAGTAAGTAATTAAGGGCTACCTTTATCAAACCAGCTCATAACTCGTACTGCGTCCTGATGCTACAGATTTTTTAATTATACCTTTCTCTATTAAATCATTAATATCTCGTAGTGCAGTGTCTATAGGACACTTGGTCATAGTCTCCCATTTCTTAGTGGTAAGCTTGCCATAAAAATCAGTCAGCAAAATATTTAGCATTTTTACTTGCCTATCATTCAGAGCGTACTGTCGATGCGTCTGCCAAAGGCCTGATTTACTGATAATTTTATCTGTGGTTTCTTGAGCTGCAATGAGAGATTGCTCTAGCGTTTGCAAAAACCACACTAACCAATCCGTGATATCTTTATCACCTTTTTGCGTACGTTCTAATATTTTATAATAGTCGTTACACTACTTAAGAATTTGCGCTGACATACTATAAAAGCGCTGGGCACTGTTATCGCTTTTTGCCAGCATTCGTTCTGTGAGTGCTCGTGTTAGTCGTCCATTTCCATCATCAAATGGATGCAGAGTCACAAACCATAAATGAGCAATACCTGCTTTTATAACCAAATCTATATCGTCTTGCTCATTTGACGAAGTATTAAACTACAATAAAAATTTGTCTAACTCATCTGGCAGCCTATCTGCACTGGGAGCAACAAAATGAACCCGCTCGCGACCATACCCACCAAACACTACTTGCATTGGCCCTTTGCTATCATCACGGATACTACCTGCTTGAATGTGATATAGCCCACTATATCCATCTGGAAATAACGCTCGATGCCATCCGAATAAATCATCTAATAATAGCGGCTGTTGATAGTGATAGGTGGCACTTAGCATCATCTCTACCACCGCATCAATTTCACGAGTAGTGGTCGGCATGCTGGCACTATCTAACCCTAAATGCCGCGCAACTAAGGAGCGCATTTGTTCACCATTTAGCGTCTTACCTTCTATCTCAGAATTTTTAATAATCTCTAAGGTAACCGCATCTAACTGCGCCTCAACTTTCAGATCGAATCCTAGTGTTAGCAGCTTTCCTAGTAAACTTCTTTGTAATATCCGCACACGACTGATAAATGGCAACGATAGCTTTTTGTCCGACCATTGCCATTCAGTTCAATTTGAATGCTAATCAATATAAGTAATACGCTTCGTATGTTCCCCAGAGATATGCAGAGATTAGAACATTAATCTCCTTATATCATGCAGAGAATAAGCAATAGAAACAATATGTATAAGTTCAAAAACGACAATAGTAGACGTAATAAGAATAGATTCTCACATAGTTTCCTATTCTAAGAAGAGTTTGAGTAGAGGTAAAAACACTATAGAAATACAGTGCCCAAATACGAGTTAAATTTTATTCTATTACAATTTACATTGTGATTATTAAATCGTATGATATATACAGGCTATGAATATCAGTGTATGCAAGATAATATCATTTTTTACTTGTTAGTTGACCTACCTTGACATGGTAGAGGTCGTTGGTTCGAATCCGATTACGCCTACCAGATTCGAAAAGCCCCAATCTTAAGATTGGGGCTTTTTTTTGTCCGTGAAATATGGGCTGTAGGGGAAAATACTTGCTTACATCGAATCATAGTCATGATGATGCAAGCAGATTTAAATCATTTAAAAAAGTGACGGTGACCAAAAACGTGACCGACCCTTAAAAACTATTGAGATTAAAAGCCTCTTTTTGACCTCTACTTTAAACTGTAAGCTAAAACCTATTTCTGAGTATTTTTCTCTTTATCCTCTTTTACATATTCAAAAATATCCCCTACCCTAAGATCTAGTGCCTCACAAACTTTATCAATTAGATCTTAGACACTACGACTTACTAATTTCTGTTATTCTTTATTTATACTTATATTTTTTAAAGTAAACCATGCCATAAATATATTCTGAGTTATTACTATGTTTAACTTCGATATTAGTCTAAATGTTCTGGTGTATCATGCCTTTCAATTAGGTATTGCTTTCATATTGTCACTACCAATCGCGCTTAACCGTGAACTTGAAGATAATGGTGCAGGTTTGAGGACTTTTCCTTTAGTAACGATTGCTTCGTGTGCTTTTATGCTAGTGGGCATGGACATTTATCAAGACGCTGATGCTGAGGCTAGAATTATGTATGGCATAATCACTGGAATGGGTTTTATTGGCGGTGGCGCTATCTTTAAAAATGAAAGTGGCGCAAAGGGCACTGCTACTGCGGCTGGATTGTGGAATACAGCCGCCATTGGGATATCGGTGGCTTATGGTCGCTATGAGATTGCCATTATATTATCAATAGTTGGTTTTTTAATTCTACAATTCTCAAAACCTTTTAAACCAAAATCTTAACGATGCCATTCTTAGTCATTAGAATAGAGAATCAAACCGCCATTTTAATAAGAACTTCATACTTACTTTGCTTTGGACAAAGTTATTAGTGGTTGAGCTCCTTTGAACCTTAGCAAGCGTAAAGCATTGAGAGTCACTAGTACCGTTGCACCAGTGTCCGCTATCACAGCAATCCATAGTCCGGTAATACCTAGTAAAGTAGTGATTAGAAATATGAATTTTAGACCAAGCGCAAAAATCACATTTTGATGAATATTGGACATGGTTGCGCGCGATAAGGCAATGAGATGAGCAACGTCTGTAACACGACTTTTTAATAATGCGATATCGGCCGTTTCGATAGCGACATCCGTGCCGCCACCCATGGCGATGCCCACATCTGCGGTTGCTAATGCTGGCGCATCGTTAATACCATCACCAATCATTGCTATCTTGCTATTATCCTTCATCTCATTTAGCAAACGTAGTTTGTCTTCGGGCAATAGCTCAGCTTTCCAGTCTATATTTAAGTGACTAGCAAGAGCCTGTGCCGTCAGATGATTATCACCTGTCAGCATCACCGAACGCACACCCATCGCTTTGAGCTGAGCTACTCCTTCCTGAGCATCATCTCGCAACTCATCTCGTAATGCTATCAATCCAAGCACTTCACTACTTTGCTCATCGAACAGAACGGAGACCGTCTTTCCCTCGTTTTGTAGTGCTTCAATTTGTGCATTTTGTTCTAGTGATATTGATGTTTCATTGGCAGCGTAGATAGGTGATCCAATGGCTAAAGGGCGACCAGCTACCGTTGCATGTACTGCTTTTCCCGCAGTAGCATAGGCATTTGAAGCTATCGGTATAGAGATATTAGCGGCTTTGGTATGATCAATAATGGCTTTTGCCAATGGATGACTAGAAGCAGACTCAACACTGGCAAACAGCGCTAGTATCTCATTCTGATCTGCAGACCCTATGCTTTCTTGTACTGGTCGCTTCTGTGTAAAGGCAATCACGTTGGTCACCTGTGGCTTACCTTCAGTCAACGTACCTGTCTTATCAAAAGCCACGACATTTACGTAACCCATGGTTTCTAAAGCGCTGCCCCCTTTGATAAGTAAACCGCGGCGTGTACCGACAGCCAATCCTGATGCAATGGCGGCCGGAGTAGATAGGACGAGTGCGCAAGGACAGGCGATTAGCAATAGTGCAAAACCACGATATAACCAAGTCGACCATTCACCTCCCATCGTTAGCGGCGGAACAATAATAACCAGTGCAGCGATAGCCATCACCGCTGGGGTGTAATAACGACTAAATTTTTCAATGAAACGAGCCGTAGGGGCTTTAGATGTTTGCGCTTGCTCTACCAAATTGATAATGCGTGCAATGGTGTTGTCAGCAGCTGTCTTTTCTACACGGATTTGCAGCGCTCCTTCCATATTGATTGATCCTGCAAATACTGCATCGCCCATGTCTTTAGCAACGGGAATTGATTCGCCAGTAACAGGTGAGTCGTCAAGACTAGAGCTACCTTGAACAATGACACCATCAGCGGATACTTTATCGCCAGGACGTACCATTACCAGATCATCGATCTGCAACGAAGCTGCAGGAACGTCACGTTGTCCGCCTTGTGCATCCAGTAAAATCGCAGTTTTTGGCACTAATGATGCCAATGCCCTGATACCAGCACGGGCACGATCTGCTGCCACACCCTCTAACAATTCACCGACGGAGAACAAAAAGACAACCGCTGCCGCCTCTTCAGCCTCACCAATGATAAGCGCGCCAATTGCCGCGATAGACATCAACATTTCAATCGAAAACGGGGTGCCTGTCATTGCCAAGGTCATAGACTTTCGGGCAAAAGGGAAAACACCCACAATGACGGCAATAGCAAATGCCCACATGCCATAATCAGGGAAAAGTAATGCCAACGCGTAGGCGACACTCATCAAGACGCCGAGACCAACCACTTGCTTACCTTTTCTGGTTTGCCACCAACGCTGTTGCTGCGTATTTAATAGATTATCACTAATGCTGTCTGCTGCGTTTGCTTGATCAGTAGTGGCAGATATACCAAAACCCAGACGCTTGATGGTCTTTTCAATATCGCTGCACTGAGTATCTGAATCAGGGGCAAGCGATAGCTCTAACTTTTCAGTCGCAAAATTAAGCTGTATGTCAGAGACGCCAGGCATACGTGCTAATGCAGTTTCGATTTTTCTGACGCAACTGGCACAGTCCATACCTTCAATACGATATTGCATAATAAACTACCTCATTATAAGAATTCATTTGATAACGCTATTGTGAACCCTCTAGTGGCTTCAGAGTCAAGGCCGTTTATATGCAATTGTATAAACTTGATTTCCTTATGGCTAAACCTTATAGTTACTTTAATGTTTTCAGTTTTGAAATGACTTTGAAATAACTTCAAGAGAACTGTGAGGTAACTATGCTAATGAAGATCGGAGAGCTTGCTAAGCGCACAGGCGCTACAGTAGAAACCATTCGCTATTATGAAAAAGAAAAGCTATTACCAGAACCTTCCCGTAGTGAGGGGAATTATCGCTTATATCGCGAAAGTCATATCGAGCGTCTACAGTTCGTTCTGCACTGTCGTACACTAGATATGACGTTGGATGAAGTACGGACTTTACTTAAGTACTGGGAAGAGCCTAGCAGAGATTGCGCTGATGTCGATACCTTGTTGGATGAACATATCCGCGCTGTAGAAACACGTATAGAAGAGCTAAAGCAGTTAAAAAAACACTTAAGTATTTTGCGACAGAAATGCGTCAGTAGCGCACCAGCGAAGTCATGTGGCATATTAAATGCGCTTGCTGATCATTCTTGTCATGAAAATTCGCCATATGGCTCACATTAAATACTATCCGAATAGATGCAAATAATTAATACTTATTCATCGCTATAGATAGCACCTCTGCTATCTGATAATTACTGTACCGCAATTTCACTTTATTCTGTTTAAGCGCATTCTAATGACTTGGTTAAACGGATTCTAACGATTTAGCCTCTTCGAAAAAGGCAAACCATAAACGCCTACCCTCCTCATTAATACGCCGCACCGTCTCAAAATACCTTTGCCTTGCTTCCTCATCTACTAAGGGAGCAGGAAGTAGAGGGTCAAAAACAACACTGCGGATACCTGCATCTCCAAGCATGAATATTTCTCGAAGCGCTACATGGGAGGGCAATTCGTCCAAACCACTTAGCCAGTCGGTGAGCTGCTGCGACTTTTCTTTATAATGCTTTTCAAGATGCATGTCCGACCAGAGTGCTCGTGCTTTTTTCTGCCTAACCTCATCAAATTCATTAGCTTTAAAAACTGCGGCTTCCGCTTCTAAGCCCAAGTCCAATAGACGCTTACGGACGACATCGACACCGCCTAATAAATTATTAGGGCGCAGATAAAGCCCCTTATCTAGTTCACGAAACCCCAATAATGATAAAGCGCGAGCACGGGCACGCAGCGCTTTACGGTCACTGCGAGGTAACCCACCTGTAGCTACCACTATCCATGAGCCATCGGATTTTATCGTTCTTTTATCCGCTGTCTGCCATAAGGCCACATCGGCGCCCAATTTTTGAGCTTTCGGTCCAAGTTTGTAGGTGGCAGGACCAATCAACTCAGCAAGATCCGCTTGGATCAGACGAGCCAACGTCACACGTATACTATTTTCTGTCATACCAAAGATAGAGCCTGCCAGCACCGCTTCAGACGCACTAAGTGTGTTTGCCTCTGCCACCATAAGTAAGCGTAAAAGCAATAAACGAGGCGTTGGTTTGTTCATATTACACCTATTGACGGAATTATTTTTTATATGTAATACTAATCATGGAAATTACTGAACTACTGAAACTTAGTAAATGACATTTAAAATCAGGGAAGATAACCATCATGTCAATTGTAAATCAATTTAAGACCCATGAGGTGCAGAATCAACCTTTTGCCTTAGCCAATTATAATGCATGGGAAACAGATACAGCGCTCAAAGAAGCTGTCACACGAGAGGGTGCTGCTTGGGCAGAAAGTCACTTAAAAGAGTTTGGCGCACTGACTGGTGGAGAGCTGATCAGCAGCGGATTCTTAGCCAATGAAAACAAGCCTAAGTTACGCAGCTTTGACAGCTATGGTCGGCGTATAGATGAAGTAGAGTTTCATCCGGCTTACCATGATCTGATGCATGTAGGAATGAAGTACGGTATGAGCAATTTTGCTTGGCGCAACGAAGAGCGTGATAGTGCTCACGTGGCTCGGGCGGCAGTCATGTATCTCGGCTCACAGCCTGAGGCTGGGTTTGGTTGTCCCATGTCTATGAGCTATGCCGCTATCCCTGCCCTACGTCACTCGCCAGCACTGGCTGAAAAATGGCTGCCCAAACTATTATCCGAACACTATGATCCGCGCAGCTTGCCCATGGAAGAAAAGCTAGGCTGTACGATGGGTATGGGCATGACAGAAAAACAAGGTGGATCAGATTTACGTCGCAATACGACTAGGGCTATACGACAAGAAGATGGCTCTTATGAAATCATTGGGCATAAATGGTTTTTCTCAGCGCCAATGTGTGATGCTCATCTCGTTTTGGCCCAATCTGACAGTGGTCCTAGTTGCTTTTTAGTACCACGCTTTCGGCCTGATGGGACACGCAATGCCGTACAAGTTCAACGCTTAAAGGATAAATTAGGAGATTGGGCAAACGCTTCCTCCGAGGTGGAGTTTCAAGGCGCATTCGGTGAGCTAGTAGGCACTGAAGGTCGCGGTATTCCTACCATTATCGAGATGGTCGCCCTAACCCGACTTGACTGTATGATTGGCTCCTCAGCTCAAATGCGCCAAGCGATCGTGCAAGCGATTCATCACACCAGTCAGCGCGAAGCCTTTGGGAAATTATTAGTCAACCAACCTATTATGCGTAATGTGTTGGCAGATTTAGCCTTAGAGTCAGAAGCAGCTCTAGCCCTAACAATGCGAATTGCACGCGCAGTTGATAAGATAGAAACAGACCCTCATGAAGCCGCGCTCGCTCGTATTGCTACTGCGATTGGAAAATACTGGATCTGCAAACGCGCTCCCGTTCTTATCAATGAGGCACAAGAGTGTTTGGGTGGTAATGGCTATGTCGAAGAGACTATTATGCCGCGTCTGTACAGGCAAGCGCCGCTAAACTCAATCTGGGAAGGCAGTGGCAATGTGCAGTGTCTAGATGTGCTGCGTGCCTTAAAAAAAGAACCAGAAACTCAGCGAGCTTTATTTAAGGAATTGCAGCAAGCAGCAGGAAAAAATGCTGATTATGATGCTGAATTACACCTGCTGATAGAGCGATTTGAGGATACGCAAACCTTGGAGTTCCGTAGTCGTTATGTGATTGAGCGCCTGGCATTGATGCTACAAGCTTCGATACTACTACAGACTGAACATACGGAGCTCGCTCAGGCATTCTGTCGTTCTAGGATTGGGAATGAGCATGGACTGGCCTTTGGTACATTAAGTCCTGATGCTCCCGTGGATTTACTAATCGAACGGGCGGCTGGCGCAACCAAAGCAGTTCTGTAGGTATGTTTGTATTAAATAGTCTCCTGCTACCAATTTTTGTAACATACAGCATTACTTGATCATGTGTGTGGTTGACAATGTGTGACATCACACCATTATTTGCATAAAATTTATCAGCAATGATATTGGCATCATTCCATATCTTGATTAGTCAGCTTAAGAGAGAATCCCGAGACGTTGATAATGTTTTGACACTTTAAATTTTATAAAACATTAAGAAATAAGAGAGCCTTCTATAGGACTCTCTTGTTTCTTTAAATGATTTAATCATCATTTATAATTTTGATTATATTTAAGATGTGACCTAAATCAATCTTCTTAAATATCACTTAGTACTTTTGGTTTATCTGCTGAACTCGTCGGCATTTTGAATTCAATACCAGCCTTTTTAAACAGTTTTGGATATTCTACCAACGCCATAGTTGAGTTTTTGGCAATACCAGTGATATCTCCGACCACACTTTTAGCTTCAACTAAAGACATCCCTGTATTGGCCAAGCTTCTTGGATTTGCGATCACACTGGTTCCTACTTGTTTAGCTCCTATCGCCAATTCACGAGCGGTTAAACTTGCGATTACAAAATTTCTTGCAGAGTCCAACAAATGCTGCTTCTGCTCCACATTCAATGCTGACAGTTTAGCCACTGTTCCTTCTTCATCCTTTTGAGAGGCTTCTAAAACAGTATTAGACAACACTACAATTTGTTTTTGAATTGCTTCTTTTTCTTTCGGATCAGAAGTCGTTTTCAGAATTTTCTGTTTTGCTTTTAATTCATCTGAATCTTGTTTACTTGCTAGTAATGACGCTAAAGCAGTACGACTCTGAGTAAACATTTCATTGGTTGCTTTAGCTTGCGTAAAGAAACCGTTGATATCCATATTTGAAGAAGATACGCCAGTGACAGATTCAGATAATGACGATGCAATACTACTCAATGACCCGAAACCTGCATAGGCGCTTGATGCTCCCATTGACGCGGCTATTGCTAAAACAATTGCAATTTTTTTCATACCTTGTTATCCCTATTGTGAAGAATCGGCTATTTGCACGATTTGATTTAAAATTTTTGGTAAAGCCTCAAACATCTGAATGTTATACATCTCATTACGATGTTGATGATCTATACCCTCTAATTCGATTTCTTGTTGCAAACCATAAGCCCCTATTTTTTCAGACTTTTGGTTGAATATGCGTGCACCACTGGCCATAACTAATGTGGCATCACAATTACTTTTGTCTACATTACATGTGACACTGTCTTGTTTCACTTCAACCTTAAGTACTGGCTGTAAACATTCATCTTTTGGAACAAAAAAATTAACTTTCATATTTTTTTTGAACCCAGCATTTTCAGTCATAGCAATGACTGAGTCCTTCAGGAGAGTCTGTCCTTTAAAGCCTGAACCCGTCGCATAAAACGGTCGTTTCGACTGACTGGCAAAAGCGTGGTATATTAAAGGACCAAAACCATCAAATGGAATTTCACCGACTTGTTCGGTATGTAAGCTTGGGCATAAAACGCGAGATTGCTTTGAGTCACCTACTGGAGCAGAACTATCAAGCAAAATCCTGTCTCCAGAGCGCACGGGTAAACGATCACTGCTGTTGACAGGGAAATCTAATTGCGCAGTAACCCTCGCACCTTGACGTTCCAAAACAGTCGCTTCCCATATTGGAATCAGAATATTACGTCCTGCTGCCTTATCTGAATGATAAACATGGACTTTCATTCCGGTACTTAAGCGTTCCCCCGCATCATCAATGGTAATGTTATGACCACTTGAACTTAAGACTTTTAAATCAGAACGAGTAAATTGAATCCCTTTTTGAAATTGTTGGCCTAATTTCAAAAGTGCGTTTTTCAATACAACCTCTTTACGTGCCTCTAGAGAAAAACCCATTCCTTCCGAAATCACCTCTTTAATATCATCTGTTGCATGTGCTGAGTAAATAACGCGACCAGAACGATCAATCATTTCAGCAAAAACCTCACTATGGAGAACCTGTTGCTGAGTTATTTTTCCAATCTGCTGTTGATAGGCAATGACAGGAATAACATTAATTCGAATAAAAAATTCAGGTAACTCACGTTGGTGAATGTCTTCACTTTGCGCTAATGCAGTCTGTTCACTAACACTTTGTGCCATAGTACTATAGCGTTGATTGACTGGAGTCAAAGTAAATGAAGCTTGCTCCCCTACTGCATCAGAAAAAATTTGCTCAATTAAATCTTCTGACTCGCCTTGATAAGTCAGTACATCAACCACCAATGCTTTAGGTTTATTCATAGCCTGACGAGTATTGGTTGATAGTTTACTAAAGCGCTTAGTACGACCCTGCATCAATATTGGGACAGCTACAGCGTAATCACTGTCCGCATGCACCACACGTAACAAATCGCCATCTATTGAACTCAGCTCATCTTGTACAGTGATGCCTTGTTTAAAGCCTTTATCTAAGACTAAATAAGATTTCCATCGATCAATCACCTGAGTCTCAATTTCAGAAACTTTAAGTTTCGATTTTAATTGATTAGTCAACTGATTAGTCAGTGTAAACAACGTGCTTTGAAACTTTTGTTTAATGGCAGCTTTTGTTGCAGGGGAATCAATGTCAGGCGTTAGTACTTGAATCGGTTGCGACAGTGTTGCACTGTCACTATAAATGACTTCACCTGATAATATGTTAGTGAGTTTTAAGCTTAGGGTGACTGGCAAAAAAATTTCTGTTGTTGAGTCTTTTTTTACAACATATTCACTCGCACGTAAAACGTCTAAAGAGGCTATATAAGTACGATTTTTAGTTTTTTGCGAAATAGTGTCGACAACTTGATCACCGAAACCTTGTTTTAAACCTTGTAAAAACAACTGCTCGGCTTGTTTACGAATGATTTCATTATCAATTGCTTGGCTGAAATCACATACAATAGAAGAACCATTCTCTTCATATTTGCTAGGATCGGTACGACAACCTTGTTCTAACCCAAAAACACCTTTCGATGGGTAGATTTGAATGTTCGCATTTGCCCATGCTGACACAAACATCGGTATCACCAAGCATAACGCTTTAAGTTTTATTTGCACTGAATACCACCCATGCAAAGTGTGATTGTATTTCCTGCTTGTAGACGCTCGGCGCTCGATAGCATTGGGCTTACTTTACGTAGTGCTTTTGCCAATTCTCCACTAATTGGCTTGGCACTCTTATAGGTCATAGTCATCTCAACAAACTTGCCATTTTGAGTGCGAATATCGATATTTTCAGCGCCATCCATCTCATCTAGGGCAATATACAAATCATCCCCAAGACGTGAAGTTACAATGCCAGAAGCACTTTTCAAGAAAATGGTAATCTCTTTACCGTACATAGTGCGGTTCTTTGCGTAACCTAAAATCTGTGGTCCAACTTGGCTAACTGCTAATTCACCCAGTTTCTTTGCTACATTGGTACGGCATGAATCTGTGGTTGCACCTGTTGAGGACTCTGTACGAGTTTCCCCGCCCATCAAAGTTGAATCATCTACTGAATAAATCTTAAAGCTTACCGCACCATCGCAGACAAATTGACCCGTGGCATTTGAACGACCACGATCATAAATATAAGAGCTACCAGCCATAAACCAGTCCGCTTTTTCTTTACGCGCGGCAATTACTAGTTTGTCAAGCTCTGCATCACTCATGAGTTGTTGAATCGTCATACTACGGCCATTTAGATACTGACTTCTGAAACGATCAGAATCCAGCAACCGCAAATCATAACGAGAGGCTGCACTTGCAATTGAATTTAAGGTTTGATTATTACGCTCAGCTTTAACACTTGGTGTTTGATATTCCACATATTTCACAAAACTTTGAATATCATTTTGACGTTCAGACTGGCTATATTTTGCAGACTCATTAGCATTGTAGCTACTTGAAGATGCTGATTTACCTGAATTATTGTGGCTTGATGAGCGGGCAGCAACACCTACACCGGCCCCGTAATAATTACCATAGGCATAACCTGCGGCAGCTGATGAACGCCCTTTTGAAGAATAAGAGTCTGATGCACTGGCTTTAGCATTTTCACTAGCTTTGTAACTTGCATCTTCATCATAGCTATAGCTACGGTCTGAAAAATAAGAGGTAAATTCTTTAACTGGCTTAGAGTTATCTTTTGGTACGCCGAAGTATTCATCCATCACAATCATAATTGGACTGGTTCGACTATTTTTCTGCGCCAATCCTAAATCATTAAGAATGGTACGAAATTCTTGGTCATCCATCTCTAGACTAACTTGAGTGACCAACTCATCATTGCTGTTAGTATTACTGCCTCGGTTCAACACATAATTATTATCAACTTGTTTTACAATGTCATTTAAATATTGATCCGCTTCATTCATCGCTTGTGGACCATTGATACGTTTAATAAGAGCAATGACGGCATCAGTTTTTGCATTGTTGTATGCTTGGTTACGTGTACCATTCAGATCTTTTTTTACAATAGGTGTAGCACCCTCACCATTCACTTTAATAATTTCAGCATTACTAACTTGAACAGCTAACAAGCACAAAAGTGTCAATATAGCCTTCTTCATAACTTACCCTCTTAATTAGAATTTTTAGTTATCTTTATAATTTTTTACTAAATTTTAAACTCAGGGCTTACTTGACAAATATCTTTATCAACAATGAAAATTACCCTCTTTTAAGTTTACGTAAGTCATAAAATCAGAGCATTATATACAAAAAACAAACATTCAGCAAACAAATGTTAGTATAGAGCCTAAAAAATAACTTTACTATTATTGCTTTTCAGGAAAATATTGCTGTAAAAAGATAGAACAACTTATTAATGATATGAGGTTTAAGCCATAGTGAAGTAACAATGAACCTAAATTTGGTAAACTAAATATATTGACAAGAGTTTGTTCATGCATCTTATTTTGACGCCATAGATTTGAACCCGTTATAAAACCTATCTAAAGTTACCTCATAGCTTGTACTACATTATGAAGCCTCAGATTCTCGTATCATGCCCTTGTAGATAAGACTATTGGATATGGTAGTAACTTACCTTTTCACCACTGTAAAAACTGGCTGAAAGATAGCCTGTTTTTTGATCCTCAAACTCTACGCCTTTAATACTAGCTTCGACGGAATAGTCCTGATTTTTTTGGTTCGAATCCGATTAAGCCTGTCAGATTCAAAAAGCCCCAATCTTAAGATTGGGGCTTTTCTTGTGCGTGTTATTTGAGGGCATTATTGAAAAATCTATGGTTGTATCAACGATACAATGATGGTTATTCAATCAGTTACAAGTCAATTAAAAGGTGATTATCGCCAAGACGTGCTCGGCCCTCAAAAACTAATACCCTCTTCTTGACATGTATTCAGTACTTCGGAGGTAGCTACATAAATATTTTTAATACTAAAAAAGGCGCTTCTGAATTATAGAAACTCCTTACCGAATAGTCGTTCGAATATTAAATCGCTTAAAATATTTCATCGTTTCGCAGAGTAAGAACCTCATAGCCGTCAGAAGTAACCGCAATGGTATGCTCCCACTGAGCAGATAGCTTTTTATCATTGGTGATTACAGTCCAGCCATCTCTTTTGACTTTAACTTTGGCTTTACCTTGATTGACCATTGGTTCAATGGTGAATGTCATACCTTCTTGTAGGACTAGACCTTTTCCTTGATGTCCGTAATGTAGCACTTGCGGTCCCTCATGCATTTCACGTCCAATACCATGACCGCAATACTCTCGCACTACTGAATAGCCTTGCTGCTCAGCGTAACTTTGGATGGCATGACCAACATCACCTAGCGTTGCTCCAGGTTTCACCACTCGTATTCCTTCCCACATAGCTTCATAGGTCTGATCAACCAAGCGTTTTGCAAGTGGTGCCACCTCACCTATCAAATACATTTTGCTAGAATCAGCGATAAAACCTTCTTGTTCTAGGGTAATATCCACATTCACAATATCACCCGATTTGAGTATTTGATGATCTGAAGGAATACCATGACATACCACGTTATTCACCGAGGTATTTAATGCATACTGATAACCATACTGACCTTTACTGGCTGGACGTGCACCTAACTGATTGACAATATAGTGCTCAGCAAGGTTATTGATGTCCATCGTAGAAGTACCGACTGTAATTTGCTCATCGAGATAATCAAAGACAGAGGCTAGAAGTCGCCCAGACTCGCGCATTATTTCCAATTCTGCTGCATTTTTAAGTATGACCTTATCCATCTATAAGGTTCCTTACATTGACATCAGCTTGTCTCATTTGCTCATTGATAATTTGGTTGTAAGACATATTCGGGTTAGCTTCAGCAAGCATGCCTATCTTCATCCAGTATTCAGCTTGCGCGTTGATGGAGCGCACCATGACTGCACTTGCTTTACGAATATCTTCATGCAGCTCATCATCAATTTTAACAATACCCATAAAAACACCTTGATATACGAAACGTATATGAATCGTATATCTATTTTTGTATGGTTGCAAGAAATAACGTATCGCTCAACCTCGATTTCCTTGTATTGAAATCATGTGAATTCAACTATAGCTTGAGACTGATAGCAAAAAACCACCTATTAAAGTGGTTTTTTACTGCTGATTCTCTACTCAAACGTGGTGTAGCAAGCTTTCAAAAATTTCTATTTAAAAAATCATGTGAGCACATACCGCAATAATTGGTAATGAGATAATAGTTCTTAATAGAAAAATGACTAATAACTGAAAGAAGCTCACTGGAATTTTTGTCCCTAAAATCAATCCGCCTACTTCTGACATATAGATCAATTGAGACACTGACAAGCAAGCGATAACAAATCGCGTTAACTCTGACTCTATTGAAGAACCAATAATAGCCGGTAAGAACATATCGGCGAAACCTACCATGATCGTTTTTGACATTTCTGCGGCAAAAGGTATGTTCAATAACTCTAAGAATGGAATAAACGGCATACCTAGATAATCAAATACAGGTGTTTCTTCTGCAACGATTAGACCCATAGTGCCAATTGCCATAACGACAGGCAGTATCCCAATCCACATATCCAAAATATTTTTTAGACCATCTCTTAAGAAAGTAAGAAAACTTGGACTTTTATCTGCTTTTTGGACGGCTTTATGTAAACTGTGGGTAAATAATGTTTTCCCTTCGGGCATGGTTTCATGATCTCTATCACTGTTTTCGATAGTATAAGTATCTTCAATCCTAGATAAAGGCAATAACCTTGGGACTATTAGCGCACAAACAATGCCGCATAGAGCAACGACGCCAATCATATTGATAAAGTAGCTCTCGAGCTTAACCTGAGAGATGACAACCAAACAGAATGTAATCGACACTGCTGAAAAGCTTGTAGCAATAATTGCCGCTTCTTTTTTGGTATAGAACCCACCTTCCAATTGTTTATCGGTTAATAACACACCGATAGTGCCATCGCCCAACCATGACGTTAAACAATCTACAGATGACCTACCTGGTAAGCCAAATAAAGGTCTCATCACTTTACTTAGTAGAACCCCGAAGAATTCTAATAAGCCAAAATCAAGCAATAACGGTAGCAGCAATCCAGCCAAGAAAAATACAATAAAAAGTATTGGCATTAACTCATATAATATTAAGCCGCCAATATTTTCTGAATATATTGACTCAAACCCAAATTTGAAATAGGTCACGACAACAAAGAACGCACCAAGCATCCTAATAATAAGCCAAGGCGTTGTAACGTTTAATAAATTATTCAAAAACGCATTCTTCAGAATAAATGCAGGTTTCATGATTTTAGTATATAAGGTGCAACACAAGGTAATCATGATTGAGGTGACAACCAATAACGGCAAAAGATCACCGATATAACCCTGTATATAATCTTTCAATACAGATATAGGAATGGTAAATCCTTCTGCATAGGTGACAAACTTACCGTCAACATAAGGAATTGGAAATACGAAAAGCATCAAACCTATGATAGATGGGATAAAGAACTTCAAAAACTGTTTGATATTGATACCGCTAGCATCTCGACTTGCAGCGCTGGCTTTAATAATGTCCATATTATTTTTACTCGCAGTCCCTTTTTAACCAACCTAAAGAAGGTTTTAACAAACCCCTTTAGGCTAGATTCTTTTACTCATTTTAAATATTCAGTACTAGTAATTGCTCAAAAGTGTGTGGGTCACTTTTTCTAAAATTTTAAATATTCTGGTCGAGTCATCTTTTGAGTTGTTATACAAAGGATTTATCTCTGCCATTTCCCAGCAGCACACTTTCTTATTCTTAATTAACTCTATATTAAGTTGCATCGCTTGCTCGTATGACAGGCCATTCATTGCAGGTGTACCGGTTCCTGGCACATATAAAGGGTCGACACTATCAACATCAAATGACACATAGATATGATCGCAATATTCTAGTTTTTTGAAGATTTCCTCTACAGTAGAACTGATGCCTTTTTGGGTTATCTCAGCCACGCTATATAAAGGGATTTTATGTCTTCTAATTAGATCCATCTCTTCTTCTTGATAATCTCTAACCGCACAAAACACCACATTTTCTGGCTTAATTGATGGCTCGCTTGATGCCATAAATTTCAACTTTTCCCAATACTCTTTTTCTTTTTCAGAAAGCTCGTTACGCTGACATTCTAAATTATCAATGGCACATGCCATCGCCAAGGGCATGCCATGCATATTTCCTGATCCACTGGTATATGGTGAATGAAAGTCAGCGTGTGCGTCTATATAAACCACGCCGATTTCAGCATCAGGATGTGCCATTTTTAGGCCATGCATCGTGCCTGCACAGCTAGAATGATCACCTGCAATAACAATCGGAAATTGATTCTCATTTCTTATATCTTTGATTTTATGCGCCAATTTAGAAATAACAGGCTCAATTACATCGGCGTATTTTGCATGCTTAAATGGCGACTCTTCTTCATGTATATATTCATTTTTTATACTATCAAGTTGCAATTTTTCATAGTAGTCTGCGTTCATCTCTTTTGATGATGCGCGCAATGCATCGATTCCTAATGACGCGCCTTTTTTATGCCCTGCGACGTCTGAATAAACTTCTACTATTCGCACGTTTTTCATTAAATCATTCATTATTTTGTCTCTATTAAATAAAACAATTTTTTCATCATTTGAGTCCAAAACTGGCATTGAACTCCTATTTTCTATATTCAAATGACTTATGATGCGGCCATCGCTTCATCCGTCTCTAGGCTAAGATCTTTGCTATGAGCTTTGACTACCGAATAGAGGTTTTTAGGGTCTTGTTGCTGAGGAATCAAGTCAAGCAGCTCATATGCGTCCTGCTTTTTGATCAAATCACGCAAAAATACCAAAGCCGTAAAGTCTTCTGAGGCAAAACCAACACCATCAAATACAACCAAGTTATTTTCGTTGGTGCGTACTTCTTTTTCACCGTTTACGATGCGGTGAAACTCTGTCACAGGGAAATCTTGAGAGAGCTGTTGAATGTCGCCTTCAATACGGGTTTGCGGTTCAAATTCCACAATCACATGATCGGCTCTTAACAAGATGTTGGCATCCAGCTCCGTTTTTCCAGGACAGTCACCACCGATGGCGTTAATATAGACGCCTTTTTTGACCATATCATCACGGAGGATGGTGGCGTTTTTCTTATCTGCGGTACAAGTGGTGATGATATCTGCGCCTTCAACTGCTTCTTCTACCGTTTTGCAAATAATAATTTCTAGGCCTGAGTCGGCAAGGTTATGCGCTACTTTTTCAGATGCGGCTGGGTCGACATCATACAAACGCACTTTTGAGATACCCACGACTGCCTTCATACCCATTGCTTGGAACTCACCCTGAGCACCATTACCGATAAGCGCTAAAGTCTGGGCGTTTTTAGGCGCACAATGTTTGGCAACCAGTGCAGAAGTCGCTGCCGTACGTAAGGCAGTCAAGATACACATCTCTGTCAGCAGAATGGGATAGCCGGTATCGACATCAGACAATAAGCCAAAAGCGGCTACCGTCTGCAAATCGCGCTTGGTATTGATTGGATGGCCATTGACATATTTGCACGCAAACATTTCACCATCGCTGACAGGCATCAACTCTATGACACCGTCTTTGGAATGAGAAGCAAAACGACTGGATTTTTCAAAACTATCCCAACGAGAAAAATCTTGTTCTAAAGCATCTACCAATTCTTTTATGGTCTGTTCTATACCATAGTTACTAATGATTTCAGCCATCGCCTGTACGCTAACAAATGGCACACCCTGCTTCTGTGATACGATAAATTTAGACATTAATTTTGCTCCATTCCTTGAATATTATTTATTTAACCGACAATTAATATGCTACCAATTATAATTGTCAGTTAAAATGTCAATAATTTACTAAATATGGACATTTTTTTGACACATTGTTAGGTGCTACTTAGCATAATGTCAAAATCTAATGAAGGAAGCATTTTTATGGCGTATTACACTTATGACTCTTTAGATAGCGAACTGATATCTGAACTTCGACAAGATGGTCGAGCAACCATCTCCAACCTGGCTAAAAAACTCAAAGTCTCTCGTGCCACTGTCCAAAACAGATTGGATAGACTGATTCACAACGGTGCTATTTTAGGATTTACGATTCGAGTGCATGAGGCACTAGACAAAGAAACGGTCAAAGCGATGATGATGATTGAGGTAACAGGGAAATCTACTTCACAAGTGATTAGGAAACTGCGGGGTATCCCCCAATTGATTAAGCTGCATACAACCAACGGGGCGTGGGACTTGGTAGGAGAGATACACACGACGAGCTTGAGAGAGTTTGACGAAGTGCTGCGTCAAGTCAGAGAGATTGATGGCATTTTGAATAGTGAAACAAGTGTTCTGCTTTCGAGTTTGTAATATAGGCATATCTAGAAAAATATGTTCAGCACAGTCTAAGAATGCAACGCCCTAGCCCTCCTTAGACTGTCATCTAGTAGTATCAATATTTTGATTTATTGAAATAATCAAATCTACTATCAGCTCTGAGTATGCTTATACATTCCCAGATGTAGAAAACCCCAATCGTAAGGATTGGGGCTGTTTTTATGCCTGCAATAAAAGAGCTGTAGCAGAAAACCTTTATTTTTAGAGATCTTTAATCAAAAATGGTTATTAAGCGTCATCATGGTTCACTTAATAACCCAGTCGAAAGCAGATACCCTTTCCACATGGTGGAATGACTTGTTTCTTATAAGATCTGGCAAGCCTCATTAAAGTCCAATCTTGGCAAACGGCTGTATAATTGATCGGGTTCGCCATAACCTATATTAATCAGTAGATTTGAGGTCCATTTGCTACCTTCAAGAAAGGTTTTATCCACCAGTTCATTATTAAATCCAGACATGGGACCGGTATCTAAACCCAAGGCTCTACAAGCCAAGATCAGATAAGCCGCTTGCATAGAACTGTTTCTAAACGCCGTTTCTTGTATGAGTTCAGGGCTAGAGTTAAACCATGATCTGGCATCCGTATGTGGAAACAATTTAGGAAGTTGCTCATAAAATTCATTATCATGAGCGACAATCACTGTGATAGGTGCTGTCATTGTTTTTTCGATATTACCTGATGACAGTGCTGGCTCTAAGCGCGCTTTAGCGTCATCAGATTTAAGAAATATAAAACGCGCCGGTGAACAGTTGGCCGAGGTAGGTGCCATTTTAACTAAATGATAGATCTCTTCAAGTAGTGCATCTGGTACGTCTTTTTTTTGCCAAGCATTAAAGGATCTGGCCTTGCCAAACAGCTGGTCAAGACTTTCTGAAGATAACGATAGAGAATCAGTCATAGTACGTCCTAATTGATATTAATTTTTGGATAAGAATTGGAGGATTTTGTTATTGGTTGAGCAGGTCTCTGTGATTGTGCTGGCATGGCCACCTGTCACCATCAACTCAAATTGAGCATTCTGCATATTTTCAGCTAAAGCCAGACCGCGTTGCCATGGCACCAAAACATCATCGAGGTTGCTTAAAACTAGTGTTTTATTTTTGATATGCTTGGCATTTATCAGGGGCTGATAAGCCTGCAAGGCTTTTAGTCTCGTTGAGACGTTCTCGACTGGCGCAAAGTGAGCGATGGCTTTATTTTCTTTTTGCGTGAGTGTATCTATGTTGTCTGAGATCCAGATCGGTGGGTACAAAAATATCGCTTGGGCACGTACAAATGCTTCTACCCCTGTATCTTGTAGCAAACTGGTTCGCATGCTAAAACATTTAATAGTGTGAGGATCTAGGCTTTCCCATCCATTTAAGATGACCAGTTTATCCAACAATTCTGGCGCTTTATAAGCGACTTCCATACCAATAAATCCGCCAAGTGCATGACCAACGAAATGACAATTAGACAGCCCTTCTTGTTTTAAAATTTCGATTAATTGATCCGCTAAATCTTGCATGGAATAGTCATCGGGTAAGAGATCGCTATCAGGTGATACCCCCTCTTGTTCATAGCAAATCACATTATAATGCTCGGTAAAACTTTCAATTTGAGGTAACCAAAAATCAGCATGCCCGCCTAAACCTGAACTAAATACGATCGTTTCTGTCGTGTCGTTCTTACAAGGATATTTTTTAACTAACATAGGGTTTCATCCAATTTTAGTAAGTTTCAAATTGCGGTAAAAGTATCTAATAGCTTATAAAATCAAGCTAAATTAAACTGACTAAATCAATTCAACGGTACGCTCATCACTTTCATCATATTCATACGTTACAGTTTCTTCGAAATTTCCGACTTCGCTTTCACCTTTACTTTCGATGGTCTCTTGAGATTTAATATATTTAATTAGCGCGTCTATGGTGCCGACCTTTAGATTATGAGTATCGGCGAATTTCATCAGATCATTTCTACGAGCCATTTCACCATCTTGGTTGATAATCTCTACAATAACCGCAGCAGGCTCTAAACCAGCCAGTCTCGTTAGGTCACAACCTGCCTCCGTATGCCCAGCCCGCTCTAAGACACCGCCTTCTTTAGCCACTAATGGAAAAATATGACCTGGGGTTACGACGTCATCAAAGGTAACGTCTTGAGACACGGCAGTTCTGATAGTCTGAGCTCTATCTGCCGTTGATATTCCGGTACTCACCCCTTTTGCTGCATCAATGGAAACGGTGAAATTTGTACTGTAAGGTGCTTGGTTGTCTTTGCACATCAGAGGTAATTTTAATTTTTTGCAACGCTCGGAGGTCAAGGTCAAACAAACCAAACCTCTGGCATGGGTAATCATGAAGTTAATATCATCAGGTTTGGCGAGACTTGCTGCCATAATGAGGTCACCTTCATTTTCTCTATCCTCATCATCCATGATTATAACCATCTTGCCTGCTTTAATATCTTCAATGATTTCTGGTATTGTATTGATATTCATAGAATCCACCATTTGCATTTAAATTTGCTTTTGTATGTTGTTATGTAGAGCCTGTTGTCAATTAATCACACGCTCTACATAACGTCCTACGTTTGCTAGGCCGTATAGCTACTTCATAGAGATAGTGGTATTTACGCCTTCACTAGCATCTTCATCAAACCAGCGTGATATCACGGTTTTCGTCTGTGTATAAAACTGCACCGCTTGCTTACCATAAGGACCTAAGTCACCGAGCTTACTGGCTCTAGACCCTGTAAACGAAAACATCGGTAGCGGTACTGGAATTGGTAAATTGATACCAACTTGTCCAACATCGATATCTTGTTGGAACTTATGGGCATGGGCGCCAGACTGGGTGAAAATTGCGGTGCCATTACCATTTGGATTGGTATTGATAATCTTAATAGCTTCCTCAAGCGTGTCGGCATACATAATGCATAGGACAGGGCCAAAAATTTCTTCGGTATAGCAGCTCATATCAGTGGTTACGTGATCTAAGATGGTTGGGCCAACAAAGTTGCCGTTTTCATAACCTGCTACCTGACAACCACGGCCATCGAGTCTGAGAGTTGCCCCTTCATCAATTCCCGCTTGGATTAAGCGCTCGACACGGGCTTTGGCTTGCTTAGATATTAGCGGACCTAAATCTTTATCATCCTTGCCAGCAGACACTACTAGCTGTGCTGATTTTTCTACAATCTCATCAACCCACTGTTTAGACTCTCCAACCAATACCACGACAGACAGTGCCATGCATCGCTGACCTGCTGCACCAAATGCTGCCCCTGCTAGCTGATTCAGACTTTGTTCTTTATTGGCGTCAGGCATGATAACGGCATGGTTTTTCGCACCCATCATACATTGCACACGTTTGCCAGCCTGACCGGCTCGATCATAGACATGCTTACCCACTGCTGTTGAACCAACGAAAGATATTGCTTTTATGTCAGGGTGATCGCACAGCGCATCCACCGTATTTTTACCACCATGAACGACACTTAACACCCCTTTTGGTATACCTGCTTCAAGGGCCAACTCGACCAATCTCATGGTAACGATTGGGTTTTGTTCAGAGGGTTTTAAGATGAATGTGTTGCCTGTGGCGATGGCCATTGGAAACATCCATAGAGGAATCATGGCAGGAAAATTAAAGGGAGTAATACCTGCACAGACACCTATTGGCTGTTGAACGGTATACATATCAACACTACTGGCGACGTTTTCGATGTAGCCCCCTTGTTGCAAGTTACCGATACCTGAGGCGTGCTCTACGACCTCAAGACCTCTAAATACATCACCTCTAGCATCTGCCAGTGTCTTACCTTGTTCTTCAGTCAGTAGCGCCGCCAACTCATCCATATTTTCACGTATCAGTTGTTGATACTTTAGAAACACACGCGCTCTTTTGCTGATTGGTGTGACACGCCAGCTCTGAAAGGCTTCAGATGCCGTTTTGATAGCTTGCTCGATTTCCTCAGGTGTTGATTGTGGTACCTTGGCGATAACTTCTTGCGTGGCTGGATTGGTGATATCAATCCATTCTGTGGTAGTTGACTCGGTAAATTCGCCATTAATCAATTGTTGTACGCTGCGTGGTTCTGTATTCATGACACGATTCCTTAAGGTAATATCAAGTAGGGTTTAATTTTATGGATTGAGTTTTAAGAGCGGCTCTGATGTAGCGATTTCTCTCTCAGTGGTCACGCTCACCTCTTTTTGTTTGTTTTTAAAATTGAAAACGAGATTCATAAGAATGGCCAAGAAAGTAGCGGTACCGATACCGCCTAAATCAAAGCCTGCAATGTTTAGTGAATAGTTGCCAGTACCTAAGATTACTGGGACGGCGGCTACCAACATATTGCCATTCTTACTGAAATCAATTTTTGCATTCATCCAAATGCGCGCACCAGCGATCGTGATTAAACCAAAGACAACGATTGAAGCACCGGTCAAAATAGGCACAGGAATGGTACTTACCAACGTTCCAAACTTAGGGGATAAGCCCAATAAGATTGCAAAGACACCTGCTATGACAAAGACAACTGTAGAGTAAATTTTGGTCGCGGCCATCACGCCGATGTTTTCTGCATAAGTCGTCATACCAGTACCGCCTACCGAGGCTGAAAGCGTGGTACAAAGGCCGTCAGCGAAGAATGCTCTACCCATATAAGGCGAGATGCTTTTGCCAGTCATGGCTTCTACTGCTTTGAAATGTCCAAGGTTTTCAGCGATCAAGATGATAAAGACAGGTGCAATGACTAATATGGCATTGGTCTCAAAGACAGGAGAATAAAGGGTTGGAATACCGAACCAAGCGGCATTTGCAATTGGACTAAAATCAATAGGCGTGCCCATGCCCAATACATTCGTTAATAGGAAATAAATAAAATACGCAGCGACCAATCCGATTAACAGTAACAGGCGCCTGACCATACCTTTGGTGAATACAGCGACTGAACAAATACATAATACGGTGACTAACGCCATCCAAGAGTCAAAGCTACTGCCGATGACGCTTTGTATGGTGACCGGCGCTAAGTTTAACCCGATAATCATCACAATGGACCCAGTGACCACAGGTGGCATCAAATTTTCAATCCACTCTGTCCCTGTTTTCATCACCAGCAGACCCATCAGTGCATATAAAATCCCGCAGACAACGGTACCTCCCAGCGCAATACCAATATTTGGATTGATACCAGTGCCGCTATACCCTGTTACTGCTGCAACCGCTCCGATAAATGCAAAACTAGAGCCTAAATAACTTGGTACGTGACCACCAGTAATAAGAAAGAAAAGTATCGTACCTATACCAGTAATCAGCATGGTCAAGCTAGGATCAAAGCCCATCAGTAAGGGAGCTAAGATTGTCGCACCGAACATTGCAAATGAGTGCTGTGCGCCTAACACCACACTTTTACCCATTGGTAAGTATTCATTGATACCTACCGGTGTCGTTTCTAGGTTCCCGGTGTAGGGACGCCATTTCACAAACCATTTATCCATTTTGAATATCCTTAAAAAAAGTAGAGGTGTGATACTTAGTTTTTGCACTTACTCAATTGATGGTAGTCTCGATTGAAATAGATGAGACTTTCGCAATCAGGCTTGTGTTTGATATCCAATACTTCACAAATAAGAATATCGTGGGTCCCCACCGAGCTGATGAGTTTGATTTTGCAATCAAAGGAGTTGCTGGCGTCCTCTAATACAGGCGATCCGGTTGACAGCGTGGACCAGTTGCCTTGCTCAAATCTTTCTTCCAGCGCCTTTTTGCCACCGAACACACCGCTTAAATCTTTATGTTCAAGACCAAGTGTGTTGACGCATAGCACCATATTTTCTTTAAAAAACTTGTACACAGAAGCGCTTCGGTTTAGACACACTAATAGGGTTGGCGGTTCGTCAGTGACACTGCACACCGCTGATGCTGTAAATCCTGCTCGCCCTGCTGGACCTTCAGTGGTAATAATGTTCACGGCAGCAGCCAACTTACTCATCGCATCTCTAAAAGACTGCTGCATGTCGGTTAAGCTTCCTGCCGTAGAGGTGAATGATTCTTTAGACTTATGTTTCATTAATGAGGATTGCGTTACTTGGCTTTCTTTAATTACTGTATTCATCTGTCATTTCCTTTTAAACAATATTCCGCCACATGTGTAGTCAACTAAAGCGCCCTACTACAGTCCAATGCTAGAGGGTTCAATGTCAGGTAACTTTAAATTCACTAACTGCAGTTATTTTTAAACAGGTTTTTATCCAATGTGCGCTATGGACGCGATTTCGACGAGGGCGTCTGGTTTCACCAATCCACATTGGATACAAAATCTTGCTGGCTTTTCATTGGGAAAAAATTCTGCATAGACTTGATTGACCGCGTCATAATCTGCCCAATCTTTTACAAAGATCGAATTAAACGTCACATCATCCATATTACCGCCAGCGGTTCGAATAACGTTTTGAATCGTTGTTAACACGTGGCGAGTTTGAGCAGCGGCATCACCCACATGTACGACATCGTTGTTTTCATCAAAGGGCAAGGTGCCCGAGACATAGACGATGTTGTCGGCCTTAGTCGCTGGTACATAAGGGGCCAATGGTTTGCTAGTACCTTCAGGGATAATCACTTGTTTAGACATATCTACATTCCTATTACGGTTAGATTAAGTATGAAAATCGTGGTTTAGGTTGCTAAAAACTGGCTAAGTAAAACGTTAACTATCTGAAAAGCACTGCTGCATGCTGGCAACATCGGACACCCAACCAAAAAAGGTTTTTACGTTATATAGTGTGGCCTCATGAGCCTCTACTGGCCCTGCTTGATAACAAGCGTCATCTAACAACACACCAAAATACTCAAGAAAAAATCCATCTCGAAGCGTCGATTCAACACAGACGTTGGTCGCAATACCTGTGAGCAAGAGATTACGTATGCCCCGTGATCGCAATACACTATCGAAATTGGTGTTTGCAAAGCCGCTATATCGAGGTTTATCTATAACGATGTCTTGAGGTGCAGGGCTAAGCTCGTCAACTAACTCATAATCCCAGCCGCCTTTTGCTAATAGCGTTCCCTCAATTTCAGGATTCTTACGCATGGTTTTTAGGGCATTTGATTTGTGATAATTGGGCGATCCACTACCACCCGCTTCGACATACTTGTTGTCCCAGCCATTTCTGAAATAGATGACTTGTATGCCAGATTGATGCGCAATATCCACGGCTTGCTTGATTTTATCGATGACGGGCTTGGTCGCTGTGACATCAAACCCAGCCAAATCTAGATAACCACCTTGGCTGGCATACGCGTTTTGCATGTCCACGACGATCAATGCCGTCTGGGATGGATCTAACTTGATAGGTTCAGGCAACGACTCTAAAACAGGAGAGGATTCCTTGGTAAAGTCCGCACAAATTGTATTAACCGAATTCATATCTGCTCCTTTTATTAGGCTTCGCTGACAGCTTGGCTGGCCACTGGGGTATCAACATTGATGCGGCTCTGCATCAGCGGTTGAATTCTGCTACCGAAATCTTCCACGCCTTGCACGAAATCATCAAAGGTCAGTAGAACGCCATCCGTACCTTGTACTTCAGCGACTTCGTCTAACATGCTGGCGACGTTTTCAAAAGAGCCAACCAGCGTACCCATGTTGATATTGACTGGTGAAACACTTGAGGCCATATGACGAACGTTGGTATCTTTGCCTGAGGTTTTGTCCTTACCGCCTTGCGACTGCAACCAATCAATGGCTTCGAAATCCGCACCATCATTGTATGATTGCCACTTTGCTTGGGCTTTTTCATCGGTCTCATCTGCAATGACCATAAAGAGGACATAGGTCGGAACGTTACGACCCGTCTTATCCGTGTGTACCTTTAAGCGATCATTGATACCGGCATAGGCAGTTGGCGTGTTCAGACCTTTACCGAAGACAAAGTTGTAATCAGCGTATTTTGCAGAGAACGCCAAGCCTGTGTCTGATTGACCCGCACAGATAATCTTCATATCCGCTTTTGGAATGGGCTTCACTTGACAGTCATCCATTTGGAAGAACTCACCCTTCAAATCAGATTGGCCTGTTGCCCACAGATCTCTCAAAATTTGTACATATTCAGATAGGTAGTCATAGCGCTTACCAAAATAATCGTCGCCAGGCCACATGCCCATTTGTCCATATTCTGCTTCTTGCCAGCCAGTCACGACATTCAATCCAAAACGCCCGTTTGAGATGCTATCAAGCGTTGATGCCATTCTCGCTACGATTGCTGGCGGCATGACCAACGTCGCCGATGTGGCATAGATTTTTATCTTGGATGTGACCGCAGCCAACCCTGCCATCAAAGTAAAGCTCTCGAGGTTGTAATCCCAAAACTCAGTTTCTCCGCCAAAACCGCGCAGTTTGATCATCGAAAGCGCAAAATCGAACCCATAGTGCTCAGCCCGTTGCACAATCTGTTTATTTAGCTCAAATGTTGGTTTGTATTGCGGCGCGTTTTTTGAAATTAACCAGCCGTTGTTGCCAATCGGACAAAAAATACCTATTTCCATGATTTCACCTATACGTTTGAGGAAGAAAAGAGCGATAAAAGAAATAAAGATTATTTCATGTTTTTTATGTAGCATAATTTATGCCAAATTAATTAGTTTTTATTTATCAACAACTTATATCATTTTCACACAAAAATTATTAAACCATATGGTCTAAAAATATGCAGAGAAATAGTGCGTGCTGTTATAAATTGGTGCAAAGTGTTATAAAATAGTGCACAAATGTATAAATTGTTTATGAGAATATTTTGATGGTGGTTTGAATGAAAATAAGGTGGAATAAGCAGCAGAAAAGACTGGTCAACAGCAGGTTACTATAGTTAGTGAACCTGCAAACCGATATCGTATTGCTCGCTGTTGGAGTAGTTGGCATATCTATTTTGATCAACCAGTAGCATCTGCATTTGGTTACTTCTACCCTTTTTTAAATTGAATCAACTATCATTTAAAACTAGGTTTTTTGGCTTTACGATGAGGGAAAATATAGTGAAAGAATACGCACTAAAAGAAGAGACAGAGACGAGTGCAAAGATATTAAAAAAGAAAGAACATATCATCAATGCTGCATTGATCGTATTTTCCCAAGAGGGGTTAAATGGCGCGCGCATGGAGCAAATTGCCGAAGAAGCTGACATATCTAAATCGAATATATTTTATTACTTTCAAAGTAAAGAAGTTCTGTATGTTGCTGTTTTAGAAAAGGTGCTGAGTAAGTGGCTATCGCCTTTGAGTGAGATTAACGCCAACCAAGATCCAAGGGTTGCCCTTAAGACCTATATTGAAGAAAAGTATAAAATCTCAAAAAAATCGCCTGCAGCATCGAGACTATATGCGTTAGAGATTATACAAGGAGCACCTCATTTGATGGCCGTATTAAAAGGCCCTTTGAGGTCTTTGGTTCGTGAAAAGGTAGCAGTGATTGATGGCTGGATTGCAGATAACAAGATTAAGTCCGTGTCTGCCATCCATTTGATTTTTCATATTTGGGCAGTCACTCAGCACTATTCTGATTTTTCTACGCAAACTGAAGCGGTGTGTAATCATAGCTTGAGAAATAAAAAGTTCGCTAATGAGGCATTAAACACTAGCATTCAACTTCTGGTAGATAGTTTGATTCCGTGATTTGATATGAGTAAAGTACGGCTACCCAATTAGGAAAGCCCCAATCTAAAGATTGAGGCTTTTTTTATGTCCATCATTTAAGGGCTGTAATTTAAATAAAGACTATAGTTTAAATAAAACACTACATGGCTAAGACTTCTTTTCTCCAACCCCTATAGTCACGATTGCATAAGGATGACTTGGGAGAACTCAGCACCTACAAGTGAGGTTAGCAACCAAAGTAAGTAGTGATATAATGTCCTGATAATTTATATTTTATAAAAGGGTTACATTATGGCTCGTACCGCTAGCGCATTGCACATTTTAGTAAAACATAAAGAACAAGCTGAGGACATTATTGCCAAGCTTAAAAAAGGTGCTAAGTTTGATGTACTGGCCAAGCGATACTCAACCTGCCCATCAGGTAAAAAGGGTGGCAGTCTAGGTGAGTTTGGTAAAGGTGATATGGTAGGGCCATTCGATAAGGTTTGCTTTACCGGCGAACTATTTACCCCGCATTTAGTAAAGACCAAATTTGGCTGGCATGTCGTAAAAGTCCTTTATAGAACTTAAGCATTGGCGCTTTGATTGTAAGCCAACTGAGCTATATCTCAAATATTTTCCTGATTCATATATGATTTATCATCGTGATAATTATGTGCGAATCAGGACTTGGTTTTTGGTCGACCTACCCCTTCTAATCCTTACGTCAAACTACCCTTATTTTATTTAAGCAGTATTTTACTTAAGCAGTTTTCTACGAGTTAAGGTCAAATAGTGAGGTGGCGAGACAAATTGTAATTAACCTTTAAAACCTTTCGGTAGTTCCGGTGCAGGCAAGCGCTTCATATCAGAGTCAACATTGCCGAAACGCTCATGGCCATTATTCCAATCAATAATAGATTGCTCAATCTCAGCTTTGTTATCAGCAACGAAGTTCCACCACATTAGCACTTGGTTATTAAGCGGTTCGCCGCCGATAAACATGATACGTGTGCCCTTTTTGGCAGCCAACTTAATACTTTTATTATTGGCGGCATCGCTATCATGAAAACGGAATAATTGATCTTGCTTGCAAATATTGCCTTCAGACTTTACTTCCCCTTCTGAAACCAAGATACCGTATTCAAAGTCTGGCTCTAAATTCAATGTTGCTTCGCCATCTTGTTTGAAGTACACATCTATACCGACCAGTTTTGAATACTGAATGGTAGACGCTGCAAATGTCTCACCTGATGTATTGGTATAACTGCCTGTCGTCAGTATCATCTCTACGTTGCCCTCGCTCCACGTTGGTAGCTCAGGATAATGATGAAAACTGCGTTCGATTTTCTGATCGGTGGGAAGCGCAATCCATAGCTGCACCATACTGATACCACGTGCAGCATTTTCTGAACCGCCTGTATCTGGAAAGACACTTTGCTCTGTATGACTGATACCTTGGTGCAGACCCGTACCTGCGGTCATGACATTAACTTGGTTTTTGGTAATGACTTGCTCATTACCCAAACTGTCTTTATGTAGCACCTCACCATTTAGCATCCAGCTGAAAGTCTGCAAGTTAGTATGCGGATGGCGACCCACTTGCATCCCTGCGTCATCTTGACCAAAATCAGCAGGACCTGCATGATCTAAAAAGCACCACGCACCGATAGGTTTTTTGCCTTTGTTAGGTAGTAAACGTGCGATAGGAATACCGCCAACATTAGCCAGTTTTGGCTCTAATGTTTGAATACTCATGAAATTACTCCTTTCTTGATACTCTATATATTACAAATAATGAGCGTGGAAAAGTGTTGAATGGTTGTTGGTACTTCCATGCTCAATACATCGGCAGCTGACATCTTATCATTTAGCGTTTTACTATTTATATTAACACTGCTGCTAATGGCAAAGATATAAACAACGGTGCGGTAGTTTTACTGCTTACTTTCTCTGCAGCACTATCTAAATTTATTATGCCACTACAGGTACAATAAAAAGGATATATAATTGACGCATCTAAAATATGAGTACTGAAAACATGGATATCGAAGGCAATACTGCTGATCAAATAGAAATTATCTATGAAGATGAGTATATAGTAGCGATTAATAAAGAAGCTGGTCTGTTGGTGCATCGCAGTTGGCTGGACAAAGGTGAGACACGCTTTGCCATGCAGCTCACACGTGATGCGGTAGGCTGCCATGTGTTCCCAGTGCATAGGTTAGACAAACCCACATCAGGTGTGTTGTTGTTTGCCAAGAGTTCAGCCGTGGCACGTAGCCTTACCGAAGCGTTTGCTGAACGCAAAGTGACTAAGCAGTATTTGGCCGTGGTGCGCGGCTTTATGTCTGAGCAAGGTACTGTTGACTATGCGTTGAGCTTTAAGCTTGATGCCATTGCCGATAAATTTGCCAACTTAGATAAACCTGCTCAAGAAGCGGTCACCCACTGGCAAAGTTTGGCACAAATTGAGCTACCATTTGCAGTATCAAAGAAGCATGCCACTAGCCGCTATAGTCTGGTGCGCTTAACGCCTGAAACTGGACGCAAACATCAGCTGCGTCGGCATATGAGACATGTATTCCATCACATCGTGGGTGATACCAGTCACGGCGATATACGTCATACACGATTTTTTCGTACTCACTATGATTGCACGCGTATGTTGCTGCATGCTCAGACTTTGGCACTCAGCCACCCCGTCACTGGTGAGCCACTAGTACTAAAGGCGGGATTAGACGATCAATGGATGCGTATCTTAGAAGAGTTCTCTTGGACAGATAGTGCTGAGGTTTAAGTTCCTAGTGGGGACTTGAAGCTTAGGTTGTAGGCTAATGGTATCTCAGGTTTAAACTGCTAAAACGATCACAGTGTACCTACTCTACATATTTTATTCATGATCGATGCACTATACACTTATTGGTTTCCCATATTTTTTTAATACATCATATAGCATCAAGGTTTCTTACAATTTAGCTTCCGTTTATAAGTTATTAGCTTTGTAGATTAGAGTCTCTTTAAAAAAATCTTTGTGCTATATAATTCAAATTGTCTATAAAGACATATAATAACTTGACTAATGTCTTAAACATTAGGTATTAATTATAAGGAAGCATTTAAATCATTAATAAAAGATCAGAAAAAGTTGTTACTATTATTCATTTAATGTTCGATACGCATCACATCCATTTTGATTACCATTATCACAAGCCTTACCGAACCACTCTTTTGCTTGGAATTTATCTTGACGAACGCCTCTACCTTTTTGGTAAATTGTACCTAGTTGATATTGAGATGCGGCATGACCTTGCCAAGCTGCCTTTTGATACCAACTCACTGCTGCAAAAAAGTCTTGACGAACGCCTCTACCTTCTTGGTAAATTGTACCTAGTTGATATTGAGATGCGGCATGACCTTGCCAAGCTGCCTTTTGATACCAGCTCACTGCTGCAAAAAAGTCTTGACGAACGCCTCTACCTTCTTGATAAAGTGAACCTAGTTGATATTGAGATGCGGCATGACCTTGCCAAGCTGCCTTTTGATACCAGCTCACTGCTACAAAAAAGTCTTGACGAACGCCTCTACCTTCTTGATAAAGTGATCCCAGTTGATATTGAGATGCAGCATGACCTTGCCAAGCTGCCTTTTGATACCAGTTCACTGCTGCAAAAAAGTCTTGACGAATACCTCTACCTTTTTGGTAAATTGTACCCAGTTGATATTGAGATGCAGCATGACCTTGCCAAGCTGCCTTTTGATACCAGCTCACTGCTGCAAAAAAGTCTTGACGAACGCCTCTACCTTCTTGGTAAAGTGATCCCAGTTGATATTGAGATGCAGCATGACCTTGCCAAGCTGCCTTTTGATACCAGCTCACTGCTGCAAAAAAGTCTTGACGAACGCCTCTACCTTCTTGGTAAAGTGATCCCAGTTGATATTGAGATGCGGCATGACCTTGCTCAGCTGCTTTTCGATATGATTCAGCAACTATAGAAAAATCCTCTCCTAAATAAGATCTTTTTCTTTTACGGACAAAAATCTTCCTTGCTAACTTAAAAACCATTATGTATTCTTAGAAAATATATTATTTATGTTAAAGAGAAGCAGTACTAAACGACTTGGTTGTTTCCATATACTTAATTATGGCATTGTATCATTCTTAGTATTATACTTTTGAATAAAATATTTTTTAACACAGTACAGGTTGTCATCTATATGTGGGCTAATTATTTTTGAACCAGCCATTTTTATATTTTTAAGTATAAAGTTAGGTATATCCCAATAGAGCCAGTGGATTAATCCCTAGAATCTATTCATAGACCACGTAAAATAGACTAATACAATGGCGTTACTTATAACAAACTTTAAGAATAGTTATATCTGTTAGGCTTTACTCGATTACTTTATATTCTCATAATACATTTAAAAGATAATCTCTTATACTACGCTCCAAAACCTCAAGTTTTTCAAAATATCTTTTTATCAAGTCATCAATATCTTGTAGCACTGCGCATATAGGTCACTTAATGATAACTCACCGTTTTTTGGTGATCATTTTATCAAAAACCTTTTGCACAGCTTTGTGACTACGCTCACGGATATTAGTCTCATTTAGAATGATGCATTTTTTTGAGAGTTAAAGGATGATAAGAGAATAACAAACGCAGAGCACCATGTGATGCTCTGCGTTTGTTGGATTGAACTATATTTATAGAATACTGCGTCTAAATTGTAAATAGGCCGCTGTGATTGCCGCGGCATCTTCTACTTGCGGATAATGACCTAACATAGGCATATTGGTTATATCAGCATTGGGTATCAGCTGACGATAACGATCAATCATATGCTGACCTGAGATAGGATCTTTAGCACCTGCGATCAATTTAACCGGTACAGTACTGTCGATAATCGCACCTACCCATCGCTCGCGGTACTGCTGACGTTGGGGCATATAGTTAATCAGCTTATGCATCACACCCAACCCATCATTGTGATTTAATAGCTGCCATAGCGTATCTATCACCTCTGCTGTGGGCTGCGTGTCGGGGCCAAATATCCGTTGTAGACTGCCCGCAAATTTCTGCTTATTAATCAGCTTTGATACCAGAGGACCCAGTGGCGATAGTAGTAGTTTCTGCACCAAGATAGGTTTGTGCGTCTCTGGAAACAGACCACCGTTTAAGAAGCATACGCTAGCGATGTGTCGCTCAGCGCTCCCTTCTACTTGTCTTGCTAGCAACTCCTGAGCCACCGTATCACCATAGTCATGCGCTAATATATGATAATCACTGACGCCCAGTTTTTGCAAAACAGCTTGATAAATATCGGCCTGCTCACTGATTAGATAGCGCGCGTTTTTGGGTTTATCTGATAATCCAAACCCCAGCATATCGAGGGTAATAACATAATAATGCTCGGTTAGCGCATCCCACATACCCTCCCAGTCCCAGCTAGCACTAGGATAACCATGAATCAATAGCAATACAGGCGCACTCTTATCCCCTGCATACCGAGTAAAGATTTGATGCCCGTTAATGGATTCATATTGCCCCTGCCGTTGCCACTCATCAAGAGTTATCATTAGAGACTTACTCCTCAAATGATGGGTCAGTGCGGCGTAGCTTTCTTAACAATGCAGGCCAGGCGATATCGCCATTCGCGCCACGGGTGACTTGCTCTGATGCAGCTTGGATACCTGCCAATATTTGTGCTGGTATCGGCGTCAAGGCACCTCCTCCGCTCTGCGCTTTGATCTGAATCTCGCAAGCTCTTTGCATGATATACATGTATAAGAACGCATTGGCAACCGTATCGGCACAAGTGAGCAGACCATGGTTACGCAAAATCATAAAGTGAGCATCACCTAAATCAGCAACCAAACGAACCTTTTCTTCAGGGTTTAATGCGACACCTTCGTAGTCGTGGTATGCCAAGTTGGATAGCGGAAATAATGATTGTTGCGAGATAGGTAGCAGGCCTTTTTCTTGCGCTGAGACGGCAACGCCATCATTTGTATGTAGATGGATGACGCAATGCGCATCATCACGAGCCTCGTGCACAGCACTATGAATGATAAATCCAGCTGGATTTACGTCAAACTCTGATGGTGCTACTTTCTCGCCTGCTTTATTGACCTTAACCAGACTGGATGCGGTAATCTCTTCAAATAGCATCCCGTACGGATTGATTAAAAACTCATCCTCGGTACCTGGTACGCGCGCAGAGATATGAGTGAATACCAAATCGTCCCAGCCATAAGAGGCAATCATTC
This sequence comes from uncultured Psychrobacter sp., assembly GCF_947500265.1. Lineage (GTDB taxonomy): Bacteria > Pseudomonadota > Gammaproteobacteria > Pseudomonadales > Moraxellaceae > Psychrobacter. Next base: position 293,067 of record NZ_CANMRN010000004.1, on the reverse strand, counting down.
GATAACAGGCTGCAAGATTTACTCGCATCTGCCACTCTTGTTCGCTCATATTATGGTGTACACTCGATGTTGAATCCATTGATGTCGCGGTTTGCATAGCTGTTTGCATGGTGTATTCCTTTACTGTTTTAGATATCCCGAATGATTACTTTACACCATTTCATAAAACCAAATCTGTCAAAAATATTACACTTATGAATATTAATCATTATTTAAATAACGATCCATGGTTTAGTCAACTACCAGCCATTGTGCAGCCGCTACTGGCAGGCGATGCGGTGCTAAAGGTATACCAAAAAGGTCAAATGATTCATGCCATCGGTGACAACGATGATGCCGCTTTACACTTTGTCGTGTCGGGTACGATCAGAGTCTGTAATGTGAGCGCTAGTGGACATGCCATGACACTGGCGCATCTATCTAGTGGCGAGTGGTTTGGTGAAATATCTATCATAGATAACAATCCTCGCACCCATGATGCGTGGACGATTAACAAAGTGACGCTAATCTCTATCCCTAGAAATCTAGTGATTCAAACAGCGCAGTTGCATCCGATTTTATACAAGCACCTCGCGCTTATAACCTGCGAGCGAATCCGACGAGCATTTGACTGGATTGATGATGCTACCTCACTCAACACTTCAGCGCGATTGGCTAGCATGCTGATTGGACTGATCGACACTTATGGTAAGCAAATAGGAGACGATATCAAAATAGATCTGCGCTTATCGCAAGAAGAGCTGGGCTTTATGCTTGGCACCACCAGACAAACCATCAATAAAATTATTCAATCGTGGCAAAAGCAGCATCTTATCGATATGCACTATGGTTTTATCACCATAAAGGACAAATCTCAGTTGATGGCAATAATGAATCCTGCCTGACTTGAATATATAAAGCTATCTCAACAATTCACACAACATCTAACTTATGATAGTTAGCATCAACTGCCTTAACATCTTCTTAACAGACCACTTGCTATGGTAAGGAATGACGTTTCCTACCATCTGTTGAGAAGTATCTGTATGTCCATACCTCAAGTCATCAAGACCAATGTGCTAAAAATCAACGCACCCAACGCCAACGCAAAAACCAGCTACCTTAGTAAGCTCTATGATCGTGAGATAAGTCTCAGTTATCTTATTATCATCGTGGCTTTATATTTGGTAGCGACTGCAAATATTGGGTTTTTTGAGAAGGTGCTGGCTATCTATCCATTTAGCAAAAATGTCGGATTTATCCTGTCTATTATTGGCTTGTTATTTGGACTGATGTGGCTGGTATTGCAACTGCTTTGCTATCGCCCAATTGCCAAACCAGTATTGATTGCGCTGCTAATCACTGCCGCCGTCTGTGGTTATTTTACCGATGCTTATGGAACAGTATTTGACACAAACATGCTGATCAATAGTCTGGAAACTGATCAAGCAGAGGCGATGGGGTTGTTTGCCCCCAGCATGGTCATTCGGATGCTACTACTGAGCGTGTTGCCAGCATTTATCATTAGCAAAATTCGTTTAAAACGCTCTACGTGGCAGCGAGGCATACTACAAAAAACAGCCACCTTGATACTGTCTGTCGCGCTAATCGCCGTTTGCATTTTGCCATTTGGTGACCAATACGCCAGCTTCTTTCGTCAACATAAACAAGTTCGCTCTTATGCCAACCCGATCACGCCTATTTACTCTACGATCAAACTTGGCGAAAACTATATCGATGAGCTACGCCGTCCTGATACTTTCACGCTACATGCGACAGATGCAAAGCGTGTGTCACCTGCTAATAGTGTGAGTGGCAGCAGAAAACCTAAATTGATGGTGTTTGTGGTTGGCGAAACAGCTCGCGCTGATCACTTCGGTTTAAATGGCTATACACGCAACACCACACCCCTGCTCTCAAAGCAGTCAGATCTCTATAGCTTTAAAGATGCCGTCTCCTGCGGAACCTCTACGGCCTACTCCGTACCTTGCATGTTCAGCTATGCAAATCGAACAGACTACGATATCGATACCGCTAAGTATAATGAAAACGTATTAGATACACTAAACAAGCAAGGGGTCAATGTCATTTGGCGCGACAATAACTCTAGCTCAAAAGGAGTGGCTGATCGCGTTATTTTTGAAGACTACAAAACAGCTGACACAAACCCCAACTGTGATGCTGAATGCCGAGATATCGGTATGCTTGATGGGTTTGATGCACTTGTAAAGTCAGGCAGCTCACCGAAAGATACGCCTAAAGATACACTTATTTTGCTGCATCAAATGGGCAATCATGGCCCCGCCTATTACCAGCGCTATCCAAAAGAATTTGAAGCGTATAACCCTGTCTGCATGACCAATGAGCTGTCTAAATGTGATGCTCAGTCTGTGATCAACGGCTACGATAATGCGATTCGTTATACCGATTACTTTTTGAACAATGTGATTGATACGTTAAAACCTTATGAGCAAGATTATGATGTGGTAATGGTATATATTAGTGATCATGGGGAGAGTTTGGGTGAAAATAATATCTACCTGCACGGCTTGCCCTATAAGTTCGCACCAGATGCCCAAAAACACGTGCCTACGATAGTTTGGTCGCCCAATAGTAATAGTATCGATACTGAAAGTCTTTCTAGTATGGTCAATCAGCCAGTGTCACACGATTTTATTACGCCGACATTGCTTAGCTTTTTTGGTATTACCACCGATGAAGTCAAAGGTGAAGCAACTTTTTTTAAATTGGGTCATTCTAGTTGAGTGGCTAAAAATAATTTACTTTAAATAGTGTTTGAAAAGTAGCTCATCAAATTTGTTTTTATATCGCTCAGTTCTTTTAGGTAACCACTATTTTTTAGGTCAGCATCATGTACAAGATACTCGTCATTGAAGACAACCCCGATATCGTGGCCAATATTTATGCTTTTTTTGAGCCAAAAGGTTTTGAATTGGACAACGCACATAATGGCTATAGCGGGCTAACACTTGCCTCAAACAATCGTTATGATGTGATACTACTCGATGTGATGCTGCCAGGTATGGATGGCACGCAGCTGTGCAAAAAACTCAGAGAAGAGTTGCATGACAAAACGCCTGTGCTAATGCTCACGGCTCGCGATACAATCTTGGATAAAGTCGCTGGTTTTGATAGCGGTGCTGATGATTATTTGGTCAAGCCGTTTTCGTTGGTCGAGTTGGAGTGCCGTATCAAAGCGCTCATACGTCGCCATGAGGACGATCATTTTGCCCACAGTATTGCGGTCGGAGCGTTGTCCTTAAACAATAGTGAGCATACTATTATGCGTGAGGGACAATCACTGAAGCTTACCCCCACTGGCTTTAAAATATTGCATATCCTCATGAGTGCAGCGCCTAGAGTCGTCAGTAAAACTGAGATTGAAGAAAAAGTATGGGGACTAGATGTACCGAGTAGTGATGCACTGCGCACCCATATGCATAGTGTGCGCGCACAGGTTGATAAGCCATTTGACACACCTATGATAGTCACAGTACCTGGCGTAGGTTACCAAGTTGTTGACCCTAACAAATCAGCAAGCGCGTAGTCATCATTGCAGTATGGATTGAATAAACCTTATCCAATTTACTAACTGACTGACCGTATCGTATTTATTGCTCTATTATATATAGCTCTGTTATATATCGCCTTCTTCTATTAGGTTGTCCTACGCCATGCCCAATATAGACTCGATAGCCAATAAATTCAGACTGTCTTACTTCATATTCGCGTTATTACTGTGCGCAGCTTTTGTCAGTATTTTCTTGTACGCAGAGAGCCGAATAGAGCAAGATTTGGTCAAGGCTCGCCTGTTGCAGCAGCTAGAGCTTAGCCAAGAAAAGCATGGTGATCAGCCTATTTATGTCGCTGAACCAGGTATCAAGATTTATCGCTATGACAAAGCACCTGCTAGTTTGCAAGCGATAGCCAATGACACGGTGCAAGAGACCTCTGTCACTGTTAATAAAAAATCTGGAGCAGGTCATTCCAACCTGCATCTTTTCGCCTACACCCAAGACGGTCGAACCTATATTTTGACTTACCTAGAAAACACCGAAATGGTGATGGAAAATTATCCAGTCTTGGCGATATTTGAGCACCTAGAAGACATATTTGCAGATACGCTAAAAGTAGCCGTGATTTTAAGCTTACTTATCGCTGCTATTTTTTCCCAATTGTCCTCTAAACAAATCATCAAGCCTCTATTGGATTTAAAGCGAGCCGTTGAGACCGATCATCATAACTTAAGCGATTTGACACACTTGCCATCTGAGGTCGGTGTCTTGGCAAGGGCTATCGATGAGAAAAACCACAAGTTAGAGCAGTACCTCAAGCGCGAGCAACTATTTACTGGTGATGTCAGCCACGAGCTGCGCACACCGTTGACTATTATTATGGGGGCTTCCGAGGTATTGGCCTCGCAATTAGACGCTGACAGCCACTTAAATGAATTTACCAACCGTATCAGTACCACGGCCAAAGAAACTTCCGAGATTATAACCGCCCTGCTTCTACTATCGCGCGCGCCTGAAAAGTTAGACGCACCGCAAACCTCTATCAACAATATCGCTTTAGCAGAAATGCAGCGCCTAAAATACTTACTGCGGTATAAGTCTGTCACTTGTCAGGTAATTGCTGAGCAGGAATACAGCGCTTACGTACGGCCCGAACTCCTAAAAATGGCATTGGGCAACCTCATAAAAAATGCGTTTCAATATACCGATGATGGCGAGGTAACCATTACTATTGATGACGGAAAAATTACGGTAACTGATACTGGCTTAGGTATTCCTGAAGCGATGATGCCTCTACTCTATGAACGGTTTGAGCGATTAGAGTCTCATTATAAAGACGAGCAAACAATCCTGTTGTCAGAGCATGAGACAAAACATAAGGTTGAAGGCTCAGGTCTAGGACTCAGTATCGTCCAGCGTATCATGTCGCATATGGGCTGGCAGCTCACTCACCAAGCCAACCGCTCAGGTGGCAGCACCTTTAGTATTTATTATAAGTAACCTTGTGATAGTCCAAAGACATATTCATTTCCTAATAATAATTGCTGATTGGGAAACGACAAATTTAAACAACCATTACGCTTTATTCTCATCCATCCATCTCCTCTTAACGTTTTCTTAACTTCTTCCGTCTTATACTCAGGCTATCTTAATTTTAATAGACCATTAAGAATGCCCTATGAAGCAAATTACTCATACCAACCTTGTAGGCCCATCAGCCGAGCATAGTTCTATCAATCAGACGACGCATGATAATGCACTCACAGCTGATAGCTTTGCGAGTCATGCTAAAGGTAAAACAGGGCTTTACCGCATCATAAAAGCCACTGGCTACTCTCTAGACGGCTTTAAAGCCGCATATAAATTGGAAGCGGCTTTTAGACAAGTTGTGTGGCTCAATTTTGCGCTACTGACAGCTGTCATCGTTATGCCTTTTGCACTTGGTATAAAAATGATGCTGGTCGTCGCTTCTTTTTTGTCTTTGATTGTCGAGCTGCTCAATACAGGACTCGAAGCCTGTGTTGACCATACTTCAACCGCCAAACACCCGCTCGCAAAAATCGCAAAAGATGTCGGATCTGCGGCACAGTTTTTGTCTTTATGTTTGTTAATGGCTTTATGGGTCATGGCGTTGTCTGCGCTATTTTATTAAAGTCTGCTCTATTTTATTAAAGCATGGCGAGCATTCGTATAACAGCGCAACACGCTGCTAGCACTATCTTAGACAAACAATGAAACGAAGGTCGTATTAGGATCTATCAACATCGCATATACGTTATCAGGTGTAGTCATGACTTCAGAAAACAACGCAATGACTTGGGACTGGCTAAAACTACTGTGCGTGACCATCATGGCCACCTTGGTTTTTGAGCATAGCCAATTAGATGTACGCATCAGTGAGCTTTTTTATAATAATGATCACTGGCTACTTGAAAAAGGCGCGCAGCCTTATGCATTTATCTTTTATGATTTGCCCAAAGTATTATTGATTATATTGGCTGTCTACCTCATAGCGGTTTTAATCATCAAGTATAGACAGGCAAGGCTTAATGCTACTGCCTTAAACCGTAATAAGTATAATCGTAGTAAGCTCAGTCATAATAAGCTTGATAAATTTCTACTTCCTTTACCTATGCGCGAGATTGGCTACCTACTGATTATATTGGCGATTGTACCTGCTATCATTGCCACGCTCAAAGGCGTCACCCATGTTAGTTGCCCAAATGACTTAGTTATTTTTAATGGGGATCTGCCCTACCTCAATCTTTGGCAAAACATCGTAGCAGCAACGCCTGCCAGATGCTTCCCAGCAGCTCACGCCAGCGCAGGGTTTTCTTTATATGGACTGGCTTTTTTACCGACACTAAGAAAACACCGCTACCAGATAGTCATATCAGTAACTGTTTTGGGCTGGACAATGGGACTGTATAAGATGCTGTTTGGCGATCATTTCTTTAGCCATACATTGGTCTCAATGCTGCTGTCATTAACGATAGCCTGTGCGCTCGCAGCCCTATTTTTCAAACAATCGATTAAGATTAAGGCACACAGCACCAACAATAATAAAGGACGTACTGGTCTTAGCTTGTCTAACATTGAGCATTCTAATACTTAAAGTCAGCACTTAGGTTCAGTACTTATGCATCAGTAATTAGGTATCAGTACTTATGCATCAATACTTATTTATCAGTACTTTGAATTAACGTTCGGGCATGACAGAGTTGTTCGTTAACTCTTTACTAAAATAGCACTACTAAGTATTTGAAAAACCCTGTATAAATAATAAACAATCATTGGCTTATTGTTAAGTAAACGCACGGATAGCGCTTGTGAATAAGCTCCTCTATATCAATAGCCTGTAAAGGAATATAGCTATGCGCTTGTTGTTTATTAGGCCAAAACCTTCGCATATCTATTCCTTTTTGACCATTCCATTACTGCTCGCAAGCGCTGTAGCTGATAGCCATGCTGCTAGCTACACCATCAACCCTGCCAATACTCACATACGATTTTCCATTGAACGCTTCAAAAATTCGACCACGACTGGTGGCTTTTATGATATCAGAGGTCAATTGCAATACAATCCGAGCCTACAAACAGGCGACATCTCATTAATCATACCGATAGATTCTTTAAATACAGGCAATCCCTCTTTTAATGATAGCTTAACAGGGCCTGATTTTTTTGATATGCAGAGGTTTCCTTCAGCGCAGTTTGAATCGACAAAATGGCATTTCAATCAAGATAAAAAAAGCCCTCAGGTTACTCGGGTAGACGGACAACTGACCCTGCATGGCGAAACACATCCAATTAGCCTAACCGCGACTAAGTTCGATTGTTATCTAAACACGAGCATCAGAAAAGATGTTTGCGGTGGCGAGTTCACTGCTACGATTAATCGCACAAAATGGAATATCAATAAATTCGCTTGGTTCGGACTGACCAAAAACCTTGACTTAAGTATCAAGATCGAAGCCGCCAGACAGTAGTATTTTTAACGTTTCGCCACTGTCTTAATAGATACGGGTAGTGATTTGCAGAAAGCTTAAAAAGGAATTAGACATGATTCATCGGTATTATAAGGACATTGTGAAGCCATTTTCTGCCGTCGTGCCAGCATTGTCATTTTCTTCGATAATAACACTGACATTGGGATTCAGCTTAGTGTCTACCGCCGTGATGGCAGGCACGGTCACCCTACCAATGGAAACTTTGCCCAGTCGAATAACCCTACCAAATGTCAGCCCTGCTAATAGTGCGCTTGCCAATCGCGGCGCTTATGTAGCACGCAGCGCCGACTGTATGGCCTGCCACCGTGATGACTATAGTGGCGGCGTACCAATTGAGACGCCGATTGGCAATATCTACTCGACCAATATCACACCGTCAACGCGCTATGGCATCGGCAACTATACTGAATCTGACTTCAAAAAGGCTCTGCGAAAAGGTCGTGCACCCAATCATCAGCTTTATCCTGCGATGCCTTATCCGTCTTATCATGGCATGACAGATGAGGATATCAGCGCCTTGTTCGCGTACTTTCAGACCCTACCTATCGTAGACAAACCACCTGAAAAAACCACTCATTTGCCTTTCCCATTAAATATCAGAAGCCTCATGCTGACATGGAATGTCATCAATGTGCCCTCTACCGAAAATCGCTCAGGACTGACCCAGACCCAACAACGCGGTGAATACTTGGTCAATAACTTAGAGCATTGTGGAACCTGTCATACGCCGCGCAACCTAACACAAGGTCTTGATAAAGACCGCTATTTATCTGGCGCGCCACTTGGTAAATGGTTTGCACCAAATATCACGCCTGACAACGATACGGGTATCGGCCTTTGGAGCGAAATGGATATCGTAACTTACCTGCGTACAGGCACGCTTGATAAGCGCGCTTACGCGGGCGGGCCAATGGCAGAAGCCGTGGCGCATAGTACGCGTTATCTCACTGATGAAGACCTGATAGCGATGGCTGACTATTTAAAAGTCGTTCCAGCCATTAAGACCGATGATTATTTGATACCTGTCAATGTGTCTCGCCTACCGCAACCAGTCAGCGATTCTATTACTTATGACTTACTTGAGCAAAAAGACTATTTGGCACAGGCAAAAGCCGAGACGGTTACTAGTGTAAATAGCATGGTCAGCTCGCACGATGTAAATGATAGCAATTCGCCAAAAGACTTATATCTCATCCATTGCGCCAGTTGTCATGGGGTCGATGGTTACGCCCAGCCCGATGCGCGCTATGCATCCATCGTTGGCCTCAGTAGTATTCGCCGCGTAAAACCTGATGCGCTCGTTGGCGTGATTGCCTTTGGGGCAAAAGGTGCGTTTAACACAGCACCAAAAATGCCTGGCTTCTCAAAAGATTTAAGCCCTGCTCAGATTGCTGATATTACTAACTACGTACGGGTTAAGTTTGGTGGTTTACCGAACAGCGATGTCAGCGTGGCTGACGTCTCGCGTGTGATAAAAGAAAAAAGTTAGCTATAAAGAATAGGCATAAATTAATATTTTCAATAATAACGCAAAGACTTAGCACGATAAGGATAGTCCTATGAATGACCTGCTCCAATCTCCCACGCGGCGACAACTGCTCTCCATGATAGGCAAGACGGTAGGCGCGACCGCGATGTATCAAGCGATGACTACGTTGGGGTTTGCATCTGAGTCGAGCTTTAAAGAAGAGATGAATCTCAAAGGCGCACCGGCTGGCGCAAGTATCGTGGTTTTGGGTGCAGGATTGGGTGGTTTAACTGCGGCCTATGAGCTACGCAAAGCGGGCTATAAAGTCACCGTGCTTGAGTACCAAAATCGTGGCGGCGGCCGTAGCTGGACACTCAATAGTGGTGACAAATACACTGAATTAGGCGGTGCTGAAGTCACTTGCGACTTCGAAAAAGGCAATTACTTCAATGGTGGGCCATGGCGACTGCCCATCCATCATTATGCGGTCTTTCATTACTGCAAAAAGTTCGGTGTGGCACTACAGCCATTTATCCAGACCAATGATCGCGCTTATCTGCATCGTACCAATCACTTCGATGGTGCGCCGCAGCGCTTGGGCGAAGTGCAAAGCGATATACGCGGTTATGTGTCAGAGTTGTTGTCCAAAGCCGTCAATAAAGGCAGTCTCGATAGTACGGTCAATAAAGAAGACAAAGAAAAACTACTTGAGGGACTAAAAGGCTGGGGCGTCCTAGATACCAACTATCGCTATGTCAAAAGTCATGAAACAGGTAAGCATCGTGGCTATAGTGTATATCCCGGTGGTGGTCTGATGCCAGATGCTAAACCATCAACGCCTATACCGATGGATAAGCTACTAGACTCAGGCATGTGGTCGGACATTTATAACAACTATACCGTGCATGTGCATCAACCTACTATGTTTCAGCCTGTCGGCGGTATGGGAAAAATCGGTGATGCATTCACGCGCGAGTGTCGCGAGATGATTACGTTCAATGCCAAAGTCACTAAAATCAATCAAGACGAAACTGGGGTTACCGTTGACTATGTCGATAGCAACAGCCCTGACGGTGCAGCCAAAACAGTGCGCGCGGATTGGTGTATTTGCACCATTCCTTTGTCCATACTGACTCAAATTGATATCAATGTCTCTGCGCAAATGAAACAAGCAATGGCAGCTGTCCCTTATGATAGCTCTTACAAAGTTGGTTTGGAGTTTAAACGACGGTTTTGGGAAGAGGATGAATGGATCTATGGTGGCATCACTTATACCGATATGCCTATCTCACAAATCTCCTACCCGTCACAAGATATGTTTACCACAGGCTCGGGCGTGCTACTTGGCGCGTATGGGTTTGGGGAAGCCTCATACAAGTTTAACTCGTTGACTCCCAAAGAGCGTATCAACGCGGCGCTCGCCTATGGCAAACAGATTCATCCGCAATATACCAAAGAGTTCCGTTCGGGCACGTCTGTCGCATGGCACCGTATCCCTTGGTCGCTTGGCTGCTACGGTATCTGGAGTGAATCTAGTCGTGAGCAGTACTACGATACGCTTTGCGAGATTAATCACCGTATCGTACTGGCAGGTGAGCATTGCTCACATATTCCTGCATGGCAAGAAGGCGCGATACTATCTGGTATGGATGCCGCCAAACGCCTGCATCAAAAGGCTAAAAAGCTTGGGTAGCAGTGTTTTTTAATAAGCTTCTGTATAACACGTCTATCGTTGAAGCAAGGATGATAACAATGAGACTAGGCACATTAGGAACAATCATGAACGTGGTGACATCAAACCCAATCAAATTATCTAGCCCGCTCAGCTCGGGCAAATCAATAATGACGCTCATGGTTGGTGGGTCGATAGCGTTAATAACGTTGTCAGGCTGTAGTCAGTATAAAGCAGAAAACGTAGCCACTATAGCCAACCCGCAGACAGCACCAATGATATTCGACAAAAATTTTGACAATCAGGCCAGTCGCAATCAGGGCGCATGGGGCGGCGTATATATGGCCAAAAAAGAGTTGACTGAACCCGCTACCAATATCGTCGGTGTACGCTCAATACCAAACATGAGCGATGATGGCAGCATGCAGCAGTGGCTCACTAAATTTGAAGGCAGCATACAAGGCAAAACGGGGTTCTTTACCACTCATGGCAAAAAGCTCTACGATGACTCTTGTGCTGGTTGTCATATGCAAAAAGGTGAAGGCGCGCAAGGAGCAGGCTACTATCCACCACTGGCCAACAACAGCAAGATGCAATCGAAGTATTATATTATTAGTGTCGTTATCAATGGCCTGCGCGGTATGCCATCGTTCCACCGCATGATGAGTGATGAACAAATAGCAGCCGTCACACAATACGTGCATAGCGATCTAAATAGCTTCACAGATATAGTGACTCCTGCCAATGTCGCACAGCTACGCCATGACTTCCCACTAGGATCAGATCCTAGTGAGTAAGTCAAATACACGACAAAATAGCTAGCCTTCAATACGCTTAGGCGGCACCGAATACGTGCCAACTACGTGAGCCACAATGTCATCAGAGCCTTCTGAATACAGAGATACCTCGCCTACTATCAACGTGCGTCCTACTTTCATCAAGGTACATTCAGCGATAATACGAGCACTTGCTGATGGCTTACGCAAGAAATTGATGGTCAAACTCGTCGTCACCGTTAACGGGACAATACCAATTCTTCCGAGTATCGCCACATAAATGGCTACATCAGCGACAGCCATCATGACAGGTCCTGAAACGGTGCCACCGGGACGAAGCTCATTTACACCGATCTCATGCGATAAGGTCGCACCATTTTCGTTGACCGCCTCGACGACGCATTTGGTTTGGGGAAACTCCAATGCCATAAAGGCGCTGATTTCTTCTTTGGTTGCAGACATAACTCTTCCTTGAATTGAACTATCCATGTTGATTTGTTTAATACATTTGCACGATCATCGCTAGATAGCAAAGTAGAAACTACTTCCGCCTATGCTACAGGGCTCTTTTAATGCTCTAAATTACGTACCGACTATACATATCTCAATGTATCACGGGCGTGCCTTCTGTACTAAAGGCAAATCCTTTATTGCTAAAATTACCGATCATGACCGCTTCTATCACTGGTTTGACGGTTTCATCCATACCTTCGACTTCGATGATAAAATTAGCGCCAGAACCACCTTTGTCCTCTTCTTTTTCGACGATATAGTTGAGCGTGGCCATCGCTGGTAGCTCGATAGGCTTATCTAGATATGATTTGACCAATGCCCCATCCGTATCATAATAATCAATTTTATTGATATACAATGACTTTTTGAGCGTGGTGTTACGTACACTCAGCGTCGCCGATAGCAGCACCTTGCGAGCGTCTCTATCGGTATAGATATCAGAATAAATCGGCACATAAAAGGTTTGCTTGTAACCAAACTGACTGTGATCCACGTCTGAGGTAATCGCCAACTCTTTAATCGGGTCTTTTTGATGCTCGGACAGAAGAACGTTCGGGTCTTGCGCGGACTGATCACAACCTGACAGTAGTGCCATTATAGCGATCAGTAGGACAGATATACTTCGCTTATTCATAATCATTTCCCTATACCTTCTGGTATCACTGCGATGGCAAGCTACTATTTGATTTTCACACCCACACTACGTAAGAACTGATTGATATGTTTGTTGGCACCATAGATCACCAGTACATCGCGCTCTTGCAATACTTGCTCAGGCGTCGCCAAACCTTGAATGCTAGGCTTGCTCTGCGTACGACCAAAACTGTCTTCATAATACTCATAGCGCAACGTACTAAGCAATCGGATATTAAACTTTTGCTCTAACTGTAAGTCGTCGACAGTCTTACCAATCAGCACATTTGGAATCTTAATCTCTACCATGCTGAAGTTATCGCTCAATTCAAACGAATCGACAAAATAGCGTAGTGACAGACGCTTGGCCCAGCGATTGGCCGCTTCTTTTTCAGGGTGAATCAAATCATCCACGCCGATGGCTTGGAGGACTTTTTCATGTAGCGGATTGATACTACGGCTGATCAAACGCTTGGCTTTTAACGTCTTAAATAGCGCTGTTGCCATAACATTGGCCCCTTGATCTTCACCAATCGCCACGATGACGATATCAGTATCAACGATTGGTAGTCCGCTAACTGTATACTCGTCCGTGGCATCCATACACAGCGTATGAGAAATAACTTCTTTATACGCTTCAACCCGTTGCATACTACTATCAATAGCAATCACTTCATGACCTTGGCTGGTCAATGCCGACCCTAACGATGCACCAAAATTCCCTAGCCCTACGATGATGTACTTCATAACTTAAACAACCTTTTTAGTATTTTTTGCTATTTATTAAGAACGACATAGTGTGTTTACGACGGTTTATTTAACTGTTTGCGACGAATTAGTTAATCGTAATCTCTTCAGTAGGATAGCGATAATTACGTTGACGCATATTTTTAAGCAGTGCAATAAAGATTGTTAGCATACTAACGCGGCCAACGAACATAATGACCGAAACCACGATTTTACTGAAATCTGATAAGTCTGCCGTCAAGTTTAAACTTAGGCCCACCGTGCTATAAGCTGAGAAGCACTCAAATACCACTTTGATCAAATCAAGCTCTGGCTGATCATAGCTGATGAGTGTCACACCCGTACCAATGACCAGTAGCGACAGCCACATAATAGAAAACGCGCGGCGTACAGAAATCTCAGCAATCTCCCGTTTAAACACCTCTATCTTGGTCTGTCCACGAGCTAGGCTCAATGTATTCAATAACGCAATCGCAAAGGTACTGGTCTTGATACCACCACCTGTCGAGTTGGGTGACGCCCCAATCCACATCAGAAATATCGTCAGCATCACTGTTGGAAACGTCAGCTCACCCATATCAATCACATTAAAACCTGCCGTACGCGGGGTAGCCGCCGTAAAAAACCCTGTTACCAGCTTGCCAAGGAAACTGGTATGGTCAGCGAGCACATTATTGTATTCAAATATCATCACCCCAATCAGACCGACTAGCAATAATGCGCCTGTGGTAATCAAAGTAATACGGCTATTGATATTAAGTAACCAAGGCTGATGAATATAGCGTTGGTCATGGCGATTTATCAGCCGCTGAGCACGATAACGTAAATATCTAAGCACATTGACCACGATGGTGAAACCCATACCACCGAAGATAAATGTCATCGCCAGAATCAGCTGTAGCGAATAATTAAAACGTAGCGAATCATCGTACAAGCCAGCACTAAAGGTAGAGAACCCAGCATTACAAAAAGCAGAAATCGCATGAAAGACCGAAAAAAATAGCTGCTCAGACCAATCCATATTGGGTATGTCATAAATACTGATATAAATCAGCGCAGCCGCCACCGCCTCGACAGCAAATGTGACGTATAAGATAGACTTGAGTGTCGACACCACATCACCCATACCGCGCATGTAAGACATCTCGCTGATGCTGGCTTGTGTCTCATAGCTGACACCGCCCTTAAAAAAATAACTGAAATAGGTCACAAAGGTCAAAATACCCAAACCGCCAATTTGTATCAGCCCCATAATAATAACTTGGCCAAAAGTCGTAAAATAGGTGGCAGTATCCACTACGATAAGCCCCGTCACACAAACCGCACTGGTCGCAGTAAAAAGCGCATCAACAAAAGACAGTGGCTGCGTCGTCGCATTGGGCATCATCAATAGCAAGGCACCAACCAGCACCACGACTAAAAAGCTTAGAATAAAAAACTGGGCAGGATGTAGAAAGGTACGATTGAGATTGAAATTGTGATCGGAGAGTTCGCGGACGAAGGTGACAAACACCGCTATCTTTATCGCGACAAAGCCATCCACGGCAGCAGATAGGCCCGAACGTACTAAGTCCGTAAAATGTGCGGTCAATAAAATTATAATGGCAATGCTAGTCAGTGCGTCAAAGACGGCGACTTTATTAAGCGTTAATGGTTTTTTGGTATAGATGTAACGACCAGCGGTCACCATAAAACTAAGAAAGATAATGACCAAATAGAAAATATGGAATACTTGTTGGAGCCACGTCGGTAGTGTAAAACCACTATCTAACAAGGCAATCGCTACCCCGATGACACTAATGAGAATCGTAAAATTATTTAATAATCGATAACGCGTGGCTGCATTCATAGCCTGAGTCCATGACAACGATAACCACGATACTTATACTCCTTTTTTGTCGTATCCACAAAAAGTGATTTAAGTTAATCGTAACCAATTATTGAGTCATAGTAGCTATTGATAAGCTAGATACTGATAACCAGAGCGAGATAAGAAGCACCCATTAGGCAGTAACGGTTTTAATAACTCTATAGTTTAATGCTGTCGCCTATACACACTTATTAAACCTCTTCTTTTACTTTTGCTATTTTTACACCGCCCCATGTGACTAATGCCACGCCAATCGCAATTAAAGTAGCGCCTAAAAATAAACCTTCTGGAGGACTTTCCCCTTGCAAAAAAATAGCAACGGGTACGCCGACAATGGCCCCTACCGCACCTAACAAACTCAGTAACACAGGACCACCTGTCTTTTGCAATAGGAATAACAGTAAAAACTGTCCAGCAAATACGCCTGCATGTGTAGCTATCATGCTTAGCGGCAACCAATTCTCTAAAGGTACAGCAATAGAGAAGTCTGAGATCATACCGAATAAACCTAGCAGCATCGCTGCCGCAAGCAACATACCTGGAGCGAGTGCACCAGAAGACGCATTATCAGGCCAGCGTAACGTCCGATATATATTGCCAATAGCGAGTAGCACTGGACCACAAAGCGCGATTAAAATCCAAAACACACTAGAATCTGGCGCCGTGAATTGATGTACGACTAATGCTCCTGCCCCGATGAGTGCCGCGATGACCCCAAGCGCACGGACAATATAAAATTGCTCTATACGTAGTAACAGCGCACCAAGATAAGTTAGCAGTGGCGGCAATGAAAGGATTAAGGCGACGAAACCTGCGCCCACATGAGGAATAGCAGAAAATAATAGCAAGTTGGCGGCCGCAACACTGACAAGCGCCGCGACAAAGTAATACTCTAAGCTGCGCGCATTAAGAGGAGGGAGTTCTTTTTTGATGAGCGCTACTAGTAATAAAATAACAGCAGCACCAGTAATCGACCAAAACAAAAATCCTAATGGGGTCAGACCGACATCGATAGCGTACTTTGCCACATTGGTCGAGATACCAGTGAGTGCGCCGCCTGCCAGTAGACAAACAAAAGGCACCAGCCAAGTGGTCTTTTGAGTACTGGTTTGTTTGAGCGAGTCATTCATCGACTATCCTATTGGATGACGAATTTTCTTAGTCATGTTGGATGGCTTTTGTATAGCTTACAACAGCACCCTCATAGCTACTGGCATAAAATGTCAGCAGGTAAGCTTCTTACAGCGACGGTTGCTGCATCAATTGCTCCAGCGACATATCCAGGGAACTGCGCTGACCACTCACTACCACAACCTGTTAGACAGTCTTGCCACACGCCTGTCTTTGGTTTGGATGGCGGAGCTACTGCATGCTGACCGTTGCCGCTGGCATCAGCAGGCATCGCTGTTAATGGATCCTGTGCCCAGTCTTTGAGATATTCAGCTTTTGGAGTACTTGCCTGATCACCAAATAGTCGCACTAACTGGGCACGGCAATGTTCTTTTAGCACCGTATCAGAAACGCTCTGACGTACTTGAGCAGGAACGCCAAAGAAACCAAACAATGCCCCATCGTTCTCTAATGTCGAGGCATCATGTATCTCAGTAAGCGGCCCTATCGCACTGCGCGCAGCACCCGAGAGACCAGCATCTCGCCAAAATGGTGATTCATAAACAGCGACGTATTTGGCATGGGGCGCCATCCAAGTAGCTGTCTCGCGCCACTGTCCACTTAAGTCTTGCGGTAGCGCTGGCTGAAATACTATCCGACCTTCTACCAATCGAGGCGGTAACGCCAGTAGCACATGCTGCGCTCGGAACGTCGTCATATGTCCGGTCACATGTCCAGAAGTATCTTCGCTCTGTACTTCAATATATTGAGATGTCTTACTTAATTGCTTTACCGTTTGACTGGTCAAGATGCAACTAGCATCTAGGCGAGCATATAGCGTATCAGTCAACGCGGCCATACCACCGACTAGCCGCATAGAAGGTGGTGCGCTTTTATAACCTTGCATACGCACAGGTGGCTGATTGGCAGCGCGCTCAACCATCATATCGCCTTCTTTGAACTGCGCAAAACGTGATAAATCTAACGATTCAATAAGCGTACTTAACTGCGTTTGATAATCAGGCCAAAACCAAGATGGTCCCAAGTCGAACGCGGCGCTTGATTCTGCTTGATCGATATCAGTACTGTTATTAACAGTGTGTGCATCTGAATATTTAGCAACTGTAATGCGACCACCCAAGGTAACACGCGCCTCTAGGAGTCTATAAGCTATACCCTTTTGCTCTAATAAAAAGGCGGAATATAATCCACTTAACCCACCACCAACGATTACTACAGGTATGTCTTGCATAACTGATTACCCTATTTATAATCGGTTCAATATAACTTGAATACAAGGAAGCCGAGTGAAAGCACTACAAGTAGTAGGCTAGGCAAGACTGACACCGTACCCAGTTTATAGAGGATTGACTATAATCAAAACTACTCTGCCAATAGCTTCGTAAGCATCTCATCAATCTCAACCTTGAACTCTTTATCTTCTATTTTATTGGCTGTGACTTTGGCATTTTGTAGGCTTTGGATAGCGGCTTCTTTTTCACCTGTCTCAAGCTGTAGCACCGCCATAGAAAAAGCAATCGATGACATATGGTCTTTTGAGTTAATGGCAGTAGCCTTGGCCAATGCTTTGTCATAAATCACTAGTGCTGCGTCCAAATCTTCTGTGAAATCAGCAAGCGTTTCCCATTGTTCTGGGTGGTCTTTGTCAGTGCCTTCATTATCGGTACAAATGGCGTTTAGTTCAGCATATAACGAATCAAATTTTTCTTGATTGCCTCTGCGATCCGCTTCCAACAACTCTTCAGCTAAGGTGTAAATAGCTTTATATATTTTGGTATTAATCATTGTTTACAACCTTTTATTGACTATATCGTGTGTGGTTAGGATTATAACGTAATTCTAGCGGCTCAGATGATTGCTACAGAGAAGAACACGATATTTATGTGGCTGTTATTAACATTATTATGAACCTTGTTAAGGTTGTTGACTATATTAGGGTTACAACTCGCGCCAGTGTAACCACAGGCGTGTATCTAGCTCAAATTGATGATACTCAGGCTCCATATGGCAGCATAATTGATAAAACGCTTTGTTATGATCGTGCTCTTTAAAGTGCGCCAACTCATGCACGACAATCATGCGCAAAAACTCTGGCGGCGCGTCTTTAAATAGGCTAGCTACCGTGATGCTATTGTGCGATTTAAGCTTGCTGCCTTGTATACGAGACTGAGTGGTATGGATACCTAGGGCATGTTTTAAAACCTTGAGCTTACTGCTATAGCTGACATTTGATAGCTGACCAATCTTACGCATGTATTGGATTTTTATCTCATTTATATACTGATAGAGCGCTTTGTCGCTTTGGATTTGATGCTGAGTTGGGTACTTTTTTTCCAGATACTCGCCCAACCTACCATCAGTTATAAGCTGAGCAGCTTGAGTTTGAATCTGTTCTGAGTAATGTGCTATGTACTTTAATTTGGTCACAAGTGTATCCTTTGCTAATACGTTGCAGCGTATCAGTCGATCAATTTAATCTTAATGAATTTTACCTTATATTTGCGGTGCTTGTTTGCCACTTATTTGGGATATACCCTCAACTTAAACGATAGTTATTTATAAATAGTTATTCATAAAAAAACCCCATAAGCTGCGTTCAACTTATGGGGACATTTTTACTGATAGTTTCACTTAAAAAGTGTGTCTGATTAACGCTCTAAATGCAGATACTGCAAATGACGCTCGTACTGATTTAAGATATCAACCAATACTTGCTCTTTTGAGTAGCCAACCAAGTCATACTCTTGCGAGCCTTCACTTAAGAACACTTCCGCACGGTAGTAGTACTCTGCGTGCTTGGTAGATGTGCTCAATGTAAAGTTAGGACGATGCGCTTTAATTAGATTAACTTCATAAATAAAGTCATCTTCATCGCCATGACCGACACGCAGTTTTAGACCGTCTACCTGACCACTATCTTGGTCCATGCCTGCATCGATACCTTCACCGATACTAGCAAGGTTTTTGGTATCTAACGAGGTTTTGAGACCACCTGCTTTAAATTCTTTTTCGACCTCAGACATCGCTGGCATCACAACCGTATGCAAGAATTTTTCAACCTGTGCATGGCCTGGGAAGCTCACAATACGTTGCAAGCGCGCTTTCCAGCTCTTCCCGCTGTCCAATACATTTGCCGTGCCGATTGTACTGGCTTTACGCTTGTTGCCTTCTTCTTTTAGCGACTTCCACATAGACATCATGTAGAGCACAAGAATAATAGAGAATGGCAAACCTGCAATGACAGAGACAGATTGCAATGAGGCAAAACCACCTGCAAATAACAGTCCTAACGTAATAAGACCAGTCGCTGCTGCCCAAAACAGACGTAACCAAACAGGAGCATCGGTATCATTGGTCATACCTCTTGAGCTCAAGTTCGCTAATACTAACGCGCCTGAGTCAGCAGAAGTCACAAAGAAAATAAGACCAATAACCACACCAGCAAATGACAATACTTCACTGTAAGGGAAGTACTCAAACAGCGCAAACATGCCCATTGCCGCATCATTGACCGCGATTTCGCCAAGCTCTGTTGCGCCATTGGCAACCAAATCTATTGCTGAATTACCAAAGATAGAGAACCATGCGAAGATAAAACCAAGAGGAATAAACATCACGCCAAATACAAACTCGCGCAACGTACGGCCACGGCTAATACGTGCAATAAATAGACCTACAAATGGTGCCCAAGCAACCCACCATGCCCAGAAAAATATCGTCCACCAAGATTTCCACTCGGCACCAGCAGCACCGTCATAAGCATAAACGTCAAAGGTTTTATAAATGATGGTTTGGAAATATTGACCGATATTTTGAGTAAAGGTATTTAATAGATACACCGTATTGCCCATTACCAATATGGCAAGCAACAACAGTATTGACGACAACATGTTGAATTCAGATAGACGACGAACGCCTTTCTCGACACCTGTCATCGCAGAAATAGCGGCTGCAGCGACGACACCTACGATGATGAGCGCCTGAACTGTTTTGCTAGATTCGATACCGAACACATGGGTCAAGCCAGCATTGGCCTGCAATACCCCAATACCTAAACTGGTTGCAATACCCATCAACGTACAGACGACGCCGAAGGTATCAATACCATCGCCTAACCAACCTTTGATTAAACGTTCACCAAATATCGGAGTCAACGGCGAGCGTAACGCCAGCGGCATGTTTTTGCGATAAGCAAAATAAGCCAGCGCCATACCGATCAGCGCATAAATACCCCAACCGTGTAGACCCCAGTGCAAGAAAGTCTGAGCAAGTGCTTCGCGCATGGCCTCAGCACTCGCAGGCTCTAGGCCTGTATGCGGGGTCAAATAATGCATTAAAGGCTCAGAGGCACCAAAGAACAACAGGTCAATACCAATACCTGCTGAGAACAGCATGGCCGCCCACGCTAAAAACGGAAATTGTGCTTTTTCGTGGTCTTGACCAAGCTTTATATCACCGTACTTAGAAAAACCAACAAACAACGCAAAGATACTATAAGCAGCAACCACCAACATATAATACCAGCCAAACTTGTCTGATACCCAAGTCATGCTAGCGCTCAACAAGGCCTCACTATAATCTGGAAAAGCGATGGTCCAGATTATCAATAAAATAGAAATAATAGCTGAGCCCATAAACACGGTTTTGTTTAGGGTCAGAGGTTTCGTCACATCTTGTGATGGCGAACTGTACATAAAAGACCTCAATAGGTAAATTAAACAGGGTCCGATATTGCTTTGTCCGGCATCGTCTAATAGTAGACTGATGATCTATAACCGTATACGTGGAACCAACCGCATGACGGACAAAGCAGTACCAATAAATAAAAAGCTAATAAAATTATAAACAAATTCAACCTGAACGGTATTCATTATTCTAATACGTTAGCGTTGATAAAAAAGGCCTCTACTTGGAAAGGCCTTTTGGTTAAAATTTTCTCATATCGTTATTTATTCAGTATCCTGCATGCAGGTTTATATCGCAGCCTACACCGTCGAGAGATAATCACGCATCGGCTCTGAGCGCAGCGGTGCACCATTGGCCACGTAATAATCTGCCGTTGAACGTGGCAACTGTACGCCTCTCATCTTATCGACGATTTTTTCTGCTAACATAATAGTCGTGGCATTGAGATTACCACTAATAATGTTTGGCATGATAGACGCATCGACGACTCGCAAGCCATCAATACCATGTACCAGACCTTCGCCATTCACTACCGAATCGTTATCTTCGCCCATCGCGCAGGTACAAGATGGATGATAAGCCGTCTCACTATGATTACGTACGTATTCATCTAGCTGGGCGTCGGTGACCAGATCATCGGTCGGTGCAATTGCACGACCACGATAAGGGTCCAGTGCTGGCTGATGCATGATTTCACGCGTAATACGCATCGCAGCACGGAACTCTTGCCAGTCTTGATCATGTGACATGTAGTTAAACAAGATACTTGGATGTGCTTTCGGATCACGTGATTTTAGCTTGACGCGGCCACGGCTTGGTGAGCGCAGTGAGCCGACGTGTGCTTGGAAGCTATGCGATTTCACAGCACTGCGGCCATCGTAGCGTACAGCTAGTGGTAAGAAATGATACTGAATGTTTGGATGGGTAAACTTCTCATCCGTACGGATGAAGCCGCCACCTTCGAATTGGTTAGACGCACCAAGACCTGTGCCATTGAATAACCATTCTGCCCCAATCGCAGGCTTATTCCACCATTTATTGGCAGGCGCGATTGACACTGGCAGTTTACATTCATACTGCATATACAGCTCTAAATGGTCTTGTAAGTTATTACCAACACCTGGCAGATCCAATATTTCAGTCACGCCAGCGTCTTTTAACCACTGACCAGGGCCGATACCTGAACGTTGCAACAGTTGCGGTGAGGCAATCGCACCAGATGAGACAATCACTTCACGAGCGGCATGGAAGTTTTTGGTCTGGCCTTCGTGCTCGACTTTGACACCGACAGCGCGTTTGCCGTCAAATAAAATTACGTCAGTCAATGCACCTGTCAAAATCGTAATATTGCTACGTGGTTTGGCACGGTCAAGATAGCCGCGAGCCGTTGATGCACGGCGACCATTAGGCGTCACGAATCGATCCATCGGACCAAAACCTTCTTGCTGATAACCGTTTAGATCTTCGGTGCGTGGATAGCCCGCTTGTACGCCCGCTTCAATCATAGCTTGGAACAGTGGATTGACCCCTGGCTTTGAGGTAGTCATTTCAACAGGACCGCCCACGCCATGATAGTCGTTCTCGCCAGCGTCACAGTTTTCTAGCTTTTTGAAGTACGGTAAGCAATCCGAATACGTCCAGTCTGATAGGCCTTTTATCTTAGACCAATCGTCAAAATCTAGCGCATTACCACGGATGTAGCACATACCGTTAATCAATGATGAGCCACCTAGCCCTTTGCCGCGGCCACAGTCCATGACACGGTTATTCATGTATGGCTCAGGATCTGTCTTATAACCCCAATTATAAGTCGTCCCTTGTAGCGGCATGGCAAGCGCAGCTGGCATTTGGGTACGGAAGTCAAAACGATAATCTGGACGACCTGCTTCTAATAGCAGTACTTTAATACTGGCATCTTCGGTCAGACGCGTGGCCAGCACATTTCCTGCTGAACCTGCTCCGACGATAATATAGTCATACTCAGGTGTGGTTGATGTCATAACATACTCCATAATATTGAAAAAACATAAATCGTTTAGGGTCAATAAGGTGTCCTAAAAGGCTAAATTAAAGCTAATAAGAAACCTTACTGGCTTCGTTTTTCTCAATAAGATTGATTAAAAGACAGATTCAAACGCACCCAACTCTACTTGGATAGATTTGGTCTGAGTATAGTGTTCGAGCGCTTCGATACCGTTTTCGCGGCCGATACCAGAATGCTTATAGCCGCCTACTGGCATTTGTGCTGCCGACTCGCCCCACGTATTCAACCAGCAGATGCCAGCCTCGATCTGAGCGATGACTCGATGCGCGCGTTTTAGATCTGCAGTCACAACCCCAGCGGCCAAGCCATAATCGGTATCATTAGCACGGCGAATGACCTCTTCTTCGGTCTCGTACGTCAATATCGACATCACTGGGCCAAAGATTTCTTCGCGTACGATAGTCATATCATCTGTGCAATCAGTGAATACTGTCGGTGCGACAAATGCGCCGTTTACAAGCTCGTTCGTTGTAACGCGTGCGCCACCTGTTAGCAGGCGTGCACCACTAGCCTTACCTTGTTCAATATAGCCAAGCACGCGCTCCATATGCGGGAAGCTAACCAATGGACCCATATTGATGTTCTCATCCATTGGATCGCCTAGCTTAATACGCTCAACACGAGTTAAGATCGCTTGCTCGAATTTGGCTTGTAGTGCTTTAGGAACGAATACACGCGTACCATTGGTACATACCTGACCCGTACTATAGAAGTTGGCCATCATAGCGATGTCAGCAGCGGTATCGATATCTGCATCATCAAATATGATCAATGGCGATTTACCACCAAGCTCTAAGGTTACGTCTTTTAGAGATGAGCTTGCCGCGCTCGACATGACTTTTTTGCCAGTCGGTACGCCACCTGTGAACGATACTTTTGCGATATCTGGGTGTTCGGTTAGCGCTTGACCCACTTCATAGTTACCTTGTACCACGTTGAACACACCATCTGGTAATCCAGCTTCGGTCAATATCTCTGCCAGTTTCAATGCCGTCAATGGTGTCACTTCTGATGGCTTAAAAATCATCGCATTACCGGCAGCCAATGCTGGTGCTGCTTTCCACATCGCGATTTGAATCGGATAGTTCCACGCACCAATACCTGCGACTACGCCAAGTGGCTCGCGGCGAGTATAGACAAAGCTAGTATCACGCAATGGAATCTGACGACCCTCAATCATCGGTGCCAGACCTGCATAGTATTCAACGACATCAGCACCAGTGACGATATCGACATACTTCGTCTCAGAGTAGGCTTTACCTGTGTCTTTGGTCTCAAGTAGTGCCAACACATCATTGCGCGTACGCAATATCTCAACAGCCTTTGATAAAATTCGGCCACGCTCGACCGCTGTCATCGCCGCCCAAACTTTTTGACCTTTATGTGCGGCTTTTACGGCTTCATCAATCTGCTCATTGCTCGTTTGCTGAATCGTTGCCAATACTTCACCAGTGGCTGGATTGATATCTTCAAAAGTCGCTAGCGACTCATCAACCGCTAGATAGCGACCGTTGATATAAGCTGTTTGTACTTGGTCTAAATCGATAATATCTGTCAAATTATTAAAATCAGTCATAAATTCTCCTTAGGACGATTGGCAAAAGTAGCTATATAAAAGTAACTGTGTAAAAGTACTGAAGCCGAATAGTGTCGTCGTTAGTTAAGTTTCGAAATTTAGTCTTTAAGAAATTTAGTCTTTAAATAGTGAAGTAAAAATTATTTTATAAATCAGTGTTGTCTTATAAATCAAAGTCTTGTTGCGTCATTTTTATCAAGCGATCGCGTAATGACTGTTTGTCTGCGATATCGATGCCTGAAAAGTCTGAGAGCCAAATACCGTCAGCGACAAGGCGAACCATACATAACGTCTCGGTATTATCCGTTGTTGCATGTTTTTTGAGTTGCTCATTCGCCCATTTAGCCCACAATTCACGCAGCTCGCTATCGCCTAACATCAGCACATATAAGGTCGCTTGGTTATCATATTCTTCCTGCCCTTGCTCGCCGAGGCTGATAGTGGCATCTATATAAGCGCGGGTAAATGAACCGTACTTAACAGGATCATCAGCCATTGCTGCGTTTACTTCTGCCTCAAACTTAGCCATTGCATCATTGAAGACTTCTAGCACGAGTGCGTTTTTGGTAGAAAAATGATGCATCACACCACCCTTCGTCACCCCAACCGCATCAGCGACTGCCTGAAAAGTCACTTTAGATAAGCCCTGCTCCAATGTGATACGTGCTGCCTGATCTAACAACGCACGACGAATGACTTCTGGCTGTTTTTTACGCTTATAAGCATTTTCCATATCAATGCACCACAGAATTAGACAATAAGTTCATTACAACAACACCGCCGACAATCATCGCGATCCCGACCACTGCTGCTGTATCAAGATTTTGCTTGAATAGCACTACACCAGCGAGTGAGGTTAGTACAATCCCAAGCCCGCCCCACAGTGCGTACGCAATACCTAGCGGTATGGTTTTGAGCGTCTGAGCCAACAGATAAAATGAAACCGCATAGAGCGCACCCATCATCAAAGTTGGTACCAAACGGGTGAACTGTTCTGACTTTACCAAAAAAGTCGTACCCACCACTTCGCATATAATGGCAATAGTCAGATAACCGTAAGCAATCGTAGTAGGACTCATCTTTAGAACACCCGCTTTTTTTCAACGCATGCTATGAAAAAACATAGCAAAGAAACCACATGGTCGGTATTTTATAGAACTCTACTGCCAATGTGAAGGGCTGTCTTGCAACTTTATTGTGTCAAACGGTATCGCACGATCTTAATATTCGAAAATATAGAACACCAAATCTAGTTTTACTTTGCCGAATTGCTATCTATTTCGATACTTTTATCGTTTACTCTATGTGCCATATAAAGGTTTCTGAAAATATTTTTTTGTTTTCAAATCATATTTATCGCCATTTTCTATTGAGTTCTGCCTTGAGATAGCCTATCTGATAAGGGATTGGCGTTAATTTTCAATAATTGCGATAATATTTATAATTAAACGCATAATAAGGTTGACAGCCTGTAGTGACTTGGCTAAAATGTGCCCCACATAACGCAAACAAGCTAATTAACTGCTTTAATATAAAGCGTCAATAACTTGCTGTTATGACCAACTATTCTCCAATAGCTCAGTTGGTAGAGCAACGGACTGTTAATCCGTGTGTCCCTGGTTCGAGCCCAGGTTGGAGAGCCATATACTAAAAACCTTCATCATAATTTGATGGAGGTTTTTTTATTGTTGCGTCTTTTATATTTACTTCTAATAATATTAGCACGGCTGTGGTGTTCTTTTAGACATTTTTGTTGTATGGTAAGATTAGTTTTGATTGGGTTCGTTTTTGTTTGAGTGCTTCGCTCTTACTCACTAAAAGTAATGGTTTATTATGATACCTGTACGTATAAAAAATAAGTTTTCTGATCATCCGCAAAAGATCATGCGCCCGATTAGTATTCGTTTGTCTGAAGAAATGATTGGTCTATTAGAAACGACGTCATCAGACTTGGGCTTTAAGCGCATTCAAGGGCTTATTCGTCTTTATATTCGTCAGGGCTTGGACCGTGACCATCAGGATTATACGCTTGCCCATGATGAAGTATTCATCGAAACGCTACGTAAGCGCGGTGTTAGCCAACATATTATTGATGAGGCGATTGTAGTGACGCATAATAACAACATCACTCATCCGCTATCTGAGTTGCAAGACAACGATTAAACAATTAATAGTATTGTTGCTCATCAATAGTAACGCTGCTAGATAATATTAAAATAAAAAAGACCAAGTTTGCTGACGCGAGCTTGGTCTTTTTTGTGGCTGTTATAAAAGTTAAAGCATTATTGATATTTTTCTAACTCTCCTCTTGTTACGCCCTGCTTCCATCTCATCTACAGTAAATATTTTTTTAAATACTCTGCGATATTTGCAATGCTAGTTAGCCATAATTAAACACAACAGATGTTTAAACAAGGTATATTAAGAAGATAGTCGCGACTATTTATAAGGTTTCAACATAATAAAGATCTGCAAGGAGGGTTACGATGACGGGCTTACATCAGCGTTTCAACAAAACTTTGTTTTCAACCATGACGGTAGCAATGCTAGTGATTGCGACTGGCTGCTCATCACCGCAGACTGATCCAAGTAAAATAACCATACCGACAGATTCAGACCAATGGCAAAAAAAGCTAGGGCAAACTTTTGAGCAATTGTCTGAGGCCGATCAACAAGTACTCAGCCGATATATGCTGCGCATGAAATTGAGCGACGCTTATGAATCAGGAGCCATGCCGCGCACCACTATTAAGCAAGCGCTGATACAACAGCGTGAATACGAGCGGCTGCATCCAAACAACCCAACGGGTAAGAAAAGTCCTATTGTCAAAGGTCAGGTAGCTAATGCTACCGCACAGATGTACCCTGTCGCCCTACTACCTGTGAAAACCAGTGATAGCGATAGCTTAAATCAGGTCAAAATGCAGTTTATGCTATCCAATCATGGCAAAAGCGCGATAAAAAGCTTTAAGGGGACGCTGACCATGAAGGATGCCAACCTGACAAAAGGCAAAAACTTTAATGTGCCTTTGACAACGTTTGATCCACCTATCTCACCAGAACAGTCCGGCAAGATTATTATTGAAAGCAGCATTGAGGATATCAATGTCATGCGCGCTATCAAAAATGCTAGTGGCATCATTATCGAGATTAATAAAGGTACGCTTACCTTAGTAGACGATCAGACAATCGAATTTGAAAATTCGTTAGTGAAGTAGCTGTACAACCTACTATTGAGTATTTTATAGAAGGTACTAATTAATACTTTTATCAATACCATAAAAAAAGCCCCAATCATTGCTGATTGGGGCTTTTTCGAATTTGGCGGAGACGGAGAGATTCGAACTCTCGAAGGGCTATTAACCCTTGTCGGTTTTCAAGACCGGTGCATTCAACCGCTCTGCCACGTCTCCATTGGTGCATCATTATATAGATATCATTTTATAATGCAAGCCCCTAAACTAAAAAAATTCAATTAATTTTCGAATACTTGTAAATTGGTGCATTATCGCTTGCTTGAGGCCAGATGTAAGCACATATCGAGCAGCCTATTGGCATAGCCCCATTCATTATCATACCATGCAAAAACCTTATATTGACCACCCACTTGCATAAGCTGTTGCCCATCAATGATAAGCGACTCAGTCTGATGGATAAAGTCACTAGATACTAACGGCTCATCAGTATATGCCATGATGTCATGCAAATGCGCCTGACTGGCAGATTTAAGTACTTCTCGCACTGTCTCAACATCGACATCTGGCGTATCAAATACAAAGGTGACATCAATCGCAGCCACGTCGATAGTGGGCACCCGTATCGAATGTCCATTTATCTTGCCGACCATGGCTGGTAGCACTCGTTCTGTCGCAGCTATACTACTGGAGGTCGTTGGGATAATGTTATAGCCAGAAGCGCGCGCCCGTCTTGGATCTCGATGTGCTTGATCCAGCACTGTCTGATCAGCAGTAACTGCATGAATCTCTGTCATCATGGCGGACTGCACACCAAAC
Organism: uncultured Psychrobacter sp.; assembly: GCF_947500265.1. Taxonomy (GTDB): domain Bacteria; phylum Pseudomonadota; class Gammaproteobacteria; order Pseudomonadales; family Moraxellaceae; genus Psychrobacter. The sequence continues at coordinate 264,413 of NZ_CANMRN010000004.1, read as the reverse complement.
GCTTTATCAAGCGTATCAATCAACGGTACCAATGCTTGCGTGGTGCAAGAAACACTAGAGATAATCGGTAGCTCAAGCGTGAGCGCATTGGTATTCACGCCCATCACGATACAGGCATCCACATCGTCAAATGGCGCGGCACCGATAATTACTTGCTGCGCGCCAGCATCGATATGTAGCGTTGCTTGTTCATACGAGCGAAAGTGCCCAGTACATTCTAAAACCACATCGACACCCAGCGCCTGCCAAGGTAAATTTTTAGGATCAGGCTCTGATAGCATATTGATGCAGTAAGTCAGATTGTTTTTGGTCAGACAGAGCTCAGTCTTGCTTGTATCACCTGACTCACTCTCTACAATCTCAGCATTTACGCCTAATCGACTGAGACGGCCATGTGTGCTATCAAACTTGAGTAAATGCAGCAATATATCCGCTGGCGCTAAGTCATTAATTGCCACCACATGAATCGCACGGCCCAACACTTCAAAGCGCTCTAGCAAAGCACGAAGTACATTGCGCCCTATACGACCAAAGCCATTGATAGCGACTCTCAGTGGCTGTGTGTGCTCACCAGTAGTACGGAACGTCGCCGCTATCGGGTCAGAGGTCAATTGATAAGTAGCGCTCGAAAAATCAGGCATAACATTGGACATAAAGGGTATCGCTATAAATGGGTGTAAAAACTGAGCGTTATCACGTTGAGTGCGCTTTTGATTGCTGAATACTAAGAAATAGCAAAAATAAAGCCTATAAAACTAGAGATAACAAAGTTATAGGCAATAAAATTATAAGCAGCAAAACTATGGTGTGATAAAAATCAATGCGAGGCGAATGGTATTGTAGTCAATGCTTTGCTTGAGATGATCATATATCGGACGCAATTTGATGCTACCGTCATCATTGAAATCATTTGGACTATTAGCGACTTTAATAGCGATATAGGCATTGCCAACGGCTGTCATTACCTCATCATCTGGACGCAGATGATCGCAGGCAAGGCTTGGGTCTTGCGATTTTAGGTCAGCAATATGACGCATGATGGTCGACTGTGACAACTGACGGGCTTGTGATATCTCCGCGATGGTCAAACTCTCTTCTAACAACACTCTGGTCGCAAGTAGAGTACTGTCTGATTTGTCAGAGACCTGATTGCCAAGTTTCTGTTTTTTATCGATTTTCGATTGCTGTTGTTCGCGGCGTTTCTTTTGTAGCGTGGCATAAGCATCGATTACCGACTTGCTCAATGTCCCACCTGACTTCAACACGAATTTTTCATGTGCCTGCTGCATGCTTTCTTCATCTAGCATCGCATAGTTGGCATCGGCTTCTTCAGACAGTACCAAAAACCGCTTATCCGCGCCGCGAGCCAATGGATCGAGTTGCAAGCTCATGTCGTTCATACCCAGCAGCTGTAGGCCAGATAGCGACTTGAGGCGTGATAATGCCACATAGCCTTGTCCCAACTCAAAGGTACGCGACAAATCGATTTCAGCAGCATCGAGGGTCATGCCCTGCGATTTATGAATGGTAATCGCCCATGCCAGACAGAGCGGCACTTGTAAGTAACTTGCTAGCACGTCACCCGTCTCATCTTCGATAATCCATTCTTCAGGCTCAGCGATGACTTCTCGTCCTGAATTAAGCCGCACGACAGGCATTTTTTGGGTCGTTGGTTTCTTCGACTTTGGTTTTTCTTTGTCTTTTTTAGCAGCGGACTTCTTACCTTTTGTCGTTTTTTCGTCAGCAGCATCCTCATCAACGTCATCGCTGCTATCGTCTTCGATTAACGCGTCATTACTGTCTTTATCATCTATTTTGACAGCAGCAAATCCAATCAACTCGCCCATCGTCCCATTAGAGACACCAAGCTCAGCATTGTTTTTGATAAACATCACTTTGGCGCCGACTTTGAGAATCAGCTCGTCTTGGGTACGTACGGTCTTTTTTAGCGTTTCTACCAGCTTACTATCGCCTGTCGCCGTCGCCTCAAAACGCATCATCTCTCCATCTAGAGACGCCAGTTCTTTGTCATTGATTTTATTGACGTTGAGGTTATGGGTATACAGACGCGTACGCTTGATATCGACACTTTGGTCATAAGTCGCCTCTAAAGCGGCAATCGCCTCAAAGGTTACTTCCTGACGACGAATTTGGTTAAGAATATCGTCTAAATCGAGTCCGCCATTGGCTGCATCACTGACTTGACGATGCTGCTCAGACAAGTAGCAAATATGGAACTTGGCATCGAGCCATGCTTCGGACATAAACGCGAATTTTTCACGATTCGTCTCGCCTTTACTACCAATCGGCGGTAACTGAAAAAAGTCTCCTGCGACTACCACCTGAATACCACCAAACGCTTTGTCATTTTTGCGAATATGCTTGAGCACTTGGCTGACCAGGTTAAGCTGCTTGGCATGTAGCATCGAGATCTCGTCAATGACCAAGACCGCAGTATCTTTCAATCTGTCTGCTAAGAACTGCTTGCGTGACAAGGTAGACAAATCTCGATCAGTGAGCTCATCTTTGATACCGATGCCTGACCAACTATGAATCGTCGTGCCGTTCATGTGCGTGGCAGCAATACCCGTACTGGCTGTCACCGCAACAGGGACGCGGCGGGCGCGTAGATAATCGATGTATTGATTGAGAGTATAAGTCTTACCTGAACCTGCTGAGCCGGTCAAAAAGACGTTTTGACCTGTTTTTAGGATATCAAGAGCAGAAGATTGACGCATAGATCCAAACCAACCAATATTATGAAGAAGAAATAGTACAAAAAGAAAGCCGCCATGATTAATTCAGTAACCATAGCAAGCCAAAGTAGATGCTCACAATTATAACAGCTGCATACCGTTTGCGAACCATTTTAACCGACTCATATCACATAACTTAAAGTTATACGATACAAAATATATCATTATAAAAAGTCATTATCGTTCTGCTAAAAAGCTCAGTACGATAGGATGATAACTTGGTTAGGAAGACCAAGAATGTATTTTTAAATGGTCATACGTAAGTAACCATATTTTAAATAACCATAATACACAACAAGGAGTGGTTAATGTTATACGCTTATCCCAATACTGAAAACAGTCCCGTCCAATTCCGCGAAAAATACGATAACTTTATTAATGGTGAGTGGACCCCTCCTGTCGATGGCGAGTACTTTGACAACCCAAGTCCTATCGATGGTAAAACCATTTGCCAAGTCGCCCGTTCAAAAGAAGCAGATATCGAAAAAGCCCTAGATGCCGCGCATGCTGCCAAAGACGCTTGGGGCAAAACCAGCGTCGCTGAACGTGCTAATTTATTATTAAAAATTGCAGATAGCATGGAAGCCAATCTAGAAGCGATCGCTATTGCTGAATGCTACGAAAACGGTAAGCCTGTGCGCGAAACCTTAATGGCAGATATTCCACTAGCCATCGATCAATTCCGTTATTTCGCCAGTGCCATCCGCGCACAAGAAGGCGGTATCAGTCAAATTGATGAAGACACCGTTGCTTATCACTTCCATGAGCCGCTAGGCGTTGTCGGACAGATTATCCCATGGAACTTCCCTATTCTAATGGCAGTATGGAAAATCGCCCCGGCTCTAGCCGCTGGTAACTGTATCGTCATGAAGCCTGCTGAGCAAACGCCTGCTTCGATACTATATATGTTAGAAGCGATCGGTATCGCTGATATCTTACCTAAAGGCGTGTTAAACATCGTCAATGGCTTTGGTGTCGAAGCTGGTAAACCACTTGCCTCAAACCCACGTATTAACAAAGTTGCCTTCACTGGTGAGACCACAACGGGTCGCCTCATCATGCAGTACGCTAGCGAAAACATTATTCCAGTGACGCTAGAGCTTGGCGGCAAAAGCCCAAATATCTTCTTTGCTGATGTCATGGACGAAGACGATGACTTCTTGGACAAAGCGGTCGAAGGCCTAGTCATGTTTGCCTTAAACCAAGGTGAGGTCTGTACTTGTCCATCACGTGCGCTCGTACACGAAAGCATCTATGACGAATTTATCAAACGCTGTATCGCTCGTGTCGAAGCCATCAAAATGGGCAACCCACTAGATACTGAGACTATGATTGGCGCGCAAGCCAGCTCAGACCAGTTAGAGAAAATTTTATCTTATCTTGATATCGGTAAAAAAGAAGGCGCAAAAGTCCTAGTCGGTGGCGATCAAGCCAAACACGATGGCGACTTAGCAGACGGCTATTATGTTAAGCCAACTATCTTTGAAGGTACTAATGACATGCGCGTGTTCCAAGAAGAAATCTTTGGACCTGTGCTCGCTGTTACTACCTTTAAAGACGACGAAGAAGCCATGCAAATTGCCAACGATACACTATATGGTCTAGGCGCTGGTGTTTGGACACGTAGTGTACATAAGGCCTATCGTTTTGGACGTGGTATCCAAGCGGGCCGCGTATGGACCAACTGCTATCACCTATATCCATCACATGCGGCATTCGGTGGCTATAAGCAATCAGGTATCGGCCGCGAAAACCATCTGATGATGCTCGATCATTATCAGCAAACCAAAAACATGCTGGTTTCGTACAGCCCTAAAAAAATGGGTTTCTTTTAAGATTTGATTTAACGCGACGATTTATAGATAACGTCATAGCACAGAGGTATTGTGCTATGCATATAAAATTAATCCATAAGAGAGCGCCATATGAGTCAAAAAATGAAAGCGGCTGTGCTACATGAGTTTGGGCAACCCTTAGAAATTGAAGAAGTAGATATACCAACGCCAGGCGCTGGTCAAATCGTCGTTAAGATGCAGGCATCAGGTGTCTGTCACACTGACTTACATGCGGTTGAGGGAGACTGGGCTGTCAAACCCAGTCCACCTTTTATTCCGGGACATGAGGGCGTCGGGCTTATAACTGCCGTTGGTGACAATGTACATCACGTTAAAGAAGGTGACCGCGTTGGTGTGCCTTGGCTCTACTCTGCTTGTGGACACTGTACGCACTGCTTGGGTGGCTGGGAAACCTTGTGTGAAAAGCAAGAAAATTCTGGTTACTCCGTAAATGGTAGTTTTGCAGAATATGTACTAGCAGATGCAAACTATGTTGGCATTATCCCTGAGAGTGTCGACTCTATTGAGATTGCCCCTGTTTTATGTGCGGGCGTCACGGTATACAAAGGTCTTAAAATGACCGACACCAAGCCAGGCGACTGGGTTGTCATTTCAGGTATAGGCGGCCTTGGTCACATGGCTGTACAGTATGCCATTGCCATGGGACTCAATGTTGCTGCTGTTGATATTGACGACGAGAAGCTCGAATTTGCCAAAAAACTGGGCGCAAAAGTCACTATCAATGCAAAAAACACTGATCCGGGTGAATTCCTACAACAAGAGATCGGTGGTGCTCATGGTGTACTAGTGACAGCCGTATCCACCAAAGCATTTGATCAAGCATTAAGTATGTTACGACGCGGTGGTACTTTAGTCTGTAATGGTCTACCAACTGGTGATTTCCCTGTATCAATCTTTGATACCGTTTTGAATGGTATCACCATTCGTGGTTCAATCGTTGGTACCCGTCTGGATTTACAAGAGTCGCTAGAGATGGCAGCAGCAGGTAAAGTAAAAGCGACTGTTGCCGCTGAGCCACTTGAGAACATCAATGATATTTTTCAGCGTATGCGTGACGGTAAAATCGAGGGACGGATTGTGATTGACTATAGTATGTAGACATGTCTTTTGACATTTTAATACTGCTTTAATGATTCGCAGGTATAATCGTGAACGACAGGTCGTATCGATTTCAATCACATGCTATAAATGATGTGAAAGAAAAAGATGCGACTTTTGCATTCTTACTCAATAAAACTATGGATTACATTAAGATTCTCTAAAGATAAGGAAATCATTATGCAAATTACGGCAACAGAGTCTTGTAAAGCGTTAATTGAGCTATTGAAATCCAAGCACGGTGAGCTGATGTTTCATCAATCAGGTGGCTGCTGCGATGGTAGCTCGCCCATGTGCTATCCATTAGGAGAGTTCAAAGTGGGTGGTCAGGATGTTTTGGTTGGTGAGCTTGCTGGCTGTCCATTTTATATGGGTAAGGCACAGTACAATCTATGGCAGCATACCGATCTCACCATTGATGTCGTCAATGGTCGCGGTGCGAGCTTTTCGTTAGAAATCCCTGAAGGCAAACGCTTTATCGTACGCTCAGAAATCTGTGCGATATAAGGTCGTTCGATGCAAAATTAAGTAGCATTAATTTTAAATAATGTACCGAATATAACAGTCTTAGCTTGTCCTACGATATTGGCGCAAACAGATACCGCAGAGTCATTTTTATTTTATTATTTCAGCAGAATAATAGTTACTGTAAAGCGTACCCTATTTTAATTAGCATGGATGCTATAAGGAATATAAAATGGAATTTGACACAACATTTGACTATGTCATCGTCGGTGGTGGATCAGCAGGTTGCGTGCTCGCCAGCCGTCTCACTGAAAACCCAAATATCAGTGTCTGTTTATTAGAGTACGGCGGTGATGGCAAAGATCTAGCAGTACGTGTGCCTGCTGGACTGATTCTGATGGTTCCTGGCAAACCACTTAAATTGAATAACTGGTGCTTTCACACCACTCCGCAAGAGCACCTTAATAACCGTAAAGGTTTTCAGCCGCGTGGACAATGTTTGGGCGGATCATCAGCTATCAATGCTATGATCTATACACGCGGTAGTAAGCTAGATTATGAGCGCTGGGTAGAGCAAGGCTGTACTGGCTGGGGGTTTGACGATGTATTACCCTACTTTATCAAAGCTGAAAACAACGTTCGTGGTAGCGATGACCTACATGGTGATAGCGGGCCGCTGCATGTTAGCGACCTACTCAGTCCGCGAGACATCTCCAAAGCATTTGTAGAAGCTGCGATTGCCAATGGCCTAGATCACAACCCTGACTTTAATAGCGAAAAGCAAGACGGTACAGGGTTGTATCAAGTCACTCATTTCCATGGTGAAAAACAAGGCCAGCGTTGCTCTGCCGCAGCTGCCTATCTACATCCTGTACAAAACCGTGCCAACCTGACTGTTATCACTCATGCACAGGCTAACCGCGTCATTATTGAAAACAATCAAGCGACAGGCGTCGTCTACGAAAAAGACGGTGTCGAACATACTGTCACGGCGCGTCATGAAGTCTTACTATCAGGTGGCGCGTTTGGTTCACCTAAAGTTCTGATGCTCTCAGGTATCGGCCCTGCAGAGCATTTGCAGTCTCATGGTATCGATGTGGTAGTAGATGCACCTGAAGTCGGTGGCAATTTGCAGGATCACTTAGATGTCGTCTTTGATTACGAGGTCAATACTACTGATGTCATCGGTATTGGCATGGCATCGATTTCGACATTAACCAAAAGTATTCGGCAGTGGAGAAAAGACGGTACAGGGCTGCTGTCTACCAACTATGCAGAGGCAGGTGCGTTCTTTAGCGTCGGTGATGACCCAAAAGAGTGGCCAAATACACAGCTGCACTTTGTCATCTCACGCGTGATCGAGCACGGTCGCGATCTCAGACGCGGATTTGCTGTCTCTTGTCACAGTTGCTACTTACGACCTGAAAGTCGAGGTACTGTTAGATTGGACTCAGCCGAACCTTCTGATGCTGTCTTGATCGATCCAAACTATCTGTCGCATCCAAAAGACATAGAGTATATGGTTGCCGGTGCCGAGCGTACTCGCGCCATCATGCAAGAGTCCGCACTCGCTAAGTATATCACTGAAGATTACCCTGCCCCTTACCTTGAAAAAGACGGCATGCTCGGCTATATCCGCAATAAGTCAGATACCATCTATCACCCAGTAGGCACTTGCCGCATGGGCTCAGATGACAGCTCTGTGGTTGATTTGGAATTAAAGGTACGAGGTGTGAGCGGACTACGAGTCATCGATGCATCAGTGATGCCAACGCTTATTAGCGCCAATACCAATGCGCCAACTATTATGATTGCCGAAAAAATAGCCGATCTCATTAAAGCGAATCATAGCCCTGTTTAATGCTGCATTGGACAAACGGATTATAGCTGAGTACCTTAAAGAGACATAACTTTATTATTTCTAATTGTTTACACCTAGTAAAATTGTAACTAATTAGCGATCTAAAAATATGTCTCTTTGCTATTTAGAGCGAATAAACATAAAGCCATAGAATTTAGTATTTAATATCTTATTGATGCTAAATACGGCAAAATCGTGCAATTTTTATCAAAATTAGTCTATTTATCGCTTGCATTATCACAGATTAAGAGAGTATATTCGAACGACTTATTTATATTTTTAGTTTCTATCTATATAATTTAAAGTTATAACAACCTTTAATATGTTTTATTTTGTATATAACAAACATTGTATAAATAGATACTTTAGAGGTCACTAAACGCTTTCTCATCGTATTCATGCTCGAGTACGAACATATGGATACATGAGTACCTACCTACCATTACATAGGATGTAATAATGCAAAAATCACTCTTCAAACTTACGATGTTGGCGACGTTTGTCTTAAGTATCAGCGCCTGTAGTGGAGACAACAAAACTACGGATGACTCTGCTGCTAGCTCAGATGCCAAAGCCGCCAAAACATTGCTCTATTGCTCAGAAGGTAGCCCTGCTGGATTCGATCCAGCGCAATATACTTCAGGTACGGATTTTGATGCGAGTGCCTTTCCTATTTATAATGGCTTGGTAGAATTCAAAAGAGCGGAGACTGAGATTCAACCAGGACTTGCTGAAAGCTGGGATATTAGCGAAGACGGCAAGACTTATACCTTTAATCTACGCAAAGGAGTTAAATTCGGTACAACTGATTACTTTACTCCGACTCGCGATTTCAACGCGGATGACATTGTCTTTACGCTAGAACGTATCACTGACCCAGACTTTGAATTTAATAAAGCTTATCCTGCTGAATTCCCATATTCAGTCGGTATGGGACTACCTGATATCATCTCTGATATCGAAAAGGTTGACGACTATACGGTAAAAATCACCCTTAGCGAAACCAATGCGCCTTTCCTACAGAACCTAGCAATGCCTTTTGCTTATATTGGTTCTGCTGAGTACGCAGATCAATTGCTAGCCTCTGGCAATGCTGCTGATATAAATACTAAGCCCGTCGGTACTGGACCGTTCGTTTTTACTTCTTATCAAAAAGACGCGCAAATTCGTTATACCAAAAACCCAGACTATTGGAATAAAGACGACATTTATATCGACAACCTCGTGTTTGTCATCACTAAAGACTCAGCAGTCCGTGCCCAAAAAGTGCAGGCTGGCGAATGTCATGTGTCCGCTTATCCCAAACCTGCCGAAATCGAATCTGTCAAAAAATCAGGTAAAGCCACTGTTCTCGATCAGCCTGGCTTCAACGTTGGCTATGTCGGTTACAACGTAGAAAAACCTCAATTAAGCGATCTTAAAGTGCGTCAAGCATTAGATATGGCGATCAACAAAGACGCTATTATTAATGCGGTTTATCAAAGCGAAGGCCTCAAGGCAACCAACCCAATGCCGCCAACGCAGTGGGGCTATGACGAGTCACTTAAAGACGCGCCTTACGATGTTGAAAAAGCAAAAGCACTAATCAAAGAAGCTGGCGCGGATAACCTTTCTATCAATCTATGGTATATGCCAGTTCAGCGTCCGTACAACCCAAATGCCAAGCTAATGGCTGAAATGCTACAAGCAGATTGGGCGAAGATTGGCGTCGATACCAAGCTTGTGACTTATGAATGGGGCGAGTACCTGAAACGCGCTGCTAAAGGTGAACCTGATGTCATTCTAGCAGGCTGGACTGGCGACAATGGTGATCCAGACAACTGGCTTGGTTCGTTATTGTCTTGTGACGCGGTCGGTGGTAACAACTACTCGCGCTGGTGTAACAAAGACTTCGATAATTTGGTGACCAATGCCCGTCAGATTAACAATCAAGATGAGCGTGTCAGTGAATATGAGCAAGCTCAGCAGATATTCAAAGAGCAGCTTCCTTGGACAACAATGGCACACTCGGTAGTGACCGTATTCACCGCACCAAACGTGGTCGATTATAAAATCAGCCCACTTGGCTCAATACGCTTCGATGGTGTAAAAGTTGAATAACCTTGACTGATTAATTCCGTTACGACATAAGCAATTTATTCATTTTATTCATTCATATAAGTGCGGCTGGGTCAGATACTCTGCTCCAGCCGCACTTATATGAATGATATGGACAATATGAACTAAGCGCTTTGTCACGGATCTCTTCATCATCGCTAATACTCTAATCATTGAACCACAACTATTGAGCAGCCCATGCTACTTTATATTCTGCGTCGTATTGCCATTTTAATACCCGTCTATCTTGGCCTAACGTTATCGACTTTTACTCTGATTCGTCTCGTACCTGGAGATGCCGTCGAGATTATGATGGGCGAGCGTATGGTCGATCCAGAGCTACATGCTCGTGCCTTAGAAAGGCTAGGATTAGACAAACCACTCGTTGCCCAGTATTGGGACTATTTGACTGGTATCTTAACGGGTGATTTCGGTCAGTCCTTTCGTACTCGTACGCCCGTACTACAAGACTTTTTTGCCCATTTTGTTCCTACTTTAGAGTTAGCATTATGCGCTATTGTTATCGCTAGTGTCATTGGTGTCAGCTTAGGCATCTTTGCTGCCTTACGCCGTGGTACATGGATTGATTACACCCTCATGTCAGGCGCATTGGCAGGCTACTCTATGCCTATCTATTTATTGGGCCCCATCCTGACTGGTATCTTCGCTCATTATTTAGGTCTACTGCCCGTCGCTGGGGTGATATCTGTCGCACAGTTTTTAGATGTGCAGCCACTGTATGGCTCATGGTTACTCGGCTCACTAAGCTCAGGAGAACCTGGTGCGTTTTGGAACGTGGTCAAACACTTTATATTGCCCTCTATTGCTCTATCGACCATTCCGTTAGCGATGATTGCACGGATGACACGCTCTGCGATGCTAGAGGTATTAGACGAGGATTACGTGCGTACAGCACGAGCCAAAGGCTTATCTCCACGCCGAGTAATACTGGTCCACGTGATGCGTAATGCCTTGATTACTGTGGTTACCGTCGTTGGCCTACAGATGGCGACATTGCTCGCAGGTGCCATTATTACTGAGACTATCTTTAGTTGGCCAGGCGTTGGTAATTGGCTACTCGATGGGTTTTTCACTCGCGACTACCCTATTGTACAAAACGGTATCCTGTTGGTCGCCACTGCTCTGATTTTGGTTAGTTTATTTATTGATATTTTGTATGGTCTGATCAATCCACGTATACGCCATACTTCTTAATTTAACATTGATAAATACTCACATTATAAATAGTGATGATTAGCGCTCAAGTGAAGTTTTAGCAATGCTTAGTACTTTTTTATGAATAAGATTCTAAAAAATGTCACTGCGCTAGCCACTATAGGAAATGCTCATGAAGCCTTCTGTTCTCCCCTCTGATGTCAATCTAATGGCCGCCACACCGCCGTCATCTTGGCAGCTATTTTTATCGACGTTCTGCCGAAACAAAGGCGCAGTGATTGGTTTTATCGTACTGGCATTAATGGTACTTGTTGCCATACTTGCGCCTGCTATTGCGCCTCACGATCCTTACGAGCTGTTCACCGGTCAAGAGCAATTGCCGCCTGCCTTTTTAGATGGCGGCAATTCGATGTTTTGGCTAGGCACTGATGATGCGGGCCGAGATACATTGTCTCGAGTGATGTATGGCGCACGTTATTCATTGTTTATCGGTCTAAGCGCAACGACTCTGGCGATGTTGGTTGGTATCTCATTAGGTCTAAGTGCGGCGTTTTGGCCAAAGGTCTGGGGCAAAGCCGTCATGTTGGTCAATGATATCTTGATGTCATACCCGAGCTTGCTATTGGCCATTATCATTGCCGCTATCTTAGGGCCATCTATGACCAATACGATTATTACGATCGCACTGGTCTGTACACCGCCATTCATTCGGCTGACTCGTGCGACTGCGATGGTAGAGCTGCAGCGAGAATACTTCATTGCTTCACAAGTGATGGGTGCTGGCGTGCTCAGATTGTTGTTTATCACCATTTTGCCCAACTGTATGGCACCGCTTATCGTACAGGCAACGATGATTTTCTCGTCTGCTATTTTAGAAGCAGGTGCGATTGGTTTCTTGGGCTTTGGCGTACAGCCACCAGATGCCGAATGGGGCGCGATGCTAGGTACGGCGCGTCAATATATTCAAAGTAATGTTTGGCTAGCAATTTGGCCGGGTGTCGCTATTTTCTTGGCTGCACTATCGATCAACCTGACTGGTGATGGCTTACGCGATGCGCTAGATCCTAAATTAAAGCAGGTGACCTAAGATGACTGAACCATTAATCAATACACCTATCACTCACACGTCTATGAATGGTGCATCAACAAAAGACTCACCCTTGCTGTTAGATATTGAAAACCTGTCTGTCACTTTTGGACAAGGAGTGCGTGCCTTTCGTGCAGTGGATGATGTGTCATTAAAGATAACCCAAGGTGAGGTCATTGCTGTCGTGGGTGAATCTGGCTCAGGTAAATCAGTCACCATGATGGCGCTGATGGGGCTATTGCCACCTTCTGCGACCGTACGTGCACAGCGAGTGGTCTTTGACAATAAAGACATGCTCAGTATGTCAGCCAAAGAGAGACGCGGCATCATTGGCAAAGACATCTCTATGATTTTTCAGAATGCGATGTCTTGCCTAAATCCAAGCTTTACGGTTGAGATGCAATTGGGTGAAGTACTACGCAAGCACCTTGGTTTACGAGGCGCAGCCGTACAAACACGTATCTTAGAACTGCTAGAGTTGGTCGAGATGCCCGATGCCAAAAATCGACTTAAGGTCTATCCGCATCAGCTATCAGGCGGTATGAGTCAGCGAGTCATGATTGCGATGGCGATTGCTTGCGAGCCAAAACTACTGATCGCTGATGAACCGACTACGGCTCTGGATGTCACCGTACAGGCGCAAATCATGGATTTGCTGAGCCGATTGCAACGCGAAAAGCAAATGGCGATGGTACTGATTACTCACGACTTGGGTTTGGTCGCACAGAACTCGCGCGATGTCGCGGTTATGTATGCTGGACAAGTGGTCGAAACCAGTACCGTGCCAGAGATTTTTCAAAAGCCTGCACATCCTTATACTGAAGCATTGCTACAAGCCATCCCTGAATTAGCCATCGGTCAAGATAGATTGAACAGCTTACCAGGGGTCGTACCAAGTCAATATGACAGGCCAGCTGGTTGCTTGTTGTCTCCGCGTTGCCCGTATAAAGAACCTGCTTGCGAAGTACCGCCACCTATTTTAGATACGCACAATGGCAAGGTGCGCTGTATTGATTCTGATATTACCTCTCGCCCCTCTCACGCTGCTACCTTGGAGTCACAAGTATGAGTAATAAAGTGGTCCTAAAAGCAGACAATCTACACAAACACTACCCAGTATCACAAGGTCTGGGCAAAGCAAAAGCGTATGTAAAAGCGCTCAATGGTGTCTCTTTCGAACTTGAAGCTGGCAAGACATTGGCCGTCGTTGGTGAGTCAGGCTGCGGTAAATCCACGCTTGCCCGCCAGTTGACGCTGATTGAAGCGCCCACACATGGTGAGCTATTTATCAACGATGAAGGCACCACTGGCTATAGCAGAAAAGCGCTAAAAGAATTGCGTACTGAAATTCAAATGGTCTTCCAAAACCCTTATGGTAGCTTAAATCCGCGTCATACCATTGGCTATCAATTGACAGAACCATTGGATATCCATACCAAACTGTCTAAAGAGGAAAAGCGCGACAAAATCAACGAGATGATGAGACATGTCGGTCTACGTCCCGAACACGCTGGTCGTTATCCGCATATGTTTTCGGGTGGTCAGCGTCAACGTATTGCCCTCGCCCGCGCCATGATGCTCAACCCTAAAATCGTCGTCGCTGATGAGCCAACTTCCGCCCTTGATGTATCAATCCAAGCACAAGTCTTAAATCTATTTATGGATTTGCAGGATGAGTATCGTACTGCTTACGTTTTTATCTCGCACAACTTGTCGGTCGTGCGCCACGTCGCTGATGATGTGATGGTGATGTATTTGGGTCAAGCTGTTGAGCACGGCCCCAAAGAAGCGATTTATAATGCGCCAAAGCATCCCTATACTATCGCGTTATTGGCTGCTGCCCCAACGGTAAATGGTCATAAGAATGATTTAACCCTACAAGGTGAGCTACCAAGTCCGCTCAATCCACCAAGTGGCTGCGCCCTACACAAACGCTGCCCCTATGCCAAGCAGCAATGCAGCGAAGTAGAGCCACAACTGCGCGAATGGGATGGTCGATTGGTTGCTTGTTTACGTTTAGAAGAGATATATGGTTAAGATGATTAAGGTTAAGATAATTAACGATTAATCAATATTCACCACACCGCGACACTTAGGAAATTTGCTACAACCAAAAAAGGTCTGACCTTGATTCAGGCCTTTTTTTGCCACGCGCTTTATCATCTCACCGTTACATCTTGGGCAGGTTGGTGTTTGAATTAAATCAGCTGTATGGTCTATCACTTCATCTGTCGCAGAGGAACTCGCTGCTAGTTCAGGTTCCATAACTTCAAACGGCGTAAGAAAAACCTTATCAGCAATATCGTGCGATGTAATTGTATGCTGAGTGACTGCCTGCTGAGTGTCCATACTATCAATTGGTAACTCGCTAAATTCAATTTCAGTCTGACCAGACCATCGATGCACTTCTCTACTTTTTAGAATAGCGCGTTTAGCGGTCTCTTTTACTATCGGCTCTGGTGTAGCCTTAGTAGCCACTTTAGCAATTGGTTTATCATTAGCGTTACCGCTAGGCTGTTTGTTTGTATTCTGGCTTGGATTGCTATGCTTGTCTTTTAGATAGGCTTTGTGCTGCCGATTGGTGCGCCACGATTTGCTAAATCTATTGCTATTAATCTGCTCAACAATAGATGCAACCTCATCTTCAGTGAGTATCTTATCTTGCTTTTTCTTTACATACGAGACCATACCACTCGTCAATACATGCTCGGGCAACTCATCGCGGGTTTTTAATTCGCACTCACCGATGAAAGCAATCATCGAATGAAAGTAGCTCAGCTCCAAGCCCAATAAATCTGCCAGCGTCTTAATGTGCAAGTAGTTTTGGCGGAGTGGGTTCTGGAATTTGAATTTACTTCCATTTTGGAAAACTTGTGTCCATTGTCTTTGGTTCTCGCTACCATATATCCAGCCTTTATAGTTTTTGGTTTCGATGACGAATATGCCGTATGCAGAAACGATGATATGATCGATTTGGGTACTGCCGTCATTAGCTCGTGGCAAAGTAATACCGTTTAATCGGTGGTAAACATCTTTTTCAAGCTTTAACCACATGGCGACGTTGATGACGGTCTCACCTAGGAAACCTTTGAAGGAGGATTTTAGGGACATGGTAGCGATCTTTAGAATGGTTATAGAATGTACTAGGCGTAATACCAAGACTCTTTAAATTTAATTAATCAGCACTCTCTTACGATGCTTTAAAGGCTTGGCATAAGTAGAAGAACATAATTTGATATGTTTATAAAAACTCTTATAAACCCGATCATACTCTTCATCAAGCTGTTTAAGTACATCTAAAGTACTATCGTTAGGATTAGTTTCATATTCCTGCTGTGCATTTATCAGGTTTCCCCCTGTATTCAAAAACAACTCATATTTTTTCTCAAGCTCTGGAAAATATAAAGCTATTAATATTTCTATCTTGCCACCTTCTCTGTAAAACTCATCAACGTCCAAAGCTTCATCGCAATTGCTTGAAAAACTTTTGGATTGAACTTCCTGAATAATGGCTGCAAAATCAACCAGTCTAAAAACCACTTCCTCAAACTTTATTCTCAAAAAGGCTTCATACTCCTTTTTGCGTTCAGATCTCTGAGTAATGAGAATACCGCATAGCCCAAATATTCCGATTATGCAGGCTGCTATCAAGCCTTCACTTAGTTCAATCTGTTTTAGCCATGTAATAGCATTTGCCAGTTCGATACTATCCATCTAATTTTTCCAGTTCTATAGTCATATAATTTATTTTTATATGAGAGCTGCACAAGAAATAAAACTTAACTTTGTGAGCAATCAATCTATTCTAATTTACCACTAAATCATTATATTAAGGCACAGAATTTAGTACTGATTGCAGCAGTTATTTTACCGATAGCCATATTGATGAAAGCAGACCAAAAGAAAAGCCAAAGATTAAGCCATAAAAAAAGCCACTAGATTTCTCTAGTAGCTCTTTTTTAAATACTAACTAAGTTAGGTTTATTACACTAAACTATTTACCGCTTCAATCACAGCATCAGTCGTGATACCGAACTCTTTATACAAGTCGCTAGCAGGAGCAGATTCACCATAAGTGGTCATACCGATGACTTTGCCATCTAGACCAACGAACTTATACCAGTAATCTACATGTGCGGCTTCTACTGCGACGCGAGCACGGATATTGGTAGGCAATACGGCCTCGCGATAGCTAGCATCTTGCTCGACGAAAATCTCAGCACATGGCATAGACACTACACGTACGCCAACACCATTCGCGCTCAACGCTTCGTACGCTTCCATCGCTAGGCCAACTTCTGAACCAGTGGCGATGATGATTGCTTGTAGCTCGCTTTGCTCTTTTGCCAGTACATAACCACCTTTGGTGATGTTCGCTACTTGCTCGCTATCACGTGCTTGATGTGGCAAGCTCTGACGGCTAAAGATCAATGCTGATGGGTTGTTTTCAGACTTGATTGCTTCTACCCAGGCACTTGCAGATTCAGTCGCATCACAAGGACGCCATGTACGTAGGTTTGGCGTGGTACGTAGGCTAGTCAATTGCTCAACTGGCTGATGCGTTGGGCCATCTTCACCAAGACCGATAGAGTCATGCGTATAGACATGGATGACACGCTGCTTCATCAATGCGCCCATGCGTACTGCGTTACGTGCGTATTCCATAAACATGAGGAACGTCGCTACGTAAGGGATAAAGCCGCCATGCAATGCAATACCATTGGCAATCGCAGTCATACCGAACTCACGTACACCGTAATAGATATAGTTACCGTCAGCGTCTTTTTCGATGCCTTTAGCACCTTTGAATAGCGTAAGGTTTGAGCCCGCTAAATCTGCTGAACCGCCCAATAGTTCTGGCAATAATGGCTGCAAGCTGTTGATAGCATTTTGACTCGCTTTACGACTAGCGACATCACCGCCCGCTTCTTGCGTTTGCTGAATATAAGCTTGTGCTTGGCTAGCAAAATCAGCAGGCAACTCGCCATTGAGACGGCGTGACAATTCTGCTGCAAGCTCTGGATAGGCTTTTTTATACGCTGCAAAGTCTGCATCCCAGTTCTTTTGCTGGACGTCGCCTTTGGCTTTGGCATCCCATGCTTCATAGATTTCGTCATCTAATTCAAATGGGGCATGCTTCCAAGATAGCGCATCACGAGTCAAGGCAATCTCATCATCACCAAGTGGTGCACCATGACTGGCCGCTAGACCTTGCTTGTTCGGGCTACCAGCACCGATAGTCGTTTTACAAATGATTAGACTTGGCTTAGCAGTCTCTGCAATCGCTTGCTCAGTCGCTTGCGTAATTACATCAGTATCATGACCGTCAACTTTGATAACTTGCCAACCGTAAGACTCAAAGCGAGCTTCGGTATCATCAGTGAACCAGCCTTCGACATTACCGTCGATTGAGATGCCATTGTCATCATAGAAGAATACCAACTTACCAAGCGCCAACGTGCCAGCTAGTGAGCAAACTTCATGACTGATACCTTCCATCAAGCAGCCATCGCCCAAGAACGCATAGGTATGATGATCGACGATGTTATGACCGTCACGGTTGAACTGTGCGGCTAGGGTTTTTTCTGCGATCGCAAAACCAACGGCATTAGCAATGCCTTGTCCTAGTGGACCAGTCGTCGTTTCTACACCAGGCGTGTAACCAAGCTCAGGGTGACCTGGGGTTTTTGAATGCAGCTGACGGAAACCTTTAAGGTCATCAACGCTCACATCGTAACCTGATAAATGTAGCAATGAATAAATAAGCATCGAGCCATGACCGTTTGACAGTACAAAGCGATCACGGTTGTGCCAATTAGGATCTGCTGGATTGTGCTTCAAAAATTTGCGCCACAAAACTTCGGCAATATCAGCCATACCCATTGGCGCACCCGGATGTCCAGAGTTGGCTTTTTGAACCGCGTCAAACGACAGTACACGGATGGCATTGGCTAGTTTACGTTCGCTAATTGGAGCTGGCATAGAGTGTCCTAATATTCGAATGAGTCGTATAAAGATAAGAGGAGAGTTTACTCAGAGGATAATCCATCAAAAACGCGACAGGCGTCCTCAATGGATAGGCTATAAAATAAAAATGCAATATTAACATATTTGCTATGAGCCTAGCCAAAAATGCGGTGACAAGACCGTTTATATTTAGCAATGACTCACATCAGTTTTGTTAAACGATAGACAGTTATATATTTCAATTTAAGTTATAAATAATAAGCTGCGAGTGACCTAAGTGACAAGCAGCTCATTACTTATAGTCAATCTATTAAACTGAAATAGTCTCAGCACCGCCCATAAACGGACGCAATACTTCTGGAATCGTAATGCTGCCATCAGCGTTTTGATGGTTTTCCATCACTGCTAATAGCGTGCGACCAACCGCCAAGCCTGAACCGTTCAAAGTATGAGCCAAACTGGTTTGCTTACCATCTTTGACACGAGTTCCCATACGGCGAGCTTGGAAATCACCACAGTTAGAGCAGCTAGAGATTTCACGATACGTATCTTGGTTTGGCAACCATACTTCGATGTCATAAGTCTTTTGTGCTGCAAAACCCATATCACCCGTACATAGCTGAACCGTGCGGTATGGCAGGTTTAACTGCTGCAAGATATATTCGGCTTGTCCAGTCATTGCCTCTAACAAGTCATCAGACTGCTCAGCCGTGGCAATATTGACCATCTCAACTTTTTCAAACTGATGCTGACGGATCAGACCACGAGTATCACGACCATGAGAGCCTGCTTCACTACGGAAACATGGTGTATGCGCCGTGAATTTTAATGGGAGCTCTTTAATATCTAAACGCTCGCCGCGTACCAAGTTGGTCATTGGTACTTCAGCAGTTGGAATCAAATAAAAATCCATCTCATCGTTATTGGTGTGATTGCTTAGCTTAAACAAATCATCTTCAAACTTAGGCAACTGACCCGTACCTTTTAAACTATCGCTATTGACAATATAAGGCACATAGGTCTCAAGATAGCCGTACTTCATCGTATGCGTGTTCAACATGAATTGAATTAGTGCGCGATGCAGTTGCGCCAATTGCCCTTTGAGCACGTTAAAACGGCTACCAGTCAATTTGGTCGCTGCCTCAAAGTCCAGCATACCAAGCGTCTCACCGATATGCGTATGATCTTGAATTTCAAAATCAAACGTACGCGGCGTGCCCCACTTACGCACTTCTACGTTATCGTCTTCTGACGTACCGACTGGTACATCCGCCGCCGGAATATTCGGAATTTGCAAAGCCGCTTGAGTGATACGCTCTTGTAGCGTACGTAACTCGTCTTCCGCAGCTTTAATCTCACCACTAACGCTTTGCATCTCAGCCAATAGCTCACTGGCATCTTCACCTGATTTTTTTAGGGCACCTACTTGCTTTGCACCAGCATTGCGGCGCGATTGCAACTCTTCGGTTTTGACTTGTAGAGACTTACGCTCGTTTTCAATCGTCTGCCAGAACTCCATATCAAGCTCATAACCACGGGTGGCTAGCTGCTGTTGTAGGTCGCTTAAATCGCCGCGTAAGAGTTTCGGATCAATCATAGTAGTTGCCTGTAACACTAAAGGTGAGTAAAAGGTTTAAAAGTATTATTAATAAGGTAATTGCCTAGCGCATCGCTATCACGGTCTCTGTGATAACTGGCTATGACGTTATGTTTTATATCAACATATCTTGTAGTCGCTATAATACCAAGACACGGCAGATTTGACCATGTTTTGGATATCTTTGACTGCTTTTCCCTGTTTTTAGCTGCTTCTCACCAAGTTTTGTTCATTATGCTAATCGCTTATAGCAAATTATTCTGTTTTTAATTTCTCACTTTTACTTTCGTCTAGTCTGAATAAGCTGAGTATAGAGCGTGAACTACGTCATTAATATGACATCTATCCGTGAACAGTCTTGCTTATATGTTTCATTTAGGAGTACTTTTCGGTAAGATAAGCGCATACCTTTATTCACTTCTAGCCAAGTACAGCATCGCTGCTTCGCTTTGGCAGTTTTAATCCAACGCTTTTAATATAAGTATTTGAGAAACCTTTATGGCCCTGTACCCCTACACGCTCCAACCTGTCGCCTTAAACCTAACTGAGGCTGAATTTCACCAAGCACAGTATGAACTGTTTGCCAGTGCCAGCCCGTCTTTTGGTTTATCAAGCTTTAAGACCAAAGAGTGGATCATCATGGCCGTGGTTGTGGTACTCGCTATTGCAGGACTTATCTTTGTCACAGGCTATTCAACCATTATATTTTGGTTAATGCTGGTTGGTGTGGTGATTTATCTATTGGCACGTACTTTAGGTTTTAAATGGTACGTAAAAAGAGAGTTTGACAAACAAGTGGCTGACCAAGAGATGCCAGATGAAATGCGCCAGATGAAGTTAGGTGTGCAAAAGCATGGTCTAGTCATGGCGATGCCAAGCAACCAGCCTGATATGATGAAAAACTCGCAAATGCGCGGTATGCAAATGCGTGCAGGTGCGACTCAGCAAGCAGTTATTCCTTGGACATCTATCAAGAGCTGGGATGAGACTGATGATTATATCTTTATGATGTTTGAGCTAAAAGGTCAGCAAGGTAGCCAAATCGTACCAAAACGCTTGCAAGCACAGAAGTTTCCTATCGATACGATACGTCAACATTTACAAGAAGTGGTTCCCGTTAAAGGCTTAAACCCTGAAAACTTGCAACCACCAGCGTAAATGTAATGAGGTCTCTCTATCGTTTAGAAAAACAGTAGAGAGACTTGATTTAAGTTTTATAAAACCAATCGTAAAATTGTATTTATTAAATTTAACTTATTAATAATAGTTTGCTATTATTATAAGCATCAAAGGAAGAGATAGAGTCTATATTGATAGATACAGATGAAAAATAAAGTATCTTTCTCTGTATTTTGATTTGTTAGAGTCTTTATTCTTCTTTGTTCATTATCATATAACTACACTCACGCTATAAGGACAATACTATGAGTAATTCTAATAATGCTACTAACCAGATCGGTCTAGAAAAAGCAGACATGAGCGAAGTCATCGCCAAGTTGAACAATCTACTATCAACATATCACGTGTTCTATCTAAACGTACGTGGCTATCATTGGAACGTAAAAGGTGAGCATTTCTTTACTTTGCATCCGCAATTTGAAGAACTATATACGTCACTACAGGTCCAAATCGACGAAATCGCCGAGCGCATTTTAACGTTGGGTGGTACACCACTTCACGCTTATAGTGATTTTACGCAGCATACTAGCATCAGTGAAGATAAAAACGTCAAAGATGGTACAAGCTGTGTCAAAGGTGTGGTCACTGGCTTACAAGCGTTAATTGCAGAGCAGCGTCAAGTATCAGCCCTAGCAGAAGAGAGCGAAGACCAAGGTTCAGCTGACCTAGTCGATGCCTACGTACAAGAACAAGAGAAACTCGTCTGGATGTACAACGCATTTTTGGGTTAAGAGTCGTTAGTTTTTATTCGGCTTAACCTAACCAACTATAATGATTATCAAATTCTAAATAACAAAAAAGCACCTAACTAGGTGCTTTTTTATTGTCTATCTTTTAGAAAAGACTGTTTTATTTTTCGATCCATTGACGCATTTTTTCACGTTCAGCAGGCGTGGCTTGTAGCCATACTTGCATAAACGTATCTAGCGTACTAGTAGAAGTCTTCACACTAGTAGCTTGCTTAACAGTGGTCGTGCTAGCGTTGACGTTGCTAGTAGAATTTACTACTGGTTGATCTAAAGAGGCAATAACACGTTGATTCTGTAGCTCTGCATCACCTGCACCGCCGAACACGCCGCCTAGTGCCTTACCAAGGCCTGAGAATATGCCGCCTTGGTTGCCGACCATACTTTGCTGACTAGCAATGACCGTATTGTTTTGTTGCACAGCGAGTGTTGGCTGCTTGGCATAGTCTTTAGCAGCTTCATATGCTTCTGGTTGATTAGGCATAGTCAAACGATATGTTTGATTGTCGGCTAATTGTGCTGTCACGCTGACGTTACCTGAACGCAAATAGTCGTGCTGATCACGAGGCAAGTTATATAGACGGTCATACTTAGCAGTAATAGCATGTTGTCCAGGCTGTAACGTAAATGTTTTTTGCAGCGGCTGAAAAGCGCTCTGCTGAATTTCCTGCCCATTAATAGCGGTTACTTTGATATGGTCATCAACCTGTAGGGTCACTGCTGCCTGTGACAACATAGAGACCGAGGCAGCACCTACCAATAACGTACCTATCGTTAATTTTTTTAGCAAAGAAGCATTCGATTTCATAAGTTATTCCATTAATAGTAAAAGCGAGTTGGACAAAAGATTCGTATTCTTACGGTTATTCATTTTTTGCTGCTAAAAGTTTTACTGCTAAGAGTCTTGCTGCTAAAAATCAAGTGGCATCGTATGTTGGTCTTGATCAGGCGTATCGTTATCCACTTGCGTCTCTTGAGCGATATCCGCCAGCTCCGCGGCAAGCGTCTGCTCATCGATGGTACGCAAAGCATCACTTATGACCGCTTTTGAGATATTACTGCGACCAAGGTTAGAGAACATTGGTTGAATATAATTAAGTACTTCCATCATCGCACCGATACGATGCGGTCCATCAGTTAGTAAGTGATCAATAATTCGATCGTCAAACTGCCATCCACGTCGACGCAAAATAGACTGTAATAATGCTTGTCTGTCTGCCAAATCATGACCAGTAGGCACTTTAAAGGACGGTGCTTGTGCCAAACGCGTCATTAAATCTCTTAACTGAAATGGTAAGTCGTCGGCTGGTTTATTGGCGGCAAACAACAACTGGCGTTGCCCTTCTCGACTACGATTAATCAGGTGAAATAAAGCTTCTTGCCACTGACTGCTTTGCTCAAGCACTTCCAAATCATCAATGGCGATGAGATCAAAGTTTTCTAACGATGATAGTACGTGGACATCTGTATGAATCAGCTCATTAAGGGACAAACAGATAGCCGATTTGTCCATCTCGATAAATGACTCACAAATAGCGGACAGCAAATGGGACTTACCTGTGGCAGGGCTACCAAACAGATATAGTTGACCGATCAGGCCGACATGTAACTGCCGTACTGCATCGATAATCGACATCCAACCGGGACCGGCAAAGTCGCTGAGACTTGCATCATGCTTAATGTCCAGATTGAGACTTAGCTGTGCTTCTGCCATGAATCATCAACTCGTGTTGCGTAGTGCAATGGAAAAATACAATAGAAAAGATAGGTTGCTTTGAGCTGTATTCATTACTATCAATACTAGCCGCTACAACTGTAAGTAATGGCCCTATATTATTTGCAAAAATAGGTCAGTCACTTTGTCGAAAACAAATTTAGCAAAACTGGTACCAAAACGGTTGATACTATCAACACTGCGCCTATATATAACATATTTACAAAATGACTGACAAGTCTTTTACCCATTAAGCCTTATCAATCATTGCGTTCCTATCTTGATATTACATAGCAATCTTTATCTAGTGTATTCAATAATAAGATAATTATCTTTTTTCAAACAGTGCCAGTTGTTTACGACCTTTATAAAAGTCAGTGGTCCGATAATAGTTATATAAATGGCGGAACAGAACGTTTAAGACAGCGGATACTGGCAAGGCGATTAACATACCGACAAAGCCTAGTAGACTGGCACCTGCCAATACGGCAAATATGACCCACAATGGCGATAGACCAATCTTATCACCTAACAGCAATGGTTGTAGAATATAACCTTCTGCAGCTTGTCCAATCAAGAACGCACCTACGACCAATGACAAATACGTCCAGTCCAATCCGAACTGAAATAGACAGGCGATAATAGCCGCGATAAAACCAATACCAAACCCTAAGTACGGCACAAAACTGGCAATGCCTGCTACCATACCAATGATAAGCCCAAGCTCTAGGCCAATGAGCTGCAACTGTACAGCATAAATAGCGCCTAGCAATACCATCACCAGCAATTGACCTTTAATAAATGCCATCAATGCAAGATCACATTCTTTAGCTATTTCAGTTACTTTTTGACAGTAAGCACCTGGTATCGCCATCTTCCAGTTATGCAAACGCTGATCCCAATTAAATAGAAAGTAGAAGGTCAAAATAGGTACCAATACAATAAGGCCAGCATTATTGATGAAGTTCATACTTGAGGTCAGTATTTGGCTCATCATGGTGCTAGCATCAGCGAACTTATAGTTCGTTTGCATATAATCGACGAGGGTATCGGAAAACTCTTTAGATTCTAATTGGGGCAGTTTGATACGAGTATTACTATTGAACCACTCTCTTACTACTTGGTTGTACCAATTAAATATCTTTGGCAAATAATCCCACGCCGCTTGCAACTGATGCCACAATGTCGGTACCAACCACCATAATAATAACGCCATCCCCAAAGTAATCGTCGAGTAGACGATAATAATCGCGACCCAACGCTTGATGTATTTTGATAGGCGCTTGACTAGAGGATTAAATAGATAAGCCAACATAAAGGCAAAAACGAAAGGTACGATGACGGGCATCATTAAATACAAGAGAAACACAGCCACAACTAACGCCACGACAATAAATAAACGCCGAAAAAAAGGATCTATTGGTTGGTTCATCATGGCAAGTAATCCTATAGTTGGACGAGGTTAAAAAAGTGACAGTGAGTCAGTCAGTGATAGCGATTTCTAAATGGTATAACTATAGCCATCACGATGTATCACTAGGCGAATTCTTTTCTCATTAGTTTTAGCTAGCTAGACTGAGACGTATCAAAGTTCCTAAAAAATCTAATTTTTGATAAATTTATGTTTATTAGTTTTTATTCTGTCAATCACATTTGGACTTGTATTAAAGCCATTATTGACAATAAATTTAGCGTTCTATTATCGCAGAGTACAACAAAAAATCAGTCATTTTTTGTTTCTTAACGGCTTATTTGCCACTTAATGCAAATCTTAGTCAAATATTGGCAAGTTGCTTTGCGAGTACGGTCTGTTTTTGGGTATAATGCGCGCACTGTCTTTAAACTTTGCTTTTGAACTTTATAACGCTGATTTTTGCGTGCTCAATTACTTTACCTTCTAATCCCAATTATCTATCCCCAACTGTGAGATGACTATGAGTGACAAGCCTTCTTTAAGCTACAAAGATGCCGGTGTTGATATCGATGCAGGCGATGCTTTGGTTCAGCGAATCAAGTCCGTTGCAAAAGCCACTACTCGTCCTGAAGTCGTGGGTGGACTTGGCGGTTTTGGTGCGTTGTGCCGTATCCCGACAGGTTATACTTCGCCACTATTGGTTTCTGGCACTGATGGCGTCGGCACCAAACTAAAATTAGCCCTACAGTTGAACCGTCATGACACGATTGGTATTGATTTGGTCGCGATGTGCGTCAATGATCTACTGGTTTGCGGCGCAGAGCCATTATTCTTCTTAGACTACTATGCAACTGGTAAGCTGGATGTTGATGTAGCGGCGACTGTCGTGACTGGTATTGGTGATGGTTGTAAACTAGCTAACTGTGCGCTTATCGGTGGTGAAACTGCTGAAATGCCAGGCATGTATCAAGACGACGATTACGATCTAGCTGGTTTTTGTGTAGGCGTGGTTGAAGAAGCAGAAGTCGTCACTGGTGAAAATGTCGCAGAAGGCGACGTACTGATTGCACTTGCCTCAAGTGGCGCGCACTCAAACGGCTACTCATTGGTTCGTAAAGTCATCGAAGTTAGCGGTGTGGATGTTACGAGTAGTGATGAGCAACTAGACGGCCAGCCTATTCAAGACGCTTTAATGGCTCCTACCCGTATCTATGTAAAAGCAATCAAGGCATTACAAGACACGCTTGGTAGCTCAGCCTTACATGCGATGTCACACATCACAGGTGGTGGTCTGACGGATAACTTGCCACGTGTACTACCTGATAATCTAGCGGCTAGCATCGATACCAATAGCTGGCAGTTCTCAGAGCTATTCACTTGGCTACAGACCCAAGGTAATATCGCGCAGAGTGAGATGTACCGTACCTTTAACTGCGGCGTTGGTTTTGTCATCGTTATGCCAAAAGACAAAGCAGAAGCTGCTATTCAGACTTTAACTGACGCGGGCGAAACAGCTTGGCAAATAGGTGAAATGGTCAAACGCAGCACTGATGATCAGGCGGATGCAGTGGTGTACCGTTAATGTCAATTGATAACGCAAGCCAGCCTATCAAACCATTGCGTATTGCTGTTCTAGTCTCAGGAAGTGGTAGCAACCTGCAAGTGTTAATCAATGCCATGCAAGCAGGTGCGCTACCGATTGAAATCGTTGGTGTCATTAGTAATCGTGAAGATGCTTATGCGTTGACACGTGCTAAAGATGCCAATATTCCAGTTGCGGTATTGTCACACGTTACTAATGGTAAACGTATGGGTATCAAGACGTTTGAAACCCATGCCAACGAGCAGCTAATAGCGTGGCAACCTGATTTGATCGTCTTAGCTGGGTTCATGCGTGTATTAAGTGGCTCGTTTATCGATAATGTACCAGCGCCCATGATTAACCTTCACCCTTCTCTACTTCCGGTTTATAAGGGTTTAGATACTCACAAACGGGTTATACAAGCGGGTGAACGTCGTCACGGCTGTAGTATTCATAAAGTGACAGCGGAGCTTGATGCAGGTCAGGTGTTGACTCAAGCCGTATTGAATGTCGATATCAACGACACCGCAGAGAGTTTACAGTCACGGGTACAGAAGCTTGAACATCAGTTGCTACCTTGGACGATTTTACTACTAGCAAAAAACGTATTATCACTTGAAAAAAATAATACACCATCGCAAACGGAAACTTATTTACCTAAGTTACCTTTGCAATTGCTGATAGACGGATAAAAATTTAAGCTTATTAAATGCCTTTAATAATGCTTTATATAGCACAATAAAAAGCCCAGCTACTCATTACGAGCAACTGGGCTTTTTTATTTGATAACTATTTATTATTTACTATCATTTAAAATCGTAAATAGTTATCTATTTAGGTAATTTGTCTAATTAGTTCATTCTTAGAATACATGAACCGCTTTAATGTTGACAAACTCTTTGATACCGAAGCCGCCATGCTCACGGCCATAACCTGAGTTCTTCACGCCACCAAATGGTAGTGCAGGATTGGCAAGACCATAACCATTGATATAGACCATACCAGTATCGAATTGCTCACGTGCTAAACGAACAGCTTTCTCTTCATCTTTCGAGAAAATCGCGCCACCTAGACCATAACGACTGTCGTTAGCGATGCGCATTGCGTCGTCTTCATCTTTGGCACGAATTAGTGAAGCGACAGGGCCAAATAGTTCGTCATCATATGCAGGCTGACCTTTTTCAACGTTCTCTAGGATAGTTGCTGGATAGAAGCTACCTTTACCTTCAGGTACTTTACCGCCAACAGCAATCGTTGCACCTTTAGCCACACTTTGCTCTACTTGCTCATGTAGCTGCTCACGTAGATCTGCACGTGCTAATGGACCGATATCTGAGCTATCATCCATTGGGTCACCTGCTTTAGTACCTTCAAATTTCTCAACGATACGTTTACGGAACTCATCATATACGCTATCGACTACGATAAAGCGTTTGGCTGCTACACAGGTTTCACCGTTATTGATTAAACGTGCTTGAGTACAAGTTTCTACAGCAGTTTCAATGTCAGCATCTTCTAACACGATGAACGCATCATTTGAACCTAGCTCTAATACAGCTTTCTTAATCGCTTTAGCTGCTTGCTGACCAACGATCACGCCTGCTTTGTCACTACCTGTCAATGTCACGCCGCGTACTTTGTCATTGCCAATCAATGCTTCTGACTGGTCATGATCAATGATAATCGTACGGAACAAATCACTTGGTAATTCAGATTCGTGAAGAATTTTTTCAATTAGTAGACCAGAGCCTGTTACGTTTGATGCGTGTTTTAGTAAGACACTGTTACCTGCCATCAAGTTCGCGATGGTATAACGGAATACCTGATACGCTGGGAAGTTCCAAGGCTGCATGCCATAGATAATACCGATAGGTTGGTACGTCACTAGCCCTTTTTTCATGCTTTCGATATCACGTACATCATCAGCCAAAGAAGCGACGCCGTTTTCAGCAGTGTAATCACAGATGGCTTTACAGAGATCAATCTCTTGCATGCTTTGGCTATACAACTTACCACGCTCTTCAGTCATCAGTTTAGCCAGTTCTTCTTTATACTCCATCAGCTTATCACCGATAGATTTGATGACACGGCCACGTTCTTCGTGACTCACTATACGCCATTCTAGAAATGCGTTATGTGAAGCATCGACAATCTTGTTGACTTCGTCATTGCTCATATAATTGTAGTTACTAAGTTCTTCGCCCGTGGTGGGGTTGATAGTAGTAATGTCTGACATAGTTACTGTCCTTATTATTCGAATTTATATTTGTGATTTATAATTGGAATTACTGCCACTTGTAGTTGTGCTGCTGTGACAGTCTTAATTATTAAATTTACGTCGATAGCACAATCTATTGGTAGCTCGTTTTCTATCTGCCGTTATCTTAACAAGCTATTTGATTAAGAGTTTTACAATATATTGTGAAGTGTGTTGAAGATGTTAATAGTGTGACTGGCTTATTAAGTATAACTAAATATCATACACTAACTATTAAACGCTAGAACACAAAAAACCAGCCTAGTGGCTGGTCTAATAACTATATATAGTGGGAGATATAGGAAAATATGTTTATTAAAAATTCAGATAATCAAAAATATTCTGCTCTGATAAAAGATAGGTTCGACTCACACAAACCAATCAAAACAAATGATTGATGACAGGTATCTCTTGTGGTGGATTTTCTTCTTCAGCAACGACTTGGCGCGCTACATGCATAATTAACTGACGTAACCAGCGATGGGCTGGATGATGCTGCAATAGAGGTGACCATGCCATCGTAAGCTCAAATTCAGGGATAAAAAACGGTGGATCTTCCATCATGATACTGTCGTTATTTGCCTGCATTCTTGCCACACGCGTAGGCAAAGTCGCTATCAAATCTTTATTTGCTGCAAGCATAGCAGGCATTTGATAATGACGAGTAAAGACACTGATTTGGCGTTTCTGACCAAGACGCTGCAAGGCCTGATCGATAGACCCTAGTCCACCAGATTTTTCTGGATTGACCCCAAAACCCACACCCATCCCTGTTTTAGATACCCAAACGTGCTGTGCTTTTAGATAGTTCTTTAAATTAAAACGATTGGCATAAGGACTGTCAGAAGATAATAAGCAACTAAAAGTATCACGCCACACTAGAACCTGATGGAAACTTTGAGGTATCTCATTAAAACGGTTAATCGCTAAATCAACTCGTCCCTGCTCCATATCTCGGTAAGAGACATCTGATGGAGTCAAAAAGTCCAAAATTACATTAGGTGCTTCAGAACGTAGTGCTTTTACCAGCTTAGGTACTAGGGTCGCTTCGGCATAATCCGATGTCATGATACGGAACACACGAGAGGTACTATAAGGGCGGAATTCGGTACGCGGCTCCAACACCTGAGTCAAGTCAGCGAGTATCTCGCGGATACGTGGCTGTAGCTCAAGGGCGCGTTCAGTCGGCGTCATCCCCTCAGATGAGCGTACCAATAATGGATCATTAAACAGCTTACGCAAACGGCGCAAGATATTACTCATAGCAGGCTGAGTAATCCCAAGCTGCTCGGCTGCGCGAGTAACGTTTTTTTCTCGTAGCAACACATCTAGATGGACTAATAAATTTAAATCAACCCGCTGCAAATTCATATTTGGTTCTCTTGGCTTTTGAATAAACGCCATATTAATGCTGGCATTTGTAGTGCTGCTACGGTGATTTGTGCGCTATAACAGCATAATTTCATTATTTTTTACTAATTTTGTTCTAGTTTTTTCTGATAGATAGGTATGATAACTCATTCAACCTATCGTAAGACCCTGTTATATAAACATTATATCATACAGAAATACCAAAGATAACTATCATAAATTAGATAAATCTTGGTAAGGTGGTTATAGTGAGTTCTATAAAGGATTTGCAGCATAGATGACGAACTTTAGGTTCATAAGCTGTTTTTATCCGATTAAATATTGTCGCTAAGTAATATATTAATGGTTTTTATCAGTCGTTAAATACGGTTAATTGACCTCATTATTGTAACATCTCTTGCTACCAATTATGACATCACTGGCTATTAAGTATTCAGATACCTTCTAGATATATAGTGAGAATCGATAAATATTTATAAACCAGCAATTATTTTCAACTGTTGAGTTCAGCAAATTTCTTGTAATAGCCTAACGGTTTGTTTAGGGTAAATAGAGCTTCGATAGATAAATGATGGACCAAATTTTGAATATTACTTTTTAGTACAAAGATTTTAGTAAAGCGGATTTTAGTAAAACGACAGACCCATTATTTTAACAATTAACTTATTTGTTTTTACACCCCACCAAGGAGACTATAGATGTCAACTGCATATAAATCAGCGATCGACTTAGTACGTGAATTAAAGCAAAAGCACGGCAACTGGCAGAACATTAGCGAAGTTGATGCTGCACGTATGATGTCACAAAACCGTTTCAAAACGGGTTTGGATATTGCAAAATATACTGCAAAAATCATGCGTCAAGACATGGAAGATTATGACAATGATACGTCTCAGTACACGCAGTCTTTAGGTGCATGGCATGGTTTTGTTGCACAGCAAACTATGTACGCTAAGAAAAAATATTTCGGTACGACTTCTAAAACTTACATCTACCTTTCAGGTTGGATGGTAGCTGCTCTACGCTCTGAGTTTGGTCCATTACCCGACCAATCTATGCACGAAAAAACGTCAGTACCTAAGCTAATCGAAGAAATCTACACCTTCTTGCGTCAAGCAGATGCTAAAGTATTGAACGACTACTTCCGTGAGCTAAACGCTGCTGAAGAAGCTGGCCAAGACACTTCAGCTATCCTAGAAAAAATCGAAAACTTTGATTCACACGTTGTGCCAATCATCGCTGATATCGATGCAGGTTTCGGTAACGAAGAAGCCACTTACCTATTGACTAAGCAAATGATCGAAGCTGGTGCTTGTGCCATTCAGGTTGAAAACCAAGTATCTGATGCTAAGCAATGTGGTCACCAGGCTGGTAAAGTAACTGTACCGCATGAAGACTTCATCTCTAAACTAAACGCTATTCGTTATGCATTCCTAGAGCTTGGTGTTGAAGACGGCGTTATCGTTGCTCGTACTGACTCTGAAGGCGCGTCACTAACGCAAAAAATTCCAGTATCAAATGAGCCAGGCGATCTTGCTTCTAAATATATCGATTTCATCGAAATGGAAGAAGTAACGCTAGAAAATGCTCAAGAAAATGACAGCCTACTTAAGCACAACGGCAAGCTAGTACGCCCAGTTCGTCTACCTAACGGTCTATATCAGTTCCGTGAAGAGACCAACATTGACCGTGTTGTACTTGACTGTGTAACTGCTCTAGAAAACGGCGCTGACCTACTATGGATCGAAACACCGACTCCAGACGTAGAACACATCAAAATGATGGTTGACCGTATTAAAGAACAGCAGCCTAAAGCCAAGCTTGTATACAACAACAGCCCATCATTCAACTGGACACTTAACTTCCGTAAGCAAGTTATCGCTCAGTGGGAAGAAGAAGGCAAAGACATCTCTGCATACAATAAAGATGACTTGATGAGTGCTGATTATGACGGTACTGAGCTTGATGCAGCAGCTGACATAGCCGCTAAGAACTTCCAACGTGATGCGTCACGTGAAGCTGGTGTATTCCATCACTTAATCACGCTACCGACTTACCACACGACTGCTCTTAGCGTTCATGAACTTGCTAAAGGCTACTTCGGTGAAGAAGGTATGCTTGCTTATGCAGCTGGCGTACAGCGTAAAGAAATCCGTGAAGGCATCTCTTGTGTTAAGCACCAAGCAATGGCTGGTTCTGACCTTGGCGATGACCACAAAGAAATCTTCTCAGGCGATAACGCTCTGAAAGCTGGCGGCGGCAAGAACACGATGAACCAGTTCTAATAACCGACAAACTAGCAGTATTTATCAAAAAACCGCCCTACATCATGTAGGGCGGTTTTTTATTACGGTTTAAATAATCAGAGAATGGTAGACTAATAATTGTTTATCACAACCATCGATCAGAGCCATCAGTCAGAATTATTAGGAGCTAATATGCAAGAGATAGAGCTGAAGTTTTTGGTACCAGAGTCACGGCTAAAGGGTTTAATGCGTCAAACGCATGTTAAATCCTCACAAGTGACACAACTGGCTGCACACTATTACGATACGCCTGACCAACAGCTTGCACAGGCAGGTATCGGTCTGCGTATTCGCAAAGAAGGTGATACATGGGTCCAAACCATTAAAGCTGGTGGTGATAGTATCGCGGCACGCTTGGAGCACAATGCCGTACTCGATAATGAGCAAGTACAAATAATGCTCGATAATAATAAGCTGATGCCTGATTTAACGATATATCAAGACACTCCAATCACTGCAGCATTAGCTGATTTTAAATTAAAAAAGTTGGCAAAAAATCTGACACGACTTTATGTGACTGACGTCGAGCGCACTACGCGGTTACTAACAGAAAGTAATGAGGATGAAACCGATAATTGCATCGAAATGGCTTACGATCAGGGAGAAATCATCCATGGTACTGATGACTCGCTACGCAAAGCCATTCAAGAGATAGAGTTTGAATTGGTGTCAGGAGATTTAGATTTTCTATTTACGACTGCCAAAACATGGTGCAAGCGCTACAAGCTGTGTCTATCTACCGTTACCAAAGCTGAAAACGGCGGTTTACTTATTAACGGACAAAATCACAGTCCAGCGGTCAACGCAAACCTAAGTCAATTGCAAATAGACAAAGACAGTAGTGCACCTGCTTTTATACGTGCGATCGTACATAATTGCTTATTGCAGATATTACCAAACAGCAGTGCTATCGTCGCTGGCAGTATAGATGACGATCATATTTTACAATTACGGATTGGTATTGATCGCTTGCGTACTGTGTTGAAAGCATTTGCTGACTTCTCCGATGAAATTAACCCTGAATGGCTGCCGATACTAAAGCAAACTGCGAACTTGCTTAGCGATTACTATCAACTTGCTTATATTAATGCACAGATCGAACCTGAACTACAAGCATGTGGCGCGCCTGCCGTTGACTGGACGACAGATATTGAAAATATCAAAATCACGCCTATCAATACGCTACAAGCCAATGATTTTCAGATAACCTTGCTAGAGCTGATTGCCTTTACTATGAGCGACCCAAGCATTGAACCTCAGACTGATCAGCTTGCCCGCGATAAGCTAACGAAAGTCCTTTCTAAACAATATAAGAAATGCCTTAAAACTGATAAAAAAGCTGACGTAGTAAGTGATGAAGTAAGTGTTACCGAGCTTGCGAGCGATGACGTAGAGGTAAGCACAAACACTTCTGATAATGACCAACCTGAAAGCGACCTGCTCAATCAGTTAAGAGATTTGCGTTACATCAGTGAGTTTTCTACGCCTTTATTAAGCAAGAAAAAAGCTAAGAAGAAAACCAAACGTTGGCTCAAACGGCTGATAAAAGCGCAAAAGGCATTAGAACAACTGAACGATGATAATCAATATCAGCAGTTCTATGAGTTAAAATCAACAACAGATGCTAATGCTTTATATGGTGCAGGTTGGTTTACGGCCATACTGACTGATGACCAGAGTCATATCGAAACGCGTTTGGCCAAATTTGCGGACAGCTCAACATTTTGGTAGAAGTAGGAATATTATGTTTATGACGGATACTGCTTTCATAAAGTAAAACCACTTCATAAAAAAGACAGCCTGTTATATAACAGGCTGTCTTTTTTTATTGTGTTGAAATAGTTTCTGTCAGCGCCATGGCTAAATGTGCAACATGTCCTAATTAGCCACAATCGTAACAGGCATGCCCTCTTCTACTTGCTCAAATAATTCTACAATATCTTCATTACGCATACGGATACAGCCATGTGATAGCGGAATACTCATTGGTTCAGTATCTGGTGTGCCGTGAATATAAATATAGCGTTCATAAGTATCGCAGCCACCTTGGCTATTGCTACCTTTGTTTAACCCTTCTTCAAGACCCCTTAACCAAAGAATGCGGCTCAATATCCAGTCACGCTTGGGATGTAGCTCACCAAGATTTGCATCGTATATCTCACTTGTCGGCACACGCCCAACAAATACCGCATTTATAGGCTCACTACCACCTATTTTCTGTTCAATGATATGCCTACCGAGCGGCGTGCAACCGCTATCCTGCTGACTACCAATACCATTCTTTGCAGTGGAGACTACGTATCTCGCAACCTCAGTTTTCTGCTGGTACAGCGTCAATGTTTGTTCAGCGATATTAATCACGAGTTGTTTATTAAGGGTCTTATTATTGTTCATAAATGCTTCCGACTATCTGTCATTCATCAGATTACTATTAAGGTTATTAGTAAAATGATTGAAAATTTCTATTATCAAGGGATTGTATCAAGACATTTGGCACCGTAATATAGGGGCACACTTTTTGATGCTAGCAGATTATGACGACTATTTCACCGACACGTGTGTCGATGTATGATTTTTTATATCATGATACCCAGCCTATGCTGTCACTTTTGGCCGATGCGGCACAGCTCTCTCTACCGCAAGCTCGCTTAGGGATGGATGCCAGTCTACAAGCCATCGTAAGTGCGCTTCTCGCCTATCAGCAGCGTCATCAGGGACAAGCAGTCAGCAAAAAGCTGTTTAGTCGTAGTGCTGTCAAAGAGTTACGACAGTATAACTCAATGAACTTTGCCACCATCAGCGCCACACTCTACCATCGTCACGATGCAGCAGATGCTGTATTTAGTGATAATGCCCGTGTCATAAAGGCAAGCGAACATATCGCTGAGAAGATTGATGCAACGACGCAGCAAGCTCAAACTCTACTCACTTCATTGTGCGTAATTGTGCTACGTGAATTGGCTATCCTGACAGAATACAGTCAACTAGACAGTGATGAGATCAATAAATGGTTTGCGCTACAACCACAGTTTTTATCGGCGGCACGATTTAGCCCAGAGCAAACGCATACCTCATCTGCTGAAACAGAAAGCAATAGTGACCTGCTCGAAACAACTACTGAAGCTGTTGAAGCGATAGAGAACAACTCAGAGAATAATGCGGAGCGTACGTTATTAAATGCTGCTCAGTTATCAAGCACTCCACCTTCTTTTGATCCTTACTGGTATGAGCTGAGCGGATTCAAACCTGAAAACCATGAACCTGTGCAAGACATGCAAATGGCAACAGGCAATTACTTAAAAGCCATTGGGCGTTCACCTGACAATCTACAGCAGGGTCGTCACAACGATATGTTGGTATTTACCGAAATGCATGCCGTTGCCTTACCACATCAACGTTGGTTATTGCAGTTGGCCAAAATCTCAGATATCTATCTCAGTCGAAATCGACTGCGCGTTAACTCTGAACCAGCCAATCCGCCTAAACCGCCTTTAGTAAGTTTGGGACTAATCGGCGGCAATAACGACAACACACCTACCACCACCAGTGAAAAGCCCATCGAGTATGAGGCTTCCACACCGCTATGGAAAAATCCGGTCATTCTTATCATCATACTTGTCGTTGGTGTCCTTGGTGCACTCGCTACTTTAAAATACCAATCGCAAAAGTCTGACGGTGCGATTCTGGCAACTGAAGAAGTATTAGAACAAGATGCCATTGATGAGCGCCAACAGCAAGATGTGGCCATTGTAATGGTAGACGAAGATGAATCTGACGTTGTAGAGACAGAAACAGCTGAGTAAAGCTCTTTACTTTTGAAATAGCTACCCTCAAAGCAACCGTTTTAGCAATCATTTATTAGCCATAAAAAAAGAGACCCTATCAATATAGAGTCTCTTTTTTGTTGTGCGATCTAAGTTACGAATTGACTATCAGTAGCCCAAAAACTTACTTAGATAAATCACGACCACGGCTAGCTTCGATAGCTAAACGTAGGCCATTTAGACGGATAAAGCCTTCTGCGTCTTTTTGGTCATAAGCACCCGCATCATCTTCGAAAGTGGCGATTTTTTCATCAAATAATGAATCGTCAGATTTACGGCCGACGACGCTCACGCTACCTTTATACAGTTTTACACGTACAGTACCGTTGACGTATTCTTGTGACTTGTCAATCAATGCTTGTAGCATCATACGTTCAGGGCTGAACCAATAGCCATTGTAGATGATTTTTGCATAGCGTGGCATTAGCTCATCTTTTAGATGGGCAGCTTCACGATCAAGCGTTAACGACTCAATACCTCGATGCGCTTTTAACATAATAGTACCCGCTGGCGTCTCATAGCAACCACGTGACTTCATGCCTACGTAACGGTTTTCAACGATATCTAAACGGCCGATACCGTGTTTGCCACCGATTTCGTTCAGCTTAATCATGACTTCATAAGGCTTAAGCGCTTCGCCATCGATAGCAACGATGTCGCCTTTTTCGTATTCTAGTTCTAGATATTGCGCTTCATCAGGTGCTTCTTCTGGGCTAACAGACCAGCGCCACATGTCATCTTCTGCTTCAGTATATGGTTCTTCTAGGACACCGCCTTCATAAGAGATGTGTAATAAGTTAGCATCCATTGAGTAAGGAGATTTTTTCTTATTGCCCGCATAATCGATTGCGATATCATGCTCTTCAGCATATTTCATCAGGCTTTCACGGCTTGATAAATCCCACTCGCGCCAAGGAGCAATAGTCACTACGTCTGGTGACAAAGCGACAGCACCTAGCTCAAAACGAACTTGGTCATTGCCTTTACCAGTCGCACCATGGCTGATAGCATCGGCGTTATGTTCTTTAGCAATCTCAACCAAACGCTTGGCAATCAATGGACGAGCAATGGACGTACCTAATAAGTACTCACCTTCGTAAATGGCGTTAGCACGGAACATAGGGAATACATAATCACGAGCGAACTCTTCGCGCAAGTCTTCAATATGGATATGCTTGATACCCATTGCTTGAGCTTTGGCTCGTGCTGGTTCAACTTCTTCGCCTTGACCGATATCAGCGGTGAAGGTAATTACTTCCGCATCATAAGTTTCTTGTAGCCATTTAGCGATGATTGAGGTATCAAGACCACCTGAATAAGCCAAGACGATTTTATTGATATTTTTTGGATCAAGTTGAGCCATGAAGAACTCCCATTATGAAATATAGTTTTAGAAAAGGCGACGATCAAATCGAAAGCAAGTCGAACGATAATTACCTGCTCAGTGTACATCATATTTACTATGGGCAAAAGTCTAACTGCCATAAGGCATGCGCTTTTGACTTAAATTCTGGTCAACTTCATTTTTGCCACCAGCATTTAAACATCATTTAACAACAAGATATTAATCTTAGTCCGATGAATTATGTACAGATATCTAGCCTTATATTTAGTCAAGTGGGCAAATCTGTTATGATAGACCCACAGTATCACTCCCTTTTGTTTCCTTTATTTGACGATATAGAGCGCTTTGACACTATGACTGATTCGATTAGAGAATTGACCATCCTTCAGCCAGATGACTGGCATATTCACTTGCGTGACGATCTCGCCTTGGGCACGACCGTACCTCATGCAGCAAGCAGCTTTAACCGTGTCATCTGTATGCCTAACCTTGTGCCTCCAGTCAAAAATGCGCAGGATGCGATTGCCTACCGCGCACGTATCATGGAGCAATTAGCAGCTAGTAACTTAAGTCTTGAGCGCAAGTCAGCTTTTGATCCGCGTATGACTCTATACTTAACGGATAACACCACTGCCCAAGATATTGAGTTGGCAGCGCAGTCAGGTATCGTACAAGCTGTCAAACTCTATCCTGCTGGAGCAACTACCAATTCTGCAGATGGTGTCACCAATATCAATGCCTGTGTCGATGTCTTTGAAGCATTAGAGAAGTACAATTTACCACTACTGATACATGGCGAAGTGACACAAGACCATATAGATATCTTTGATCGCGAAAAGCGTTTCTTAGATGAAGTATTGGCACAAATTATCGTAAAATTCCCTACATTGAAAATAGTAGTAGAGCACATCACTACCAGCGATGCGGCAGATTTTGTATTGTCACAAGGTAATCATGTTGCTGCGACTATTACACCGCAGCATTTAATGTTTAACCGCAACCATCTATTGGTTGGTGGTATCAAACCACATTTTTATTGCTTACCCATTTTGAAGCGTGAGAGCCACCAAAAAGTGCTATTAGATGTAGCTACTAGTGGTAATCCAAAGTTCTTCTTGGGTACTGACTCTGCGCCACATGCGACAGATAAAAAAGAAGCCGCTTGTGGCTGTGCCGGTTGCTATAGTGCAGCCACGGCGCTACCTTTGTATGCAACCGCCTTTGATAGTGTTGGAAAAATAGATAAGTTAGAAGGTTTTGCGAGTCGTTTTGGTGCCCAGTTCTACGGTTTACCTCTGAATGAAAGTACTATCACGCTTGTTAACACGCCTATGCAAGTACCGACTGACTATCCTTATTTTGATGGTGCATCATTGACGCCCTTGATGGCAGGTGAGACGCTACCTTGGTCGATTAAGGCTTAATGCTCACAAAGCTTAGCATTCAAAAATGACCTATTATTTTATCCTATGATATTAATGATACCTTTGTAGTAGATTTCTTTGTACTAAAGGTGCAGTTAATATCATAGGATGCTTATTTCTTATTCAATATATTAGTACGACTGATAAAAGTGATTTAACTTTATATGACCAATCAAAACATAGCGACCTTGCCTGACGAAGACTTATCAAACCCTAAATCTGCCAGTCTTGATGCTACTCTAAGCACTTCTGCTGAAGATGCAGCTTCAGCGACGGATGAGCAAGCACCTATGGCCTTAAAAGACCGCTTTCGCAAGTTCTTGCCTGTCGTTGTCGATGTGGAAACAGCAGGCTTCAACGCCCAGACCGATGCCCTGTTAGAAATTGCCTGTATTCCCGTCTTACTGAATGAGCAAGGTGTATTTTATCCAGGTGAAGCTTTTAATGCTCATATCGAGCCTTTTGAAGGCGCAAATTTAGAGCCAAGTGCGCTTGCATTTACGGGTATTGACCCTAAAAACCCAATGCGCAAAGCCATTGCGGAAGATGAAAAGACAGCATTGCGCCGCATCTTTAAAGGGTTAAAAGACGTACGCCGTGACGAAGAATGCCGTCAATGTGTCTTAATTGGACACAATGCCCATTTTGACTTGGCTTTTTTGAATGCAGCTGTGCTACGAACCAATAGCAAAAACCACAATCCATTTCATAACTTTTCAGTATTCGATACCGTCACTTTATCAGCATTGGCGTTTGGTCAAACTGTCCTAGCACGCGCTTGTAAAGCAGCAGGGTTAGAGTTTGATGGTAAGAATGCTCACTCAGCTCTGTATGACACTCAAAAGACTGCTGAGCTATTTTGCCATATACTAAATAACTACCCTATGTTGGCCAATGCACTGCATAATGAAGAGGCGAAAGAAGAGTCAGCTGATAGCGACAGTTAATAAGTCACATATCCTATATTGCCAATCATACATAATAGTGCTATTTGTAATACTTGATGACTTTGACATCTTGATTTGGCAATCAATAGGGATATGATTGATATCATAATATATAGACGGAACTATTTTAGTGATGACAGACGTAGTTGTTCTATTCGATACGAATAACGGTCTGATGATAAAATATCACTCTTAAGCGATGTAGTTATATCCTATAGATGGTTTAAGTTGCTCACACTGTCTTGATAGTAAGCATTATCAAGATTAATAGGAGGGACTTTATTATGGATCCACAGCTCAAGTTATGGGGCACCATTCTCGGTTATATGCTGCTTGCATTGACGATTAGCGCCTGTACTTCTTTATGGATTCGCTATCATTTAAAGCGAAATGACCTACATCCTCGTCGCGCAATTAAAAAAAGATATTTAATTTTAAAAAGACGTAGAAAAAGGCTTGACAGGAAGCGCCGACGCTATTAAAATACGCACCACTTCAGCATAAATGGTGAAAGCAGTTGAAGTGTTGTTACTAGTCCCCATCGTCTAGAGGCCTAGGACACCGCCCTTTCACGGCGGTAACGGGGGTTCGAATCCCCCTGGGGACGCCACTATTTGGCGTCACTTGTTAGCACTATTGCTTAGCATTAGATTAGACTAACAAGCGTACCACCAAAAACCCAGTTCATAATTTATTATGAACTGGGTTTTTTTATGTCTCTCATTAAGAGCCAACTTATTCTTTCAAATAAAAAAGCCAGCATCAATTGAATGCTGGCTTTTTCTATTTGGTTGTCTTATCAATTATAAAATATAGCTAGGCTCAATGGGCAACTTTATTCATATCTATCGATTACAGTAGTAACCATAGCAACGTAGCCACTATCATCAATCCCAATATCGTCTGGATTAAAAAGAACGCCTGATGCTGCCCTACAACCTTACTTAAAGTCACCCCTAACGTACTGTATTTGACAGGTGGCGTATCAACGTTACCTGTTCTCGTTTGCTCTTCATAGTAGCCTTGCAACACGTCCAAGAACTTCTGCCACTCATTAGAATCCCACTCATACGGCTTGAATGGCATTAACTTTTTAAGCTCAGGCTCTTTAGTCATCCAACGCTCAAGGGTAATTGAACGTAATGACCAACTGGCAAAACGGCGTTTAGTAATTTCAGAAAAATCTAAAATCTTTAATTCTTTATGTCGATCATCTACCAACAAACGATTTTTTAGATTGGTTAGTGCCTGCTCTGAGCCTTCGACACACTGTAAAAAGTAGCCATTACCATAGCAAAGAATACCCGTGACATTATCTATTTGATTGCGTTCAACCGCGGTCTCTGAGATATCATTAAGCGTGCTAGGACTTGAAAGACCAGTAGAGGTAATCCGGCTTATATATACAAGCTGGCAGAGATCTGGCGTTACTGGATTTGTTGAATCGTTGATTGTTGACAATCAGCTTCTCCCTATTATCAGGTAAATGTCGCTAAAACAATCATACTAACTTCAGAAAAAATATAGAGACAACATAACTAAGCGTAATGAATTGGTCTGATATATTATTGATTTTATAAGTTTTTATATTAATTGTATTAAGTTAGTTACATCATAGGTTAGTTTGGTCATTAAAGCAACCTATTACTGGACATAGGCCCGCTCAGACACAAAAAACATATGTAATAACCATATTATATTCCAAAGTAGAGTATATATATTCTTGGTATAGGCTTTAGTAATAGTTAATTTTTGGATTCATTATTTTTCTGAAATAGTACAGAAAATTTTAACGAGGATATAGTGGCTACTAAAGCCATAATTCTTATCATGGCCATCATTAAGTATAAAAGGAGTAAAACTGATGCTCGTTAGCGGAAGCAGAGTTGAAACTAAGACTGAAGCGCCATAATCGCTGTTAACAGTATCGCATCATCAGGATAGGTTAGTTTTATATTCTGGCGACTACCAGAGACTAAGCGTATTGGAAAACCTAGTTGTTCAAAAGCACTGGCTTCATCTGTGATACTTAGCTGATGCTCAAACACATGATTTAGGACTTTTTTTAATTGACCTAAGCGAAATACTTGCGGGGTTTGTGCTTGCCACATGTTGCTACGATCAATAGTAGATTTGGTATAAGAGTGTGCACGACTCTCTTCTGTATTTGTAGCTTGCTGATAGGAAGCTTTTAACGTATCAGCCACTGGTGTCGCTAAGATAGCGCCGTAAGGCTCCAGCATCGCTGCTTCAATCACTTGATCGATATCTACATTTGGCACAGCGGGACGAGCCGCATCATGGATAAGCACCAAATCCGAATCATCAGCAC
Organism: uncultured Psychrobacter sp.; assembly: GCF_947500265.1. Classification (GTDB taxonomy): domain Bacteria; phylum Pseudomonadota; class Gammaproteobacteria; order Pseudomonadales; family Moraxellaceae; genus Psychrobacter. Next base: position 222,012 of record NZ_CANMRN010000004.1, on the reverse strand, counting down.
CTGTCTGACTAATCGCTTTAACGCCCGACTGTACTGACTGCCAACGCTCTACTCCGCCGACTGCATAGCGCACAGGAAGTGTAAACTCTAATTGTTGCGCCGTGCTGTCATCGGCTGATATGACCAATAGACACTTATCAATGTAATCACTACAAGCAAGTCGTGCCACGCTATGCTGCAACAGTGTCTGGCCTTCTAGCATTGTATATTGCTTGGCGATAGATGCACCAAAACGGCTGCCGCGACCAGCTGCGACGATCATGGCATGTATATTAGGGGTTGTATTCATAGTAGTGTACTCATGGTTTGAGCCCATGACAGTATATGTAGAGAGGAATAAAGCAGCTGTTAAGTATGATGAATGGTGTCAGATAACAACACTATGATGCTGCATCATGAAAATTAATTCATGTCGTAAAAATTAGTGTATTTATAAAGCTAATAGTTGCTGTGCGTGGTTGGTGCGGTGGATACTTGGACAAAAGTCTCATTGGGTTTGATTAAACCTAAATCTAAGCGAGCATGCTCTTCTACGGCCTCAAGTCCCGTTTTTAAATCTTGGACATCGGTGCGTAGTAAGTTGTTTGCTGCAACTTGATTGTCATTCAAACGTTGTTGCTCTTCGATTTGAGCCGTCAACTTATTGTGTTCAAAACGGCCATTTTCACCCAACCAATACTGATATTGCAGTCCTAAAAGCACGGCAACGGCTAAAGCAAGTAGTATAAATTGGCTAAAATATTTCATAAGGTGATAACGCCAAACGGTATAAAAAAGATAGTAAAATTTAAGCTGATTAGGCGATATACAAATGATTATATATCGCCTAAATATTGACTTCAGCTGATGAGTCTAGGCTTTCTAACGCATATTATGCACCAAAGAGCCAGTCAGACTCTTAGCCACGTAGACCGATAAATTCTTCACGGCCACGATAGCTTGCACGTACTTGCTGCTCGATACGTAGCAATTGGTTGTACTTCGCTACGCGGTCTGAACGGCATAGTGAGCCAGTTTTGATCTGGCCTGCCGCTGTACCAACTGCCAAGTCTGCAATGGTGCTGTCTTCCGTTTCACCTGAACGATGTGAAATGATGGTTGCATAGCCATTTTTCTTAGCCATATAAATCGCATCTAGCGTTTCTGACAAAGTGCCAATTTGGTTAAATTTAATCAAAATGGCATTAGCAATGTGCTTATCAATACCTTCTTGCAGGATTGCAGGATTGGTTACAAACAAGTCATCACCAACCAATTGGACTTTATCACCAATCTGCTCGGTCAGATATTTCCAGCCGTCCCAATCCGACTCGTCAAGACCATCTTCGATAGAGATAATCGGATACTGACGTGCCAGCCCAACTAGATAATCTGAGAACCCTTGGCTATCAAAGGCTTTATTACCTTCGCCTGCCAAGACATATTGACCGTTTTTGTAAAATTCACTAGCTGCACAATCTAGCGCAAGATGAATATCTTCACCAGCTTTGTAGCCAACTTGTTCGATCGCTTGCATAATAACCGTGATGGCTTCTTCGTTACTACGTAGGTTCGGTGCAAAACCACCTTCATCACCAACGGCAGTGTTGAGACCTTGTGATTTCAACACAGACTTTAAGCTATGAAAAATCTCTGTACCAGCACGCAGCGCTTCTGAGAAGCTAGTGAAGCCTACAGGCTCAATCATAAACTCTTGAATATCAACGGTGTTGTCCGCGTGCTCGCCACCGTTCAAGATGTTCATCATCGGCACAGGCATGGTCAACGACGTTTGATTACGTAGATTGGCAATGTATTGATGTAATGGCAGATTCTGTGACTTGGCTGCCGCTTTGGCCGTCGCAAGTGACACAGCTAGCATGGCATTGGCACCCAAGCTTTCTTTGTTTTCTGTACCATCTAGCGCAATCATGGCATCATCAATGGCCTGTTGCTCAGTCACATCTTTGTCAATCAAGGCGCTGCGGATTTGACTGTTGACATTAGAAACGGCTTTTTTGACGCCTTTACCCATAAAGCGGGTCTTGTCGCCATCACGTAGCTCAAGCGCTTCACGTGAGCCTGTTGATGCGCCACTTGGAGCAGCAGCACGGCCGACAGTACCGTCAGCTAAAATAACATCAGCTTCGATAGTTGGGTTGCCGCGCGAGTCTAAAATTTCACGAGCGCGAATGTCTTTAATTGCGGTGACGTTGTTGGTTTCTTCAGCGTACATAATGTCTGTTAATTCCTTTGGTCATGCCAAGTTTGTGAGATAAATAACGGCAGCTAGCATACAAAAAAGATAAAGCAAAATATCATATAGCGCATAGTCCTAAAAACCCTTCATACCTTTCTATCTTGTGGCTATCGTTGCCTAACGATTAGAGGTGTATGGAGCAGATTAATAGTCGGCTATAGTGCTTGGCATCATAGCATATATTTTACCAAACTTCCCTTATCTTACACCGACTTGCAGTCATAAAAACAATCTTAGAGATACAGATATGCGATGGCTGTCTGTTTCATATTTATAAAATACCTAAGCAAATATGATAGCTACTATTTCGCTATACGTTCTTTATCCGTATGAGGGGTTGATACCGTATTATCTAGCTCAACCTTCGTCTTAAACTGTGTCAATCGTAGTGCATTCATGAGTACTGAGATGGAGCTAAGCGCCATAGCAGCGGCGGCAATCATCGGATTCAAAAATCCAAATGCTGCAAGCGGAATACCAAGACAGTTATAAATAAAGGCAAAAAACAGATTTTGCTTAATATTGCGTAGCGTTGCTTGAGCGATTTTTTGTGCCGCATCGATATGCATGAGCGACTCACCCATTAGACGTGCAGAGGCACTATGCTGAGCGACATCAGTCCCCTCAAACATCGCAAAACTGGCATCGGCAGTAGCCATCGCTGGCGCATCGTTGACACCGTCTCCTGCCATCGCTACCTTATGACCAGCAGTTTGCAATAGTGCAATTTGACTGGCCTTGTCACGCGGGCTCATTTTGCCATAAGCCTTATCAATACCCAACTGCCCTGCTACATGATCGACGACGGACTGCTTATCACCACTCATCAGAATCACATTAATACCCGCATCTTGTAGTGCAGCGATTGCTTGCGGCGTATCCGCTTTCAAGTCATCGGCTAGTGCAAACGCACCTAGTGGCTCATCATTGATACTAATCGCAACGGTACTGGCAATTTGCCATACTTTTGGCATAAATCTTGGCAACGTCAAGTTCGCAAACTCTGCCGTACCCACTTTTACTAATCCAAGCCCTTCGATATTTGCTTGTATACCAGCACCTTTTATCACACTGATATCGGTCACATTAAATAGAAACAGTTGACGTTCTTTAGCCGTATTGACGAGAGCAGTTGCTAGTGGATGACTGGCGTGCGCCTCGACACTGGCCGCAATCTGCAATACATCGTCCACAGCAAGCGACTTATCCACCATGACATGATCGACGATAGTAGGTTTACCAATAGTCAATGTACCTGTTTTATCGAGTACTACCGTGTCGATATTACCTGCTGCCTCAAGACTTTGTGCATCCTTGAACCACACACCATGACGCGCGGCAACGCCCATACCCGCCATGATCGCCGCTGGCGTGGCCAAACCAAGCGCACAAGGACAAGCAATAACCAATACCGATACGGCATGCATTAGTGCAGTATCAACCATACCTGTTAGCCACCATGTGACTCCAAAAGTAACCAACGCAATCGTTACTACCACGGGGACAAAAATAGCCGTTACTCGATCCGCGAGACGCGCTAGATTGGCTTTTGAGCCTTGTGCATCACTCAACGCTTGTACCATATCGCCGAGTTTCGTGTCGCTGCCCTTCGCACTGACACGGTATAGCAGACTGCCATTCTCTACCAAAGCGCCTGCCAGCAATCCATCACCTTGTTCTTTTTTGAGAGCTACCGACTCGCCAGTTAAATGACTCTCCACGCACCAACCGCTGCCTTCTATGACGGTACCATCTGTAGCGACGCGGCTGCCTTGCTTTGCACGTAAGACGTCACCTACTTGTACATCAGACAACGCAATCCTATGAAATTCACCATTTGGCTGTCGCTGCTCTACTTCATCAGGTGTCAATGACAATAATAAATCAATACTGTTTAGGCTGTGCTTCTTGGTACGTTCCTCAAGATATTTACCTGTACGCACAAAGGCAATGACCATCACCCCTGCTTCAAAATATACGGCTGGGCTGTTACTAATGCCATGTCCACCCAAATGTCCATTTTGCAATAGACTGTTTAAAGTACCATCGCCGTGCGTGAGCCAAAGGTAAGTCGAATATGCCCATATCGTCACTGTACCGATGACCACCAGTACATCCATATTGGCAAGGCCACCTTTTATAGATGCCCATGCGCTCTTATAAAACGGTAGCGCCAAACCAAACTGTACTATGGTCGCTAAAATAAATTGCACCCAGACTGGCGGCATCCACGCCATACCGAAACCTGTCAACATACCTGCCATACCTACCAAAAATGGCACCAAACAAACCCATAATCCGATCAAACGCCATGGGTATTGAGTGGCGGTATCTTCGTCAGTCTGAGCAAATAAGCTATCGGCTGCCTGCACATTAGCCACAAAGCCCGTTTTATTCACCCACTCTGTCACCTGCTCGGGCGTCGTCTGGGTTGGATCATAATCAACATTGGCGGTCTCGCCAGCAAAACTCACACTTACCTCGTACACCGAAGGCTTTTTGTTAAGCACCTTCTCGATTCTTGAGGCGCAGGCCTGACAAGTCATGCCATCAATCGCTAATTGCAAATGCGCGCGTTGCGGTGTCAGTGGCGTGTTGGACTCAACATCAGTTTCGACATCATAAGACTCATCTTTAGTAGTACGGGTGGTATCGTTCATAAATAAAACTCGTCATGGTGCCTATAAATTTGTAGGAACCACGATAAAATATCAGTGGGTAGGCAAAAAATTCAAATAAAGGAATTGGGTAATATCGTATTCAGTATTAGTGTTTTAGACAAAGTAGCAATGTATCAAAGTATTGAGACTGAATACTCGTAATCGTTAATCATTAAAAAACCAGCTATCATGCTTGTAATAACATGTTAGCTGGTTTTTTACATAGAAGATGAGATTTATGAGTTAGCAACTGTCGCCTCAAATCCAGCATCGTCAATAGCTGAAGCAATAGCCTCTGCACTGGTTTTGCTATTATCAAAGGTTATCGTCGCTAGGTTATCAGCAAGGTCAACGGTAATAGTTTCTAATCCATCAATATCGGCTGTTGCTGTATGTACGCTTGCTACGCATCCGCCACAAGTCATACCGTCAATTTTAATAATACGTGTTTGATCTGCCATATTGGACTCCTTATTTTTATTAGTAATGAGCAACTCTAATAGTGATTCTGTTAATGCTTACTTTGATATTTTTTAAGTTATCAAAGTAAGAGCAATTACCAAAGCTACATTAAATAAGCATAAGCTCTATTACCCTCGACAACAAGACCGTTTGGTTGTTGCTTTATTAACGAGATGCTATTAACGAGACAGTAACTTGTCAATAAAAACGTAAAAAAGCGCATCGACAAGTTTATAGCAATAGCTATTTGTAATTATAAATCGTTATGGTGCGGGTTCTGCGGTGAATCAATCGGAAATGGCTGAGTCACATAGTCCACCATACTAATCGCCGCCGTCAAGGCATGGATACTAGTATCTGTATCATCATAGCTCACCGTTGCGACATTATGCTTGGGATCCAAATTGATAGCCGTCACGCCTGAGATATTTTTAAGAGCGGTCATTACGCTATCTAAGCCCTCTGCATCATCGATATTTTCGATGCTTACTTGCGCCATCTGAATTGCCATTATATAGCCCTCTTATCACGTACCGTATCAATGAGTATCCAATACCTCAAAACCTTTGACCAAATCATCAATTTGCTTAAGCTGACGTAAGAACGGCTCTAGTTGACTCATACGCAGCGCACATGGACCATCACATTTTGCAGTTTCTGGGTTTGGATGCGCTTCTAAAAACAACCCTGCCAACCCTGTAGCCATACCTGCACGGGCAAGCGTTGTAATCTGCTCACGACGTCCACCAGCACTATCACTACGTGCACCTGGCTGTTGTAAACTATGCGTCACGTCAAAGAATACCGGTATATCCATCTGCTTCATGGTATCAAAACCAAGCATATCCACGACCAAATTATTATAACCAAAGGCACTACCACGCTCACAAAGTATCAATTTATCATTACCACCTTCTAGGCACTTATTAACGATATGACGCATCTCATGAGGGGCCAAAAACTGCGCCTTTTTGATATTAATAATGGCATCTGTTTTTGCCATCGCATGCACTAGATCCGTCTGACGCGACAAAAATGCAGGTAGCTGAATAATATCAGCCACTTCAGCGACTGGTGCTGCTTGATGTGGCTCATGCACATCGGTGATAATCGGTACTTGGAATTTTTCTTTGATCTGACCTAGCCAATCGATACCCTGCTCTAAACCAGGCCCACGATACGAATGCAGACTTGAGCGGTTGGCTTTATCAAAGCTCGCTTTAAAAACATAGCCGATACCCAAGCGCTGGCAAATATCAACATACTGCTCAGCAATCTCAAATGCCAATTCTTTAGACTCTAAAACATTCATACCACCAAACAATACGAAAGGCTGGTCGTTACCAATTTTAATCGTATCGTTATTAGGAGTGTTGAGCGTGATATGTGATTGTGCGGTCAATAAATTTTCCATGAAGCCACTACCTCTTATTTTGTTATTAATATCTCTATCCCATATTGTAACCGATAGGCTGATTAAAAAAAGTATGCAAGCGTAATTAGACGTCATTAGTCAAGATAGTTACTGGCTAATAACAACAAACAGTCTAAATTAAGCAAAAAAAAGACCAATCCGAAGATCAGTCTTTTTTATAATAAACGCTTTCAATATACATTACATTTTGAGAGCTATTTTGCTTCGTTGTGGTTCTTAGCCGCTTTTACAAAGCTATTAAACAATGGATGACCACCACGTGGTGAGCTAGTGAACTCTGGATGGAACTGCACAGCGACAAACCATGGATGCTCAGAGATCTCTACCGACTCTACCAGATGCTGCTTGGCAGAATAACCAGAGATGGTCATACCTGCTTGCTCTAACGGCTCGATATAACGGTTATTCATTTCATAGCGATGGCGATGACGCTCAGTGATATTGCTCGCACCGTAAATTTGGCTTAGCTTACTACCAGAAACCAGCTCTGCTTGCTGTGCGCCTAGACGCATCGTGCCACCAAGGTCTGAGTCATCACTACGAATCTGTAGCTCGCCGCGCTCATCTAACCATTCAGTGATCAGACCAATGATAGGCTCAGCTGTCTTACGATCAAACTCAGAAGAGTTGGCGTTAATGTTAAGTACGTTACGTGCATACTCAATCACAGCCAACTGCATACCAAGACAAATGCCTAAATACGGAACGTTGTTTTCACGAGCATAAGTGATGGCTTTGATCTTGCCCATCGTACCGCGCTCACCGAAACCGCCTGGTACTAAGATAGCATCGGCATCGTTTAGCTGCGCAAGTAAAGTATCGCCATCTTCTAGACGTTCAGCATCGATGTAGTCAATCTTAACGTCTACTTTATGAGTGATACCTGCATGTAGCAATGCTTCGTTAATAGACTTATAAGCATCTGGAAGCTCGACGTATTTGCCAACCATCGCAACAGTCACTGTTCCTTCTGGATTCAACTGAGCTTCAACCACTTTGTCCCAATCGCTCAAATCAGCTTCAGGCACATCAAGACCGAAACGCTCACAGATTAGATCATCAAGATCCTGCTCGTGTAATGTGCGCGGGATTTGATAGATACTTTGTGCATCTTCACACATGATTACCGCACGCTCTTCAACGTTGGTAAATAGCGCAATCTTACGACGGTTGTCTTGTGAGATATGATGATCAGAGCGGCAGATTAGGATATCAGGCTGTAGGCCAATAGAGCGTAGCTCTTTTACTGAATGCTGTGTCGGCTTGGTTTTGGTCTCACCCGCACTAGCAATATACGGTACCAAAGTAAGATGCATTAGCATGGCTCTATTACGGCCAAGCTCTACTTGCATCTGACGTACGGCTTCCATAAACGGAAGTGATTCGATATCACCAACGGTACCGCCAATTTCGATAATAGCGATATCATACCCTTCGCCACTGGCAAGGATTTTGTTTTTAATTTCATCAGTAATATGTGGAATAACCTGTACAGTACCGCCCAGATATTCACCACGGCGTTCTTTATTCAACACATTCTGATAAATACGGCCACTGGTAAAGTTATTACTCTTACTCATTTTTGAGTGACGCAAGAAGCGCTCGTAATAACCCAAATCTAGATCGGTCTCTGCGCCATCTTCAGTGACGAATACTTCACCATGCTGAAACGGGCTCATTGTACCTGGATCAACGTTAATATACGGATCCATTTTGGTCATCGTGACAGTCACGCCACGTGCTTCTAAGACCGCTGCAAGAGAAGCTGCGGTGATACCTTTTCCTAGTGAGGACACTACCCCACCGGTCACGAATATAAACTTGGTCATAGTACTCTGTCGGTAATTGGTAAAGAAGGATTTTACTAAAAATACGCCATAAAATATAGGGCAAAAATGCAAACTGTCTGAAACTCTTATGTTTTCGTGCTGGTAGCAAACATTTTTCTATTGTTAAAACGTTGCACAACAAAAAACTCATCCCGAAGGATGAGTTTTTACGAATAACTTATACAAAAATCTAATTTAGAATTTGTATTCTAAACCGCCGCCGATAGCGAATACATCTGCATCACCGCGTGCAACAACTTCTTCAGAAGTATTGTTGGCGTAGTCTCTGACTACTAGGAGACCATTTTCTAAATCTGCAGAGTTTTTACCGATGTAAGCATGTGCAATCATATTGTCTTTGAATTTATACTTACCGCCCAATACGATTTGGTCTGAATCATTGCCGCCTAGACCTGCTAAGTTCTCAGTCTTATCATACTGTAGATAAACAGAAGCTGGACGTGAGAAGTTGGTTAGACCCATTTCAGCACTGACGACCAAGCCTTTCTCTTCATCGTTTGAGTCATCAAAATCTACTTGTTGGTATAGCGCGCCTAGCTTCACTGGATAAGCCACGTATTTACCTAGGTCGACACTAGCACTACCGCGTAGAATCTCACCTGTAACACTCATATCTTTATCATACCCAACGCCTGCGGTAAAACCAGTGCCCGGATCGAACATCAACGAAGCACCGAAGCCACTATCGCGATCACTACTATCAGAAACAAAAGACTCATCAGCGCCGTACTGTAATGCAAGCTCTACTGGTAAATCGTTATATTTTGGCGCAATCCACACGATTGAGTTATTGATACGCTCACCATCAGTCAAGGTAAGTGCTTCAGTTAGTGTATTGCTACTACCTAAAGAGCTCGAACCAATGTTATCCCAATACCCTTCATTTACAGTCACGTTGTTAACATAATCAGAAACTGAGTAGTTACGACCGAATCGAAATTGGCCAAAGTTTTTATTCTTTAGACCCAGATAAGTGTCTCGGCTTTTGAAACCAATATTGTCACTGCCACTGTCATCGATTTTGATACCGTACTCTAATTGATAGATGACGTCTGTATTAGCAGTTATTGTCTCAGATCCTTTGAATCCTAAACGTGAAGAGTGTGAGCTAACTTGTACCGAGCTATTGTCTTCGTTGACATTGATAGCATCGTTTGGCAAATCCATCGACTGGCGATCAAGCTCAGCATTTACATAGTTAGCAGTCACGAATGCCTTACCATAGACAGTTGGGGCTGCTTGAACAGTAGAAACTGATAGCATTGCAATTGCTGAAGCTAAAAGTAATTTTTTCAAAGGATATCTCCACTTTACGATTTGAGTGATAAATGGTCTAAGATCGTTAGATATATAATGGTAAGGTCCTATACCTTCGAAACCATGATATACAGCGAGCCATAAGAACTGCTTAGACATAACTTTACCAAGCAAATATTACAGTAAGATGAAAAAACCAAAGTTTACATAACTGTTATCATTCTTTATCGCACAAAAAAACTCATCCCGAAGGATGAGTCTTTTTATGTAATCTGCTTAAGTGTGATACTAGAATAAGTATTCTAGACCGCCACCCAATGCGAATACGTCAAGATCAGTATTAGTATTCTTGTCTTCAGCAGAGTTGTTACCGATATAAGCATGAGCAATCATGTTGTCTTTAAAGTTATATTTGCCACCTACAACCACTTGATCTGAATCACGGTTGTCAAAACCAGCTAGGTTTTTAGTACCATTATACTGTACATATACAGATGCTGGACGAGCAAAATTGTTTAGACCCATTTCAGCGCTTACGATTAGACCTTTTTCGTCTTCAGTACCGTTATCTGCACCATCGAAATCAGCTACTTGATACATAGCACCTAGCATAACTGGGGCAGCCATGTATTTACCTAGATCAACAGTAGCACTACCACGTAGAAGGTCACCATCTTGGCTCATGTCTTTTTCGTAAGCAACACCAGCAGTGAAGCCAGTACCTTGGTCAAACATTAAAGAAGCACCATAACCACTGTCACGGTCATCACTGTCAGAAACAAATGATTCGTCAGCACCATACTGTAGAGCAAGCTCTAAAGGTAAGCCGTTGTATTTAGGTGCAATCCATACGATAGAATCATTAACACGGCCGCCATCAGCCATAGTTACAGCGTCAAGTACGTCGCCATCCATATCAAGGTTACTAACACCTAGGTTATCCCAGTAGCCTTCAGTAACAGTAACGTTGTTGATGTAGTCAGTTACTGAGTAGTTACGACCAAAACGGAACTGACCGAAGTCTTTGTTGTTTAGGCCAAGGTAAGTATCACGGCTTTTGAAACCAATGTTGTCATCATTACCGTCGATAGCAATGCCATACTCTAACTGATAGATAACATCAGTGTTAGCAGTCATCGCTTCAGAACCTTTGAAACCAAGGCGTGAAATGTTTGAGTTGATTTGTACTGAATCGCTATCTACGTCGAACTGATCATCAGTACCGTCACGCTCAGCATTTACATAGTCAGCAGTAACGAAAGCTTTACCATAAACGGTAGGTGCTGCGTTGGCTGCAGATACAGATAGGGCTGCGATTGCTGTAGCTAAAAGTAGTTTTTTCATGGGGTATCTCCACTTTACAATTGTAGTAATGAGCAAGCTATTATTAGCTGGCGCCCATAATGGTATCGTCACAAATCCTCAAAGATATAATGTGTAACTGGCTACCGAGATTAGTCAGAAACAAGTGTGGCGAATTTCTATTACAGTAAGGTAAAAAACCATGACACACATGACTGGGATTAAACAACGCAACTGCCATGTAACGTTTGGTCTTTATTGCTCCGTGCGTAACATCCGTTACCAAACTCATACTTCGAATACAAGCATAACAACTTTGACATAATTTGCAACATATTTTTTTGCTTTTTCGATACACGCGTTATCGAATAACAGATGATTTCTTATATTTGAACGATTGTGAAAAAACTTCTATTTACTCAATTAGATACGAATAATATTGGTTAATACCGTTACTAATAGTCTTAAACGCACGTAATAGATACTAAGTAATATGCCAAAAAAGAGCGCTATTTATTGATCACAAATAGCGCTCATAAAATAGTTTATGACTTATACTTGACACATTCAGCAGTTACAAATGAGCAAGAATGACTGGCATACTTGCCCATCAAGTATGCTCAAATGCTTGTCATATTTAGTCTGTTGTTCTAAGCGTTTGCTTTAAGATCCAAACGTGCTTGATGCAACAATGGCTCAGTATAACCACTAGGCTGTGCGCGGCCTTTGAAGACTAAATCACAGGCTGCTTTGAACGCGTAAGAGCTATCAAAGCTATCTGCCATCGATTGATAGTCATCATCGCCTGCATTCTGCTCATCGACGACCTTGGCCATACGTTTCATCGTATCCATCACTTGCTGCTCACTAACCACGCCATGATGCAACCAGTTAGCAATATGTTGGCTTGAGATACGCAAAGTAGCACGATCTTCCATGAGACCTACATCGTTGATATCAGGTACCTTGGAGCAACCAACGCCTTGATTTACCCAGCGTACGACATAACCCAAGATACCTTGAGCATTGTTTTCAAGCTCCTGCTGCTTTTCTTCGTCAGTCCAGTCGGTATTTTTTGCTAATGGAATGGTCAAGATGTCATCCAAGCTAGCACGCTCGCGTGATTTTAGCGTATCTTGTACATCAGCTACGCTCACTTGATGATAGTGTATGCTATGCAAGGTAGCGCCCGTTGGTGATGGTACCCATGCAGTGCTAGCGCCAGATTTAGGATGAGCAGCCTTAGTATCCATCATCTCTTTCATTTCATCAGGCTTAGCCCACATACCCTTACCTATTTGCGCATGACCTTGTAGGCCTGTCTCTAGACCGATATCGACGTTCCACTGCTCGTAAGCAGGCTGCCATGCTTGCGACTTCATCTCGCCTTTTGGTACAAATGGACCTGCATTCATGCTGGTATGCATCTCATCACCAGTACGGTCTAAGAAACCCGTGTTAATGAATATAACGCGCTCTTTGGCTTGGCGGATTGCTTCTTTTAAGTTGACCGTCATACGGCGCTCTTCATCCATGATACCGATTTTGAGCGTATTGCGTTCTAGACCTAACAGATCCTCTGATGCATTAAATAAGTCATTGGCCATTTTAACTTCTTCAGGGCCATGCATTTTTGGCTTCACGATATACATTGAGCCTTGACGTGAGTTTGATAGCTCGTTTTTACCTTTAATATCATTAAGTGATAATAGTGGTGTGATTAGGCCATCCATTAAGCCTTCAAATATTTGCTCTTGACCCTCGCCCAAATCGACTAAGATGGCAGGGTTCTGCATTAAGTGACCGACGTTACGAATTAACAATAGCGAACGACCTGGTAAGATCAGCTTGCCACCATCTGGCGTGTTATATTCACGATCTGGGTTTTGCTTACGTGTACGGGTTTTACCGCCTTTTTCAAAGGTTTCTTGTAGGTCGCTATTCATCAAGCCAAGCCAGTTACGATAGACTTCGACTTTTTCTTCTGCATCTACAGCAGCAACTGAGTCTTCACAATCCTGAATGGCTGTCATGGCTGACTCAAGCAGTACGTCCTTGATGTTTGCTGGATCGTCTTTACCCACTGGATGGTTGCTATCGATTTGAATCTCAGCATGCAAGCCGTTGTTCTTTAACAGTACACCTGTAGGAGCCTCAGCGTCACCGACAAAACCGACAAACTTAGCCGTATCTTTTAGCTCGGTACTGCTATCACCTTGTACAACTTCTAGCTTGCCATCGACTACTTTAAAGCCAGTCACATCATTGTAAGAACCTGATGCTAGTGTGAAGTGCTCATCTAAGAACGCTTTGGCGTAAGCGACAACAGCAGCACCGCGGGTAGGATTATAGCTACCACCCGCTTCTTGACCATTTTCACTACTGATAACATCGGTGCCATATAAAGCATCGTATAAGCTACCCCAACGTGCATTGGTCGCGTTAAGCGCATAACGAGCATTACGAACTGGTACGACTAGCTGTGGCCCTGCGATGTGCGCGATTTCGTCATCGACGTTTTTGGTATCAACTGTAAATGCTTCGCCTTCAGGTAGCAAATAACCAATCTCTTGCAAGAATGTCTTATAAGCTGGATAGTCGATTTCGCCATCTTTTGCAGGATTATCTAGGTGCCACTGGTCAATCCGTGCTTGAATCTTGTCACGAGTTTCCAATAGCGCTTTATTGCGCGGGGTAAATTCTTTAATAACCTTTTCGAAACCTGACCAATAATCGTCTGAATCCACACCGACTTTCGGTAATACTTCGTTTTCAATAAAGTCATATAACTGCTGATCGATGGCAAGACTGCCTTTTTGAATACGATTGGTGTTAGAAGACTGGCTCATATTGTTATCCTTATCTGTTCGTGAGGGGTACTAATACTGAGTTGTGACAGTAACTGTTTAAGATTTTTTAATCTTGTGAGGTTTTAAACGTTCATATCTCATTCGTTGTGGAATCTTTGATTCTCTAATTTTTCTGAGAAGATATATCTACAAATTTGATGTTCTAGTAAAACGCAATCTATTGATATTAGACTTACTCTTTACTAATAGTGAATCATAAAAGTAAGACGAAATGCTTAAATAGCAAAATATCATCCTACTATCAAATAATAAAATTAACAAGGAAACACCATTTACTAAGTAAATACTTAGGCTGTTTAATAATGATAATGTATAAGTGGCCTACTCTAGGAGCTATAATCATCATCTAGGAATTAGATGCAGCAAAATTAATATAAACAGTAAGTAATCATTGACACCTTTAATTATGCTTAACCGTTATCTATTAATAAACACCTATTGATGACTGTCAGTTATTTAACATCGTATCTAGGTCAGACTAACGATATAATTACTCGTATCACCATTCATAAATAAAGCTTCCTTAGACTATGACTATCAATCAACAAGACCTCGCAACATTCCAATCAACAGCAAATACTATAGATAACGATAGTATCGAAAAAAAATCTGTCGAAGAAAATATTTCTCAAACTGTAAATAATAGTGCCGAAACAGATCTAATCGAAGAAGAGCTGTCTGAAAAAGAGCTGCCTGAAGAAGATAGCATCGATATTACGCATCTGCGCACTCCTATAAAGGTAGACCTATCTCCTGTTTATAACTTTTTAGGTGCTCGAACCACGCAATCTTGGGTAGATGCCGCGATTGAAAACCTACCTATGATTATTCAAGACCACGCTAACTGCGAAAAAAAGGCCGCTGGTACTGCGATGAATTTAATATTTCGTTATGAGTTCTCTTATGACTTGCAACGTAAACTCGCGCAGCTGATACGTGAAGAGATGCTGCACTACGAGCAAGTACTAGGTATCATGAATGAGCGCGGCCAAGAGTGGAAATATCTGAGTGCTGGACGCTACGCCAAAGGTATGTTAAAGCACAAACGCACTTACGAGCCAGCAGCGATGGTTGATGTATTAATAATCGGGGCGTTTATTGAGGCGCGCTCTTGTGAGCGTTTTGCAGCGTTGGCCGAGGTCATCGATGATGAACGCTTAGCGAAGTATTATCGTTATCTACTCAAGTCAGAGAGTCGTCATTTCGAAGATTATCTTGCGCTTGCTCAAACATTGTCAGATGAGAATATAGACGAGCGAGTCGCTTTCTTTAAAGAAGTAGAGGCTGAATTAATAAGTAGCCCAGATGCTGAGCTACGTTTTCATAGTGGTACACCTGCTTAAAACCCACGCCTTACCTAAACCTACTACCTATATAATGTAGAAAGTAAAAATATAGTAAGCAAAAAAGGCACTGTGTTTGATACGAGTTATATACTCTTACCAAACACAGTGCCTTTCTGTTTATGTACAAATGCCTATTTATGTACAAATACTAATAGCTACCGATATAGTTAATTCTTACTTTTTATCTTCCATGAGTGGACTGTCATACTGTTTGTTACTCTTAGCGACATTATGCGGATCATGATCTTCCGTAGCTTTTTCTGCTGCGGCTGGATTTGCTTTCTGTAATGCATCATCAGGGACAATACCATTATTATCATCTGCATCTTTTAAGTTATAATCGCTATTGACGCTTTCATTATGTGAGTTATTCATTGGTACTCCCTACTATAATAATTACTTATCTAATCCAAGAAACGCTATATATCTTTCGAGATTTAAACCTATCTAATCTTTTTCATCAGGATTTAAAATACGGGTTTGTGCATTATCAATATTGGCATAACGATTTAAATCATTAATACCCTCACTCTTTGGTGCTGCACTACCGACAGTATCTTCATTGATATTGTCATCAAATGCGGTACTACCTTCTTGATCACGACGATCTGGTTGGCGCGCTGGATTGTCATTATCATTTACGTGTTCTGAGTCGACAACAGACTCATCAAAAGTATCGGTCCCTTTGTTCTCAGTAGTATTTCTTTCAATTGCACTATGATCATCAGATCCTAGTACCTTTGTCTTGTCTATTGCTGAGTCTTTGGCTTGCATTATCATATCCTCTTTTTATATTTATAATTTTGTCGATTTGGTTAGCACACTGTTAGCTATACTCCTTTACTCATTACCTTTTTGGCTCAAGTCGTAGGCACTTAGTTCTGCTGCGTTCTTGCCACCAGCTGGAAGATTCTCTTCTTTACGTGGATCAGCATAAACTTCGTCAGTCTCTTGTGAGTCTTGCTCAGGGCCATCGATTTCAGGCTTGTGCTTGCGCCCTGCATAGCTATCTTTAGGGTTTTCTAACTCATTAGCAGCAGGGTCATCCACGATTACTTTTTCTTCTGTGTCTGTTGCTTCTGTTCCTATAGGTTCTTGCATAGTCATGGCGTATCCCTCGCTTTATTATTTATTATTGTCGTATATTAGGTCGGTGATTAATATTAGAAATTACTTATCAGTACGTAAGTCATCATCGATAAAAGGTGTTTGCTCTTCTTCACTTAATGATTCAGGGGCGTCGACTTTTTTATTCTCTGCTAAGTTCTTCTCAACTTCCTGACCATTTACCTGTTCTGCAGCTTGCTTGATATCTGAATTGTCATCGTTAGTAGTACTCATGGTTTATTTCCTATTCTTATGATTTTATTAAATTGTTTTGAAACATTAAATAGATATACATTTTGAACTTATACCAACGCCCAAATGAGTAACCAATACTTATCAAGTAGCGTCAGAATTGATATTAATTATAGGTATGACCTTGGGTAATGCACCAGTGTACTGCCGTATCAATATGTGAATAATTGTGAGGTTGCAAGTCAGTTTGTAACTTTTGCAATTGGTGAGCGCAAAAAAACCAAGCACCGGTATTTACCAGTGCTTGGTTAGATAGATAATTGAATAGCTGATTATCGCCTAAAGGTGCTTTTACGGATTAGCTAGATTCCTCGACACGATTAATTGTTTTTAGTAAATGCTCTTGTGCGACATGTGGCTCCTCGCCTGCTGCTGGCTGTAGCTGCTGCCAAACGCCAGTGCCATCAAGTGTCCACGCTTGCGTATTATCCTGTAAGTAGTTAATTAAGCCATCTTGATAAATCTGCTTAAACAGCTTTTTATTCTCAATCGGGAATGCCACTTCTACGCGATGGAACAGGTTACGATCCATCCAGTCTGCACTACCGCAGTATAAGCGCTCATCGCCGTCATTATAGAAATAATAAACACGCGTATGCTCCAAAAATCGGCCGATAACAGAACGCACAGTGATATTTTCGGAGAGTCCTTTTACTTGTGGACGTAGACAACACATAGACCGTAAAATCAGCTCAATCTTAACGCCTGCCTGCGAGGCATCGTATAACTTATCAATGAGACGGCGCTCAGTGAGCGCATTGGCCTTGATGATAATATGAGTACGTTTGCCCGCTTTGGCATGAGCGATTTCATCATCGATAAAGCTCATCAATTTTTCATGCAAAGTAAACGGTGCATGTAATAGTTTTTTGAGGTTGGCAGGCTTACCCATGCCGGTTAACTCTTGGAATATTTTGTGAACATCTTCTGAGATATCAGGATCAGCGCTAAACAGACCATAGTCCGTATAGACCTTGGCATTGGCTGCGTGATAGTTACCAGTGCCCAAATGGACATAACGGCGGATTCGGTCGTCCTCGCGGCGTACGATTAGCATGAGCTTGGCATGGGTCTTATAACCGACGATACCGTAGACCACGACCGCGCCTGCTTCTTGTAGATAGTTGGCAACTGCGATATTAGACGCTTCATCAAAACGCGCACGCAGCTCGATAACAGCCGTAACTTCTTTGCCATTACGAGCGGCGGCTGCAAGTGCTTTGACGATTTCTGAATTGGTGCCTGAACGATATAGCGTTTGCTTAATCGCCAATACTTTGGGATCACTGGCCGCTTGCCAAAGTAAATTAATAATCGGAGAAAAGGCATGAAAAGGATGATGAACCAACACATCACTTTTACGCATGGCAGCGAACATACTGGTCGATTTATCTGACTTATCCATTTCTCGGCGGAATGCCTTTGGCACGACATGAGTAAATGGCTGATAGCGTAGCGCAGGAATATTAAAGTCAAACAGCAAGCGCGTTAGGTTGACTGGGCCATTGACACGGTATAACTGATTGTCATGCAGCTCAAACTCATTGAGCAGATACTCACTGATGTGCGTTGGACAATCGGTGGTGACCTCAAGGCGCACCTTATCACCAAAGCGGCGGTTTTCAAGCTCGCCTTCTAGTGCTTTGGCAATGTCTTCGACATCATCGGCCAAATCTAAATCGGCATTACGTGTTAGCCTAAATTGATGACAGCCTGTCACACTCATTCCAGGGAATAGCTCACCGATATGCTCATGAATAATAGCGGATAGCATCACATGATGCTCTTTGCCACCAGTTAGCTCATCTGGCAGACGAATCACACGCGGCAGACTGCGCGGCGCAGGTACAATCGCCAAGTTGATGTCACGTCCAAAGGCGTCTTTACCTTCCAACGTGGCAATAAAGTTTAAGCTTTTATTTACAAGACGCGGGAATGGATGCGCTGGATCAATGCTAATCGGTGTCAATACGGGTACGACTTGCTCCGTAAAATAGCGCTTCATCCATGCAGACTGCTCAGCGTTTAGCTCATCACGTTTGAGATAGCGGATATCTTCGAGCGCGAGCGCTGGCAAGATATCCTCATTGAGAATACGGTACTGCTCACTGATTGCAGCATGAGTGATAATAGATATCTCGTTTAACACTTCGCTAGGACGCATGCCATGAGCACTGGTCGATACATCACCGATGTTGAGCTTTTGCATGATGCCAGCGACACGAATTTCAAAAAACTCATCGAGATTGGATGAAAAAATAATCAAGAAAAATAAGCGCTCAAGCAATGGGTGACGCGAACTAGATGCCTGCGCCAATACCCGCAGATGAAACTGTAGTAAAGACAAATCACGATTGATATAACTGCTAGGTGAATAGCTACCATCTGCTGAGCGTTGCCATTCGATTTCTGCTAAATTATTTTGGATATTATCTACACTAACGTCTTTATCAATATTGTCATTAGCGCCATCTTCAACATTATTAACGTCAATCATATCGTTAACATTACTGCTGCCCTGATTACTAGTCATCTCTACCACGTCACTACTCCTTTTGCGTTATCGATACGCCATCATCTTTTATAGTTCTGTCTTTATTAGGGTATATCCTAGCCTACAACATCCGATCCTATAATCTAGCCCAGCCCTAAGGATTTATATTTATGAAGAGGCTTGCGGTAATACGGCATTTTTCATGCGTTTTTTGATAATACGTTGCTTGTTACGTAAACGCTTATCGCCTTGATTGTCTTCGTAGTACTTTGGATTGGTAAGCATCGCAATCAGAAGTGCTGACTCATCTCGGTTTAGATTGGCCGCAGACTTATCGAAATAATGATGCGCTGCCGCGTCTATACCATAGATACCATTACCAAACTCCGCCACATTTAGGTAAGCGGTCATGATGCGCTGCTTGTCCCATAGCGTCTCAATCATCACAGTGATGACAGCCTCTTCCGCTTTACGCACATAAGAGCGATGCGAGGTGAGGAACAAGTTCTTTGCCAATTGCTGAGTAATCGTTGAGCCACCAGCAGACATTTTGCCTGTCTCTTCATTTTTCTTTTGCGCCGCTTTGATACCTTTAAAATCAAAACCACTGTGCTGACTAAACGTTGAGTCTTCACTTACAATCGCTGCTTGTTTGGCAGATTTGGCAATTGCATCATATTCAGCCCATGTTTGAGTGACCGTGCCGCCCGTTAGGCGATGCGTCAACATAAACATACTGTTGTTAATTGGCTGTGTTTTCCAAATTAATAGTAGTCCAACGACCAATATGTGGAATGCGACAACCAATAGCATAATTGCCAATAACAGACGTTTGATAAATGTGCCAAAACTTGTCATGCGCGATGTCCGAGTGGTTAAAAAAGTAATAAGATAAGATAGATACTCTATTAATGACTATGAAACATCAACTAAGAATCAATGATTGTAAACGGGCTATTTATAGCCAATCATTAACTGTTGAGCATTCGTCATTAATAATGATCAATAGCAGGTCATCTTACCTAATCTCACAATCGCTGTCATTATTTACCCCACTTCTTTATGATGTAATGACCGTTAAAGTATTTTACATTTTAAATAAGCGCGTGCTGAGCATCAGCGCTTTGCAATCAGTATGAAGATAAGAGATTAACCATGTACGATGATAATATAGAAGTATTACGAGCGCGTGTTATTGCAGCAAGTCCAAGCCTCAACATCGCTGAAAATAACAATCAATGGTGGCTACTCGGCACCTCGGGCTGCCATTTATGTGACATCGCTGAGCAAATAATCACTCAGTTTCAAGCCGTACAACCAATTAGTTACCAACATGTCGATATTGCAGACTTTGATGAGGCGCTGATGATGGAATTTGCCACAGCTATTCCTGTGATTTTGACGCCATCCAAACGATTGAACTATCCGTTTTCGGTGATGGATTTGCAACAGCTGCTCGCTTAATAGCATTAGACCTATAATAAAGACGCCCAATTACGATGATAAAGTGGTGAGAAATCATGAAAGATTTAAAACCTGTCTTAAAGAAAATAACAGAGATTGAAGATCTGCGCCGTGTCGCTGAGCGCAAAGTACCGCGTATGTTTTATGACTATGTCGATTCAGGCTCATGGACTGAGACCACGTATCGTAGTAATGAAACTGACTTTGACCGTATCAAACTGCGCCAGCGAGTATTGGTCGATATGGACAATCGCAGTCTAGCAACACAAATGATTGGTGAGTCCGTCAATATGCCCGTCGCCATCGCTCCAACTGGGTTCACTGGTATGATGTGGGCAGATGGCGAGATTCATGCCGCACGTGCCGCTGAAAAATTTGGCGTGCCTTTCTCCCTCTCGACCATGAGCATCTGCTCTATCGAAGATATCGCCACTCATACCAGCAAACCGTTTTGGTTCCAATTATATGTCATGCGCGATCAAGACTATATGGCCAATTTGATTCAACGGGCCAAAGATGCCAATTGTTCAGCACTGATATTAACTGCCGACTTGCAGGTCATGGGTCAGCGTCATAAAGACATCAAAAACGGCTTGTCTGCACCGCCTAAACCGACACTTACCAACATCATCAATCTAATGACCAAGCCGCAGTGGTGTATGAATATGCTAGGCACCAAACGTCGTAGCTTTGGCAATATCGTCGGTCATGCCAAAGGCGTTGAAGACTTGTC
The DNA here is from genome assembly GCF_947500265.1 of uncultured Psychrobacter sp. Lineage (GTDB taxonomy): Bacteria > Pseudomonadota > Gammaproteobacteria > Pseudomonadales > Moraxellaceae > Psychrobacter. The sequence goes on along the minus strand of NZ_CANMRN010000004.1, from coordinate 200,541 downwards.
ATCATTGAGCTCATGGACAGAAGAGCAGTTTGATCCACGTTTGAGCTGGGATGATGTGGCGCGTATCAAAGATATGTGGGGTGGCAAACTCATCATCAAAGGCATCATGGAACCTGAAGATGCCATTATGGCGGCCCGTAGCGGTGCTGATGCACTGGTCGTCTCTAATCATGGTGGTCGTCAATTAGATGGCGCACTGTCTTCTATTTCTGCGCTGTCTGACATCGTACAAGCTATCCATGCTGAGGATAGCGATATCGAGGTATGGTTAGACAGTGGCATTCGCTCTGGTCAAGATGTGCTAAAAGCCATCTCACTGGGTGCAAAAGGCACGATGATTGGTCGCGCTTTTCTCTATGGATTGGGCGCTTATGGTGAAGATGGTGTACGCCGCGCGCTCGAAATCATCTATAAAGAGTGTGATATCTCAATGGCATTCTGCGGTCATACTGATATCAATAAAGTTACGGACGATATCTTGGTAAAAGGTACTTATGAGAATCTTAAAGTTGGTCATTTTTAGAGCTATCAATTTTTAAGAGTTATCCGCTTTAAAGAACTATTCATTTTTAAGAACTTTTTCTAAGAACTATCTAGTTTTAAAAGCTATCAGCCATCAAGACTATGAAAACTTGTACCATGATGACCTGCGGATACATAACATTATCTGGCCATACCCTTTATACTATCTATACAACATTTTGATGATATCTCGCTTTTATGACCATTCAACAACTATTAAAAACTGCACCCGTCACTACCCTGCTATTAGCCAGCTTTATTGGGCTATTTATTATGCAGGTACTGACGGGCGTCGATGCCAATAACCCTTCAACTGAAGCCCTGCTCAAATGGGGTGCTAATGCCCTACCTTTTACTATGGGTGATGATCCTTGGCGACTGGTCAGCAGTGCGTTTTTGCACATTGGTCTGATGCATTTATTGTTTAATGGGTTTGCCATGTATTTCTTTGGGCAGATTGCCGAGCCGATGTTTGGCTCAGCCAAATTTTTAGCGTTATTTTTGCTGGCGGCAATCGGTGGTAACTTACTCAACAGCTATGTCACGTGGCAAAGTATTTTGGATGGTACGGGACAGCCTGGACTATCAGCTGGCGCATCAGGCGGTATCATGGGCATTGGCGCGGCACTATTAATCGCTGCACTGTTTAAAATATCGGTCAATGGCATGGTGCTTAACCTCAAAAGCCTCATATTTATTATGGGCATCAATCTTGTCTATGGGTTTGCCGTACCGGGTATTGATAATGCTGGTCATATCGGTGGCGCAATCACGGGACTAGTGATTGCATTGGCTTTTGCGATTGGCTACCGTCAGCGTTTAGCCGTTGCTATACAAAACGCAGCGATTCAGCAGCAGCGCACGTTTAATTCTTATCAAACCAACTATACATACGGTGCTCACGACAACCCACCATATGATAGTCAGTATAGTGGCCAGTATCATGACCAACATGATAATCAAGGCCGCTATGACGCCACTCCTATCGAACAGCCACCTCATTTTGCTGCCAACTCAATCGAACAAAATACTGCGGTTGCTAACAATGAAACGAATGTGTCTGATATAAATGCTAACAATAGTGCTGAAAGCGTTACTGCTAACAATTCACCGTTAAGTAATGAAGCTGTTCATAATAGTATTGATCCCAAAGCACTTAAAAAACCTTCCATTATTTGGCAGCTATTACCATGGCTTGCAATGCTACTTATTAGCATTGGTTTTGTCTGGTGGTGGCAAGATATTCATCAGCAATTACTGCAAGTACTAAAAGCCATTGAGTAAATGCTCATACTTATCTATCATTGCTATATAGACTCCAAAAACAGCATACTGACCTATATTACTGATTCATTTGATTACTTACTCTTTTGAACATGTTTTGCTTAATCGCACCACTCAGTTATTTATACTCACTTACGAGATCCAATTATGTTAAAACTTGCAGCGCTACCTAATATCTCTACACGTACTATGTTTAGCGCGTTCACAGCTACTGCACTACTTAGTGTGGCTAGCATGTCTAACGCCGCACTTTTTAATGACAACTTGCCGACTGATAAAGATGCTGGGCTCAGCGTTGGGGTCAATGTCATGGCGGTCAAATCAGCCTATGATCTCGAAGACAGTACTAAAGTGCGCGTGCTACCAGGTGCATTTTATGACAACAATAAAGTCTATGTACGCGGTGCGCAAGCTGGTGCGTATCTGATCAATGATGGTGTCAATCAGCTGTCTGCCTATGCCAAGCTTGCAGGTTCTGAGTTTGAACCTGATGATGCCAATGGCGCACTACAAGGCTTAGATGAGCGTAAATCATCAGCAGAAGCAGGTCTAAGCTATCAGCGTCGTACGGCTATTGGCGGCATCCGCGCGCAGATAGGTGCTGATGTATTAGATCGTAGTGGTGGTAACACAGCTCGCTTGACCTACCTTTCTAGAATCACTAAAGGCAAGCTAACGGTCTATCCAAGTATTGGCTTTGAATATCATGATGCTGACTACAATGAATACTACTATGGTGTCAGTGAAAAAGAGTCAGCAGAGACAGGCGTTGATGCGTATAAATCTAACTCAAGCCTGAACCCGTATATCAATATCAGTGCCAACTATGACTTTAATGAGCGCTGGGCAGGATTCGCCAATCAAAGCGTGAGCTATGTACCGAATGAGCAGTATGATAGCCCAATGGTCGACTCACGTACTGAAGCGGCGACCACGCTTGGTTTGCTTTATAAGTTTTAACTAAGCTTAGAAGTTTGATATGAAAAAGCCAAGCATTTTGCTTGGCTTTTTTGTAGGTACTTTAGATCAACACATATTTTGAGTTTTTAAGAAGTCAGAGAAGTTTAGTTGTTTGAATAAAATTACTTTTACTGACTCTAGCTAGCCTTTGCGGATCGACATTTTATAAAAATCACTTCGCCCTATTTTTTTTACTACTGCTTGACGAACAAAATCATCATACGTGTCATTTGTCATTATAAACCCATTTGGCTTCCAATTTATTACTCTAGGCCATATTGGTGGTGCAGCGTAAACGGTTTGAGAGACTTTGAAGAACTTTTGATTTACTTTAATTTCAGAAACATCAATTCGATTTTCATCTCTTATCTTACCGTCAGAATTATCTGAAATGTAAAACTCTGTTTTATGGCCTTGCAAAGATTTTGAATACTCCACTTTATTATGAAGACTCTCTAGATATCGAGCACTATCAGGATTTGCTGTGTATATATTAGCTCGACAATTCAGTAACTGAAGATAGTTAAAAGCATCTACATCACACCTATTTTTAAGCTGAACCCACCCTTTTACGTTAGCAATACTATAAACATCTTTATCATAGGCCAACATAAGAATTCTAGGAGTAAGAGGTAAAATAAACAGTCCTCCTGCTGACTGTAATCCAAAAGATCTAAATTGCACTTTTTTATTGAGAAAATACCATCGATTTGTGAGTACTGCTGGATGGTCTGAGGTTATGAAATCAGTTTTAGTATTGTTCTTTAAAATACAAACCTTTAAGTCATGAATTAAATGCCTATCTTTTAAGATCGACTGCATTACTTTGTGAACAACTTCTTTAACTTCCATTTTAATGTCAATAGAAAGCAAAGTTTTTATATCTTGTTCAGTTGATTCAGCAGTAGACTTAGAAAACTCCTCAGTTCTTGCACGTTGAAGTAGCCAAAATTCTATGAGAAATAGCTTGTCTTTGTCTGTCAGAACGTAATTTATATTTTCAAGATTGCGAACTATTTCAGAGAACTGCCCTTCAATCGGCTGTAACGCCTTCTCTAAAGCTAGGTCTTCGCCATAGAAGTAGTTTTTTGAACACTGGTTCTTTATAGGTGCATTTTCTATTAGTTTCTTTTTGTTCAGATTATAGAGACAAATAGCTGCTTTTGATTCATCAGTAGAAAATTTTTTTAAATAGCACTGAGGTACATAATGTTGGTTCTTATTGGAAGCCATTGTTTGCCTCATTGAACGTAATTTTGATATTGAGAGTAAACTTAATACGATAATAAGTAAATTGTATTATTTCTATAGCGAATGAAACATTTAATAGATAAAAGTAATATCCAATCGAAAACAAAAAAAAGACCTTGCCACATAACGTGACAAGGTCTTTTTATTTCTAAATTCTCAGTGGAACAAATATGATGCTGCTACCAGAAAGACGAGGGCAAATTGTACTTATCGTACATTAAGCGAGTCTGACGCCGTAGCAGCTCATTATTTGGTCTACTGCTTACTTAGGATGTACCATATCAGCAGGAATTACCCACTCATCGAACTGCGCTTCAGTTAATAGCTCTAGCTCAACCGCAACTTGCTTTAAAGTTTTGTTTTCTTTATAAGCAGTCTTAGCGATTTTTGCAGCATTTTCATAACCAACATGACGGTTCAATGACGTGACTAGCATCAATGAGTTGTGCAAGAAGTCATCGATTTTGTCTTTTACTGGCTCGATACCAACGGCACAGTTTTCGTTGAAGCTGTTGCAAGCATCGCCAAGCAGCTTGATAGATTGCAACAAGTTAAACGCGATAACTGGCTTATACACGTTTAGCTCAAAGTTACCTGACGCGCCAGCCATGCTGATAGTTGTGTCGTTACCCATGACCTGAGCGACAACCATGGTCATTGCTTCTGACTGAGTTGGGTTCACTTTGCCTGGCATGATAGAAGAGCCTGGCTCATTTTCAGGAATCGTCAACTCGCCCAGACCACAACGAGGACCTGATGCCAACCAACGTACGTCGTTAGCGATTTTGTTTAAGCTGCCCGCTAATGTTTTTAGTGCGCCTGAGGCAAATACTTCTGCATCACGAGCGGCTAGTGCTTCAAATTTGTTTGGTGACGTAACGAATGGCAAGCCAGTCAAAGTCGCTAGTTGCTCAGCTGATTTTACTGCATAGTCAGGATGGGCGTTTAGACCAGTACCAACGGCAGTACCACCTAGTGGCAATTCATATAGACCTTGTAGCGCGTTGTCGATACGAGTCAATGAATGGTCAAGTTGGCTCACATAGCCGCTAAACTCTTGGCCTAAAGTCAAAGGCGTCGCGTCTTGTAAATGCGTACGACCGATTTTTACGATGCTATCGAATTCTTTGGCTTTTGCCGCTAGCGTATCGCGTAGGGCTTGTACTGCTGGGATCAACAAGCTGTTGATCTGACGAGCAGCTGCCACACGAATCGCCGTTGGGAAGCTGTCGTTGGTAGACTGTGCATGGTTCACATGGTCATTTGGGTGAATTGGCGTGTAGCTACCGCGCTCAGAACCAGCGATTTCGTTAGCACGGTTGGCCAATACTTCGTTCATGTTCATGTTTGACTGTGTGCCAGAACCTGTCTGCCATACAACCAATGGGAACTGATCGACCAGACCACCATTGATGATTTCGTCAGCGGCTTGTACGATAAGGTCACGCTTGTCGCCTTCGATACGCTCTAGGCTTGCATTGGTAATCGCAGCGGCTTTTTTGACCAGTGCCATCGCTTCAATCATTGGACGCGGCAACGTCTCGCCACCGATTTTGAAGTTTTCGCGGCTACGCTGAGTTTGCGCACCCCAATAAGCGTCAGCTGGGACTTCTACGTTGCCCATGGTGTCTTTTTCGGTACGAGTTGCCTGATTCTGTGTCGACATAACTACCCTCTTTACTGGTTTGTTGTTAGATAACTGAACGATAAAAAGTGCAACAGCTGCTGCACATAAACGGAAATACGATGTAAAGTGGCGTTATGATAGCATGACTAGGGCGTGTTGAATATTCACAAATAGCCTTGAGCAATGCCTAAAAACGAATGTCTAAAAACGCCTGTCATCACCAATCTGATACTTCATTGGATAAGATACCTATGCTATCTAAAATTATGCACTCTGAAACCATGCACCCCAAACCAATACGGCCTGAGCCAAATAACCTTGATCCAAATAATTCGGACTCAAAAAACACTGAAACATCCGAAACTGTCATCAGCAACCCGCCTAGACGGCACTTTACTCGCCAGCGTCGCCAGTTAAGCGATGGCGCGCGTAGACAATTTGCTCAGTCTGCAAGCTTGCATTTATCTAAGCTACAGCAGCGATTGCCTACACATGCACGCATTGGACTGTACTATGATGGATTTGGTGAGCTACCTACCCAGCCACTGCTAGACTGGTGTCAGCGCTTAGGCTATTTACCTTACTTGCCAGTTGTTGGTTCACTTGGTCGTACTAGCAATGGCAATGATGATAAACACCTGCGCTTTGTACCTGTTTATCACTCAAAACTGATCAACGTCCCCACTCGCATTCACCAATTAGGCATGAAGCAAAACCACAGCCGCGCCCTATTATGGGCATCAGAACTAGACGTGATGATTTGTCCACTGGTGGCGGTAGACCTAAACGGCAACCGTATGGGCATGGGTGGTGGGTTCTATGATACGACGCTTGGTAACAGCCATCGCTCAGGTGCGAAAAATCCATTAAAAATTGGCTGGTGTTATGACTTTCAAGTGGTTGAACAATTAGCGCGTCAACCGTGGGATGTACCATTAGACGGCTTAATTACCCCAAGCGGCATAAGGTGGTTTTAATGAAAGACGATAAACACTTTGAAAAAGACTCTAGTGCTGCTGATTCCAGTGCAGACAGTGTGGATGAGTATTTGCAGACATTAGGCAATGAAGACGCTAGAGAGCAACGCTACTACAGTCAAGAGCAGCCGTTTAGCGCTGATGAGATGACAAGGCTCGTCAATGAAGAACGCTTAAATGCTTTGCTCGCGCAAAGTGATGAGTTTTTGAGTAGTTTAAGCGGTGAGATTAAGGATTTTGATGAAGACGACCTTTGACTTGAGTAGGGTGCGCCTAGCGCACCAATAACTTATACCTCTACAAATTCAATAGTCGTGTTGTCTCTAGTCATGTCTTCAAGCAAAAAAACTTCTGCATTTTCGACAATGTCAAACAACTGGTTAATGATTTCCTTTTTATCTTCATCGGTTGGTTTATTAATGTTGTCATGAAAACTTAATGTTACGGAGTAGGAACGATTACCTCTTATGTCTACATTTACAACAAAATTGTTATTCAAAAATACGTAACTTAAGCAAGATATCGGTCCTTGTATCCCATAGAAAACAGCCTCTTCTGTATTAAAGATATAGTAGACCTCTTCAAATTTTTTAGGTGGAATAACCTCTTGTACTTTCTCTTCAAGAATCCTTAGAAGTGTCTCTAATTTCTTGGGATTTAAATATTTTCTTTCTTTTAATATCTTTTTAAGCTGAGTTGCACTCATGTGTTCTTTAACTTTCATAAACCCATCCTTTTTTATGCACTATTTTCTATTCCCACCTTAAAACAAAAAAGCCATCTATACGATGGCTTTTTATAAAACTATATTTTAGCTAAAGCAACCTACAACACCATCGCTGCAATCCAACCAAATGCCAGTAGTGGAATGTTGTAATGCAAGAATGTCGGTATCACACTGTCTTTGATATGGTCATGCTGACCGTCGATATTCAGACCAGACGTTGGCCCCAACGTCGAATCTGACGCTGGCGAACCTGCATCACCCAGCGCGCCAGCCGTACCGATAATCGCTACAGTAGCCAATGGCGAAAACCCTAAAGAAATACATAGCGGTACATAAATCGCGGCCAAAATAGGAATGGTCGAAAATGAAGAACCAATGCCCATGGTCACAATCAAACCAATCAATAGCATGATAAATGCGGCCATCGCTTTGTTACCAGCGAACAGTGACGCTGCCCCATCGACTAATGGCTGAATTTGCTCAGTGGCTTTCATCACTTCAGCGAAGCCTTGCGCGGTAATCATAATAAAACCAATCATCGCCATCAGTTTGATACCGTCATTAAAGACGCCATCAGCATCACGCCACTTCACCACGCCGGTCGCCATAAACACACCGAAGCCAAACATTGAGCCGAGAAGTAGCGAATCAGTATATAGCTGCACCACAAAAGCAGTCACGATAGCAGCCAATGCAACCAGTGTCTTTAACTTGCTTTGCGACTGTGCACCAACGGCGGTTTTACTTAATGCATCGCCTTCCACTACTGCATCATGCGCTTGCTGATCTATCGCAATCTGCTGATACGTACGTGGCTTACGGTAGCTGATAAATACAGCAACCAGTAAACCAATTAGCATACCCAATGCAGGAATCGCCATGGCTTGCACCACAGAAATATTAGCAACATCGATACCCGCTTCACCTACATTCTTTAGCATAATCTGATTGAGATAGATATCACCAAAGCCATAAGGAATAAACATATAGGTGGTGACCAGTCCAAACGTAATCAGACAAGCAATCAGGCGTCTATCAATCTGCATGCGATTGAATGCTAACAATAGTGGCGGTACCAGCAGCGGAATAAAGGCAATATGAATAGGGATTAAGTTTTGACTAAAGCAGCTCATGGTAATGAGGCCTGCAAACAGCATGTACTTAATCATGCCACTCGTACCAGCAGCATCGATACGCTTGATGACCGCGCCTGCCAACGATTGCGGCAAACCTGAATGAGCAATCGCTACCGCAAACGCCCCAAGCAGTGCATATGACAGCGCAATCTCTGCGCCATTACGGATGCCTTCTTGAAAAGCATTGAGCGTATCAGTAATACCAAGCCCTGCTAGCAGTCCACCTGCCAGCGCCCCGATTAATAAACTGAGCACCACGTGCACTCGCGAAAGTGACAGTCCTAGCATAATAATAACTGCTAGCAATACCGCATTGATGGCCATGTGTTGCCCCTTGTTCTTTATACTTTGGTCTTATTGAGACCTATGAATATTGAAACTAATGAATATCGCCCTGTTGTCTAAAACGTCTCAATATGAGAGCCTGTTTTAGACGCGCGCCAGTTTACCTTATTTTGGGTATAAAGCCTACGCATAGAACCAATTAGGCATCAACATAGGTAGCCAAATATCACCTATACATCTAAACCCTCTTTTATAATTTCTGACTGTCTTTATCCTTCACAGACCAGTCACACTAATGACAACACATCGTTACCCACATTAATTGCATTAATAACTGGACGCTCAGATAACTATTTAACAAAGATAAGCAGACGACTTCACCAATCAGCCTTGCAATTTTTTTCGTGAGCACCATTTATCTAAACATGAACCACGAACTTGACTTTACAAGTCTGGGGAACGAGGAAAAACATATGAGTGAACATAATATTGATAAAGACAACATCGACATCGATGTATCATCTGCCCTGAACACTGACACGACGTCTGACGCAAATACTGACACTGACGCTAATATCAGTGCTGACGCGAATAATGAGACAAAAAGCTCATCTACGGATGCGTCAAATGCCTCATCCAACGCTGTCAAAGACAATGAAGATGAAAGCTATCTGCCACTGCTGGCATTACGTGACGTCGTCGTCTATCCACACATGCAAATTGCATTGTTTGTGGGACGTGCGCCATCGGTGAAAGCGGTTGAGCTGGCACAGGCTGAGTATGGCAACAAAGTACTGGTAGTCGCGCAAAAAGACTCACTGACCGAAGATATTGATCAAGACAACTTGTATCAGTACGGTACGGTGTGCCGCATCGTCAGCACTATGCCACATGACAGCGATGAGAACTGCATTAAAGTATTGATCGAAGGTCAATACCGCGCTCGTGTCGATAATATAGAAGGCCATGATGATTTATTGATGGCGAGATTTGAACGTGCCGACCTTGATGTCAGCATGGATGAAAGCCAACAGAAAAATACGATTCAAGCATTAACTACATTATTCGAAAGCTATGCAGATGCGCGACTTCGCAATGCACGTGAGCTGACTCGTGTGGCCAAACGTATTGACGACTTGCTTGAGTTGGTTTATTTCATCTCAACTCGTGTATCGATGGACCTTGATATCAAACAGTCTTTCCTAGAAGAAGACGATATCAAAACGCATATCAATACGTTGACTGAATATCTGGTTAAGCAAAGTGCTGAGCAAAATATCGAACAGGATATCCAAGATGCTGTGCGTCAGCAAATGGAAGACAATCAGCGCGAATACTTCTTGAACGAGAAGATGAAAGCCATTAAAAATGAGCTGTCAGATATGAATGACGGCGCGTTCGATGGTGAAGATGATGTGGCTGAGCTAGAGCAGCGTTTAGAAGATGCTGACCTACCAGACGATGTGCGCAAAAAAGCTGAGCAAGAGTTCAAAAAGCTCAAAATGATGCCGCCTGCATCAAGTGAATCATCTGTGGTACGCAACTATATTGAATGGATCTTAGACACACCGTGGAATGCGACGACCAAAGTATCTATCAATTTAGATAAAGCTAAAACGGTATTAGACGAGGATCATTATGGTCTACAAGATGTAAAAGACCGCATCTTAGAGTACCTCGCCGTGCAATCACGCGTGAAAAAACTTCGTGGTCCGATTCTATGTCTTGTCGGTCCTCCAGGTGTTGGCAAAACTTCACTAGGCGAATCTATCGCCCGTGCCACTGGTCGCAAGTTTGTGCGTATGGCGCTTGGTGGCGTACGTGATGAAGCAGAGATTCGTGGTCATCGCCGTACCTATATCGGTGCGATGCCGGGTAAAATCGTTCAATCACTTGCAAAAGTAGAAGTCAAAAACCCGCTGTTCCTATTAGATGAAATCGATAAGATGGCACAAGACTTCCGCGGTGATCCAGCATCAGCGTTGCTTGAAGTATTGGACCCATCACAGAACGATACATTTAACGACCATTATTTAGACATGGACTTAGACTTGTCGCAAGTGATGTTTATCTGTACTGCTAACAGTATGGATATTCCGCCTGCGCTGCTTGACCGTATGGAAGTCATTCGTCTGCCGGGTTATACCGAAGAAGAAAAGGTCAATATCGCACAGAAATACCTAGTGCCAAAAGCGATTAAGCAAAACGGTCTCAAAGAAGGTGAAATTGAGATTGTTGAAGCAGCATTGCACAGCATCGTACGTAGCTATACGCGTGAAGCAGGTGTGCGTAACCTTGAGCGTGAAGTGAACAAAATCTGCCGTAAAGTGGTTCGCGGTTCGGTTGAAACTCATGGTGCGCGTGCTCCGAAAAAAGCAGAACGTCAGCTAGTGACAGTCGATGACAAGAACATCGATGATTATCTAGGTGTACATCAGTATGACTATGGTCTGGCTGAAGAAGAGCCTGAGATTGGTCGTATCACTGGTCTTGCATGGACTCAGGTCGGCGGTGAGCTATTGACCATCGAAGCGGTCGGTATGAAAGGTAAAGGCGAGCTTAGCTTTACCGGTTCACTCGGCGATGTAATGAAAGAGTCGATTCGCGCGGCTATGAGTGTGGTTCGTGCTCGCGGTGATAGCTTAGGCATTGATTACGAGACGTTTAAAACAACAGACGTCCATGTGCATATGCCAGAAGGCGCCACGCCAAAAGACGGCCCATCTGCTGGTGGTGCACTGACGACAGCGCTAGTCTCTGCGTTGACAGGTATCGCTATCCGTCCAGATATTGCGATGACAGGTGAGATTACCTTACGCGGTAAGATATTACGCATCGGTGGTCTCAAAGAGAAATTGCTGGCGGCACATCGCGGCGGTATCAAGCACGTCTTGATCCCAGCGACTAATGAGCGTGATCTGGCTGATATCCCTGACAACGTAAAAGAAGGCCTAACCATTCAGCCAGTCGCCACGATTGAAGAAATCTTAAAGGTTGCTTTGGTGAGTATGCCAACACCAATCAAACCTGCAAAAGTTACGGTTGATAAAACCTCTGGCAAAGCACTGCATAATTAATTGAACCTTTATTAAACTCGTCCTATAGATTAAGAAGCCGCTCATCACAATGATGGGCGGCTTTTTTATGCCTGTTTATTATCTATTTACTTATAGTTCATAGCTTTCTTAATAGGTTTCTCACGCATTTAAAGCCATTTAATTTCAGAAATTATTTATTTTAGTCCGTTTTTCAAACCCATACGTTACTTACATTTATTAACTGATTGTTGCGCATTTGATGAATAACTATAGAGTTAGCTTGGCTATACTGACTCCGATGTTAACGAATATTGACGCCGATTTTTATAGAACAATAACGATATATATTCGTGACTTTAATGAAGATTAAAAATAACAACTCAAACAATTGGAGATAATAATGAATAAGACATTACTTGCAAGTACCCTATTATGCGGTTCAGCGTTAGCAATGACTGGTTGCCAAACGGTAGAAAGCCAAATGCAAACAGGCAATCCTTTAGCACAGCCAACGCTAAAATCAACCATACAAACAGTAGATGGTAAGAAGAAAGAAGTTGGTCAAGTTTTCTTACGTCCAGTTGATGGTGGTGTCCAAGTTTACGGTAAACTCACTAATCTACAGCCAGGCAGAACTGTTTCATTACATATCCATGAAACAGGTAGCTGTGACGTCATGGGTAAAGCAGCAGGTGGGCACTTCAACCCAGATAACAAGCCACACTCTAATCCAGATGATATGAATGGCCATGCTGGTGACTTGCCAAACTTAACTGCTAATGAAGATGGTATTGCTACTATCAATTACGTGAACAAGAAAATCGCAGCGACTGAAGCAGGCAAATACAGCGTAAATCGTTTGGCCTTTATCGTACATGCTGGCGTTGATGACTATACCAGTCAGCCTTCAGGTAATGCAGGCGATCGTATTGGTTGCGGTATCATCGTAAAAAACTAATACTGTCCAAATCTATGAACTCAAGCTAAGTCTATAAACGTAGAAATGGCTTAAAAGAAATTTTATGAGCACAAAAAAACCCTCTTAAACTATAAGAGGGTTTTTTGTTGGAAGTAATTATTAGGTTTGTTTAAGCCAATAAAAGAAAGACCAATGCAAATTGTACCTGTAGTACATCAGATGAGTCTGACGCTATAAAAGCACTATATTGGATTTCACAATAGTTACTCCTCTACCCATTCACCTTTACGCCAATAAACACCCCAACGTGTGGCCTTGCCGTTTTTTTCAGAGCCGATATACTGCTCTTTTTTCTTACGTGACCAGCGCAAGATGGTTGGGTTACCTTCAGGATCTTCATCTGGCCCTGCAAACAGATACTGGAACTTGTCTTCCATTTTATCTTTAATTTCTCGTAGCTCAGCCAGCTTTGGCGGACGTGTCTCACGCACTTTCGGGAACTTAGACGCCGCTAAGAACATGCCAGCCGCCCCTTCACGCAAGATGAAATAATCATCGTGTTTGGTCGACTTTAGCTCTGGAAGATGTATTGGATCCATACGCGGCGGAGCTGCTTCACCAGTTTTTAGTACTTTACGCGTGTTATCACAGTTCTGACAAGCAAAGTACGGACCAAAGCGTCCTGTTTTAAGCTCCATCTGCCCATCGCACTTATTACAGTCAATAGTTGGTGCATCTGAGCCAGGAACTTCAAACTTACCTTCTTCTAGAATATAACCATCGCAATCAGGGTTGTTGCCGCAAATGTGTAGTTTGAGGCCACCATCTACGATGTAACCATTCATCGCCGTGCCACATTTCGGGCAGCGTTTTTTCTCCATCAAATCTTTAACTTCTGCCGCTTCGTCATCACCTTCCGCATCATCTAGATTGGCGAATGCTTCGACTGGCATTAGATTTTTGGTGCCTTTACAGCGCTCTTTTGGCGGTAAGTTATAACCAGTACAACCTAAGAATACACCTGTTGAGCCTGTGCGCAGCTGCATCGGACGATCACAGATATCACAGTGGACATCTGGCACGTCAGTTGGATCGTTTGGACGCATACCGTCTTTTTCTTTGGCACGCTCTAGAGTGGTTTTGAACTCGCCATAGAAATTATCAAGCACATCTTTCCAATCTTGATCACCTTCTGCCACATGGTCGAGCTTGTCCTCTAACGCAGCAGTAAAGGTATAATCCATCAAATCTGGGAAGCTAGCCGTCAATCTATCGGTGACGATATCGCCCATCTTTTCAGCAAATAAACGCTTGTTTTCTAACTTCACATAACCACGATCTTGAATAGTCGAGATGATTGAGGCATACGTCGATGGACGACCGATGCCTTTCTTCTCAAGCTCTTTTACTAAGCTTGCTTCAGTATAGCGGGGCGCAGGCTTAGTAAAATGTTGGCTCGGATCTAGCTTATCTAGGTTTAACTTATCGCCTTTTTTGACATCAGGCAGTAAGGTATCGTCAGTCTTGGCTGGTGGCATCACTCTTGTGTAGCCATCAAATACCATGGTACGGCCACGGGCTTTTAGCTCGATATCATCTGCGCCTACAAACAGGTTCACTGATAAATATTTGGCAGGTAACATCTGACACGCCACAAACTGACGCCAGATTAGCTCGTATAGACGTATCGCATCACGCTCAACACCTTTGAGCTGTGTTGATTTCATATTGACGTTAGAAGGACGAATCGCTTCATGCGCCTCTTGTGCACCCTGCTTGTTACCATAGAAATTTGGTTTTTCTGGTACATATTTTGCGCCATAGCTGTCTTCGATATGACCACGGACAGCAGCAAGCGCGTCGCCTGATAAGAACGTCGAATCAGTACGCATATAAGTAATATGACCCGCTTCATATAGACGCTGCGCCAAAATCATGGTTTTCTTAACAGAGAATCCTAAGCGCGTGCTAGCAGCCTGTTGCAAGGTCGAAGTAATAAACGGTGCGCTTGGACGCGATTGCGTTGGTTTCTCTTCACGCTCTTTGACGATAAAGTCGCTTGCTTTGAGCACCTCTAAAACTTCATCGGTTTGCTCTTTATTACCAAGCTTTAAAGTTTTTCCACCTTGTTTGGTCGCCTCTAAGCGGATACCGATTTGCTCAGCATCTGAGGCTTTTTTAGCATTGCCATTAGCAATGTGCGTGTCTGCATGGATTTGCCAGTATTCTTCTGGAATGAACGCGCGAATTTCATGCTCACGCTCGACGACCAAGCGCATGGCAACTGACTGTACGCGACCTGCAGACAGCCCGCGAGCAATCTTTTGCCATAATAGTGGCGATACCATAAAGCCAACAACACGATCCAAGAAGCGACGAGCTTGCTGTGCGTTCACGCGGTCAATGTCTAATTTTGAAGGCTGTTTAAACGCACTTTGAATAGCTGACTTGGTAATCTCGTTAAAGACCACACGTTGATACTTGCTATCAGGGCCACCGATGACTTCTTTTAGATGCCAAGCAATCGCTTCCCCTTCTCTATCCATATCCGTTGCTAGATAGATTTTGTCAGCGTCTTTGGCTAATGCTTTAAGCTCTTTGATGACTTTGGTTTTGTTTGGTAATACTTCATAGACTGCTGCCCAGTCATGCTCTGGATCTACACCCATGCGGCGTACCAGTGCTTGTTGCGCTTTTTCTTCTTTGGTCAGACTGTCATCTTTTTTAGCAGTCGTTGCTTTCTTTGCGCTTTTGCTCGCACTGACCGGCAAATCACGGACGTGACCGATACTTGAGCGTACGATAAAGTCATCACCAAGGTATTTATTAATCGTTTTTGCCTTGGCTGGTGATTCTACAATCACCAAAGACTTACCCTTTGGGCTGTCCGCAGCTGGTGCTGGACTTTTTTTGGTTGTGGTTTTTGCCATGTTTGACGACACCATAATATAAGTAAATTAAAAGTAAGGTTAAATTCAGCAGCACGGCAATTTATGGAAGCTGATACTCATGGTTTGACCATGGTTCAACTATTTATAGTAATAATCGCTGCTGATAAAAAAGGTTATAAAACAAATAATAACCATAAAATAAAGATATAGTTATAAAGACGTTACACTGCTAAGCGTTAAACTGTCAACTTTAAATAATTTGAATATGACAAACCGCTTGCATATTGCCCTTTAATGGAGACGAAAATACGCTTTACTAGGTTTATGCTTGTTTTTGCATATGTAGCGCCCATTTCTCAAGGTTTTCTTTGAGCACTAATAAGTCCGCTTCGATCCGTTTTTGATGGTACGTAGGATTAGATGCTGGACGTACATAAGCAATATCTTCCCAATAAATAATAATGCTATTGGCCTTGGTCAATAGACCTTTAACAAACGGTTCGATACTTACTGGCAAATCTAACGGCACTTGATCCAAGCTAAAATCAGTCTTTTTGACCGTCGGATTATTGCTGATTTGACTAGATCGAATCGCACTGGGAATAGTAAGCGTCTTATCATCTGTACTGGTATCGACAAAACTGCTGTCTGGTCGCCACTGTCCATCAATCACTTGATAACGTGTATGCGGCAGTTTAGTGTCTTCAAATATCAGGCAGTACTGTCCAAGCATACCGCGGCCATACTCATTGTCACGGCCTTTGATCCAATCAGGGCACGAAACGAGCTTTGGATTGAGCTGTAAACGACGCGCGGTCATACGCAGCTTATCTAAACGCTGATCGATACCGTTCGGTTTGAGCGCCATCATACTCCCTAATACGAATAGTACAATGATAACGCCAATCAATGTTCCCATGATGGTCTGGCCTTTTGACTAAATGAAAAAGATACTAAGAGATATAACGGTAAATATCGCTAATGAACCGTTATTTATAAATAGTACATATAGACTTGCGATTAGCACGATAACAAACAACGATATATAAGGGCTTATAATGAGCACGAACCATTAAAAATCAAGCGTTGTCGTCCAATCGCGGTGCAACAGGTGCTTTTAAAGCATATGACAATTTAGCAAGTTACACTATTAAATCAGCTATTTAGCGTATACAAACTTACTGAGTACAGTACACTATAAAAACCAGATACGAAAAGTGGTCAGTTCAAAAAAGTGCTATGATAAACCATAATTTTAAACGCGCGCAGGTTTATTATGAATTATCTTATTGAGTCAAACTCATCGGGCGCTTATCACGCTCGCAAGCTGATGAGTAAAGTCATGAGCAAAACAGGCATGAGCCTATCGCTACTTGGCGCGGTCGTACTGACATTATCAGGCTGTGCCACGACTCAGAGCCTAACCCCGCAGCAGTGTCAAAGCAGCAACTGGCAAGAAGTCGGCTACACTGATGGCTCGCAAGGACGTTCAGGTGCCTACTTTGGTCACTATACCAATAGCTGCGCCAGTGTCGGCGGTGCTAGTCCTAACCGTATCCAATGGGAACAAGGGCGTCAACAAGGTCTCACAAAATACTGTACTGAGCTGAATGCTTATAAGCTCGGTCGCGAAGGCTATGACTGGCAACCTGTCTGTCCGTTAGAAGGTATTGAGAAGTTAGAAGAAGCTTACTCCCAAGGGCGCTACTATTATATTCGTCAGCGCGATCTCGACTACTTACGCTCACCTTACCCATTTGGCTACAGACATGCAGGCTTCGGTTGCGGCTATCGTCCGTTTGGCTATGGCTGGTAAAAAAAGAAAACCTCACTAACGACTTAATTTGAGGTTTAAGTAGTTAATGAGGTTGGAGAAAATTTTATTATTTTAATTGTTTTTATTATAGTGGTGCTAATTGTCTTGCTGGTTGGGCTATTGATTTATCTAGCCAGTTTTCTCATCTAAAGCCAAAGCTACTAGCACTGACTCACAGTGCTTAAACTATTCAGTGCTTAAGTTATTCAGTATTTAGCTACTAAGCTACTCATTCACAAACGCGATTTTGGTCAGTCCAGCGTTACTTGCCGCTGCTAAGACTTGAGCAACCGTATCGTACTTGCCTTCTTTATCCGCACGTAACTGTACCGCTGGGTTCTTACCAGTCGCGCCTTGTTGCTGCAAGCGTGTCTCTAACTCTTCCATGCTGATTGGGTCACTATCCCAGAATATCCCCGCGTCTTTATCAATGCTGACTTGAATCGCTTCTGGCGGCGTTTCATTGAGCGCGGCACTAGTCTCTGGCAAATCTAAAGGCACTGTCGGATTCAACACGGTCGCTGTCAATAAAAATATAATCATCAATACCAGCATGATATCGATAAGCGGAATGAGGTTCATCTCATCCATGCTTCGTACGTCATCATCACCCAATTGAAATGCCATAGTTACTCTCAATGCTTTTGGTTATTTTCACACAGCCAAGCCGTTTTTTGACGGTTTGTCGACTTGTCGTTTGAGCCTTTACAGACCTAGCGCTTGCAGCCTTAATGTTTACGGACCTAACGTTTACAAAATCAGTATCTGTAGAACTAGTACTATCTATAGCTGCTTTGGCACAGAATTACTGTAGTTGCTGGTATGCTGAGTCTCGCTCGTCGTTGAACGACTGCTTGGTGCAGCATGCACTTGTGAGGCACTAGTAGCATGGCTCGCAGTTACCTTGGTAGTATCCACAAGACCCGTTGATTGTGCCAATAGATCATGCGCTCTGTCATTGGCTTGATACATTATGCGGCGATTGATACGTACTGCAAGGTTATAAAACACCACGGCTGGAATCGCTACTGCAATACCAAGACCTGTCATAATCAGTGCTTCACCGACTGGCCCTGCAACTTGCCCCAATCCTGCCTGACCACTCATACCGATGTTGTGTAATGCATGGAAAATACCCCATACCGTACCAAACAAGCCGATGAACGGTGCAATCGCTGCCGTCGTACCAAGAATCGGCAAACCGCGCTCACTAGCAAAGCGATAGCGACCGATGTGCTTGAGCAAAGTCTGTTCAGTCACCAAACGGCGAGTGGCAGCATCTGAACCAGCCAAGTCAGACTGCCTGGCTTGTAATTGCTGGCTCAAATCATCTGCTACATTGGTCGCCAGTTTACGGCTTTGCAATACGCGGACGATACCTGTCACCCAAGATAGAATAGATAACGCAAGCAACAAAAAGAACAACGTTTTTGTCACCATGTCGCTGATCTGCCAGTATTGCATAAAGTCCATGTCAGACTCCTTAATGTGTAATGCCATTACATGATACTGAGGTAAATATCATGTTTAGTTTTATAATGAAAAATGATGAATAAATACGTTGTTATAAAGTATGAACTATCAAGGAACCGCGTAACTGATCGGTAGGGTCACATCACCCACCACGGGTACGCCATTCTTAGTAAAGGGTTTGAATTTGCCAGATCGCACTTGACGTCGGGCTTCTTTGTCTACTAGCGGATTGCCTGATGATTGAGCAACGCGCACGTTATCGATGCCGCCTTGCTTGTTGACTCGTAATACCAAGACAACGTTGAGCGTATCACCAGAACGGGCTCTACGTGCGGCGCGCTCAGGGAAACTAAAGTTTGGCGCAGATGCCCAGTTGGCTGAGCTAGCAGTAAAGCTCACAGGCTCATTACTCTGTGCTAAAGCAGCTGCTGCTTCCGCCTCAGCTCTTGCTTGTGCAGCGGCGGCCTTCGCTTGAGCTGCAGCTTTGGCATCAGCGACTCTTTTGGCTTCTTGCTCTGCCCTAGTTTGTGCTTCTTGCTCAGCTTTTCTGGCTTGTCGCTCTGATTCAGCTTGGGCAGCTGCTTTACGCTGTGCTTCAGCTGCTGAGTTATCAACCTTTGGTTTCGGTAGCGGCTCTTTTGGGGCTACTTTTTGACTGGTATCAGGACGAGACTTTTCTGACGCTATCACAGGCGTCACTTTCGGCTCTACATTTTTTACAACAGGCTCTTTTTGCTTTACTGGGGTCTCTGTTGGTTGTTTCACCGGCTCTTCAGGCTTTGGTTCAGGTTGCGGCGCTGGCTGAACTTGTACCTCAGGCTGTATTTCTTTTTTGGCTGTGACTGTTTGCTTTTCTACTTCAGTTGAGACCGTTTTTGCCGGTAATGACACAAACTTTATCTCAAGCGGTGACATCTCTTTTTTTGGCTCAGGTTTGAGTTCAGGCGTTTTTATTGCCACTAGTGCAATTGCGGCAAGCACATGGAGTCCTAGTACTGCAACAATAGCTAGCAATAACGATTTAAGTGGTGGCGCGTCTAAATCCATTGAACTCATAACAGCCTAATGTTTATTACTCAGAGTAGAATGGCGTAGATAATAATGCAAACGATAATTATTATCAATAATAATTTACAATATTTTCGCTATTTAATACATCTCTGACACGTGACATTGCTTAGTGGTTTTACCTATCGCAACGCTCATTTCTATGAACGTTCCCTACTTCTCAATTTCACTACTATGAAACTTATATTTTTATCAAATGATACGTTGCGTTTAATATAACAATTACTGTTAATAAAAACCATTATCATTTATATTGATAATGAGTCTCAACTACTTTATTATAACCGCTGTATTGTCTACCCATACTATTTTTATAAAAACTATTCGTATAAAAAGTTAGTAATTGGTACTAAGTAGACTATTTATTTTATGCTTTTTATCTCAAGCATCGTTCAGACCTAATATTTTTAGCGTCATTCATTTGCAATTACTTTAGACAATTGCTTAAACATTTTTTGATAGACCGAGTTCATTATGCCGACACCCTTATTATCTAGCAGATCTACCGTCTCTTTTTTCAAACGTCCATTACTGACTGCTGCCATGACAGCGTTGTTGGCTACTGTAGTGGCAGGATGTAGCTCGCCTGAATCAAATGACTCTGAGCCAGCAGACGCCAAAACTGAAAACCCAACGGCTGATGAATCACAAAACGTTGCTAATAACGACGCTGTATCTGCTGAAAAAATCATGGTTAATACCGTAAAAGGTGATGTTGAACTGGCTATGAACCCATCGCCACTTGTCGTCTATGACATGACGTTGATGCAAGACTTGGCTGCACTAGATGTAGCGGTCGATGGTATGCCTGGTGGTCTACTACTAAAGAATCTACACTCAGAAACACAGCCTGATCCAAAATCGGTAGGTACTGTGTTTGAGCCAGATCTTGAAGCGTTGAATGCAATGCAACCGCAAGCTATTTTGGTCGGTTCACGCATGGCAGAAAAATACGACGAGCTATCAAGTATTGCGCCGACATTGGACATGAGTATTGATACAGCCAATATCTATGAGTCAAGCAAGCAGCGCCTGCATGATTTAGGTGCACTGTTCGGTAAAAGCGATCAAGCAGCTAAGCTACAACAGAACATTGATGGACTCATCACTGAGACCAAAAGTCTAACGAAAGAAAATAAAGGCACTGGTCTAGTCGTCATGGTCAATGGCAACAAAATGTCAGCCTATGGTGACAAGTCTCGCTATGGTTTTATCCATACTGTGTTAGGTGTACCAATGGCAGATGACAAAATTGCTGATGCGCCTCATGGTCAGCCGATATCGTTTGAATATATCCAAAAAGCCAATCCAGATTGGTTATTTGTCATCGACCGTAGTGCTGCAATTGGTGAAGACGGTATTGGTGCCAAGGCCGTATTAGACAATCCATTGGTTGCCCAGAGCAATGCATGGAGCAAGCAGCAAGTGGTTTATCTGAGCCCAGACTCTTACTTGGCATTTGGCGGCTACTACCAGTGGATGCAAGATCTCACGACGATCAAAGATGCTTTTACTAACGCTAAATAATGTCGTTGCTTATAAAAACGTTTTTTGCACAAGTAGGTATTATTACCGTTAACACTGCTCATTTTTAAGCCAGTAGAGATTATGTCGTTATTTTCACACCGTACTCATGCTAGGCTCAAATCCAGTACTGCTCCATCAGCGTCAAGCTGGCAAAGCGGTACTGGCAATGTGTTACATCGACGTACTGTCATACCACCGTGGTTCATCAATACAGCAAGCCTCATTCTTATGGGGCTTTTGGTGTTATTGAGCTTATCTATTGGTGTGGCTGACTTTTCGTGGTCAGGTATCTTGCAGAGTTTGCTGACTCAGAGTGCCAACTCCGATAGCTCATTGCTATTGGTTAGCCGCATACCGCGTACCATCGCCATTATCTTGACTGGTATTGCCATGGCTGTGGCTGGCATGATTATCCAAGTGGTGCTAAAAAACCGCTTTGTAGAGCCATCTATGGTTGGTGCGACTCAGAGTGCTGCACTTGGTTTGCTGGTGGTCAGTTTACTGTTCCCTGCCAGTGCGCTCATTGTAAAAATGGGCGTGGCAACCATCGCTGCCGTTTTTGGCATGATGCTATTTATGCTGCTCATTCACCGTATTCCGCCTACTGATTTTTTGATGATTCCACTGATTGGCATTGTCTTTGGCGGCATTATCGAAGCCGTCACTACCTTTATCGCCTATCAAACCGAATCGCTACAGATGCTCAGTGTTTGGCAGTTTGGGGATTTTTCGGGCGTATTGGCAGGGCGCTATGAGCTATTGTGGCTCACGGGTGGATTGTGTGTGCTGGCTTATATTATTGCTGACAAGCTGACCATCGTCGGCTTGGGTGACAATATCGCCTTAAACTTGGGTATTAGTAAGCGTCAGGTCACTTGGATTGGCGTGGGTATGGTAGCCATGATGAGCGCTGTCGTGGTCGTGACTGTGGGCATGATTCCTTTTATTGGGCTGGTCGTACCAAACATTGTGAGCCGTCTAATGGGAGATAAGTTGCGTCGCAGCTTGCCAGCAGTTGCCCTACTTGGTGCTTCAGCGGTGCTGCTATGCGACATTATCGGGCGCTCTATTCGCTATCCATTTGAAGTGCCGGTCGCCACTATTTTTGGTGTGGTTGGTACGGTGCTGTTTTTATGGCTGTTATTACGAGCGCCAGCTGAGCAGTAGCACTATGTTCACTAACTGTGTATTAGTTTGCAACACTCACTTACCGTCGTTCATTTTTGCCTTATTAGATAAGCTTGGCACCATAGGATTTTTGTATGTTCTCATCAACTAAGCTTACTTCTACCAAGACTGGTGCTACCAAAACCAGCACAGCGATAGATAACTCATCTTCAGCAGATGGTCAGTATTCAGCCGCTGCCCAAAGTCAGTTGTCAAAGCTGTGGGCATGGATAGCTGCGCATCCAAAATCCATAGCAGCTATTATTCTACTTATCTCGATGACCTTGTTTATGACACTCAACGTCAATGGCTATTGGGACTTTGCGCTACCATTACGCGGCAAAAAACTGCTGGCACTGATGGTGGTTGGCTATGCGATTGGCGTGTCGACGTTACTGTTTCAGACGTTGACTCACAATCCAATTCTAACGCCCTCCCTACTTGGGTTTGACTCACTCTATGTTCTGTTGCAGAGCTTACTGGTTTTCTTTCTAGGTGCGATTAGCTTTACCAGTCTCGATCCTATTGCCAAGTTCACGTTAGAGATTGTCCTGATGTTTGGGGCATCTTTATTATTATTTAAGCTATTATTTTCTAAAAGCAGTCAAGATCTGACGCGGCTAATATTGGTGGGCGTTATCTTTGGTGTGTTGTTTCGCAGTTTATCAGCACTCATTGCACGGCTGATAAACCCTGATGATTTTGTGGTCGTACAGTCTGCCAGCTACGCGCAGTTTAATACAGTCAACCCTCAGCTACTAGGTATCAGCTTATTTATCTGTGCCATCACTGCGATATTTGTGTGGCGCTGGCGTTACCAATGCGATGTATTGATGCTCGGACAAGCACAAGCCGTCAACCTTGGTATCAACTATCAACGTCTGGCATTTGGTCTATTAACTGTCATCGCTGTACTGGTTGCCACGGCTACCGCTCTGGTCGGTCCAGTGACTTTCTTTGGTCTATTGGTTTGCGCATTGACCAATCGTATCGCTCGACATATGTATCACACCGAGCGGCTGATATTGGTCAGTTTGGTCGCTATGATTTGCTTAGTGCTGGGTCAAACACTCTTTGAGCAAGTGCTAGATATGGCAGGCGTATTGTCAGTGGTGATAGAGCTAGCGGGCGGATTGATGTTCTTAGCATTGATATTTATGTCTCAGCGTCGTTCGTTATAACTACTTAGCTGACGTTGTTTATTTAGCTGATGCTGTTGATAAAGAAAACCCTAAGACTTTTTTAAATAAGACTGACTATGATTAAACTAAATAATATCTCTCACCATATTGGCAAACAACAAATCTTGCATGACATTACGTTGTCCCTCCCAACGGCGCAGGTGATTGCTTTGATTGGGCCTAACGGCGCTGGCAAATCTACGTTGTTTTCTGTCATGGCTCGCTTGCAGCCGCTACAATCTGGGCAGGTGAGCTTCGCTGTAAATAATGAGGAACGTGATATTGTCAGCTGTCAGGCGCGAACGCTGGCCAAGACGGTTGCGATGCTTGGGCAAGACAACCATGTACAAGGACGCCTGCGCGTACATGAGCTACTGATGTTTGGTCGTTACCCTTATCATCAAGGACAACCGACCGCCGACGATCAGCAAAAAGTACAGGAAATCCTCGAGCGCTTTGAGCTTGAGCCACTTGCCGAGCGCTTCTTGTCAACGCTATCAGGTGGACAGCGTCAACGCGTGCTGATTGCTATGATTGTCTGCCAGGATACGCCCTATCTATTGCTCGATGAGCCACTGAACAACCTAGATATGTATCATGCTGGTCGACTCATGCGTGAACTACGTCAGCTTAGCCACAAACAGCAGAAAACCGTAGTAATCGTCCTGCATGATATCAACCAAGCGGCACAGTTTGCCGATACAGTGGTTACGATGAAAGCAGGACAAGTGACGGCTGTTGGTCGCCCTGCTGATGTTATTACTAAAGAAACTATGAAAGATTTATACAACGTCGATGTCACTGTCCTAAGTCATCAGGGTCGTCCAGTGATTGTTGATACGGTTTAATGACTGGTTATATTCAAGTACGCAATAAAAAACTCAATATATTATTAGCACATTGGTACTAGCAATATATTGAGCATATTAATTTTATATCTTAATATCTATTTAAGTTTTTGCGACGCTTTAAGTCGTTGCTGTCGACCTTTCCACCACAGATAGACGCCTGTAACTGACAACACTGTCACAGCCAAACCTACCAGTGCTAAAAATATTTGATACAGTAAGTGACCGATGCCATGGCCAATATGACCCATATGTAAAGTCATCAACCAATTGTTTGTTTTGCTACCAAATGATGAGTTTTGATAGCCAAAATTCACCTGTTCAACGCTACCCGTTTTTGCATTGACTGTGATGGATGATGCACCGCCTTTTTTACCAATGTCCTTATCTG
Organism: uncultured Psychrobacter sp.; assembly: GCF_947500265.1. Taxonomy (GTDB): domain Bacteria; phylum Pseudomonadota; class Gammaproteobacteria; order Pseudomonadales; family Moraxellaceae; genus Psychrobacter. The sequence continues at coordinate 175,453 of NZ_CANMRN010000004.1, read as the reverse complement.
TCTTAAAGCGCAGCTGCCATTGACCCTCATCTTCAATCCAGCGTATGCCTAAAAACTCCCGTACTATCATGTCCTTGCTTTGGGCAGCGATGTTTGCCTGCTGACTTAAATAAGCAATGCTATTGGCTTTGTTGACCACATCAACAGCCTCGACATCGACATCTTCATTGTTTACAGCCTTAACCCTATTCGCTGTTTCTGCACCAGACGCCTGCTCCGCTTTTTCTGATGGCTTTCTTGATTTCTCCTGTCTTTCACCTCTTTCCTCGAGTCCTACGACAGCGTGCATCACAGGTTGATAGACCTCTCTTAGGTTAAAACCAACACTCGACCACGCGATGACAAACAAGATCCCCCAAAGCCATAGCCCAAAGGCATGGTGTAGATCATAATTCAATTTAAACATATTACTTTTAGTACGGATTTTCCACGCTGGTAACCAGCGTTTAAAAAATGAGGCACGTTTTTTAGGCGAGGTTTGGTTCTGTGCTTTTTTCTTAATCGCTCTAGGAAACGTTAAGTAAAAGCCAATAAAGCAATTAATCGTCCACACGAGCGCGACAATCCCTAGTAGCAATTTTCCAATATCACCCAGTAATAAATCGCGATGCAACCAAAACACTTTCCACATGGTGTTGCGCCATGCCCACTCATCTCTATCACGAGTACCAATGATATCGCCAGTATAAGGGTGGACATAAACTTGTTGAAACGGTGCTTTTGGTTGGTTTTGGGCGGCTTTTCCTCGTGCTCTATCTACCGAAAATACAGCCGACCTCTCTGCTGCTATCGAGGTTGGCATGCTAGAAAAAGCATATTGAGGGTACGCACTGATGACCTTGTCATGAAGCTCGGCAATAGGCAGATGTGATGCGTTTTGTTTCTCAACCTGAGCCAGTTTATGGTTGAAGACATCGTCTAGCTCGTCATGAAATGCCAATAATGTGCCAGTAATACCAGTGATAATTAAAAAAGCTGCCATGGCAAGCCCAGTATAACGATGGAGCCATAGGCAAGCTTGACGAGGATTGAGTGAAATCATTAGTGTTGGTTCTTTATCATATATTGTTTTAGTAGGTACTTATCAGTTGGCACGTCATTGCTGTTACAGCCAATGTAAAAGCTAGTAGGCAATAAAAAGCCAGCTCTCGTGTAAGACAGCTGACTTTATAATTACGATTAGACTTAAATTCGATAAGCTAGATTAGAACTGATAAGTTAAAGATGTTTTGATATTACGTCCCATCTCAAAATCAGTATAGGCATCATCGATAGAGTTGCGTGATGCATGGCTTGCATAAGTCTCATCAAAGATATTGTATACACCTAGTGTGGCCTTTAGACCTTCGATTTGAGTTGGCGTATAAGTCATAAAGATATCGTGTACGTCATAGCCTGGTTTTTCGTTGTCATCACCAGCGGTATTCGGTGTCACATCGGCCACATAAGTACTGCGCCAGCCAAGCTCAGTAGTATTGGTTGGAGCGTAACCCAAGTTGACCATGTACTTATCGCCAGACTCAGATCCACTACCACTGACAGAAGAGATATTGTAACCCGTATCTTCGCCTTTGCTACGCGCACGAGCATAGCTTAGACCCATGTTGAAGTTATCTGCGCGATAGTCGGCCGATAGCTCTACACCTTTGATTTTGAAATCTTCGTCATTGTTAATGACACCTTGGCAGGCTTCAGGGGCAGCACTTGTACCTAGTTGCCCAGTTGTGCAATTCATGCCAGTTCTACTACCACCTGCACGTACAAACTCAATATAGTTTTCGATATTGGTTTCAAAGTATTTAGCACTTAATTTTAAAGAGTCATCAGCCATAGTCAGACCACGCAGCGTTGTAGCAATACCGACTTCTGCATTGTCACCTTCTTCTGCTTTTAGGTCATTGTTTACATACGTATCAGCGCCATCGGTGTTAAAAATCGTTTGGCTAAGATCTGGACCATTAAATAACTGCGTATAGCTCGCAAATATTTGGGTACGCGGTGCAATCTCATAGCTCGCAGCCAATGCGCCAACGACATTGTCATAAGTTTTGCCAGCCGATACATACTCTGGAGACTCATAACGGTCATAACGGACGCCTGGCGTTAAGCTAAGCTTACCCATTTGCCATTGGTCTTCTAGATACACTGAAGTATTGGTTGCTTCATCGGTGCTCGCATTACCAAAGTCACGTGTCATCTCAGATTCTTTTTTGTAATGCTCAACCCCAGCGATTAACTTATGAACCCCTGGCACACCATTGATGATACTGCTATCGACGATACTGGTGTTTTGTACTTTTGCGCCTGTGGTTTGGACTTCTGCATCAAACTCAAACCCAGGTTCGCCATCAGAGTTACGCAAAATCTGCGTGCTAGTCTGATATACATTGGCGTCTACATTAACCAACTGGTTGGCAGGACTGTAAGCGTAGTCAAGCGCATAGGTATCACGTTTGACTTCCTGCGGGATGATTGGGTTCCAGCCACCAGCAGGAAAATCTGGACGTAAAGGGAACTTGCCTTTGTTTTCGGTACGGCTAAAGCTAGCGCCTACATGATGGTCACTACCGACATAAGCACCAGCTTTTAATAGGATGTTTTCACCTTCGCTGTCTTCCGTTTGGATTTTACGGCCTTTACCGTCTTCACCAGCGTCCGCATTGCGTTTGCCATAATAAGCCAGCAAATCAATATTTTCTGTTGGCGCACCATACACAGTGGCAGAAGTTAGCAGTTCATCATTGTTGCTAGCATAACCTGTATGCAGCTTAGCACCTACTTTTTGACCTGGCTTAAGTAAATCTGCCGCGTCGACTGTCTCAAAAGCAACTGCACCGCCGATGGCATCATTGCCTAGCGTCACTGAGTTATTGCCCACTGATACTTCTGCTTGTTTTAGCAGATCTGGATCAATAGTGACATCACCCATATGGTAGAACAATGCGCCTTCTTGACGTGCGCCATCAATCGTTACTTTTAGGTTGGTATCATCAAGACCACGTACACGAATACGTTGGTTGACCGATGAAGTACCGCCCACGCTTACCCCTGGTACAACGTCCAGAAAATCACTCAAATGGCTGGCTTGTGCAGCTGGGGTGTAGTCATCTATGTAGACAGAGTCTTCTTGTACAGCGTCACGTACTGAGCTATTCGCTGTTACAGTGATAGTCTGCAATGTCGTGTTTGGCATATCTGCTGCTGTTGCGGCACTGGCAGCTTGCGTCCACAATACAGCGGCAACACCGATAGACAATACTGTCAATTGACTAGATAACTTTACTTCGCGCATAACACATTTACTCACTTTGTTTACTGTCAGAAATTAGAATTTTTAGAATTATTTTTAAAAGTTGTCGTCAAACAACCCTTAAAATAGTGCCTACCAGAAGATTAAACACCTCAAAACACTTAAGCTCATCGTGCGAATAACATGATTAATGTTAATGATAATGATTTGCGTTTAAATAATGAGAGGCATAATAACGAAGTATTAACACTTTGGCAATAATTAATATAATAAATTCTCAGTTTTAGCTCTGAATATGCTGAGAGAGTGCAGAAACGCTTCGATACTGGTTATAAGATAATCCTTCAATATAATTCTGGCTATGTATTAAGGCTATATGTAGTCAGGCATAGGAACTAATCACGTCTATAGTAGTCTGATATTAACTTAGCTCATCACTTGTTTTTCTTGTACTACTGTACTAGAATACTGAAACAAGATAGTTCTCAGCGAAAAATCGCTCAACAAGCGACCTATCTATTTTCTTTGGCTAAGATTACCTATTATGACTACCGATCCTTATCAAAGCTTAGTGAAACATTTGACCAACTGTACTGATAGCGCAGATATCGAAAAGCTGCTCAGTGCCCTGCTGACCGATAAAGAACAGCATGACATCGCCAATCGTATTCGCATTTTTGACTTGCTAGATCGTGGCATCACTCAGCGTGATATCTCAGAGCAACTAGGCGTTGGTATCGCCACTGTCTCTCGCGGTGCCAAGGCCAAGCAAAGCCATGATGTCAGCGCGTTACTGGCTACTCATAGAGATCACTATTAACTATTTTGACCATACTATCTAGCTTTTTACTGGCGACTCTCACAATTATTAATCTACACTTATTAATCAACACACATTTGAACCATTTCGGACTTTGTTATGACCTCTAGTACTCGCACACAGACCAAGCCTGCCCCTATCGATATTCCGAGCAAACCACAACGCATCAAACTGACGCAAGATATCGATTTTTTTGCATTATTCAAACGTATCGAAAGCGCGTTTGATACCTGCTATTTGCTCGAATCATTGGGTGAAGACAGCCATATCTCGCGCCATCATGCGATTGGCTTTGACCCTGTGACGACTATCGCCGCATTAGACCGTAACACGCTTGCGATTACCGACAATAAAACTGCTGAAACAAACTGCTATCAAACCGACAACCCTTATCAGCTACTGCGTGATATAACGCCGCAGCATGTCATCGCTCGCGATCAAAGCGGTGGTCTAGTCGGGTATTTGGGTTATGACTGCGTGAACTTCTTTGAACCTAGCCTCAATGCAAAAGCCAGCGAAGACTTTGAACCATTTAAGTTTGGCGTGTATCTAGATGGATTGACCCTAGATAAGATGACTGGGGAAATCTTTTACTTTTATTACCCCACCGCTCAGCAAGAAAACCGCATCGAGCAAATCAAAGCCCTACTCGATGAGCCAACGCCCAGCTATGAAGCGCCTAAAGTTGCATTTTTAGGTGATGGCATGAGCCAAGAAGAGCATGCCAATGTCGTTATGCAAGTCAAAGAAGACATCATCGCTGGGCGTATTTTTCAGTGTGAGGTTGGGTTTAAATCTAAGTACCGTATTGCCGGTGACAAGATGCCGATTTATGAAAAGCTACGTGCCGTCAATCCATCGCCGCATATGTATTTTATGAAATTTGCGCAGCAGTGCATCATTGGCGCTTCTCCTGAGCTGCTATTCCGCTTGCGTCAGGGTGAAATGGAAACTTATCCACTCGCAGGCACTGCCAAACGCGGCGTCGATGTGATAGAGGATCGTCAGCTTGCCCGCGCCTTGCTCAACGATGCCAAAGAGATTGCCGAGCACAATATGCTAGTCGATTTGCATCGCAATGATATTGGCCGTGTGGCACGATTTGGTACGGTAAAAGTACGTAGCTTGATGGATATCAAACGCTTCTCTCACGTGCAGCATATTTCTTCTGAGATCGTTGGTATCCTGCATCCTAACGAAGATATGTTTAGTGCCCTTGCTAGCAATTTCCCTGCTGGTACGCTATCAGGCGCACCTAAAGTAGAAGCCATCAAAGTGATTAATGAGCTAGAGCCGGATGGTCGCGGTGCTTATGGCGGTGCATTAGGCTCGTTCAATTTTAATGGTGATTGTATCTTTGCCATTCCAATTCGCAGCCTCTTTATCAATGGCGAGTCTGCCTACGCTCAAACTTGTGGTGGTAACGTTTACGACTCCAACCCAGCAGATGAATACTTAGAGATTCAGCGTAAACTGTCGGCGATGAAAGTCGTGTTAGATAGCTTTATGCAATCATAACGGATACCAAACGTACTGCATAAATTGACCATATTTTACCTAGCACTATTTTTACAAAAGAGTTTATGACCCATGAATGTTTTAATTATCGATAACTACGACTCGTTTACCTTCAATCTCTACCAATACGTGGGTGAGATTTTGCAAACCTTAGACAGTGACAAAGAAGCCAGCGTCATCGTTAAACGCAATAACGAAATCACCTTAGCAGATGTGCAAGCGATGAATCTTGATAGAATTATCATTTCACCTGGACCTGGCTCCCCTGATGATCCAGCGTACTTTGGTATCTGTAGCGAGGTCATTGAGACACTGGGCAAAACGGTGCCACTACTGGGCGTCTGCCTAGGTATGCAAGGCATTGCTCATGTGTTTGGTGGTGATGTGGTACGCGCTAGTGTGCCGATGCATGGCAAAGTCTCATCGATTCGCCATGATAACTCAGGTATCTATCAAGGCTTACCACAAGAGCTTGAGATCATGCGCTATCACTCACTGGTGGTAAAAGCCGACACCATCCCAAGCTGTCTGACGATTACCTCGGTAGTCGCCAATGATAGCTGTGCTGAATTAAGCTTTGCTGAGTCAGCATTGACTGGTGATGAGATTATGGGACTGGCGCACAAAGAGTACCCAATCCAAGGCGTACAGTTTCACCCTGAGTCATTTGCTACTGAAGGTGCTAAGCGATTGCTGAGTAACTTCTTGCTGCAGGTATAAACCTATATGTCCGTCTCCATGTCTGCCTCAAGCCTAAATACATCCAGCTTGCTCGGACGTACTGCGTTGTTCTTGAGCTTGATGCTAATGACGTCTGTCAGTTCGGCTGTAACACCTGTACAGGCAAACTTTACCATGGGCATGGACATCCAAGGTCAACGTCTCAACCTTTATGAGAGCTGTGCAGAAGGAAGCGTCACTTGCAACAATATGCTACTGGTCGCTCCCGATTTAGGACGGCTATTACAGACAACACCAGAACCTAGTAAGTCGCCCTATGCTGTCAAATACTACTCTGCGCAAACCAAGCATAGCTTATGTAAAGATGGCGTGACCCCGTGTCGACTTCAGGGTTATACCTTTGAGGGCGAAGATTTTGACGGGTTTATAGGTATCTCGAACCATGAGATATCTATAAAAAGTAAATGGACAGTCGATACCTATAGTGCCACCTACAAAGAAAACGCGACTTATCTACCATTAGCATCACAAGCTGATCTGGTTGATCATATATATAACACGTCTGATAAAGCATTGAATGAAAGCTACCGAGTAACGCGAAATGAAGTCAGACGCCTGTACGGTGAAGATATGGCGGCTGATCTTAAAAAAGAGCAGACTCAGTGGATAAAACAGCGCTCAAAAAATTGCGGAGCTGATACGGATCATTTGCCAAGAACCCAAGTGGAAAAAGTGTGCTTTATTCAGCGAAATGCTCTCCGAGAGCAAACATTCTTTTTATGGATTGATTAACAGAGACTATAGAAATAAAAAAATGGTGCGAACACAAATATGATATGAGTGAATGATTCGATATTGTTTAGGTTATTTAGCAAACGCTAGCCATTTTTTAGCCATTTAGATAACTATCAATTGAATTTAGCACACGACCTAGTAGTCATTTATTATCTTTTAATGATAGACTCAAAAGAACAAACAAAAGACAGCCTTTAATCAGGTTGTCTTTTCTTATTTCAGCATTGCTTGGAGAGATTGTATCAACAGCAATCTTACAACATCTTGTGTCACTTAGATCGTAAGAAGAAAACAGTATGGCAAACATCGACAACGGAATGACGACCCACTCGCATCAATCATGGCTAGGCACCATTCAAATCATTACGGCTGCTATTTGCTGGGGTACGTTGGGTATATTCTCGACCTATCTCAACCAAATTGGATTTAGTGGGTGGCAAGTAACCATATTACGCATTGTCACGGCGGCCTTTATCATCTTAGCCATGCTACCAAAACTGTGGCCACACCTTATCAAATTACAGCCAAAACAGTGGCTTGGAATGGCGATGCAGTCGTTGATAGGTGTCCTTGGCATGTCGGTCTGCTACTTTTTTGCGGTCAGTTATGTTGGTGCTGGCCCTGCCGTTGCCTTACTCTATACCGCACCCGTATTTAGCTTATTGTTCTCAAAATTCTTACTGAGTGAGTCCATTACTCGCAAATCAGTGTTACTTGCATTGATGGCTGTGTTTGGCGTAGGCTTAACCATGTTAGGTGAACAAGCAAAAGTTAACTGGGGCATTTTACTCGGTCTATCAGCAGGGATGTGTTATTCGTTATATGGCGTATTGGGCAAGCGCGCGATGCATTATGCTCACCCTGCCCCTTTGGTGTTTTTCACTTCCATTATCATTAGTGCTGGCGTACTACTGCTCTTGCCTGAGACCTATAACACTTATGATCAGCTATTAGATCTCCCCTTGATGACTTGGGGCTATGTTTTAGGATTATCATTATTGGGAACCGTCGTGCCATTTGGGCTATATATGAAGGCATTAGAGAAGCTGCCTGCCACTCGTGCATCGGTATTTACGATTTTTGAGCCATTAACTGCGATTGCGCTCGCGATGCTGTTACTGCATCAATCTTTGTCTTGGATTCAATATCTGGGCGTGGCGCTTATTTTGCTGGCGGCTTTGTTAAATGCTGTATTAAATGGTACTGCTACTCGCGTACCTCGCTGGTTAAAGCAACGACAAAAAATATAGTTTACTGTCTATTATTTGAAATATGTCCTATTTATTGCGATAAAAAAAGCCCCAACCATTGCATCATGATTGGGGCCTTTTTGTTTCATTACTTACGCAAAAACAAACGTTTTTACTGCTCAATACGTTGCAAAAATGCCTGCGTACGAGGATGCTTTGAGTCTTCAAACAGCTGCTTGGCACTGCCTTCTTCAACCACATGACCATCCTCAATCAGAACAACATGATCGGCAACGTCACGAGCAAAGTTGATTTCGTGAGTTACTACAACCATGGTCCAACCTTCAGAGGCTAGCTGCTTCATCGTCTCAAGCACATCCTGTACCAACTCTGGATCAAGCGCAGAAGTTGGCTCATCAAATAGTAACAATGATGGCTCAATAGCCAGCGCACGGGCAATACCAATACGCTGCTGCTGACCACCAGATAGCTGAAACGGATAGAGATCTGCTTTGTCCGACAGTCCAACTTTCTCCAGTAGTACCAATGCCTGCTCACGGGCTTGTGCTTTGCTCTGCCCTTGTACGACCGTAGGCCCAAGCATCAAGTTTTCAATGGCTGTCTTATGTGGAAACAAGTTATAAGACTGAAACACCATACCTGACTTACGCTGTAAGGCTAATAGCGTTTTTTTACTTGGCTTAGTCGCGAAGTCGACGCTCAAGCTATCGTCATCAAAAGCAATCACACCTTGATCAGGAATCTCTAGCGCATTTAAACAACGCAAAAAGGTGGTTTTACCCGATCCTGAAGGTCCTAATATTACGACCACTTTGCCTTTATTGATGGTCAAGTCGATGCCTTTTAGCACCTGATTTCCACCGAAGGCTTTATGAATATTAGTGACTTTGATCATAAAAATTCCTGTTGTGCTAGGGCGTGTCTATTGAGCCATAATTTATTTTACTACGTAGCTTATTTTGCCACATAGCGATCTAGCCGAGTTTCAAGCTTGCCTTGGATAAAGGTCAAGAACAGACAGATACCCCAATAGATAATCGCCGCTTCTGTATAGACCAGCATAAACTCATAGTTACGAGCCGTGATAATTTGTGCTTGTTTGAACAGCTCAGTGACCAGTACCAGTGAAGCAAGTGAGGTATCTTTTACCAGACTGATAAAGGTATTAGACAACGGCGGCACCGACACTCTAAGCGCCTGCGGTAAAATTACATGACGGAAAGTCTGTAGATACGTCAGACCAACCGTCGAGCCTGCTTCCCACTGCCCTTTTGGTATTGATAAAATCGAAGCACGCACTGTCTCTGATGCATACGCACCGATGTTCAATGAGAATGCAATAATCGCTGAGGGAAAGGGATCAAGCTTCACCCCAACACTTGGCAGACCATAGAAAATAATAAACAGCTGAACCAGCATCGGTGTACCGCGAATGGCGGACACATAGACACGAGCGAGCCGATAAATGATTTCATGGAACCAAGTGGCACGCGGAATGATACGAATCAATGCCACTGTTAGTGCAATGGCCATACCAATCGCAAATGAGATCAATGCCAGCGGTATCGAATAATAGATACCGCCTTTGAGCATTGGCCAAAACGACGAGATGACAATCTGCGCTCGATCAGGACTCATAAATGGCAGTACTGCCAATAAGTCCGCGAACCATGATGTAGACATTACAGAAGCTGACATGATAGAAACTGGCATTATTTTTGTTGACTTATATCAGCACCAAAGAACTGTTCGCTAAGCTTGGTAAGTGTGCCTTCAGCCGCCAATTCAGCCATCGCTTCATCCAGTTTTGCTACAACTTCATCATCACCTTTGATAAGCACTAGACCTGAACCAGTTTGTTCACTAGCAGGTGCAGTTAATTTAATCTCAAGATCAGAATCTGGGAATTTTTTGAGATAATCTAATACGGCTAGATTGTCATTCATCGTAAAGTCAGCACGGTCTTGCTTAACCAATTGAATCGCTTGTGCCATACCATCGACAGGAACGATCTCTGCACCATAACGCTCTGCAAGCTCACCGTAGTTACTGCTAAGTGATTGCGCAGTACGTAAACCTTTTAGACCTTCCCACGAGCTATAACGGTTGTCATCAGTAGGTGCCAATACAACCGCACCTGACCAGCTATAAGCCATTGCTTTGTCATACTTTGCTTTACGCTCAGGCGTGGTCAAACTGACTTGGTTAGCCACCATATCAAAACGTTTTGAATCCAAACCAGCCAGCATCGCATCCCATTGGGTTTCTTTAAACTCAACGTCTACGCCCAGTTTATCCGCGACTGCACGCGTTACTTCAACATCATAACCCGTTAGTTTGCCGCTCTCATCATGATACGTGAACGGAGGATAAGTCCCCTCTGTACCGACGTTGATAGTGCCGCCGTTGTTGATACGTTGTAGCAAATCAGAACCGCCTGTTGCAGCGCTGTCAGTTGCACTGGTATCGGCTTCGTTGGTAGTAGATTGACCACAAGCGGCAAGGAACATAGTGCTGGCGGCAAGGGCTAAGAGAGTACGACGTTTCATAAGACGTCCTTATAAGAGTGAATGAATAAAGTAAAAACGCATAATGTTAATAAGACACACAGCACTAATAAAATATACGGTGCTAATAAATAGGGCAAGCCGACACAGAAGAACAATATAAGCTCCTCTATGATATTCGGCTTTGGTTGCCCGATTTGAGGCTATTTGGGCTATTTTTCAATACTGTTTCTATATTATATTTTAATTTTTAACGATTGTTCAAATATTCTGACGACTTTAAGTAAGAGCAATTGCTATCTTATTAAATAGCAGCTTATGGATATAGTATCTCACTTTGGACAGAAAAACGTACAAAATCAGTGAGCATACGTAAGCTATAGTCAGTTCAATATAATTTCGATACAAGGAAACCGAGTGCAAGTTATACATTAGTATGCTTAGCGAGGATGACGATGTATCGGATTTGTATAGGCTTGACTATATCTGCTACAACTCACCCGAAAACTGGTAGCGATCACCTGCATGCCACATTTTGACAAAGGTAACGACTTGGCCAGCTGAATAGGTCTGTCGACGCAGCACAAGCGTTGGTGACTGCGGCGCAATTTGCAAAAACTCAGCTATTTCATCAGGGGCTGCCAATGCTCGGATGGTATAGCTACCACTCTCTAGAGGACTTTTGGCAATTAAGTAATCACTGGTATTGACCACACTAAAATCCTGATCGATAAACTTCGGCACTTTTTTGGCATCGACCCAGCGTTCTTCAAACTGTATGGGCTGACCATCGGCAAAGTGAATAATTTTTACTTCATACAGGACAGCTTCATCCTTGGCGTCTGTCCGAGCGCTTGTGTTAACAGGTACAGTCCCTTTATCAATCACAGACTCTTCATCAATACCAAACTTACGACGCAGCTCATTATCGAGCATATCAGCCGTAATAGCACGCTTACTCACGACCTGTGCCTCATAGTCGCGATTGGCCGACTTCAAATCCTCAGCGATGTTGCGTACCTCAACAAACGTATGGTTGAACTGCTGCTGCGCAACAAACGTCCCTGACCCTTGTCGACGCTCTAGTACCCGCTCCTCGCTCAGCTCTTTTAGCGCACGGTTGACTGTCATCCTTGACACACCAAACTCTTCAGCCAGTGCCATTTCTGTCGAAATTGCGTTGCCCGCTTGCCACTTACCAGAATGAATATTGTCTAGTATGGCGTTTTTTATGCGTTGATACGCCGGAATCGTCTTTGTCATATCCGCCTTGACCGTCAGTTTTGCTAATAGGAATGACCACATAATATCACGAGACCACCGTGCAAGCCTTAGTCAAAATGTCTGAGCGTTCAGTATTAACTAGGGCGCTTTTCAACTCACTCGATGTTATCTAAATCGGCTAAGTGAATAACAAAAATAATCAGCTCACGAAAAAAAACCTTGCATGAAAAAAGTATCTTTGATAATTTGTATATACAACTTTACAGCAGTGCTAGAAAATTTGTTTTATCGATTCGATATTTTTATGAATTTAGATGAACGCCTAGTAGTAGATAAATGCTTAGTAAATAAATATCTAGACTGACTGTAAGACACTTACTTTGATGACTTTATCGCCCTATTCGCTATCACAAGGATATGATCATGACTACTGACAACGGAACCAACAAAGAGACTAAGCTGACTCGCCGCGATGAGAGCCGTAATATTGCTGCGCCTACCGGTAGCACGCTACATTGCAAAAGCTGGCTGACCGAAGCCCCTTATCGCATGTTGCAAAACAATCTCCATCCTGATGTGGCAGAAAACCCAAAAAGCCTAGTCGTCTATGGTGGTATCGGGCGTGCAGCCCGCAACTGGGAAAGCTATGATCAAATCCTAGAATCGCTAAAAGAGTTAGAAGATGATGAGACGTTGCTAGTACAGTCTGGTAAGCCAGTCGGCGTGTTTCAAACACACGAAAACGCACCACGCGTATTGATTGCCAACTCCAACCTTGTGCCTCGCTGGGCAACGTGGGAGCACTTCAACGAGTTGGATCGCAAAGACTTATTTATGTACGGTCAGATGACTGCAGGTAGCTGGATTTATATCGGCACGCAAGGCATCGTCCAAGGTACGTATGAGACTTTTGTGGAAGCGGGTTGTCAGCATTATGACGGTAGCTGGGCGGGTCGTTGGATTTTGACCGCTGGTATGGGCGGTATGGGCGGCGCGCAGCCACTAGCCGCGACTTTTGCAGGGGCGACTTCGTTAAACATCGAGTGTCAGCAGTCTAGTATCGATTTCCGCTTACGTACTGGTTATGTCGATAAGCAAGCAGATAATCTTGACCACGCTTATGAGCTGATCAAACAACATACTGACGCTGGCGAAGCTGTCTCTATCGCCCTACTTGGTAATGCCGCAGATATCTTACCTGAAATGGTCAAGCGTGCTAATGCTGGTGGCATGAAGCCTGATTTGGTTACCGATCAAACATCAGCGCATGACTTGATCAATGGCTATCTACCAAGCGGTTGGACGGTCGAAGAATGGAAAGCTGCTCAAGAAGATCCAGAGCAACATGCAGCACTGACCAAAGCCGCTGCTCAGTCTTGTGCCGTACACGTCCAAGCGATTTTAGACTTACAAGCGATGGACATTCCAGCGACTGATTACGGTAATAATATCCGTCAGGTCGCTTTTGATGAAGGGGTCAAAGATGCCTTTAACTTCCCAGGCTTTGTCCCTGCATATATTCGTCCGCTATTTTGCCAAGGTAAAGGCCCCTTCCGCTGGGTAGCGTTATCAGGCGATCCAGAAGATATTTATAAGACTGATCAAAAAATCAAAGAGCTATTCCCTGAAAACAAACATATCCATCGCTGGTTAGATATGGCAAAGGAACGTATTCAGTTCCAAGGCTTGCCTGCTCGTATCTGCTGGCTAGGTCTTGGTGAGCGTGATAAAGCAGGTTTGGCATTTAATGAAATGGTCAAAAACGGCGAGCTAAAAGGCCCGATCGTTATTGGTCGTGACCATTTGGATACGGGCTCTGTCGCCAGTCCAAACCGCGAAACAGAGAGTATGAAAGACGGCTCAGACGCCGTATCTGATTGGGCGTTATTAAACGGTATGCTGAACGTGGCAGGCGGCGCGACGTGGGTATCACTACATCATGGCGGCGGCGTTGGCATGGGTTACTCGCAGCATTCAGGTATGGTCATCGTCGCGGATGGTACTGACGCCGCAGCCAAACGCTTAGCACGAGTACTGGTCAATGACTGCGGCTCAGGGGTTATGCGTCACGCCGATGCAGGTTATGAGTTGGCGATTAAAACAGCGAAAGACTATGGTCTAAATTTGCCAATGGTCAAATAGTTTGTCCCTTGTTCTTATACGCTGTAGCTGGGTATAAGGACATAATCGGCGTCTTATCAAGGAGGATAATATGATTGAGCAAAATACGACATCTAGTCTGAACGATGAAATTACAACGACATCATCGAAAAAACTACTATCAACCCCTATTGCATTAATACAGCTGATCGTATTCAGTGCGATCGGTTTGGTGATGTTTTTTGTGCCATTTACCATTGGCGAGAAAAGCACGATTTTGTTCGATCATGGTGCGACCTATCTGGTGACTCAGCAGCATACTTTGTCCGTTACGCTATTGTTTTTACTCATGCTCTATGGCGTGAGTAAGCCATTTATCGATGGCTCATGGCGTAAAAATATCACTCACATGATTATGACGACTTTCAAGATCATCGGTCTGATGTTGGCAGTGATGTATGTGGCTGACATAGCGCCTGCCTTTATGATGGAAAAGGACATGCTGCCTTTTCTGTTTGAAAAACTGGCCTTACCAGTCGGTATGATTGTACCGCTTGGGGCGTTGATATTAGCATTCTTGGTTGGTTTTGGCTTACTAGAAATGGTTGGTGTGCTCATGCAGCCAATTATGAAACCTATTTGGAAAACCCCAGGTTCATCAGCGATTGATGCTGTTGCTTCCTTTGTCGGCAGCTACTCCATTGGCTTACTCATCACCAATCGTGTGTACTTGCAAAAGCAATATTCAGCGCGTGAAGCCATTATCATTGCGACCGGGTTTTCGACTGTATCGGCGGCATTTATGGTTATTGTTGCCAAAACGCTTGGTCTGATGGAGTTCTGGAATGTGTTCTTTTGGTCTACATTGGTAATTACCTTTATTGTCACTGCGATTACTGCTCGTATTCCGCCTATTAGTCTCTTTGATGATAGCGTTGAACGTCCCGCTTTAGACCATAAACATGGTACACGGCTAGCAGCTGCGTTTGACTTGGGATTATCCACTTCACGCCGTGCCACTGACCTCAAACAAATCTTGTGGTCTAACTTTCGTGATGGCCTAACGATGGCAGCCGCCATTGTGCCATCTATCATCGCTGTCGGCTTAACAGGATTACTATTAGCAAAATATACACACGTATTCGATGCATTAGGTTTGCTTCTTTATCCCTTTACATGGCTTGGCGGCTTACCAGAACCGCTCGTCGCTGCCAAAGGAATGTCAGCGGGATTGGCTGAGATGTTCTTGCCAGCATTATTACTAAGTGAGGCAGATATTCTGACACGCTATGTTGCAGGGGTCATTTCCATTAGCAGTGTGCTGTTCTTCTCAGCCATGATCCCATGCGTGCTTGCCACTGAAATTCCTGTCTCTGTTGGCAAAATGGTCATTATTTGGTTCGAGCGCGTGGTTTTTAGTATTTTGCTAGCCGCAGCGTTTGGACAATTGGCGCTGTATATGAACTGGATTGGTTAATAAAAATGACATCAAAGAAGATACATTAAATGATCTAAAAGCGCCCAAACAGCTTACCCTCACAACGATATACCTTAAAAATAATATAATTAACCCCGCTTACAACACTAGGATTACCCTTATGAGCAATATCAAACAACTAACCCTACATCCTCGCCAGCTTAGCTTTAAGATGCTACGTGATATCTACGAGCAGCCTGTCATATTGACGTTGCCTGAGAGCGCTTATGAGGCGATAGATGCCTCGCATGAAGATGTACGTACCATCATTGCGCGAGACAAAAGCGCTTATGGTATCAATACTGGTTTTGGCCTACTTGCTAAGACACGTATCAGTGATGATCAGCTTGAGCTACTTCAGCGTAACCTAATCGTTTCTCACTCAGTGGGTACTGGTGAAGCTCTTCCTGCCGGCGTAGTACGACTGATTATGGTAATGAAAGTTGCCAGTCTGGCGCAAGGCGTTTCCGGCGTACGCCGCGAGGTAGTTGATAGTTTACTTGCCTTAATCAATAATCAAATCACACCCAATATCCCAGCCAAAGGTTCAGTTGGCGCATCTGGTGACTTAGCCCCTTTGTCGCATATGACACTTGCGATGATGGGTGAAGGCGATGTGTTTGTTGCTGGCAAAAAAGTACCTGCTGCTGACGCTCTAGCACAGCATGGACTTGAGCCTATTACTCTTGCAGCTAAAGAAGGCCTCGCGCTTATCAATGGTACGCAAGTCTCAACTGCTCTAGCGTTACGTGGTTATTTCTTAGCGCGTGACTTGCTTGAGACTGCGACCATTGTTGGCTCACTGTCGATTGATGCGGCCAAAGGATCAGACTCACCATTTGATGCGCGTATTCACGAAGTACGTGGCCATCATGGTCAAATCGAAATCGCCAAAGCACATCGTCAACTCATCAAAGGCAGTGCTATCCGTGCCTCACATGACGGTGAGCAAGACGATAGAGTGCAAGACCCTTACTGCCTACGCTGTCAGCCGCAGGTCATGGGTGCTTGCCTTGATATCATCAACCAAGCAGGGAAAACGCTACTCATCGAATCTAATGCGGTGACAGACAACCCACTTATCTTTAATAACGAAGATGGGCCAGTTGCTATATCAGGTGGTAACTTCCATGCTGAGCCAGTGGCTTTTGCCGCAGATATTCTAGCGTTAGCTATCGCTGAGATTGGCTCGATGTCTGAGCGCCGTGTCGCTTTGCTAATCGATGCGACGCTGTCAGGTGGTCTGCCGCCATTCTTGGTTGATAACGCTGGGGTAAACTCAGGATTTATGATTGCGCATGTGACCGCAGCGGCTCTGGCTTCAGAAAACAAATCTATCGCCCACCCTGGTAGCGTCGATAGTATCCCGACTTCTGCCAACCAAGAAGACCATGTGTCTATGGCCACCTATTGCGCACGCCGCCTATACGAGATGGCGCAAAACACTGCCACCATCATCGGCATTGAGCTATTGGCTGCTGGTCAAGGGATTGATTTTCATCGTGGATTAGATACGTCAGAGCCGTTGACTGTGGCGCATCGAAAACTACGTGAGAAAGTGACTTTCTATGATAAAGATCGCTACCTCGCCCCTGATATCGAAGCAGCTAAGCAGTTGGTATTAGACGGTACGCTTGCTGAACATTGGCAGTCACTACGCAGCGATTGGTATGAGTCTAAATAAATATTGATGTGCGGAGAGCAGCGATGACAATAGCGAGAACAACAGCAACGACTACCACACGCATTAGCCATACACCTGCTGATATGAGCCAGTGGACAGGACGTGCAGAGCCGTTTGAGACTGCACGTGCCCGCTATTGGTATCAGCTTGCTCAGCCCTACGAGAAACAACATATCGGACTAATTGGCTTTGCCTGTGATCAAGGCGTCAGACGCAATCAAGGCCGCGTAGGTGCTAGAGCTGCTCCGCCATTGATTCGTCGAGCTTTTGCTACGCTGCCAGTCATCGCTGATTTGCAACAACGTTTTGATGGTCAATTACCAACCTTATTGGGTGATGCTGGCGACATTCATTGTGATGATAATGATGGCTTTGCCGACAGCTCTCTTGAGCAAGCTCAGCTCAAATATGCCGATGCAGTGAGCAATGTTATCAAACAAGGTGGTCTACCCATCGGGCTTGGCGGTGGTCATGCCATTGCTTATGGTAGCTTTTTAGGATTATGGCAGGCGTTAGAAAATACAAGCGATACAGCTGTCAGCACAAACACAGCGCCTACTATCGGAATTATTAATTTTGATGCCCATCTTGATATTCGTCAGTCTGATGTAGCGACCTCCGGTACACCGTTTCGCCAAATTGCCGAGCACCTTAATGCACACGATCAGCCTTTTCACTATTGCTGCATTGGCGTCAGTCGGTTCTCTAACACGGCGGCGCTTTTCGATCGTGCCGAGCAATTGGGCGTACAGGTCATTAGTGATGAAGACTGTCATGATCAGCCTTGGGATACACTTGCTGAGCGGGTCAAAAGCTTTGTAGATCAGGTCGATATCATATATTTAACCGTCGATATGGACTGCTTGCCATCTAGTGTTGTGCCCGGTGTAAGCGCACCTGCTGCTTACGGCATTGATCTTGGTTTTGTTGAGCGTATGGTCAAAACCATCATGGCATCAGGCAAAGTAAAAATGGCAGACCTTGCTGAGATTAACCCTACCTTTGATATTGACAGTCGTAGCTGCAAAGTCGCTGCTCGCTTACTAGCGACTATTGTAGAGCAGCATTTACTTAGCGCTTAAACACATTAGCCTCCCAATAGTTAGGAGCATATTATGAATGAATTAAAGAACTCCGTATCGAAAAATCCTATAGAACAAACGCTAGATGCATCTACTATGACATCACTTGATCATATTATTATTAATTCCAATATTGCGACTTTTTCAGCGCAGCATGGTTTTGGTATTGATGCATGTGTAGATACAAATGAGCACGCTGATAGCATCCCATATGGACAATTACTGAACGCTGTCATCGGTATTAAAAACGGTAAAATCGCTTGGGTTGGCACACAGAATCAAATCACTGCTCATTTGTCTAAATATCAAGCTAGCCAAATCACGGATGTAAATGGTAAATGGATAACGCCTGGACTCATCGATTGCCATACGCATATCGTTTATGGTGGCAATCGTAGCAATGAGTTCGAAGCACGTTTGCAAGGCGTTAGTTATCAAGAGATTGCTGCACAAGGCGGCGGTATTGTCGCGACGGTCAGTGCTACCCGTGCTGCCAGTATTGAGACGCTATTTGCCCAAAGTGAAAAACGCTTAGTCGCGCTCATGAAAGAAGGCGTCACCAGTATCGAAATTAAGTCTGGTTACGGCTTGGACTTGGACACTGAACGCAAAATGCTCACGGTCGCTCGCCAACTGGGCGAAAAATATGACATTCATGTGAGCACCACTTATCTAGCAGCGCATGCTCTACCACCTGAATACAAGTCTCACGAGCAGGACCGTGCGGATGACTATATTGAGCAAGTCTGCGAGTGGCTACCCATTCTACACTCAGAAGGTTTAGTCGATGCAGTCGATGGCTTTTGTGAAAATATCGCTTTTAGTACAGAGCAAATTAGACGAGTGTTTGAAGTGGCTAGCTCATTAAATCTACCAGTCAAACTGCACTCTGAACAGCTATCCGATATAGGTGGTAGTGCCTTAGTTGCTGAATATAAAGGACTATCGAGCGATCATCTAGAGCACTTGTCAGAAGAAGATATCAAAAAAATGGCCGCTAGCAATACCGTTGCCGTGATATTGCCAGGGGCATTTTATACGCTACGTGACACCAAGTTGCCACCGATTGAGGCATTACGTAAACATCAAGTTCCTATGGCTATTTCAACCGATTGTAATCCTGGCACCTCACCGTTAACGTCGCTTTTATTGACGATGAATATGGGCTGTACGCTATTTTATCTCACGCCTGAAGAAGTACTGGCAGGCTCGACCGTTTATGCGGCGCAGGCACTAGGACTACCTAATAAAGGTAAAATAGAGGTTGGCTGTGATGCCGATTTAGCGCTATGGGATATCGCTCGTCCCGCTGACTTGGCCTATCAGATGGGCTTAAACCCTATCAAAGGTATCATGGTTCAAGGACAATGGCGCGAGACACTGTAATCAACCTACCTTTATTTATCGTCATTAAAAAAGCCCCAATCATTGAGTGATTGGGGCTTTTTTAATAACAATGTTGCAAATTTTATGGAATTGAAGAAAAAAAACTTCATAACCTCACTTTAAATAGGGATTTACTATATCAATATTATTAGTAAGGATTTATAATACCCTTTTTTAAACAGGGTTATTTTTGGCTAACTATAGTTCATAAATAAAAATTAACAAACAGTATAGAGAAAGCGATATGCGTACAGATTCATTTCAGCAGATATTGGAAGACTTAAACAGTTCATCAGCAGATGTTGAAGCATCTGCGCTAATCTCTAACGATGGTCTTATGATTGCTTCAGCTCTACCAACCGGCGTGGATGAAGATCGCGTGGGTGCTATGTCAGCAGCATTATTATCATTGGGTGATCGTGCAGGACGCGAGTTGGCACGCGGTAGTATTGATCGCATTATGATTCAAGGCGAGAAAGGCTACGTCATCATGACCTCATCAGGCGATGAAGCCGTACTCACCATCATGGCAAAACCCAATGCCAAGCTTGGCTTGATATTCCTAGATATTAAGCGTGCCTCAGAAGCGTTGGCAAAGCTCATTTGATTAGCGACTGCTTATCGAATTTATTAGCTTTTTAATTACTATAAATATAGTCGGTTCAATAGAATTTGAATACAAGGAAGCCGAGTGAGAGTACTACAAGTAGTAGGCTAAGCAAGGCTGACACCGTATCCAATTTATAGAGGATTGACGATATAACGATTAACGAAGGAGATGACCATGGGTTCTCCAATCCCTGATGCACACAAATCCGATATGCTTGCTGAGCAAATCACGATGACTTATCATGATGGCACCTCACGGACTGTCTATGATACTGGTCTAGAGCGCCCCTACCCAGACGGTAAGCTGATTGTCTCGCGTACCAATCTCGACGGTATCATCACTCACGTCAACGACGCCTTTGTCGAAATCAGTGGCTATCATGTAGATGAATTGATTGGCCAACAGCACTATATTTTGCGTCATCCTGATATGCCAAAAGCCGCCTATAAAGACTTATGGAGTACGGCTAAGTCTGGACAAAAATGGCATGGCTATGTCAAAAATTTATGCAAAGACGGCAGTCATTATTGGGTTTATGCCACTGTGGTGCCTAACGTGCGTCGCGGCGAAACCGTCGGCTACACCTCGGTACGACGCAAACCATCACGCAGCAAAATTGAAGCGGCGATGACTCAATATGCCCAAATGAAACAAGATGAGGAAGGCTAAGTCATGACGACACACAATATGTTAATCGCCCCTGATTTTTCGCCTGATCGCTTTGCAGGCTGGCACATGTTCAACACCTTGATTCAAAAACGTGCCAACTTAAACATGCATCTCAATATTCCTGCCTCTCACGCTGAGCAAGAGCAGGTCATTGATGCTGGTGACATTCAAATTATTTACGCCAACCCTTTTGATGCAGCCACTCTCATCCGAGAGCAAGGCTATCGAGCCATTGCGCGACCTATCGGTAAATCTGATGAAATGATCATTGCAGCCGCTGCCAATAGCACTATCAGCCGTTTGGAAGACATTCAAGCAGGGGCTAATGTCGCGATGGCTGACAACCGAGATGTCAAACTGATTGGTTTGCGATTGCTAGAAGCCGTCGATATAGAAGCGTCTGATCTCAACTGGGATGTGACCGAGACCTATCAAGCGGCTGCCCGCAAAGTCATCAAAGGTGAAGCCCATGTCGCGTTCTTTTTGGCAGAGATTTTTCATAGCTTTTCACGCTTGACCAAGACTCAGCTATCGGTACTTATCGAAAGTGATTTGGCTGATATTAGCCATGTACTCCTTGTTAAAGAAGACTTTCCCGATGCACAAATCTTCCTAGAAGCCATCCTGAATTTGCACAACGATGCAGATGGTAAAGAGGCCTTGGCTGAGCTTGGCATGCCTCAAGGGTTTGAGCCAATGAGCGAAGAAGATGCCGAATTTATGATTGATTTGATGCAAACGTTATTGGACTAATCGCTCAATCATTGTATTGATATCAAGCGCTATTTTGCGAAATGAAGTCATCGTTTGTCGTATGACATCATTATCACTGAAGCAAGCACCGTCGTAATAATAGCGATGACAGGAGGGTATTATTATGTCTGATTCAGACCTGATCAAAGAAAATGAAAGAGTCGCGCATCGAGTATTGCGGTTTTACTCTCGTAAAGTATTTTTGGCACCCAACAACCGTCACTTTCATGAGCAGCGTATCAATGCAGCGTTACTGTTGACGGAGAAAGAGCCGTTACAAGGCGCTGTAGCGGACTTTTTTTATGGGTGCTGGTTTGATATCCCATATGATGTAAACAACCTATTTACTCGTATCAAAGATCGTTTGTATCCTCATGTCCAGCAAGGCTTTCGCGATTGCATTGATAAGAAAAGATACATCCAGCGCAATAGTATGTTGGCCACTCGTTGGAGTGTGCTGATATCCCCTTCTCTCAATGAGCAAAAGCAACGGCTGCGTATCAGCAGCGACGATGCCCGAGAAATCGCTAAAGACATCACCACTGAGCTGATGCAAGCGCGTGATGACGAAGACTGGGGTACGATTGAGCAAAT
Source organism: uncultured Psychrobacter sp. (assembly GCF_947500265.1). Lineage (GTDB taxonomy): Bacteria > Pseudomonadota > Gammaproteobacteria > Pseudomonadales > Moraxellaceae > Psychrobacter. The sequence continues at coordinate 153,092 of NZ_CANMRN010000004.1, read as the reverse complement.
CGAAAATGAGTTTTTTGCCCATTGTACTGCGCGCAATGATCGTCTCGCATTTTCGCTAGTATGGTTTCGCTTGGGTAGAAGTGATTGGCAGTTCGATGCACGCTGGGACAACTGCCAACAACATCTCGATCAAACTATAGTCAAATCCACATAAATCCGCTACATCGTTATCCTCGCTAAGCATAATAATGTATAACTTACGCTCGGTTTCCTTGTACCGAAATTATTTGAACTCAACGATATGAAAGCTTAATTTGTTACTTATTAATCACTTTTATCATAATGGTAGTTACTATGTCCTCTTACTTAAATGCTGATAAAACCTATCTTACCCTGACGCCAGCTGGTATTTTTGAGGCGTTTTCACAGAACGAACCGACTGATGAGCAGTTGGCATTACAGGATTTGCTATCTTATGATCAGACACTGCTCGCCGCTGACTGGCTTCAGCGCTATTCTGAACAATGGCTACAGAGCTTTATCGAAAAAGGTTGGATTGAAAAGCTGTCACTGTTTTTACCAGCGCCTAACTTGCCATTGGACCAGTTTTTGCCTTATGTCGTGGCGAGCTTATCTGGTAAACGCCGTGCCGCGATCGGCTCTGATGAAGGGTTTTGTTTAGCGCGAGTTGGCTATAGTCAAGAAGAAGCGGACATGCTCAGTGTCGCCGCCGCTGATTTTTCAGGCTTTATGCTCCGCCAAAAGCAACGTGGGTGGGCAGTAGAGAGTCAGGCCATCTCGTTTTTTCAGCAGGTCGACCTACTCATTCCTGAGACCAGCTTTGTGTTTTTATGGATAGACAATGCAGGCTACGTTCTCATCATCGATGGCGAACCTCTGACCAATAGTCGTGCCTTTGTAGAGCTGGTATGGGCACTTAAAACGTCTGGATTGAGATTTCTTAACTAAGGAGGTTTCTTAACTGATTTAACTCGCTTAATTCATTCCACTGTATCGACTGATATGATGCCTAATCTCAATCTTTTACGCGAGCATAAGCAGTGCGCTTAGCTAAAATCAAGCGCACCGCTTATTCTCATATAAATCTTTTTCGTACCATTTTTATCTATATCACTCTTTAATATCAGCCAACTCTACGCAGCAATAACAATACTCTCAGAATTAACAATAACTTGTGAGAATTTAGGTCATACTCTCCTCACATACTTAAGTATTTTCTTGCCACGACTTAAGTTGCCACAAATCTCTAATCATTCAAACATCTATACCGCTTCCAACATTTTAATTATCTTTTTCAACGTTGTACCCTACCGAAATCGGCAACCCCTGCCAAACCTTGCATTCTTGCTTATTTTTTAGGACAGTTTATGACTTCGCTGACCACTGTGCGCGTGCGTTATCAAACGATTGAAATTGGCAACACCGACATTCATATTTGTACACTACGTGACAATCAACAATTTAGTGACCCTGATGACGAAGCGTTAAAACTTGGCATTTGCTCCGCTTCTTGGCCGATGTTTGGGGTGATATGGCCGTCAAGCTTGGTGCTGGCCAATCATATGCTTGATTACGATATTGCAGGCAAACGTATCTTGGAAGTTGGCTGCGGTATGGCGCTCTCTAGTCTGCTACTGAATCATAGGCATGCGGACATCACAGCGACTGACTATCATCCAACGGTTGAGTATTTCCTTGATAGGAATACCACGCTGAATAATAACAAAGAGATTAATTTTGAGCGTTTAGATTGGGCAGAGGACAATAGCCATCTTGGTAAGTTTGATATGATTATCGGTAGTGACCTACTCTATGAAGACCAACACATTGACATATTAGCTGAGTTCATTGACCGTCATGCTATGCCGACTTGCGAGGTCATCGTGGTCGATCCTGGTCGCGGTCGCAAGAACAAACTAACCAACAAGATGACTGAATTCGGCTTTAGTAGTAAGCATGTAAAACCTGAAAATACGACTTACCTAGACTTACCATTTAAAGGGCATATTCTGACGTTTTCGCGTGATAATAGTAGCCAAACAGAGTAAAAGCCAGCCGTCAATGCAATTAAGTAAGCACAGTATCCTGCCATTGCTGCCGAGTTATTTTGTACAGCACATGCTCAGCGAGCCGATGATTAGACTCAAGCATAGGGTGAAAAAAATCCTTCTGTGTATTGGTCATACCAAGGCGCTCCATAACCAGTTGTGAGCGCTTATTAATGACTGCTGTAAATGAAACTACTTCCTCAATCCCTAGTTCAACAAAGGCAAAATTCAGAGATGCTCGGGCAGCTTCAGTCGCATACCCTAATCCCCAATAGTCATTATGTAGCCGCCAAGCAATCTCGACAGCAGGAGAAAATGGCATGTCGGCATGCGCATGATTTAACCCAACCATACCAATAAAAGTATCTGTCTCTTTTAGACTCACCGCCCAAAAACCCCACCCATTATCATCAATCAGCGACTGGCATTTTTTGGCGATAGTATTACTCATGGAAGTAGTCAATAACTTAGGAAAGTATTCCATCACTTCAGGGTTAGCATTCATCTCAGCGAATGGCGCAAAATCGCTCGCTCGCCATTGTCGTAGGTACAGTCGTTCGGTTTCTATCGTATTTATAATTTTACTCTCTCGCATTTCGTTGTTCAAAATGAATACTGTTCAAAATAAATTAAATTAATTATGCTAGCTATCAAGCCAGCCTTTTTGTTTGGCAAATGCTAGCTGCTCGGGCGTATCAATATCGTAACTAAGTTGGTCATTATCGACCTCACCTATTTGATCAGCGGGCAACCCTCTAATGAGGTAACGAAGCCCTTTATCTCCTATCAATTCTGACTGCCATTGTCTCAGCAGTTTATAGTTAATTGCTAAAGGTAGACCTGTGATATCAGATACCGTTTTATCTCGATTTTGATGTTTTTCTAAACGTTGCCAGCTGTGATAGCGACTGGCTACTACTGGCTGCTCGCCCGCTAGCAAAGCCGTTAAATGTGGCTCATCTAATAATACTTGATCGACTCCTATGATGAGCACTCGATCGATTGAAGTCGATTCAAAAGCAGCAATTGTCTCAATACCCAGACTCAAACTGTGCGCCATACCAGTATTAGCTTGCGAGTTCACCACTATTTGAACCGTTGGATATTGATTAGCCAACTCTGTCATCGTACTAGCAATCAAATGATGATTATCAGGGATGACAATTATAATAACTTGCGGATTGGTAGTTGTTGCCAGTCGAGTCATATAAGTAACCAACGGTTCGCCATTCTTAATGAGTAGCTGCTTGGGTTCACCGAGACGCTGACTGAGGCCGCTTGCTAAGATAATAACCGCATGATTTTGGCTCTGCTGTTCAGTACTTTCTGTATGTTCAGCACCTTCTCTAAATGCACGCTTACTCATACGCCACTCTGGACAGTATTGGCATCTGTATCACTACTCACCGCTGAGATATTTGAGAAACTACTGTGTGAGCCACTTATTGAGGCAGTTTTATTGTGCATGACCGTATTTATTTCTGCCATGATGCCAAGCGCGAGTGCCTCAGGGCCGTCTCCGCCCAGCTTATAACCAATCGGATAATGCAATTTATGAATACCAGCTTCTAACATAGTAGGATTGCTAAGGTTTATGCTAATCTCATTAATTAAGCGTTCGGTACGATAGCTCGGCCCTAACTGTCCTAAGTATTTATAATTGTCTGGATGCTTGAGCAGTATTGCTAGGCGCGCGCGATCTTGACTCAAGCTGTGTGACATCAAGGCAACTGCTGCGTTATTGCTTAGCTTAAGCAAAGATTCACTATCATCTAAAGGTAGCAACATCACAGTGTCTGCTTGAGGAAACCGCATACGCGTCGCATATTGCGCGCGACTATCTACAACTGTCACATGCCAATCTTGTAGTTTAGCCATGGTCACCAGTGGCATCACATCATTACCTGCCCCGCAAATCAATAGACGCAATTGTGGTTGCAGGCGTTGCACAAGCCACTCTGTTGTTACCTCGCCGTTTTCCACCGTCACATATTTGGCGTTTTTATCAGACAGCTTATATTCTGCTAACTCTTCTACAGTATTGGCAAGTATGCTGGAAAGAGCTGTTTTCCCTAGTGCAGAAACGCTTCCCAAACTGCGGTATTCATCTAAATTAATACGCATCCCAATTTGCAATTTATCACTGTTTTGCGTTATAGAATCTTGATGCTGATAGTCGTTAGCACGAATCAAAGTCGCTACAGTAATCGGCTGCTGAGTGCGTCGAACATTACGGATTGTCTCTAACAATGGCGTTGCTGTCGTTAGTCGCTCAAACAATACATGCACCCGCCCATTACAGCCCAATCCAAAATTTAGCTCATCAAAGTCCTCTTCATCTAAACCGACATCTAAACCGTCATCTAAACCGTCATTTAAACCGTTATCCGATCCATCATATATATCAGAATTAGTTTGCTTCACGCCTGCTTGCGCTTGGCCATCGTCAGCATATTGAATGTCATCACCCGTCTGATAAACTTGCACATTGGCACCGTTACGAGTAAGCCAGAAGGCACGTTTGATAATGTGCGGCTCCAAGCAGCCACCACTAATCATCCCAACTGAGCGACCATCCTCACAGATAAGCATCATCGCGCCAGCACGGCGATATGCTGAGCCTTCAGTACGTACGACCGTTGCCAATACAGCATCAATACCCTGTTGCTTAGCTTTGATTGCCAGCTTAAGAATGTCAGCGACCTGATTCATAACGCCTCTTATTTGGTAGTTATTTTCTTGATAATGACGAAATATACTGCTGATTGAGTTATAAAAACCCGCTCATTAAGCGGGTTCCTGTCGTACATATGGCTCAAAAAATTACTCTGGCATCTCGTAAAGCAATTTATCAAGCGTAATCGGAAAATCATAAACACGTACGCCGACGGCATTGTAGACAGCATTAGCAATTGCAGCGGCAGCACCAGCAATAGCCGTCTCACCAATACCTTTGATATGCATTGGGTTGGTATAAGGGTCATCCTCTTCGACCAATATCACATCTAACTGTGGTACGTCTGCATTGACCGGCACATGATATTCAGCGAGGTCATGGTTACATAGGCGACCGTCACGTTTATCATGGATGACCTCTTCCATTAACGCTGAACCAATACCAAATACCATGCCGCCATAGCATTGCGAAGTCGCTGTTTTATGGTTAAGAATACGACCTGCAGCAAATGCGCCTGTCATGCGTTTGACTCGAATTTCACCAGTGACTTTATGCACGGCTACTTCAGCGAAGTTTGCACCAAAAGAGGACTGACGATACTTCTTACCATTTTTACCTGGCTTTATCTGACCTTTGGCACTGACTTTTTGCTCCTCATAGCCTGCGATCACGTCAGCAAGCGCATATGATTCTGTATTGTCAAAATCATATTTTTCTGATTCTGACTGTTCTTCTAATACATTCTCTGAAAATGAGACTCCTGTAGTTTCAGATATTTTATCAATAGTGCTATCAGCAAACGCTTGACCGTTCTCTTTGGCTGTCTCTACCGCTGTCAAATCGTGCTTGCCTACTTGCTTAATTTGACCCTTATCCAGCTGAATCGTATCAGGGTATAGACCGACTTTTTCTGCTAGCATCTCACGCAACTGCTCACAAGCGAGATAGACACCACTACCTGCACTCGCAGCGCCCCAACTACCACCGGAACCTGATGCAGGTGGCAGGGCACTATCGCCTAACTTCATCTCGATATGGTCAATAGGTAGTCCTAATAAATCTGCCGCTACCTGAGAAAACACTGTATAAGACCCTGTACCAATATCTGTCATGTCTGTCTCGATGACTGCTTTGACACCGAGCGCTTTTGACTTATCGATTTGCAGAGTTGCTCGTGCTTCAGAAGACTGTAACTGATTACCACGTGCGGCGGCAGCCATGCCTGTGCCTATCCACCAGTCACCTTCTAATTGACTGGCAGGCTTTACGTTGCGCTGACTCCAACCGAACTGCTCAGCACCTTGCTCCATACAGGCAATCAGCTGGCGCGTCGAAAACGGAATGTCTTTACTAGGGTCTTTTTCGGGTTCATTACGGCGGCGTAGCTCTATAGGATCAAGGTCTAATTGCGCAGCCAATTCATCCATTGCACATTCAACGGCAATCATACCGACCGCTTCGCCAGGCGCACGCATCGAACCTGATAACACTTGATTCATGTCGACCATTTCATAATTTACACGGCGGTTTTTACCACTGTATAGATAATGCGTAGACAAGGCAGTTGGCTCAAAGAACGCCTCGTCTGGCAAATTACTAGAAATGGTATCGTGAATCAACGTATCGATAACGCCATCTTTATCACAGCCGATTGCGATACGCTGACGAGTATTTGAGCGTCTAACTGTCGCTTCCATCACTTGTGGACGGGTCATGGTAATCAATATTGGACGACCAAGCTCTTTTGACGCAATTGCAGCGGCAATAGATTCAGGCGCAATACCGAGCTTGCTACCAAACCCACCACCGACATAGTGCGCAATTAATTGAACTTGATCTTTATTTAAGTCTAGCGCATCCATCACTTGCTGCTTACAAGACGCCAGCATTTGATTGGCCGTATAAAGAACGAGCTTATCGCCTTCCCAATGTGCCAATGTCGCATGTGGCTCCATCGCAGAGCTGTTTTGACTTGGCGTATGATAAAAGCGATCAAGCGTTACCTCAGCATCAGCTAATCCTTGCTCAGGATCACCTTGGACATAATTTTTATCAGAGCCTTTTTTCTCATCAACTTCATGGGCGTTAGACAACTCTTTGGTAAAATTTAATGCCGCTTGGTCAGTCTCATCTTTATAAGTGACTTTAAGCGCATTCGCTCCTTCCGTTGCTGCTTCAAAGGTTTCAGCGATGACCACCGCAATAGGCTGACCATGATAAAAAATCTCAGTCGCTCCCTGCTTCGGGGCTTTTTTTAATCCACCTTGCTGCGAATTACGCAAAAAGTGCTTAGGGTCTGTCACGACCTTGATAATATTAGGGATGCCATCTAAAGAACTACTATCGATATTTTCGACTTGTCCTTTGGCAATGGTCGCACCGACCAAGACACCGTACGCTTTATTGTCTAAATGGATTTCAGCACTGTAAGGCGCTTGACCACTAACCTTCAGCGAGCCGTCAACACGGTTAATTGGCTTACCAACCAGTTTGCTCGCTGTTGTGCTAAACAAAGACTCAACAGGCTCATCCATAGTCATTTTTTTGGTCGGTTCTGACTGAGTGATTGATTCAAATAATGACATGATTATGCTCCCTCGCCCGCTAGTGCGCGCTGAATGACTTGTTTTAGTAGGCGACGCGTCAACGGTATCTTAAAGTCGTTTTGACCATTACCTTTGGCATCCTGCAATAACAGATCAGCGGCTTGCGTGATGACATCAGTATTGCCATCGGTATCTGTTAATAGCGCCTCAACTTCTTCATTACGCCATGGCTCCGTACCGATACCACCAAATGCCAATCGTACCGTCTTTAGATTACCGCTATCATCAGCGTCTATTACTGCTGCACAGGATACGAGTGAAAAGGCATAAGAAGCACGATCTCGCACTTTGTCATAGGTGTGCATACCTTTGATAGGCGCAGGTAATACAACGTGAGTGATTAACTCACCTGCCTCTAATACATTTTCGATATGCGGCGTATCTTTCGGTAAGCAATAAAAGTCTTTTACATTGATAGTACGAATCGAGCCGTCCGCCTTAACTGTCTCGATAGTGGCATCCAGCAAGCGCATCGCCACTGCCATGTCAGATGGGTGCTGAGCGATACAGGCATCGCTCGTGCCTAAAATAGCTAGCGTACGGTTCTCGCCATTGATAGCAGGACAACCTGTCCCCGGTTCACGCTTGTTGCAGGCGCTGTCTGTCTGGTAAAAATAATAACAACGTGTGCGCTGCAAGAAATTACCGCCAGTCGTTGCTTTATTACGCAACTGACCAGTCGCTCCTGCCAAAATCGCTCGGGATAATACTGGATAATTTACAATAACCTCAGGATGCGCTGCCAAATCACTATTGGTCACAAGCGTACCGATACGCAAACCACCGTCAGCAGTGGTTTCGACTTGCTCTAATTCTAAACGGGTAATATCAACCAATTTAATTGGCGTTTCAATCTCCAATTTCATCAAGTCTAATAAGTTGGTACCGCCTGCGATAAAAGACGCATCCTCAGTACTGGCAGATATTGCCGCTTGCTCTGGTGCATCAGCACGACTGTATTCAAAGCGTTTCATGAGCGGCCTCCTGTTGTAGCAGTTGCTGTCTTGTTATTCGCTGAGGTTTTGCCAAGTTGCGCCTCGCTCGGTGGCGGTGACCAGATACCTGTCACGCTTGAGTTTTGCACTGTGTTGTCTGCTTTTTGAGTACTAGGCTCTTGTGTTTGACTATCTGATACCTGGCTTTCAAGCACTTGTGAAATGGCTTTGATAATATTTGGATAAGCTGAGCAGCGGCAGATATTACCGCTCATGCGCTCAGCAATTTCTTGTACAAGGCGACCATCAGGGTTTTGCAAATCTGTGCTGACATGGCTTGGCCAATTTTGTTTCACTTCTTCTATCAATGCGGTCGCTGAACAAATCTGACCAGGCGTGCAATATCCGCACTGAAAAGCGTCATTGTCTTTAAACGCTTGCTGCAATGCCGATAATGACTCTGGCATTCCGATGCCTTCGATCGTTGTGATGTCATCACCATCATGCATAACGGCGAGTGTCAGACAGGAATTGACCCGTCGTCCATTAATGAGCATGGTACAAGCCCCGCATTGACCGTGGTCGCAGCCCTTTTTGGGTCCAGTAATTTGTAGGTGCTGACGACAGACGTCGAGCAGTGTCGTACGGGCGTCAAGATTTTCAAGCTGATAATCTTGCTTATTGATTGTTAAGGTCAAAGTAGACATGCTGGCTTCTCGCTGGCAGATGAAAATAATAGAATGATGAAATACGCTTCAAAATGACAGCGTCAATAAATTTATTATGACGTATGAAAACAGTTGTTTTGTTTTTACTTTGTAGGGATTCCAGTGTAGTTTCTAATCTGCAAGAGTATCGAAATGTTAGTGCTGCTAATAGGTGGTATATTTTTTATCCTCAGTTTTTAAGGTTATCTAAAAGTAAATCTCGATAAAAAAAGCCTCATAAACAGTCAGTTTATGAGGCTCTTAAATAGACTTTTTACGTATAGTATTTAGTAGATATGTCTATTAAATCCGTTCTTGGATTAGCTAATAACTGGCTAGGCTTTCGTGATAATCGTTTCTTCATTAAAACGTGATTTTGGCAGCTCACCGTTAAAGTCATCTTTACTACGATAACCAAGTGATACGACTGCCACAGCGGTGTAGCCTTTGCTACGTAAATCAAACTCTTCATCAAGTGCTTTTAAATCAGCCCCTTCCATCGGCACCGCATCAATACCTAAAGTTGCCGCTCCTAGTAGCAAAGCGCCCATATTAAGATACAATTGCTCTATCAACCAATGTGGCTCGTCCTTTTGCTCATAACGACGAATGTCTAAAAACATTTTACGCGTCTGATGCATTTGCTCTTTAAATTTTGGCTCTGCAAAACGACCATCTGCATCTTCTTTTTCTAAGATGTCATTCAAAAACTCATCATCTGCATAGACACGGCTACAGAATACAATGACGTGCGAGGCACCTTTTACTTTGGCATCGTTGAACTCATACATGCCCTCAGTGCCTTTTGCGATTCGGGCTTTACCAGCTTCATCATCAGCAATGACAAAATGCCAAGGCTGAATGTTGGTACTCGAAGGACTGAGGCGCAAAATATCCTTTAGACTTTGGAAATCTTCTGCTGAGATTTTCTTATGGGTATCAAATTCTTTTGTGCTGTAGCGCCAGTTCATCGCTTCAGTGATATTTTTCATCTGTGACTCCATTATTGATATTAATTTTTTATTCTTGCTTAGAATTTTTCTTCAATTATCATTCCAACGAAAACACTTTAAATAAAAAGCTATTTTATGACCATGCCTGCTTGGTTAAGTATTCGTAGGTTTTGTTATGACTGAGTCAGCGTATTGCAAAAACGCCTACTTTCTTATTAGTAATGGTTACAATTACGCTACCGAATTGGCAACGCCGACTGCGCAGACTACATTGTAATCACTTAGTCATTCTCTTAGTATGAACTGACTTGATATATGGTAACTAGTTATAGTTGTCTGATAACTAGGTATATCTGCTTGATTCCAACTGATATGCCACTATCTATACATCTCAAATAAAACATAAATAATAATACCCGCGAGGAAATATGAGTACATCAGAAAAACCACTCCGAATAGATATCGTCTCAGACGTCGTCTGCCCTTGGTGCTTCATCGGCTATCGTCAATTGGCAGCAGCGCTTGAGCAAACCAATACTGCTCACACTATCCACTGGCACCCGTTTGAGCTAAACCCAAATATGCCAAGCGAAGGTCAAAACCTACGTGAGCACATCATCGAGAAGTACGGCTCTACCAAGCAAGAGTCAGATGCTAGCCGAGTCAGAATGACTGAAGCTGGACAGGAAGTTGGCTTTGAATTTAATTTCAATGATGACACACGTATGCACAACACCTTTAACTTGCATCAGCTGCTACATTTCGCTGATCAGCAAGGCCGCATGCATGAGCTAAAGCAAGCTTTGTTTGCTGCGCATTTCACCAATAACAGAGATATCTCAGATATCAATGTGCTTGCCGATATTGCAGCAGAGACTGGGCTTGATCGTAGTGAATCATTGGCAGTGTTGGAAGGTCAGTTCTTTGCGAAAGAAGTACGAGCAGAAGAGCAGCATTGGCAACAGCAAGGCATCCATAGTGTACCAGCGATTATCTTTAATGAGCGTCATCTGGTCAGCGGTGCCCAAGGGGTCGAGAACTACATCAGTATTTTAGAGCAATTGGCCAACATGACTGAGTAAACCACCTGACGTTATAAAAATGTCATTCTATAAAAGGATACTTTATGTCTTCTGAACGCTTTCCCTCGATTATTGTGTTTGACGTCAATGAAACACTGCTCGATATCGACACGCTAACGCCTTTATTCACGCGCGTCTTTGGCAAGCAAAGAGTGCTGCGAGAATGGTTCGCTCAGCTAGTACTGTACTCGCAGACCATGACGTTATCCGGTCTCTATACGCCTTTTGGCGAGCTCGGCGTTGGTGCATTGCAAATGATTGCTAACATCAGACAAGTGACTTTGACAGACGACGATATCAATGAGTTCAAAGAAAGAATGAGCGCGTTGCCTGCGCATCCTGATGCAGCGCCAGCCCTGACTCGTTTGCGCGATGCAGGGTTTCGACTGGTCACGCTGACCAATTCAGCAAGCAGTGCGTCTCCAACGCCATTAGAAAAAGCAGGACTCAGTCAATTCTTTGAGCAGCACTTTAGTATTGAGACTGTTGGCAAATTCAAGCCAGCACCTGATACTTACCAATTGGTGGCTGATACGCTAGCCGTTGATACGTCAGATTTATGCCTTGTCGCCTGTCACCTCTGAGATACCATAGGCGCACAAGCGGCAGGTTGTCGCGGTGCATTTTTGACCCGTCCTTATAATGCGATGCTAAACGCGCCCAATGTACCAGTTCCAGATTTGACCGCATCAGACTTATCGACATTAGCGGATCAAATCATTAGCAAAAAAAGTGCTTGATACTTTCAATCACAAAGCCGTGTGTGCAAATAACATTAAAAAAAAGGCTGCCTCAATATCGAAGCAGCCTTTTTTAATAAAGTATTTCTAAGACAATAACGTCCTTACTGCTGTCATTAACTACTCTGAGAAGTGTACAACCGTACGGATACTTTCGCCCTTGTGCATCAAGTCAAATGCTTCGTTGACGTCTTCTATCGGCATCGTATGAGTGATGAAATCCTGTAAAGGAATTTCACCTGCTAGATAGCGCTCGACATAACCTGGTAGTTCTGTGCGACCTTTTACACCGCCAAATGCGGAACCTTTCCAGACTCGACCAGTCACTAACTGGAATGGACGGGTTGAGATCTCTTGTCCAGCACCGGCCACACCGATGATGACCGACTCGCCCCAACCTTTATGGCAGCACTCTAGCGCTGAACGCATAACATCGACATTACCGATACATTCAAACGAATAATCAACACCGCCATCGGTTAGCTCAACGATCACTTCTTGAATCGGTTTGTCATAATCTTTCGGGTTGATACAGTCAGTTGCACCTAGTTTTTTAGCCAATTCAAACTTGCTTTCGTTGATATCAATCGCAATGATACGGCTGGCTTTTGCCATGGCAGCACCGATGACCGCTGACAGACCAATACCGCCCAGACCAAAGATAGCCACTGTAGCGCCCTCTTCGACTTTTGCAGTATTCATGACTGCGCCCATGCCGGTAGTTACGCCGCAACCAAGCAAGCAAACTTCTTCTAATGGCGCTTCTTTATTAACTTTAGCCAAAGAAATCTCTGGTAAAACCGTGTACTCAGAAAAAGTCGAGCAACCCATATAATGGTAGATAGGCTCGCCATCTTTATAGAAACGTGTGGTGCCATCTGGCATTAAGCCTTTGCCTTGAGTCTCGCGCACTGCCGAGCAAAGATTGGTTTTGCCTGAGCGGCACATTTTACAGACGCCGCATTCTGCCGTGTATAACGGAATGACATGGTCACCGACCTGAACGCTGGTCACGCCTTCGCCAACTTGCTCAACGATACCGCCACCTTCATGACCCAAGATCGCAGGGAACACACCTTCTGGGTCTTCACCAGATAAGGTAAAAGCGTCTGTGTGACACACACCACTGGCAACGATTTTGACCAATACTTCACCTTTGCGTGGCAGCATGACGTCCACTTCTTCAATAGATAGCGGCTGCTTTGGACCCCACGCGATGGCGGCTTTTGATTTAATAAATTTATCTGACATAAAAATCTCTCTTTTTAATTGATTGTTTTTTATAGGTAATGACATAACAGTTTTACGATAAGTGCAAGCCATTCTAGTCACTTGCTAAAGTATTTTATGGCTTCTGGCGTTTACTATATCTATAGTTAAAACAAATAAAGATAGACTGAGCTTATCTTGCCTGCCCTCTATAGGCAAGCATCGATGACAGTAAAACACCATCTGTTTACATTGATACTAACCATTATATTTATTTCTGAGCGGATAACAATATGCTATATTTGCAAATATCTTTTACATATTGGTAATAATCATGCGCTGGGAAGGAATTAGTGAGTTTGTCTATGTCGCAGAATTCGAGAGCTTTACGCGTGGTGCAAAAGAGCTGGGTATCTCGACTGCACAAGTCAGCCGCCAGATCAGCGCGTTAGAGAAACGTTTAAACATAAAGCTGCTATATCGAACCACGCGCAAGGTCTCACTGACTGAAGAAGGACGTGTATTCTATCAGCATTGCCGCAGTGTACTCGACGGCTTGGATGCCGCTGAGCAAGCCGTAAGCAACTTACAATCAAAGCCCCAAGGCCGAATCAAACTGACAGCGCCCGTTACTTATGGTGAGCAGCAGTTATTACCACTTATCAATGATTTTATGATGCAGTATCACGATATCGAAGTGACTGCCTTTTTGAGTAATCAGAAAATTGATTTGATTGAAGGGGGTTATGATTTGGCCATTCGTATCGGCAAATTGCATGACTCGACGATGATGGCAAAAAAACTTAGCTTGCGCACTAACTTTGTCTGCGCTGCGCCCTCTTATCTAAAAAAACACGGCATACCACACCAACTGAGTGATTTAAGTCAACATAACTGCCTACTAGGTACTCGTGACTACTGGCACTTTATAGATACTGCTAAAGTAAAAGAGAATAGTAATACTCATGGTAAGGCGGATAACCAACAAACGAGCGTAGAAAGGAATCTGCGTGTCTCTGGTACGGTGCAATATAACAGCGGCTATAGTCTGGTCGATGCTGCGCTAAAAGGTCTGGGTATCGTACAGCTGCCTGATTATTATGTGCAAAAGTATTTAGCATCCGGCGAGTTGGTCAGTTTACTTGATGATTATAGAGAGCCCGAAGAAAGCATTTGGGCCATCTATCCGCATAACCGTCATTTATCACCAAAGATTAGACTGCTCGTAGATTATTTGGCAGAACATTTGGTTTAACGTTCTGTTAAGACGTATTGCAATCACAGACCTGATTACGCACAATGAATATTCGATGTTGCTCATTATAGTTAGGACTGACCATACTACAGACAACTTAAAGGTGTAATTATGATTAAAATCGTCTCTATCGCTGCGCTGGCAGTGGCCGTTTCCGCTTGTGCCAGTATTGATACGCTGTTGGATAAAACCAATAGCACCGGTACTATGACAGACACCACAACCTCTATCAATGCCGAAAAAGGCTTGGTAACTTTACAGAGTCATCACTCCGTCCAAGATACCGCAGACAAACTGGTCTCAGTGATCGAAAGCAAGGGTATGAAAGTATTTGCACGAGTCGATCATCAGAAAAATGCACAGAGTGCCGACTTATCATTGAGACCAACGCAAGTCGTTATGTTTGGCAACCCTAAAGCGGGTACGCCATTAATGAACTGTGAGCAAACCGTTGCCATTGATTTGCCGCAAAAAATATTGATTAGCGAAGATGCTGATAAGAAAGTATGGCTGTCATACAACAACCCTGACTACCTCAAGACACGTCACAATATCAAAGGTTGCGATACTGAGATTGCTAATATTTCAAAAGCACTTAACGCTATCAGTACTGCAGCAACGGCAAAATAATGTGTTTGGTATAGTTGAATAAATATACATTCGATTAGATAAGTGAACAGACAATTGAAACATTACTTATTTACTTGAAAAATCCTCATATTAAGAATGACTAGATTGCTCTATCTGGTCATTCAGCTCTACTTTTAATTTCTTTGCACACTCGATAATCTTTTTTCTATCGGCAGGAATAGCACCTTGTGCAATAGCGATTTCACGCATTTGAACCGTGATATCATAGTGAGGATAGCTAGCGTTACGATGAAATAGACGCGCATCCACATCAATAAACGCCGCAAAGTCATGCAGCTCTTGCAAGCTATCCGCCAACATATGACACCACTTATGGCCTTTGAATTTTATCTGCACAAAATCTACATATATCGCCATATAACCGCCTCTCTACTTATTCACTAATTCGCTTATCTGTTTTTTAATTAGCTCAAAACACCTTAGCAACTTAATAGCATTATCACCAAAAACCTTTATAACAATGCGCGCACATCTTTTTTAAGTTGTTTGAGTCGTTCTTGATACTCGCTATGACTGCTATCAAATCTACTCAGTCGTCCGTAGCGTAACTGACGGTAGTTTTGTCTAATTTCAATAAGCTTTGTCTGAATAACGATTGGGTCGCTACTATCTGTTAGCTGACTTATAGCAGAGTGAGCATTGTTATCCTTACGGCTATCAATAGCTGATGCCAAACGTTCCAACCAAGCTAGCTGCCCTTCATTATCATTGCGAGCTAATAATTTATCATGTTTGGCAACACGTTTTGAGAGCTGAGCAAGAGGTAGGTCTGCTGGGTGCCATCGTTTGCGGCGGCGATACCAAATGACAAATATTAAGATAGCCATAACGGAAACCGCACTGGTGGCTAACCAAATGATTTGCTGCATGATTGAGCTGATATTGAACCATTTGAGTAGCGAGTCGGCCTGTTTGTCTTGGTCATAGCCGACTACGTCTTTTTGCCAATAGTAGCTCGCTTGGTCTGATAATCGGCGTAGCGTTTGCAGCATTTGATACTGCTGATAGCTGATCTGTGCACTAGCACCATTGCCAAACATAGCCGCCCCTTGCTGCTGGGTCATCGTATTCATGCCTTGCTCTACTCGCTCAGGCGCCACAAATGCTGTCGGATCTACACGTACCCAGCCTTGGCCCTCAAGCCAAACCTCAGTCCATGCGTGTGCATCCATTTGCCGCACTTCCCATACGTTACCATTACGACTTGGTTCACCGCCTTGATAACCCGCTACTACTCGTGCAGGAATACCAGCGGCGCGTAGCATAAAGGTAAAGCTTGAAGAATAATGCTCACAGAACCCTGCTTTGGTTTCAAATAAAAATTCGTCAATACGATTGGTATTGAGCCGTGGTGGCGACAGCGTATAGCGAAACTCTGTTCGATTGATCCATTGCTCAATAGCAGCGATGTAGCGAACAGGGTCTGAACCTGACTGCTCAAATAACTGCTTAGCAAGCGCGCGTGCTTGAGGGTTACCTTCATTAGGCAAGGCAAGGTTCTCACGTCTTGATGCCTCTGTCAGAACTGGATCAATACGCATCTGTGCAAACTGCAACACATCATAGCGAAGCTGCTGCTTAACAGGTTGATCCTTTGATAAAGTAAATTCAGAGGTAGTATTAATATCTGGCTGCTGGGAGAACGGATAATCAAGACCAAATAGCCAGTTTTGCTGAGTGGGTTCTAAGATAACCTTGTAATTGACAGGTGCCGCCCTTGATTCATCAGGTACAGTAGCGAAGGCGTTCTGAATCCATGCAGGTGCTTGCAATCTCGACGACCATTGATCCTTTTGGGAAGCCGGACGCCATGTGACACCATCGAAATCACTAAATACTAAACCGCGCCAATACAGCTGCTGTTGTGGTGGGCGCTCATCAGCAAACTCTACCCGAAAGGCTAGCTCAGTTGACTGCCCTAAATTGGCAAAATCACCAGGAGACATGCTATCAGACACACCTGTAACGGCTTGCTGACCTGAGAGCTGTACGGACCACAGTGGTGGCAGTCTCGGAAAAAACAAAAATAGCACCACCAATAATGGCAATGCACCAACCCCTAACACGCCCAATGTACGCAAGCGTCCATCACCGTTAGCATTGCTATCATCATTAAGCGCAATAAATGCTAGCAATACAATGACTGCGCCAACGATCACTTCTAAAGTAGTCAGTAAACCTTGGTCCATCAAAAACAATGCCGCAAGCACGAACAATGATAAATTCAATACGACATAGGCATCGCGGCGCTTATACAGCTCCCATAGCTTACTAACTAGGCATAACACCAAAAATGCCACGCCCATATCAAGCCCAAATGCCGTATTGTAGGTTAGCCACAGACCTAATAGCCCCAGCAGAAAGCCTAGCATTTGTACACTTTGATAAATACGCTTTAGGTGCGATAGTTTTTTGAATTTAGCTTTGATATAAGGCAATTGAGCGGCGATACTGACGGCGGCAAATCCTATCAACCATAATGGTAAATGTGCGGCATGCGGTAACACGACGACGACTTGGGCAATTAATACCCAATAATAAGCTGGCAGTGCAAATAACTTACGATACCATTTAGCGTCATTTCGCTCAGGTTGAAACGAGACCTTTTGACCTAAAGCCAACTGCTCAAAGCTGGCCGTTTTTGTAGCATCGACCACAGAATACTCTGTGGATAGTATATCAACATCAGCAGAAGATGAGCGTTTAGAATTGGTCATGGTGCTTTCGCAAGCCTTAGCAAGCATGCTTGCGCAAAGGATTCTCCGTTACTCATCTCTGCAGTAGCAGGAGTATCACTAGGTAAACGCATTTGAAACGGTACACCTAGCTGACCCAGCGTCAATGCTCCATAAGCCAATTGTGCAAGTTTTTGCTCGTGATGTGCAGCTGGCATATCTGCATAATCAAGCGTTTGCTCATGACCGACTGGATCAGCGAAGTGCTTGGTCAGCATACCTTGTCCCCGCGCTACATGCCCCCAAGAGACTCGGGCCAATGACTCACCCTCGACATAATTATCTAATCGCTCAAAGTCGTCCTGACCCTGTCTATACTGCCCACCTATTGGTAAGTCCTCTAAGCTTGCGATTGCATATTTTGCTTGCCAGTCAAAAACTTCAGGTTTTGGATATACCCACGCTGTACGCGCAAAGTATACGTAAGACCATGCACGCATGATACCTAGAGGATAAACTGTTTTTATTTTTAACCGTGGTAGTTCAAGTTGGCCACGATTAATGGTTTGAATAGGCAGTCGAATGACTTGCTCGCCTTGTAATCGCGTGATGAGCACTGAACTTTGCGCGATTGTGACATTTTTGGTTTTCTTATTGGGTATCTGCTCAAATTCAAATAGCAACTGACGCCGTGGTTGGCGACTATCACTATTCAACTGCAGCGTAATCCAGACAGGCAGGCCAGCTTCTGTCATAGTGACTTCTAGCAGACGCACTTGCAGACCAGATATATGAGCAAAAGTAACATGAAAACTAATCAGCCAAATACTGACCAGATAAAAGCACAAACCAAGCACTAAGTTATTGCCATAGTTGATACCCGCGATAAAGGTAATTACTAACAATACGGCGAATAGCATTCCTTCACGACTAAAGAAAATATAGACATTACGCAAATTAAGCGTAGCACTATCACTCTTAGGTGCGCGCGCGGCAAACCAGCGGCTCAGAGCTGATTTTATTGGTGCGGTTAAGGCCTTTGGTAACAAGCTCATGACTACCTTATTATTACCATCTGATTGACAATGTTGTCATCATTTGTATTTATATCATCTGACAAACAAACTCACGAATAGAACGATATAGTTGATTTAGGACAATTCGAATACGAGAAGAGCGGGTGAAAATACCGTAAATAGTGAACTGAGTGACTTTGATATTTTTTCTAAATTATATAGATTTGACTATGTGTAGCACTATGTTTCACCGATGCAGTTAATCAATACGGTCAAACAGTCTGTCAGCTGCTAAGCGACGACTGACACTTCTGCTAGGATACGTTGGGCGATAGTTTTTGTTGCTTGACCACCAGTCACATGCGCAGGTACAAAGCGCTGACCGAGGCGATGATCAGTAACCGCAGCAAATACTGCTTGAATATCTTCAGGGGTTACTTCCATGTATCCCGATACATAGGCATGCGCTTGGGCAGCACGTTGTAGTGACAACACGCCGCGAGGCGATAAGCCGTGATATTCTTGGCTTGCACGAGTTTTTGCAACCATTCTCTGCAAATAATCCAATACAGTATCTGCTACATAAACTTGTCTGACACCCTGCTGAGCCAATAGTACAGCCTCAGTATCAAGTACCGTATTCAAATCTTTGAGTAGCTCGCGACGGTCTTTACCTTTTAGCAGCTCACGCTCTGCAGCAGGCGATGGATAACCCAATGACAAACATAATAAGAATCTGTCTAACTGCGACTCTGGGAGCGGATAGACACCTGCTTGCTGCAATGGATTTTGGGTGGCAATGACAAAGAACGGCTGTGGCAAAGGATAAGTCTGGCCATCTTGCGTGACTTGTCGCTCCTCCATCGCTTCAAGTAGCGCACTCTGCGTTTTGGGACTGGAACGGTTGATTTCATCAGCAAGTAATAACTGTGTAAAGATAGGTCCCGGACGAAACTCAAATTGCTGTTTACTTTGGTCATAGATGCTCATACCTAAAATATCAGCAGGCAACATATCATTGGTAAATTGCACTCGGCTAAAGCTCAAACCTAACAACTGTGCCAAGCCCTGTGCCAAAGTCGTCTTACCCATACCAGGCAAGTCCTGCAATAACAAATGACCGCCCGCTAATATACAACTGAGCGCTAGCCTAACTGCTTGCGGCTTGTCCAATACAATCTGATTTAATTGCGCTAACAGCTGTGCAATTTGCTGCTGATTGCGTTGAAAATCAGCCGTACTAGGTATGGACTGGCTGAGCGGATTCGCTGTTATATGAGAGGTAGATAATGATCTATTGTTAGCTGCATGGGTCATAGTAGGTTATTGGCTCATTTTTTAGGTCATAACGATGATAAGTCAGTTCACATCATCTGTAACGGTTGGTGCAGCGGCACGGAGCGTAGATAAATAAGCGATGATATCGGCACGCTCTTTCGCATCTGGCATCGGGTCAGACAGCATTTTGGAATCTGGCATGGCTTTTTGGGCATCTGCAATGTATGGATCGAGTGTCTCTGCATCCCATACCCAACCTGAACCTTCTAGCCCTTTGCTGTAGGTATAATCTTTTAACTCGGCAGCCGGCGCACCATATATATTCATTAATTGTGGGCCTTTTTTATTCAGACCCGCATTACGTTGGTGACATTGTCCACAAGCATCTTTATAAATTATCGAGCCGTTGTCTGCATCGCCGTCAGTATATAAGGGCAGAGTCACAGGAGCACGATGGTCAGGTGGCGTTTTCTCACAAGCTGCAAGCAACAGAACAGCAGCCAAAAGGCTGCTCATTTGATATCTACTGATAAGGGACATTTTTAGCAATCTTTGGTTGAGGAATATTATCGCCATGACATAAACGATATGATGTACTGGCCTTTTAACTCGCTACCTTTATTGTGCTACTAGGCTCTTCTAAATAATACCCTTGTAAATAGCGTGCGCCCACACTCCAAGCGACTGACATCGTGGCTGCATCTTCAATATAAGGCATGAGTACATCGACTTTAATGTCATTAGTACGCATAATAAGAGACTTAACCGTTTCTAGATTTTCTGCTGCACCAATATCTTGGATATAGCTACGTGCCAAGCGTACCATATCAGGCTGGACAAAATTGGCAATTTCAATAGATTTGACAGACGAGCCAAAATTATTAATACCTATTTGACAGTTAACATCGTTAAGCGCAGAAAATTGAGACTTGGCGACGGTTAAGTGATCAGAAATATCTATTTCATTGAACTGTAGGGTTAATACACCAGCTGCGCCGCCTACCGCTTTTATCAATTGGCTGGCCACTATCGGCAGTTTTTTATCAACCAATGAAGCATTGGTTAACTGTACTAATAACTTAGCCTCAGGATGAACTTTACGGACGTCATTGATTTTCTTACAAGCATTGATAAGCACCCATCGATCAATCTTTTCTAACAGTTGATGTTTTTTAGCCACCGCCATAAATTGATCAGGAGTTAATACCGTATTGTCAGCATCTGACAAAGGTAACCGTAGATACACTTCAAAGAAGTCGCTACGATCGTTATTGATGTCGTATATTGGCTGAAATGATAGATCAAAACGGTTATTAGTAATGGCATCCACTAATGACTCAGCAAGCGCATGATCATCGCTATTGGCATGTTCGCTTGGGTCATATATACGGTAAGACCCACCATTATTAGAAGTCTCTACCATAATTTGGCTGATAGCATCCATGGCGCGTTCTAATATAATGACAGGCTCTACCGTATTTTTTTCAATTTTGACAATAGCAATACTAACTGTTGTATTGGTTGTACGTTTATCAACTTCAATAAACATACCCTTTATAGACGAACCGATATGCGCAGTAAGTTCTTCAATATCACTCGTCGTCTTGTTTTTTACTAAAATCGTGAATACGGTATCGCTGAAACGGCTCACATGTCCATCAGGTACTAACTCAGTCAACGTGTGAGCAACTTGCTTGACCGTTGCATCTATTCCTTGTAAACCTAAGCTACTTCTTATTTTTCCTACATTATCAACCTGCACATATAGCAGGGCTGCGGTCATTAGTCCTTGGGACGCCTGCTGATGTATTGCTATCATCTGCTCTTCAAAACCACGACGGTTATCTAAGCCAGTTAAATTATCTTTACGTTCAGCTTCAGCTAAACGCTTAGCAACCTCCGCACTATTATTACTATTCTGCTGAATAATAATCTGAATGACTGGCTCGCCCTCTAACGTGGCTGATGCCAATTGTAGTTTCGCTTCAAAAGTACTACCATCTGTCCGTACACTTTCAAAATTAAACTCAACGTCTTTGCGACTACCTTTGTCAAATTGACGTAAAAATTGTTTAAACCCTTGAACATTATCTCTACCTGAAATCAGGTCAATAATAGGCACGCCTACCACTTCATTCATCGATTTAAAGCCGAATAGCTGAAGATAGGGATCGTTAGCAAATATGTGGATACCCTCGTCTATATAAGCGACCGCGCTCTTAGAGTTCTTAATCAACACATTGGCACGTTGTTCTGCTTCAGAAAGCACTTGACGTAAGGTTTTTAGCTCGCGGCGACTGCGCAAACTATTATGCTGCAAACAAATAGCCATTACCACTGGCATCTCTTGATCCATTTCAAGCGCTTTGACCATCGTGCCACTAATCACAGTCGGTAGCTCATACTCATTGTAGGCAGTCGACGCTATCTCTTCATTCGTTAAACAGATCATTGGCAGATCGATATTTTGCTCTTGTACGAGGCTTACCACATCTGTAAAGCTCATATTATAAGCTTTGCCAAATACCAGTACATCCCACGGTTGGCGCAGAAGTTTTAATAGCTCTTCTTTATCGTCCAAAAACCCCAAATTCACATTATCGTAATAAGGACTCAATAACTGCACAAGACGTTCAGCATAGAGCTGATCGTCATTGATCACCAATAAATTTAAAAGAGATTGAGAGCGCATAAGGAGCCTTTTAGTCGTACGTATTGTTATCTATTATTTTGTTACTTTACATCTTTGTCTAAAACTAACCTAGCACATAAAAGACGCTAGCGTTAATATTCTATGAATTCTATCAGTATAGACTGAGTTTTCACTATGATAATTATTTTATAGTTAGAAATATCATAAAAGTCAGAGTAACAATATTTATCATTATAGACAATAATTAGACCAACTGCAGATTAACTTATACCCTTCGTCGCCTACTATATTAATGGCGACAATCTATATAAATTCTTCGTTATGACCTGAAACTCCTGTCACATCTAAGCATCCCTAAGCGCTATAACTGAGCAACCTCATATTGACTAAACTTATCAGTCATCATCAGCCTGCGACCTAATCGTAGGGAGGTTTGTTTATTACCAATACGCATAACAACTCTATCATCAGCTTGAAAGTACGAAGGTGGTACGATTAGTGTGCCAGTCGTCTGTAGCTGTTCATCTTTACCAAGAATAAATGCTGGTACAAAATGGTGACTTCGCGTTTTACTGCCTTCCAAACGTAATCCACATGCCACAATTTTATGCCCAAGTACCTGCCATTCTACTTCTGGATTTTTAGTATCGACATTGAACCAGCGTACTACCCCTATTGACCAATTAGGTTGTTCTGTATTTTCAGATCCATAGACCAAAATTAGGCTCATAATGTGTAAAGGCTGAGGTGCTGTCCTAGAAAGGTCAGGGACAGTTTTTTCTACGTTAAGCCCTTCTTTATTGAAAATAATTTCGTCGGCAACATTCTCATTAGGCTTACCAGTTTTTGGCAACAAATGCAGTGTGCGATATGCTGAAGAACTTTCATAGTCGTCAAATATCTCAATGTTTATAACGCCACTGCGGCTACGCTCGCTATCAAATGTATCGTATAAAGGCCTGTCCTCTTCTCGTAGATGTTTGATAGCGATTAAATTGGCAAAAGTTTTTGAATGACTTACATGGTAGTGTATATCGTTAAAATTGGTGATTAACTTTGCCTGCTGTTTGCTAGTATATTTGGTTGGCAAGGTAGGTGGCGGCTGCAAATAGCGGTAGCTAATGGTCATCGAAATAGCATTAATCAGACTATATTCTACTGTACCACCTTCCTCGATAAAGTCTTTTTTACGTGACTCAAAATATTCAACTATCGGTGTCAGTTCTATAAATAGACAGTCATGACGATCTTCATAGGGGTTGATATGAGAGTTGACTGTTAGATAGCTTGGTGGCTTACTACTATGAAGATCAACAAAAACCTTTGTCTCGGTGGCGGGCTCCATTGTCGCGACTATGTGTTTAGCCCAGTCAGGCAATAGACGCTGTACGAGTAAGATATTCGGGCGCCTCATAGCACGCAAATTTAACAAGTGATGCAAACAGATTTGGCAATATAGCTGATGGATACTGTGTGTTTGATTCGTGACGGTATGTAGGCTCAAATCAATATCAGTCACTTTTCTCTGATGAGCCAGATAATACAACTGATTGACCTTAGACCACAGGTAATCTGATGGCTTTCGATAGCACAGTGTTTCTTCTGCTAATAGTTTTTGGTATCTTAATAGTGATTGATAAATCGCAATAGCAAGCGTGCTATCAGGTTTAGTCTCAGCACCAAAAAAACGCTGCCAACCTTTACCAGAAGATTGGTTTAAGGAGGCTTCTGACAACTGCGTCTCACGACGTATGACTTTGTCGTAAACCATGATAATTAAATAATGTAGCGATTGCATTTGAGCGATATAAGACATCTGATCCTGACTAAGCGCGCCTGTCTCATAGATATAGTGCTGCCTAAAAGCTGCAATCAGTCGGTCTGAGGCATCAATGACTGTTACCATCAATTTAAGACGCTGTTGTTCATCCATATTGGATTCACGTAATACTGTCAGTAAACTCTCTAAATGCTCTGTTTGCTGTTCTTGGGTAAGCGTAGGTAGCGTTGCCAACATTTTTAACAAGTAACGCTCTTGACCATTTACTGAGCGATTAGATAGTGGAGGTAATGGCTCTGTAGAATCTAAATGCTCTTGAAACATTGATAACGTTATCATCAGTATCTTTACTCTCTATTAGTCACTCTGAGGCAATCAGTAATATGCAGCAGTACAAATACATGTATGGCATAAAAAATGTTTGTGAAGCTCGACTATAGAAAAGTGATGCTATCTATTTATTGTGAGCCTGAAACTAGCAGTACGCTCTGACAATACCTACATACTGGCAGAGTCTTGAAACTAGCGTTATATGCTTTTGATTAACTGATATATTGACAACCTATATCCTGTTCCAATCATATATCTATTTACACTTATAAAAAAGCATAAATCCTAGATTTTGATTTTTAAAGATACTATCCGCATCTTTTTTAAGAGCCGCTCTTTGTTTACTAATTCCCCTAAATTGTTATAGTGCCCTACATTAGCTATTGCTGTAAATATCAATCGGCACTTTAAAAGGTCTATTCGGTAACTCTCTGACCAACTTAGGGACGAGATAACCTGGCAATGATGCTAACAATGACCAATAAAGCTCAATCGCTGCTTGCTCACTACTATCGAAATGCACCGCGCCAGCCACTTTGTCCAACACATGCAAGTAATATGGTAGCACGCCACAAGCAAACAAACGCTGACTAAGCTTTACTTGTGCGTTAAGAGTATCGTTGACACCTTTTAGCAACACGGCTTGGTTTAATAGCGTAACTCCAGCTGCTCTAGTACGTTGCAAGTATTCAGCGGTTGGTGCATCTAGCTCATTGGCATGATTACAGTGAATAACCATTACAATATGGCAGCGGCTTTGAGACAGCCTCTCTAACAATGTAGCGTCCAAGCGTGCGGGTATTACTAATGGCAAGCGCGTATGCAGCCGAATGGTAGTAATCTGCGGAAGAGACTCCAAAGTATCTAACCATGAAAACAAACGTCTATTAGTCACATTCAGTGGGTCACCACCACTCAAAATTACCTCATTGACCTCAGGATTTGCATTAATATAGTTGATGATATTTTCTTTTGCATCAGCAGTCGGCATATTGGCACTATAGTCAAAATGCTGGCGAAAGCAGTAACGGCAATGAATAGCACACGCACCCGTAATCGTTAATAACACTCTTGATTGATATTTATGAAGCAAGCCTTTCACAGGGTTTTGCGTGTTTTCGCTTAGTGGATCTGCTACGTAGCCTGTGACGTTGATTTGCTCTTGCTGATCTGGCAACACTTGTTTAAGCAGGGGATCATTACGGTCGCCAATAGCCATTTTTGTCACAAAGCCACGCGGCACACGCAGTTCAAAATGCTTAGGTACGTAAACTTCTGCACGCATTGATTCAAGCTGGAGGATACTCAATAGCTCATCAACAGATGTAATAGCTTCCGATAATTGCGTTTGCCAGTTTTTTTGTGTGATTAAATGGTTTATCATGACAGCCTATTACCTGTGCCCAAAATCCGATATTATACGCCCTTAGTGTCTAGCCTATCAAAGTATCCTCGTTAATCCGTAAATACTTGGCATAACAGAAAATTTTGGTACAGTCAGCCCTATGTCTTACTATTATATTTACAACCCCTAGGAGTTTCTTGTGGCAAGTTTTTCTACTAATGAATTTAAAGCTGGTCTAAAAGTGATGCTTGATGGCAATCCTTGTGCCATTCTTGAAAACGAGTTTGTCAAGCCTGGTAAAGGTCAAGCCTTTAACCGTGTTAAGTTGCGCAATCTTCGTAGTGGCAAAGTACTGGAACAAACTTTCAAATCAGGTGACAGCTTAGAAGCTGCTGATGTGATGGATACTGAAATGAACTATCTATACAACGATGGCGAGTTTTGGCATTTTATGCATCCTGAGAGCTTTGAGCAGATTCAAGCGGACAAAAACGCAATGAGTGACTCAATCAAGTGGTTAAAAGAAAACAGCAATGCTCTATGTACCATTACGTTATTTAATGGTGCTCCTCTGTCAGTCACGCCGCCTAACTTCGTTGAGTTAGAAATCACAGAAACAGATCCTGGCGTACGCGGCGATACTTCAGGCGGTGGTGGCAAACCTGCTAAATTAGAGACAGGTGCCGTTGTACGTGTACCATTATTCGTGCAACAAGGTGAAGTGGTACGTGTTGATACGCGTACTGGCGACTACCAAACTCGCGTGAACTAATTATTGCTCCGAACATGACTAGTAGTTGATATTTACTGATATCTCTATCATCAATAAAAAAGCTTAACCACCATATAGGCGGTTAAGCTTTTTTTATATTTACCGATCATAGTTACATCAAAATGATAATCAATGGCGCTAATACTAATAACTAGTAAGTTACTCTTCTGCCAATGATTGCTTCTGTATCAGCCAATACTGTACTAAGGCATTTAGCTGCTCTTGCTTAAAAGGTTTGGTGCAGTAATCCTGCATACCAACTTTTAGATATTTCTCACGCTCGCCGTCCATTGCATTAGCAGTCAGTGCAATAATGGGCGGCAATACTTGGGGATCATATAATTCATGCAGCTTAATAGTTGCCTGTACACCGTCCATGATCGGCATGTGATGATCCATTAATATCACATCATAACGTTCAGGAAATAAAGCAAAAGCCTCAATTGCTTGCTGACCATCCGTAACATGAGTCACGGTATGACCACTGTTAGTTAGTGCTTTTTTGGCAATAATCGCATTAACAGTATCATCTTCAACCAACAATATATGACCAGCTCGCTCGTGACTAGGTTCGATCATCGTCATATCATTGGAGTCTTGCCATGTCTCATACTTGTCTTCATCAATAGTAGTTAACGGCAATAAGACACTAAATGTCGTACCGACCCCTACTTCACTGCTCACATGAATATGACCACCCATTAAATCGACTAGAGATTTGCAAACAGAAAGTCCAAGTCCAGTGCCACCATAAAGACGATGAGTAAATTTATTTGCCTGATCATAAGCATCAAATATAGCTTCTAACGATTCTGGCTTAATGCCGACCCCTGTATCTTTAACTTCTATACACAAAGTCATATTTTGACTAGTCTTATCGCCTTCTGTTTTGTTTGCTTCTTTCTCTTGGCTCGTACTAACGAATTTTTCATCAATGTTATCTGGGCAGTAACAATTGTCCATATGTTTGACATCGATACTTACTTGACCACCTTCACGAGTAAACTTAATCGCGTTATTGACTAAATTTGCGATAATCTGTTTAAGCCGTACAGAATCCCCTTTAACGTAGGGCGATAATGTTTCAGTATAATGATAATCTAAAGTCAAGCCTCTTTGGCGCGCCTTTATAGCAAACAAACTGACGACTTCATTACATAAGCTAGATAAATTTAATGGAATAGAATCTATCGTCATTTTTCCAGACTCGACTTTCGATAAGTCCAAAATACCATTAATGATGACCATCAAATGCTCATTAGAAACCTTAATATTATCAACGTATTCTCGCTGTTCATCACTAAGATCGGTATCACCTAACATATCTACCATACCGATAATTCCATTCATCGGTGTACGAATCTCATGACTCATATTAGCCAAAAAGCTCGATTTCATTTCATTAGCGTGCTTTGCATCACGTTGCTTATCCTGCAACTGCAAAGCATCAGCTGCCATTTTTGCAAACTCTACTAATATCGCTGACTGCTGCTCACTAAAATTATGATTAGGCTTCGTATCCATAAGACATAAAGTTCCTAGGCGGTAATTCTTATTGTCCTCATACAAAATAATAGGTGCCCCAATGTAGGATCGTAAATATGGGAAACCTGTGACCATAGGGTTCTGGCTAAAACGACTGTCGTTCCATGTATCTGGTACTATCAATACTTCATTAGACAATATTGTATAATTACAGAAAGCCGTATCACGTGGTCCTTTGGTTATACTCTCAGGCGCATCTTCAAATGTGCAAGCTGGTTTTAGATATTGGGTGTCCTCATCCATAAAGGTAATCGTAACTACTGGTACATCAAAGAACAGCTTTGCCAGCGCGACTAGTCGATCGAATGCAGGCTCCTCATCTTCGTTGAGTACCTGATACTTTTTCAGCTTGTTAATACGCTCTGATTCATCTACTGCTACAGGGTAGCTCTGCTTTGGCGAGTTAGACATAGACAAGATAAACTCCATTAAATAATATCAGACGCATTAGTTACGACTCGTCTGTCTTATTAATAATTGTAATGCTTCACTCACCATAATCATCGCCACCACTGATGTAACGACCACTGCTGAGCCATAACCGCCGCACTGTAGACCACCTGTCTGACAGCTTTTATCTACAATTGGCGGCTCTGTCGAATAGACACATTTGATACCAAATTTTTCTTTTAAAGCACTATTAATGCCTTTCTCGTGGCGTAACTTGTTGCGTAGCTTTGCTAGTAGTGGGTCTTGATAACAGTCACGCAAATCACTTACTCTAATCTGACTTGGATCTATCTTACCACCTGCACCGCCCGCACAGACCAACTTTAGTTTATTAAAACGACAGTGTAAAGCGATTGCTAATTTAGCATTCATATCGTCTACGCAATCTAAAATAACAATCGGTTTGCCCTGAGCAGTAGCGGATTTGACTGCTTCACGACTTGGTAGGAGTGTGGCGACATTATCTACCGTCAAAAAGTCATCGACTAAATTTAACATTACTGTGGGATTAATCTCTCTAATACGAGTTGCCATTGCTTCAATTTTACTTTGTCCAAATGTGCTGTCCAATGCAGGCAGTTGGCGATTGACATTAGACGCAACTAATACATCCAAATCAATCAGCGTAATCATTCCTACTGCTGTCCGAGCCAACGCCTCGGCTGCCCAAGAGCCAACCCCTCCTACACCAATAATGTAGACATGAGCTGCCGAAAAAGTATCAACCGCAGAGGTACCATATAGTGTCCGTGTACCTTGAAAACGACGATCGTACTGCTCATCCTGTTGGTTTAATCCATCTTGTACAAGGCTGTCTTCGTCGAATTCCAGTTGTTCAAATTGTCGCGTGTCACTCATAACAGATCAAATTCTCTTTTCAAATATTTTGGTTATCATTTATACGGCTAGTACTTTTTAGCTTCTAATTACAGCTATGCTTTTCTTATAAATAGCACAGTTACACTGAATAAGCCCAGTCTACTTTCAGAGCATCACAGCTATTTTGCCATAATTGCTTGGCAAGTTTATCATGTGGTATTTCTAATAGCTCACTTAAGCTTGCCAATACCCATGGCAGATTGGCTGGTACATTCCTATTATGTGAATCAGTATCATCCGTTGTCTGACACATAATAGGTGTCATATCTGGACAATCCGTTTCAATGACCAAGCATTCGATGCCATGACTCTCAACTGCTACTTGAATAGCACGGCGCAGTTTTTTGGCATTCGGATTGGTAATTTGACCCGTAACACCAAGCTTAAACCCCAATTTTACAAAAGCCTTCGCCTCTTGCTCACCCCCGCTAAAGCTGTGGGCAATACCGCCTAATTTATGCGCATCGTATTTATGCGCTTTTAATATTGCGAGCGCTTCAGCATGCGCTTTACGAATATGCAGCATCACTGGCAGATTGTGGGTTACTGCTATATCCAACTGCGCCGCAAAGAACCTTTTTTGTTTAGCAAACATATCAGGCTGCTTCATTGCATCGGTAAAGGTGTCTAATCCAACCTCACCAATGGCTAATGGACGATTATCAGTTACTATCTGCTCAAGTTGTATCAAATGATCATCGGTATGCTGCTCAATATAAAAAGGATGTAAACCGAGCGCGATATGGGCTGCAACATCGCACTTATCTTGGTTGTTTGCTTTCGTCGCAGACGATTGCGACATTTTATTGATGAAATCTTGAGTATCGTACATTCGATCAAAATACTGATACAGATAACCTACTAGCACTAAGTGACGGACACCTTGACTATAAGCTTGCTCCACCTGTTGCCTGCGATCATGGTCGAATACTGGAGCATCAAAATGTGTATGCGTATCTATAAGAGGATAGACATTTTTTAAAGCTTCTCGAGCGTTTGTTCTCTCAGCATTGGTCGCTGATTCGTTGCCACACATTAATAAACTCCAAAACTAACTTTTCAAAACATAGAATTGAATAGTAAATGCTAAACAGTTTTTCCTAAATAAGTATTTTTATATAAGAATATTGCTATAGACGCATTTTTAATCTTCTACTTTTTAATTACTAGCTTCTATTTATTAGCTGCATTCTCGTGAGCATCGTCAATATCACTACCCTCAGATACGGTATTATGATTATTTACTGTCTCCGTATTGTCCTTTCGACTACTGCGCCTAGGGATGAGTAATAGCGCAGTTGCAGCCACACTTAGTAAAAGCCATTTTTTTGTATTTTTATCATCTGTCATTTTAGCTTCTGATTTACTATAGCGGAAAACATAATACGTAATTCATTATTCTATTAGTAACTAATATACTCAAATATAAAAGCGGCTATGTTTATCTGTGTTATGAATACGCAAGCTAATGTACGATGTAACTAGTATCTATCACATCGTACATTAATTTATGTCAGTTGAATCACATGAACCGTTATATATATAGCTAATATTTTAACGATTAAGAGGATAGGTCGTGATACCGCTATTAGGACTATCTACTCTCGTAAAACCTTGCGAGGTAGATTTCGGCGCTTGATCACGTTTAGGGATAAGGGGATTAAGCAGCATAAGCTCGTAATCTGCACTGACATTACCATTCCAACCTTCAGTGCCGCTCAATGGTAATTGCTTAATCGTACCGTTTTTATCAATGACCAGCTGCAACACTCGCATTTGATTGAATTTGCGTTCAGTTACACTCGCTACCGCGCCGCCATCACGTAAAATAGTCGGCTGTAAAAAGATAATCAAATTGCTCTTTTGGGTGCTGTCGTTGTCAGAACGAAAGAGTCTACCGATAACAGGAACATTACCCAGTCCAGGAACCTTCTGTTGACGTGTGGTGGTATTGTCACGCATCAGGCCGCCCAAGGCAATCGTCTGCTGATCATCCGCTAGGATGGTCGTATTAATAAGGCTTTTATTGGTAATTAGCCCACTAGCATTACCCGTACTACCTGGTACGACTGACGAGACTTCTTGCGATACCTCTAATCGTACGGTGCCATTGTCACCAATATGAGGAATGACATTCAGATTAATACCAATGTCTTGACGATCAATTGTCTGAAATGGGTTGTTTGAATTGTTGCCACTGGTGGTAAAAGAGCCCGTAACAAAGGGTACGTTTTGACCAACCAAGATACTGGCTTTTTCGTTATCGAGTGTCAAAATCGATGGCATGGACAGCAAGTTGGCGCTGGTAGAAGAGTCAAGCGCCTGTAAAATAGCGCCATAAAACTCTGTATTGCCCTGACTGTCTTTACGACTGTCTCCAATACCTATCAATGCACCTGCGATAGAGCTAGCAGCAGCGCTAATACCTGCCGTACTCGTCCCTGCTAAAGCGGCAGCCGCAAGTGTCGTCGCGCTGGCTCCCACATTATTAAAGTTGACCACTCCATAACCACTATTGGCGTTACCTAACGCCCACTGAACACCTAGCTGGGTGGCATCATCGCCTGACACTTCAACAATAGCGGCTTGAATCAATACTTGTGCGCGGCGACTGTCTAATTGGTTGACCGCATCTTCAATCTCAAACATTAGCTCAGGTGCAGCATTGACGATAACGGCATTTTGAGTTTCGTCAGCGATAATACTAAACGGACGACCGCCCACTCCTGTATTTGTGCCACTTGTGCTGCTAGTCGAGACAGCGGCCGCACTGCTACTACCAAGGTTATCGCTGGCTGCATTATTAATTGCGGCGCCTGTGCTACTTACATCATTTAGCGAAGCTGATTCTAACGTCGAGGTCGCGCCAGCACTATTGATAGATTGATTAGCAAGTAATCCGCGTAACATATCAGCGATATGACCAGCACTAGCATACTTTAATCGAAAGACACGGAGACCACTTAAACGTCTGGTCGGCGTCGTATCCAATTGATTGACCATTTCTTGGACTTTAGCAATCATTTCAGGACTGCCTTTGACCAGCAACCTATCGCTCGACGTATCAGCAATTACCTTTAACTGATTGTTGCCACCTTGTGCTTGTCCACTACCTGCACTTGAGACTAAGGCGCTAATCAACTCCATCATACGTTCGGCATCGACGTGGCGTAGTGGTATCACTTGCAAACTGTCATTTACATTACTGTCTAAATCACGGATAAGGGCCGTCAGTTGATTAAGGCTGTCTGCTCGATCGGACAATACTAGCGCATTGACACCAGGTACAGCGGCCGCGTGAGCCGACTGCGGCATCAATGGGCGAATAACCCCTAATACTTCTGCAGCTTGGGTGTTGGTCAAATAAATAACTCGAGTAGCGAGCGACTCTCCAACACTATCACCGCGTAAATCAACCGCCACACCAGATTGCTTAGCAATATTATCTGGCACCAGTTTTGTCGTCGTTCCCGATTCAATCGCGGCGATACCATTCACTTGCATCACGCTTAGAAAGAGCTGATAAATCTCATCACGGGACAGGGCTTTGTTGGAGATGACCGTGACATTACCATTGATCCGTGGATCAAGCACAAAATTTTGATCGGTGATGGTCGCAACTTCATTGATAAAGGCTTTAATATCAGCGTCTTGCAAATTGACTTTCCAGCTCTCAGCATTGGCAAGACCAACACCAGCAGCCCATAATGGTACTGCTAGACAAAGTGGACGACACAGGCGCATCAAACGCTGCAGGCTACGGTACAAAGGCGTGGCTGAAAAATTCTGAAAACTTACCATATTGATGATTACCTACAGTGATATTGCTTACTATGTGCTGAGTGTTTAGGGAGCAATTTTGCTAAAAACCTACCTTGCTAGAACTGCTGGCGAATCGTAATAACTTGCTCACCACGTTGAACCTCTATCTGCGCTTCACCTGCTTGCTGTACTTGCTGAAGTACACCAGCATCTTGCGCTGGGTTATTACCTACGCTCTGTCCGTTGACGGTCAGTACCTTATCGCCTGGCTCTAGCCCTAAACGATTACGTAGGCCAGCAGGCATCGCCGCTGTGACTTGGTAACTTTCACCTGATGCCATCACCCCCATTCTACTTAGATAACTGGCGGGGTTTTCTTGCAAGGCCGTAACCGCTTCTTCGATAGCCGACTGTGGATTACTTGAAGTGTCTGCGCCAGTTGTCCCTTCTGTCTCAGGAACAGCGTTTTGTACTGGCTGGGGCGCTGTAGGCAACATGCTATTATTTGGCAAACGTTGATTACTTATTCCGCTTGCTAGCATATCACTTTGGTCTAATGGCATTGCCTCTGGCATTTTAATGACGGTTTCTTTATCGTTAGCATCAGCGATGATAACTGAATTCCAGTCAACAGCCACGAGCGTATAATCGCTGTCTTTTAGCTCATCACCGATGCGGTAATTTTTGACTTCGCCATTAACATTCAATAAGGCGGAAGACATGCTCTCAGGTATGGCTAGTAGTACGCCTTTGAGCTCAATGTTGGGAGGTGGTTGCACAGCTGCGGTAACAGGATCGGGATCAGCAAAGATTGCAAATAAGCCACTATAATCGTTGGTGGATTTGGCATTATTCTGTAGAGGCGCTAAAGGCAATGCAGGCGCTAAAGGTGCTGCTAGCAATAGCCATAAAAGACGAGCGGCTGTCCAACATAGCCAAGCAATGGCTAACAATAATAGCCAACCTGAAAAGCGATTGAGAGTATTGATAACAGGTTTTAGGCTTGCGGCGATATTAAGCATTTAGTTCGCCCCCAAACCAGCTAGCAATGGCTGGCGCACACTGACAACTGGCGTATCTTGAGGGGCTTGTCCCTTATACTCAGGCATGTTCTCTAGCAAACGCTGCGTCAAACTGACATCGAGCATATTATCGCTATCGAGATACAGATCACCCAAACGCTTATCTTGATTGTTCAATAAATTAACATGCAGCAAATCTCTATTGTTTTTTTGCTCTGTACTAAGC
Organism: uncultured Psychrobacter sp.; assembly: GCF_947500265.1. Lineage (GTDB taxonomy): Bacteria > Pseudomonadota > Gammaproteobacteria > Pseudomonadales > Moraxellaceae > Psychrobacter. The sequence continues at coordinate 118,535 of NZ_CANMRN010000004.1, read as the reverse complement.
TCGGCTATTAGAGCGGGCATCGTAATATAAAAAACTTTGCCACCACTAGGATAGCCTACCTCGCCGCCAACCCAAGTCAATTGACCATCCGCTGCACTAAACCCGCCATCGTCTTTAGCAGGCTCACTACTAGATGCGTCACTTTTATCAGCCTGACGCGTTAGCGATACATTGTTTACTTGAATAGGGGTATTTGGCAGTTGCCAGTTGACCACACTCGCTAGCGTCTCAGGTGCAATTTTCCCACTCATGTTGTCAACTTCCCATGAGTTCAGACCAAGTTTAACTTTCCCATTCAGACGTGTCTGTGCTGAGTGAATATTGACGTCCGCACCTAGCTTACCTATGAGTAACTGCCAAGGCTGCCATGACCATTCTGCCATACCTGTAAGCGACGTCGATGACATAGGCAACTGCCAAATGGCAGCACCCTGCCATACATTGCCAGATACATGCTGGACATAAGGCGTATCTGGCGCGTATTTCTCAAGTAACCATGCTGCTGGCATTTGCAAAATGGCAAATAGCGCAAACAACACAAACCCAACTAGCCACCAGAGCTTACGGGGACGTTTATGAGAAAACTCAGATACTTGGGCCACAGACGTATAACTCTTATATAAGACAAAAACGTCATTATCATAACAAACAATGGCATATAGATGACAGAAAAAAAGCCAGTATCTTTTTGCCAAAATACTGGCAGTAAAGATACTGGCTTTTATTTTCTCGAAAGCAGCTATGTCTGTCGCTAAATGGTTGTAAATACACCATTATCAGTAGCAATTTCAAACTGGTTCACAGAAAGTAACTTTATAAGAAAACAGCTAATTAAATAGCAAAATCTTCGATATCACGACCTGCTGCTAGCGCTTCGACTAACCACGTTGGCTTACGGCCACGGCCAGTCCAAGTTTCACTATGGTCATCAGTATTACGATATTTAATACTGCGTTTTTTCTCTAACTTTTCACCAGCTTTCAGTATCTCTTCAATCGTTGCATTGCTATCTTCTGCAATCTGCTCGAACTGCATATAGGCATCATACAAACGTTGATGTTGTTTTTTGGCGATAAGTTGTTGAGCGTTTTCAGTGATAGCACGTAACTCATCTACGTTCAAATTTTCTAAATCAATTGCGTTATTTTTGCTCATAATAAATCCAACTATAGAATAAGAGTGTGGCCTCTATTGAGGTATTGTTTTTCGTGAAAACATGCGGGGAACAAATCGTTCATTAGCCATTAAATCTATTCATAAAATATAATTAATTCTGAAGAGTATTTAATTTCTAATGGTATCTAGAGCAGTCCACCATAGATAAAAATATATGACAATAGATGCTTATTGTATCCATTTTAAATAAGATTAGTTTTAGATAAATCTAAACACGCAAGTCACCATTCTTTATATATTGCTATTATAGCTTTGAAAGCATTTCCTAATAATAAAACAAAGCTTTGATATTTTAACTATTGCGAAAGTTCCATAGTAATATTTCAACAAAAATCTACTTTTAAAATAATAGAGTAGTACCTCTATGCACTATACTCTCAAATACTGCTAATCTTGAGGGTAGTCTTGCATTAACTCAGTAACTTACTATGTCGTTCCTATAGAGCTTTCTGAAGAAGTTAACCATTTCATATAAAGATCTATTATCCAAATAGCTTTCAATTTATTAATAATAAACAAGTAAAACTTTGGCTATTATCATCGAAATTTATTTTATTTATAGATAGTCAACATATATTAACTATACACCATATAAAGTTAGTATAGCAATTTTTAAAACCAAACGTCACTAATCATAATTGTTTTTTGGTATAAGCGGTCAATATAGAGTATAGAAGGTAGTAAGCATATTAACTAATGTGAAAACCAATAGTATTAAACCAATACCAAATAAACTTAAGTTTAATCGTTTAGGTATTAAGAGCATATTAAATAAATTAAAAAATTCTTTAATAAAAATTTAGTTTAACTATTCTAAAAAGCATCAACTGAATTACATTTCTGGATATAGTTAATCCTCTATAAAAGAGCTACAGTGTTAACCTCGTTTGAAGTATCACAGTTACATCTGCACTCAGTTGCCTTATATCTCTTTTAAACTGAATCAACTATAGCAAGCATTAAAAAAGCCCTGCAGTTGCAGGGCTTTTTTAGCATTTTTACATTAAAGTCTAAGGTATAAGTTAGAACGGAATATCATCATCTACAGGGCCATCTGGCATTGCTGTAGGCTTAGATTGTGCAGGTTTCTGTGCTGGCTGATTGAACTGGTTTTGCTGAGCAGGCGCCTGATTGTTAAAGCTGTTCTGACCACCTTGAGCCGCTGGTTGGTTGTAGCCACCTTGATGTGCCATCTGGTTATTTGCTTGCTGACCAAAGTTATTCTGGTTGTTTTGCCCACCTTGATTATTATAGCCGCCACTTTGACCTTGGTTTTGACCACCAAAGCTATCTCCACCCTGACCGCCGCCAGTTTGACCATCAAGCATCTGCATTTGTTCAGCACGAATCTCAGTAATATAACGGTCTTGACCACTTTGGTCTTGGTATTTACGTGTACGCAAACTACCTTCGATATAGACTTTGCTGCCTTTGCGCAGGTATTGCGCTGCGATTTCACCTAAACGGTTAAAAAGTGCGATACGATGCCACTCTGTCGCTTCTCTTTTTTCACCGCTTTGTTTGTCTGTCCATTGCTCTGATGTCGCAACCGAGATATTGGTTACGCTACCGCCATTGCTGAATTGGCGTGCCTCAGGATCTGCTCCGAGGTTACCGATGATGATAACTTTATTGACTCCGCGCATGATACCTTCCTTTTACTTATGAATAATTTAATAAACTGTTTTAATCGTTATCTGATAGCATCAGTTGGCACTATCAATTGTATAATTTTACTTTAACCAATTTTTATCGAAATATCTATAGGCTACCTATGGTGCACGTCAGTCTGTGTCGCTTAGATACTCTATCTTGATATACTAGTCAATATTGTAGAGTCCAATAAATAACAGGTAATAGATAAATATGCTGCTATTTTGCCATTTTAAGACGCTGAAGAACACCGTCTACCTTTATCGATATTGCATAGCACCTTACTTATTATCCAGTGATTTAAAGATTTCTAGTTAGCATCAGAAAGCTTACGATGCATGCTCAACGTCACACTACCCAGCTCTACGCCAAATTTTTTCATCACTGAACGATTGAGCATGACATCCTTATTGATAAGATACATCCAATCATCAAAATTCACTTTGTAGGTTTTATCCTCGACAGGTAACTCTAATAAGTAATTCCAGTGCAACGTATTGCCAACCACTTGCCCTGTTGCCTCACCAATGACATCACCTGCGACACCTTTCCAGCTGCCATCTGTCTGCTCAGTCAGACGCCATATACGCTGCGATTTCGTGCCATCTGCCCACCAGAACTTCTCGTTTAAGACAATGACATCATCTCCCTCATGGGTTGCATCAATGTCGACATAAAAGCGTTTTTTGACTTCACCATTTCGACCTTGGAACATACCCCAACCATCGATTTGACCCGAAAAAAACTCATGCATGTCGAGCGTTGGTGTAGTGTTCTGATACGCCTGAATATTTTGCGTAGCGCAACCAGAGGTCAGCAGCATGGCTGATAAACCAAGACCTACGGTTAACTTGGCTATTGAGCGATGTGCCTTCTTTTTACCTTCGATGACACTACCAGACAACATCTCAAATTTACTCATATTAATTCCTTTTAAGTAGAAATAAATAGTTAGTTTCCACTGATTGATACTGATGGTTTATGAGATTGCTGTCTGTGCAATTTTTGCTATTTGGCTTTGTTTCTATATAAAAACATAAGCCTAAAGCTGTTATATATCGTATTAAATATCTAACGGACTCTGCGCCAAACTCGATAGCTGCTGACGTGAATCGTCCGTCAACTGTGTCTTATCTAACTTTAAATAGGCGACTTGCTCTTTTGCCATGACGACCAGCTCGTCAACGCCATCTACTGCCAGCATTTGTCGTGACCAGTCTTGGATATTGATGTCTTTGGGAATAGTAACGGTCGTGCTCGATAGATAAGGTGGCTGAGAAATGGGAATAATGATAAGTAGTGCGGCACCCATAATAATAGCCAGTATGCCCCACGCCAACAAATTAGGCTGGCTTAATAACAGGCCGCCCATTGCACCACCTACAAATGCACCAAAGAACTGACTAGAAGAGTTAAGCCCCATCGCGGTCGCTTTATTGGCGACTGGTGCGCGCTTAGATATCCACGAGGGAATCGTCGCCTCAAGCAAGTTAAAGCCCATAAAGTACAGCAGCAAACCAAATATGATACCAACACCGACCTGACTACCAAGCGCGAGTATTACTAAAGCGGCAGTCATCAGTGCAATTGCACCCAAAAACACCTGACGCATTTTGCGTTTCTTTTCAGCGATGATAATAAACGGTATCGCGATGGCGAAACCAATAAACAATAGTGGCAAATACACCATGCCTTGCTGACGTACTGACAAGCCAAGTACGTCACTGAGCTGGTGCGGTAATATCACAAATATCGCCGTCATCGTCAGATGTAGCGCAAAGATACCGATATGTAAGCGGTTAAGATCGCCAATCTTGAGGACAGTCGCTAATTGCTGACCGATGGTTTTGTTATCCAGATTATGCTTGAGCACGCGCATAGGCGTCGGTACAACCACCAATAGCAGCATTGCCAAAATAGCAAACCCTGAAGTCAACCAAAACAGTCCAGAGATACCGAGCGAGCCGACTAATAATGGACCAAAAGCAAAGGCCAGCATAATAGAGGTCGCAATCGTCAACCCCATCGTAGCCATCGCTTTGGTACGCATTTCCTCACGAGTCACATCAGCCAGTAATGCCATAAGCACAGCAGAGACCGCACCACTACCCGCCAGCGCTCGACCAATAATCACTTCGTAAATATCCGTCGCATTTGCTGCAATCATGCCGCCGACAGCGAACAGTATCAATCCCAGAAAGATAATAGGCTTACGCGGGAATTTATCAGCAGCCAAACTCATCGGTATCTGAAAGATGGCCTGCCCTAAGCCATAAATACCAACGGCCAAACCAATCAAAAACGGCGTCGCGTGTGCATAATTATCACCGTAGACAGAAAATACCGGCACAATCATAAACAAGCCAATCATACGTAAGGCAAAGATGCCACCGACTCCGAGGATTGCCCGTTTCTCTACGCTATTCATACTTGCCTCACTGGTTGATCATTGCTGGTTGCTCATTGCTATCTTTCACGACTAACACTGCGCCATACCATGATTTATCACTACTGGTTTATCAAGGCATTGGCCTATAAATCAAGCCCCCTAGTATAAGACATTCGCCGTTTGGTTGCCGAGACTTTTGTCTCACTGGTGCAGTAACGTATGCACCCTCAACCCAAGCCATTCATATTACGAGATTATTTTGTTACCAAGTGCATCAGATGCACAGTGACACCTTGAATAATGCTGTCACCATGACAATAAAGTAAAACGTTGTCAGCACAATTAATGGCTCACTCACCATATCTACGTAACGACGAAATCTTCTATAAAATGACATTTTTGGTCAAAACCATAACAAACGATGCCTGTTACTTAACACTGATTTGATTTAGATTTGCTTAGTCCTATAAAAAATAGTCATAAGAACGACAAGTAACATAAAGCCAAACAATAATAGAAAATGAATAGCTAGGCTGGCTTAACTTTTACCTTATCAATATATGTAACCTTTATAACAAAACTACTTATAACAACATCATAAATTTAGAATTATTCACCTTTTAACCAACCACTTTACTGATCTGTATTTACTTTTGACTTGAGATATTTCCCAATCCCCTTTTAGCAAATAGGAAACCTGTAACCGATGGCACATGACCATATCGCAATACGCGGCGCACGTACTCATAATTTAAAAAACATTGATTTAGACATTCCACGAGATAAATTCGTGGTAATCACTGGCCTATCTGGCTCTGGTAAATCTTCATTGGCTTTCGATACTCTCTATGCCGAAGGGCAACGTCGTTATGTCGAAAGTTTATCGGCATACGCGCGTCAGTTCCTCTCGCAAATGGAGAAACCTGATGTCGATAGTATCGAGGGTCTATCCCCTGCGATTGCTATCGAGCAAAAATCAACCAATCATAACCCACGCTCGACCGTCGGTACGATTACCGAGATTTATGACTATCTGCGCCTGCTATATGCCCGCATCGGTACGCCATACTGCCCTGAGCACGGTGAGCCAATGGTTGCGCAGTCGGTCACTGAGATGGTCGATCAAGTCATGGCATTGCCAGATGACACCAAGATTATGATCTTGGCACCGGTGATTCGCGAGCGTAAAGGTGAGCATACTGTCTTGCTTGAGCAGCTGATTGGGCAAGGTTTTGTCCGTGTGCGCGTCGACGGTGATGTTTACGATACCGATGAACTACCGACCCTAGATAAAAAGAAAAAACATACCATCGAAGTGGTGGTCGATCGCTTTAAAGTTCGTGATGACTTGGGCAACCGTGTCGCTGAGAGCTTAGAGACAGCGTTACGTCTAGGCCAAGGGCTGGTCACGCTACACTTTATGGATGGCAATCCAAAAGAAGGCGGTGACGAAAACCAAGTCATGTCAGCTAAGCATTCATGCCCTGTCTGTGATCGTGCGGTGCCTGAGCTTGAGCCACGTATGTTTAGTTTTAATAACCCATACGGCGCATGCCCAAGCTGTGACGGTCTCGGTAAACGTCAATATTTCGCCGCTGAAAAACTGATTACTCATCATGAGAAGTCACTTAATCAAGGCGCAATCAATGGTTGGGACAAGCGTCATGCGTACTATTTTGGCTTGCTTAGCACTGTCTGTAAGCATTTCAAAATCGATATGGATGCGCCATGGCAAGATCTGTCCAAAGAGCAGCAAGACCTTATCATGCACGGCTCTGGTAAAGAAAAGCTGACTTTTAACTTTACCGATGAGCGCGGTCGCAAGACGAATAAGACCGTACCGTTTGAAGGTGTGCTTCCTTATCTAGAGCGTCGTTATGCCAAGACGCAAAGTAACCTTGTGCGTGATGAGCTAGCTAAATATCTGGCAGATACTACTTGTAACGTCTGTGACGGCGCGCGTCTGAATGAAATCTCACGCAACGTCCGTGTTGATGATCAGACCATTGCAGAAATCGTTAAGCTATCTATCGGTGATGCGGCGGATTATTATAAAACGCTAAAGATTGGTGGTCATAAAGGCGAAGTCGCAGAAAAAATCTTTAAAGAGATTAATGAGCGCTTAAACTTCCTCGTGAGCGTTGGACTGGATTATTTGACCCTTGCTCGCTCTGCTGAGACATTATCGGGCGGTGAAGCGCAGCGTATTCGTTTGGCTAGCCAAATCGGTGCTGGTCTGATGGGCGTCATGTATGTACTTGATGAGCCGTCAATCGGTCTGCATCAGCGTGACAATGATCGTCTGCTAAAAACCCTAACGCGCTTGCGTGATTTGGGTAATACGGTACTGGTCGTTGAGCATGATGAAGATGCGATTCGCCAAGCAGATCACGTCATCGATATCGGCATCGGTGCAGGCGTACATGGTGGCCACGTGATCGCCCAAGGTACGGTCGATGACATCATGGCAAATAAAGAATCGCTCACTGGACAATATATGTCTGGTAAGAAAAAAATCGAGATTCCAACTGTGCGTCATAAAGCCAAAACCATCGATGTCGAAGTCAAAGGTAAGGCCAAAGCCAAGAAAGTACCGATGACCATCGAGCTAAAAGGTGCGTCAGGTAACAACCTACATGATGTGGATTTGACCATTCCTGTTGGTATTATGACTTGTGTGACGGGTGTCTCAGGTTCAGGTAAATCGACCTTGATTAACCGTACGCTTATGCCATTGGCAGCGACTCAGTTAAACAATGCCTCAACGCTGATTGCCGATAAGTTTGAAAGCATCAGTGGTCTTGAGCATTTGGACAAAATGGTCGATATCGATCAAAGTCCAATCGGTCGTACACCGCGCTCAAACCCAGCGACTTATACTGGCGTATTTACCCCGGTGCGTGAGATGTTTGCCCAGACACAAGAAGCGCGCGCCCGTGGTTATAAGCCTGGTCGCTTTAGTTTCAACGTAAAAGGCGGACGCTGTGAGATGTGCCAAGGTGATGGTCTTATCAAAGTTGAGATGCATTTCTTACCGGATATGTATGTGCCCTGTGATACCTGTGAAGGCAAGCGCTATAACCGCGAGACACTAGAGATTCACTACAAAGGCAAAACCATCGCTGATGTGCTTGATATGACCGTTGAAGATGCCGTTGAGTTCTTCTCAGCGATACCAGCCATCTATCGTCGCCTGCAAGCACTGATGGATGTCGGTCTGAGCTATATTCGCTTGGGTCAGTCTGCGCCAACGCTATCAGGTGGTGAAGCGCAACGTGTCAAACTGGCGCGTGAGCTTGCCAAACGTGATACGGGACAGACGCTTTATATCTTGGATGAGCCAACCACTGGTTTGCATTTTCATGATATCGATAAGCTGCTCAATATCCTGCATGCTCTACGCGATAAAGGTAATACCATCGTCGTCATCGAGCATAACTTGGATGTTATCAAAACGGCAGACTGGGTGATTGATCTAGGCCCTGAAGGCGGTAAAGGTGGCGGTATGATCATCGCTGAAGGCACGCCTGAGGAAGTGGCTGAAGTCAAAGAATCGTATACGGGTATATTCTTAAAGCCAATGCTTGAACAAGGTATGAAAGAAGTCGGCTAATACCGTTAGTCATGATTGATAAAAGGCCACTCTTTATAGGGTGGCTTTTTTTTGTTGGGTGGAGTTTAAATTAATTGTTAATATGATTACTAATCTAAAATTACCTGTCTGAAAGTTAATGAAACTCTTCTGTCTCTATAAACTATATTACCATTATGTTTATCACTTTTCCTTGGCGGTATTTCATGTGCCCATTCATACCTAGACTCGCCACTACAGACCAATATACTTCTTGGTTCAAGAAATAATTCAATAGTTTCCATATTGTCTTTAGTAAACTTCATAACACAAGTCGAATTAAGGCTAATCATCACAATAGTATCTTTGAAGCAAGGTACGCAGTCCGTATGCTTTGTAATACCTTGTCCAGATAAATATTCGTTGATGATAAGTTGGTCTGGTTTTGCATCAAATATTCCATCACTGACTAAACGTTCTAAAATAAAATCTAACTCATGAGGTATAGAAGTTACTCTTAAAGACTCATCTATTTTTCTAACTTTGTAATTATATCTGTAACCGTAATGTTGTACTCTGCGTTTTAACTCATTTGACCATTCATTTTCATCGATAAAACTAATCAATCTTTTTTGTTCTTCAGACGTTATGAATTCTCGTTTGTATTTTAAACCGCTAGCAAGACTTGGTTGGTGTGGCTCATATTCTGATGCAAACAAATCAAAGTTAAAGGACATCTACTTACCCTCCTTTCACTATTCGAGCAATACTATAGTTTAAGTATTTTGATCGTAATGAATCTTTGTCTAATATATCCAAGTTTCTTATGACACTGTAACTATACAATCCATTTTTCTCACTTTTAAGCTCTGTAACAATCAATTTATTCCTCTCTAAAATCGCTATCATTTTATTATAATTCTTTGCGCAATAGAAATTTTGATAAACCAAATAGTAATTACAATTATATTGCTTTACTGAGTCGACAATTTTTTTAACAAATGATTCCAAATAATCTTCAATACCATTCTGACTTAGCATGTATGCAAAATTAAAAATGATGTTTTTATAGCCAATATTATCGATATCTGTTGTAATTATCACACACTTTTCATCAGAATCAGCATGATTTTCGTAACTCCTAAAATAGTTATTAAAGGTTTTTTTAGTTAACTTTATGGCGCTTTCTAATAGCTCGTCATTGATGTCTTTTCCTATATAGGTTAAGTTACTAGGTAAAGATGCTACAGTATCCCAAGGTAAAGATTTCATTTCCTCCACGTAACTATATATTGCAAGCAGTGAAGTAGCACAGCCACAACCAAAGTCTACGAATAGTACATTGTCGTTAAATATCCTATCAAAGAACAAGTGTTCTTGCTCTTTAAGCATCCGCTCATAAGACCCCATATGCATCAAAAGATAAGTATATATGTATAAGTAGGCCATCTCTTTTTTAGTAAAATCTGCATGCTCAAATCTTTTACCGTTTTCTAGTATGTCTTCTCTTACATATTTATCTAAGTTGCTGTTATTTTCTTTAGCACTAATAACGCTGTTGCTTTCATTCAAAAATGAAATTACTTCCTTGTTCAGCACTTCTATTATGCAACTCACGTCGTTCCCTTTTCTTAGGTTAATTTAATTATACCTATATGTAGTAGATATAGACTATAAATTTATACGGGTAATTCTTAGGTTATTAGGTATTTTTATCAAACCATATTAGACCTCTTACAAAAGTACCAGTTTATTTACTTGTACTGACGTAGTTACAAGGGATAGTGATAACTTATGCAAGAGGTCTATTGTAGACAATCAATTTTAAATATCAAACTAAAATCTAGTATAAGGTTTCTTATTATTTATTTGTTATAACATGGCTATACTAAGATCGCGTCCCTACATTAACCCGCATATGCGAGGAAAACTAGATTTGCTATCTACAAAGACGCCCCAACCTAAACAAACTCCCTCTCCACATTCATGACCCGTGCATCTACCGTACGTTCTAGCTTCTCCTCAATCTGACTACACTGCGACTCGACCTCACGTTTAGACAGCCCGACAATCACAAACGTCCACTCGCTGGCATCATGCCGATCCCGCTCACCGCTCTCACATACTGCGACACTTGGCGTATTACCAAAGCGCGCATGCAAGCCGCCCATACGGTGGCGTTTTTCTTTTAGCGAGCCACAGCCAGGCAGTGAAAATATCAGCGTCAAAATAGCGATATGCATTTTGTGCTCCTTGCCAAAAAAATTTATACTTTATAGTAGCATCAAATATAATGTCCGATAATGTCTGCGCGTCAGCATCCAGACCCTTTATAATAGCGTATCAATACCAACCAACCTGCGTATCTCACCCATGACCTCTATCAGCTACGTAAAGCAGCAGCGTATTACTAGACTATGCGTGCGCTGCGGATTACTCCTTATGCAGTATGGCGCTGAGTCTGCCGTGGTGGTGGACTTGTCCAAACGTTTGGGGCTTGCCTTGGGGATGAATAGCGTCGAATGTTCGCTGAACTTTAACGCCATTACCCTGACGACTATCTGTGACGAGCGCTGTATTACCACTACCAGAGATACGATCAATCAGAGCATCAATGTCAATTTATTGGTGCAAATCCAGCAAATCATCAACAAGACCGAAGCCACTGTCGATAGTACCGATTTGATTGACCGCACTACCCTTGCCTTTGATGAGTTGGATAAGACGGTATATCCAACGTGGTTAGTAAGCGTGTTTGTTGGCGCATCTTGTGCGGCGTTTGCTTATCTGAATGGTGGCAGCTGGTCGATTACGGCGGTGACTTTCATCGCGGGTATGGTAGCGATGTTTACTCGTATATATCTATCCAAGCATCATTTCAACCCTTTTATCACCGTCATTGTGACGGCTTTTATTGCCTCGCTCATTGGCGCGACGACTTACTATTTTGATATTGGTAACAATGCGGATATCGCTGTTGCCTCCAGCGTACTGCTATTGGTGCCCAGCTTTCCTTTGATTAACTCTTTGTCCGATATCTTAAAAGGCTATGTCAATATTGGGGTTGGGCGTGCGGTCTTTACCTATATGCTCACCTTATCCGCGTGCGTCGGTATCGTGATGGCACTGGTTTTACTTCGCATACAGCACTGGGGGTTTTAAGATGTGGTTTATTAAAACCGTCGTACTGTCTTGTATCATTACCCTTGGCTGGACGCTGATGTTTAGCGTACCCAAACGCTATATTCTGCCTTGTTTGCTGATGACAGCGTTTGGCTTTGGACTAAAGACAGCGCTCGTTTATCAACACATCCATATCGTGGTTGCTAGCTTTTTTGGGGCGATGCTCGCCAGTTTTTTGGGTGTATACTTTTCTAAGAAATATACCCTACCTCCCAAAGCGCTCATCTCACCCAGTGTCATCTGTATGATGCCTGGTATCGCCGCCTATAAGGCGATGGTCAGTATGGTACAGATTGGCTACTTTGGTTTTTCAGACGAGTTATTTAGCCAAATGATGGTGTATTTGTTTGAGGCACTATTTGTCACCTCAGGATTGGTACTTGGCTTGTCTATTCCGGGACTGTTATTTTATAGACGTCGTCCTATTGTATAAATGGGTTTGAGTGGATTTAAATATCTAGATGTTGGGCTTCAATATACCAAACACCATTTATACTCAAGCGATTCAACACATCTTAACCATAAGAAACTTGTAAGATGGGTGATAAGACCCATTACAGTAGAGTCGGAAACAGCACTAATAACAACTTAATAAAGAGACCGTATTATGACCAAACATTATGACTATATCTCTATTGGCGGCGGTAGCGGCGGCATCGCGTCACTCAACCGTGCAGCAAACTATGGCAAAAAATGCGCCATTATCGAAGCCAACCAATTGGGCGGCACGTGTGTGAATTTGGGCTGCGTTCCCAAAAAGGTAATGTGGTATGGCGCGCAAGTGGCTGAAGCTATCCAAAAATATGCGCCAGATTATGGTTTTGATGTTGAGTTAAAAGGTTTTGACTTCCAAAAGCTGGTACAGAGCCGTCAACAATACATCGAAAACATTCACCGCGCTTATGACAATAACTTGGCAAAAAACGGCGTAGAAGTGATCAAAGGCTTTGCTAAGTTTGTCGATACCAATACCGTAGAAGTAAATGGCGAGCTGATTACCGCTGACCATATTTTGATTGCTACGGGCGGTCATCCTATTCAGCCAGACATCAAAGGCGCAGAATACGGCATCGACTCTGACGGATTTTTTGCGTTGAATCATTTGCCAAAACGCGTGGCAATTGTGGGTGCAGGCTATATCGCTGTCGAGATCGCAGGCGTACTAAACAGTCTGGGCGCAGAGGTACATTTATATGTACGTAAACACTCGCCACTACGTACGTTTGACCATACTATCGTAGAGACTTTGCTGATAGAAATGGAACAAGCTGGCATTAAGTTACACACCAATACGGTGATCAGTGAAGTCAATAAAAATGACGATGACAGCCTTGATTTAACCACCAACGATGGCGGTGAAGACTGTATCGATACTGTCGACTGCTTGATCTGGGCGATTGGTCGCGCGCCATCAACAGACGGTATCAATCTGCAAGTAACAGGAGTTGCGACGACTGAGACGGGTAAAATCAAAGTCGATAAATTCCAAAACACCAATGTCGATGGTATTTATGCAGTCGGTGATATTATCGAAAACAGCGTAGATTTAACGCCTGTAGCGATTGCCGCTGGTCGCCGCTTATCTGAGCGTTTGTTTAACAATAAGCCTAATGAGCATTTGGACTACTCGTTGATACCGACGGTAATTTTTACTCACCCAGCTATCGGCACGATTGGCCTGTCTGAAATCGACGCGGTGGAACGCTATGGCAAAGAAAACATTAAATGCTATACCTCAAGCTTTACCGATATGTATAGCGCGGTCACTCAACATCGTCAAAAATGCACCATGAAGCTAGTATGCTTGGGCGATGACGAAAAAGTCATTGGCCTACATGGCATTGGTTTTGGCGTCGATGAGATGATTCAAGGCTTTGCCGTTGCGATTAAAATGGGCGCGACCAAGGCTGACTTTGATAATACGGTTGCCATCCATCCAACTGGCTCAGAAGAGTTTGTGACGATGCGCTAAGCTCACTGTTTAACGTTTCTCTTAGTCTTAGCTATTATAAAAAAGGATGCCATTTGAGCGTCCTTTTTTATTGTCAGTCATAACGCAAACATATAGCTTCGTAGGTCTAAAGCTGGCTCATTACTTTTATATCGCCCTGATGATTACTGTAATTTCTATAATTTATTCGCTTTGAAAAATTTAAAGCAAGGCATACTGACAGCGCAATCCCGATGCTGCTATGATGCGATTAATACTGACCGTTGAGAGATGACTGTGTGGCAGGTGTATCTATTTATATTACCAATTGGGCTTGGCATCATGACCTTGGCAGCAAGCCTATTGTTTTTGTTCGCTTATCTAATGTCGGATGATAATGCCACGCGCTTGCCAGCATTTAATTGGTTCAAGCGCTTAATCATCGTGGCATTTGTGCTGCTGAGTATTGGACTATTTATGACCTTTGGTCATTTTTGGGGTTAATTTAGGTAGAATATTTTTTAATGCTTTTTACTAAGCCAATTTGATTAGCTAACGATTTTTTCTAGTTCTAATAGCTCTAAATCATCACGCTTTGGCTCGCCATTATTGCCATCGTTTGGAAACGGCATTTTATTGCCATTGAACTGATAACCACGGCGCTGATAGTAAGCCAAAAGCTCAGGACGATGACTTAGGATAGACATAGTCAGTCGGCTAGGCTGATTCAGTGACTGTAAATGACGATCTGCAAAGGTCTCGGCCGCTTGTAGTATTACATTGCCAACACCCCTCCCTTGTAGCACAGGATGTACCGCAAACATGCCGATATAGGCTTTTTTATTTGAGGCAGCATCGGTTTTGATATCGACAGCGATACAGCCAAGTATTTCACCCGTTTCTTCTCCATCACGGTTGCCTGTTGTGGTTTTCGGATAGACAAAATAATAGTGATTAGGATCATTGATTACGGCGGCGAGCTCCGCTGATGTGGTTCGAATACCACCGATCAAATCGGCCTCATTGGTCCAACCTGCCGTCTCACGATAGCAGCAATTCAATAACTGCTCAAGTGCGCCAATATCATCTAATGTCGCTTCACGCAAAAATACCGACTCTTTATTAAAGTGGTCTGTTTTTATATTGCTGTTATTTATATTATTTTCGCTCATATTGTAATTTTTCCTTTTCACTCATATAAAAAAACTGACTTAGATCACTAAGTCAGCTTAAATACTAATACTTATTGCTTGATAGTACTAGGGCGATAATGCATGCGCTTGCTCAATAATATCAAGCCCTGCATTGAGCTGAGCGCGTGTCGGTGCATGACCACAGCGTAATAGCTCGGAGAAGGCAACCAGCTCTTTGTCACGTCCAAGCGTACTTGCCGCACTAGCCCTTGTATCCTCGCCTTCATCATCGAAGTAGTATTCGATATAATCATGCGTATCTGGCGTACCAAATAGAATATTATGATCTGGTGTCTCGGCATGACCGCTATAGCGTAGGCTTTTGCCATATTGCATAGTCCAAAAGAACGGAATACGCGCTTCCAGTGAATCGACACTGTCATCATTTAGGATTGCAGCTGCCGTGACCATGCCATGCTGCAGCGCCACACGCCAATGCTCAATACGCATGCGACCCATTTGGTTGCTAGCTTTTGCAATATCACCCAGCGCGTAGATGCCATCGCGCAGCTGTAGATGCGCATCGACTTGTACACCATCTGGATCGTTAACTTCGCTCAATATCTCTGTACGTGGAGACACGCCAGTACCCAATATCACGATATCAGCATCAATATGCTCGCCATTCGTCAGCGTGACACCACCTACATTTGAGAAAGCCTGATTATTGTTATCTCCATCCTTGTCCACTTGACGGTCAACCTTAGTAATTTCATTGACGGTTGCGTCAAACACAAAATTGATGCCCTTCTCTTCATGTAACTTAATTAAGGCATTACTCACCGTTTCAGAGACAATATTGCCCATCACACGGCTACCTTGCCCAATCACTGTAATAGAAGCTGTCGTGCCTACTTGTGCTAATGCCGAAGCGGTCTCCATACCGATAAAACCTGTACCGATGATCACCACACGCTGGTCATGACTGGCCGCTTTAATTAATTTGGCATCACTCATACTACGTAGCGTATACACGCCATCTATGTCAGCACCTGTAATAGGTGGTAAGTTTGGTTTAGCACCAGTGGCGACGACCAAGAAGTCTGCGGTTTGTCGCTCGCTGTTGCCATCATCATCCTCTATGACGACGGTCGATTCATTAGGCAGCAC
Source organism: uncultured Psychrobacter sp. (assembly GCF_947500265.1). Taxonomy (GTDB): domain Bacteria; phylum Pseudomonadota; class Gammaproteobacteria; order Pseudomonadales; family Moraxellaceae; genus Psychrobacter. Next base: position 102,330 of record NZ_CANMRN010000004.1, on the reverse strand, counting down.
TTCGTTAACCGTTTGGTTGAGGCGTAACTCAATATTGTTATTATCCGCCCAGTCAGCACCGCCCAATAGCAGCTTATCTTCGTCCATCTTACCTGCCAAAAACACTTTGGATAATAAAGGACGATTGTAAGGAGCCTTATCCTCTTTACTAATCAACGTAATCTTGCCGCCATAGCCACCCTGACGCAACTGGTCGGCCGTCATAAATCCTGCACCGCCCCCACCAACGATAATAGTATGAGTGTCAGTTAATTTGTCATTTTCGACTTGCCCCGTTACCTGAGTTGAGGTATCAATTGTCAGATTATCACCATCATGAGTCAGCTCATACTGGGTCAAACCTTTAGTCGCTATCGGCTCTAATAGTGAGCCATCGCGACTATCAAAAGTCGCATGATGCCAAGGACAGACTACCCGATTGCCACAACGTAATCCGTTACCCAAATCTGCACCTGCATGTGGGCACTTACCATCGAATGCACGGAATTCATCGTCATCACGAGTGATTAAGATGATACTATCGTCTTCTTGCTTATATGATTTCATGCCACCGCTTGGGATATCCGCTTTACTGATAGTGACTGTGTTAATCGTTGCGTCGGTCATAATGCTTCCTTAACAGTTATAATGATGTCTGATGACAGCAGGTTGAAAATGACCGTAACCAACCAGACAAATTCAACTTATCCTATTATTTTTAATATGCTATGCATTGATAGTAGCAAGAGCGCCGCGTACACGATGTTTTTTTGTATGTTTGCTGCGTTGCAAAACGTAATGATGCAACTTTGCTTTCCGCACTCTTTTTACTTCTAATCATTATTAATAAACAAAATAAAAGACGACCTTATGACTTTTCAAGACAACCAAAACGAAATAACTACTTCTCAAGATAGTTTAGATAGCCAAGCTGCTACTATTGATCGAACAACTGTTGCTCAAAACGCTAATGAACGAACAGCCAGTGAGCAAATTGACCTAGCTCAGATGGATATTGCTGCTATTACAGATACTGCAAATTTGCCTCAGCCAAGTTTGCAGCCGATACAGCAGGCGACTTATAAAGCCAATACGACTGATTTTATCGTTAATGAGCTATTGCCATTAGACTTCACTGGTGAAGGTGAGCATTTATGGTTGCATATCGAAAAATCAGGCATGAATACTGCTTATCTGGCGAAAATACTGTCAGAGTGGGCAGACATTCCATTGCGTGACGTCGGCTACTCAGGATTGAAAGATCGTCATGCGTTGACGACCCAATGGTTTAGTCTACGAATACCAAAAAAACAATTACCGCCTACTGAGTTTGCACCAGTGGATATTGGCGAAAATGAGTCTGTCACTATCCTTGCGCAGCATTGGCACAATAAAAAACTCAATCGCGGTACGCACCGTGCCAATCAGTTTGTTATTACTTTACGTGATATCCAGTTTGCGAGCGCTGGTGACGAAAATGTTGATGACGGAAGTAACGCATCACCCGAGCAACCACTATCTGCAAAAGAGGCCGTCGAGCAGCACTTAACGCGCATTGGTGAAAATGGCGTACCCAATTATTTTGGTCCACAGCGTTTTGGTCGTCAGGGTAATAACGTCAGAGAAGCTTTATCACTGTTTGCTCGTCCACCGCGAGAGCCTCGCCCGCAACCAAAAAAGAGCAAACGTAAGCGTGCCCCGCGCGAGCAAAATACGATGGAATTGTCTGCTGCACGTAGCTTGATATTTAATGAGATATTGGCAGCACGGGTACGTAATGGCAGCTGGAACACTGGCCTAACAGGTGAAGTGTTTAATTTGGATGGTTCAGGATCGATATTTACTAGTGAAACACTAGATGATACGTTGCATGCTCGTATTGATAGCGGTGATATTCATCCAACTGCCGTGCTATGGGGCACGGGTAACGATAAAGTCATCGGTAGCGCTGCAGATTTAGAGACCGAGGTAGTACAACACAGCCCCCTGCTCATGCAACTGGCAACTGGATTAGAGCAGCGCGATATTAAGGCGCAAAGACGAGCGCTACGTCTACCGATTGAGGCGTTAAGCTGGGAATGGTCGGACGATCAGACGCTGGTATTAAACTTTACTTTGACGACGGGTAGCTTTGCCACAAGTGTGCTCGCAAGCTTGGTACAGCAATTAGCTTCTTGATTGGAGGGATTAATGAAACTGGCATCTAAATTGGACTAATCAATAGAATATCAGCCATACCGATAATACTTACACAATCTTAGCGGCATGGCTGATCGCTAATAATTAATGGCTAACGACTTTTGTAAAGCAATTGCTTACCGCCTTCTTTTTCAGCCCACATCTCATTTGCACTGACAACTTGATTGCGACCACGGTGCTTGGCTTCATATAAGGCCTTATCCGCTGTACTAATCAGACGTTGGCAGATATCACTAGGCAGCTTTTGCATTGAGGCTATTTGGCTTTCCGCGCGCTGAGTAGCAATTGGCTTGATAAGAGGTGACGTTCGAGCGACAGTCTTTTGCTGTGTGATCGTTTTATAGCCTTGCGCGATACAATCTCGCTCTTCATGAGTTAAGGTATATAGCCCAAAGCTTGCTGTCACATTAAAATCAGCCAGACCTTCAATCTTCATGACATGTTCAGCAATATTTAGCCGTAATTGCTCGGCAATCATCATAGCGCTATCATGCTTCGTGTCTGGTAGGACAACCAAAAACTCTTCGCCGCCGTAACGACTGATGATTGACTCATCTGTTAACGACTGCGATAGCGTCTGCGATATTTCAATCAGAACCTGATCACCTACGTCGTGACCATAATTATCGTTAATCTGTTTGAACCAGTCCAAATCTAACAGCATGACGCTTAAGTCTTGATATTCTCGCACAGTAGCCAAGGCATACTTCATCTTTTTCAGACCGTAGCGACGATTTTTAAGCTGGGTAAGCTCGTCCTGATTGGCATGTCGTAAGGTCTCAAACCGACTATCATCTAATACCAATAGCAAAGCACGAAACATATAAACGATAAAAATCGCTTTTGGCAGCGCTAAATATAAATGCGTCGACCGCCAAAAAAATGCGGATGAGCGCTGTAGCTCGTTGATACTATCCCAATTTAAGACGTTGTTTTCAAAAGCTAACGCAGCAACCGCATTTTCAGCAGCCATAATCTCGTTGTAAGTTAGATAGTTATGACTCTCAAGCATGGGATGAATAACGGTAAACTGGCGTAAATTGGGCAAACTGATACCAAAGTAAGGTGACATGATCGCTAATAACATCAAGATAATATGCAGCCAAAACATACGCCAAGCATAGCGGCGCTTAATCAGCATCATGCCAAGCATAGCGCCGCCGACGAGCGACACGCCTGCAAACAAACTGCTGTACCCTATCATCACAATAACAGTAGAAATGTAGGCGGTGTAAACCAAGACCAAAGCTATCTGCCATCTGCTTAAAACAATTTCGTTGTCGTTGCTTGAGTGAAATAAGCCTTTGACCATGCATAAAAAGAACAGTCCGACGAAGCTAATCCCAAGCCATAATGGATATAAATAATGTATGTTCACATAGGTGTTTAACGCATCTTGCTGCCACCAGACATACAAGCACCAGAACCAATGCAATGACACTTCTAACACGATAAATAAGGCCATCAGCGATGTTCGGTCAGCAGCCTGCCACTCAAAAATCATTTGAGAGATCTTGTTGTAACCTAGATGGGATATCGATACAGCCATAGAAGGGCTACCGCAGAGAGTATAAATGCATTAAAGGTGTAAGTGCGTTGAATATATAAGCGCTAAAATCAAAGCCAAAGCATATTATTCGCTCTGAAACTTCCATATCAAGTGTTACAAGTTCTGGCCCTATTATCAATCTATTTTACGCATTTATTTCCCAATAATTTCTCTATGAATGCAATTTTGTTTACTTACCCATCTTTAGCCTTATTCATCATGATAAATCAAGCCCTATCACTATTGGAGGTAACCTTATTAGAAGTAACTGTAACAAGGTAAATCTCACTCACTAAGCAAGCGTTGCAAAAGACTCCCAAACCCCTTGCTGATCATCATTCAAAATAGGGACATCGCCCAAACGTCGCCAAGGCATGTTACTACCGTGAAAATCACTACCAATAGAAGCCGCAAGACCATGCTCAGCAATGCTACGGTCGACCATTCTGCGGGTACTAATTGGCTCACTAGTGGCTGGTAGTTCACAAGCATCGCCGCCAAGCTGCGCAAACTCTTCGATCAGTTTACGCACGCGTGTCGCTGATAGTTGATATCGCGTAGGATGTGCGAGCACCGCTTTGCCGCCGCAAGCGTGAATCAGCTCGATACCATGCTGCATCGTCAACGCCTCGATTGCTACATAGGCAGGCTTATTATCTGCTAGGTACTTATCAAAGGCTTTTTGAACGGTTTTGACTTCACCGCGCTCAAACAATACCTGTCCAATATGGGCGCGCCCGACTGCTTGAGGGTTACCGCCTGCTTTATCGAGCACTGCTTGCCATAGCTCATCATAATTAATATCTAATAGCTCACTCAATTTTTCAGCGATACGTTGACCACGAGTGGCTCGACTGTCTTGCAGTTGCTGCAACGTTGCGTGCATTTTTTCGCGATCAGTAAAGTCCAGTCCAAGTACATGAATAATTTTATTAGTGGATTTATTCTTTCCGTAACCACCGCTTAATGTATGTTCACAGCTGATTTCAACGCCATTAATAATCTGCATATCGCAGGCACTGGCAGCGACCCTTGCCTCGTCAATCCCTGCCAGCGTGTCATGGTCAGTCAATGCCAATACGTTGATGCCCGCTGCATGGGCACGCTGTATGACCTCGGTCGGTGCGTAGGTACCATCTGAACAAGTACTATGGCAATGTAAGTCGATTTTCATAAGCTGAGCCTTAAAGTGTTAAATAAAATAAGAGTAGAATAAAAGCTAGTGAGCAGACAGTCATTGTTACGATTATGTGCGTTGTAGTTTGTCTTGATGATTCTGTAGATTTAGCAGTTATCGGTGCTGTATTTGTGTTTATATTTGGCCAGTGACATGGTCATCAGCCGCAATAAGAAAGTATTACTCTGTAGGTTGCGTATATCGCATGATTATCGTGTTGATTGCTTTTTTTTGGTGCGGTAGACGTGTAAACTACCCCATACGTTTTTGTTGGACATACCCTTTGCTATGAAAGCATTATTAGACTTTATTCCCTTAATTGCCTTTTTTATCGCGGCGCGTTATAACGGTATTTTAGCAGCGGCAGGGGCTTTGCTCGTCGCCACTATTATCGTTTACGCCATTCATTTTATTCGTCAAAAAGGTAAGTTTGATAAGCAGCAATGGGTTGTCTTATTATTAACGATTTTATTCTGCGGCGGCACATTACTGCTGCGTGATGATATTTATCTGCGTTGGAAGTCGCCCATTATCAATGGTATTTTTGCATTGACGCTATTCGTCAGTGCCGCTATTAATAAGCCATTGATGCAGCTTGCTATGAAAGAGGTATTCACCCTGACGCTTAGCGGCTGGAAAAAGCTGACCGTTGCTTGGGCATTGTTTTTTGCCCTAATGGCTGTACTACATTATATCACAGCGTTCACAATGTCAGATGAAGCATGGATCAACTTTAAGACCTATGGCTGGATTCCAATTATGCTGGTGTTTGTTGTGGCTCAATTTGCCGTGTTGAAAAAGCATCTCAACCCTGCCCTAACAGACAAAGCCACTAAATAGTTTCTGTTGCCTTGTCATAGCAGCAATCACTTTGTCGCTATGACGTTTATACTAAGCCCACATAAGCTCATCATTACTTTTTTATTATTCACTAAGGAAGTCTCATGTCTTTATTTGCCATCATTGGTCATGACGTGGCTAATAGCAGTGCACAACGTCTGATTACTCGTACTGAACATATTGAACGCCTAAAAGCACTGCATCAGCAAGGCCGTCTTGTTATCGCAGGTCCAACGCCTATCGAGCATGGCAAGAGCGATATGTCAGGCAGCTTAATCATTGCGGATTTTGATTCTATCGAAGCGGCTCAGGCTTGGGCAAACGATGAGCCTTACTTACGTGATGGCGTGTATAGTCATGTCGATATCAAACCATTTGTGCAAGCATTGCCAGCACCAACTGACAGTAACAATCAAGTAGCTGCATCGTGATCCAGAGAGTCTCTTTTTCACCTACCTGCTTCTACAAAAGTGCCCTGACTGGTCTCATGTTAGCGACAGCTGTTTCGGCGCAGGCTGCACCTGCTGCGCTCGTAACACCTGCTGTCGAGGCAACCGATCCGACAGCAATGATGCCATTGACTGGGCCAGTAGCGGCGCGTGCTTTGCCAACGAAAAACTCAGCGCTAGATATTAATGATACCTTGGCGGCACAGTTGCAACCATCTACTAAAGCATTGTCAGCTGCCAATCAAGAATTGCTCAGCCGTAATGCACAACTGCAGCGCCAAGTAAACGATTTACAGACTCAAGTAAATGTCTTGGTTTACGAAAGTAAAGGACAGTTGTTTCTATATGGTGCGTTTACCGTTTTGATCAGTCTATTAGTCGGTATTTTTGTCTCTTGGTTGGTATTTGTCCGTCGTGAGCGCTGGTAGCATATGCTGTGCTCGCACTGACTTGCATTACTCTACTTCGCTGCGTCTAACCAAATGTCGATATCATTGATCCGTCACTACTCATCGTTTAGCTACCGTTTCTGATATTTCTAAGAAGTGCCTCATGTCTACCGCTAATCATCAAAACCCTGAACACTTAAACGTTATCACGCCTGCCAAGATTGACTGGCAAACGGATGATACTGGCTATATGGTGCCAGTATCAGGTGAGTTTGGAGATGTGTATTTTTCTCATGCGGATGGTTTGGCAGAGACGCGTCACGTGTTTCTAGAGCACAATCAGTTATCAGAACGTTTAGCACACCTTGCACCAAAGCAATGCTTTACGATTGCTGAGCTAGGCTTTGGAACTGGGCTTAATCTACTAGCAACGTGGCAATTGTGGCGCCAACTGCGTGAAACCAACCCGCAATTAGCAACGGCTCGTCTGCACTTTATCACTACTGAAAAGTTCCCTATACCGCTAGCAGATCTGACGCAGATACTTGCGTTATGGGGTGAGCGTGCGCCTGAGCTAATGGCATTTATTAAGCCACTTTTGGCTGCATATCCGCCCCTGATTTCAGGCTGTCATCGTTTAAGTTTTTCTTATGATAACTTAACCGTCGATATGTGGTTTGGTGATGCAGCAGAAAGTCTAAGCAAACTGGTATTAGACCATTCTAACCAGTATACGCCTTGTATTGATGCTTGGTTTTTAGATGGTTTTGCGCCCTCTTGCAACAGTACGTTGTGGGCTGACAGTATCTTTGCACAAATGCAGCGCCTATCACGCCCTCATACGACTGCCGCTACTTATAGCTGTGCAGGTATCGTCAAGCGTGGACTAAGAGAGCATGGCTTTCAAATTAAAAAAGTCAGAGGTTTTGGTCGAAAGCGAGAAATGCTAACGGCCATCATGATTGATACGGACAGTAGTGACATTACTAGCGATAATAAAAGTTGTGATAATAAAAGCCACGAGGCGAAGCAGCAAACGACTTATAGCACATTCGATCACACTGTCGTCATTGGTGCAGGTGTCTCAGGGTTGCTCACAGCTTGGTCGCTTGCCAATCGTAGTATTACCGTCACCTTATTAGATAAATCAGCGCCCTTAGCAGGTGCATCAGGCAATCCTAGAGCGTTACTTGCGCCCAAAATGACGCCACTTCACCATGTTGACGAGCATCTGCATACCATAGGCTATCTCCATAGCAGCAGGCTATATCGATACCTTAATCAAACAGCCGTACAGCTTCATACAGCACCGGTACTTGAACTGACTGGCGCCCTTGATTTACTCATAAAAGCCAATATCGGTACAGAACAAATTGCCGACTATCCTGATGAGATGGCGACCACCCTATCGCACGAGCAAGCACAGATTACTAGTGGTCTAAAAGAGCAGAACTTATCAGATAATTTATACTTACCTCAGTCTGGTCTGGTCAACCCACAAGCATTAAAAGACATCATACTGACCCATCCGCTCATTCATTTTCAGCAGTTAGCCGTAAATGATATTAGCGAGACAGAAAGTCATGTTTGTGTTGAAGGGTATGATCAAAATCAAGAAGTAGTATCCATAACTGCTGATAATGTGGTGGTTTGTGCGGCATATGAGAGCCATCAATTGGATCAGCGTATTTTTGACTGTCGAAAAATTCGTGGGCAGCTTTCATGGTTTACGCCGACAGCCGAACAACTCGCAAGCTTACCTAAAATACCACTCAAATATAGTGGTTACTGTACGCCATTCACTGCCCAAGTATATGACGGACAATTAAACGATGTTACAGAGTGCAGTCCTCAGTTTCTACTAGGGGCGAGTTTTATACGTAATGATACGGACACGGGTATCCGTGAGGAAGAGCATCAGATTAGCCGAGACAAGCTCATCAATGCTATTCCTGAGATGGCATCTGTCATTCCGGCAGATACGAGCCTATGGCAGGGACGAGCTGGCATTCGCACCCAAACGCCTGATTACCATTCTATCGTTGGACAATTGGCAAACAGTCAGCGGATATGGACAATGAGTGCGATGGGCGCAAAGGGTTATGCATTGGCACCTATTTGTGCTGAAGCATTAGCAGATATGATGCTAGGGTCATTTACACCACTGTCAGAGGCAATGCTCGCACGCCTATCACCCAATCGTACACGTTTACAGACGCCGCTTGTTTAAGAATAAATGGCTCTTGTGTAAATAACAACAACGCTCTCTACGGTTTATTCTGTCTTATGATATCTTAATTTGATGTCGACTCTAATAATGAGATATACCCCATGAGCTATCACCAAACAACCCTTACTCTACCCGCCTATGCACGCGGCATTCATATCATCACTCCGAGGATTGAAGAAGCTATTTCTCAGCTGTTACCTCACTCGGCCAAGGTAGGGTTGGTTCATCTGTTTTTGCTGCATACGTCAGCCAGTCTTGCGATCAATGAAAATGCTGATCCAGATGTCAGACTAGATACAGAGGAATGGCTCAATAAAATCGCACCAGAAAATCAGCCAGAGTATCGCCATACTTTAGAAGGCTCAGACGACTTGCCCGCGCATCTTAAAAGCATGATTCTTGGAGTAAGCTTGACTATACCGCTTGTCAATGGTGAGTTAGGACTGGGTACGTGGCAAAGGGTTTATTTATGTGAGCATAGAAACCTGCCAGAATATGGCGGACAGCGTAAGCTGGTGATTACGGTAAATACGTAATAATATACTGTCAATAAATAGCAGGTTGACCCTTGCAAATTACCATATATACGTAGAGCACCATTAACGGATAAAGCTGATTATGAATACTTCTCTCTCAAAAACACTAAACTTACGAAAATCTAAACTGCTTTATCGTACCGCTCCTGCTATTTTCTTCAGTCTGTTGCTACTGACTGCTTGTCAAAAAGATCCAGAACCTGAAGCAACTGATACAACTACAGCTGAGACCTCAACGCAAACCACGCCAGTAACGACTAATATCAATGTTGATGAAGCGGAAGATAGCAATGTAGATGACGCTAAAAATGTAGCACAGACTGATTCAGAACGTGATATGAGCTTAACAGAGTTAGATAAAGACCTTAGTGATACTACGTCTACGGCAAATGCTAGCGCTGAAAAACCTAATCCAGAACAAGCTATCAAAGGCGCACAAATCACTGATGTCCGTTATAAGAGTGCAGCAGGTGAGAATTTGTCCGTAGTCTTTGAGACGTCGGCAGCTGGTATGCTGAACGCGATCATTACTCGTCCCAATCAACCAAAAATGACATTAAGTGCACCCGAAGGCCAAGGCAATAATCCTACCTATCAATCAGCTGACGGCAGTATCCAACTCGTAAGCCACGCTGGTGGTGGCACGATCGACCTTATCCGAAACAATAAAGTTACTAGCTTTGATGCCGTCAGTGCTGAAGCAGAAGTCATCACTGAATAAAACCTAATTCGCTTTCTGTCTCAACACTCTATTTAAAACCATAAAAAAGGCGGCAAACGTTATTATCGTTGCCGCTTTTTTCGTTTCTATGTATTACTCTCCGCTGACTTGTCTCTACTAAGCTTTCTAATGAGTGATGAGTGATTGCATTTAACCAAACCCAGTCGATTGCCCAAACATCCCAACCAACCAACTTATCACTGTCCACAGCCCCCAACCGACAAACACAATGACTAGCAGTCCAAGAAAATCAGGGATATGCAAATATAACCAAGCAACGATTGGATTGCGCCAAAAAAACCCAAAGCGGCTTTGCTGCTGCTTGTCTTCTAGTGACTGGTGCAAAAACGGTCGATCCATATGCATGGTTTCGGTAATACCATACTCATGATGTAGATGCTCATGCACGATACCCAGTGTCTTACGGCTAGGGCGAATGAAAATATCTAATAGCGTACCAATGCCAGGTACGATACCAACGACCATATCAATAAGTGCCAATCTAACCGCTGGCGTCATTTTATGAGCGGGCACACCTAACTGACGCCCTAATATAAATGCATAACTGGTCAATGCCAATCCTGCCAAATCTCCTGCTAGTGGAATGGTCGAAAGCGCCGCATCCGCACCCATTCCTTGGTTGGTAAAAGGCACTCGTACTAGCGAATCCATGGTATTGGCAAATTTTGCCAGTTTACGCTCAGTTGCGATAACTTGCTCACGAGTCAGACCATGTTTGGCAAGTTTAGCTTGATAGTCTACGCCTGAGCCATTTGTATCAGACGATTTCTTTGATTTGAATCTCGACAATTGATCGAACTTATCCATTTAGCGTCGTCCATATGCAAGTGATTGCGATGAGCGCAAAGACATAGCGCCCTACCCAGATATTGGCCAAGAACGCCTGAAAGCAAGCCAAAGGGTTGCGACTGGCACAAGCACTGTTTTGTTTGGCAAACATCATCGCAACTAGTGCCAATCCAAATACTGGGGTTACGCCTAATGTGGTCGGAGCAAAGTAATGCCACATAACCACGCCCATCATTAGCAAAAAGAGCATCTGTAATATTGAGATGATAATCACATCATAACGACCGAATAGTATCGCCGTTGATTTCACACCAATCTTTAAATCATCTTCACGATCAGCCATGGCGTACTGGGTATCATAGGCTACGGTCCAACACATATAGGCTAAAAATAGCAGCCAACACCAAACATCGGGAGCACCTTGCACCGCCACATAGGACATCGGTATCGCCCATCCAAAAGCAGCTGCTAAAAATACTTGCGGCAGGTGCGTATAGCGTTTCATAAATGGATAAATAAACGCCAATACAACAGCACCAAGCGACCAATAGAATACGGCTATAGGCAAGAAGAATAGCAGACTGGCGCTTAACAGCACCAGTACCAAAAATGCAAAAACAGCTTCTTTACCAGATAAGCGTCCATCTGCTAACGGTCGTCCTTTAGTACGAGTCACATGACCATCTACTTTTCGATCGGCAAAGTCGTTAATCGCACAACCAGCCGCTCGCATAAATATTGCACCAAGGGCAAATATCGCGAACACCTTGATACTTGGCAACGCTGCCGTTATTCCTTGCTGCTGCGCTTGACCCATTGCAGCGAGTAGTACGCCCCAAAGCGTTGGCCATAAGAGCAGCTCAATGCCGACTGGCTTATCAAAACGGGTTAGCTGGATGTAGGCTTGTAGCTTGTCTTTAAATGTCATGGCTTTTTATTATCATTAATTGGATACTTTTTTATGTGCGCTTATATATTTCGCTCAGAACAACTAAATTAATTTTTGAAGGGGCTAGTTACTGAGTTTTAATAGACTAACTACTAAGTTTAATGGTCTGGCTACTGAATTTGTTGCCATAATTTATTTGCTTCGGTCAGTGATAGCTCAGGATATTGCTTGCGTAATGCTTTCAGCGCTAGGACTTTGTCTTTCTATTTAGCTTGCTGACGTAAAAATGCCAGCTGCTCTTGTGGATTGCTCAGCTCTTTTCACCGTGCCTCAAGCCGAAGAATGCGAGTACGCAGCATGATATTAATCAATAATAGAATTGCACCCATAACCCAAATGATTAGCGCTGACATTCCTTGCTCCTAAATCCATTAACTTTGAACATATAAGCTGATAACTTGCGTACATTTATACTCGTACATTCGTTATCGCAAACAGCAGCTGTCAGACAAAATACCCATCAAAGCGTACGGCTTCATTATGCCAGCTTTCACTAGCTGGCTCACCAGCAAGCAGCGGTGCATACTGTGGACGCTTTACGACCACGCGACCTTGACCTTGCGTACTTTGTTTGACAACGGTCTGTGCACTACTTAGTAGTTGACGCTCTTCATCTAACGTTGGTGGACGAGCCAGTTGATGCAGTGCTTGCATATGCTTACCGACTTTTGCCCCTTTGCCTGTTTTGCTATCCTGATAGCTATCCTCTGGGAACATCGGATCCAAATAGACGACATCGATTGTGGTAGCATTATCTATTACATTGCTTGCTTCTAGATTCGCAAAATAACTGAGTGCATCAGTGTTAATAATCTGTAGACGGCTCATGAGCTTTTGCCAATTGGGTAGCGCACTCATACGCTGCTGCTCTACAAGTAACAGCAATGCCATCAACGGCTGCTGCTCAAGCATAGTGACTTGGGCACCAGTACTGGCCAATATCAAACTATCATGCCCAAAGCCAGCGGTTGCATCAATAACTTGACTATCTGATGTGATTTTGGCGGCTTGTAATAGCAACTCAGACTTACGGCCAGCACTCACTACACGGCGCTGCAACTTGTCCCACTCAGGTGCCACACTGAGCCCATCACTTAGCCATGATAACTTATCTTTATCATCTAATAATAGAATGGGCTGAGTAGATGCTTGGCTCAGTTGCTGACGGCGCTTTTGAGTTAATTTCTCTGTAGCGACCTCTATATCTAAGATAATTGGTAATGGATGCTCAGCTATCAATGACTGTAGGCTCTCAACCTGTGCTTGCTGGCTGTCATTGACGTAGAATAACTGACAATGTACAACAGCACCTGTCTCGTCATACGTTTGGGGCACATCGGTCATAACCATCATCCTATTTGCTGCTTATTTTCACTATAAATTACTGGCGTGTTAAATCATTGGCATTATAAACTACCGTCTAAATCTAGCCAGCCATTTGATAACCAAAGCCCCAAGCGGCGACCAACACGATAACACCCGTGATAATGCGCAACCAAGCAAAAATAGTAAAGTCGCGGCGACTTACCCATGCCACAAGTAAGCGGATACAAAGTAGCGCTACTACAAATGATACGATGGTTCCGAGACCTAGCACCAGCCAGTCTTCACTGTTGGTCAGTACGTCACCATGTTTGAGTAGATCCAACAGTGCTGCCCCTACAATGACAGGAATACCCAAAAAGAAAGAAAACTCAGCAGAAGCCTTACGGGAGACACCTAACCACAGCGCACCGATAATAGTGGCACCTGAGCGTGACGTCCCGGGTATAAGAGCTAAACATTGAAACAGACCAATCATCAACGCAGTTTTTATACTGACATCTTCCGCTTCTTCTGCAATGACCGTTTTAGGACGCTTTTCCACGTAAAATATCAGCAGACCACCGATGATGAGCATAATGGCAACGACGATAGGATTAAACAAATAAGCTTTGATTTCATCGGCAAAGGTAAAACCAACAATCATCACAGGGATAGTAGAGACAATCAGACTCAGTCCCAGCTGTCTAGGATTGGTCATTCCTTCTGCTTTGCCAGTCAGCAAACCCATCAACGCTTGCCACAATCTACCCCAATAGTCATAAATCACTGCCAAAATAGCGCCAAGCTGTACCACCACGACAAATAAATCAACTTTTTCTTTAGTCCAGAAACCCATCACATCTGCTGATAAAATCAAATATCCCGTACTAGAGATGGGTAAAAACTCAGTGATACCTTCAACGATACCCATGATGACAGCTTGAACGAATAAAACTATATCCACAGTGACTTTCCTAGAAACAGACTGGCCTAAAAAACTGGCCTAAAAACAGACCGATTGGCTGTCCTATATTAACGTTGATTTTATATTGGTATACGCTTGCTAAACACTAAAAAGCTGGCTGCTATCAATTGAGTTAAACTGGTTATGGTTAAAGTATTTATCATAACCAGTGACAGCAAGCGACGCTGCAAAAAGCATATTTTATAAAGCTATGCTTTACCTTGCTCTTTAAGTGTTTTCCAAGCTTGGTTGCGTAGATATTTTGGCAATGCCTGCGATGCTTCCGTACCACCATCATTTGCAAACTGAGCAATACCAAGCTGCCCAATGACAACAGCATCTGGCCAAACATCTTCATGGCAGTCTTGCTGATCATGTCGTGCCAACAGCGTTGCGCCATTACCCACGATAGGTAGGCTAAGTGCGGTTTGGCGATCATAATCCAATAGCTGCTCAGTGCTATCGCTATCATTAGCCAAGACTGGCTGCATAATGCTATGACCTAATTTGTCATCAGTTACCAACTCATACTGTCCAAAGTAAACTTGCTGCATACGAGCATCAAGGGCGCTGTATAGGTGTGTCAGCCCATACTTCTGATACGCGCATTGTGCGATTGCTTGCAGGCTTGAGACGCCAACACAAGGCAAGTCATGCGCTACAGACAGAGCCTGTACCACTGCCGTATTGATACGGATACCACTAAATGCACCCGGCCCACGGTTGAATATTAAAGCCTGTATATCAGCAAGACGTAACTGCGCCTCAGACAATGCAGCATCAATCATCGGTAAAATCTGTTGAGTCTGCTGACGCTTACCTGTTTCGGTATGGCTCGACAGTACCTGTCCGCTCGAATCTAAAATCGCGATCGAACACTGGTCGAACACGGTATCCATTGCTAAAAACATCACAACCTCGGCTTTTACTTTTGGCGTTCTAAATTGATTTGTCAGATTTTAATAATTTTTAATAACGATCTATCATTCATTCACTATAAGAATACTGACAGAATGAAGCAGCGCCTATCATAGCATTTAGGGTACACGAATTTTATTAATTTCTATATTTTTCACACTTTATCCATCAGTGTTTATCTGCAACTGCTAACGATAAAAGCCCCAAAGCTTCATTTGCTTCGGGGCTTTTATCAAACGTCTTAAAAATAACTAATTGTTATTTAAAAGCGGGTTTTGAACTTCTTTGGTGCTTGGTTTTGCATTTCTTGCATTTGCTTTTGCATCTCTTCGGTGCTCGGCATGTTGTTTGGATCCAGTCCCATCTGCTTGGCCATTTGTTCTGGATTCACGTCTTTAGCCCCACCTTGCTGACCGCCACCGCCAAACAATGGACCGCCGCCACCTGCTCCACCGCCGCCACCCATGAGCCCTTGCATAGACTTCATCATTTTACTGATGCCTTCAGGCTTTGAAATCATTTTCATCATTTTTGCCATTTGCTTATGTTGCTTGAGCAAGCGGTTAACATCTTGAATCTCACGACCTGAACCTGCAGCGATACGGCGCTTACGACTTGGATTAATCTTGTCAGGGTTTTTACGCTCAAATGGTGTCATTGAATTGATCAATGCTTCCATCTCACGTACTTTTTCTTCTGGCTTGGCGTCTTCGACGGCTTTTTGCATATCTGAGCCGCCCATACCAGGCATTTTGTCTAAAAAGCCTGCCATACCGCCCATGCTCTTCATCTGCTGGAACTGAGTCAATAGATCCTCAAGGTCAAAATCACCGCCCTTTTGCATCTTTTTCGCCATTTTTTCGGCTTTATCACGGTCAATCTTTTGCTCAACTTCTTCGACCAAACTCAGTACGTCACCCATACCAAGGATACGCTGCGCGATACGCTCAGGGTGGAACAGCTCTAGCTCGTCTAGTTTTTCACCGCGACCCAAGAATTTGATTGGCTTACCGGTGATAGCGCGTACAGAAAGCGCCGCACCGCCGCGAGCATCACCATCAGTCTTAGTTAAGATAACACCCGTCAACGGCAACGCATCATTAAAGGCTTTTGCGGTATTGGCGGCATCTTGACCAGTCATTGCATCGACGACAAATAGCGTCTCAGATGGGTTAACCGCAGCAGTTAGCGCCTTAATCTCATCCATCATGGTATCGTCGATATGTAGACGACCCGCGGTATCAATAATCAAAATATCTTGATATTGGATTTTGGCTTCTTCAATCGCACGCTTTGCGATATCAATTGGATTCTCATCTGTGCTTGAGTTCACAAACTTAGCATTCACTTGACCGGCTACTTGCTCAAGCTGCTTGATAGCGGCTGGACGATAAACGTCGGCAGAGACTAGCATGACTTTTTTCTTTTGACGCTCTTGTAGATATTTGGCCAACTTACCAGCTGTAGTCGTTTTACCCGCACCTTGCAAACCCGCTAGCAAATAGACAACAGGCGGTTTACCTGTCATCTCTAACTGCTGATTGGCGCTGCCCATCATTTCAGTCAGCTCGTCGTGTACGATTTTGACAAAGGCTTGACCTGGCGCTAACTCTTTTAGCACTTCAGCACCAAGCGCTTGTTCTTTGACGCGTTTTACAAAATCACGAGTGACAGGTAATGCTACATCAGCTTCTAACAACGCCATACGCACTTCACGTAGCGTGTCTTTGATATTGTCTTCGGTCAACTGTCCGGTACCGACGATGTTACGTAGGCTCGACGATAAGCGTTCTGTTAAGGTATCAAACATAAATAACTCTCAATTAAAATGGTTTTCAATTAAATAATACGCAATTAAAATAACTCTAAATCAAACCATTAAAATGGTTCGTAAATAATATTAGGATACGCTATAAGATATTAGGATATTGCATGACAAGGGACATGATAAAAGAATTATATTATCAATACTATAGCATTAACATGGCTCAAAACTTATAGTCGTTTCGCAAAGGACACAGCGCTTATAATTGTAGTCAACTTTTTATAGATGACATACTCTATGTTTTGCGCTATGCAGCACTGCCGATCATTTATAAGTTATAAGCAAGATGGTGCTCAATTGGCACCCATTTTATGATAAATTGGACGATTATTCTAATCATTCTGATAATACCACTTTAGCGACACATTGAGCGGCAGTTTATGCTCAGTATAAGATGAGGCTTTTTATCTGTGCACTTTGCATTCTTACTTGCTAGCATGGCTTATATCTTAGTCAGCATCCACATTGGTTGGGCGTTGGTTCAGGACAAACCTATCCACAAAAGCCTCAATTTGGGCTTACTGCTGGTCGGCATGGCTGCACATGCAGCACTACTATATCCATACGTTGTGACGCTGTATGGTTTAAATTTCAACTTATTTAATATAATCAGTCTAACCAGTTTATTTTTCTTATTCTTTTACCTGTTGTTCTGTTTATACCGCCCTATTCTTAGTCTTGGCATTTTGGCTGCACCCACTGCGCTAATAGGTATGACGGTCGGTTATATCGGCCGCGCCCCTTATCAACCACTAACAGATGTCAGTATCGGGCTTGAAATCCATATCATATTATCATTGGCTGCCTATTGTGTGCTGTTGATGGCGGCGGTACAAGCGCTATTTCTACGTCTACAAATACGTGAGCTCAAGCATCATACCATTCACCGATTTTGGGTCAATAAACTACCCTCCTTGCAAAGTATGGAGAGTTTATTATTCGATATGCTCTTGGTTGGCTTTGTATTGCTCAGTATCGCACTGGGAATTGGGTTTATCTATGTGCAAGACTTGATGGCGCAACATATCGTGCATAAGACTGTTTTTAGTTTGCTGTCGTGGTTATTATTTGGTGTACTACTATTCGGTAATTGGCGTGCAGGCTGGCGAGGCAAACGTGCGGCCAACATCACTATTTATGCCTTTATTCTATTAGCCATTGGCTTTGTTGGTAGCAAGTTCGTCTTAGAAATGCTCCTATAAAATATCACATCATAAAAAAGGCGGTCAGTAACTGTTGCTACTGACCGCCTTTTTTATATTTTTAGCCGACTCACTACTCATTTTTTTAGTTAAATACCACTGTCTTATTACCCGCCACAATCACACGGTTTTGCACATGCCAGTTTACAGCACGTGCTAATACGTTGCGTTCGATATCACGGCCGATAGCACGCAGCTCGGTTACCCCTTGGCGATGCGTCACACGGTGTACATCCTGCTCGATGATAGGCCCTTGATCAAGCTCAGCTGTGACATAATGCGCAGTTGCGCCGATAAGCTTAACGCCTTTATCATAAGCCTGGCGATAAGGATCTGCACCCACAAACGCCGGCAAGAATGAATGATGAATATTGATAATCTGCATCGGCCAACGTTTGACGAAATCTGATGACAATATCTGCATGTAGCGCGCCAATACTAGCAAATCGTTACCTGCCATCAACTTATGAATCTGCTCTTCTGCATCGAACTTATTGTCTTTGGTCACTGGCACATGATGAAAAGTAATGCCGAAATTTTGTACTGCTTGCTTCAAATCAGGATGGTTACTGACCACGCAAGTAATCTCGCAATCGAGCAGTCCACGCTGATGTCGCCATAATAAATCTAACAACGCATGATCAAACTTAGATACCAAAATACCGACTTTGGTCTTCGTTGCATTATTATGTAGACGCCAATCCATGTCATGGCGCTTAGCAACCGTATGCGCAAAGCTAGCCTCAAAATTCTCGATAATATCGCTTAATCCTGCCAAAGCAAACTCTAAGCGCATAAAATATTGCCCGCCTTCATGTGCCGTTGAATACTGATCGAGCGTAATGATATTAGCGCCATAACGATGAATAAATTCAGAGACTGCCTGTACGATACCTGCCTGATCTTTGCATTTGATGAGCAACGTGGCTGTATCAATAGCGCTAGGAATCTGTTTGCTCTGAGAAGCTATGGTCGATAATGAAACCGTTTTAGTGTTGTCTGACATAATTCGCCCAATATAAAAAATGATGACTTATCGCTGAAAAATTGCTGACAGCATAGTAAACCGGTTATTTTAATCTTTTTTGCAATACTTTGCTGAGCGAGTTGGTTGTTTTTAGTTATTTAACTCCATAAAACAAAAACCCCTGACATGTGGTCAAGGGTTTTTGTTCATGATATTGATAATTATTGAATTATATAGGTTAGAGTACTTGTATTATTACGCGGTGATGTCACAGATATTTTGAAGTAGTCACCAGCTTCACACTGATTCAAAGCGTACGTATTAATTGTGCCTGTATTTTCTCCAGGTGCACCTGTAGCGACTAGATCAGGGACTTTATCTGCTCCTCCAACTAAATCAATTTCACAACTACCACTGTTAGTCCCATTAGTTTTGTCTACGACTGTACCAGAAATAGTAGTGCCAGAAGGCATTGGATTTAGGTCATAAAAACCACCGCTATTGATTCGAACTCTTACTATACTGTTGCCTGCACTCACATTTTGTGAGCTTAATGCCATCCCTAAATTATCTACTAATGTAAATCGACTATCACCACTATTTGATAATAGTTGAATTGATTCATGACGCACAACGGTAGAAAGCCCAGAGTTACATGTCATCGGCTTGTTTGGAGATACAAAATCACTGATAAAGTTTCTTTCGAATGCTTCTTTCACTTCATCAATAGAAGATGGGAACTTCAACTGGATAAACTCTTTGATATTATTTTCACAAACATCTGTAGCTTTTGTTGTTAATGGATAAGTAAATTCGCCAATTTCAAAGGTGCCATTCTCATTGTCGTCGCGGAAGGTATCACCTATATTGTGAACTAAAGTATCAATTCCTTCATCCCAAGCATTGTTTTCATTCTTATCAATATATGCTTTTTCGCCTTCAGCAACGGCTAAGATAGTTGCACGGCCATCACCAGGGCGCGGATTTTGGGTTGAAAATGTCACTTCACATTCACCATCAACCGTTTCACAACTTGATGGGAATATCTTACCACCTTCAGCTGTAAAACTTACCACTGTATCATCAGGTACTTTGTTACCATTACGATCTACTAATCGTGCTGTCACTGATGTGCTATCACCATCAAAACCCCAGTCTAGTACGTTTTTACCCGTTGATAAACTCAAACCATCCTGTGTTACACGAGAGCTGTCAATGAATATACCTTTTGACAAAGCATTAATATTAGAATCACTAACTAAAGTTGCCTTGATTTCTACTGGACCTGGCGTTGTTCCAGGATATATTTGTACAGAAACTTTGCCACTTGCATCTGTTGTAAGTCGTATATCTTCTCTATTATTCAGTACACCAAACGTTAAATCAAAAGGTGCTTTTTTTAAATTCAATGTGACCGCTTGATTTGCGAGTGGCTTGTTATTCGAATAAACAGTAAACTCCACAATACCTGTTGCTGACGAACCACTATTTTTTGCACCCAGTCTAAAAGAATCCGAGGTAAAAACGATAGAGTTCGCTTCAGGCGCTTGAACAGTAAGATTAGCTGTCTGAGTGGCCGAGCTACTTGTACTAGCTGTTACACGGACAGGACCACTACACAATGTATTATCTGTCTTTATCGCTTTATAGACAAATGTGACTACACCATTCTCATCTGAGGTCGCTTGAGTAGGCAGCTGACCACAACTAGCATTTAGGTTCACTAGTATGCCACTTATAGCAACACCTTCCGTATCAGTCGCTGTTAACGATATAGATGTTTGACCGCCTGCTGAAAGCTGAGAATCGACTGCAGTTAAACCACTGAGATTCACATTTGTCGCTTGTACGGCAAATGTTAAATTATTAATCGCCGTGTTGTCATTGTTACTTACGTTAGCAGTGATGACATATGCGCCAGAAACTTCAGGAGCATTAGGCTTTAAAAATATACGAGCTTCGCCATCACTGTTCGTTAGAGTAGATCCTGATGTTGTTTGTGATAAGTCAACGCCTGGCGCATCAATTGAGAAAGCTACTTTTGCGTTAGCAAGAGGTTGACCATTACTATCAGTTACTGTTACTTCATAGTAGGCACCTTCTAACCCAATAGAAGTTATTGGATTATCATCTACATCGACTAATTGACTACTACTTATGTTCAAAGAACCTACTGGTTGTTCAGTGCCACCACCGTTATTACCACCCGTACCCGGTTGCTGCACGCCTGTATCAGGTTCTGGCGCAACCGTATCTGTGCCACCACCACCACAACCCGCCAAGGCCAACGATAATGTGAGCGCTGTTAACTGAAATAGCTTGAAAGTAGGCAATGATGTATGTGACATGTTTTGACTCCGCATAAGCAGTAATTTATCTGAGCAAATAAGCAAAAAATCATTACACAGAATCAAAAGAGATTGGTAATGATACATAGATTTACAGTAATACTGGCGTATTAACAGATTGTATTAAATATATAACAGCAACTTTACTGACTTTTGTTATAACTTACAACTAAAAATTAATCTTTACTATTAAACAATCAACAACATAGAGCGCTCATTTCAGGGTATAATAGCCCTCCTTTAATTCGACAGTTATTGTAAAAATATTTGAGTATTCATCTGTTTTATGGTATAAATGTCGGCTTTAAAATTTTCTGAATTGGTCAGCCTGTTATTTGCCTTTAGATAGCAGCAAAACCAGCTCAACCTTCATATAGTTTTGTTTGGTGCAAAGCTGCCGCTTGCTGTGTCCATGCCGCAAAAACGTGCAACTTGCCCAGACTGGTATGAGAAAAACTCATACCTCATAGATTAGGAGTTCGCCATGTCTCGAGTTTGCCAAGTGACTGGAAAGCGCCCTATGGTGGGTAATAATGTTTCGCATGCAAACAACAAAACCCGTCGTCGCTTTCTACCAAACCTTCACAACCATCGTTTTTGGGTAGAGTCTGAAAACCGCTTTGTACGTCTACGTGTGTCTACCAAAGGTATGCGCATTATTGACAAACTTGGTATCGATAAAGTGTTAGCGGATCTACGCGCACAAGGTCAAAAAGTTTAAGTTAAAAATAGCAGCTGGATGATGACTCTCATCATTTAGGCTGCTGTTTTGCTACATTAATTGTGGCAACTCACTCTTTGAGACACGTACCTATCGTTTGAAGACCCCTCATTTACAGGAAAGCTATCATGAGAGATAAAATTAAATTAGTATCAACAGCTGGTACTGGGTATTACTACACCACTACTAAAAACAAGCGCACTATGCCTGGCAAAATGGAAATCAAAAAGTTTGATCCAAAAGTACGCCAGCATGTGATCTTTAAAGAAGCTAAAATCAAATAACTGCCATCATTTGTAGAAGGCATTTTTATAAATACTTTCTATAAAGAAGTTATTTGAACAAAAAAAGGGTTTATCAGTTGATAAACCCTTTTTTTTATTGCTGTAGCTTCATGTTGCTAAACTATATCTTCAATCATTCGCTTTGACTGGTATTTGCTTTAACTGGTACTCAAAGATAACTAAAAATCAGCTGTAGTGTGTTGGTTCTTTATCATATACATGAGCGTGCCACTTACTCATCTGCTTTTGCATAATGACCTGAATCGCAGCATGAATCATGTGTTGACCAATGGCTTGAGTATCACTACCAAGTAGTTCTTTTAGTTTGTCAGAAAAATCGATAGTCATCAGCGGCGCTTCATCTTGTTCAGCATCACGCAATAACAATCTGCCATCATCTGCTTCCACCAACTCTAACGTGGTTTCTTTGGCAAATCCTGCAAACTGATCGCTATTCTCGTTATCTACTTCTATATCATTATCGATATCGTATGGCATTAATGTGTTCCTTATTATCCCGTTTAGTACTGGTAGAGAAACTAGTCATTGCAAAGCAGTCATTTCTTAAAAATAAACTCATTCGGCAAATCTATCGTCTTACAGTAACGCGGGTAAATCTGTCTTACTCATACAATGGACGCTTTAACACTGGAATTCAAGGGCTGTCACATAAGTCTTCGCTGTAAAAGCAAACTTGAATGCCATGTCATTTGTATATATTAGTGCCAATAACGTAATTTTCCTAATGTAAATAAGAAAGCAACGAACATCCCAAGGTAATAGACCAGCTTTAGCTCAAGGGTGGGATCACGGTATTTAAATGGCAGTGCAACGGTAGCCGTCGCAGTGGGCAATATCAGCAGCATAAGCAGCCAATTCTCAATGACATTTAGCCAACCTTGTAAATCAGTTCCGTGACGTAGTGACGCCAACCCCATTAACAAACAAGCGAGAATTAAGCTGGTAAATAAGCCATCTGGTAAATCTTTAGGATAGATAACTTTAGCAATACTGGCTGGTACGATTCTCATATAAAATTCCAGTCATGCTTGTAGAACATGGCTTAATGATTAAAAAATATAAAATATTACGACGTTATGTAAGCGCGAATAAACAATATAGGCGCGAATAAATAATAGAGACGCGAAAAAGCATTATATCTGCAGCTAAACAACTTAACTATAAGTACCCATCAGCCATAGCATCGATATACAAGAAGTCAAATAACCCAAACTAATCGCATTCCAACTCTCGATATGCAAGCCTTTAACTTTATTAAGTATGCGAGAGCCTACCCAAAAAAACAGCGGAATGCCTAGCATAAATGCAGGCACAATGACCGCTGCATGACGCAGCACGGTTTCAACATCATCACCCACCATCAGGCGAAAGCCATAACCTGCCAAGCTAAGTACCAGTGCAAACATCGCTAAGCCAATGGTAATACCTCTAGGCACCAAGCTGCGCTGCGGTGTTTCACTTTCAAGTGATTGCTTAGCCTGCTGGTTCAACGCTTCATGAGAGCCTGCTTGCTCAGAAGGTTCTGTTGAACTGCTAGAATTGTTTGTGTCCATATTTCACCTTTACGTGACTGACCGTTATATATAGTTGATTCAATTTAAAAGAGATAAAAGGCAACTGAGTGCAGATGTAACTGTGATACTTCAAGCGAGGTTAACGCTGTAGCTCTTTTATATCGGATTAACTATATAGTCATAAGTTATACAGCACATTCTAATATTATTATTGTATGGCTAATAGCGTTTATTAACCATACAACACTCGCTAGCTGTTGTTGGCTAATAACAACTCTGCGCGCATCTCATCGATAGCCGTTTTATAATCTTCTTGATTAAAAATCGCAGAACCCGCAACGAACATATCAGCACCTGCTTCAGCAATCGCACGTATATTACTGGCTTTGATACCGCCATCAACTTCCAATCGAATATCTCGACCACTGGTAATAATACGCTGACGTACTTGACGGACTTTGTCTAAAGTACTATCGATAAACGACTGTCCACCATAGCCTGGGTTCACACTCATTAATAAAATTTGATCTACTTTATCCATGACATAATCAAGATAATGTAGTGGTGTCGCTGGATTCAATACCAAACCACACTCTGCACCGCCATCTTTGATCAACTGAAGTGAGCGATCGATATGAGCGCTGGCTTCAGGATGGAAGGTAATGATACTAGCACCCGCTTCCAAAAACTGCTCGATCATACTATCGACAGGTGAAACCATCAGATGTACATCAATTGGCGCTTCAACACCATAGTCACGCAATGCCTTACAAATCATGCTACCAAACGTCAAATTGGGTACGTAATGGTTATCCATCACATCAAAATGAATCACATCGGCACCCGACTCTAGTACCTTCTCCACTTCTTCGCCCAACCGCGCGAAATCAGCTGAGAGTATCGACGGTGCAATAAGATAAGGTTTAGCAGGACTGTTCATAATTGAGCTACCTAATTCATGTTTATATAAGATATTGATAAATTAAAAAGAAAATCCTAATTGGCTCACATATATTGCAAGCCCTTTATGTACTGATGTTAAATACTTAATGGTTTAGCGCTGCTTGTATTGAGTTTTGCAATAAGCACGGCCAACTTCAAAAGAGCGCTTTGCTTCATGCTTGGTAGCACGATTGCTTACTCTCTGACGCCATAAGCGAAAAGATGACGGCTTTAACTCTTGGCGCATGAGTTTAATAACTCCAGTCTCATCGAGACCGTAGCTATGCTCTATGGCACCAAATGGCGTTCTATCTTCCCATGCCATCTCTATCACGCGAGATATTTGTACATCATCAAGTACTCTATCGCCAGCATCGTTGGCGGTTTTTGCAATCAGCTCTTCTGACTTAGCTTGAGACACTTCATCACTATAATCAATGCTACGTTGTTTTTTTTGTAGAGCAGCATCCATATCAGCTTGCATAGTCGCTTTTGTAGAGCTCGTATCTGCTGACTTATTCTTTGAATTAGAAGCTGTCAAATCTTGATAACTTGCCATAAAAATCACCTTCTGAGCATGAATGGAATATCGAAAAATGTATCACGGTCATCTGCAGGACATCTTAGCTCATTTGAGCCATATGCCAATGATGTTCGATATGATCATTAATCACCGTTTGGATAAAATAATAGCTGTGGTCATGCCCCGCTTGATAGCGTAATGTTAAGGGCTGTTCGGCTTTTGCACAAGCATCTTGTAGTTTAGAGGTCTGTAGCTGGCCTTCTGCTAAGAAGTTATCAGCTGCGCCTTGATCAACCAAAATGCTCGAATACTGCTGACCGACCTTTTCAATCATCTGTGAGGCGTCCGCTTGTGCCCATAGAGACTTATCATCACCGAAATACTCTATGTAAGCGGCTTGCCCCCATGCAGACTCACTCGCCGCACATACTGGCGATAAAGCCGATACGCTGACAAACTTACTTGGGAACTTAAACCCTAGCAATAATGCGCCGTGACCACCCATTGAGTGTCCTGTGACACCGATACTGTGAATAGGAAACTCTGAACGTAGTAAGTCATATAGCTCATCAACGATATAGCTTTGCATATTGAAGTTATCTGACCAAGGCGCTTGGGTCGCGTCAACATAATAGCTAGCGCCTTGCCCGACAAAATAGCGATCATCGTTTGGTACATCGCTGTCTTCACTACTTCTAGGCGAAGTATCAGGTGCGATAAGTATCATACCAAGCTCGCTGCATTTTTGCTGAAAATGCGCTTTATGAGTGACATTATCAGCATTACATGTCAAACCTGATAGGTACAATATCGCAGGACAACGTCGTCCAGCCAAGGCTTCATCAGGTAGATAAATACTAAACGTCATAGAGGTTTTGGTAGATGTCGACTCGTGACTATAATAATGCTGCTCACCGTTAAAGCAACGATTCACGCTTTTTTGGGTAAGCTGTTTATTGGTAGATAAACTATGACTATAGGAATTTTGCATGAGTGATATCCTTTTATTCAAAATAGAACCAATGGTGATGTTTAATAAATGCTTATCATCTAATAGTAAATCTAATATTGGAATTTATTAAATGCTAAATCTTACTTTGTGCTTATTCAACGGCTATTTCTATTTCGTCTACCGATAGATTAGTAGCACTGTCAGGTGGAATATTAACCGTTGTAGAAGTAGCATTATTTGTAATACTAGCAACGGATGGGCGCGCCTTATCAAACAATACTTGCTCAAACGCAGGCAATGCCGTCTCCATTAAGCTACCAATGACCATTTGCGGCTCCGATGGCTCAAAGCCCATGGCGCTCTCACGCTCATTGACCCGTATACTGGCATCCTTAAAAGCCGACTCAAAACTGATATTCCCTCGTAGGCTTTCAGCAAAAAATGCTTGACCAAAATAGGTCATCTCAGCTGTGTTGGTGCAGCCAAACGATGCTTTGTCAGCGGCTGATGCAGTAATAACTACCGTGGTTGGCGATGCCAATTCGTCAATAAACGAACCTGAGTAGCAAGCAGACACCACAATCACACGCCAACGAATACCAGATGCGTCTAGCGCATCACGCAACCATGTAGCATCTAAATTATCCATCGCAAGCGGCGGATTTGCCAACTGGACGATATCCTGATTACCATGTGAAGACAACGTCAGGAACAACACATCTTCATCAGCATTCATCTGCTGACCGATTTTCTTTAGACCGCGCAAAATGCTGGTCTTAGTAGCAATTGGCTCATCGAGCCAACTATAAGTATTATTAATCAGCGATAGTGAATGCCCGCTGGTACCAAAGCGTACATCAAACAACTCGCGCACTTTATTAATCTCGGAGCGAAAGACATTTTGATCAGAGAATCCTGCCACTCCCATAAAGTACCAGTCGGTTTTGCCATCGATACTTGGGTCTATACTATCCAATGCTTGCTGTAATAGGCGCGGCTGCTGATATAGTGCCGCCTCTTCTAATACAGGCTCTACAGGTATTTGCTTAAAGATCGGCTGGTCTGCGACATTACGCTGCCAGATAGTCAGCAACGCTACCGCGCCAACCAATACAATGATTCGCTCCCACCATGGTATGCGCAGACGACGGGAGAAAATCCACAATAGAGCTAGCGTTTGCCATAAGAACAATACTAAAAACAGTACTGGTAAGAACGAATAACTCCAATTTGGCAACCAACCATAGCTACCAAAAAACTGCACCAAGCTCTGCAATAGAGCTGACAATGTATCAGCGACCAACCATAATACTACTGGTACAAATACCAATGCTTGGTTACTCGCTCGCCGAGCCAAAATGATACCACCAAGCAAAATAATCATCGGCCAGATCAAATAACTGACCAATCCTTGCTCATTAAATATGCTGCCACTTTCAGCAGCTAACCATGAAAACAAGACATTACTACCAAGCGCCAATAATGCAAATATGGCAAACTGTACAAAAGTGGGTTTAACCCAAGAAAAAGCCCGTGTTGAGCCCACTAGCATCCACAAGGTTGCAATAATATTGGCAGCGAAATTCAGCGAAAAACGCTGAAGCGAGACGGTTTTTAACGACGTAAGTGACAAAGACTTAGACCTCTAGCCAGTCGAGAAAAATAAAATGACTCAATGATAATTATCTTAATGTAACAGCCGCGCGGTGCAATCAATTGACGATTTTTTGTACAGCATGCAGACATCGATTTATATTGAATTCACGATGGAGTGATTATAGAAGATGACTAGCACTGCCTAATATTTTAGCTCGCTAATCTATCGCGATTGTAACGGATTGTCGGTTAAGAGGATAAGGCTGATTTGTAAAATTCACTCAAATTTGGCTAAAAATTCAAATAAAAAAGGAGGCCTCTTATATAAAGCCTCCTTTTTTGCTAATTACTAAACATTATCTCATCAATAGCTCATTGACGCGTTTTAGGTAAGCGGCTGGATCGTCTAGCTGACCACCATCTGCCAATAACGCTTGATCAAAAATGACTTGCGCCAGATCATCGAATTGCTCACTGCTCTCAAGCTTCTTAATGAGTGGATGATCAGGATTTACTTCTAGCGTTGGCTTACTTGCTGGTACGTCTTGACCCATTTGTTGTAGCATCTGGATCATTTGTGGTGATAACTCACCTTCACCTACAACCAAACAAGCTGGACTATCGACTAAACGAGTAGACACTTTGACGTCTTTA
Organism: uncultured Psychrobacter sp.; assembly: GCF_947500265.1. Classification (GTDB taxonomy): domain Bacteria; phylum Pseudomonadota; class Gammaproteobacteria; order Pseudomonadales; family Moraxellaceae; genus Psychrobacter. Next base: position 73,766 of record NZ_CANMRN010000004.1, on the reverse strand, counting down.
GCACGCTCGCCCAATACAGCTTTTAGTTTATCAACAACAGGCTTTAGCGTTTCTTGGGCTTTCTCCGCTTCCGCTTTTTCTGCTTCATCTTGCAAGTCGCCTAGGTCTACTGCGCCTTTTGCGATGTTTTGCAGCGGTGTCTCATCGAATGAGGTCAAGAAGTTCATTGCCCATTCATCAACACGGCTGGTCATCAAGATAACTTCGATGCCTTTTTTCTTGAATAACTCAAGTTGCGGGCTGTTTTTCGCAGCGGCTAGGTTATCAGCGGTGAGGTAATAGATGGCTTTTTGGCCATCTTTCATACGGCCTTTGTAGTCTTCAAAGCTCGTCACTAGACCGTCTTGGGTGCTAGTTGCATAACGCAATAGCTTAGCAATACGTTCTTGATTGCCTGCATCTTCGCCTAAACCTTCTTTGATGACATCACCGAACTCTGTATAGAACTGTGCAAATTTTTCTTGCTTGTCACTGTCTTCGCTATTAGCAAGACTTGCGAGTAAGGTCAAGATACGGCGAGCGTTACCATCACGGATAGATTTTACATCGCGTGACTCTTGTAGTAGCTCACGGCTCACGTTCAATGGCAAATCTGCTGAATCAATCACACCTTTCACGAAACGCAAATACATCGGTAGCAATTGCTCAGCTTCGTCCATGATAAAGACGCGCTTCACATATAGCTTTAGACCATGCTGCTGCTCACGAGTGTATAGATCAACTGGCGCTTTTTTAGGGATATATAGTAGCTGCGTATACTGTACGCGACCCTCTACACGGTTATGCGTCCAAGTAAGCGGCGCATCCATGTCATAAGAAATATTCTTATAAAAATCGACATACTCATCATCTTCAATTTCAGAGCTTGAGCGAGTCCATAGTGCACTGGCTTTGTTGATTGTTTCCCACTCATCAGTGAGTACCATCTCGCCACCAGCAGGCGTGTCGTCGTTCTCGTCTTCTTTTACATCTTCTTGCCAAATCTCTTTACGCATCTGAATCGGCAAGCTGATATGGTCAGAGTACTTATTAACCAAGCGCTTGATTTTGCTGCGATCTAAGTAGTTATCTTCGCCCTCGCTATATTCTTCTTTTAGATGCAAAGTAATCGCCGTACCGCGCATTTCTTTGGTAATAGGCTCAACAGTAAAGCTGCCAGTACCATCTGATACCCAGCGCACGCCTTTATCCGCAGGCTCGCCCGCTTTACGTGACTCAACACTGATGGTATCAGCCACAATAAAACCTGAGTAAAAACCAACACCGAACTGACCAATCAATTGTCCGTCTTGTTTCTGTGATTCAGACAATTTGTCTAAAAACGCCTTGGTGCCTGATTTAGCAATCGTACCTAAGTTTTCGATTGCATCGGCTTCGTTCATACCAATACCATTGTCGGTAAAGGTAATAGTTTTGGCAGCTTCATCAACAGCGATGCGGATTTTTAATTCGCCATCATCTTCATAAAGGCTATCATCATTTGTGCCTTCAAAGCGCAACTTATCACAAGCATCCGACGCATTAGATACCAACTCGCGGACAAAAATATCAGCGTTAGAATATAGTGAATGCGTTACCAAATGCAGTAACTGCGCCACTTCAGCTTCAAACGTATGTTTTTTTAATTCTGGATTCAGACCTTCAGCTTGAGTTGCTTCACTCATAAAAACTCCTTTAAATTCTATGAAAGACCTATTATCAGATAACGATACACTCACCAAAGATGCTCTAATAATATTAGAGAACCCGCCGTATGCAATCCCGTTAAACTGTCTATACTAATAGGGGCATTGAGAAAAAATTCAAGCTCAAAATCTTTATTCAATAAAAAACACCGCGCTTGTTTACCAAGGCGGTGTTCTGGTATCAGTTGTTTGTTTGCTTGGTTTTTACTTACTTGGTTATTTAATTGCTCAGTCATTTTCTGATATAGCAATCAAAGTGCAAACAACAGCAACTACTCTGAATATGCTTCTATCAATCTATCCCAGAGAGTCGTCAGCTTTTTTGAAAATTGAGTATGGGTTTTCATAGTAACCTCTATGTCGATTAACATCGGCTTGTTAGTAATATTATCTTTTTAGTAATATTGTCTTGTTAGCTACTATTAAAACCATTTCCCTATTATTTGTATAATTAATTGATTACAACGTATCATTTCATTTTTCAAAACTATAAAATGGCTGACTCTTAGCCTTTTAACGTGGCATCGGGCGAATAGTAAGGATTTGCTCACTACGACCAAAAGGCCCATGTACATCGTGCAATACTGCACTGGTCAGTCCGATACCATCATCGCCATATTGTTGTACAGCCTCGATACCGAGCCAACGACCTTTTGGCGAGCGATGCATATGGATTTGCAAATCAGTATTGGGAAACATCCACTCCAACTTAGATAAACCAAGACCCAATCTTGGTACAACACCATTGGCAGTATCGACCATACCTAACAGATGCACCAAGTCATCAGTCGGCTCGCCTTCAATCATGTCGAGATCATTGGTAATCCATACCATACCGCGACCAGCACGACGGTCTTCTGTCGCTACTAGACGTACGCTCTCGATAAAGCCGCCCGGCCAGCCTTTCATACCTTCCCAAACTGGCAGTTCTTCAGGTTTATATTCTGCTGGTTGATCTTCAAGTCCAGCAATCTCACTGGTATCTTGGGTAATCAGTCGCCACGCTCTTGCAATGATAGCATCGCGACCACGGCTACTCATGACCGCTTCGACCAGCTCAATAGTCTTGCCCGGTCGGATACAGCGAGTAGTAATAGTAAAATCGTCAAGCGGTATTAGCCCCAAGATATCAAGGCTCACACGTGCGATACGAGTATTGGGTTGTGGCGCAAAGCTGTTGATCTCAGCTGTCAGTAGGCCTGTTGCTGGTGCCATATGCTGCTCATGCTCATTCCAAGCACCTTGTGCATGCTTGGTTGGCTGATAATGCGCCACACTGACACCGTCTTCTTGTAATTCTCGTTTAACAAATTTGTAATAAGCAGTCATAGCTATCCTATATTTGGCACTTTCATCTGTATTTTTTATTTATGCTTGTATTTCTATTTATGGATAAGCTCTTGTTTTCTTAGCGTAAGAATACGGCGAGCTTTTTGTATGAAAAATAACAAACAGATCATGACTACTGCGAGCATCGCGTAGAAAAAGCTTTTTTCTGCCATAAACTTCATAATATTCATAAACAACACAAAAACTACTGCTGCCATCACTAGCATATTAAGTTTTAGTTGTTTGTTGACTTCAGCGAGCGTGGCCTCTGCCAAGACAAATCTGGCTTTTGGTTCTTTCATGCGACCTTATCCATATCAATGATGGTTCATACAAATATAAATACAAACACGAATATTAGTTACTTACCAACCTGAGTAACAGGAATCCGCAGCGCTTTCGGCAGACTAAACGTTACATTTTCTTCAATACCAGATAGTTCACTAGGTAGATCGCCACCCCAGTCTTGCAGCTGTTGCAATACTTCTTGGATCAACACTTCGGGCGCGGATGCACCAGCGGTCACGCCTATACTCTGCACACCATCTAACCAACGCTTATCCATCTCACTGGCATTATCGATTAGGTACGCTCGGCAATTCATACGCTCGGCAAGCTCACGCAAGCGATTGGAGTTTGATGAGTTTGGCGAACCAACCACCAAGACTACTTCACAGCGACTGGCCAAATCTTTTACCGCATCTTGGCGGTTTTGAGTAGCATAGCAAATGTCGTCTTTGCGAGGGCCTTGGATACTAGGGAATTTTTCACGTAGCGCATCGATAACGCGCGCAGTATCATCCATCGACAAAGTTGTCTGAGTCACAAATGCCAAGCGTTCAGCATCTTGTACAGTCAATGCGGCCACATCACCTTCATCTTCGACCAGATGAATCTGCCCACCATGGCGACGATTGAAGCGCCCCATCGTACCTTCGACTTCCGGATGTCCTGCATGTCCTATCAACACTGCATCCATGCCATCTTGAGCGAACTTTGCCACTTCGATGTGTACTTTAGTCACTAACGGGCATGTTGCATCAAACACAGTAATATCACGGCGACCAGCCTCATCTTCAACTGCTTTAGACACGCCGTGAGCAGAAAAGATAACAACAGATCCATCTGGCACTTCGTGAAGCTCTTCAACAAACACCGCACCACGATTGGCCAAGTCTGACACCACAAACTTATTATGCACAACTTCGTGACGGACATAAATAGGCGGCTCAAAACGTGTCAATGCTTCATTAACAATCGCAATTGCACGGTCCACACCAGCACAAAATCCACGGGGATTGGCAAGATAAATTTGCATAAAAAGGCCTATCATTGGATAATTTATAGTTAAAACGTATTTTTGAATTTTTTATTCAAAAGTTGAGGCGAAATCAATGCCCTACTTTAGCATAATTTGCTTTTATCGCTCTCTAAAATAGCTGTCTACTCATAGCAATATTTTATAGGCAAACCTCAGCATACTCACGACATATTGCAAAACCAGCTTTAAGTTGTATAAAAGCAGTTTATAATAATGCATCTATTATAATTTCTATCGCCATACATGATGGCGTTTTTTATTTTTTCCAGTCTTTGTTTTTGACTGAGGCACTGCTTAACTTTTTATCAACACACATTTATTACGATACATTTTACGAGTTACTAAGACACCTTCTATTAGGATAAATTGTATGACAGGTTCATTATTCATCGTTACTGCCGCTTCAGGTACTGGCAAGACCTCACTGGTCAAGCAGTTGCTTGCTACCACCAATGACTTAACGGTCAGTGTCTCACATACGACTCGCGCACCACGCCCAGGCGAGATTGATGGTCAGCACTATCATTTCACAGATACCGATAGTTTTACCAATGGTATCAATGCGGGTCTATTTCTAGAGCATGCTGAAGTATTTGGTAACTACTATGGCACGTCAGAGGAAAGTGTCCGTACCCAGCTAGCGGCGGGTATCGACGTTATTTTGGAGATTGACTGGCAAGGCGCGACGCAAATCAGAAATATCTTTCCCGATGCCATTATGGTTTTTATTCTACCACCTAGCATTGCGACATTACGTCAACGTCTCTCAACCCGCGCGCAGGATTCTGTAGAAGTTATAGAGCGCCGTCTAGCTGGCGCGGTCACCGAAATGGCACAATATGTGAATGCTGACTATGTAGTGATCAATGATAATTTTGACGTAGCCTTAGCTGAGCTAAAAGCCATTATCGTGGCCGACAGGCAGACGCTTGGTCGTCAGCAACAGCGCTATCATCGCACGATTAGCAACTTGCTAAACACTCAGATAGAAGAGTAAACTACGCAACAAGCAGCTAATCTCGTAAGTAGATATAAAAAGCAACTACGCGACTTGGCAAAAAATGCTATAATATTTAGCTATCCCCCTTTATATTTTTGATATTATTTTTATTGAGTGGCGGGCAAGGTCCGTTACTAATAAAAACAACCGAGGTAGCTATTTATGGCACGAGTGACGATTGAAGATTGTTTGGATAATGTTGATAATCGCTTTGAGCTAATTTTGGTCGCAAGCAAACGCGCCCGTCAATTGGCCAAAGGTATTGCCGAGCCGTTGGTTGACGTTGATAACGACAAGCCTACAGTATTGGCATTACGTGAAATTGCCGCTGGCAAAATCACACGCGATATCCTAAATCAGCCAGAGCATAATTTTGCTACTAGCTCATTAGATTTAGCATTGTCAGGCGACCACAGCTTCTAATAAGCTGTTTTGATAAGATGTATTTTATAAAGCCAATAGCGTTTTTATAAAATAAATACACATCTTGATCAACTATAGAGACCACAGCATAGGCTGTGGTTTTTTGGTTGTAATAATAATGTATTGGCTATTTTGGTCACCATTTATCCCCAAAATAGACCACTGAGTGAAATTTTTTCATCGCCCACACGCTTATCAGTTGACATTGAAAGCGATTTGCGATTAATTAGAGAATGGCGTACTCATCCTTAAGTTTTGTATGGTAGGTCATTATTTAGCCTCCATTTGCTTCGGTAAGTGGCCCAACAAGTAGGTCATGGAAAATAGGATCATCATTTTATGAGTCAAACCCTACCCAAACTCAGTCATCACCTCGTCGATGATGCTCAATATAATTTACTACGTTCGGTAGGTTATCTCACTGCTGCTGAGCGCCGTGATATTGTTGATGCTTGTGAGTTCGGAGATATTGCGCACATTAAAGACAAGCGCAAATCAGGGGAACCTTATATCACGCATCCAATCGCTGTCGCTGAGATTCTAGCGGGCTTTCGCTTAGATCGAGATACTATTATTGCAGCAATTCTGCATGATACGGTCGAAGACACCGAAGTTAGTGATGAGCAAATCAAGCAGCGTTATGGTGAAATTGTATCAAGACTGGTTGATGGTGTGACCAAACTAAAATCATCTTCACATAATAAGCAGCAAAATAAAGCGGCCACCTTTCATAAAATTCTAACCGCCACCCTCGCCGACCCGCGTGTACTCATTATCAAGCTTGCTGACCGTCTACATAATATGTCTACGCTTGACGCGGTACGTCCTGAAAAACAGCGTACCACAGCTCAAGAAACCTTGGATTTTTATGTGCCATTTGCCCGATTAATGGGTCTGAATGATATTGCTGACTATATCGAAGTATTGTGTTATCGCAATTTAGACTCTGATATGTACAATAAGCTGTCCGATAAACTGCTACAGCATGGGCTTGGACGAAACTTTCAAAGAGAGTCCATTCATCGTTATTTGAGTATCGTGCTAAACAACTTGGATCTCAATGGTCTGGTCAAAGTATTAGACAATCGCGTGGTCATATATCGTCAGTTTTTCCGCAATCGCGGTGAGATTAATGCGCTACTGCGTCACTATGCGTTTGAAATCGTCCTCGACAATATTGAAGCATGCGACAAACTGGCCTATTACTTAATCAAAAAATATCAGATTGATGATACCCATATTGCGGATAATATTCGTCGTCCGCTGCCAGGTGGTAACCAGTCCCTCACCCTCATCTATGAGCGTGATAATGATGTAGTAAAAGTCACTATATTGACTAAGCAAATGCAGAGCGCTGCAAGACTTGGGGTCATCGGAGCAGAGCACGCATCTGATGTCAGTCAGTCGGTTATCCAAGCGTCATTGCGCAACATGAAAGATTTGGTCGATGAAGACAACCTGAACGAAAACAGTCCTGATTTCTCAGCAGCAGTCTCTACCATTAATGAGCTGATGGATTATCTACACTCTAGTAAAATCATTTGCTACAGTCCCCAAGGGCGTGCTTACGAGCTTCCACAGGGCGCAACGGCGCTAGATTTTGCCTACGCGGTTGGGCCTATGATTGGTAACGTTGCCGTTGGTGCGAATATCGATGGTAAAGCTGCAAAGCTCGGCACCGTGGTAAAAAATGGACAGTCCGTTGAGATAGAAGTGAACAGTCACTCAGAACCAAAAGCCGAGTGGTTGGGATTTGTAGTGACCAACAAAGCCCGTGAAGAGATTTTACGTTGGTTCAAAGATCTGTCTGTCGCTGACAAACAACACCATGGCAGACAAGCCTTAGATCGTGCACTCCGAACGCATCAGAAAAGCTTTGATGATTTGACAGACGCAGACTGGAAAGACCTGACTGAATGGCGCGGTCTAACTGAAAAAGATGCGTTGTTTGAACAAATAAGCTCAGGTACGCTACTTCCTCAGCTAGTCGTGACACGTTTGTTTAGCGACGAGCTAAGCGACCTACAGGCGAAAGTACATAGCGATGACATGACCCAACCGCAACAGTTGATTGCAAATGCTGCTGGCGTCGAGCTTGATTTTGCCAACTGTTGTCATCCGATATATGGCGACCCTATCGTAGGACATTTATCACGTCATGGTTTGGTCGTTCATCGACATAAGTGTTTCTCACTGGACGATATCCGCAAAGACAATCCTTATCAGGTGATCCAATTACGTTGGCGCAATGACAATGCAGTCAAACAAGGTGACATCGGCGAGCATGACCTAAAAAACAGCGGCAAGATTCGTTTTCCTGCTTATTTAAAGCTCTCTATTGCCCTTAGTGACGAGCAAATCAGTGAAGTTATCTATCACTTACGCCAGCTCAATATGGGTGTTGAAACTGTTGATGTTCGCAATACTGACACCATCATTCATATCGTGGTACGTAGTCGCAACCACTTAGCACAGGGCATTCGTGAATTACGCTCGCTGCTAGGTTTCCCTAACATTATAAGGTTATATCAATTATAATAAGCGCATTTGCTGATTTGCATCACTGCTATAATTGTGATGCAAATAGCTAAAATAGAACTGCTATTCTAGTAGCAATGAATCACTCACATAAAATATAAAAGGGACACCCCATGACTCGTCAAACTATCCAAACTGATAAAGCACCTGCAGCGGTCGGCACCTATTCACAAGCTGTAAAAGTCGGCAATACTGTTTATATCTCAGGTCAGCTTGGTTTTGATCCTGACACGATGGAACTAAGAGAAGGTTTTAAAGCACAGGCTGAGCAAGTATTTGAAAACATCAAAGCTATCTGTGAAGCAGCTGGTGGCAGTCTAAATGACGTGGTCAAATTCAACGTATCTTTGACGGATTTAAGTGATTTTGCTGTTTTAAATGAAGTGTTTGTCGCCAATCTAAGCGAGCCATATCCTGCCCGCGCTGCCGTCCAAGTAGCTGCTCTACCTAAAGGTGGTGTGGTAGAAATCGAGTCTATTCTTTATATCGAATAAGACGATATCGAATGCTTAATATTAGGTGCTAATTGTTAAGCCTAATTATTCAGTGCTAATTTTAGCAACAGCCTATAAGTTATATCACAATAAGCTTAGCATCATGCTAAGCTTATTGGTCTCCGTTCTATTATTCTGAACTCATATTCACCTAATAAGACTGCGAAGCCGTTTATGTTGGTACAAGTTGCTCTGCCCGTTCCCCTTTATCGGGTGTTTGACTATAGCCTACCAGCTGATATGCTTACTTTGCCAAACAGTGCGATACCGCAAATCGGCAGCCGTGTTGAGGTTTCGTTTGGTCGTCAGACTCTGATTGGCATTGTGATTGCTCATATTTCACAAGACGATAGCAGCGTACCTGCTAATAAGATCAAACCCATTAATAAATGTCTAGATGCTGAGCCTATTTTGGACGCTGGCATGCTCAAGCTTGCCTATTGGTTAGCCCGCTATTACCACTATCCGCTTGGCGACGTGTTAGCAGTTATCCTGCCAAGCCTTGTCCGTCAAGGCAAACCATTAGACTTGCTGATTACCCATTGGCGGATTTTGCCTCATATCACTGATGATGATTTTCGAGCCAATGCTAAGAAACAAAAGCAGCAGTTCGATATGCTAAAGCTACATGGTCAGCACGGTGCAAGCGAAGATGTATTGCTACTAGAAGGGATGCAACGAGCATTTTTAAAGACGCTAGAAGATAAAGGATTAGTTGAGCGCTATATTCAGCCAAAACAAGCACCTACTCCAGTCAAACTGGCAAAAATGCCACTTGATCTCAATGATGAGCAGAAACTTGCGGTTGACGCTATTATCGCTGCCCATAAGTCCGATACTTATACTGGTTTTCTGCTCAACGGTATTACTGGTAGTGGTAAAACCGAAGTTTATCTGCAAGCGATGCAAGCTGTACTAGAGGCTGGTAAACAGGTTCTTATTTTGGTACCAGAGATTGGCCTCACACCGCAAACGCGGGCAAGATTTGCCAGTCGGTTCGCAGCCCACATTGTGCTATTGCACTCTGGCATGACCAATACTCATCGCTTACAAGGTTGGCAAGACTGTCGCACGGGTCATGCACAAATCGTGATCGGTACACGTTCAGCTGTGTTATATCCGTTTGCAGACTTAGGCTTGATTGTTGTTGATGAGGCGCATGATGGCTCGTATAAGCAACAAGACACGTTACGTTATCATGCCGCTGATGTCGCTCTCTATCGAGGTTTGCAGTACAAAATCCCAGTGATACTTGGTACTGCCACACCTTCTCTTGAGCATTTAAAATTGGTCGATGATGGCAAACTATCAGAATACCAACTGCTTACTCGTCCAGGTAATGCCAAGCCTGCAACCATGCAGCTGATCGATGCTCGCTTGCAAAGTACCCATCAACAGGCTCAAGATGATGGTGCGCGCTATGATACAGGGCTGACGGATGCCATGATCGGGGCGATACGGCAAACGCTAGAAGCCGGTGATCAGGTATTGATATTTTTAAATCGTCGTGGCTATGCGCCTGTTCTATTGTGTGAAGCTTGTGGCTGGCAAGCTGATTGTCCGCGCTGTGACGCTCACCTGACCGTTCACTACAATAGCCAATCCCAGCGAAACAGTTATTCAAGCAACTCTCACTTAAAATGCCATCATTGCGATTGGCAAGCCTATATCCCTACCGTATGCCCTGATTGTGGCAGTCAAAATCTGGATGCCAAAGGTATGGGAACGACAAGGCTCAGCGAAAATCTACACGCAATCTTTGCTAATCCCCAAACCAGCAAAGAGCTCTATCCAATTATTCAAATAGACCGTGATACCACAAGACGTAAAGACAGCTGGGAAAACATTTATGAGCAAATTAATAAAGGCAACCCTGCCATATTGGTCGGTACACAGATGGTTGCCAAAGGTCATCACTTCCCCAACGTTACGTTGGTTTGCTTACCCAATGCCGATCGCGGATTTTTATCAGCAGACTTTCGCTCACCAGAGCATACCGCACAGCTCATGATTCAGGTGGCTGGCCGTGCTGGTCGAGGTGACAAAGCTGGCCGCGTATTGATTCAAACGTTGCAACCTGATAACGAGTTACTATTAAAACTGGTCAAAGACGGCTACTTGTCATTCGCGCGCGAGTTATTGCAAGAGCGTCAAATGATGGGCTTGCCTCCTCATCGACATGCGGCATTGATACGCTGTGAAGGCAAAACATTGGTAGCTACTACTCAAGCGCTCAAGGATGCTATTGCGCATTTGCCTAATGCTCATAACCTCGCTGTTCTCGGTCCTATTGATGCGCCCATGAGTAAAAAGAACAGCCGCTACCATGCACAGCTTTTGCTACTGGCTAAAGACCGTCGTCAATTGCACCATGTGTTAGGACAGTGGTGGCAGCCAGTGCTTGCCCTACCAAGCGCTAAATACCTTAAGCTTACTTTGGACATTGATCCTGTCGGTTGGTAATTCTCATTCAGCTCTCAACAAATGGGTGCATATCTTTCTGCTTCTCCTCTCATTATGTTTACTTCGTCGTTACAGCTTCTCATGCTTGGCTATGTTAAATTTATAACTATCAAATGGTATGCGATAAAGGCTCTATGCCTACTTTACCCATAGCAAGCATCACTTATCAGTAAGCACCATCTATCGAACGCAACTATCAGCGAATTTGAGTATTATTATGAATCCAAATAATCCAAACTCTGACGAGCACAATCATAGCCAACAGCATGATAATACGGATGTGCCTAAGTACGTTCGCGAAGATGAAGAAAATAACTACACTCAAGAAAATCAAGGCCATCACGATCATGATGAGCATCTAGAACAAACAACCACAGCACGAGATACCAAAGGCTATCAGCGTACCTTGCTGTTCAGCTTTATTATCATTACTGGTTATATGTTTATCGAAGCCATTGGTGGTTGGCTTACCGGTAGTTTAGCCTTGCTATCTGATGCAGGGCATATGTTAAGCGATGCGATAGCGCTTGGCGCCACTTTGGTCGCATTTAAAATTGGCGAAAAAGCAGCCACCCACCAGAAAACTTTCGGCTACAAGCGCTTTGAGATATTAGTTGCTACGGTAAATGGTGCAACACTTGTCATAATCGCTTTGATGATTTTTTATGAAGCGATTAAACGCTTTAACTCACCGCCAGAAATTGCGACCCAAGGCATGCTTATCGTGGCGACTATCGGTATGCTGATTAATATTCTGGTCGCTTGGCTAATGCACCGAGGTAGTCAAGGTGGCGAGTCACACGGCCATAATCATAGTCATGGTACGGATGATGCCAAGGTCACAGAGCAGAAACCTAATAATGCAGAACCCGTTAACCTCAATATGCAAAGCGCCTATTTGCACGTATTGAGCGATTTGTTAGGGTCAGTGGCTGCGATTATCGCTGCACTGCTCATGATGGGTTTTGGTTGGGTATGGGCAGACGCAGTGGCATCAGTAATCGTTGCTGTACTTATTTTAATCAGTGGCTACCGCGTCGTACGTGATTCTGTGCATATATTAATGGAAGGGACGCCTGCCAATATATCGCTAGTCGATGTGGAGCAAAAATTACTCGAAGACTCTCAAGTACAAAAGGTACATGACCTACATGTTTGGAGTATTACTAGCGGACTTAATGCACTCTCTTGTCACGTAGTAGTGGATGGTGAGATGAGTATCCATGAATCAAATATTCTAATTGCCAGTCTCGAGCAAAGACTGCTGGAGCTTGGTATTCACCATGCTACTATTCAGGTCGAAAGCTCGTCTCACCCGCAGAATATCTCACATAGCGATGCATTGGTCTGTGATATTTCGGGACAGCTACCTGATGGTAATAGTCATATTGGTCATAATCATTGATGATACATTTTCAGCTCAATGATTGAATAAAGAGATCAGTAATTCGAATTATAACTTAGCAAATACAAGTATAGGCATCTGATGCTGGCTCATACTAAAAGTTACGTAGAATTAGAACTAGAATCTAGATCACATTAAAGCAGTCGTGGTTTACGACAAAATTTTGCTTTATTCAATTTAAAAAACTTAAGTCCGAATCGGCTTATGTGGTTATAATAACTATTATAAAGTTTTGTTTAGCACCCCAGTTAATTTTTATAATCATACTTTTTGGTATTTTCACTCTATCTATTGATGATACAACACTATGTCTAGACGCTCAGCACCCTTTGTCGCCCCAGACTATATCGATGATCCTGCATCAAAAGATGGCAAAAAACACGCCAAAGTTTTGTTATCAACGCTGCAAGAAGACATTGCAAACTTTCGTAATGAACAGTTTCCACCTGATATTTTGCGCCAAATCCGTGATATGCCTATTTATGAAGGCAACTTAGCCGAAGTCCAAACCTATCAGCAACGTTGGCAAAATCTACTTGAGCGTGCAAAGGACTTTTATCCAGCAGCCAATATGCCACCTGACTATCTACCGCTCCCTGCCAGCCTTGAAATACCACAATTCATCTATCACGTTCAGCGTCTACATTTAACTAAGACACGCGCTAAAGAATCTAAAAGCTTTGGATCAGTAGGCGCCCTGACTGATAAATGTGGTCAATATACGGATGATGAAATTGAGCGCATGACAGCAGTGCTAGAAAATGACGAGGAAGCGCGACTGGTAGCGCACCGTGAATTTATCGATCTGCGTGCTTATGTTTTTTGTCGTGATAGTAAGGGCGAAATGCTAGAGCCTGAGCGAGTACGCTTTTATCGTACTGGTCTTATTGTACATGCCCTGCCTGACTTTAAGATTGTAGATAGTCGCCAGACACCGCGTAAACGCCGCAACGATGCTTATAATAATCCGCTTGCAGACAATGGTGTGTGGAAAATTTATCGCAAAAAATAATCGATACTAGCGCGATATCGTTTTAGTCATACTGATTTTAGTCACGTCCATTTTATATTGTATATTTTATTCAAATTTTTAAGGAGCCCAGATGTTTGCTGCCGCCGCCGGCTCACCAAATCTCATGTTGCAAGCCACTATTTTTTTGGGAGCAGCATTGCTCTTTGTCCCTCTCGGTAAACGCTTCGGCATTGCAACAGTTTTAGGCTACCTCATCACTGGACTCATATTGGGCCCAAGTGGCTTGGATGTGGCAGGCGACGCTGAAAGTCTATTGCACTTTTCAGAGTTTGGCGTGGTCATGCTGCTGTTTATTATCGGGCTTGAACTCCAGCCTTCGCGTCTCTGGGCATTACGCCGCTCTATATTTGTATTGGGCGGTTTGCAGGTCGGTTTGACTGGTACGCTACTGATGTGGCTATTACATCAGTTTTTCTCCTTACAACTAGATACTGCCTTTATCGTTGGTTTTGGTTTAGCTCTATCTTCTACCGCGTTTGTACTACAGATACTGACTGAAAAGCAGCAGCTTTCAAGCACCCATGGTCGAGAAGCTTTTACTATCTTATTATTCCAAGATATTGCGGTCATTCCATTATTAGCAGTCATTCCGTTCTTATCAGGGGTGCGTGAGCAAAGCTACGATTTAATTTATTTTGGTAAGGTATTTGCTGTCTTTGCCGGTCTGATTTTTGCCAGCCGTTACGTGGTTCGACCCTTCTTTAAATTTGTGGCTTCCAGTGGTGCATCAGAACTACTGACAGCGGTCGCGCTATTTATCGTGATGGGCGTGTCTATCTTGATGGGTCAAATCGGTCTATCAATGGCATTAGGTGCATTTTTGACAGGTGTGTTGCTCGCTGATTCTGAGTATCGTCACGAATTAGAAGCCAGTATCGAACCTTTTAAAGGGTTGCTATTAGGTCTATTCTTTATGTCAGTCGGTATGCTTACCGACGTCAAACTCATTTTGGCAGAGCCCATCTTTATTATTGGCTGTGCCCTCGCCTTGATGTTTATCAAGTTTGCAGTGATTGCAGGTATTGCCAAAGTATCAGGCAATCGCTGGCCTACCAGTATCCGATTGGGTGTGACCCTAGCCCAAGGTGGTGAGTTTGCCTTCGTCTTGTTCAGTGTCGCTACTGCCCAAAATGTCTTGCGTCCCGAACTTGCCAATACTCTTAACTTAGTCGTTACCATCTCGATGGCGCTAACACCTCTGGCATTCTTGTTATTAGAAAAAGTGGGTGAGCCGCTATTTGCCAAGAGCAAGCCGAGCCGCGAATACGATACCATTCCCGATCATGAACATCAGGTCATTATTGCAGGCTTCGGCCGTGTCGGTCAGATTATTGGCCGTGTACTGCGCATGCATAATATCGAATTTACCGCCATCGAACGCTCCGCAAACCGAGTAGATTTTGTAAGAAAATTCGGTAACCAAGTCTATTATGGCGATCCGAAAAACCCTGAGATTTTACGAGCAGCAGGTATTCAAAAAGCGCGAGTGTTTATTCTTGCCATCGATGACTTAGAACGCTCTATCACCACCGCTCAATACTTACGTAAAAATTATCCTGAACTGATTGTATTAGCAAGAGCGCGAGATCGTCAGCACTATTATCGTTTGCGTGAAGTTGGCGTACGTCATATTTGGCGTGAGACTTATTTGTCGTCTTTGGACATGTCACGTGAATCACTACAGTTATTAGGTATCTCACCAGAAAAAGCGCGAGAAACAGTAAAAACGTTCCGTGATTATGATGATGACTTGATAGAACGCCAACAAGCTATCTACGATGATGAAGCCAGCATGATTGAATCCGCGCAATCAGCAATGGCTGAGCTTGAAAGCTTGTTTGACGAAGATATTGGTAAAGCGCGTAAAATGGATTTGACCGATTTTTATGAAGCGTTAAAGAGCCAAGCAACACCAGTTGAGGAAAAGGATGATACTGCAACGGACTCTAAGCATTAGCTCTAAGAATCAGCTCTCAGCACTAGCAACATCTACAAACAATCGTGAAGTGCAGCCCCTAATCAGCTATGCAGTTTTTAGGGGTTTGTTTTTTATTCAGTGAGCTGGTGCAATCCCAGTTATCACTATCTGGTATATGATAAAAGACCAGCGTCTGCTCGTTTAAGTAGCGTATTGGAAACGTCACGTTCTGAATCGTTGCCACTACCGCACAGTCAGTTTCTGGCACACCAGCAGCCTGAGTATCGACATGCATGCGTATTTGCTGCTGCTCGGTACTAAGTGGCAAATTTACTGGGCACTGCCCTGTCTGTTGATAAATCAACGCCACTCGATTTTGGGCATTCTTTGCAATATCATAAGCATCAAACAACACTTCGTTTGCTTTTGGCTTGGCAATAATCGGTAAAAACTGCACCTTAATTACCAATAGCGAAAACGCAAAAAAACCAAACCCTAATGCCAGTCCGAACAAGCTAACGCCACCTTCTCTTTTCAGATGTGCCTTCTGTGCTGACTCATCTCGCGGATGATCATTTATCGCATCAGCGATCTCACGCCTTGCCATACGGTAGTAATACGCATCAGTCCAGCGTGCCACCATAAACGACCAAAACAGCCAAATAACGGCAGCAATACCGATACGTGTTGCCATCTGATAAGCATCTGGTACATAGGACATCGCTACAAACTCAAAGGCAACTAGCACCAGTGCCACATTTAGCTGGATAAAAGACCACCCTGCGACACTATAGACAATCGCATCCATATAGCGCTTGCGATATAGCAGCCACGGAAAGGTGATAAAAAACGCAGCCCAATGCCATTTTGGTGACAGATAACCTTGCTGATCAAACTGCTCAAAACGTTTGAGATAATAACGCTGGGTACGATTACCGATGAACCACTTGTCTAACTGCTTACGTTTAGTAGGTGTTAACGACTCTTGATAAAATGGTGGCGGTGAATCGGTCTCGATAAATAACATGGCAACACGCTCTACTTACTGACTCTTAGAAAAAGCATTTGAAAAATACCATTATATGATAACGCTAAAACCCGTGTGTAACATAGAGAAACCACAGCACCGACCAGCAAATACGCGAAAATAGGATTGTCCGTTCACAGTTGTATGGATTTAACTTATAATAAGCAAACATCACCCACCTAATTAAGCCTTACGAATCCTATGAGTCAACATTCTGATATCAATGACAACGTCAATAGTACCAATACTACTGATGAGCAAACCCTTAATAGCACAAGCGAGCCTATCGATATCGATAACAGCACCAACCAAGAGGTAGAACCGACCTCTGACAAGCATATCCGCATCGTCAATACGTTTATGAAGCGCCGTACGCACATGAACAAAAACGCCGAGCTTGCACTAACTGCTCCAGAATTTTCTGAGTATTTGGTCAACAACAGTTTTGGTGATGGCGATCTTACCGGTATTGACAACCTACGTACGTTATTCGCTGATAGCCCTAACGGTCCAGATGCGCCGCTTACGGTAGAGATTGGTTTTGGCTTGGGTGATTCGTTTATTGAAATGGCGGCCGCTGACCCTACTCGTAATTTTGTCGGTGTAGAAGTACATGAGCCTGGTATTGGTAAATGTGCGTATATGGCAGGCACCCAAGATTTAAACAACGTAAAAATCATCAATGGTGATGCCATTCAATTGCTCAAGCAGCTACCAGAAAACCATATCGACCGTATTCAGCTATACTTCCCTGACCCATGGCAAAAGAAGCGTCACTATAAGCGTCGTTTTGTCAGTCCTGAACGTATGACCATCGTTACACGCAGCTTAAAACAAGGCGGCTGGTTCCATACAGCAACTGACTGGGAGCATTATGCATTTTGGATGGTTGAAGTATTGGATGGTTTCGCTGGATTGACCAACAAAGCAGGTACAGGTAATTTCACTGAGCGTCCTGACTTTCGTCCAATGACTAAGTTTGAGCGTCGTGGCCTCGATCGTGGGCATGGCGTCTGGGATTTGATCTATATCAAAGACTGATCAATACAGCTCTACTTTTAAGTGTTTTGACAAAGCGGCTATCTGATGTAGCCGCTTTTTTGTGGCCTTCTATAAGCTATAGAAAATATCTCTAAAAATACTAGACATTCTATGCATAACTATGTCTACTGACATCTTAGGTGTATATCTTGAGTCATACTCCTGACTTTTAATGCCTATAGTATGACTATGCATAAAAAAAGATAAATTTATAATTTGTGAAACATAGCGCTCATAGCGTTGTTTATAGACAAAACTGCTTCTCTAAAGTGATTAGAAACGAAATATAAAATCCGTTCCTAGCACTAATAATCTACGTAAACTTATGTATTATAAGGCTTTACAGAGTTCTCCCCATAAGCTGTGGATAACCCTGTGCATAAGTCACTACTTGACAACTTTATAGCTAAGCAACTTAAAGGATAAGGTAAAATCGTTCATTTTTTGTACAATTTATAAAACCTTTAAAATCAAATACTTATATTAAATTCACACACATAAAAAATTATTTTAAATAATTTCTAAAATAATTTAATTATTCATAATGTTTCACAATCAGTGAAAATAAGCCTTTTATTTGTTGTGGACAACTCCTAAATCTATTGACAAGCACAGTCATAATCAGGTTCAAAACAACAGCGACCTATCGCATCCTTTCTACAAGTTTTCAGCCTCATACCATACGACAGATAGTGTCGTCTAGCATCCCTCAACGCTCATTATAGTGCTTTGCTTTTGTTATAATTACCTTATCAAATCAACAGTGTTAAGAAGTTGAGTCAAGTAATTAGCATGCCAAGTCTGACTTAAAAACAACGATAACGACAGTATAGTACGGACTTATTTTTACTTCTCTCGCTATTTAATTTTACTGTATAGTAGAACGATACATTCGATACTACTATCTATACCAGTCACGTGACAACCTATTTTTCGATAAAACAGCCAAACAATAATTGCCGACTTCATAACAGTCAGTATGCGTTTGCCAAAGGTTTTAACCGTACCAATATTTTATTTATAGCATCAACTTAACTACCGAAAACAAGGAATCCAATATGGACGACAATAAAGCCAAAGCCCTCAAAGCGGCATTAGGTCAAATCGAAAAGCAATTTGGTAAAAACACCATCATGCATCTAGGCGACGACTCGGCCATTATGGATGTCGATGTGGTCTCTACAGGCTCTCTAGGATTAGACATTGCGCTTGGCATTGGCGGTCTACCAAAAGGCCGTATCGTTGAAATTTACGGCCCAGAAAGCTCAGGTAAGACGACAATGACCCTGCAAGCTATTGCAGAATGTCAAAAGCAAGGCGGTACCTGTGCCTTTATAGATGCCGAGCATGCGCTCGACCCTGTTTATGCACGCAAGCTTGGAGTAAACACTGATGACTTATTGCTCTCGCAGCCTGACAATGGCGAGCAAGCACTTGAAATTACAGATATGTTGGTACGCTCAGGCGCAATCGATATGATCGTGATTGACTCAGTAGCTGCGTTGACACCACGTGCCGAGATTGAAGGTGAAATGGGCGACTCACACATGGGTCTGCAAGCGCGTCTGATGAGCCAAGCCCTACGTAAAATCACTGGTAACGCCAAACGCTCTAACTGTATGGTGGTATTTATTAACCAAATCCGTATGAAAATCGGTGTTATGTTCGGTAGCCCTGAGACTACGACTGGTGGTAACGCGCTGAAATTCTACGCCTCTGTACGTATGGATATCCGCCGTATTGGTGCGGTCAAAAACGGTGATGAAATCATCGGTAACCAGACCCGTGTCAAAGTCATTAAAAATAAAATGGCACCACCTTTCCGCCAAGCTGAGTTTGAAATTACTTACGGTGAAGGTACGAATCACTTAGCCGAAGTCATTGACTTAGGCGTGGAGATTGGAGCCGTTGGCAAAGCAGGCTCTTGGTACAGCTATGGCGACGAAAAAATCGGTCAAGGTAAAGCCAACTCTGTGCTTTTCTTAAAAGAGAACCCTGCCATTGCTCAAGAAATTGAAGACAAGATTCGTGACGAAAAGCTTGGTACGAAAAAAAATAGCAAAGCCGACGAAACTGAAGAAGCAGAACAGGCTTCTGAACCTGTACAATAATGGTTTAATGATTAACCGTTGTCAGTAACTATGATTCATTATGAAAATTAAAACCTTAGCTGAAATTCTAGCTGAGTCGGGTGCCGACTCAGCTAGTTCTGTTGATAGCAAACCAAAAAAACTGTCCAAAAACTCTCATACGAAAGAGCATAAAAAACGAGAGAAATCTAGTAAACGGACTACCCGCTCAAATAAAGATGATTCAGTCAAGAATGACGCTACTATTGATACAGCGTTTTTCGAAGACTCCTCTCCTAAGTCAAAAAAGAACTCTAAATCTAAAAAACGTAAAAAGCGTTTTCACCCAGCAGCCAATTTTACCGCTGAGCCTAGTGATACCCCTACATATCAACCCCCTGAAGCACAAACCATCAAAGAGATGCTGGCAGAAGTCAAACTCGACATTCATAATGACGAAGTTGACAACAGCTTAGCAACAGATAATGGTCGTAGCACTGAGCCGCTATCCAAAAACTCAAAACATGAAGCTGAGTTTTTTGCTATCAATGATAGTGAAACAGACAGCCAAAACGATAACATACCAGCCGCGCTCAAAGCCTACTTACGAACCCCTGAACAAAAACAAGCAGAAATCGATGCGATTAAAGCTGAAAGTCGATTGCGTTGGCTCGCATTTTATTATTTATCACGCCGTGAATACGGTAAGGCTGAGCTAAAGCAAAAGCTGATCGATAAAGAGCAAGACCCAGAAAAAATTGACGCACTGCTCGATGAGTTTGAAGAAAAAGGTTATCAAAGTGATTATCGCACTACCCTAATGTTGATACGTGAGAACATTCGCAAAGGCCGCGGACGTGGTCGGATCAAACAAGAATTCTATCGCAAGAAGATTGCTATGCCAGGTAACATCGATGAGCTAATCGATCTGGCAAATACTGAGTCTGATGAATTTAGTGAGTTTGTAGATGATGATGCAGACAACCTAGTCGATGGTGTGGATTGGCTGAAACTGGCGGTGATAGCACGTACCAAAAAATACGGTAATGAGATACCAGTTGAGCAAAAGGAAAAAGCTAAGCAGCTACGTTTTTTACAGTATAGAGGGTTTAATACTGATATCTGCTTTGCCGCACTTAACCATACAACAGAGACGCTAGACGAACGATTCTAAGGGCTTACTATTACTATCACTTGTCCCTGCCAAGCCTGTCGCTGCCAAGCGGTATTTACCGACAGTCATGCTCTTGTGATAGACATAAAAAAGAGCACGTTATATAACGTGCCCTTTAATCAATACTATCAATTATTTTAATCTACATGACTTTTAAGTATTCAGTTAGAAATTTTCGAATTCTAAGCTGCAAAAATACTTGAACAAACTACTTAAAATTACCAAGACGGCTAGATAGCTGGCTAATGATTTGATCTATCTCTTCATTGGCTTCAGACTCATTATCTAGATTACCATTAGGCGTTAGCTGATTCATGACCTCAGGCAATAGCTCAGCAAGTCCCTGTCTTACCTCAGTTTCATTAGCACCAGTATGAGCGGCTACTTGCTGAATTTCGTTTTCGTCAAATAAACGGTTAATTTCGTCTGGATTTAAATTATCGTTTGCTTCGTTATTACTCATCCAAGAGCGTGCTTGACCTTCATAGCCAATACCAGTGATTTTTGACAACGCCCCACTCAAACCACCATTACGTTTGATCCAGCTAAGCACCATAGGCATCAATGCAGCAACGAGCATACCTTTACCACCAAACCCACTATTAGTACGCTGACCACCTAATACACTACCTAAAATATCACCTAGTCCGCCAGCACCTGAGCTCATACCGCCGCGCTGACTACCGCCCGTGAGACCACCAATGATGTCGTCTAAGCCAAAACCATTATCTGCTTGACGGCTATTTTGTTGAGGGCTATAACCACCTGCCTGACTGCCACCGCCCAGCACACTACCTAAAATATCACCTAGTCCGCCCGTCTGCCGTGTTTCAGTACGTTGGTTAACTGGATTGCGCTGAGCATCGTCTGGATTCATTGCACTACGTGCCACTTGGCTCACTAAATTCCCTAATAAGCTCATTATCTATTCCTCTTTTTATCGTATTGTTTAGTACAAAAATACTGCTAAAATTTATGAAACCTCATATCTGCCTATATGTTCTTTAATAACGGGACAGCAGAATTACGAGTTTTATTTTCTATTTTTAATATAACAGATTTTAATATAACAAACCTCTTTGTCCTTTGAGATAGCTATTTTGTTATGACGTGTAGGGATTTCTCATCGTAAAAGGAAAAACCTAAGCTCCATAAATACTCAGCTATCTAATATTACCCTTACTGGTATTCGCTAAAATATTCAATCGTCGCCATTGCTCGTGATTCACTTGGTCGCGGAATATAGTAGTCGAAAACGTTCTTTGATAAGGCTCAACGATATTGAACTCGACACTCATCGCCCATTGATAGCGATTTATATCGACCAACTCTGCTTGCCATAACTCATCGCCGCGTCCCGCTCGTATCAGTAATTGCCATTCTTTATCGACACGCTGACTGAGCGCTGGCTGACTAATATGTAATAGGATTGGTCTCGATATAATCAGATAACTTGCGACTGCTGCCGAGACTATTAAGATTAGTAAATACTGCCACAAAGTCAAAGATGCAAACCATGCCAATATCATCATAACGCCAGTCAAGCCTACATATAGCAGCGCGCGTACATAACTGGCAGGCTTGATAGCTGTATCAATACGTAGCGAAGTTACTGGCGTCATATAAGCGTACCATGGGAAACGTTAGATATTGTACTGACCTGTTCCTTAAGACCTAAACCAAGTCTTTGGTATGGCGCCATGTTTTTATCTTATTGACCAATGCCCAGATGTCGTCCTCTTCTGGACGATTTTGATTGGTAAAGTAGTCTAGTAAGTCTGGGTCTTCATGAGTGAGCATTTCTGCAAATGTTGCTTGTTCAGTAGCATCTGCTGTCAGATACAGCTCCTTGACGTAAGGATCAATATAAAAATCCAATTCTTTTAATCCGCGGCGAGCTTGATAAATGATACGGCGCTGTTCATTGGTTGGTTCTGGCTGAGTTGTACTTGTCATAGATTTACTCTTATTAAGTTATATAGTTTTGCGGGTTTAGATAGTTTAGAAAAAAATATCAGGCATAGCGTATAGAATATTTATAGTCTTGAAATCTCACTATGCATTCGGACATGTAGAATGAGTTTAACAACGATATGCTGACAGTTGACTCCATAAGGCCACTGCTTGCTGCATCATCGCCACATTATGCGTACGAATGATACTTGCTCCTTGCTGTAAGGCAAATAGCCCAGCTGCGGTTCCTGCCGAATCACGCTCTACCGCTTGCGTCGTACTCACAGCTTCAGCACCACTTTTGGTCAATACTTCTGCTAAAAAACGCTTACGAGAAATGCCAAACATCATTGGCAGTCCTAATGTTTGTAAGCTGCTCAGCTGGCTTAGTAATACACAGTGATGCTCATAGTTCTTAGCAAAACCAAAACCTGGGTCGATAATAATATTGCTTCGTTTGACGCCGATGCTAACTACTTCGTTAATACGGTCGAGCAGCTCTGTACGCACTTCATCGATCACATTATCATACTGTGCCAGATTATTCATTGTCGTTGGCTCACCGCGCATATGCATTAGCATAACAGGTATATCAAGCTTAGCTGCCAGCTCTGCCGCACCAGTACGTTTCAGTGCTCGTACATCGTTCCAAATATCAGCACCTTCATTAAATGCTGCCTGCATGACTTCAGGGCTGCTAGTATCAATCGATAGCCAAATGGCATCACCACAATGCTGACGAATAGCTCGAACCACTGGCACAACTCGTTGTATCTCATCTTTAGTTGCCACAGTTTGCGCATTTGGACGAGTAGATTCACCACCGATATCGATAATAGTAGCGCCTTCATTTATCATCTGCTGACAGTGCGCAACGGCTTTATCTACTGCGTTAAACTGCCCACCGTCTGAAAATGAATCTGGCGTTACGTTTAAGATGCCCATGACATGCGGCTGCGATAAATCTAAAGTTTTATCACGACTAGACACTTGATAGTTGGGTAAAGGTTGGAATAATGACATGAATAATCCATCACAAGTAAATTTATAATGCAGCTTTATTTATTATTATCTATGCTTATGATACCAGTAAATCTTATGGGGTTCTAAACCCTTCATAAAATGATGACAATAAAAAAGCCCTTTATCATAAAGGGCTTTTTATCAAACACGAATATGCTAGCACTTACATCGCTGGTAATGGAGGCGGAGTAGCACCCGTTGTTTTAACGTCATTTTTTGATAAGTTTACTTCGTTATGCTGGTAAACTCTCGGTGGACGTGGCTCTTCACCTGCTAGAATATCTTGCAGCTGGTCACGATCAATAGTTTCCCAATTCATAAGCGCATCAACCATCGCATGCATTTTGTCTTGGTTGGCTTCAATCAATTCACGAGCGATATCATACTGCTCTTCTAGCATACGACGCACTTCTTCATCGACCTTCTGCTGAGTAGCTTCAGAGATAGTACGTCCACCACCGCCGAAATATCCTTGCGAGTTGTCGTCATCTTCGTACACCATGATACCAAGTGCATCAGACATACCGTACTTCGTGACCATCGCACGTGCCATTTTAGTAGCGCGTTCAAAGTCGTTTGAAGCACCCGTTGACATCTGATTAATAAACACTTCTTCAGCGATACGACCACCAAACAAAATAGCAATGTCGCTCAGCATTTTCGACTTATACATACTGGTCTGATCATGCTCAGGCAACTGCCAAGTGACACCAAGGGCAAAGCCACGCGGCATAATAGTAACCTTATGCACCGGATCTGTACCTGGCAATAGCTCAGCTACTAGCGCATGACCTGCTTCATGATACGCAGTGGCACGGCGCTCTTCTTCACGTATCACCATGGACTTGCGTTCTGGACCCATATATAGCTTGTCTTTTGCATCTTCAAAATCATTCATGTCGACGCTAGTCTTGTTACGACGTGCGGCAAATAATGCAGCCTCGTTTACAAGGTTGGCAAGCTGGGCACCACTGAATCCAGGCGTACCACGAGCAAGAGAACTTGCATCTACACTGATTGTGTTTGGTAGTTTCTTCAAATGGACTTTCAAGATTTGCTCACGGCCTTTGATATCCGGCAAGCCTACTTGTACCTGACGGTCAAAACGACCTGGACGAAGTAACGCTTTATCAAGCACGTCAGCACGGTTGGTTGCGGCAATAACAATAACGCCTTCATTACCTTCAAAACCATCCATCTCAACCAATAGTTGGTTCAATGTCTGCTCACGCTCATCATTACCGCCGCCCATACCGGAACCACGATGACGACCGACTGCATCAATCTCATCAATAAAGATGATACAAGGAGCGCTTTTCTTCGCCTGTTCGAACATATCACGGACACGTGATGCACCAACACCGACGAACATTTCAACAAAATCAGAACCTGAAATTGAGAAGAAAGGCACTTTAGCTTCACCAGCAATAGCTCTCGCTAACAAGGTTTTACCTGTACCTGGAGGACCTACCATCAAGATGCCACGAGGAATCGTTGCACCCAGTTTGGTAAATTTGTCTGGATCACGTAAGAACTCAACCACTTCAACAACTTCTTCTTTGGCTTCTTCACAACCAGCTACATCTTCGAAGTTAACGTTGATTTGATCTTCAGTTAGCATTTTTGCTTTCGATTTACCAAAGCTCATTGGGCCGCCACCTTTACCGCCAGCGCCGCCCTGCATGTTACGCATAAAGAATAAGAACAGACCAATAATCAATAGAATTGGGAAGCTGGCTATCAGTAGTTGCATTAATACGCTTTGGCGCTTTGGTGCAGTTCCTTGAACTTCGACTTGGTTCTCACGTAGCATTGGCATGAGCTGGTCATCTGACACAGCTGGTCTAATGGTCTCAAAAGATGAGCCATTTTTCTTTTCGCCGGTGATCTGTTCGCCGTCGATCTCGACACTGGCTACTTGGTTTTCTGACACTGCGGTCACAAACTCAGAGTAGTTAAGGTTATCCGGCTCAGAGGATTGATCGAAGCCGCTAAACACCAGCACCAAAACGCCGATTACCACCAGCCACAATAAGGTATTTTTTACCATGTCGCTCACTAGTTATTCCCATCCCTTACTTATTGGTGTGTTTATTAAACACGTGACGTCTATAAACGTATTGCTCATTTTTAACGAATATCCTGATAATAAAAAACTGCTAAATTAAACTTATATGATTTATAGGTAGCCTAAAAATTGTTTTTATAAATAATCATTATGAGATAAACATAGATATACGATCACTGAGCTTGTAAAACGCTTATTATCAGACGACTTTGCCTAAAACGTATGCTAAAAACAAAGGTAATATACCATGATATATGGTGCTAACCCGCATAATTCAAGCAGGTTTCACGATTATTCATTTAACAATTGACGCAGCTTTTATATCGCGATAATAACACTTTATGGTGGTTTACCCTCTCGCTTACAAGAGCAGCAACCTATTGATGTTAAAACTATTTAATCGCTATCCAAAACATCTCTTTTGAGCGTGGTCGTGACGCACCTGGCTTTATACTACGAATCTTACTAAAATCCTGCTGCATCTGCTTGCGTAATTCTTGTGTACCCTCGCCTTGAAACACTTTCATAATAAGTGCGCCACCTTCTGGTAAGGTTGCGAGCGCGAAGTCTACTGCCAACTCACATAAGTACATCATACGTGGCTGATCGATAGCGCTATTTCCCGCAGTATTGGGTGCCATGTCAGACAATACCACGTCGACTTGTCTATCACCCACTTCTGCCATAATGGCGTCAAACACTTCAGCTTCACGAAAATCACCCTGAATGAAGGTCACATCAGGCAAAGTGTCCATCGCCAAAATATCAGAGGCAATCAAGATACCATCATCACCTACCAACCGACCAGCAACTTGTGACCAGCTACCAGGTGCACTGCCCAAATCTACGACCGTCATGCCTTTTTTGATCAGGTTGGTTTTTTCATTAATCTCTAACAACTTATAAGCGGCACGGGCACGGTAGCCATCTTTTTGAGCTTTTTGTACATAATGATCGTCAATATGCTCTTTCATCCAAGCACTACTGCTCTTTGATAGTTTTTTGTTTTCAATACGCGTGGCCAAAATACCTGCTCCTATTGCTTTACTAAATCTAGCTGCTTTAATTGCTCTATCACTTACAAACTGATATTAATCCGTTGCGGATTATTCTAAATACGGTGTTAATCAGATTTTTTATTCATAGTTGGTTGCAAACTGACCAAATTCTATTGGTTAAATAACTGTTTTATAAGGCAGTAGCGTTTATAATGTACCAAACATTCAGTTTAACATTTTCGTCACGTAAAATCGTGCAAAATCCTGCTGATCTCATGCAAGATGGTCACAGATTATCTATAATGATCACTAACTGTTTATGACAGTACCATTTTTATTTTTACCAACACCTAGGAATTCTATGCAACTCGATAACGCTACCATCAAACGTCTAAAAGGCATCGGTCACGAGCTAAAGCCTATCGTTATGATCGGCAACAAAGGTATTACCCCAACCATTACTGAAGAAATCGATCGCGCGCTAACAGATCATGAGCTTATCAAAGTGAAATTGCCTGCTGGCACGAAAGAAGAGCGTGACATCGTTGGCGCTGAACTTGCTAAAACGGCTAATGCGTCTTTGGTTCACTCTATTGGTCGTATGGCATTATTACTACGCAAAAACCCAAATGCCAACCCAAAACTGTCTAACCTAGCACGTCACGCACAGTAATATGTCATGACCGACTAGACTTAAGTGACTGAGTTTTATGTTCACTTATACCATAGCCAAACGATAATGAAATACAAAGGCCGCGACGCATCTTGCTCGCGGCTTTTATGTTTTCCGATAGTCTCGGTTATACTTACCATATAGTATTAGTGCCCTGAATTAGTATGATTTCTCTTGTCACTATCACCTCTTTATTATTACCGTCGAGATGTACTCATAATGAACCAATCTTTTAACCTCTGTATAGCCACCGAGACAATAGTGAAAGACGCTCAGCAATTAGGTGTATCTATAGAAGAGCTAGAGAATATCTCTATCAAAGTAAGTGTAGAGATCATCAAGCAACCAGCTTTGCAACTAGTGCTGACCTATCAAGTAACTCTGCCTAGCCAATTTCTAGCAAACCAACTCAATTGGCCAACATGGCAACAAACTCAAGTAAATTTCACTGATTATCTATGGGAAGAAACGTGCCTTGAATGTTTTATTGCTGGCAGTGAGATTGATGGCTGTAAGCTTGATAACGAAGATATCGTAGCAATTCACCAGCCAGAACCTCACAAGATACCATTTCAGCAAGCAACTGCTTATATAGAGATTAATGCTAGCCCTGATGGCCGTTACGCTGTTTATCAATTTGAGAGCTATCGTAACCCTGCGGCACTACCGCCAGTACCGTTGTATGAGACCGACGGAACCACATGCGCATCTATTAATTGGAATAACCATAAGGATTTGACAGCCACATCAATAGAAAGCCATTTATCTAGCACTCCAACTGTAGTGCAGACACCTGCTCATTATGAGCGCAGCTTTAGCCTGCCTATAACTCAACTACCGAATCAACAATATGCTATTGCAAACATGAGGCTCGAACAAATACATCCTTGTGTCATCTTATCGTTTGGCGAAACTGCTTTATACTTTGCCTCGGGTCATGCCTCCCCGCCTGATTTTCACAATCGCGACTATTGGCCAAAATTTGAGCTTTGATTTGGTTATATGAGCTTCACTCACTTAGGCATCCCAGTTTAAAGCACAAAAAAAACCCAGTAATGTCATAAAGAGCATTACTGAGTTTGGAGAAAACTTTAGTTCTATTTAACTGATGCTTACTTCATTTAACCGATGTTTATTTGTCAGCCATCGCAAGGTAGATACCACGATCTGATGCATCATCAACATACTGCGAATCACGCCATGTCGTATAGCTGTATGTACCGCTATAAGGGCTAATGCTGTTTTGACGGAAGTCAGATACCCAGTCATTGCCATCAAAAATCTGAATATGACCATGTGGACGGCTTGACGTGCGGTTATAGACAACGACATCACCAACTTGTGGTGCCATGTCGTTACTGATTTTGGTAAAGCCAGCTTGGGCTAGCGTACCACGAGAGGCGTACTGATATGCTGAAGGGTTAGGCGTAAATTCGTAACCTGCTGATTGTAATGCTTTACGTACATAGCGAGCACAGTAGCCAGAGCTTCTAGATAGAGCGACGCGAGAGGCATTTGCTGCTGCAATAGCAGGAGCAGAGTTGCGGTCAGGTACGCGGCTTGCTTGCTGCTGACGCTGCTCGTAAGACAAACGACTGGTCAGTGAAGCGAGCTGATATTCTTTTTGCTTAGCATGAGCACTTAGATTGTCAATTGCTTGACTGATCTCATCGTTGCTATATACATGGGCACCACTGTTAGTGCTATAGATGTTGCGACTAGAACCATAGTTCGCAGAAGTAGAAATATTTGTGATGGTATGACTCAAGGTATTATTTGGTTGAAAGGTTGTTTCGGCAGCACCACTCGTCTGTGCGATACCCATTCCCAATACTGACAAAATTAATAAAGCTTGTTTCATAAATTTACTACCTATTGTTAATACAAGTCTGCTCGTCATCCATAACGAAGCATCAATTAATTTAGAGGATATAATCATCAAATAGACGTGATAAAATCCCTATTACAACGGTTCATTCTTTTCAAATAGTGACTAGTGCCAGTAGTACCTCCCACCTAGTCAACTATCTTATAAGCCATCTGCTATATATTGCTTTTAGCATGTCTGTTATGAGTATCGAGTTTGTCACCTATTAGATGAGTACTTACGATGTCAAAAAAACAACCTAATCGGCTTGCCCAGCTTATAGATCATCAAGCATTTGCTGGTAGCGCGCTACCTCAAACCCTTGCTAATAACATGCGCCTATATATAGAAGCAACCAACGAGATAAAAGAGCTATTGGTAGACTGTCTACCTGAAGAAATACTCAATACCTGTTGGGTTGTAGGCTTAACACCTGAGCAGTTGATATTAAGTGTTAGCTCAATGACAGCAGCAAATCATATTCGCTATTTACATAGCTCGTATTTGCAAATACTAACAGAGCAGTCAATTACATTTAAACAACTCAAGCAAATTCGCGTCGTTGTGGCTAAAAGCTCTGGCAATAATTATTCATCCAAACAATCATCAACATCATCACTGCACTTGCCAAATTCTCGTAAAGCCAATGAAAATCAGGCGCTTAGCCAGAACACAAAACGGACTATATCACAGGCCGCAGAGCATGTCACCACTGATGAGAATCTCAAAAAAGCTCTTTTACGTTTGATTAATCATTAAAAATACCGACCGTTAAATGTAAAGTTATGTAAATAAGAGCAGGTGATGGCATTGATAAAGATGGATTTTTGTAATGCATTGGACAAAAAAAATCCTCCGTTAGTTACATCCAGATCATGGATATAACTAACAAAGGACTTAAAAATCATCTACAGCTTTTGTATTATAGGCCTTAACGGAAAATTCATATATTCATATAGACGATATATTTAAAATATAGAATATTATATAAATGTAATTATGAGCCGTCTATGTAATATTGCGTAAATGTTTCGATACTTCCTGTATATTCCTGTATTTATCCTTCAATAACCAAATCGTTAAGCGGTAAATACTCGATAGGACAGGTTACATTGTCATCAAAAGTTACAATTTCAAAGTTATCTTCGTCAGACAGTATTTCACGTACCAATAAATTATTCAGAGCATGACCAGACTTATAGGCATTAAAACGACCTAAAATTGGGTAGCCAATCAGATGCAAATCTCCCAAAGCATCTAAAATTTTATGACGGACAAACTCATCGTTAAAACGTAAGCCTTCTGCATTAAGTATGTTGGCATCATCGATAACGATGGCGTTTTCCATACTGCCACCTAATGCTAGGTTATTTTGACGTAGCGCTTCTATATCACGTAAAAATCCAAAAGTACGCGCAGTGCTTAATTGTTCGATGAAGTTCTGTGTAGAGAACTGCAACTGTGCATGCTGAAAGTTCTTATCAAACGCAGGATGATCAAAATCAATTTCGAAATTTAATTCATACCCTTCATAAGGACGTAGCTCTGCCCACTTATCTTCTAGCTTTACTCGTACTGGACGTATAATTTTAATAAACTTTTTGGTCGCTTCTTGCTCACAAAATCCTGCATCAAGTAAGAGCGCAACAAAAGGCGCAGCGCTACCATCCATAATTGGTATCTCTGAAGCAGAAACCCGAACTAACAGATTGTCTACTCCTAGACCAGCGATGGCACTAAGCAGATGCTCAACGGTGCCCACGCGCGTACCACCAAACACTAAATTCGATGACATCATCGTGTCTTGTACTAAAAACGCACTCGCTGGAATTGGTTGACTACCTTCTATATCAGAGCGCTCGAAAACAATACCAGTGTCAATCGGCTGTGGATGAAACTCCAAGTCAACAGGCTGACCACTATGTAGACCAGTACCCGTAACGGCTATTGCTGTTTTTATGGTTCTTTGGTTCATGGTTGTCTTCTCACATATTTTGTTACAATTGACATAGTGTACCACTACCGACCCCTTATTCGCTATATATAAAAAGCGCTAATTTTCTTATCTCCTTGATTGATAACACTTATCGTCAACTTTCTATTGCTGATTTTTACTTTATATAGCCTATCTAACGCTATAAAACAACGAGACTCACATAAGTTTCGACAGTCATATACATATATATTACATAGAAAATTGTCATAATTTTCCTTATCGCAAATGCTTCACCTTTCCTTAAACACAAAAAAACCAGCGTCAAAACGCTGGCTTTTTCTTACTCACAGTAAATTAGAAGTACTATTTATTCTGTTGACGCTTTAAATAGTCTTGGATACTGTTTGTTTTAGTCTTAGGCTGCTCTTGAGGTGCACTTGCGCTAGGACGTGCAACGCTATCTTGATACTGCTGAGCTTGTGACTGCTTCTGACTGTTTAAAGCGCTGGTATGCACGTTAGGATCAACAGGTTGCGTGCTATTAACAGAAGGTACTGGCTGCTCTACTACTTCTGGCTCTTGACCTGCGTTTTCATCTAACGTTAAGCCAGTTGCGATGACGGTTACATGTAAGTCGTCACCCATTTTTTCATCAATTACAGAACCGTAGAAAATGTGAGCGTCGTCGATGTCAGTAATTTCTTCGACTATTGCACTGATTTTGCTCATCTCATCTAGTGACAATGACTCTGAAGAAATAACGTTGACCAGTAGACCTTTTGCATTTTCTAAACGCAAATCATCAAGTAGTGGTGATCTGATGGCTTTTTCAGTCGCTTGACGCGCACGATCATCTCCGCTGGCACGGCCAATACCCATCATCGCATGACCTTTCGCAGTCATCGCCGTACGGATATCGTTAAAGTCAATATTGATCATACCTTCGCTAGCGATGGTTTCCGCAATACCTTGAACGGCATGCAGCAATACATCATCCGCTTTTTTGAAAGCATCTTGCATAGAGATGTTGCCGTATACACTCATCAACTTATCATTTGGAATCGTGATAATTGAGTCGACAAAGTTAGTCAGCTGCTCAATACCTGCTTTAGCAGCTTTGATACGCTTACCACCTTCGAATTTGAATGGCGTAGTCACAACAGCAACTGTTAGTACTTCCATTTCTTTCGCAATACGAGCAACAACTGGCGCTGCGCCTGTACCAGTACCGCCGCCCATACCAGCAGTGATAAATACCATATCTGAGTGCTCAAGCAATGCGCGAATCGCTTCTTCTTCGCTCTCTGCTGCTTCACGACCCACTTCTGGATTTGCGCCAGCTCCTAGACCACGGTTCGTTTTTGCACCTAGTTGCAGTTTATGCGGTGCAGTAAGACGATCTAGCGCTTGTTTATCTGTATTGGCACAAACGAACGTTACACCTCTGATGCCTTGCTGTACCATATGTTCAACTGCATTACCGCCGCCGCCACCAACACCGAATACAGTGAAGCTTGCTTGGCCATTGTTTTGAAGCTGATTATCATCTGGCATGGTGTATTTTGACATAAAAAAGATTCTCCAGTTGCAGATAGCGTGTAAGTCGATACATAGTAACGCACTCATGTGGCGCGCTATCGACATACTATATATAAATGTATTTAAATAAAACAGGGTATGGCTAAAATCGATCAGTATAGACAATAATATGTCATTACTACTTAATACTTTATTTTTAAAACTAATTTATTCGCAATGTTACTTTATTTTTTGCTTAATCAATTTAGAGGTATTCCATGATGTATAGATGCTCTAGATACGATATTAAACAGGTCTATAGTATTTTCTTTAAAACATTCGCAAACCGTTGACCCGCATTCCGAAACACGCCTGATACTCGATTGTTTTGGATCGCTTCAGGTTCGCTTTTTTCGCTACGGCGGAACTGCTCACTCTGGCTGTATAACAACGTACCAAAAGCCGTCTGATAAGCGCGATCATTTACTTGACTATTTAGTAGCTTAAATGACTCATCATTATCAAAATGATTATAAGCACTGATAGCAGGATGAGTATTGGTCAATACAACAGGCATTTTTAGTAGCTTTTTGGCAAAGGGTATCATACCTTTAATCGTACTACCGCCGCCAGTCAACACAATCCCTTTATCGATATAGCCTATCAAACCTGCTTCGTGTAATTGACGCGCTACTTCAGTAAATATCTGAACGTAACGAGCTTCAATAATACGTGCCAAGTTATAGATACCAATATTGATTTCGTCGCCCGATCCTTGAGGTTTGAATAAAAAGAATGCGCTTGGATCGACACTATTGACATCAGCTGTACCATGAGACTTTTTCAGCTTTTCAGCTTCAATCATGGAAATACCAAAATCAGCTGAAATATC
The DNA here is from genome assembly GCF_947500265.1 of uncultured Psychrobacter sp. GTDB lineage: Bacteria > Pseudomonadota > Gammaproteobacteria > Pseudomonadales > Moraxellaceae > Psychrobacter. Next base: position 39,918 of record NZ_CANMRN010000004.1, on the reverse strand, counting down.
CATTGTCACTTCATGACTGCCTGTTGCTATACAATGTGTAAAAATCAGCTTATTCTCTTTATACACACAAATGCTGGTCGTACTAGCGCCAATATCGACCAAGCAAACCCCTTGCTGGCGTTCCTCAGTCATCAAACTATACTCAGCACTGGTCACTGCATCGAAAACAATATGATCAATGCCGACGTCACAACTTTGTAATAGCTTTTGGATATTCTGACGGCTGGCAACAGGCATCATCATCATGTGGTACATCACGGTGATATTGTGTGCCATCATCTCGATGACATCATCCACCATAAAATCTTGCTCATCGACATAGATACCTTGCTGACAGCAATGCATCAAATAATAGTCAGATGATAAATCACGCGATTTTGCATTAGCCAATGCTTGTACCATGTCTTTGGCACGTACCACTTCATCTTCTACTTTGACCTCTCCAGCACTGTTTTTGCTAGATAGCTCAGGGGTCGCAAGGGTTAACCAAACACTATGCACACGGCAGTTAGCGGTGTCTTCCGCTTCTTGAATGGCTTGCTTAATAGCACCTTGCAGACGTTCACGATGCTTTATCTGACCTTGATAAAAATCGCTGTTTTTAACTTGTCCTACGCCCAAAATACGAATGTCTTTTGCAGAGACAACATTGCCTATGACGACATATACTGCCGTGGCACTTAGATGGACAACAACCAGATTTTCATTATTTTTCATGGTACCAGACAAATTATCGCTAAATAGAAGAGCAAGTAATGCTCTTCTATTAAATCATTAAAAAAAGCGTTACTAATACGCTATGATGTTGTACATATTTTCTTCAAACTAAATAAACCGTATTAGCTCATATCGGTTATGTATAGATGTACTGCTTACTTAGGCTATTCTGATTCAGCATTCTGTGTCACGTTCCAAGCAATGGTAAAGCCATTTTTGTATCGTAAATCTACAGATTGCATTTCATCTCGACGCGTACTTAACTGATTGCCAAGCAGTTGGCTTAAATTCAGTAGTTTTTGCGCCGTGTTTTCATTGTCTACAATCACACGTAGCCCATTGTCAAAGCGGATTAGCCAAGTCATTCTCGGTGACAGAATGATATCTTCAACCTGCATCCCAAGCGGTGCATACCAATCATTAACTTGCTGCATTTGTTGCATAATAACTGGTGCTTGAGACATCTCACCCTGTAAGGTTGCAAAACGTTCTTGTGTTAAATCTCTACTATCAGCAGGAACAAACACAGCGCCTTTTGCATCGACCAAACGTTCTGTACCAAAATTAGCAACTGCTTGTTTGGGTAACGCATTGACGACGATGCCACGTTGCCAATCACGAGAGATACTTACTTGGTCTACCCAAGCTAAGCCCATTGTAATGTCTCGCAATGCTTGCAAATCAGAAGTAAAAAAGCTACTTACTTGTTGTTGTTTCATCACATCTTGCAATGAGCGATGCTGAGCAGCAGACAAACCTTGATTACTGACATAAATATTTGCTGGCGGTGCATCACGTAGTGCTTTTCCGCCCATCATTAATATTAGCACTAGCAAGCCTAAGACCAGTACCATAAATAGATACTTTACCGTTGCCGGTATTTGGAGCTTAGATTTTGGGCGACCGGCTTTATCACTCATCAAGTCAGTTACCTCGTTGACAGTTTGAGCCATAACGACCTTTGTCCCTATATTTGCATAAAACTGATCATGCTATTTATTGATATAAATCTGCGTATTTTTAGCAGAAGCTTATTAAGTCGATATGTTATCAAATTTTATTAAAAATATAGCTTATATACAGCGATTACGTTAATTTAAACGTAACATTTTTCTTAAATTATGAATAAGTTATCAGTTGTATTCACAAAACAACATAAATATCACCGAAATAGACCTATTCTTACAATATTAACGTATTTTATGGTTAAACAATAGCCAAACACCAACTAGTAGCAGCGAATTTACACAAGTTTACATGAAGCTGTGGTATAGCAGCTCTAGTGACACAAAGAGTCATCACTATCTGCTCAATTTAGTTGATTTGGTAATTATAGTGTTTGCGCCAAAATGTGCCAGCATAGTGCATCAAAATCTAGTCCGCGAGCTTTGGCCGCCATCGGAACCAAACTGTGACTGGTCATACCTGGTACGGTATTGATTTCAAGCAACCAAAAATTGCCTGCTTCATCTTGCATGGCATCGATACGCCCCCAGCCTTTTGCATCTACTGCACGAAATGCCGCAAGGCTTAAATCTTGCAGGTGCTTTTCATCAGCCGCGCTCAATCCACAGGGGATATAGTAACTGGTATCGTTACGATTATACTTGGCTTCAAAATCATAGAAGTTAGTAATGTCGGCAGGCTCAAGGCGAATAACTGGATAGGCTTCGTCATCGATAATCACAATCGTAAACTCGCGACCTGTAATCCAGCGCTCAGCCATCACCGCATCACCACATTCCACTGCAGTTGCATAAGCGGCAGGCAATTCATCAAGATGATTGACCTTGGTCATGCCAATGCTTGAACCTTCATGAACTGGTTTAATGATAAGGGGCAAACCTAACATATTAACCACTTGCTGCCAGTCAGTATCAGCCGTCAATAATGAAAATGGTGCAGTTGAGAGGCCGCAACCTTGCCATAATTGCTTGGTACGTACTTTGTCCATGCCCAGTGCAGAAGCTAGAATGCCTGAGCCAGTTTGCGGTATATCAAACCACTGTAATACGCCTTGCAGCAAACCATCTTCGCCGCCACGACCATGCAACACATTAAATACGCGGTCGAATTTGCGTAGCTCAGTAATGTCTTGGTGCTTTGGATCAAAATGAGTCGCATCAACACCTTGGTTTTGCAGCGCTTGCAATACTGCCGCACCACTGTCCAAAGACACGCTGCGCTCATTGCTACTGCCACCATAAATAACGGCTACTTTGCCAAACTGACTGGCGTCTTTTGTATGAGTCGTCGTGTCTAAAGATGTATCATTGATAGCTGCATTTTGAGTGCTATTATTGTCTTTATTATCAGTTGTCATGAGGATCGTCCCTAAATTTTAGCTTACTTAATATAAAGGTTATTGGCAGCCAAATCGATAGCAATCTGCCCGACATTACCAGCGCCTTGGGTAATCAGCATATCGTTAGCTTTTAACAAACGCCGCATAACAGGGGCTAGATTGTCTTTATCAATAATAGTCGGTTCAACTTCACCGCGCAAACGGATACTGCGCGCTAGTGACTTGGTATCAGCGCCCGTAATCGGACTCTCACCTGCTGAATAAACATCTAATAATAATAGCTCATCAACGCTCGATAGCACTTCTACAAAATCATCGTAGCAATCACGGGTACGGCTATAACGATGTGGCTGAAATAGCATCACTAAACGACGATCAGGGAAGCTTTGACGAGCGGCTTTGATGGTCGCATCAACTTCTTTTGGATGATGGCCATAATCATCAATTAATAAGACATTGCCATCATCGATATCGACAGAAGCATGCTGCTCAAAACGACGACCCACGCCTTCAAATTTCTGCAGAGCACGCTCAATCGCTGCATCATCGACGCCTTCGTCGGTCGCCATCGTGATGGCAGCAAGAGCGTTATAAACGTTATGTGTACCAGGAATGTTTAACGTTAGGCGTAATGGCTCACGGTCACGGCGCAATACGGTAAAGTGAGTTTTAGTTCCTTCTGTCACCAAGTCTACAGCTTGTACATCATTGAACGGCTCAAGACCAAAGGTCAATACTGGACGACCGATATCATCGATCATTGCATACAGTTCAGGGTCATCACCGCAAACCACTGCTAAACCGTAAAACGGCATATTTTGTAGAAATTGGATATAAGCGGCTTTTAATTTATCAAAGCTGTTTTCGTAGGTTTCCATATGGTCTTGGTCGATATTGGTCACAATCGCGGCCATCGGATGCAATGACAAGAACGATGCATCAGACTCATCAGCCTCTGCTACCAAGAAACGGCTGCTACCCAATGCCGCGTTTTTGCCTGACGCATTTAATTTACCGCCGATGACATAAGTAGGATCTAGCTGTCCTTCTGCCATCATCGTGGTGAGCAAACTCGTCGTCGTCGTTTTACCGTGTGCGCCAGCAACTGCGATGCCATGACGATAGCGCATTAGCTCGCCAAGCATATCGGCGCGGCGTACTACTGGCAGACGAGCTTCAAGTGCCGCTTTTACCTCAGGGTTGCTACGATCAATCGCTGATGAGACAACGATAACGTCAGCATTGGCAATATTTTTAGAGTCATGGCCGATAGATATCTCGATGCCAATCTGCTGTAAACGCTTAGTCACCAAGCTTTCTGCGATATCAGAACCACTGACCTGATAGCCTTGATTGTTCATCACCTCAGCGATACCGCACATGCCTGAGCCACCAATACCGATAAAATGCAAATGCTGAATGCGGCGCATTTCTGGTATTTCAATCAAACGCTTAGGTAGAGCTTTCGCAGAGGTAGGCATAAGGATCTCTCTTTATTAAAGGTCAATAAAACTTAGTAAATTCAAATAAGGGTATAGATTACAGACTATAGCGCTTGCCAAATGATATCAGCAACTTGCTTACTCGCACTACGGTTGGCCAATGCATGGCCTTTTTTCGCCATCGCCAAGCACTTCTCTCGATTGAGTGCGCCAAGCTCGTCACTTAAACTATTGGCAGTTAGCTCTGACTGTGGCAATAAAACTGCAGCATCATGCGAGGTCAGCGTGCGCGCATTAGCCGTCTGATGGTCATCCACTGCATGCGGTAGCGGTACAAAAATAGCAGCAATTCCGACGTTTTGAATCTCGGTCACGGTCAACGCACCTGCGCGGCAAACGATGATATCTGCCCAGTTGTAAGCTGCAGCCATATCATTAATAAACGGTTGTACAGTAAACTGATGGTTGTTTAATTCTTGTTCGCTATAAGCCGCTTGCGTGGCTGCTTCATTGTTGCGTCCACACTGGTGTAAGACTTCAAATGGCTGATCTAGTAATGCTAATGCTTTTGGTACTGTATCATTTAATACCTGAGCGCCAAGTGAACCGCCGACTACCAACAGCTTAAGCGGTGAACTGTCATTTATATCATAACGTACCGTTGGCTCTGCGACACCAGTAATGGCATTACGCACAGGATTGCCCACTGTCTCAAGCTTGGTATCTTGCTGACTATTGGCAAAGGTATTTTCAAACGCTTGTAATGTCTTGGTCGACAGTTTAGATAAGTAGCGGTTGCTCATGCCAGCGATGGCATTTTGCTCATGGATAATCAACGGGGTGTTAGTCATGCGCGCAGCGATACCGCCAGGTGCACTCACATAACCGCCGAACCCAACGACCACGTCAATCTGATTACTACGAATCACTTTTACGGCTGCCATCGTCGCGGATAGCAGAGTCATTGGTAGCTTCAATAGTCGACCAACGCCTTTGCCACGAAGCCCTTGCATATTAATAGCATGAAAAGGATAACCTGTCGGCTCAACCAAACCGTTTTCCATACCATTTGGCGTTCCCAACCAATGAATGACCGCACCGCGCTGGGTCAACTCGTCGCTCACTGCAAGCGCTGGAAAAACATGCCCGCCCGTACCAGCTGCCATCATCAATATATGCGGTGTTTTCATGAACGCCTGCCTATCTTTACTTTATTTATATGAAGGGTTTATCTCACTGCTGCAGTGACAATTATGAAAAATAATGACCTAGTCAAAGCCCGCATAGTATAGAGGAAATCATTATCTTATATACAGTACTTTATGCAGCAAAAATAACAAAAACCCAAGCCATGATCGGTCACGGCTTGGCGTCGTGTGATACTAATAAACGGTAAGAAAAATCAATGACTAACAATACCTCAAAATATGGGTTTTACGTAATCAAAATACTCCTGAACTCAAAACATTCCTGAACATAGCGAAAGCTACGCAGTAAATTTATTCTCAATCGCCATGATAAAGTCGGTTGCGATATCTGTACCGCATTGGTCATCAATCTCACGTACGCATGTTGGGCTAGTAACGTTAATTTCAGTGATACGCCCACCGATCAAGTCTAGACCAACGAACATTAGGCCTTTTTCTTTGACAATTGGTGCCACTACTTCTGCTACTTGGCGTTCAATATCAGTCAATGGCATAGCAACACCACTACCACCAGCTGCTAGATTACCACGGGTCTCGCCTTTGGTTGGAATACGAGCCAAACTATAATCTACCACGACTCCATCGACGATCAATACGCGCTTATCGCCTTCTTTAATCTCTGGTAAATAACGCTGCGCCATGATGGGCAAAGTCTCAAGCTCAGTCAGTATCTCTAACGTCACTCCGATGTTTGGGCTATCAGCAGTCAAACGAAAAATACCTGTACCGCCCATACCATCTAATGGCTTGACGATTACATCCTGCTGTTCAGCGATGAATTTACGAATGTGTGCTTGTTTGCTAGTCACAATCGTTGGGCTCATATAATCGCTAAACCACGTCGCAAATAACTTTTCATTGCAGTCGCGAATCGCCTGTGGGTCATTGACCACGAGCACGCCTGCTGCTTTGGCATGGTCAAGCATATAAGTGGCATAAATAAAGCGCATATCAAACGGTGGATCTTTGCGCATCAAAATCACGTCATAGTCGCCCACTGGCCCTGTTGCTTTGTCACCCAACGTATAGAAATCTGCAGGATCACGCTTTACTGTCAGTGGCTGCGTATCAACCATCAACTGACCACGGTCCAACCACAGGTCTTGAATCTGACAATAACCGAGCTGATGTCCTCGGTCTTGAGCGGCCCACATCATAGCGAGACTGGTGTCTTTTTTATAATTAACCCGTTCGATAGGATCCATAATAACGAGTATTTTTAGCGACTTTTCTTGTTTTTGTTGGCTCATGATAAGACTCACTTACGTTATATTATTGATATGAAACGAACTTATTAAACAACATCAGTGCCCAACTATACGCCGTACTGCTCACGGTAGTGTTGCATTTTGGCTAACTGGGTCGCGTCTTTATGTTGGCCGTTTTGTGCACCACGGTCATCGGCCAAATAACTGATTAAATCATCGATATCGACCAATGCACGTACAGGCACTTCTAGTGTCGCGGCAAGCTCTTGGATAGCAGAATGCTCAGCTTGACCTTTTTCTTTACGATCGAGTGCAACAATAATACCAGCAACGCTTGCGCCTGCTTGCTCTAAAATCTCGACCACTTCGCGCATTGCTGTACCCGCTGTGATGACATCGTCAAGCACCCAAACGGCCTTGCCACTTACGTCAGCACCTACCAAATTACCGCCTTCACCGTGAGTTTTGGCCTCTTTACGGTTATAGCCCCATTTAGCATTGATGCCATGATGTAGCCATAACGCTTGCGCCGTCGCTGCTACAAAAGGAATACCTTTATAAGCTGCACCAAAGATGACCAGCTCTTGCCCGTTATCGCCATTATTTGCTGTATTCATTTGTTCAGCTAAGGCATCTGCATAACCACGTGCTAGCAGTGACAACATCTCACCAGTCGCAAGCAAACCTGCATTAAAAAAGTACGGACTGATACGACCAGACTTTAGGACAAACTCACCGAATTTGAGCACTTGGTTGTCTAGAGCCAGTTGAATAAATTGATGAGATGAAAATGTAGGGTCTTGAGGGCGTGTTACATGAGACATTATGACATTCCTATCAGCAAAAAGAGGGGGCAAAAAATTTGCATTATTGTACGCATTATTGATCAGCTTGACCAACCATTGATCTCATAATCCTGCATATTGGCATAGCGAGTCAACAAACCACTACGCGACGAGATATTAAAATAGCTCTGTCCGTCTGCTCGTACTTGTATCTCCCAACCCAAATGATAAGCGGCAACAATAATATGACCAGCAAATAGTCGAATCTGACGATATGCGTGGCGTTGCGACGGCTCACAAACGATCTGACTGAGCAAATAGCTACGCACATGCTGGCAGATTTCTGCGGCGCTATAACTATGATTGATACTTTTACGGCTACTGCATTGCTTTAGCGCATGGACGGCCACGCTACATGCCATGATATCTGTGGCCAAACTGCCCTCACCTGTATCAAACTGCTGCGGTTGTAGTATCACTTGCCAATCGTCGGCATACAGACTATTGAGTAGCTCATCAGGATTATAACGTTTGGTCAATGCGCGCATAGATAATGCAGAATTTTGAGCCTTGCTGTCATTATTTGAATCGTTGTTTGAATCGTTATCTGATTTAACCACTGTAGAACTATCAGTCGGTAAAAACCCATAACGGTTCAGTTTTGGATAAGCGCGAATCGCCTGTTGAATATCTGACATATCTAATAATGTCATATCTGATAATGTCGATATTAGTGGCTGCTCACTATGATTCTGATAAAAGCTATCCGGCAACTCAATAAGCTGTGCTGCATTCAGCAACGATAAATGCTCAGCCAATGCCTCTGAAGCAATCAGCGACCATTTCGATAAGCTGTCTGCATTGGGCTGATAGAACCGAGTCGAGTTACCGTAGAGCCTGCGCAGTTGACCATTTAGGCGACGAGCAGGCTCAGGAATATCACTCAATGGTCTGGCAGGATCAAGAGGAGATTGTTTGGGATCAAAGTTAGGATGTACGATCGCAGGTTGCTGTGAATCAGCTAATATAGACGATTGCTCAGCCTTTTTTTGGACATGACCTTCTGCCAGCTGCCCACCTTCTGTTGCCAGATTAGCATGGGATAAACGGTCATCAGAAGTAGAAGGCTGGGACATGAAATCTCCATACAAAATAAACTATAAAATCAATAAAAACGATCGAACTAAAAGACGATCTTAAGCTTAAGAGCTTATACTTAAATACTTACACCGAAGAGCTTACTCTTGGTGAGCTAAAATATCACGATAGCCTATTTGCCAATCAGCGTACTCAAGCCAAGCTAACGGAATATTGCTGTGCAAGCGTTTTCCTGTCACTGAAGTTTTTGTATTATCAATAGTAGGAGGTGTCTCGCCAACCTGCTCACTGAGCCAAACCCCTAGCTCAAACGTAGTAACAGGTCGATAGTCCGTCGCTAGATAGACAGACTTTGGTGTCTCTATCGTCAACACTTTAGTGATGATATTAACCAAGTCGCGATCCATAATGCGATTGCTCCAATGCTCAGCTGGCACTGGCTCTTTATTTGACTCACGAGCCTTGCGTAGCCGCATTAAACGCTCGCGACCGTAGATACCACTAGGGCGAATAATAATAGCTTTATCATCAAAGCCTTGTTGCAGCGCTTGTTCCGCTTGCAATATGACCTTTGAGGCTTCACGCGCAGGCGTGGCGGGTGCAGTATGCTCATCAATCCACTCACCATTGTCCTGACCATAGACACCAGTAGAAGAAATAAATACTACACGCTCAAGTTTGGCGAGCTGTGGAGTAAGCGCTGCTAAATGCTGACTAATCGCTAGATAACTGTCGTGATAACCGCTGGTCGAGTACTCGTCAGGGGTGACGATAATCGCAATATGAGTAAACGCTTGCAGTTGCTCAGTCGTCAGCGTCAACGCATCAACCTGCAAAAAATCTGCATTATCTACTAAATCATAATGGTGGCGCTCACTACGAGCAAGCCCAGTCACACAATAGCCATCTTGGGCAAGTTTATTGGTCACTGGTAGGCCGATATCACCTTGTCCGATAATTAGTAAATTTTTCGTACTCATAAAGCATGTTTTCCTTTATACAACCTTCTTTATACAACCATTACAGCGCTTAGAAGCCATTTTGTTTAAATTAATGCCTAAACCAATGCCTAAACCAATGCCTAAATCAATGCCTAAATCAATGCCTAAATCAATGCCTAAATCAGTGTCTAAATCAGTGTCTAAATCAGTGTCTAAATCAGTGTCTAAATCAGTGTCTAAATCAGTGTCTAAAAATAACGTCTGTATGACAGCTGTATATCATCATTGGCATCGATACGTTCTTGCCATTCGTAATTGGCATTAATACGTAATGCTTGTTTTTTATCAATATCGTATTGCAGCCCTAAGCTTGAGACTGGTTGCCAATAATGACCGCGAACGTTCGACTCATCGCTGCTGCCATGATACCAATATGGCAATTGCAATTCAGCTTGCGCGCGTAACTGATTGTTAATCTGATAACGGCAGCCAGCATTGATACCTGCGCCTAGACGAAAGCCTTTATTGATACCGCGTCCTACTTGCCCCGTACCTGCCAAAAACGTATAGCACAGTTGCGGCGGCATCTCACCAGTACCTGCAGCTAGTGTACCAAATGCCCATGACCAGCCTTTTTCGTAACCCACGCTACCGACCAAATGATCCGTACCTACCTCTTGCGATCCATCGTTTACTCGCGTCGCCTCAATACTGGCGCCCCAAGTATTGCCTTTTTTGGCAGCATTAACAGGGTTAAAAGAGCGGCCACGAATCAAAGTGACGTTTTGCAAGGCCACACTGTCTGGCTGATTGGGCTTACTGTCATCTGTGTCATACAATCGTAATGTCGCAGCCAGCCCTTCTAAATTAAAGAATTGTGGATACCCTGAGGCGTGGTCAAGCGTATCATGAAACCCCGCTCGAAACCCAATATCCATATAGTCATCATCGCCACGCTGCCCTATACCTATCGTACCCAGTTGTAGCGGATGCCTGTCTATCGGATTATTATCCGATACGTCGATTTGACGCTTGAGTAGTGTTTGCCCATCAGCTGACATGCTCGATACAGGGTTGAGCTGCGCAGACTTAATCTCATTCACGGTTTGTTTGGCGCTATTATGATAGCCCAACTGCGCGCGCTGTTGTTTTTCCTCATTTAGCTGATTTTGACGTAAGGTATTATCAGCAGGCGTATAAGTGGTACTTGCCAGCAACTGCTCGTCATTTAATAACTGAATTACGTCAGAAGGCACGACGGCGTAAGACAGTTGGCTCAGTAAGTTTTGCTGCGGACGGACCACATCAATGAGACGCAGAATCTCAGAAGCACAATTGTCCGTGGTAAAGTAATACGGCATCTTTAATGCTTTGGTTTCCCAAACGTGACGCATAATCTGCTGCACTTCCGCTGGCGTCAGACTCAACTGATATGTCCACGTATCACGTTCATCATCTTGCAGGTATTTCGCTAGCATCTCTGGATATGGGTCGATTTCGATAGCACTGTTGTAGCTACCAATCATTGACTTAGTAGCATATATCGGGAAACTGTCGTTTGGATCACCGTCTACCGTATAGTTCAGCGCATAAGCCTTATCAATTTGGTTTGGATCGGCGATACTCGCTTTTGAGTCAATGCGTAACAGCGTATGAGCAAACGCAGAGAGCGGATTGTCCAAGTACTCCTGCGCAAACATGATAGATAGCTGCTCAGGCGCCAATGTCGACATCCACTCATCCAATTCTGGACACTCAGCAGATAGACTTGCAGCATCGATCGATAGCACCTCTGTCAACCATGCCACTCGCGCTGGGAAACGACATAAGACAGAATTATTATTGGCATCAGTTTTGGCTTGGTCGTTACCAGTCGCTGATGATGGCACCAACTCTTGTGTGAGTGCCACAAGCATCGCATCTAACTCTGCACCTGAATCTCGTTGACCATTTTTACTTAAAAAAAAGCTCGGATCATCAACCAAACTCTCGGTTTTCTTTTTACCCAATACACTGTTTTTATCATCGTAAAAATACAACAAGCGTCGCCATGTTGTATGCTGTGCCAATTTGTCTGTTTTTACTTGTTGCCGCCATGTTGATAGTAGCTGCTCTGTCGCTAAGCTTGATTCAGATAAAGTACTATTTTGAATATTAGGTTCAGCACTACTGATGCTACCCGACTCAGATAATGCATCTGAATTAGAATAAGTAGGTGCTGTGCTAGTAGGTGCTATGCTAGATGCGTCAGGTGACAATACATCTGATTCAAGGACAGACAGCGGCGTTGGTAAAAATGCCTGTGTTTGAGCCGAGAGCAACAACCCTGCTATAGCCAATGGTAGACGTGCTCGCAGGCCAATGGTCATTAGCGTACAATCGATAGGTATGGACGTCAGTTTTGTAGACATGAAGTAGAATCTCGCACGTTATTATTCATACGCTATCAGCGTTATTAAAGTTGCTGGGTCAAAAAATCAAACACATCGCCCACTATCATTTAACTATTTAGATAGATTGTCTATCACACCATTATCAATACTAGTATAAAAAGAGAGCATTATGCCCGTATTATCACCAAACTCAACATCTACGTCGCCAATGATCATCAAAGATGGACTACTATCAACAGCTACTTGGCTAGCCTCACCTAATTACAATGTAAGGCCAAAAGGTTTGAGTATTGACGCCATCATCGTACACAATATCAGCCTACCACCGAATGAATTTGGTGCCTGCGACACTAGTGGCAGACATTATGTGAAAGCATTATTTACCAATCAATTAGACTGGGATGCTCATCCTTATTTTCAAACAATTAAAGGTGCAGAAGTATCAGCGCATTTATTTATCGAACGTGATGGCGCTATCACTCAGTTTGTCAATTTCAACGAACGGGCGTGGCATGCTGGGCGGTCTAGCTACTTGGGTCGACCTGAATGTAATGATTATAGCATTGGCATTGAGCTTGAAGGGTCGGATTTTGTGTCCTTCACCTCTGCTCAATATGAGCAGCTAGCCGAAGTAATTGCCGCCATTTATAAGGCCTATCCCAAAACACGTCGCCACTTAACAGGCCATAGCGATATCGCGCCTGGGCGTAAGACTGACCCTGGTGATTATTTTGAATGGGCAAGATTGCGCCAGTTAGTGGCTGATGCAACGAAAAACGGTGTACCGTCACATAAGTGATTTCCATACTCAATCCATTTATCTCAATGGTGAAAGTGATATAATTTGTCAGTTTTTTATCCATATCACATCAGCACATAACTCAATATACAACTTAGCAAGATAGGTTCTCATGGCAAAAAGTCGGTTATTTCGTTCAACCATGGTGGTCAGCAGTATGACCATGTTATCGCGTATTTTAGGTTTGGTACGTGATGTTGTATTGCTAGGGGTTTTTGGTGCAGGTGGTTTGATGGATGCCTTTTTGGTCGCCTTCAAAATCCCAAACTTCTTACGACGACTGTTTGCAGAAGGTGCGTTTAGCCAAGCTTTCGTGCCAGTACTGTCCGAATACAAAGAAAAGTACAGCTTACAACAAGTACAGATTTTGGTCAGTCGCACCTCGGGTGCATTATTGCTAGTATTATCGATGTTGACAGTGGTGGTCATCTTAATCGCACCTTGGGTAGTGACGTTGTTTGCCCCTGGATTTGCCGATCAGCCTGATAAGTTTGCCATTACTGCTGAGTTATTGCGTCTTACCTTTCCGTATTTGCTATTCATCTCTATGACAGCTTTTGCGAGTGGTATTCTACAAAGCTACGGTCGTTTCGCCGCGCCCGCCTTTGCGCCCGTGTTATTGAACCTATGTATGATTGGTGGCGCACTGATTTTTGCGCCGATGTTTGATACTCCCATTATGGCACTCGGCTATGCCGTTGCTATCGCAGGTTTGCTACAGTTCTTGATTCAACTGCCGCAGCTCTGGCAACAAAAGCTGCTCGTCGCACCAAAGATTGACTTCCAGCACGAAGGCGTTCGTCGGATTTTAAAACTGATGTTACCTGCTATCTTTGGTGTTTCTGTTACTCAGATTAATTTACTATTAAACACCATCTTTGCCTCGTTAATGATTGGCGGTTCCGTCTCTTGGCTCTACGCAGCTGAACGTATGAGCGAGCTACCACTGGGTCTGATTGGTGTGGCGATTGGTACCGTCATATTACCAAGCCTATCAAAAAGTGAAGCTCAAAAAGATGATGTCAGTTTTAAAAAGACCATCGACTGGGCAGCACGCCTTATCATCTTGGTCGGTGTGCCTGCCTCGGCTGCCTTATTTGTACTGGCAGATGTATTGATGCAAGCGCTGTTTTTACGCGGTGAGTTTACCTTACGTGACGCCCAGATGAGCTCACTGGCCCTACGTAGTATGGCAGGTGGTATCTTAGGATTTATGCTTATTAAGATTTTTGCCCCTGCATTTTTTGCGCGTCAAGATACCAGAACCCCTGTCAAAATCGGCATTATATCTGTCATCGCCAATATGATTTTTAGTGTTATTTTTATCGGGATATTCTATTTCTTAGAGATACCACTACATGGTGGTTTAGCATTAGCTACGACTGGCGCGGCTTTTGTAAACGCAGGCCTGCTATATTACTTCTTACACAAGCGTGATATTTTCCGTTTCGGTCCACATTGGAAAAAGCTGTTTACGCAGTTTGCTATCTCGACTGGCTCTATGATTGGCGTGCTTTATTTTATGCTACCTTATTTTCCTACCGATGAGGCTCAGTGGCAGCGTATCGTCGCGCTGATTATTATGTGTGCCGTCGGAGCGCTAGTTTACGGTGTGGTATTGCTAGCGACTGGGTTCCGTCCGCGTCAGCTAAAGCACGGCTAGGATAAAATATGAGCAAACTTATGACAGGCTTACGAAACCAAAACAAGCCTGTTATGAGAAATGACAATGCTCGCTGCTGATAATTGTCATAATAGATCATTAATGAATAAATGACATTTGAGGTTTGATATGACAACGAAACAGCCAATCTTCCAGCGCTTACCAATTTTGCTAGCAACTGGTGTACTAAGCACTGGACTCCTTATTAGCGGCTGTAGCAATAATGAGTCGGCTGAAACTGCTACCGATAATGAAGATGTGGCAGCGACCGTGGATACCTCAGAAGACGTCACATTAGACAATGATACGACTGACCAAGCAATAACCGATGACAGTGCTAGCGAAACAGGCGAAATTACAGATAGCGCTGAAAATAAGACAGCAATTGATAGTGATAACATTAATCCAGTCACCGATGCGACTAAACAGAAAAGCCTAGTGACTAATCCGACTCAAGCCGGTACGCCAGAAGATACTGTCAAACAGGCCTTAAACAGCTTGTATTATGGTGAGGTAAAAGATGCGGCGTCATATTACCAAGTCGACATGGCAAACTTTGAAGAAGAGCTTGCCAACACCCAGTCTGCGTTTCAGCAAACGGTGGATGGCGTTACGATTACTGATACCAAATACAATGATGACAAAACTCGTGCCACCATTACTGGCGAGCTGATGCTAAAAGGACAGAGTGAACCTGCACCACTGACCTACCAGCTACAGAAAATAGAAGGTCAATGGAAGATTTTAGGTTAGAGCTTTTTAAGTTAGATTGCCTCAGGCGCTTTATCTGAGATATCGTCTGACGTAACTGCTTTACCCAGCATTACAACATCAGCGATAAACCCTTCCATATCGCAAACTTCTGGCATATAACCCCATTGCTCAAAGCCAAGCTTACGGAATAATCCTAAGCTTGGATGGTTATGAGCAAAGACAAGGGCGATGATATTTCGAATACCTAGGCTTGGTGCTTGCGTCAACATCCAACGGGTCAGCAAACTGCCCAACCCTTTGCCTTGATAATCTTGATTTAGATAAATGCTAATCTCGGTACTGATGTGATAGGCCGTACGTGCGTACAAATCGCTGAAGCTGCCCCATGCGACTATCGGTGCCTTTGTTTGATCTACATCATCTGATGATAGTGCCTTGACCACATATATTGGTCTGGTTGCGCTCTCCAAATGCTCCTCAAACCAAGCGGCACGCTCCTCTAGCGTAACCAATGCAAGATTGGCTGTTGCTTGTTTGCCCGGTATGCTTTGATTATAAATGGCTAAAACTTCTGCTAAATCTTCTTTACTTGCACGCTGCACAACGAACTGATCGGTGAGCTGATATGTCGATAGTTCGGTTGGTATAGTATTTAAGGCAGCAGCAGACATAAGATCTCCATCGTTGTTGAGATTGTTGTTAGGATTGGTATTAGCATCATTGGCAATAAAGAATAGCCACCCTATGCGCCATACTTGCATTACACGTAGACTATAGGATGTTAGTGTGGCTATTTTACTTTATAATGGCTGATTTTAGACACATCAATTTTAAGCATAGATGTGTTTTTTCGTTTTTTATTTGGTCTCATCATAGCTGAAAACTTATGAAAACCTATTTTCTTGAGCAACTGATTTCGTCGCCACACACTTCATCTACGGACACTGTCCCAGTAGAGTTGGCATCTTGCGTGCTCACTATCGGCAATTTCGACGGTGTGCACCTTGGTCACCAAGCCATGCTAGCCCAAGTTCGTGAGATTGCACATACCCAAAATTTGGGTGCGGCGGTCATGATATTTGAGCCGCAGCCACGCGAGTTTTTTGCACCTGCTAAAGCGCCTGCACGTTTGACTAATCTGGCAGAGAAGCAAGCACTGCTGGCAGAATATGGTGTTGAAACATTGATCGTAGCAGGTTTTGATACGGAGTTTCGCTCGCTATCAGCACAAGCATTTGCCGATATAGTAGCCAAGCGTTTGAATGTAAAAGCGTTGGTGCTGGGTGATGACTTTCGCTTTGGCCATGATCGTACTGGCGACAGTCAGTTTTTGCGTGATTATGGTTTGGATGTGACCAACCTGCATACGGTCACTGATAGCAATACTAATAACGATAATACTGATAGCGACAGTATTGATACGACCGATAACGACGCTGCCCGTATCAGCTCTACTCGCGTTCGTGATTTACTATTGGCAGGTGACCTTCAGGCGGCCAACCGGTTGCTTGGTCGTGACTATGCAATCACAGGAGTGGTTGTGCGCGGCGACCAGATAGGTCGAACAATAGACTTTCCTACCGCAAATATCGATTTGCAACGAATAAAGCCTGCCCTGCATGGTATTTTTGCAGTCGATGTGGTGAGCTTAGATGACAATGGTAATGTGATCGCTGATGGTTTGACTGCGCTTGCCACCGACGGTCATACAGGTGTTGCCGGATTGCGTCCGCATAGTGTGTTCGGCACGGCTAATATTGGTAAAAGACCTTCTGTTGATAAAGGTGATGACTGGCGACTAGAAGTCCACTTTCCACAGTTGCAAGCTGATTTATACGGATTGAACTTACACGTACGTTTCCTACACTTTTTGCACGGTGAGCGTCGCTATGATGGAATAGAAGCATTAAAAGCGGGTATTCATCAAGATGTTGCAGACTTACTTGAGTGGCGCGACAAGCAAATTTAAGGTTTAGTGTTCCTCCAGATATAAAAAACCCCGCGATATTAAGACTATCACGGGGTTTTTTATCTCTTGATAAACTTTTATGCATCAGGATGCAAACGGACATTTAGCTCATCGATGGTTTCTACCCATGCTGCATCTTTTTGCCATTCTTCTTGCAGGAACATACGCTGATTGTCCGTCCAAATGCTAGCCTCTGTCAGTTTTTCTTCGCTAGCTAGTTGGTTTGCTGCGATAAAATTATCAATTGCTTCATCAGAGCTGTCTAGACCTAACTGAGCAAATAACTCATTCATACTGTATTCTGGTTCACCCAACATAATTTTTCTCCTTAAATGGTACGAATATAGTCGTACTTATTGTTTAATGTGCTTATTATTCAAATTGACATATTCATTGTAACAAGCTTTATTTTAATAGCTGTTAATCAACGTTTATCTAACGTTATCAATTGTATTAACGGTAAACTGATTTTATTCGTTCAAAATGATGATTGAATTGCTCTCATTTGCCTATTTCTTATAGACATAAAAAAAGCCCTCATATTTCAGAGGGCTTTTTTATACTACTTATCTTTACTACTTAAATCATAGCTTACTGGATAGCAGCTTAGATTTACGGTAGTAAATGTGCTACTGCATCACGCTCTTCACTAAGCTCTTGCTCAGTGGCAGCCATTTTCTCTTTTGAGAAATCTGATGATACATCAACGCCGTCTACGATAGACCAGTCGCCGTTAGTGCATGTGCATGGGAATGAGTAGATCAAACCTTCAGCAATACCATATTCGCCGTTTGAGTAAACGCCCATAGATACCCAATCGTTCTCATCAGTACCTAGCGCCCACGTACGCATGTGTGCGATAGCAGCGTTGGCAGCAGAAGCGGCAGATGATGCACCGCGAGCTTTAATGATCGCAGCACCGCGCTGTTGTACTTCTGGGATATAAGTCGCTTCGTACCATTCACGATCAACTAAATCTAGCGCAGGCTTGCCGTTTACTGTACAAGCGGTTAGATCTGGATACTGAGTTGACGAATGGTTGCCCCAGATGATCATTTTCTTCACGTCATTTACAGTGCTGTCAGTCTTGCCAGCCAACTGTGCCATAGCACGGTTATGGTCTAGACGAGTCATTGCAGTGAAGTTGCGTGGATCAAGATCTGGTGCATTACGCTGAGCGATAAGTGCGTTCGTGTTGGCAGGGTTACCGACTACCAATACTTTTACATCACGGCTAGCGACTTCGTTCAATGCTTTACCTTGTGCTGAGAAAATCGCAGCGTTGGCTTCTAGCAAATCTTTACGCTCCATACCTGGGCCACGAGGACGTGCACCAACCAGTAAAGCATAATCGATATCTTTGAATGCGACGTTAGCATCGTCAGTTTGGACGATACCAGCCAACAATGGGAATGCACAGTCTTCTAGTTCCATGACCACACCCTTTAGGGCGTCAAGAGCTGGCGTAATTTCAAGTAATTGCAAAATAACTGGCTGATCTTTACCTAGCATCTCGCCAGATGCAATACGAAATAGCATCGCGTAGCTGATATTACCAGCGGCACCAGTGACGGCAACACGTAAAGGCTGTTTCATTGACATTGAATACTCCCTAATTAATTATTAGATAATTCTAATGAACGATTATCATTTTAGATATCGACTTGTTTGCCGCATAGCAGCATGTATAAACCGAGAGCTAGTGTAGCACTTCATCGCAGTGACCGTCTAGATACAGTCATAGACCCGTCAGGGATTATATTGTTACATTTTATACAATAGGAGTTTTATAGAGGCTGATCGCTTATGGTTAAAGCGATAGAGTGTTTTATCACGTGATAACTAAAGCACGTTTTCACTATGCTATACGTAGATATAATAGTCAAAATAGGCAATTTGCACCATTAAATTCGGCTAAGTGAAATGAAAAACGGTATCGAAAAATAGGTTTAAGCAGGTAACTAAGTAAAGGTTATCGTCCACCTGAAATGATAAATTTACTGCCACAGCTGTCTACAACGTCATGACAAGTCCCAAAATCACTGCCTTCATAACATACGTGTATATCAGTGAGTATCGATTGGCGACGGCTGCCTTCTTGACAGATGAGATCCACACTGTTTGATGACATACCACTATTGAGACGGGTCATTTGACTGACAAACCGTGATTTGGAAACGGTATAACTATTACCCGTATTTAGCTCATTCGGTAGCTTTAATCCACCTGCATAGTTAGTAATCTGCCGAAAGTAACTGCTGGCGCTAAGCGGACTACAGGCTCCGTAACGTTGCCACGTCTGGCTACGTACCGTTGTGTCAGGCATGATGCGGTTAACGACTTTTAGTTGTAGCGGGGTAAGGCGTGGCTCACTACCGCGACCGCAGCGCTCACCATATCCCATGTCCAGACCAGATACGGTCAATGAATACCCTTCTAAACACTGACGCATACGCGCCCGCGTTGGCTGCATATTACATAATGCTGGGGTCATCTCAATCATCAGTACACGCTGACCAGTCTTAACCGTGCTAGCTGCCTGTGCTGGTAGCAGTATAACGCCTTGTATAAGCAGTAAAGCGCCGAAGCTCAATGTCGCTTTGATACTACCTACACGGTGTTTGCTAGCCAACTCTGCACGCAATCGCATCATAGAGTTAGCAGCCTTGTTGCTCAGGTTTGTATCTGTCTTTGTATTTGCCTTCGATAAAAAGCATATCCGATTAGATAACGAATATTTGGTTTTTGACGACGTAGACAGACTAAAATATTTTTTGATCATAGGACTGAAGGCAGTTAGTTAGCAATGATAAGACATAGGCTATAACTTAAATCATTAGACGCGATACATAAAACACGCATTGACCTAAGAACAAGACTGAAAAATAGGGTTTCCCATTAAGGCAATGGTAACAAAACGTTTTTTTTAATCTATAGCAAAAACGTAAACGTTGACGACATCGTCAGGAATCTCGATAAATGTTGATAAAGCACTAAAGGATAAAGACTGTGAAATTTACCTTAACCAGATGAGTGCTGCTTGGGCAAAGCAAATTTAACCAATTGACAATTAGCAAAGCAAATCAGCAGATAAAAATAAACCACTAACAATGAATCATTAGTGGTTTATCAAATACAAGTTCAGTGATTAAAAGCCAGCGGGCACCGTACCCATACGCTGAGTAATCGGCTGACCACGACCCAACAGACTGCTGTAGATAGTGGCGTTTTCCATTACGTGTTTGACATAGTTACGTGTCTCAGGAAATGCAATCGACTCTACATATTGATCTGCGGCGAGCGAACCATAAACTGGCTGCCAGCGTTTGGCATTATTAGGACCAGCGTTATAGCCTGCGGTTGCCAATACTGGCTGATAATTAAGCTTGCCCAAAATATCACCCATATACCACGTACCATAGCGGATATTGGTATCACCGCTGTTAGCACGGCTCGCACTATACGTCTCGCCTAGGTTACGAGCGATATATTTTGCGGTATCAGGCATGACCTGCATCAGTCCGCTCGCGCCCACGTTTGAGCGCGCAGAGGATACAAAACGGCTTTCTTGACGCATAATACCGTACGCCCATGCTGGATCAATACCTGCTGACTCACTATAACGTACGACTGCGCTTTGATGTGGCATCGGATGCGAGAGTGCTAAGCTATCCACCCTATCAGTATTATCAACCGCATAAATCGCTCGATCGAGCCAGCCCATATCATAGGCTTGACGAGCAGCGGCAATGATTAAATTGTCATCACGATTATCACGAGCTTGCTTTACAGCCCAGTTCCACTCACGGTTGGCATAAGCACGACTGGCCTCAGAGTTGTACAACGCAAACGCACGAGCAAAATTGGCGTCTTGCATGACGCGCGCACGGTCAGCAGTACTGACGTTAGGCAAATTGCTACCGCCTAAACGGCTAGCATCAAAACGCTGCCCTATTTTATCTTTTGCCATTAGGCCATAGTAGTCATTACTTTTTGCTAAGTTCTGATACATTTTTTTGGACGTATTGCGCTTGCTACTATCGCTTGACTGCTCATACGCGCGAGCCAACCAATACT
Organism: uncultured Psychrobacter sp.; assembly: GCF_947500265.1. Taxonomy (GTDB): domain Bacteria; phylum Pseudomonadota; class Gammaproteobacteria; order Pseudomonadales; family Moraxellaceae; genus Psychrobacter. The sequence continues at coordinate 18,599 of NZ_CANMRN010000004.1, read as the reverse complement.
GCCACTGGGCTTCTTTTTGGGTTTCGCCGTCCATTTTTGAGATAGCTTCGACCACATCATCCCAACGACCGAAGCGAATCGCTGCCATCGCGTAATCTTCAGCTTCTTCAAAATTAAAATCATTATCCAAACTGTTGCGGAACCAATCGACTGCTTCAGCGTTAAAGCCATCATCAGTGTTGTGATTCATACGCTGTACGCCAAGCGTACGATAAGCATAGCGTCGGGTTTCGTCATTCAACAATCTGACCGCGCGCTGATTGTCTTGTTTGATATCAAAGTCTAACTGTAGCGCCGCCTCACGATAAGACTTATCAGCCATACGGCCGATTGCATACATATATAGGTATTGATTGGTTTGGCTTGCAGGCTCACGACCAAAACGGCTAAAGAAAGAAGACGGATTTAGCTGAATTTCACTGAGCGCCGAATAAGCAATTGGCGTACCAAGGCGTGAGGACAATGCCATAATATCACCGGTCTTACCTTTACGTAGCATACGCTTGAGACGAGCCGCACGATCTTGATTACTAATCAGCGCGTTGTTGTTCATCTCCATCGCTAGCTGATCGCACAATGCTGGTTGCTTTTTGGTGGTTAGCCAAACATCAGATTTGGCTGCCATAGCACGCATGGTGTCACCGCCATTATTAAACCCAAGCGCAACCGCACAGCGCTCACTGGCATCGGCATTGGTAATCAAATTGGCTACCTGTCTAACCGAGGCATAATCATTCGATCCTGCTTTGGTCTCCGCAAAATCAGCCACTAATTTCTCAGCCATAACCGTGTCTGGATACTGACGCACAAACTGCGAGACCGCCGCTGAACTCTGTGAATTAAGATCTAGATTCATACGCCAATAGGTCGGATACATCGCAAACAAGCCGCCGCTCATGACTTGCTCATAGTTATAGAGCGCACTCACATCACCGCGATCTGCGGCGATAGCGGCTGCCATAAATGAGTCAATACTACTGTCTTGCTGATAATCTTGTTGATAGTTACTTTCTTGTTGATAGCTTTCCTCATCGCCCCAGGTCAACTCGGCACAAGCGACTTGTGACACACCAAGTGCACTTACCGCTGTTGCCACGCTCAACGCGCTCAACCGTAGCGTACCTACTGTGATTCGCTTTGACGCGTGTTTTTGACTGATAGACTCTTCATCCTTGATGCTATGCGCAACACGCAACTTTGTCATACTGACTCTCTTTATGATATCTCTATAAATATGTGAATAACGGTTCGCTAAGTACCGCCAAGGGTATAGCAATCATCATACTATACTCATTGTGCTTTCAACTATCTCCTTTACCTTTTGTTAATAAATAGGACAGCACGGTGTAACATAGAAGTGATAACGAGCCGCAGTTTTTATGAATAGTAATATGAACGACAGTAAATAATTGATACTGCTATGAATTATTTATCATATTGATACCTCATCGCCTGTGCTAATTTTTCACATTGGCACAGGGTTGTGATAAAATACGCCACCTGTTAATCGGCTACTCCGCTATATTTTTGGTCAATCATGGACTTATCCTTATGAGTGTTACTGTATTCAATCCCCGCATCGATGACGATGCTGTTGCTGAGACGACTGTCACCGCACGTGCTGTCACTGCACTCAAAGAAGCAAGTTCAGCCCAAGCACCTGTCGGAAAAGCAGCGACAAAAAAGATCTTTGTCACGACACAAGGCTGTCAGATGAATGTCTATGACTCTGGCAAAATGCTAGACGTGCTCGGTGATTCTCACGGTATGGAAGTGACTCATGATATCGATGAGGCCGATGTACTACTGATGAACACCTGCTCTATTCGCGAAAAAGCGCAAGAAAAAGTCTTTTCAGAATTGGGCCGCTGGCGCAAACTAAAAGAAAAACGCCCTGACCTCGTCATTGGCGTCGGTGGTTGTGTCGCTTCACAAGAAGGCGATAACATCCAAAAGCGTGCGCCTTATGTCGATATGGTATTTGGTCCGCAAACTTTGCATCGCCTGCCAGAGCTATACGATCAATCAAACGAACAACGTGAAATCGCGCCAAAAAATCGTATTGGCACAATTGACGTATCATTCCCTAGCATCGAAAAGTTTGACTTTTTGCCAGAGCCAAGAGTAGAAGGCTACAAAGCGTTTGTCTCTATCATGGAAGGCTGTTCAAAATATTGCTCGTTTTGCGTGGTGCCTTATACGCGTGGTGAAGAATTATCGCGTCCACTTGATGACGTCTTGGCTGAGATTGACAGCCTTGCTGCTCAAGGTATCCGTGAAATTAACCTATTGGGTCAAAACGTTAACGGCTATCGCGGCGAAAAAGACGATGGCAGCATTTGCCGTTTCGCTGAGCTATTGCATTATGTCTCGCATGTCGATGGTGTTGAGCGTATTCGCTATACGACTAGCCATCCACTAGAGTTCACTGATGACATCATTGATGCGTATGCACAGTTACCTGAGCTAGTATCGCACTTACATCTACCGGTTCAGAGTGGCTCAAACGCTATTTTGGCAGCGATGAAGCGCAACCATACGATTGATGTGTATATCAATCAGATTAATAAGCTAAAAGCCATTCGCCCAGATATTCACTTGTCGAGCGACTTTATCATTGGCTTCCCTGGTGAAACTGATCAAGACTTCCAAGATACCTTGAACTTGGCGAAAGAGTTGAACTTCGATCACTCTTACAGCTTTATCTACTCTAAGCGTCCAGGCACGCCAGCGGCTGAGTTGCCAGATGATGTGAGCTTCACGACCAAAAAAGCCCGCTTAGCTGAATTCCAGAAAGTCATCATTGACTCAACGCTTGCCAAAACGCATGAGATGGTCGGCACTACGACTCGCGTCTTGGTGGAGCAAGTTGCCAACCGTCATCCTGATTGCTTAATCGGTACGGCAGATAACACTCGTACCGTCATGTTCCCTCATGATGTTGAGAAAATGGATGAGATGTTGGGTAAACTCGTGAGCGTACGTATTACTGATTTCGTCAGCCCGCACATGGTAAAAGGTGAGCTAATCGAAGTATTGGCATAGTGGTTAAGGTAACAATGGTTAAGTTATAAGCTTGAATAAAAAAGCCGTTCACTATAATAGCGAACGGCTTTTTTGTGCGTGAATATTAACCATCATTATTCTGATAACCAATCTGTCTTCCGTAACTGTTGCTTGGTCTCGCGGCGACGTTTTTTGCGGACGATGTCGATATCTTCCTTTTCGTGAATAGCACCTTTTATACCATAAAACTATTTAACACTTCAGCCAATAAAGCAGCAGCGATAATTATAAATATTACCCCACAACCACGATTGAGCCAAGCTAAGCGATTACCAACATCGAGCCAACTTGCTAGCTTTTTGCCACCTAACGTATATACGATTTGCCAAATCGTTTCGCTCAAAAACAAGCCGATAGTCAATAGGACATATTGCGGCCATAGTGGTGCACTGAAATTGATAAATTTAGGGAAAAAGGCCGCAAAGAACAAAATAGCTTTCGGATTAGATAATGACACCCAAACACCAGTACGAAACAAGGTTGTATTGCTCGGCGCTATTTTGGTAGCAGCACTAGAGAGCGAACGCGGCTGCGGTTTACTAGGCGCACCGTCAGTGGCAGCATAGTCTGCTGCTACCTCGGCACTCAACTCTTTAGCATCACTCATCAAGCTACCGTCACCAGCATCGCGCCATGAGCTGATACCCAAATAGATTAAATACGCCGCGCCAACTGCTTTGATGATGGTCAGTAGCCACGGTGACTGGCGACTAATTACGTCCAAGCCAAGCAGTGTCGATAGCAGTAATACAAACAAACCAAGGCTCAGACCTGCCAGCGTCCATAAGGTTCGTTTAACGCCATAGTTCATGCCATACTGAAACGCCAGCAGCATATTAGGACCAGGGGTCGCTGAGATAAAAAACGTACTTGCGAAAAACACTGCAAACAGATGCCAAGACATCAACCCACCCCTACTTTGTCATGTGTAAATGGTTCTAATACGAACGGCTATGCGACTAAAAAATAAACACCGCCATTAAGACGGTGTCACTTATATCTATATATCAAAAAGTCTCGAAAAAAATTATTAAAGGACCGATACGCCTACTACTGAGTAATTATGACTGCATAGATGGCTGAGTCGTACAGCTATCTAACAATTTCTTTAAAAACGCATCGCAGCGTTCAATTTCGCTAAGCTCCACATACTCATCCGCTTTGTGCGCCTGCTCAATACTACCAGGGCCACAGATAATCGTTGGGATACCTGCATTGGTAAACTGACCGCCTTCAGTCGCGTAAGCCACTTTATGACGCTCATCATCTCCTGTCAGCGCAGCGATTAACGATTGTAGCTCAGCACTATCGTCATCAGTCATGGCTGGGACGCTTTCTTCTTGCATCAGCTCAATACCAGTCTCTGGCGCACGTGCTTGCATTTGGGCATTTAGCTCAGCGACTTTGGCTCGAATGGGCGCTAGTATATCGTCTTGCGTCATGTGCGGCAGGTTACGATAGTCAAAAGTAAACTCGCATAAGTTGGGCACGATATTGGTCGCTGTACCACCATGTATAGTACCTACTGACAATGTCGAGTATGGCACTGTAAACGACGCATCGTTATCATCACGAGTACTCAGCTCTTCAGCAAGCGTATCTACGTAGCCAACCAATCTGCTAGCGTAGCTAATAGCATTGACACCTTGTGCAATCAGTGACGAATGCGCCGACTTGCCATGTACACGGCAACGATAAACTGCGATGCCTTTGTGTGCAACTACCATAGCCATGTTGGTCGGCTCACCGACGATACAATAATCAGGGGTGATACCACGTGCTTTTAGGTCTGCCAAAATCAATGGCGCACCCAAACAGCCAACCTCTTCATCGAACGACAATGCCAAATGCAACGGACGACGTAGCTGACCGCTATTCGATAACTGCACGGCTTGCGGCAATACCGTTAGTGCACAAGCAATGAAGCCCTTCATATCACATGCACCGCGTCCATATAGCTTATCACCACGTATCGTCGCGGTAAACGGCTCTGAAGACCACGCTTGTCCATCAACTGGCACAACGTCGGTATGACCTGATAAGACCAGACCGTTATTGATAATATCAGCGTTTTCACCAGCTGGTACAGTCACAAACAAATTGGCTTTGGTTTTAGCTTCATTAAAGGTCAAATCTACCGTCAAGCCTAACTGCTCACAGTACGACTTTACATCATTAATCAAAGCCAAATTAGAGTGACGACTGACCGTATCAAAGGCGATGAGACGTGTTAGCCAATCGAGACTTTGAGTAGGATGCTCAGCACTTTTCAGCTGGACATCGTTGCTACTGCCGACATTATCGCTATTACTACTGTTATTTTGGATCATAAAATATCCTTACTACAATTTTCAGAACTATGATGTGTCAGAGCTGCTTACGATGGATTGTTATGATTCATCACATCCACCACTGGCGGCATTGGTTTTGGTAACTTACCTTCTGCCTGTAGCTCTTTGGTTGTTTTGGCATCGATAGACAAACCAGCGATGAGCGCGATATCTTTGACAGCCTTGCGTTTACGCGTGGCAAAACTTACGGGTACCATACGAGCAAATTCATAGATATAAAGATAAGACTCTTCGCCACCTTCAAAATCTTCATCATCTTCGAGACGGATTGCGCCAATCTTAGCCAAATCAGATAGCATCTCGTTTTCTTCACTGGTCAAACCACAATCAGTAATACCAAAACCGGTCATAAAACCGTTTGCCCACTGTTTCAACGCCATCACGCGCTCGTATAAATCATGTTCATCATCTGGGATGAGCGGCATGTACGCGTAGGCATCATCTTTGTCTTTTAGCTGAAACACGATGTCTTCCGCTTCTTCTGTCAGCAAGGTCAATGCAGGCTCCGGTAATGGAGCAAAGCTAAGCTCCTCAAACACCTTAGCCCAAGTTGCTTCATCAGGTGCATTACAAGCCGTCATAAGCCCTGTCATCATGCCATGCACTTCGCTGATAGACACGTCAGTCCAATCATCAAACGCGGTCAGCCAAGTATTCCAGCCAGAGATATTATCATTCATAATAGATGTCCTAGTAATTGATTACTGCTCATAAAATAAAAATAGTCGCGATAAAATGTCATGAACAAATCATCGATAAATAAAAGTGAAAAGACAAAGCCTGATGCTTGTAATTACTTTGTTGATATAGATATTATGCGGTCACCTATGGCATTATTAAATGCAGCGAACAAAATTCATTCACGCTTACTTGTTAAGGATAAAAACTGACTATGTATGATCAACTTAGAATATTAGAAAAAATGGTACTCGACATCAAAAAACAGTATCAGCTTGTCAGTGCTGAACTTAGCAGCTTAAAACAACACCCTGTTACTGATTCAAAAGAATTTGCCGCCCTAAAAACCAAATTAGACAACAGTCATAACGAACGTGACGGTGCCAAAAAACAACTGAACGATCTCGATAAACGCTATCAAAGTCTTGCAGAAGCGCACCATATGATCGGTGAAGAACAAGACAAACTGCAAAAACAGATCAGCCAATTACAACAACAAAACAGCGAGCTGCAACAACACAATAATGAGCTAAAGCAGCAGTATAGCGATATCAAACAACAGAACAGTGAACTGCAAAAGAAGAACCAATTGGCAGCTGAGCGTACGCAAGTCGTGTTACAACGCCTAACCCGTATCGATCAAGCAGAAGGCTAACACGCTCTTGTAATAGATGGCAAAGAAGTACTGCTTATTGAGCTACCCAGCGCTATTTGTAAAATCTGATATCACTCATTTCACTGACCAGACATTGTAGGATTTATCATGACCGATGACCAAAGCAAATCGATAGACAAACAACCAAAAAATACTCAAGCACCAAGTGCGCCAGTACCAAATGTGCCAGTACCAGCGCAAAAAACGACACCAGCAGCATCAAATATATCAAGCGCCATGACACAATCTAATACCAAAACACCTAAAGCGCCTGAACCACAAATCAAAAAAGTTGATATCGCGATTGCTGGGGTTACTTATCCAATATTTTGTCCAGTACATGAGCAAGAAGAGCTACTGTCAGCGGTTTCGTATATCAACAACTATGCGCTTGATTTAAAAAGAGATGCGCCAAGTCTTAGCCAAGAAAGCATACTGGTACTGTGCTGCTTGAACCTATATGAAAAAATCCATGCCAATCAAAGAAGTGATGAAGATCGTTTGCAGAAAAACAAACAGTCCGAAGCATTGCTGAATAAAATCATGAAAGATGCTCATTCTATTCTATAGATGCATCGTACTGTATTAGACATATAAGCGCCTAGCCAATAAAGTTAGGCGCTTTTTTTGGTCAATCATTTATCTATTTATGCATAAGGCGTGTAGGTCTTGCCTGCATGAAAGTCTGCTTGATGCTCATAATTGCAAAAGAATAACTCTTGGTTCGATTCAACATTGCCATCGGTAGCTGTACTTGGTTTGGTTTCAAGTACGCCGCGATATTCAGCCAAGCTGTTGCCACAGAAATTACACTGACGCGGAGTGGTCACATCTCCTTCTTTTGGCATCATACTCTTAGGTGCGCGCGGGTACATAAACTTATAAAAAGCCCACATTGAAGCCCAAATAATAAGGATGACAATAATAACAGCAAACACGGCAGTGCTCCTTCGATTACGGGTAAACGCAAGAAATAACGAAATCTACTAAATAAGATTATTTAATACGTTTTGATAGCATAAATTTTACCGTCAATAATAGCGATAATACAATGCATTTACCGTTTAATTGCTAATTGCGCTAACTGACTGGCTATATCTAACGGATAACTGTATGAGTAAACCAGTCAACTGCATAACAAAAAACCTGGCCATGATAAGCCAGGTTTTTTATCAAAAGTAACCGTCAAGTTAAAGTAACCATCAGCTTTTAGCAGAGTTACAGCTGTAGCTCACTGATATCAGCTACCGTCAAGAACAAGGCGCGAACCTGCTTTAACAATGCCAAGCGATTGTTTTTAAGCGAGGCATCTTCACTGTTGACCATTACTTGATCAAAGAACTGGGTCAACGGCTCATCTAAGCTAGCCAGCGTTTGCAATACTTGCGTATAGTCCGCTTGCTCCAGCAATGGTTGTACCACTGTCTGTGCTTGCTGCACATTTGCATATAAGTTTTGCTCAGCAGGTTCAGACAGTAGTGCTTCATCGACTGTATCAGCCACGCTCACTTCTGACTTGGCCAATATATTAGCAACACGTTTGTTTGAATCAGCCAACATCGACGCTTGTGATAGCTCGCTAAATGCTTGCACTGCACGGATACGCTGATCAAAATCAAGTGGCATATGCGGGTTAATCGCTTGCACTGCTTGAATCGTATCGACACTAACGCCCTGCTCCGTATACATCGCACGGTAGCGCGAGTTTAGGAATGCCATGACTTGGGTAAAGGTATCACCCATTTTTTCAATCTTACTACCTTCAGCATCGCTATAGCCTTTAATCGCTTGCTCAACGAGCGCAACCAAATTAATCGGCAGCTGCTTTTCGATCAAAATACGCAAGATGCCAATAGCAGAACGACGTAAGCTAAACGGATCCTTTGAACCCGTCGGTGCTTGGTCAATCGCAAAGATCCCAACCAATGTATCCAAACGATCAGCTAACGCTAAGCAAATACCAATCGGTGTTTGTGGTAATACATCGCCACTGAACTTAGGCAGATATTGCTCTTCTAAACTGGCTGCAACCGCTTCAGGCTCATCGTTTAGACGCGCATAATAAGTACCTGCGATACCTTGCAATTCAGGGTACTCGCCGACGAGCGAGCTGGCCAAATCTGCTTTAGATAAAATACCTGCACGTACGGTTTCATCAACATTGATACCGTGGCCTTGCTGCTGCATCAATGTAGCGATGAATGCAGCAAGCTTAGCAATACGCTCAGACTTCTCCCAAATCGTACCCAGTTTGTCTTGGAATACGCGATTTTTTAGGCTTTCTGTAAGCGCAAACAACGGCTGCTTTTGATCTTGTAAGAAGAAAAACTCTGCATCAGCCAAACGTGGACGTACAACTTTTTCATTACCTTCGATAATCTGGTTAGGATCTTTTGATTCAATATTGGTAATAAAAATGAAATACGGCTGCAGCTTGCCATTCTTATCCGTCAAGCAAAAATACTTTTGATCCGCTTGCATGGTCGAGATAAGCGCTTCTTGCGGTACTTGTAAAAAGCGCGCTTCAAAGCTTGCTCGTAGTGCAATTGGAAAATCGACCAATGCGGTGACTTCATCTAACAAATCTTGCGGTACGATGGCATCAGAATTGACTTCATCTGCCAAAGCTTTGACTTGGTTTTTGATCAGCATTTGACGCTTATCAAAATCTGCCACTACTTTTAGACCACTTAGTAATTCTTCATAATCATTGGCATGAGCAATATTGTGGTAGTCAGGGCTGTGGAAGCGATGACCACGCGTTTGCGTACCAGTCTGATGACCCTGGATAGTGGCATCAATGACAGTATCATCCTGCATCAATACTGCCCACTGTACTGGACGTACAAACTCGTTGCGGCTAGCGCCTGAGCGCATACGCTTAGCAATTGGCAAATTATCTAGCGCGGTTTGGAAAATAGCAGGCAGTAACTCAGTAGTCGCTTGACCACGGATAGTCTGCTCAAAACCGACATAGTCACCTTTGTCGGTATTAATCGTCGTAAGCTCGCTGGCTTCAATACCCAAACCTTTGGCAAAGCCCATGGCCGCACGTGTTGGATTGCCCTCTGCATCAAACGCCGCTTTAATCGCTGGTCCGCGTTTTTGCTCAGTGCGATCAGGCTGCTTATCGCTAATACCTTGAATCTGAATGGCCAAACGTCGCGGAGCAGCAAAAGCCTTGATACTATCAAAGGTGATATCTGCTGCTGTTAATTGCTCAGTAACACTGGCTTGTAGCGCATCACGTAATGGTTTTAGGCTCTTTGGAGGTAGCTCTTCACACCCCAGTTCAAATAGAATAGTACTCATGGGATGCTCCTATTTATCGTTAGTAGATTGGTTGGTGGCAGTAGTTTCTTTTGCTGAGTTGTCTGCTGCTAAGCTGTCTTTTGACACGTCTTCTTTTGGCAAATACTTATCAAGCGCGGCTTGGCGATGCTCTTCATCAGCCAATGGGAAGCCCAATTTGGCACGAGCTTCGACATAACCAAAAGCAACCTTACGAGCAAGTGTACGCACACGTAGGATAAAACGCTGACGTTCAGTCACTGAAATAGCGCCACGTGCATCAAGCAAGTTAAACGCATGAGATGCTTTTAATACCATCTCATAAGCTGGCAATGGCAATCCTGCATCGACCAATTTGTCGGCTTGTTGCTCATAAAAATCAAACATCTCGCCCATCATTGGCACATCAGCGTGCTCAAAATTATAGGTAGACTGCTCGACCTCGTTTTGATGAAAAACATCGCCATACGTGACGCGACCAAACTCACCATCTGCCCAGACCAAATCATAAACGCTATCAACGCCTTGTACATACATGGCCAAACGCTCAAGACCGTAAGTAATCTCACCTGTGACTGGGAAACATTCAATACCGCCGACTTGCTGGAAATAGGTAAACTGCGTGACTTCCATACCGTTTAACCAGATCTCCCAACCAAGTCCCCATGCACCAAGAGTTGGCGATTCCCAGTTGTCTTCTACAAAACGCACATCATGCACCAATGGATCAATACCAATGGCTCGTAGTGAGTCCAAATACAGCTCTTGGATGTTCGGTGGGTTTGGCTTTAGCACGACCTGGAACTGATAATAATGCTGCAAGCGGTTTGGATTGTCACCATAGCGCCCGTCAGTAGGACGACGTGATGGCTGTACATACGCTGCATTCCAGCGCTCAGGACCTAATGAGCGCAAAAACGTCGCGGTATGAAAAGTACCTGCACCGACTTCCATGTCGTAGGGCTGCAATACAACGCAGCCTTTATCGGCCCAATAATTTTGCAAAGTTAAGATTAAATCTTGAAAAGTCATCGGTTGAGAATCTTTATCTTGTGTCATCGGGGTTATCGCTTGGGATGTCATAGTTTCGGTTTTCATAGTAAAGTCACTGTGAAATGAGTATTATTAAATAAATCTCTGATAGCGCACGCGCGACCTATTCGGCAACGACTCTATCTGCCTGCTCACCTTACTAAAAATTGACTATTTTATCCATATTTACATCAACTAAATTTGCATAGCGAGCACAAAACCTCAGTTGTATAGCGTATTTTCAGGCAAATCATCATGGAAGTCGCACTAATACAATAAATAAAAAAATACCCAAATGCGCTAGCATTCGGGCAGGAGGAAAATTGTATCTTGGGCATCCTGATTGATCAGGCTTTTTATTTTTTGGAGGTCTACTGTTTTTAGCAACTACGTCTAACTTAAATTTGTCTTTTTAACTGGTTCAGAAAACCTAATTCTAAAAAAGCTAATTTTAAAAATAACTATCAGGCTCCTATTATTGATAAGACTGATTATTGGCTTTTGGCATAATTATCCATAGGATGATATAAATCAAAATGCCTGGTACTGCTGCGCTTAACGATGAGATGATTACGAATAATACTCTCACCCATGTTGGCGACCAACCAGCATACTCTGCAATGCCACCCATCACACCTGCTATCATGCGATTGTTTGGTGAGCGATGTAATTTTGCTAACTTAGCCAAATCAAATACCTCTCTATTTTCTATTCTTGTTTATTTTTTATTCTATTTTTCTGATTGTCTTACGTATATAGCTAAAACATTATCTTGCTTTGCTAACTTACGAATCAGTATATCAATAATTCAGGATTTATCTGTTGAAGGTATAGCAGTACTTTGTGAGTTTATGCTACTCAAGCTTACCCTAATCTGTCATAGCACCATGCAAGCCCCTGATTTTAAATAGTTATTTCAAAATGTTTCAAAACCACCTTTGTTGCTACAACCTTGCAATCCAGCTTCACATATCTTGTAATTTTTAATTTAATCAAAGAGATAAGCGCGCTTTACAACGCTAAAATCGAGTCAAACTTTTGATAGACTGAATAATATTTTAGCTGACCAAGTTTACTCGATTAAAAGAACCCTCAATTAGAAAACGTGCGATTCCATGTACGTGCGATATACCTTATTTTTACAATAACCCACCTGCAAATCATCCAAAAGCTTTATACCATGCTGATAAGCAACTTAAGTTTTCAGACGTTCTATGATGAAAGTTATAACACTGCTCAACTGTTAGATAAAAACACCTTTACGAAGAATAGTAGAAGTAAGTAACGAGGTTAGTGTTACAGGTCTTAATAGATTGCTGATTTGGATCTTGATAGATATCTAGTTTGGATCATTCAACTTAGACAGTATCGACCGTATTTTTTAGAATAGACATAGAACACTAAGATTAGAATAAAAAAATAATAAGGATAACTATGTACGACACTGGGTTGATGATTGGACATTTCGAGCCCCTGCATTTAGGACAGATGCGCAGCATATTGGATGCAGCAGGACAAGCCAAAACCTTACATATCGTTATTATGGCGCATCCATTGCCGCATCCTGATTTTACCATTACCTTACAAGACAAAGCGCGTTGGCTACAGATGGCCTGTGCCGACTTGCCATTTATTCATATTCATACTACTCATGAGATAGAGCTACCGCTGCACGAACATCTGTATAGCACTAGCGATGATGTCAGTATCGATGGCGCTGCTAGTAATGCCAAATTGCAACGCTTAATGGACGCACTATCACTATCAGCAGAGACTGTATTGTTTATGGCGGAAAACCATCCGCTCACTCGCAATGACATACAAGAGCAGTTGCTTTTGCCAGTCGTCACTACGCCGCTACAGCCGGAATTTGACTCTTATGCGATTGCGCGTGATCCAGTCGCCCATTGGTCAGCACTTCATCCGCAAGCCCGCGCCGACTATACCAAGACTGTCGCTATCGTCGGCGGTGAAAGCTCAGGTAAGACAACGCTAGTCCATAAGCTTGCCAATTATTACGGTGCCAGCTTTGCCCTAGAAATGGGTCGTCTGTATGTCGGTACGGATTTGGGCGGTAGCGAGGTTGGATTACAGTACAGTGATTATGGCCCTATATGTCTTGATCATGCTGAAGCAATCCGAGAAGCTAAAGCCAATGCAACGGCCCCTATCACCATCGTTGATACTGACTTTGTCACTACGCAAGCATTTTGTGAAGAGTATGAGGGTCGCACGCATCCCTTTGTGGATGCTTGTATCGATGAGTTTCGCTTAGACCACACCATTATGCTAGATAACAATACGCCATGGGTCGATGATGGTATGCGATCTTTGGGTACGCCTGAAGCGCGTGGACGCTTTGAGCAGCGTTTGATAGATATTTTTGCGCGTCACGATATTACGCCGCATATGATTGACCAGCCTGACTATGACGCTCGCTACCAGCAAGCATTGTTATTGATTGATCAATATATCTATGGCAAAAAATCATAAGCTGTACTGAGCATATTTATAATAATTTATTCACTAGCACATGTTATTCAACTAGCACACGTTGTTTAACTAATACATGACAGTTAGCACTATATTGATATCAGTATTTACTTTAGGGGAAAAGCGATGCGTATTCAGCTATTGGACAACATCACCGGAAAATGGGCGATGCAATGGATTATCATTTGGTTTATTTGCGGTGTCATTGCCTTATCCGCAGGTTTTTGGCTCACGACAGACCATACCACGCTTGACTGGTTTTATTTAGCGGTCTCGTTCATTGGTTTGGTTTGCGTGGTCTCGTTATCATTCCGCAAAAACGTCATGGGCAATGGCTTTGGTATGGGGGCAACGGCCGGCGAAGTCATCGTGCAGGCAACGTCTGGCGCAGTTGGTTTGATGCTTGCTCCACTATTTAACTTTTTTACCCACGTTTACGGTATTTTTTATTGGTCGAAACACACCGATCCTGATGGCGACATGATACCTAAATCAGCAAGTAAAGCTGTTTGGTTAATCACTGCTGCATTTATTATCATTGGTCTTGCCTTGTTTCCTACGATAAATGATCTACTGGCGAGCTATGGCTATGCGGTCGTAGAGGATGATAGTAGTCTGTTTTTGGGATTTATCTCTTTCTTTTGGATTAATGTGATTGCCTTTGTGCTTTCTATTACCGCTCAGGCAGCTATGATTCTGCGTTATTCGTTTAACTGGTGGTTATGGATTATCGTCAACTTTGTCTGGCTCATCGTGAACCTCATGTCTGGCAACTATATCTTTGCTATTCAGACTATGGTGTATCAAGTAAACGCCTTTATCGGTCTTTATGAATGGCATCGCAGCGAGCAAGGATAACGCGTCTCTTATACAAAAACCCCTTGGAAGTTTGAATAAAATCTTGCTGATATAGTATCAATAGTACAAGTGAAATTGACTGTGCCGTCTATCAGATAACGTGGTAGACAGGCGCAATTAGTGCTACAACTGATGTTAACAATCATCTTCATACTGAGATTAGTAGCGAGTCCATTAGCTAGTATGAGTTACTTATCTTATTTACTAACAGGGAGGTTAGTATGTCTCGTCAACCAAAAATGTCCAAACGTACGCTAGAGCAATGGCTTAGTGAGTACTCTGTCAGTCACCAAAACTTGGTCAATAAAAAAATCCATTGGCTATGTGTGCCGACGATCTTTGTCAGTCTGCTAGGTATGGGTATGTCATTATCTGTGTGGTTTACCTTGGTGCTTAGCGCATTGGTACTACTGTTTTATATGCGTTTATCTACGCCACTGTTTTTAGCGATGGGGATGTTTATTCTTATCTGTCTGTCAGTGATGGCAGCGATGCCATGGGGATTCAAAGCGTGGGCAGCGGTCTTTGTCGTTGCGTGGATTGGACAATTCATCGGGCATAAAATCGAAGGCAAAAAACCTTCTTTCTTTAAGGATCTACAGTTTTTATTAATCGGTCCAGCATGGGTGGCTAATAGTTTGATGCAACGTAAATAGTTGTCAATCTCTGCTTAATTTTTGCAGGAATTTAGCTTAGCTGTAGGCTATTGATAACCTATACAATCTTGACCCTCAACAAGAAAATATTACCAATAAGAAAACGCCGCCCAGAAATTACTGAGTGGCGCTTTTTTTACGTAAGCTTTTGGGGCTATATAAAATGGAATAAACTAGCTTACCTTAAGCACCAAACACTTTCATACGTTCTTCGACTGGCTTAAATGCTTTTTCGCCCGCTGGCTGCTCAATCGTTCCAAATACCAATTGTGCATTTAGCGTCCAGTCTTTATCGATATCCCAAGCGCTAGCTACTTTTTGATCGATTACTGGATTGTAGTGCTGTAAGCTTGCGCCAACATCGATACTGGCGAGTGCCGTCCATATAACATACTGATGCATGGCGCTGGTCTGGCTTGCCCAGATTGGGAAGTTATCAGCATATAGTGGCGCTGCTTCTTGCATGCCTCTGACGACCGCTTGATCTTCAAAAAACAATACAGTACCAGCACCGTTACGGAAACCATTGACACGCTCTTTGGTCGATTTGAACTTCTCTTCGTCACCAACGATTTCGCGTAACGTATCTTCGGTCATATCCCACAATTTACGATGATCATCGCCAAACAATACAACGATGCGCGTTGATTGCGAGTTAAACGACGATGGCGTGTGCAAAATAGCATGTTCAACTATTTTCACGATTTCGTCGTTAGCTACTGGCAGTTGGTTGCTTAGCGCATAGATAGAACGACGTTTTTCTGCTAGCTGCTGTAATGTTGTTAAATCTGACATAGTGTTTCTCCACGTTGTTAGTAAAATAGTTATTAATAAGAGTAATTTTTAGCATTAATATTTATTGGTATGAGTACTTTAATTGATAAAGCACTTTGCTATCCGATGACTACATAAATAGCGGTACTTCCATCACTAGCACACGGCTAGCTACTGTTGCGTCCATCGTAAAGCTCTGAGTATCCCAAATGCAAAGGCCGTCACGAGTAGACAGGACTTGGCCATTTATCACGACTTCACCGCTGAGCACAAATACGTAGACACCGTTGTTGGGATTATTTAACTGATAAGTTTGCGATATGCCTTCGTCAAAACCACCCATGCTAAACCAAGCATCTTGATGAATCCAAACCCCTGCATCATCGGCATTAGGTGATAGCACTTGGCTAAACTCGTTAGGTCGCATGATATCGCCCATATGCACTTGCTGATAGCGCGGTGCGACATCCATTTTGTTTGGTATCACCCAAATCTGCAGAAACCTCACAGCCTCTGCATCGTCACCATTCATTTCACTATGGGTAATGCCTGTACCCGCTGACATCACTTGAATTTCACTAGTTTCTATGACGCCCTCGTTGCCGATACTGTCGCCGTGAGCAAGCTTGCCGGATAGAGGAATACTGATAATTTCCATGTTACGGTGCGAGTGATTGTCAAACCCTTGACCACCAATGACAAAATCATCATTAATAACGCGTAAGGCACCAAAGCCCATACGCTCAGGATTATGATAATTGGCAAAGCTAAAGGTATGTCTGCTTTTAAGCCAGCCATGATTGGCATCGCCACGTGAGTCTGCTGCATGATAGATTGTTTTCATAATTCGTCCTTAGCTATCAACAGATTAATCCTCTATATACTTATTATCGATTAATCTATTTAAACAATGGGCTTATTATAATTATTAACCATACATAGATAAACAACGCTAAATGCAATTAACTATTCTGTTTTGTAGAACAATCAGAGCAGTTTTAACGTAATGTAGATTTTTTACATATATTAGCACAGCTAACTTTATATAAATTACTTTAAGTTATGCTTATATAAAAAACTGTCTGCTGTTGAAATTTTCTGTGAAAATGTTAATGATGCTCTTTATTTGAAACTATCCCTTTATGATTATTCTTCGTAAGCGTATAAGAGGTAACTCAGCTACTGATTGTTTATCGCTTATTGTCTATTGAGTAAGCACCCGCACCATGAGCAAAAATCATCAAAAACCCACCTGCGATCGAAATATTCTTCATAAATGAGATCATCTGTGATTCGTCAGTCCAGAACTGATGAAAAATAATAGCTGACACGATGCTAAACCCAGCAAACAAGAAAGCGATTGGGCGAGCTTTATAACCTAGCAAGATAGCGATACCACCTAGTACCTCAAACGCGATTACCAATGGTAATAACATACCAGGCACACCTACTGACTCCATATAGCCTTGAGTGGTCGCATAATCTGTGATTTTACCAATGCCTGCAAAGATGAAAATGATTGATAATAATAGACGACCGAGCGGTGCGCTAAATTGCTGTAATTTGTCCATAATGATGCTCCAAAAGTGTGTTTAATCATGTCTCTAAGTAGAGAATAGCGCGATTATAGGCGTTGACTAGCATGGGATAAACAGCAATAATTACAAATGTAAGTTCTTGGGGTAAGAACAATCATGAGGCATCGATAATGGGTCAATTAGAAGACATGGCGATGTTTGTACGCATTGTTGAGGCAGGTAGTATTACCAAGGCTGCTGAGCAGTTAAATATTGCAAAATCAGCCGTCAGTCGCCGACTTAAAGAATTGGAAGAGCGTTTAGGCAGTCAATTAATCAGCCGTACTACCCGCCAATCTAAATTGACGCAAGCTGGTGAGCAATATTATCAGCAAGTGAATAATATCTTGCGTGCGGTTGACGCTGTCAATGAGCATGCTACTGACGCTCCCATGCGTATTGAAGGTACGCTAAAAATGACAGCGCCGTTGTCCTTTGGACTCATGCATCTGAACGATGTGATTGATAAATACGCCAATAAACATCCCAATCTGAGATTCGATCTGGATTTTTCTGACCGACGTATTGATTTGATTGAAGAAGGCTATGAGTTGGCCATTCGAATCGGAGAGCTACAAGATTCTAGCTATCAAGCAAAAAAGTTGGCATTGATTCGTTGTGTGATTTGCGCCAGTCCCGATTATTTGGCAAGAATGGGCACGCCTGAAACGCTAGACGATTTAGACAACCATGCGCTTTTGCAATACAGTCTCGGTCAAACCAATAGTATAAACTTGGTGGATACTGAAGGCAGAAGTCATCATCGTACGATAGATGCCAAAATCAAAGCCACCAATGGTGAGTTCTTAGTGGATTTGGCAGTCAAAGGGCATGGCATTACTTTTGTACCGACTTTTATTGCTTATAAACAACTGGCGCTGGGCGAGCTTGTACCTGTCTTCCAACACTATCAATTGCCAACCCTAACCGCTTATGCTGTTTATCCAAAGAATCGTTTTTTGTCGCAGCGTTGTCGTTACTTGATTGATTTTATTGCCGAGCAATTCGGTGACAATCCATACTGGGATCAATATTAATCAACACTCTTATTCTCCCTAACGATATCAATTGCTATTGATTTTGGGTCGCCGTCCCCTCTTTAACCCGACTAATCGTCAGCCCCGTAAACCCGAATAGCAGCGTCAATAGCAATGACAAATAACAGAAG
>NZ_CANMRN010000003.1 GCF_947500265.1 uncultured Psychrobacter sp. | reverse complement strand
CAAGGTTGGATGGAGAATAATCTACCTAAACTATTTCATAATATGGGTTGTACTTCTTTTATTTTGGATTGACTATATAGACATTATTCCTTCTGTACATGAGAACAATCTACTTGGTAGAGTGGATTTTGAAAGCAACGAAATTTTTATATATAAGAAAGAAGTTGAAGATATAAAAAGAGACCGATTTACTCTTGCACATGAAATGTCCCATATTATATTAGGACATGGTCAGTATCTCAGTAGAGATTCACTAGAAGAAAGCGATTTAGCTAATCTAGAGGTTTTGGATAACTCTATAATTGCTAAGCTTGAATTTCAAGCAAACTATCTAGCGAGCTGTTTACTGGTTCCAAAAAATCAGCTAGCGAAAGTTTTTTCGAAAATATATTCTGAGTTAGGGTTAAAGCAGAGAGGCGTGTTCTGGATTTATCTAGATAGCCAGCCTGAAAATAAAATTGTAGCTAATAACATGATTAGTAAGCTAGCTCGACATTTTAACGTTTCAAAAAGTGTTATTAGAATTAGGTTGATAGGTTTTGGTTTGCTTCATGAGGAAAAGTTTAAGATACTTTAACCTTTCGATTTCAGATTATGCTCTACAATCTCGTTTTCGTTATCCAAGTATAAATTTGAGTCATCAGGATTTTTAATTTTATTTTCCCAAACTCTTCTTAAGTAAATAATCAAATATAAATGGCCCAAATGGTAAAAACGAGCCGAGCACACCAGCAGGTAGTGCCCACAGTGGCATTTTTATTCTGCTCGCGGTGATGATTAATACCATGACATAGGCAACGAATAATACCCCATGCACTGGACCGACATAGCTCACCGCTTCTGGAATATCGAACATATATTTGAGTGGCATCGCGATACCAAGTAACAATAGAAAGGAAGTACCTTCTAAATAACCCATGATAGTAAGGTTTCTGAGTGCAGTGTTTTGACTCTTTGATAAGGCAGATGGTTGAGCTTGCGACACGATATATTCCTTTTACAATCATCAATAATATTAGATTTCAATGCTGCCCATATGGCAAGGCTACCCACGTGGATGATGCTCGGCATGTAATTTCTGCAATCTCGCCGTTGCTACATGAGTATAGATTTGCGTGGTGGACAAATCGCTATGTCCTAGCAATAACTGCACACTACGCAAGTCTGCACCGTGATTGAGCAAATGCGTGGCAAAGGCGTGACGTAGCGTATGCGGGGATAATTCTTTATCGATACTGGCAACTTTGGCGTACTTCTTAAGTAGATACCAAAAGTTCTGCCGAGTCATATAGCCACCTTGTGCCGTCAAAAATACCGCTTGGCAATTGCCTGACTTCAAATGAGCAATCAAATCTCCACGCCCATGGGACAGGTAATCTTCCAATGCATCCGCTGCATACTCGCCGAGGGGCACCAGTCGCGTTTTATTCCCTTTCCCCGTGATTTGTAGCCAGCCTGAGTTTAGATTCACTTGCTCTAAGGAGAGGTTAATCAATTCGCTGACACGCAGACCGCAGGCATATAAAACTTCTAGCATAGCTTTATCACGGAGACCAAGCGCGGTGCTGGTATCAGGTGCGGCAAGTAGATTATCGACATCCGCCTCGGCTAAGTCTTTTGGCAGCGGACGTCCGAGCTTTGGGCTTTTGATACGCTCACAAGGATTATCTTCACGCAGATTACTGGCAATCATCCATAGATAAAACTGACGTAAGCTTGAGAGCATGCGTGCTTGGGTACGTGGGGTTTTGCCTTCTTGAGCAAGCAGTGACAGACAATGCAGCACATCATCAGGCTGCCAACGTGTCAGGGCTATAGGATTGGTCAGCTCGCAAGAGCGTAGGTCACGGATATACGCATTGCGAGTACGCGTCGCTAAACCGCGTGCCAGCATGGCTTGACGAAACTCAGTCATATAAGCTGGCTCATCATCGACCGCCAATGCTTTAGGTTGGCGCTGTTGCACGGCACGATCACGGCTCATAGGACGATACTCAGGTAGGGGTTAAGTTAGCAATGACAGACAGTTATGAATATAACATCAAACTTATCATGCCATTTTTTTCTTAACCAGATAGCGATATAGTGTCACGCTTGCAGGCGTATCGTCATCGCTATCGATGGTGATTTCATCAGGGTCAGCATCTAAGCTCACGTTTTCAGCCAATGTTTCTTGACCGATTAGCTCATGACCCAAATGACGACAGAAATTTGGAATGTCGCGCGTGGTAGCAGGATCTGTCGCCAATATCTCAATCACTTCACCGCCATCTGCTTTGCGAATGACGCGATGTAGCATCATGACGGGCTCAGGACAGATCAGCCCTTGAGTATCTAAGTGATGGTGGATAGGCGTGTCTGGTATCGAAGTGGTCATAGTCATTATCGTAACGCTAAATAAGTGAATTTGAGGATGAGTAGTTTGCTTAAGTGCTTATTGCGACGTACTTTGTAGATCGTCTACGCTTCAATACTTTCAGCCTCTTCGTCGGCATCAGGTACATCAGCTACTTCTAAAAAGTTGAAAAATCGCTTAAAACTTACTTTAAATAAAAATGCCACACCTAGCCAACAAGATAGTCCTAACCATGCAGTATCGGCAAAAATTAATCCGCCAACCAATATAAGGGTTGATACACCAATACTCATGGCAATCATCGATGGTTGATTTAAGCGATAACGATAAACGACCAACGCATCATAAATAGTAATGGGTATCGTGAGGGCTACTAAGGCATAGGGTAAGTTGTAAAATAGCTGATAAAGTAGCTGGTTATCATGGAAAGCTTTGATACTAGCAATCGTGCCAAAGACCACAAATGCAAAAATAGCCGCATAAATGAGATAAATCGCTATTTGGTTGGCACGTTGGGCGCCTTTAATACGGGCAATAGCAAGCGGAGCAAAACCATGCTGTGACTTATGTTGCGAGGGTTGGTCTGAGACAGTGGTCATAGTAATCAGTCATTTATCCGTTGAGAGGTATGATGTATCGAAGTGACATTATAGCCGCACACGTGTCTTTTACCTATTTGGCTGCTTTATTCTGCTTTGATTGCATCGATAGCGATACTGCTATTAGGATCAGCAAAATAGGTCGACATCAGAATACAAGCGGAGATATCATCGATTGGGTCGCGTTCGTTTTTAATCCAACCATTGTCCCATGCGATTTCTCTTGCTTCGATTGAAGTCAGCCGCTCATCACACAGTGATACGATCACTGGCAAATGTTGCTCCATCACTCTATGGGCCAGACGACGAGCGAATTTGTGCGCTCGTTTTGAGAGCATAGAGCTAGTGCCATCCATATTAAGCGGTAGACCAACCACGACTTGCGCCACGCCCCAGACTTTGATGATACCAATTAAGTTATCCCAATCTGGCTGACCGTTATTCATTGCCAAAATATCAAAGGCACGCGCCGTCTGTGTGATGGTATTACCGAGCGCCATCCCCATCTTTTTGACGCCGTAATCTAGCGCCAAGATAAGATGCGGCTTTACTTCTGGCTCGATAGTTTCAGCAGTGCTATTGCTATCGAGAGTATCAAATCCACTTTCAATGTCATTATCTATAGCGTCTGTGCTACTGGCTGTAAAAGTGCTATCTACCATAGTAATGGGTGTCCTTTATGTCTTTATCTAAATTTGCAGAGCGTATGATATTACGCATGACCTATGTCACTACTAAGATAGTCGAAATTGACTCCGATTTTGTCGGCTGCGATTTGCCAGCGTTCTTCAAACGGTGTATCAAATAATAAATTCAGATCGGCAGGGCAGACTAACCAGTCACCATTACTCAGCTCTTGGTCTAGCTGTTTTTTGCCCCAGCTGGCATGACCTAGACACAGCTGATAGTGACCAACACCTTGCCCTGCGGCAATACGCTTTAGAATATCTTGGCTAGTTGTGATGCAAACGTTCTCTGAAATAGCAAAAGAAGAGGCCCATTCTGGCTGACCAGTATGCAGCACAAAGCCGACCTCAGGATACATAGGGCCGCCTTCTAATGCCACATCTTCCATCACCTGCGGATTGGTCACTTCAATATCTAAATCTTCTAGCAGCTTACCTACGCGAGATTGCTCAAGCGGACGATTGACCATCAGACCTAGGGCACCGTGCTTGTCATGACGGCAAATATATATAAGTGCCTGCTCAAACCTTGGGTCTGACAGCTCTGGTGCTGCAATCAAAAAATGATGGGTCAAATTGGTTTTAGACATAGAAACAAACGCAACCTAATAATAAGGGTGAAAGACCACTATATGGTGATAATCAATAGAAAAGCAAGATTCACACCAATTGCTGCTGACGATCATATAGATTCAAATAACCATCCGTTTTGATGAAAACGAATGATTATTTAACGTTAGATAGGTCAGGTAAGCGTTATTTAACATCGGATAATAAGCTGCGGGCATGATCGCGCGTGACATCAGTGATAATGACACCACCAGACATACGCGCCAGCTCGTCTACTTGCGCACTGTCGGTCAGTATGAGTAGCTCGCTTTCGGTCTGTTCTTGATGGTGCTTTTGTACCAAGATATGTTGATGCGCTTGCGCTGCGACTTGTGCTTGGTGTGTGATGGCTAGCAATTGCTGTGTTTGCCCAAGTGAGCGTAGCAGCTCGCCAACCACTTGCGCAGTACCGCCACTGATACCGACATCGACCTCATCAAATACCAACATAGGTTTGGCGGCGTTGTTATCAGCATTGGTCGCTTGTAGTACTTGCATCACGAGCGCCATACGTGACAGTTCACCACCTGAGGCGATTTTATGTAGGGGCTGCATTGGCATACCGACATTGGCGCTGAATAATAAATCAATATCGAAACAACCTTGGGCATTGTACTGACTAGGTTCGGTTTTTTTGGTAAAGACAAATTCACAGCGAGCATTGGGTAGCGCAAGCGGTTGTAGTTGTTTGATGAGTTGCTTACTAATTATCGGGGCAGCTTTCGTACGCTCTTTATTTAACTGTGTCGCCAGAGCGAGATAGTCTTGCCAAGCCTGCTCAATTTGCGCTGCCATTGCATCACTGCTTGGCTCGTTCTCTAGCTGCTCTAATTGCGCTTCCCAACCTTTTGCCTCATTAATTAAGTCATTCGCTGGCAAGCTGTGCTTACGTGACAAACGATGTCCCAAGCTGATTAGGTTGTCTAGTGTTTGCAGGCGTTCAGGGTCAGGTAGCTGCTGTTCGGCATAATCTGATAGCAGGGCAGTCACCTCAGTAATTTGTTGCTGAGCTAGATGGAGCTGTTCAGAAGCTTGTTCAAACGTTTGACTGACGCTTACTTGGTTGTCACAGAGTTTGATCGCTTGTCCGAGCAAGGTCATGACGTCTGGCTCATCGGTATCATTATCGAGCAAATGCAGACCATGACTGGCCTCTTGCATTAAGGCTTCAATATTGGAGAGCTCTTCGTGTTCAGATTCAACTTCTGCGTAGTCTACAGCCAATAACGGCGCAATATCTGCTAATTGGCTCTGCAACAACTGAATACGATCTTGACGCTGGGCTTCGCGGCTCGCGATGTCATCTGCGCGACGTTTGAGCTGCTGATAGGATTGATGGCTACTGGCAGTTTGGATGGCTAGCGGTGTTATCTGTGCCATCTCATCAAGCCATTGCACCACAAATTGCGGCTTGAGCAATGCTTGCTGAGCATGTTGGCTATGTATATTGACTAGTAAAGCCCCTAAACTCTTTAGCTCCGCTAAGCTAACCGGTGAACCATTTAGCCATGCTTTTGAGCGGCCAGTATTGCTTAATTGTCGACGAATAAGTACTTCAGGCTCTTCTAGCGGTCGCTCATTTTTGGTAAACCACTCAGCGACGACACTGTTATTTTCTACATCGAATTGAGCGTAGATATCCGCATGCGCAGCGCCATGCCTGACCATCGCACTGTCTGCTCGCTCACCGACACATAGTGATAGTGCATCTAGCAATAACGACTTGCCAGCACCTGTTTCACCAGTGATGACATTAAAACCTTCAGCCACGCTCAGCTCATGCTGAGCAATCAACGCAAACTGATGTAAAGTTAACGATACTAGCATCAACGCCTCTCAGGACAGACAATGGACATCATATAAATCTTAGGAAGCCATCTATAAATAGGGTAAATAAGGAAGTGAAAATATCTATTTAAATTTGCTAATTAGATAAATATTGTAGGCAAATAGTATGGTGTTAAATGTGCGTAAATACAAACTTTAAGACGAGGTATAACAGAATTTATTATTGGGAGATTACCATAAAACTATCAAAAACTGACAATAAATCATCAACATAATACCTATAATATTAACCATTAGGGTCATTGGATATCTAAAGATAAGCATAGTATGCAAAGAGGTGTTTTGACTGATAATGATAAAAATATATCTAAGTTAGTGGCCTAGCATCCGCCTAGAAAAACATCAAAAGAATATTAAATGAGTGGGTGGATACTTGCTATCAAATAGAATTTTCCTAGCCGCTTTAACAAACTTTATAGATATAATGTGGTAGCATAATCTCACATAATGATAAACTCTTCTTATGAGTTTGATGCGCGATGCAACCTAATAACGAGTCATAATTTCGTAAAATTGTAGGCGTATAGTGGTGAAAATATGCCACTCAATCATTATTCAAAAGCGTTTTCATAGAACCTGTGGCTACCTTTAGCGCGCAGATATCTACTATAGAGGGATAAAGTATCTAAAGCAGGCGTGTTTGCTTACTGGTCGCGTATTTGAAGCCTAGTGCAACTCTGTCAGTACTTTAACCCGTTACTTATTTTTTAGTTTTGCCATAATTATTTGATAAGGAAGCCACTATGACAGCGGCGCAATTTACTAACGTAACAGTTAATGCCCAAGCGACAGTATCTTATGATGGTCGCTGCTCAAGCCATACCATTATGTTTGAGGATGGTCGCCATAAAACGCTAGGCGTGATCTTACCTTGTGACAACTTGGTTGAGCATTATCACTTTAGCACTAATACCTCTGAGCGTATTGAAATCACCAGTGGTGAGTGTGAAGTGAAAATTAATGGTGACGATGAATTCAGCTACTACCGTGCAGGTCAATCATTTGTCGTTGAAGGCAATAGCGGTTTTAACCTACGTACTGAAGAAATTGTTCAATATGTCTGTCATCTAGAAGGCTGATATTATTAATAGGGCGCTTGAGCTTTATTATTCTAGCGCCTGTTCTATCACACATTAGTGTTTCGAGAAAATAAACAATATCGGATTGGTATTGTTTATTTCTTTTTTGACGTTTGGTTTACTGTTCTCTCATAATCAATGAGCTATGACATTTAAAGCCGACGTTATCCTCTTTTATCCCGTCGCCTAGTGCGATATCCACTTTATATTTAGTAGGCCTATTATGGCAAAACCCATTTATTTTTACGGCATTCATGCCATTGATGCGTTACTTGAACATCGTCCTCTTGATGGCCTTAGCTTGTTTGTGCAGCAAGGGCGTGAGAGTGACAGTCATGTACAAGCTATCATAGCCGAAGCGGAAGCAAACGGCATTAGCATTCAACCAACCCAAAAAGACAAGCTAACGCAATTATGTGGCAGTCCGCAGCATCAAGGCGTGGTGCTCAATGCTCGTCCGTTAGGTTTCGCTGATGAAGGTTTGCTTGATACTATTATTGGCCGTGAACAGTGCTTATTATTGGTACTAGATCAAATTACTGATGCACATAACTTTGGCGCCTGCCTACGTACCGCAGTGGCTATGGGTGTGGATGCAGTGGTTTGTCCAAAACACCATGCAGCGAGCCTAACGCCAACAGTCGCTAAAGTATCAGTTGGCGCAGCAGAGATGATGCCGATCGTCAGCGTGACGAACTTGGCACGCACGTTATCGCAAATCAAAAATGCAGGCGTTTTTGTATTTGGTACGGCACTTAGTGAAGAGGCTAAGCCAATACATGCCGCTGACCTAACTGGCAAGACCGCTATCATTATGGGTTCAGAAGGAGAGGGTATGCGTCGCCTGACAATGGAGAGCTGTGATGAGTTGGTTTATATTCCAATGTCAGGAAACGAGCATGGTAATCTACAGAGCCTAAACGTGAGTGTTGCTACTGGCATGGCGTTGTACGAGGTTAATCGTCAGCGAACTTTAGCTGCTGGGCAAGCGTAAGGTACTCTTGGTGCAAGGGTTCTAACTGTAGATATAGAGAGGCAAGGTCGCTCTCATTGAGTATGACATTGTCTGCATGACGGTTACGCTCTTCACGACTAAGCTGATTGGTCATAATGGCTTTAATCTTTTGTATGCTTTGATCATCACGCTGACTGGCACGCGCAAGCTGCGTATCTTCGGTCGCATCCATGACTAAAATACGTTGACATAAATTGGCCAGTCCTGCTTCTGCCGCCTCTATAAGTAGGGGCGCAGACAAGATTATATACGGTGAAGTACTAGCATCTAGCTGTGCTTTTGCTGTCTCACGTATCGCTGGGTGAGTGATAGCCTCAAGCTCAATCAGCGCTTCAGGATTTGCAAATACGTGTGTGCGTACTGCCGCCCTATCCATGACACCATCATCCGTCAATATCCAATCACCAAATTTTTTCTGAATTTTCTGCAGAGTGGCGCTACCTTTAGCGACAATCTCATGGGCGATCACGTCTGCATCAATAATATCGATGCCTTGCTCAGCAAACCAAGCACTAGCGGCAGATTTGCCACTACCGATACCACCCGTCAAACCAACCACAAGCTTCTTGCTTTTTGGTTGCGTGGCTTGTGGCTGGTGTGAATAAGAATGCGATGTATTTTTTGACATAATAATGGCTTATCTGACAGATAGAACAATGAATGCGGCTTTAAACTCACAATCGGCCTTTTGAGGCTTTATTTATGAGTCACTGCCGGAAATTTACTACAATAATCTAATGTACGCTGTCAGTTATTAGACATACATACCGAGATACCAGCTGACGATATCTGAGCCATATAATAAGGCAACGATACCTGCAATAGCGATATAAGGCCCGAAAGCAAAAGGTCGGCTTTCACCCTGTTTTTTCATCAAGATCAGCCCAACGATAGAGCCGAGTAAAGATGATAGTAGAATAATCAAAGGTAACATCATAGGTCCGAGCCAAGCACCTAATACTGCTAGTAATTTAAAATCCCCTTGACCCATTCCATGTTTTTTAGTTATTAAGTAAAATACCTTGACTACTATCCATAGCGATAAAAACCCAAGTAGTAATCCCCATATCGACTGTGTTGGTGTGACAAACCAACTTTGTGAGTTTACCGCCAATCCTAAGCCTGCTAAAGGAAAAGTTAGACGATCAGGTAGTAGCTGTGTGTCAAAGTCGATACCTGTTAGAGCAACCAGTGTCCATACTAAAACCAATGCGGACAAGCCTGTAGCATTTACCCCAAACTTATATATTACTAATACGGACAGGAGGGCAGTGACTAGCTCAACGAGAGGATAACGTAGACCGATAGCGGCTTTGCAATTTGAACAGCGTCCGCGTAGTAATAGCCAACTTATTAAAGGGATGTTTTCATACCACTTAATTTTATGTGCGCAATGAGGGCAGCGTGAAGCAGGGCGACTTAGGGTGATCGGTTGGTCAGTAGCGACAATATTTGCTATAGGTAGCGTATGCTCGCGTGGTATATCTGCCTGTTCAGACATAAACTGGCTACACTCTTGTCTCCAACCATACACCATCATCAGCGGTATGCGATGAATCACAACATTTAAAAAACTGCCAACACAAAGACCTAATAGGCCAAATACGAATAAAGCTAGGGTAATGTTCTCTTGTAGTAACTGTATAAATTGCATCAAATAATTATCCTACTACTGAGCCCATTTGGAAGATTGGCAAGTACATTGCGATGACTAGGCCACCAACTAATACACCTAATACTGCCATAATTAACGGTTCCATTAAGCTGGTCAATCCATCAACAGCGTTATCAACTTCGTTTTCGTAGTAGACGGCTACTTTATCTAGCATTTCTTCTAAGCTACCAGACTCTTCGCCAATACCAACCATTTGAATAACTAGGCTCGGGAATAGGTTGGTCGAGCGTATGGAAAACTGTAATTGCTGGCCAGTAGATACGTCATTTTTGATCTGTTGAGTTGCATTGTAAAATACAACATTGTTAGTCGCCCCAGCAGTAGAGTCTAGTGCATCAATAAGTGGTACACCAGCGGCAAAAGTCGTAGATAG
This sequence comes from uncultured Psychrobacter sp., assembly GCF_947500265.1. GTDB lineage: Bacteria > Pseudomonadota > Gammaproteobacteria > Pseudomonadales > Moraxellaceae > Psychrobacter. Next base: position 490,852 of record NZ_CANMRN010000003.1, on the reverse strand, counting down.
CGTACGAGAAAAACGTGCAATAATCGCTTGATAGGCAATGTTGCCAAATATCGGAGCTTTTAGCGTAGCCCGATCTAAAAAGTCACGGAATTTTTTAGATCTTTTTTTAGCTTCTGAAAAGCCGATGATTGTACCGCCGATAACAATAATCAAGATGAACCACCATGCCTGCATCCATTCGGACATGCCAACAACCATTTGAGTAAAGGCGGGTAGTTCTGCACCAAATGAACTAAATAAGTCAGAGAATACAGGTACTACTTTTATCAGTAGAATCATAGTAACAATGATAGCAACCACGATAACGGCAATAGGATACTTCATCGCCTTTTTGATTTTTGCTTTTAGAAGCTCACTCTTTTCCTTGTAAGTAGCTACTCGTTCAAGCATCGTCTCAAGTGCACCTGATTGTTCACCAGATTCGACGAGGGAGCAGAATAAATCGTCAAAATAGCGCGGATGTTTACGCAGTGCAGAAGCAAAGGTACCACCTGCCTCAATATCTGCTTTAATTTGCAGTACTAAGTCTTTCATACTTGGATTATCAAGGGAGTCGGCGACGATTTCAAAAGACTGGGTTAATGGTACGCCCGCTTTCATCATTGTTGCTAATTGCCGAGCAAAAATAGCAATATCAATGGCTTTAATAGCTTTTTTGAAGGTATAAAGTGGTTTTGGTTTTTTCTTAATCCCTTTAACCGTGATACCTTGTTTACGTAGGGTCGCTTTTGCCAGTTCTAAACTACGACTGGTAGTTTCGCCCTTAACTTTCTGTCCGCGTCGATTCACACCGTCGTAAACAAAATCTAACAACATATCGGTCTTAGCTTTTGCCATGTTACTGCCCTCAAAATGGTCCAATATATATTGTAAATTTACAATAGAATACCAGACTTAAGATACTAGTCAGGCATACTTTATTTTAGCGTAAAAAACCAGTGTATATCTGTTTTATTTTTAAAAGTATCTGATAAAGAACATTGCTGGTTTATGAATCAGTTACCAACTAATAGTTGGAGTACTAAGACTTATAATATGAATTTTATTTATTATTCAGAAGTCACCCGCATCATTTCTTGAATACTTGTGACTCCTTGCAACACTTTTAAAATCCCAGAACGACGCAAATCGCGAAAACCATTTTTAATGGCAGCGTCTTTGATATCTATTGCGTTACCATCTTCCATAATAATGCGTGAAATATCAGGGCTCACTTTCATCACCTCATAGATACCTACACGGCCTTTATAACCTTCACGGCATTCATTACAGCCGACTGGTTCATAAATGACATTATCAGTGTTATCTAGATCAGTATCAGTAAAACCAATCTCTAATAAGCTCTGACGCGGTATGCTAATAGGTTTTTTACAGTTCTTACAGAGACGTCGTGCCAATCGTTGGGCAATAACTAGGTTGACTGATGTGGCAATGTTAAAAGAGGCAACACCCATGTTACGTAGACGCGTTAATGTTTCAGGTGCCGAGTTAGTATGCAAGGTAGAAAGAACCATATGACCTGTCTGCGCTGCCTTAATAGCGATCTCAGCAGTCTCAAGGTCACGAATCTCACCGACCATGACAATATCAGGATCTTGACGTAAAAAAGACTTGAGCGCATTGGCAAACGTTAGACCAACTTTGGCGTTAACGTTGACTTGGTTGATTCCTTCAAGGTTAATTTCGACTGGATCTTCAGCCGTTGAAATATTGGTTGCGCCAGTATTTAAGATGTTGATACCAGTGTAAAGGGAGACCGTCTTACCAGAACCAGTAGGACCAGTGATAAGCAACATGCCTTGCGGTTTGTGTAACGCCTCTAGAAACATTTCCTGCTGATCTGGTTCATACCCCAATGCATCAATACCTAACATGGCTGAGGATGGGTCAAGGATACGCAAAACAAGCTTTTCACCGAATAACGTCGGTAATGAGTTTACCCGAAAATCAATCGCTTTATTCTTAGAAATTTTTAGTTTAATACGCCCATCTTGCGGTACCCGGCGCTCTGAGATGTCCATCTGAGACATGACTTTTAAGCGTGCTGCAATTTTATTTGCAAGTTGAACCGGTGGGTTAGCCATTTTTTGCATGACGCCATCGACACGAAATCGTACCCTAAAAGACTTTTCGTATGGCTCGAAATGTAAATCAGAAGCACCCATACGGATAGCATCGACTAGCATTTTATTGACGAATTTTACGACAGGTGCTTCATCAACGCCGTCGTTCAGCTTAGTTTCGTCATTCTCTTTATCTTCGTCACCGTCTTCAAAGCCAACATTTAAATCACTGTCAGAGAAGCTATCAAAGCTCTGCATCGTATCTGCGTATGCGCTTTCGATACGCTTTTTGAGCTTATTTTCTTCGACAACAATGGTTTCTATCGACAGTCGAGAATTAAAGGCAATTGCATCAATAGCATCAACGCGTGTGGGATCACTTAGTGCGACAAATAGACGTTGTCCTCGTTTAAAGAGTGGTAAGGCATTAAACTTGCGAACGATTTTTTCATCAACCAAGTCTTTTGGAATAACATCAACATTTAATGCATCAAGATCGAATAGAGGGTCGCCGAAAGCTTGGGATAGCATTTGGGCAAGTTGATAAGCATCGGCCAATTTGTTGTCTACTAGATAGGGTACCAATCCTATTTGCTGCTGTTGCGATTCAATTTGTGCCGTCTTCATATTCGCTTCACTAACGACACCGTCGCTAATCAGTTGCTGCGCTAGACCGCCGTACTTACTGGTTGCGATAGACATTATAACCTCTCCTTTGATACAAAATATTCTGTAGACTTGCTTGGTATTGCACGCTATATACTTGTTGTTTCTAGTTGATAACTCGCTATAACTGTCTTGCTTTGTTTATCTTATCTACCTGCATATCTATATATAGAACCAACAACAATATTGATTTTATAAACTCTGTAGTATAGAACTTTACTTTAGTTTGAAAAAATTATATATACCATTAGACGACTAGCTCGTAAAAATAACGGTCTATTGATGTATTGTCTGTAGATAAGTTTGCAGAAGTGATTCTGCTCATGGTGGCACGCTACTATAGCACTTACGAATTATTTGTTATACTGACGCGCATATTAGCCGAATTGGCATGAATACATGAGACAAGGTAAATAAGTATGCAAGCTTGGGTAATTGGCAATTGGAAACAGAATCCTGCGACTAACAGTGCTGTCAATGCACTATTGGACGACTTATTGACTAAAGTTAATACTGAAGAACAAGCCAACTCGCAGGCGTCAAAAAACCGCTGTAAATTAATGGTAGCGCCCAGTTGTGTTCATTTAAATACAGTGAGCACGCGTTTAGCAGATAGCTCAATACTCTGTGCATCGCAAGACGTTAGTACTTATAGTGCAAGTACAGGAGCCTATACTGGTGACTGTTCAGCACAGCAGGTAGCAGATGCAGGTGCTACTTGGACGCTACTTGGTCACTCTGAGCGTCGCCAATATCACAAAGAGTCTCATGATTGCCTGATAAGCAAATTGTCTCACGCGTTTTCCCAGAACTTAGGCGTAGTGTTTTGCATCGGCGAAACACAAGAACAGTATGATAATGGTCAAACACTCGATGTTATCAATGAGCAACTCTCGGTTATTAAGGACTTACTGACTCAGCAGCCAGATTTAGCATCATCGTTATCTAAAAAGCTGCTCATCGCTTACGAACCTGTATGGGCGATTGGTACAGGTAAAGTGCCTACTGTAGCAGAAGTGAGTAAGACTCATCAGTACATCAAGCAGACGGTTGCAAGCTTTGCTGATATAACAGATACGATTACCGTGCTGTATGGCGGTAGTGTTAATGCTGATAATGCCAATAGTTTTGCTTCTGACGCTATGATTGATGGCGCATTAGTAGGCGGTGCTTCATTAAAAGCAGAGAGCTTTCTAGCGATTGCCGATGCATTTAACCAAGCCAATGCTTAAATGAATAAATAACGCTCAGATATCAAGATCATAGCTGATAGAGAGTATGGTTTTATCGGTTAGTAAAAGTAGGTTTAACACTGCCCTTGCAATCGTGTACAATGCGCCTTATTTATATAGTCGATTTGGCATTTGATTATGCCGATTGTCATTCTATTAACCTTACGTTTTATTTTCCGTTATTAGTCGTCATTACGCGGCAAAAGAGGCCACCATGTTTACGTTTATATTAGCCCTGCATATTATTGTGGCCATTGCCATGATCGGCTTGATTCTGATACAGCATGGTAAAGGGGCAGACGCTGGAGCTTCTTTTGGTGCCGGTTCGTCAGGTACAGTATTTGGCGCAGCAGGAACTGCTAACTTCTTGACGCGTGCTACGGCAGTATTAACGGTCATATTTTTTATTACTAGTATGACACTTGCTGTTCATGCGCGTAAGCAAGCAGAAGATCAGTTTCGTCTAGATGCGCCAGTTTCAGCACCGCAAACGCCACGTCCATTGACTCAAAATCCTGAGTAAGCCTCTTTTAAGTAGGCAGCGCTTGCTATTTTGGTAGGTTAGATTTACAATGCTTTCCTGTTTTCGCAACTCCTGTTCTATAGGTGCCTACCTTAAGCATCATTGATTATAGATTGGATGATAGAGACAGAGCAGTACAATGCGATTGTGGTGGAATGGTAGACACGCCATCTTGAGGGGGTGGTGGCGAAAGCTGTGGGGGTTCAAGTCCCCCCAATCGCACCAAGTTTTACAGACGCAGCATAGCGTCAGGTTGGATTTTCAGCAGATAATACTTATTTTATAATTAATTTAAAAAAAGTATTGACACTTCTATTAAACCTCCCTATAATATGCGTTCTAGATTGATGCGGGGTGGAGCAGTCTGGTAGCTCGTCGGGCTCATAACCCGAAGGTCGTTGGTTCAAATCCAGCCCCCGCTACCACTTTTTATACTGATGTTTTGTATACTAAATTTGTCAGTACCGATTAGCCCACCATTATGTTTGTGGGTTTTTTTGTATCTGAAGGTCAGTGTTATCGCGGTATCTATCCTACTTATGCTAAGCTCTAAGTCTATAGAGTACGATATTACTCGTCACTGGTCATCATCGGCCGCTACCGGCACGATGCTTCTTAAGCAACACTATCTTTTATTCCACATACTTTTATCGATAGTAGTGCTTTATAAATAATAAAAGCATTGTTTGGCCGAGCTTGATGTTTTTTACGCTCGTCCTTATATAAATGCACAATATGTATCATATATTTGTGATTTAAAATTATATACTGACCGTAATTCTTATCATCATAAGATTGTTATATATAGATAAGAGTTCATTTTTAATACGGTTTACTAAGTACGATAGATAAGTGAATAGGAAAATACAAAGAGATTATGAAGCTTTCGACTAAAGTTGCAGAACTGACTAATATTATTGCCCCTGCCGTGGCCGCTTGTGATGTGTCATTATGGGGTATCGAGTTTGCGCCACAAGGTCGTCGCTCTTTACTACGTATCTATATTGAGGCATTGCCAGAAGAGCAAGCCCAAGATAAACAAGTAACGATTGAAGACTGCGCGGCAGTAAACCACCAAGTAAGCGGTATCTTAGAAGTTCATGATCCTATCGCTGGTGAGTACATCTTAGAAGTATCTTCACCTGGTTTTGATCGTGCGTTTTTCTCAGATGAGCAAATGCATGCGTATGTTGGTCAAACTGTGAGCTTGCGTCTGATTCAAGCTATCGGTACAGGCGATCAAAAACGTCGTAAAGCCACAGGTACTTTAGATAGTATTGATGAAAACTCTTTAAAACTGACGTCAAGTGATGGCGAGCAGTTTGAGATTGCATTAAGTAATATTGATAAAGCCAATTTGATTTATGAAGATGCCTAGATTTTTACTAGGGTAACTGTTTATAAATAGACAGTTTTATCTTCCAATAGCTTATGTGGCTTATAGCAACTCTATAATAGCAGCACCCAAATTATAAAATTTAAGTCAATTAAAAAATGATAGGACAGGTATAGCATGAGTCGTGAAATCTTAACGGTAGTAGAAACTGTCAGTAATGAAAAGGGCTTAAATCCTGAAGATATCTTTGAAGCAATTGAAGACGCTTTAGTGGTATCGACTAAGAAGAAAGTATATACCGAGCAGCCTGAAGTGGCTGTACGGGTAGCGATCGACCGTGCAACTGGCGATTACGATACTTATCGTTACTGGACAGTGGTTGCAGATGAAGACCATGAAATGCCAGCTTGTCAGCTTGCTATCACAGATCTTGATCAAGAAGAATGGTCAATTGGTGATATTAAAGAAGAGCAAATTGAATCAATCGAATTTGGTCGTATTGCTGCTACTCAAGCCAAACAGGTCATCATCCAAAAGATTCGTGAAGCTGAGCGTGCACTAGTTGCAGATGCTTTCGAGCCGCGTGTTGGTGAGATGATGTATGGCGAAGTCAAAAAACAGACTCGTGATGGCTATATCATAGATTTGGGTGACAATGCCGAAGGTTACTTGTCACGTGATCAGATGTTGCCACGCGAACAACTCCGTGCAAAATCGCGTATTAACGCTATTTTGTACCATGTGAACCGTGAAAACCGCGGTGCACAGTTATTGTTATCTCGCACGCATCCTGAAATGCTATCAGCATTGATGCAAAAAGAAGTGCCTGAGATTGCAGAACAAATTATCGAAATTCGTAACGTCGCTCGTCTGCCAGGTACTCGTGCTAAAATAGCCGTGAAGACTAACGATCATCGTATTGATCCAGTTGGTGCTTGTATTGGTATGCGTGGTACACGTATCCAAGCAGTACAGCAAGAGCTAGACGGTGAGCGTATTGATGTGGTGGTATGGTCAGATGATCCTGCCCAGTTCATCATTAGCTCTCTAGAGCCTGCTGACGTAAGCAGTATCATTTTAGATGAAGATACTCAAACAGCAGATATTATCTTTAGCACCAATGATCAATTGGCGCGTGCTATTGGCTCACAAGGTCAAAACGTACGTCTAGCGTCTGAATTGACGGGCTATAAGCTTAATATGATGCTCGAAGAAGAGTATCAGCAACGTCAACAAAACGAATCGAAAGCGTTTATTGAATTATTCTATGAGCGCCTAGAAGTAGATAAAGATTTAGCACAGGCATTGGTTGATATTGGTTTTACCAGTATCGAAGAGGTGGCCTATGTACCAGTTGAGACTTTCTATGATATCGAAGGTCTAGACGATGAAGCGATTGATATGATTCAAGAGCGTGCTAAAGAAGTTGTCATCGCTGATGAACTGGTCAAACAACAGAACATGAAAGAGCCAAGTCAAGAGCTTCAAGAGCTTGAAGGTATGACAGTCAGTTGGGCTTATAAAATGGCGCAAAAAGACATCATTACTGTTGATGACTTGGCAGAACAAGCCGTCTTCGATCTAGAAGATATCGAAGGATTAGACTCTGAAACTGCAGGAAAACTCATCATGAAAGCTCGGGAATCTTGGTTCGATGAATAAGCGGTAACTGCATATCGCTGTCTTTTGGTGATATGCTATTGAGAATAAAGCGCTGATATCTATTTATAAGTATCAGCCTTAACCCAATCATTTGTAGCCAACAACTGAATTGAACATATAGCAAATAATAGACAGTAGGTGATAATAAATGGCAGATAAGACCGTCAAAGAACTGGCAGAAATGGTAGGCAAAACTACAGATGCTGTAAAGCAGCAATTAGTAGATGCTGGCCTGCCTGCTCGCGCAGAGGATGACCTAGTCACCGAGCTTGAGCAAGAAAAGCTGGTGACGTATTTAAAGCAAAGTCATGGTCAACAAGAAAAGCGTCGTATTAGTCTTAAATCTAAGACGACCAGTACTGCACGTGTGACCGGCTCTTCTGGTAAATCTAAGAGCGTCAACGTAGAAGTGCGTAAAAAGAAAGTATTCGAAAAGCCTGATCCAGAAAAAATGGCTGAAGAGCTAGCCGCTCGTGAGCAGGCTCTGATTGAGTCTCAAGAACGTGCAGCAAAAGAAGCTGAAGAACGCGCCGCTACTAAGAAAAAAGCGGAAGAGCGTCAAGCAGCAACGCTAGCAGCGATGCGTGCAAGCTTAGGCTCTAGCAAAAAATCAGACGACAAAAACGATGATATTTCTACATCAGTTGTTGTCAAAAAGGGCGGTAAAGCAACTGCTGAAGTTAAGCCTAAAGAGCAGCCGAAGAAGAAAGTTGCTGCAACTAAGCCTAAAGTTGAAACCGCTGCTGAACGTAAAGCTCGCGAGACTCGTGAGAAAGAAGAAGCGCGTCTGCGTGAAATCGAATTAGAAACCCGCCGTACACAAGCTGAAGAAGCGCAAAAGCGTACACTTGAGCAAATGCGTAAAATGGCTGGTAAATATACAGACCGTGAGCCTGTTACTGAAGTACGTAAAGATGAGCCATTGGCTGAAGGTTTGGTCGGTGATGCACTAGAAGAGTCTTTCGAAAAAGAGCGTCGCGAAATCAAACGCGGTTCGAACAGTACTGGTACTCGTGGTCGTCGTCGTAAAAACCAAGATGAGCGCGAAATCAAAAACCGCAAAAACGGTTTGCGTTCAACTCAGGCATCACAGCATAAGTTTGAAAAACCTGTCGAAAAAATCGTCTATGATGTCGAGATTAGTGAGCAAATTTCAGTTGCCGATCTTGCGCAGCGCATGGCAGTTAAAGCTCGCGAAGTAACCAAATTACTTATGAAAATGGGTGAAATGGCTCGTGAGTCAGATACGATTGATCAAGCAACCGCAAGCTTGCTTGTTGAAGAAATGGGCCACAACCCAGTACCAGTTAGTGATACTAAAGTTGAAGATGACTTACAGTACGCAGTTGATGAGCGTAGTAGTAACATCCAGACTCGTCCACCAGTAGTGACTATCATGGGTCACGTCGATCATGGTAAGACCTCACTACTAGATAAAATTCGTGAAACGAAAGTTGCGAATGGCGAAGCGGGCGGCATTACACAGCATATCGGTGCTTATCATGTAAAAACTGATCGCGGTGTTATTACTTTCCTTGATACTCCAGGTCACGCAGCGTTTAGCGCAATGCGTTCACGTGGTGCTCAAGCGACTGATATCGTTGTATTGGTGGTTGCAGCTGATGATGGCATGATGCCACAAACAGCAGAAGCCATTGATCATGCACGTGCAGCTGGTACGCCGATTATTGTTGCTATCAACAAAATGGATAAGCCAGGTGCTGATCCTGACCGTGTTCTTAATGAATTAACGACGAAAGAAGTTGTTTCAGAAGAATGGGGCGGCGATACACCAATGGCTCGTATCTCAGCCAAAACAGGCGAAGGTATCGAAGACCTACTAGAATTCATTAGCTTACAAGCTGAGCTAATGGAATTAGAAGCGCCACTAGACGGTGCTGCTCAGGGTGTGGTTATTGAGTCAAGACTTGAAAAAGGTCGTGGCCCTGTCGTTAGCGTCCTAGTGAAAAAAGGTACATTGAAACAAGGCGACTTGGTTCTAGCTGGTGAGCATTATGGTAAAGTTCGCGCATTGACCGACGAGCATGGCCAACGTATTAAATCAGCTGGTCCTTCTATCCCTGTAGAGATTTTAGGTTTGCCTGAGACACCTGCTGCTGGTAGTGAGTTCCTAGTTGTAACGGATGAGAAAAAAGCTCGTGAAGTTGCGGACTTCAGAACTAACCGTGAGCGTGAGCGTCAACTTGAGCGTCAAAATGCCATGCGTTTAGAAAGCATGTTTGATCAGATGGGCCAAGGCGATGTGTCATTCTTGAATATCGTACTAAAAACAGACGTACGTGGTTCACTTGAAGCACTACTAGCTGCCCTAAATGAATTGTCTACTGATGAAGTAAAAGTCAGAGTGATTAGTTCAGGCGTTGGTCCTATCTCTGAGTCTGACGTAACCCTTGCAGAATCTAGTGAAGCGGTATTATTAGGCTTCAACGTTCGTGCAGATGCTACCGCACGCCGTAAAGCAGACACTGCTAACATGGATATTCGCTACTATAGCGTAATCTATGGTTTGATCGATGATGTTAAATCAGCAATGAGCGGTATGCTTGCTCCTGAACATCGTGAGAAAATCCTTGGTGTCGCAGACGTTCGCGAAGTATTCCGCTCTAGTAAGTTCGGTGCTGCTGCTGGTTGTATGGTGGTCGAAGGTACAATCTATCGCAACAAACCTATCCGCGTATTGCGTGATGACCAAGTTATCTTTACTGGTCAATTGCAATCATTGCGTCGTTATAAAGAAGACGTTAATGAAGTACGTACTGGTATGGAATGTGGTTTGGCCGTTCGTGGCTATGATGTTGAAGCTGGCGATAAGATCGAAGTCTTTGAAATCCAAGAGTTCGCACGTACTATCTAAAGCTGTTGTTCGATAGCAGAGTATGTATCAATGCAATATGCGTAACCCGCTGAGCTGTTTAGATACTTTGCTAATATTCAGCTGTACTTAGGCCTAACAGGTACATCCTGCTAGGCCTTTTTTAGCACATATCAGTGCAACACCTATTAGTCAGCAGACTTATACAGTAATAAAATAAGCCCATTAAAGTAAGGTAATAACATGAACCAACGTTTACAAAGATTGTCGGATCAGATTCAGCGTGAGCTTGCTGTTCTTATTCGCGATGAAGTCAATGACCCTCGTCTAACAGGCTTTGTCACGATCTCTAGCGTCAAAGTTAGCCCAGATTTAGGTTATGCGGACGTCTATGTCACTATCATGGAGCCTGAGCTCAATGATGCTATGAACAAGACCAACCATGAAGAAAGCATCAAAGTATTGAATAAAGCGGCAGGATTTTTGCGTACAGAATTAAGCCATAGCTTAAAGACACGTACTACGCCGCGCCTACGTTTTCATTATGATGAAGTAACGGCTCGTGGTAACTACATGATGGATTTGATTAGCAAGGCCGTGACTAAAACCGAGCAAAACGAGAATGACGAGTAAATTATTATTATGTCTATAGCGTCTAAGCAAGTTGATAAACAAGCCAATATGACGCCTGAAAAAGTAAAAGTTTCAGGTGTCATATTGGTGGATAAACCTAAAGGTATGACCTCGCAGCAAGTCGTGTCAAAAGTGAAGTATTTATTTAAGTCACCGATACACGATAGTAAAAAGGCAGGGCATACAGGAACGCTTGATCCGATGGCAACTGGCTTATTGCCTATTTGCTTGGGTGAAGCTACCAAGTTTAGCCATTATCAACTGGATGCTGATAAATCTTATCAAGCGACTATCTTGCTAGGTAGTCAAACCGATACTGGTGATGCTGATGGCCAAATCGTAACGCAGGCTTCTATCCCAGTATTCGACGAAGTCTCATTAGCGACTATTGCCCAGCAGTTTTTGGGTGCTCAGCAGCAGATACCACCGATGTACTCAGCGCTAAAAAAAGATGGCAAAAAACTGTATGAATATGCCCGTGCGGGCATTGAGGTTGATAGACCACCTAGAGATATCACGATTAAAGCAATCAATCTACAGATGATAGATAATAAACAGATTAATCTTACGGTTACTTGTACGAAAGGTACTTACGTACGTGTATTAGCGGAAGATATTGCGAAGCAGCTAGGTACGCTAGGACATTTGACGGCATTACGCCGTACACAAGTAGGGAACTTCAGTATTGATGATGCGATCGCTCTATCTTCATTAGAAGAGCATGGTTTAGAGGAGCGTCAGTCTTGGCTGCTGCCTATCGACGCTTGTATTGATATCGATGCTGAACTGATGCTGACAGAGGAACAATGCGCCCGTGTACATATGGGGCAGCGCTTAAACGTATTTGATGAGCTAACAGGTAAGCTCAAAGATTATGTTGCTAATATGGTTTCTAACCAGCTGTCTAATGATAGTTCTGTCGGTATCGATGATGACGCTAGTACCAATGGTAAAGCTGATACTGATCTTGATGCGTCTCAGCTCCTAGAGCATGAAATACCAGTTGATATACGTTTACTCAACGAGCAGGGAGAGTTTCTTGGTTTGGGGTCTGTGAGCTTAAACGGACGTTTACAACCTAAGAAATTGATTCAGCGCTAATAGTAACGTTTTCATCAATGTTACTTAAATAGAGAAACTACCACCTAACATTGGCCTGATTTACTAATAGTTTACACTAATCACATACCGTCACATTTTATTGCAGGTTTCGCCTATGGTGAAACCTGTTTTTTTTGTACTCTAGATTCATCAGATAGGGAATGCTGAGCTAAAAAACAAAACGGATAAGTAGTATAAAAATAAAAAATTGCTATAAAGCAAATAATTAAAATAATAGCCAATTAAAAGTAACCAATTAGAAGAAAAAAGTAATGCAGAAAGGACGCATTTGAATAAAAATAAAATAGTTCAAAGGAAAATGTAATACCAAATAATAATAAAACTAGCTTACAAAAATATAATGGTTCACAAAAACTAATAGATAAGAAGAAGGAAAGTTATGAAAACGATCGCTTTTTTACTACATAACCACTTCGAACAAGCAGAGTACGAAGACGTCAATAATCAGCTAAAAGACAAAGGCTACAAGACACTTCTCATAACAACAAATGATAAAAAAGAAGTGCAAGCCATGCAGCAAGACGTAGATAAGAGTGATACTTTTACTGCCGATATCTTTGTAGAAGATGCTAACGTTTCTGAGTATGATGCATTGGTTTTACCAGGCGGTACTGTCAACGCAGATACTATTCGTGGCAACGAAAAGGCTCATAAAATTATCAATGCTATTAATGAAGCAGGCAAGCCATTAGCTGTTATTTGTCATGCTCCTTGGGTTCTCATAAATATAGGTATTGCTAAAGGCAAAACCCTTACCGCTTATCCTACTTTGCAAATAGATTTAGAAAATGCTGGAGCAAACTACGTAGATAAGACAGTACAAGTAGATGATAATCTTATTACTTCGCGTAACCCAGATGATATACCCAATTTTGTTGATGCCATAGATAAAGCATTATCTTAGGATTTTGAACTCTAACTAAAAAATTTTAATTAAGTACTGTTAAATCTTAACTCTGTACAACTAACATTTATAACCATAACTAAGGAAGATACTATGTCAAATTCTAATCCAAACGATACTAAGCTTGAGCAACAACGTTCTGATTCAGCAGAAGCAGCGCTTAAAAGTCAAACTGAAGACAATCATAGTGAAAACAGCGAAGCAGCAGCAGAACGTATCGCAGCTAATTTAGAAAACGCGAAAGAAGACAAGTAAGTTTTTAATATGCCACCTGTAATAGGTGGCATTGATATGTTTATAGTTTGCACGTCTTATGATCGATGAGTGCAACAACAGTTAGTCCACAAAATAATAATTCAGGAGCTAATATGAGTAATTCACCGAACAATATGGACGAGCAAGAAAAAGAGATTGAAAAGCTTGCAGAAGAAATCAATCCACGTGAGCATGCTGCTCCAGACAGTCTAGCGGAAGTGACTACTGCTGCGCCTCTTGAAGACGATGAACTAGGCGGCAATGCGAAAGAAGCTGATGTTAATAAATAGTCTGCTTAGATAGGATGTTAATAGCTAGTTATCTAACAAATACTAGCTACTAGAAATTAAATGTCGCTTTACAAGTATTATGAAAAACTGCTGCTAGTTCAGCAGTTTTTTGTTATAATTACCCCCACATTTAAATTAGGTTTTGAATGATGTACTGTAGTTAGCCCATTACTTTGATTAAGTAGTGCTATAGCTAAATGCAATGTACGATTCAAAACATATTAAATGGTTGTTAACTGAGCTTGTCGTACACTAGGTCAACTCTAGTAATGCAGGGTTGTCCTGAATGGCGTACAGGTTATTTTATTTATTATTCTATTGCTTTAATACTGACTCAAATTGCAGTCCGTTTTTAAAGTTTTTAGCATTGCCGGAGATATTTATGCTAACTAATACCGATCGTGAACAAATCATCGCTCAATACCAACGTGGCGAAAATGACACTGGTTCTCCAGAAGTTCAAGTAGCTTTGTTGAGTGCTCGTATCAATGATTTGCAGAACCACTTTAAAGCACACAAAGCTGACCATCATAGCCGTCGCGGTCTTATCCGTATGGTTAACACGCGTCGTAAACTGCTTGATTACTTAAAAGGTAAAGACCTTGGTCGTTACACTACTCTAATCAGCCAGTTAGGTCTACGTCGTTAATCTAACGACAATAGTACGAGTGAATGCTGAATTTTTTGCTAAATCGTTCGGAACTTGTTTGTTATTATCGATAAAATAGATTTTTCTAAAAACGGTGTGGAATAGTTTCACGCCGTTTTTTTATGCTTATTCGTTTTAGATACCGTGCTCAAATAGTAAGAGCTATAGCTTCTTTTATAGAATCGTTAAGAGGGATATTGGTATAAACTGTACTAACCAAGTCTCAAGTACGGTATTTTCTGACAATAATTGCGCTACTGTGCAATTAATTGGTCAATGGCTATAAATCACTGTAAAATAATACCTTGTGAGTTTGATAGCGCATCTGCTACAGATATGGCAATTATTGATGAAATACTTATTATTTGGCTTGGTAATCAGCGCAGATAGCTGATATTTGAAAGTTCAGAAAATAGCCTGTAGGGTTTCTAGCATCGAAGTTTTTTGACTTAATATCTTTTTGATAGTATTTATAGTAAAGCCAAAATTGCACGACCGAATATACATAATAGTACGATGTCTAACTCAGACAAATATATGAGATAACCAAGTAACGTTATTGGCATTGGTTGCGATGATTTTTAATAGAAAACATGTCAACTGATAGCCATATACACAGAATTTTAATGACAGATATCAGCTTTTTTTGACGCTGATATCAGTTTTGTCAGTCAACATTAGGAAGATTATATGACAATGTTCAACACCATTAAGCGTGAATTTCAGTATGGCAACCAGCAGGTTGTTATCGAGACAGGCCGTATTGCCCGTCAAGCAAACTCTATTTTAGTACACATGGGCGGCGTAACAGTATTAGTTGCAGCAGTCGTGAAATCAGAAGCTAAAGAAGGTCAAAACTTCTTTCCGCTAACGGTTAATTATCAAGAAAAAATGTATGCAGCGGGTAAAATCCCAGGTGCTTACGGCAAACGTGAAGGCCGTGCGAGCGAATTTGAAACCTTAACTTCACGCTTGATTGACCGTCCGATTCGTCCGCTATTCCCAGAAGGCTACGTAAACGAAATCCAAATCACCGCAACAGTTGTATCATCAGATAAAACTCAGTCTGCAGATATCGCTGCACTAATCGGTGCTTCAGCAGCATTGGCTATTTCTGATGCACCATTTAATGGTCCTGTTGCTGCCGCTCGTGTTGGTTTCATTAACGGTGAATACGTTCTAAACCCAACGTCTGAGCAGCTTGAAACCAGTGACCTAGATTTAGTTGTGGCTGGTACTAAGTCTGCGGTATTGATGGTTGAATCTGAAGCGGCAGAGCTGTCAGAAGACCAAATGTTAGGTGCAGTATTGTACGGCCATCAGCAACAACAAATTGTTATTGATAACATTGCGTCAATGGCTGAAGAAATCGGTACTGCTAAGCAGCAATACTCTGCTCCTGAGCGTGACCAAGCCCTTACTAGCGGCATGAAAGAGCAGTTCGGCGAACAAGTTGCTGACGCTTATACCATTACTGATAAGCAAGCACGTTACACTAAGCTTGATGAAATTAAGCAATCAATTATTGATGCACTTGCTGGTGATGCTGAGTCAGAAACTTATGCTGATACTGTATCTGAGCTTAAAGAAATCTATAACGACCTTAAATATCGTACCGTTCGTGACAACATCTTGTCAGGTAAGCCGCGTATCGATGGTCGTGACCCTGAGACAGTTCGTGCGCTTGACGTACAAGTTGGTGTATTGCCATATACGCATGGTTCAGCACTGTTCACACGTGGTGAGACGCAGGCATTGGTTACTACCACACTTGGTAACAGCCGTGACGTCAACATGATTGACTCACTAGGTGGCACGATTCGTGACCATTTCATGCTGCATTACAACTTCCCGCATTTCTCAGTTGGTGAAACGGGCCGTGAAGGTATTCCAAAACGTCGTGAAATCGGCCATGGTCGTCTAGCACGCCGCGGTGTACAAGCGATGTTGCCAGATAGCGAGCGTTTCCCGTATGTGATTCGTGTGGTATCGGAAATCACTGAATCTAACGGTTCATCTTCTATGGCTTCTGTTTGTGGCGCAAGCTTGGCATTGATGGACGCAGGCGTACCATTAAAAGCACCAGTGGCTGGTATCGCGATGGGTCTGGTTAAAGAAGGCGATCGTTTTGCTGTATTATCAGACATCTTGGGTGATGAAGATCATCTAGGTGATATGGACTTTAAAGTAGCCGGTTCTAAAAATGGTATCACTGCGTTACAGATGGATATCAAAATCGAAGGTATTACCCCTGACATCATGGAACAAGCGCTTAAACAAGCTCATGCAGGTCGTATCCATATCCTAGAAGCAATGAACCAAGTATTGCCTGAGAGCCGTACTGAAATCAATGCTCATGCACCAAACTACGCGGTTATCGAAATCAACCCAGACAAGATTCGTGACGTTATCGGTAAAGGCGGCGCAACTATCCGTCAGCTAACGGAAGAAACTGGCGCGGTTATCGATATTGATGATGCTGGTACTATCCGTATCTTTGGTGAAAACAAAGCAGCGACCAAGGCAGCTATCGGTAAAATCGAAGCACTAACTGCTGAAGTTGAAGTTGGTAAAACTTATGAAGGTACCGTTGCTCGTATCGTCGACTTCGGTGCATTTGTAAATGTCTTGCCAAACACGGATGGCCTAGTACATATTTCACAAATTGCAGAAGAGCGCGTAGAGAATGTATCAGACTATCTAAAAGAAGGTCAAATCGTTAAAGTACTCGTACAAGACGTTGACAACCGTGGTCGTATCAAACTGACTATGAAAGGTGTTGAGCAGAACTAATACTCAATATCTGATGTGGTTTAAGTAATAAAAAACCGCTTTGAAATACTCGTCATGAGTATTCAAGGCGGTTTTTTTATGTGTCCTAAAAGATGATGACTGGCTAGCTAAAAGGCCATTTATAAATCAATACTTTTAGGCAGGTGTATATCGATACGAAGTTTTGGTAGGTCTTGTAAGTATTCAGTTAGTAATGGCAACGTATCAGCATGCCAGTCTAAAGGCAGGGTATCTACTGTAGTGCTTTCATTGGATACGATATCACGTGGTTTGCCTGAGATAAGTGGCCGTGCAAGCAATGCAACTCTGCGTATGCCTTGGTAACGTATAAGCGGCATTATTTGCTGTTGCAAATCAATCAAGGCAGTAGTCAGCCAACGTGTGCGCGCTGGATGGTAAGGATGGTTTGATATCACGAGGTTGGCAATATAGTTTGGCTGGTTACCGTTACTACTGATACCAAGTCCGACTTGCTCACGTGTACGCTTATTAATTAAGCAGCTACCAACATTCAGACTACCATCGCGGCACGCACGATGATAGCGACTATAATTATCAGGAAAGAGAGTTTTCGCTCGTGTGAGTACAGGATCTAAAACGACACCAGCATTATTGACAGGTAAAACAAGCAACTGTGCATTACTATTTAAAATAGAGGCATGTGTGAGTTGCAAAATCGCCATCGTAAGCCTCTCTATAACCAAATCAACTATACGGTTATTGAACCGTCGCTTTATTAGAGTCGTTTGCTTCTAACTGAGCAATTTGTTGTTCAAGTAGCGCAATTTGTTCTGCCTTCATATCAGTCAATTGCTTATTCATAGCCACTTGTTCAGCTGCTAACTTTTCTTGTTCGGCCAGTCGCTGACGTTCATCTTCTAAACGATCAATCTCTTCTTTCGCCAAGCTGTCATTTTCTGGTAGAGGCGCATCTAATATAGCAGTAGGATTTGGTATCGCGTTACTGTCATTATTTACTTCTCCAGAGTTTTCATCCATGAGCACACCGTCGTCAATCACAGAATCATCTGGTATATCAGATATATTGTCTGTTGTTGACTCTGTCGGCGTTTGCTCAGTTGTTGGTGCTGAAGTAGCGTCATCAGGGAGTGTGGACTGAGTGCCAGACCTTCCTACGATAAGGTAGACAATGACGATAAGTAGCAATACTGAGGTAAGTATTGCCAAAATTTTCTGACGTGATTTAGTCTGTTTTTTCTTAGAGGTGTGAGTTGATGAAGGCCGGATGTTGTCTGGTTTCATATTGTGATCGATTCATGTCAAGAATATAAGTAGCCATACTATAGCAAACTCAAAATAAAAAGCCTATCTATTGATAGATAGGCTTAATAGACCATTAAATAATAAAGTATTTAATCTAGTTTCAAGTGTAAGTGCTAGATAGCTAAGGCTTGAATTTTACAGTACCGCTGGTGCCAGTTGCCATCGCATCACGTGCCATTTGATCTTCTAAATGGTTCTTGGCGCTAATGGCATCAGGATCGGGGCGGTGCTCTGTGTGTCCGCACTGAGTACATTCAATATACTCATCTGGGGCAGGAGTCACGATATTAACTTGCACCACAGCGTCCATCTCCTGACATTTCGGACAACGTACCCCTGCTAAAAATCGGCGCTTAGGACTAGATGACTGATAACGCATTTAAATGACCTCGCGCGTCGTTTGAGTATTTGCCGCATCGATATTTTTAGCATCAGTGAAACCATTATGACGTAGCAAGGCATCAATACTGGCGCTACGACCGCGGAAGTTTTCAAAGTTGGTCTTGGCTGGGAAACTGCCGCCAACAGATAAGATGGAATCACGGAACGCTTTGCCTGTCGCTGGGTTGAAAATACCGTCTTCTTCAAACTTACTAAACGCATCCGCTGATAGCAGTTCCGCCCATTTATACGAGTAATAACCTGCAGCATAGCCACCCGCGAAGATATGACTAAAACCATTAGCAAAGCGGTTATAGTCAGGTGTTTGTATAACGGATATATCATGACGAACAGTATTGAGCGTCTCTAAAATACCATCGTAATTAAGCGCTGGCGTATGAGCATGAATTAGTAGGTCAAATAGGGCAAACTCAATCTGACGCAGTGTTTGCATGCCGCTTTGAAAATTTTTGACTGCTAATAGTGCATCCAATTTGTCTTTAGGTAATGGCTCACCAGTCTCAACGTGACTACTGATAAGGGCAATACCTTCAGCGTCCCAAGCCCAGTTTTCCATAAACTGACTAGGAAGCTCGACCGCATCCCATTCAACGCCATTGACACCAGCGACATCACCGACCGTGACTTGAGTCAATAAATGATGCAAGCCATGACCAAACTCGTGGAATAAGGTTAATACTTCATCATGGGTCAATAAACTAGGTTTGCCATCAAGTGCCGGCGTGAAATTACCAACCATAAAGCAGACGGGCAGCTGCTGATGGTTCTGTTCTTCATAGCTATAGCGAGATTGAAAACCACTCATCCATGCACCGCCACGCTTACCACTACGTGCAAATAAGTCAAAGTAGAAGCCACCAAGCAAGCGATCATCAGCATCGAATAACTGATAAAAACTCACATCGTCATGCCAGCGAGAGACTGAGTCACTTTCTGCATCTTTATGACCTTGCTCTTGTACTTTGATACCGTATAGACGCTCAACGATAGTGAACAAGCCATTAATCACTTTAGGTAATGGGAAATATGGACGAATTTCCTCTTGTGATAAGCTGAACTCATTTTGTTTTACCTTTTCAGCGATGTAAGCGCTATCCCACGGTTGCAATTCATCAATGCCATAATCACTAGCGTATTTCTGTAGCTGTGCCAAATCTGCTTTGGCAGCAGGGGTTGCTTGCGTTGCTAAGTCACGTAAGAATGTCTCTACTTCTAAGACACTGTCTGCCATCTTAGTCGATAGCGATACTTCAGCATAATTTGCAAAACCAAGTAGCTTGGCTTTTTGCTCACGTAATGAGAGGATTTGACTCATATTGTCAGCGTTATTTAATGAGGTGCCTTTTGCATTGATATGTTTATCAAACTCAGAGGCACGCGTAACGTAAGCACGATAAAGCGTCTCACGTAGGCTACGATCGTCCGCATGAGTCATGATCGCTAGATATACAGGAATATTTAAACTGGCCACATAGTAAGGAGTAGGAAGTGCATCTATATCGGCTTGGCTAAGAGCACCGCTAGCAAGCTCACGCGCTTTGTATTGCTCGCCTGCATCTGCCAATAGTGCCAAACCGCTCTCTGTTAAGCCCTTTAATTGGGAGTCTTCTAAAGGCAGGGCAAATGCTTGCGTTGCATCCAAGATATTGTCTGAAAAGGTTGCAGACAAGGTAGATAACTCGCTTTGGATAGCGGCAAACTTTTCTTGCTCAGCTTGAGGTAATGCAACGCCTGATAACTCAAAGCTACGTAATGCCAGTTCGATTGCACGTGCACGAGCAGGCTCTAACGTAGCAAAGAAATCTATGTCATTGACAATAGCTTGATAGCGATTAAACAACGGCTGATGCTGTCCCACTCGCGTACCGTAAGCAGATAGCTTTGGTAACAGTTCATGGTGAACATGACGAATCTCATCGTTGCTCATCACACTATTAAGATGCGACAAAATACCCCAGCTACGATCCAATGCCAAATTAATATGATCAAATCTCATCACATCTGCCAAAGCTTGTTCAGCGCTTATTTTTTCAGCGCTTATTTTTCCAGCACTGTCGCTTTCTATCACGGTTAAAGTATCTAAAAAAGCATTGGCAGCATCAATGGCGTCAATCACTTGGCTCTGTAATGTATGTGGCGCAGTGTCGGAAAAATCGACAAGGCGTAAATCTAAAGGAGAAGGTATCATATAGGTATCCGATATAAATGAATTATTATTAATCAAAATGAGAATGAGCTAAATCTGGCTACTATTGAAATATACAGTGTGTTCTTATTTTATATATAGATTATATAAAAGATGGGTTCATTTGGTAAAAATACAACCTAATCACTTTTATACGATTCAAGTGAGTAAAGCAGTGCTAGCAATCTGAAAGTAAATATCGAAATTCTGATACTTAGATTCCACTTCTCAAGATAATTATCTGAATATATAGTTATGCTCGCTAAGGCAGTTCTTTAACAATATAGAGTGCTCTACTTACAAAGCGCTATCATTTGATTGCAAATTAACCCTACAGGGAGTGGGGTATAGCTGTTAGCATCAAGATAATGGAATTTAAATATTATGCATCAATGAGATGCAAGAAAAACACGGATAGAAATTTCTACACTTATAAAAGTACATGAGTGAAGAGATACATAAAGTTAAAAATGAACGATAGTAAAACAAGGAGCAATATATGAAAGCGACTCTTAAAAGTTTACGTGAAACTAAAGCTAACCCTGCAGTAAGTATCTTTGTTAAAACGCATCGTGAACATCCAGCTAATGAGCAAGATCCTATCGCTCTAAAAAACCAATTAAAGGTTGCCGAAGATCGTCTGACAAAAGAGTACGATAAACGCACAGCGACTACCATTCTAGATAATATTCAAAATAAGATTAGTGAGCTTAATCACAATTATAATCTCGATACGTTAG
This sequence comes from uncultured Psychrobacter sp., assembly GCF_947500265.1. Taxonomy (GTDB): domain Bacteria; phylum Pseudomonadota; class Gammaproteobacteria; order Pseudomonadales; family Moraxellaceae; genus Psychrobacter. Next base: position 469,280 of record NZ_CANMRN010000003.1, on the reverse strand, counting down.
CTATATTTGCTAGTACAGATGATGTGCAAGTCATCCGTATGCCAATTGATACAACGGAACGCGTTGTGATCTCAGATAGGTTTGCTACGCGTGACTTGGTCCGTGATATGGCAAGTGCGGTTCATTATTATACTGTGGTCTTAACTCGTGATAATGCGCGTTTGATTGAAGCATCTAATGACCGCGTTGTGAGAGAATTCGATAAAGATGACGATGCACAAAACAACATGGAGAACATTCAGTTCCCTGTCGAAAACAACGGACTATACACAACAGGTGACGGTGGCTCAGATCGCTCATCAAATAACGAGAGTAGTCACTTAAAAGAATTCTTTAACCAAGTTGATAAAAGCGTCCAAGAACTCTGGGGCGAGCATAAAATGCCTCTTGTTATAGTTGGTGATGCAAAAAATATTGGCTATTATAAAGAAGTCTGTGATCGTCCAGATAATATCATCGCTACAGTATCGAATGCGACCAATCTAGAAGACGGTAGTGCTCAGCATATCGTAGATAGTGTGCAAGAAGCCGTAGAAGAGTATCGTACCTCACTGCACAAAGCTGCATTGGGTGAAATTGATAAAGCTCGCGGTGCGAATATGTTGCAGACGGATTTGCAGGAAGTATATCGCAGCGCCTTCCAAGGGGCTGGCGAGACGCTTTATGTACGCCGTGGCTATATACAATCCGCTAAGATTGATGAAAAGGCACAAACGTTAAGCCCTGCCAATGATGCTACTACGGAAGGCATCACAGATGATGCAATCGGTGAAATCATCGAACACGTCATTCATAATGGCGGCGAAGCTGTATTTATGTCACAAGACATCATGGGTGAAGATCAACCAATAGCACTAGTAACTCGCTACTAATCTGACGATGACACCTATGCGCGATGTTCATTTATGGGTCAGCCATTTATGAATTAGCCATTGATAATACATAGGTGTAATATGAGAGCATTGGTTCAATACGAGCCAGTGCTCTTTTTATCATTCAATATCAGCAATTTTCAATATACGTTAAAGGCATTGGTTCACATTGAGCCAATGCTTTTTTGATTTTTAGTATTTAAGTTATGAAAGATAAAGTTAAATATTAACGTACTTTTAAAACGGTTCAGAATGGAGCGGTGTTTATTATTATGGTGCACAATGCTCTACTATAGTGCGTTTTTTAATCTGTATATGAATCAGTCTATATTTCGTTTTAAGTACTGCCACAAAACATGTTAGATATTTACTTTTGAAATAATATTAAACTCATTACTATTGAACCAATCCATATATATCAAGCTATAAGCGTGCCTAGGAGCCTATTTATTTTGTAGAAATAGGATAGATATCGCGAATTTTTTAGTACACTAATTTTACTTTGTGCGAAAATTAAAAGACAAGTCGATAGTGATAGAGGATGGCTGGCATACCGTTTGCACGGTTAATAGTACACGGTTAACTACCGTATATTATTAATCTAAGAGCTAAAAAAATGCCGTCTAGGGTTCCGATATAGTAGTAGATTACGTTTTAACACTATATGACTGGTCCGAGAGATGGCGGTTCGAAAGAACTACACGGAGGGATAAAAGCCCGGGAGACTCTAAGTGACACTGTTCACTTAAGCTCATAACTGTGGAGTTTTTTATGTCATCCGTTTCAATCATTACTTCCGATAGTTCGTATTCAGATCGTTTTACCATGCCTCTACCAGGTGGCCATCATTGGTGTGGTCGACTCAATAAAAATACTGTACTAACGCTCAAATCACTGGCAGCCAATGCCAATGCTAGCCTATATGTGGTCAATGCTGATGAGAAGCTTGAACGCTTCAACATGCCAGATAGTCTAAAAGCACAACACACCTTATACCTATCTGAAGGTCACGTACTCTACTCCGATATGGGCCGAGTGCTGGCTTCTATTATTAGCGATGACCATGGCTGGAACGATACCATTTGTGGCCCTAGCACCGCTGCTATGATCAGCTCACAATATGGCAAAAAAACCTTCCAAGATGCTCGTAACGAGCGCTATCAAAACGGTCTTGACGGACTACTAACAGAGATGTCGAAGTTTGCGCTAAATGAGCGCGACCTTACGGCAACGGTCAATTTATTCTCCAAAGTCACCCCCGATCTACAAGGACAGCTGTCCTATATCGCTGCTGACAACACCAACCAATCTATCGCCCTACGGTTTGAGATGAATTGCTTAGTATTCATCTGTAACGCCCCGCACCCACTTGATCCATCAGACATCTATGATTCAGCTGATATTGAGCTAACCATTCAGCAGGCAGCGCCTATAGTGCCAACAGCAGAGTTTGATATTTGCCGTGACTCTTGCTCGCAAAACCAACGCGGGTTTGAGAATAATGCACGCTATTTTGGCGACTATACGAACGCCAGTGTTCGATAGGCGAAAGAAGCTATTAAGTGCTTATCAATTTCTAACTTTTGACTGGTAAAACGATTTTATAGGCTCATTCACATAACATTTATGCCTATAACGTTTACAACCAGTCATATCAACTAAGAGAGCAGACTCATGACAACTAACAATGATACTAAAAATAAAGATCAAGCTATTCAAAATCCAGCGCCAACAACTTTAGAGTCAATGGATCTCAAGCAAATTAAGCTGCGTGAAACGTGTGCCGCTGGAGAGGGATGGATGGCAGAGGTCAAGAAAAACCAGACGTTGCGCATTATAGATACTGAAGGCAATCAGGCAGTCGATACCTTGTTTATAAGCTGCGCAGATACTGCAGAACGTTATAGTGCCACAGATACGTTGGCACGAAATAGAAAGCTGTTTTTAGAGATGGGCAGTCAGCTCTTCACTAATAGAGGTCAAGTCATTGCCACTATCACAGATGACACCTGCGGTCGTCATGATACGTTGGGCGGTGCATGCTCATGTGAGAGCAACACTGTGCGTTACGCTCATGATACTTATCCCATGCATAGTTGCCGAAACAACTTTATGCATACCCTAGCAACGCATTCAGTTGCTCAAAAATATGATCTGAACCTACGTCATGTCGGACCAAATATCAATTTCTTTATGAACGTGCCTATTACGCCTGATGGTAGTTTGGCGTTTGATGATGGCATCTCAGCCCCTGGCAAATACGTCGATATCACTGCACAAATGGACATGATTGTCCTGATATCGAACTGTCCTCAGCTCAACAATCCCTGCAACGGTTATAACCCCACGCCTATTGAGCTGGTGATTTATGAGTAAGTAAGCGATTTTCGAACAAGACGATACTGCCTATTAATGAGAATGCTGAGGAAGTTGTGATGTTTAAAAAAGTATTGATTGCCAATCGCGGTGCTATTGCTTGCCGAATTATACGTACCTTAAAGCAAATGGGTGTCGGCTCAGTCGTTGTCTATACTGATGTGGATAGGGGCTCACTACATGTCAGTCAGGCTGATGAAGCCATCAACATTGGCTCTGGGTCTGCCAGTGATAGCTATCTAAATATGGATAAAGTATTGCAAGCAGCGATTGATTCAGGCGCAGAAGCGATCCATCCTGGTTATGGGTTTTTATCAGAAAACGCGGCATTCTGTGATCGCTGCAGTGATGCTGGAATCGCTTTTGTTGGGCCAACCTCTGAGCAGCTGCTGAGCTTTGGACTTAAGCATACGGCTCGTAAGCTCGCCATTGACAGCCAAGTGCCATTGTTACCCGGTAGCGAACTGCTACAAGATGTGGACGAAGCATTATGTGAGGCCGAGCGTATTGGTTACCCTGTCATGCTAAAAAGCACTGCAGGCGGCGGTGGTATCGGCATGCGTCTGGTGTGGAATGAGGTCGAACTAAAGGATGCTTATGAGTCTGTGCATCATTTGGCACAAAGCAACTTCAGTGATGCTGGGCTATATCTCGAAAAGTTTGTAGAGCATGCTCGCCATATCGAAGTGCAAGTGTTTGGTGACGGGGTAGGTAATATCATCACTTTAGGAGAGCGTGACTGTTCTATCCAGCGTCGTAATCAAAAAGTGATTGAAGAAACACCAGCGCCTTTACTATCAGATACACAAAGACAAAACCTACAAGCGGTGGCAACTAAGTTGATGCAACAAGTCAACTATCGCTCTGCTGGTACTGTCGAATTTGTGATGGATGTGTCGACGCAAGACTTCTATTTCTTGGAAGTCAACACACGCTTGCAAGTTGAGCATGGTGTCACAGAAGAAATCTATCACGTGGATTTAGTACGCTGGATGATTGAGTTGGCTGCAGGAGAGTTCGTGTTACCAGAGTTACCATTGCATGCATCAGGACATTCAATTCAGGTGCGTCTGTACGCTGAAGACCCTGTCAAAAGCTTTCAGCCAAGCACGGGGATTTTAACGGATGCCTATTTTGACCCAGCCGCTCGTGTCGAGACTTGGATAGAAACGGGTAGTGAGATATCAGCCTTTTATGACCCGATGCTAGCAAAAATTATCGTCAGGGCACCTGACCGCAAGCAAGCACTGGAGAAAATGAGCCAAAGTTTGGCCGTGTCACGTATGGCAGGTCTTGAAACCAATCTTGAGTATTTGCAGCAGATAGTGGCCTCAGAGATATTTTATCAAGGCGAGCAGACTACAAGGTTTTTGAACACTTTTACATGGCTCAGTCAAAAAATTGAAGTGTTGCAGTCGGGTGTACAGACGGCGGTGCAAGATGTACTCGGCCGAGAAGGCTACTGGGATGTGGGCGTACCTCCATCAGGTGCGATAGATGGTCTGAGTCTCAATACGGGTAATCAACTATTGGGCAACCCATTTAATACCGCAGGTCTTGAGTGTGTGGTTACTGGACCAACCTTATTGTTCCATTGCGACAGTCAGATTGCTATTACTGGCGGTAACATGGCCTGTACCTTGGATGGTGTAGAGCAGCCGATGTGGCAAACCATTCCTGTGCGCAAAGGCCAAAAACTTATTTGTGGCAATATCACCTCAGGCTGCCGAAGCTATATCGCTATCAAAGGCGGTATAAATGTACCTGAATATTTGGGTAGCCAAGCGACCTTTAGTTTAGGTCAGTTTGGTGGTCATGCTGGTCGTAACTTACTTATCGGCGACATGCTACCCGTTGTACAGTGCGATACGTCTATTGATACTAAAGCCTTACCTGCTTCACAGCAACCAACGTTTAATGGACTATGGCAAATCGCGGTCATGTATGGACCACATGGCGCGCCAGATTTCTTTACGGATGCTGATGTGACGCAGTTCTTTGAGCATGAATGGGAGGTGCATCACAACTCTAGCCGTACTGGTATCCGTCTGGTCGGACCCAAACCTGAATGGGCGCGTGAAGACGGCGGCGAGGCAGGACTACACCCATCAAATATCCATGACAATGCCTATGCTGTTGGTGCGATTGACTTCACAGGCGACATGCCGATCATTCTAGGACCTGATGGGCCAAGCCTCGGTGGCTTTGTGTGTTTGAGCGTCATCGTCGCAGGTGAGCGCTGGAAAATGGGACAGCTCAAAGCAGGTGATCGAGTGCAGTTTGTCCCTGTCAGCTACGATCAAGCCGCACAATTACATCAGCGTTACGATGATATGCTACGGGCTGATCACTGTGATTTGGTGGATTATGATTTACCTATTCATACAGAAAACGCAACATTGCAGACAGCCATACTAGACACTTTACCCATCCATAATGACCAACCAAAAGTGATATATCGCCCTGCTGGAGACAGCTATATACTGATTGAGTACGGTGAGCAAGTGCTTGATTTGCAATTGCGCTTCCGCGTTCAGGCATTGATGGAGTGGCTACAAGCACAGCATATCGATGCCATTATCGATATGACGCCAGGTATTCGCTCACTATTAGTGCATTACCATTCATTAAAATTGCCACAGGCAGCACTGCTGGCAATTCTCAAACAAGCAGAAAGCGCGCTGCCCGATATTAAGAATATGCAAGTGCCGTCCAGAATTGTTCATTTACCAATGGCTTGGGCTGACTCTCAGACTAAGCTAGCAACTGAGAAGTATCAGCAGCTTGTCTATCCTGACGCACCTTGGTGCCCTGACAACATAGAATTCATCAGACGTATCAATGGCTTGGCCTCTGCCCAAGCGGTCAAAGATATTGTCTATGATGCCAGCTACTTGGTCATGGGGCTTGGTGATGTCTATTTGGGTGCGCCTGTTGCCACACCGCTCGATCCCAGACACCGCTTGGTCACGACCAAATACAATCCTGCTAGAACATGGACGCCAGAGAACGCGGTCGGTATCGGTGGCGCTTATATGTGTATCTACGGTATGGAAGGCCCAGGTGGTTATCAGTTCGTTGGTAGGACGCTACAAATCTGGAACCGCTACCGCTCGCATCCTAGCTTTGAAGCCGAAAAACCATGGCTGCTACGATTCTTTGATCAAATTCGTTTTTATGAAGTCAGTGAAGACGAACTGTTATCGATGCGAACAGCCTTTAAGGCAGGTGAGCTCTCGATTGAGGTTGAGGATAGTGTGTTAAACCTCGCTGAGTATTACGAGATGTTGAGTGAAAATAAAGACAGTATTCAGACATTTAAAGATCAGCAGCAAGCCAACTTTGATGCTGAACGACAACGCTGGAAGCAGCAAGGTCTTGATCAGTATGTGGGCGAAGATATTGATGCGGTAGAAGTATCATCAGAAGTTTCTGTACCTGAGGGCGGGATAGTCGTCAAAGCTCATATGATGGGCAGTGTATGGAAGATTTCTTGCGCGGTAGGTGATGTAGTCGATGAGGGGCAGACCTTAGCAATCATAGAAGCCATGAAAATTGAGATACCAATTGTCTCACCCGTTGCGATGCAGGTCGTGAGTATTGAAATTGAGATTGGTACTACAGTGAAACCCGAGCAGCCATTATTTGTACTGGCACCTATTATTGCTCACGAGACATCGGTGGCAGACTCAGATGCACACGAAGAAAGCTGATGCTGTACGGACTCATCTAGCCGATAGTGAGATAGCAAAACAACGATAAAAATGGCGAAGAATAATAGAGAGAGCAACTATGCAAAAGAATTGGACGATCAAAGATTGGCAAAGCGCTTATGCCGAAGGAACTACCCAGCTAAGTGATCTGCTGGATTATGTGGCAGGCATCAACAATGATAATAATGCTTGGGTTGAGATTGCGACTCCTAAGCAGCTAACCGCTCAGATTGATAGTATCGCCACGCAAAATCCTCAAGACTTGCCATTATACGGCATACCGTTTGCGGTAAAAGACAACATCGATGTGGCAGAGTTTCATACCACGGCAGGATGTACATCTCCTTTGTATTTAGCCGACAAGGATGCGCATGTGGTTGCCAAACTCAAATCAGCAGGCGCTATCGTCATCGGCAAAACCAATCTTGACCAGTTTGCGACAGGACTGGTAGGTACGCGCTCCCCTTATGGAGCAGTGGCCAACAGCTTCAATCCTGACTATATCAGTGGTGGCTCAAGCTCAGGCTCTGCGGTAAGTGTGGCAAATGGCATCGTGCCCTTTACATTAGGGACGGATACAGCAGGCTCTGGACGTGTGCCTGCGGGTCATAACAATATAGTAGGTTTGAAGCCTACAAAAGGCTGGTTCTCCAGTACGGGTCTCATTCCAGCGTGTCGATTACATGATGTGATTTCTATTTTTGCACTGGGTGTTGATGATGCGTGGCACGTAGCACAGCTAATGAAAGGCTACGATAAAGAGGATGATTACAGTCGTATCCATCCTGCCACTGCGCCAGTCGCCTTTAGTCTTGGAAAAATCGCTATCCCTGATACTTTAGAGTTCTACGGTGACACTGAGTCAGAGCAGGCTTTTGAGATAGCCATCACGCAGCTACAGACGATGGGTTATGAGGTAACACCGATAGACTTTACCGTCTTCAATGAGTTAGCTGATGCGCTCTATAACGACAGCTGGGTTAGTGAACGCACCTTTGCCATCGATCAGCTCGTCGAGCGCGACACATTGTTGCCTGTCACTCGCCAAATCATCAGTCAAGCTGAGAACTACAATGCGGTTGATGCGATGAGTGCTGAGTATTCTCGCGCTGCATTAAGTCGCCGTATTCAACAAACGCTATCTGAATTTGACGCACTAATGGTACCAACTGCGCCGACTATTTACACCATCGATGCGGTCAATGCTGACCCGTTAACGAAAAACAGTCACATGGGTGCTTATACTAATTTTGTGAATCTAGCGGACTTGTCAGCGTTGGCGTTGCCGAATCTAATCGCTAGAGATGGCCTGCCGCGCGGTGTGACCTTTATCGCTATGGGCTGGCATGACGAAGCTTTAGCCAACTTTGGTCATCAGTGGCAAGCCATTCTGGATATACCAATGGGAGCCTCTCACCATCGTTATCACTCCGAGACATCTCAAACAACTCAATCTGATCAATCGCAATCGCTTATTCCACTAAGTACAGATGATAGTGATAGTAGTGTGGCACTAGCAGTGGTTGGTGCTCACTTGAGTGGTATGCCGCTCAATTATCAGCTGACTGATAGAGGCGGTGTGTTGTCTGAGCAAACCCAAACGGCACACGCCTATCAACTCTTTGCATTGGCAGGATCGACGCCTGCCAAACCGGGACTGAAACGACACGACGAAGGACGCTCGATTGCAGTAGAAGTCTGGCGAATCCCTAAAGCGAGATTTGGCGACATCGTCAACGAAGTGCCATCACCATTAGGAATTGGCAATGTTGAATTGGCAGACGGACGCTGGGTCAAGAGCTTCATTTGTGAAGAATACGGGTTTGAAGGCGGCACAGATGTGACAGCATTCGGTGGTTGGAAAGCTTATATAGCTGAACAGTCAAAGCCAGTCACTTAGACTGCCTCAATTGACTTATGATCCAAAAATAGTAGCGCCAGTAATATTCTCTCTCGTGGTATTGCAAACAATAATCAACGGACACTCCCATGATGGGCCTGTCTTTATTCAAGGAGTAAGACTCATGAATCGACGCTTATTTACTTTTGCCGTTCTCTCAAGCTTTATGCTATTTGGTTGTGACAATACTGCCACCGTATCAGCACCTGAAGGCGAGGCAGCATCAGAAAAAGTCACTGCCGCAAATGATGATCCGATTTCTATTGGTTACAGTGATTGGCCTGGCTGGGTGGCTTGGCAGGTTGCAATTGATAAAGGCTGGTTTGATGAAGCTGGTGTGAATGTTGAGTTTAAATGGTTTGATTACTCTGCCTCGCTATCTGCTTTTGCCTCCAATCAGCTGGACGCCATTTCTGTGACTAATGGCGACAACCTGGTCAACGCTGCGAGTGGTAGTGAAGGCATTATTATCTTGGTCAACGACTACTCAGCAGGTAATGATCAGATCATTGCTAAATCATCAGTCACTAGCATAGCGGACCTAAAAGGCAAATCAATCGGTGTCGAAAAAGGGTTGGTAGATCATTTGCTGCTTAATAGCGCGCTGGCTGACAATGGCTTGACAGAGGCTGATGTGACACTGGTCAATGCCACCACAAACGAGCTACCGCAAGTTTTCACAAATGACAGTATTGACGCTGTCTCCATTTGGCAACCCAATGCCAATCAAGCCCTAAAAAATGTACCAAGTGCTAAGGCTATCTATACCTCAGCGGATAAGCCCGGTCTTATTTATGACACGCTAGCCGTCAGTCCTGCCAGTCTATCTGCGCACAAGGCAGAGTATGCCAAAATCATTCAGGTATGGGGCAAGGTTGTCAATTATATCAATGATCCAGCGACTAGAGATGATGCGATCAGCATTATGTCTAACAAGGTCAACGTGCCTGCTGGTCAGTACAGCGCTTTCTTAGATGGTACTAAACTGATGGGTCTTGAAGATAACAAGAGAATCTTTGCAAAGTCTGATGAGCTCAGCTCTATCTATGGTTCTAGCTATCACGTCAACCAGTTCAATATTGACAATCAGATTTATGATCAAACGCTTGATATAGATAAATTGATCTATCCTGATTTGATTAATCAGTAAGGATAGTTGCCGTTTTATTTATTACACAGACAGTGGTTGTTGAGTCTTTATCATCGTTTTAGAGGGTAGCCCATGAGTCATATCAATACATATCTAACCAAGAAAACCACGCTTGGGCTCAATGTACTCTCATTTTTGATTCCAATCTTAATATGGTGTGCGGTCAGCTATCTGCCTTTTATTTGGCATCCGCAGGTTGAGATTACCGATGCTGGCGCGAGTACCTACCTACAAGAGGGCAGCCGCATTGATAAAGAGGTATTTTACCGTGAGGCACAGGATGCGATGGCCTCTGATGCAGTACCACCGCAAGGAAAGCTGGTCAACCCTGTCTACCTGCCAGCACCTGATGAGGTAGCCACAGCGATGGTTACTGCGTTTGTCACCCCGCCTGCGCAAGCTGATGGCCCTTGGTTACATGAGAGTCTCTGGCAGAGTATCCGGACGGTATTTATTGCTTTTTTTATCTCATCTATCGTCGGTATACCGCTAGGGCTACTGTGCGGGTTTTCTCAAAAAATCGCACAAATCACTCAGCCCTTCGTAGAGTTCTTTCGTTACCTACCAGCGCCAGCATTTGGGCCTTTGGCCGTGGCGGTGCTCGGTATCTACGACGGACCAAAAATTGCTATCATCGTGATTGGGACTCTATTTCAACAGATTCTAATCATTGCAAATACCACGCGTACAATGGATCTTGGTTTGATTGAGGCAGGCTACACGCTAGGCACGACCAAACTAAAAAGCTTCTTTTATGTACTGCTGCCTGCCGTCTTGCCTGATGTCTATCGAGACTTGCGTGTTCTACTCGGCTGGGCATGGACGTATTTGATTGTCGCTGAACTGATAGGGACGACGTCCGGTATTACATGGTTTATTGTGCAACAAGCCCGCTACCAGCATTTTGATAACGTCTATGCAGGTATTCTACTCATTGGGTTTATCGGTTTAGGTACAGATATCTTGTTGTACCGGCTCGGTAAAAAACTCTTCAAATGGAAAGCGAGTATTTAAATGATGACTATTGATATGAACTCTTCCGTCCCTACAAACAGTGCTCGCATCAACCATAATGGAACCACTGATGATTATTTCAAAGCTCTGTATCAGCGAGATGTGGTGCTGCAAGTTGATCAGCTGACACAATCGTTTGATCAAGGTGGTAGCCAAAAAGTGATATTGAAGGATGTCAGCCTAAAAATCTATGAGCGTGAGTTTGTATGTGTGATTGGTCCATCGGGTTGTGGTAAATCAACATTGGGGCGTATCGTTGCAGGATTAGATGCTTATCCCAGTGGAGAAGTAATCGTTGATAAAGAAAAAGTCAAAGGCCCAAGCGCCAGTCGTGGCATGGTTTTTCAAGGCTATACGTTATTCCCTTGGAAGACGGTGAAAGAAAATGTCATGTTTGGTCCTATCATGGGCGGCCGCAGCAAGTCGAGTGCAGAGCGTAGCGCTCGTGAGTGGCTTGACGTGGTCGGTCTGACCAAATACGAAAACCATTATCCGCATCAACTGTCTGGCGGTATGAAGCAGCGTGTTGCGATTGCGCGAGCACTGGTCAATGAGCCAAAGGTGTTGATCATGGATGAGCCTTTTGGTGCACTTGATCCTTATACGCGTCAAAAAATGCAGAAGCATTTGCTGGATTTGTGGCGCAATATTGATATTACCATCGTATTTATTACGCATGATATGGATGAGGCAGTATTACTGTCAGATCGTATCGTTGTGCTCAAGGCCAATCCAGGAGAGGTACAAGAGATTATTGAAGTGCCGCTCGCACGGCCTCGCTCTCCTGATATTGTGACAGACAGTCATTTTTTACAACTAAAAGCTCATATCAATAGTATCGTTCACAATCCACAGCCTGTTATTGATCCTGCATTGACAGATATGCCAGATATCCCGCGCATGACACCTTTAGATACACATAAATCAGTAACATAGTCATTTATCTTAAATTATCAATGGCATCATCTAGTATTAATTTTAACCAGCACGATCGTTGTTAGCCATACGGCGCATTGGTTATGCTTTATCGTATTGAGTCATAAAGACTATGATCTATTTATCAGCTTCTCTTAGCAATACTACTACGAGTTATCTCTGATTAACTGCTGCTGATAAATACGACTGCTGTTATACTCAGTAGCGTATTCATCTGCTTGCTGATCTTTTTATGACGAATGAATCTATGACCACCACCTCTTTTATTTTAACCAGCTATAACATTCACAAAGGCATGTCGCCATTAAATCGACAGGTCAAAATGCAAGGTATTGCTAAAGCACTAGAAGCTGCGGGTGCAGATATACTGTGCTTGCAAGAAGTGCAAGGACAGAACCTCAAGCGCAACATACAATATAATGAATACCCAGATCAGTCGCAGCACGAATGGTTTGGCGAGTTTTTAGATCTAGAAAACAGCTATGGTAAAAACTCAGAGTACGAGAACGGCCATCATGGTAATGCTGTATTGAGCCGATTCCCGTTAGATCCAAAACACAATGTTAATATAACCGTGAATAAGCTAGAGCAGCGCGGCGTGTTGCATTGTGAGGTACAGCCTATCGGTTGGGAGCGACCTGTCGTTGTATTGTGCGCGCATTTAAATCTGTTTGAGCGTGATCGTATCAAGCAGTATGAGGCCATTACTAACTATATCTGTCATGAGATTGCTGATGATCAGCCCTTGATTTTGGCGGGTGATTTTAATGATTGGAAAAAAATGTCCTGTGATAAACTGGCTCATGATTTGGGTATGACAGAAGCGTTCAAACACTGCCATGGCAAGCTGTTGCCAACATTCCCAGCCAAGTTACCTGTACTCAGCTTAGATCGTATTTATGTGCGCAATCTGGTTGTTAAGGACGCGTGGGTTCATAACGGAAAACCTTGGTCGTCGCTATCGGATCATCTGCCCATTAGCGCAGAGCTGATGCTGCCCTAATACCCAGCTATAATAATTCGTTTAAATGTATTATATTGGCAATCTATCGATATATGAACAATTGTCTTTATTGATCATATTATCGATTAATTATGTTCTCGATTGAAAATGCTATTAACAGCACAACGTTTCAATAAAATGAATAACAAGTACAGCCTAATAAACAAAATATAAGGATATTCTACGATGGCAACAGCGTCTACTACTGATAATAATCAACAAGCTAACCAAAACATACCTAAGACACAGCACGCCGTACTCATACGCGAGTTCGGTGAGCCTGAAGTAATGAAATACCAAGATGGTGCTGATGTCCCTGAGCTCCAAGACGACCAAGTACTGGTAAAAATTGCCTATGCTGGGATTAACCCTGTCGATTATAAGACCCGCCAAGGTAAAGGCTGGGGCGCGGAAAACATTCGCAAAGACAAGTTTGAGAATGATCAGCCAGCTATTTTAGGATTCGATGTATCAGGCGAAGTAGTCAGCAGTAATAGCGATGAGTTTGCTATCGGCGATAGAGTAGCGGCCTTGACTTTTACCGGTGGCGGCTATGCGCAATATGTGGCAGTAGATGCCAAGTTGCTCGCAAAAGTACCAGACAATGTCACTTTAGAGCAGGCAGGTGCTTTGCCTTGTATCGGACAAACGGCGCTACAGTTCGTAGATTTTGCTGATATAAAAACAGGTGAGCATGTAGTGATTAATGCACCAGCAGGCGGTGTTGGTCATTTGTTGATCCAATTGCTCATGGATAAAGTGGCGCAAGATAACATCAAGGTGACGGTAATTTGCTCGCCAGAAAAGTATGCCAAGCTTAATGAGTTGATAGACGTATCTAAGCTGGCGGGTTGGATAGATTATACCAAAGATGAAGCGTTTCCTGATCTACAAGCCGACGTGCTGCTTGATTTAGTCGGTGATGAAGCAGGTGTCCGTGCGCTTAGCGTTCTCAAATCAGGCGCCCGCGTGAATGTGTTACCAACTATCTGGGTTGATAAGCTCAAAGAAGCCGGTCAGCAAAAAGACTTAGCAGTAGCAGGCTATAAAGCGCAGCGTAGTGGTCAAGATATGGCGCGTGTTTTACAGGAAGTAGCCGATGGTAAGCTAACTTTAAAAATTCAAGAAACCTATCCACTCTCAGAAGTCGTTGCAGCGCACCATGAGCTACAAAAAGGCGATGCTTTTGGCAAGATTGTCTTAGCAGCGGCCGAATGAATGTCAAGATTACCCAAGTATTAGGTAGTGTTTGGTAGGATTTATTAGTAAGGGGATGTCTGTTGAAACCCAGTAAACTTAACTGATTACTTAACAAATCATACAAAAGTTTTATGTTGAACAACAGAACGTCCCTGTAGTCTTCGCTTATTTATCATAGGATAGAAAGCGAACCATACTAATAAAGGGAATAATATGACTATCAACAATAAGACTATCAATAATAAGACCAGCAATGAAAAAACAGATGACCACATTGCTTATGAAGCAAAAGTTCGTGAAGAAATAGAAGCGTGGAAAAATCCTGATAAAGGGATTTTGGATAAGACGCTCGCAGTGCTTAATACCCCTGTGGTAGCCGCCGGTGATGCGTTGATGGAAGCTCCACAATTTGGCAATTCCCTAAAAAAAGCAACTGAGGAAACGATTAGTGCTTTAAGTGATGCAGCCAACTGGACATTGTACACTCAAGACGTCATCGATAGCTATCAAGAGATAGCGGATGTTGATAGCTCATCTATTGAAACGCTTGGTGATATTGAACGTCTACCCCTTGAGGTTGTAGATAAACAAGTTAAGTTTTTCAAAAGCAAATATGTAGCGCTAACCAGTGCGCAAGGGGTGACTACAGGGGTCGTAGGCTGGGCAGGTATCCCTGCTGATGTCGTTGGGCTTATTACAGCCAATCTACGTGCGATTGGGGAATATGCAACGTACTATGGCTTTGATATCAATGATGAAGGCGAACAGCTATTTGCGATGTCTTTATTGGCTGTAGCAACTTCTGCCTCTGTTGAAGAGCGTAAAGCGGCGTTAGATGACACTCATGCGATGATTAAAGATCCAGAAACTCAGGCATTTAATCAGATTAATGAAGAAGTCATGTCTCGTGTACTGCGTCAGACAGCGACTAAAGTAGCCACTAACATCGTTAAGACAAAAGCGGCGCAAATTATTCCAGCGGTAGGCGCAGTGGTCGCAGGTGGTGTTAATGCTAGCTACACTGCCAATGTTTGTGAAGCTGCTTATCAGTGTTACCGTGAGCGTTTTTTGGACCGTCTCGCATAAACACTTAATGGCTCGTTAAGTCAGCGATAGTATCAAGATGTAAGCATATGCCGAAACGTTAGACTGATTCGCCCAGCATCGACCGTCTTTGTCTTAGTGATCGTATGTTTCCAAAAGGTCTGTGTGTCACCATGCATCACAACGAGCTGACCAGACTCAAGATGAAGTTCAACTTTGTCTTGAGTTTTTTTATGCTTAAAAACAAATTTACGCGTTGCACCGAGCGATAACGAGGCGATAACTGGTTGATGACCGAGCTCTTTTTCGTCATCAGCATGGTAGCCCATACCATCAGCGCCAGAAGGATAGTAATTAAGCAGGCAGGTATTAAAATTGGCAGTGACACCAGCCTCTGCTAAAGCTTGCTCAATTTCCTGTTTCACGTGAAACACTATATCTGACCATGGAACAGTTTGCCGCACGTGTCCTGAGTATTGATAATTGGCATTTTTGTCTCCCATCCAGACAATTTTCCGAGTCGTTATATGGGTCTTACCAAATAACGTCACGATGTCTGACTGCCAAGGTAGCTCATTTAGTAGAGTGTTATAAAGGGCAGTAGCATCGTCGATAATCACGCCTAGATCATTCACCTTACCATCATAGGGTAGTAAGTTATCCGTGGGTGCAGGGGCAAAGAGGTCAGTCATAATTTAGTCGTTGTAAATCCTTATTTGCTGCTTTGATAGTGCTCGTTAATGATTTGAGCGCATAGTTCAGGCGCTTCCATTGGCAATAGATGACCGTAATCTGACAGCGAAATAAGACTGCTATCTGGGACAAACTTTTTCCATTGCTTTCGTACTTTGTCATTGATGAACAGGGTGGGCTTGCCTGTAATCAACGTGTAGGGACAGCGTAGTTTTTTGAGTGCAGCATCGATATGAGGAGCGCCAAAATAATTGGCTAGCTCTTGTTCTGGTGCAAACATAAGCGTATAGCTACCATCTGCATTTTTGCTCAGGCTTTGCTCAGAAAATACCTGCAAGTGCTCATCGCTAATACGCTTATAGGCACGCTGCGCACGTAGGCTCTCGTAATAACTATGGATACTTGGCCAAGTAGATTGCTTAGTTAACGTGCTTTTAAAAGGCTCGCGGCTCAGTAGGACAGAGCGTGGCAAAAGGTTATATAAGGTGGCTTGGTTTTTGGTAAATGTGACAGGCTCAATCAAGTACAACTGCGAAAAAAGCTCTGGACGTTTGGCAGCTGCCATTGCTGTGGCTGTCGCCCCTTGCGAGTGACCAATACCTACGACAGGCTTGTCTTGTGTCTTTTCTAAAAACTCAATCAGCAGATCAGCGTCTTGCTCGCGCGTAAGACGACGGCTTTGCGGCTTATCATACCAATAGCCACGTAGGGCAAGTGAGTTGATATCAAACTCAGTAGCTAGCTTGCTCAATAGTGGTGTATAAGTGCCAACGGTAAAACTATTACCACTATAAAAATGTGCTGGCACGCGGGGAGTAGAGCTTGAATCTAGCGGCTGATTGAACTGGCTAAGATCATAGTAGCGTGCCTGTTTTCCGCCAAGATTAATGCGGTTTGTGAATGCTTCCATAAAATAAACACTTCCTTGTGACTTATTTTGAGTGATTTTTTTGTAGATTGTCTTCTTATAATTGCTATTAATGCATCTTAGTTGTCTTCACCTAAGAAGCCACCGCTTTGACGTTGCCACAGTCGAGCGTAGACACCATTCAATGCCAATAGTTCATCATGACTACCTTGCTCAATGATGCGACCTTGATGCATAACGACCAGTCTATCCAGTGCCGCAATAGTAGACAGGCGATGGGCGATAGCAATAACGGTCTTGCCGGTCATGATGTCATTTAAGCTTTCAGTAATGGCATATTCAATCTCAGAATCTAGCGCACTGGTCGCTTCATCCAAAAGTAAAATCGGCGCATTTTTTAGCATAACACGTGAGATAGCGATACGCTGACGTTGACCGCCAGATAGTTTGACTCCGCGTTCACCGACTTGGGTATCAAGTCCTGTATTGCCTTTATCATCGTACAGATCTTTGATGAAATCCCACGCCTGAGCTTGTTTGGCAGCGATCATAATCTCTTCGTCAGTAGCATCAGGACGACCATAGGCAATGTTTTCACGCACGGTACGATGTAACAATGACGTATCTTGAGTCACCATGCCAATCTGTTGGCGCAACGATTCTTGCGTAACGGCATCAATAGCCTGACCATCAATCAGGATTTTACCGCTATCGACATCAAAAAAGCGCAATAGCAAATTAACCAAAGTCGATTTACCAGCACCTGAACGCCCAACCAAACCAATCTTTTCACCCGGCTTAATATCTAAGTGGAAGTTGTCCAACAGTTTGATATATGAGTTAGGAGCGCGTTTAGCGATGCCAGTACTATCAACAGTCTCGCCAGTTTGGCCATTGTCTTCTTCGTCATTTTCATAACTGAAGTCAACATGGTCGAACACAATGCGACCGTCCGTGACGGCTAGCGCTGGTGCGTCAGGTTTATCAATAATCGTCTGCGGTGCTGATAACGTACGCATACCATCTTGAACTGTACCGATACTCTCAAACAAACTGGCTGTCTGCCACATAATCCAACGCGTCAAACCATTTAGACGTAATGCCATAGCGGTCGCAGCAGCAATGGCACCAACACCAACTGCGCCTTGTTGCCACAAGTACAATCCAATACCCGCGGTACTACTGACCAAGATCACACTGATAAGATGGGTCGATACTTCTAAATAGCTGACCCAGCGCATTTGTGCGTGAACCGTACCTAGAAATTGCCCCATGGCATTTTTGGCATAGCCCAGCTCACGACGAGAATGGCTAAATAGCTTTACGGTCATGATATTGGCATAAGCATCAGTGATTCGTCCTGTCATCAAGGCACGGGCATCCGCTTGCACAATCGCTGTTTGTTTAAGCTTAGGGATAAAGTACCAAATGGTGATGGCAACCAAGACCAGCCAAATGACAAATGGAATGAGTAGTAAGCTGTCTAAATTAAACAAAATCACCCCTGAGGTGATAAAGTAGACAGAGACATACATAAACATATCGGTAACGGTCATCACGGTATCGCGTACTGCTAGGGCTGTCTGCATTACCTTAGCTGAGACGCGTCCCGAAAACTCATCCTGATAGAACTGCATGGATTGCCCAAGCATGCGCTGATGAAAACGCCAACGCATCTGCATGGGAAACACGCCTTGCAAGGTCTGAAAGTGTATAAACGATGATAAGGCAATCCATAATGGGCTTACTATCATGACAGCGAGCATGATGAGCAACATGTCGCCTTTTTCTACCCATAAGTTCTGCGGTGTATAAACGCCCAACCAATCGACGATATTACCTATCCAAGCAAACAGCATGGCCTCGTAGATACCGATACCAGCGGACAAAATCATAAAGATTAGTAGCCAGCCGCGTAGGCCATTGGTACATGCCCACAAAAACTTCAGCATACCATCGCGAGGTGATGGCAATGGCATAGGTGTATCTGGAAAGGCGGGTAGGCGGTTTTCGAAAAAGCGAAATAAAGCATTCATAGGCAGTAATAAAACATCAATAGCAGTACGTCAAGATGAACGAGAGGACTCGTTATCTAGAATCTTTACTTTTGTGATTGGGATTAGGTGCTATTTTAGCAAAATTACTAATCATACCTGCATGCTAATTGTAATTTGCTTAAGAATAGCTGTGTCTTTATAGCCTTGGTCACAACAATAATAAATAGATTGCTGTGGAAAACATATTTTGTTACATTCCACATCCAAACTTATTCATATTTTAAATATTGCTTTTATAAGCATAATTTCATTGCGAAAATCAGCTGATTAGCAGGCATTTTATTTAATGGTTTTTATAAATATACGGACAGTAATAACTCAACATTGAAGTTCAAAAGGTAGCAGTGAATGATGTATTTAATAATAGCGGTGCTATGTAGCGTCGCCGTCTCCGTACTTTTGAAAATATTGCGCCAGAAAAATATAGATATTCGTCAGACCATCGTGGCAGGCTATCCTGTGGCTTTTTTACTGACTTGGGTATTACTAAAACCTGATGTAGGTGCCATTCATGCGCTTGATAGCGCTTGGGGCATCATCATCGCGCTTGGAGTACTATTACCTGCTGTATTTATCATTCTCGGACGAGCTATTGAAGCGGTGGGGATGGTAGCAACCGACGCGTCTCAGCGCTTATCACTCATTATTCCTATCGTAGCGGCTTTTTTGCTATTCGGTGAGGTGCTGACTGGTACACGTATACTTGGATTGGCGTTAGGATTTTTGGCATTAGGTGCGCTTGTCTATCGACCACAGCATAACGATATTACTCGGCAAGCAAAGCAGACGCCACTATGGCTATTCGGGGTATGGGCAGGCTACGGCATTATTGATATTTTGTTCAAACAAGTGGCCAAACAAGGGGCGGCCTTTCCGTTGACTCTATTGGTTAGCTTCGGCGTAGCAGGTGTATTGCTTTTAATCTATTTACTTGTCACGCGAGTACGTTGGCAAAAACAAGCACTTATGACAGGCTTGCTGCTCGGCGCATTAAACATGGGCAATATTTATGCCTATGTGCGGGCACACCAAGTGCTACATGACTCTCCTAGCATCGTCTTTACTGGTATGAATGTCGGTGTTATTGCCGTAGCGACATTGATCGGCGTAGGTGTGTTTAAAGAGCAGCTGAACCGTATCAATATAATAGGATTAGTATTGGCAGTCTGCTGTGTAGGGGTACTGTTTTTGGCGTAATGGACTCTGTTTAAAAGTATTGGTTCCATGATTTTTTAGCTATATTGTCACGTATCCTATATAGGCATACAAATCATCCTATGATAAGGTTATCTACAAATAACACGGCTTGTATGGAATAAAAAAGCTTAGTTTATGATATTTAACTTAACCAATAAAAATAGGATGCAGGCTCAATGGAATACGATAAGCAATTACAGCGTATAAAAAATAGTTCAGGCTTTATTGCTGCTCTTGATCAAAGTGGCGGCAGTACACCGAAAGCGTTAGAGACTTATGGTGTCAACAGCGACGCTTATGATAATGATGAGGCTATGTTTGATTTGGTTCATGAAATGCGTGCTCGTATCATGACGTGTGACTGCTTTGATAGTGAGCGTGTACTTGGTGCAATTTTATTCGAAGACACCATGGAGCGCGAAGTCAATGGCAAGTCGACGGCTAACTACCTATGGGAAGATAAAAATATCGTACCGTTTTTAAAGGTAGATAAAGGTCTGGCTGAGCAAATGAACGGTGTACAAGTCATGAAGCCGATTCCGAATCTAGATCTATTATTAGATAAAGCAAAAAACTATCCCGTATTCGGTACTAAAATGCGCTCAGTCATCTATGAGCCAAACGTCGATGGTATCGAGCTTGTGGTACAGCAGCAGTTTGATGTGGCTAAGCAAATTATTTCAAAAGGCCTGATGCCAATCGTTGAGCCAGAGGTCAATATTGATAGCACTCAAAAGCATGAGTGCGAGTTACTGTTGAAGGCAGATATCCTGCGCAATCTGGAACGCTTGGGTGACGATCAACAAGTGATGCTTAAGCTGACCCTGCCAGAAGAGGCAGGGTTTTATCAAGAGCTGATTGACCATCCTAAAGTGCTCAAAGTAGTGGCGTTATCTGGTGGCTATAGTCGTAGCGATGCTTGTGCCAAGCTCAAACAAAACCCAGGTATGATTGCGAGCTTCTCACGTGCTTTTACTGAAGGCTTGAGTAAGCAACAAAGCGATAGCGAGTTTTCTGAAACCATTAATGCCTCAATTGAAGAGATTTATGAAGCGTCAAAAGTGTAAATGTAGTAAATAAAAATTCGTAATTAGATCATGAGTAAAAAAGCAAAAAAGCCCTACTAGATAAGTGTGAAAATACTTAAATAGTAGGGCTTTTTCTATTTTAAAAGTATAGGTTATTGACCCTACACCTCTTTATATAACTGGCGTCCTTCGTTGTTATATTTCTTAGTCATCTCGGCCATGCCTTGGCGAATTTCCTCAGCAGTGGCTTCACCAACTTGTCCGACGAGCTCTGTATCTACCTCTTTGATTAGGTGACCAGCATCGGTTAGGTCACCCGTTTGCGGCGTTACTTTTTGGTTAGCGGCATCTTTATCCAGCCCTGCTGCATATTCACGCACATTTTGAGTGATTTTCATTGAACAAAACTTAGGGCCGCACATAGAGCAGAAGTGTGCCGATTTGTGTGCGTCTTTTGGCAACGTCTCATCATGATATTCGCGTGCAGTATCAGGATCGAGCGCTAGATTGAACTGATCATCCCAGCGGAATTCAAAACGTGCTTTAGATAGCGCATTGTCACGTGCCTGCGCTCCTGGATGACCTTTAGCAAGGTCAGCAGCGTGTGCAGCGATTTTATAAGTAATAATGCCGTCTTTAACGTCTTTTTTGTTTGGTAGACCCAAGTGTTCTTTTGGTGTGACATAGCACAGCATCGCTGTACCAAACCATCCAATCATGGCAGCTCCGATGGCGCTAGTGATGTGGTCATAACCTGGGGCGATGTCTGTGGTTAATGGCCCTAAAGTATAGAAAGGCGCGTCAGCACATAGCTCAAGCTGCAAGTCCATATTTTCTTTAATGCGGTTCATCGCCACGTGTCCAGGGCCTTCGATCATTACCTGTACATCATGCTCCCATGCGACTTTGGTCAATTCACCAAGCGTACGTAGCTCACCGAACTGTGCTTCATCATTGGCATCTTGCAAGCAACCAGGACGTAGGCCATCACCTAGACTAAATGCCACATCGTACTGTTTCATAATTTCGCAGATATTTTCGAAATGCGTATATAAAAAGCTTTCTTTGTGATGGGCTAGACACCACTGCGCCATGATAGAACCACCGCGTGAGACGATACCTGTTAGACGTTTTGCGGTAAGTGGCACATAGCGTAATAGCACGCCAGCGTGAATAGTAAAGTAATCTACGCCTTGCTCTGCTTGCTCGATCAACGTATCACGGAATATCTCCCATGTAAGGTCTTCAGCAACGCCATCTACTTTTTCTAATGCTTGATAAATCGGTACGGTACCAATCGGCACAGGAGAGTTACGGATTAGCCATTCACGGGTTTCATGGATGTGATTGCCCGTTGATAAATCCATAATAGTATCCGCACCCCAACGTGTTGCCCACGTCATTTTGGACACTTCTTCATCGATAGATGAACCCAGCGCTGAGTTACCGATATTGGCATTGATTTTCACCAAGAAATTGCGCCCGATGATCATCGGCTCAGATTCAGGGTGGTTGATGTTGTTTGGGATAATTGCGCGTCCAGCCGCCACTTCATCACGGACAAATTCAGGGGTGATAATTTGAGGCGTATTGGCACCGAAGCTCTCGCCATCGTGTTGACGCATATCGGTCAGTTCATGCTGCTTTTGCGTTTCGCGTATGGCGATATATTCCATCTCAGGGGTGATGATGCCACGACGTGCGTAGTACATTTGCGTGACGTTCTGTCCTGCTTTAGCGCGACGCGGTTTATCAATGTGAGCAAATCTAAGATTGGCAGTGCTGATATCGCGAGCACGTGCTTGTCCATATGAGCTAGATAGGCCGCTTAACTGCTCAGTATCATCGCGTTCTGCGATCCAGTTCTCACGCAGTTTTGGCAATCCACGTGTGAGGTCGATATCGACATTAGGGTCGGTATATACACCTGAGGTGTCATACACATAAAACGGTGGGTTATGCTCACCGTCTTTATCTCCAGTGCCACCAACAGGCGTATCAGCCAAGCTGATTTCACGCATCGGTACTTGGATGTCAGGTCTTGAGCCTTCGATATAGACTTTTCTTGAGGCAGGTAAAATACGGTGTAAGTCGCGCGCATCTTCTTCGAAACGGGCATCACTGGCGGCACGGTGAGCAGGGGTTTTTAGCGCATCTGCTTTTTTATCTGCTTTGACGTTGGTCGTGTCAGCAGCATTAGAAGCAAGCGTTGAGTTGTCGGCTGGGTTATGCGTTTGGGCTTTCGGTGCAATTGAGGTGGTGTCTGCAGTAGTCATATGCTGTCCTAGCGTGTTGGTTTTTGAATAAAATCAACACCGCCAGTATCTGCGGGGGTAGGCATCCATCATCTAGACAAGTTTATATCATGAACCCACAACTTCGACCAAAAAATATCGTCGCGCATGGTGCTCATCAAATATTGGACGCAGCTTTATATCCTCTCTTCTTATCTGGTTATGCATCACGCATATTAAGACAGTAGTGACGATAAAAATGTATTTCTACGCGCCCTTTGTCATAAATAACAAAGTGCTTAAGACTTCCCTGCGTCGGTACTAACCGCATCAGGTTCGGCGGGTGATCTCTCAGCGAATGTATCAAGGCGACTACTTTAATAAAGTAATTTTAATAAAGTGAGCCAAAAATACACCGCACCCCGAGTCTGTCAGTGTTGTAAATCAGCCTTCATATTAACAAAATTCTGTACCAACGGCTAATGGTATTTGGATACAAATATTCTGTGTCAAACACAAGGTTCCATATTTTCGTGAATAATTTTTTGAGTATTGATAGATGAGGATGCTTAATATTACTAGGTTGTAGACAAATTATTCAAATATTATGTAAAGCGAATGAAGGATTCTAGAAGTTGTCATTAAACTGTCATAAAGATTTGGCAAGATAACACGCATATCACAAGCAATGCTTTTTTATACCGTTGTTAAACTTCAGGAGTCCTACATGCGTTATTCGTTATTAGCAGTGGCCGTCAGTTGTACATTAATGCTTACGGCGTGTAATAAGTCAACAGATACGGCGGAGCCAACTGCTGATACTAGCAGTAGCGCTGTGACAACAGCTGAAACAACCTCTCAGACAGCATCTTCTGCTACGTCAGATTTTAAATCTGCTGAAAATATCGCTATGAATATTACAGGTGCAGGTGCGTCATTCCCGCAGCCTATCTATGCGAAATGGTCATATGACTACAATGCTGCGACTGGTGGCCAAGTCAACTATCAGTCGATTGGTTCATCTGGTGGTATCAAACAAATTCAGTCAAAAACAGTAGACTTTGGTGCTTCTGATGCACCAATGACGCCTGAAGAGTTAGACGAAGCAGGTTTGATTCAGTTCCCAACAGTCATCGGTGGTGTTGTACCAATCGTCAATATTGATGGTGTCGAGCCTGGTGCACTGAAGCTAGACGGCACAACGTTGGCTGATATCTATTTGGGTAAAATCAGTAACTGGAATGACCCTGCAATTAAGGCGATGAACCCAGATTTGACCTTGCCAGATGCAGCAATCACAACGGTATTTCGCTCAGACGGTTCAGGTACGACTTTCAACTTCACTGATTATCTTGCCAAGGTTTCACCAGACTGGAAAGACACCGTTGGTGTTGATAAAACTGTCAAGTGGCCGACCTCTGCTACTGGTGCAGGCGGTAAAGGTAACGAAGGCGTTTCAAGCTACGTAAACCGCATGAAAAACTCGATCGGTTATGTTGAGTATGCTTACGCTAAGCAGAATAAGATGTCACATACTGCGCTGAAAAACGCAGCTGGTAACATCGTACAGCCATCTGCTGAGACGTTTGCTGCGGCAGGTGATATCGATTGGTCACAACAAGAAGGCTTTTATAAAGTCATCACCAACTCTGAAACTGACCAAGCATGGCCTATCGCTGCTGCGACCTTTATCTTGGTACATAAGCAACCAGAAAATCCTCAGCAAGTCGCTGGCGTGTTGAACTTCTTTGACTGGGCTTATACCCAAGGTGATGACAGCGCCATGGAACTAGACTACGTACCATTCTCTGACACGGCAGTGGCCTTGTTCAAAGAGAAGTGGAACGAAGTAAAAGGTAGTGATGGACAGCCTGTCTACAAGCCAGCTCAGTAATTTGTTTCTGCTAAATACTATTTAGCATCCTACAAGTTATCCTCTCGAATAACTATTCTCCGGTAGTTGTTTGAGAGGTTTTAACACAGCAAATTCGATGAATACATCCCGATAGATATGCTTACTCATACTGTTTAAGTTTGTTGTGTTAAGACCTGATATACATCTTTTTAATATTTCGATTCATCCCATTCAATGCTGAGACACTTATGACAGACTTAAGGTCCCAACTGGCTAAACAAAAACGTTACGACGCTTTATTTGTGAACTCTACTAAAGCGTTTGCCATACTCGTCCTCCTATCTTTAGGGGGCATTTTGGTGTCTCTAATTGTTGGAGCATGGCCGAGTATTCAAGAGTTTGGTTTGGGATTTTATACCAGCAATAACTGGGATACAGTCGCCAATGAATACGGGGCATTAGCGCCTATTTACGGTACCTTAGTCACCTCATTTATCGCTATTGTTATCGCGGTTCCAGTCAGTTTCGGTATTGCGATATTTTTAACCGAGATGTGCCCTAAGTTCCTCAAAAAACCACTTGGTATCGCCATTGAGTTATTGGCTGGTATCCCATCTATCATTTATGGTATGTGGGGATTGTTCGTATTTGCGCCATTCTTTGGTGATCACATTCAGCCATGGTTCATTGAGCACGTCGGCCCTTTGCCTATTATCGGTAAGCTGTTTGCAGGTGCACCTATGGGGCTGGGTATGTTTACCGCTTCCCTAGTGCTTGCCATTATGATCATACCGTTCATCGCTGCCACCATGCGCGATGTTTTCTCTGTCGTACCAGATTTACTGAAAGAGTCAGCATATGGCATGGGCGCGACGACTTGGGAAGTTATGTTCAAGATTATCCTGCCTTATACCAAAGCTGGTGTCGTTGGTGGTGTGATTTTGGGTCTTGGTCGTGCATTGGGTGAGACGATGGCAGTTACCTTCTTGATTGGTAATGCGTTTAATATCAGTCCAAGCCTATTTACTTCTGGCGTGACGATTACTTCGGCCTTGGCCAATGAGTTTGCTGAAGCGTCTAGTGAGCTACATCTAGCGTCTTTACTACATCTAGGCTTAATCTTATTTGTCATCACCTTCATTGTGCTGTCTTTAGCAAAACTGATGCTCATGCGCATGGATCACAAAGCAGGTAATCGATAGGTCTGTTACCGATTTATTGAACCTTGATAGATATTGATAAAAGATATGGGAAATAAATATTATGCCTGCTAACAATGCGATTAATGCACCACTGCCTACTAAGCCAAACGGCGCTACCCGCTACAATCAAAGCCTGTATAACAAGCGTCGTTTGACCAATAAGTTAGGTCTAGGCTTTGCCATGTCAGCGATGGTTTTTGGCTTATTTTGGTTGTCATGGATTTTGGTGACTTTGTTTGTTGAAGGCTTCCAAGGCATGGTGCAGCTACCAATCTTTACCGCTGATACGCCTCCACCAATGAGTGCGGGCGGCTTACGTAATGCTATCGTTGGTTCGGTCATGTTGGCGTTTTCAGGCTTGTTTATCGGTGCACCTATTGGCCTTATGACAGGTATTTACTTATCTGAGTTTTCTAAAGGCAGTATGCTGGGCAAGGTCACACGCTTTTTAAATGATATTCTATTGTCAGCGCCATCGATTGTCATCGGTCTATTTATCTATGCACTGATGGTAAAAGGTCAAAGTTTCTCTGGTTGGGCAGGCGCGTTGGCATTGGCATTGATTGTTATTCCGGTGGTCGTGCGTACGACAGAAAGCATGCTGAATCTGGTACCTAATAGTCTACGCGAAGCAGCTTATGCGCTAGGGACTCCTAAATGGAAGCTGGTCACTCAGGTCACTGTGAAAGCAGCACGCGCGGGACTGACCACAGGTGTGCTATTGGCTTTTGCTCGAATCACCGGTGAAACAGCGCCGTTACTATTTACCGCACTTAATAATCAATACTTCAGTACTGATATGGGTCAGCCTATTGCTAACTTACCCAATACCATTTACCAGTTTGCGATGAGTCCTTATGACAACTGGCATACATTGGCTTGGGCGGCAGCACTACTTATCACCGCGTCTGTCCTAGTGTTGAATATTTTGGCAAGATTTATCGGTGGTAGAGGTCAGCCTAAATAAGGGCTGAGAGCAGACCAGACCGTAGTACGCTACACGCTAAGCATTTACTTAAACTTATATGAAATTAATTGAGCTAGGTTGAAATATTATGAATGATGTCCTAAGCAACGTCCGTACGAACACGACTGCTGACAACTTTAATACGGCAACAGGCAGCCTATTAAATAGACCCATGTCTACTAGCGCCCAAGCTCAGCAACCAAACACTGCTGATTTTAATAAACAAACGATTCAAGATATTCCTAAGAATATGCCTGCTGCAAAAATGGAAGTTCGAGATCTAAACTTCTATTACGATGATTTTCAGGCATTGAAAAACATCAATATCGATATCGCGGATAAAAAAGTGACCGCTTTTATTGGTCCTTCAGGTTGTGGTAAGTCTACGCTACTGCGTACCTTTAACCGCATGTACGATCTATATCCAGGTATGCGTGCAGAGGGCAATATCAATCTAGATGGCAAAAACATCTTGGGTAAAGACATCGATGTGAACTTACTGCGTGCACAAGTTGGTATGGTTTTTCAGAAGCCAACGCCATTCCCGATGTCAATCTATGACAATGTCGCCTTTGGCGTACGACTATATGAAAAATTAAGCAAAGATGAGCTAGACAATCGCGTGGAGTGGGCTTTGAAAAAATCAGCACTATGGCCAGAAGTAAAAGACAAGCTAAAAGCATCAGGACTGTCGTTATCAGGTGGCCAGCAGCAACGTCTGTGTATCGCTCGTAGTGTGGCGACCAAGCCTGAAGTACTGTTGCTTGATGAGCCGACATCAGCACTGGATCCTATCTCGACGGGTGCTATCGAAGATTTGATCGAAGATCTGAAAAACGACTATACCATCGCTATCGTTACTCACAATATGCAGCAAGCGGCACGCGTATCTGACTATACGGTCTATATGTATCTAGGCGATATGATTGAGATGGGTGAGACCGATCAGATATTCACCAAACCTACCCAAACCGCGACAGAAGACTATATTACAGGTCGTTATGGCTAATATTGATTGAGATTGAAATCGGTACAAGCAGACAAAGCTGATTAGTATGTCATAGGCCGACTTTCTAACTTCATAGGCACACTGCGCTATTAAAATATAGATTCTAGGGAATACCTCTCATGCAAAGTGATAAGCATATCTCCAAAAGTTTTGACCAAGATCTTGATGAAGCCATCCGTTTATTTTTATACATGGGTGATAGCGCGGCTAACCAAGTAGCCAAAGCCATCCATGCTCTTATCGATAAAGATGAAACACTGGCGCAAGAAGTCATCGATATGGATTTCGATATCAATCGAATGGAAGTCGAACTCGACGAGCACATTTTATTATTGGTCGCCAAACGCCAGCCAGCAGCCAGTGATTTGCGCTTAGTCATGTCAATCAGTAAAGGTGTGGTTGATTTGGAACGTATCGGCGATGAAGCGGTAAAAATTGCGCGAATGGCTAGCAAAATAGCGGCAGAAGGTAAATCAGCATACGGCTACGCTGAAGTTCAGCATCTGAGCAATCAAGTTCGTCTGATGCTAAACAACTCGCTAGAAGCTTTTAGTCAATCGAATGCGGAACAAGCGTTTGAAGTGATGCGTAATGATAGCGCGGTCAATACCGAATATCAGTCAGCCATTCGTGCTTTGATGACCTATATTATGGAAGACTCGCGTCATGTATCAAAAGTCATTAATATCATGTGGATATTACGATCGCTAGAGCGTATTGGTGACCATGCACAAAATATCGCAGAGCTAGTGATTAACTATATCAGTGGGCAGGACGTGCGTCATTCAGACTATGCGATGGTCGAAAAAGCGGTGCAAGAAGCCAATGATCGCTTAGCTGCTCGTCAAGTTAGTACATTGTCAGCCAATGAGCTAGAAACGTCAGATAGTGATGAAGGCTGATAGGAAATACATTGATTTTTACCTTATAATAAAAAACGCGCTATAGTGAGCGCGTTTTTTTATAACTACTAAATGTAGCTAGTAGAAAGCCAGTAAATACTAACTTTCTGGTGTCCAGCCTTGTGCGCGCTCATAGTCTTCATTGTCTAAGAACTTATCACGCTGCTCTATTAAAAACTTTTTGGCAGCAGGATCCATCATGCTTAGATGGTTTTCGTTAATAAGCATTGTTTGATGCTCAAGCCACTCTTTCCACGCCTTTTCAGATACGGTCTCTTGCAGCTCTTGACCTTTTTTATTAGGGAAGGGTGGATGCGGCATTTTCGGTAAATCTTGCTTATATTTACGGCAAAACACGGTATTTGCTTGAGGGTTAAAAGTCTCAGTCATAAGGCATTCCTTATTCATTATATTAAGTGGTTAAATCAAATATCATATGAGTCTATGATAACGGTCTTGGTAGATTTAGCAAAGGGTACTAATGTATACCGTCAAGCCTCTATTCATTTGTTATACAGTCTCTGGTAGTTGGTGTATGACAAATACTATCTACGTTTAACCTTTTTATTTAGGATTTAAAGGTAGTGATATTTTGAAAATGACATTGGCCAAACCAGTAGAGGTCATAGGACAAATAAAAACACCCGCATAAGTAGCGGGTGTTAAGTTTAAATTAGCAAGTTGGCTATTATTTGCAAATTAATGATTAAGCAAAGGCTTTTAAGCGAGCACGGCCATTGATCACCGCTTGCTTGACTTGGTTTGGTGCAGTGCCACCTAAATGGTCACGAGCTGCTAATGAGCCTTCTAGCGTTAGATAGTCGAAGACATCTTCACCGATAGCATCGCTAAATTGCTGTAGCTGTGCCAATGACAAATCACTTAGATCAACACCCTCTTTGATGCCTAAAGCAACAGCGTTACCAACGACTTCGTGAGCGTCACGGAATGCCACACCTTGACGTACTAGGTAATCTGCCAAGTCAGTCGCAGTCGCATAGCCTTTCATCGTAGCGGCACGCATGCTTTCTTTGTTTGGCGTGATATTTGGTAGCATATCAGCAAACGCTAATAGTGAACCTGTCAACGTATCAACGCAATCAAACAAAGGCTCTTTGTCTTCTTGATTGTCTTTGTTGTAGGCGAGTGGCTGGCTTTTCATTAGGCTAAGCAAAGTCATCAACTGACCAAAGACGCGTGCCGCTTTACCGCGTACCAACTCAGGTACGTCAGGATTTTTCTTTTGCGGCATGATCGATGAGCCCGTACAGAAGCGATCTGGTATCTGCACAAAATTGAATTGTGCTGACATCCAAAGAATAATCTCTTCGCTCATACGCGACATATGCATCATCAAGATAGAAGCCGCTGAAGTAAACTCAATCGCAAAGTCACGGTCTGAAACGGCATCGAGTGAGTTTTGGCAGATACCTTCAAAACCTAGTAGTTCGGCAGTGATGGTACGATCGATTGGGAAAGTCGTACCAGCAAGCGCTGCGCTACCAAGTGGCATCTGATTGATACGGCGACGTGCATCGACAAGACGCTCAGTATCGCGATACAACATCTCAAACCATGCCATCACGTGATGCCCAAAGCTAACAGGCTGTGCCGTTTGCAAATGAGTAAAGCCTGGCATGATAGTATCAGTATGTTGCTCAGCCAAATCAAGCAAACCACTTTGCAAACGTACTAATAACTCAATAATATTATCAGTCTCTTCGCGCAACCATAGGCGAATGTCTGTGGCTACCTGATCGTTACGGCTACGACCAGTGTGTAGCTTTTTACCAACGGCGCCTATAATGTCAGTCAAACGTGACTCGACGTTCATATGCACGTCTTCAAGGGCGATCGACCAGTTAAACTCACCCGCCTCAATCTCGCGCAATACTTGCTGCAGGCCATCGATAATGGTGGCAACTTCATCAGCAGTTAAAATGTCACATTCTTTTAGCATCGTTGCATGCGCAATCGAGCCTTGAATATCGTGACGGGCGAAGCGTTGGTCAAAGCCCACAGAAGCAGTAAAGGCGGCAACGAAGCTATCTGTCGCTTCACTAAAGCGCCCGCCCCACATTTGTTGGCCTTGGCTACTAGCAGGCGCAGTCTGCGTTGTGGTACTTGTTATCGGAGCATCTGTGCTAAAATCAGAGTCAGATGAACTTTTACTTGATTCAGGATTACTAGGTTTTGAAGAATTGGCGTTCATATCGGTACAAGACAAGTCAAGAGAATAAGAACTCGAGTATAGCAAATGATGAGGTTGCCTTACTAGCTACACGCTTAGAGTTTTTTATTCCTAAACTCATGGAGATCATGAGGCCTTGGCAGTGGCTGACATATATCTTTTTTTGGTCCTTGTTCCTAACGGTAATGGAGCACCATAGCTTAGCCACTTGGTCAGATTTCATGATTCAGTTTGTACGTAGTTTCATTCAAAACGCTCTAACAGTTATTCCCTCACTGTATTTAGTTGACTACCTACGCCCTGCATTTAAAAACGCCAGTATTCTTAGCGTAAGTATGCGGATTGTACTGTTACTGATGTTTGCTGCTGCAGTTTCG
Source organism: uncultured Psychrobacter sp. (assembly GCF_947500265.1). Classification (GTDB taxonomy): domain Bacteria; phylum Pseudomonadota; class Gammaproteobacteria; order Pseudomonadales; family Moraxellaceae; genus Psychrobacter. The sequence continues at coordinate 437,492 of NZ_CANMRN010000003.1, read as the reverse complement.
ATGGCGTTAGTCACACTATCTATGATTAATTTTGGTTGGCTAACATATGATAGTCGCACGTTTATATTGAATATCGTGCTCAATACAGTGTTGGCGGGCGGTTTTACGACTGTATTCTTATTATATTTTTTGCGTAGCTACCGTGAGCTTAATGCACTTAAGCTGTCCTTTGAATATAAATTAACTGCGCAAAACGACCTAATAAAAGCCCGTACGGCTCCACACTTTTTCTTTAATACTATCAATACACTCGTATCTCTGATTGAATCAAACCCGCCTAAAGCTGCTGACTTATTACAGCACGTCTCTGCACTATTCCGTGCTAGTTTTAGTGGTACACGCGAGATTAGCTTTGAAGAAGAGGTTGATCTTTGTGAGCATTATTTGGCAATCGAATCTAGTCGTTTAGCAGACAAGCTCGAAGTCAATTGGAAGTTACCTGAAGAAGATATCATGTATGACATGGTTATCACTGCGCTAACGCTACAAAGCGTGCTAGAGAAAATACTGCTCAATGTGGTAGAGATGACCACAGAAACTATCTGCATTAATATTGAAGTCACGTGGGAACAACACCGAGTCAAAATCATGATTGATGTTGCGCTTCCCAAAAAGACACTAATCTTCAATCATGATTTGCGCCAACATATGAATTTCTATATTCAAGCTGATCGTTTGCGCGCCCATTTTGGACAAAGTGCTGATATCCAAAGCTCGGTAGCCAGCACTCAAATTATCACCATCATCGACTATCCTCTACAAGACGTCGGTTTATAACCGACTGTTCTTTATTAGCTTTCTCCATTTTTTCAACTCTTAAAAGCCTATTTGGCATACTTATTGCATCGCCATGTATAGACGTCATAATTTATATTTGATAAATAATGATTACGAATAAGTAATATCATAACTACCGTGAAACACAATTACACCATATAAAATCTACCGATAGCAGGAGTATATTGTCCGCTATAAAAACTGGTGGTTTTTGTCAGAATTTTATTAAATAATTTAGATTTTATATTCTAAGTGATTGATAATGAGTGCTAATATAGCCGTAATACTATTGAAAAAAATATTAAGTATGTCCTTGGATGGGAGTTTGCATGCGTATCGTAGTTTGTGATGATGAGCCCCTAGCGCGTGAGCGCTTGGTGAGAATTGTACAGGAGTCAGGCCATGAGGTAGTTGCTCAGGCCACAACAGGTGCAGAAGCCATCGTCGCTGTAAAAACCCAGCAGCCAGATATCATATTATTAGATATCCGAATGCCTGAAATGGACGGCGTACGCTGTGCTCAAGAACTTGCCAAACTTGAGCATCCACCAGCGATTATATTTGTGACGGCATACGACCATTATGCGATCGCAGCATTAAAAGCCAATGCAATTGGCTATTTGCTGAAACCTGCAAACAAAGATGAGCTACTAGAGGCATTAAACAAAGCAAAGAACCTAAATGCCGCTCAACTAAACGAAATTCGCAAGCTTGAAGACCCGACAGCACGTCCGATACGTGAACATATCGCTGCTCGTACGCATCGCGGTGTTGAATTGATTAAGCTAAAAGATATCTACTATTTTGCAGCAGATCAAAAATACGTCAAAGTGCGTCACAAAGATGGCATGGTATTGATTGATGAAACGCTAAAAGAGTTAGAGCAAGAATTTGATGATCGTCTGTTCCGAGTACATCGCAATGCCATCATCAACCTTAGTTATTTGGACTTTTTAGAAACCCTAGACGCAGGCCAGTATCAGATACGTTTTAAAGGTATTGATGAGACGCTAGCGGTCAGTCGTCGTCACTTACCTGCCTTACGTGATAAAATTCAAAGTATGTAATAGGCTGTCCTGATAGCGACCAATCATTCCATATCATCAAACCCTTATTTATGCTTAAATAGGGGTATTTTTTTGCGTCAGCATCTACTATTAATCATTTGAGTCGCCTATTCTTTGGCAAATTTACCCTATCGAGTAATATCGATATTATTCAGTATAAAGATGAACAGTACTGACATTGGGAATATAGCCATTATGGTATTAGTATCGAACTTATTGAGGCCCTTTATGAGCAATCCGCAGCAACCTGTTTTGACTACTCTAAATATCGCTACACGTCAAAGTCCTTTAGCCTTATGGCAGGCCGAGCATATTCGCGATCGTTTATTGGCATTGTATCCCAATCTGACGATTAATTTACTAAAAATTGTCACTAAGGGTGACAAGATTTTGGACACGCCTTTGGCCAAAATCGGTGGTAAAGGATTGTTTGTAAAAGAGCTTGAGCAAGCGCTGTATGACAAGCAAGCCGATATTGCAGTGCACTCGCTAAAAGATGTACCGATGCAGCTTCCCGAAGGCCTCACATTAGGCGTCTACTGTAAACGCGCCTCACCAACAGATGCCTTTGTCTCAAACACTTATAATAGTATTGATGAGCTACCACAAGGTGCAGTCGTTGGGACATCAAGTTTACGTCGTCAATGCCAGATCAAAGCCTATCGTCCTGACCTGCAGATCAAAACATTGCGCGGCAATGTCGGCACTCGTTTGGGCAAGCTAGATGCTGGTGAATACGATGCCATTATTCTGGCAACGAGCGGCTTGCAGCGTATTGAGCTAGACGAGAGAATACGCGGTGAGCTTGATATCGCAGCTTGCTTGCCTGCAGTTGGACAAGGTGCCTTAGCAATCGAATGCCGTGAAGGTGATGAAGAAGTCCTCAAATTACTTGCACCACTCAATGATGATAAAGCCCGTATTCGACTTATCGCTGAGCGTGCTCTGAACCGTCATTTAGAGGGCGGCTGCCAAGTACCGATCGCCGCTTATGCAGTTCTGCAGACAGCTGAAGAAACCAGTGTTAATAATGATAACAATGGTGATAACGGCAATAACGATAGTGGGAATGTGCTATGGCTACGCGGTCGAGTGGGTCAGGCCGATGGTAGCGAATTGTTGAAGGCAGACAAACGAGCTACGTTGGTTGGGACACAAGCCGAGCAAGAAGCCCAAGCCAACCAACTAGGTATCGATGTCGCAGAAATACTACTTGCTGATGGCGCAGGAGATATTTTGTCAGCGATATATCAGCCTGAGTAGTACGAGTACTGTTGCTATAGGTTGGATTAACCGTAAGATAGGCTGATCTAAGCATCAGCCATTTTTGTAGACTTAAGTCTTTTTCACTCTTTCGTTTTTTGTCATGGTATATCGATGTCATCAATGCCAACTCAATCTACATACATAACTTCTCATAAGAATTGTTCTAATGATAAGTCAAACGTAATGCCGCAAATTGTCATCAATACTCGCCCAGTAGAGCGAGCAGCACCGTTGACGCAGCATTTGCAAGTAGCAGGATTGATAGTGGTTGATATGCCAATGTTGACGCTACGACCACGTCAAACAACTGATCTAGATATTGCATTAATGCATCAGTGGATGGCGGGGGAGTACAAAGCACTTGTTGTCGTAAGTCCAACTGCAGCGGCTTCAGGGCTAGTCGCTTGGCAATCACTTGAACATGAAAAGCGTAAATACAAAGCGAAAGACGGTAATGACAACTATGCGCAGAGATTGTCAAAAGGTTTGTCATTACCTAGCCCTCTGGTTGCAGTTGGTGAAGCAACGGCAGCAGAGTTCAGTCAGGTGCGTATAGATACAACAGACTATCAAATACTTCAGCCTGAGACGGCCAATAACGAAGGCATGCTAGCAATGACTGAAATTGATAGCTTACAAGCAGGCGATAAATTGCTGATATGGCGCGGGCTTGGCGGACGACGATTATTGGTTGATACATTGCAGGCGCGCGGTGTACATATCGATAGTATTGCTTGGTACGAGCGTACGATGCCTATCGATGCAATGGCTGAGTACCAGCAGTGGCAACAAGCGTTTCTTACTCATAGTACTGCTTCACCAAAGCAGCCAAAGCCAATTGTCGTCATCAGCAGTGCGGCAGCTTTTGAGCATTGGTCAAATATCGTCAATGACGAGCAATCGAAGACGTTAAAAAAAGAGCAAAATTCTGATGCAGTGGCTGATATAGAACAGCGTCTATCGTTTACGTTAAAAGATTTCTCCTACGTTGTGTTGGGTGAGCGTCTTGCCAATATGGTTGCAGCACAGCAGTTGAGCTACTGGCGAGTAGAGGACTTATCACCAGATACGATTCTCTCAGCCATTAATTCTAAAATATAATACCTTAAACTTCTCATTTGCTTTAAACATGTTTATCTATACCAATAACGGTACTGCCTTATGTCAATGAATTCTGAGTCCTTATCTAAGGATCCTTCTACTGTTCAGCAGCGCCGGCAAGCAAATATTTTGCTGCTACGGATGCAATGGCTGGTTATCTTATTACTGATCGCTGCATTATTGTGGCTATATATTAGTCAGCAGCGCTTTCAGCATAGTGTCAACGATCGTTTGCAGAGTAATGAGCAAGTAATCAGTCGACTAAACGAAATGGACGATCGTTTATTTGCCATGAGTCAGCAGACGTTGCCAGAGCCTAGAGTTAAGGCCAGTAGCCAAGCGCAGAATCAGTTGGACCTATTGCGTATCCAAATTAAAGCGGCTGATAGACTGTTGGCGGATAGTAGTGACAGTGCCGCGATTGAGCTCTTGCGAGGTTTACATTGGCAGTTGTCGCAAAGCAGTAATGAGATTGCGCCTGCGCTAACCATCGTTATCAAGCAAAGTTTGCTCAAAGATATTGAGCGTCTGCAGGCACAAAGCTCGCAGCCAAGCGCGTGGCAAATACAAAATCTTGCGATTCAAAATATTCAGGAGTTTTTGCACAGTCATGAGCGTCTTGGCAGTTATGAAGGTACGGATTTACAGCGTCGAGAGCTGGTAAATGCAGCTATTGAAAATAAACAGCAGCCTAAAGTAACCAATGCCACTGATGCCCCAGCGGCTAGTGGTACAAACTTAACGCGTCATCAGCTCACTATCCATGAAGTCATCATGACGTTGAATCTAGCAAGCCAAGCCAGCAATATGCGTAAGCAAGATCAACTGGTCAGCTATTTGACGCAAGCACGCAAACAGTTAAAAACGTTGGTGCCTAAGGCCTCAACTAGCGACAATAAAAAGTCAGTACAAGCTGGCGCGATTGGCATTGTACAAGCCGATAAAAAACCAGTCGATGGTCAAAGTAATCTTGAGACAATGAAAGCACCGAGTGACATACCAGAAGTAATTGTATGGCTGAATCAGTTGATTGCTCATGCACCAAAACCAACGCCATTATTGACGACAGAAATCTTAGACAAGCCTCAACGCTAACAAAAGCTAGTCGCAATAGCTAATACAGAAAATATAAAACGTAAGGTAAGCAATGACCCATCCTAATGAAAAGTCAGCATCTATATCTGATGTAGCAAACGAACACTGCCCTGAATTACTAGCTCATTATCCTGTTATTCATCATCAGCCGATACAGTGGGGAGAGATGGATGCCTTCAATCACCTGAATAATGTGGTTTACTATCGTTACGCTGAGTCAGCACGTATTAGTTACTTGCATGCGCTAGGTATGTTTGATGGCAGTATGGTCACTGTTTTAGCCCAGTCTAGCTGTCAGTATTTACACCCAGTTACCTATCCTGATACGTTATTGTTAGGGGTTCGTTGTAAGCGTTTGGGCAATACGAGTATGGCGATGGAATATAGTTACTATAGTACCGCGCAAGAAACAATCGTTGCTACGGCAGAGGCTGTGGTAGTGCGTCTGGATAGTGAGGGAAAAGGTAAATTGCCATGGACAGCAGCAGAGTGTCAACAGCTGCTAGCAATGGAAGCCAAGTTTGGTCATACGCCTGAGCTTTAGATTGGTTTCTATATAAATCGATGATTCATTTTTTCAAAAAAATTATCATAAATTAAAAGCTAAAAACAAAAAAGGCACGCTAACATCATGTCAGCGTGCCTTTTTAATAACTCATTCTTCAACTAAACTCTTAAACAGTTTTTAGTCTTGTTGCGGCGCATGAACAAAGTCAACCACGTTTAGATCAAAACCTGACAATGCAAAAAACTTCATTGGCGATGATAATAAGCGCATATCACGGACACCTAAATGACGTAATATCTGTGCACCAACACCGATGCTACGATATGGCTGTTGCGTGATGGTTGATTGAGACTCATTGTCTGCGGCTTTGTCCAGCGCATCTCCCAAATCAACTGGCTGATTGCTACCAATCCATACCAACACACCGCGATCTGAAGCACTGATTTCTTCTAGTGCTGACTGTACGCTCCAGCCACTACGGCCAGTCATATCATTTTTAGCTGCAAACAAATCGCGTAATGGGTGGAAGCCATGCACGCGTACAGTGCTGACGCCTTCGCTAACATCACCTTTTACCAAGGCTAAATGTGTTTCTTCAGCGCCAAACTCACGGAAGCGATGTAGCGTAAAAGTACCGTGTTCAGTTTCAAACGGATGTGACTCAATTTCTTCTACCGTTTGCTCATTAGCGATACGGTAATTGATAAGGTCAGCAATCGTGCCTATCTTGATGTCATGTTCTTTTGCAAATATTTCAAGGTCGTCACGGCGCGCCATCGTACCATCTGCATTGATAATCTCTACAATCACCGCTGCTGGCTCTAGACCCGCTAAACGTGCTAAATCACAACCCGCTTCTGTATGGCCTGCACGGTGAAGAACACCGCCGTTTTGGGCCATAATTGGAAAAATATGTCCAGGCTGAACGATGTCTTCAGGCTTTGCTGATGAAGATACCGCTGCCTGAATAGTACGTGCACGATCACCAGCAGAAATACCCGTGGTGACGCCTTCAGCCGCTTCAATCGAGACAGTAAAATTGGTGCTAAATTTAGCCTCGTTACGATCTGACATCAGTGGCAGTGCCAATTGCTGGCAACGTGCTTGTGATAAGGTCAAACAAACTAGACCACGCGCGTGAGTAATCATAAAGTTAATATCTTCAGGGCGCACATGCGTCGCTGCCATGATGATATCACCTTCGTTTTCGCGGTCTTCATCATCCATCAAGATGACCATTTTTCCAGCACGAATGTCTTCGATAATCTCAGGAATTGTATTTAAACTCATAGTAAATCTCAATATTTTATTATTTATACATAGGTGTCATTTAGAATATAAGGCTCTATCTGCTTATTGTAGCAGTAGATAATACAAAGCGCTGTTACGGTCAAGCAAAGCGCTACTACGGTCAAGTAAGTCGCGCTATAAGCAATATAATTTGATATAAAAGTGACTCGCTTAATTGCTTGTATATATCATTATGAGGTTATTTTAACGCTTTTCAGCGTCACGTGCTGCGCCATCTTCCCACTATATCGTTCAGTATGTCAAAAATAGTCATAAATATTATCAATGAACATTAAAACTGACTCGTAAATCTGTGCGTTATATTTTATTGATCTATATCACAGTTAGTCATTGCTCGCTGCTTGGCTTTTTAGCCAGTCCATAAATTGCTTACTGTGCTGCTCACGCTGATTATCTGCAAACTCGTAAAAACTGGTACCAACCAAATTATCTGGTAAGTAGCTTTGAGGATAGTAATGGTTAGGATAATCGTGCGGGTAAGTATAACCCTGACCGTAGCCTTGACTACGCATCAGTTTGGTCACACCATTGCGCAAATGTAGCGGTACAGGTGAGGCATCTTTTTCAGCCAACGCCATCGCAGCATTGATCGCTTTATAAGTGCTATTGCTTTTGGCACTGGTTGCTAGATACACCACAACTTGCCCTAAAATAATACGTGCTTCTGGCATACCAATAGATTGCACACTACGCAATGCTGCATCAGCTAGGAGTAAGGCATTAGGATTGGCATTACCGATATCTTCACTGGCCAAAATCACCAATCGCCGCGCAATAAAATCAGCAGGCTCACCGCCTACGAGCATACGTGCCATCCAATATAATGCCGCATCCGGATCTGAGCCACGGACTGACTTTATCATCGCTGAGATAATATCGTAATGCTGCTCACCATCTTTGTCATATCTTACCAAAGCAGTCTGTGCCACTCTGCTGACCAATTCATCATCAATAATCACTGGCGACTGTTTGGCATCAGCGGTCTGAATGGCTAACTCTAATAAATTTAGCGCTTTTCTAGCATCACCATGAGCCAGCTGACTAATGGTATCTTTTGCTTGTAAATCGACGGTTAACTTTTTGAGTATATTGTCTTCCAAGAGCGCTCGTTGCAGCACAGCACTTATCTGCTCAGGTGTTAACGGCTCTAAACGATAAACTTGGCAACGTGATAAGAGAGCGTTGTTGACGCTAAATGACGGGTTTTCAGTGGTAGCACCAATCAGAGTAATATCACCAGACTCTACCGCACCTAATAGCGCATCTTGCTGTGCTTTATTAAAGCGATGAATCTCATCGATGAATACCACAGGTGATTCAAGTGCCAGTGAATCCTTATTATCTAAGACTTCACGTAACTGTTTGACCCCAGTATTTAAAGCTGAGAGCGCATGAAAAGGTCGACTAACAGCATCAGCTAACAACATCGCAATGGTCGTTTTACCAATACCTGCTTCACCGTGCAGGATAATAGATGGCAGATGCCCTTGCTCTACTAAGCGTCGTAACGGTGCACCAGCTGCCAGCAAATGCTCTTGACCAATGATATCGGTAAGAGAAGTAGGGCGCATACGCTGAGCAAGGGGGGTATCGGCATGGAAGTTAGGTGGCATAAGACTCTCTATCGAAAAATGAAAAAACTATTTACTAGCTGCAATGGTAGTAACGGCAAGGTCTCTATAGTTAAATTTAAATAACAGCATAATAGGCTAACTTCACCATTCTCATTGGACTTTAACACTCGTATACGTTTGGCATGATTTTCGCAGCAATTTTATAATAGTAATGAGTATTAGACATCAGCAGTAGAAGTAAGCTAGTTTATAAGGATGGTACTTGTTATAAGTCATACAGGCTAGGCTAACGCAAAAATATGTTAATGAAAGCTAACTAAGCGTATAGCTTGTGTCCCGAGCACTTTAGTTTTCATCATTTACCTATATTAACGGCTCTACTATTAACAGTTCTACCGTATTGATGGGAAAATTTGGCTAATTACGACTGTTAACTATTAAACACTAAAAATGGCTTATCAAATATAAGGTATTGCATTAACGATGTCTGAACCGACTCTTAAACGCTTATTCAATCGCTACTTGCGTACTGATACAGGCAAGCAGCAATCACGTTATCTGACAGTTGGCGAGATAGCATTGGCGTATTCAGTATTTGGTGACAGCATAAAACTTGATGAAGTGCAGTTAAAGACAGCGTGGTGGGTACTAAAACATTATGCAGTCAGTCCTAATGGCAATATTTATTTTAATTCAGTCGATTGGATTACGGATTTTAGCGAAGCTCCGCTGAGTAAACAGAGCTGGCTTATACATGAGCTAACGCACGTATGGCAGTTACAGCAAGGCTTAAAAGTGGTACGCGGAGCGATTATCAACCGAAAATACGACTACGTGTTAGAAACAGGCAAATCATTTTTTAAATATGGTATTGAGCAGCAGGCACGCATGGTACAAGACTATTTTGTACGTCGTCAGCGTGGTCAGAACTGCCAAGAGTGGGAAGCTTGTATTCCATTTTTGACAGAGCAGCCTATTAATGCAAAAAATACTGATAATCCATCAATCATTTAATTTTTAAAAGTAACAGTAAGCTTGGCTCTGATAAGTCATAACCGAACTATAGAACGATACATTAACTGAAACACAGGTCAGTTGGATAAATACTGGATAACTATATTGGACAATTTAACAGTTAGTTGTGTTGCTCAAAATCAAAGAATAATGAACCGCAGTTGTAATTTACCCTTTAATAATTTTGCTTTACCAAAGGATATGCACTCTCATGTTTAAATTTTTGTCAGTAAAGCCTAATGTTGATACTCGATATCCACCGACCTTGCTTGTAGCCGTATTATCAGGAATGTTGTTTTTGACAGGCTGTCAGCAGTCTGACACATCGCCTGTAGCTGATGACAGTCAAACCAGTGAAAAAACAAGCATAGAAGACAGTAAGCCTATGCCAAAAAGTGACTCAGCTGCGGCGCGCATAAAACAATTTCAGCCGATATATGTCGCACAGGCGCAAAGTTTACAGAGACGATTGCAAGCAGAATATGAGTCATTGCAAGCGGCAGATGCGTCAGACAGTGAGGAACTATTATTACTGAATACTAATAATAGTGAAAATACAGATAGTAATAACGAGGTAGCGACTGATAATACTGCTCCTATCGCAAATACTACTGCTACTAGTTCTAAAGAAGTGGTGTCATCGAATAACGATATCGCCCCGATAGACAGCAATCCAAATGTAGATGCAGAGGTTGACGTCAATACTAGCACTGAAGTTGGTGAGCGTGACTTAACGGTGTTAAAACGTATCAGTCTTGAGCCGCGTAAACCTGTTATGTTGACCGAGGATCAAATCATAGAACGATATCATCAAACTATGGATGCTTTATATCAACCGGTGACAACCCCGCTGAGCGCAGAGGATTCTGATACATTAATCAATATGGCGACGTTGGTTCCGCAGTTATTTGAGCATGCAGAGATTGCTGGCAGAGTGAGTGCAAAAAGTCCGGCTCTTGCCCGTTTAATTATTCAGCATCAGGTATGGGAGCAAATAGAAGCTCAGCAAGTGGTTGATATGCAGCAAATGAAACAGAAGCAGCAACAAGAGTTTGAAGCTTTGATGGCTAAGTTTAATGAAACCATCGAAGGATACGATGAGCAGATTGCCAAATATGAGCAAACGTTAAAAGAGTTTCAGTAACTGATTATAATTTCATAAACTTATTTAGTTAGTCATTTCTCATAAAACAGTTAGTAACGAATAAAGAGAATTAAGACAATAAAAAATCCCGCACGATGGCGGGATTTTTTATTGGATAACGATTATTTTTGCTTACTTGCGATCTTCAACTTTTACAAAATCACGGCGCGTTTCACCAGTGTATAACTGACGTGGACGACCGATTTTGAACGGAGCGCTGTGCATTTCTAACCAATGGCTGATCCAACCTGAAGTACGAGCCAATGCAAAGATTACAGTAAACATTGACGTTGGGATGCCAATGGCTTTCAAGATGATACCAGAGTAGAAATCAACGTTTGGATATAGGTTACGCTCGATGAAGAACGGATCTTCTAGCGCAATTTTCTCTAGTGCCATTGCCAATTCAAGCTTAGGATCGTTGATACCTAGTGCTTCTAGTACTTCATCACAAGTCTCTTTCATTACTTGAGCACGTGGATCGAAGTTTTTGTAAACACGGTGACCAAAGCCCATTAGCTTCACTTCACGGCTCTTCACTTTTTCCATAAATTCAGGCACGTTTTCAACAGTACCGATTTCGTCTAGCATCTCAAGAACAGCTTCGTTCGCGCCGCCATGTGATGGTCCCCATAGGGCTGCGATACCAGCAGCGATACACGCATAAGGGTTTGCACCAGTAGAACCAGCTAAACGTACTGTTGACGTAGAAGCATTTTGCTCATGGTCAGCGTGCAAGGTAAAGATTTTGTCCATTGCGCGAGTGATAACGTCGTTTTTCTCGTAGTCTACATCAGCAGGCGTTGCAAACATCATGTATAAGAAGTTTTCTGCGTAGTTAAAGTCATTACGCGGATACATGAACGGTTCGCCTTGTGAGTATTTATAACTCATCGCAGCAAGCGTAGGCATCTTAGCAATCAGACGAATAGCTGTGATTTCGCGATGTTCTTCATTGCTCACGTCTAGGTCTTCATGATAGAACGCTGATAAGGCACCAACGACACCAACCATGATAGCCATTGGGTGCGCGTCACGGCGGAAGCCTTCAAAGAACTTACGCAATTGATCATGAACAGGAGTATGCTCGCGGATTTTTTCAAAAAATTCTGCTTTTTGCTCAGCAGTAGGTAGGTCACCATGTAAAAGTGCATAAGCAACTTCTAGGTATTCAGCGTTGTTCGCTAGCTCGTCGATAGGGTAGCCGCGGTGTAATAACTCGCCTTTGCCACCATCAATATAAGTAATCTTTGATTCAACAGGAGCAGTTACTTTAAAACCAGGGTCATAAGACCAGAATCCTGATTCTTGTAAAGCAGCAATATCGATAACTGGGCGCCCTAAAGTACCTTTAATAATAGGAAGTTCGTATTCTTCACCATTCACGGTTAGTTTGGCATTAGTATCAGCCATAAATTGCTCTCCATTGGTTTGACTTGTTAGAATAAATTACTACAGACGCATACCCTCGCGTCATTGTCGGTTGAACGGTAAAAGTGCATTCAACTCATTTAGTACGCAGGGTATATTAGCAGCAATTCTTGATGATTTGAAAAAACTTTTATGGACCATGTGTCCAATTGGCGCGGTGTGGCGGTAGTTATTCGCTGTAATTTTTGTATCAAAATATGTCTGTCAGGTTATTTTGCTTAAAATTCCTCTGTTTTTGAGCAAGTTTATAGCAGCATTATCGAGCTAATATTTTAGGTTTCTAAATATATTTTGGAGACAAAACTCATAAATAATGAAACTAAAAACTGGCAGACTATGCCTAGTAAGCGGATTAAAGTTTGTCATAATAATAACTGTTAAAACTAGTATTATCCTTATCCATTCATTTATTGATTAAATATGTATATATTCTTACTGAATGGATAAATTTGTAATTATTGCTCAGGCATTTTATAATCGTAGGAATTAACTGGCACTAGCTTTGCGCGAATTAATAAATGACCATGTTATAGTGTCGTTCAGAGCGTCTTCTATTCATGCTTATTTACGATTGTCTGGTGTTACGATAGACCAAACCGCATTCTATGGTTTGAACTTTCTTCTTAACCAATCTTTTTTATTTGTTTAGCACAAGATTTCAAGTGCCTAATACAAGGTCTGCTCTGATATAGAAGACATAGTAACGTTGTCTTACTATTCATACGACCTCTAAAATAGACTGGTTAGTCGATGTTACTCATGTTTATTTTCTTTGTTGTATAATAGATAGGTTGTTTGATAGGCCTGTCGATTCGACAAGCGACATTGAACAGTCTATCAATACCTTTATATACATGATCCTTTCTTCATATTTAGCGCAAACTAAACGAAGTCAGCTAGCTCTTCCTTACTTTATTCGTCTCGTGTGTTGCTCAATGCTCAATTGGCACTATTTATGTCAGGCGTTGATAGCAGATACAGGAGTATAACCGCAAAAGGATGCCCGCTGTGAAAAGCAACCGACCTATTGATCTGCCTTTAAGCCAAGTGATTAGCGTTAATCGCTCACCGATCGCGATCGCCTCTATCTTGCATCGTATCTCTGGCATTATTTTATTTTTACTGATTCCTGTCATGTTATGGATACTACAGAACTCATTGGCATCGCCTGAGAGTTTTGCGACTGTATTTGACAATGTACTTGTGCGCTTTTTGGCATGGATATTTGTTGCCGCCATTGCATATCATTTTGTGATGGGTATCAAACATTTATTTGCTGATATGGGCATGAACGAAGAGCTAAAATCTGGCCGCACTGCCTCTATGGTCAGTTTTGTGATTGCAGCGATTTTAGTTGTCGCGTCATTTGTATGGGTGATGTTCTAATGATAAAAAATGATTCAGGAATCAAAAGTGCTACTGGTCTGACAGGTTCAGGCTCACGTGATTGGATTATTCAGCGTATTAGTGCTGTTGTTTTAGCCGTTTATAGTGTGGTTTTGCTGGGCTTCTTTTTGACCCATGGCGATGTCACTTTCGTTGAATGGTCATCATTTATGACCAGCCTACCGATGCGTCTATTCAGCTTGGTTGCAGTACTTGCACTAGCTGGTCATGCTTGGGTTGGGATGTGGACAGTATTTACTGACTATATTACAACAGGCAAACTGGGCTCAAGCGCAGCAGGTTTACGTTTAGTACTACAGTCATTGATGATTATCGCTATTTTAGTATTTCTATTTTGGGGCATCATGATTTTTTGGGGTAACGGTTTCGGTATCGCTGCCGTTTAACCATCTCATAAAAAGCTCTGATATCTATATATAACGACGGATGCATTCAACTGATACATTAGTTGGCAAAGTATCTTAGCGTCATCCGTTGATAGCCAAGAATAGTCATAGCATTGGACTAGCATTACTGATCAGCTAATCGGATTATAGTTGAGTAGGCTTAGTTCAGTATAACGATAGATATGCAAATTAAGTGGTTAATGATTATTAAGACTCTTTATTTTATAAGCGTATGAAATGGCCAAATAGTAAGCCTTTATAGCTGTAATAGAGATGTCTTAAACAGTCTTTGATTTACTTTTACGCATTAACAGGCATTAGGAAAACCGTAATGGCAACTAGACAAGACAATACCATTAGTAATATCAAGACCCTAAACTACGATGCAGTTATCGTTGGCGGCGGCGGCTCAGGTATGCGTGCTTCATTGCATTTAGCGGAAGCGGGCATGAAGGTTGCAGTCCTTACCAAAGTATTCCCAACGCGTTCGCACACGGTTGCCGCTCAGGGTGGTATCGGTGCAAGTTTGGGTAACATGAGCAATGACAACTGGCACTTTCACTTTTATGACACCGTAAAAGGGTCAGATTGGTTAGGTGACCAAGACGCTATCGAATATATGTGCCGTGAAGCGCCAAAGGTAGTCTATGAGCTTGAGCACATGGGCATGCCGTTTGACCGTAACGAAGACGGTACGATTTATCAGCGTCCGTTCGGTGGTCATACATCTAACTATGGCGAAAAAGCAGTACAACGTGCTTGTGCCGCTGCTGACCGTACAGGTCATGCACTACTACATACGCTATATCAGAAAAACCTAGAGCAAGGTACCGAGTTCTTTATCGAGTGGATCGCCCTTGATTTGATCAAAGACGAGGCTGGTAACATCAACGGTGTCGTCGCACTTGAGCAAGAGACTGGTACGATTGCAGTATTCCAGTCACCAATTACTGTCCTAGCGACGGGTGGTGCTGGTCGTATCTTCGCAGCTTCTACCAATGCTTATATCAATACTGGTGACGGTATTGGCATGGCAGTACGTGCTGGTATTCCATTACAAGACATGGAGTTCTGGCAATTCCACCCAACTGGTGTTCATGGTGCAGGTGTACTATTGACTGAAGGTTGCCGCGGTGAAGGCGCTATCTTGCGTAACAAAGATGGTGAAGCATTCATGGAGCGTTATGCGCCAACCGTAAAAGACTTGGCACCACGTGATCTCGTATCGCGCTCGATGGACCAAGAAATCAAAGAAGGCCGTGGTTGTGGTCCTAATGCTGATCATATCGTAATGGATATGACGCATCTAGGTGTTGAAACCATCATGAAGCGTCTACCATCAGTATTTGAGATTGGTAAAAACTTCGCTAACGTTGACATCACTAAAGAGCCAATTCCAGTAATCCCAACCATTCACTACATGATGGGCGGTATTCCAACTACTATTCATGGTCAAGTAATTGTACCGGATTTAGAAGCAGGTACTGATGAAGACGGTCTATACGCTAAAGGCAATGTGGTTAAAGGTCTTTATGCAATCGGTGAATGTGCTTGTGTAAGTGTACATGGTGCTAACCGTCTAGGTACGAACTCTCTACTAGATCTATTGGTATTTGGCCGTGCAGCTGGTAAGCATATCGTTGATGAGTTCCATCATGCAGATCATAACTATAAGCCACTTGATCCACGCGTACTTGACTTTACAGTGAAGCGTTTAGACAAGTTGCAACAGTCTACTGAAGGCTACAACGCGCAAGACGTGGCTGATGAGATTCGTGCTACGATGCAAAAACACGCTAGTGTATTCCGTACGCAAGCGATGATGGACGAAGGCGTTGAGAAAATTTTAGCGCTAGGTGAAAAGATCGACAAGATCCATCTTGGCGATAAATCACAAGTGTTCAACACAGCACGTATTGAAGCATTCGAAGTTGCTAACTTGTATGAAGTAGCAAAAGCGACAATGATATCTGCAGCGAAGCGTCATGAAAGCCGCGGCGCGCACAGTGTATCCGATTATGATCGTCCAGAAGATGATGATTACGCACCTAACGGCCGTAATGACCACGATTGGATGAAGCATACTTTATGGTACTCTGAAGGCAATCGCATCATTTATAAGCCAGTACGTAAAGTGCCATTAACCGTTGATTATATCGAACCAAAAGTCCGCGTCTACTAATTCTAGACTGCATACTTTATATATAGTTGATAGATAACAGCAGTGTTAACGTTTTATCCCTTATTAATTTATTAAAAAGGTGACCGCCAGCTACATGCTCATGCCAGCGCTACTACGCTATTAATTGGTATCCGATACTGGTTATCAGTACTGATTAATAGCTAGCGCAAATATGTTGCAATCTTTGTATGCCCGCCATCACCTACGTGTGGAGTTTAGCATTATGAGCCGAGGTACTCGCACCATCGAAATCTATCGCTACGATCCTGATCTGGACGCAGCGCCACGCATGCAAACTTATACGATTGAGCTGCTTGATTCAGATCGTATGTTGCTTGACGTACTATTACGCCTAAAGAAAGAAGATGAAACGCTTACTTTCCGTCGCTCTTGCCGTGAAGGTATTTGTGGCTCTGACGGCATGAACATTAATGGTAAAAACGGTTTGGCATGTCTAATCAACATGAACACGCTACCAGAAAAAGTAACGGTTCGTCCGCTACCTGGTTTGCCAGTGGTTCGTGACTTGGTTGTTGATATGAACCAGTTCTATGAGCAGTATGAAAAAGTGCATCCGTACTTAATCAATGATCAGCCAGCACCGCCAACTGAGCGTTTACAGTCACCTGAACAGCGTGAAAAGCTGAACGGTCTATACGAATGTATCCTATGTGCTTGCTGTTCAACCAGCTGCCCATCTTTCTGGTGGAACCCTGATAAGTTCCTAGGTCCATCAGCATTACTGCATGCTTATCGCTTCGTTGCTGATAGTCGTGACGGTGATACTCAGGCACGTTTAGCTCGCTTAGATGATCCGTTTAGCTTGTTCCGTTGCCGCGGTATCATGAACTGTGTATCAGTTTGTCCAAAAGGCTTGAATCCAACCAAAGCGATCGGTCACTTACGTAATATGTTGATTGACCAAGCTGGTTAAGCATAAGTAATTGATATTTATAGTTACTATACGAAAAACACCACCTATTCATTAGGTGGTGTTTTTGTTAGTTAAAAAGCTGATGTATAGGTTTACTACTTTTATAGCTAACTCGTCATTTAAAAGTATGATGAATTTAGCCTATTGAAAAATAGGTATTAAATGATTTAAGAGTAAAACTGTATGGTCAATACGTTGGTTGTATGTAAGAAGAAATAATATATAGACAATCACCCTATATAATCGAATATAGACATAGTCGAATTTTGGTATAATTGTATTTGGTATTTGATGAGATGATCAAAGCGTCTTTTTGACGATTAATATGTGCCGTTTGAGCAGAATATGACATTATCAGGCTAAAATACTATGCGCACAATGATTATGCGTTTATAATTGATGATAGATATTCATTACATAAATACCTAGTATTGAACAAACAAACTATGTCGCAAAAAATGGGCATGATAATCTATACAGCAATGTATGTCTGTCTGAAAAGGCAGGATTTATCAGCAAATTTAGAGTAATTCAGCATCAATAACCAGTTTATAGGTTAGCTGAAAATATAATTATCTATTAATAGCTTATCATTAATGGATTGGTTATGACTCAAAGAAGTATATATAAATTAATGTTGTGAAACGAGCTAGATAAGAAAACTGAGCGTTCACAAATAGTTTTATTTTTAGACGGGTATTGCAATAAGACTTGTTACCACTATTTAGCATCACTTGCTCTTGTAGACAATGACAGCAATATTCTATGGTGATGGCAATACTTAGGGATAAAAGTGTTTTATCGAACAGTATTTAACAGGATATGACACATTGTCTAACTACCTGAGCATACAACGACTGACACAATAATAAGCACGATTCCATTCATTTATCTATCAAATAGACGATTATTATGAATAGTATAACCAAAGAAAAATCTGGCCAAGTACATACCGAACTGGCTGCCGATAACGCCAACTATATAGAAGCTCTCTACGAGCAATACCTAACAGACCCTGATAGTGTTGATACTGACTGGCAAACATACTTTGAACAGTATAAGTCGCAGAACGATGCTCAGCACAACGCTATCAAAGATCAGTTCTTACTACTTGCTCGTAATCAAACGGCAAATAAAAGTAGTAGTACTGATACCGACTCTAGCAGCTCTGCCAACTGTGATCCTAAGCAGATGGGCGTACAGCAATTAATCTCAGCATACCGTCGTCGCGGTCATCGCCGTGCCAAGCTTGATCCTTTAGATTTGCATCCACGTGCAGAAGTAGAAGACTTAACGCTTGCTTATCATAATTTGTCAGAAGCTGATCTCGATACCGTATTCCCGACCAATGATTTAGTCATTGGTAAAGATGAAGCGACATTGCGCGAAATCATCGAAATCATGGAACGTGTTTACTGTGGTCATATCGGTGTCGAGTATATGCACGTTACCACCAGTACAGAAAAACGCTGGATGGAAGAATACCTAGAAACCAATCTAGGCTATATCAAATTCGATAAAGAAAAACGTTTATCTATTCTTGAGCGTTTAACGGCGGCCGAAGGTCTAGAAAAATATCTTGCTCGTAAATATACGGGTGTTAAACGTTTTGGTTTGGAAGGTGG
This sequence comes from uncultured Psychrobacter sp., assembly GCF_947500265.1. Lineage (GTDB taxonomy): Bacteria > Pseudomonadota > Gammaproteobacteria > Pseudomonadales > Moraxellaceae > Psychrobacter. The sequence continues at coordinate 418,670 of NZ_CANMRN010000003.1, read as the reverse complement.
TGAAAGCTTTATTCCTGCGATCAATGAAATCATTCAACGTGCTGGTGGATATGGCACCAAAGAAATGGTCATTGGTATGGCTCACCGTGGCCGTCTAAACCTATTAGTCAACATTTTAGGTAAAAACCCTGCAGACTTGTTTGATGAGTTTGATGGTAAAGTACAGCCAGAAAAAGGCTCAGGTGACGTTAAATACCACAATGGTTTTTCATCTAATGTGATGACACCAGGTGGCGAAGCGCATTTGGCTTTAGCATTTAACCCATCGCATCTTGAAATTGTCGCGCCAGTACTACAAGGCTCAGTACGTGCCCGTCAAGTACGTCGTAATGATCAGCCATTACTAGATAATACTGGTGGTAATTCAGTATTACCTATCGTGATTCATGGTGATGCTGCTTTTGCTGGTCAAGGTGTGGTTCAAGAAACTTTCCAAATGTCACAGACCCGTGCTTATACCACTGGCGGTACTGTGCATATCGTGATTAATAACCAAGTTGGCTTTACTACTAGCCGTCAAGAAGATGTTCGTTCAACTGAATATTGTACTGACGTTGCCAAGATGGTTCATGCTCCTATCCTACATGTAAACGGTGATGATCCTGAAGCAGTCGTATTTGCCGCTCAGTTAGCATTAGATTATCGTCATAAGTTTGACAAAGACATCATCATTGATTTGTTCTGCTATCGCCGTAATGGCCATAACGAGGCAGATGAGCCATCTGCAACTCAGCCATTGATGTACGCTGTTATTAAGAAGCTTCCGACTACTCGTACTCTTTATGCGCAAAAACTTATCGCAGAAGGTATCTTGAATGCCGAAGAAGAGAAACAGTACGAAGATGATTATCGTGAGTCGTTAGACCGTGGTGATTATGTTGTTAGCTCATTGGTTCAAGAGCCTAACGAGCAGTTATTTGTAGATTGGAAACCTTATCTAGGTCATGACTTGGTTGATGACTGGGATACCAGTGTTGATATTGAAAAGCTTAAAGGCTATGGACGCCGTATGGCCGAAATGCCAGAAGGTTATAAGCTACAGCGTCAGGTTCAAAAAGTCGTTGAGCAGCGTCTAGCGATGCAAACGGGCGAAGAGCCTCTTAACTGGGGTGCAGCTGAGACATTGGCGTATGCATCATTGGTCGATAACGACGGCGTACTAGTACGTATTACTGGTGAAGATGTAGGCCGTGGTACTTTCTCACATCGTCATAGTGAAATATACAATGTCAATGATGGCAGCATGTATGTGCCGTTGTCTCATTTGAGCGAAAATCAAGCACGCTTTGCTACTTACAATTCATTGTTGTCAGAAGAAGCGGTACTAGCCTTTGAATATGGCTATGCGACCACCGTACCGAACGCATTGATCGTTTGGGAAGCACAGTTTGGTGATTTCGTTAACGGTGCTCAGGTTGTGATTGACCAGTTTATCTCAAGCGGCGAGACCAAATGGCAGCGTGTTTGTGGTTTGACGATGTTGTTACCACATGGCTTTGAAGGTCAAGGCCCTGAGCATTCATCTGCACGTCTAGAGCGCTTCTTACAGCTATGTGCTGAAGACAACATGCAGGTTATTACGCCAACGACTCCTGCGCAAATTTATCATGCATTACGTCGTCAGGCAGTACGTCCTATCCGTAAGCCGTTGATCGTTATGTCACCAAAGAGCTTATTGCGTCATAAGCTAGCGACTTCTAATCTAGAAGAGCTTGCTAATGGTAAGTTTGAGACGGTATTGCCAGAGATGGATGATCACAACGCAGATAAAGTGACTCGTATGGTTCTATGTGGTGGTAAGGTTTATTATGACTTATTAGAGCAGCGCCGTGCATTAGGTCTTGATCATGTGGCTATCGTTCGTATTGAGCAATTGTATCCATTGCCAGAGACTCGCTTAATCGCTGAAATCGAAAAATACAGCAACCTAACTGAAATCGTATGGACGCAAGAAGAGCCATTGAACCAAGGCGCTTGGTACTATTTAGCACCGCATATGTTCCGTATTGTCGTACCGCACCCAACCAAAGCAAAAGTCATGGAGCCAGTAGCGCGTCCTCCTAGTGCAGCCCCTGCAACAGGATCACCGAAACTGCATGCTCAACAACAGCAAGCACTCATTGCTGGTGGCCTTGGCATAAGTGTTGATGAATTAGCTCAGTAACACCTTGTCTAATCAAAGATTATAGAAGATAAATGAATCAGGCGATGACAGTCAGTGTTTTTTAATAAAATATAAGCAAAGTTATTAGAAAACTACTGACTGCCTATCACGACTTAATAATAAGTATGAATATCCAAATCTAAGGAGTATATCGATGGCTGACATCAAAGCCCCCGTTTTTCCAGAATCGGTTGCCGATGGCACAATCGTTGAGTGGCACGTCACTGAAGGTCAACAAGTTAATCGTGATGACCTATTGGCTGAAATTGAAACTGATAAAGTTGTATTAGAAGTTGTAGCACCTGATGATGGTGTATTGACCAAAATCGTAAAGCAAGTTGACGATACTGTATTGTCTGATGAGCTTATCGCTCAGTTTGAAGCCGGTGCAAGTGCTGGTGCTAGTGCAGAAGAAGCGCCAGCAGTAGATCCAGACCAACCAGCTGCGCCAGTTCAAGCAAAGCAAGCTGCTGATGGTGGCGAGCCTGTTCAAGCAACAGATAAGAAAGGCGAAGCTGATCATAAAGATCAAAGCCCAGCAGTTCGTAAAGCAGCAAAAGAGTCAGGCGTAGATCCTAAAGAAGTTGAAGGTAGCGGTCGCGGTGGTCGTGTAACCAAAACTGATATGGCTAATCCAACATTGAAATCAGACAGCAGTATCAAGTCTGATAGCGGCCGTCCAGTTGCTGAATCGATGGGTGAGCGTACTGAAAAACGTGTTCCAATGACTCGTCTTCGTAAGCGTGTTGCTGAGCGTCTATTATCAGCATCACAAGATACTGCGATGTTGACGACGTTTAACGAAGTGAACATGAAGCCATTGATGGACATGCGCGCTAAGTACAAAGAGAAGTTTGAAAAACGTCATGGCGTACGTTTAGGCTTTATGTCGTTATTCGTAAAAGCAGCGACAGAAGCGCTAAAACGCTTCCCAGCAGTAAACGCTTCACTAGATGGCGATGACATTGTTTATCATGGTTTCTATGATATCGGTGTAGCAGTATCTTCAGATCGTGGCTTGGTTGTTCCAGTACTACGTGATACTGATCGCATGAGTATGGCTGACGTTGAAAGCACAATCCGTGAGTTTGGCGGTAAAGCACAGCAAGGTAAGCTTGGTCTAGAAGACATGACTGGCGGTACTTTCACTATCTCTAACGGTGGTGTATTTGGTTCATTGATGTCAACACCTATCTTGAACCCACCACAAACTGCTATCCTAGGTATGCATGCTATCAATGATCGCCCAATGGCAGTCGATGGCAAAGTTGAAATCTTACCAATGATGTACCTAGCGCTATCTTATGACCATCGTATGATCGATGGTAAAGAAGCAGTACAGTTCTTGGTAACTATCAAAGAGTTGGTCGAAGACCCTGCAATGCTACTACTAGACCTGTAAGCTTTTAAGCTTGTATTGGCAACCGCTGATACAAGCTTTTTAACTTTGGTATAGATAATGATTTTTATGAATCAGTGATCACTTGATGCGCTGATAACTGTATTTAAATAAATTTAATAATGGTGACTCGCTATCGATTATCGATGAGTGAGTCTATCTCATTGATATAGTGTATTAACTATCCAGTGTAGATAACGCTGATCTATCAGCGAGATAACAACCAGTTTAAATGACACATACAATTAAAAATAGGAACGTACTATGAAAGACAATTATGATTTAGTCGTCATCGGCGGCGGTCCTGGTGGTTACGAAGCAGCTATTCGTGCAGGCCAGCTTGGTATGAGTGTTGCTTGTATCGAAAAGCGCGTTTATAAAGGCGAGCCAGCACTTGGTGGTACTTGCTTAAACGTTGGTTGTATCCCATCAAAAGCCCTACTTGACAGCTCACATCGTTACGAAGCTACTAAGCATGACCTTGACGAACACGGTATCAGTACTGGTGACGTTGCTATCAATATCGAAAAAATGATAGAGCGTAAAGAAGGTATTGTTAAGCAGTTGACTGGTGGTGTTGCTGCGTTGCTAAAAGGCAATGGTGTTGACTGGCTACAAGGCTGGGGCACATTGGTCGACGGTAAAGGCGCTGACAAAAAAGTCAAATTTACTGCTCTAGAAGATGAAAGCGAAACGACGATCACTGCTAAGAACGTCATTCTTGCGGCAGGTTCTGTGCCTATCGAGATTCCTGTTGCCAAAACTGACGGTGACCGCATTGTTGATTCAACTGGCGCACTTGATTTCACTGAAGTACCTAAGCGTCTAGGCGTTATCGGTGCTGGTGTTATCGGTCTTGAGCTTGGTTCAGTATGGCGTCGTCTAGGTGCAGAAGTAGTGGTATATGAAGCACTTCCTAGCTTCTTAGCTGCTGCTGACAAAGACATCTCAAAAGAAGCCGGAAAAATGCTGAAGAAGCAAGGTCTTGATATCCGTGTCGATACCAAAGTAACCAATGCTGAAGTACAAGGTGACCAAGTTGTCGTCACTAGCGAAAGCAAAGGCGAGTCTTCTGAAGAGAGCTTCGACAAGCTGATCGTTTGTGTTGGTCGTCGCGCTTATTCTGAAAAACTGCTTGGCGAAGACAGCGGTATCACGTTGACTGAACGTGGCCTTATCGATGTTAATGACCAGTGCAAAACCAATCTTGATGGCGTTTATGCTATCGGTGATTTGGTCCGTGGTCCTATGCTTGCGCATAAAGCTATGGAAGAAGGCATGATGGCTGTTGAGCGTATTCATGGCGAAAAACCTCAAGTTAACTATGACACTATCATCAATGTCATTTATACTCATCCAGAAATCGCATGGGTAGGTTTGACTGAGCAAGAAGCTGAAGAAGCTGGCTATGAAGTTAAAACAGGTTCTTTCAACTTAGCTGCTAACGGTCGTGCATTAGCGCAAAGCGAAGCGCAAGGTTCTGTAAAAGTAGTTGCTGATGCGAAAACAGATCGTCTATTAGGTATGCATGCTATCGCTGCTGGTGCTGGTGATATCGTCCATCAAGGTATGATCGCGATGGAATTTGTTTCTAGCATTGAAGACTTGCAGTTGATGACGTTTGCTCATCCAACTATTTCAGAAGCAGTACATGAAGCTGCTCTATCTGCAGATGGTCGTGCTATTCACGCTATCCAGCGCAAAAAGCGTAAGAAATAAGTAGTTGCTCGTTTAGTTATTATCGATTTACAACCTGATTGGGGTATCGCTATCTTGGTGATACCACAATCATGAGTGCGTCAGACGTATGATTAGTATGTGTATGTACGCACTTGATTTCACTTTTTATTAATTGTAAAAAATAAAGGATACAATCAATGAATTTACATGAGTATCAAGCAAAAGAGCTATTAAAAAGCTACGGTTTGCCAATTCAAGAAGGCATTATCGCTCATAACGGCGAAGAAGCTGCTGCAGCTTTTGATAAAACCCCAACTGACATTGCGGTAATTAAAGCGCAAGTACATGCTGGTGGTCGCGGTAAAGCTGGTGGTGTAAAGCTGGTTAAAACTCGTGAAGAAGCTAAGCAAGTTGCTGAAGAGCTGATCGGTACTAACCTAGTAACGTTCCAGACTGATGCTGATGGCCAGCCAGTAAACTTCGTATTAGTTGCAGAAGATATGTATCCAGTACAAACTGAGCTATATCTTGGCGCAGTCGTTGATCGTGCAACTCGTCGTGTAACTTTCATGGCATCTACCGAAGGTGGTGTAGATATCGAAGAAGTAGCACACAGCACTCCAGAAAAAATCTTTAAAGTAAATGTTGATCCTTTAGTTGGTTTAATGCCTTTCCAAGCGCGCGACGTTGCGTTCAAACTTGGTCTAGAAGGTAAGCAAATCAATCAATTCGTTAAATTGATGACTGGCGCTTATAAAGCATTCGTTGAAAACGACTTTGCTCTAATGGAAATCAACCCATTAGCTGTTCGTGAAAATGGCGAAATCGTTTGTGTTGATGGCAAAATCGGTATCGACTCAAACGCACTATATCGTCTGCCAAAAATCGCAGCGCTACAAGACAAGACTCAAGAGAACGAGCGTGAGCTTAAAGCAGCTGAATTTGACCTAAACTATGTTGCTCTAGAAGGTAACATCGGTTGTATGGTTAACGGTGCTGGTCTTGCAATGGCGACCATGGACATCATCAAATTGTATGGCGGCAAGCCTGCTAACTTCTTGGACGTTGGCGGCGGCGCAACTAAAGATCGCGTTGTTGAAGCGTTCAAAATTATCCTAGAAGACAGCAGTGTTGAAGGCGTTCTAATCAACATCTTCGGCGGTATCGTACGTTGTGACATGATTGCAGAAGCTATTATCGCTGCTATTAAAGAAGTTGACGTACAAGTACCAGTTGTTGTTCGTTTAGAAGGTAACAACGCTGAGCTAGGCGCACAAATCCTAGAAGAGTCTGGTCTGAAATTGATTTCAGCTCAAGGTTTATCTGACGCGGCTCAAAAAATTGTCGATGCTGTTAAAGCGTAAGTCTTTAAATATAAGCGTTTAGAGATAGGCGCTTAAGCATAGTAGTCAAATCGTAATAGTGGTTATTTATAATAAAGATTGGTTATTAAAATTAGATAACAATAGTTATAAAGGCCACTGTTACAAGACAACCGAATACAAGGAAAATATAATGAGTGTATTAATCGATAAAGATACCAAAGTATTGGTACAAGGTTTTACTGGTAAAAATGGTACGTTCCATTCTGAACAAGCCATCGAATACGGTACAAAAGTAGTTGGTGGTGTAACGCCAGGTAAAGGCGGTCAAACGCACCTAGGCCTACCAGTATTCAACACTATGAGCGAGGCCATGGAAGCGACTCAAGCTGACGCTTCTGTTATCTACGTACCAGCACCATTTGTACTAGATTCTATCGTTGAAGCAATCGATGCTGGCGTTAAGTTGATCGTTGTGATCACTGAAGGCGTACCGACTATCGATATGCTAAAAGCAAAACGCTATCTTGAAGAAGCTGGCGACGTGCGTTTAGTTGGTCCTAACTGCCCAGGCGTTATCACTCCAGGTCAATGCAAAATCGGCATCATGCCAGGCCATATCCATCAGCCAGGTAAAGTAGGTATCATCTCACGCTCTGGTACGTTGACTTATGAAGCCGTAGCTCAAACTACTAAGCTTGGTTTTGGTCAGTCAACTTGTATCGGTATCGGTGGTGATCCTATCCCTGGTATGAACCAGATTGACGCATTGAAACTGTTTGAAGCTGATCCACAAACTGAAGCTATCATCCTAATCGGTGAGATTGGTGGTACTGCTGAAGAAGAAGCTGCTGCTTACATCAAAGACCATGTAACTAAGCCAGTGGTTGGTTATATCGCTGGTGTTACTGCTCCAGAAGGTAAGCGTATGGGTCATGCTGGCGCTATCATCTCTGGTGGTCAAGGTACTGCTGAAGAGAAGTTCAAAGCGTTTGAAGATGCTGGTATCGCGTACACACGTGACCCATCTAAACTTGGCGATAAGCTAAAAGAAGTTACTGGTTGGTAAGATAGGCATTAGTCTACTAACTACTAAAACTCTATTGAATTACTGATAAGACACCCCTAAAATGGGGTGTCTTTTTTATATCTGAATCTCTTATGAAAAACAAGATACTAGTTACTGGCGGTGCTGGATATATCGGTTCGCATACTTGTATAGCATTGCATGAAGCAGGTTATGAAGTTGTGGTATACGATAACCTATCTAATAGTAGCCGTGAAGCAATTAACCGTGTCTCTACGCTTATTGGACAAACAATTGAGTTTATCGAAGGGGATATCCGCGATGCTGAAATGCTAAGACAAGTTTTTGCTTCACATGAATTCTTTGGCGTGATTCACTTTGCTGGGTTAAAAGCAGTTGGGGAGTCAGTAGCAAAGCCATTGCTGTATTACAATAACAATGTCAGCGGCACCATAACCTTATTAGAAGTTATGGCAGAGTATAGCGTTAAGAATATAGTTTTTTCATCATCTGCCACTGTCTATGGTGATCCTGAATCCTTACCCATCGATGAGAGCTCGAAGCGTTCTTGTACCAATCCTTATGGACAAAGTAAGCTTGCTGTCGAGCATATATTAGAAGACTTAGCGGTGTCTGATGGCAGCTGGAACCTGATTGCTCTTAGATACTTTAATCCAGTAGGCGCGCATCCATCAGGACAGATTGGCGAAGACCCTAATGCCATTCCTAACAACTTGATGCCTTATATTTCTCAAGTGGCCGTCGGCAAACTTGATAAGCTCAGTATCTTTGGTAATGATTATCCTACTGTCGATGGAACAGGTGTCCGTGACTTTATTCATGTCACTGATTTGGCTCAAGGTCATGTGGCTGCACTAAATTATCTAGATAAAAAAATCAGTCTAAATGAAGATAGCACGATGCAAAACTCAGTAGGTTTTTTACCTATTAACTTAGGTACTGGCAAAGGTACGTCTGTATTAGAATTGGTATCTGCATTTTCTGAGGTATCTGGACAGGCTATTCCTTATCAGTTTGCACAACGTCGTGCAGGGGATATCGCCAGTTGCTATGCCAGTGCCTATAAAGCGAAAACACTGTTAGGGTGGCAAGCTGAATTATCGATTGCTGATATGTGTCGAGATACATGGCGTTGGCAGAGCATGAACCCAAATGGATATAATGTATCTTGATATTTGTTAAGCTATCATCGTTTATTTACTACCTTATTCTCACTTAACTTTTGAAACAGTCTTATTTATATGAAAAAAATCACTCACGCCGTTATTCCTGTTGCAGGCTTTGGCACCCGTATGTTGCCATTGTCGAAATCTGTGCCAAAAGAGTTGTTACCGCTTGGCAATCGTCCTGCTATTCACTACGTGGTTGAAGAGGCTATCGCTGCGGGTATTAAGCATATTGTCTTGGTCGGTCATGCACAAAAAAGCGCGATAGAAAACTACTTTGATATCAATGCTGAATTGGATAATCAATTACGTCATAAAGGCAAAGATGAGTTGGCTGATAGCTTAAATTGGTTGCCAGAAGATGTGACTGTGTCGATGATACGTCAAGGTAAGGCGTTAGGTTTGGGACATGCAGTACTGGCAGCGCGACCAATCATTGGTGAGCATGATTTTGCCGTATTATTGCCTGATGTCGTGCTTGATCCATTTACCACTGATATGTCAGCTGACAATTTGGCTTTTATGTTAGATCAGTTTGCTACAGATGGTCACTCACAGATATTGGTTGATCAAGTAGCGGATGAAGACGTACATAAATACGGTATTGCTCAACTAGATGAAAAGATCAGCGATACTAATGACATTGATGAAGAAATAAATATTAATGCTAGCTTTAAAGTGGCTGGTTTTGTAGAAAAGCCTAATTTAGCTGATACTCCTTCAAATCTGGCTGTGGTAGGGCGCTATATATTTAGCAATAAGATATTTGATTATCTAGCCAATACTAAAGCATCTGTCGGTGGTGAGATTCAGCTGACAGATGCGATTGACGCGCTCATTAGTGAATATGGTGTCCATGTCACGACCATGCGTGGTGATAGCTATGATGCAGGCGATATGCGCTCGTATATGCAGGCATTCATCTACTTTGCCGAGCAGCAATTAGCAGATGATGAATAGCTGATGAATAAGATAAAGGGCGATAAGGCATATAGCAGTGCTCGACATTCTAAATACTGGCAGCAACTACAAACGCTTGCAAAGCATCCATGGTCGCTTGCACAGCTATTTGCGCAAGATGATAAGCGTGCCAAGCATTTTAGTGTGCAGGCTGGTGCGCTGTATATGGACTTTAGTAAGCAGCGTATCGATCAGACAGTATTGTTTAACTTACTGAGCTTAGCCGATAGTTGTGAGCTGGATGCTCGTATTGATTCGTTACTACAAGGGGCGATGGTAAATACCAGCGAGCAGCGTGCTGCATTGCACACAGCATTACGATTGCCAGAGACAGAGACATTACAAGTCGATGGACAAAATATCGTCGCTGATGTACATCATAGTTTGGCACAAGTAGCACGCCTCTCAGAGCGCGTGCGCAATGGCACGTGGCGCGGGTTTTCTGGCAAGGCAATTACAGATGTTGTCAATATTGGGGTTGGCGGCTCTGATTTAGGACCGCTGATGGCAACTACAGCGCTTGATGAATGGGCAGATACCAGTATCGAGGTGCATTTTGTCTCCAATATGGACGGTACTCAGCTTGATAACTTGCTCAAGCATTTAAATCCTGAAACCACGTTATTTATTATTTCTTCCAAATCCTTTGGTACGGTTGACACTTTATCGAATGCTAAGACGGCATTATCTTGGCTACTTGCGACGGCAAAACTCCGTGCAGGTACAGAGGATAGTGTATTACGTCGACACTTTATCGGCATCTCAGCCAATAGTGAAAAAATGAGTGCTTGGGGAATTCATCTTGAGCATCAGTTGCAGCTTTGGGAATGGGTCGGCGGTCGCTTTTCTCTATGGTCGGCGATTGGCCTTGCCATTGCTATTCGTATCGGTATGAATGGCTTTAAGGCTTTATTAAGCGGTGCTCATAGTATGGATGAGCATTTTGCACAGGCTGATTTTGCTGATAATTTACCCGTACTGTTAGGCTTGCTAGCTGTTTGGAACAGTACTTTTTTACAAGTAAATGCGCATACCGTATTGCCTTATGACGGTCGATTGGGATATTTACCCAGTTATTTAACTCAGCTAGAGATGGAGAGTAATGGCAAGTCAGTTACTCGGAATGGGGATCATATTGACTATGATACATGTCCAATTCTATGGGGTGAAATTGGCTCAAATGCGCAACATGCATTCTATCAGCTGCTACATCAAGGCACGCAGCAGGTCTCCTGTGACTTTATCGCTTGCGTACGTCGCTACGGTGATGAGGCGCAAAATTCCTCATTGCAACAACAGCACGAGTTGTCTTTAGCCAACTGTTTGGCTCAAAGTCGAGTATTGGCATTTGGCAATGCTGCTGTGACAGATCTGGTCGATCCACAGACAGTTTCCGAAGCAGACAAATATAAGTACTACCGTGGTAACCAACCGTCAACCACATTACTGATTGATGAGCTGACACCGCATAGCTTAGGCGCATTGATAGCGCTTTACGAGCATAAGGTCTATGTCATGGCCAGCATTTGGGATATCAATCCGTTTGATCAATGGGGCGTCGAGATGGGTAAGCAAATGGCAGAGTCCGTACACCATGCTATGCAGCATATCCAGAAAGACTCTCAAGGTCTATTCGATACATCTACTGACCAATTACTACAGCGTATTAAGCAGCTGTCTTAGTAGTATTGATACGTCAATAATATAGGAAAGCACGCTCATGGAAAAGGCTTTAGATGGTAGCCATATGAATAAATACAATAATGAATCTGAACCAAACCAATTAACTGATTCTACAGTTTGTGTGCTTATTGGTCACAGTATAGAGGCGATTACCAGTGCAGTGGTGCTGGCAAGTCTTGGTCAGTGTGTGCATCTTTGTGCAGACAAGGCGCTACTGACGCAGCAGATACAACAGTATGGTTTTGAGCATCATCTGCAAGCCTTATGGCAAATGTATGAGCAGCAGCAGGTTATTATTAGTAAAGCCCTACCAGCTAGTGCCGATATGCTAATAAAAGGTTATGAAGCAGTAGGCCATGACAAAACTGATGTTCAAAGTACGGTGACGCTTTATTGGTTGTTTTTAGACAGTGTCAAGCTAGCATGGACAGAAGACAGTTGGATTACCGCGTTTAATCAAAGCCATCAGCAGGCGCTACCTGTGATTATGAGCGGCATTGAGCAATTAGGCCATGTAGCTGATTTGGCTCAGCGTTTACAACGTGCTTGGGTCTATTATGTGCCATTTGTATTCTTACAAGACGGTGATGCTTATAGCTCGATGTTGAACCCTTCGTTATGGCTACTGGGTGAAAAGACAGCAAGTAGCAGTCAGCAATTGAATGTATTGAAGCCTTTGATGCAGCATGCACAAGCTACTCATCATGCTGATATCGCAACGATAGAGTTTGCTCGCAGTAGTATCATGGCGATGTTAGCGACTAGAGTGAGCTTTATGAATGAAATGTCACGTTTGGCTGATAGTCAAAATGTCGATATCAGTCAAGTCAGTCGCATTATGGGATTGGATGAGCGGGTAGGTAGCAGTTATCTAAAAGCAGGGTGGGGCTTCGGTGGTAATACTTTGCCCACTGAGCTGGCTAAATTGCAACAATCAAGCCGCACACACAGTTTGGATATGCCTCTATTACAATCTATTGTGCATATTAATGAAGATCAAAAAGAGCTGATATTCCGTAAATTCTGGCAGTATTTTGATGGGTTCATTGATAATAAAACAGTCATGATTTGGGGCGGTAGTTATAAGTCAGGTTCAGGACGTACCGCTGGTTCAGCTATCCATCCGTTGTTAGCATTACTGTGGTCTTATAATATTCGCACACTGGTTTATAGTGAAAAAGCACAGCACGAGCTTGCCGAGATCTATCAACAACAACCATTGCTTGAGCTGATTACTAGCCCCTATCAAAATCTTCACGATACCCATGCTATTTTCATCGTTAGTTGGTCACCGAGAGATCAATTAGATATTGGCAAAATCAATCAACAAGCCATGCCAGTATTTGATGCGCAAAATGCCCTGACACGCTCACAAATTAATAGCTTAGTAGGTGACTATATGGGTATTGGTCGAACTAAATAGTTTGATTTAAGGTTTTTTGTGTATAGAAAAAAGGCTCGCTAATACTCATTAGCGAGCCTTTTTCGACTGACAATCAGAATGATTTTTACTGGGTCAATGACTTTATGCCGGTATGGCACCTTGCGTTGCTAGCCATTGCTCTATCTCTTGAGTTTTAGCAGCTAGTAACGGTTGATCGCCGCGACTTTCGATATTTAATCTGATAAGTGGTTCGGTATTCGATGCTCGCAAATTGAAGCGCCATTCGCCAAAATTCAGACTTAAACCATCGAGTGTCGATTTAACTGGTTGCTCGTTGCTGAATTTGGTTTCAATTGCACTGATGATAGCCGGTGCATCATGAGTTGTGAGACGAAAGTTTAATTCGCCTGAGCTAGGATAGGCGGCAATATAGCCTGTGACCAATTCGGATAAGGTTTTACCCGTGATAGACAACAGCTCAATGGTCAATAACCATGGAATCATGCCACTATCGCAATAGAAGAAGTCACGGAAATAGTGATGGGCAGACATTTCACCGCCATATACAGCACCTGAATCACGCATGACTTGCTTGATAAATGAGTGTCCAGATTTACTAATAACAGCCCTACCGTTATGTTCCTCTATCACTGCTTCGGTATTATAAATTACTCGTGGATCATAGACGATTGACTCGCTTGGGTATTTGTTTAAAAAAGCTTGAGCGAGCATGCCGACGATATAGCTACCATCAATAAATTCGCCATGTTCATCGAATAGGAAGCAGCGATCAAAGTCACCATCAAAAGCGATGCCAAGATCTGCGTTATTTTCCAAAACGGCTTGCTGGGTAGCCACTCTATTGGCTTCGATCATTGGGTTGGGGATGCCGTTAGGGAAACTACCATCTGGTGTATGATGCAATTTAATCACTTCAATCGGTGCATCTGCTTGTTCTAATTTATCGATTAATAAATCGACTACAGGACCTGCACTACCATTGCCTGAATTAACAACCAGTTTGAGTGGTTTTAGTTTATCAGTATTGATAAAAGTCATGACATGATCGATGTACGCGCTTTTATCCGTCAATAACTGCAATTTGCCTGATTGATTATCCGTAGTGAACTGCCCAGATTCTGCCAGTGCTTGAATCTCTGCCAAACCATCATCGGCACTGATTGGTTTTGAATACTCTTTGACCAATTTTAGTCCATTATAGTTGATAGGGTTATGACTGGCAGTCACCTCAATACCACCTAACGCCTGATATTGACTGGTGGCAAAATACACTTCTTCAGTACCACTCATACCCAAGTCAATCACATCAACGCCTGCATCCATCATACCTGTGATAGCTGCTTGCTTTAACTGCTCACTAGAGTGGCGAATATCACTACCAATAACGATAGCAGGTTTTAGACTTGCTATATCATCGGCTTGGGTTTGAGCCGCTGCCTGATAACGCTGATATAAGATCTGTGCAAACGCGCGCCCGATACGGTAGGCAATCTCTTCATCGAGATTGACCCCAAGCTCACCGCGAATGTCATAGGCCTTAAATGAGCTGATAGTAATAGGGTCGAATTTTGCGGTTGGTTGATAGCTGGTGGTCGCAGAAGTGGACATAATGATGAAGTTCCTCTCGCATGAGCAGTGGTAAAATGAAGTCGTCAGTAGCACAATTATAAGCCAAGCTGTGTTCAATGATACACTAACTATTAGACGAATCAGCAAACAACACATAAAACGATAAGAGCCGCCCTTATGAGTATTTCAGACAATAAAGTTACCGTGCCTGTACCAGTACAAGGAACACCAGACGCCACTGGCCAGCTTGATGATTTGTTAGCGTTGATGGCACGACTAAGAACAGACTGTCCGTGGGACAAAAAGCAAACCAACCATAGCCTTATTCCGTATGCCATCGAAGAGGCTTACGAGCTAGGTGAAGCGGTACAAGGTGACGATGATGAAGACATCAAAGGTGAGCTTGGCGATGTGCTGCTGCAAGTGGTGTTTCATTGTCAGATGTATGCGGAGCAAGGGCGCTTTGATATGAGTGATGTTATCAGTACTTTGCAAGAGAAGCTGGTTCGCCGTCATCCACATGTATTTGAAGCCGAAACGCTCAAAGATGATGCGGCAGTAAAAGTACGCTGGGATGAAATCAAGCTCGAGGAACAGCAGGCACGCGAGGCACGTGGTAAATCAAAGCGTCGCTTAGATCAGGTTAAGGCGGGCAGTGCCTTGATGCAGGCGCAAGATGTACAAAAGCAAGCGTCAAAGTTAGGTTTTGATTGGGAAGGTATTGCAGGTGCCGTAGATAAGCTAGACGAAGAGATTGCTGAGCTAAAACATGAGCTGACAGATAAGTCTACAGCTGAGGTCAAAGCTAACATCAGAGAGGTTGAAAAAGAATTAGGCGACTGTATGTTTGCACTGGTCAATGTCGCACGCAAATTAAATTTGGATGCAGAGACAGCAACCTTAACCTGCGTGCACAAGTTTAAATCTCGCTTTGGCTACATTGAAACGCAATTGGCTGCTGCTGGCAAGCAGTTAGAGGACAGCGATATAATAGAAATGGATGCACTGTGGGAAGCGGCGAAACAACATGAACGCTCATCGTAAATTTTCATTTGCCAACTTACTGACGACCACAGCTTTTAGTCTCCTATTATCTGTAGTCGCACTCAATAACGCCAATGCAGATCCTTGTTTTGACGACCCTCAGCGTGCCTATGAGTATTTAATCGCAAAAGAAAAAGCTATCACACAAGCGCGTGAGCAGAAAGTCATCAATATCAATCGAGCCAATGAAGGTGAGCTGGTTTCGTTAGATGGTATCGGCAGCAGTAAAGCGCAGGCGATAATTTTATATCGTGACATGTTTGGCGATTTTAAGACGGTGAATGAGTTAGCAAAAGTGAAAGGTATCGGTGCAAAAACAGTCGAGAAAAATCAAAGACGTTTAAGTGTGCGTGATTAATGGCGGTGTTTTGCATTAATTAACCCCAATATTGACAAAATAGCATGTAAGTAAATGTCATAACACCCCCAGTAGGTCCAAAATTTGTTAAACTAGCGGGTACATCCGCCTGATAAACGCTGTGTTATTCAGGGGTAGTTAAAGAATACCGGCGAGGAGTAGATGCATGGCCGAGCGTGCCGCCAAGCAGTTAGAACTGAACAAATCTGAATTACCCAATTCCATTACTGAAGTGATTGCCACATTGACCCGTGCTGGGTTTGATGCGTATATCGTCGGTGGTGGTGTGCGCGATACTTTATTAGGTCTGCGCCCGAAAGACTTTGATGCCGTCACTGATGCCAAGCCGCATGAGATTAAAGATGTCTTTGGTAAGCGCTGCCGCATTATCGGTCGCCGCTTCCAGTTAGCGCATGTGTATTCAGGTCGCGAGTTGATTGAAGTTGCTACTTTCCGTGGTCCACCAACCAGTGATGCTAATACCAATCAAGACGGTATGATTCTACGCGACAATGTTTGGGGCGATATTCAACAAGATTTCTCCCGTCGCGATTTCTCTATTAATGCGCTTTATTATCAACCGCTCAAAGGCATCGTCCATGATTTCTGCGGCGCGCTTGATGATATTGATAACAGAATCATTCGTCTATTGGGCAATGCGCCAGTACGTATCGAAGAAGATCCTGTGCGCTTGCTCCGTGCCTTACGTTTCAAAGCCAAGTTAGGTTTTGATTTTGATGAAGCATTGTCCGCGCAATTTAATGACGGAAACTGGGCGCTGCTTGAGCAAATATCACCGCATCGTCTCTATGATGAAACGCAAAAAATGTTTACTGGTGGCTATTTAGTACCCCTATTGCCATTATTGTTTGAATCAGGTGCGATTGATAGTCTCATTATCTATCCACCGTCTGAGCCAAGTGCTTTAGTCAATCAGGTAGCTATCAACACCGATAAGCGTATTGCGGCGGGCAAGAGTATCAACCCTGCGTTCTTTTATGCTGCCTTACTGTGGGAAAATTACCTACATCAATTAGCAAAAGCCAAGAAACGCAATATGCCGTTTGCCGAAGCGCAAATGCATGCTGCTGGTAAAGTCATTGACCGTCAGCGTATCAAAACCGCTATTCCGAAATTTGCTGAGCAATTTATCCGTGATATCTGGATATTGCAGCCGAAACTTGCAGCCCCGCGTAGCAAACAAATCGTTCAGCTATCAGAGCATCCGCGTTTCCGTGCGGGCTTTGACTTTTTGTTATTGCGTGAGCAATGTGGCGATGCAGAGCATCCGCTATCAGAGTCAACCAACGATATGGGTGACTGGTGGCAGACGTATCAAACCTTGTCTGAACAAGAGCAGCAGCAGGCGATTAATGAATTTGACGAAAATATTCGCCGAGGTGCTTATAAAAAAGGGCAACGTGGGCGCGGACGTAATCGTCAAGAATCAAAAACACAAACTACTGATAACGCAACACCTAATCAGAACAGTACAAAGCAAAATAAAGCCGATGACCGTCCTGAAAAAGGTAGAAATGAGCAATCAATGGTAAATGATTCGTCAAATATTCCAGCCCGTCGTCGCCGTGCTGCAAGCCAATCTAAAGCTGGCCGCACTGACAACGGAAGACAAAACGTACAGCAAGTTGAGCAAGACAATAACGAGCTTGCTCAACTACAGCAGTTGTCTCTTGCTAGTAACAAACAATCGGCAAGTCAACAGGCAAAACCTAAGCCGTTATTTGTTATTGAGCATGAGAACGTTGTGCCGCCATTGCAGAAGCAACTGTCAGCTGATGATACATCGAAGCGCAGCAAAGCACCTGTAAGAAAGTCAGCATCAACCAATCAAAATGCACCAAAACAAGCGGCTAAAGCTGAGCGCGTAGATAGTAGCACTCAGCCGTCTAATACTAACCAGCCAGAAACTCAGGCATCAGCTAGTCAGGCTAGACCAGCTCGCTCGATCGCAAGATCACCTGCGTTAGTTAGTATGAATAACGAGCCGATTCCGCATAAGCGTCGCCGTCGTCAACCTACTGTAGATGGTGCGAGCAACATTGAAGTACAAGGCAATAGTGACACGAAGGACAGTAGTAATCGAGCACAGCCAAAGGCAAAGTATGTGAAAAAAGCGCCTAAGCCTGCAGTTGAATCGACTGCTAAAAGCGATACTGAAAGTGTAAAGGAAGTAGGTAGCAAGGCAGTAGATAGCAAAGACGCGACAAAAACTGCTGCACCTGCGAGAGCCAAGAAATCGGTGAAAGCAACTACTACAAAGGCTACTAAAGCGAAGCAAGATACGAGCGATCAGATACCTGCTATAAAAGTAACTGATAACAAAGGCCCTGTACCATCGAAGCGCCGCCGCCGTCAGCCTAGTACTGAAAGCGCATAATATGAATAACAGTACAGATAATAGTAACTGGGTTACCTGTTATGTGGGCTTGGGTAGCAACCTCGCTAATGAGCTAGGTTCGCCTGCCGATCATTTGCGGCAGGCGCTTGCAATGATGCGAGCACATGAGCAGGTACGTAAAGTAAGTGTCTCTTCTTTTTACGCTTCAGCACCGATGGGTCCACAAGACCAGCCAGATTTTGTTAATGCAGTAGCTAGTTTTGAGACAACATTTGCCCCTTATGAGCTGCTTACTTTTTGTCAGCAGTTAGAGAGCAGGGCTAAGCGAGCACGTTTGCGCCGTTGGGGTGAACGTAGTCTAGATGTTGATATTTTGCTATACGGCGAGACACAGATTACTGATCCAACACTAACAGTACCGCACGCTGGCTTAAATGAGCGCAATTTTGTCTTAATACCACTGCGAGAGTTGGCACCAAACTTAACCATCGCGGGCAAGTCGATAGGTGACTATTCACAAAGTCGCGATTGGACAGGTTTAACATTACTATCAAGCGATTGATTATAAGTAACTGATGCTAAGGTGATAGATGTTAAATGTTTGAAAGATTCATCTAACGTATTTCAAGTCTAGCTCTGATAGTAGCAATATTGATAATCAAAGGCATTGCAGATTAATTGAGGGTCATATGACGACATTATCTACTCTAAATAAGTTTAAAAAAGACGGTACCAAGTTCACTTGCTTGACCTGTTATGACTCGATGTTTGCACGAATGATGGAAAAGGCCGAAATTGATACGATTTTAATTGGGGATAGCTTGGGCATGGTTGTACAAGGCCATGACTCAACATTACCTGTGACAGTCAATGATATGGCTTATCACACTGCCAATATTGCCCGTAGTAACAAGCACGCGTTGATATTGGCTGATCTACCGTTCATGAGTTATGTGACACTACCAGAAGCCGTTGCTAATAGCCGCACGCTAATGCAAGCAGGGGCGCATGTCATAAAAATCGAAGGTGGTAGTGAGCTTTGTGAATTAGTAACGGCCTTGGCGCAAGCAGGTACACCAACTTGTGTGCATCTTGGTTTGACTCCACAATCAGTCAACGTGTTTGGTGGCTATAAAATTCAAGGTCGCGGTGATGAAGCGGCTGATAAACTGCTTGCCGATGCTAAGGCAGTCGTTGACGCTGGCGCTGCACTGCTAGTATTAGAATGTGTTCCAGCTGCGCTTGCAAAAGCCGTTACTGAAGCTGTTGCCGTGCCAGTCATTGGTATTGGTGCTGGTGCCAATACTGATGGTCAGGTATTGGTTATGCATGACATGCTAGGTATGGCGCATGGCCGAGTGCCACGTTTTATTCATGACTTTTTAACAGATGAGCGTAATAGTACACACAGTATCGAAGGTGCTTTTGCGCTCTATCAGCATTCAGTACGCGAAGGTAGCTTCCCGAATGAGCAGCACCAATTTAGCTGATTTTGAAGTTATCAAAGTTATTTAAGCTATTGAACAACAGAACGTTTGAATAGAAGAAAAGTAATCATGTTTCCAATTATTTATCATGATATTTCGTCACTACGTGAAGCGCTTCAGCCTTATCGTGGTCAGCAAAGTGACAAACAAGTCCGTCAGCAGCGCATTGCGCTAGTACCAACGATGGGTAATCTACATGACGGTCATCTTGAGCTGGTAAAAATTGCCAAACAGCATGCGGATGTAGTGGTGGTCAGTATCTTCGTTAACCCTACTCAGTTTGGCGTTGGGGAAGATTTTGACAGCTATCCGCGTACATTAGATGCAGATGTGGCCAAGCTTGCGACAGTGGATGCAGATTACGTGTTTGCACCTAGCATTGATGCGATGTATCCAGTATTACCACCACCTACTGCTGTGTTGGCTGGTGCTATTGCCAATCAGTTGTGTGGTCAATCGCGTCCTGGACACTTTGATGGTGTTGGTATTGTTGTCGCTAAACTATTCAATATCGTACAACCAGATGTGGCAGTATTTGGACAAAAAGACTATCAGCAGCTTGCTATCATTAAGCAATTGGTACGTGACTTGAGTTATCCTATTAATATCATTGGTGCGCCTATTGTTCGTGCTGATGATGGCTTAGCGCTATCATCGCGTAATCAATACTTAAGTGCAAATGAGCGTCAAGTAGCTCCTGTATTACATCAAGCATTGCAAGAATTAGCACAGAGCTTGAAAAGTACGACTCCTAGTCAGCAAGCATTTGACCAACTATTAGTAGATACGCGAACACGTATTAGTGACGCAGGTTTTATTATTGATTATCTTGAAATAAAGACTGAGGAGTTAGGTTCTGTCGTAAGTGACTCTAAAGCCTTTAATATAGAAAACAAAAATATCGTTATTTTAGTTGCAGCGTGGCTAGGAAAAGCGCGTTTGTTAGACAATCAGTTGGTAGTGGTAAATTAGCTTTTATGATATAGCAGTAGACTAGATACAATAGACTTGGATGAGTAGATCATGGGTGTAAGTCAGGATCAAAATAGTAATGCAGCAGCAACGATAGCGGATCAGACGTCTACGAATAAGCTCAGTATATTGGTGGTCTCAGGGCGTTCAGGATCTGGTAAAACCTCAGTATTGAATATCTTAGAAGATCTAGGCTATTACTCTATTGATAACCTACCGCTGTCTTTGTTACCTAATGCTGCTCATAAACTGGTCAATGAAAGCGGCATTCATCGTATTGCGCTGGGTGTCGATATTCGAACGCCACGTGCTGATTTATCTAACTTTGCAGTAACGTATGCTTCTCTCAAGGAGACTTATGGGTCTCATGCGGTACAGATTTTATATGTGACTGCACAAGAGAGTACGCTGATAGCTCGTTTCAATGCGACGCGCCGCGTACATCCGCTAATGTCACAAGATATCGATAGTGATAATGCTAAGCATGTTACTTTCAACTTACCTGCTGCTATCAAAAAAGAAGTTGAGCTATTAGAGCCAATTGCTAGTCACGCTGATATTAGGATTGATACCAGTAGCCTAAATATCCATCAGTTAAAAGACAACTTGCGTGAACACATAGGCATGGACAACCAGATTTTCATCAATCTACTGTCTTTCGGTTTTAAATACGGTAGCCCTATCGATGCTGACTTTGTATTCGATGTTAGAATTTTACCGAATCCGCACTGGAACCCTGAGTTACGTGACTCGACAGGTCTGGATACCGAAGTAGGCGCATTCTTTTCAGATTATCCAGAAGTAGCAGAAATGATGGGTGATATCGATAAGTTTTTGACCCGTTGGCTACCAGAGTTTTTGCACAATAATCGTCATACGGTCACGGTTGCCATAGGCTGTACGGGCGGCAAACATCGCTCTGTTTTTATCACTGATCATCTACAACGCCGCCTTGCTGACACTATGCCTAAAGGTGTGAAGGTATTGGCGAAACACCGCGAAAAAAGTCGCTGGTAGTGATATCAGACACTATTTAATTTATTAATTATTATTTTGGAAAGCTTTTATGATCGACTGGAAAGAACAGGATATGCGCGTTTCGCGCACAGAACTCAAAAAAGCCCATGAGCGCTTGCAGCAATTATCTATACCGCTTGCTAGCTTATCGAAAAAACAGCTAAAAGCCTTACCTGCCAGTGATTATTTTATGGCAGAGCTAATGGCATTGGCTGATATTACTAGCGCCAATGCTCGCAACCGTCAGACCAAACGTGTTGGTAAGCTGATGATTGAAGAAAATCGCCATGAGCTGATAAAGGTATTATTTGATGCGTTTTTTCCTAAAGAACAAGTCTCAAAAATAGAGAGCTGGTACGAGCGCCTGAATATCAATGATGAAGGTACGCTCAAGCAGTTTGTGAAGCAATATAAAGCTTCTGAGCACCATAGTATGTATCAATTACTATTGTGGATAGAATATGCCAAACATATGCAAGATGACGAGTTGCTGGCAGAATCTAAAGCAGATTTGGCGAGTTATATTCGTGAAGTGGCTATTTTATCGCAGCTGAAGAAATAACATCTATATACCAAGCTAGAAATCTATTAATTAGAATTTTATTAGTTGAAAGACTAGCAATTAAAAAATGAGTAATTAAAAGACGTATAGCTAAAAGGTTAAGATGCAAAAAAGCCAATCAATTTATGATTGGCTTTTTTGTACACGACATACAAATGTGCTATACGTCATGTGAGTTATTCAAGTACTTATGGCTTGAATTATTTCTTTTCAGCGCGAGTTTTGTCAACTAAATAGTCAACAACTTTAGCGACTTTAGCGTTTTCGCCAGTTACCACATATTTGCCTTGTACCACGACAGATGGAACACCAGTGATTTGATAACGTTTGGCGCCTTCTTGAGAGCGACCAATTTTTGTACCAACAGCGAATGAGTTATATAGGCTGTCAAATTTCTTTTCATCAACGCCTTTTGATGCATACCATTTGCTTAGTGACGCTTGATCAAACAGTTTTTTGCCATCTTTATGAATAGCATCAAATAATGCGTCATGAGTTTTGCTTTCAAAGCCTAAAAGCTGAGCCGCATAGAAACCGCGAGCATTGGCTTCCCAAACAGGGTTAAGTGCCGCTGGTGTCTTGAAGAATGCCACGTCTTTGTCTTTGGTTTTTGCCCATTTTTCCATGTGCGGGTTGAGCGCATTACAATGTGGGCAACCATACCAAAAGAACTCACGAACAATGATAGCATCACCGCTGATTTTCTCTGGGTTGTCTAGCACACGGTAATCTTTTCCAGCGACATAGTCTGCAGCTTGTGCGCCCATAGAGGCAAGTCCAATGGCCATGGCTAGACCAGTCAGTGTGATGACACGTTTCATACTTTATCCTTGAGGTGTGGAGACTTAGAATGGGTTAAGAGGTTGACGTCTATATGGTTGTTAAATATGTGACACTTTAAAATATATAACTCTTAAAGCGTCTAAACCAGACAGTGTCGAGTATAATCTAACAATAGCAAAGTATCGACTATGATAACGTAAAATGTATGTACTTGTGAATCGCATTCTTAACCGATAGTTGTAAAGCTGTTAGCTATTATTTAAGGTATATTGCTTGTTACTTTCTGAACCTACTGTTTCTCAAACGTCTGCTTTATTTCTATATGGAGTTTAAGAGATTTAAAAGTATCAGGATGCGATATTGTCACGAAGATACGTATCTTTTCTATATTGAGATACTGCCCAAAAAACAGGGTAAAGTTTAAGCCTATTCACAATCGGTGACGATGTGCTTACGACAAAACTGCTACTCTCATGCTAATATTAAGCACATAATCGTGCACTGTAAACGATAATAACGATAGTGACAATCAAGGAATATACCATGAGCTCTGCTTTAAATTCTTCATCAACTTCAAATGATCAAAATAATAATAGCGCTTTCAATAGTACAGAGTCTAACACCATCAACGTAGATCCTAGCGAAGTCGAAAAATTTAATAACTTGGCGAGTGAGTGGTGGAGCAATACAGGGGCGTTTGCAACGCTACACGAGATCAATCCATTACGTTTAAACTGGATAGAAGAAAATGTCAAACGTGGCTATCAAAACGCTGCTAATAAAATCGCTGAGCAAGGACTTGCTGGCAAAAAAGTACTCGATGTAGGGTGCGGCGGCGGAATATTGTCAGAATCTATGGCTCGCCGCGGTGCTGATGTGACAGGGATTGATTTAGGTACAGAAAACCTAAAAGCTGCTGCGTTACATGCAGAGCAAAGCCAGTTAGAGAATACGCTTCGTTATCAACATATACCCGTTGAAGAGTTGGCAAAAACACATGCTGGTCAGTTTGATGTGGTGACTTGTATGGAGATGCTAGAGCACGTGCCAGATCCTAGCTCGATTGTGCAGGCTTGTTATGAGTTATTGGCTCCTGGCGGTGTCTGTGTGTTATCAACGATTAATCGCAATCCTAAGTCTTATCTGTTTGCCATCGTTGGTGCAGAGTATGTACTGCGGTTGCTTGATCGCGGCACCCATGACTATGCTAAATTTATTACGCCAGCAGAATTAGACAAAATGGCACTCAATACTGGATTTGTTCGTCAGGATATTATCGGTTTGCATTATAATCCGCTGACCAAACGCTACTGGCTTGCCCAAAACGTCGATGTTAATTATATGATAGCCGTACAAAAGCCACTGGCTTGATGCTGCACGCAGCCATTTATCTGCCATACTTTCACTAAACACATCATCAATCTCAAGAGCATTCACTATGACCCAATTTGTAAAAGCTGTTTTATTTGACCTTGATGGGACATTAATCGATACTGCTGCTGATTTTGTTCGTATTATTGGTAAAATGAGTCTCGAAAATGATTGGCAGGCACCGCCTGAAGCGGAAATCCGCGAGCAAGTCTCTGCGGGTGCCTCGGCCATGGTGCAATTGATGCTAAGACATAACGATCAACTCGAAGTCAGCGAGGAAGCGTTGCTTGAGTTTCGTCAGCAGTTCTTAGATGATTATGAAGCAGATATCTGTGTCGATAGCTGTGTGTTTCAGGCGCTTGAAGCGGCTCTGATAGAGCTTGAAGCAAAAGGCGTGCCGTGGGGTATCGTTACCAACAAGCCACGTTATTTAGCCGAAAAGCTATTAAGTGAGATGCAACTGGATCAACGCTGTGCGGTTTTGGTCTGTCCAGATGATGTATCACGTACCAAACCAGACCCAGAGCCAATGTATATGGCGCTAGAAAAACTCGGTATCCCTCGAGGCGCGGCAGGCTGCGTACTCTATGTCGGTGACCATGTACGTGATATTGAAGCTGGCAACGCCGCTGGCATGCCAACGATTTTGGCCGCTTATGGATATATTCCACCTGAAGATCAAAAGTCTTTAAAAAAATGGGGCGCCGACTATATTGCGGATACGCCTGAGCAGCTAAATAAATTGCTGCTATCGTCTGGTAAATTTGAGTATTTATAGACTGCTATATATCACCAGATTTACAACCATAAGCACATATCCTCAACGATTTAATGATAAGTAGTGAGCAATGCCATGAGTGACAATAATAATCAACCAGTCGATCCACAAGACAATAAAAAAACTGTTCAAAGTCCTATTCAGCCTTTGACTCATGATGATATTCGTAGCTTTGTACCGCCAAGTGACTGCCTAGATGGTAAGACTATTTTAGTGACTGGAGCAGGCGATGGTATTGGTCGTGTTGCGGCATTGACTTATGCGCGTTATGGCGCCACTGTCTTATTGTTAGGACGCACTAGTAGCAAGCTTGAATACGTCTACGATGAGATTGAGAGCCTTGGTTGTAAGCAGCCTGCTATGTTGCCGATGAATCTAGAAGGGGCAACTTACGCTGAAATGCAGCAACTCGAAGGGCTAATTAATAAAGAAGTCGGCCAGTTAGATGGTATCTTACATAATGCTGGTGTATTAGGACAACTGACGCCGCTTGAGATGTATGACGTCGATACTTTCGCCCAAGTCATGAAGGTCAATTTTACAGCGACCTTTATGCTCACTCAAGCGTTGCTACCACTGCTAAAAGATGCCGATCATGGCTCTATCGTTTTTACTTCTAGTACAGTCGGCACGCATCCTCGCGCATTTTGGGGTGCTTATGCGCTATCAAAACAAGCAGTAGAAGGTATGAGCGATATCTTTACTCAAGAAACCCAAAATACCACGAATCTGCGTTTTAACTGTGTTAATCCAGGTGGTACTCGTACTAATATGCGCGCCCATGCGTATCCGGGTGAAAACCCGATGAGCTTAAAAACACCTGAAGATATCATGGCAGGTTATGTCTGTTTGATGAGTGACGAAAGTATTGGCGTGCGTGGTCAAGTCATTGAGTTACAACCTAAAGATTAGTAGCAAAATTTGTGAATTGATTACGTCATTCTTTATGAGTAGTTTTATACACTATCGCAGGTTGCAATTAACCATAGTTAGCCCCATCTTTTTGTTATTAAAGACATTTGTATTGTCTAATTATAATGAATAAAAAATAGGATAAAATTATGGCAGGTGGCTGGTCAAGAGATGGTGCTGAGCACGAACAGATGGATGCAACGGTCAATGAAGCATTGGAGCGAGCGCGACGTTCGTTACCGACAGGTGTAAGTGCTGAGCTGTGTGATGAATGTGGTAAGCCTATTCCAGAGGCAAGGCGACTGGCGGTGCCTGGTATTCAGCATTGTGTCAGTTGCCAGACGGAGCTTGAACAAGAAGCAAAAGCGGCTGAGCTATTTAATCGCCGTGGCAGTAAAGACAGTCAATTGCGTTAAAAAATAGTTAATTATGTTGAAAAAAGAAAGGGCGGACATTGCTAGATAAAATAGCAATGTTCGTTTTTTATGTCTACTGCTATATGACCAGCGCCATCAGTTCAAGGTCGCACTCTTCCCAATTTATCAAGGCCGATGACGTTTCAATATTAACCTTACTTTCTGTTTTTGCTATAGCTGTATCGACGGCATTGTCTAATTGCAAAATAATTTCCAATCGACTATCAGTCTGTGGATCAATGGTTCTGGTGGTTAGACTATCAGGGTTAAAATTGATCTGTATCCAGCCGTCAGAAGTATGTACCACGCCTTTGATACGTTGCCAGTTTGGCAGTGCTAATAACCAATTCTGTAAATCGTCAGCGTTTAGTATGTAGTGTGCAGGTAGTCGCCATCCAGCCAATTGAAAATCTTGCTGCTCTTCATGGTAGCGATACGGCAGATCACTATTAGCACTAGCCTGAGTGTCGGTCTCATCTATAGATGCACTCAATGATGGTACAGTTGCTAAAGAATTGGCTTGAGACTGTAAACCAATCATCGATTTTTTAGGATTAGAGATACTGACTTTTCGTTGATTCGAAATGATAGAGCTGGGCTTATTCAGTTGGTCGTTTAAAGTAGACGAGTATGCATCTGCTACAAGTTTATTTGCTACAAACTTATCTGGTGAATGGACATCTGATGAGTCTGTTGTCTCAGGTGCCGTTAGTCCTGATGCTGCCCAAATGATTTTTACTTGTGAATTTAGCTTGGTTATCCATTCTACTAAGACTTGTTTTTCGCTAGTATCTAATTGGACATAACGATTGATTATCAGCACATCGGTATCACGGACATGCGCTTTAAAACCATCATGGTCACGATACTTGATCTGTTGCCACTGCTCGCCACTCAGTACGGTTATCACAGCATTCATTTTTAGGGCAGTTTGCCAGTGCGGCGCACTAAGTTGTAGTATCAGCTCACGTGGATGTGCCAATCCTGTGGGCTCGATTAATAATCGCTGTGGATGATGCTCACTGAGTAGACGACTGATTGCAATTTGTAAGGGCAGCTGACTGGTGCAGCAAATACAGCCACCACTGACCTCACGAATTGCAATATTTTTTTGCTCAAGCTCGTTATCTTGGGAGCTTGCTAGGAGTGCGCCATCAATACCGATACGACCAAACTCATTGATTAAGAGAGCCCAGCGCTCGTCATCAGGTTTCGAGGCCAGTAATTGATTAATTACGGTGGTTTTGCCAGCGCCTAAAAACCCTGTCACTAACGTGCAGGGTATGTTTTGAAAAATAATAGGGTTTTCCACAAATAGGCTCATCATATTGGCACGTGTTTGAGAGTAGCCAAACACGGCCTATATTAAAAGGAATTAGATCAGTAAAAAGTTATTCGCTCTTGATTGTTTCTACCTCAGCTTCATCAGGAACGAACACATAGCCAACGCCCCAGACGGTCTGGATATAACGTGCTTGTGAAGGGTTGTCTTCAATCAGACGACGCAGACGCGATACTTGGACGTCGATAGAGCGCTCCATCGCACCCCATTCACGACCACGAGCAAGGTTCATCAACTTATCACGGGTCAATGGCTCACGTGGATGCTGTACGAGCGCCTTTAGTACTGAAAACTCACCTGTCGTCAAAGTGACTACGTTACCATCACGTTTGAGCGTACGAGTCGATAGATCTAATGTCCATGGACCAAACTCGACCACTTCCATTTGATGACTTGGCGCACCTGGCAACTCACGGTTTTGACGACGCAGTACTGCTTTGATACGAGCCAATAGCTCTTTTGGGTTAAAAGGCTTAGGCAGATAATCATCTGCACCCGCTTCTAGACCGGCGATACGGTCTGCATCGCCACCTTTGGCAGTCAGCATAATGATAGGAATATCCGCATTGTCTTCACGCAGACGCTTACAGATACTGATACCGTCTTCGCCTGGTAACATTAAATCGAGCACTACCAAAGAGAAAAGCTCACGTTGCATGAGTTTGTCCATCTGACTGCCATCATGAGCGGTACGAACGACAAAGCCGTCGTCTTCTAGGAAGCGTTGCAACAAAGAGCGCAGACGAGCGTCGTCATCGACGACTAAAATACGCTGAGTCAACGTGTCAGGGCTGTTGTTATCAGTCATACAGGCATCCTTTTATAAAAATTATTGTTATCAGAAACTACAAGTAAATAGCTATGAGCAAAAACACTGCCACTAATTATCATTATTTAATTATTGGTTACGAATAAGCACTTCATAAAATTAAAAACTATTGTTCAATATGTCAGCACATATCAATATTTGTGTTATTGATACTTTAGTGTATAAGATTGCACCGAGAATTGCATCACCCATGATAATAAATGCTGTATGCGTTTGTTTAACAAGTCCATAGGATGTGTGATATAGAACGATTTGCGTCCTAAAATGCGCAATAAATAACGAAAAGATAAAAAGGATTTTTATTCATGCAGCTTTTGCTATAATGCAAAGCTACATTTCTCAACGATTGATACGTATATGAGTAGCACTGATACCTTAACGTCATCTCAAACCTCGACAAATGCACAGGTTTTAGATGCAACCACACACGCGAATATTCACGACAAGCTTGCTCGCGCGCTTGGCATTAAGACTGCTCAAGTCAATGCGTTTGTCAAACTTTATGATGAAGGCGCGACGGTTCCTTTTATTGCGCGTTACCGCAAAGAAAAGACTCAGAATCTTGATGATGCGCAGCTGCGTGCTTTAGAGAAGTCTCTTAATTATGAGCGTGACATGGCAACACGTCGACTCAAAATTACTGAGCTGCTAAGCACACAGGGCAATCTGACTGACGAGCTACAGACGCGTATCGATAATGCGGCGTCTAAGCTTGAGCTTGAAGATATCTATCTGCCATATCGTCCGCGTCGTCGTTCACCTGCTGCCAAAGCTCGCGCCGCTGGTCTTGATACTGCTGCCCAAGCGGTCTTGACCCAAGAAATCACTCCGACAGATGCCTTGGCTGATTATCAAGTCCAGTCAAGTATCACTGATGACAGTGGTAATGAAATCGAAGTTGATTTTAGCGATATCGAAAAACAGCTCGCGGGTTTACAAGCGATTATCGTTGATGAATGGACACAAGCATTGGGCTTGTTGGACAACTTGCGCAGTGGCTTTGCCAAAACTGCCAGTATCGTATCGAGCGTTGCGAGCGAAGAAAAGCGCGAAGTTGGCGAAAAATTCAAAGACTATTTTGAGCATAGCGAAAGCCTTGCTCGACTGCCAAATCATCGCCTATTAGCAATGTTACGCGGTCGTCAAGAAAACGTCTTGGGTCTAAAAATTGAAGGCGAAGACGCACCATTTATCGAAAAAATTATCAATCATTTTGACGTTGATGCCAAAGCACCAGCAGCCCGCCGTGAGTTTTTGGCAGAGGCAGCCAGTAGCTTGTGGAAAGACAAATGGCGTCCGCATATCGAGCATCGCCTATTAACTGAAAAGCGCTTAGCCGCAGAAGCGGATGCGATTGATGTGTTCGCTAGCAACTTACAGCATTTGCTAATGTCTGCACCTGCAGGTCCTAAAGTAATCTTGGGTGTCGATCCTGGTATCCGTCATGGCGTAAAAATGGCCATCGTCGATGCGCAAGGTCATGTGATGTCAGATAACGAAGAAAAACCTGTCATCGCGACAGTGTATCCGTTTGCACCTGATAATAAGATGGATGAAGCCAAAAAAGTCATCGATGCGCTGTTGAGTACTTATAACGTTGATTTGGTCGCTATCGGTAATGGTACAGCAAGTCGCGAAACAGATGCGATGATCAAAGAGATTTTGGCTGCGAATGATGCATTAAAAGCCAAAGCGGTTATCGTTAATGAGTCGGGCGCGTCTGTTTATTCAGCGAGTGAACTTGCTAGTGATGAGCTGGCCAATCTAGACGTTTCTGTACGCGGTGCAGTTTCTATTGCGCGTCGCTTGCAAGATCCATTGTCAGAGCTTGTTAAAGTTGATCCAAAAGCCATTGGTGTGGGTCAATATCAACATGACGTCAATCAAAACCAGCTTGCAGACAGTCTGGATAAAGTAACTCAAGATAGCGTGAATGCCGTGGGTGTGGATGTGAATACAGCCAGCCCAGCTATCTTAGCTCACATCGCAGGTCTTAACCGCAATGTAGCGCAGCAAATTGTCACCTATCGCAAAGAGCACGGTGCATTTGATAGCCGTGAAGCGCTTAAAAATGTCCCACGTCTAGGCGCTAAGACATTTGAGCAGGCAGCTGGTTTCTTGCGTATTCATAATGGTAGCAATTCATTAGATGCCACTGGTGTGCATCCAGAGAGCTATGCATTGGTTGATAGCTTACTCGCACAAGCGGGCAAGCCGTTGTCAGAAGTCATCGGTAATGATGGCGTGCTAAATACGATTGATACGACTACACTGGCTGCTAACGACGATAATGTCAGCGTAAAAGCTATTATCGAAGAGCTTGCTAAACCTGCTCGTGATCCTCGTCCTGAATTTAAAACAGCCAATTTCCGTGATGACGTTAATAGCATCAAGGATTTGAGTGAAGGTATGACGTTAGAAGGGGTAGTCACTAACGTAACGGCCTTTGGTTGTTTCGTTGATGTCGGTGTGCATCAGGATGGTCTGGTACATATCTCGCAGATGGCCAATGACTTTGTCGCAGATCCTATGAACCGTGTCAAACCTGGCGATATCGTATCGGTACGGGTTATCTCTATCGATGAGAAACGTGGTCGTATCGGCTTTAGCATGAAACCTGAATCTGAAAAACCTGTCCGTACTGCTGCCAAGTCTACGACAGCTAGTACAGATGGCGAGAAAACCAGTCGTCCACGCAATAATAATGCAAATAGTGACCGTCCAAATAATAGCCGTCCAGCTGCTGACAAACGTCCGTCTAAGCCACGTGGTAAGCGTCAGGATAAAGACAACGCGAGCAATCGTAGTAAGCTGGTGAAAAATGTTAAAGCTGAAGCCCCAAGTAAAATGGGTACATTCGGCGCTTTATTACAAGAAGCTGGTGTGACTAAAACTAAGAAATAAATACTGATAAAAATAGCTAAAATTTATAATTTGGTATAACAAAAAAGGCAGCCATATGGCTGCCTTTTTATATAATTAGTACGCTTACAAACTAATCAAACAAACTAACTATCTGCTTAGCGTGATACAGCGATACGACGGTTTTCTTTGAACTGTACGTTTGCTGGCTGAGTAGCTAATAACTCACCACGCTTGTCTTTTTTCTTTTCTTGCAAAGTACTAGCAGCATCTGCAACTTTATTCTCAGTAGCCGCTTCACCAGTGATCAAAGGCTGATAGTCTGGATTGCTGTGTTGCATGTTAGGCGCTTGAGTGTTCTGTACAGGGGCCTGAGCAGTTGTAGCAGTAGTCATTGCTGCCGCATCGGTTATTACTTGAGCGTTGTTCATCAAAGCTGCGTTATCATCGCGTGCTTCATTATTCATATCGTCAGTTTCGTCGTTCATTTCATCTGCTTCATTATCCATGTCCATATCGACATCAGCAGTGTTTGACTCTTCGACATCTACAGCGCCAGGTTGGGTCGCTAACAACTCACCGTCAGGACCTTCTATTTCGGCCTGTACAGTGCTCTTGACAGCAGCATTACGCATATCTGCTGGCATTAGATCGCTATTGTTAACGGGTGCTGCCATTGCCATAGTTGGTAATACAAGGGTAGCGCCGACGATTAGTGATAAAACATTCTTTTTCATTATAAAACTCCATGATACATAATTAGCAATAGTTAAAAACAGTAACTCATATTTAATGATGAGCCGTTTTTATTTAAAGGTGTCTGTAAATACTGTATGCAAATTATCAACGATGTAGTTTATATTTCAATAGCAAACTCATTAATGTTCTAACAGTTTAATGTTTTCTTGTGACGTTATGAAACTGTCATACTTAAAGTCTAGCTGATATTTTAACTTCTAGGTTTTTCAAAAACTCATTGGTAGCAAAGGTTGATTGTGTTATTAAAGCTGTTAATAAGTGAGTCTGCTAAGAATAAATATCTACCGACATCTCTAGTATTAAAAATATGAATATTTGATTGCTTATAGTTGTTATTTAAACTTAGCTGATTGTTATTAATAGTTTTTTTAGTGCTATCTGTCAGTATTATAGAGACTTTTATCAGTAGTTTTTGTTTATAATTTAAAGCCAGTGTTTAGATAATTCTTAAGTTCTATTATATAAATCCTTTAATAACATATACTTTATTAAACTAATGTTTACATATAATTTTTCTACAATATCTGTAAAACGATAGTAGCAATATTGGATTAATGGTTAGTATCATAAAGTATTAAATAATCGGTAAACAGAAACATTGTTCACCAAAAAAATACGTTGTTCTCAATTTAATCCTAGCTGAAATTTTAAAGTAGGTAATAAAAAACCGTATCTCGAAACTAAGATACGGTTATAAAAATACTAAGCTTTTGTCATCATGTGATAGATTAACTATCAATCACTTCAAAGCTAAGACCAGAATGCGCTTCTAAGCGTGTTATCAGCTTATCTCCCATCGCAGATGCTGGTGTCCAGAACCCACCGCCAACGTCCTCTTTGCTGATATCTTGTGCTAGACATAATGCCGCCTGCGAAATCATGCGAGAAGTACTGCCGTAACCAGGATCTCTATCACCTGTTACTTTAACGGTAATAGTGTCATTTTTGGCGGTTTGTCCAAAGTGACGAATATCAAAGTAGCCGTTTTCTTGCTCGTCCTTAGAAGGGCCTGAGCCAGCTTTTGGTAAAACGTGCTTGGATAGTAACTCGCGACTTGGTTTGATCATCATCGCAGTGGCAAAGCCCAATAAACCTGCGCTCATAGCATAGCTAGACAGTTTTCCTTTGACGCCATCTTTCATCCACATTGCTTCGTCATATTTAAAATCGCGACCGTACTCATAGCTGAGTAATTGGTTAGTGCGATGGACGATACGCGTATTGATGGTGGCCATGACGAACGGTGCTAACCAGCGCTTATGATTGCTGTCATATACTGGTTTGCTGACATTGTCCTGACGTACGTTTGGTACATCGGTATCATCGTTTAACAAGTAAGGATTGGCCACTTGTTTGCGACGTGATTTATCTTCGCCAGCTTCTTCAAATATTGATGCCATCGATGCGATAGTACCGCCTGAGATACCACCTTTCGCTGCTTTGACACGCATATGGATGACATTACAGGTCTCGCCGAACTTTTCTTCTGCTTTGGCTTGGGTAAAGTACGCGCCCAAATCTGACGGGATAGAGTCAAAACCACAAGAGTTAACAATACGGGCACCACTTTGCTTGGCAGTATCTTGGTACTTGTCCATCATATCTTTGATAAAAATGGCCTCACCAGTAAGATCGACATAATCTGTACCGTTTTCAGCACAGGATTTAATCAGTGGCTCACCATATTTCAGATATGGGCCTACAGTAGAGATGATGACTTGAGTTTGTTTGGTCATCTTATCAAGGCTAGCAGCATCGTTACTGTTAGCAATGATAATGTCTACCTTGCTCTCAAGTTTGGCCTGTAACTTATTGAGCTTATCTTCATCGCGACCTGCGATCGCCCATGATACGTTTGAGCCATCTTCGTTCTTATTATTTGATAAAAAATTGGTTAAATAGTGGGCAGTGATCTGACCGACGAAGCTTGTCGCACCATATAGAACAACTGCATAAGGGCGTGTGTCGCCGCTGGTTTTTTGTGTAGGATTTTCAGTATCCGTATTGGTATCCATATGTATTGTCCTTAATAGATTTGAGAATAAGTGGATAGTAAACTATAAACCAAGTCGTTTGATTAGGTTAGGGGTTTGTGAGGTCGCTACAGTTTATAGTTTGCAGCCAACTTCACATACAACATCACATATAACGTGAGAAATTTAAAATAGTTCTGCATACAGTTAGAAGAGTAGCGTTCAGTAAAAGAGTATTCAATAAAAGCACATTCAGGTAAAAAGCGCTTAGTTTAAGAACTCTCAGTTAAATAACACTGTATTCAGGAATATAATTCTATTTCGAAAATATCATCTATTAAAGAAAAAGAGGTATGAGATATCAACAGTTACTACAAACTTTACATAACCTACCGATATTATTACTAAAATGAACGTTTTTTAGAGACGAACATTGCTAATCTATAAGCGTAAACAGTAATAACTAGCATTAGATAAAAACAAGTTAAATAGATGCTATATAAATTCTAATATCTGTTTTTTACCATTATTTGAGGAGAAGATTATGTTTCGTTGGGCTATTATTTTTGCAGTAATCGCATTATTAGCGAGTTTCCTAGGTTTTGGCGGTGTCGCAGGATTGTCTGCTAATTTGGCATACATTTTCTTAGCAGTCGCTGTTATTTTGTTTATCGTTGCTTTTGTCAGTCGTAAGATGTAGACACGGCTTATAGTTATAAATAATTACTATAGAAAAGACCCTCAATTGAGGGTCTTTTTTTGTCTGCTTCAACTAGGGTAATTTGTACAGAGCAAAGATAATCGGCATCAAGGCATACGTTATAGACTTGCTACTACAACCGTTTGGGCTGAATAATATGCTCCATACGTTTGGCTAAACGAATATCTAGACTAGAGATACCGCCTGTATCGTGGTTGGTTAAACGAACCTCCACGATATTATAGGTATTACGCCATTCTGGATGGTGCTCAAGCGCTTCAGCATGAAATGCCGCTTGATTCATAAAGCTCATAGCTTCGATAAAATCGCTAAAATGATAGGTTTTGACGATACTATTGCCGTCACGTTGCCAGCCAGCAAGCTCTTCTAGCTGTAGATTGATTTGTTTGTCAGATAAACTACTCATATTAATAACCTTTATTGTTATGTCGAATTGGTTTATTAAAAGTGGTGTTGGGGTATGTCTCCTATGCGAAATAAATATCTACATATTTTTCTGCTTCGCCTGATATCACTTAACTGAGTCTCGTTAACGAAGTAATTGAACCTAACTACGTAGCCAATTAAACTAAATCTTGATACTCAGGATGTTTGCTAATGTATGACGCGACAAATGAGCATTGTGGTATCACTTTCTTGTCTTGCTCGCGTGCATAATTCAATGCGTGCTTAACCAGTGCTGAACCAACGCCTTGACCGCCTAATTGCTGCGGTACGATAGTATGATCGTAGACCAATTTGTCAGCACTTTCCTGATAGCTAATATAACCTGTCTGACCATCGATAGAGGTCTCAAAGCGGTTCGCTGCTTGATTATGAACAATGTCTAGATTTGGTTTAGAGGTTTGGTTACTCATTAATATACTCCATTTCTTATTATCGAATTTTTATTATGAATTAAATATTTATTAATTTAATAGTGCCAGTTTAGTATGTAGTTTTGACGCTCAATTATCTAGACACTTACCGTAATGGTAGATAGGACGACTGTTAACGTTATCTATGTCTTCTGTTCTACCTTATCATGGCAATATCTGGTTGCAAATATGAATATTTCACCATGCATATGATATGGCCTTACGAACGACTGGAGGTAAAAAGCGAGTGAGACCACTAGTGTTTTCTATCGGTAATTTGTCTTCTAAATCGGCCGCTGATCTATTATCTGTATAAGCAGTATTATCTGCATTTTCCGTTGATTGTACATACGCTTGCCATTCTTTTTCACTGGGTTTGCTAAAGTGATAAATACGTCCGAGTACTTGCTTTAGTTGCGTACCAAAGCGGCCAGTGTTATAGCTTAAACCATACTTACGGCATATGGCCTGTACCTGCGGCGCAATCTTTGCATAGTGGGCAGCTGGCATATCAGGAAATATATGATGCTCAATTTGGTGGGACAAGTTACCTGTTAAAAGGTGAAACCATTTGCTGCCTTTGATATTGCTAGAGCCAAGGATTTGGCGTACATACCAGTCGCCTTTACTTTCATTGGCATCGAGATGGGTATAGATATGCGCTTGCTCAGTGAAATGCCCACAGAAAATCACCGCCCACGTCCATAGGTTACGGACAGTGTTGGCAGTCATGTTGCCGCTCAACGTACTAAAGGCGCTACGACGACCTAGTGTCAGCGCTACTATAGACGGCAGTGCAATATAGTCTTTGCCTATTTGCCGTCCAATTTTGGCAAATAACGCGCGAGACTTTTGCTGCATGATTTTGTGCAGATCAGGGGAGTCAGCGTATTCATCTGCACTGATTTGGATGTCGTGAAAAGCTACTGCCCATTCAAAGCCAAATGCCAGTACCGCTGTACTAAACATATTGTAGCGATCTTCTGGCGTCCAAGGCTGCTCGTCAGTCACTCGAATCAAGTGATAGCCTACGTCATGATCACGGCCAACAATATTGGTAAAAGTATGATGTAGATAATTATGAGAGTGTTGCCATAATGGAGCAGGGCAGACAATATCCCAGTCGAATTTTTGACTATTAAGGTGCGGGTGTTGCATCCAATCATATTGACCATGCATGACGTTATGACCCAGCTCCATGTTGTTCAATATTTTGCTAAAGCTAAGTAAAGACGTACCTAGTAGCCAAGTAGCGACCAGACTGCGTTTCGATGGCATACGCCCAGCCGCTGCAAGTAAACCACGGGCGATAATTTCACTATATACCACGGTGGCATATATCCGCTGTATGTAGCGTGCATCCTCACTGCCTAGCGAGTCCATAATGCTTTTATATAGGGTATCAAGCTCTGCAGCTAAAGCATCACTCTGAGGCTTTGACAAGGGAGCATCAGTTACTGTTGGGTAGCGCGTCCGTGTTGATGTGTCTGACTGATCGCTATCATTGATTGGTTCATCATTAAGCTGCGTGTAAGACGTTTTCGGAGTCAAAGGCAGAGGCGCGTTTTTTGCTAGCTGTGCATCGGACAGTGGCGTCAAGATAGGCACGGCAGATTGTGGCGTAGTAACGGGTGGTAGTAAGCGCATAAATAAATCCTTAACCGAGACGGCATGAATAAACAGCACTGCATCCGGTTTGATAAGTTATCTGAGTTTTAGCCTATAAATTGACGTTTGTCTTTTATTTCTCATAGGTTGTCTAGCATATGCTTTCTATTGAGCCAGTTGTTCTATTAAGCCAGTCATTAAATATCGAGTATCACATCAGTCATGGCGATATTGATGCAAGTCTGAATAGACTCGTAACCATCACCGCTCACTTTCCCTGTCTGGACGTTTTTGACCACGCCGCTGACTTTATTACAGCGGCACAACTGGCAAATACCTTGCCGGCAACCATGTGCTAGTCGTACATCTGCATTTTCAGCCGCAGCCAGTATGGTCGTGTCACTGCTAAACTGTCGTTGCCGTGACCGCAAATAGACAGTGTGTTCTTCTACAGGTATCGTTTTATCGAATGTTTGATTGCTACCGTTATCAACATTAGCTAGGGCATGACCAAAGTTCTCTACGATGATGTTATCGCGCAGCTGTTTGTCTGTAGATAAGGTTATCTCTGCGGCGGCTTTATATAAGCCAGCTAATAACGCTTGTGAACCGCAGGCAAATATTTGCGTATCTGATAGAGGTAAGTTTAGCGACAGCAGGCTCTCTACACTTAAATATCGTGTGCCAGCCAAATAGGTAGTCGGCTCTTCAGTATGGATTAGATGATAAGTGAAGTCTGGATGAGTATCGTTCAGCTGTTGCCACTGATGTTGTAGTTTGGATGAAACAGTCCGACTATAATGCAATAGCGTCACCTGATGTCCATTACTCAGGGCTTGAGTGATAAGTCCGAGCATAGGCGTGATACCGCTACCACCAGCGATGAATAGCAAAGGAGTGGACTGCTTATTATCTGAGCCTTCCTGCACTACTATGGATGTTTGTCCCAAAGTGAAATGACCAAGTGGCAGACTTGTATCAACGACGCTAGCCAGTGGCATTTGCTTGGTTAAATAGTTAGATACCAACCCTTGCGGTTTAATCGCGATAGTTACCGTATGACGTTGGTCTGCCGTATGGCTCTCGGTAGTATCGTCGCGCCACCAGAGGGGTTGATGCGCCAAACCCACTATCGAGTAGCTACGCTGGTGATAAACTCCATCGATACAAACGCGAAAATCAAGATACTGACCGCCTTGCCAACCACCCATCATCTCAGAAGTCTGCTGTTTAAAGGCTCTGTTAGTCTCAAATCGAAGTGCTATTAAATCATCACTTAATGTATAGCGTGCCATCAGGCGCAACTTAGGCGTCGTCAATGACCAAAACGGATATAAGCGCGCTCCGATAAAATCGACAAACGCACGTTGAATAATTTCAGGGCGATAGCCGTTGGCCATATTATCAGTACCTGTATGATTGCTATAAAGTAGATGTTGAGACGAACACAAAGTCAGATAATCAATCATTTTGATAATTAAATATCAAACAGACCTACTCGAACTTGTTAAGCCACACTAACATGCTAACGGCTATTGATTAAATTTGCGAAAGTTTTGATGCTA
Source organism: uncultured Psychrobacter sp. (assembly GCF_947500265.1). GTDB lineage: Bacteria > Pseudomonadota > Gammaproteobacteria > Pseudomonadales > Moraxellaceae > Psychrobacter. The sequence goes on along the minus strand of NZ_CANMRN010000003.1, from coordinate 379,699 downwards.
TTTTTTGTGGTCTTTATAAAACGCTAATGAATCAAAATGTTAAGTTAGTTCATTAAGATAAGACTCCTCGAGTTGCTTTTTAAAGCGAGTTTTATAGCCAAAAGGCATAGCCTGCTGTCAAAAACAGTAAAACAACTGGTAAAACAACCTGTCAGCTTGCAGGGTATGCGCCACAATGCGATAATGACCTATAATTTGTAACCCTGATTTTGAGGTACGGCACGCTTGGCATCATCGCTGAGTTGCATTTGCTGTTCTCTTCTATGCAGTCTATCGGAGTGTTAATGGCTCAATATATTTACACGATGAACAACGTGTCAAAACTTGTTCCCCCTAAGCGTGAAATCCTAAAAAATATCAACCTATCGTTTTTCCCTGGTGCCAAAATTGGTGTTTTGGGTATCAACGGTTCAGGTAAATCAACCTTGCTACGTATCATGGCAGGCGTGGATACTGAGTTTAGTGGTGAAGCACGCGCGCAAGCAGGTACCAAAGTTGGCTATCTGCCACAGGAACCACAGCTAGATGATAGCAAAGACGTTCGTGGTAATGTCGAAGACGGTATGCGCGAAGCACTAGATGCGCTAGCACGTCTAGATGCTATCTATGCTGAATACGCAGAGCCTGATGCTGATTTTGATAAGCTTGCTGAAGAGCAAGGCAAGATGGAAGATATCATCCAGTCTTGGGATGCGCACAACTTAAATAACCAGCTAGAAAAGGCAGCCGACGCGCTCCGTCTGCCACCATGGGATGCGGACGTTAGCAAACTGTCAGGTGGTGAGAAACGCCGTGTGGCACTATGTCGTCTACTATTGTCGCGCCCTGACATGCTATTACTTGACGAACCGACCAACCATTTGGACGCCGAGTCTGTTGCATGGCTAGAGCAGTTCTTGCAGAACTACAGTGGTACTATCGTTGCCATTACCCATGATCGCTATTTCTTGGACAATGTTGCTCAATGGATATTGGAGCTTGACCGTGGCCATGGCTATCCGTATGAAGGCAACTATACTGAGTGGCTAGAGCAAAAGAACACGCGTCTAGAGCAGCAGAACAAGCAAGAAGAATCATTTGCTAAAGCGCTGAAAAAAGAGCTTGAGTGGATTCGCAAAAACCAAAAAGGCCAACAGGCTAAGTCTAAATCTCGTGTACAGCGTTTTGAAGAATTGAACTCAACTGAGTTCCAAAAACGTAATGAGACTTCTGAGATTTATATTCCACCTGGTCCACGTTTGGGTAACAAGGTTATTGAGATCAATGACATCTCTAAATCATTTGGCGATCGTCTGCTGTATGAAAACCTAAGCTTTAACGTACCAGCTGGTGGTATCGTTGGTATTATCGGTCCAAATGGTGCGGGTAAAACCACACTGTTTAACATGATTACTGAGCGCGATACGCCAGATACTGGTTCAGTCGATTTGGGTGAAAGTGTTAAAGTTGCCTATGTTGGTCAGGTACGTGATCATCTAGATGATAACAAAACTGTATGGGAAGAAGTCTCTGACGGCCTTGATATCATTACCGTTGGCGACTACACCACGCCAAGCCGTGCCTATATCGGACGTTTTAACTTCAAAGGTTCAGATCAGCAAAAGCACGTTGGTCAATTATCAGGTGGTGAGCGTAACCGTTTGCAGTTAGCGAAAACGCTAAAGCAAGGCGCCAACGTATTGCTCCTCGATGAACCATCAAACGATTTGGATATCGAAACCTTACGTGCACTAGAGGATGCGATTCAAGTATTCCCAGGTACAGTAATGGTCGTATCGCATGATCGCTGGTTCCTTGATCGTATCGCGACTCATATCTTGGCGTTCGAAGAAGAAGGCCCAGTCTGGTTCGACGGTAACTATACTGAGTTTGAAGCGTATCGTAAAAAGACGATGGGTGATGATGCCAGTCCTAAACGTGCCAAGTACAAGAAAATTACCAACTAATACGGTTGTTTAATATAGTCCAATCCAAAAAAAGACCGCTAATCGTTAGCGGTCTTTTTTTTGTTTAGCTTAAAAGTTTATTAGTATTATATTTTTACTGGCTATACATAAGTAGGTTGTTTAATTAAGTATACTGAAGTGTGGATAATTTAAGATTAACTTGAACCATTATCAGGAATTAATATGAAATTAGAAATAGATTTATTTCAAGATTGGAAAGATATATTGAAAGAAGATTTAGAAAAAAGTGGATATAACCTATCTAATATTGAAGAAAAGAATATACCTATTCTGTATTTTAATGTAAAAAATAGAACTATTGAGGAAAAACATAGAACGGTAAACGTGTCAAAAGAGTTCAAATGTCCTAGAGAGTTAAAGGAAGGATGGCAGTTTCTAAAAGGGCATATTGAGTCTGGTAATCTTTTAAATGCACATTTAAGTAAAAGAGTAAGAAAAGTGAGAAGTAAAGACACTATGCTTGATAACTGGGGTGTGCATCACTTTCATCTGGGTGAAAATATGGATGATGAATTTGTTAAACAAGGTAATCCACTAGTGTTTGCAGTAGTAAGAGAACATGTTTTTTATGCTATCGGTATCTTTAAACATGGTGACTGGGCAAAACAAGAGATTGTTGAAATTATACATAATAATTGGCCTTATATAGTAAAGGACTATAAAACAGAAGGAATGGATGGTGATAGTTATAGCGAACAAGAAATAAAAAACCTTAACGAAAATGGTTTGAATATACTTATCAAAGTCAAAGATGGAACAGTATATTCTCCGATGGGTGGTGGACGTTCTCTATCAGGATATAACGTAAAGGCTACTTATTTTCAAATAGCAACAGAGAAGCTCTTAAGAGATATAGAGAGTCGAATTCAAGAACAATTAAAAAATAGTGAATATGATTTTAAGATAAAGGCGAAGCTATGTATTTTGAATGATAGATATACTGTTACCTTTGGTAGTAATGACACTGATTTTAATATATCTATTCCTAATTTAGATATTCATGAGGATATTGTCTCGTTATAAGTACAAAAGCAGCGCATTGGTATGATGCACTGCTTTTCATACATTTTATCCTAACGCTTACGCCCAAACTTACGCTGCTTTTTATTACTAATCTCAGTAATAGCGTGAGTGATTTCTTCTTCGTCCAAACTAGCGACTTGTTGCAAGATTTGCATCATATCAGGCGTTAGTACGTACTTAGCATGATGAGCGATATCATTAATACGATGATCGAAAGTCAATATGCCTGTTTCATCATCTTTTTGTAGATAGTCAAGACGAGTCAACGCACTGATGAAGCTGGTAAACAAGGCGCGATCAAAGAAGTCAGGAATATCATCTGCATAAAGCACAGACAAACGCTGCCCAAGCAGATGACACAGGTCAACAACTTCGTTTTCAGTCAAATTACCAGAGCCTTGCTGAGCAAGTAGAGCAAGCGTCATAAAGTAACGCTCAAGGCTTTGGCCAACTGGAGTTGCCAGCACTTGTAGCTGCTGATAGTGCTTGCTATTAGACTCAGGAACGCTAAGCGTATCATCACCTAGGTCAACGATGAGCCCATGAGACAGCAGATTATCAACTTTCTTATTGAGCGTATCAGCTAAGCCATGTGCTGGATAATACAAGAACAGCTCACTTTGTAAAAACGGATATAGCTGCTCAGCGATACTATCGAGACGGCTGCGTTTGATACGCCCGTTGCGTGCGACTAGTGCAGACAGGAATGACAGCAAAATAAAGACATGCAAGATGTTGTTACGGAAGTAGCTGAGTAATGCTGCTTGCTTACCTGCGACCTGAATGATATCACCCAAGATGTGCGGTGTACGCTCAATAAGTTTTAGCTTAATACCATAATCAATGATTTGCTGCGGCGTCATATCAGTGATAACTGTATCATCCGAGTAGACCAGCTGCTGAGCCAGACCTTGATACAAAGCAATTTGCTCACGGCAGATGTTTTCATCCAATGCAGCTTTCGGTGCCGAGAGTAGAACCAATGACAACAGCGAGACAGGGGTGACGACCGCAGCTTTATTGATATGCTGCATAACTTTTACACCGATGTTATCAACCATGGCGCTGGTTTTTTCATCAAGCGGCGAGTCAGTACGATCAGATGGCAAGCTATTGGCTGGCACATCGAATTTTGTCATAAAGTCGCTAAGGTGCAACGGTGTACCAAAGCTCAAGTGCACATTGCCGAAGATACGTTCGATTTTACGGCCAACTTTGAGTAGTCCGATCAAAGACTCTGACTCTTTTGGCTTACCCTTTAGCTCACCGACATACGTGCCGCCTTCCATAATGCGCTCGTAACCAATATAAGTTGGAATAAATACCACAGGCTTATTGGTTTGGCGTAATTGGCTATGCACAGTCATCGCCAGCATGCCCATTTTTGGCGGTAGCAGGCGACCTGAACGTGAGCGACCCCCTTCAATAAAGTATTCAATCGGAGTGTTGCGCGTGATCAGGGTATGCATATATTCGCGCAGTACAGCGGTATATAGCGCGTTACCACGGAAGCTACGACGAATATAAAAAGCAACTGCACCGCGTAATAGTGGACCTAATACAGGCACATCTAAGTTATCACCTGCTGCGACATAAGGGATACTCAGACCACGTTTGTAGATGACATAAGACAGTAATAGATAGTCGACATGGCTGCGATGACAAGGCACATAGATCAGTTCGTAATCGGTCGCAAGGTCACGTACTCTCTCGAAGTGATGAACTTCTACGCCGTCATATAACTGCGTCCACAACCATGTCAAAAACTTGTAAAAACCACGGATGATAGAATGAGAGTAGTCATTGACCATCTCATTAGCATAGCCTCTGGCCTGACTACGAGCTTCTCGAACGCTAGTTCCTTTTTCGGCCGCTTCCATTTCGATCGCATGCTTAATCGCTGGTGAGTACACCAGTTTGTCTACCAAGTTGCGTCTATCTGATAGATCTGGGCCGAGCATGCTAGCGCGCTGTTTATCTAAATAAATTGACAATTGCTGCTGCAACATACGAACCAGTTCACGATTACTATCAGCTGATGCGACTAGCGCATAGCTTGGTGTTTGCTCAGCGTCAGTTGCGGCATCACTGTTAGTGGCCGTTGACTCTATATCGAGTGAATCCGTCGCTGTTAAACTTGCTTTAAGGGCATCTGTAGCAACTGAGTCAAAGGTAGCAGGTCCTTCCACGTCGCCTTTGAGATTATCATTGATAATGGTACGTAAGTCTTGCGGTGGATGAAACTGTACAAAAGTATCGCGGCCCATCACCCCGATATTAAATAATTGTTTAGTGATACTAGGATCTTGCCAGTTGTCAGCAGTTAGCAGCTTAAATAGCGAATCTTCCTTTTCAGGTGCGCGTCCCCACAGAATCGATACGGGCACTAGACGTACCTTTAGCTCGGGGTATTGCAATACAGCAGATACTAAGCGAGAAAGGCGAGGAGACAATTGGCTGTCTTTAGCACTTGGGTGATTCAAAAATATGATTGCCGCATTTTCTTTAATATTATGGGCGGCATCATTTACTCCAACCAGTGCTGGCGGTAAGTTGTGCTCTTGCGTCTGCAAATCAATCAGAATACTGTTGGAACGAGAGTAGTCCTGCAGTACATAAAACCGTAGCGTCTGATCATCATTGTCGAACTCAGGTAGCTCGCCTAATAGCTTAGGTTTTACGGCGATATCGAGCATCTGACCTGACAGCTTACGATACAGCTGATTGATCGGTGCATTAGAATAAGGCTTCGTAGCGATTGCATTGCCATCAGTTTCAGCAGTGTCAGTTTCAGACGTACGGTCAGTCGAGACCGGCGCTTTAAAAATCCGTTTTTTTAGGAACTTCGGTATCATAATCAGTATCAAAAATAGTCAAATATGTTGCGCTTATGATGCCATAAAAGCCACCAAAGCGATATATAGTGTCTGTATATACTACCAATATTAATACGGTTTGGTTACGCTGTAGTGAGTGACAAATTATACAAAATGCTCAAACATTTGAAAGTTCATATATTTAGGGTAATAATATATTTTTATCACCGATGACTCATAAATATAGCGTCTACTTTTCAATTTCATTTTATTAAGCTTAGAACCTATGACTCCAGCTATTGATCTTGCCAAAAAACGTAACCTTGATTACCAAGTACACGAATATACTCACGACAGTAATGCTGCATCGTTTGGCTTAGAAGCCGCAGAAAAGCTAGGCGTAGCGGTGACACAGGTGTTCAAAACTTTAGTAGTGATTACCGATACTGGTGTGCTCGCTGTGGCGATATTGCCAGTCGATAAAACACTTAATTTTAAAAAAATGGCTAAGGCGCTATCTTCTAACAAATTGCTATCCTGCAAAAAAGTGCAGATGGCCGACCCAAAACAAGTAGAACGAAGTACAGGCTATGTGTTGGGTGGCGTCAGTCCACTGGGTCAAAAGAAGCGACTAAAAACCGTGATAGATAGCACAGCTCAAGATCAAGTCACTGTCTATGTGAGCGGTGGCCGCCGCGGTCTAGAGATTGAATTGCCGCCTGCACAATTAGCCACAACGCTTGATGCTTGCTTTGACGCTATTACTGATGAATAAAAGATTCTACGGTAGCTATAATCTGCCTATTACAAAATGGCCGTGCCGATAGTTTTGCTAAGTGTATTCATGCCTAATTTACACCGAGTTCGCTTGTATTGAAGATATTTTGGCGCAAGATTGTTGTAGATTGACCATAGCGATAAGGCGTAGACTTATACGCCAGCTTATCTATTAATTTTTATCTACATTTAAGGACATGCTCATGCCACATTTAACCATTCAAGTGACACCCAACGTCAGTATCGCTCACGAAGAATCATTGCTCAAATCGCTAAACAAAGCATTGTGGGATAGTGGTCAGTTCAAGCTGCCTACTGATATAAAAGCACGCATTGTACCTATTAAGTCATTTCTAGTAGGTGTTGAAGACGATGAGCAAACAAATGGATTTATTTATGCTCATCTAAAGCTGATGAGCGGACGTGATATGGCCACTCGTGACCAGTTGGCTGAGCTGTTGGTTGCTACTATCGAGGAAAAAATAGGCGCAGAGCAGTCAGGGCGTGCAGCATTGCAGATATGTGTAGAAGTTGAAGAGATAAGTGCGGTGTATCATAAGAAAATGCTTGGTAGTTAACAGTACTTGCCTTTTCGAAAACTGTATTTTAAAAATCACCTTCTCAAAAACTGTTTGTTTAAAAAAGCGACTGCTCGTAGGCTAAAGTTGCCAAAGTTAAATGATTACAATCATTTGCATAAAGACTGACTGGCATACGTTGGTATTATTATTACTTCAACCTTGTAGCCCGCAATTTTGCCTTCGGTAGCCATAAGATTGCGGGCGATACGCAATCGATATGTGCCCGTCGCAGGTAAGCAGCCTTGATAGACGATACCGCCTTTACCGCCATCTTGTATACCGTTCGGCATATGTAATACGCCGACATTGGCAGTCTCAGATGTTCCCGCAAGTGGGGTAATATTTATCATGGCATACTGTCCGCGTGTAGCGTCAAAACGATACCAGCGTTCATTGTCATTGTGATTTAATTTACCAGTGACGACGCTACTAATAGCACCTTCTGTAAAATGAATAGGGGTATCGCTATTTTTAGCAGTCGCACTATTTGCAGACATACTTGCTAGTACAGTGCTAATTACCAATGTTTGCATACAGCGTGTGGCTAACGCGGCAGCTTTGTAATAGGGTATTGGCATAGCTTGCTCCTAAATCTGCTAGTTGCTGTGGATTCTAAATAAGCATGTTTTCAGTTAAGCACAAAAAAGCGCCTAAATGATAGGCGCTTTTTTATTGATTATAGATGCGGTTTTAGTCAATTTTAATCTAAGAAAGCAAAGTGATTGATTTCCATTGATGTCATGCTTTCGCTTGGAGCAACCATCGCTTCTGCGTGACCAGACGTGCGTGGTAGCAACTTATCAAAGTAGAATTCAGCAGTCTGAATTTTTGCTTTGTAGAATTCTGGTGCTTCTGTGCCGCCATTTTCTAGCTTTTCATAAGCTACTGCTGCCATACGAGCCCAATGATAACCCATCATTACGTAGCCTGAGTACATTAGGAAATCCTCTGACGCTGCTGAGATGATTTCACGATCTTTACGTGCCATCAGCATCAAGCGAACAGTCAAGGTGTTCCACTCAGCACATAGTTTGGTCAGTGCCCAAACGAATTTACGCATTTCTTTATCGAGTGCGTACTCGCCACACCATTTCATGATGCTTGACGTGTAGTCACGGATAATCTTACCTTTAGACTGTAAGATAACCTTACGACCTAGTAGATCAAGTGCTTGTACGCCAGTGGTGCCTTCGTACATCGTTGCGATACGAGCATCACGAGCGATTTGCTCCATGCCCCATTCTTTGATGTAGCCGTGACCACCATAGACTTGCTGACCATGCTTAGCAGCTTCGATACCTAGCTCAGTTAAGAAGCCTTTTAGAATTGGCGTATAGAAGCCCAATTTGTCGTCCCACTTTTCGAATTCTTCATCATCGCCATTGACGATACCTTGTGCCATTTTATCTGCATAACGTGCTGAATGATAAATCATTGAGCGACCGCCTTCAGCAAAGGCTTTTTGCGTCAGTAGCATACGGCGTACGTCGGCATGATGGATAATAGCATCAGCTACCTTTTCAGGATCTTTAGTACCAGATAGCGTACGCATAGAACGGCGTTCTTTGGCATATGGCAAGGCGTTTTGGAAAGACAATTCAGTATGCGCCAGACCTTGGATACCAGTACCGATACGAGCCGTGTTCATAAAAGTGAACATAGCTTTTAGGCCTTTATGCGGTTCGCCGATTAGGTAGCCGACTGCGCCATCAAAGTTCAATACACACGTCGAAGATGCGCTGATGCCCATTTTGTGCTCAATTGAACCACAAACAACGGCATTGCGCTCGCCAGCTTCACCTTCAGCATTCGGGGTGAATTTTGGTACGATAAATAGTGAGATACCGCGCGTGCCTTCTGGTGCATTTGGTAGGCGTGCTAGGACGATATGGACGATGTTATCTGTTAAGTCATGCTCACCGCTTGAGATAAAGATTTTGGTACCGCTGATTTTGTAGGTACCGTCATCTTGTGGAATGGCTTTTGATTTAACTTGACCCAAATCCGTACCACACTGTGGCTCAGTCAGACACATGGTACCTGCCCATGAGCCTTCGACCAGTTTAGGTAAATACAGTGCTTTTTGCTCGTCAGTACCGTACTGAAGCAGCGTGTTGATACAACCTGTTGATAGACCAGGATACATTGACCATGACCAGTTAGCAGTACCGATCATCTCAGCTTTGATAAGGTTGATTGACGTTGGCAGATTCATACCACCGAATTCTTCAGGATATGAGATACCTTGCCAGCCGCCTTCTACAAACTGGTCATAAGCCTCTTTGAAGCCTTTTGGCGTGGTCACGACGCCATCTTCAAAATGACAACCTTCTTCACCACCTGATTGATAGAGCGGGGCAATGACATTTTCAGCAAAGTCAGCCATACCTTGTAGAATCATGTCTACAGTTTCAGGATCAGCGTTTTCGCCGTTGTCTAAGCTTTTATAATGTGTCTGATAGTCAAATACATCATTAATCAAAAATTTGATATCACGTAAGGGGGCTTTGTAAGTTAACATAATCGCTCTCTTTGGTTAGTTCGCTATCATAGACTTATGGCGCAATATTTGAGTCACAACTTATGTAAGCGATATTTACTTATTTTAGATGAGCTAGACGTTATATTAGTCATCAAGTGAGTTATTAGTGGACAGCTTTCCAGTGTGTTAGTTATTAGAACGTCTTTAGTGACGGACAGCTGTTATGGCGTTGATATGATTATAAATCTTAAACAGCGACAAATATACAACTAATAACTATTATTCATGATTAATTATGTTATTAATTCATTTTAGTTTGTATAGGTAAATTGTATCTTCGCTTGAAATTATTCTATAAAGGGCTATGTAGACTCATCTAAATTCAAAGGAAAATGGACTTATCAAATAGGAAAAGCCATTTATGAGTACCTCAAAAAAGCAACAGCGAGCCTCTTGGTTAAGCGCACTATTAACTCGTATCAAGTGGTTAATCGATGGTGAGCTGAATCATTTACTCACAGTCAATCGCAGTCAGCGACCATGGCATATGCCCATCATCGCGGCGATTGCGATTAGCTTTCCGGTGTTTGTAGGGGCTTATTTTGGTGACTTGTCTTCAGGTATCAAAGCATCGCTAGGCTCGATGATTATTTTAAACCTACCATTTGCAGGAGGGCTACCACATCGGCTAGTGACAGTTATGGCTTGGGGGTTTGCGATGATACTTAGCTTTGCACTGGGTCTGATCGCGCAGCTATTACCAGTACTTCGGCTACCTGTGTTTATGCTGATTGGTATTAGCGTAGTGATGTTAGGTCGTTACTATCGGCAACCACCACCAGCAGGATTGTTTGTGTTGATGGCGGGTGCGATTGCGCTATTTATCCCCGTGCCGATTGATCAAGTGCTCTCAGCGATAGGGCTTGTGATATTGGGTAGTGGCTCCTCGATGTTGCTAGCGCTACTCTATAGTTTGTTCTTATTGGCGACGCGTCCTGTTGCTTCTATACCTGTTTATGATTATCAGCCTGATATGATTAGCGATAGTCTTATCGTGGTAAGTTTTGTTAGTTTGGCGTTGGTCGTTGCCGTTCTGTTAGAGCTGCCTTATCCATATTGGGTAGCGATGAGCTGCTTTATTATCATCCAAGGTATGCAGCTACGAACCATGTGGATCAAACAGTTGCATCGATTATTGGGTACGTTGGCTGGCATGGGCGTGGCAGGTTGGATGCTGTCTTGGGGACTATCAGGATGGGGCATCGCTATCGGGATACTGTGTATGATGTTTTTGATTGAATCGTTTGTCGATCGGCATTATGGACTGGCGGTGATATTTATCACGCCGCTGACGATATTTATCGCCGAGTATGGTAGTACGATGTCAGTGCCTCCAGTCGCTGGGGACGTTATCCAAGCGCGTATGATTGATACGGTGCTCGGCTGTGTGATTGGATTGAGTGGTGGTCTAGCGATACACTCTACGCGATTGCGTGTACCGCTACGCCGTTTTGAAAATTGGTTGTTACTACGTTTTAGTTAATAGTCATAGCTCTACAATGCTTTGTTTTGATTAACTGTCTTTATTTAGCGCTGTTGTCGCTTGTGCGACATCGATAGTATGCCCAGTCCAACGCTCAAAACTTAAAGCGGCTTGACCGATAAGCATACCGTAGCCTTCTGAGGTCTGTGCGCCACGAGCGGCAAAGTGCTGCAAAAACGGTAGCGGACGACCATACATCATGTCGTAAGCGTACTGACAGTTTAGAGTATCAGCCAGCGGCAACGTATCGCCTGATAGACCGATAGAAGTGGCATTAATAATAATGTCAAAAGAGCCACTTAGTTCATTGGTGGCACAAACCTCAATATGTTGGTCATCAATCACTGAGCTGGCCGCACTGAGCTCATTTACCAAATCAGCTGCCTTAGACACGGTGCGATTGGCAATCATGAGAGAGCCAATACTTGCTTCAAATAATGGCAATATTACGCCACGCGCTGCACCGCCTGCACCTATTAGCGCCACACGAGCATCGGTCAGCTGCCAGCCCATACTCATAATGTGATTGATAAGTCCTTGTCCATCCGTGTTATCACCATAGAGTGCTTCCGTGGTTGGTACGCCACTTTCTAATAGTGCTTTGTTCAACAGTAATGTATTGACCGCGCCTGCCGTCTTGGCATGTTCTGATAAGCCACCACGCGCCGCACAGCAATCATAAGCAACTTGTTTAAAAGGAACTGTCACGTTAGCGCCCACACCGCCACCGCAAAAAAACGCCTCAACGACAGCTGTAAAACTGGCGGCATCATCAGGGCAGTACTGACGCTGATAGCTAATATCAATCCCTGCTTGGATAGCAAACTGCTCATGAATCTCAGGAGATTTACTATGGGCGATTGGATTGCCAATAACGATAAAGTGTTGGGTCATAAGTAGTCCGCTGGCTAGAGAATAAAAATACTATCAAAGAAGTAATAAGTGGCGCTCAATCATCATAAGGGATAACGCTATGATTGACAAACCAAGAGGCCATTACCAATCAATGATTAGGAAGTGACATTGTTAGTCAGAAGCTACCTTATCGCTTTTGAAAATAAATTGTGACATTGAGGCAAACATACGCAAAACACGCGCAAGCAGTTTTCTACTTTCTACTAAAGAGAAGGTCGTTTTGGTACGTTATATATTTAACAAATCTGTACTCTCGGGGAGTGCTCCGCGTAACGTAAAAGGTAGTCAAGTGCTGAGCAGTTGGGTAAACTATAAAATATGGAAACCTATATCAATATGCTGTAATGACTGCTAGATTATAATATTTGTGAAATATGCTCTTTATTGAAAACTATTCGTTATCAGCGGCGTTCCTGCCAGCTCGTTAATACTATTTCGAGATCAATCTAAAAGTGTGAGTAAATTATCCATGTGGAATCCTAACCTACAGACCCTTCTAGTCGGTATGATAATGGCAGTTGGTGTGACGCTCAGTGGCTGTGACAGCACCAAAGAAGATGCTCCAAATCCAGATGCTGAGACCACTGAGCAGGCAACAACGAATGAGCCAGTACAGGACAGCGCAAACAATCCTGACCTAGATGGCGCCACTGCTCAGCAAGGCACGCCAGTGAGATATGATGTCGCAGCATGGGGTACGGATAAGGTTGAGTCGCTCGCGGTGGACGAGTTAGATAGTATAAAATCGGTGTTTGGCGAAGTGATGAGCACGGATGAAAACAGCCTAGACTATGCCAGTAATCCAGCGGCAAAATATCGCTTTATGAAAACGGACGCGCCTTATCTAGATATCATCGATTCTGAAAAATATCTAGAGCTTGGCTGGTACTATGCCAATCCTACTGACACAGACAAAGAAAAAGAGCTGAGCCAAAACCACGCCAAAAAAGCCTATCAGCTATCACGTCAATTGATGGGTGATGATGGCGGTAAAATGGTTGCTGATATGCTCAATAGCCAAATCATCAAGAATAGAATTGTCGGTGGACAAAAGATAGAGCTAGCAAAATGTGAGTTCTACAGTTGCATGCTAGTTATCAATAAAGCCGCTGCTCAAACAGACAATAGCTAAATCATGACCGATACGACGTCAGTGCCAAACGGTTGGGTTTGTCTGTACCCTCAAGACAGTAGTTTGACTGAAGATAATAGGTCGACCAGCCAAACGGTAACGATGTCTTTAGATAATCGCGGGCTGGCATACGCTGATGGCTTCTTTACTACCATGGGTGTTATCGATGGGTTGATACTATGGTCAGATTATCATTATCAGCGGCTTGTCTCTCATGCTGAAGCCTTGCAGCTAAACATAAATAGCGAAGAGCTATTAGCCGTACTGCAACTGTATGCCCAGCAGTTAGAGCAGGGCATGCTAAAGCTAATAATTACTCGCGCTGCGCAGGATGTGCGCGGTTATGGCTATACACCTAATGTAAATGGTAGCGACTGTGAGATATGGCTAAAGGCTACCGCAATGCGAGTTTCTACTGCACTGCAATTGTCTTTACCTGATGGAAACTTAATACCTATCCAACCTAATGCCTCGGCAATATGTTTGGCTTCTCAGATTGCTTGCTTACCGCCATCGCTGGCAGGTCTCAAGAGCCTTAATCGTTTAGACAATGTCCTCGCTAGTGGTGAGCTACAACGTATAAAATCTGAGCCATTGGCATCAAAGCTTGCTTCAACACTTGGTGAAGGTCTGCTACGCGATATGAGTGGGCAGTGGGTTGAGGGTACGATAAGTAATGTTTTCTACCAATTGGCAGAAGAGTCGCTATCAGAATCCAAAACTACCTCTAGTATTCATAAAGATAATGAAAACTACCTAACCACTGGCCAGTGGTACACCCCTTCTATGGCTCAATCAGGCGTCGCTGGCGTCATGCGTCAAGTAATTATAGATGCACTATCAACGACGCAATATCCAGTCATAATCAGGTCGCTACAAGATGAAGATTTGCCTAAATTAACGCAGTTATTCTTTTGCAATGCACTGCGCGGTATCATGCCAATGAGCAGTCTGACGTTGTTGTCAGGTGATGTTGTGGATTTTGAATCCGTTTAGTTGTTATTGAAAAACAATAAATTTGGTATCAATAAAATCATCTGGATATAAAACCACTTGCTCATTTCTATACATCTCTTGCGCTTTCAAAAGCGCACTTTGCTCATCTTCTGCGACAACATCCACGATAGTACTTAATGTTTCGACAATTTCAACTTGAAAGGTTTGTGCTGCCTTTTTATCTTTTCTTATTATACTCACACTCGATTCTCATATATCGCTTCAGTCATTTATACCAAGTAGATTAGCAAAAGCCCTCAAAAGAAGTGATCGTCTTTTGTTACGTGGTCTTGTGTCTTAAAGCAAATCGATCAATGCTGCTTATCTAATAAGGAGATAAGCCAATGTACGAAGTTTATGAAGATGAAAGTATCCCGCTACAAATCCGTCGTTTGATGGTTTTTGATGAAATCTGTAAATTAGCGAAGAAAGAACCTGATGAAATTATTCATTTATCAAAATTTACTCAGTTATCACTCGGAGTTATGTATCTAAAGGATTTCAAGAAATTTATAGCCTTTGGTGGTGTGTTTGAGTATGCACAAACACCCGAAGAAGTTATTGAGCAACGTATTCGCATTTTTCCTAACGACGAGCCAGTAAAGTGTGCGCTGACTGTTAATCTAAAGCAGTTTACTCGCCCAGCTAGTACACCTATACAATTAGTGTGGTATTGGAATAAATATGTAAAGAATAGAATGCATGCTTATGTTGACTATCGTGAAGAAGTTTTTTTTCGGATAAATGATGAAATTGATTCGGATTACCCACCGCATAAGTTTCATGACCGTCTAGTTGCGACAGCTCGTCTGCCACTATGGGATGATAGAGATGAGTTAATTGCAGATGTATACCGTGACAATCAAGGCGAACCTAGACCTGAACGTTATAATGAAAGGCGTCTGTTATAATTCGAAATAATTACTATGTTATACGAAACTCATAATTAAGTTACTACTTATAATTATAGCTGCTAATAAATTTTAGCGGCTGTAATATTATGATCTTGATACTGTGTTTATATGACGTATCAGCCTTCTTACATAAATCACCACTCGCCTTTGAGGCTCCGTCAATCGAAGTTAATGCACTGGTACTTTCGCAAGAAGTCTATTGAGTGATGCATATCTCCAATAACGTTCTTCATAATTGATCGTCTTTTGTTAATGAGTATTGCGTACTGATGTTAATCGATCAATGATTGCATTCTATCCAATACTATTTAACAGGGGATAATAAATGCGTACTACATATGAAGATCAACGAATTCCACTACAAGTTCGTAGATTGATGATATTTAATAAAGTTTGCTGTGCAGCGAAAAGAAACCCTGATGAAATAATTCACTTACCTTGTTATTCACAGATAGCATTTAGTATTGTTTATTCTAAGAAAGATAAAAAATACACAGCATTTGGGAGTGTGTTTAAGTATGCGCATACCCGTCAAGAAGTCATTGAACAAGGTTTAGATAAGCAGTTTCATGAAGATACTGTGATGTGTGCAATCACAATCGAAAGACAAGCCTTTACTAAAGCTTCTCGCACTCCGTTAGGGCTGTTAATCAGCTGGAATAAACAGGTAAAAAATCGAGCTTATACCTGTCTCGATGGCAATGTGAAACACTTTTTCAAAGTAAATGATGAGCTTGAGCTAGATTACCCTCCTCATAAGTTTTACGGTCGTTTGGTTGCTGCCAAAGGTTTACCATTATGGGATGATAAGTGTTCTTAGTATAGCTTTCGATAATGACCACGGCTTACAAATTCAATGATGCCTTTATCTCGTAATACTTGTAATTGTTGGCGAATTTTATCTTTTACGTGCTTGTTTTCAGGATGTTTGAGCTGCAACTCATCAGCAAAAGCATAAACTTGATTGAGAGAAAACCTGACATCGAGACGGTCGATACATTGCCAGACATCGAGTGTCCAACCGCGTGAAGCCATAGATTGCTTGCGTAAAAACAAAGTCTTTTGGAACTGTTGGGTGACATTTTCACGCGGTATAACTTGTTGGTTTTTGACCAAAAATACTTTGCCTGATTCGGGTACTTGGCGTAAGTCAATATTGCAACCAACCCAACCTGCTCGTTTTGCCGTCACTGATAAGGGTTTACGCTTAACAATAATATCGGGCGTAAAGAAATGCTTGGGAATAATCAGAAAATTATTGACGGTGTATTCTTTTGAGTAGGTTAAAAAGAAAAAGCTGGGATTGTCCTTACTATTGATACGCTCAATCATCGTCTTATAAGCGCCATCATTGACAACATTGCTTAATTTGGCTTTTTTACTTTTTAGCTCATATTGCTCATTACAATTTTCGCAATAAAAATCAGCGACAGGTTTGTTATTAGCAAACTCAGCTAGCGATTGAGCGCTACAATTGGTGCAGTAACTATTTTCTTTTACCCATGCTTCGCTGAGTACACGAACTTTTTGAGGTTCAGAGTGATAGTTTTTAGCAAGACTTTGGTTAAAATGTAGGTTCATAAGATATTTTCATTATTAATAGATAAGCTGAGAATACTGAAAAAAACACCTAAGTATTAAGCCATATAAACTGCTATCAATAGCAAGATAATTCATAAGCTAAGCAAATACCATTGAAAATCGCACGGTTCAGTGCTAAATTCTAGCAAACATCTGCCTCGCGAGTTGCCATGAGCAAGCCTACACCCAATATACTACCTGAACGTCCCAATGAGTCGCCGTCAAACAAGCAAGATGGCACAGTCGAGGAGCGTGTCGATACCACGCTGCCGGACGCGCAACCAGTGGTAGATGAGGTGGAAGACACATCAGCAACGCCAGCAACCAACGTCTCGCTCATCAGCGGCAACAGTAAACCGCGTCAATATAAAGTCAATAACCCATCGTTTTTTATGCAACGTGGCTATCAAGTGCTGCTAGTGCTAGGGCTTATTGCTGCATTTTTCTTAGTCATGGTTTATCAGACGTTGTTTGGTCGTATCGAGCAGCCGCAGCAAATGGTCACGATTGAGCCAGGTCAGACGTATTACGGTCTACTACCGCAGTGGCAGCAGCAGATTCCGCTGTTTTCGGCAGGCGTGGCTAAGCTATATATCAAGTCACAAGTCGATGCGCCGTTGCATGCTGGTACGTATCAACTACCCGAAAACCCGACTATCGCTGAGGCGCTACAAATACTAGGTCAAGGCGCAAAAGCGGCTATGGTCAAGGTACAGATTATCGAAGGTAAGACATCTAAAGACCTTTACCAAGTGCTGCGTGATAATGATAAAATTGAAAAAGAAGTACTGACTGTAGATAGTGATAATGCGAGTATTGCCCAAGCATTGGATTTGACAGGTGTATTGCCAGACAGTGTGGCTAATAGCAGTGACCCGATTGTTAACTACAATCTTGAAGGTTGGTTCGCGCCTGATACCTATTATTATGGTGAAGGAACCAGCGATAAAAAAGTATTGTCTGACTTGTATAAGCGTCAGCAGCAGGTACTGACTGATGCGTGGGAAAATCGTGCGCCGAATCTGCCTTATAAGAGTCCTTATGAAGCGCTAGTCATGGCGTCTATTATCGAAAAAGAGACCAGCGTTGCGGATGAACGTCCTTTAGTCTCTGCCGTATTTAGAAACCGCTTGAATAAAAACATGCGTATGCAGACGGACCCGACCATCATCTATGGTATGGGCAGTCGTTATGATGGCAATATCCGCCGCAAAGACATCAATGAAAAAACGTCTTACAACACCTACCAAATTGATGGTTTACCGCCAACGCCAATTGCGCTACCATCAGCGGCCTCTATCGAAGCGACCTTACATCCTGCCGATAGTGAAGCATTGTATTTTGTGGCAACGGGAAATGGTGGGCACAAATTTACCAATAGCTTGGCTGAACACAATCAAGCGGTAAAAGACTATCTCAGTGTCATGCGTGAGAAAAAATCTCAAACGCCGCCGCAGTAATATTCCTTCTTAATCCTCTTAAAAAACTTATCGTTTATTGAGTGCTACAAAGTAGAGGTAGCGCTCATCAATGACATAAGGTCATATCATGTCAGTATCTATGCACACCAGCGCAATACCATCACGTGACAGTATACCATCATCGAATCTACCTGAATCAAGTGCTTCAAATACAGAAACGGCACCTACGTTAGGCCGCTTTATTAGTTTTGAAGGGACCGAAGGCGTAGGAAAAACCACCGCGATTGAACAGTTGTGTTTGCGCTTAGAAGCTAATGGCATCTCGTATCTGCGTACTCGTGAGCCGGGTGGTAGCCCATTTGCCGAACAATTGCGTGACATATTATTGGACCCAGCGACTGATATCGAAGACGATACTGAGCTGCTGCTATTGTTTGCGGCGCGCTGTGATCATGTGCAGCAGGTTATTCTACCAGCGCTTCAAAATGGTACTTGGGTAATATGTGATAGGTTTACCGATTCTACTATCGCGTATCAGGGGTTTGGACGTGCGTATGGTGACGAGTTGGTACGCGGCAAAATCGATATGCTTATCAAACAATTTGTGACGCAGCTTCCTGAACTGACATTGTGGTTGGATTTGCCAGTAGCAGAGGGCATGAAACGTGCCAATAAGCGCAGTGCGGCAGATCGTTTTGAGCAGCAGGCTACCGAGTTTTTTACTTGGGTGCATACTGGTTTTAGTCAGCTTGCGAGCGAGTATCCTGAGCGCATACAGCGTATTGATGCATCAGGCAGTACGGATGATGTGAGTGCGCGTATATGGCAGACAGTTATGGACAGATTCGATATCAAATAATTAAATTTTGCCAAGTAGGTTTATAAGGCAGTTAGATGTATCGATAGTTGGTTAGTTAGACAGTCAGTTAGCACCAACAAAAAGCCCCGGCAATATGCTGGGGCTTCTTGTTAAGGTAAATATTTTATCTTTAGGTCAATAAAGCAGATAACTATGCACGTTATTTGTCATCTATTTTATCTACTTTTACACCATCAGTAGTAGCGATAGAGGCGTCGCTATCCTGAGCAGAGTCAGGTAGACGATTTGGGTCAAGCGCACCTTTTTTATTTTTAGGGGCACTACCATTGCCATTACTGTTCGTAGAGGTTTTGGTCTTCGAAGTCGCTGTCGAATTTGCAGACATGACGCCTTTATTATCCATATTAGTAGCAGACGTTTTTGGCTCTTCTACTGGCTCACTTTTCTCTACAGTAGTGCTAGCAGGTGACTTAGTCTCGGTGTTACTGCTTTGGGTAGTTGATGACTGATTGGCGGTATTTTGCTCATCGCTTTTGTCACTATCTACCGAAGGCTCTGGCGCTACTGCCTGACTGTCATCAGAGCTAAGCTCCTGCTCTTTGCGCTTTTCAGGGGCTTTTGAGTTAGACTCAAAGTTAGCATCAGCTGCCATGCGAGCCTGCTCTTGCTTAGGCGTTACATCGACTGGCTTCGGCTGTACTTCATCGTCTACCACTAGCGATATAAGCTTACGGTCACGAGGGACAGTACCGTCAAACTTATCGGTGATGACGTGCAGTTTGCCTTCTTTATCTACCGTATATAGCGGTACAAATTGCTTATTGTCCGCTTTATACTGCTCAAAGCTATAGCTATCCGTGATGTTGGTAATCTTAATTCGAGCTTTTTTGGACAGCATACTGGCAAGCTTGGTATAGGTCACGTCTTTGCCAAACAACCACTGTGAATGGAAGTTAGATTGCTTGTCATCACGCTCGCTTTTGACTTTTTCATCACTGAATTTAAGACGGTATAACTTACGCTCACCAAATTCATGACGATAATGAATCTCGGACAACGTGTTCATTTCTTTGTCCATACTCATCGCAAACAAACGACCAATACCGATCAGATCCAGATGATGATCTGCGTGATCAGAAATAGGATTACCAAAGTAAGTACGTAGACCACTCATGCGTGCGCGTGCAATATTGGTGTAGTTATTGTGCGCAACGATGACATCAAAGCCTTGGTCTTTGAGAGAGGTAGCAATCAGTAGCGCAATTGGGTTTGAGCCAACGATAAGAATACCATTGGTCTCAGGCTCACGTACGCCTAGTAAATTACCGACGACCTTTGCGCCTAGACCCTGAATCATGACCGTACCGATAATGACCATAAATACGAGCGGTACAAGCAGTTCAACGCCCTGAATATCATACTCTTGCAAACGAATCGCAAACAGTGATGAGATAGCAGCAGCGACGATACCACGTGGCCCAATCCAGCTAATCATCAGCTTTTCATTGGTCTTAAGGTTCGAGCCGATAGCCGATGCCCAGACTGATAGTGGGCGTGCGACAAACATCACGATAGCGAGCAGCACTAGCCCTGCAAAACCAACGCTGAGCAAGCTTGCCAACTCTACACGCGCCGCAAGAATGATGAACAGCACTGAAATCAGTAAAATGGTTAATGATTCATTAAACTCTAAAATCGTTTCACGTGGGAATTTTGGCCAGTTTGCCAATGCCACGCCCAATACTGTAACAGTTAATAAACCTGATTCATGCTCTAGATGATTTGATATTGAAAATAAGACCAGTACAAATGCTAGGGTAAAAACATTACGCAAGAACTCAGGAATCATATGACGACGCATGAGGAATGCAAGTAGCCAAGCGCCTGCCATACCCATTGCAGTTGCCAATACCACAATCTTAGCAAACAGTAGAATACTACTAGCTTCGCCGCCTGAGATAATGTACTCATAGACCAATACCACAGCGATAGCGCCGATTGGGTCAATGATAATACCTTCCCATTTCAAGATGTTGGAAATGGTTTTGTTAGGGCGTACACTACGCAGCAGCGGCATAATGACCGTTGGACCAGTCACACAGACCAGTGCACCGAACAGCAACGCAATCAATGGATCGACATCAAATAGTAAATAAGTCGATAGGGCCACGATAGCAATGGTAATTAGTACACCGACCGATACCAGCATCTGTACCACGGTACCATGTTGCTTAATCTCATCAAACTCTAGCGTTAACGAGCCTTCAAATAGGATAATCGCTACGCCCAAAGAGATGAAGGGAAACATCAGCTCGCCCAACACCAAGTCTGGGTCAAATACACCCAGCACTGGGCCGACGATAATACCAATCAGTAATAAAAATAAAATGGATGGTTGCTTTAAATACCAAGCCAACCATTGGGCGGCAATGCCAATCCCAACCACGCCGGATAGCAAAAGGGCGGTATCCATAAATTAATCCTTTTATAATCTTGTCATATTTTATATCTATCGATAGCTGTTATAAGATAGTTGCTACCGTTTATTTAACATTAAGTTGTTATCCGTTTTTGTTGTAGCTAGGCCATCACACTGATAGCACTCATGAATCACAACATAAGCTAGATATGATATAACTACTATAAAGTAGCAAAGACAAAAGCGCTTCTAGATAAATCACAATACGCTAGAAATGCAAAAGATGGAAAACAAGAGTGATGATAGCCAGTTTATAAACCTGCAATAAACAGCCTCATATACAAGCTAACTTTTGTTTGTTTAGTAAAATATTTGGTTTGACATCATACCATGATTTTATTTCAAGCTGATGTAAGCCGTACCTGCTAAAAAGCTATCTTACGGCCACAAAAGTGTATAAAGCCCATATGAAATAACGTTGCCTTGGGTTATCCTGCACTATGCAAAAGGCATTAGCATCATACTTTAAGTTTTTATTTATCATACAGTAGCTGCGTGGGGCATGCACGTCGCGCACAGGGTAATAGTGTTGGCGCTATGAAATGTCATATACTGATCGCTGAGAGTATTTGTTTTTATAAGACACTATTAATCATGTTCTAAAGACAATAGCTCTATAAATATTCAAGTAATGAGTAGTGATAAAAATAAGCGTAAAGTAACGGCTAAATAGCTATGACAATAGGTTCGAATAAAAGTGCTGCGCCGCATAAATAGACAAGCTAAATAGATAAAAGAATATAATTTCACCAAATAGTAACGAATAGGGGCATACCGCTAGGTGTAGTCGCTATCGCTGACAATCATAACGTGGCTGTTAATAACAGCGATTACTCATATGGAGGACACAAAATGCCTATCAATATGTTCAAAGGACAGACCACTGCCAATATGCAGCGCTGGTTACAACGTAGTGCGCTGGCACTCGCTGTTAGTACCGCGATGTTCGCTAGTATTAATGTCACGACGATAAACAGTGCTCAGGCTGCAGTCACTACGGCTGATTTCTCTGGTTTGGTGCAACAAGTCACGCCAGCAGTGGCACGCGTTAATGTCACCAAAACGATTAGTGAGGCCGAGCTTGCTAAGGCTCAGACTGCTGAAGTATTGCGTCAGTTCTTTGGTGATCGTCTACGCATCCCTGATCGAGTCGCGACGCCAGCGATTGAACATGCTTATGGTACGGCCTTTTTTATTACCTCCAATGGATACATGCTGACCAACCATCATGTCATCGCAGGTGCGGACAAAATTACTGTGACGCTCAATGATAGAACTGAGCTTGATGCAACTTTGGTTGGTAGTGACGAGCGCTCAGATGTGGCCGTGCTAAAAGTTGAGGGCAGTCAATTTCCAGCCCTGCCTATCGGCGACTCAAGTGGTCTAAAAGTAGGGGAGCCAGTGTTAGCAATTGGTTCGCCATTTGGTTTTGACTATTCAGCCTCTGCTGGTATTGTCAGTGCCAAGTCGCGTAGTTTTTCGCGTGAGACGAGCGTACCATTTATCCAAACGGATGTGGCATTAAACCCGGGTAACTCTGGCGGGCCACTATTTAACCAGCGCGGCGAAGTAATTGGTATTAACTCGCGCATTTTTAGTGGTACGGGCGGTTATATGGGACTGTCATTTTCTATCCCTATTGACGCTGCCATGGATATTTATGAGCAGCTAAAAAATGACGGTGAAGTGGCGCGTGCTTACCTAGGAATCTATCCACAAGATATCGATCGCAATCTGGCCGAGGCTTATAATTTAGAGCGCCCTCAAGGTGCCTTACTGACTCGTGTATCACCAGATTCGCCAGCACAAAAATCAGGCCTAAAACCTGGTGACATCATTCTGCAATACAATGATGTACAAATCATGGAGGCATCAGACTTGCTGAACTTGCTCAATCGAGCGCGTCCAAGCGACCCCTTCCGTGCACGGATTCAGCGTAACGGTAAGCAGATGGTGATTAACGGCAAGCTCGCTTACGCGCCTAATGATGTAAGAGCACAGAGCGGTGATGAGCAAAATGATGATGTACAGTTGGGCTTGCGTTTACGCGATTTGACGGCAGATGAACAAGCAGAAATCGCTGTCGATAATAAGACGGGCATATTGGTTACCACTGTGGATCCTACTGGATTGGCCGCACGCTCAGGTATTCTGGCAGGCGATGTCATTACTAACTTTCATCAAAAGCCGATTAAAACAGTGGCAGACTTTTCAGGTGCTATCTCTTCTCTTCCTAAAAAAGGCGTAGTCACTATAGAAGTTATACGCCAAGGCATTCCTGCTATTATTGGTCTGCGTATTGAGTAGGTGTCATGATTAAAGCGTGACTGTTAATGTGGCTAATAATATAACTCAGATTATGGTTCAGGGTATAAAGGCAGCGCGCACGTCAATAATTGTGCTTTCTATTTAGCTTATTAATAGAATATTGTATATTCATGAGCATCGGTACGAGAGGGTTGCCTTTTCGATTTTATCGACCTACTATCGATGTGTTGACGATTCGTTAATATTACATAAGAGACTTATCAGCGTACGTTGATTACGCTAAAATGCTCCTTTAATGATGTAACTATTTATCTACAAGGTTTTAGGCCAAGCTTTATAATTTCAAGCAAAAAATCATACCCGTTTTTTGGTACTAAATTTATGGGTTGACTGCCAATTGATTGATAGCGGTCAAATCAAAATATGCTACACTAACGAGCACTCTTATTATTATATTTCTGTCGGTTAGTAGGTACGCCTATTACTCTTGGTAGATGGCCATCACGATACTGATATCGTAGATATAATAATCTATGGTACAAACGCTATTATAGTAAGTAGAGACGCAGCATTAACATCAAGTAAGTTACGCCATCAGCGTTTATCAACGCACACAAATAAATGGCCACTTGCAAACGACCTATCATGTGACAGCTTTAATAAAAGCTAGGATAATACAGTAAGGCACGGTTATGAGCACAGCATACGACGAGATCAAAACCCGACTACAAGGCTCAATGGTAGCCTTGGTAACGCCCATGCACCCTGACGGTAAGGTCGATTATAAACGTCTCGCAGATCTCATAGATTGGCAGATTGAGCAGGGCACACACTGTCTTGTAGCTGTTGGTACTACTGGTGAATCAGCGACCCTATCTATGCAAGAGCATAGCGATGTCATTCGCTATTTTGTCCAGCATGTTAAAGGTCGTGTACCGGTCATCGCGGGTACTGGTGCCAACAACACGATGGAAGCCATCAAGCTGACTCAGGATGCTGCCGATGCAGGTGCGGACTGTGCGTTGCTAGTCGCTCCTTACTACAATAAGCCGCCACAAGAAGGCTTATTTCAGCATTATCAAGCCATTGCCAAAGCCGTAAATATACCGCAAATGCTGTATAACGTGCCTGGCCGTACAGTGGTTGATATCGCTCAAGAAACGGTTGAGCGTTTGTGTGATATCGATAATATTGTTGCTATCAAAGATGCGACAGGATCTGTCGGTCGCGGTGAGCAGTTGATCAAAGCCGTTGGTGACAGGATGGTTGTGTTATCTGGTGATGATGGCACTGCGCTTGATCTAATGAAAGTAGGTGGCAAAGGTAATATCTCAGTCACTGCTAACGTGGCGCCAAAAGCCATGAGTGAGACTTTTTCTGCAGGTTTACGTGGTGACTTTGAAGCGGCTGGTAAAATCCATGACGTGGTCAAACATTTGCACCGTGACCTATTTATCGAATCAAGCCCTATCCCAGCGAAGTACGCCTTGCATAAAATGGGCATTATCGATAAAGGTATCCGTCTGCCATTGGTTTGGCTCGCCGAGCAGCATCATGCGACTATCGATGAAGCATTGGTTCGAGCAAACATACGATAAATTGATATTTAGCCAATTGATATTCGGCGATTTTAGATTTGTTGCTAGTTCGATGATTGATATTCGAGCTAGCAGCAAGTCAACTTATAATGATAAGTCAATCGCCTACATGAGCAATAACTGCTAACTCAGAGAGACAACATGATGACAGTATCATCAAAAACAGTATCATCAAAGACGACAAAACTACTTCCAGCAATGCTGACCTTGGTTTTGGGTAGCACTTTGGTATTGAGCGGTTGTCAAGCGACCAAAAACTTGCTTGGTAAACGTGACAACGGCAGCTTAGATTATCAACAAAGCAAAAAGCTTGCACCGATAGAGCTACCTGCCGCCCAAGAAACGGCACCTTTTGTACCTTTGTATTCAACACCTAATGCTGGGGCAAACACGCTCCAACTACAAAATGAGTCAGGCAATCAGTATCAGCTGCCAAAACCTCAGCGTGCTGTTAGCAACACTTCGAACTAAACTTACTCCCTTATCTATATCGCTGACTGTTGCGTTTTTTATCATAGCCGCAAGCCATGTATCTTACATCAGTCAGCGGTAGCTGCGCGTTTTTACCACATAAGCTTGAACGAACAGGAACCCCCATAATGCAAAAGCAACAACTGCTGTATAAAGGTAAAGCCAAATCTGTCTATGAAACAGAAGACAATGATCTTCTGATTTTGCACTTCCGTGATGATACCTCAGCGCTTGATGGTAAGCGTATCGAACAATTAGCACGTAAAGGTGTGGTTAATAACCGCTTTAATGCTTTTATCATGCAAAAATTGTCTGATGCTGGTATCGAAACACATTTCGAGAAGCAATTATCTGATGACGAAGTGTTGGTTAAACGCTTGGACATGATTCCTGTAGAGTGCGTGGTTCGTAACTTTGCAGCTGGTAGTTTGGTACGTCGTTTAGGTTTAGAAGAAGGTCAGGCATTGACGCCGCCAACGTATGAGCTGTTTTATAAAGATGATGCGCTAGGTGATCCGATGGTTAACGAATCACTTTCTGTATCTCTTGGTTGGGCGACCAAAGAGCAACTGGCTAAAATGGAAGAGCTAACCTATCAAGTCAACGATGTACTGAAGGCATTGTTTGATGCGGGTGATTTGATTCTAGTTGATTTTAAACTAGAGTTTGGCGTATTCCATGACCGTATCGTGTTAGGTGATGAGTTCTCACCAGATGGCTGCCGTATCTGGGATAAGAACACTAAGAAGAAACTTGATAAAGACCGTTTCCGTCAGTCATTAGGTGATGTGATCGAAGCTTATGAAGAAGTCGCTGACCGTATTGGTGTACCATTAAAATAAGTATCTGATACTTAGCATAAAATAAAAAACTGAGCCTTGTGCTCAGTTTTTTTATGTCATTATATTTATAATGGTACTCTAGTGAGGACTTGAACCCTAAGCTGTGAGCTATATATGCCAATAGGTTGAATTATTGAGATAATGACGGTGTACTTAGCATACATATTCTATCGTATTTGAATTGCTGGCTACCTAGTGTTTTTACCTATTAAAAAGTTCATATGTTAATTCAAGACCAAAAAAAATTTTGGTCTTGCGTCTGTCAATGCTTCTAAAAGGTACAAATCTTGAAAATTTCTTTCTCCCCATTCAACTAGTTGCAATTCCCCTGAAAGACTTTTAATGTAGGAATTCACAAAAGAAGACAACATATATTGCGAAAAAATAGGATGTTTATCAGTAAAGTATTTCCATCCAATAATGTAAACTTCTTTCCATTTTAACCAGTTTTCAATCAGATAATCTGATACTACATCTGTAAGCGCATCTAGGCTTTTACCTGTAACTAGCTTAGGGCTGTAAGATCCGTACAATACCTTCCCTATTGTCAAAGTGAAATCTTCTTTACTCTCACAGCCCATTAAGTCTATAACAACTATGTTAGGATCATCCAATCTTTGCTGACCAAATTGAACCCAAGACTCATTATCTCGAAAATAAATCATTTAATTCTCCCCAAAGCTTTACTGCCATGAATGCTAGGTTCAAACTCAGCTGCTGGACTAAATATGCAAACCTTATCCAGATCAGTACATACAAAGGGTATACCCCCAACGAAACCAGTTATTTCACCCCAAGAACCTATTAACAGACCACTTAAAATAGACCACCATAATGGAACCACTTATAACAGACTGCAACTTCTATCTATTCATCAACCAGTATCACTCTTTAGACAAAGGCTGGTAGTTTAGCTCGTATAAAAAATCAAACATAGCGCCAACACTGTCCGCGATACCTTATCTTACTTTTATGCTAATTTGTTAGTACTTATTCATATCAATTAGACCATAAAAATAAAAAAAGGTTTTGCTGATGTCTACTGCCTCATCAACCGTTTTAGAGCCTGACTGGTTCACTCGTCCGACCTGTGTGGTCGCTGCTGACCTGATTGGTAAAGTCTTATGTCGACAGCTAACCGATAGTGATGGACAGCAAAAAACACTACGTATGCGTATCTCTGAGACCGAAGCCTATATTGGTCAAGATGACCCCGCTTGCCACTCACATGCAGGCACTCGAACGGCGCGCACAGAGATTATGTATGAGCAAGGCGGTGTGTTCTATGTCTATTTGACCTATGGCGTGCATCATATGCTAAATTTGATTAGCGGCTCTATAGAGTCGCCTGAATCGGTATTGATTCGCGCTGGGTTTTTGACTGATGATAGTGACCGTCTGATCGAAGAGCAACAACTCAGTCCAGATAAGCAGTTTACACATCCTAAGCAGTTCGCAGGCCCTGGTAAATTGACCAAACGCTTGCAAGTTGATCGCGATTTATATGGCAAACCTATCTCGCCGGCATCAGAAGTTTGGATAGAAGATGATGGCTGCCAGCCACCTGTATCACTACGCCCACGTATTGGTATTGATTATGCAGGTGATGCCAAAGACTGGCTACTACGTTATATATGGACCGAGCATCCTTCCTTATCTAAGAACTAGCATATTGAAATTCAAAACCATTCTATGAGATAAGCCTATGTATAAGTTGACCGTTTTCATTCCTGATGCAGCGTTAGACCAAGTAAAGTCTGCTCTATTTGCTGCTGGCGCTGGGAAGATTGGAAACTATGAGCAATGCTGTTGGCAGGTACGAGGAGCTGGTCAGTTTATGCCATTATCAGGTAGTATGCCGCACATTGGTACACAGGATAGCTTAGAAACGGTCGATGAGTGGCGAGTGGAAATGGTGGTAGATGAAGCTTTTATCGATGCTACCATTATCGCGTTAAAAGAGGCACACCCCTATGAAACGCCAGCTTATGATGTGATAAAAGTATTGGATTTTTAGTTTTATATGGAAAGATATTAGCTAATAGAGTGTAAGAACTCTCATAAAAAAACCAAATAAGCCACTTGATGATTATTTGGTTATAAAGTTTTAAAGTTCCAACTGAGTATTAATAGTGAATATCAGTATTTAAAAACTGATTAATCTTTTTTAAGTTTAATCACGTTGTAGCTTGGATAGCCCAGTTCGATTTTATAATCGTCGCGACCACGTTCGGCTTTTACCTTAATTTTACGATCGCCTTTCTTATATTTGACATCTTTGACACGGTATCCCATGCTACGGACTTTACTAGCAGCTCGTTGCTCGACAACGGAGACATAGCTGTTTTTATCGTTCTTTTTGTCTTTGTGTTTTTTATGGCCTTTATTGTCCTTATGAGTATGCTCGTATAGGTCGTCATAGCCATTGTAGCCATTCGGTGCAGTCACACAGCCTGTGGTCACTGCCAATAAAGCTGCGACTATGCTGCCAGTCGCTACCGTTTTTAATGTTGAAAATGATAGAGTTTTCATAATGTTCTCCTAATCATATTTCGTTGCTCAATATGGGTAAAAGTTAAATGTACCGAGGTAGTTAGCTGAAAATGCTGAAAGCGATCAATCTTTTCTGACTTTGATAACATCTAAATTTGGATAACTTAATAATATCTCATACTTCTGTGAGCCGCGTTTGGCCTCAATCTCAAAGACACCGCGCTTATTTTTTTCTTCAAGATCGATATCTTCAACACGGTAGCCCATAGCTCTTACTTTGTTGATAGCACGGCGTTTGATAGCTGGGTAACGTGATTCTCTTTTAATAGTGTCTTCGACATCGCCTTTTTTATAGCGCTGACCATTCTGATAATTATCTTGATGCTTGTTTTCTTTATAGCGGTCATTATCCTTGTGCGACTTATTATTATTCCAGTTATCTGGCCATGCTTTTTTGCTTGAGCTGATGAGTCTTAGGGCAGGGTAAGTATATTTTAGCTCGTAGGCTTGGTTGTTCTTTTTAGCATAAGCCGTAAGAGCTCGATCACCACGGTAACTATCAGCTCTGATGTCTATAACTTGATAGCCTTTGCGGCGCAAGTCTTGTCGAAGCTGCTGACTTACGCGATTAAAATTATTATTTTGGCTATTATCACCACGATAGACAGGCTGACTGTCATATCCTGAGCCTACAACTGTACAACCCACTGTCGTACCCAATAATGCAACGACAAGACCAGTAGACAAAGTGGCCTTAATAGAGAAGGGTTTTATCATTTTCATGAGGCAATATCCTATGATGGTATTAAGTAGGCAGTGTAGATATAGAAATATCTATATCTGCTATAACTATAAGATTTTAAAAGTATTCTGGCGAATTAAATTAGATCGTAGTTAATAAGTGTTTCTAGTGATTTATTTTTCGAAATATTTCCTTACATTATCTATAATAGAGTACAAAACTTTGCGGTAGGTGTCATTTGCGTTAATAAGTTGTAATAATTGTGGCAAGTAAAATAGATTGGTGTAAGCATATGCTTACACGCAATGACGTTTACGCGACTTAACATGCGAGTGAGAGTTAGGCATTATAGTCACACGGCATTAGGGAATGTGACTCAAGGATTGAGTTGACCGCATTAAGGATAATGATTCGATAACTAGCGTCAGGATGACAATAGCGATTGAAGTAAGGACACATACCCTTTGCTGATAGCAGCAAGTAATACTGAAGCTGTAGTGTAGTAAAAAGGGCAGGATGCCCAGTATCACAATATACTGAATATTTGTGCAAGGATGCATGAAAAGCAGTCGTGATAGGTAACATGGATAGTTAACAATAAAACCGCATAACAATTGATTGCTATGCGGTTTTATCGTGTCTGGAGAATGGTAATTTCTTTCTCCAGCAGCTTGTCTGTACAGTAAAGATCTGCCATAAAAAACCGCATATATTTCTATGCGGTTTTTCAGTTTATTCAGCACAGTAGTTATGAACTAAATATATTAATATTTATTTTCTACACGCCAATCATCTACTTCACGCTCTGCGTCTTCTTTGGCATGACCGTAACGCTCTTGTACGCGGCCTACTAGCTTGTCACGGCTACCTTCGATATGGGTAAGGTCGTCGTCTGTTAGCTCGGCCCATTTTTGTTTAACTGAACCTTTCATTTGGTTCCATTCGCCTTTTAGAGTATGTTCGTTCATTGTATTATTCCTTTTATTGAACTTATTGTGTTTGATTTATTTCTTAATAACCATTTTGATTCTTATTTCACGATATCGATTACTGATAATACTATTTAATTTTTATTCTAATTGTATTGCACAAGGATAAATGATTGGTTCCAAATATCTTGTGAGATTAAATATAGGACTTTTCAATTCAGCTGTCTGTATATGCTATGTTTATAGTGTTACTTAATTATAGTGAGCGTTTACTAAGTGTTATATACAGGGCTGCTGTAGTAGTGCCACGTAAATTGCGTCTATTATGCGTGATAATAACTCCTTCTATGAACTTGTTGTTTATATAAATATTAAGAAAATATATTATTTATTCAAAAATACTTATGTAGATAAAAAAGCAGCTACTCAAAAATAGAGTAGCTGCTTTTTTATTGTCTTTGAAATTGATTAAAAGTTATTTTGTCGAATATTTATTCAAATACTGATGATAGCGTTTGGTGAGTTTCTTTATTCGTATACGATCAGAAATCAATGAGAAAATTGGTGAGGCATTTGGTTTGGGCGACTTCCCTTGTCCCATGCGCTGTAATTGTCGCTTGATGACCGCCATTGTAGCAACTGCACTTAAGGTCTTATCTTTCCAGCGTACCACAGGATTGTGAGCACTAAGCGTACTGTCATTTTTCCAGTCATTCGGTAGAGCAGGGTTCATGGCTAATGCGGTTCCCATACCAACCACATCAACCCCTTGCGCCAGTACCTCTTCTGCGACAGTCAATCGTCTAACGCCACCTGTCGTCATGATAGGCATGGTAGCGACTTGAGCAATCTCCTTTGCGAAATCTAAAAAGTAAGCTTCTCGTTGCAACGTGCGACCATCTGCTGTGCTGCCTTGCATGGCGGGACTTTCATAGCTGCCACCTGATAATTCGACCAAATCTACCGCCAATTCATTCATCGCTGAAATAACCACTTTGGCATCATCTGCATCAAATCCTCCGCGTTGGAAATCGGCTGAGTTTATCTTAACAGCGACTGCAAAGGTAGGCGCAACTTGAGCACGAATGGCGTTGATTACTTCGATTAACAGTCGCATCCGATTCTCAATCGAACCACCGTATTTATCTTTGCGTTTATTGGTAAGCGGTGATAAAAATTGAGAAATCAGATAGCCGTGGGCGGCATGAATTTGCACACCATCGAAGCCAGCTTGTTCTGCTTTTAGAGCACTATCGGCGAATCGCTGTATCAGTTGCTCGATATCTTGCTGCGTCATCGCACGAGGTCTGCCAAATAGATGAGAGTGCTTGCCTAAGCCGATCGCCACGTCAGAAGGTGATAGCACATCGCCACCCATGGCAGCATATACTTGACGACCAGGATGATTGAGCTGCATCCAAATCTGCGTATCGTTGTGCTTGGCAGTATTTGCCCACGCTCTAAAAGGCGCTATCTCACTGTGTTTGTCTAATACGACACCACCAGGCCCTGTCATAGCGCGGCCATCGACCATCACGTTTCCCGTGATTAACAGACCTGTCCCGCCTTCGGCCCAGTTTTTATATAGACGGAGCAGAGTAGGGCCAGGGACTTGACCGACATCAGCCATGTTTTCTTCCATGGCAGCTTTCGCTAAGCGGTTGGGTAATGTAGCGCCACAAGGCAGCACTAAAGGGGAGAATACAGGTGATGTCATGATAGTGGCCTAGAAATGGTTGTTTTGTGAAGCATGAGTTCTACTATTGGTTTAGCTATAGACATATGGTTTAAATGACTATAACCTTATAGCTAAGATATTCGCTATCGGCAATTGACCATTATCATCACATTTTTTTGGCACAATAGCACCTAAGGTAAATTACTGGTGTGTCGATATAATTATCTATTGAATAGGAATACCTCTGCATTGAATGTATTAGCTCCAGATTTGACAGTCCCAGTAGAATCTAAACGTGAGCTAGCAAAAGCCAAGACTCGGCGTGCGTTATTAAAAAGTGCTTTGCGGTTGTATAGCTTGGAAGGTGCTCAGGGCATGAGCATGAATAAAGTTGCCAAAGGTGCAGGTATTGCACAGCCCAGTTTTTACAATCATTTTGAGAGTCTAGAGGCGCTACAAAACGAGCTGAGCGCCCAACTAAAAGACAATTATCTATCCCCGATGCGACTGGCATGGGTCAATATGCTCAAAGATTATGATGTGTTGAATAAAGATCAGTTTAATCAGCAATGTCGACAATGCCTGATTATGATTTTTGATTCTGCATTTGAGAATATCGCATTGTTTCAACACTTGCTCGAAGACCGTCCTAGATTTAGTGACAGTATAGAAAACCAGTCATCATTGAATAATGGACTGGGCAATCTGATTACCGAAATACAAGAAGAATGGACAGAGATATTTATTCAAGGATTGCAGTTATCCAATCGTTCTTGCGAGCGTAGTGCTGTCAATCTATGCGTCGATATGGCGGCGGCACAAGTACATGAGTTGATATTGGGCTGTCATCAGCAGCGTTACTCAAGACAACAAGCGATTGCCACGTTGAGTATCAGCTTTGATGCACTGTTCGCCAATTTTTTGCACGGAAGCAATACTAGTCAGTAGTGATAATAAGCAAAAATTATTGTCATGAAATCTAGAACAAAAAAACACAACAGGGAGAGTGACTATGGCCACAACCACGGCTGCACCAACGTTAAGCGAAACGCAAACGCATTTTAGAACTTGTACATTGTGCGAAGCAATGTGCGGCGTCGAAATAAAACATGATGGCGAAAAAGTCTTGTCGATTAAAGGGGACAAAAACGATCCCTTTTCACAAGGCTATATTTGTCCGAAAGCCACTGCTTTGCAAGACTTGCATGAAGATCCTGACCGTTTGCGTCAGCCGGTAGAGAGAACGGCAGACGGTTGGAAATCTATTAGTTGGCCAGAAGCGTTGGATAAAGTCGCCGCAGGTATTCAATCCATACAGCAAAAGTATGGTCAAAATGCGTTGGGTGTTTATCTAGGTAATCCTAACGTACATAACATGGGTGGTATGTTGACCATCAAACAACTACTTACCAGTTTAAAGACGCGCAGTCGTTTTTCTGCCACCTCTATTGACCAGCTGCCGCATCATATTATTAGCATGCATCTGTTTGGTCATATGCTGCGCATTCCAGTTCCCGATGTCAATAACACGCAATACATGCTTATCATCGGTGGCAATCCGCTGGCTTCTAACGGCAGTATCATGACTGCGCCCAATATGCGTCAAAAGCTAAAAGATATCAAAGCGCGCGATGGCAAGGTAGTGGTGGTTGATCCAAGACGTACCGAAACGGCTGACATCGCCAGCGAACACCACTTTATTCGTCCAGCGACAGACGTATTGCTGCTATTGGCTATGCTCAATGAAATCTATACGCAAGGCTATGCCAAGCTCGATACTAGAGTGGCTGCCTTGGCACCTGAGATCGATCGACTTGCTTTGTTTGCTGAACAATACACACCTGAGTCAGTGGCAGATATCACGGGTATTACCGCAGCCGAAATCAAACGTATCGTCAAAGAGTTTTGTGAAGCGGAAAGCTCTGTTTGTTATGGCCGTATGGGCATCTCGGTGCAAGAGTTTGGTTTGCTGAGCCAATATTTATCTATGGTCATTAATATCGTCACGGGTCGTTTAGATGAAGTGGGCGGACTCATGTTCCCAAATCCTGCTGTCGATGTTGTGAACAGTTCTGGCCCAGGCTATCTGGGTAAACGTCATAGCCGCGTCAGCAACTTGCCAGATTTTAATGGTGAGTATCCAGTGGTTGCGATGGCAGATGAGATGTTAGTCGAAGGGGAAGGCCAGTTAAAGGGATTCGTTACGGTCGCTGGCAACCCTGTTCTGAGTACCCCAAATGGTGAAAAGTTAGATGAAGCATTATCTCAGTTAGAGTTTATGGTTTCGCTTGATTATTTCGTGACTGAGACCAGTCGCCATGCCAATATTATTTTGCCGCCTGTATCGCCATTAGAGCGCGACCATTATGACATTACTTTTAACGGCTTTGCCGTGCACAATGTCGCCAAATATTCGCCTGCTTTGTTTGATAAAACTGACGATACCAAGCATGACTGGGAGATTTATTTAGGACTGGCAGAGCGCTTAGACAAAGATGCGCCAGAAGCAACGCAAAAAGAACGTGCCGCGACAAAAGCCTTTGGTCCTAAGTTCTTGTTAGAGCAAGGTCTAAAGTATGGACCTCATAAAGACGTGACATTTGAAGCCTTAGTCGAAAATCCGCATGGTATTGATTTAGGTCCACTACATCGTATGTTGCCAGAGGCTATTAAACACGCCGATAAACAAATTCACCTTCATGTCGATTTTTATCAGTCAGATTTGGCACGTGTTAAAGAAATGGTGCAACAGTACAACAGTAATGAGATTTTGCTAATCGGTCGTCGTCATGTACGTAGCAACAATTCATGGTTGCACAATAGCCATCGACTGGTAAAAGGTAAATCTCGCTGTACATTGATGCTGAATCCGCAAACGGCAGCGCAACATGGCATTGCAGACGGTCAAGATGTCAGAGTAACTTCTCGAGTAGGTAGCGTGGTCATTGCAGCAGAAGTGACGGATGAGCTGATGCCAGGAGTGGTCAGTATCCCGCATGGTTTTGGTCACGGTCGTAAAGGGGTGAAGCAAAAGATTGCGCAAGCGCATGCAGGTGTCAGCGTTAATGATTTGACTGATGAGACCTTAATTGACCAGCTGAGTGGTAATGCCGCAGTCAACGGTGTGCCTGTGCAACTAGAAGCATTGGATATGGGTGAAGATAGTTTGTCTACTGCTACAGAGACTGTAGCGGAAGGCGCACTAGCATAAAGTTAATCATACATTTGTAGAAATAAAAAAAAGGCGTTCACGTAAAGTGAGCGCCTTTTTTTGTTTGCAATTTAAATATATCGCTGACTCGATCAAACGCTCATACCAACGAAATCAAAATCGACGTTGGGCGTTTCACCTTGGATTAATAAACTAAGGGCCTTTGCAGAACCGCAAGAGTGTGTCCATCCCAATGTACCATGTCCTGTATTGAGCCATAAATTATCAAAAGTCGCTGAAGCGTTATGACTGCCATGTTTGACTTGACCGCAGTGCGCACGACCAATCAAAGGTACGTTCGATGGGGTCATCGGGCGCAGTCCTGTCCAATATTGTACCGAGTTTGCAATAATGCCTTTTGGAAATAACTGCTGCACGCGCCGAGTAATGGCTTCACAGCGCGTGGCATTTAAGTCTAAGTTATAGCCATTAAATTCAGCGGTACCAGCGACTCGCAATTTGTTACCCAATCGTGAGGTGACCAGTTTGAATTCATCATCAATTAGACTAACAAAAGGCGCTAAATGCGGCGCACGTGGATTCACCGTATAAGTAGCCGAATAACCTTTTGCTGGAAATATTGGCGCGTGTATGCCCAAAGGTTTTAGCAGAGGTACGCTATAGCTGCCAAGCGCGACCACATAAGTATCAGCCGTGAAAGTCTGCGCATTTTCGCCTTTTGGACGGATAGTAATACTGTGCACATGCGGACGGGCAGAGTCAGCATCAGCATTGAGTGCCAAAATCTCGGTATCATATAAAAACTGTACGCCAGCATCAATGCAGCACTGTGCCAAACGTTGAGTAAATAAGTGTGCATTGCCAGACTCATCACGACTGGTATAGGTCGCCCCAGTGAGCTTATGCGCAATTGGGTAGAGCGCTGGCTCTAAATTGACAGCATTATTAATATCAATCACATGGCGCTCACAACCAAGCGCTTGCATGCGTTCAGTGGGTTCGATAGCCGCATCAAACTCTGCCTGATTGGTATAAAAATGCATGATACCGCGTGTTTGCTGTTCGTAGTTGATGCCAATATCCGCGCGCAGCTGTTGTAAGGTATCTCTTGAATATAGACCTAGGCGCACCATTTGCACCAGATTGGCATCGGCTCTATCGGCGCGGCACTCTTGCAGAAACTGCATGGCCCATTTGAGCTGAGCTTTATCACCGCGCAAACGATACAGTAGCGGAGCATCTTCTTTAAACAACCACTTGAGCGCTTTCATCGGGGTCGCAGGGTTGGCCCAAGGCGTGGCATGTGAGACAGATATTTGGCCGCCATTGGCAAATGACGTTTGCATACCTGCCGCCGGTTCGCGCTCAATCACGGTCACATCATAGCCTGCCTGACGTAGATACCATGCGGTGGTCACGCCCACCACGCCTGCTCCGAGTACCGCAATATGTGTCATAGGATTCTCTATGCTCATGTTAATAATGACGGTCGCGCTGTATTAAACGACCATCACCTTCGCTGCGTTGCTTGCCTGATTCAATGTGCTTCTATTTTGGGCGTGCCACATCTACTTGTAGTGCAGCTGGCAAGTCCAATATGCTCAAATCGCTTTCTGCCAATTGTTCAGGACGTGCCACGACCAAAGCGGTAAAGCCATCGTCATTTTTCATCGCATTGACCACTTGGATTTTATCGAGCTTGTCACCTGCGCTTGGTGCTTCACCGGTACCTTGCACATAGTGTAAAAATGCTTTGGGTGCAGATTTAAAGTAGATACGAGCGATGACTTCTTGGCCTAAGTAGCAGCCTTTATCATAGTCCATGCCGCCGCGCTGATGTAAACGCAGTTCTTGCGGTTGAAACTCACCTTGAGTGGCGGCCACAACCCAATAATTACCAGTAGCTAAGCTGCACGCCATCCAAGCCTGCGTATCCTCAGCAGTATTATGGTCGTCTTTGTGACTAAAAGTTGGCTCATCTGCTAGCACACAAGGATGAATCGCTGCTGGTGCACTGGTCTCAAATTTAGAAAATGCCCCGTACTTATTAAGATGCGCCTGCAAAGACTCAGCACAATCGCTACTTATGACCACATCATAATGTTTTTCTGCTTGTTTTTTGATCCAGATGCCAAACTCAATACGACCTTTTAGATTACCGATGGCGGCGGCCTGATAGCTAAGCCCGAGCTTGGTAACGTCACAAGTTAATTGCCCTTGCAAGAATTTTTCGGCGTCTTCGCCTTGGATAGTTAATTGCGAAAACTGCGGTACGGCTAATAAATTTGAAGACTGAGTCATTGTTATTATCCTTCTGATGAGAGCTTACTTATTAGGGCATGTCCCTAATTCAAATGTTTATGACTAAATGGGCTAAAAATAGATATATCTTTAGCAAACGGCGTCAAATAGCTGGCCAATAGCTCGATATTACCTGCGCTATTTTCCTTGTTTGTTTGCGATTTATCTCATTTTTATCGCCATTTTTAAAATAGGGACACGCCCTAATATATAGATGAAATCGAAGTGATAAAAAATTATATGGGTGCTTTTGTCATTGACAGCATCTGTGCACATAAATCTAAATAAGGTTAAGAAGAGTACCACAAAAAACCCTGTCATAAAAAACGTCATCAATAAGCGATGAGTTAAGTGTTAAATTGGGCATAGCGTTTGATTTTCAAGCGTACAAATTGGTTAAAGATGGTGAGTTACGGTACAATATCAGCTCTACAATTAACCTAATGTACGATGGCTGTCGAGGAAATAATGAGCTTACCAAATTGCCCTAAATGTGATGCTGAATATACGTACGAAGATGGTGCGTTACTGGTATGTCCTATGTGTGCTCATGAATGGACGGCGGCTGAGACTGATGCAGCGCAAGCTGAAGACCAAGACGCAGTTATTCGTGATGCTGTCGGCAATGAGCTACAGGACGGCGATGCGGTGACGGTCATTAAAGACCTAAAAGTCAAAGGCTCTTCAATCGTGATTAAAGTAGGGACGAAAGCGAAAAGTATTCGCCTGTTGCCAGATGCTACTGACGGTCATGATATCGACTGCAAACTTGATGGCTACGGACCAATGAAGCTTAAGTCTTCTGTGGTCAAAAAAGCTTAAATTGTAAAAACTTCTTGAAAGATTCGATAATAAACAAATATAAAGCAGACGTTTAATCACAAAGCATTGTCGTTATAAATGTCGCTATAAGTAGAGAATAATTATGAGTACTAAAAACGAACAGCTCTTTGCACAAGCACGTAAGCACATCCCAGGTGGTGTTAACTCACCGGTTCGCGCCTTTGCAGGGGTCGGTGGTACGCCAATCTTTATGCACCGTGCCAATGGCAGCAAAATTTATGATACCGAAGACAATGCTTATATCGATTATGTCGGCTCTTGGGGCCCAATGATTTTGGGTCATGCGCACCCAAAAGTCATCGATGCGGTGAAAAAAGCCGCTGATGATGGTCTAAGCTTTGGTACACCAACACCGTTTGAAACCACCGTTGCTGACAAGATTTGTGAAATCGTGCCTAGCGTTGAGATGATTCGTATGACTAGCTCTGGTACAGAAGCGACCATGAGCGCGATCCGCTTAGCACGTGGTTATACTCAGCGTGACAAAATCGTGAAGTTTGAAGGTTGCTACCATGGGCATTCAGACAGCTTGTTGGTAAAAGCTGGCTCTGGCATGCTTGATATTGGTGAGCCAACGTCGAAAGGCGTGCCAGCAGACTTTGCTAAGCATACCATTACGATTCCTTATAATGATCCGCAAGCGATTAAGGACTGCTTTGAGAAATGGGGTGCAGAAATTGCCTGCGTTATCTTAGAGCCTATCGCTGGCAACATGAACATGGTTATCCCAACACAAGAGTTTCATGATACGTTGCGCGCAGAATGTACAGCCAATGGCGCAGTATTGATTTTTGATGAAGTGATGACGGGCTTCCGTGTTGGTCTTGGCGGTGCACAAGCCCATTTTGGTATTGACCCAGACTTGACCTGTTTCGGTAAAATCATCGGTGCTGGCTTACCCGTTGGTGCTTTCGGTGGTAAAAAAGAAGTCATGTCTTGCATCGCGCCACTTGGCGGCGTCTATCAAGCTGGCACGTTATCAGGCAATCCACTAGCGATGCGCGCTGGTATCGCTATGTTTGAAGACTTAACGGCAGAGGGTTTTTATGACGAATTAGCAGCGAAAGTTGATCACCTAATGGATGGTTTCCAAGCAGCAGCTGATAAACATGGCATCCATCTACGTACCAACAAGTTGGGCGGTATGTTTGGCATGTTCTTTGTCAAAGATAACGCAACCGAAACGCCAAAAAACTTCGATGACGTGACAGAGTGCGATATGGACGTATTCAATACTTTCTTCCACGGTATGCTAGATCGCGGTATTTACTTGGCACCATCAGCTTATGAAGCAGGCTTTATGTCTATCAAACATAGCGATGAAGACATTGATGCGTCAATCAAAGCGGCTGATGAGATATTTGCAGAAATGGCAAAAGCATAGTTTAGCCATGTAAGTTATTAGCTAACTAAAAAGTTGAAGCTTAAAAAAACCAGCAAGGTCATCCCGTGATCTCTGCTGGTTTTTTTATTTATCGATATCTTATTTATAATCATATTGGAAATAATATAAAGTATTTTTGAAGATTGTTTGTATAGACATTAGCGTGACTGATGCTTATACAGTTCTTGCCTGCGCGTCCGAAAAACAGACAACAAGTTATGATATTCTGAGGTAAACCCGGATAATTAAGCAAGGATGCAAACGAATGAGTACCAGTACTTCTACCAATACCGCGCCATTATGGCAAGCCACTTACGACCAATACGGCCTAGACAATCATTTGAATGTATTGGAAGGTAAGCAAAATCTGATTGACTTACTGCAACCAAAGATTGAACAGCATAGTGAGCTGCCAGCTTTTAGTATGGGTACGGCGTCGCTCACTTTTAGGCAGCTAGATATTGCCAGTCGACGTTTTGCTACTTTTTTACAAGCGCAAGGTATTGAGAAAGGCGACCGCATTGCGGTACAACTGCCAAATATACTGCAGTATGCCGTGGTACTGCTGGGTTGCCTACGTGCAGGTGTGGTATTGGTCAATGTCAATCCCATGTATACCCAATATGAATTGGCACATCAGCTCACTGACGCTCAAGCCTGTGGTCTAATTGTGTTAGATGGCATGAGCACTGCTTATGAGCAATTAGATGATACAGTCAAAGCGCAGTTAAAATGGGTGGTCAGATGTTCCATAGATCCTAGCATTGCTGATAATGACATTGCCTTGCTCAGTCAAATTGGCACAGCACAATCTGCGAACACAGATGAGCAAACACATGCCTCGACCGAATCATCAAATGAATCATCACAGCACAACATAATGTTTGCACATATTATGCAAGCCTATGATGCAGAAGCGTTCAAAACAGTTACGATTGAACGTGAAGATTTGGCGCTACTGCAATATACAGGTGGTACGACTGGCAAGCCAAAAGGCGCTATGCTTACTCATTATAATGTCATGGCCAATGTCTGCCAGTGCTACGCGATGTTTGGTAAAACGATTGAAGCCAATCGTAGCGAGCAGATTAAAATACTTAATCCCTTACCGCTTTATCATATTTTTTCGTTTACGGTCTGCGGCTTGCTAGGTCTTTATGGCGGCTGGGAAGATATATTGGTCACCAATCCACGTGATATCGATGGTCTAGTGAATACCATTGAACAGCACCGACCTCACGTTATACCTTCAGTGAATACATTATTCATTGGTATGCTGCATCACCCAAAATTCGCTAGTCTAGATTTTAGTCGTTTAGCCTTATCTATCGGAGGTGGCACAGCGATTATTAAAGCGGTCTCTGATCAATGGCAGCAAGTGACAGGTATGATTATTAGCGAAGGCTATGGAATGTCTGAGACGGCGCCTGTTATTTCTTTCAATCCGTCTGGCATTACAGAGTTCAATGGCAGCGTTGGACTGCCATTGGCTTTGACAGATATCCATATCATTGATGAGAATGGGAATACGTGCCCAACAGGTACAAGGGGTGAGGTCTGTATCAAAGGGCCACAGGTCATGCGCGGTTATTGGCAGCGAGACAATGCTGATACTTTTACCCCAAATGGCTACTTTAGATCAGGTGATATCGGCGTCATGAATGATGAGGGGTTTTTGACACTCGTCGACCGTAAAAAGGACATGATACTGGTATCAGGATTTAACGTATATCCCAATGAAGTAGAGGCTGCGCTGACTGAACATCCCAAGGTGCTCGAAGTTGCTGTAGTCGGGGTGGCAGATGACCATAGCGGGGAAGTGCCAAAAGCGTTTGTGGTCAAAAAAGACGCGGATCTCACCGTAGAGGAGCTAAAAGACTTTGCAAGCAAGCGTTTAACTGGTTATAAGCGCCCACAGTCCTATGAGTTTATCGATGAGTTACCTAAGACTGCTGTTGGCAAAATATTACGCAAATCCTTACGATAAGAAATGTGTCGTTTCGCTTATAGAAATTAGCTGACATCAATGAAGCTATCAATATAATTAAAAACTGGGCCGCTAAAAATAGTAGCCCAGTTTTTTTGTCATTTAACTTATATGACGACTAAACTTTATCGTGCTTTATCAAACTTGCGATCTCTCAAGCTTAGATTACCTCGTAGTACATCGCTATACATACGAAAATCGCTGACAAAGCTTTTCAATGGAAACTTAAAAGAAGCGGGTTTGTTCTTTTCAAAGAAGAAATGTCCAACCCATGCACAGGCATATCCAGCAGCGATGCCCTTTACCAAAGGTTTGGCTGAGCCAGTTTTGACAGACTTTGCCAGTCCAAGTAAGCCAAAGCTACTGCCTGCGAAATGTAGACGGCGACAGGCCATGTTTTGATGCTCATCTAAGTAAAAATCATAAAATGCCTGTTTAGGCGAACTTTCAGTTTTTACCATGTCTTTTTTAGCGCTACTGATAGGGGTCTCAGTAGTTTGGGTAGCGTCTTTTGTAGTGGTCTGATTCATGTGACTAGCTTCCTTGCTGGTGGGTTTGATAACTATTAATTGCAGATGGTTTTTAACCGATTAGCTGGTGGCTTTTGAAGTGAGTGATACGAATAAAAATTCTGTAAATAACGGTTTTTTATCATGATATTGATAGCTTTCAATGTAGCAAACCGATATGCGTAACACAAGCGCTAGATGCTGAGCCGATACCTGTCAGCTCATAGGGTGGTCTTCGATGTCCCCACTACAGTTTTGCATTGCTTGCGAGTGTTTGGCATAAATGCTTTAATGATAAAATTGCCCTGATTTTTGTGGTTATGACTTTTTTCTATACATGTGATTTTATAACTATATAGCACGTGATTTTGGTAAACTATCCACTCTCTCTAACACGGTGACGACTTGTCCTATGCCTATTGACTACCTTACGAATCCGCCAATTGGCGATGATGAAATGATGGCAGCCATCGATATTGGTTCCAACAGTTTCCATTTAGCTATTGCTCGTCTTGACCATGGGGAAGTGCGAAAAGTAGTCTCGATGTCTGAAAAGGTACAGCTCGCCGCCGGTCTGGACGAAAACAATATTCTAAGCGCAGCCGCTGAGCAGCGTGGTCTTGATTGTTTAAGCCGCTTTGTGGCGCGCTTGGATTCAGTACCGCCAGAGCGGATTCGTGTGGTCGCGACCAATGCGTTGCGTCAAGCCAAAAACGCCAACGACTTTATTTCTCGTGCCAATAAAATTCTGCCAAAACCTATTGAGATTATCGCGGGCCGCGAAGAGGCGCGATTGATTTATTTGGGCGTCTCGCATACCAACGAGAGTAGTGATAAACGCTTGGTTATGGATATTGGCGGCGGTTCGACAGAGTTTATTATTGGTCAAAATTTCGATCCATTATTGACTGAAAGTTTACAGATGGGCTGTGTTTCCTTTACCCAAAAATTCTTTGCTGACGGACTGATTACTAAAGAAGCCTTCAATAGTGCGATTTCGGGTGCACGCAAAGAAGTCTTAGCCATCAATGGTCGCTATCAAAAGACAGGCTGGAGTAGCGTGGTTGGCTCAAGCGGTACAATCAAAGCGGTGCGTAATGTTTTAGTATCAAAAGGTTGGGCCGATGAGCAAGAACGCATTACCTATAAAGGTGTCAAAAAATTAGAGAAATTGCTGATTAAGATTGGCAATATCGATGATATCGAGTTAGAAGGCGTCAAAGAACATCGTAAAGCCGTATTTCCTGCTGGTGTGGCAGTATTGCGCGCGGTGATGAAAGTGCTGGGCGTTGAGACTATTACTTATTCAGATGGTGCGTTACGTGAAGGCGTTATGTACGATATGCTTGGCCGTTTTGCTAGTGAAGATGTGCGTGACCGCAGTGTATTGGCATTAATCAAGCGCTACTCAGGGGACAAAAAGCAAGCCAAGCAAGTGGTGAAAACCAGCCGTCATTTATTTGAACAAGTAAAAGATAAGCTTGCGCTGTCCAATGATGATTGCGACTTGCTCAGACGTGCTGCATTCTTGCATGAGATAGGGCTGGCAATCAGTCATAGTAGTTATCACAAGCATAGCGCATATTTGCTTGAATACTCTGATATTCCAGGATTTTCGCAAGTCGATCAGAAACGCATGGCGCAGCTGATGCTTAACCATCGCCGCAAGCTCAAAGCCGATATGCTAGAGCAGACTTGTCAGATTGGTGGCGATCAGCTGGTTTATCTCTGTTTACTGTTACGCCTCGCCGTACTGGCGCATCATAGCCGCAGTGATTATGCGCTACCAGAGTTAGAATTAAAGGTATTCGCTGAAAACAGCTGGCAAATCACTTTAGCGGATAGCAGTGAACATTATGCTTTCTTACTCGCAGATTTGCGTACGGAGATTGACCAGTTCGCAAAATGGGGCGTACAGCTTAGTGTGATTGAAGCTCAAGAGGCTGAGACTCCAGAGGTTGAGCAGTTACCATTGTAAGTATTGAGTTAAAGATTAACGTAACAAAAGCGGCGTTGTCGATAATGTCATGCTATTTAAGATGTGCTACTATAGCTTCTATTGAGTTTACAACTGTACTTTCATTATCTGAACACGGATAACGATATTATTCTTAAACATAAATACATTAAGTATAATTATTAAAGGGAAGCGTCTATGAGCACTGTCTGGGATAGTGTGCAGCTTGCACGACACGCCAAGCGTCCATTATTTATGGACTATGTTAATCAGCTTTTTACCGAATTTGACGAGTTGCATGGC
This sequence comes from uncultured Psychrobacter sp., assembly GCF_947500265.1. Lineage (GTDB taxonomy): Bacteria > Pseudomonadota > Gammaproteobacteria > Pseudomonadales > Moraxellaceae > Psychrobacter. Next base: position 334,775 of record NZ_CANMRN010000003.1, on the reverse strand, counting down.
GACCGTGCTTTTGCCGATGACAAAGCCATTTTAGGTGGTCTTGCGCGTTTTGATGGTCAGCCTGTGATGGTGATTGGTCAGCATCGTGGTCGTAGTACCCGTGAGCGTATTGCTCATAACTTTGGTATGGCCAACCCTGAAGGCTATCGCAAAGTGATTCGTTTGGTCAAAATGGCCGAGCGCTTTAACATTCCGGTGATGACCTTTGTAGATACCCAAGGTGCTTATCCTGGTATTGGCGCAGAAGAGCGTGGACAGGCGCAAGCGATTGCAGAAAGCATTGCTGTATTTTCTAGCCTTAAAGTGCCTGTAATTGTGACTATCATTGGTGAAGGTGGCTCAGGTGGCGCATTGGCAATTGGGGTTGGTGATAAAGTAAATATGCTACAAAACAGCATTTACTCAGTGATCTCGCCAGAAGGTTGCGCTTCTATTCTTTGGAAAACCGCTGAAAAAGCACAAGACGCTAGTGAAGCGCTAAAACTAAACGCCATTAACCTTTATCAAATGGGTTTGATTGACGCTGTCATCGAAGAAGGCGAGGGCGCACATGTGCAGCCACAACCTGTGATGAATGCACTAAAAGCATTGATTACTGAGCAGCTTGATGAGATTAAAGACCTGGATCCTCAAGAGCGTTGTGAGCTACGTTATGAAAAGCTAAAGTCTTTCAACTCAGAAGTGATGTTGCCTGCTTAGTTGGTTGCTATGGCGCCTTCATTGTGAAGTCGCTATTATTAATAATAGGCTTTTCATATTAGAGTCTGAGTCTTAATGCTAAAATAAAAACGTGTCATTTAATGGCGCGTTTTTTTATGGCTGTTACTATATGAAGCATCTAAAATAACGAAAAATAAGGCTGACTATGACCAGCAGCGCAATCATCTCACATCCTATTAAATCAATCGCTGATTTGCCAGTTGATGAGACTCTAGCAACCGCATTATTGAGCAGTATGTCTGAGTATAATGATCAGCTGCATGGTCGTCGCCTTTGGCTGGCATGTAGTGGTGGGCGTGATTCATTAGCTCTTGCGGCGCTGTGTGTGCAGCTCTACCGACAAGGTAAATTACCATGTCTGCCGCAGCTGTTACATGTCGATCATGGGCTACAATCGGATAGTCGGCATTGGGCTAAGCATGTTGCCAATTGGGCAGCGGCTCAAAAAATACCTTGTCGCATTTTACAGGCACAAGTGAATGGACATGATGAGCAGGCCGCTCGGCAAGCACGCTATAATGTTATGCGCGCTCATATCAACCAAGACGATGTATTACTATTAGCGCATCACGCTGATGACCAAGCTGAAACGGTATTAATGCGATTGATTCAAGGAGCAGGAGTCAATGGTCTGTCTGGTATGCAGCCATGGCGAGTGCAAACGCAGGGCGTACAGCGCAATATACTGTGGCGACCTTGGCTCACGATACGACGAGCCACTATTAGCGCCTATGCTAAGCGTTTAGAGTTGCCTTATATAGATGATCCTACTAATGACAGCGGCGACAACGTACGTAGTGGGCTACGCCGCAACATCATGCCAATACTGGCTACATACAATCCTAATGTCATTGATAATATTGCGCGCAGTGCGCAGCTGTTAAGTGATGCACAGGAAACAGTCAATGCTCAAGCTATGCAGGATATGCAGCAGACAGAAAATACAGACCTGCAACTTTTACCTGCACAGCGCGTGCTAAATATCGATACGTTACAAAAGCTACCCATGTATCGTCAACAGCAACTATTGCACTATTGGCTCGGTCAAGATGAGCCATTACCACCTGCTAAGCAACTCGTCGATGATGTGCTAACTCTCAGCCAACGTGATGACCAAGATCATCAGACAGAACTGTTTTGGCAAGGTCGTAAAGCATCTTATACCATTCGGCGCTATCGTCAGCAGCTCTATCGTATGAGCAGCGAGTGGCTGTCTTGGCTGAAGCTACCGTTGATCGAGCATGACGTAACACTACCTAGAATAACTTTATCTAACCATTCAGCTGATCATAATCTCGCATCACTCACTGTGCGGAGCAGTGGTCGTTATACTTGGCAGTTGCAAGTAAAAGCAAATGCGCTGGTACGATTGTTAGAAAATAGTGTAGACGGAATAGCACAGCAGGCAGTGTTAAAAATAGCACCGTTAGACCGTGAGCAACGGCTAAAAACCGAGATGGCTGTGCGCCCACAAGCAGGCAAAAAACTGTATCAAACGCTTGGGATTCCACTATGGCTACGAGACAGCTTAATGGTAGTCAGCATCACTTTTATAAAAAAATCTGAAGTTGGAAGTGATATAAAAACTGATATTCCTCTACTACTAGCATCGCCATTTGAGAGTTGGCTTTTGAGTTCCGAGCAGACCGATAGCGATGTTAAAAGCAATCAATTGGCTGAGTACATTGAAAGTGATCTTAGTCTAAAATAAAAAGTGTCAAAAGTTTAATATCCGTTGGCTGACTCATTGATTTTTATCAGGTTGATGTCAGGCGTGACATTTTGAATTTATCAAACGGTAATAGTGGCAGTATGATAAACTGAGTGTCGTTTTACATATCAGTATGTTAAGTTGAATACCTTTGAATTTTGTGACTAGGAGACAAGTATGTCGGTATTAGATAATAAAAAAATCAGTTTTATTGGTGGCGGAAACATGGCACAAGCGCTCATTAGCGGGCTTGTGGGTTGCGGCATCAAACCAAATCTAATCACGGTCGCCGATCCTAGCAGCGATGCACGTGAGCAATTAGCCGCCAAAGGTCTAAATACTGTTGATCCAATGGCTGATCCAAAGTCTGCTGTGATCGGTGCAGATATAGTGGTACTCGCAGTCAAACCACAAATGATGAAAGTAGTGGTAAGTGCTTTTGCTGATGTACTAGACAATCAATTGGTCATTTCAGTCGCGGCAGGTTTGTCGACTGATCTTTTATCAAACATGTTGGGCGGCTATAGCAATATCGTCCGTGCAATGCCAAACACGCCTTCTATGATTCAGATGGGTGCGACAGGCCTTTATGGTACAGATAACATCTCAGCAGAACAGAAACAGCTAGCAACGGCCGTTATGGAAGCCTCAGGTTTGGTCATGTGGGTCGATGACGAAGAGCATATGCATGCGGTTACAGCTGTATCAGGTTCAGCGCCAGCGTATATGTTTTACTTCATCGAATCGATGGTCGATGGGGCAGTTGCATTAGGGCTGGATAAAGAACAAGCCTCAGCGCTTGCTATGCAGACCATGTTAGGTGCTGCAAAAATGGCGATGAACAGTGATGATGCACCAGCTGAGCTACGCCGTAAAGTTACTTCACCGAACGGTACTACTCAGGCAGCGGTCGAGTCAATGCAAGCCAATGAGATTGGTCGTCAAATCAGCGAAGCCATGCAAGCTTGCTATGATCGTAGCCAAGCGTTAAGTGAAGAGATGAGTAAGTAAACACTGACAAGGTGTGCTGTGAGTGATAATTGACGACACACCTTATGTAATCATCAGCATCTGATAATGACATTTGTCATCCTAGAATCTGTTAATAATGTCACATTGAGTAGCACTTCATGAACAACATGTTATTTCAAATTTTTGATTTGGTCACCACATTCGCTATGATGCTGGTGTTTATTCGTTTTATGTTGCAGTTTGCAGGAATGGATGCGAGCAATCCGATGATTGCACCTGCTTATAAAGCGACGCATATCGTCGATGTATTTGGGCGTATTTTTCCGACTGTTGCACAGGGTCGTATTAGCATTGCCGCTATCGTGCTAATGTTTTTGATTCGTCTAATCGATATCTCTGGAAAGGCAGCATTGACGCATAAAGGTATTGCCCCTGTACCGCTATTCTTCACTGGTACGACTAGCTTATTGTTAGACTTTTTACGCATGTGTCGCTATTTAGTGATTGGTTCTATTATCGTTAGCTGGATTGTGGTGTTTACCAGATCTGAGCACCCGATTATCGGCATTATCATTAATTTGGCTGAACCTATTTTGGCCCCGTTTCGTCGTATTACGCCGAATTTAGGTATGCTAGACTTATCGCCAATGGTTGCTTTCTTAGCATTTTATTTGCTGGAGATATTCATCGGTGGTTTGGCTGCGAGTGTGTTGCCAATGTTAGGTTAAGTCTAATAGAGTTGAATTTAAAAACTGTCATAAAAAAGGCGCTCTATATTTTTATAGAGCGCCTTTTTTGCGTCTGTTACTTGGGTAAGCTATTGCTTTGTAAATATTCTAAAAACGAACAAAGCGATTTGGTATGAGTTGAGCTTGAGTGTCATCAGGATGCGGTGCGTCAGCTGCCCGCAATGTCTGGGTAATCCAACTGTCTGCCGCTTTTACTGCATCGATGAGAGCATCGCCTATTGCCAAGCGTCCAGCGATAAAGCTGGCGAGTGAACATCCTGAGCCATGGAACTCACCATCTAAGCGCGGCAAGGTGCTTTTATGGACCATTTCCCCCTGTATATATAAGTATTGCTCGATATCACCGCTATCAAAATCATGTGAGGTTTTTACCAGTACCGCATGAGTACCTTGAGTACATAGCTTCTTTGCCCCGACATGCAAGTCTTGCTCACCGCTAAGCGCTCGTAGTTCATGAGTGTTTGGAGTGATTAAAGTGGCGTAGGGCAGCAATTGTCTAAAGGCGCTAACCAGAGTTTTTTCATCGCCTAAGCTACCACCGCTATTCGCGACCAGTACAGGGTCTAAGACAAATGGCGTATTATTATCGATAACTTGATCAGCAAATAGGTCGGTCAACATTGCGATGTTATCAGTGGTGCCGAGCATACCTGATTTGATAGCACTAACGGGCAAGTCATCAAGCACCGCAGTAGCTTGAGCTTTTACCAACGATGCCGCACAAGCCTCAAAGCCAAATACCTGCTGTGAGCTTTGGATAGTGACCGCCGTACACGCGATGGCTGCATGTGCCCCTGATTGTCCAATGGCCTCGATATCCGCTTGTAATCCAGCACCGCCTGAAGGGTCTAATCCTGAAAAACACAGTACGACAGGTCGCATAACAGCTCCTTTTAAGAGATTTTGAAGTAAGTGACAAATACTATAGCCACCTACTACTAAAAAATCTATCATAGTCTTATGCTTGTGGATGAGGTGTAAGACGGCAGGATGAATAGACCTAGTATTGATAAGCAGTTTGGTTGTTATATTTAGCAATGATATGTCGCAATTTTCCTTATAAAAATACAATATAAGTACTTATATCTATAATTTTGGTAAAAGCCGCATTAAATCTGTAGACAATGCTTGCAATTCGTTTTGGCTTTGTTATAATACTCGCCCACGACATGAGACGTATTGTTAGCATCAATACTATGTTTATAGATTTTTTATAAATGTCTTGAATCGTTAGGTGAAGTGGGTGAGTGGCTGAAACCAGTTCCCTGCTAAGGAACCATACGTGTAAGCGTATCGAGGGTTCGAATCCCTCCTTCACCGCCATTTATTCAGTTGTTATTAGAGTAATAACGCAATATACTGCGTTAAACATTTTAATAATTAATTCAAAAAATAATTTGTTTTAATTAAAAAAGATGTTGACACAAGCGATATTATCTATATAATGACCAACCTAATTTACTGCAAAAGATATTATCTTCGCAGTGGATAAAGTGCAAAATACGCGCCTGTAGCTCAGTTGGATAGAGCACTTGGCTACGAACTAAGGGGTCGGGAGTTCGAATCTCTCCAGGCGCACCATTTGCATAATAGCTTAATATAAGCTAGAAAATATTAAAATAATCGCCTGTCTTATGACAATTGGCGGTTTTTTTATGTCTGTAGCTTTTACCCTTCTACTTATTTATTCTACGATCATCTTCTGTGTATAACATGATTGGATAGCCAACTAATAATATTAAAGAGCAATCTACGATATTGGAGAGCCATCTATGATATTGGATAGTCATCTAGGATAATGTACGATAGCCCCACCATTTACGGTACAATAGCGTTACTATTCACTGCTTGCTATGAGCTTGTACCATGTCAAAAAGTCCATCTAAACGTCCGTCAAAAACGACTCGCAAATCAAAGCCTCAATCGAGTGCGCCTGTACAGCGAGATCCTAACGAAGAGCCAACCATCGCTAAGCCTATGATTCGTGTCGTGGCGATTCTCTATGATGGTATGCTGATTTTAGCGTTATTGTTTTTGGTTGGTACTATATTGACTGTGGTCGGCACGCTATTGACTATGGAGACGGGTACTGAATCCTCACAAGCTCAGTCACTGCCGCTTTGGTATCAGAACGCCATTATGACGCCATCATTTGTACTGACGCTCGTGGCATTCTACGGAATATTTTGGCGCCGTGGTGGTCAGACATTAGGTATGCAGACGTGGCGGTTAAAAACGATCAATGATTCAGGTCAATGGCTAACATGGGGTCAATCATTTAAGCGTATCTTGGCCGCTTGTTTGATGCCGCTGATTTTCGGCATTATTGGCAGTCTTATTGATGGATCACGCGCCGCCTTATTGGCCAGCGCGTTTCTTGGTTTGGTATTCAACTATGTGTTCTGTCTGTTCAACCCTCGCGGTCTGGCGGTACAAGATATGCTGTCCAACACCATCACCCTAAAGATGCCAAAAGTGGCACATGAAGGGCTATGGCGCGGTTTTAAAAATCGTAAGAAAAAATCGTAGTCTGATTTGATTAACGTAATAACTTTTATTGACGTAAAATTTAGTTGTACCACTGCTCAGCTGGTTTAGCCTAAAAAGTTAAATACTAACGCTTTGAATCAGCCATGCAGTGTAGCCCATAAAAAACAGTACCAATGTGGCACCTGACGTACGACCGAACTGGCGTTTTGTTTTAAAGGCAAATACGCACAGGGTAACTAGCAATATCGTCAATAGTCCCATTGCCATTACATCACGTGATAGAATCACTGGATCAGCAGCGATAGGAGCAATGACGGTTGCTAAGCCGACAACTGCCAAAGTATTGAAAATATTAGAGCCAATGATATTGCCAAGTGCCATATCATGCTCGCCTTTACGGGCTGCTGACAGGCTCGATACCAGTTCAGGCAATGATGTCCCAACTGCGACAATCGTTAGACCAATGATAAGCTCACTAAGCCCCCATAGCGTTGCTAGCTCAACAGCACCCCAAACGATAGCGCGTGAGCTGGCTACGAGCATCAGCATACCGATGATTAAACTCGCAAGACCACGCGTTACGCTTGGTTCTAGCTTTTCTAAGCTCTCTGAGTTATTTAAGTGCTCTGAGTCAGCATTAGCCACGACTATATCGTCTTCGTGCTCATGATAGCCTTCGCGTATACTCATTATGATCTGTAGTCCTAAAACGGCGACCAACAAAATCAACAATACGATACCATCAACTTGGCTCAATGTCCCATCACGTAGCTGCCAAGCGGCGATGACAGTAATTAGCAGCAGTAAGGGCAAGTCGCGCTTTACGATGCCTCTACGGATGATAATAGGGCTAATCAATACAGTTGCACCAAGTACCAATGCGATGTTGATGATATTTGAGCCATAAGCGTTACCTAGAGCCAGCTCAGGGCTGCCTTCTATCGCTGCTAGTACTGATACCACCATCTCAGGCGCTGACGTGCCTATACCCAATATTAAGACACCAATTAAGAAGCTAGGCACACTAAATTTCTTTGCTAGTGCTGTCGCTCCATCAATGAAGACATCGGCACTCCAAACTAAAATTGCTAACCCAATCAGTATTGCAAGCGCGGCCAACCACATCAGTATGTTTCCTTGTATATGATGAAAAATGTGAATTTGATAAATAAAAGTGGCATAAAAAAAGCCGAATCTTGATTTAGATTCAGCTTTCCCTTTAGCATCGAGATTTTTAGTAATAATAGCAGCTAATTCAAAGATATAACTTTGTGGTTATCTTAAATTTACCAAAACCTCACCATCCTGTCATATTAAGCAACTTGTACAGGAATGATATTTGCTGTGTCTTTAACGGTGTTGTCTTCGTTGCAATAGACAAGTTTTGGCTGATACGTTGACGCTTCAACTTCATCAAAATGCGCGTAAGCACAAATGATAACGATATCGCCCAAATCTGCCATATGAGCCGCAGCACCATTTAATGAGATAATACCAGAGCCCGCCTCAGCACGGATAGCATAGGTGCGAAAGCGCTTACCGTTGGTCACGTTATAGATATCAATAGATTCATTTTCGCGTAGACCAGCAAGATCTAATAGATCGCCGTCGATACCGCAAGAGCCTTCGTAATGAAGCTCGGCATGGGTAACACGGGCACGGTGTAATTTGCATTTAAGCATATTAAGTAGCATAGGTTGGTTCCTTGGCGTAACTGATATTAATTAACTAAATCAAAAGGTTAATGGGGATAAAATTGCCAAAATAAAAGGTCATTATCATTGAACGACTATATTATTCTGGTAATTTAAAGCCATTGATTTGTGAACGTGCTTTTTCGACATCACCATCTAACAACAATGGGAGCGCTTCAAAAGCAGCTGTCAGCGCGCTATCAATCGCAATCTGCTCATCAGGAGATGCTTTAGAGAGAACGTGTCCACTAACTTTAGACTTGTGACCAGGATGGCCGATACCCACACGCAGGCGATGGAAATCATTGCCGATATGCGGTGTGATATCACGTAGGCCGTTGTGACCACCATGTCCACCGTCTGTTTTGAGTTTGATACTACCAGCTGGAATATCGAGCTCATCATGAGCAATCAACAATTCATCATTTTTGATGCCATAGAAATTTACCATAGGCACCACTGACTGACCAGATTTATTCATAAACGTCAGCGGCATAAGTAAGCGCACATCAGACCCATGAATCTGCCCACGCCCTGTCACTCCATGAAATTTCTTATCAGGGGAGAGCGTGATATTAAACTGCTGAGCCAAATGATGGACAAACCAAAATCCTGCATTATGACGCGTAAACATATACTGCTGACCAGGATTACCAAGACCGACAATAAGCTTTATGGCCATAAAAACACCCTGCTTGAATTTGATAAATAGGGGTAAGGTGTGAAGTACTGATAGACAGTTTATTTTCAAACCTTACTTACAAAAACAGCAGGAGATTTTAATCACCTGCTGTCTTATTGACTAAACGAATGTATCACTAACCAGCACAAAATAATGCACTAGTTAGAAATAGTAATTACTCGCTGTCTTTGTTTTCTTCAGTACCGTCGTTTTGCTCAGTTGCTGGTACTTCATCAGCATCAACGTCAGCATCAGCATCAACTTCTTCTACTGTTGGTGGCTGCATGTTAACGATAGTACGGTCATGGCCGTCTTCTAGCTCAAGCTCGTGAATAACAACGCCTTCAGGAAGTTTGATGTCTGATAGACGGAACAAATCACCGATTTCCATGCCAGACACATCTACTTCTAGGTATTCAGGAAGTTGTGATGGTAAGCAGATAACTTCGATATCAGATACTAGAGTAGATAGTACACCAGCAGCAGCAGTACCAGGCGCATCTTCACGACCAGTGAAATGAACAGGAACGTTCATGTGGATTTTCTGACCTTTTACAATGCGCTGGAAATCAGCATGCATTGGGAAGCCTTTAGCTGGATGGCGCTGCAAATCTTTGATAACTGCTTGATGCTCTTCACCGTCAACGTTGATAGTCAAGATGTGTGAGAAAAACGCTTCGAATTCTAGTGATTTTACTAGTTCGTTAAGCTTGATAGAGATAGCTGTTGGCTCTTCGTTACCACCATAGATGATAGCAGGAACTAGGTTCTGCTTACGTAGGCGGCGGCTCGCACCTTTACCTTGTAGTTCAGCAGCACGATCAACGGCGTTTAGTTCAAAATGATTAATGCTCATGGATATAATCCTATAAAAAAAATGATGAAGTGTCTGGTCATAAAAAAGTGGATTTGCGACCAATCCACTAATACGTGATGATAGCTAAAATTATCGTTACGAATAAACCTCGTAATGTCTAAGCTTAGCCATTTGCTTATAGCAGCGCTCGCTATAATAATTACCATAACGATGGTTGCTGTTAAGCATGATCAGCACTTTTGATAGTGCTAGCCTAATAAAAACAATGAAAAGGTCAGCACAGGCGCGCATTATACGTGATTCTGTAGCAATAATAAAGACCTACGCAAAACGCCTACACAAAACAAAGCGCCAAGTAATGTTACTTGACGCTCTGTTTTTTAACTATTTAAGATGTCTTACTACAGTCATTGCTACTAAAAATTACTGCAATAGCTGTTTTAAAAATAACTGTATCAGATTAAGCGTCAAACATCGCGCTAATAGATTCTTCGTTATTGATACGGCGTAAGCTTTCAGCCAGCATCGGTGCAATACTTACCTGACGGATTTTGCTACAGGCTTTGGCTTCAGCAGATAGTGGAATCGTATCGGTCACAACCACTTCATCCAATGCAGATTCGCTGATGTTTTTCAGTGCGTTACCTGATAGGACAGGGTGCGTGATATAAGCTAAGACGCGACGGGCACCATTTTCTTTCAATGCTTCAGCCGCTTTACACAATGTACCTGCAGTATCGACCATATCATCAACGATGACGCAATCACGGTCACGAACATCACCAATGATGTGCATTACTTGTGACTCATTGGCACGAGCACGGCGCTTATCAATAATTGCCATGTCGGTATCGCCTAACTGCTTGGCCATCGCACGTGCACGAACCACACCGCCTACATCAGGTGAAACAACCATGATATTGTCATAGTCTTGCTTTTGTAGGTCGTTTAGCAATACAGGTGTGCCGTAGATGTTGTCTACAGGGATATCAAAGAAACCCTGAATCTGATCTGAGTGCAAATCAACAGTCATTACGCGATCGATACTAACGATGTTTAGCATGTCAGCAACCACTTTAGCCGAGATAGGTACACGAGCTGAGCGTGGACGACGATCCTGACGAGCATAACCAAAATACGGCATGACAGCTGTGATACGGCCAGCACTAGAGCGACGCAAGGCGTCAGCCATCATCATGATTTCCATCAAGTTGTCGTTGGTCGGTGCACAAGTAGGCTGCATGATAAACACATCTTTACCACGTACGTGTTCTTTGATTTCCACGGCAATTTCGCCATCAGAAAAACGCGTGATGTCAGCTTTACCAAGAGGTATGTGAAGATGATCGGCTACGGTTTTTGCTAATTCTGGGTGGGCATTACCCGTAAAAATCGCCAAATAAGGCATGACAGAAGTCCTATTGATTGACTCAAGCAGCGACCGCTAAGCAGTGTCAAACTGCTCAAATTAAGAAAAGAGTGGTGAAGGTATTGAAGTATACTATTACAGTAAAAAATGGCAGGGGTAGCTGGACTCGAACCAACGGATGTCAGGATCAAAACCTGATGCCTTACCAACTTGGCTATACCCCTGTAATGTCTAGGCTATGAACAACCGATAGTTAATAGCGACTAAGTAGTCGTTCTTAATATGGTGTCATGACCTGTCAGTTATCTAAAAAACGGATAAACCGTTTAAAACATAACTTTTCCCTAGCGGTGTCCATTGCGAACTATACCGAAACTGGGATAACGTTGTCAATGACAATAAGATAAGTGGCTGTCTATAAACCGCTTATACTCGATGTATCTCTAACGCTTCGTACTAAAAAATGGCAGGGGTAGCTGGACTCGAACCAACGGATGTCAGGATCAAAACCTGATGCCTTACCAACTTGGCTATACCCCTATTGTGGCGACCTATTATAAGTAAATTTTCAGATTTTGCAAGTCATTTGCGGCTTTTTCTGGTATTTATTCATATTAATTCAATGCTGAAAGAATTTTGGTAGGTTAATCCTAAGAAGCGTCGTTATATTTGACCTTAATGGTTTATTATAGTTTTAGATATTGATATAGATTATAAAGTGGTATGGCTATATTTTGAAATCAATTAGAGGCTGATGGTAATGATTGATATAAAATTTGAAGGATATTACGTAGACAGCGGTGTCAGTAAAAAAATATGTATAGTAGACAAGCCTAGCGAAGAGTATGTTTTGACAAACTTGAATGAGCTGAATGATAAATGCAGTGGCACAGTCGTCATGGAAAATATGCTTGCTAAAGAAGATGTTGAGCCACTAAATTTGACTCTATATCTAGAGAACGGAAGGTATTTGTTAATGCTATTGGACTATGATGAAGAGGGATATGTAGACGTAAGAACGGCTTATAATCCTGATGCTCCTAAAGGAGAATGGACGTATATCAAGGGAGAGTTGCATTGCGCTACAACGGTTATCAATGATTTAGAAATAGCGAAAGCATGCTTTTTAGAGTTTAATGCAACAGGTAATGTTTCCCAGAGTCTTTTAGATTGAAGTTCATACTTCAAAAGACATAGAAGTAATAATAGAAAATCACAAACTCCCCACCACATACCCTGCACAAGGCGCATCTGCAATCCACTTCACCACAAGTTTTTTATTAGTAGCCATACTCGTATCTAGAGGTAAAAACACGGCACTACCAGAGCCAGTCATTCGTGCTGTGCTCAGTGTTTGCGCTTCTAACCCCTGTAGATAACTTAAGGCATCTGCAACAGCAGAAGCAAGGCTCGTCACCACTGGGGTAAAGACATTATGATAAGGCGTAGTGAGCGTTTGCACATAGTCAGCGTATCGGTTTTGGATAGTTGCAACCGATAGGGGCGCGATATCTCGCTGTAGTTTAGGATGCGCAAATAAGGTAGCGGTATTGACATGAGCGTTAGGCGTTAAGATTAAATACTGCTGGTCAGGTAGGTCAATGGCAGTTAACTCTTCACCAATACCCATCGCAATAGCGTCTTGGCCAAATATAAATATAGGTACATCTGCACCTACAGTCGCGCCAATCTTTATAAGCTCATCACAAGTAAAATTAAGCTGCCAAATCTCATTGAGCACCAGCATAGTCGTTGCTGCATTAGATGAGCCACCGCCTAGACCCGCACCCATTGGCAAGTGCTTATCTAAAGCGATATGCACTTTTGCTAATTGCTCAGGTAAAGTGTTTGACTGTATGGCAAATGCTAGCAATGCGCGTGCCGCTTTGAAAATTAAATTGTCTTCTATACTAATAGTGATAGCTTCTGCACCATCTAATATCAGTAGCTGATGACAAAGTTGATTGGCAGTTAATTCACTAGCTATAGTAGAAATTACGACATCGTTGCTAACCGAAAAATGCAAGTAATCGCCCCAGTCAAGCAGGCGAAATACCGTTTGCAAATTATGATAGCCGTCGGCACGTTTACCCGTGATGTGCAAAAATAGATTGAGTTTTGCAGGTGATATACGAGTAATCGTAGAAGCAAATGGTTCGGCTATATTTTCAGTCATATTTTTTATCATAAGGTGCAGTTACAAACAGCTATCTTAATTAGCAATGATGGTCTTTAGCAGGCTTTCTGTTGTTAATAAAAGATGGATTAATGGTTGATCGTCATTACAACTTTGTTGCCTTGTGGCTGTACTGCACTAATTTTACTAGGTAGCTTATCCGTACCTTTATAAGTAAAGCTGGCTGTCCACTCACCATTGACTGAGCTAACTAAGCGGCTCTGATCATCCAGTTGTGGTGCACTATCTGAAGGTGCTGGGCGACCAGAAATCCAATAAGGCATTTGTGAAATTGGTGCTTGCCAACCAGTGGCTTTCTTTAGCAAGGTTTCGGGGTCATCAGCAGTCAATGTACCTGTCTTTTCGCTGACTAGAGTAGCGGTCTGACCATTGTATTCGATGTTGGTTTTACCAATACCGAGTGCGCCAATCAACTCAATGGCAAATCGGTCGTTTTGCTGACCCCATGCATAAAACGCACTACCACCTTGAGTACCTGTCGAATCATTCGCAGGTGTCGTTACCCCAATTTTACCGGTGATATTGAAGCTCTCTAGCTTTTTGGGTTGATCAGCGTTTTGACCTTGTACAGTGGTCGTTGGCTGGTTGGTCGCGTTGGCCGTTTTTAATGACTGACAACCAGAGGTTATGACCATGGCTGCAGTTACAGCAGTGAACAAAGCCAATTTATTTGGTTTAAAAGAAGTGATTGATGCTGACATAATAGTTTCTCAAAAATGGAAAGATGAACAAAGATATTAGCTTAAGCGTTATTTGTTGCTCGGTTATGCACGGCTGTTAGCTTCTTATAACGACCTTGTAATTTATAAATGCTTCGTTATTTATAAAAACCTTATCAACTATCATGTCTCTGTAATCGCAAAGCCCAAATAGCATATCCAAAATCAGCACTATTAATACAGCTGTATACGGTCATTAATATTGTGCTGTCCAAATGAGAAGCGCTGCTGCAAATCTGCGAGTAGTGCCTCGACTTTGTCATTGTTACCTAAGCCTTGGTAGGCGCGCAATAACAGCGTGCCTGAGCGCAGAGTTGGCAGCACATCATAAGGTGTCTGTAGATAGTCGATGACCTGCTGATAGTTCTCTTTGGCCAATGCATTGCCCGCCAAGACATTTAAGGCTTGCAGATGTAGGTCGTTATCATAACGTGGGTCATCATAGCGAATCTGAATAATCGCTGTCGCTAGCGCCAGACCTTGCTCTGAGCTGCGCTCATTTGCCAGTAGCAACTGTGCATAGCTTAACTGATAGGATAAGTTACTAGGATCTAATGCCTGCAAGTGATTTAGCAAAGTACGCTTAACGACATAATCTTCTTTATCATCTAACAGCTGAGCCCGTGCAAAGAGTAGCATCTCATTATCAGGATATTTACGAGCGGCACGGGTTAGTAAGCGTAGTGCTTCATCCGATTCGTTTTGTTGCCACAAGATATCGGCTTGCATGACAAAAGTGTCAGGCGCGAATACTGTGAAGTCTTTGCGCAGCTTCTCTAAAGTCGCGATTGCCGCATCGACGTCGTTATCGAGTAATTCAAACGCCACTACTTTTCTACGCGCTTCTAATACCAAATCCTCTTGCATGACACCATTGAGGTAGTATTTGGCTTGATCGAACAACTGCTGACGCTCAGCACTGATACCTAGATAATAATAGGCTTGATCAAGATAAGCTGGACTCTTGGCAAGCATATTGAGTAGCTCATCGGCACTAGCGTACTCTTCAATATCCAAGCTCACTAAGGCTGCGAGCAGAGTAATCTCAGAATCATCATTGAAGCGGCTATGCGCTTCAAGTAGTAACTTCCACGCTTGTTCACTTTGCTTTAAATCTAATAGATAGCGAATCTCATATAGATATAAGCTTTTGCTATCGGGGTTACGTAGACGAGCTTGACTGACATAATTGATGACAGTCTCTGCGGTCACGATTTTGCGTAATATATCCGCTTTTAAGGTAATAAAAGGCACGTAGTCTGGCTGACGCTCTAGCGCTCGATTGATATGAACGATAGCGACTTCAGGTTCGTTAAACTGATAGAGTAAACCCGCTTTTAATACTGACAATGAGGCATTTTGCTCGCTATCCAGTGGTTGCAACGCAGCAAGAAGTTCACGTTTGTCTTCATCATTGTTTGGATAAATACCTATGAGGATTTCGCTTAAGTCTGCGCGTGGATCATAGCGCAAGATGCGGTTTAAAGTTTCACCCGCTAATATGTAGTCGTGGGCACGTAAGGCCAAATGCGCGACATAAAACCAAGCAGGTACGTGGTCAGGGTTTTGGTCTTGCCATGTCTTGGCAAACTGTAATGAGTCTTCAACCCTTTCGTTACGCAAAGACAAGCTAAGCGCTCTCTCAAACACGGCTGTCGCATCTTCTTTAAAAGACTGTTGCTTATAAATAGAGACCGCACGTCGTTTGTCATCGCGATCAGCAGCAAACTCGGCATCCAGTAGAGCGTACAAGCTTGGTTCACTAAGCTCAGGCTGCCATAGACTGGCTGGCGCTAGGCCATTAATATTTTTTACATTCTCTATGGTGAGTGTGTCTTCATTATAAGATGTATCAATCGCAGCACTATTATCATTTAGCTTATTATCGGTAGCAACGGATACTTTAGGAATCTTTGCTTCTAGCAGTACATCGGGATGGCTAGCATGAACAGGGGCTACCAAACACAGGCACACAGCTAGAGACAACGCTAGCTTATACCTTTGACACAGGCGCTCAATAGCGACATGCAATAAGGCACGGAAGCTAGAGTATTCGCTATAGGGATGTGGTGACCGAAGTAATGACCCAAAAAAAATCATAGATAGCCGTATTCGCCCATGGTTTACCTACACAGATAAGGCAAGTTTGTTTTAATCATTTTAAGTTAAATATTGGCAATATGTACCCATGACAAACATTATAAGAGTAGACCGATGAGATAAACAATAGCATCCGTGTTACTCAGATATTGGCAGATCTGACTGTATGAACGTACTACTAGTAGCGAGTACGTTGCCAAAGAATGATACTGAAGATGATTAAATATAGATATGTCTGTCGAACTGAATATTATAGAAATATAACAAGTTAAGATAGAGTAAGCGAATGATTTAACATTATATTATTGACCATAAGTCAAAACCCAGCTATTGATTTTATAAATCGTATGAGTAGTTGATTTGTTACATTTGCGACCAGATACAGAGATATGGTTATCATAGATGGGTGAGTGTTAATTAAAGCCCGCAATAATGATATAATAGGCGGTTTTTAGGGTCTTCCTTTTTAGCGCTGTCGTCAAAAACTGTCTTTTAAAAATAATAAGATAGCGTAAGGGGCAACTGAGCGTCATGTTTATGGTCTATCGATAATGAGATTAGTGGTCATTGGGGTCAATCACAAAACTGCACCAGTCGCTCTGCGAGAGCGCTTGGCGCTTGTGGGTGACGATGTAAATGTCGCACTCAAACAAATAGAAGCCTTTACTGATGGTAGCGTGATCGTCTCTACTTGTAACCGCACCGAAATCTATGCGCTAGTGCCACAATCGCCAACGTCGCATCATGCTAATGGCCAACTATCTGACTCACAATCATCCAATGTGCAAGATGTCAAAGCCGTAGGACAGTCATTCAATAATGCTTTTAGTAGTAGCATGAATATCTCGTCTGCTGCGATTAGTGCGCATATTACCAAAATCAAAACGTGGCTAGCTGACTTCAAGCAACTACCACTCGTTGATATTGATCCATATCTCTATGTACATCGTGATACTCATGCATTGACTCATTGGTTAAGAGTAGCGGCTGGTCTCGACTCTATGATACTGGGTGAGCCGCAGATTCTTGGTCAAATCAAAAACTCTGTGCATCTGGCTCAAGACCAAAAAGTACTCAGCAATCAGCTAGGCTGGATCATCGATCAAGTATTCGCTGCCGCCAAACGAGTGCGTAACGAGACTCAAGTTGGCGCGCAGGCTGTATCGCTTAGTTTTGCTGCCGCCAAATTAGTCACACAAATATTTGATGATTTACCCAGTCGTACTCTACTGGTTGTTGCAGCAGGCGAGATGAATCGCTTAGTTGCCACCCATATCGCAGGGCTAGGGGTCGGACGAGTCATTATCTGTAACCGTAATCCCGAACGTGCCGAAGCCTTGGCGGCTGAGCTACGTGGCCCTAATCGCCGCGTAGACGTTAGACCCTTACAAGAGTTGCCGCAAGTATTGGCGGAAGCCGATATCGTTAGCAGTTGTAGTGGCAGTATGGATTTGTTGATTGATAAGACAATGACCATACAAGCGCTAAAACGTCGCCGTTATCAGCCGATGCTTATGATAGATCTGGCCGTACCGCGCGATATCGATTCGACTATTAGCCGCATTGATGATGTTTATCTGTACTCTGTCGATGATTTGCAGCATGTGATTGCAGGTAATATCGAGCAGCGTCGCCAAGCCGCAGTAGATGCTGAACTGCTAGTGAGCCAATTGGTGGTTGAGATAGATCGCCGCTTTCAGGTTCGCCAAGTTGGTAAAGATATTCAGCAGTACCGCGCGTGTACTCAAGGTCAAGTCGATAAATTGCTGCATGAATCTATTGCTAAGCTGCAACAAGACGATGTCAGTCCAGAAGATATCATTACTGAGCTATCACGACGTTTGACTCAAACATTGACCCATGCACCATCGAAACTGATGCGCAAAGCCGCCCGCGAAGGCGATAGTGATTTGCTAGACTTCGTGGTGTCAGGACTACAAGATGCTCATCGAGGGCATTGATGCTTTCATCGTGGCTTTATAAATCAAAACGTATCAATCAATACCTACCAATAAATACTCGATAGCGCAAGTCATATCGTTGCCTGAGCGTATCGTTGTCAACCTTCAGTATCAGTGCTAATATCAAGCTCTCATGGATGGCTTAGGTCAAGATATGTGCTGGTGTTTGCTCGTAATATGACTATAAATATATTAACTTAATGTTAGTAGACCTCATCAGTGTTCGTTGTTTTTTATTTGTTTAAAAATAATGCATCTCTAGACAGCGCAAGACCTCACCATCGAATAATAGCACTTGATTATAGTGCTATCTGATCCATGTCGCATATTATCTAACCATACACTAGGAGTGTTCAATGCCTGCATTACGTCAAGATATCGATCCAAACGGCTTATTAGAGTATTCAGTGGTTTACACCGATCGTGCGCTGAACCATATGTCAAAAGACTTTCAGCAAGTGATGAACGACCTATCTAGTGACCTAAAATCTGTGTATAACGCGGACGCAGTGGTGATCGTTCCTGGTTCTGGTACTTATGGTATGGAAGCAGTCGCTCGCCAGTTGGCAAATGATGAAGACTGCCTAATCATTCGTAATGGCTGGTTCAGCTATCGTTGGACACAAATCTTAGAAAAAGGCAAAATCGCCAAATCATCTACAGTCCTTACGGCCAATCGTGCCGATGATAGTGAGTCGCCAAAACCGTTTGCTCCAGTCGATATCGACGTTGCCGCAGCCAAAATCAAAGAAGAAAAACCAGCAGTTGTATTTGCGCCGCATGTCGAAACCTCATCGGGTATCATCTTGTCAGATGACTATATCAAAGCGTTGAGCGAGGCTGTGCATAGCGTTGGCGGATTGTTAGTCATTGACTGTATTGCTTCAGGTTGCGTATGGCTAGATATGAAAGCATTGGGTATTGATGTGCTGATTAGCGCACCGCAAAAGGGTTGGAGCAGTACGCCGGGCGCTGGCTTGGTCATGCTAAGCGATGCTGCCGTCAAAAAAGTAGACAGTACTGAATCTGATAGTTTTAGTATCGACCTAAAGCAATGGTTGAACATCATGCGTGCTTATGAAAATGGCGGTCATGCGTACCATGCGACTATGCCGACAGACAGTTTACGTCAGTTCCGTGATGCTGTGAATGAAGCTAAAGCAATCGGTTTTGATAAATTGTGTGAGGCGCAGTGGACACTTGGCAAACGTATCCGCGAAGTACTAGAAGCCAAAGGCGTTGAGAGCGTCGCTGCTGAAGGTTTTAAAGCACCTGGTGTTGTCGTCTCTTATACTGATCGTGATGACATGCATAAAGGTAGCGCCTTCGCTGAAATCGGGGTACAAATCGCGGCTGGCGTACCATTAAAAGTGGGCGAGCCTGATAATTTCAAAACTTTCCGTTTAGGTCTGTTTGGTTTAGATAAGTTGACTGATATCGATGGCACAGTCGCGCGTTTTGAAGCGGCACTTGATAAAGTGCTGAGCCAGTAAAGATACCAATTAAGAGGGCTGATAAAGATAGTAATGTGATAGCTTATGGAGTCTTTTTCACTGCCTTTTTTAAAGCCTTTGCGGTACAGTCCTAACAGTTATAAAAAATACTGAACCATTAGTGTCATGCTAGGTTCAGTATTTTTTTTACCTTTTTATTATATTTTATAATATAATGTATTTTTATAAATTAATACTAAAGTACGTATTTAATGAACTCAATTAGGTAGTCCGTTATGAGCATACAAATAGACTGGCAAGCATTTACGTCGATCTCCTTAGTTGGGGGTCTGATGCTAGGCGTAGCGACGGTTATCTTACTGCTAGGTATCGGTCGTATAGCAGGTATCAGTGGTATTTTTTCAAGCCTATTAAAACCCAAGCGTGTAGAGATGTGGCAGGTGCTATTTATACTGGGTCTGATCATCTCACCGATGCTATATCAGTTGGTAAGACCACTACCTGAGGTAGCTATCAGTACTTCCGTGCCATTATTGATTGGTGCAGGGTTACTGGTCGGTTTTGGCACGCGTTTAGGTTCTGGATGCACAAGTGGGCATGGTATCTGCGGTAATGCACGGCTGTCTCCACGGTCATTGGCAGCGACCGTCACCTTTATGCTGTTTGGAATTGTGACCGTTTATATCGGTCGTCACGTACTAGGCCTGCTATAGCGAATTCATGGCATATTGTCAGATGAAGACTGATGGCCAGGTTCATGCGCGAACGACATATGATGGTTAATGAAAGATAATAATAGCGAGATATGACGATGCTAAAAAATATAATCGGATTGCTAGCAGGACTGCTGTTTGGACTGGGACTACTGATATCAGGTATGACCGATCCTGTAAAGGTACAAGGGTTTTTAGACGTATTTGGTGCATGGGATATCTCCCTTGCACTGGTGATGGGTGGTGGTCTGATAGTGGCGTTTTTCGGTGTGCAATTAGCAAAGCGTCAACAGAGTAGTTGGATTGGTACACCGATTGATATGCCAAGCAAAACTGTCATTAATAAAAAACTGCTCATCGGTGCGATGTTGTTCGGTATCGGTTGGGGGCTGGTTGGTATCTGCCCAGGACCAGGAATTGTATTGCTCGGTACTGGCCAGTGGCAAGCCTATGTCTTTATTCCTGCCATGATTATAGGAATGCTAGTTTATCAATGGCTTGAGCCTAAGCTTGGCTGATATAGTCAGTTTTATATAAATAGACGAGCGCTCAAAAAAGGTCAGCTATATATATGTAGCTGACCTTTTTGATGGATGTTGATTGATGATATGACTTAATAAGTCGCCGTTTTATTTAGCACTGGCGGTTACTTTTGGCGTTTCGTGTGCCAATGATTTAGCCGCTTGGCGTAGCTCAAACTTTTGAACTTTACCGGTACTGGTCTTAGGTATTTCTGCAAAGACAATATATTTCGGCACTTTAAAACCTGCTAGGTGCTGACTACAATGCTCCATCACCGTATCACGTTGCAGCGTGCTACCGGCGTGAATCTCGATAAAGGCGACGGGCACTTCGCCCCATTTATCATTTGGTGCGGCGACGACGGCACAGCTCTCAATCGCAGGTAGTTTATACAAGACGTTTTCTACCTCAATACTAGAGATGTTCTCACCGCCTGAAATGATGATATCTTTTAGTCTGTCCATAATTTTGATATAGCCATCAGGGTATTTAACACCCAGATCACCCGTGCGGAACCAGCCATCAGCGAATGCCTCTTCGGTAGCCTTGCGGCTTTTTAGATAGCCTTTCATCACCATATTGCCACGTAGCGCCAACTCGCCCATCTCTTCTCCGTCAGCAGCGACTGGTTCAGTCGTACCTTGCCTAAATACCTCAAACCCTGCCATCAAGTGAGAAGTCATGCCTTGACGTGATTTCTTCTGGGCGCGTGTGGCCACATCAAGCTCATTCCATTCTTCCTGCTCAGCGCAGACCGTCACTGGACCATATACTTCAGTGAGACCGTAGACATGCGAGATATGAAAACCCATTGCTTCCATCGCAGTCAGCATGGTTTCGGACGGCGGGGCACCAGCGACCCAGCCTTTGACCGTATGCGTGATAGCCTCTTTATATTCTGGTTTGCCGCCAGCAATCATATTGTGCACGACTGGCGCAGAGCAGTAGTGACTAACTTGATGCTTGGCAATCAGCTGCAATATCAAATCAGCATCAATTTTTCTCAAGCATACATTGACCCCAGCACGCTCGGCGATGGTCCACGGAAAGCACCAGCCGTTGCAGTGAAACAGCGGCAGCGTCCATAGATACATCGGGTGTTTTGGCATGTCCCAATCTAAAATATTAGAGATAGCATTGAGAGTTGCGCCGCGATGATGATAGACCACACCTTTGGGCTTGCCTGTGGTACCAGAGGTATAGTTCAGCGCAATGGCATCCCACTCATCTGTCGGCATCTCCCAATTATCCAAACTGTCTGAGCTGGCTACCAATGCTTCATAACTCATGAGCCCAAAACGCTCGACATCGACTGCTTTGTCCGTTGAATGAATGACAATTAAGTCTGGAAAAGTCTCATCGATGATTTCAGCGTGCTCAGCAAATTCGCTATCTAAAATTAAAACCTTTGCTTCGGAATGCTGCAAGCAAAAGGTAAGTGCATTGATATCGAGACGAGTGTTGAGGGTGCAGAGGACACCGCCAGACATAGGCACACCAAAGGCACATTCGACCATCGCTGGGGTATTCGGTAGCATCACGGCTACTGTGTCGTTTTTATCGATTCCCAATTTGCGCAGACCATCAGCCAGTTGGCGACAGCGAGTATAGGTCTGTTGCCATGTCTGAGTGAGGTTATTGTGTTCTAGATCGTCATAAATGATGGCAGTCTTATTAGGATAAACTTGCGCGCTGCGAATGATGAAATCAATAGGGGTAAGTGGTTGATAATTGGCGGCGTTTTTGCCGAGACCTGTATGGAAATCTGTCATGATGATAGTCCTTTATCGTATTTCTATAATGCGTCAGTACATTAACGTCAGTATATTATTTAGTACAGTAATCTAGCATAGAAGTTATAGGTATAAGTCGATATTTATCGATTTATATCTTAGTCTAATCTCTAAGTGATATTAAGCTAACGGTATATAATCTACCTCAAAAGTTGGCTAGGTTTTGTGGTGTTTGCTTAACCATCTGCCACAGTGCAGCCTGTTACACCGTCCCGCTCGTTATAGCAATTAATATAGTGCTCACTCATCAGTCGCTTGTCTGCATAGCTGACAATAATCGCGGTGTGTTACGATATCGAAGATGCTAAACCCCTTAGACCCACTAATTCTAAAAAGCCGTTTTTAAGAAGTAGCCTCATAAACTATTCATAAGGAAAATGATATGTCTGCCAGCCATAGTGCCAATACGATCCAAACCGCTAGCACCAATGAACACTATCCGCATTTATTTGAGCCGCTAGATTTGGGCTTTACTACGCTAAAAAACCGTATGGTTATGGGCTCGATGCATACTGGGCTCGAAGACCGTTTTTATAATTATGGCAAGCTGGCGGCGTATTTTGCAGAACGTGCCAAGGGCGGCGTAGCAATGATGATTACTGGCGGTATCTCGCCCAATCGCGAAGGTTGGTTGTTGCCTGCTGGCGGAACGATGAATACTAAAGCTGACGTGATTAATCACCAGCGCGTCACCCGTGCTGTGCATAAGCATGACAGTAAAATCATCATGCAGATATTGCACAGTGGTCGCTATGGCTATCATCCTTTTGCCGTATCATCTAGCCCAATCAAGTCACCAATCTCACCGTTTAAGCCACGCAAGATGAGCATCAAAAACATCGAGCAGACGGTGAAAGATTATGCTCGCTCAGCCAAACTTGCCAAGCAAGCAGGCTATGATGGCGTCGAAATCATGGGCTCTGAAGGTTATCTACTCAACCAGTTTTTATCAAGCCATGTGAATAAGCGTAAAGACATTTATGGTGGTGATATTCATGGTCGTATGAAGTTTGCTGTCGACGTGGTCAAAGCGGTACGTGAAGCGACTGGCGAAGATTTTATTATTTTATTCCGTTTATCAGTGATTGATTTGGTCAAAGACGGTAACGTCATGGATGAAGTCATTACCGTGGCTAAAGCGCTAGAAGAAGCGGGTGTGACTATCATGAACACTGGTATCGGCTGGCATGAAGCGCGTGTCCCGACTATCGTGACTAGCGTACCACGTGCCGCTTTTGTTGATTTCACCGCTGAAATCAAAAAGCATATTAGTATTCCGATGATGGCGGCTAACCGTATCAACATGCCAGAAACAGCAGAAGAAATCGTTGCGACTGGTCAAGCTGACATGATTCAGATGGCGCGTCCATTCTTGGCTGATGCGCATTGGGTTAATAAAGCCAAAAATGGTCAGACAGATCGCATTAATACCTGTATCGCTTGTAACCAAGCCTGCCTCGACCATACGTTCGAAAACAAACGCTCGACTTGTTTGGTCAATCCGCAAGCCTGTTATGAGACTGAATTGGTCTATAAGAAAACCAAAAAACCGAAAAAAGTCGCTGTTATCGGTGGTGGTGTCGCTGGTATGTCAGCCGCTCATGTGGCGGCCTTACGTGGTCATGACGTGACTCTGTTTGAAGCTAAAGATGTGCTGGGTGGACAGTTCAACTACGCCAAAGTTATCCCTGGTAAAGAAGAGTTCTTTGAGACTATTCGCTACTATATTAATGAGCTTGAGCATTTGGGTGTTGAGATTAAACTGAATACCAAAGTTGATAAAGACATGCTTGAAAAAGCCAAGTTCCATCATGTCATCGTGGCAACGGGTGTCGTCCCTAGAAGTCTAGAAGGTAAGCTCGAAGGTGCTGAGCTGCCACAAGTCATGAGCTATGCTGAGCTGCTGTCTGGCGAAAAAGCAGTGGGCAATACCGTAGCGGTCATCGGCGCTGGTGGTATCGGCTTTGATGTAAGCGAGTATCTGACGGCTAATCATGGTAAGTCACTGGATGAGATCGGTCCTGAGGGACTAAAAGATCCAAGCTATCGCCCTGAGCCACAGTCAATCAGCGAGTGGCGCGAAGAGTGGGGCGTGACCAATGATACCGACTATCAAAGTGATGGTGGTCTGGTCAGACCACATGCGATCAAACCGATTCGCCAAGTGTATTTAATGCAGCGTAGCAAAGGTCGTCTGGGCAGTGGTCTAAACAAAACCTCAGGCTGGGTACATCGTGCGCATATCAAATCTCACGGCGTTATCCAAGTCGCTGGCGTGCAGTATGATAAAATCACTAATGAAGGTATTTGGGTCACTAACAGTCAAGGTCAAAGCCAGCTATTACGTGTCGATAGTGTCGTCGTCTGTGCTGGTCAAGAGTCAGTCGTTGAGCTAATGCCAAACGTTGGTGATGCGCCAGACGCGCAATATCACCTAATCGGTGGTGCAAAACTGGCCGCTGAATTGGATGCCAAACGTGCGATTCGTGATGGTGCTGAGGTTGCGGCAGGGATTTAATAGTCAAACATAAAGTATTTATGGGGCGGCAGGAATATTATTTCCTGCCGTTTTTTTTGGTTGGAATATAAATTTAGTTCAAGGTTTCAATTTTAATGGAGATAAGATATAACCTATCATTGCTTTGAAAGTTCGAAACACTAATCGACCTCACGCTCTAATACAATACCGTCAAAATACCCTCGCATACCACAATGCAGTCTTCTATAGTGATCATCCATATCTCTTAATAATAATTGAGTCTGGCCTTTATAAGTTGCTGGATATAAACGCAGCTCAACGTTTTTATCTGGCTGATCATCGTTGACGACCCAGTGATTCTGTGACCATATGGCTTTACTCTCTCCCAAATCGCAGGTATGAGCATTGGTAAAAATCAAAACGCCATCGATAATAGAAAGATAAGGTTTATTAGCGACACTATGAATCGATACCGTGTTTTTTGCCTCTCCCGTATCTTCCCAGCGCTGAGTATCTGAATTGTATAGTGAGATTTGAGAGGTTTGAGAAAACTTACCAAAGGCACTTTTACTCGGTAAATCAGAAGGACTTAACTCATCTGAAAAATTCCAAGCCACACCGTAATTGGTTTGCTCTTCGATATACTCTTTATACTCACGTATCAGACATTCTTCACTTTTACAGGTATTCCGTTGAAAATTCAGCCATAATTTTTGATCTATAATCACATTGTTTTTATAGCTTTTGCTGTCTTCTTCGTTAGCTACATTATTGAGATTAGTCCTATACTTCTTTGCCATTACGTTATCAAGCTTAGAAAGCTCAGGACTGTCGCAAACTGTTTTTTCTACCCACGTAGCAGCCTTATTGCAATCAAAACTTGCTGAATTTGCATAAGTGGAAAGTAGGCAAGTGCCTAAAATACCGATTGTAGTGATGCATAACCTTTTCATATTACCCTCATTTTTAGATCTTGATTGTATTTTAAGAAAGCTATAACTGTGATATACGTGTCATCATCACTATCTGCAAAAAACGAATCAGTCCATCCATCCTAGCCCAACTAACCAGCCTCACTCATTTACCAACTGCCAATATTTTCCATCGAAATCCAAGGCTCAATAGGTTCTAAGTCTTCGCCATTTTGTAGCAGCTCAATTGAGATATTATTAGGGTCTTTAACAAAAGCCATATGGCCATCTCTAGGCGGTCTTAATATCTCGATCCCTGCCTGTATAAAGGTGTCGCACTGTGCGTATATGTTGTCGACTCTAAAGGCAAAGTGCCCAAAATTATCGCCATTGGTATATTCTCTTTCATCCCAGTTGTGTGTCACCTCAATCTCTGGCGCACCCTCATGCGTTGCTAAAAAATATAAGCTGAATCTACCTGATTCAGAGTCTCTCTTTCTTAGCAGTTGTAAGCCCATAAGGTCACAATAGAAAAATAACGTTTCTTCTAGTTTGTTGGTTCTAATCATTGCATGTAAGTACTTCATGAAAATACCTTAATATTGATTATTCATAAAAAATGGAGTAATGGCAGGGTGCTTTTTATGCATCGTTAATATATAAAATCTCAAATGGCGTATGTACGATTTCAATACCATTAACTATATACAGCGCATTTATGTCAGTAACTTTTTATCAAGCAGTGCAAGCGGCACACTCTGCAATACTTGCTAGATTAAATCTGACGTCGCAAAATCTAACCTTCCATCTCGCCAACTAACCACTGCTCAAAATCACTAATTTGCGCTGCCAACTCAGGTTGCGCTTTTGCTAGGTCATTGAGTTTATCTTGAATCTCTTTCTTATTATATTTAACGCCAGTCAATGTCTTTTTAAGCAGATCAATAAGCTCAACATTTAGCGCGTCAGAGAAGATGACAACTTCGGTAATCATTGCCTGCTTCACATCCATATGCACATCCATCATGCCCCAATCAAAGCGCGTCTCGATATGATGAGTAAACTCAGGTGTTTTACCAAAGCGCCAATCCCAATCTGCCATTTGCTGATAGTAAGCGTTTAGCGTCGGCTGCTTGGCAAGGCTGGCTTCATCTAACTGCTCAATCTGTGCAGTCTCTCCATGATATTCACAGAACGCTTCGATAATCGCATCAGACAGGGTCTCGTGATTGATAGCCTCATTGAAATCTACCAAGTTTGCCACGCGCGCGCGCACAGATTTGATGCCTTTCGCTTTAAGCTTTAATGGATGCGGGTTTAGATAGTCGCCAAGCTTTTGCATGTTGGCATTGACCAGCAATGTGCCATGATGAAAGCTGCGATCGGCGGCATGTCTAAATGCGCTGCCCGATATTTTGCGGTCGCCGACCTGCATATCGTTACGACCAGACAGCGTGGCGTCTATGCCGAGTTTTTTAAGCGCATTGATGATGACGATGAAGTTTGCTTCTTGGTCGTAAGCATCACTGGGCGATAAAAAGGTAAAGTTGGTATTACCTAAATCGTGAAACACAGCGCCGCCGCCGCTCTGACGCCGTGCTAAAAATACATCGTCTGCTTCCATCTTATCGGTTTTGCACTCTACCCATGGATTTTGCGAGCGTCCAATAACCACGGTCTCAGAGTTACGCCATAAAAATAGGGTATGCGAGTCGGGATTGAGCGTATTAAATATCCAATCCTCGGTAGCAAGATTAAACCAAGGATTGGTCACAGCAGACTTTAGGATGCGCAGTTTCATGTATTTGACTCTTTAGTAAACTGGGTTGGTGAGTAGGTTTTATAAATAGGTAGCATCATTCTTACCGATGCAGGTTTGTAATTCAATGGCTGTCTCATATACAAAAGGTCGAGTATTAAAGGTTTGAGAAAAGCAAATCACTATACATCCTTCTGCTATAATTTTGAATAATTAAACAAAGCATTATCGAATTAAGGAAAATCGATGTCTAAAAATAATCAAATATTGCTTGATGCAATAATTAAGCAGGAAATGAAAGACTTAGGAGAGGATATATCTTTAAGTGAATTTTTTGAATTTTATTCGGCACTTCAAGTGTTGAAGGAAAGTGAGTTAAGCTATGATGAAATAAATGCAGGTATTGCGGGTGAAAGCCATGACGGTGGTGCAGATTCTATCTATCTTTTTGTGAATGGTGAACTAATAAAAGAGGATGAAAGTCTGATTGGAAAGTATAAGAAAAATGTTGATATTGAGTTTGTTTTAATACAGTCGAAATATGAAAATTCTTTTTCAGAAGAACCTCTTTTGAAGATATCTAGATTATGTAGAAATCTTTTCGATTTAGATTTTAATCCTAATGACTATAGTGGAAGATACAATGAAAAAGTGCTAGCAGCATTCGAATTGTTTAAAAATACTTATGTTGGTCTAATAACTAAAAAACCAAAGTTAAAAGTTAGTATTTATTACGTTTCTAAAGGAGTTGATTTACATCCAAATGTAGAAAAACAGGCAGCTGATTTAGAGAATGATATAAAGAGTAAACTACCTACCGCCGATACCAATGTTTATTTTCTCGGGGCTGAAAAGCTAGTTAAAATGACGCAAGAAAGACCAAACGATGTATTCCGCTTGAAAATATCAGAAACTCCACTATCAACTTCAGGTCAAGTCTTCATAGCTTTGACTAATTTAGCAGATTATTATAATTTCATTACGGATGATGATGGAAAGCTTATTAGACACATATTTGAATCAAATGTTAGAGACTATCAGGGTAAAACAAATGTAAATAATGAAATACAAGATACTCTTGAAAATCCTGGAAATGAAGAATTTTGGTGGTTGAACAACGGTGTTACTATTTTAGCAAGCGAAGTTGCCGCACCTGGAGGAAAAGAGTTAGTCGTTCATAATCCTGAAATTGTAAATGGACTACAAACTTCTTCAGAAATACATCGTTTTTATAATTTGAACCAAGCTAGGTTAGTAGATGAAAACCGAGATGTACTCGTTAGAATAATTGTTCCTGAAAGTGAGGAAACACGAGATCGAATCATTCGTGCTACAAATAGTCAAACGCCAATTCCTAAATCATCATTAAGAGCAACGGATCAAGTGCATAGGCAAATAGAAGATTTTCTTAAATCTAGAGGTCTTTTTTATGATAGAAGGAAGAATTTCTATAAAAATGAAGGTAAAAAACCTAAAGAAATAATTAGTGTTCCATTTATGTCTCAATGTTTGATCTCAGTGCTAATGCAAAAGCCAAACTTTGCAAGAGCCAGACCATCAACGTTACTAGAAGACGATGAGTCATACTCTAAACTATTTCATAAAAATAATGACTTACAGTCATACTATTTAGTTGCCAAGTTAGGGCGAAGTATTGAAGAGAAATTAAAGAAAGATAGAAAATATACAACAACTGAAATTGCAGATATAAAGTTTTATATTTTATACACTGTGACCTGTTTAATGGCTCGAAGTCTTTATCCAAAAAGCAATCAATTATCCAAGTTACAACCTGATGACTTAAGTGATGGTATGTTTGATTATGCTTTAGCCACAACATATGATTTGTACAGTGAGCTTGGAGGTACAAATAAGGTCGCTAAAGGCGCTAAATTAATTGAGAAGCTTAAAGAAAAAATTAGAGCAGATAAAAAATTATGATTAGCTAGGTACTTCCCCAAACGTAAAGCTGAGCAAAACGCTCAGCTTTATTGCACTATAAGTTGTCAGAGTACTTTGTTCTATTTAGCACAAATCTCCCACTGCGATTTTGTACTAAGATAACATTGCATAACTGCTTTACCAGACTGCGCATAGGCATCACTGACGATACGCTGATTAGTCGGCAGACGATATCTGATGATCGCGGGCTCGTCATTGACGGTCGTCGTCCATCCAGTCACTTCATTACGGTCATTATAGTTTGCACTGGTAGAGGTTGCCATTTTGCCAAATCCTGGCAGGTTATAGGAGACCTGCCTAAAACTATAACTCATCGCTGCACCCTCAGCGCCCTCATACTGACAGTTTAGCTTTTTTTGCAGTTTATCTTGTTTATAAACATAGCAAGTGGTCTCATCTGAGAACTGACCAACCCCGCAAAAACCTGCCGTTGCAACTGACATCATACTGATAAATAACGCTATCCTTTTCATAATCATTCCTCAATAATTTATTAATCATTATTAATGATGTTTGCCATCTATTTTTTGTATTGCCAAATACTAACCAATACCTTGTAGATAGTAGAAAATTAGTGAACAAATATCAACTAATATATTTTAAGAAAATCTTGAACTGATGTATTAAAGCTATCCTTAACATCAGTATTATTAAGAGTAGCTGTTATAGAACAGGGTTATAAGAAGAATTTACTATGACCGTGAATCTGTTTTTATAGGTATTTAACGGATGACTTACTTAAGGGTGACTTTCGAGTTCTTTAGTATGTGAATAGAAAAGCGCTGGAATAAGCTAAAGTATAAGAAATATAGGATAGGCGCTGCTTACTGTATGGTGCTCAATAAAAGGGATTTGTCCAAATTTACAGATTATTAAAAAGGTGAAAACCTTAAAACTGTGCTAAAAAAATTAATGAATGGATAAAAACTCACTATAAATTTTATAAAAAATTACCCATCAAACAATTAAAAAGTTATCATCATGAGTTTTTAATCACATGATAATTTTTACAACGCATCAGACGCTTATGACCGACACGAGTTGGCAAACGCAGTCTAAGCGCTTAATAGGATTACCCAATGACCAACCGTGACCTCATCATCTTTGTGACGCTCTCTTTTATGTGGTCACTCTCCTTCGTTTTTTATCGTATTGGTGTGCCTGAGTTTGGCTCATTGGCATTTGCCAGTTTGCGTGTGATATTCGCCGGATTGGTCATGTTGGTCTTTGTATTATTAAATAAGAAAAACAGAGTCGGCATCAAGGAGCATTGGAAAATGCTGGCGCTCGTTGGCTTGTTTTCAGCAGCGCTGCCTTTTGTGTTGTTCTCATTTTCCGCGCAATCAGTGAACGCAGGCGTGCTAGCCGTACTAAATGCCTCTGTACCGATGATGAGTGGTTTTATCGCTAGAGTCTTCTTTAAAGATAGGTTGTCAAAAAAACAAGCACTTGGTTTAGTCATTGGGGTGATTGGGGTAATCATACTGATGAGCGAAAGCTTATTTGGTGGCGGTGAGCCAGGCAAAGGCCTGGTCGAAGGGCTACTCCCAATGGGCTACGCGCTACTGGCCTGTGTAGGTTATGCGCTTGGGGCCAACATCACCAAAAACTATCTGTATGAGGTATCGCCAGTCGCTATCACCGCAGGCTCGCTCATTATCGGTAGTATCATTATGCTGCCTGTGGCTTTTAATGAGTTCCCTTATGGCAAAGATATCAGCATAAAGGCGTGGGTATCAGTGATCTGTATAGGTGTATTTTCGACCGCCATCGCCCTTATTTTTATGAATCAGCTGATTAAAAATATTGGCCCGACGCGTGCCACCAGTATTACTTTAGTCATTCCAATTTTTGCCATTATTTTAGGGTATTTGCTACTTGGTGAAGCCCTAAATATCCAAGCCATCATCGGTTCAGTGGTGATATTGTTTGGCACGTATTTGTCACTTGAGCTGTCTGTCAAAAAAATGCTACAACCAAAGAATTCCACGCGGACGACGAGAGTTTAAGCTACAGTAAACTGTCTTCGTAGCCTTTAATTATAAAGATTCGAATATCTAAATATTGGTGTTTCTGTTTGTAAATATTGCTTGGAATAATTGCATTTGCCCCCTATAAAGAACTCGGCTTATGAGTAGCGTACTTCGCAAATTATAGAACGATAGCTAAGTGCTACCTACTAATATAAGTGCTATTTATTACCAATAATAGTAAACCTGATACTAAGGTTTAAAACAATAAACAGGGCTTTTTATGGCACACGATAATTTATTTGAAACCGTCAAAATGGGTACCCAAACCCTAAAAAACCGCATCATTATGGCACCGTTGACGCGTCTGCGTTCGGTTGAGCCAAGCGATGTACCAACAGCATTGGCAAGCGAATATTATTCACAGCGTGCAGGTTCTGGCTTGGTAATCACTGAGGCGACGCAAGTATCTTTCCAAGCGAAAGGCTATGCTGGCGCGCCAGGCGTTCATACCAAAGACCAAATCACTGCATGGAAAACCATCGTAGATAACGTCCATGCTAAAGGTGGCAAAATCGTCGTACAGCTATGGCACACGGGCTTAGTTTCTCACGAGAGTGTACAGCCAGACGGCAAAGCGCCCATCTCTGCTTCTAACGTTGATGTTGGTGTACGTACCTCACTACGTGACAGCGACAACCAAGCCATTCGTGTAGATGCAACGCCGCCGCGTCCAGCCACACTTGAAGAAATCAAGCAAGTTATCGCTGACTTTGGTCAAGCAACTAAGAACGCCAAAGAAGCGGGTTTTGATGGGGTAGAGATTCATGGTGCTCATGGTTACCTATTGCATCAGTTCTGGGTTGAGCAAACCAACCAACGCGATGATGAATACGGCGGTAGCCGCGAAAACCGTGCGCGCTTGACGCTTGACGTTATCGATGCATGCGTAGATGCTTGGGATGCAGATCATGTTGGTATTCGTATTTCACCACTTGGTACGTTCAACAACGTAGAAGCTGGATATAATGAAGACGAAAATATCTGGATGATTGAGCAGATTAACAAACGAGGAATCATGTATCTGCATCTGTCAGAGCCAGATTGGGCAGGTGGTACACCTTATAGCGAAGACTTCCGTAAGCGTGTACGTGCTGCTTTTGATCAAATGATTATCGCAGCTGGTGGCTATACTGCCGAAAAAGCAGAGCAAAATGTAAAAGCAGGTTATATCGATGCAGTCGCCTTTGGCCGTGACTATATCGCCAACCCTGACTTGGCTGAGCGCATTCAAAAAGGCGCGCCGCTTAATGAGCAACATCCAGATTCTTTCTATGGTGGCGGTGCTGAAGGTTATACCGACTATCCATTTTTAGACCAAGCGTAATAGTTAGATTTTTAACTAAATAACGCAACATAAAAAAGCCGCTTAACTATCAATAGTTGAGCGGCTTTTTTTTAAGCCTAGATTTTTGTTATTTGCCAAAAATGCCTATTTGATAATCACGGAAGGTTTGACGTAGTTCTTCTTGGGTATTCATGACAAAAGGACCGTGACCTGCGACCGGTTCACCGATTGGCTCGCCGCTTAGCAGTAGCAATTTGATAGGTGTGTCTTCATCGGTAGTTGCAGGGTAGGTCAATTCGATAGTATCAGTAGCAGGTAATGATGAATGTTCAGATTGAGTGCCTACATGATTTCGAATAGGCGCTGAAAACTCAATTAGGCTACCTGCACTGACGGCTGTATCGTTGACCAATACTTGACCTTCTTGTACCAGCAGTAGGGTATTGTGCGTTTTCGGTACTTGTAGCGAGGTTGTACCTGCTGTATGTAGCTCGATATCCCACATATTGACTGGCGTAAAGGTCGTTGCTGCTCCTGTTATCCCATGCCAGTCACCGGCAATAATGGCAGCTTGACCGATGACAGTTTGCTCGTCGCTATTGCCTATCAGATCAACGATAGGCATATTAGCACGTTTGATAGATTGGTATTTGGGGTCAGTCAGTTTATGGGCGCTTGGCAGGTTAACCCATAACTGCACCATACTAAAGACGCCGCCACGCTGGCCGAATGCTTCAGAGTGGAACTCTTCATGCAGAATACCGCGACCAGCAGTCATCCACTGTACATCACCTTCTAAAATATCGCCGCGCCCACCTGTCGAGTCTGCATGGCTAATCTCACCTGAATAGGCGATAGTTACGGTCTCAAAACCCTTGTGTGGGTGCAGTCCAACACCATGTGGTTGCAGCTTATAATCAGGATTGGGTGAAAAAGTCGTAGGCTTACCGTAGTCAAATAATAAAAAAGGATCGGTATGGCTATAGTTAAAATCAGGATTATTATCGAGATGATTGATTAGGGTTTTCACAAAAAAACCATCACCTACCCAATGCGGCTTTTTATCACCATGAATATGCTTGATTGGACGCATGGATTACCTCATAAGTCTAAGTGGCATTGCTATCAATAGGATGAATGCCTTACGTTAATTCTACTATGAAAATAGACTTATGTTGTGTTTATTCTCATCGTTCTCTAAGATTACTGTCTAAAACCATTCAACTATCATCAAACATAATGTCAGCAATCATCTGAATACTGCTCAATTATTCAAATGCTGACAGACACTAAAGCCACTATTGTCGCTATAAATAGGGAGGCCATTGAAGTGATTAAACGACTTCACCACTGACAAAACCACTGGCCCAAGCCCATTGAAAATTATAGCCGCCAAGCCAGCCTGTCACGTCGAGCACCTCACCGATAAAGTACAAGTTATCTTGCAAGTTGCTTTGCATTGTTTTGGAAGATACCTCGTCAGTGGTGACGCCGCCGCGTGTGACCTCAGCAGTGCGATAGCCTTCCGTACCAGAGGGCTTGAGCTGCCAGCCATTGAGCGTAGTACCAAGTTCTGTGAGTCGCTCGTCTTTGATATTGGCAAGTTCTGTATCTTTGATGTCTTCCCACAGATGCGTCTGTAACGCTGCCAATAGCTTCTTGGGTAATGCGTTATCTGTATTTTCTGCCAATACGGTACGAATCAGTTGGCGCGGATGTGATTTTTTGCGAGCAAGTAAGAGTTCAGTGACATCTATCTCAGGCAACAGATTGATACTGATGGTTTCGCCAGTCTGCCAATAGTTGGATAGCTGTAGCATGGCAGGGCCAGAGAGACCGCGATGGGTAAATAGGACAGGTAATTTAAAAGAGATACGCTCGTTACTGGCAATAACTGGCAGACTGATACCAGCCAAGGCACGGATAAGCTCGCCTGTTTTGTCAGTGAAAGTAAACGGCACAAGACTAGCGTCAGTAGGCACGAGCGTATGCCCGAACTGCTGTGCCAACTCATAGCCGATACCACTTGCTCCCATGGTCGGGATAGACAGGCCACCAGTAGCGACAACTAAAGATTCACAGCTATAGCGTGTCTGCGCGGACTGAGTGCCGCTCGCGATATCTTTTTTACCAAGCTTTTTGCTCGTCGTTAGATAAAAGCGTTCGCCATTATCATGAGCGGTAGTTTTGACATGATCAATTTGAGCATTAAGCTTTACTTGTACGCCTACAGCCATACATTCATCTAGCAGCATAGACAGGATATCTTGTGCTGAGTCGTCGCAGAACAGCTGACCATGGTCGCGCTCATGGTAGGCAATCTTATGCGACTCTACCATGCCGATAAACTCCCAACTCGGGTAACGACTCAGTGCTGATTTGCAGAAGTGGGGATTGGCACCAATAAAATGCTCAGGCTCTACAAAGTAATTGGTGAAGTTGCAGCGACCACCACCCGACATCAAAATCTTTTTGCCAGCTTTATTGGCATGATCTAACACCAATACGCGGCGGCCGCGGCGACCAGCAGTCAGTGCGCAATACAATCCTGAAGCACCAGCACCGATGATGATGACGTCATAGTGGTTATCAGTAGATTTTTTAGCTGACGACGGATTGCCGACTGACGAATTGCTTGGCTTAACTGGCTTTGCTTGTTTTGGCATTTGACTCATGATGATGACTTATAGAATAGGTTTGGATAGACGATATAAAGTAGCTAATTATACCATGGCAATAATGGCGGTGTTTTTAGGTGAGTAATATAAATAGCTTTTGCAGCTTGCTATAAATCATTGAATAACTTTGATTTTTCTATAGACAATAATTCGTAGTTGGTATAATGTGAATATATGAATATTATTCGCTACTACTGCTGCCATATTGATTACTTCCTAAAACGCTAGTCGTTTTGATACAAAGAAAATGAATTTCTTTACAAGTAGTTGATGAAAAAGTCAGTCGATTGAACCGCTTATTCAAACATTGTCACGGATGATAATGTTAAGACAAAAGGGACTTTATGGATATCCTACAACTGCTCATTAGCGGGATTGCTAATGGTTGTATATATGGGCTGTTAGCGCTGGGTTTTGTACTCATTTACAAAGCCTCAGAAGCGGTAAACTTCGCCCAAGGCGACATGCTTATGCTCGGTGCCTTTTTAGGCATATCTTTCATCAATGCCGATCAGGCAAACCTTCCCTTCTTATTAGGCATCACCTTTGCTGCTGTCATCATGGGTGCATTCGGCTACTTACTCGATCGCTTTATCCTACGTGGTATTTTTGGTCAGCCGCAATTTGCGATGGTCATCCTTACCATCTCGCTTGGTTTCTTGATGCGCTTTGTCGCTGGTGTCATCTGGGGACATAGCCCAGTCTCACTACAGACACCGTTTTCAGGCAAGATGTTGGCATTAGGCTCACTCAGTATCGCTTATGTTGACATCATTATCATCATATCTACTATCGCATTAACCTCTATTTTGTACTTCTTTTTTGCCCACACGCGGCTTGGTATTGCGATGCAAGCCAGCAGTCAAAACCAAATGGCAGCCTACTATATGGGTATTCCCGTCAAGCGGGTCAATGGTATCGTTTGGGCATTGTCAGGGGTGGTTGCCGCACTTGCCGGCATACTATTTGCGGCCAAAGGCGCGATTGAACCCTCTGTCGGATTACTATTCGGTATCAAGGCCTTTGCCGCTGCGGTAATCGGTGGATTAGGCTCCTTGCCTGGTGCGCTGGCAGGCGGATTGCTAGTAGGGGTGATAGAGCCTTTTGCTGGGCGTTATCTACCGCTAGGTCTTAGTCAAATTGCGCCTTATGTGGTTATGTTGATCGTACTAATCGTACGTCCGGGCGGTATTTTTTCTCAGGTCAAACAGAAAAAAGTATAGAAGCTTTGATCCAAGGCAGCTTTGATTCAAGGATGACAAAGCGGCCTCCAAATCTTTTCAAGGATGAGTACTGCCCATGAAAGCTCAGTTTAAACACAACTATGATCAAGATATCAATATCTTCGATGACAAAAGCCAACTTATAAAATATGGCGTGCTTCTCTTGCTATTACTGATGGCGCCTTGGTTGTTGAGCAACTATTACATCAGTGAGCTTAGCGCTATATTGATTTGGTCTATCTCTGGACTCGGTCTGATGCTCTTGACGGGGCATACCGGACAGGTCAGCTTAGGGCATGCCGCCTTTATGGCAATAGGGGCATTTAGCCATATGGCACTGATGGCTCGAGGGTGGAATTTTTTCCCTGCTTTGATTGCCTGTGCACTGATCACTGGGGTTATCGGTGCGATTATTGCCAGACCTATCCTACGAACTAGCGGTATCTATTTAGCCATCGCAACCTTAGCACTTAGTATTATCGTTGAGGACATCGCTATCGTGGCTGAGCCTATTACGGGCGGAATCTCTGGCACCTTTGCCTCTCCTATCAATCTGTTTGGCTACACCATCGATCGCTACATCACGCCAAAGGCCTTTTATTACTTATGCCTCGCACTCGTGGTGTTGGTTACCTTAGGGTATATCAACTTACTCAGAAGCGGCACTGGACGATCGTTCTTAGCCATCAGAGACAGTGAAGTATCCGCCCGTGCGCTTGGCGTCAATGTACCGCAAGCCAAAACACTAGCGTTCAGCATATCTTGTGCAATTACCGCCGTGGGCGGCGCTATGTATGGGCATTTTGTGCAAGCGGTCAATTATGAGAGCTTCACCGTTATCATCTCTATCACCATCCTACTGCAAATTGTCATCGGCGGTTTGGGCTCCATACATGGTGCGTTTTTTGGTGCTGTCGTCGTTGTCTTATTGCCACAAGTGATTGCTATCTTAGGCGATATGGTTGGTCAAGGTGCGGGCTCTAGTATCACCAGTATTCCTGGTATTGATACGGCGCTGTTTGCCTTAGTCATTGTCATCATGATCATCTATGAGCCACGCGGTATATACGGCATTTGGATAAAGATACGGACTTGGTTTCAGATGTTTCCGTTATATCGAAAAGGACTGTTTCGCCGTTCTAAAACTTATCTTAAAACGGAGCGTATGCGATGAGCTTATTAAAAGTTGACTCCTTATCTATCGCGTTCGGTGGTGTAAAAGCCGTTGATAATATTAGCTTTGAGGTAAACGAGGGCGAGGTATTTACTATCGTAGGACCTAATGGGGCTGGTAAATCCACGATTTTTAACTTAATCAGTCGCTTGTACGAGCCGCTTAGTGGTCGTATTACCTTTGATGACACTGATATTACCAAGCTACCTGCTCATGATATCGCAAAACTGGGTATTGCCCGTACGTTTCAAAACATCGAGTTGTTTGATCACTCAAGCGTGCTTCAAAATCTACTTATCGGTCGCCATTCGCAGCGCAATACGTCATGGATACAGGACTTGCTGTTTTTACCAAAGGTGCGCCGTAGCGAGCGCGAGCATCGTTTGCAAGTTGAGAAAATTATCGATTTTTTAGAGTTAGCGCCTTATCGAGATAAACTCATTGCAGGTCTGCCTTATGGTATTAGAAAAGTGGTCGAGATTGCTCGCGCATTAGCCGCTAATCCAAAGCTTATTTTGCTCGATGAGCCTGCCTCTGGTCTTAGCGTGGAGGAAACATCCGAGATGGCGTGGTGGATTGAAGATATGCAAAAGGATCTTGGCTTGACTATCTTGATGGTAGAGCATGACATGAGTCTTGTGAATCGCGTATCAGATCGAGTATTGGCCGTCGCTGAAGGTAAGTTTTTGGCTCAGGGCACGGCAGCTGAGGTGCAAGCCAATCCACAGGTTATTGAAGCCTATCTTGGACAGGAGAGTGTGTAATGTCATCTATCAAAAAATCACTATCCTCTGCCGCGCCAGCTACTGAAATGAATTTGGTCGACTCTGAAGTAAAGAATAACGTGCTAGAGGTGCGAAATCTAGAATCCGCTTATGGTCCAGTGATGGCATTGAGAGGCGTGAGTCTAGAGGTTCCCGAAGGCAAAGTGGTCACGATTTTGGGCGCGAATGGTGCAGGTAAGACGACGCTAATGAAGACCATCTCGGGTGTCATCAATCCTCGCAAGGGCGCAGTATGGTTCCACGGAGAGCGTATCGATGGTACTGAGCCTGATCGCTTGGTCAAAAAAGGACTGTCGCATGTACCCGAGGGACGCGAGGTATTTCCTTTTTTGAATGTCGCCGAAAACTTAGCGATGGGCGCTTATACTCGGCGTGACAAGTCTGAGATACAGCGTGATGTTGAGATGATATATGAGTACT
Source organism: uncultured Psychrobacter sp. (assembly GCF_947500265.1). Taxonomy (GTDB): domain Bacteria; phylum Pseudomonadota; class Gammaproteobacteria; order Pseudomonadales; family Moraxellaceae; genus Psychrobacter. The sequence goes on along the minus strand of NZ_CANMRN010000003.1, from coordinate 295,403 downwards.
TTCCTATTCTAAAAGATCGCCGTACACAAGCAGCGGGCACGATGTCTGGTGGTCAGCAGCAGATGCTCGCTATCGGTCGAGGGCTAATGTCACGACCCTCTCTTATGCTACTCGATGAGCCGTCTCTTGGACTGTCTCCACTATTAGTACAAGAGATATTTGCCATTATTCGACGATTAAATAAAGAACAAGGCGTCACGATTCTACTGGTTGAACAAAACGCCAGAGTTGCCTTGTCAGCAGCGGATTACGGTTATGTGTTAGAAACAGGGCGTATTGTCATGGCAGGCTCAGCGGACAAACTCATGCACTCTGATGATATTAAAGAGTTCTATTTGGGACAAACCAAAGATAACACTGCGGAAGCCACTCGGTGGAAACGCAAAAAGACTTGGCGATAATAATCATGACGACCTCCATTGATATTGATGTTAATACTAAAAACAATACTTCACTTTCTCCCGCGGATGCTACGGTCACGAAAGTAACATCTGCCGCACCAGTATCGTCTCACGATCGCTCTGAAAGTCATGATTACGATACGGGTCGAAAGATCCACAATGCGCCTTTCGATCATGCACCTCAAATTCTAGAAGGGTGCGATACGTTGAGCAAACTTTGGCGACAGGTTTGCTTGAGCCGAGGTGATAGGATTGCGCATCGAGAAAAGAGCTTTGGTATTTGGCAGAGTTATAGTTGGCTAGACTATTATCATCATAGCTGCGATATCGGCATGGCACTCGTCGAGCTTGGTCTGAGCAAAGGCCAGACTGTTTCTATTTTGAGTGAAGATAATAAAGAATGGCTTTATTTTGATATGGGCGTCTGCGGCGTAGGCGGGATACCCAACGGTGTCTATACGACAGACAGTCCTGATCAGCTTGCTTATATACTAAATGACAGCCACTCAAAGTTTCTGATTGTAGAAAACGATGAGCAATTGCATAAGTTTTTAGAGATTCGTGAGCAGACGCCACGTGTCAAAAAAGTCATTGTCCTTAACCGTAAAGGTTTGCGTGGCCTAGAGGATGCTCAGGTTGTTTTCCTTGATGAGCTATATACGATTGGTCGAAGTGTTGATAACGCAAGAGAGCGTTTTAGTGATTATATCGATCAAGGCACACCTAATGACATACGCACTTTAATCTATACCTCTGGTACGACAGGCAATCCAAAAGGCGCTATTTTAACGCATGCCAATGTCCTCTTTGAGCTAAAAACAAGCATTGATATTCTTCCTATATTGCCTACTGATGAGCAGCTCTGCTTTCTGCCCTTATGTCATGTACTCGAACGTTTAACGTCAGTAGATCTGCCTATCCATCGAGGTTGTATCGTCAATTTTGCTGAGAGCACAGAAACGGTATTTGAGAATATGAAAGAAGTCTCACCTGATACCTTTACCGCTGTACCCAGACTATGGGAAAAAATGTACGCCTCCATCAGTAACATGCGTAGCGACGCCAGTGCACTCAATGGCTGGGCATTTGATCAAGCCATCAAAGCAGGTCATGACTATGCTGATATCGTGATGGCAGGCAATACTCCTACGACAGGTCAACGACTGCGTTACGAGTTTTGGAATCGACTGGTGCTATACAAAATTCGTGACCTGATAGGCATGAGTAATATTCGCCGTGCCACTACGGGTGCCGCGCCCATCTCGCTAGATATTATCCGCTGGTTTCATGCGATAGGGGTGCCTATCTATGAAGGCTATGGCATGACCGAAAGTGCGGGCGTGATATCGGTTAATACCCCTGAAGCACAGATGGCCGGTAGCGTAGGTAAGGCATTACCTGATTCTGAAGTCCGTATCGCCGACAATGGGGAGATACTAGTAAGAGGGGCTAACGTGTTTGCAGGCTACTGGAATAAACCAGAAAAAACCGCTAAGGATTTACGTGATGGCTGGCTACATACGGGTGATGTCGGCGAGATAAGAGACGGTTATATATTTATCACGGGTCGTATCAAGGACATTATTATCACCGCAGGCGGCAAAAACGTCACACCAGCTGCAATTGAAAGCAAACTTAAATTTTCACCTTATATCTCAGATGCGGTCGTCATTGGCGATAAGCGAAAGTGTTTGACTTGTCTGATCATGATAGATCAAGAAAACGTCGAAAAATATGCGCAAGACAATCAAGTGATGTTTTCTGATTTTCGCTCGTTGTGTCACGCGCCAGAAGTCATCGCCTTGATAGATGACGTTGTACAGTCTGCTAATGAGACCCTAGCCCAAGTAGAAACCATAAAGCAATTCAGGCTTATAGATGTGCTGCTCAGTCCTGAAGATGACGAATTGACCGCGACGATGAAATTGAAAAGAAACTTGGTTGAGAAAAAGCATCATGCTCTCATCGACTCTATGTACTGATCTAGCCCGTTAATACAGTTCAGCTTAGCACTGTTCAGCTTTTTGAAGTCGTCTCAACCTCGAAAGTATTAATCTCAAGAGCATTAAACTAACAGCGACTGAGTCGCAAGGAGAAAGGCAATGAAATGGACATTCAAGACCACGCTACTAGCACTCACAGTCGGTACGATGGGTCTAGTAGGGTGTAGTGATCCAGAAACGACCGCAGCGACGGGCACTGATACTGAGGCTGCTACATCTACTTCTACAAGCGATATGCCAGTACAAGGTGTGACCGATACTGAGATTATCTTAGGCGGCGCAAATGATTTATCAGGTCCGTTTGCTGGATTTGGTAATCCTGCAGTCGCCGCAGCCAATATGTATTTTGATGAGGTGAATGCGGCAGGCGGGGTCAATGGTCGAAAGATTCGCTATATCGTCGAGGACCATTCTTATCAAGTACCAAAGGCCGTACAGTCTGCGAATAAACTGGTCAGCCGCGATAAAGTGTTTGCCATGCTGATGTCACTTGGCACACCGCACAACTTAGCGAGCTTTCCCATTATGGATCGCGCCAATGTTCCTAGTATCATGCCACTCACTTTTGCTCGGGCTATGCAAGAAGAAGGGGATTTCAATCGTCGCTATACCGCTGGTAGTACCTATTATGATTCAATAAAGCTAGGTATGGAGTACCTTATTGCCGAGAACAAAGTTAGCAATTTATGTGTCATGTATATCCCATCAGACTATGGTGAAGAGACCAATGAGGCGGCTAAGGATATCAGCGATAACAATCCTAACGTCACGTTAGTTCAGTCCAGCTCCCACCGTCCTGATGAAACAGACTTTGCTGGGGCAATGGCCAAGTTAAAAGACGCTAAATGTGAGCTTATTGCCTTATCTCTAACCATCCGTGGTGCTATCACGGCAGTCGGTACAGCAAACGCTATGGGCTGGAGTGATGTGAAATTTATTGCTCCTGTAACAGGTTTTCATCCTGCGGTTGCAGCGGCACCAGGCGGCGCAAGTGAAGGCCTATACTCTGTGTCTTACTATAATGATTTGGCACTAAGAGCCAATGAACCTGAGACTAAAGCTTGGGTTGAAAAGTTCGAAAAAGCCACAGGAGAGGAAGTATCAGCAGGTGCTATTCTTGGTTATCTTGCCGCTAAAGTGACCGTTGATGGTCTAACCGCAGCAGGTCCTGACCTAAATGCTGACACTTTCAATAAGGGTCTTGAGACTGTCAGTTTTGTCGATGGGGTTACAGGATCTACAGTTGCCATCACGCCTGAGAGCCATGTCGCGATTAATGATATCTACTTGTCACAAGTACAAAATGGTCAGTGGAAAACAGTAACACAGCTTAAATAGATACGTCCTAGGCGTACAGTGAAGTTTCAATAGCAGCAAGCCATACACAAGTATGGCTTGTATCGTTTATACGCTTTGGGCTTGGTAATAATTTTATATTTTAACTAGTTTACGGTTATTTATAAGTCCAAAACCCTTCTCAATACAAAGTAAGCCATGAGCTACAAACAATAGAAATTGACTAGAGTGATGAGTCAACTTCCTTATAGCGACTAGATTATTTGTGCCTAAACATACAGATGTACAGTGAAATTGTTATGTTTGGCTTTTGATGTCTTGCAACCGTCACGCTTATTTGTCAAACTAACGATGAGTGTCACACATTATGGAAGATGACTCTTATCGCTTACATGGGGCGCGTCATAGACGTTTATCCGTGTAGGTCATAATAATTAAAAGGGACCCAACACTATGACTCAGAAATCATTTCCTATCTCAGCCGAGTTTATGGCTGCTGCCAATACCACACCTGATAAGTACGTTACAGACTACCAGCAATCTATCGAATCAGCCGAAGCAATTGATGCTTTTTGGGCGAAGCGTGCTGAGCTAATCGATTGGATAAAAAAACCAACTAAGGTCAGTAACGTCAATTATGACTTAGATGATTTTCGCATCAAATGGTTTGAAGATGGTGAGCTAAATATCTCAGTCAATTGTCTCGACCGTCACCTCGAAGAAAACCCATATAAGCCTGCTATCATCTGGGAGGGTGATCACCCTTCACTGCACAAAATCATTTCTTTTAAAGAGTTACATGAAGCTGTCTGCCGTTTGGGTAATTCATTGCGCAAGCTTGGCGTTGTAAAAGGTGATCGCGTAACACTATATATGCCAATGATACCGGAAGCCATGGTAGCGATGCTGGCATGTGCGCGTATCGGTGCGGTGCATTCAGTGGTGTTTGGTGGTTTTTCTGCCGAGAGTCTGGGCAATCGCTTGATAGACAGTCGCTCAAAAGTTGTTATCACAGCTGATGAGGGTTTACGCGGCGGCAAGCACACACCGCTTAAAGCCAATGTCGATCACGCACTCGACATGGATGGTACTGAGAGCGTCGAAAAAGTCATCGTCGTTCATCGTACGGGTAACTCTATACCGATGAGTGGCCGCCGTGATGTGTGGTATCACAATTTGGTCGATGGTCAATCAGAGATCTGCGAGCCTGAAGTCATGAACGCCGAAGACCCGCTATTCTTGTTATATACGTCTGGCTCTACTGGTAAGCCAAAAGGTGTAGTGCATACTACAGGTGGCTATATTACCTATGCTATCTCAACGTTCCGTGATGTTTTTGATATCAAAGAAGATGACGTCTATTGGTGTACAGCAGATGTGGGCTGGATTACTGGTCACACGTATTCAACCTATGCACCATTGGCCAATGGCACGACAACGGTAATGTTCGAAGGTGTACCAGAGCACCCAACATGGGCACGTATCGGTCATATTATCGATAAGCATGACGTGACTATTTTATACACTGCACCAACAGCCATTCGTGCGATGATGAAAGAGGGCGACGCCTTCGTTCGAGAGTCGGATCGTTCTAGTTTGCGTCTGCTAGGGTCGGTAGGTGAGCCGATCAACCCAGAAGCGTGGGACTGGTACTACAATGTCGTCGGTGATGGTAAATGTCCTATCGTCGATACATGGTGGCAGACCGAGACTGGTGGTATCTTGATGGCGCCAATACCAGGTACGGTCGACCTCAAACCGGGCGCGGCAATGACACCGCTATATGGGGTAAAACCAGAAGTCGTCGATAGTGATGGTGCGATTTTAGAAGGCCCTGCAGAAGGCAACTTGGTAATCAGTAGCGGTTGGCCAGGACAGATGCGTACTATCTACAATGACCATCCACGTTTCTTAAAGACTTACTTTAGCGATTATCCGGGTCATTATTTTACAGGTGATGGCGCTCAGCGTGACGAAGATGGGCATTACTGGATTACTGGTCGTGTCGACGATGTACTCAACGTGGCAGGGCATCGCTTGGGCACAGCAGAGATTGAAAGCGCCGTGGTTGCGCATCCTGCAACTGCTGAAGCTGCGATTGTCGGTATGCCGCATGAGATACGCGGTACAGGTATCTGTGCATTTATCATTCTAAAGTCAGGTGAAGAAAAGACCGACGATCTAAAAGCAGAACTAAAACGTCATGTGCGTGCTGAGATCGGGCCAATTGCGACTTTAGATGCCATTTATATGGTTGATGCACTACCAAAAACGCGCTCAGGAAAAATCATGCGCCGTATCTTGCGTAACCTTGCAGCGGGACAATATGTGGGACTGGGCGATCTATCTACGCTTGCCGATAGCTCGGTAATTAATGACTTAGTCGAAGAAGTTAAAGCGGGCCGTGGAGAGTAAGTCAGCCTGATAACGAACCTGTAGTATCAAGGATAGTTATTCAATACTAGCCATTAATATTTGCATACCAAAGTTAAATAAGAGCCATGTTATCGAGAATAGCATGGCTTTTTTACGTAGACGATATTGATATTAGCGCATTTAAAAGGTTCAATAATGCTAACAAGACAACATCGCTACCATTTTAATTGAGGATTAATTGACGAGCCACTCGGTACTTACTAGGCTAACTAATTAATATAGTAGCGACTCATAAATACTTTATAAGGTCTACTGCCATCATGACTGATCATGCTTTGTGCTCAACTGTTCTATCTGACCCAAAAATCGCCATAATCGGTGGAGGCCTAACGGGATTGCTTACCGCAACACTATTAGAGCGCACGCCAAACCAGACAGGCTCGTCATCTAACACCCCGCAAATCACTATCTTTGAAAAATCACGTAGTGTAGGCCGTTTAGCGACCCGCTATCGCAGCGATAGTAAAACTGATAAAAACTGGCAATGGTCATTCGGTGCGCAGTTTTTTACTGCGAAAACTGCTGACTTTCAACAATTTATCACGCCTTGGTTAGATACAGGGTTGCTACAGCCGTGGTGTGCCGAAGTGGTTGAGTTAACGCCAGAAAGTGACAATGAGCAGTCGCCTAATATCCAAAGCAAAGAACAATGGGACGCGGTGCATGCACGCTATATTAGCACACCGAAAATGACCAGTTGGGGCCGTGAATTAGCCGCTGCGCTCAAGCATACGACCATAGTATTTAAGACTCGTGTCGCACCGCTTGCTCAGTATTTGCAGTCTCAAAACCAGCAGCAGTCTCAGCATCAGATCCAGAACCAGACTCATAATCAAACTTTTAATCAAAACAGTAAGCAAACTGAGCTATTTGACGAAACTGGAGCCAGTCTGGGTTGGTTTGATTGGGTTATTTACACAGCGCCAAATGGTCAGGCATTAGAGCTAATGGCAGATAGCGGTTTTGCTCAACAAGACAAAATTACTAAACCGCAAATGCAAGCCTGCTATACGCTGATGCTTGGTTGGGATGATGTGCAAAAGCTACCTGAAACATTAAATGGCCAACTAGCACCGCAATGGGATGTCGCTTATTTAAATAGCGCTATTCTTGATAGGATATTCATTGAGCATAAAAAGCCTGCTCATGGTGAACTACTACCAAGTGTCACCATTCATGCACGTAATGACTGGTCAGAATCCCACGTCGATGATGATATTGAGTTGGTAAAAGAACAGTTATTACAGGCGGCAAAACAAGCATTGAACTGGAATGAAGACAGCGCACCTAGCCAAACAGATTGTCATCGTTGGCGCTATGCAGCTACTATTGTAAATAAGGATACTGAAGAGTTGGGCATCTTAATCGATGCAACTAAGCAGTGGATCGTCAGTGGTGACTGGTGTGCAAAAGGTAATATTGAAAGCTGCTATCGAATGGCGCAGCAAACTGTTAAAGCAATCATGCAAACTCAGTAAGCGTAATATCCATGCTCATTATTTTGCATTGTTTAGAACTGAGGCTTATTTTAAAGCTAGTGTTTAAGCGATATTTGGAAAGTATAAAAACTCGACATTTAGCAAAACGTAGGCAAAAAAAGGCCCACAGAGGAGGTACTGTGGGCTGAGGAAAACGGGTCATGTATTAGCTACACAGGCCGTGGTCAAGAGTTGTTGTAATTATTGGTGCTCTCTACTGTTATTTATAAGGGTAATAATTATCAATACAATAGGTGGAGATATTTACTTAGCTATTAATATTTACTGATTTAAGTGTACAAGTGTTCTGGTACAGTCGCTATGATAGCGCAATTGAGTGCTGTCTGGCGATTTTGGTTACAGTATATTACGTTGTAAAAATCCAAAAGACGCCAAGACTTGTATGAAGCACTGATATTTAGAGTAAGTAGCGGAGCTTTATGATGCAATCATTGATAAAGGCTTCCAATAATTTCAATACCTTATGTCGATAGGAGGGCATCTAGTCGATCTTGATACCTTTGATAACTTAATCGCTGCAGAGATGGCATGACGCCTTGTCCGAAAAATGCTAAGCTATCTGCCATTATTATGTTCATATTAAACTGGGTTTGCCATGACTGACAGCACGCATTTGCATACGCAGGAAGAACCGCCAAGTTCGCAAAATACCAAGAGTATTTTTAACTTGCCTAACAACCTTACGATTGCGCGTATCTTGATGATTCCGCTATTTGTCGCGATTGCTTATTGGCCGCCAGCCATGGGTATTGGTATGCCTGCGATTTCAGACAATGTCATTGCGCGCGTTGGGATGAGCGAGTTTAGCGATAGTTTGTTGCGCCATTTATTATTGACCGGCGTCTTTATTATTGCCGCAATTACCGATTGGCTTGATGGATATTTTGCTCGTAAACTTAATGTCATGTCAGCCTTTGGTCGATTTTTGGACCCTGTTGCTGATAAGTTAATGGTAGCTGTAGCGCTCATCGTTCTTGTACAGTGGCACCCCAATATCATTATGGCGATAGCGGCTATCGTCATTATTTCACGCGAAATCGCAGTATCAGCATTACGCGAATGGATGGCAGAGTTAGGTAAGAGCACTAGCGTCGCCGTATCTTATGTTGGCAAATTAAAAACCACGTTCCAGATGGTAGCAATTACCGTACTACTGCTTAACTGGCAGTCGCTTGAAACCATCGGTTATGTATTAATGGTTGCCGCTGTGATACTTACCCTATGGTCGATGATGATTTATCTAAAAGCCGCTTGGCCTTATTTAAAGCAAAGCGGGTAGTTTCATCAGACAAAAGTAATCAGCTCAAAACTTAGACGATAAAAAACGCCAGTCGCATTAGCCACTGGCGTTTTTGTTTTTACTGCTTAAATGCAGATAAATTATAGCGTCACTGAGTTGTTTTCGCCTAAGTTGGTCGCTTTTTTGCCGTCCATTACTGTAGCAGTAGTCATCTTAAACATATTAACTACTGAGCTACCGCTTAACCAGTACTCGGCACCATGTGGGACGACTTTAATTAACTGAACGTTTGGATCTTCTTTACCTTGCTCATAAAACGCATTATAAATTGGTGACCATAGCTCATCTAACTTCTCTTGGTCTTCAACCAGTTCTGCTTTACCGTTGATCGAGACATAATCTTTTGAATCTTGACTGACATAGGCCAAGTTCACTTGTGGGTCTTTTTCAATATCTTTAATGGTTTCAGTAGTTTTATCACCAATGAACCAAATCTCTTTTGCCCCAATGCTTGTCTCGCTAGTAGTCATTGGGCAGGCGTGTAGATGGCCTTCATGAGTACGAGTGGTCATCATGGCAAATTTCACTTCTTTTACCAGTTCTTGTACTTTATCGATATGGTCTTGTCTACTCATAATAAATTTCCTTTTTTATGATGTTTTAGTTGGGCTTATATAGCGTTGTTTTAATTAGCCGAATTGAACAGTTGATTATTTATAGTAATTTTTCTTTAGGCTAGATATATTTAACCCTTAAATATATATAAAAGTTAAACGTCATCGTCGCCTTAACAACTGAAACTAGAATACCGACTTGTCACCCTACATTTATATAGGTTCCCAGTAATGCGATGTGAGTGTTTGTAAGGAATATGAAGGTTAGGTAAAAATTGTGACAGCGTAGATTTGAGTGTTCTATGATTTGAGTGTTCTATTTTTCGATGAATTATTCAAAAACGATTTAAAAAGATACTTTTTTGAATTATCGATTCGCAAATAGTAAGTCGCGATAGAACGCAACTTATCGGCAATTTATCTTGGTTTAGACCTGCTTATTACAGGTCTTCTTGTTATAATACCCAGACCATTTACTTAGCATGGCAGAGATGCCTTGATCTTACGGATTATGCCTTTATGATGACCATCGCCGGACAACCGTTTCTTACCGATTTTCAGACGCAGCAACTCATCAGTCAGTTTCAGCAAAAAACCGAGCTAAATGTCAGTCAAATAAGTACACAGCAAGTATATGTGCTATCACGAGAGTTATCTGGTGATGAACATAAAAAAGCGCTAGATTTACTGGCAGTTGACCAGTCAGCAACGCTAAATGCGCCGCAAGACAACCAATTACAAGTCATCGTTGGGCCACGTTTTGGTACGATATCGCCATGGGCAAGTAAAGCGACAGATATCTTTAATAACTGTGAAATCGAAATCAATCGTGTTGAGCGTGTGGTTGTTTATACGTTAACGATTGAGGGTGACGCAGGCGAAAAACTACCAGTAGACGCTGAGCAATTGTTGTTTGACCGTATGACGCAGAGCTTGGTTTATGACTTGAGCGATGTGAGCAAATTGTTTGACGATCAAGCGCCAGCATCATTGAATCATATCGACGTGATCGGACAAGGTCAGGCAGCGCTAGAGTCTGCCAATACAGAGTTCGGCTTTGCTTTATCGAGTGAAGATATCGACTATCTGATTAATGCCTATGTCAATGAGTTGAAACGCAACCCAACTGACGTTGAGCTGATGATGTTTGCACAGGCAAACTCAGAGCATTGCCGTCACAAGATTTTCAACGCTCAGTGGACAGTCGATGGTGAAGTGCAGCCAAAATCATTGTTCCAAATGATTAAAAACACTTACCAGTCTAATCCGCAAGGTATCTTGTCAGCGTACAAAGACAATGCTGCGGTGATGGCAGGGTCTGATGGAATGCGTTTTTATCCTATTCCAACTGACGCGATGGATGCCAACTCAATCCACCCTTACGACTTTTATCAAGAAAACATCGATATCTTAATGAAGGTTGAGACGCACAATCACCCAACAGCGATTGCCCCTTATTCGGGTGCGGCAACAGGTGCTGGCGGTGAGATTCGTGACGAAGGCGCGACTGGTCGCGGCGGTAAGCCAAAAGCAGGTCTAACAGGGTTCCATGTGTCACATTTGCATATCCCAGAGCTTAGCGAAAAGTGGGAGCAGTCAGGTCAATTGAGCACGCAGGATTATGGTACGCCAGATCGTATGGCAACCAGCCTTGAGATCATGACCGAAGCGCCACTAGGCAGTGCCAACTTCTCAAACGAATTTGGTCGTCCAAATCTATGCGGTTACTTCCGTAGTTTTCAGCTAGATACCTCTACGGCAAAAGACGGTAGCGAGATGCGCGGCTATCATAAGCCAATCATGTTGGCAGGTGGTTACGGCAATATCAAACGCAATCTGATTGAAAAAAATGCCATCAAAAAAGGCGATTTGCTAATCGTCCTTGGTGGCCCTGCGATGCAAATCGGTCTGGGCGGCGGTGCCGCATCGTCAGTCGATAGTGGTGACCTTGATGAAGGTTTAGACTTTGCCTCAGTTCAGCGCGATAACGCTGAAATGGAGCGTCGTTGCCAAGAAGTCCTTGATCGCTGCTGGGCACTCGCTGGTGATGATGTCGATGTAAGCAATAATAGTAAAGACGGCAACCCAATTGTTTCATTACATGATGTAGGGGCAGGTGGTCTGTCTAATGCGATGCCAGAACTGGTCAATGACCATGAAATGGGCGCGCATCTGAACTTGCGTAAGATTCCATCGTTAGAAGCTGGCATGTCGCCAATGGCCATCTGGTCAAACGAAGCGCAAGAGCGTTATGTGCTAGCGATTCGCCCAGAGAGCAAAGATCAGTTTGATGCCATCTGTGCCCGTGAGCGCTGCCCATATGCCATCTTAGGTGAGGCGACGGATATCCGTCAGCTAATCGTTGATGATGAGCTATTAACTGAGCAACCAGTCGATATGCCGATGCAAGTACTGCTCGGCGGTACACCAAAAATGCAGCGTAGCTTTGAGCGTACTGAGAGCACGTTACCAGCATTAGAGCTTGGTGATGTGAATCTAGCTGAATCAATCACCGATGTACTGCGTCACCCAACCGTGGCGAGCAAATCATTTTTGATTAGCATTGGTGACCGTTCTATCACAGGTATGGTCGTGCGTGATCAGTATGTGGGTCGCTATCAGGTGCCTGTATCAGATTGCGCGGTGACCGCTTCTGGCTTGGTGGCGCTAGATGGTCAGCCAATGACTGGCGAAGCCATGAGTGTCGGTGAGCGTACGCCTGTTGCACTTATCAGTCCAAAAGCCTCAGCACGACTCGCAGTCGGTGAAGCGATTACCAACATCGCTGGTGCGCGTATCGCTCAGTTGTCTGATATCACGATGTCAGCGAACTGGATGGCCGCGTGTGGTGATGACGTAGAAGATGCTGCATTGTTCGACGCTGTCCATGCTGTTGGTGAAGAGCTATGCCCAGCACTCGGTATCGCTATCCCAGTTGGTAAAGACTCGCTATCGATGCGTGCTAACTGGACAGATAACGAGAATGGCGACAATCAAGATAAGTCAGTTGTATCACCAATGAGCTTGGTCGTGACTGCGTTTGCCCCTGTTGTTGACGTCGCAAAAACGCTAACCCCTGAGCTAATCAATGGCGACAGCGCGTTCTATCGTATTGACTTGTCAAAAGGTAAATTGCGTCTAGGCGGCTCAATCCTTGCGCAAACGCTTAGCCAACTAGGCAACGACTGCCCAGATTTAGCGCAGCCAAGTGATTTGGTCGACTTCTTTAACTTTATCCAAGCGGGTAACGCGCAAGGCGTCATCAGCGCTTATCACGATATCGGTGATGGCGGTCTGTTGGCAACTATCGCAGAAATGCAGTTCACCAGCCGTCAGGGTATCAAGCTGTCATTAAATGATGATAACTTACTCGGTCAATTGTTCAGTGAAGAGCTGGGTGCAGTCATCCAAGTATTGCCAGAAAACGTCGCGGCTTTAATGCAATTGGCAGAAGAGTTGAACGTTGCTGACATGCTGAGCCTCGTGGGTCAAAGCTCGGAAGAAGACAGCTTACTTATCCAAACGCCAACACTCATGGGTGATGACACTTTACGCTTTAGCCGTACTGAATTGCAGCAAGCGTGGACTCAGGTCAGCTATCAAATCGCTCGTCGCCGTGATAACCCAGCGTGCGTACAGCAAGAGTATGACTTAATCGCTGATGCGAGCCATCAAGGTCTGATCGCTGCGCCAAACTTTGATCTCAATCAAAAAGTAGAAGAACCATATCTAAATAGCCGTGAGAATAAACCAAGAGTTGCTATCTTGCGTGAGCAAGGCGTAAACGGTCAGACAGAAATGGCAGCAGGCTTTACCCAAGCGGGCTTTGAAGCGGTCGATGTACACATGAGTGATCTACTCAGTGGCCGTATCAACCTACGTGACTTCGACGGACTGGTCGCTTGTGGTGGCTTTAGTTATGGTGATGTACTCGGCGCAGGCTCTGGTTGGGCGAACTCTATCTTGTTCCATGACGAGCTACGCATGCAGTTTGTCCGCTTCTTTGCCCGTCCTGATACCTTCTCACTAGGTGTCTGTAACGGTTGTCAGATGATGGCTCAGTTAAAAGACCTCATTCCAGGTGCAGAAAACTTCCCACGCTTCATCGCGAACAAATCGGCTCGTTTTGAAGCGCGTACGGTCAACGTAAAAATTGAGCGTACCAAGTCTATCCTGTTCAAAGGCATGCAAGACAGCATCTTGCCAATCGCTGTGGCGCATGGTGAAGGCTATGCCACGCTCGACAATACTGAAATCGACGGTATGGCAAAACACGGTCAGCTTGCGATGCGTTATGTCGATAGCCAAGGTCATCCAACCGAGACCTATCCGCTCAATCCAAACGGTTCGCTCGGCGGTGTCACGGGTCTATGTAGCACTGATGGTCGCGTCACTATCATGATGCCGCATCCTGAGCGTAACCTAAAAGCCTACAACCACAGCTGGAAACCAGAAGAGTGGGACGAGGACGGCGCATGGATGCGTATGTTCCGTAACGCCCGAGCTTGGTTGCGCTAGTCGTTACTCAGGCCTCTAGCAATTGCTTGTAGTTTTAGACAGCTGTTTTTTAAAATAAGAAGGTGGGCTTAGGCTCACCTTTTTTGTGCTTAATAGTTGAGTGTTTGGAAATAAAGGTTGGTGTTTATATCGTGTTTTCACGGATATAGGTAAGAACACCCATGCTAAAATTGTGGTGAACAAAGATTAAAATCAGGCAAAATAAGGAAGAATAAAATGTCAGGAATTACAGATATCAATGAGCTATTGAGTTCGATGCAGCCAGCACTGGTTGATGAGTTATTTGTGTTTTGTACTGCAAAAGGTCAACTGGCTGAATACGTAAACCTAGCGCCAATAGCGACGTTTGTAGAGTCAGAAGGGCTGACTCTGGTGTTAACAAAAGACAAAGCTGATGAAGCGGGTTTGCATTATGAAGGCGTGTTTCGCCAAATCACTCTGACGGTGCATTCAAGTTTAGAAGCGGTAGGTCTAACCGCAGCAATAGCAACCAAACTGACCTCAAAAGGCATCAGTGCCAATGTGATCGCTGCCTACTATCATGACCATATATTTGTGTCGAATGATAAGGCGGAGCAGGCGCTATCTGCGTTAAAAGAGCTGAGTAAGATATAACGTTTTTTATAAATAATTGAGCTATTTCCCGCCTTCCGCTTGTATCTCCCAGTCTGGGCGCGGCGCTGGCTACGGTTTGGGTCGTCGCTTGCTTCGCGTCGCCACCCCAAAACCTAGCCATCACAACTCACCCAAATTAGCAGGATACCGCTACAGTCGGGGCTAAACAGCGCTTCTGAATGACAATTTTGTGATAAATTAGTCTAAACTTTAATTTTAGTGTTATTGATGCGCTGGACGCACCCTACGAACTCATTGTTTTCTTTGGAGATTAGAATGGACAATAAATCTGAACCGAATCAAATCGAAAACAAGCCACACGAAAAATCAGACGATAATTCACCGAAAAAATGTGGCATCGTAATGCCTATCGCAAGTATGGATGGTTATCCTGAATCTCATTGGAAAGATGTCAAAAGGATAATAGAATCTGCGATTAAAGAAGCTAATTTTGAAGCTAGATTAGTGAGTGATGCGGATGATATAGGCGTTATTCACAAACGTATTGTTCAGAACTTATATGATAATCCGATGATAGTTTGCGATATAAGCGGTAGAAATCCAAATGTCATGTTTGAGCTAGGATTACGTCTAGCTTTCGATAAACCAACAATCATTATAAAAGATGAGATAACACCTTATTCTTTTGATACCTCCGTAATTGAACACCTAAGTTATCCAAAAGACTTAAGATACCATGACATTGAAGTTTTCAAAGAAAATTTAAAAGATAGAATAAAAAAGACTTATAAAGCATATGAAAATGACCCTGAAAATTATTCCACTTTCTTAAAAAACTATGGTGGTTTTAAAGCTCCCTTAATTACTGAAGAGACGGTTTCTGTTGATAGATATGTGTTAGATACTCTTAAAGATCTTCAAGTATCTGTAAGTCGTCTTTCTAACTCTATGAGTGGAAGCAATAGAAACCAAATGATGAGAAATAAATCTGTACACAGTTCAGCTTATAGTGTTTATGGAGAGCCTCGTACTTTAGAGTTTTATCTCGATAGAATAAGGGACAAAGATGAGCTATATGTGAATGTGCATGAAGCTTTAGAACCAATTAGCCCGTTCATAAAAAGTATAAATTTTGATTCAGGAAAAATTTATATTACGGTTACTGTAGGTAATCCTAGTTTTGATGTAGTTGAAGAGGTAGTCTCTTCTATAGCAGAATTAGGCTATACTATAGAAGAGTTTGACCAGTACTACTATAGATTGCATGAAGACTTTTGAGAAATAAGTGATTCTAAAAAAGCTCGAACAGACGGTTAATCGTACAATTTATTAACTATAATAGGTTTTTATGGGGCTAAAGAAGAATTTATTCATGTTGACTAAATATGCTTTAAGCAGAGTTTTGACTTAAAGCATAATGTTATATAATTATTAATCCTTTGACCGCTCTTTACACTTTTTCTTAGCCCCAGCAATCAACTCACGTACCTTATCACTCTCTCTTATTACACAGGCGTCATAAGTAGAAAGCGGATCAGAGTCGGGCTTCTATTTCTTATCACTCTTTAAAGTCCAAAAAAACGGCACTGAAATCGGTGCCGTTTTATAAGTCGTGACAATTTAAAAGCTAACTATGGCTCATCAAGTGCTGAATCGCCAAAATTAATCCCAGCTTAAAATCACTTTACCGCATTGTCCACTTTCCATGATATCAAAGCCTTCTTGGAAGTCATCGATGTGCATGCGATGGGTGATGATTGGCGTCAAATCAATACCGCTGATCAGCATTTGCTCCATCTGATACCACGTCTCCCACATCTCACGGCCATAGATGCCTTTTAGGGTTAACGCCTTAAAAATAATCTTGCTCCAATCCACCGTGGTAGTGTTAGGCAAAATGCCCAAGAGCGCAATTTTAGAGCCGTTATACATGTTACTAATCATCGAATCAAATGCCTGAGGCGAGCCTGACATTTCAAGCCCAATATCAAAGCCGTGCATTTTTAACTCAGCAATGGCGCCTTCGATGGTCTCCCCTTTGGCTGGGTTAATGGTCATCGTCGCGCCCATTTTTTTGGCAAGCTCTAGGCGATAATCGCTGATATCGCTGACCACAATATTACGCGCCCCTGCGAATCGGCAAATCGCTGTTGCCATCGAACCAATCAATCCTGCACCCGTGATTAGCACATCTTCACCAAGGACAGGGAAAGACAATGCGGTATGAGTAGCGTTGCCAAAGGGGTCCATAATGGCCGCCATCTCATCGCTGATACGCTCATCGAGTCTGATGACATTATCGGCAGGTATCACCAAATATTCGGCAAACGCGCCATCGCGGTCAACGCCCACGCCGATGGTGTTTTCGCACACATGGAGCTTACCTCGGCGGCAGTTACGGCAATGCCCGCAAGCGATATGGCCTTCGCCTGTGACTCGGTCACCTATTTCAAGATGCTTGACGCCATCGCCCATTTCACTAATGACACCGACGTATTCGTGTCCGATAATCATTGGCGTTTTTATGGTCTTTTGTGACCACTCATCCCACTTATAAATGTGCAAGTCTGTGCCACAGATGGCAGTTTTTTTAATTTTAATTTTAACGTCATTGATGCCGACCGTAGGTTCTGGCATGTCTTGCATCCAGATGCCTTTTTTGGCATGAGCTTTAACCAGTGCTTTCATAGTTTTCTCTTATTTAACTGTATTTAATTATTGAATCTAGGGTGTGTCCTCATTTTAAAAATGGTGATAAAAATGAGATAAATTGCCGTCAAACGAGGAAAATAGTGCAGATAATATCGAGATATTGACCAACTATTTGACGATGTTTGGCAAAATTTAGCTATTTTTAGCCCATTTAGAGAACACTCGTTTGAATTGAGGACACGCCCTAGATAAATACCGAACGACGCTTAATCAATCACCTTCATTTGCTTGGCGACTTTGATAAAGGCGGCGATACACTGGTCGAGCTGCTCGCGAGTATGGGCAGCAGAGAGCTGCACACGAATGCGAGCCTCATTTTTGGGCACGACAGGATAGAAGAAACCAATCACATAAATGCCTTCTTCAAGCAGTGCGTCTGCCATTTGCTGCGAGACATTGGCGTCATAGAGCATCACTGCACAAATGGCCGATTCGGTAGGCTTGATATCGAAGCCTGCATCTTGCATTTTCTTCACAAAATAGGCGGTATTTTCATGCAATTGGTCTTGTAAGGTATTGTCTTGCGACAGCATCTCAAACGCTTTTACCCCAGCGGCAGCCACCATAGGAGGAATAGAGTTGGAAAACAGATACGGGCGTGAGCGTTGACGCAGCATCTCTATGATTTCTTTTTTACCTGTCGTAAAGCCGCCAATAGCACCGCCAAACGCCTTGCCTAAAGTACCCGTGATCAGCTCAATGTCACCACGTAGATCAAACAATTCAGTCACGCCACCACCAGTGCGACCGACCACGCCTGCTGAATGCGATTCGTCAATCATCACCATGGCATCATATTTTTGTGCCACCGCATAGATCTCATCCATTGGCGCTACGTTACCGTCCATTGAAAACACACCATCGGTGACAATCAAACGAAAACGCTGTGCTTGCGCCGCTTGTAATTGAGTCTCTAAATCTTGCATATCCGCATTGGCGTAGCGATAACGCGCGGCTTTACACAGGCGCACACCATCAATGATTGAAGCATGATTTAACGAATCAGAAATAATGGCATCTTCGCTGGTCAGCAGTGGCTCAAAGGCACCACCATTGGCATCGAAACAGGCCGCATAAAGAATCGTATCTTCAGTATTAAAAAACTTAGAAATTGCTGCCTCTAATTGCTTATGCAAATCTTGCGTACCACAAATAAAACGCACCGATGACATGCCGTAACCTGAGTCTTCAATGGCTTTGATCGCCGCCTTTTTAATCTCAGGATGGTCAGACAATCCAAGGTAATTATTGGCACAGAAGTTAAGCATCTCACGGCCATCGGCAATCTTGATGAGTGCATCCTGCGGAGAGGTGATAACGCGCTCGTTTTTATACAGCCCTGCCTCGCGTATATCACTGATTTCTTGTTGTAGGTGTTTTTGAAAGGCTTGATACATAAATATTCCTTTTTTAGTATTATTGGTGTTCGTTTGATAATAGAGATATTGGTAATAGAATTAAGCTATCAAAGCCAAGCTATAAAATCTGCACATCATTCTAGCCATCGTTAAAACCAATGATAAAACCAACAATGCGGGAAGCCAATGAGATGGTGCGAGCAGTGATACTGTCTATAACCCTGTGAGCGGTGATTTTATCATTAGCCTATCGCAATAAATAGCCTAAATAGTTGGTAGATAGGCCTTCTTTTATAAAGTGATATAGCATTGTTTAGTTGTGATATTGGTCTCATAGCGGCTTAGCTATGTCTCAAAACATAAGACATTAACTTGCGCATTTTTATAATCTTGAGTGGTAAGTATTGATAAGTACTGTCTATCCAGTTAGTCATCTTTGGGGCGCTTCTGAGCCTCAGCGATCAACTCATGAATCTTCGCACTTTCCTTTAGCACACAAGCATCATAGGCAGAAAGCAGCTCAGGTTCTTGCTCCTCTTTCTTTTCCTGCTCCTGCTTGGCTTTTTCTTCTAGATACTTTTGCAAATCATCTTGTTGAGAGTTATTCATGGCTTATGTCTCCTGATAGTCTGTATTCTTTAATAAAAATCATCCCGACTAGCATACTTTTTATTTAGTGCCTGCAATATCGCATAGGTCTCGCTATCCATATTACCCGTTGGCTGCTGCGCTCTGAAGTGTAGCTGAAACGCATAGACGACATCGCGACTGGCTTTGTCCCATATATCAGTGTCATTGATTTGATAGCCATACTTGCGAAACGCTTGCTTGATCTCAGGTATCGTGGCCGACGCAAATCCATCTTGATTCATAAAAAATTGCTTATCAAATTCATCATACCAAGCGCCGATACCGTAATCGAAATACAGTCGCTCCCATGGGAATTTGGCACCAGGGTCTATCTTGCGCGAGGGTGCCATATCGGAGTGACCGATGATATTCTTTGGTGAGATGTCATAGCGCGTGGCGATATCTTGCACCAGTTGTGCGACTTTTTTAATCTGCAACTCATCAAATGCCACATAGTGCTCATAAGGGTGATAGTCGAGCGTGCCATTTTTTAGTGCGTCTCGATATTCAGGCTTGATACCGTTATTGACGATCTCGATACCGATAGAGGTATCATTTAATATCGTCCGTCCTGCAAAGCCGCCATCACCTGCATGCCATGCGCGCTCGCTCTCTGGTACAAGGTTGTAGATTTTATCGTCATCATTGTCCAATACTAAATAGTGCGCGCTCACATTGCCCGTGGTCAGTGTTTTGATAGATCGGTCATTGTCTGAAACCGTATAGTGCAGCACAATGGTTTTGATACGTTCGCTTTTGCCAGTGGCTTGATAGGTTTTGCTGTCGATGACATAACGCGGTGCTGTCGTTGATACGCAGCCAACGAGCAATAGCATAGAGGATGATATTAATACTGAAGCCAATGCAGTCGAGGAAATATTTTTTGCCATGAAATGCTCTGTGTGGGAATGGTTGCGGTTAATTAACGTTAGGATTGACTGCGATTTTTTTATAGCCAATTGCCCCGAGCAGAATAAAGAATCCCAGCAAGACATAAGCATTGAATGACAGCGCCGCTGGTGAAAATGGTAGTAGCAATAGCGATATAAAGACCACACTAATTAATACAGAGAGATAATTTAGCAAACCTGCCTGTTTCTTTTTTCGCTCATTGATGAGGTCAGCGGTCGTGACATAAGCGAAGCCAACCGTTATACCCAAGGACGCCATCGTCACGATATCGAGTAGGTAGTTTCTACCTAGCCAAGGAGAGAGTAGGCACACCAAACATATCAATATAACGGTCTTTTGCTTACTAAATTGGTTGTGTTTATCCGTAAATATGCTAGGCAATAACGACGTGTCGCCCATAGATTCTAAGAGCTTGACCGATGACAATATAAAGCCGTTGATACCGCTCATTATCGAGCCAATCATAGCGATCGATAGCAGCCAAATGCCGATGCTACCAATCCGATTGTCTATGCCTTCACCTGTTGCCCAGTGGCTGTCTTTGATCGCTTGATAGTCAAAGCTCATGTTTAGCGCGGTAAAGTAGTTGATCAAAAAGTAAAACAACACGCCAGCTATGAGTGAAATTAGGATAATACTTTTGGTCTTGGTTTTTGAATCACTGATGGCTTTTGAAATCTGCGGTGTGGTCTCAAAACCAACATACGCCCACGGCATAACGGCCAAGATAGGTAACCATGCCAGACTGGTAATAGAACTGCTATACATATCAGTTGGCAAAAATGCTTGGCTCGTTGGTGTCATCCAAAGTGAGGCAAAAAACAGCGCGGTGACTGATAGAATCATAAAGAGGGCGATATAGAGTTGGATTTTTGCGCCGACTCGTACGCCCTTTAGATTGATATAACTGAATAAAATAATAGCCGCGCTGCACAAGAACACTTCACTGGCGTAGACTTCCCAACCAGCAATCGTATACAGATAGCCTAATTGTAAGCCACTAGGTAACAGATAGCGCAGTAGCAAAGCGACGGCTGATATATTGAGTGCGATAATAGAGATATAGCCTATCGTGACGCCCCAACCATAAATATAGGCATGCTTGCGATTGATGTATTTTTCAATCCAATAGATACCGCCTGACTCGTTCTCTGGCGTTTGGGTCAGCAAATTAATATAGGCACGCGCAACCATATAGATGGCTAAAGTACCGATAATAATAGCAACAGAAGAGCCTAATAGCTGTGACTGCGGCAAAAACAAATCGCCTGGCATGACATAAGCGCCCCAGCCAATAATCGCGCCAACGCTAATCGCTATCGCTTGTAGGTAGCTGATACTTTCTGTCTTTTCACTCATAGAGTGCTCCTTCGCGATTAAACATAGAGAAGGAGAGAGTGTTTATTATGGAGCTGATATAGAACATGAAAAACCTTGTGACGCCATTACGCAGGGTGCTGGCTATCTTTTATAAATAGAAAAGTCATATTAAAGGTTTTTGTTGAGTGTTACCTTTTCAATCCTGTTGGATTTTCTTAGCCAGAACCTTTTTCCAACTGTCCTCTAAACAGTCAATCGCGAGCCACGGTTCAATCACATTAGTATCAAACTTTTCTTTTGAGTTTGCCAGTTGCCATAGCGTCTCTAATGTTGCAAACGGATAAGGGCGCTCGACCAAATATACAGGTAAATCAGCGTCTATAATGCCATCACGAACGACTTGGAAGTACCAACCAGAGATACCTTGCTTGCTGACCCATGCCGCGATATTTGGTACTTTGGTAAATTGGCCAATTTGATCATTGATTTTGTAGCAAGGACGGCGTGGTTGGACGATACGTAGTTGAACGCTAGTATCATCATTACTAGTGTCTTGACCGTTTTCAAAATGTCCACCATATTGAAAAACATCGCCAATACAAACCGTAGATTCGGTCATTTCAGGCAAACCATCGACAGTTTCAGTCGTCAGGTTTTCACCCAATGTACCGACACGAACCTTTAAACTGAATTCTGCATTGATTTTTCCATATGTCGCAGGCGCTAGCTGATGCACGGCTTTTAATGGGCCACCATGATGTTTGCGGTCAGCCTGTTCATCAGAGGTTAATCCCATAAAGTTGACGGCGACAGGAGATTTGATAGGTGCTTTATCAATGGCGCTCATTTCTTCACGAGCAAATGGCATAGACTTACCAGCGCGAACACAAGTGAGGGTAGCGATATGTAGGGGCAAGTCTTGGTTAAAGTCTGTTAAGGTTTGCTCAGGTGATGACGTGTTCGATTCTGCGCTCATATGGTTTCCTAATAAGTAGAATGAATAGGCGAAGGCGGCTTAACTTTGGCGGTTTAATTTTAGCGGCTAATAAATACTAATATGAAATGAGCTTATCTGTACTCAATGATATGTATCTGATTATACTGGTTCATCACCATAAAATTTACATAAAAAAAGACCAGAATAAGTATTCTGGTCTTTTTGGTGGAGCGTTTCTTAATTTTGAACGAATATCGTCACTGACAAGCTTATTTGTTTTTGTTACGACGGCCCGCAGTTTTCTTTTCGCGAGGCGTAGCAACTAGCTCAGCCAACTGCTCAGGTGATGACCATAGGCCTTCTAGGTCATAAAACTCACGTGCTTGCGGCGTCATCATGTGGACGACAACTGCGCCCAAATCGATCAACGTCCAATCAGAGTCGATGCCGCCTTCACGACCAAGTGGCATAAAACCAGCTTGCTTAGCTTCAGCGCCGACGCTATCAGCCATCGCACGTACATGACGCTTTGAGGTACCATCAGCGATGATGATGCGCTCTGTTACGTCAGTCAACTCTTCTACATTCATTACAGTGATGTTCTTTGCTTTCATATCATCTAGAGCGCTTTGTACTAGGGTCAAGCATTCTGTTAGGCGTTCTGCAGTCATGGTGTTGGTCATAAATTTTAATCTCTTGAATCGTAAATATGTAAAATAAAGGGGTAAAACGTCAATTTGTCTTATCCGACTGATCATATGTTGTCAGTCACGCATAGAGACAGGATAGGAAAAATGACATAGATAAGGCGATTTTAACGGAATTGAGCAGCAGAATATAGCTGATGGACGATAATATATTGATAAACAGCAGGATTTAGCCATTTAGCTAATGGATTAGATTCAGTATTGCTAATGATATCATTTATTGATGCTATAGATGCGATTTGCCGTTGAGCGACTGGCATTTTATTTGTTTGATCGTCTAGTTTCTGTAGTTGTTCACGTATTTGTGTGCTTGATACTGCAGTAATGGGCCGAGAATCTATATAAATGCGTCCTTGATTGGCGTTTTTCAAGTCAGTGCTTTTAGGGTCAGTGTTATTTGGATTAGTGCTATTTGAGCTTGAGCTATCTGACGAGCGCTGAATGGTTGGAGTTAATAGCTCGATAGGTGAGTCTGTTATATGTGCTTGTAATGACAACGGCAATTGCGTTTTTAAAAAAGCAATATCTTGTAAGGACGTTGTATGGTTTTCAGAAGATATAATACTGTCAGAAAATTTTTCGCTAACATCATCGCTCACATCGTTACTGCTCTGACGATTAAAAACCCATAGATTGACATGGTCAGTGAGACGCAAGCCATCTTTCCATTTATCTAAACTATGGGCGCTGTCCATACCCATAATAAATATCAAACTGTCATCAGGATATTGCTTTCTTAATGTGCGTACGCTGTCGATCGTATAGACAGGCGGCGCTTGCCATAGCTCCAGCTCATTGATCTGTATCGGCGTATTCTCCGTCGCCAGCTTTAACATCGCTAAACGATGGTTAGGGTCTGTACTTTGCGTCTTAAATGGTGAGCGCGCATTGGGTAATAAGGACACGTGCAGTGTGCGCTGTAGCTGCTTGGCGATTGGTAGTAGGTGCTGATAGACAGACATCGCTACTTCTAGATGACCATTATGTACGGGATCGAATGAGCCACCAAGATAGGCACGAATGGCAGGTGCAGGTGTTTTCTCTTGAGGGGTGTTGCTCGTATTTGGCATAAATAAATGTATAAAAGTAGATAGGGCGCACGTAGTCGTTGATGCACCTTACTCTTTTACTGGCTGACCTTTTAGGGTAAATAATTTGATGATAGCGCTATTGTAGAGGGCAGACGAGCATCTGTCACCACTGGCTGTCACAGAGCACCAATAAAAAACCGACCATCATAAAGATAGTCGGCTTTGTATAGGAATTTGACGGATAAGTCTTACAGCGATTAAATCAAATCGCTATACGCTTGGATAGCGGTTAACGCGATGGTATAGACGATATCGTCGACCAAGGCACCACGTGATAAATCATTCACGGGTTTATTCAAGCCCTGTAGCATAGGGCCAACACTGACGACGTTGGCACTACGCTGTACTGCTTTATATGTGGTGTTACCAGTGTTGAGGTCAGGGAAGATAAAGACATTAGCTTGTCCAGCGACAGGTGAGTCAGGCGCTTTTTGCTTACCGACGCTCATGACAGACGCCGCATCATACTGTAGCGGGCCGTCTACTTTGAGGTCTGGTGCGCGCTCACGAACGATTTGGGTTGCACGGGCGACTTTTTCGACATCCGCGCCTGCGCCTGATGAGCCAGTAGAGTAGCTGATCATTGCAACTTTTGGGTCGATACCAAAGGCAGCAGCAGACTGTGCTGATTGAATGGCAATCTCAGCCAGCTCTTCAGCGTTAGGATCAGGGTTGATTGCACAGTCACCATAGACGACCACTTGCTCAGGCAACAGCATAAAGAATACTGACGACACGAGCGAATATTGCGGCGCGGTTTTGATTAGCTGGAATGCTGGGCGTACTGTATTGGCAGTGGTATGAATCGCACCTGAGACCAGACCATCGACTTCGTCTAGTTGGAGCATGATAGTACCTAGATAGACCGTGTCTTTTAGATATTCAGCAGCAACTTCCGCAGTGGTTTTACCTTTACGGCGCTCTACGACAGCGGCGATATATTTGCTCATATCGAGGTTGTCAGGATCGATGATCTCTAGCCCTTCAGGCAGCGTCAAATCACGGTTTTTAGCCACTTGCTCAACGTCACTACGTTTAGCAAGTAACACGCAATTGGCGATACCGCGACTCTGACAGATACAGGCAGCTTCAACCGTACGTGGCTCCGCGCCTTCTGGCAGTACAATGCGTTTTTTGGCGTGTTGTGATTTTTTGACCAATTGATGGCGAAATGCTGATGGTGACAGACGCGGTTCATGATTGCGGCTGAAGTATTCTTTAATCCAACTTAGATCCAAATGCGCTGCCACATAACGAGCCACTTCATCAGCACGTTCTGTATCATCACTTGGAATCTCAGAACTCATATGCATCAGGCTCTGTACCGTCTCGTAGCTGTCGCTTTCGACACTCATGACGGGTATGCCAGTTTTGAGCGCTGATTGCCAAAGCTCAGCAACTGTATCGCTTGGAGTGATGCCACCTGTTAACACCAGACCTGCCAACGGAATTCCATTGATACAGGCCAATCCAGCAGCCAATAGCAAGTCATCACGGTCGCCAGGCACGACCATTAACGTACCACGCTTAAATACTTCATTGACGCGCGCCACTGAACGAGCGGTTAGGCTGATACGATTGATACGACGTGTCTTTGCTTCGCCAACATTTAGCCAAGTCGCATCAAGCTCTGTTGCGATATCCCATGTGCGTGGCACAGATAGGGAGTCACTAAAAGGCACCACCCCGATAAGGCGGAATACTTCGGTATTGAACGAAGGCGATAGACGCTGAACCTCTTGTAGGAAGTTAGGATCTAAGCTGACAACGGCCTCACCCGGCGCGACAGGTTGATTGTCAAAGGTGTTCGGCACGTCTTGTACACGCATCAATATCACACCGAGCGTTCGTGAATCGATGACACCGCCAAACTCACGGGCATGGACATCCAGTTTATCCGCTAAATAAGCAGGTTTACTGATATCAGCGGTACTGACAAATATAATTTTGGCGTCTAGCGCGTGAGCAAGTGCACGGTTGATTTGTGAAGCATAAGAGGTCTCAGTGGTTGGCACCAGACCTTCACAGATAATCACGTCATGACCATCATCGATCGTATGAAAATTGGCAATCACTTCTTCCATCAAGTCATCAAGATTGTCATCGCCTAGCATACGCTCGACGTGTTGACGACTGATAGAGTCAGGTGGATTTAGGCCAAATGCGTGCATGGTCAATGCGCTTGAGCTGTCTAAGCTGTGCTGTTTGTCTAGCGTGTCATCTTGCAAAAACGGCTTCATAAAGCCCGCTTTGATACCGTTATAATCAAAGGCACGGATTAGCCCTAGCGCGGCTGATGTCACACCGATACCGCGACTAATGGGAACAAGTAAAATGGTTTGCATAATGTGTCCTACAATTTATTTTATTTTAGACGTCGAGTCATTTTGAGCAGCATAAGCAGTGCAGCATAAAAACACCAAGCGCTTTATCTTATTCGTTCTCAGCTTTTTATAAGCGTTTCGCAAGATAAGCGCTAGGCATTATAATCAATAGGCTTATACTAATTTTAATGCTTGACGAGTCTCTTGAGCGATGCGGTATTCTTCGTCTGTTGGTATAACCCACAGCTCGACACTGCTACCTTCTGCTTGGAAGCTGCCTTCTTGGCCACCGTACAATCCAGCGTTCTTTTCAGCGTCCATCTTGATACCGAAATGACGCATGACGGCTAAAATACTTGCGCGCGTGGTGACAGAGTTTTCGCCGATACCACCAGTGAATACAATACCGGTAAATTCAGGCAGTGCACAGCTTAAGCTAGCGAGGTATTTACCAGCGCGGTAGCAGAACATCTCGATGGCGAGCTGCGCATCTTTATGGCCTTCGCTCGCAGCTTGTTCAATAGTACGCAAATCATTTGATAGACCAGAGATACCAAGCAGACCGCTTTCGCTATTTAGCATCTTATCCGTTTCTTCTAGACTAATACCGAGCTGACGTTTCAGATGCATATGTAAGCTTGGGTCGACATCGCCGCTACGTGTGCCCATCATCAGTCCCTCAAGTGGGGTCAGACCCATGCTGGTATCAAGACTTTTGCCATCATATACGGCGGTTGCTGAGCAACCATTGCCTAGATGCGCGGTTATCCAGCCATGAGAACCTTTTGCTTCAGTGACTTGGCTAGCACGTTCTGAGACATAGGCATGAGACGTACCATGGAAGCCGTAACGACGAATTTTGTGCTCTTCGTATAGGTATTTTGGTAATGCATAGCGGAAGGCGACCGGTGGCATGGTTTGGTGAAAGGCGGTATCAAATACCACAACTTGTGGAATATCAGGGTAGATAGCTTGAACCGCTTCAATACCCAAAGCATTTGCAGGGTTATGTAGTGGAGCCAATATCTTTAAGCGTTTTACTTCTTCCAACGCGTGCTGATCAACACGAACAGCTTGAGAGTATTCACGGCCGCCATGTACCACGCGGTGACCGACTGCGATAAAGTGATATTGCTCTAGTAGCTCTAGAATTTTTTGTAGGGCGAGTTTGTGACTACCACCAGGAATAGAAATCTCTAACTTATCGCCATTTAGCGTGGTGTGTTTGATACGGGCTGTATCGAGACCTAAGTTTTCGGCAAGACCGGTGATACGAGTAGAATTGTCATCGCTAATCAACGCGTATTTGATAGAAGACGAACCGCAGTTGAGGACTAAAGTGGGGCTGGTTAGGGTTGATGTTTCGCTATTCTTATCATCAAAAGTGGTACTTAGGTTGGCGCTCATACTCTATCCTTAGATTGGTTTTTATAAAGGGCAAATCAATTATATCGTTTGTTCGTTCGATACGAAAAAGACGTCTATTGCCACGTCCTGTTTTATTATCATCAAATGCCACATCGCTGATATCTCAACTGCTGTAGTAAAGGTCACTGAGATGTGATGTCATTATTATATGGAATTGATGAAGTTGATAACTGCCGAGTAAATAAACATCAGCCATATCTATGCTGATCATATCAAGCAAGCATATTGGCGATTTTTTTTATACTTGGGCTACTATTTCTGACAGTGCTATGCATCCATGCTTATGAGGTAATGCGTCTGCATCTCAGGCTAGCATCCTATTGCCGCCGCAAACTGGGAATATAATGTAACACATTTTTGTTTCTACACCACGACAGGGGCAAGGTTTAAAATGTGTGATTAATAAATGGCTAAATATGAAATAAATCAATTATATTCAGTGAGTTATAGAACTATAAATGGATAACTTTTATGGGCGGCATAACAGGGCTATTGCTCACGAAATTGTAAGAAATATTGTCGAGACACCCATATGTCATACACTCATATCTAAGCTCGCAGACGATATTACTATAAAAATTCGACTAATGTTTTAGAAAATATTCAACATCACGCAAATTTATTCACCAATCATATTCAGTATCCGTACAGCTTTATGTAATAATGCTATGATTAAAATGGTCATAACGACAGTGCTTTCGCTGTCGGTTTGGCTGTCCACTTATTTTTTATTTATCACGATTTACTATCGCCATTATGCCGTCGTAAGTTCACAGGTTATCTATTATATGTCTACTATACACAGCCCTTCAGCAGCCAAGCATGCTAGCTCGTTCGCTCGTACCAGTCGTCAGGCTGTCGCCACTTTATTTATTGGCAGTGCGGTTATGGTAGGATTGTCAGGCTGCGGGCAAAAAGGCGATCTATATCTGGCAGACTCTAGTAGTCAAACGATAGAGGGCAGTGCGTCTGTACTGGATAGTACTAGTCATCCACAAGACGCAGCCTTTGCGGGTATCGACGATGATAACTATCAAAAAAACCGCTACCTAGAAGAGCAAATGGTGCTACCTGAGCCTAGTACTAATCCCAACGACTATTAATAACTGCCAAGCTAATAATTGCTAAGCTGAGCCAGTAGATAGCGATTAGGTGCTTTTTAATTAACAGTTTAACTAACTGTCGATTCTTCACTGCCTGATTGACTAAATAGCTTTGCTACCTAAATTTAATTTTCACCCTTGATAATCTGATTATATTAGAGATGTTTATATGAGTCATTCTGAACTACCTGCTGACTTAACCGATTCTGCTACTGGCGAATCCGTTACTATCCAAACTGAGCAAGGGCTATATGTTGACCCGAAAGCGTTGAGTGCTCACTTGCCAGCGCTAAGCTATCGCGGCGATGCATTGTATATGGAGCAGGTCAGTATCGATGAGTTGGCAAAAGAATATGGTACACCTTGCTACGTGTATTCAAAGCAAGCAATATTGGACGTTTATCAAGCTTATACCGATAGCTTTGGCAGTCTGAATCATCAAGTATGCTATGCCGTAAAAGCAAACTCTAACCTTGCCGTGCTTGGTGTCTTGTCACAGGCAGGCGCTGGGTTTGATATTGTCTCTCGCGGTGAACTTATGCGTGTGTTGGCGGCAGGTGGTGCAGCATCACGTGTGGTATTCTCAGGTGTGGGCAAAACGTACAGTGATATCGAATACGCGCTGACTCAAGGTATTGGCTGTTTTAATGTTGAGTCTATCAGCGAGCTGACTTTAATCAATGAAGTGGCAAAGTCACTTGATAAGCCTGCGCCAATCTCGTTACGCGTCAACCCTAACGTCGATGCCAAAACCCATCCGTATATCTCAACAGGTCTTAAAGACAATAAGTTCGGTATCACTCACGAAGACGCATTAGCGGTCTATCAGCAAGCGGCCGATTTATCACATATCGACATCGTTGGTATTGACTGTCATATTGGCTCGCAGTTGACTGAAGTAGAGCCATTTGTTGCAGCGTTAGATAAAGTGATTGAGCTGATACATAGCCTGCGTGATGCTGGTATTGAGTTGCAGCATATCGATTTGGGCGGTGGTTTAGGGGTGCGCTATATTGATGAGACGCCTGTTTCTATCGATGAGTTTGCTCAAGCTTTATTACCGAAGCTTAGCGAGCTTGCTTTGACTGTGTTCTTTGAGCCAGGTCGTAGTATCGTTGCCAATGCTGGCGTGCTATTGACTCAAGTTGACGTACTCAAGCCAACTGAGCATAAGAATTTTGCGATCGTTGATGCCGCTATGAATGACTTGATTCGTCCTGCTTTATATCAAGCTGAGATGGCGGTGATTCCAAGTGTGTTACCTAGTGCTGGTATCGATACAGATGGTACGCAGCCGTGGGATATCGTTGGCGCGATTTGTGAGACGGGTGATTTCTTGGCAAAAGACCGCCTACTGTCATTGGCCACAGGCGATGTACTTACCATTACAGGTGCAGGTGCTTACGGCTTTACCATGAGTAGTAACTATAACTCACGCCCGCGTGCTAACGAAGTGATGGTTTCTGGCGATAGTCATCAGCTAATCCGCAAGCGCGAAACGATTGAAGCGTTATATGCAGATGAAGCGCTGTGGCAGGCGCAGTAAGGCGATTAAAGACAAGCCAAAACTATCGCCGTATTTGATGGTTGAAGAGAACCCATTGTGATAATGACAATGGGTTTTTTTATGACTGGATTTTGAGGAAAATGTTTTTTAATTAAAGCTGATTCTTAACTGAAGGCATGCCTTTAGTTGAAGGCAACACCATTCACAAAAATTAGAATAGCAAAGAAAACAAGTGCAAGTACTACTCACTGTAGACTAAACAAGTTTGACACCGCTAATCGTATTTTTTGGGATTGGTATTATTATGATTGTATCTGACAGCGTGCTAAGATAAGGCATACATAAAAATAGGATAGGACATCAAAGATATGCTAATAGAGTTTACTAAAATGCATGGGTTGGGTAATGATTTCATGGTCATTGATTTAGTGACCCAGCGCTTAGATTTGACCAAGGATTTGGTGCAGTTATTGGGCGATCGTCATCTAGGCATTGGTTTTGATCAGCTGCTCGTAGTCGAGCCACCCATGCGCCCTGATGTCGATTTCAGTTATCGTATCTTTAATACTGATGGCACCGAAGTCGAACAGTGCGGCAATGGCGCGCGTTGTTTTGCGCGTTTTGTACAGGCACGTAAACTGTCATTTAAGCAGCGTCTACGCGTTGAGACGGCCAGTGGTATTATTTCCCTGACTACTGATCGTTACGGTTGGGTAGATGTAGATATGGGCAAGCCTAAGTTTGAGCCAGATGAGATTCCGTTTAGCCCAAGAGCGACGACCAAAATTCAAAACACCTATCATCTTGATGTAAATGGTACGCCTGTACAGTTGTACGTTGCCAATATGGGCAACCCGCACGCTGTGATAAAAGTCGATGACGTACTCGATGCTGAGGTTGAGACTTTAGGCAAAGCAATTGAATCGCATCCTGCGTTCCCAGACCGCGTCAATGTGGGCTTTATGCAAGTGATGAATCAGCGCCACATTCGTCTACGTGTGTACGAGCGCGGTGTGGGTGAGACCCAAGCTTGTGGTACGGGCGCGTGTGCAGCAGTAGCTGTTGGTATACGTGAGGGTTGGCTCGATGAGGGTGAGGAAGTTCGCGCGCAGCTCTACGGTGGCAGCATGATTATCAAATGGCAGCCAGGTTATTCAGTTACGATGACGGGTCCGACCGCTTTCGTTTATGAAGGTGTATTTAGTCCAGATGGCCTGATGGCACAAGCAGGTCTTAAACCCAATGCTGAAGGCTAATAACTGTTGTTAGGCCGATCGTATAAATGCCAAGGATGGTTCTAATATGGTTATGTCTACAAATAAAGACACTCAAGCGGCGAGCTCATCACCTTGGCTATCTACTGAGCTGGCCGCCACTATAGAGTCAGACGCTGCGTTACGAGAGCTACTCACACCTGTGCATCGTTGGCTCAATACGTTGTCTGTGCGCAACCATTCGCCGCATACTCTGACTGCTTATTTTGCTGGTTTGAATCAACTGGCGTTATTTTTGCGTGGTAAGCGTCTAACGTGGACACGCTGTGATAAACGGCAACTTGCCCAGCACATCAGTCAACGTCTTGATGAAGATAAGTTGGCGCTTGCCAGTGTTCAGCAAGAGTTGTCTGCGATTCGGCATTTTTATGGTTGGATGATTGAAGAAGAGCTAGCACGTATCAACCCAACCACTGGCTATCAGCTGAAGCGCAGTCCTAGACCGCTGCCTTCTATCGCTGATGTCGATTTGCTGACTCAGCTACTCGATCAAGAGATGCCTGATACGCCAGAGCAAGCGCGCTTATGGTTACGTGACAAGGCCATGTTTGAACTGCTCTATAGTAGTGGCTTGCGTGTTGGCGAATTGGTTGCACTCGATATGACAGATGTAGACCTGTCTGAGTTACGGGTACGAGTCACGGGTAAGGGTAATAAAACACGCCTAGTGCCATTAGGGATAAAGGCAGCAGAAGCGATTAGTCGCTACCTACCGCATCGTAACCTGTGGGTAGAGCAGATGGATAACGCATTATTCATCAGTGAAAAGCTCGGCACCAGATTATCAACACGGGCAGTGCAGCAGCGTTTAAAAGTCGCTGCCACCCGCGCAGGTATTGCCCAAAACATGTATCCCCATCTATTGCGTCATTGTTTTGCATCACATATGCTGTCAGGCAGTGGCGACTTGCGCGCCGTACAAGAGATGCTCGGGCATAGTGATATTAGCACCACGCAAATTTATACCCACGTTGATTTTGCAAAATTAACGCAAGTTTATGATCGCGCCCATCCACGAGCAACTCATGCTCAAAATGAAGAGTTGCCTTAGCAATTAGGCACGAAATCCACTGTATTCCACAATCTACGCCAAACGATGGCAATCAAAGATAGGCAGCTTCTGACGGCCTTGCTCTTGTGCTTGCTTGTCTAATGACGCCATGACGATGGCATACCGTTTATCCAGTTCGCTATCGTCATAGCTTGCGATAACACTACTATCAAACGCTGTAATGGCTGCATGTCCCCATGTCTGGCGCGTACTACCATCTTTGTAAAGATGATCGCCACCTTGCGCTGCGCCGATGACCATACATTGACTGTCTAGAGCACGCGCTCGTAACAGCAGCGACCAGTGCGCTTGCCCAGTCAAGTACGTAAAGGCAGAAGGTGCACTCAACAGTTCAGCACCTGCTTGTCGCAGACGCTGCGCCAATGCTGGGAAGCGCAAATCAAAACATACCATCATGCCGAGTTGATAGACTGTATTGCCTACTGCTAGTGGCGCAATTACGGTCTGCGTACCCGGCTCAAAGGTCGCCGCTTCGTTATAGCTGCCATGCTTATCGGCCACAGTTGCGGTAAACAGATGAATCTTGTCGTAGCGTGCGACGCGGGTGCCATCTGGTGCAAACAGCTGGCTCACTTGGCGCAATCTACCATCAGGAACGACAGTACCATCAGGGCGATAATGGCAGGGTAACGAGCCTGCTAGTACATGGATACCAGCGGTGCGGGCGTAGTCTGCTATCGTCGCTGATAAGTCGTCAAAACGCTCAGCAGTAGCAGATTGCTGTCCCATACTACAGCAGTTCTCAGGCAATACAACAAGCTCAGCACCTTGAGCTTGTGCGTCTGTGATAGCGGCTTTGATATCTGCTAGATTATCCTCAACATTCTGCTGACTGTTCATTTGAATAGCAGCGACGTTAAGTTGATGGTTACTTGAATTCATGACAATATTCCTATTGGGTGTGAGCTGTATTGGTCATTTACCGTAATTTATTTATTATAATATTTTCGCGGTAATGAGCAGACTGCTCGTATTTATGGATTGCTCATCCTTGCCAAGATGGTAGTCTGCTATCGATAGCAAACCAAACGTATCCGGACAAAACATAAATTATCATAGCAAAATTGTGGCAAAAAATGCTATCGTCATGTCCTGATAAGATTTATGTCGTTACCTTTACTGACAGAATAAACACAATATCACTAAGATCGGAGTGCAATAAGCCGCCCATGAGTATGTCGTTCGGATTGGCGACCACGCTGAGCAACTCACAAAAGCTAACCCCGCAAATGCAGCAAGCTATAAAATTGCTGCAGCTCTCTAGTCTTGAGCTCGCACAAGAGGTTCAGGCAAAGCTAGATAGTAATCCATTACTTGAACGTATCGAAAACGATGACGAATACGACAGTGGTGACGATGAAATAGAGGAGTGGAGCGAGCCGTTGACGCTTGATAGCTGGAATCAAAGTAGCAGTGACTCATTCGACTCAGTACCTACTAGCGGTACAGAGTACAGCGGCGATAGTAGCGATAGCTTCAGTGATAGTTTGGACAAATTACAACAGCCTAATATCGATGATAGTGCAATAGATGTAGATAGCTACAGCAGTTCTGATGCCGATAGCTTTGATATAGGTAGCTTTGACACGGGTAACTATGCCTCTACCGCAACAGGCGCTGGCAATAGTAGGGGTGATGAAGATTTTGATAGGTACCAAGGCGGTACTTCGTCTACCATTCAAGATCATGTGCGCTGGCAGCTGAATTTTAAGCGTCTATCAGAGTCCGATACGCTGATTGCAGAATATTTAATAGACTCTATGGATGATATGGGCTTTATTCGAATTGATATAGATGAGCTGCTACAGAGCTTTGATACGATGGCAAGTTTCTATCAATGGGATGAGCGCGTTGAAAAAGAAGAGGTCTTGACGGTATTACGTATTATCCAGTCCTGTGATCCAGTTGGCGTAGGGGCACGCCATTTAAGCGAGTGCTTATCGATTCAGCTATCCAAACTAGATGTTCACACCGAATACCTACAAGAAGCCCAAGCGCTACTATCAGCGAGCGAGCATTTAGTCAGTAATAATATTAAAGCACTAACAGAACGTACAGGGCTTGCACCAGAATACATCACACCTGCGCTTACGCTACTACGTACCTTAAACGCTTCACCAGGTCTACTGTTTCAGTCTAGCCAGCCCGACTATGCCCAACCGCCTGAGAGCTACGATATTCCAGATGTGTTGGTCACACCTGTTAGAAACAATAAGGCGACAAGTAACTCTGAAGTAGAAGAGGATGGCTGGTATGTACGTCTCAATCCAGACACCTTACCAAAACTACGCGTAAACCAAGAATATGCCAATTTGGTCAAGCGTGGCGATGATAGTCCTGACAATCAATATCTGCGCGAAAACCTTACCGATGCTCGACTGTTTATTCGTAGTATCGAAGAGCGCAATCAAAATCTACTCAAAGTAGCGACCAGCATTGTACGCTATCAACAAGAGTTCCTGCAGCATGGTGCAACTGCCATGCAACCCTTGATATTAAAGGCAATTGCTGAAGAAGTTGACTTGCATGAGTCGACAGTCTCACGCCTTACCACCAGTAAAACCATCTTGACGCCGCAAGGATTGTTTTCTTTGAAACACTTCTTCTCCTCTCACGTAAGTAGTGCTGATGGAGATATCTCATCGACCGCTATCAGTGCCATGATTAAAAAGCTCATCGCTGACGAAGATCCCAAAAAACCATTATCAGACAGTCGTATCAAGGATGAGCTGTTAGCAGATGGTATCGATATAGCCAGAAGAACCGTCGCCAAATATCGTGAAGCAATGAATATTGGCTCGTCTACTCAGCGCAAACAGAAATACTAATTATCTAAGCTCATCTTTCTATAAGGTTAATGGTTACCTGTCTGTACGGTGTAATCGAGATATAAAAAATAAAATTTTTTGATTATATAGAAACCAAGTAGAAATAATAGGTATTGTTACACTTAATTACAATTTAATGGCTTGCTACTGGGCGATTTTCATGACAAATTAGAGTCATACCAACAACGAAAACCAAGTGCCGGTTTATAGTATTTATTTACAACTAATAAAGGAGACGATAAAAGGATACGTCGACACATTACTAGAGGCATTGGGATAGTTAGTGGTAAGGCAGGATGATAAGAGCAAGAATGCTACCTCATCTGTTGATTGTAAGTTACAAATAAAAGGACAACAATATGAATGTTTCTATCAGTGGTCATCATATCAGCGTTACCGAAGCTATGGACACAGCAGTACGCGAGAAGCTTGAAAAAGTAGAGCGTCACTTCGATCAGATACAAAGTATTCAAGTGATTTTATCGTTAGACAATAGCGGTGCTAGCGACGGCGGTAAAAAGAGCCATAAAGCTGAAGCAATTATGCGTGTCTCGGGTCAAGAAATGTTTGTCCAAGCGTATGAAGATGATATGTATAAAGCCATTAACGAGATGGCAGACAAGCTAGATAGACAAGTACGTAAGTATAAAACCCGTCAAGAGCGCAAAAAGACTCAGGGTGCAGGACGCGATAGTCGCTATCAGGATCTAACCCCTGCAGAAGCAGTACCAGCAGCATAGTTCGAGTTTAAAACTTTGAACACTATCGTTACAAGCTAGTGAAAGTAGACTAAGAGTATAAAAAATTTATAAGTAGCTGCTGCATTAGTTTGTAATTGACATAAAAAAAGACCTCTAACGTGTAATACGTCGAGGTCTTTTTTAGCATTAGTAAACTTAGTTAGTAAACTTAGTTAGTAAACTTAGTTAGTAAATTTAGAACGAAAATGAACTAGCTATCAGCTCAAGCTTACCTGTCTAAACATTATTAACCACCGCCGACGGCTTGTACTACTTCGATATTCATGCCTTCTACAACACGTAGTTGAGCAAGCTCGCTCTTTGGCGTCAGCTCGCCGTCGACTTCCACAGCGTAACGACCCTGACTAAGACCAAGCTCATTGATAACCAGTTGTACAGTCTGATGAGTGGTTTGCAAGCTTTTACCATTGACACTAATGGTGCTCATAATAAATACTCCTTAATATTTTAAAATTCCTATGTATCCGCTATTTACTACGTATCTTTTGTTTTGTTACTGATAGTTTGTCGCAGCTAATGCAAAGAGCTAAAAATTACAATAACTATTAAATAGCTCAGCTAATTGAGTCCTTCAATCGAAAGGCGGAAACGGCCAACCATAGCCAACCTGCAATCATAAGAACGCCGCCAATAGGCGTAATCGCACCGAACCAGCGAGGTGCACCAAGCGTCATTGCATATAAGCTACCAGCAAAAATGATAATACCAATTTGTAGTAACCAAGCGGTCGACTGAGCAATATATTTCAAACGAATCAGTAAGCCAACAAGCAATAATCCTAGCGCATGTACGAACAAATACAGCGTTGCCGTATGCCACCATTCAAGCTGTTGAATGCTGACACGACCTTCTAAACTATGCGCACCAAATGCACCTAAGGCCACGGCGATAGCCATATTAATTGCTGCAATACCGATCCAATTTAACATTGAACAACTCGTATCATCTTAGGGCTACTGAATATCATCTGGCAAAATCACACTATCAATGGTCATCGCATCACGAATCTTGTCCATGGCATTTTTCTCAATCTGACGGACTCGCTCAGCTGAGATAGAGTAAACCGCAGCTAACTCATGCAAGGTGGATTTTTGCTCAGACAACCAACGCTGCTCGACAATATCGCGTGAACGATCATCTAAAGTACCCATAGCAGCGATGAGTGCTGATGAGTTATTTTCTTCCCAATCCGCTTCTTCTAACTGCTCAGCTGGATCGATACCATCTTCCAAAAATAGCTGAGGGGCGTAGCGACCATCATCATCGTCGCTTGACTGTGCCTCAAACGAAGCATCATAAGAGGTTAGACGTGATTCCATCTCTAACACTTGCTTGCGCGTAACATTCAAGTCATTAGCAATAGCGTCCGCTTCCTCTAAGGTCAGCTGATTGTTGGTTTTCTTAAGGCTGCGCAAGTTAAAGAACAGTTTACGATGAGCCTTGGTAGTCGCAACTTTCACAATACGCCAGTTGCGAATCACAAACTCATGAATTTCAGCTTTGATCCAATGTACAGCAAAGGATACCAAACGTACGCCTTTATTCGGGTCAAAACGTTTGACTGCTTTCATCAAACCTAAGTTACCTTCTTGGATTAAATCTGCTTGCGGCAAGCCGTAACCCGAGTAGCTACGTGCGATATGAATTACAAAGCGTAGATGCGACATTACCAGTAGACGAGCAGCTTCAACATCACCTTCATCATAATAGCGATGTGCCAGCTCTTGCTCTTGTACTGGCGTCAAAATAGGGATTTGATGGACAGTATTGATATATGCACCCAAGTTGACCCCTGGCGCTGACAGGTGAGTTGGCATAGCTGGTACTAAGTCACGCGTACTGGTATTGCCTAATGTACTCGCGTCATAAGGTGGTCGCTGAGCAGCGGCCTTTAATGCAGCATCGCGTGCATCGTTTTTTATAGGAGCTGAGCCATCTTTTTTATTTGTATTTACAGCATCAGTAGAAGTATTAGCCATATTCTTGACCTTGGTTAAATAGTTAAGCAAATAGTCAGATAAAAATCTTTATGATTTAATTGTAAAGGATAGCAGCGCTTAGTTGCTATCAGTTTTGGTAATGATGAAGTGATATATTGTAGCGAAACGCTGTAATGATGTGCCATCAACTGACGAGTGGTCAGTAACTTCATTGACCACTAGTTCCAAATAATCTGCCGACTGTGATTGCTGACTTTGTCTACAAAACGCTGTGATATCAGCTTGCGAGTTAGGGTCGGTTGCAACCACATATAGTGATTCGCCAACTGTTACGTCACGTAATGCGACCTTAGTTTTTAACAATGGCATCGGACATGCAAGACCGCGTCCATCAACGAAACCTTTTATATTTAGTTCAGATTGCGCTGTAGCTACATCATCTGAATTATGACTTTCAGTCGGTAGCAGCTCTAGTAAACTCGCAATGTCGTTCTGCTGTGCATCAGTCAAATTCTCTGATAACTGTATAAAGTGCGACACACGTTCGATGACTAATTCACTAGCAGCGGGCATAACTTAAACCTTGTAGATATCTATATTTTAATTTGTTTTATTAGCGAGAGGCTCTGATATTGAGTACGAACATAATTCAGAAATTATAAATTATGAGGTCGTCATCACAGTCACCTAAACCTACTATCATTGTTGCTTATTATACCAAATAGACAATGTATAGTTGCAGTTGAATATAATCAACGCTGTGTTCGGTTCACTAGAATCATATAACCAAGAGTTGCACGATTAGCAATTGCCCGACTAATAGTTATACGTTTGAGATTTACTGCATAAATAATAGCCCAATGAATAATTACACAGTTATGTTGCGCAATCGTGACGGGTGGCTAAGTTATTGGTAGTTAAGTTCATTGTAGAATTGACCTTATATAGACAAGCTCGTATAGTCGAAAAGATGTCGTCAATTATCTTATAGGATATGCACTTGTACCAGGCTAATAGAACGAAGCGACCCGACAGCAACAACTCTTTAGTAGCCAAAAACTCTATAGGCTTGCCATTTATGTTATCTAAGCAAAAAGGTAAACGTCATTTTATGAGTGTAGCTTTGCCAAGTGGTATCAAGGTAGGGTTGTCAATGATGTTACTAGCCATAGCCAGCGGTGCGCATAGTCGTGAGAGTCAAACGCTGCCATTTGCTGATAGCTCGTGGCAAGTAACAGATCCGCAAACGCTAGATCTACCAAACCTGCGCGGGCAAGGATTGAGCTTTGCTGAGCAATATCAAAACAAAATGCTTGGTGAATGGTCATTACAGAATATCAATGGCCGCGTCAGAATGGAACATGATCCTTGGGTACAGGAAACGATAAAAGACATGACGTGGCGTCTCAATGCCCAAGCTCGTCAGCAAGCACCACTTGGCGTCGTTATCATTGATAATCCTAGTATTAATGCCTTTGCAGCGCCTGGTGGCGTAATCGGTATCAATACTGGGACGATACTGTCAGCTAGTAGCATGGATGAGCTGGCAAGCGTCGTCGCGCATGAAGTTGCGCATATCAGTCAACGGCACTACGAAAGCGGCGCTGACGAACGTAAAAAAGCTTTGCTGATGCAGCTAGGCGGTATGCTAGCTGCGATTGCTGCCTCAGCTGTCGATGGTGATGCCGCTGCGGCTGTGATGATGGGCAGTCAGACAGCCTCTATGAATAGCAGTATGGCGTTTAGCCGTAGTAATGAACGCGAGGCTGACCGAGTAGGGATGCAGATTATGACCCAAGCGGGTTATGATCCTCGGGCGATGCCGCGGTTCTTTGCCACGATGAATCAGCAGAGTCAGTTAAACCAAGTTGAGAATCAATTTTTACCGAGCTTTGTACGCTCACATCCTCTGAGTAATGAGCGGTTGAGCGAGTCACAGAGTCGCGCCCAACAGTATCCAGCGCTCTCATTGAGCCAACAGCAGCGCCATCAAGCACTGTTTGATTTACTGTATTGGCGTGTGCAAGTGACTGGTAAACATGCATCCGAAGTCACACTGACAACGGCCGCCAAAAACAGTCTTGGAGCCAAACTTGCGCTAATGCATTGGTATGGAGAGCAGCAGCGTTTTACAGATGCTAATAAGGTATTGGCTGAGATAAATGGGTTATCAAATACGCAGCGTCAAAATTTAGAGCCTCTATTGTCGATTACCCATAGTCAATTATTGAGTGAACAAGGAAAATGGCAACAAACTGTAGATGTCTTAGAGAGCCAACAGCGCCTATATCCTGAGCGCCGTGACTTACGCCTTTATCTAGCCGAAGCGCTGACTAACAGTAATCAACCGATAAAAGCTCAAGCGCTGTTGAAGCCACTAACAGAACAGCAGCCAAGCGATCGTTATGCATGGCAAAGCTTGCAACTTGCCAATGAAAAACTTGCTAAGACCACCACTTCACCACAGTTAGCCAATATCGCGACGATTAATGCATTGCGCTATCGCAGTTATGATCAGCTATGGAATGGACGCTATGAGAATGCGCTGACCTCTTTGACACAAGCCAAACAGTTGACGGAGAACCTACAAACCACGGAACAAGCCAATAGTGCGCGTCCGTTATTGGCTAATATTAACGTAGAACTCAAAGCAATAAAAACCGCCAAAGACTTTAAGCCTTAGACGGTTATTTGTACAGATTAGCCTGCCAATCAATAGCAAGTGCTAGCCTTGTAGCGCGTCTTTAACCATTTTAGAAATCAAAGCAGGATCAGCACGGCCAGCTGTTTTATTCTTCAAAACACCCATGACGCTACCCATATCACGCATAGACGTAGCACCTTGCTCAGCGATTTCAGCATTTACCAATGCCATGATCTCGTCTTGATTCATTTGCTGTGGCATAAACTCGTTGATGATATCAATCTCAAACTGCTCTTTTGTAGCCAAGTCATCACGGCCATTTTCTGTAAAGATAGTTAGTGATTCTTGACGCTGCTTTAGCTGCTTTTGCAAAACTTCTAATACTTGCGCATCATCAAGTTCTGTCTGACGGTCAATTTCGATTTGTTTCACTACTGACTGTACATTGCGCAGTACTTTGACGCGCTCAAGCTCACGAGCTTTCATTGAAACTTTGATATTGTCTGATAACGTCTGTTTAAGTTGGCTCACTGCTATTATCCTTATCGCTCTGTTAAATGCTATTCGTTAGAGGTTGTTTGTTAAATTTTAGAACAAAACCTGCTGATTGTGGTTTTAATAAAAAGTTATGTCAGCAGTAATAACAAAAATTGTAGCATAAAAAACGCCACTGATATCGATTGATAACAGTGGCGTTAGTGTAGCGCTTGTACTTAGCTAATCAGATTACTGATTAGTACATACGAGTGGTACGAATAGTTTCGCGTTGTAACTTCTTCTTATAACGCTTTACGGCAGCAGCTTTTTTACGCTTACGTACTTGCGTTGGTTTTTCATAAAACTCACGCTTACGTACGTCTGATAATACACCAGCTTTTTCACAAGCACGTTTGAAACGACGGATAGCGATATCAACTGGTTCGTTTTCTTTAACCTTAACTGCAGGCATGAAGACTCCTCGATTAGGATGAGATATAAGGGCATTAGTTTGGCTGTGTATTAGTATTTAGCCGTAATATCTCAAGATTACAGGCATCAGCTCAAACTAGGACAATTCTCACGCATTAGCGCAAGGGCAGGTATTTTAATAAAAAATACCAACAAAGTCAATGATTTTAAGCATTTATTGCTGATAAGGTGTTCAATTAGATAGCTATTTGAATTTGGCTCTCAAACTATGAATTCGACATATATACAACGCTTTATCAATAAAAAACCCCTACCGTCTATAACGGTTTGATTGGAGTTTATGCTATGATAATTCCCATATTATAGGGTCTATTGAACATTCAAATATTAGGGCTGCTGATGGCTAAAGTTACCCCAAACTAGGCGAAAACCGACGATAATGTCGAGACCTTAGCTAGGTTTTCAACAACGGTTGGGGTAATTTTAGCATCAGCCTTGAGAACGGATCGAGCAAAGCACTGCTTTGCCCGTTCGCAAGGCAAGAGCTGTGCTCGAGTGGAGGGCAGTACTCTTTTTTATCAATATATGGCGAAATGGTTTAACCTAGAATGACTAGGCTTCAACAATTTCACTGCATATTGTCTAAAAAATAGTGACTGCCAGCACCACATTTGAATGTTCAATAGACCCTAGTAAGCCTATGAACCGTTTTGTGTGTATTTTATTGAGGATGTTGGAATGAAAAAAACAGTATTTAACACGGCATTAAGCATGGCACTTATCGTAGCTTTAGGTGTGAACGTGAGCGCTTGTAGTGGCGGCGAAGAGCATGAAGAAGTGCTGGCTATCGATATGGTGGATGAAGCGGCTGAGTTGGCACGCGAAAACGCGCCTGAAGCAGAAGAAATGGAATTCCCAGAGACAGCACCAATGCCAGCGGCTGATGCAGCGGGTACAGAAGCTGACGGTACAGCTACTGCTGAAGCAGGAACGGCTGACGCTGATACTGCAGAAGCAGCAGCTACCGATAGTACGGATACAGCCGCTGCTCCTACTGACAGCGCTGATATGGCGGCTACTGAAGATACAGCTGCAGCCACTGCTGAGTAATTTATTGGTCAATTGACTATTAGCTCAACTGAATATTAAACAGTTATTAGTCGTATATGTAAGTACTTTAAGCTGATATAACGCATCACTAATTGATTGCAGACTGACTAAGTAAGGGTAAAACCATGATTGATATACAACCGTATATGAACAAGCTGAAATTGTCTGTGATCGGTATGAGTGTGGTATTTGCAGTGAGTGCTTGTAGCGGTGATAACACAGCTACGGAAGAGTCGACAGCAGCCAATGAACCAGCGACCGCTGTAGAAGAAACAGCTGTAGCAGAAACCGAAGGCACGACGCCTGAGTCTATG
This sequence comes from uncultured Psychrobacter sp., assembly GCF_947500265.1. GTDB lineage: Bacteria > Pseudomonadota > Gammaproteobacteria > Pseudomonadales > Moraxellaceae > Psychrobacter. The sequence continues at coordinate 251,939 of NZ_CANMRN010000003.1, read as the reverse complement.
GTTGATCCAAAAGCAGATACAGAATCAAAAGCAGCAATAGAGTCTGCTGACATAGTAGATGAGGCAGTGGCCACACCTGAAACTGATTCTGAGCCTGAAGTGTTGGCAGCAGATGCAGGTGCTAAACTGTATGAATCAAATTGTCAGGTTTGTCATGCTGCAGGTTTGCTCGATGCGCCAAAGTATGGTGATACAGCGGCTTGGACAGCTCGTTTGACCAAAGACAAAGAGACGCTATATATGCACTCGGCTAAAGGCTTTAATAAAATGCCAGCACAAGCGGTAAATGGTGTGACCGAAGCACAAGTTAAAGCAGCTGTTGATTATATGCTAGCGTCGGTAAGCTGATACGGTATATATAGAGTATGTAAGCTATTGAAATTTGCTAAACTGGCCGTCATTGTGACTGACAATGACGGTTTTTTCATGCATATTTTTTGTCATGCCAGTCTCAACAATATACAGCTTTACTAAGCTAATTTGAGATAGTGTGTGACTGGCTGTATTCGTTATCCAATTTCCCAGAATGATGTAAGATAAAAGTGCGACAAAAATAGCACGAAAACGAAAGTATAAAGGCAAAAGTATGAGAGTATTGGGCTTAGAGACCTCTTGTGATGAGACGGGGCTAGCGATTTTTGATAGTGAGCAAATAAATAGCGACAACCAAGGTTTGGTCGGGCAAGTACTGTACTCTCAGATTGAGCTGCATGCCCTTTATGGCGGCGTTGTGCCTGAGCTTGCTAGCCGCGATCATATTCGTAAGCTAGTGCCATTACTTAATGAGCTACTCGAACAATGCAATATGAAAAAAAGCGAGATTGATGCGATTGCTTATACCAAAGGGCCTGGTCTTATTGGTGCATTGATGACAGGCGCACTATTTGGTCGTAGCTTGGCATATGGTTTGGATATTCCAGCGATTGGTATTCATCACATGGAGGGGCATCTTTTGGCGCCGCTTATGGGTGCAAACCCTCCGGCGTTTCCTTTTGTCTCGCTATTGGTGTCTGGTGGGCATACGTTGCTCATTGCTGCTCACGGTGTTGGACAATATGAGATATTGGGCGAGTCGATAGATGATGCGGCGGGTGAGTGCTTTGATAAGGCGGCTAAAATGCTAGGCCTGCCTTATCCTGGCGGCCCTAATATTGCCGAACTAGCAGAAACTGGTAATCCTGACGCTTACGCACTCCCAAGACCAATGCTACATCGGGGTCTAGACTTTTCGTTTAGTGGCATGAAAACAGCCGTGCATAATCTTATTAAAGATACACCACATTCAGGAGGGTCGGGCAATAGCGCTGATAGTGATCCACAGATTCGTGCTGATATTGCCGCCAGTTTTCAGCATGCAGTGGTCGACACGCTAGTGAAGAAGTGCGTCAAAGCACTTAAGCAAGCAGATATGAGCCGCTTAGTAATTGCGGGCGGGGTCAGTGCCAATACGCATCTGCGCGAGACGTTAGAAGCTGAACTGGCTAAGATCAATGCGACGGTTCATTATGCACCGCCTGCGCTATGTACGGATAATGGCGCGATGATTGCTTATGCAGGTTTTGAGCGCTTGCAAGCTGGACAGTCTGATGATTTGGCTGTTAGCTGTATTCCGCGTTGGCCGATGACAGAATTGCCAGCCGTATAAATGAGCATTTGGTCCAACACGTTTATATGAATTAAGGATAGTTTATGCAGTGGCTTGCTATCGGTTTGGGCGCAGCATTCGGTGCTTGTCTGCGAGCTTGGTTATCGCGTTTTAATGCCTTGCACGGTTGGGTGCCGCTCGGTACTCTGAGCGCCAATATCTTGGGTGGACTGCTGATAGGGCTGGCGCTAGTGTGGTTTGAGCGTATGGGAAGCAATTTGTCCGATCATGTACGCGTGTTTGTCATTACGGGTTTTTTAGGTGGGCTGACTACCTTTAGTACGTTTAGTGCAGAGGTATTTGGCTTTATCCATGACGGGCGGCTGCTAGCAGGTTTAGCGCTCATCGGCTTACACGTTGGGCTAACGTTACTGGCAACCGCGCTTGGCTTTTATTTCTTTAAGCTAATTTTGTAGCCGTTGATAAATATTAATCTTTTAAGAGTCTGTTAGAAGTGGTTCCATGATAGCAGTCTGTTTTAAGTGATCTATTAATACGTTTGAAGAGTGAAATAGCTGGTTCCGTTGGAGTATGCCTTTAAAAACTGCCTAATTTCATTAAGCTTTAAGCTTAAGCGTATTCATATTGAATATTAATATTTGAGAATACAATTGATTATTTTCGAAGAAAGCAACTAACCTACCTTGGTCATTAGTTGAATTAATCTCATTTAGCCAACACATATACATCCAAGCCCTCATATTCTTCAGTATATGCATTTTCATCTATATAATTTCTGCAATTCACCCAATCACCACTAGAGTGACCAAAAATATCCCTAAGAATAGGCTGAGAACTTTTTTTAGCTATAATATGATCTATAAGCATCTCAAATTTAAGACTCAGATCGTCTTCATCCATATTATAGTTCTCTTAAATCAGTTGTTAAGTTATCAAAAATAGTGAGTGTACAGTTTAGAGTTCGATTCCTGTATAGCGCATCGAACTACCAGTTATATATTAAAAAGCCTTACCGCTAACGAGAGAAAGGCATGAAAGAAGATAATAAAGGTTTTTTTAGTCAGCGCACATTTAATATATTTTTCTCTGGAGTATTTGTTTTCATTATGGCTATGTTACTTAAAGAAAAGTTAGAAACGCCTGAAAATTATCTTGAAAACGTTAAAAAAAGTGAAGCTATTGCTCGAGAGCAGCTTGCCCCCCTTTAAAGGAGGTTTTTAAGAGCAATTCAATATCTGAAGGTCGAATGAGCAGAGGTAGTAGCTCGTTACGTTACGGAATAACGTTTGAAGATAGTAGTGGTATAACTGACGATAATATAAGTAAAATCAAAGCCGATGGTTGGATACAATACAAAAAAGATTATCAGGAGAAGGGGTTATACTTTTTTTGTAAAGACAAATATAGGTTGAAAGCTACAGAGAGTGAAAGATATATTTCTACAATTATAGAATATAGTAAATCATCACCATGTTGGGATTTTGAGGAAACTTTAAAGAAGGATTTTTATCAGTTGGTAAAATAACTCCCTATAGTGGCACTTAAAACTTCAGCAATAGTTCTATCAAAGGTTTCTTGAGCTTGAAAAACTAAGGTTCTGTACACCATGAAGTACACTGTAACTATTTCATTGATTTAAAACGTTGATTCCAGTGGTCTATAGCCAAAGATTCAAGTCCTCACTAGGGAACCATTATTTACCATAATATTCATTACGATATGAAAAGGTGAATAATATTTCATCACTATAAAAAAGTGATTAGTAATGAAACTACAACGGCTTCACTATCCCTTCCAATAAGCTCGCAAATCCCTGCATATACGCCGTATCTTTACTTGAGGTACGCGTCGCTGCGTACAGCTGACAATGCACACCTTCTCCTAGTGGCCGCGAGACGACCCAACCTTTTTTCTCGTATTCAGCAACCACCCAATCAGGCAATGCTGCTACGCCGCGTTCACTAGCAACCAACTGAATCAGCATCGCGGTCAGCTCTGTCGTACGAACACTCTCAAAGCTTACTTGTGCTGGCGTCATAAAATTAGCAATGATATCGAGGCGTTTGGCTTCTACGGGATAGGCAATCAATGTCTCATTAACCAAATCATCTGGTTCAATAAATTTTTGAGCCGCTAAATCATGCGTTGGGGAGAGCACCAAACGACTCTCGTACTCAAACAATGGCTGATAGCTGATACCGTCGAGCGGTAAATCACTGGTAGTGATAAGCAGATCAATATCACCTTCCATCAATAGATGATGCGGCTCAGGCTCAAACCCTGTTGCAAAGTCTAGCTCGACATCCGACCATTCACGGCGATAGTGGTTAAGTATCGGCATCAGCCAATCAAAGCAGCTGTGGCACTCTGATGCTAGGCGTAATCTACCTGCTTGACCATGTGCTAAGCGTTTAAGGTTAGATTTGGTACGAGTTACTTGCGGTAGGATATTGTCTGCTAACGCCAGTACTGCTTTACCTGCTGGCGTAAAGCTAAGCGGGCGCGTCCGACGATTGACCAAGCTGATATCGTAATAGTTCTCAAGCTCTTTTAATTGATGCGAAACGGCCGAGGCAGTAACGTGTAGCTCATCCGCCGCTGCTGCAAGTGAACCATGCGCTCGTAGCGCGGTTAATGTATTAAGATGACGTAGCTCAAGCATAATATAACCTAACCGCTAAGGTGAGAAAAATTCATTATAGTCAATATAGCGCTGACTTTCACTCATAGTCCGTTATTAATAAGTAGCTAATAAGCAATTAGTTAGCAATCAACATCTAGCGCTTGCGTAACAATAACTGTGAAATAACCACCAATACTAGCGAGGCAACCAGCAATAACGTACCAATGGCGTTGACTTCTGGCTTGAGTCCTACACGCACCATAGAATAAATGCGCAGCGGTAAGATCTCATAGCTAGGTCCTGTGACAAAGGTCGACACCACTACATCATCTAGCGACAAGGTAAAGGCCAGTAACCAACCCGCCATGACTGCTGGCAAAATAACGGGAATCAATACGGTGCGCACCATAGTTGATTCATTAGCACCCAAGTCGCGTGCCGCTTCCATCAAGCGCTCATCCAAGCTACTCAATCGCGCAAAGACGGTAATCACAACAAAGGGCAGGCAAAAAGTAATGTGCGCCAATAGTAGCGAGACAAAGCCCAACTGCAAACCAATCAGTAAGAACAATGCCAATAACGAGATAGCCAGTACAATCTCAGGCGACATCATCAGTACAAACAGCAGCCCATTTAGTAAGCCTTTACCACGAAAATTATAACGGTGTAACGCCAACGCTGTAAGCGTGCCTATCAAAGTCGAGACAGTGGCTGCCACCAATCCTAAGACAATAGAGTGCCAAAATGCATCGAGCATCGCTTGGTTGTTAAACAGCGATTCGTACCACTTTAAGCTAAAGCCGCCCCAGTTATAGCCAATTTTTGACTTGTTAAAGGACATTACTACTAAGACGATGATGGGCAGGTACAACAAGGCATAAATCAGTCCGAGATAGCCTTTGGCGGCGATACTGCCAATTTTGAGCGTACGAGTTTTTTTATTCGGTGAGCTATAAGACATTAGGCCACCTCGTTAAAGTCAGTCTTGCCAATGCGGCGGCTACTGGCACGGTAAGCAAGTAATAATACTGCCATTGCCAGTGTCAATAACACGCTGGCCGCAGCACCAAAGGGCCAATCACGCGCATCCAAAAATTGGTTTTTGATAATATTACCGACCAATAAGTTACGAGAACCACCCAAGATATCTGCCACATAAAACATGCCCATCGCAGGCAATAGCACGAGCAGAACACCGGAAATAATACCAGGTGTCGTTAATGGCAGTACCACATGCCAAAAGGTCTGTGTTTTAGTTGCACCCAAATCCTGCGAAGCCAATAGCATATCATTGCGTAAGTCAGTAAATACAGCGTATAGCGGTAGTACCATAAACGGAAATAACAAGTAAGTTAGTCCTGCGATCACTGCGCCTTGGGTATATAAAATATCGATTGGCGTATCAATGACGCCGATGGCTAATAGTGATTTATTAATCAAACCATTATTGGCAAATAGTAATTTGAGCGCATACGTCCGTACCAAAGAGTTGGTCCAAAATGGCAGTATCAGTAACATCATGAGCAGCGGCTGCCAACGCACTTTTGCCTTGGAAACCAGCCATGCAAAAGGATAGCCAAGCAGCAAGCAGATAACCGTTGTGATACCAGCCATCCACAGCGAATGGACAAACACCTCAAAATATAACGGATCAATCATACGTACATAGCTGTCGATGCTAACAGGTAAGCTAATAAAGGCGCTACTATCCCGGGTTAAAAAACTGACAGCGATGACTAGGATATTTGGTAATAGTGCAAATATCAGTAGCCAACCCCAGATTAGCCAAAGCGTGGCAGTACGAAATGGACTTTTACTGCCTAAGTGGTTGCGAGCCATCAGCTACCATCCTTTTGTGCAGTCGTGTCTGGCACAGTGTCAGGATCTTCTGGCAATACCCATTCCCAGCCATCTACCCATGAGACTTTGACGCCTTCATTTAGCTTGTAATCAAAGCTAGGGTCATCTTCATCAAAGAACTCAGACGCCTTAATGATATGACCATTGGCCAGTTCGATAATCGAGTCTAAGGTGCTGCCTTTATAGTTACTTTCGATGACACGACCTAACAGTCCGCTATGTTCGTTGTCTTTTGGATCATATATTCGTAAGTCTTCGGGGCGAAGTAGTAAATTGACGATATCGCCCACTTGCACGTCATTGGCAAAATTGGGACGACGTAAGTTACGTAATGTAGTTGGCCCTTCTTGTGCTTGCGCTTCACAGACTTCGACCTCGATACGTCCGTTAGTCACTTTGCCATCGCGATCTGGCTGGTCTGGATGGACACCTTTGACCTCAGCTCTAAACAAATTAGTCTCGCCGATAAATTTTGCAGTAAATAAATTGGCAGGGGTTTCATAAATTTCGATAGGCGTACCGATTTGCTGGAACGTACCGTCTTTCATCACGGCAATACGGTCTGACATCGACAGCGCTTCTTCTTGATCATGGGTCACGAAGACAAAGGTTATGCCCAGCTCACGTTGTAGACGCTTAAGCTCAGATTGCATTTGCAGGCGCAGTTTATGATCGAGCGCGGATAATGGCTCATCGAGCAATAGCAGTTTAGGACGGTTAATCACCGCACGTGCAATCGCAACTCGTTGCTGCTGACCACCAGACAAATCTTGCGGCTTACGGTTGGCTAAATGCTCTAGCTGTACCATCGCTAGCATCTCGCTAACACGTCTTTGGATTTCATCTTTTGGGACTTTTTTTAGCTTTAGGCCATAAGCTACGTTTTGGGCCACGCTCATATGAGGAAACAATGCATACTGCTGAAATACGGTATTTACCGGACGTTTATCAGCGGACAAGCCTGCCATCTGTACGCCATCCAAATATATCGCCCCAGCATTAGGCTGTTCAAAGCCTGCAATCAAGCGTAGTAATGTCGTCTTACCACAGCCTGATGGGCCAAGTAGCGTCAAAAACTCACCATGTTTGATATCAAGGTTGATGTCTTTTAGGACTTCGGTTTGATCATAGGTTTTTTTTAGACCAGTCAGTTGCAGCAGCACCTGATCATCATGAGGTGACGCAGAGGTGTTATGCGTATTTTGAGATAAATCGGTCATAATATCTGTTCCTAAGCGTCCAATAGCTATATGCAGCTGGCTGTCATTATAGGGATTGGCATGAGCGTAAGCATGTTCGGATTGCTGCCTGAATGCTGCCTGAGTGCTGCCTGAGTGCTGCGTATTATAACAAACCCTTAATATAATTCAGTGCAAGTTCGTTATAAGTTACGCGAGTCGTACTATCGTAGCAGCGATATATACAGCTGTATTTTTAGATGTGACTACATTCATCTAAAGACATTTAGACAAATTTTTTTACCGTTTTTTGGTTTTTATTCCTATACAATCACGTTATGGCTGACAAACATGATTAGCCTGATAGTTTGGCGACAATTAGTCAATCTGTGCTTGAATACATATATGCAAAACAGCTTATAACTCTAATATTATTGATGATAAAGGATCTCTCATGCCTACCGATATACGTCCAACCACAGGTCAAGAAGCGCTTGAGCTTTTAAAAGCAGGTAATGCACGCTACGTTGATAGCCTCACCAGTACCGATGAGTATATGCAGCGCCGTCCAGAGTTGGTCAAGGATCAAAATCCATTGGCCATTATTTTGGGTTGCTCAGATGCACGAGTACCAGTTGAGATTGTTTTTGATCAAGGGTTGGGAGATTTGTTTGTTATACGAGTCGCGGGTAACGTCGTTGCACCATCACAGATTGGTTCAATCGAGTTTGCAGCCGAAGCTTTTGGCACGCAATTGGTAGTGGTACTTGGACATTCAAAATGTGGTGCTGTCACGGCTTGCGTTGAGACGTTAATTAACCCTGAGCAGAATTATTCACCTAACTTGCAATCTATCGTTGATCGTATTCGCCCAAGCGTTTATAACTTACACGAATTGGCAACTGCCAATGGTCAAGACGTCGATGCAGACGAGCTGGTCGATCGCTCTATTCGCGCTAACGTACGTATGTCAGTCAGTCAGCTAAAGCATGGCTCACGTGCATTAGAGGACCTAACCAATAGTGGTCAGCTACTGGTAGTCGGCGCTGAGTATGATCTTGAGACAGGAAAAGTGCGTTTTTTAGATAGCTAGTCAGTCTTAGATAGCTTTAGATAACTAGCTAGTTAAGGCACAAAGACGAACATACCTTGTTCATATTCTTACAAAACCCTATCAGTTATTTGGCCATTTTTTATTATGATAAGAGAACGACGCAAATCATGACAATCGTGATTTGCGTGTTTTTGCCTTTATTTTTTGAATTATATTAGGATAATTATGTCTACTTCATCTAACAACAATAACGACGCAATAGACCAGCCTGCTAGTAGTGTTAGCACTGATGGTGTTCAGCCAATTTCATCACAGACGACCGGTTTTACTTTTAACCACACCATGTTGCGTGTCAAAGACCCTGCTAAATCGCTAGAGTTTTACACTGGTGTCTTGGGCATGACCTTGCTTGCTGTTAAGAAATTCCCTGACATGGGATTCGATTTATATTTCTTGGCTAAATTGACCGAGAGCGAGCGCGAAAACTTGCCAACTGGCGATGATCTAGAAATCTTTGCTTTCCGCCAGCGTGGTATTTTAGAGTTGACGCACAACTACGGCACCGAGACAAAAGCTGACTTTAGCTATCATGATGGCAATCAAGATCCACAAGGTTTTGGTCATATTTGTTTTAGTGTTCCAAGTTTGGATGAAGCGGTTGCTTGGTTTGACAAAAACGATGTCGAATTCAAAAAACGTCCAGAAGATGGCAGTATGAAAAACATTGCCTTTATCAAAGATGTGGACGGCTACTGGATCGAAATCGTACAGGCCGATTTGATGGGCTAATTGTCAAAACGACAGCACTTATTAAGATAAGTACGCTAATAGAAATAAATAGAATAAAGGAGTATCACCCAGATGCCTACCTCTGAGGCAGACACGACACTGAGTGCTGAGACAGCTGCGCAGTCTACGACAACGGATGGATTAACCTATCAAAGCATCCTTGGTTCGGCAAATGAGATATGGGTTGGCTTTGTTGAGCGCATTCCATATTTTGTCGCATCAATTATCGTTATCCTGATTTTTTGGTTTTTATCGATTGTTTTCAAAAAAATCGTTCACAAATTATTAGGCAGCCGTAGTCGGCATCAGAACTTGGTCAAAGTGTTTCAGCGAGTAGGCGGGGCGCTTATTTTCTTTATTGGTTTTATGATAGCGATGGTTATTGCGGTGCCGGGGTTCACTCCTGCTAAGCTGATTGGCGCGCTCGGTATTGGTTCCGTTGCTATCGGTTTTGCTTTTAAGGATATCTTCCAAAACTTGCTCTCTGGTATCTTGCTGCTAATTTCAGAGCCGTTTCGTATCGGTGATCAGATTGTTTCAGGCGACTATGAAGGAACGGTCGAAGATATCAAAATCCGTGCAACTACCATCAGGACTTATGATGGCAGACAAGTAGTGATTCCAAATTCAGATCTTTATACTTCGGCGTTGACCGTTAATACTGCTTACAAGCAGCGCCGTTTGCAAGTTGCAGTTGGTATCGGCTATGAAGATGATATCGAAGCGGCCAAAGCTGAGATTATAAAAGCATTAGATAAGATAGAGAGCGTCTCAAAGAAAGCAACGCCAAGCGTGATTGCTACTGGTTTTGGTGGTTCGTCCATTGATCTAATGGTACGCTGGTTTATCGAAGATGGTACGCAAGCCAATAAGGTTGCCTCGATTCATCAAGTAATTGTAGGTATCAAAAACTCGTTGGATGCAGCGGGCGTAAACATTCCATTCCCAATACGTACGATCGATTTGAGTGATCCTTCAGTAAGTGCAATCGTTAATAAGATGAACGAGCAACAAGACGTTGTGGATGTGAATAAAACAGTAGCAGAGTAGCACGCTCGGTGAAATATTCACTTAGTGTCAAAACTTTGATTTCCACAATATTTAGAAAACTGAAAAACCGCCACATCAAACGATATGGCGGTTTTTTTTACGTGTCGACTTGCTATAAATATAAAGGCTTATTCGTCTTTTGCTCTAAAGTCGGTATGGCATGATTTACAGCTTGCACTAACTTGTCCAAAGGCAGGTTTAACATCGTCCATACTAGTGGCGTTTTGGGCGGCGGCGTTTAGCTCAGCAGTGACTTTTTGAAAATTTTCAGTTTCAGCACTGAAGCCATCAGCATTAGACCAAACCGCTTCGGTAGCATTGCCTACCGCTTCTGGGTCTTCAAAATGACTCCAAGGCTTGGCGGCATCTTCTGCCAAGAACGCTGCTTGCTCTTTAAATACGTCCGCATCAAATGTGTCAGGTGCTTTTGCCATATCACCCATGACGCCCATTGCGTCGCCCCAGTTTTTCATGGTGTCTTGACGCGCTTGCACGTCAGGGTTAGATCCTGTTGAGGTGCTACAGGCCGTTAGACCTAGTGCAGCCGCCATCAAGGTAACGCTAAACAGAGATTTGAAAGATTTGTTGGTATGAACCTGTGCCATATGACTTACTCCTTTAAACTTGGCTAATAGTAAGCGCGATTACAAACGCTCGCTTTGACTTAAAATATAGTTATACAAAATACTGCCTAAAATTCTTTTGAGCACAGTTGCTAATAAAGAACGTCTTCTATTGTAACGGTTATCTGGGCGATGGGAATTATATAGTTGTTATATCCTCGTAATATTTTAAATAAGCATAACTTAACTTGGTTATGGTTGGTTGCAGTGATTTTATGGTAGCTACACAACGTATTCTTTACGATAACAACGTGAGAATGGCTAGTTTGGATGGTACTGACAATAAAAAAGGCCAGCGAATAGTAGCTGACCTTTTTAATATTTTCCAAAAATATGAATGCTGTGATATTTACGAAACTTATAGTGCTAACCAATCACGCGGTTTTAGATAATAATCGGTCAACTCAAATTCAGGCGTTCCTTCAGCAGGCTCAAAACGATAATGCCAGCTGGCAAGCGGCGGCATACTGACTAGAATTGACTCAATACGTCCGTTGCTCTGTAGCCCAAATAGCGTGCCACGATCGTAGACCAGATTGTATTCAACATAGCGACCACGGCGATAGAGTTGAAACTCGCGCTGCGCTTCAGTATAAGGCGTATTTTTACGTTGTTCAAAAATCGGCATGATACCGTCAAGATAACCGTTGCCAACTGCTTTCATAAAGTTAAAGCAGGTCTCGAAGTCCCAGCCGCGACTCTCAGTACTGACGTCATCATAAAACAGACCACCAATACCGCGCTGCTCATCACGATGGCGCAGATGAAAATACTCATCACACCACTGCTTAAAATCAGCGTAGATATTGTCTCCAAAAGGCGCACATAGATCATGACAAACTTGATGCCAGTGTACACAATCAGCGAGTACTGGATAGAATGGCGTTAAGTCAAAACCACCGCCAAACCACCAGATAGGAGCTTCGCCTTCCGCTTCTGCTACGAATAAACGCACATTGGCATGGCTCGTAGGCACGTTCGGATTTCTGGGATGGACAACCAGTGATACGCCCATTGCTTGAGCTTTACGTCCAGCGATATTAGGGTGACGCGCGGTAGCAGAGGCAGGGAGGTTATGTACATGAATATGGCTAAACATGACGCCCGCTTTTTCGATGACCTCGCCATCTGCCAATACGCACGACCGACCACCACCGCCTTCAGGACGTTCCCAGTCATCAGGGACAAAGGTCGCATATTCGTTGTCGTTAGTGCTACCGTCACGCTCTTGTGCTTCTAGCGATTCACAGATACGTGCCTGTAAATCAACTAAAAACTCACGCACTCGCATGATGTCGTTATTGGTTGGCGTCGTCACTGATGCTACCGTTGATAAGTCTGTTTCGTTATTTGTATTTGTAATACTCATAAGATATCTATTTATTCAGGTGTATGGCGGTATTAAGGTCTGTATCGAGAGAAGCGTCTATATCAAGATTGATATTTTTATCAAACAAGTGGCCCATGCGATCACGTTTGGTTGCTAGATATTCCGCATTCATATCATTGACACCGACCAACAATGGCACTCGTTCGATAACATCAATACCATGCTCAGTCAGATAAGCGACTTTGTTTGGATTGTTGGTGATGAGCCTGACAGCGTCGACACCGACATGGGCAAGCATCGGACCACACATATCATAGATGCGCGCATCAGCAGGCAAGCCTAACATTAGGTTTGCATCCAATGTATCATGCCCTTGATCTTGAAGGGCGTAAGCACGAATCTTATTGGTCAAACCAATACCGCGGCCTTCTTGACGCAAATACAAAATCGCACCGCACCCAGCTTCTTGTATCGCTTGCATCGCGGTGTTGAGCTGTGGACCGCAGTCACATTTCAATGAGCTAAATGCGTCACCTGTCAGACATTCAGAATGAATACGAATGAGCGGCACTTGCTTCGCTATCGATTCGTTCTTTTGGTTCAATATCATGTCATCTAAAGGTTGGTTAGCGATATCATCTGTCTGTTGATCGACCACAGCTAGACCAACGGTCAGCATGACATGCTCTTGACCTTCGCTATTTTCAAAGATATGAATATCAAACTCGCCGTGACGAGTGGGTAATTTGGCACTAGTGATAAATTGATATGACATTGCTGTCCTACATAAGCCTAAAGTCGTGGCTGTGAAAAGTATGTTATTGCTGTTCGAGATGAGCGCTGTTTGAGCCGGTTACTGTTCGAGATAACTACTGTTTTCGAAATAACTATTAGTTGAGATGAGCATGTCACCTAAACTTTCCTGCTAAGATTAAGATGATACCAGTATAACCTGTTCATAAAGACAGCGTGCTCATTGTATTTTTTATAAAAACACACAAAGTTCACAGATGACGCACGATGATTAAAGCGACAATTAAAAAAAAATGCTATTATGCCATACTATTTTGACGGATACAGTGACAAGTCTTTACCCTTACACTACTATGTCGTCACTAACATCCGCTATTGATGCAAAATAATAGGGCATAATGTCACCCTTCAGTCGTCAATAGTATAAAAGCATCAATATTTTGATATCAAAACGTTGGTATTGACGCGCAGTTTATTGTGCTAGCGTGTCTACTATCGTAAGTAGCGCAGCTATACAAATACGAAAGTTGCATGAATAATTATATGGTCGATTACATCAATAATGATGTAGGTATTATTGACGTCTTTTGATTATAGTCACCGCTATATTTTAAAGACACGTCTTGTCAGCAGATTGGTAGGTATCGTACAGTTTATGCAGCAGTCACCTCATTCTCCAAAGTCTCAGTTCCTATCTACATCAGAGCTGGATTCTGCTGTTCAGCTATCGAGCTTACAGCAGACCTATACTGTGATTCCACGTGTGCGTCCTCATACGCCATTGCTTGATGCAATTGATACACCCACTGACCTTAGCATGCTTTCGGCTGCCAAGCTTATTACGCTGGCTGACGAGTTGCGCCTTTTTCTATTGTATTCAGCTGGTCAGAGCGGTGGGCATTTTGGTGCTAATTTGGGCGTGGTTGAGCTGACTATAGTATTGCATTATTTGTTAGATACGCCGCAAGACCAAATCGTCTGGGACGTAGGTCATCAAGCCTATGCTCATAAAGTACTGACAGGTCGCCGTGAGCAGCTAGGTACTATCAGATCTAAAGACGGTCTGACGGCGTTTCCTGAGCGCGGAGAGTCTGCCTACGATACATTTGGCGTAGGGCATTCATCGACCTCTATTTCAGCTGGTTTGGGCATGAGCCTCGCACTGCGTTATCAAGGCCGCGAGCAAACGGTTGCTTGCATCATCGGCGATGGTGCAATGACAGGCGGTATGGCATTTGAGGCCATGAATGACGCAGTACAGCAAGATGCTGATTTACTGGTCATCCTAAACGATAATGATATGTCGATATCTTGCTCTATTGGCGGATTTTCACGACATTTAGCGATGCTTTGGGAGTCAGGTTATCAAGTTGATATCTCTGAGTCAGGTGAGCCAGTACTCTGTCATCGTCCTGATATGCAAGCGTTCGATCGTCGCAAACGTCATAAAGAGATGCGCGATGTTCCGCAGCTAGAAGACAACTTATTCAAAGCGATTGGTTTTACTTATTTTGGTCCATTTGATGGGCATAATATTCCTGAGCTACTGCGCGTATTGTCACTGGCGAAGCAAGTAAAAGGCCCAGTATTAGTGCATATCTATACCACTAAAGGTAAAGGCTTTGCACCAGCAGAGTTAGACCCGGTGGGCTATCATGCAATCAGTAAATTGCCTGTCGAAGATAACGAAGCAAAAACCAACGCAGCTAATACTTCAATAGTAAAGGCTTCAAAAGATAAGCCAGCGTTAAAATATTCGCAAGTGTTTGGCCAGTTCTTATGTGATAAAGCGGCCGAAGACGATAAGCTACTAGCTGTCACCCCTGCCATGGAAGAAGGCTCAGGGATGACGGACTTTGCTCGTCACTTTCCAGAGCGCTTTTTTGATGTGGCCATTGCTGAGCAACATGCTGTCACGCTAGCGGCTGGGATGGCAACGCAAGGCGTCAAACCTATTGTCGCGATTTATTCAACGTTCTTACAGCGTGGATATGATCAGCTGATTCATGACGTGGCCTTGCAGAATCTCGATGTGATGTTTGCTATAGATCGAGCGGGCCTAGTCGGTGAAGACGGTGCCACGCATGCTGGCGTGTTTGATTTCGGATTTTTACGTTGTGTGCCTAATATGGTGATTGCAGCGCCAAAAGATGAGAACGAATGCTACCATTTGCTCAATACTTGCTATGAGTATCCAGGTTGTACGGCGGTACGTTATCCGCGTGGTACAGGTACAGGTGCTGATATTGAACAGCCAGCCCAAACTTATAAAATTGGCGAAGCAGTTGTCGAGTCAGTATTAGGTAAAGCTGATGCACCTTACAAATTGGCACTATTGGCCTTTGGTACGATGGTCGCAACTGCTCAGCAAGCAGCAGAAACCCTAACAAATAACGATGCAGCGTTAGATTGCCAGATACAGGTAGTCAATATGCGCTGGGTAAAACCGTTAGATATAGCCATGCTTGAGATGTTATTAGCACAAGGGGTCACTCATATAGCAACCCTAGAAGAGCACATGATTATGGGCGGCGCAGGTAGTGCAGTGAATGAGTATTTGCTCAATGAGTCGGCAGCCTTTAAGCAAAGTCGTCCAGCTATTGCTAATATCGGTATTCCTGATCGCTTTATTGCTCACGGCTCCCAAGCAGAGCAATTGGCTGATTGTGGTCTAGATGTCAAAGGCGTAATTAAGCAACTTAAAACGCTCTTATCGTAAGCGTTACAATATTTTTTAAAAAATTAATGCGTTAAAAATGTGTTACTTAAAACTAACATAAGCTCCTTAAACAGAGCAAACACCTGCTAGCCGTAGGTGATAACTTTTTTACAACTTGCGCAGTTTAGATGATCGCCAAAGTACTGGCTTGGTCAGCGTGACGGTTTTTTCGTTTTTATTGAACAATTTTAGTATAATGCGGGTGTCTTTTATAAGTTTTCGTTTATAAGAGACACGTTTTTAATCGCATAGATGTGGTGTGATGCGGCGGCTGTTTGGCATGTTGTGGGCACAAAGTTAGTCTTATTTTTTATATTCATTCATCAAGCAAATAGGTTATTTATGGAACCCATGGTCGTCATCGCAGCGCGTACTGCTGAAAAAGTTGGTAAAGAGATTTTATATGCGCATCAAAACCGCCACAAAATCGAGTTAGATATTGAGTCTAAAGGACTTGATGGTCTGGTTACCCGCATTGATCGCTTTAGCGAAGAGCTCACGATTGAGACGCTAAAAGCCAGCTATCCTAATCATTCATTTTTGGGTGAAGAGTTTGGTATGCAAGAAGGCCGCGGCGAAGATGCTGACTGGTGCTGGATTATCGATCCACTAGATGGCACTAAGAACTTCGTTCATGGTGTACCGCAGTTCTGCGTATCTATCGCTGTACAGCATAAAGGTGTTACCCAACACGGTGTGGTCTATGATCCAGTACGTGATGAGATGTTCTCAGCGAGCCGTGGTAAAGGCGCGCGCTTGAACAATCGCCGTATGCAAGTGAGCGAGCGTAAAACCATTGATGGCGGTTTCTTTACGACAGGACATCCGCTTGAGCGTAAGCGCAATGGCGAAGTTATCTCTTATGCTAAACAGCACTTTGAGAGCTTACAGAAGATATCTGAGGCAGGTGGTCAGGTACGTCGTATGGGTTCAGCTGCGCTTGATTTGTGCTATGTTGCTGCTGGTCGTTTTGACGGTTATTTTGAGATGTCTATCAAGCCTTGGGACATCGCTGCGGGCGAGCTTATCGTAACTGAAGCACGCGGTGTGGTGGTTGATCATACTGGCGCGCACAACTCTATGACATCAGGCTCTATCTTCGCTTGTAATGTGAAATTACTCAAGCCATTGATGCAAACAGTTGTACCAATCTGGGGTGACGCAATTTAAACGTTAACCTTAATGGTATTAACGTTTAGCGCTTTCAGTGCCTAGATGTAATTAATATCTAGATTGAGTATGAATGAAAAAAAGCTGGTTCCATTATGGAGCCAGCTTTTTTGTTTTATCATTACCCTTATTGTCATTTTTATCTTCGACAGTAATGCCTTTGAATGCTAACTCCTTACTGGTAGTTTCTAGCAGCTGCAACTCTTCTTCTATCAGCATCAGCATATCTTGTACGCGAGGCAGCGCCTTGCTACAAGCGGTAATACCAAACTCAATCTTATCTAAATAACTGGCTAAAGTGATATTCATCGCTTGACCATTGAAGACGATAGAAGCTGGGTACAATGATTGCAAACGAGCACCATTCCAGTACAGCGGTTTTTCAGAACCAGGTACGTTAGAAATAATTAGGTTAAATGCCTGCTTTCTAGGAAACAGTCCTGTCGCTAAGTTAATGCCTTGCCACGCGTATGAGACGATACTGTAATTAATGACCTGCGCTTGGTTCATGCGGCGAAAGCGACGTTTGCCGTTATTCATACTACGGTGAATAAGCTCTATCCTGCGCAGTGGATTGTCCAAATGCGTACCCAAGTTTGCCAATACAAATGACAGCTGATTGCCAGAGATACTGTTGTCTGTACGCAGGGACATCGGTACAAAGGCAATCAACGGTTTGCTTGGTAACGCATCCATTGATATTAGATAACGACGAATAGCACCTGCACAGACCGCCAGTACCACATCGTTCCTGCTAATTTTGAGCCTTTCAGCAATATCGTTAAACCGTTTTATATCATAAGACTGTGCGGCTATACGCCGTGAGGCTGATATACGTTTATTCAAGATACTCATTGGGGCGTCAAAAGTACCGACGTACCCTTCATTACCGTAGTTTTTTACATTATCTAGCAGTTCTGTAAATACAGGTTTGATGGTAGATATCTGCTCTTTTATTATGCCCCTGATAGATCGTTCGGCAGGTAAGATAGCGTTTACTTGGTTGCGATGGCGTGCCATCAGCGACCAGACAGGAAGGGTAACTGGCTCGGTTGGCGATTGAGATAAGGATTTTTGAACCAAACGCATCGCTGCGATGCCATCAACCAAAGAGTGATGAATCTTAAAATACCACGCAAAACGTTCAGGTCCACCCTCGACTTCTGGCTGGATACCTTCGATAACATGGCATTCCCACAAAGGCATGGCGCGATCTAATAAACGCCCATGTTCTCTTGAGACGTACATCAATAGTTCACGTACGCGTCCAGGACTTGGTAGTGCGACATGATGCAAATGATGCTCGACATCAAAGTCTTTGTCTTTTTTCCAAAAGGCTAAATGCTCAAGTACCTGATTAAAAGGAAAGCTGGGCGGCACATCAGACTCTTGCATTTGTTTTACCAATTGATAGACAAAATCGCTATCCGCATTGTCTGGTAATTCAAATACAAACAGCCCACCAACGTGCATGGGCTGTTTACGCGACTCAAGAAGTAGAAACAACTGGTCGACTGCTGTGAGAAGTCGCATAATAAATCCTTTTATGACGATAAGTGTTATGTGAAAATTATAATGAGTAGATATTCAATCAAATAACATTTTTTATTATTTTATAGAGCGTGTTAAGCAATCAACCATAGCACTGACAGCACTATACGTAAATACTCAACACGCTCTATTATGACATGTCATTTATACTTCAATTTATTGAAAGAAATACCCAGTCTGTGGTGAGCTGGCAGTAGCCATCTTACGCATAGGCATACGACCTGCCAAAAACGCAGCGCGACCTGCCCACATAGCATGTTTCATTGCGTGTGCCATCATTACTGGATTTTGCGCATTGGCAATGGCTGAGTTCATCAGTACGCCATCACAGCCAAGCTCCATCGCAAGTGCAGCATCAGACGCAGTGCCGACACCAGCGTCAACCAATACGGGTACTTTAGCATTTTCGATTATTAAGCTAAGCGTATGACGATTGAGTAGACCAAGTCCTGAACCAATCAAACTGCCAAGCGGCATAATAGCGACACAGCCCATGCTTTCTAATTCTTGTGCGACGATAGGGTCATCTGACGTATAAACCATCACTTCAAAACCATCATCGATCAATACTTTTGCTGCTTTTAAAGTTTCCATAACGTTTGGATATAAGGTTTTTTCATCCCCCAATACCTCAAGCTTAACCAAATTATGCCCACCCAATAACTCGCGAGCAAGCTTACAAGTGCGAATGGCTGTTTCGGCGTCAAAGCAGCCAGCAGTATTCGGTAATATCGTATATTTATCAGGTGAAATCACATCTAATAAGTTAGGCTCATCACTATTTTGTCCAATATTGACACGGCGAATAGCAACGGTCACGATCTCGGCTGCTGAAGCGGCAATAGCTTCTCCAGTCTCTGTCATGTCTTTATACTTACCAGTACCGACCAGCAGACGTGAAGAAAAGGTACGGCTACCGACAGTAAAGGTATCTTGTAAAAGTGGTGTTGGATGAGTAGTGCTAACGTTCTCTGACATAACGGAAAATCCTAATATCGAGCGGGAGAAGGGGACAGACAAAATATGATGAGTAATCTAAGCAATCTAAAAGGTGTAATAGACAATGGCAAGCGGTCTGCAAAAAAAGGCATGATATGCTAACTCTGATAGTAATAATATGTGCTGGGCGATAGGTATAAAGCGCCAGTCACATAAAATAATACCCGTCTAAAACAAAATGCTATTATAACAAACTCATGCAACCTTACTGGCAGTCTTTTTTGATTCGAACTGTTAAGGACAAGGCATCCATCATGTCTTGACGTGCGTACTTCTTATCCTCTCCTCACTTATTGGGCCGTCTTTATGATGCAATTGCCATACAGCTTTGCGAAACGCCATCAGATTTTGGCCATACTTGCGATAGATCCGGAATTGCCGCCGACATTGGTACTCACCAAAGCGACTCCGTTGTCAGCGATCAACGAAGCGGTACGGTTTTTACAGCAGCAAGGTATTCGCGGTGTACCCACTTACGAAAGTGTTAGCGCGGACGATTTTGAAAAACGTATGAACGCGGCTTATGCTGGCAATACAGGAGAGTCGCAGCATATTGCTGCTGGACTTGAGGACCATCCTGATCTCGATAGCTTGGCAGATAGCGTCCCTGAAACTGAAGACCTGATGGATCAACAAGACGACGCGCCTATCATTCGTCTGATCAACGCCTTATTGTCCGAAGCTATTCGTTTAAGTGCTTCAGACATTCATATTGAGACCTTTGAAAAGCGCTTGGTCGTCCGTTTCCGAGTTGATGGTGAGCTAAAAGAAATCATCACACCAAAACGCCAACTGGCTCCATTGTTGGTCTCGCGTATTAAAGTAATGGCTAAGTTGGATATCGCTGAAAAGCGAGTGCCGCAAGATGGTCGTATCAGTTTAAGACTGGCAGGGCGAGAGGTCGATGTGCGTGTATCGACTTTGCCATCGAGCTTTGGTGAGCGTGTGGTAATGCGTCTATTAGACAAGCAAGCTGGCCGTCTTAACATGACGTATTTGGGGCTGTCTGATAATGACTATACTGAGCTAAAGCGCTTAATCCATCGTCCGCATGGCATTATTTTGGTGACAGGGCCGACTGGCTCGGGTAAAACGACGACGCTATATTCTGCATTGACCGATTTAAATGATCAAACTCGCAACATTTTGACTGCTGAAGATCCGATTGAGTTTCAGCTTGATGGTATTGGGCAGACGCAGGTCAATAATAAAGTAGACATGACATTTGCTAAAAGCTTGCGTGCAATGCTGCGTCAAGATCCTGATGTGGTGATGGTTGGTGAAATTCGTGATTTAGAGACAGCTGAGATTGCCGTACAGGCCTCTTTAACAGGGCATTTGGTATTATCGACACTGCATACCAACACCGCTATTGGCGCGGTCACTCGCTTACAGGACATGGGTGTTGAGCCATTTCTGTTGTCGTCATCGCTTATTGGCGTAGTAGCGCAGCGTTTGGTACGTACTTTATGTGCACATTGTCAAAGCTGGCAGGCCGCTGATACCGAGCAAGCCAAGCTGTTTACCGAAATTGGCATTGGGTCAACGTTGAAGAGTAATGCCAAAGATATAGCAAGTGAGTCGATTCGTTTGCCCAAGCCAGTTGGCTGCGATAAATGTAATCAGTCAGGGTTTAAAGGACGTACTGCTATATATGAAGTCGTGCCAATCGACGATACATTGCGCCGTATGATTCATAGCAATACGGCTGAGTATGAGCTGGAAGAATATGCGCGTCAGCAGACCCCATCGATACGTGCGGATGGTTTGCGTAAGGTCATAGAAGGACGTACGACGTTGGAGGAAGTGCTACGAGTAACGAAGGAGAGTTCGTTAACGGACGAGACAATATTGGTATAAATTTGCAGACTAGATATCGGTATAGCCGTCAAAAAATAACTGGCGTGAATAGCCAGTTATTTTGGTATTTTTCTAATTGTGGAGCTTTAGAGTTTTTAGCCGCTATTATTTTGCAGCCATACACTCAATCTCAACGCTTGCTCCAGCAGCCAGTTCTGATACGCCAAAAGCTGAGCGTACAGGATAAGGCTTTATCATCTCAACCTTGTAGACCTTATTAAAGTCATCAAAGTCATCCATATCAGTCAGCATGACCATACATTTAACGATATCAGACTTTCGGTAGCCGTACTTTAATAGCGTGCTATGGATGTTATCGAGCACTTGCTTGGTTTCAGCTTTGATACCGCCTTTGACCAGTTTGCCATCTTTAAAGCCAATTTGTCCCGACATATACAATGTATTGCCCACGCGTACAGCCTCTGAAAAAGGATAAGTACCGCCATCGCCCAAGAAAGTAGGGCTAGATTTAGCAATGCTAACAGCTGTCGTCGTATTAGCATTAGCGCTATGAACAAAACCCAATGAGCACATAGCGGCGAGCGCTAGCGTAGACAAGCAAGTACTAAGTTTGGACATACTGTTTCCTCATTGGGTTTGTTATCAATTTTTACTAGCTACTTATCAGTACTATTATTTTGAGTAGATGAGGCATCGCTTTCTTCGATTGCTGCCTCGGTTTTAGAGTCATCTTCTGCGACTTTTTCAGACCCTTTACCTTGGCGGCGTGCCTCTAGCTCCGCTTTTGGTATCCATGCCCACGTCATCTCAACCACAATTGGATCGCGGTCACTATCAGACTCACGATCTTTGATGACACAAGGAATAATCATCTCACCTTTTGGCGTGTTTAGGATATCCAAACGCTGTTCGTCAGACAAGCTTGCAATAGCAGCAATTTGACCTTTTTTGATCGGACGATGGAAATTTACCGAGTAAGATTTAATCAGCAGAATGCGATCAGAGGGCAAGTTTAAACCCAAAATAAACCCCGTAGCCGTCTCAGCCAGTAATGTGATGGCGACTGCATGGATAGAGCCGATATGGTTTTGGACGGCTTTATTGTTGTTTAAACTAACGACGACTTGGTTTGGTTCTACCGTCTCATAATAAATGCCGGTCGTGCCGACATAGGGAACGACCTTGCCAAAGGCTTTAGATAAAATACTTGAACGTGCACCAGCAGGCAGATATTTGGTGACGGATAACAGTTTGGTAAATTGATTGCTAATTGGTTTTAGCGTGCTACTGGATTTCTCAACTGAAGGTTTTGTGCTGTCAGATACTTTGGCTGGCAGTTTATTGGTCAACTTGGCGGGTAGTTTTTTTAATAATCCTGACATACAAAATTCCTTAACGTAAATGAGTTGAATGACATTCTTAGCATGGCTTTTTATGATAGCGACACAAATATAGATAATGAAAGTCGCTACAAATACTATGGTACATCAACCATTGCTTTCCTACTATTATTAGCATGAACTGCTGCGCTTACAAAACTATAGTAGCGTGGCTATGTTGCTAGGTTATGTCATCAATTTAGATCGCCACTTAAAGCAGCCTAGCTATCTTATCTATCAGTATCATTTGGACATTGGTACTATTAAGTGATTGGTATAGTCAGTTCAATATGACTGATATACAAGGAAGCCGAGTGAAAGTACTACAAATAGTAGACTAAGCGAGACGAACACCGCATCTAATTTATAGAGGGTTGACTATAGTTACCATGCCAATAGACAGCCACGTTATAATGACAAAATGTTAGCATGTCTGTTTCAAACCTGTTTTCAATGCCGCTGGATAACGTTATGCCTGATATATCTGCTCATGAACCGACCAATATTATTTATACGGGTGTTGCTGGTACAGGTAAAACCTATAGGTTGCTGCAAATCGCGAAGCAATATACCGACTATCTACCCAAGACTGAAAATGAAGACTTATTAGAACAGCTGCTGCAAGGTCTAAGCTGGCGCGAAGTATTATGTTTGGTATTTTTAGATTTACGTGCTGAACAACAGGATTTGTTAAAGGTACGAGAAATTATTGATCATCCTTTTTTTATGACCAAAGCTGCTCAGAACTCACGTGATAAAAATCTGGATAGCACAGCTTGGTTAGAGCTACGCAGACATAGTCCTACGAACTCTCAAACAGTCAGTTTTGATAACCGTGCTAGCCAAGCTTATTTTGACAAAGACAATAGTGGAGCATGGTATTTATTACCTGAAAGTATGGTGCTACTAGAAGGTTTAACACAGCAATTAGCAGAATTTCAGCAAGCAAAGCGTGACAACCAATCTCATCAAAATCAGAATATTGCTCAGCAGCGCTTTAGTATGGTGAGCTTCCATCAAGCCTACGGTTATGAAGAGTTTGTAGAAGGTATACGCCCTGTCATGAGTGGCACCGCTCAAGCAAATAGTAGCCCTTCTAATCAAACTCAAATGAGTTACGCGGTGCAAGATGGAGCATTCCTGAAGCTGTGCCAACGCGCCGCCCGTGACCCTCAGCAGCGTTATGCAATGCTGATTGATGAGATTAACCGTGCTAACGTGTCACGGGTGTTTGGCGAGCTTCTTAGTTTGATAGAGCCTGATAAACGAGCGGGCAAGCCAAATACGATGACAGTAAGTTTGGCGTATTCTGGACGTGCCTTTAGTGTGCCTGCCAATGTTGATATTTATGCCACTATGAATACCCAAGACCATTCTTTAGCACCACTTGATATGGCGTTACGTCGACGTTTTCGCTTTATTGATTGTCCGCCGCAGCCTAATTTACTATCGACAATTCGTGACAGCAATGACATTGATGCTGGCCTATCTGACGGTTCAGAAGCAGCTATGATAGATTTGAGTAAATTACTAACAGGTTTGAATAGACGTATTGTGCAGACACTGGGAGTAGAAGCGCAGTTGGGTCATGCGTTTTTATTCGCAGTCACTCAGTTAGAACAATTACAAACAGCTCTCGTTGAACAAATTATTCCTCAATTGGCTCAAGCAACTGGTGGTCAAATTACGGTGCTGCAGTATATCTTTAGAGATGAGCAGCAATCGACGAGTAAGCAGTTTGTACAGGACAGTCAAGCATTGACGAATGACGACTTGTATAATCCAATGGGCAACCAAAATAATGCTTCCGCTGAACACCAAATGTTTGCAGGGCAGGGTTCTTTTCTTGGTCAGTCTATGAGTATGAATAGCTATACTATCAATGCCGATCTGATCGCTAGGGATGGTGAGTTTAATAATGCTGCTATCTATCAGCGTTTGTACTAGCAGGGTGACCGTTCAGTGATAACGAATAATCAATATTACGCCAAAGAGCACGCTATTAGGGCAAATAGTCGTCAGACTCGTATCCCTAACAGTAGTGTCGTCACAATGAATGTTATCACCGTGTTTGAGCATCAACGTCTGACCGTGCATGATTTTTTGCAAGCGTCTGACTTCGACTGGCTAATGGCACAAGAGTTTGCAGTATTTACTATCAAGCGTAAGCGAGGGCAATGGCAGCTTAAGGTTGGGCACTACATTGGGATTATTCTCCTACCTAGTGGCATAACGCTTGAGATATTGCCAAAGCTAAATCAGTCTACTCAGCCTAGCGATATCGTCCAGACTCGTTATTGGGTACAGGGTATGCTATCGGATTTAATTCATCTTGATGCGCATAACAATCGTAAGCTACCCAATACGAAAAACTTCGGTCAGTTTAGTTCCCAGTCCGCTCCTTTACCGTTGAAAGTATTGCCTATATCAGATTGGCTGATTGAGCAGTTTTTGCAGCGTTTAATGGATTATCAACCAACCAAGCATTATCAGGCTCAGATTGATAATCAGGCATCTCTGCAAGGTCGACTGCTCATCAAAGAGCAACTGCGTCACAATAGTATGCAACCGCATAAGTTCATCTGTGAAAGTAGCGTATTAAGTCACGACATGTTGGCCAATCGGCTGATTAAGAGAGCATTGGTTTACTTGATGCCTTTATTGCCCCAGTTTATTTCTTCAAAACTGTTGCAGCCATGGCAGCAAGTGCCTACGCTAAACAACCGCGAAATGCAGCAGATAGCATTAATATATGCTCAAGCAAAGCGTCAGCTAGACGTTCAGCCACTCCAAAAGCAAAAATTGCATGCCGCGCAGCAGTTAGTAGACCTAGCATATTGGCTATTGAAACAGACGACAGCTGCGACAGGTAACGGTATTGATCCAAATAGACAAAACTGCTCTCAGCTAAGATTGTGTTTGTTAATTGATATGAATCAAGCTTTTGAGCAATGGGCAAGTCAGCGTATCGCATCGATGTTTCAGCAGGTTAGTAGCAATTACCGTCCTTTTTACCAAACTCAAAGTGTCTGGCTAAACGATGCTGAAGGACTAGCGTGCTTGTCTATACGGCCTGATTTGCTGATATTTGAAATCGTCTCCAATGATTGTCAAAATCAGAGTGATACAGCAGCTCATCAAACTCAAGCTAAAGACAAAACAAAAGGTCACTACAGTCATGTCATCGATATTAAGTGGAAGTACTTACCACATGCCGCTGCGATTAGTGCGAGCGACGCTTATCAATTGACTAGCTATGCACAAGCTTACTTGGCGGGGCAGGTCTGGTTGGTTTATCCGGTGCTAGGTCGTGATAGGCAACCAGTAGCGCTCAAGCAGCAATCACATTATGGTAATAATGATAGCAGTAGCGATGATATTAAAAACAATGAATCAATTGATGCCTATTTATGGTTAATGCCGTTTGATGTTTTGACAGGCACACTTAACGGTGAAGTACTGCCACATTTGGACAAAGCTTAATACGGTCATCAATGACTGATAGATAAAGGGTCTTACTGTCATTATTTTGGCGAAATTGACGTAATTTTAAAAAAATTAGCGATTATTTGAAATTAATCGAAAATAGGTGTTGACACAATCGCCTTTACCCCTTAATATGTGCACCTCGATAGCGAGGAACATTAACAAGTTAGCGGCATTGCCAACAACGAGTTGATTAACAAACTATCGTGATAATAGAGAATTTCGGAGTGTGGCGCAGTTTGGTAGCGCATCTGGTTTGGGACCAGAGGGTCGTAGGTTCGAATCCTATCACTCCGACCATCTATTTTAAGAGCCTTACAGGCTTTTTTTTATGTATAACGGTTTAGTTTCTGATATAGTAAAATACATCGCAAAGTAAGCTTAGTATATAAAAGTCCTCTAAGAGCGCCTGTAGCTCAGCTGGATAGAGCATCTCCCTTCTAAGGAGGTGGCCGCAGGTTCGAATCCTGCCAGGCGCACCATTTAGCCTGCAAATCTTGCCTATTCTTTGGCAATAGTTATGGCGGTTGTAGCTCAGTTGGTAGAGCCCCGGGTTGTGATCTCGGTTGTCGTGGGTTCGAGTCCCATCAGTCGCCCCATATTTTATTCTGTATGTATCTACATACAAATCATATCTTAATCTAAAAATATATCAGTAATAGCACTCGCCCTTGATGGCGATTTTTTTATGCCTATTCGATTTTATCTCTATATTATCTTTACAAGATGAAACAGATAGAGTTTGATAGCACCTTCAATGCTAGATAATCCCCCAAATTTTTATCATCATTTCCTGTAGGTTTTCCTTAAGGCCTAGCGTGACTGTGTCTCCTCTACTATTGTTTAGTAGTTCTAATAAGTAAATAGACATGACGTTTTAAATGATGCATTATGCTTAAGTGTTATCACACCCATATTATTTAATAAAAATTATTTATTGGAGCAAGTATTGGCATGGAGCAAACCGACAGAACTTGTGATTAAGAATACTATTATTTTTTTAAGATGAATCGTTATTAATCTGCATTATTGAGGAATTGATTGATGGACGCACTGAGTGTATTGCTGCAAAACGTGCATTTATTTGAGACTAAGTATTATCGTCTAAATGGCACTGGCAATTGGTCTTATTCTATGACTAGAAAAGACACCATTTTATTTTACTTGGTAATGTCTGGCGGTTTTTGCATTGATGTTGGTAATGGTCTACGAGAAGCTCGCGCTGGCGACATGATCATGATTCCGAATGCGCACAAGCATGTGAGTTACGCACTCAATCACCATGGTGATGTTGCTGAGTCGCTTGATGAACTATTGAGTAATTGCACCGAGCGTACACTTGATATCGATGGCGATGGAGACCCCAATTCATCTTTGATACTAATCGAATGCAAATACGAC
The DNA here is from genome assembly GCF_947500265.1 of uncultured Psychrobacter sp. Lineage (GTDB taxonomy): Bacteria > Pseudomonadota > Gammaproteobacteria > Pseudomonadales > Moraxellaceae > Psychrobacter. Next base: position 224,547 of record NZ_CANMRN010000003.1, on the reverse strand, counting down.
AAAGAGATGATTAATCCTCTGTTGTCAGTACTGCCACCGATATTGCCAGAGCTCAATGATGCTGCTGACGGACGGTTTGAAGTGATTGATGTAGAGATAAAGCTGCTAACACTAGAAGCTGAGCGTGAGCGTATGGGCAAAACGGCTGTAATCAATCATTGGGCAAGCATCATGATGATTGAGTGTTTGCGCGTGTATATTGAAAGCTTACCTGAAGCTACAGAAAACTGGCTTAAGGCCATGAAAGATCCGTTTTTGACCAAGGCATTAGCCGCGATGCATGAGGCACCGAGTGAAAGCTGGACCATTCATCAACTTGCAGAAGTAGCAGGAATGTCGCGTTCTAGCTTTGCACAGCGTTTCAAAGACACCGTTGGTATGCCGCCACTGACTTATCTGATTGATTACCGCTTACGATTGGCGGCTCGATATTTACGCTTACAGCAAAACAGTATTAGCCGTATCAGCGAGATGGTAGGTTATGCCTCAGATTCAACTTTTAGTCAGGCGTTTAAACGTGTGTATGGTGTCTCGCCAAAAGCATACCGTCAGCAGTATCGACAGAACAATCTTGCATAGCTCTAGTTGCTGTTTATTTAAGTTATTTAAGTAGAATCTCGACGATAAGCGCTAAGGTCATTTATATGTCCTTGGCGCTTTTTTTAATTTGTGAATACATATTGTTTATAAACGTTGAACCATTCATATCTATAAAACCTTTGGTAACTTGCTATGGCTATTTTAGTTAAGGGCAGCTGACATTGAGTCTGTGTTCAGGTACTATGGGTTGATGAGTCGTCGAGACAAAAGCGCTGATGTTGTAACGCGCTATATGTCCTTATACGATAGGCATATAAAAGGATCGAGACGATGTTTATTTTCGCTGCTGATGGTATGTTATGACTGAACCGACCGCAAAGCTAAATGCAGGAAGTAATGGCCAACAAGAGGCTGCTGCAACTGCTAAAATAGAAAGTAATGTTGATAAAAACACTGCTATAGAGAACCCGCAGGTCAGCAAAGATGCGCCGAAAAATGAGTCGGTAGAGACACCTGATAAGGCGGCATTATTGACGATGTTTACTTTGCCAGATATCGAGGCGGTAGCAACTGAAGCAGTAATATCTGAGTCATCCGATAGTCTTACAGTAGCTGCAAAACCTGTGGCTCAAGAAACTAATGTCGCTACGCAGCGTGTTGCGCTTTATCGTGCTCAGCACGAGCGTACTCGACTGTTATATATGGCATCTGCCAATACGCGTCCTACTTACTTAGTACAAACCCTGAAGCCGCAATTCGCAGAATATCAGCAATATTTACTTGCGCAGCAGCTTGATAAACGTGGGTTGATGGATACGGATACGCTCGAAAGACTCTGGCAGCAGCTGCATGTGGTCGATGACATTATTGCAGATATTGTGCGTCATATGCCTGCGCAGCAGCCCGCCGGTTGGCAACTGACGACTCAAGATGGTCGCAATCCATTGTGCTTTGCTACAGTCGGTAAGTTAAAGCACGGCAAGCCAATTCGCGACCAAGGTAGCCTCAACAGTTATGTACTTGGTCACTTTGGCGTAAGTAGTTTTACCTACGATCGAGGCTATTATATTGGTCATGTGGTTGGTTATTTATTCAGCTGTTATTATTGTGCTCATCTGTCGATTACTTATGGCGTCACAGCCCTTGGCCAGCAAGTCGTGGCTGACTATGATTACGCCAGTCTTGAAACCCCGCATATGGTTAGATTATTACAAGGTCTTGACGGTTATTGCAAAAAACGCATTTATCAGTTGGCCGTTATTTGTGCGCGCTTGAGCGTGTTCGCGAGTGATAAACGTATTGAAAGAATGCTAATCGCTGAAGTTAATGATTTTGATAAAAAGCTACAGCAGCAGCATCTGGATGTTTTGCTATTACAAGGTTTGATGCCTGATAGTAATGACTCAACGCCACTTTTTTAAGCGTAGAATGTCAAATTAATAGAATTCTATTAAGTCATAAATCATAACTATCTACTTGTAAGCTTCTTAGGATATCTGTTGCCATGCCTGCCTATCATTTCAAAGCGCTTGACGACCATGGCGTTGTCCAAAAAGGCTTGCTAGAGGGGGATTCTGCGCGGCAAATTCGCCAGCAGTTGCGCGATAAGCAATGGACACCCGTTGAAGTCAATCCGGTCAATGACAGACAGAGTCAGAGCAAAAACCGCTACAAAAAACCGTCTGCATACGAGTTGGCATTGCTGACACGTCAGTTATCTGTATTATTGGCAGCGGGTATCCCACTTGAGGAAACCTTGGCAGCGGTTGCTAAGCAATCTCCAAAGACTCATATAAAATCCCTGATGCTTGCAGTGCGCTCACATGTCTTAGAAGGACTCAGCTTAGCACGTGCCCTGCAACAAGCTGCTAGCTTCCCACCGTTATATATCGCTACGATTGCTGCAGGCGAAAAATCTGGTCACCTTGATCTTATCCTCAATCAACTAGCAGACTACACCGAAAACCGTTTTGCCCTCCAAAAGAAAATCCAAGGGGCCATGGTCTATCCGATTGTTCTGATGGTAATGGCAATTGCGGTAATTATGGGGCTGATGAGCTTCGTTGTACCCAAAATTGTCAAAGTCTTTGAACAGTCTGAGCAAGCGCTGCCTTTGATTACTCAAATCGTTCTCACGCTATCGAATATCATTACTCAGTGGTGGTGGTTGATACTATTGGTATTGGCAAGTACTGCATTTTTATTCTACCGTTTTGCCCAAACGCAAGCAGGTAAATTAACCATTGATAGCGTGGTGCTTAGGTTGCCGATACTAGCCAGATTGTCGAAAGGATTAAATGCCGCGCGATTTGCCAGTACTCTTGCGATACTAGTACGCTCAGGAGTGCCTTTAATTGAGGCATTACATATCGGTGCTGCGGTCACGACCAATTTGTATATCCAAAAAACGATTATTACTGCGGCTGATAGGGTCACAGAAGGCTCTAGTTTGTCTAGCCAGCTAGAGAAATCTACTTACTTTCCACCGATGATGGTACAGATGATAAAAAGTGGGGAGAACTCAGGCGAGCTTGAAAATATGCTCAGCCGTGCCGCCAATATGCAGGAGGCAGAAGCAACCAATTTTATTAGCACCTTATTATCATTACTCGAACCTCTAATGTTGGTGCTGATGGGCGTAGTAGTCATGATTATTGTAATGGCGGTTATGCTACCTATCGTTAATATGAACGATTTGGCAGGCTAGGCTCATTCGCTAGCTGATGATTTGCCATACTCTTTACATATAGTCAGCTCTCCTTTTTCAATATCTCTATTTAGTTCTCTTTTACTCTATTCATATCACCTGACTTACTTGCTAAACCTTGGACTAGCTTTCTTAAGGTTTGCTTACTGTTGTATATTGTTGAACGAACGCTATTTTTGCTATGGCAAACACCAGCCCCGCGCTATAGTAAGCACGGTTTAATAGTCATACATTTAGAGTCAGCTAACATTTAACTTCGGCTAAAATAGCAAACCCAAATTCAAACTAGGCACAGCGCTGGATAAAAATAAAACCATGGTTTATAGTGACAATAGTTTCAGAGCTCATTGATATAGTATTGATGAGAGCCACAATAGAACGCCACTTTTACTATTTACATAACTGTGATGACCAAAGCGATGACTATGACTGACAAACTCCAAGTAAATATGACGCCAAAAAGTGCTATTCAGGATATGCAATCCCATTCAAATATTGTAACTGACCATAAGATCGCTTCTTCAGCTATGCAGCGCAGTGTGAGGACAAAGTCTGGTCAAGCAGGATTCACTCTTATCGAAATTATGGTCGTTATTGTGATCCTAGCCATTCTTGCTGGATTAGTGGTACCAAAAGTAGTTGGTCAAAGTGATAAGGCCCGTGTTAAAACAACTGAAACGGCGCTTGCCACTGTCTCAAATGCGCTAGATATGTATAAGGTTGATAATTCGCGCTATCCGACGACTGCTCAAGGGCTAGAGGCGCTTACGACACCGCCAGCTGATGCAAAAAACTATCCTGAAGGTGGGTATATTAAAGGTGGCTATCCAACTGATGGCTGGGAAAATGAGATGCAATATGTTGCACCAGGTAGTGAAGGGCGCCCTTACGATTTATTTTCGTTAGGTGCTGATGGTCAACAAGGTGGTGAAGGTCAAGATGCGGATCTTTATGCTCAGCTATAAAGCTTAATAACAGACGTATAGTGAATAAGTTCTGATACTGATATAGCTTTGTAGCATGAAACATTCGCTCATCGATGCACTTTCAACAATTTATAAATATCAACCAATATTCCCTTATTGGTTGATATTTTTTATCAGTAGATAAACTGCCTACTGTTCAATACAAGTTTGATAGCCAGTGCTATAAATATATCTAGGCGCTCAGCAAAAAGTCATCGCAAACTGCAATTAAAGGTAATCATTTATGTTGATCCAAAATTCTAATAAATACTTTTTTAAAAACCTTTATAAATTGGTTCTAACCGTCGCCAGTACTTCATTAGTAACGGTTCTGTCAATGACATCGGTCAGTGCACAAGCAGCAGGACTAAACGACTTATTTAAAAATAGCTCCTCGTCAAACTCAAAGTTCTTACCAGTGGATGAAGCCTTTCAGGTGGTCAGTAATACCAAAGCGACTTCCAAAGGCACGCGGTTGTCGATCAGTTTTGAAATTACGCCAGGGCATTATGTCTACAAGGATAAGCTTACGTTGAGCTTCCCTACAGGAATAAACGCTACGCCGTTCACTTTTAATCAATCACCAGTATCAATCAATGATCCGACCTTTGGTCAGGTTCCTGTATTTACGCAAAGAAGCGTCATTGCAACCACGACAATGACGACCAGTAATGGTAAGGGTGCCAAAAACGCGCCTCTTATTATTGGTTGGCAAGGGTGTGCAACGGCTGGGCTATGCTATCCACCAGAAAAAGTTAAAACCAAGATAGACATTGCTGCGACACGCAGATAAATAGCGAGCAGATTGATTAAAATATCGGTAATAATAGGTAGCCATTCATGTCCATCAAGACATCACCAAAGTCCTCATCATTTAGCGTATCTACCCATTCGAAAAAATCCCATATCTTAGCGCTTGCTATCGCTAGTGGCTCATTGTTGACAGGTTTATCAGCGACATCGACGGTACAAGCGGCAGGGTTAGGCGACCTTTTTGGTAGTAGTGAAAGCTCATCGAAGTCAAAGTTTTTGCCAGTAGATCAAGCGTTTCAGGTAAGTACAGATAGTACCCCTGTCAAAGCAGGTACGCGGTTATCTGTTAATTTTGATATCACTCCTGAACATTACGTCTATAAAAAGCAAATCAAGCTTACGCTACCCGCTGGCGTGACGGCTGCACCTTTTACCTTTAGCCAGACACCATATTCGATAGATGATCCGACATTTGGCAAAGTACTGGTATTTGACCAAGCGAATATGGTCGCTACCACCACACTGACAAACAATAGTGGCAAGAATATAGAAGACGGAGCTATCGTCGTCGGCTGGCAAGGCTGTGCAAAAGCAGGACTGTGCTATCCACCTGAAAAGATTAATACGACTGTCGATATTGCAGCTGCATCGACGCAGGTATCAGCAGATAGTGAGAGTAGTGCGAGCTCGACCGATTCAGAGAATAGTGCTACGACGACACCAGAGGAAGCAAGCTCAACAGCTCTTGATAATCCTTTGCCTGATGAGGCGCAAGCACTGACAGACGATGGGGCTATTGATTATGATCTCATTGATGACAGCGCTGTAGAGTATGATTCTTTAGATAGTAATGCAGCGACGAATACGATTTCTGTAGCAAATAGCAGCGTAACAGGCGAGACGGCCAATAGTGAAAATACCTTGAGCAACAGTTTCGTTGATAGCGATCCTTTTGGTTTGGCTTCTCACCCTTGGCTGGCATTAGTACTATTATTTCTAGCAGGCTTAGGCTTGGCCTTGACGCCATGTGTGTTACCGATGTTACCTATCGTGGCCAACATTGTAGCCCGCGAACAAAACCCAACGGTCAAACGCGGTGTCATCTTGACCACCAGTTACGCGATTGGGGTAGCGACTGCTTACGGAATTTTGGGCGCTGTTATCGCAGTATTCGGTGAATCTTTAGGTATTATTGGTTGGCTGCAGAATCCAATTATTCTCATTAGCTTTGCTATTGTTTTTATACTTCTCGCACTATACATGTTAGGTCTTTTCAGTGTGCGATTACCACAAGCGATCAGTCGAAAGATGCAAGGCTTAAGCCAAGCAGGTGACAGTAAGCTTGGTAGTACAGGCGGCAGTTTAATCGCTGGGTTTTTATCAGCGCTAGTCGTGTCACCTTGTGTTTCTGCGCCATTATTTGGGGCATTATTGGCGGTTTCTACTATTGGTAGTCCGTTGCTCGGCTTTGCCGCTTTATTCATGCTTGGTTTTGGTTTATCAGCGCCGCTTATCCTAATCGGTGCTACTCAAGGCAAGATTATGCCAAAAGCAGGCGAGTGGATGAATTGGGTCAAGCAAGGCTTTGCTTTACTACTATTTGCCGTGGCTTTGTTATTGATTGAGCGAGTTTTTATATCGCCAGTCATGCTGATGGTATGGGCATTGTGGTTTATGGTCGTGGCAACATGGGCATGGAGTTGGCTAGGTAAAGGTCGTATGCTGACCCAAGCACTAAGCCTTATCACTGGTATTTGGGCCGCTTGCCTAATAGTCGGCGCTGCATTGGGTAATGATGATAGCTTACATCCATTAGCGTCGTTGGGTGCAGCACCGATGATGGTACAGTCAACATCTGGTCAACCAGTGAATAGTGATAGCACCACTGATAAGACGATCACGACGCTTGCAGAGCTAGATGCCATTGTCGCAGCCAATCCGAATGTCATTGTCGATCTGACAGCAGAGTGGTGTATTGAGTGCCGCATTATGGACAAGAACCTGTTTCATAATCGCCCAGCACAAATGCAAGATTGGCAATTAGTAAAGCTCGATATTACTGAAACGACGGCAGACTCAAAAGCCGTGTTGTCTCGTTACCAACTCTTCGGTCCACCAGCGCTACTGTATTATATTGATGGCCAGCTAGTAAATCAGCAAGTGGGTGAGATTGGTCGCTCAGAATTTGAGCAAACATTATCGGCGTTGAACAACTAACATTTAACAATGAACACTTAAGAAACCAGTGTAATATTTCGAAAATTCTTAAGAATATTAAGAAGGCCAGTATACTAAGAAAGTATGCTGGCTTTTTTGATGCCTTTAAATTCATACTATAGAATGTTTATTAAGTATTTGTTATATAAGTAATTATATTGATAGATGCTTATTTTAACTATCGATAAAGCTAGTATCGTGCTTATATTTTCATTACAATAAAGAAACAATGCAGCAGGGGCACTAATTGTCATTTTTTTCGCTCCTAATATCTGCGATTAGCTGATAGTCTCAGTCAATTCTATTTTAGCGATAACGCTAATGGCTATATTAATTACCTCATATACTCTGCTAGCGCTAATGCTAGTTAGATAAAGGACACTTATGTTTGCCCATACCATTACTCAGCGTCACCAACAGCCGTCTTACCAGAATGCGCATATGCCTCTTCGTATTGCAGTTGCTCTTGCGTTGAGTTGTACCGCGATACAAGTACAAGCTGCTGATGACTCTCAGACTTATAACGAACTACCAGCACCCGAAGCTGCGTTTGAATACGAGGATCTTGACCTATCACAGAGTCTTGATAACAGTGCGATATCTTCTGATATGAGTACACAAAATGGCAAAATAATTAGCAAAGAATTTATTGCCCAGCAAGCCAAGCTGTTTTCTGAATGTACTCAAGTCCAGTCTAGTGCTGCTCGACTCGCTTGTTTTGATAAAGTAGCTGAACAAGGTAAGACACCAAGCTATACCTCAACCAAACAACCAATTGATTTGGCAAAAACCTTTCAAAGTACGGTCTCAGGTAATCCAAAAGTGATATTGGCTGAGTCTCAAACGGCGATGAGTGGTACGACAGTTGAAGATGCAGATACCATCTTGATGACCAATCAGCAAACAGCTGCTAGCAAATTGAAGGCAAGTGGCAATGTAGAAATAGATGCTGAAACGAATAGTGAGGCACAGATTTTAGAAAATGTCGGTGTCACTCAAACAGACATCGAAAAATTCTCGCCACTCAGTCTATCTTATGACCTAGATAAAAACAGTGAGCGTGGTACTTGGACGGTCAGACCATATCGACCGACGTATCTGTTGCCATTATTTTATACCTTTGATCCTAATTTAAATCCAAGCACACCATCACAAGAGACCGAGTCTCTAACTGCTAACGAGATGCGTGAAACTGAACTAAAATTCCAACTATCTTTGAAGACAAAGGTGGCAGAAGATTTGTTTGATACCAGTGCTGACCTATGGTTTGGCTATACTCAAGAGTCACATTGGCAAGTTTATAACGAAGACAACTCGCGTCCATTCCGTGCTACAGATTATCAACCTGAAATATTCCTGACCCAACCTGTAACAGCAGACCTACCTTTTGGTGGACGTTTACGTATGCTGGGCGCAGGTGCTGTGCATCACTCGAATGGACAAGATGATCCATTATCACGCTCATGGAACCGTGCTTACCTCATGGCAGGCGCAGAGTGGGGCAAGCTATCAGTCATACCGCGTCTATGGGCTCGCGTAAATAGTGATAGTAATAGCGATGATGACAACCCAGATATTGAAGACTACATGGGCTATGGTGATATCAAATTCTTGTACGATTTGCCTGCTGATCAGAGCATTAGCGGTACCTTGCGCTACAATCCAGGTACCAATAAAGGTGCTGCGCAAATCGACTATATCTATCCTATATCAGAGAACGTTAATGGTATGGTTCAGCTATTCCAAGGCTATGGTGAGTCGATCATTGACTATAATCATGAAAATACCTCTATCGGCTTTGGTATTGTACTGAACGATTGGAAAGGGCTTTAATTTAGAAAGAGCATCAATTTGAGAAAGGCTCTAACATAGGTGGAATTTATTATAAGTTATGAAAAATAATAGTTTATGCGCCGCTTAGCGCCTTATCAAACTGGACTGTGGTTGGCAGAGTATATGGATATGCGCTGCCAACTATGCCGTATTTATCGTAGTACACCACGATCTCAACTATTGCGCCATCAAGCACCATCTAGCCTACATAATATAGTGGATGCGCCGCCTACACGGACAGCCTTAAAGAAACACTCTTTTCTTACTAATATCGTTCATCAAGCAAACAGCTATTTGAGCAGTGGTTTACTTTGTGCTCACTGTCACAACGATATAACTTGGTTACCAAGACCTTTTGAAGTGGATATCGCTCCTAGTATATCTCTATCTATCCAAGCCTCTACTTACTACGAGTATCCAATACGTCAAGCTATCCGAGCATTTAAGCATCAAGAAGATATGACGAAATTGCCGTTATTATTGCATGCTATACGTCAATTACCGCGTCCACACGGTTGTCATCGCAATAACAGTGTGATTGTTGCTATGCCAACGACAAGTCAACGATTGGTCAAACGAGGGTTCGATCCTGTCAGTATTCTATCTGCCCAATTGTCTAAACATTGGCAGATTCCTTTATGGCAAGGCGTTAAGCGTATTGACGATACATTTAGTCAGCAAGGGCTGTCTCGTGCCGAACGTCTTAGTAACTTAGATAACGCCTTTGCTCTAATCGAAAAGCCTCCTACAAAATGCTTACTACTATTTGATGACGTATCTACCACAGGTGCAAGCTTACAAGCATTAGCGCGAGCGTTCATTCCACTTGCAACAGTAAAATCAGCAAAAGATAGCAGCCATAATAGTTATCAAATTTCTGCTTATGTGTTAGCACATGGCAGCAAAACCTAAACCCAATTTATCTTTATCAGTAATATCTAATTATTGCTAATATATTTCCTTAACGCTATATTGTTATAGATATGTATATTAATTTTTTGCTATGAGCTAAATGTCTAAGCAGTTTTTTGGCGAACTAATACATTAGTCAAGGACGTTAGAAAGTACCTATAGGTACTTTCAGATAATATTTATTAGATATCGTGGAATGAAAATTGCATGTTATTAAACAGATATATGCGAAAAATCATAGTAGTAAGACATAAGCATAAGATACTCACAATCAATATGCCATAAGCAAAAGACAGATAATTGCAGTTTTGAACAGGAATACTATGTGAATGCGTCTTTGAACACTCTACCACCTAAGCTGAAGAACGTAAGCTCAGGTTTTACCTTAATCGAATTAATGGTAACCATTGCTGTTCTTGCCATTATTGTGAGTATTGCAGCGCCTAGTATTAGTACTCAACTTGCTAATCAGCGGGTTAAGTCGACTACTTCCATAATAGAAAGCGCACTAAAAGAAGCTAAAGCTGAAAGTATTATTAAACGGCAAAATACTAGTGTTATTTATAACAACACTGCTAATCCGAGAACGATCACTGTGCAAAATAGCAGTGGTACATTACTTACTTATAATATAAATGACAGAAACACGGTGACGATCACGACTATGGGTAGTATTCCAGTTGCTATAACTACAGTTACCTTTCAACCAAACAAGGTCATTGCTAGCGATGAAAGTATTATGTATACCATTTGCGATACTGGCTCAAGCAATATTATACCTAGGCAAGTAAGTGTTAATAAGATTGCCAATATTAGTACTACAAACTCCGGAAGCTGCTCATGATTACTAAGTCTAGACAAGTAGGTGTAGGGCTAATAGAAGTTATGATTGCATTGCTATTGCTGAGTATCGCGGTGCTTGGCTATAGTGCACTGCAAGGACAAGCTATCAAGGTCACTAATGAATCCTTTGAACGCTCTCAGTCATTGGTAATGATGCGAAACATTGCGGAAAGGATACATTCAAATCCTTTTGCTATTGAAACTTATGAAAACGAAATTAATAAAACATCTTCTATTACTGCGCCTACTACACAATGTGGCTTAAATGGTGTAGCAGTGACTAAGCTTTGTACAGCAACAGAACTTGCAGTAGCCGAAAGTTATAGGATCAAGTTAGATTTACAGAGTTATGATTTTCAGATACAGATGCATCCTTGCCCTAATACTGGTGGCATAGGAACTGATGCAGCCACTAATATTATGTACTCATATTGTTTGATATCAGCTTGGGGGGAAACGACACCTACCATTGGTACAGATGATGAGACTGACTGTTTGACGGAAAGAGTGGTCGATGATAAAGATAAGACGGTAGTGGCTGGTGGTAATTATTACGCCAGAGCGACGTGTATGATGATGGAAATATAATATGAATCCACAACATCGAGACTATCCACAATCAGCTGTGCCGAGTAATAGCACACTTACTTCGCATACTGTAACTTTTAATAGAGTAAAGGGATTTACGCTAGTAGAGTTGATGATTGCTTTGGTACTTGGTCTATTGATATCAGCTGCTGCATTGCAGATTTTTTATACCAGCTCGGTGAATAGTCGTCGTCAAGAAGCCAGCTCACAAATTCAAGATAATGCTATCTTTGGTTTTTCGCAAATACAGCAGCATTTAAGACGAGCGAACTATGGTGCTAAATCAACCAGTGCTTATGATGAGTTTTTTATGAATCATTTAACGCCGCAAGGTGGAGTAGTGCTGACTGCACCAAGTGGTACTGGTACGCCAGTCAGTTGGTTACAGGGTAATCTATCTGGATTGGTATTGAATGGTAAGGCTGTTCCAGCAGCTTTATTATCAAGTAATGCGTCTGGCAATAGCATAAGTAACATAGATGGTATTACTAATAGCGATCAGTTAACGATTCAGTATAGGTCGGATAGAACTGGTACTTTTGACTGTGAGGGTACTGCAATACCAGAAGGTTTTTATGTGATCGAGCGATACTTTGTACGGATGGATACTACAGTTACACCTAATGCTCCTGGATTGGCTTGTGCATCGGCTATTTATGATTATGATGAGTCAGTTGCTGGAAGCCCAACTGGTATGGATATAAAAGAATACATCGTGCCAGGTGAAACAGCTGGGACAGCTAATAATCTAGCAGGTACAGGTACTATTATTATACCTAACGTTGATTACTTTAGAGCGAAGCTAGGTATATCTTCAAGTAGAGATTTTGCTACAGACCCTCAAAATTTAGACATTGCCTATATACCAATTCCCACCACTACAAACTTTACAACAGCCCTTAGTGCTAGACGTATCGTTAGCCTACAAATTGGTATATTAGCCCGTTCAGACAATCCGACAGCGACTCCGCAAACAAATAGTGAGTTGGCATTTACAGTTCTTGATAAATCTAATGTGAAACTTAATAGTGCTGCTGTCAATGGGCCGACATATTTACGTAATGTCTATGAAACTACAGTGCTATTACGTAATGCTAGAGGGGGTTTGTGATGAGATCTAAAAATATAAATCATCCTAAACTATCTATAAGTATATATAGAGAATCTGGGGCAGTGTTAATTGTAGTATTGTTAGTACTTATTTTAATTATGATAGTAGGGGCGATTGCTGTCAGACAAAGCACTACGGACTTAAAAGTGGCAACAGCCGACCAAGTCAATAAACTTCTGTTTCAGGCCAATGATGCTGCTCTACTAAAAGTTGAAAAAGAGGATCGTATCTTGAGTGCTGCTAGCCGTGAGAAGAATGATACTCTAAAGGGTTATATGTCTAGTGGCGAACGTGAAGGACACAAAGTCAGTTTTTGTGTTAGACCACGCAGTACTAAACTATTTAGTATCCTTGAAATAAGTGAGGTTGATCGTAACAACGCCTTATTGACCTCTAAAAATAACGGTTATTGTAATCCTGACGATAGTAATGACTATGTCAGTGAAGGTCGCGTGATTACTCAAATGACTTTTGTTCGACCTGAAAGTACGAGTATATTTTCTCAAGAAGGCTCAGGTACCTCGTCAAACGATGTTGAACCTTCTACAACAGGGGTCAATGCAGCTATTGGCTGTACTACTTTTATAGGCTACGTAACTTCGGTTATACCTGCATTATCTAGCGCGCCATTAGGAAATGCTGCGAGCAAAGATACTACTTCTATAGCAGGTTGTTTTAAACAACCGCGTACTGGGACTGATACTGTAGATAGCTGCTTAACTGCACTAAGTGTTCCGTATCAAACGCAACAACAGACTTATATAAACCAGCCTGTTGGCGTTACCTGTGTATCTGGAAGCTAAGAATATAATTTTTCAACTTGTCGTAGCAATATATAACAGTACCAGTTTATTTCTAACAGTAATTAGTATATGGGTGGTTATTATGAAAGTTCCGAACAGAATCAAAGTTAATAAGGCCCATCCTATTACTACAGGTTGGTCTCTAAAATTACTATCGACTGTAGTATTAGGCTGCATGGCTAGTAGTGCTGGTCATACAACAGATCTAGAGATATACCAAGGAGCTACTTACGGTAACGCTTCTATTATAATGATGCTCGATAACTCAGGAAGTATGGATAAGAGAAGTATTAGTAGCGATTATTCAGCGGTCTTATCTAGTGATGGTACCACTTCGGGAAAGCTAACTCAGGATCTTTACGATGATAAGGGTGTAAAAACAAATCAGGCTTATGAGTATGATGTAACTTATGTAAAAAAAGGAGATACAAAATACTACGACCGTATGTCACGTCTCAAAATGGCGCTCATGCCGATGTTTGCCAACCCGAAGAGTGATGCGGCCTTTGGTAAAAATGTTGATTTAAGTAAATATAGAATTGGATTAGGTAGTTTTTATAGTAGCTCTGGAAAAAGTGGCGGTAAGATCATCGATCCAGTGTTAGATTTGACTTTAGACAATCGAAGAAAGTTACTTACGACAGTTAAGTCTTTAAGTGCTAATACTAGCACTCCTACTGCTGATGCATATGCTGAAGCAGGTGCCTATATGCTAGGCACTAATACTCAGGCAGGAACATATGAAACACACTATACGGAAATAGGTTATCTAGAATATCGCCGCACAAATAATAAAAAGTACGATTTATATAAATGTAGTAACAACCAATCACAATTATCTACAGTAGATAATATCAAATATTACAAATGTAATGGTTATAGTAATAAGGATAAAGTTCAAAAGAATCTTGATAAAAAGGGAGATGCGGACCTTGATTTGTTGGGCGGGTTTGATTTCAGTCGTGAAGTAGGTGACATCACTTATTACTATAAAGGAAATACAAAAGACTGGGGCAATAGTAATGGGGCAAAAGGTGGTTTTGATCAATCTTCTGATGATACTAAGGTCAAACCAGAGCTATCAAAGTATGACTCTCCTATTAAAGGTGAAGCCAGTCAGTGTGATGGGTATGGCGTTTATTTTCTGACCGATGGCGAGCCTAATACATCAACCGCTGATACTATTAACCTGATGGAAAATAGCTTGGCGGGTAGCTCGTTGAGTATGGGCAGTACATGTGATTCTGGCTTAGCCAGTACAGGTAGATATGGGACAGCTTCTAGATGGGAATGTATCGGTGAATATTCTAAAAACTTATATAACAAAGGCAACCCTAAAAGTACTCTTATTGCGACGGCAACGGTTGGTTTTGGAAGTGTTTTTAAACAGCTCACAGATAAAGGGAAAATCACTAGAACTATTACTCGACCTAGCGGTGTCGTTGAGAATGTAGACGTTTACCAATGTGATGCTGATGGTATTAGTCAAGATGCCAAAAATCTATGTAAACTTGGCGAAAAAGGTGAAGGCTATGGTAATGGTGGCTTCTATTACACCGAAGAGCCAAGAGATATTGCCAATAGTGTTAGAAAGTTTATTGAAGATGTTAGTACTGCGGAAATTGATCCAATATCAGCAGGCACAATGTCGGTACCGCTTGATAGTCTAGGAGGGCTAGAATCTCGTCAATTCGCCTACTTACCTATTCTTGAGCCGATTCCTAAATCACCATTGTTATGGAAAGGTAACCTAAAGAAATATAAAGTCAAGAACTCTACCTTACTTGGTGGCGACAACAAATTCGTCTTTTCTGATAGCAGTGGGCTGTTTGCAAAAAACACTCATGACTTATGGAATACAATCACTGATACCAGTCGTCTTGATACCGCGAGACCCGATGGCGGTGCGCCGCAAATTGGTGGTGCTTATCAAAAAGTATTTGAAAATGCTACTACTGGTATAGGTAACAGAAACTTGTTTGTCGATAGTGGTGATAGCCTGGTCAATCTGAAAGTGGCTAATAACAAGCCAGTAAACTTCAACTCTTTATCGACAACATATAATGATAAGCAGAAAGTAGCTCTACTTAATTTTATGGGTTATAGCGAACCAGAAGAAGCAAAGATCAAAGATAATACAGCGCTCACGTCTACTCAAAATAAGGCATTAAAGAATATTGGCGGTGTTTTGCATTCTATACCGCAGCTTATTACCAAAGAAGTAGCGGTTGATGCTACTGGCAAGTTCGATACCAGCAAGCGTAAAGATTATATTATCTATGGCTCTATGGACGGTGCGCTACATATGCTCGACGATAGTACGGGCAAAGAAACCTTTACTTTTGTACCAAAACAGATTCTTGATTTGCAACCTAAAGCACTCACTGGTAGTGGTTCTGCAGAAGATGGTAGTTATCCATACGGTGTCGATGCTCCTTGGTTAACTTATGCCTCTTATACTACTAAGTCTACTACTACAGGTACCGGTGCTGCCGCAACAACTGTCAATACTTACGAATCTGATCAAAGCTTTGCATTAGGTGGTTTGCGGATGGGCGGTTCTATGTATTATGCGTTAGACGTCTCAAACTTCGAAAGTCCTAAAATAATCTATAGTGTGGGTTCGAATTACGCTAATCGCTTAAAAAAACTTAGTACAGATATAAGTGGTGTCAAAAATGGTGTTAGTGCTATTACTAGTAGCGCAGCTGCATCTGCCGACCAAAAAGCCTATGCTCGTATGGGGCAAACATGGGGTAAGCCCGCTCTTGGCTATGTCAAAAGTGGCGGCAAACGTGTTATGGTTAGCTTTTTACCTGGTGGCTATGATGCTTGCTATGAGAATCCAACATTTAAGCTAGATACCAGTTATCCGGATGACACTCAATGTAGCAATAAAGACGTTGCCCAGGGCAACAGCATTTATATGGTACAAGTAGGTGAGGTCATAACCAAAGCCAATAATGAAGAAAAAGTAGATACTTCAAAAAATAATGGTAATTTATTATGGTGGGCAAGTAATAGCGGTATTGGTAGTAACAGTACTTCTCGCTCTGCTTCATTACAGTACTCGAAGGCAGATGACCTTAAGCATAGTGTTGTCACTCAGGTTAGAACTCTAGATCGTAATTATGATGGTCTAATAGATCATATTTATTTTGCTGACTTGGGTGGTCAAGTATGGCGAGCAGATATCAATAACAATGCTGATACTGATAATTTCAAAGTAGATCGGGTAGTAAAAATATTAGATGTCAGTGATCAAGTTGGTACTGGTGATGCACCGCCGCGCATTTATGAGCGTCCGCTGATTACTTTCTATAACGGCAAGTATGCTTATAAAGATGCAGCTAATGCAACAGGTAATGCCAGTGGCGTACAAGCTATGGTAACGGTAGGGACGGGAGATCGCAGTAATCCAGTAACCGCAACCAGAAATATGCCTGACGCTCTATACAATATTATCGATAAGGATGTTGCCCGTAGCGATTTATTCTATTATGGAACTGGTACAGCAACGACGATTAGCATGCGTACACCTGTAAACAAGGTTGGAGTGGCATCAGATGAAAATAACAAACTACAAAAACTGACGTTCTCAGCTACAGATATTGGTTCAAATGGTATTAAGCAAAATATGCAGAACAATGCGGTCCAAGGATGGTACATGCCATTTAACACTTGGCTAAACGAGACGACACAAACTACTGGTCCTTACAAAATAAAAATGTTTAATGAACCCGATGCATTAGCTGGAGTATTAGTGTCCTCCTCATACAACCCTGACAAAGGACAAGTGATCCAAGCATGTAGTGCTGGTGTTAAAGGTGAGACTCAACGTGAACGTACTTGCTTGCCTTATGGTGCTTGCCTAGATGGCACAGGTAATGATGTACTGACCAGTCGCTCTACGTTTAATGCAGGTTCAGGGATTGTCGATAATATTGTAACTCAGTTCAATGATACTAGTATTTTTAGCGGACTAGTTAATCGTTGTGAAGGTGACTCTTGTACGCCTACACTTATTTGTCCAAATGGCAACTGTGATCCTGTACCGCCTACTTGTACGGGTCCTACTTGTAGTCCTCTAGATGGTTTTAATACTGACAAACGTATTAATCCACTCAGTTGGATTGAGCATTGATATGTCTCATTTATTAAACTATAAGGCTACGAAACAAGTAGGCTTTACACTTATAGAGTTGATGATTGTTATAGCTATGGTTGGTATTTTAGCCGCTATTGCGATACCGAGCTATCGTGCCTATATCATTCGTAATGCTGAAGCAGATGTACAGCGTAAAATGCTGTCACTTTCTAACGAACTTGAGCAATGGCGAGCTAAAGCATTAACTTATAAAGGTTTTGAGCCTCAGTCAGATAGTATCGCGGATAATACTGGAGCGATCAACCAACCTACCAATAATCCACGCTATATTATTAGGCTTGGACATACTACAGGTAGTACGCCAACATTTAGTACGTTACATGAAGGAAGCGCGCGTGCTACAAACTGGGTAATGATGGCGACACCAGTCGATCTTACAGGTGCGAACAGCTTTAAGATTACCAGCCAAGGTGTACGCTGTGCCAACAATATAAGTTTTGATATTGCGAATGATAACTGCGGGATAGGGGGGACAACGTGGTAACAATCAATGGGTCGGTTAGCACAGCAATATCTTCTGAGTCTTTTTCAAAGCAAACTGGCTTTACACTTATAGAGTTAATGATCGTCGTTGCTATCATAGGGGTGTTGGTAGCTATAGCGTATCCTAGTTACCAAGGGTATGTAGAAAGAACCAATCGTGCAGATATGATGAGTGAAATGCAACAGATTGCCAGTCGTATTGAGTCAAGCAAGGTCAACTATAAGCGATATGATAGGATACCACTCTCGTCTATATTTTCAGGAACTCCTGCTACAAATGGCAGTGTGAGTTTCCCTAGTTCGGGAACGGCGCTGTATACAGTTACAGCAGGTACAGGAACGTGGGGAGAGGCAGACTGGACGACAAGCACTGGTACATTAGCAGGACGTGATTGGACTATTATAGCAATACCAGTTACCGGTCGACGTATGGCAAATGATGGTAGTCTGACTTTGGATGATCAGGGTATAAAATGCCGAATTATAGGAACTACAGAAAAATGTGGCAAAGATAATGAATGGAGTAAATAATATTTAAGTTTGACTAAACAATAAACTGACAAAAAATGTCATCATACTTACGGTAAATGATTCTAATTTACATAAACTGACAATTTTTAGTAAACTGGTAGTAATATTTATACAGATATTTGTTAAGTATTAAAAATAGAGTTACCTATATAGGGAAAGTAACAATAGAAAATATATGGTTCATGGCGATAATTAGAATAAAAGTGATAAGTTGGCACGCTACCTGCAACGATAATAATACGAAGGTTAGATGCGTAAGTTCAGTAACTACTCATACTAGCAACCCCATATCTATAATAGATGGCAGATAGTGATACCAAATAGCGTATCAATCGATTTGTTATCACCTTACCCTAAAGGACATACTATGAACGCTCAAAAAGGCTTTACCTTAATCGAACTAATGATCGTTGTTGCTATTATCGGTATTCTAGCAGCTATTGCTATCCCTGCTTATCAGGATTATATTGCTCGTGCACAGGTCGCTGAAGCGTTTGCTTTAACTGCTGGACAGAAAACTGCTATTTCAGAATATGCACAGACTAATGGTGCTTATCCTGGTACAGCAACCGCACCAACAGCAGCATCTTTAGCAGCTAATGGTACTTATGCTAAATCTGAAGTAGAAGCAGATACTGGTGTTATTACTGTTACTATGGAAGCTGCAGGTACCGTAAACGCTAATGTTGCTGGTAAAACAATTACACTAACTCCACCTGCGCTTACAGGCACTAATACGACTTTTAATTTTGCATGTAGTTCATCTGGTACCAATAAACTTGATCAAAAGTATCTTCCTAAGTCTTGTGTAGCTAGCTAATCTCCAATGAGTAAGTTGTTAATAATCATTCAAAATAAAGAGCTATTAATAGCTCTTTATTTTTTGCTATTTATTTTAGGATTTACAACAGGTTTTAGTTATAGCTTTTATAATGAATATAGATTCTTTGAAATTGTAGTTCTACTAACCTTTAGCTTTAATGCCATATTCAATAAGCAGTTCGTCATTACGAAATTAGAACTATTGTTTTTATTGTTTTTAGTAGTAGGTGGTTTTTTTTGGCAACAGCCTATTTTTTCTATCACTGAATTACTGCTCGTCTATTTGCTTTATAAAAGCTTTCAAGTATTAGATTATAATAATGTCATTACTAGAATTATCATTCTATCAACTTTTCTATTGTTTCTACTCTTACCTTTATCCTTATTCGACTATATCAAAACAGGTAATTATGAAGCTAATTGGTATCCTCTACCTTGGAACATTAGAGTTTACAATAGTTATTTCTTAGTTATATCTATTTTATCTACTTGGTTATATTTAGCTGAAGAAAAGTATAAAATATTCTATTTAATACTTCTGTTTTTAGCTTTTTTCGCAGTGTTGTTAGACGGTGGTCGTTCAGTGACGATCGCTTATACTGTATTTATCGTGTTTATGAGTCTAGCTTATCGCAGTATACGCTGGCATCTTGTAGGGGTTTATACTGCTTCGTGGCTCGCCTATTTATCGCTTACTTATTACGCTATAAGTTCACGATCTTCAGAATTGAGGATTTTAAGAACAGCAACTTATGAGCGTTTAGATCTACTGGTTAATGCTTATAATTGTTGGTTACAAAGTCCTATATTAGGCTGTGGCTTTTATCAACTGGAAAATTATAAAGATATAGCGGCCCATCCACATAACTTATATTTACAAGTATTAAGCGAAACAGGCTTAGTAGGCTTTAGTTTTCTAGTTTACGTAATAATAATTATTGTCAAGAATATAGAATGGCAAAATATACATAGCTACTTTGCTGTTGCAGGTCTTTTAGCGATAAGTATTGATTTCTTATTTTCTGGAGTACATATTTATCCAGTCACACAAATGGCTCTATTATGGCTATTTATATTCTTGTTAAAAAACCCTATATTCCCTCATGCTCAGTATTACAATCGAGGTATTCCAAAAGCATCTCCTGCACAATATAAATTATCAGTAGTAGTGTTTGTTGCAATAGCTGCTTGGCTACTTTATATAGGCTTACGAGCCTTTACTTTTGGTTCTGATATGCCAATGACACCACCAAGATTTTGGGTATATGGCTATAAACTATTCTAACATGGCATGATGTATGCAACATATAACAAAAGATGATAAAGCTATGATTCTTATGTTATATATTTCAAAAGTCCGCATTGCGAATCAATCTGGATTTACTCTTATTGAGATGATGATTGTTATTGCAATCATAGGTATTTTGGCATCTATAGCTACTGTTAGTTATCAAAATTATATTAGAAAGACTCAGGTTATGATAATCTATCAGGAGGTAAATAGCTTTAGAATGCCTTACCAAATGCTTGTTAACGAAGGAGCAGGGGTAAGAAGTTTTGATCCTGGCGGCTTGAACATGCCTTTAGAAACAGAAAATTGTAAATTGAGTGTGACAGCGCCAAATATAAACGCTAATACCTCTAACGCTGTGCTTTGCCAAATTCAAAATTTAAGTTATCTATCTAATCAAACCATAAGTCTTGATCGAAGTGCTAGTGGTAGTTGGACTTGTAAAGCGTCCTTAAGTATTTCTCGTAGTTATTTACCAGTAGATTGCCAGTAAAATGGACAATAAAAAACCACCCAACAGCATATCACTATTAGGTGGTTTTTATTTTTACAATATCTTGGCACTTCGAGAAGGATACTATCTCTCTAAATACTGAATCTTACCTTCCACGCCATCCCACTTTTCAGCTTCTGGCATTTGTCCTTTCATCTCAGTGATGTTAGGCCATTTTTGCGCCAGCTCTTCATTTAGCTGAGTAAACATCTCTTGGTCTTTCGGAACCTCATCTTCTGAGAAAATCGCGTTGGCAGGACATTCAGGCTCGCATAGCGCGCAGTCGATGCACTCATCAGGATCGATGACTAGGAAGTTTGGGCCTTCATAAAAGCAGTCCACAGGACAGACTTCTACACAGTCGGTGTATTTGCAAAGAATGCAGTTATCTGTAACGACAAAGGTCATAGTGAGGTCTACCTGTTATTGGATTGGCTGATATAGTCAATCTCTTTCAAAAAAATTACTGTGTCAACCTTGCTTGAAGTATGATTTATACCTCTGCGCTCAGCTGCAGTGTAATTCTTTTAAATTAAATCAACTATAAGGGCTACATAGAATAGTTGGAAAATAAATCGTATTTTAGCGCCTTTACTACGCTTTGACAATTCCCTTTAATGACTAATGATTTTCTTCAGATGATAAAGTAAATCATGCGCTTGCTTGGGCGTTAGCCTATCAGGATCAATCATGCTCAGCTCATCTTGCAAGCTAAATAGCTGATTTTGTTTTGGATTGTTCAATGTGTCTGCCGCTTGAGTAGTATGACTTACTTCTTGATTGAGAGTAGCATCATTATAACTCTCTTGCCGTTTATCCTTTACTGACTTAGCTAATTCATTTTTATCATCAATAGTTTTTGCTTTATCTACGGTTAAATGGTCTGACTGTAAGTTGTCTGCTAAATAGCGCTTAGCATGCTCTAGCACTTGGGTGGGAATACCAGCCATCTTTGCGACATGTAATCCAAAGCTAGAACTCGCTGCACCATCTTTAATTTGGTGCAATAGCAATAATTGACCATCAACTTCGCTAGCTGCTACATGAACGTTACGGATATTAGCATAATTCTTACCAGTATCATTTGTTAATTGGGTCAGCTCAAAATAGTGAGTGGCAAATAACGTCAGGCAGCCAATCTCGACTAGGCGATTGACGCAAGCATGGGCAATGGCCAAACCGTCAGTGGTGGCAGTACCGCGTCCGACTTCGTCCATTAATACCAGTGATTTATTCGTTGCTTGATTTAATATATTGGCCGTTTCAATCATCTCTACCATAAAGGTCGATTTGCCACCAGCCAAGTCGTCAGCTGAGCCGATACGAGTAAAAATACGGTCGATATCACCAATATGAGCACTAGCTGCTGGCACAAAGCTGCCGCAATGTGCGAGCAGTACAATCAAGGCTGTTTGGCGCATATAGGTAGATTTACCACCCATGTTAGGGCCAGTAATCAGAAGCAATCTTTCAGGGTGTCCTTCATCAGCATTGGCGCTACCTAATGCGCAGTCATTGGCGACAAAGTAGTTTGTACTTAATAAATTACTATTCCTATTGTTCGCATTCGTTTGATTTAATGCCGCTTCAACCACGACGTGACGACCTTGACGAATATCAATGTTGGTTCGGTTTTTGGCTACCGATTCGCTTTGGTCTTTTGTATGTAGACCCATGATTGGGCGCTGCCAGTTATACATCATGGCAAGTTGGGCCCAATTGCTTAGCACATCTAATTGGGCGATAGCCGCGCTAAGCTGTTGCAGATCAGCCAAGTGTTGGTTTAATTGAGTGAGTAGCTCGTGATACAGCTGCTTTTCACGAGCTAATGCTAAGGACTGGGCACTTAGATATTCTGTCTCGACTTCTTTTAGCTCATCAGTGATAAAGCGCTCACTACTTTTGAGCGTTTGCCGACGGATAAAGTGGGCAGGGGCATTCTTCGCCTGCATTTTGGGCAATTCAAAATAGAAGCCGCTAACTTTATTAAAGCCGACTTTTAGACTCGGTAATTGATTGTCTTGACGGGCACGCTCGACCATCTCGTCTAGCGTTGATTGAATATTGTCATGCAAATGAGTAAGGCGATCAAACTCTTCATCAAAGCCCGCTGCTAGCATTCCTCCATCGCGGATATGCGCAGGCGGTTCAATGACAATAGCGCGTTCGATTAATTCGGCGATGGATTGAACAGCAGGTAACTTAGCTGGCAATTGCTGCATCAACATTGGTAATAGGCCAGCGTCTTCATGACTGATACCCGATGCTGTCAATAGAGTAGTAAGCTGAGCACCACTAGCGATACCATCGGCGAGCTTGCGTAAGTCACGAGGTTTGGCACTCATTAGCCCGATTCGACTGCTGATTCGTTCAATATCGCCAATAGTATTCAGCGTTTCTCGTAAACGTGTAACCAGTAAGCTATCTTTTACATCTTGGTTTGATTCAATTGAGTCACTCTTTGGGTTTAGCAAACAAGTTATCGCATCTAGACGCATATTGATACGTGAATGCTGACGCAGTGGACGTTTCATTTGCTGCACGAGTAAACGCTTGCCCATCGGGGTCTGACAGTAATTCAGCACAGATATCAAAGAAGTGCCGTTGCTACTAACAGGAGTAAATAGCTCGAGATTTTGCTGGCTATTGGCATCGATAATTAGGTAGTCATCGCTGTACTCGACAATGAGTTGGTTGACTTGAGGCACGTGGCGTTGCTGAGTCTGACGCGCATAGTGGATAAGCGCAGCGCAGCTGGTTTGCGCAAGTGGAGCCTCATGAATGCCCAACCCATCGAGACGCTGGACTTCGAACTGCTGACAAAGCGTGTCACTGGCATGCGCACGATGAAAGTCATTGGCAGCGACTTCCATAATAGGGCAGTCCAGATTTTGTCGTAACCACAGTAGCCATTGCTCATCAGTGCTATCGCTAAATGTTTCACTAATGATGCATTCACTGGGCGCAAAACGCGCCAATATAGTCAGCATTTGAGTTTGCAAGCCATCTATATCGTTTTTATCTGCTATCAGTGTCTGGGTAGTCAGTGTACCCGCGGCCAAATCCATCTGGCTAACGGCTGCTTGTAAAGTCTGGCTATTGTCTTGCGTTTTCATAGTCGAAATATCGATGGCAACCACAGTTGGCGTATGATTAGGGGCAATCAATGCGTCATCAGTAATAGTACCTGCCGTAAGCGTTTTAACCACTTCGCGGCGCATAATGCTGCCAGCAGCAGACTTGCTCTTGTCTTTTTTCTGTTTATCGCCCATCGCAGGGACATTGGACTTATTGCTAGCACTGCCACTGCCACTGCCAGTTGTCGATTCGTCAATTTGCTCACATACGACCACTGTCTGACCGGCAGCGATTAAGCGTGCCATATAGCTGTCAGCTGCATGGAAGGGCACACCCGCCATGGCTATCGTGTTGCCTGCTTTATCCGTACCACGGCGCGTCAATGTGATATCTAGTATTTGCGCCGCACGCCTAGCATCGTCAAAGAACAGCTCATAGAAGTCACCCATCCGGTACAAGAGCAATGCTTGTGGATAGTTGGCTTTCATGGTTAGATATTGCACCATCATTGGCGTATGGTCTGCTAGGTTATAGACGGCATCGCCTATACTTAAGCAGTCAGAGTTCTCTTGTTTTGATAAGGGTTTTTCTGATGGATTAGGATTTGACGACTGATTTTGTCCAGATGGCTTTACGGTCATGCAGAGTCTCTTATAGTGCTTTAATGAGTATTAATAAGTATTTTGTGATAGAGATACTAAAGGGTCATTTGTCTTATGTACGAATTTGATATATAGCTTTGAGTTTTGGCTTTATCAATAAGCCAGTTACTTATAGATAAATGGCTTAACGACAAATTTTGAGCCAAGATGCAGCGATAGCAGTTGTATAGAAATCAAACCGTGACAAACAAATAAAGTCGCTAAAAAAGCTAAGAAATTTAAGAAGGTATTCGCTATTTTAACACGTCCTACTAGGTTTTTACTGTGGCAAATATCTACTCGCTGCCCTTGTATCCATCAGCGTCATAACCATATATAATGACGGCACACTTAATTGGGCGATACTAAATTAGGTAGTACTTAGTCGGGTGATGACAAGGCAGAGAGCTAAGCTTTGGCTAATGCGCACTAATTATCGAATATTCCATAGGTCAAAAAATTATGTTATCAAAGATTATAGGCAGTGTGGTTGGCACCAAAAATGACCGCGAATTAAAACGCATGCGTAAAGTGGTCAGCAAGATCAACGCACGAGAGGCTGAAATACAAGCCCTGTCTGATGAGCAACTACAACAAAAAACTGAAGAATTCAAAGCCAGACATCAAAAAGGCGAAAGCTTAGATGCATTATTGCCAGAAGCATTTGCCGTCTGCCGCGAAGCATCATTACGTGTCAACGGCATGCGTCACTACGACGTGCAGCTGATTGGTGGTATCACCTTGCACGAAGGTAAAATCGCTGAGATGAAAACTGGTGAAGGTAAAACCCTAATGGGAACCTTGGCCATGTACTTAAATGCGATCAGTGGCAAAGGGGTTCATCTAGTCACGGTCAACGATTATTTGGCTGCACGTGATGCTGAGCTAAACCGTCCGTTGTTCGGGTTCTTGGGTATGACGGTGGGTGTGATTTACTCACAGCAGCCGCCACAAGAAAAAATCGAAGCTTATCAAGCTGACATTACCTATGGTACCAATAACGAATACGGTTTTGATTATCTACGCGATAACATGGTCTTTAGCCTTGCGGAGAAAAAACAGCGCCCGCTAAACTTTTGTATTATCGATGAAATTGACTCAATCTTAATTGATGAGGCTCGTACCCCGCTGATTATTTCGGGTCAAGCTGAAGATTCATCACGCATGTACGCGTTGATTAATACGATTATTCCTGTGCTGATTCGTTCAAAAGACGAAGAAGCAAACAAGAATAACGAAGAAGAAGATTTTTGGATTGATGAAAAGAATCGCCAGATTGAGATTAGCGAAAAAGGCTATGAAAAAATCGAGCGCTTCTTAATCGAAGTGGGCGAGCTTGGTGAAAACGAAAGCTTATATAGCCCAAGTCGTCTGCCACTTCTGGCTCATGTTCAAGCTGCCATCCGTGCGCATCACGTATTTGTTAAAAACGTTCACTATATCGTCGATGAAGGCGAAGTGGTCATCGTTGATGAAAATACAGGTCGTACCATGCCTGGTCGTCGCTGGTCAGAAGGCTTGCATCAAGCAGTAGAAGCGAAAGAAAACGTTGAGATCCAAGCAGAAAACCAAACGCTTGCCACCACGACATTCCAGAACTACTTCCGTCTATATGACAAATTGTCTGGTATGACGGGTACCGCTGATACCGAAGCGGCTGAGTTCAAATCTACTTACGATCTAGATGTCATCGTGATTCCAACGCATGAGCCGATTGCTCGTATCGATATGGATGACCAGATTTTCTTAACTAAGTTAGGCAAATACAAAGGCATCATTCGCGAAATTAAAGAAATTCAAGCCAAAGGCGCGCCAGTACTGGTTGGTACGGCGACAATTGAGGCTAGTGAAGAATTGTCTTACTTGCTCGACCAAGAAGGCGTCAAGCATAATGTCCTAAACGCCAAACAGCATGAGCGTGAAGCAGAAATTATTGCACAGGCAGGTAGTCCAAAGTCAGTCACGATCGCCACCAACATGGCAGGCCGTGGTACGGATATTATCCTTGGTGGTAACTGGCAGTCGTTTATCGAAGATATCGATGCGGTGAGTCCAGAGGAGATGCAGCGTCTAAAATCTCAATGGCAAGTCAAACATGACCAAGTCGTAGCAGCTGGTGGTTTGCATATCATCGGCTCTGAGCGCCATGAGTCACGCCGTATCGACAACCAGTTACGTGGTCGTGCTGGTCGTCAGGGTGATCCTGGTATGTCACGCTTTTTCTTATCGCTTGAAGATGATCTCATGCGTATCTTCGCAGGCGATCGCGTGGTCAATATGATGCGTGCGATGGGCCTCAAAGAAGACGAAGCCATCGAACATAAAATGGTCTCTAAATCGATCGAAAACGCGCAAGGTAAAGTTGAGAGTCGCGATTTTGATGCCCGTAAAAATCTACTGAAATACGATGATGTTGCCAATGAGCAACGTAAAGTTATCTATGGTCAGCGTGATGATTTATTAGCAGAGATGGACTTATTAGAAGCCATCGAAGTGATGCATCATGAAGTATATAACGCGATGATCAATCAGTTTATTCCGCCTGGCTCTATTGATGATCAGTGGAATATTGACGGCTTAGAAGATGAGTTAGAAGACGAATTCAAAATCTCAATGCCAATCAATGATTGGTTAGATGAAGATCGTCGTCTGGATGAAGAAGGGCTGCGTGAGAAAATCGTTCAAACGGCGATAGATCGTTATCACAGTCGCCGTGAGCAGATGGGTGAAAAGGATGCCGCTCAGCTTGAGCGTCATTTCATGCTACAGAGTCTAGATAAGCATTGGAAAGAGCACTTAACGCAAATGGATCAGCTACGTAAAGGGATTCATTTACGTGGTTATGCACAGAAAAACCCTGAGCAGGAATACAAGCGTGAGTCGTTTGAATTGTTCCAGATGATGCTTGGTGCGATTAAGTCTGAGACCGTACAAGATTTGTCACGTGTACATATCCCAACCAAGGAAGAACTGGAAGCATTAGAAATTCAGCAACGTGAGAACGCTGCCCATATGCAAATGCAGTTTGAGCATGACGATGTAGATAACTTGGATAGCAATGCGAGTGGTTCAGCTGCTCAGCCGCAACCACAAAGCCGCACTCTAAACAGCGGTGCTGCGGCAGCTGGCGTTGGTGCTGCTATCGCAGGTAACGGTAGTAATGCTAACGAATCAAACCCATATGCAGGTATGAATATCAGTCGTAATGCAGCGTGTCCTTGTGGCTCAGGTCTTAAATACAAGCAGTGTCATGGTAAAATCTAGTCGTTAGTTATGATAAGTTAATAGCTATTTACTGAACTGCTATTAAAGTAAGCTCTATTTGAAAAAGCCCTTATCCTAAGTAGATAGGGGCTTTTTTATATCTGTTAGATAACTTATGCAAACTTAAAACTTGCTAGACCAAGACCAACAAACACTTTGTATTGATTACTTACAAATTCAGCATAGGCGTGAATTTATGGACACGCTATAGTGTTTAACATATTTATTTGGGAGAGTGTCATGAGTGTAGAATTCTTAAAAAAAGTACGCAGCTCAGTAGTTTTAACAAGTTTGTTGGCTGGCGCCTTGACGGTCAGTGCTTGTCAGCAACAGTCAGAGCCAGAGTCGGGCATGGAAGAGGGTGCTAATACAGAAGAGTCCGTTCCAATGTCAGCGGAGCCTGCTGAACCTAGCGATGTCGTTGTCGATACTGAAGATGCTTCACTTAACGAAGTAGAAGGTGATACCACCGCTTCAGTAAATAGCGCCGTCAAGCAGATGTCGTATCTATGTACACCTGAACTAAAAGTTGAGGCGACTTATAAAGAAGATGCCAATCAAGTTGTTGTCGCAACTGACATGGGTACAGTAACGTTAAACCAGACCAATGAAGGTAGTAATCCTGAAGTGTTTGAAGTGGCGACCGCAATTGATGGTGGTCAAGGATTCACACAATGGCGCGTAGGGCATGAAGCTCGTAAAACTGGCGTCATGCGTACTGCTGGTGCAGATGAGTCAAATGTTAATACATTCGAGTGTAATGAAGCCTCATAGTTGGTCTTCAATACTTAGCAGGGAATAATCATTAAAAAAGCAACGCTAAGATAGCGTTGCTTTTTAATGTTGTGAAATAATCTTTATCAATCATACAATTTCGTAGTAACTAAACTATCAGCGCTTATTTTAACGGAGTTGTATCAGAACCATGAGCTAATAGACCTTCTTCAGTGACATCTAACTCCTCATGTTTGAGCTCTACTTGAATGCTATCAGTATGTACATGGGTGCTCTTATTGATTTCAATGTCTTGGATAGCGTAGGTGTCTTTGGTGATGGTAGCCACTTGGCGAGATAACACAATATCAATCGGTTCATCACCAATCTCTATTTGTTTACCGTTAATGGTCACTACGGCTTTGCTATCCAAAGAAGGCTCGACGTGGCGTAATATATCTTTTTCATCGTAATTACCAGAGAGTAAATCTTGGCTCTCTGCGTCATGGTACTCAGTACGAATGGTGATATATTCTTCTACTAACTCAATTGGCACTTCGACAGTTTTAGTACGTGAATGCTTGGTGACGGTTACTTTACCCACGTCCAAGCGTTCTTTGTTAGTCACAGGGCATTCTTCTAATAGCTCTAAGTGTCCAACATTGACGGTATTATTTGCTTGCTTCGTTGAGATATTTTGTTCTTTGTCCAAGTTATCTTGGTAAAGGCTGTTTCCATTTTCAGTAGTCATTATGATTCCTTTATAATTGTAAAATGATAATTTTTTAATAATCTAAAACGCTGTATGTCAACCACACATGTTAACTAGCTACATTGAATACTATAAACCATTCGTTCATGTTATGAATACAAAAAAGACCAGAGACATGCTCTGATCTTGATGGCCAAACATATGAGTTTAGCTATTTATTACTATCATATTTAACTGACGGTATAGGAAACTCACGTCGTTGAACTATGACGTATTAGCATATTACATGCCACGAGCACGGCGCACATCTTCTGCTGTGATACCATCACGGTCTACTAAGTTGCCTTCACGGTCAACCACATTGCCGTTGCCATCAACATCTAGCTCTTCGCGTTGAATGGTCTCAATCAAAGTTTCAGTGTGATGATCGGTCGTCTTGCCAACGTTTACTTCTTCAGAAACATATGTTTCTTTGCTGACGCGAGCACGTTCGGCCTGCAGTTCAACTTCAACTGTTTCAGTAGCATCGAGATCACCAATACGACGATCTGTTGGACGATTTACGCTAGTACGTTGGATATTGGCATGTTCTTCTTCTAGATCTACATCGACATTGCGCTCTTCAGTAACGACATGCTTACCCACTTTTACTAGACCAGCAACGATACGGTCTTTATTCACCGTCAAACGCTCTTCTAATAGCTCTAGCGTATTTGGTGCGTCATAGGAGTGATCTGCAATATCAACGCGATCTTCTACAGGGAGTGTATCAGCAGTAAATGCTTGACGATCTCTTTCGTACTGCTCTTTATAGCTGTACTGGTAGTCGTGATCGTATACTTCCATGGCTTCTACTTGCGTTTTGGTCAAGCTATCAAAGAAGACATCATCACCAACGATACGTGCTAAACCTGCTGGTACTAGTACTTCTTTTGAACTAAACCAGCCGCCTGCATCTACGATTAAGTAACGAATACGCCCAGTGGTATCTTCTACTAGAGCACCTTCGATTTTACCAATTTTCTCTTCATTGATACCGTAAGCAGTTTTGTGCGTTGGATCATAATAGTCATCACCAATCAAATCTTGGTGAGTAGCTTGAATATCTTTTAAACGGATTAGTTGACTCATTGTTATATTCCTTTTTCGCGAGTTTATTTTTTATAATGTAATGGTTGGTGTTGTTATTAATTTTTAGTAAAACCATATTTATTACAGTTAACGGTAAGCCAAATGAATAGCTTCCCTATCAACTTGTAGCTATCCTAACACCGTGATTTTTGATGAGATATATGAGCAAGGTAGCAAAGTGTGCGCTTGCAGTAATTGCGTGTAATAGGCTGTAAGTGGCATAACATAGGAGGGGGTAGAAGTTAACGAGTCTTTACATAGAGTAATATTCAACATTCATCGAAAGAAAGCAGACACAAAAAAACCGCATTACCATTAGCAATGCGGTTTCTCAATAAACAATAATTATCTAAGTATTATTTAGCTAACTTACTTTAAGTCAGCTAAACCTACTTTATTTAAGCAAGTTCAATAGCAACAGCTACCGCTTCACCACCACCGATACATAGCGTTGCGATGCCTTTTTTGCCACCAGTACGTTTTAGAGAGTTGATAAGCGTAATCAGAATACGAGCACCTGAACAGCCTACTGGATGGCCAAGGGCACATGCACCGCCTTCGATATTTACTTTGGCATGATCAAGTTTCAGCTCGTCCATCGCAGCCATAGTAACCATTGCAAAGGCTTCGTTAATTTCCCATAGATCTACGTCATCTACTGACCAGCCAGCACTTGATAGTACTTTTTCAATGGCACCGATTGGCGCGATGGTAAATTCGCTTGGGTGACGTGAGTTTGACGCAGTAGCAACGATACGAGCTTGATAATCAAGACCTTCAGCTTTCGCTTGTGACTCTTTCATTACTACGACGGCTGCAGCACCGTCTGAGATTGAGCTGGCGTTTGCGGCAGTAATCGTACCGTCTTTAGCAAATGCTGGACGTAAAGTAGGGATACGATCAGCATTCGCAAGGGCAGGTTGCTCATCGGTATCAACAGTTTGTTCGCCTTTGCGCGTGGCAAATGTGACAGGCTCGATCTCATCTTTAAAATGGTTGTCTTTGATAGCAGTCAGCGCACGGTTCAATGACTCAATAGCAAACTCATCCATTTGCTCACGTGTATAGCCTTTTTCATCAGCCATTTCTTGAGCAAACATACCCATTAGCTTACCAGTATCGGCATCTTCTAGGCCATCTAAGAACATATGGTCTTTGACTTCTTTATGACCCATACGATAGCCGCCACGTGAACCTGGCATAATATACGGTGCATTGGTCATTGACTCCATGCCACCTGCAACAGCAACGTTGAAGCTGCCCGCTTTGATACCATCATGCGCTTGCATGACTGCTTTTAGGCCTGAACCACAAAGCTTATTAATAGTGACAGCACCAGTCGCATCCGGTAGACCTGCTTTACGCATGGCTTGACGAGCAGGGCCTTGACCCAGACCTGCCGTCAAGATACAACCCATGATCACTTCATCAACACTGTCAGCACTAACGCCTGAGCGTTCGACGGCAGCTTTGATAGCGGCGGCACCCAGCTCGGTAGCACTCATGTCTTTTAGTGCGCCTTGAAAGCCACCCATTGGTGTACGTGCGCCGTTTAGGATTACAATTGCATCATTTGACATCGTTATTATTCCTTGTTGTGCGTTTTGATTAAGTATCTACCAAGAAATCAGATGCCGATTGGCTAGCTTTTGCTTATATTATAAGCATCTGTCTTCTTCAGTATGTGGTTTATGCTAGCTCATCTAATCGTATGCGTACCACTTTATCAGTAATGGTCTCTAACTTTTCAATTTTTTCGATAGCAAGATTCATCTGACTCTCGATCACAGGTAGCGTCAGGATAATCACAGGCACTTGACCTACTTTATGCGCAGGTTTTTGCAAGATTGCATCGATGTTGATACCGGCATCACTTAGGATGCGCGTGATATCTGCCAATACGCCTGGGCTATCATAAGCATGCACACGCAAATAATATCCAGTTACCATCTGATCAGCACGCAATATAGGCGTGTCTGATAGCTGCTCAGGGATAAATGCTAAATGCGGCACATGATGTCCAGTGTTGCTCTGATCGTCGCGGTCTTTGCTACCCAGTACACGAACCAAATCCATGACATCGGCCATCACTGCAGAAGCGGTTGCACCAGCACCAGCACCATCGCCGCAATACAGCGTCTGGCCAAGTGGATGCGAGTTGACCAGTACTGCGTTTTTCACACCATTAACGTTCGCCAGTAGCGCATCTTGTGGAATAAGTGTCGGGTGTACACGTAATTCAACCCCTGCGTCACCATTATTTTCACTATCGCGGCGTACGGCAAACCCTAAATGCTTGATGCGGTAGCCAAGCTCTTCGGCATAGTTTACATCTTGTAGTGTAATGCCCGTGATACCTTCACAGTAGACTTTATCAAACTGTAACGGAATGCCAAACGCGATCGAGGCGAGTAGTGCCAGTTTATGAGCAGCATCGATACCTTCAACATCGAAAGTAGGGTCAGCCTCTGCATAACCTAACTCTTGCGCTTCGCTCAATACGTCGGCAAACGGACGGCCCTTATCACGCATTTCGGTCATGATAAAGTTGCCAGTACCGTTGATGATACCCGCGAGCCAGTCGATTTTGTTGGCAGCCAGTGCTTCACGCATTACCTTGATAATTGGAATACCGCCTGCTACTGCTGCTTCATATGCAACATGCACATTGTTTTCTTCAGCGAAAGCAAAAATCTCATTACCGTGTTCAGCGAGTAGAGCCTTGTTTGCCGTAACCACATGCTTGCCGTTTTTAATGGCCTGCATAATGACGTCTTTGGCTAAGGTGGTCCCACCAATCACTTCGATAACAATATCGACGTTGTCGCTTGCGGCAATTGCCATCAGATCGCTGTTTTGCATGATATCGGCATCAATATCATCACGCTGACGACGCGTACCGACTTCGGTAATAATAATGTCGCGTCCGCTACGGCGTTTTAGCTCATTTAAATTGTCATTGATCAGATTGATCACGCCCGTTCCGACGGTGCCTAGACCAAGTATCGCTAGTTTGATGGAATTACTCACAGTATCCTCAAGAGGTTAAATATAATGAAGTAAGTATAAGCGGTGACAGTGTCAAATGAGTCTGCGACATCAAACATAACGTCTGTGCGCATTGTCTAGTGCTACCTGCCTATCTAATTCATCATAGTTGAATAAAAAAGCTCAAATAAAAAGGGTGTTACTCATTTTGCATCGCGCTTTATCGTATCATACCGACAAGGCATTGTGACGTCTATACAATCTCATAAAGAGCAATCTCATAAAAGCCAATGTCCTGAAGGTTAATGTCATAAAAGCCAATGTTATAAAGACAACGTCATCAAGGTTATATCAGCTTACGATTATAAAAAAGCAGTAGCTTCAATCTTGTTTGGCATATGTATATGTCATTTATGCTTGGTTACCAGTATTAGTCACTCTAATATGAGTGATTAATACTGGTAATTCATATGATTAGTTAGCGCCTACTGCTTGTGCCAATTCTGCTGCAGGTAAGTAGCCGCCTACTTGTTGTCCTGTTTCGGTAAACACCGCAGGCGTACCGCGCACACCAAGTCTTGAGCCTAGAGCCATATGTTCTTGCACAGGGTTGGCACAGCTAGGGCCTTGTACATTGGCACCGATTTTTGCTTGATCCATCGCAGCTTTACGATCCTGACTACACCAGATAGCTTCCATTTTTGGTACAGACTCTTGACTGCGTGGCCATGCCAGATAACGAACCTCGATACCGCGCGCATTGATATCATCCATTTCTGAATGTAATTTGCGACAGTAGCCACAGTCTGCATCGGTAAAGGCATAGATGACAGCTTTGGTTTCGCCTTTTGCTGGATAAATCACCATGTCTTTTTTATCTACGGCTTTTAGCGCTTCTTGTGCTGTCGTAGCAACTAGGGCGGCACTGATATCAACCGGAGCGGCATCACCCACAGCGATGATCTGACCTTGAATAATATGCTTGCCAGCTTTATCAGTAAAGAAAGAAGGTAGACCTTCAGCGGTCACCCAATAAATACCATCCACATCTGTCGGTACAGCTGAGACAATAGTTTCCTCGATACCAGAGCTTTTTAGATTCGCCTGTAACGCCTTCACCACGGTTGTATCATTACCAGCTGAAGGCTTAGTAGTAGCTTTGGTCTGTGCAGCGTTTACAACACTGGTATTGCTGGTTGCATCAGCGGCATTGTTTGAGCAGCCAGCAGCGATACCAACTAACAGCGCACTCATCATAAAACGAGATAGAACGGTACGAGAAAGAGGATTACGCAAGGTGGTATTTTTGGTAGTGGGGAACGGCATACGGGTTTCCTATAGGCATCGCGCCTAATCATGAGTTCGTTATAAAAAGCGCTATAAACTTTTCTATATAGTAATGTGTCTTGGCAGTGTTTTAAAGGTTTAACATTGAAGAAGTTCTTATAACTTATTGATAATAAAAGATAGGTAATAACAGCCTTCATATTACCATATTTACGCCAAATAATAGCGAACGGAAGGCAGCCAACAAGTATCAGTAAAGCCAACTTTAAAGAATAGCTATCAACATAAATTCAAAAAATAAGATACATTTGTGCTATTTAACATAGTTGCTTGAACTTGTAGTCTAAGACTAATCGCATTGTTTTTATAAAAATCTATATAAAATGCGTTGTATAAACCATTTGAGAACGACTTACTTTAACAAATTTGCTTTAAGGAGCACACATGGCAGGTGCCAGTTTATTAACCTTACTCGATGACATCAGCGTTTTAATGGATGATGTGAGCGTCATGACCAAAGTTGCCGCCAAAAAAACCGCGGGCTTAGTTGGTGATGATTTAGCACTCAATGCCGAGCAGGTCACAGGGGTTAAGCCAAATCGTGAGCTCCCCGTCATTTGGGCAGTTGCCAAAGGCTCTGCCGTGAACAAGGTGATTTTAGTACCAGCGGCGCTATTGATTAGTTATTTTATACCGTGGTTGATTACTCCGCTATTGATGATCGGAGGGTTATATCTGAGTTATGAAGGGGCTGAGAAGGTCATTCACAAGTTTTGGCCGAAGTTGTTGCCTCATGATGAAGAGCAAAATGCTCGTTTAAAAGCCAACGCAGATGAGTCGGTAGATTTGGTCGCGTTTGAAAAGGACAAAATCAAAGGTGCCATACGTACAGACTTTATCTTATCAGCTGAGATTATTGTTATCTCTTTAGGCGCAATTACAGCAGCTGGTGGCGATATTGTCCAAAAGGGCATCGTACTTTCGATAGTGGCTGCTGTCGTGACCGTCGGTATTTACGGCTTAGTTGCAGGCATCGTAAAGATTGATGATGCGGGTCTGCATTTGATTGAAAACTCACAAGCAGGTGATAGTAAGCGCAAGTTTGGCGAGTTTATGCTTGCGGCTGCGCCAAAGCTTATGAAGTTTTTATCCATAGCGGGCACGATTGCGATGTTCTTGGTGGGCGGCGGTATTATCGTGCACGGTATCGGCTTTTTGCATCACAGTGTAGAAGATATTGCTCATCTTACTGGGGTATTTGAAGGGTTAACTGCGTCATTGTTAAATGGATTGGTCGGACTGATTGTTGGTGCTATTGTAGTAGCTATTGTTACTACTATTGGTAAAATCCGTGGTAAAGATGACACAGCGTCTTCTGCACACTAAGCTTATCTGCTTTTTATTGTCTCTCGTTTGAATTAGCAAGTAAGTTTGACTGTATTGAAATAAAAAGCCCCAAAGCTACGAATAGCTTTGGGGCTTTTACGTTTGAGCTTATGTAACTAGCTATCGCTATCTGTATCATCAGATGCGAGCTTTTCAGCCTGCGTCGGCTTCTTATGCTCCGTCTTAGGCTTACGACTGCGCGCCTTTGGTACTTTTGGCGTAGTCAGATTAAACATACCGGTCTGTGGTAGTAATTGCTCAGCCACATTTTCGATCATGTTTTTATAGCTGGCTATGGTCGTCTTAGACTTAGCTGCCTGACTGTCATCTTTGCTAGCCTCTTTAGTAGATTCTTCTACTGCCGAGTCAGTCGTCTGCTCAGTCTCTGCAGCTATGTTTTCTGCAGCATCTTCTACCTCATTGACAGTTTGCTCTGTAGAGGTTTCGACTTCTGCATCCTTAGCTTCTGACTGAGCACGCTCGACTTCTAGCAATTGCTCACTATCAACACTGATATCATCAGTTTGAGCTTGATTGGCGAGGGCAGTCGCTTCAACGTCATGTGCATCGACTTTGCTATTGGTTTGCTCGACGATAGCTTGTTCCGCTTGTTCAGCAGGTACGCTCAATACAGCGGGTTTCTGATAATCAGGGTGCTGTCCGCGCGGATCGTTGCTAGCACGCTTAGTGATAGCACGTGGTTCAACGTCTGTCTTACCTTGTGCCGCTGCAAATTGACTGACCGCTTGGGTCATCGATTCAAAGCGTGCAAGGTAGTCGGCAGCCAATGGTTGATAGCCATAGTTGCTAAAGTCAAAGCTCTGGCTAGCAGTATCAGAGCTATTATCAGTACTCTGAGATTGCTCATTATGCAACGCAATGGTCGCGATAAAGCAGTTGATAATGCCCTCTTCTGCTAAGCGCGTTTGCGCCTCTGGTAGCGTGGCACGAATAAACTCACCAACCGTACCACGTATTGCTGGCACATTAGTAGCAGCTGGCTTGTCCGCTTTCGCGGCTTGCTTAGCAAGTACTACACGTGGATCGTTACTCGCTTGACCAAATTTCTCAGCAGTCACGTAACGTGTGCCAAATAGTGCTTCATGGGTTAGCTCAAGTGCTGAGTTACTTACACTACTTGTGCTTGCACTATTATTATCAGCCTGAGTATTTTGAGCTTCATCACTCTTACTCACATCTTCAGCAGTCTTTGTTTCCTGCTGTTTTGGAGTCTCTGTAGCTTTTTCAGCATCAGCAGTTACTGACGTTGAAGCTTCCGCCTTACTTTCGGTGTTACTCGTAGAGGTCGATTGAGCTTCTACAACTACACGTGCTTTTTTCTCTTCAGTAGCCTGCTCCTGCTTAGGAGCATCGTTTTGAACCTTAGCTTGTTCGGTAGATTCACGCTTATCATCATTTACCTGATTAGCATGGGTTTCCACCGTACTTTTTGCATTATCACTTTTCTTATCAGCGTTCGGAGCACTGGTGTTCTGCTTATCAGTGCTCTGCTCATTGCTACTATGCTTATCAGTAGGTTTTTGAGCAGCTGTTTCGTTTGAATGCTCATCTTTTGCTACGTTATTTGTCGCGCTTCGCTGCTCACTAGGCTGAGTTTTGGCCTGTGTAGATTTGCTATCATCTAAAGATAGATGCACCACTTCAGGCGCTTTTAGCTCAGTTGGCGCTTCATTAACCTGTAGCACGACCTCGTTAGGGTCTTGATTGCGACGTGCACTATGTTGATTTTTGCTACTGGCAGCATCGTTGTTTCTAGCGTTCTGCTGTTTGCTCTGTTTAACGTTGTCTGCCGTGAGTGTCTCACCGCGCTCTAGCTTACCGCGTGAGCCGCGTTGGCTATGCGATTTACGCTTAGTACGAGTTTGCTCATCTGCTTTAGAGCTGTTTTCGTTATCAGCATCACTGCGCTCGCTTGTGTTACGATTGCTGTTCTGTTGATTGCTATCTTGGCGGTTATTACGATTGCGATCGTTCGTGCGTCTATTATCATGCTGACGCTTGTCTTGCTGTCTTTGGTCTTGAGTATCAGACGATTTGTCATCAGCATTGTTTGAGTTAGTACTTTCTGAGCTACTGTTTACGTTGCCAGCAGTCTCGTCAGTTGCCTCTTTTCTTTGACGCGGCTTAGAAGATCTAGACTTACGCGGCTTACGTCTTCTTCTGTCTTCATTGCTGCTGTCGTCAGTATCGTTGTCATTACGACGCGCCTGTTGACGATTAGCGTTGTTATCTGACTGTTGGCTTTCGTTTTTCTGACTGTTGCTTTGTTGAGTTGGCTGCTCACTAGTTGTTGCAGCGGCACTATTCAAGGCATTGCTATCAACTTGACCAAACGAGCCTAAGCTTTGCGCGCCCGTGTTTACTAGCGCCTCGATTGCTTCAGCGGCATCTCGGCTACTGACACTAGGCGTCGTAGTGGCTTGCGGTGCTTGAGCAAATAGGTTTGATAACCACGCAACGGCTTTTGGTTGGGCAGTAGTTTCAACACTCTGTGTTTGCGGCGCTATTGGAGCGGCAACACTAGCGGTTTTATTAGCTTGCGGTGCATGTGCAGGCGACACGTCGTTGGTATTTTTATGATTAC
This sequence comes from uncultured Psychrobacter sp., assembly GCF_947500265.1. Lineage (GTDB taxonomy): Bacteria > Pseudomonadota > Gammaproteobacteria > Pseudomonadales > Moraxellaceae > Psychrobacter. The sequence continues at coordinate 185,681 of NZ_CANMRN010000003.1, read as the reverse complement.
GACGATCATTGCTATGATTTACCGTATCGTTCTGTGCTTGCGTGGCTGCATTCGGCTGAGTGTTTGAGCGGCTCTGCTTATCATCTGTATTTTTACGAGGTTGGCGAGTAGGCTGCTGTTCAGGACGCTCTTTTTCAGCAGTCTGCCAGTCAACGTTGTAGCCAAGGTCACTGTGCTCTTGTTGCTGAGTATCAGTGATACGCTCATAGCTTGATGGAGCAAAGCCATCACGGTTGAAGTGAAGCTTGAAGTTTGGTGATTCTAAATGCGCATGTGGCAAAATAGTGATACGCGTGCCACTGTCTTGCTCAAGATAAACCAAGCTGTCGCGCTTTTCATTTAATAAGAATGCAGCGATGTCTGTTGGGACTTCTGCTTGTACTTCACCTTGGCGTTCTTTAAGGGCGATTTGCTCAATTTGACGCATGATAGAAAGTGACAATGAACGCAAGTCACGAATCATACCGTTGCCATGACAACGTGGGCAGATATAGCCAGTTGATTCTTCTAACGAAGGACGTAGACGCTGACGGCTCATTTCCATTAGACCAAACTTAGAGATATCGCCGAACTGAACGCGCGCACGGTCATATTTGGTCGCGTCGATTAGACGTTTTTCTACTTCTTTTTGGTGCTTATTGTCATTCATGTCAATGAAATCAATAACGATCAAACCACCCATATCACGCAAACGAAGCTGACGAGCAATCTCATCGGCTGCTTCTAAGTTGGTATGGTAAGCGGTCTCAGCAACGTCTGAACCTTTGGTTGACTTAGCTGAGTTAATGTCGATAGAGACTAGTGCTTCTGTTTGGTCAATAACGATTGAACCACCTGATGGCAGGCGAACTTCACGCTGATAAGCAGTTTCGATTTGTTTTTCGATATTGAAGCGCGAAAACATCGGTTCATAATCGGTATATTTGCGTAGCTTTTCGGCTTGTTTTGGCATTACCGCATCGATAAACCCAGCCGCTTCAATGTAAGCGTTTTCGTTATCAATCCAAATCTCAGCAATATCATCACGCAGATAATCACGAACAGCACGTGTGACAACGCCCGCTTCTTGGTGAACCAAGCGCGGTGAAGGATATTTTTGGTTTTGTTCTTGAATGGCTTGCCAAATGTTGAGCAAGTGATTTAAATCGTGCTGTAAGTCTTCCTGAGTTTTACCAATACCAGCAGTACGAATGATGACACTCATGCCTTTTGGTAAATCAAGGTTGCTCAGCATACGCTTCATATCTTCGCGCAGTTTGCCCGAAATTTGACGTGAGATACCACCACCGCGAGGGTTGTTTGGCATTAATACCAGGTAGCGACCTGCTAATGACACATACGTCGATAGGGCAGCGCCTTTGTTGCCGCGTTCTTCTTTTTCGACTTGGACGATTAGCTCGTCGCCTTCTTTGATCAGTTTTTTGATGTTTTCGTCGCGTGGGTTGCCGCTTAGGTATTCAGCAGAGATTTCACGAATTGGCAAAAATCCTTGACGCTGAGAGCCGTATTCGACGAATACTGCTTCGAGCGATGGCTCAACACGGGTCACATGACCTTTGTAAATGTTAGATTTTTTTTGCTCGCGAGTACGGTTTTCTAGGTCGAAATCGTACAGGTGGTTGCCTTTACATAAGGCGACACGAATCTCTTCGTTTTGAGTGGCGTTGATCAAAATGCGTTTCATATTTGTATCCTATGAGTACGCATGACAACGATAAGACAGTCTTTAGGACATAGTGGCAAGTGTGGCTAATATTGTGATTAGCGTGTGTAGATGTTCATTAACGGTAGAACGTAAATCGTGGGTTTCATAAAGCACATGGGCTTTTTCAATGGCTTCTTTTTTACCTGAAGTAATGAGCGGTGCTCACGTTAATATCAGTAATATAGGGTGTAAGGCTATGGTACTTATATTTTATCATCAGTAAACTTGGTACATATATGATTGGGTCAGCGAGTCAAAGCGCTCTTATTCTCAGTACGTTCTATTGGTAGTGATTTCAGCGCACGTTGTAAGCGTGGGCGAGGGTCAGTTACAGTTCTAAAAAATACTGATATTAAAAAGGCGTGATGCTGTTGCCATTCATCCATCAAAGTCTAACAATAATATCGCGGTCATGATTGCTACTATATAGTGGCGTCATTCAGCGGTTGTTTATTCAGGCGAAGCAATTGGTTACTCTTTGTTTATCGTTCTTTGTATAACGTCAATAATATCTTGGGTGTCTCAAGGTTAGGTGTCGCAGCTTTTGTTATCAGCGGGGCGTACTTGGCAAACAGAGTAATGGACCAGCTTGTCAGCGTGGTATCGTATTTACATTGTTATCGTCATCTGTTTGACCACCAATACTTAGGCAGCTATCGATATACTTTTCGATCCTAACGCTAAACTACCCATACTTGCTCAACTATGCTGGCATAAAGAACCATCAGATAAATAGTCATTAAATAATGATTGGTTATCGAGTACGGTCGTTGTCATGCAATTAGTGAGTCAGTGTTGTGTTGTAATCGGTTAATAAGCTGATTTATTATCAGCGTTATTAACGCGATGGTATTTAGTGTCACTATTTATTTTATGGTACCGAATAACATTCAGTACAGTATTTTTAATTTGTAGGGCTATATTTGGTAAGTAATACCTCTAAATAAAAATGCGCCCTAAAATCAGATGAAACGTGTCAGGTCAGCAGGATAAATAGTGTCAACCTCTTTACTGGCAAGTAGTAGAAAACTGACAAGCAATAAAACGGTGGTCAACTATTTGTAACAACAATGATTATTGCTGTCGCCTCTGCTTAATTGTCGCTCAACATGCTAAACTATAGCAAATCTTTGTGTAAATACCTAACTAAAAATGACAAACTCAAAAATGACTGACGACGCTACTACCCATGAAGCCCCTGCTATTTTTAATAGCAAAACACGCCCACAAAGCGCTGACGATGAGATTAGCAACTTCGGTAAGGTGAACTACCTCGAAGTAACGCGCCATCAACACGACCAGCGTTTGGATAACTTTTTGTTAAACCGTTTAAAAGGTTTGCCAAAATCACATATCTACAAAATGATTCGCTCAGATGAGGTACGCGTCAATAATAAGCGCTGCAAAGCACACGATAGGGTGCAGCGTGAAGATGTGGTACGTATTGCCCCTGTAGAGTTAGCAACGCGCGAAAAACCAATTATTAGTACCGAGTTTGCAAAGAGCTTGCTGGCTCGTGTGGTCTATGAAGATGACGGTTTGCTAGTGCTGAATAAGCCTTCTGGTATCGCTGTGCATGGCGGTAGCGGCTTGGACTTTGGGGTTATCGAAGCCATGCGTGAAGTGACGGGTAAAAAGTATCTAGAGCTGATCCATCGCATTGATAAAGACACATCAGGGCTACTGATGATTTCCAAAAAACGCTCAACGCTCAAAGTGTTACAGCAGCACTTGGTAGACAAGACCATTCAAAAGCACTATCTATGTCTAGCCAAAGGACAGCCTGCGCTTAATGAGCAGCGTATCAATGCACCATTGCTAAGATATACGCTTGCCAGTGGTGAGCGCCGAGTGAAAGTAGATAGCCAAGACCCACAAGCGAAAGAAAGCCAGACTGATATCGTTATCCATGATCGCTTTATGATTAATAGTCAGCCAGTCAGCTTAATTGAAGCCAAGCCATTGACCGGTCGCACTCATCAAATCCGTGTGCATTTGGCACATATTGGTCATGCCATCTTGGGTGATGACAAATATAACGTCCATGATAAATCAGGTGTCCATCGTCTGTGCCTACATGCTTGGCGCTTAGATATTCCAGGCTACAAGACTATTACTGCGCCATTGCCAGACGATATGGCAGATTGGCTACCAGAAACAACGAAATTGCCTGAATAATTTTTCAAAATAAACTCTTAAGCTAAACTATTTTGTATTTTCCTAAACGTCACGATATCTTATTTTTACGAATAAGACGCCGTGACGTTTTAGTATCTGCTATTTATTATTAATATTCATTAAGGTAAATTCATGACCACACCAGCTACAACTTCAGAGTATGTTGTAAATACTCAACCATCAGCAGAACACAATCTGTCTGATAAGACGTTAATTATTTTTGATTGGGACGGCACGCTAATGGATTCAATCGGTCTAATCGTTGAGTCTATGCATGTGGCTGGGGAAACACACGGGTTTGAGACGACTGATAAAGCCGTAAAAGATATCATTGGTCTGAGCTTAATGAATGGGATTAAGATTTTATATCCGCAGGCAAAGGATACACAGTTGCTTGAGATTCAGCAAACCTATGCAGAGTACTATATTGCCAATAGTCATAGTACGCCGCTATTTGAACCGATAGAGCATATGTTGCAAACTTTGCAGCAGCAGGGCAAAACGCTCGCCGTAGCAACTGGTAAAAAAAGAAAAGGGCTAGATCGTGTATTAGATGCCTCAGATAGCCATGATTATTTTGCAATTACGCGTTGTGCTGATGAGTCAGGCTCAAAACCTGATCCGCAAATGTTGACCGATATCTTGGATTATACGCAGCAGCAGGTTTCTGATGCTGTGTTTATCGGCGACAGTATCTATGACATTCAGATGGCAACAGCATTAGGCATGACCAGTATAGCGGTGAACTATGGTACGGCAACGAGTGTAGAGCTTGCTGAGCAAAATCCAACCTACCAAGTTGATACTCCACAAGCGCTAGTAGACTTGTTATGCGGGTAGAGCTACTTTTATCATTCTCGTTATTTTAATAGCACGCCGATAATAATAATGAGTGAATAAACAGGCAATAAAAAAGGGTTTATCGTAATAGCGATAAACCCTTTTTTGCTAAAGACAATGATATCTATTTGTTTTCTTTATCAACGCTCTCTTTTTCACCGCTTTCTTTTTCAATAGCGTCTTCTAACTCAGCGCCTTCTAGCAATGCAAAAGATGACTCGATAATTTTGTCTGCATCAAGCTGATACTCATACCAGTTGCCCATTATCCCAGCCAACTCATCGAGACCTTCTTTTCTAAGGGCTGAAAATAACTGAATGGTACAGTTTAAGCCCAGTTTTTTCAGTCTTTTGCGAGTTTCGAGTAGGGCGTTCTTAGAAGCACCGTACTTCAGTTTATCTGCTTTGGTCAGCAGAATATGTACTGGTAGCTCACCATCGTTTGCCCAGTGCAGCATTTGCTCATCAAAAAACTTAAGCGGATGACGAATATCTGTCATCAATACCAGACCTGCAAGGCTTGAGCGTGATACCAAGTATTCTTCTAGCTCAACCTGCCATTCTTTTTTCATCTCTAGCGGAACAGCTGCATAGCCGTAACCAGGCAAATCGACCAAACGTCTGTCAGTATCACCGATACTAAAAAAGTTAATCATCTGCGTGCGTCCAGGTGTTTTAGACGAGCGAGCTAATTGACGCTGATTGGTTAAGGCGTTGATGGCTGATGATTTGCCAGCGTTTGAGCGACCTGCAAAAGCGACTTCCAATCCCATATCAGGAGGACAGAGACGAAAGGTAGGTGCTGACATCATAAATTCAGTTTGCTGAATTTTCTGACGAGATTTGGTATTGAACAAGGCATGTTCAGCGGCGACATCGTTAAACGGGGTACTCATAAATGGCTCATTAATCTTAAAAAATTGGATGCGATTATAAAATTTTAGTCAGCTGATGATTCAAGTCATCGGTGCGGTCAAGTAAGTGGTCAAGCAATAGGTAAACCAAGTTAAAAGGCAGTTCTTTATCAATACAGTTATGTGCAAATCATAAAAGTAGCTATTTAAAATTACTGGCTATTCTATACTATTCCGCGTCTTACTTATTGAAATAACTGCGATTAGCATCATATAAATAGTAGGATAACATTAAAGTTGGTCAGTCATTAAGACAAGTTCTCAGCTTTAACAAAGCCATATCCAAATTCTCTATGTTTATATGACATATATTGTTACAATGTTTAATGAAGGATGTTTAATAGAACGATTGATGAGACACGTGAAATATCACGAGGAGGTGCTCTATGTTTTCAATCAGTAAACTTCTTAGCACGAGTTATCGCGCTATAACGGCTAGCAGTGCTGCACTATTATTAAGTGGCATTATGATTAGCAGCGCAAGTGCGGCGGATATCGCCACTACCTATAATAACTCATGTGCAGCCTGTCACGATAGTGGGGCGTTAAATGCCATCAAAAAAGGTGATAGTGCCAAATGGCAACAGCTGATTAAACAAAAAAGTATGCCGACGCTTATCAAGTCTGTCAAAGGTGGGATGCCGCAGATGCCAGCAGGTGGTCTTTGCGACAAATGTAGTGATGACGATTATCGTAACCTTATCGAATATATGAGCAAATAATCGACTTATAAATATAATTTGAACATATAAAATAAAGCGCCGGTTTAACAACCTATCTGCGCTTTTTGTTTTTGCGGCATATTGTATATTGTGTTGCCAGAAAACTGATGGATACTATGATTAAGTAGGCAAATGATACAAAGTCTTGCTATAATAATCGAAAATAAACCCTGATGTTAGTAAGTACTTTCAGACTGCTTGTGTCCAAGACCTCAAAATATACGCCATTCTTATGATTAAAGAGACGGCTATATCAGGTATCTTACCAGTGCAATCACTCTAAATAATGCTTACGCCGAGCTAGTAGGATTTGTATCAATGAAAAAGTTAATCGCTGCTGCCAGCTTATGCGTTGCAAGTTTCAGCGTACAAGCTGCTATTATTGTTCCTGAATATGACGTCAATGCAGGTCAAAAAGTTGCAGAAACCGTTTGTGCCGCTTGTCATGGTCTTAATGGCGTCAGCATTGTTCCTGCACAGCCAAACCTTGGCGGCCAAAACGTAAAGTACCTATATAAACAGCTAGTCAACTTTAAAGCAGGATATCGCAAAAACGGTATCATGCAGTCACAAGTTGCTAATCTGTCTCAGCAAGACCTAGCCAACGTAGCAGGTTATTACGCCAGTCAAGCGCCTTGGGGCGTTGGCTACGGCAATCCTGCAACCAACCAAGAAGCGACTAAGCTATTCTTGGGCGGCGATAAGTCGCGCGGTGTTATTGGCTGTGCAGGCTGTCATGGTCCAGATGCTGCAGGTAACACTTGGGCTGCATTTCCAAAGCTAGGCGGACAGCACGCTCAGTATATTGCTACTCAGCTAAAACTATTCCGTGCCGCTGGACGTGTTGATGATATCGATAGTGATGATCAAAAACGAGTCAATGATGCAGCCAAAGAAGGGGAGATGGGTATGATGCAAACAGTTGCATCGAAACTATCAGATCGTGATATTCGTATCCTGTCAGACTATGTAAGTGCTATTCACTAATTGAGTCGCACTGATTCAATATCTGATACATACTTTGCTTTGCATAGAAGGCCATTGAGTAAAGCCACTGAGTACTGAATCGTATATTGATTATATCTGAATGACTAAACCCCGATTTCGGGGTTTTTTTATAACTGTTTGTCCCTTATATTAAGACAGTATTTAGCTGAATTCATTTACAGAAGCCAGTCGTTGCTCTGTATAATTATAAATTATCGTTATTCACTTTATACCAATTTTCAAAATACGATTAGCCTTGTTAAACATGTCTAGTCTACTATGCGTAGTACTTGCACTTGTTTCGTTTGCTAATCCAGTTTTTGTGAGTGGTATTAGATCGTTTGGATTGAAATTATGATGATCCGTTATGCTTCTTATTTTATCGCGGCGCTACTACCGTTATTGCTATTTCGTTGGTTTGCACCTGCGTCAATTGGTGAGATTGATTTTTGGCTACTATGGCTGTTAGCCATGGTATTGGTTGCGCTGCCAGTTGTTTACGCTGAGATAGCATTGGCCTATCGCAGTGTCGAAGGCCCTCTAGCGGGTATGCAAAAGCTCACTCGTGAAGCAGATGTCAGTCCGATATGGCGCAGCTTTGGTTGGTTAGCGGCGCTGGTCTCTATTGTGATTGCAGCATTGGTTATATCTGGTGCAAGTACAGGTATATTGTCTGCATTAACTGAGCTAAATAGCGTACCCGATGTACCTAGCTTCGCAGTTGCTGCAGGCCTGATGGTCATTGCGTTACTCTTAAGCTTGCTGGGTATTACGCCTTTACCTATTGGCTTAGGGTTGATGGTAATAGGGTTGCTACTAGGATTCGCAAACGGTGTGCCAAATGCTGGTTTTGCCATGACTGATGTCAGTTTGACGGAATGGGCACGCGCAGTCGCGTTAGCGTTAGTGAGTGTCGGTGCGGGTACAGGATTATACTGGTTCGGTCAGAACTTAGTGAGTAAGCAGACAGTCACAGCGGTAGAAGCAAACAATCAGCAAGCAAACAACAGAGCGGCTACTCGTGAGTACCGTGCAACCAAGTTAGTGTTACCGATTTGGGTGTTGCAACTGCTGATAGGAGTAGTAGCTTTATTTACTAGTGGTATGTCGCTACCGCCGATTGGACAGCTGTTATATTGGGGCGGGGTGTTATTTGTAGCCAGTTACTTGCTACATTACAGCACGCAACAGTTAACGCACAAGTTTGGATTATTAGCTAGTTTGATAATCACTTTTGCTGTAGCTTTATTACTAGTGGTTGCGATTCCAACAGCATGGTTAGTTGGCATCTTGGTCATTATTAGTAGCATTGCTGTACTGTTATTATCAGTATTTGCGGGTTGGCAGATGAAGATTAGCCATCTACGCAAGTCGTTAAATTTTAGCAATGAAGCAGTTTATAACTTGTGGCGAGTAGCGATACGTTTAGTCGTACCATTAGCATTGCTGCTAGCATTGATAGGTTGGGTGATGCAGTGGTTGAGCTAACAGTCGAAGGTCGTGACAACAGCGTGCCACAGTCTACTCAAGCTAACTTAATGACCGTATATCTGGCGTATGCTGAAGATGAGCAGCGCCAGCATTATCTAGCTTTGCAGGTCAAACAAGGTACTAGTTTGCATGAAGCGTTGGCGCAAGCAGGGTGGCTTGAGAAATTTGCAGAACTGGCAGAGTGGTGTGAGCAAGTAATAGATATCACCACACCAACTGCAAAACGTTGGCATGTAGGGATTTATGCACAGAAACAGCCACTAAGCTATTTGCTACAGCCTCTTGACCGTATCGAGGTATATCGCAGTTTAAGCGCTGATCCTATGTCTCAGCGCAAAAATAAATCTCGTAGCTAAACCATTAACTATCTAAGCTAATAGGTTTCGCTAACTATGACGCTGGCAGACTCTCAATACCTTCGATGCGCGTGACCAAACCATTATCATCAAAGTAAACAACTAAATGCTGGCTAGCGTTTTTGACATCTGCGATGCCTTTGCGGCTACCTTCAGTGCCTGCTTTGTAGTCATAGATATAATCCCAGCGTTTAGGCTCAAGAGTATCTCGAATCGCAGGGCTACCAAGAGTATAAAGAACTTGGTTTTGATTCATACCCACTTTTAGCTTTAGAGCTTGGGTTTGAGTAATCGCTGTGCCTTGTGGCAAATCAATCTTATAAACACTCAATAATGAGCAGCCAGACATAGCAACAGTAGCGCTAAGCATACTGGTGATAACGATCTTACGTAATGCGCTTGTGTGGCTTAACGGACGGAAATTTAATGTCTTTATCATGGTAAGATGACTCATAAGAAATGAATTAGGTGTGGCCAGCGTTAGGTCGTACCAGTCTGACCGACAATCTTGGACAAATGATACGTCATTTACTTGCAATTGCCTACCACTTACGACATTATTTACCAAACACAATCTGAATAGTTAGATTAATTATATTTTAAATTCATAGGCTTGCATCTCGATATTTAGAAAATAATAAGAGAGATGTCTGCATAAGTTTCATCAGTTTATTATTAATCATTTACTTTATATTAAATAAAAATAATCTTTGCTGATTATTTATCTCATATTTTCTATTTGTTAAGGCTGTTACAGTCAAAAGGGATATTATGGCTTCTTTTACCAATCAAGATTTACGTAGAGCAGGACTCAAGGTCACGTTACCTCGTATTAAAATTTTAGAGCTATTAGAAAGCGCAGAGCTGCATCACATGAGTGCAGAAGAAGTGTATAAGGCGCTTATCGAGCAAGGTGAAGACGTAGGTCTTGCCACTGTCTATCGTGTCCTAACACAGTTTGAGCAAGCAGGTATTGTTGAGCGTCATAACTTTGAAAACAATCTATCTGTATTCGAGATTACCCAAGAAGAGCATCACGATCATCTAGTTTGTGATGTGTGTGGCAAAATTATAGAGTTTCATAATGAAGTCATTGAAGAAGAACAACTAAAAGTAGCAGAAAAACATGGCTTTAAACTGTCTGGGCATTCTCTTGTGCTATATGGTATTTGCGCGGATCAAGCTTGTAGAGACAGCGCGAAGTAATCGTCTAGCGTATAAGTAGAAACGCTTATTTCTGCCAGTACTACGATATCGAACAATAAAAGAAACCCTCGTTATTTATAACGAGGGTTTTTTTATATGTCTATTATACGTAGAAAGCTTAATGATTTAGCTTACATCTAACGATAAACTATCGGCACCTTCATCTAAATTCGCCTTACCATTTTTGCTGCTGAGCTTAATTTTGAGGCGTAGATCGTTAGGAGAGTCGGCATGTAGAATCGCTTCTTTATACGTTATCTCTCCTTGCTCATACAAATCAAAAAGTGCCTGATCAAAGGTTTGCATACCACTGTCTCGTGAGCGTGTCATCACATCTTTGATTTCATGAACTTCCCCTTTACGGATATAGTCACTGATCAGCTGCGAATTTAGCAAAATTTCAATAGCAGCGCGTCTTCCTTTACCATCAGGCGTGGGGATAAGTTGCTGCGCGATAATAGCTTGCAGGTTCAACGACAAATCCATAAACAACTGATTATGGCGACTGGTTTCAAAGAAGTGAATGATACGATCGATTGCTTGGTTAGCGTTGTTTGCGTGCAACGTTGCAAACACTAGATGGCCAGTTTCTGCGTACTGAATAGCATAGCTCATGACTTCACGGTTACGAATCTCACCGATTAAGATGACATCGGGTGCTTGGCGTAGCGTGTTTTTTAGGCCCGCTTCAAATGAATGGGTATCGATACCAACCTCACGTTGGGTGATAATACAGCCGCGATGTTTATGGACAAATTCGATAGGGTCTTCTATCGTAATAATATGACCATGAGAATTTTGATTGCGATGTCCTATCATTGCAGCAAGGGTAGTGGATTTACCCGTACCCGTTGCGCCAACTAATAGAATAATACCGCGTTTTTTCATGGCCAATTCTTTTAGCGCTGGCGGTAAACGTAACTCTTCGACCGTTGGAATGTTGTTTTCAATTTTCCGTAAAATCATTCCTGCCATGTCACGTTGTACAAATGCACTGACTCGAAAGCGAGCTTGCTGTGCTTCATCAGAGATAGCAAATTGACACTCGTTGGTTTCTTCAAACTCTTTTTGCTGGCTTGGCGTCATTACACCTTTGACCAATCTCATGGTTTGCTCAGCACTCAAAGGGGTTCTACCGACAGGTAAGATTTTTCCATTCACTTTCATGGAAGGCGCTACGTCAGCAGTAATAAAAAGGTCAGAGCCATTTTTGCTGATCATTAATTGTAATAGTTTATCAATATCCATATCGCACCTGCACCGGATGTAAGTCGATTAAAATCATATTTTAAATACGTCAGTAAAAAGTAATAAAGTAGAAACAGAGACCATAAGTTGTTTGTTATTTTTAGTGGTATCTGTCAATACTATCTATCAGTACTACAAAAATGCCTCAGGTTGCTTGGCGTAAGGACGTGCAACATCCTTACTAATGGTTCCTTTACTTACCAAGTTCTTTAACGTCTGATCAAGGGTAATCATGCCATCGCCTGCACCCGTTTGGATAGCAGAATACATTTGAGCGATTTTGTTCTCACGTATCAAGTTACGGATAGCAGGGGTGCCTATCATGATTTCATGGGCGGCTATACGTCCACCCGCTTGTCGACGTAACAGGGTCTGTGAAATAACAGCTTGCAATGATTCTGACAGCATCGCGCGGATCATGTCTTTTTCAGCAGCTGGGAATACATCAATAACGCGGTCAATCGTTTTAGCCGCTGAGCTGGTATGCAAGGTGCCGAACACTAAGTGACCAGTCTCTGCCGCTGTCAGTGCCAAACGGATAGTCTCAAGGTCACGTAGCTCACCAACTAAGATAACATCGGGATCTTCACGTAGGGCAGAGCGCAATGCTGGCTCAAAACCCAAAGTATCACGGTGTACTTCACGCTGATTGATCAAGCTTTTCTTAGACTGATGTACAAATTCAATCGGGTCTTCGATAGTTAGAATATGCTCTTTACGGCTTTCGTTAATATAATCAATCATCGCTGCAAGTGTTGTCGACTTACCTGAACCTGTTGGGCCTGTGACCAATACCACACCACGCTTAAAGTCTGAAACGCGTCTAAAGACATCGCCCATACCTAAGTCTTCCATCGTTAATACTTTGGAAGGAATGGTACGAAATACAGCACCTGCACCGCGGTTTTGATTAAAAGCGTTGACACGAAAACGTGCTAGATTAGGAATTTCAAAAGAAAAATCCGTTTCAAAAAACTCTTCAAAGTCGGCACGTTGCTTATCATTCATGATGTCATAAATAAGCTGATGCACGACTTGATGGGTCATCTCTGGCATATTGATACGTGTCATTTCACCATCGACACGTATCATTGCTGGCATACCCGCTGAAATATGTAAATCTGATGCCTTATGTTTAACCGTAAAGCGCAGCAAGTCTTCGATATTAAGATTATTTTTTTCAGCCATAATTTGATATTCCTATCACTTAGTCTAGGTAAGACAAAACACTATAAAAGTACGTGGTAAACTATTTATCGATAGCCTTAGTATAATAAGAGACGATAAGAGACTCACTAGTACAGGTCTTTACCATCACTAACATATTCAGCAGCATATGTTAAAGCATGTAACAATATCATAACAAGACTGTGCGTATTTAACCATCTACTAAATTAAGAAAAAATAGAACTGGATCGTTTTAAAATAATTCTTATAGGAACTATTTCTAATTTACTTTTAAGAATCGGATAGTTGTGTTTCTTTTATAATAAAAATTTCAGAAAAAAATTTCAAAAAATTAATCAAGCAATAAGGGCAAAATATGAAGGAAATGAATGGCAATATTGATGAAGTGACACTTATCGATAACTGGCAACAAGTTAGTAAGCAGATGAAGCAAGCATGCGATTATGCTGACAGACAGGTTGATAATGTTATGTTATTGGCTGTTTCAAAAACTAAACCTGCTGACATGATTGCAATTTTAGCAAAGCAGGGACAGCGTGATTTTGGTGAAAACTATCTACAAGAAGCCATCGAAAAAATTACTACTCTTAAAGCTCAACCTGTAGGCAAGAGTATCGTTTGGCATTATATCGGTAGTATTCAACGTAATAAGACACGTGACATTGCAGAGCACTTTGATTGGGTGCAAACGGTTGAGCGCGATATCATCGCCAAACGATTGAATGAGCAACGACCAGCTGACCTGCCACCGTTGAATGTGTTGATCCAATTAAATATCGATAACGAAGATAGCAAATCCGGATGTCTGCCAGCCCAGTTGCCAGAGCTGATAACAGCGATTAAAGGGTACGAGCGTTTACAGCTGCGAGGTCTGATGATTATCCCTGCTAAAGCCAACACGGATGCTTTTGCTCGAACTAAGCAACTGTTTGAAGAGATTAAAGCTGACCATCCAGAGCTAGATAGCTGGGATACGCTTAGTATGGGTATGAGTGGTGATATGGCAGAAGCGATAGAAAACGGCACAACGATGGTACGTGTCGGTACTGCTATATTTGGTCAGCGTGCTTAAAACAATGTGAATAGGTTAATTAAGCATTCTTTAACTAGCCAGTAAATTAAATGACATCTTCTAATTTGGTGACTAGCATCTGTGTAATTTTAAGATTATCAGTCGCAATAATCTCAAATCGATAATTGGCATACTCAATCGTGTCGGTCTTTTTCGGAATTTTTCGGAGCATATACATCATAAATCCACTGATAGTTTCGTAATTTTGACTGCGTGGTAAGTCGACGATATCTAATGCACGAATCACATCTTCAATAGGGGTCATGCCATCGATTAACCAAGAGTTGTCAGTGCGCTGGACGATAGGCTGTTCCTCTAACGTTACCAGCTCGCCCATCACAATGCTCATCACGTCCTTTAAGGTGATAACACCAACGACTAGGGCATATTCATTCACGATGACCGCAAAATCAGCGCCAGTAGATTTAAACATCTCTAATACTTCAAATAAAGACAGCGTATCAGGCACGAAAAGTGCTGGCTTTAATAGAGTCTTGTTTGTCAGGCTAACTTCCTGTTGGTTCAAAACCAAAGCTAAAAAGCTACGAGATTCCACATAACCAATGATATGTTCTAAGTCGTCATCATGGCAAACCAAAAACTTATTGTGTGGCTGCTCAATCATGATATTCACGACTTCTTCGGTACTTGTTTTGGTATCAAAGTAAACGATATTTTCTCGAGGGTTCATTACTGAGGTGACGGTACGCTCTTGTATATCAAAGATGTTTTCAATCAAGTGATGCTCTTGCTTCTTTAATACACCTGCTTCAGCACCTGCATCCATCACTGCATAAATATCTTCTGGTGTCATATCATCTTGACGTATGGTTGAGATGCCAAAAAGCTTAAACAGGATATTTGCAGCCCCATCGAACACCCATATAATGGGCTTTAGTATAAATATCAGCAGCATCATCGGGCGTACGAGCCGTACCGCTATCGTCTCAGCATTTGACATGGCCAAACGCCTAGGCATTAGATCAGCAAGTAGTGAAAACAAACTCGTGATAAGTACAAATGATATAACCGATGCTATCGTTTCACTATTTAATAACTGCTTGAGATAAGGACTGATGGCTGATTCACCGACGGCACCAGCTGAAATAGCGACCGCATTTAGCACTATTTGTACGACGGTAATAAAACTTCCAGGATGCTCCTGCATATTAAGGACGTCAAGTGCACGAACATCGCCTTCTTTTGCCATAATTTGGAGCTTGATTTTGCGGCCTGCAGCGATGGCAATCTCAGCAGCAGAGACAAAGGTACTCAAGGCAAGCAGTAAAAGAAGAAAAACACTAGCGGTTAGCAAACTCATGACGTACTCGAAAAAAAATAAAGATAATTGAGGCAAATAGTTGTTGAAGCTGTGTGGAAAAGAATCGGGCTAGGTGTAGAAGTTTTTGGTGGATAAAAACCAAAAAAGCTGGGCAAGCACCCAGCTAATAGTAAAAAATTCGATATCTTGTAAAACTGGCTAACTAGTACCTTTCAACTTATAGATAGTAGAAGTTGAGAGGTATGTAGTAATTAGCCTTTGATTGACCACTTATTGACTAATGGGTAACGGCGTTCACGCCCAAAAGCTTTGTGGCTAATCTTAGTACCGATAGGAGATTGCAAGCGTTTGTATTCGCTGTTGTCTACCATTTTGATGACTTTGGCGACCATCTCAGCATCGAAGCCTTTATCAATGATTTCTTGATAGCCCATGTCTTCATCGATATATGACGTCAAGATACCATCTAACACATCGTAGTCAGGCAAGCTGTCTTGATCTTTTTGATCTGGACGTAATTCAGCTGATGGCGGACGGGTAATAACACGCTCAGGAATAACCGGCGTATCTTCTAAACGGTTACGATAGCTCGCCAATTTATAAACTTGAGACTTATATACGTCTTTTAGTACGTCAAAGCCACCAGCCATGTCGCCATATAGCGTTGAGTAACCAACAGCCAATTCTGACTTGTTACCAGTCGTAATAACTAAATGACCGAATTTATTAGACAATGCCATCAAAATAACACCACGAGCACGCGCTTGGATGTTTTCTTCGGTCGTGTCCGCTGGCGACTTATTGAATAACGGTGCTAGCGTATGACGGATGCCTTCGACAGCGTCAAAAATAGGGCAGACGGTGTAAGAAACATTTAAGCGACGTGCCTGTGCTTGAGCATCTTCTAGACTGATTTGAGAGGTGTACTCGTATGGCATCATGACTGCATATACCTTGTCAGCGCCTAGAGCGTCAACAGCAATACAAAGCGTCAATGCCGAGTCAATACCACCTGACAATCCAACAATAATGCCAGAGAACCCTGAATGGTTGACATAGTCGCGTAGACCGACGACTAATGCTTGATACATTTCAGATTCACGGCTCAAAGTTAGAGGTGCTTTGGTCTGCTCGTTAAATTTAGCAGTTTTTACATCTAACGTGGCCAATAGCAACTGGTTCATAAAGCGCGGCGCTTCATGGGCAACGCTACCGTCAGCTTGTACAGCCATAGAGCCGCCATCAAACACTAGATCGTCTTGCCCGCCGACAGCATTGACATAGACGATAGGTAGTTTGCTTTCACGGCTACGCTTGGCCAGCATGGTTTTGCGATTGTCTTGCTTTTCAATCTCAAAAGGCGAGGCGTTTAAGCTTACAATTAGATCAGCACCTTGTTTTTTAAGCTCAGAGATAGGACCTTTTTCCCACAAATCTTCACAGATAAGCAGACCAATAGTAATGCCTTTATAGTCAAATAAAACTTGATTACGACCTTTGTCGAAGTAGCGACGCTCATCAAACACGCCATAATTTGGCAAAATCTGCTTATGGTAAAAACCTTTTTGATGACCATTATGTAGGATGGCAGCAGAGTTAAAAGTACCGTGATGATCGACATGCGGATAGCCGACAATCATGACGATATCATCGATATCACTCAAAGTAGACAAAGCGCTTTTAACACGGCCTGATAAGCTTGGACGTAGCAATAAATCTTGTGGAGGGTAGCCTAGTAGCGCTAACTCTGGAAATACGATTACGTCAGCACCCTGTTCACGTGCTTGTAATGCTAGGGTACGCATTTTTTCGACGTTGGTTGCGATATCACCGACCAAAAAATGTGATTGAGCTAAAGCAAAAGTGACAGTATCTTGTGGTTTATTGGTCTTACTGGCTTCGTTTGAGGTGTTAGAGTTGGGGTTATCAGTGTCTTTTGACATTGTTATTGTTCCTATCGATATATTATTAAAATTTGGTGTGTCTGTATTGATTTCAAATAAAATCAAAGTAAATCCGAAATTAACTCAAAACTGCGCTCTGGCATATCAAGCTCGAATATTGAGCTGATATGCTGAGTCTAAATCTCGTATAAGCCTTTATAAAAGACTTATGATTTTGCTCAAGTAATTCACTCTAAGTGATAGCGACACCCTAAAATTAGAACTTATGATAGTCTAAAAGAAGACGGTATAAGCAGGTGTTGAAATCTGGCTCAAAGGATTCGATGTCTGTACGACGATGTAAATAAATATGTGCAAATAAACTTAACTACACTGAAAAGCTTAAAATAATTGCTTTAGTATAACATCAATTGTCGCGACAAATAGAACGCACCAGTGGATTCCCTTATAAGATAACAGTTTAAAAGCTGAACATAAAAGCAGTTTTCGATACATCATTTTTACACACTAAATTCATGCATTATGCGCTAGTCATTATCGTCGTCATCTAGTAAGCTTGCATAGACAAAGTTGTAAGTAAAGATTACAACAACGCGTTATATAATTCACACGCTTTATTGCATAATAAAGCGTGCTAACTGCATTTTTATTGTGTTATCTATGATAATAAATGGCTATGAATTTATAGTATAGAACTAGACATAGTCATACTATTTAATTGTCATGTTACTTAATCTTCATGTGAATTTATAAGTCCGTAGCAATATAAGTCCGACGCAATGCTTTTTTGTATGATTCGCAACTCTCGCTAATGGATACGGCTTACAGACAGTGTCTAAGAGCTGATATTCATCACACATTTATAAACTCGCCAGCAAAATTATCGTTTGCTGTCCGCTTTTGGTTTATACGCTATGATTGAAAACTGGACAAAAGAATTTATTATTCAGCGCTTATTAGCAATTACGTTGCTAGTGGTACTGTTCGTATTGTGTTTTCAAGTGGTGCAATTTTTTATTGTGCCAGCGCTGTGGGCAGCGATTTTGGCCTATGTGACTTTTCCTATTTATAATTTCTTCCATGAAAAGGTAAAGCTAAGCCCAGATTTTAGTGCCGCTATTATGACGGTGAGTATCTCACTGATAATAGGCGTGCCACTGGTCATCGGTGTGTTTATCTTGCAGCAAGAAGCTTTAAGTTTAATCAGTAACTTGATTTATCGTATCAAGGTAGGCTATTTAGATGTGCCTGACTCCCTCAAAGATTTGCCTATCATCGGTCAGCAAGTCAAGGACGTACTGTGGCGCATCAACAAAAATCCAGAAGGGACGCTAGAAGCTTTTCGCATTTGGGTTCAGTCGCATTTATATTATGGCAAAATAGCATTTGATGTGGTGTTCAGTAGTTTGGCCAAACTCGGTATGGCGTTAATGACGCTTTTCTTCTTTTACCGAGATGGCACCAGTCTGGTTCGGCAGATTCGTCAAGCGCTGCGCAATATTATCGGTAATCGCATCGACGGTTACATCGATTCTGTGGGTACAACTACGCGTGCGGTGGTATACGGCATTGGGCTGACGGCATTGGCTCAGGCTTTATTGGCTGGTATCGGCTATTACTTCGCTGGTGCGCCAAGTCCTATTTTATTGACCATTGTCACGTTTATTATTGCCTTGATTCCGTTTGGCACGCCATTCGTTTGGGGCGGTGTATCGATTTGGCTGTTGAGCCAAGGACATACTGCAGAGGGTATTGGATTGGCACTATGGGGTGTACTGGTAATTAGCTGGGTGGATAATTTGATTCGTCCTATCGTCATTAGCGGCGCGACCAAAATTCCTTTTATCATTATTTTTATCGGTGTACTGGGTGGTCTAACAGCGTTTGGTTTTGTTGGTTTGTTTATCGGGCCTGTCGTATTGGCTATCGGGCTTGCGGTATGGCGCGAGTGGATATCGCAGCATAAGAATGAGATATTTGCTCAGCAAGAGGTGATGCTTTCTGACTCTCGTGCGATAGATCCTGTGCACGAACCAGAATAACGAATCACTAGCAAATATGACGTAAAAAATTATCGATAGAGATGGTGGCAAATGATAAATAAGAATATGACAGAACCGACGAATAATAAGACCGATAAGTTAAGTACAATTAAAAATATCACTATTTTAGCGGACAGCAACATCGCCAGTCTAAATGATTTTTTTAATGACGCTACGCTTAGTCAGCTGACTGAGCATACGGTTGATATCATTACTGTCGCTGGTCGAGATATCGATGCAGTGCGACTTGCCAAAGTACAGCCAGATGTACTGCTGATACGCTCGGTGACGAAAGTAAATGAAGCGCTATTGGTTGATAATAACAGTCTACAGTTTGTTGGGTCTGCGACTATTGGTACCGACCATGTAGATCAAGATTATCTAGCATCTCGCAATATCACTTTCGCCAATGCGGCTGGTTGTAGCAAGCATTCTGTGGCTCAATATGTATTGACGGCTGTTTTCACTTTGCGTCCGCAGTATTGGCAGCAATCGGCGTCATTAACATTAGGTGTCATTGGTCTTGGTAATATCGGTAGTACACTTGCTCAATATGCCTATGATTTGGGTTGGCAGGTGCTAGGTTATGATCCCTTGTTACCAGCCTCTAAAACTAACAATGCTAGCTTGGAGCAGGTACTTAGCCAGAGTGACGTGGTTAGTCTGCATGTGCCTTTGACCAATGAAAAGAATGCGACGAATCCTAAAGGTAGTGACTACCCAACACGTCACCTTATCAATGCAGCTGCATTGGCAATGATGCCTGCCGATACGATGCTGATTAATAGTGCGCGAGGGCCTGTAATCGAGGAAAGCGCGCTTGAAGCCAACATTGAGCGTACTGGACGTCAAGTGGTGCTAGACGTGTTTGAGCATGAGCCAGAAATTGAAGAAAGCTTACTATCCAAACTCGCTATTGCCACACCGCATATCGCTGGCTATACGCTAGAAGGTAAGCTACGTGGCACACAAATCATTTATGATGCATTGTGTGAAAAATTAGCAATACCTCCAGCTCAATCTATGTCCAGTCTGCTACCGCTAAATATGTTCTTATGGTCTGAGTTAAAATCGTATCCAGACAGATTGCCAAAGTTTTATGACATCATGCAAGATGATACCTCATTGCGAAATAAGGCGGTTGATGGGCAAGTAAACGGTGCTGACTTCGACAGTCTGAGGCGTGACTACCACTTGCGTCGTGAGTGGCAGTTTTAAACGGCCAGATAGAATCTTTAGCAGCTAATCATTTATCAGTCGCAGTAGAGCCCAATGACTCAAGTAAATAATATTTCTTCGCAGCTTATTACTTCTAAGCCTAGCTACGCGCCAACCATGACACTTGCGATGGCACAAAAGCGCGCGCAATTTATCAGTAGTATTCGGCAGTTTTTTGCCAGTCGACAAGTGCTGGAAGTGCAGACACCGCTATTATCCCAAGCAGGTAATACAGACACTTTTTTGCAGTCTATAGCAGCTCACGTGACCTATCAAGACCGTCCACGCACTTATTATTTGCATACCTCGCCTGAGTTTGCGATGAAGCGTTTATTAGCCAGCTGGCAAGTACCTATCTATCAGATTTGTCCTGTCTTTCGTGATAACGAAATAGGCACACGTCATAATATTGAATTTACGATGCTTGAATGGTATCAACCTAATTATAGTCTGGACGAGATGGCAACTGAACTTAATGAATTGTTGGAGACACTCTATGGTCATTCAATTGTGATGAGTCATTATCGCTATGTCGATGCCTTTATGGACTTTGTGGGCATACATCCGTTGACAGCGAGTTTAACTGCATTGCAAGCCGTGGCAGAAGATATGGGTTTGACAGGATTTGATTTTAATAATACTGATGATAGCGAAGAAAACCGTCGTCAGAGCTGGTTGGATTTGTTATTCAGTCATGCCGTAGAGCCAAACCTAGGTCATGATTTGCCGACATTGATTATAGAGTATCCACCTGCGACCGCTGCACTAGCGAAGACATCTATGGACAAAGACGGTAATAAAATTGCTAAGCGTTTTGAGCTGTATATCAATGGCATTGAAATCGCTAATGCTTATGACGAGCTAGCAGATGGCCAAGCATTGCGTGACCGTTTTGAACAAGACAATCAATTACGTGCGCGTCATGATCTACCTCAAATGCCAATTGATGAACATCTATTAGCTGCCTCCAATGATTTGATGCCATGTAGCGGTATCGCAGTCGGTATGGATAGATTGCTAATGGTTGTAACAGGTGCAAGCAGCTTGGAAGAAGTCATTCCTTTTCCCAGTGGGCAAGCATAATTGAATGAGCTTCTTTTAGATTAGCTGTAATCTAAATACATAATAAAAAGGTCGTTGTCGATTTACCAATTAGATATTGGCGAATCGATAACGACCTTTTGTATTGGCTGCTTTTAAAATCTAGCAGATACAATCAATTTTGCTACTGCTAAATTTATTTATACCGTAGCAACTGCTTCATTGATATCAATATCACCATTGTGTAGATTGAAGACTTTGCCTATCGTGTTATCTGCGGTTAGTACCGCGGCTAGCGTTGTCGCTACATCTTCGATTGCATTCTCACCAGAACTTGTATCATTAATAGTGATTTTGCCTGTACCAGAGCGTTCTTTTAGGGCGCCTGGCTGTACGATAGTGTAATCAAGTGAGCTGTTGTTCACTAACCAGTGATCGGCGTAGTGTTTAGAGATATAGTATTCTTTTAAATCTGCAATACCAGGGTTTTCATCCCATTTTTCAGTTTCTAATGAAAAGACTGAGCTCAGCATAATATAACGTTTAATGCCTTTATCTTGTGCAGCCTGCATCGTTTTTACAGCACCATGCAAATCAACTTCTAAGACGTTTTTGCCACCAGACCCTGCAACAAAGTAAACAGCCTCAATGTCCTGATCTAGTTGTTTTTCAATAGAGTCTTTACTGGCTGTAATGTCTAAATCTAGCTGGGTATAATTGTCATTATCAAATAACTTTTCTTTCTGACGAGTCGTGCCAATAACTTGATGGTCATCAGCCAATAACTGCTTAACCAAATCACCGCCCACTCGACCACTTGCACCAACGACTAAAATTTTCATAACCATTCCTATTTTTATTTAAATGCTATTGTTTGAATTATTCAGTAAGTTTATTTATCTTAAAAACCGAATATAGAGTAACAAAGATAGGTAGCACGCTTCGTTATAAAGCGTGCTGATTGAATAGTGTTTGGTTATAGAGTGTATACAGTTTGCAAGGAAGCAAACGTTGATTAGATGCCATCGTGTCACAGATGGCAGAATGAGTAAGCGTCAGATAGAACGATAAAAATACTAACGAACCAAGCGATTGAGACCATCGGCAAAGGCTTTTTTATCTCGATCACCGTAGGGTTTCTGACCGCTCATTTCCTGCAACTCTAGGACACCAGTACCGCGCATAGTATCCATAAAGTCGCGCATATTGAGCTTCTGCTTGATGTTGTTTTTGTCGTAGACCACACCGCGCGTCGTCAATACCATACCACCTTTATCCAAAATGTCATTGGCCAAAGGAATGTCGCTAGTGATAGCCAAGTCACCAACCTGTATCTGCTCGACGATATAATCATCAGCTTTGTCGAACCCTGATGGCACGACAGTCATAACAAGTAGGGGCGACTTGCGTAGCTTGATCGGCTGATTGGCCACAAATATAGCCATGGTCTTGGTACGTTCAGCCGTCTTAATAATCAAATCTTTGGCAATCAATGGCACCGAGTCTGCGTCCACCCATATCTGCATTATTTTTTGGCCTTCTCAGGTTTTGCTGAGGGAGCAGTCAGGCTGTCTGCTTGGCTGTCTTTATTGTCTAGTTCATCAGCTGTGGCATTATTTTGAACACTGTTCTGAGTACTGTTTTTAGCATTACTCTTAGTATCGACGTCTGCTTTACTAGGCTGAGTATCTACGTTTGCATACTCTTTGTCCAGACCAACCTTGTTTGGCAAGATAGCGACCAGTTTTGCCATAGCAGGCTCTAAATCTGTCACATCATTAGGCATCAGGGTTATATGAGCAATCTTGCGATCGTCACGCTCAGCCTTATGATAGCTATGGTAATGAGCGCCATCGATGTTTAGCACTGCACTGATATCAGGATATTGACCCAGTACATTCACCATAATCGCAGGATGCACATTATCTGTATCGCCTAATGGCAAGTTGACTACGGCACGGATATGGTTCTCAAACTGACTGGTAATAGCGCCTTCGATACTCCAGTGTCCAGAGTTGTGTACCCGTGGCGCGATTTCATTTGCTAGTATCGCGTTGTGACCGCGAGCATCTTTGGTGACGAATAATTCAAGCGCCATAACGCCGACATAATCTAAATGGTTCATGACTTTAGTAATGGCGTCTGTTGCTTGTTGAAACAGGTGACTCGTACCGACAGCAGGTGCTTGAGTTTTGGCTAAGATACCGTTGTGATGATGATTTTCGACCAAGTCGTAACAGCGTACCTGACCGTTTTGCGCTCTTGCTGCAATGATAGAGACTTCACGGCTAAAGTTAATAAAACCTTCAGCAATTAACGGCGCAGGCGTTGGCGTAAGTGAACCTTTACCGCTGACCGCGTCTTTTAAATCTAGCCAAGCTGTTTTAATATCACTGTCCTGCTTGATAACGAACTGTCCCTTACCGTCGTAACCACCGCGACTGGTCTTCAGCACGATTGGTAGCCCAAGCTCATCACAAGCTTGTTTCAACTCAGCTTCAGAATTGACAGCCATAAAGGGTACAGTGGCGATATCAAGTGTGTTGAACATCTGCTTTTCTTTTAGACGATCTTGAGCGATATCAAGCGCAATCAGCGGTGGGAACATGCCTTGCTTGCTGCCAGATTTTGACAAGCGAACCAGTTGCTCGACCGTAGACGTTGGCGTGTTTTCAAACTCTAACGTAAAGACATCCGCTGCTGCGATAAAGTCTTCTAATTGGTCGCTATGAAAGACACGACCGTATAGGCTGGCAGGACATTCTGGATTGTCTTCTAAAAATACGCATTGGTAACCCAATGGCATGGCGGCTTCGGCAAGCATCATACCAAGCTGACCACCGCCTAAAATACCGATGGTACGAATGGTTTGGGTAACAGGATAAGCGTTTGCTGTAGTCATGGCAGGCTCTTTGAATAAAAGTGAATAAGGTGTTTGGGCTATTAAAATCTAAAACTCAATGGGTGAAAATAGGAAAAGGTGCACTGTATGCACCTTATCTCTACTCGGAATTGCTTAAAAATATACAGTGATAGCTTCAATCGTTAAGCTATAAATATAAAAGACGCTGCTATAAAAGTAGGTCGACTTATATCTACCTAAGGATTGATAATACCTGGTGTTGGGCTAGCAAGAATAGTCTCAGTCTGAGACTGGCGCATCTGATCGAGCTTAGTAGCAATCGTATCATCATGCAATGCCAGTACTTGAATTGCAAGTAGGGCAGCGTTATAAGCACCAGCAGCACCAATCGCCAAAGTACCAACAGCGACGCCTTTTGGCATTTGTACGATAGACAGTAGACTATCCCAACCGCTCAGCATAGATGACTTTACGGGGACACCAAAGACAGGTAGCGGCGTTTGACTGGCACACATGCCTGGCAGATGAGCGGCACCACCTGCACCAGCGATGATCACTTGTAGACCATTGTCTTTTGCGCTCTTAGCATAATCAAATAATCTATCAGGCGTACGGTGTGCAGAGACAACTTCACAATCAAAAGCAATGTCAAAGTCTGCAAGCAATTGCGCAGCAGCACTCATAGTCGCCCAGTCAGACTGCGAACCCATGATAATGCCGACTTTTGGCTGACCAGCAGGGGAAGTGATTGGACCGTTCTGGTTAGCAGCAGTATTCGTGGTGCTCATGATTGGATATCCTCAAAAAGACCATCATACAAAAATTTTGCTATGGTCGTAAAGCCAAGTTTGATTTTTAATACTGGTATGGCGCTAATTGCATTGATATCACGATTTTATATATGTTTTTCATCGTGATAATGCTGAACAAAGTGATTGACCGTCAATGGTAATGGTTTTTCGGTTTCCAGTTGATAGCATGTTAGATAGCCGCTATCTACTGCTGCAGAGTAGTCGGTACAAGCAACTTGTGGACTGAGTGGCTCAGGGGTGCCAGTGAGCCAATAGTGCCCGACGAACACAGGTTTATGAGTTTTTAGCGCAAATTCAATATTTTCAGCCAGTGCGTCAGGCGGTATTTGTGCCAATGCGGACGATGGAGCACGAGACACTTCACGCAGGGTGCGTGTATTTAACTCATCTAGCCACCAGCGTACTCGTACTCGCGTACGCTCAGTACCTTCTTTGTCTACCATCACAATGCCGTCAGGTAAGCCTGTTTCAACCCCTTTTAACACTCGCTCTAAAGCGTCAAAGGCGATGGTATCTTCTTTAGCCATCGCGATTAAACCTGCTGGAGTCAGACAGTTATCGTCAGTCAGAAGGGGCTTTAATATTGCCATGCTATCTGTATCCCAGCAAGCATGTACAAAACAGGCGTAGTCGGTCTCAATCCATAATGGAATTTCGTATAGACGCTGCAACCAGTACTCATGTTGCTCTGAGCCAAATGGTATCTCTGCTAAAAACGCCTCATGTTGGCGTCTATGGATATCATTGTGCGAGCGTAAATACTGGCTAGTATTATCAGGATCACGCGTGGCATATGCCAATGCGTTATATTCATGGTTACCCATTACTGCATCGGCCACATCGGCATCTAGCATCGCAAAGACAATTTCTAGCGTGGCTAATTGCTGCGAACCACGATCGATCAAATCACCGATAAATAAAGCCCTATGACCTGTTGGTGGCACGAAATGCTGATCGTTATGCTCATAGCCTAACTGATGCAACAGACCGACCAGTTTGTCTGCATAACCATGTATATCACCGATAATATCTATAATCATAATGTATTACTAAATCTCAAATGTAGAAATATAACGTGCGCAAAATAGAGTTCATAAAATATTGCCGTCTTTAAAGTGATAGCTTTATTATACGTAAAAATGTCTAAAATCCCGGTGATAGCAACGCATTGATAAAGTGCGGTAGTACTTCTGGTTCCAAAACAATCGTAGCGATAACGCCGAATGCGCCGCCCCACATATGAGCCATATGATTGATGTTTGAGCCACCACGTCGATCAGCATAGATACTATAAAATATATAAGCGACAGCAAATAGTATCGCAGGAATAGGAACTACGGCAAAGAGATAAATTCTCTCCCATGGTGCTAACAGAATAAAAGCAAATAGCACAGCTGATACACCGCCTGATGCACCTAAACTCAAATAACTGGCGTTGTTCTTATTTTTCACGTAGCTTGGAATCATGGCAACGATAATTGCCAACACATAAAAAACCACAAAACCATAGCCAAACAAAAACGGCTGATATAGTCCTTCGATAGCACGCCCAAAGAAATACAAAGTAAACATATTAAAGAGCAAATGCATACTATCAGCATGAATAAAGCCATGGGTCACAAAGCGATCCCATTGCCCATTGTTGACTGCTGGCGGGTAAAAAATCAATCGATTAAATAGCGTCTTGTTTTGCCAAGCCAATAAGCTGACAATAACGGTAATAATGATAATAAGCGTCGTATGGTTTAACAAAGGAAAATCCTTAGGCCGTGCCTGATATGTGACAATGTTACAAATGACAAGCTACAAATGACAATATTCAAAGCCTAAGCGTTACGGCTGAGTAAAAAATAAGTTTGACGTCTGATCCGTATTAAGTACTAACCATTAGCAATAGACTAATACTAACAGCAGTTGCGATAACGCGAATACCTATTGTGTGACAAAACGATGCTTTTTTATGCGGTTATAGTGAATAATGTAGCAGTGTACCATGCAACATAAGTGAAACTTTTAAAGCAAGGTTAAAGATGAGAGTAGTGCTCATTCATCCGCGCTGCGATTAATCTTTTAGACAAAGAAGCAAAATACACAAGTGACATGGATAAAAATAAAATAAGTGCTTAATTTTGCACATTCCAATAAGGCTGATAGAGGCAGTGAAATATGAACATTATTGACCAGCTAGAAAAAACGGTAACCCCAGCTGTAATGGGTAATGATGACAGCAATAATGTCGCCTATGTCAGTCTACTTGAGCAGTTTTATGCTGTTTTGGCCGCGCGTTTAGCTGTGCCACAGGTTTACTCACAATTGCTGCGTACTGACCAAGTAATTACTAGCAGCAATAATGAAAGCCCCTTATTTGAACAAATATGGCAAGATAAAAGCCTGCAAGAGACTATCGTCCAAGAGTTGTCAGCCACCCATCATATTGATGAACAGACAACTGAGCAACTACTAATTAGTGCCGCGCCGTTGGCATATCGTGAGTTAAAAGTATTGGCCAATGGGCAGTTTTTGCCAGCATTTTTACAAGACAAACAGGCTGCTTTACGTCCATATTTACCTATCTGGTCAGCAGCTGTGATTACGGCTACTCAAGGTGTAAATCAGCAAGTACAAAGAAGCTTTGGTTCAGATGATGACTATGTGCCAGTACATGTGCCAGTAAGTGACAATATATCGAATAGGCAAGATGATTCTACTTTAGATACTGGCATAGCTGACATAGACACACCAATAACGAACACTGATGCAGAAAGTATAGAGCAAATATCAACTGCTGAGCGCGCAAACACTGAAGCGTTAGATAACGATACGATTGCCAATAGCGATGCTATTCATGCTAATCCAGCAGCCTACCATTTGGCAGAAAATCGTAACTTAAAGCATGCACAGGTGCGTACTCGTAATCAACGAAACGATCTACTAATACGTGTGTTTTTATTAATAGTAGTCCTAGCCGCGCTTGCCCTAGCAGCATGGGCATTGTTGGTGAAACCCAATAATGAAATACCAGTAGAACCTGTGGTCGCAGCACCTGTTGAACCACCGCCAGCACCCGTGCCTCCTGTACCAACAACGACTCCTGTTGAGATTATTGTCGGTGTAGACAACGACGGCAACTTGTACACTTGTAGCGCGACCGTTGGCGATGCTGCGCTGCAAAGTACGTTGCAACAGGCGCTTAATACAAGCTTTGGTGAGCAGGCAAGTATTTGTGAATTAAACATACAGGACGGGGTAGCAACCACAATCGCTAATATGCCTGCGGAGACACTGCCTAATGTCTTGACGATGCTACGATCAACACCATTTGCACGTTTACATGTGCAAAACGACCGTCTCATACTGGAAGCGCCAGACAATATGCTGCTGCAAAAACTGGTCACAGAAATACGAAGCTTAGTACCAGCGATGGTGGTCGAGAGTACAGCGCCATTGCCGTTGCCTGATAATAGTAATATGGGTGATGCTACGAACAACATGGCGAACGACAATAACCAGTTTGTAGATGATAGGGCGGGGATTAATAATCAATACAATAATAGTGGGTTAGATAGTAACTCTGGCGAATACCAAGCATCAGATGATGATACTGGAGTTCGTGTGATACCAACTCCTTTGCCTAACAATAATAGCTTTAATAATACGCCCAACAATCTGCCTACTAATGGCGCGAGCAATATTCCCAACAACTTTCCTTCAAATAATCAAACGACCAGACCGCCAGGTCCTTTTTCTCCTTCAGAAGTGGATGAGATGGCAAACACAGTCATCGTTGCTGAACCAGCTCAAGTAAGGTAGTTTTTATAAGGCACGCTGTTTCATATGGCGTGTCTTTTTATATGGCTTATCTTTTCATGTAATTTGGCTACAGTTACGTGTGCCAACCGAAACATTACTTACTGTATCATTTGCACAACAACGTACAGACTGTGAATAGCAGCTTAAGAATTTTATAATAATCAAAACCAAATAAAGTATTTTGATGGATTTATCGCTATCATGATTACCTAATACTATAACGATTGAATACAAAACAATGATATAGCTGCTTTTTGAGCGAACGAATGATATAAATAAAAATTAAGGGGAGAGCCATATTATGGATATTATTAGCCATTTGACACGCACCGTCAGCCCAGCCGTATTGGAAGATGACCGTAGCCCAGCTAAGAAAAATCTATTAGAGCAGTTTTATGCCATTTTTGCTGCTCGTCTTGCAGACAACGATACTTTTAGTCGCTTTGCTAACGAGAACATTGCCCGTGATGACAATGCTTTTTATGATCGTGTATGGACAGAAGGAGCACACCGCGACCAAATCTCTCGCGAATTAGCAGGCAAACACAACGTCGATGCAACCGCTTCACGCGGTCTAATTGCGATGGCAGCGCCACTAGCTTTTCATGAAATAAAAAGCTTAGCTGGTACCACGCCTGTTCCGCAATTTTTGAATGATAACCTGAACAGTTATCAGCATCATATACCTGCATGGGCGGGTACTGTTTTGCCTGCTAGTGCGGTCGCTGCCACCTCTACGGCTGGTGCACCGATTTCTGATACGACCAGTACAGCGCCACTACAAAAAGAAGAAGAGCCAAAAGAGAGCTTTATGAAAGCGCTGCTACCTATTATTGGTTTGATTATCTTGGGTGCATTGGCTTGGGCTCTACTCAGAGGCTGTCAAGAAAACCCTGAACCTGTAGCAACACCAGCGGCTACAGTGCAGCAAGGGGTGCAAGGTAATGAGACACTAGCGGTTGCAGGCGCGATTGAACCTGCATCACTGAGTATCGCAACTGGTGAAAATAGCGAGCTGTATGCTTGTCGTATGAGCGTAGGTGATGAGACATTACAAACCAATGTTATGAATGCTTTGACTGGTGCATTTGGTGATGAAGCCAATAAATGCCGTGCTGATGTTGATGATAACTTTGCAGTAGATATGCCAGCATCTGCTCAACTGGCAACGATATTACCAATTATCAAAAATGTACCGAACGCGAGCATGATTATCAAAGGCGATAACATTACTGTCAATGCTCCTGATAAAGCCGCATTGGACAAGTTGGTTGCTGACTTACAAGCAGCTGCTCCTGCCATGACCGTGCAAGCTGAAGGTCCATTAGACTTGCAAGGTGAGATTGATGATAGTCTGGCTGCTGCAGATGTGGCGATGACCAATCTTGGTGAAAACCCAGATCCACGTGATGTTGCCCGCGCTTTGAGTATTCAGGTGATTAACTTCCAAGTAGATGAAGCAGTTATACCTGAAGTCAATAAGGCGCTGCTAGACCGTGCTGCAGAAATCATCAATAACGTACCTGATATGAAGCTGATGATTGTCGGTCATACGGACAGTCAAGCCTCTGATACCTATAATATGGAGCTGTCTCAGGAGCGTGCTGAGTCAGTGAAAGCGTATCTAGTGTCTAAGGGAGTTGATGCTAGTAAACTAACGACCAAAGGTATGGGCGAATCAGAACCAATCGCAGATAATTCAACCGAACAAGGTCGCTTCCGCAATCGCCGTATCGAATTTATGGTCAATGACGAAGTGGTCAGCGCAAACGATGGCATGATGATGAACAGTGATTCGCTAGATCCAGATATGAACCCATTTAATAGTAACAACGATGATTTGTTACCAGATGGTGATGACGCTACCCAAGGTACTGCGGTAGACCCAACCAATTAATCTACAGGTTCTTATTTTGATTATAGTAGCCAAATGACAAAAACCGCATCTTATAAAGGTGCGGTTTTTTGTATGCTACTCGATGATAGTTAAGTAAGCTATTATTTATACAGAGTAGGATCTGTTGATTCTTTAGCCGTCTGACCATCAGCTTGCGCATCAAAAAAAGTCTGAGTAACATTTTGCTTGGCTTGCTGCCAGTATTCAAATTGCTGGCAAGTAGATTCAAGATCGCCTTGCCATGTTGGGATGTTACCGCGCATGGTTTTGATACGTTGCTGGTTAGGGTAAGGCAGATCTTGCGCAGCTTTAGCTGCCTCATGAGCAGCCACACGGTCGTTGCATACGAGAGCAATATCACAACCAGCATCAATGGCCGCTTTTACACGAGCACTGACATCACCAGCCGCCTTTGCACCTGCCATCGATAAATCATCAGAGAAAAGTACCCCGTCAAATTTAAGCTCATCTCGAATGATATCTTGTAGCCAAATTTTAGAGAATCCTGCTGGCTTGTCGTCTACTTGCGAAAATATCACATGTGCTGGCATAAGAGCGTCCAGACTATGTAGCGTTTGAGCAAAAGGTTGCATATCACTATTGATGATTTCATTTAAGCTACGCGTATCAATGGCTTCTGATACGTGCGAGTCAGGAGCGATGGCACCATGACCGGGAAAGTGTTTACCAGTGGTTGCCATACCAGCCGCTTTCATTCCGCGCATAAACTGTGTTGCAAGCGCGGTGATGGCTTGTGGCTCATGATGAAAGCTGCGATCACCGATGACTTGACTAATACCATCTCTATCCAGTACGGGTGCAAAGCTCAAATCAATTCCTACAGCCAGCACTTCAGCCGCCATTAGATAACCGCAATCGTAGGCGCAGCTGAGTGCCTGACTTGGGTCTTGATTGAATAGCTCACCCAGCCGACCCATAGCAGGCAAGGGCGTGAAGCCTTCACGTAGCCTCGCCACTCGTCCACCTTCTTGGTCCACACCGATAAGTATGTCTTGATTGTGATAACGTATATCGTCGCACAGTGCTCTGACTTGGGCCGCATCTGTGACGTTACGACCAAACAATATTACTCCGCCGACCTGTGCTTGTTTAATCAAACTGACATCTTCAGCGGTCAAAGCGGTACTATCGATATCTATCATTAAAACGCCGTACATCGCGTGTTCCTTATTATTTTATATATGGTTATATTATGAATGTGACTGACTATGCCTGTCTTATCACTTAGCAGTCATTGTTCAGATATCTTATTATGACAGTTATTATTAATTGAGCATAATGGGGCAGATTATTGGGGTCAAATCAATTTGCTAATAACCAGTAGATTCAGTCATCAAATCGATGTTGATAGCCCTCAATTGCTATGTATGATAAAAGTGATAGAAAGTTTGGTATGTACAGAGGTAGCGTGTAAGATTGCTTATACAGTTTGAGACAGTTCAGTATTTATGTGCATGATAATATTGATTGATTTTTGACTATATATCAGTATTTAATGATGCATAAAGTATAAGAATAAAAAACCCAGCATTTATAGGTCATAACAGATTCGAGCATTTCTAATTCTGATGAATTATCCAATACTATTAACTTCAAATAACTAGGTACATATGATGAAAAAACAACCAGCACAGTGGTTACTCAGTGCAGCGTCAGTGGGCATCGCCGGTATTATCCTGACCCAAAGCTACGGTACTGCAGTTGCCGAGACCAATACGGGAAGTTTCGTTCAGACCCCTGAGCAAAAGGTCACCACCCGTCAAGTAGCCGCCTTGCTGGATCGGAGTCATTATCTTAATCAGCCTTTAGATAGCAAGACCGGTAGCGAAATCCTATCAATGTATATCGATAGCCTTGACCCAAATCATACGTTGTTTTTGCAATCTGATGTCGACGAGCTTAAGAAAAAACACGCTGAAGACTTTGGTGCTCGCCTAAAACAAGGTGATCTATCTGCAGGGGTAGAGGTGTTTGATCGTTACCGCAAACGCTCAAACGAGTACTTTGCGATGGCCACCAAGATGCTTAAGACAGATATTGATTTGACAGGTAACGACACAATCATTCTTGATCGCGAAAAACTCGGTCATTTTAAAACCAAAAAAGAGCAGCGTGATTACTGGGAACGTCAGTTAAAGTTTCAGTTGATGAGCATTACGCTGGGTCAAGAAGACGAAAAAGCCAAAGAGAAAGTATTTTTAAGCAACCCAGATATTACTCGCGGACAAGACTTGGTACGTAACGATGAGCGTACGCCAAATGAGATTTTGCAAAATCGTTTGTCACGTCAACAAGAGCAGTTTAAGCGTCTCAAAGATGATGAAATCATGGAAACCATCTTAAATACGGCGATGCTCACTTATGATCCGCACAGTAATTACTATGCACCGATTCAAGCGACTGAATTGCAAATCCAGTCTAGTCTTCAGTTGGAAGGCATAGGTGTCTCTATTCGTCCAGATCGCAAAAATCCGGATTATACTCGTATTGTGACTTTGGTCGATGGTGGTCCAGCCGCCAAGTCGGGTCAGATTAAGCCCAATGATTTGATCGTTGGTATCGCAAAAGATGGCGAAACCATGACGGACGTGGTTGGCTGGTCAACGCGTGAAATTGTTAGCTTGATTCGCGGAAAGCGCGGTACATCGGTCACACTGAAACTACGTCAACCTAACACACCTGATGCTAGCGCCCGTACAGTCACGGTAGTACGAGACATTATTCAGCAAGAAGAGTCAGGCGTCACTCAGCGAGTGGTAGAAGTGCAGCGTCCTAATATTGATAAGACACCAAAGCGTATTGGCGTACTTGAGATACCAAGCTTTTATTTAAACTATCGTGCACGTCGCAATGGTGAAGACTACCGTAGCGTTAGTATCGATACTGAAAAAGCACTGAAAGAGTTGAATAAACAAAATATCGATGGCCTAGTGGTTGATTTGCGCAACAACCCTGGCGGCTCGTTGGATGAAGTTGCCAAGATGTTAGGTTTCTTTATCAAGAGCGGACCACTAGTACAGATTCGTGATAATCGTGGCAATATTCAAGTGTATCGCGACAATGATGGCGGCGAGCAGCTGTATGATGGCAAAATGGCAGTCATTACCAACTTAGCATCGGCATCAGCCAGTGAAATCTTTGCCGCTGCTATTCAAGACTATGGTCGCGGATTAGTGGTTGGTAGTACGACAACTGGTAAAGGCTCGGCGCAAATTCAGCTCGATAGCTTAGCTTTAGGCTCTGCTACCTTAACTCAGCGTAAGTTTTATCGTGTTACTGGCGGTAGTACGCAAAATAAAGGGGTCGTACCAGACGTTGAGCTAGTCAATATCTATGATGATGCCACTTTTGGCGAACGTGCTCAGAAAAAGGCCTTGCCTTGGGATACGATCAGAACAGCACCGTATAAGCCTGAAGGGAAGTTTACCAGTGATACATTGGCGACGCTCAATCAGCAGTCTAAGATTCGCCAACAGAAAGACCCGCAATTTACTTATCTGTCGACACTAAATGATATTCGTAACATGGATGATGAAAAGAAACCTGTTCGATTAGATATCAATAGCCGCCGAGCTAAAATGCAACTGATTGAGAAGCGCTCACTAGAAGCGGAAAACAAGCGCCTTATCGCAACTGGCGAGCGTCCGTACTCTAACTGGAACACTTATCAGGCAGCGATGGACGCAAAGTTTGAAGAACGTAGCCGTATGAAAGCAACTGAACGTCCAGAATTACCAGAGGATGAAGCGTTTATCAATGAGGCAGCTTACCTCATGCTCAGCGCTGAACCTAAGACAATGCTTAGCCCTGAAGAGAAGCTATAATGTGAAGTTATTATAGCGTTACGTAATCTATGTAAGCATATGCTTACATAGATTGACGTTTAGACCTCTTACCAACGAAGGGTCAATCTGCGACTATAACTGTACGGCACGATTGAACGAAACGGTTCATTGATACTAGGGATTGGTATCTTAAAGGTCGCACTAGGGATAAGTAGTTTGCTGATTAAGGATGATAAGGCTGGATGCCTGTCAGTTATGAGATACCCCGGGATTAGGTATCACGTAACGCTAACATGGATGGTTGGTAATAAAAGCCGCATGACGCTTGTCGTTATGCGGCTTTGTTACGTCTGGATATTAATAATTTTTATGTCAGGTTTTTTAAGTAGATAGTATTCAAGTTTAGGACATTTATATTAATTCAAAACTTACCATGAGATAAGCATAAAAAAAGGCCAGTAACCTTATCGGCTACTGGCCTTTTAGATTAGATGATAAATTTAATAACTTATTATCTAACTATTGTCACTACACTCTAGAAGAGATTAGTGCTCAACGCCACCTGCACCATGTACATGGCCATGGTTTAGTTCGTCTTCAGTTGCTGCACGTACTTCTTGGATTTCAACATCAAATGTCAAACGCTTGCCAGCCAATGGATGGTTTGCATCAACAGTCACTTCTTGATCGTTTACAGCAGTCACAGTAACCAACATTACTTGGCCGCCAGCTTCTGACTGGAACTGCATACCAGGCTGAATGTCATCAACGCCTTGGAAGTTGTCACGTGGTACGTGCTGTACTGCTTGCTCTTGGTATTCGCCGTAGCCATCAGCAGGTTCAACGACTGCATTAACTTTTTCGCCAGCAGACTTACCTTCTAATTGTGCTTCTAGGCCTGGGATAATGTTGCTGTGACCATGTAGATAAGCAAGTGGCTGACCTTCTGGTGACTGGTCAAGGATATTGCCTTCGTCGTCTTTTAGTGTGTAATTGAATTTGACGGCAGTGTCTTTTGCGATAGTAGTCATAAAATATCCTAAATATATCTATGTAAAAAATTAAATACGGTTGCAATAAACCTAAAAAAGCCAATCTGCAAGCCAAAAGGCCACGTCATTAGTCAATTATCATCAGTTTATTAAAGTAACTTTAGCAGTTAGCATCTTTAATTGAGATGGCCCACATAACTTTCAAGGCAAAAAACATAAAAAATGCCAATTAATGCCACAATTTACAATAATAACTGCTATTTTCTATAGTTAATGCATAGCTATTGGCTATTCATGGTTTAGGAGTTGCTTTTTTAGAGTAGGACTTCTAGCATAATTATAAAAATAAGGACGAGAGATACGATGACTGCATTTGCCAATACCACTACTAAACAACCAACGAGTAATGTTTCGACCAATCATGATGATACTAAGGCTAAAACGATAGCTGATATAAGCTATCAACTTGATTTCGCCCGTTTCTACGAGCATTTGGTCGATGTATCCCTGAGCTTTACAGCAGTATCCGACGCTCCGCAGCTTTGGTTACCAGCGTGGATACCAGGCAGTTATCTGATGCGCGAGTTTGCTCGAAACATCACTGCGGTACATTATCAAATAGTAGAGGCTCAAACAGCGGATAGTAACAAGCAACCAGAAACTTATCGCGCGCAAAAAATTGACAAAAATACATGGCAGCTGCCAGCGGCGCAAGCAGGGCAGACGGTCATAGTCGAGTACGAAGTCTATTGCTATGACTTGTCCGTGCGTACAGCCTATGTCGATCAGCAACGACTGTACGGTAATTTCACCTCGCTTGCGCTTGCCATCGAAGGGCAAGAGCAAGCGCCTGTCCACGTTAGCTTAATCGTTCCTGAGACATTTTTTGCAGACAAAGAAAGTAGCAAAGTACTGTTAGCCTGTGGTTTGGACGCTACGCACCTGCAAGTTGGTCAGCAGCAAAAAGGCCTTCAGCAAGCGAACAGTCAGCACATTTATAAGTTACAGGCAGCGAATTATCACGAGCTGATTGATTATCCATTCGAAATCGCAGAACAAGAAAAGTTTGATTTTATTATGCATGATAATGAGCACCAGACGCTACATCATAGCTTTTACCTGTCGGGTAAGCAGAATGCCAATCTAGGTCGATTGCAGCAAGATATTACTCAGATTTGTCAGACCTACGTAGATTGGTTAGGCGATGCGCCATTTGACGATTATACGTTTATGACCTTTGCAAGCGGTCAAGACTATGGTGGGCTTGAGCATATCAACTCTACTAGCCTTATCACCCCGCGCAATGACTTACCCAGCACCAATGAGCCAAAGTTACCAAGTACAGATTATCAGCGGTTTTTAGGCTTATGCAGTCATGAGTATTTTCACTCATGGTGGGTGAAGACGGTACGTCCTGATGTCATGATCGATGTCGATTTGCGCCGTGAGGCATTTACGCCATTACTTTGGGTGTTCGAAGGGTTTACGTCTTATATCGATGACTTCATGTTGCAAGCGTCAGGTGTGATTGATAAAGCCAATTATCTGCGACTGCTAGCCGAGCAAATCAATCGCTACTATCAGACCCCAGGGCGCGGTAATCAAAGCGTGGCAGAATCAAGTTTTGATGCTTGGATTAAGCTGTATCGTACCGATGAAAATACAGGCAATGCGGGTATCAGTTACTATAATAAAGGCGCGTTGGTAGCTTTATGTCTGGATCTAATCTTACTCAAAAATAGTGATGGTCTTTATCGTTTATTTGATGTGGTCAAAGCTTTTTATACTCAAGCCAAGCAGAACGACAGTAAGCGGATTGGTATCAGTAGTGCTGACATGGGCTCTGTTATTGAGCAGTTTATGCCGCTAGCAGAATGGGAAGATTTTGAACGCCGTTATGTCAACGGGGTAGAAGAGCTGCCAATTGAAGCGTTGCTAATTGCAAACGGTGTCAAAATACAGGTGAATACTAAAGAAACCGCTGACAAGCATGTGCCTTGGGGTATGCGATGTAACGAAACGCCAGCTGGGCTAAAGGTCAATCGTGTGATGCGAGATAGTATTGCGGCTAAAGCTGGTATTTCAGCACATGACGTTATTATCGCGATTGACGGCATCAAAGCGGATACGAAACAACTTACCACTTTGGTTAATACAGCGCATCCTGTTGAGTGCTATTTATTCCGTCGTGATGAGCTGATGTGTGTTCAGGTTCAACCCGAAACGACAACTAAAGTGAAGCCGCGAGATGAGACAACTAGCATGACTGG
Source organism: uncultured Psychrobacter sp. (assembly GCF_947500265.1). Classification (GTDB taxonomy): domain Bacteria; phylum Pseudomonadota; class Gammaproteobacteria; order Pseudomonadales; family Moraxellaceae; genus Psychrobacter. The sequence goes on along the minus strand of NZ_CANMRN010000003.1, from coordinate 147,838 downwards.
AGCAGTCCCTCCTCATAAAGTAAGCCTACGCTTAGCTAAAGGAGATAAGACTCTAGAGGATGATAATGAGCAATTAAAAGGTGAGGCAGGTTGGGAGACATGGCTTAATGTTATGAAGCGCTAGCCTCAATGCTACATCAAATACCTTTCCATATGAAAAACCCTTCCATATAAAAAACCCTCTTCCGAGCAATACTGCTTAGAAGAGGGTTTTTTTAAATCACTTTTAATATTGTAGATATATCCAAGCAACTTAAATGCTCGATAGGTCAGAGGTTGGCGAAATATACCATTACTGCTCTTTAACTTTACTGTCTAGGTTCTTATTATCGGTAGTTTCAGGCGTTATGTTTTCATCTACAGAGCTATCGACTTCGTTGCTACTTGCAGCCTCAAGCGCAGCAATCCAGTTTTTCATCATATCAATTTCAGTTTGCTGGTTATCAATGATGTCTTGCGCCAACTGACGCATCTCTTCATCTGTCCCATATTCGAGCTGAACTTTTGCCATATCAACAGCGGCAATATGATGCGGTAGCATGCCGCGTGCAAATGCCATATCAGGTACAGGATCAGCCACACCCAAAGTCATTTCGCCATGCATATTTTCCATGCTCTTAGCATATGCTTGCTGCATCCCCACAGTATTTGGCTTAGGTTTGGCAGCATCAGGATGGCTAGCCAGCCACTTGTTTAAGACATCGATTTCAGCTTGCTGTGCCGTGATGACGTCTTGAGCAAGTTGGCGCATCGCTTCGTCAGTGCCATATTTGAGTTCTATTTTTGCCATCTCTACCGCGCCGCGATGATGTCCCAACATGCCTTTAGCAAAAGCGGTATCAGGATCGTTGTACCCCATACCAATCATCATCTCGTCATGCATTCTAGTCATTGATCTCGTATAGTCTCTGAGCATGTCACTCATTTGAGACTCATCACTGATGCTGTTATCGCTGTCATTTGTTAGAGTATCATCTGCCATACCGTCATGCTCAGTATGTGGCATACCAGTCACTGGCGGTGAGGTTTCTTCTGTAGGATTTGATTGGTTGTCCTCAGTCGTTGGCTGACAGGCGCTCAATACAAGCGCTGCAGAAAGGCTAGTGACCAACGAAAGAAAACGACGAGAAGCAATCATGACATATCCCTATTGTGAAAAAACCAAACGATAAATGGATAATACTTATTATACATAATCAATTACGTGCTGAATGTTAGCAGATAAACCTTACCCATTCGAGACACTACGTTTAACAGGTCGTAATATATTAGTGTCAGAGCTTTATATTAGGGGCTAAACAGCCAAACAGTGTGAATTAATCAATAGTATCTAAGCTTAAAACCATCTAAACTAGCTAGAAATACCTAGCTGACGACAGTGTTCGTTAGTTAGATGAACACGTACAAACTCCCCAACAGCTAGCTCACCTAGCTCAAATCCTGCCACTGACCAACGTATCAAACGTAGACAAGGCAAACCGACGTGAGCAGTCATGCGCCTGACTTGGCGATTTTTACCTTCATATATTGTCAGCATCAACCATGAGTCCGGTACGCTTTTACGCTCACGTATTGGCGGATTGCGCTGCCAAAGTACCATCGGTAGCTCATCTTCACTGACGTGTTTGACCTCAGCAGGTAGCGTTTTACCATCTTTTAAAACCACGCCACGTTTAAGCTTATTGAGTTGCTCAGCAGTAGGGGTTCCTTCTACTTGTACTAAGTAAGTTTTACCTTGCTTGCGCCCTGCATTGGCTTTTGGTGGATGAGTAATTGCTTTATTAACGCGACCATTATCGGTCAAAATCAGCAAGCCCTCCGAAGTGGCATCTAGCCTACCAGCAACTCGCAAGGCCTTATCGGTAAAGTATTGCGATAGGGTGGTGTGGTCGTTATTACTGTCATCTCTAAACTGACTTTGCACGCCGTAAGGCTTATTGAATAAGATGAGACTAGAAGTAGACATAAAAAGGTGTTTCCTAGTTTTTGATGGACAATGAATCATTGTAGCGTATGTTTTGTGATGTAGAGCTAGTATTAAGCGACAAGACTAAGGGCGATATATTTAACGTGCTGTATGCTACGTGACCTGCTACAAAAGTAGGACAGCGCTTGTATAGATTTACTGTTATCCTAAATCCGTATTCCAATAGTGGTATTTATATTTCTAATAGAGAGATATCTACTATCTGCAAGCGACAATCATTATTTGGGTCTTTATGTTCATTTTTTTAGCTTAAAGCTATCTTTCATATTGTTCAAATCAATGCCGCAAGTGTCGTACTCATCAAAGTTTTGCTTAACCGATAAACACCCAGAGCGTTATAACTATAATAAAACGGTTGGCATAACAAAGTGTCTAGTTCGCTTGCGACGTCCAACATACAACCAAGGAGTATCATCGATGTCATATGATAAGGTTATCGTGCCAAGAGACGGCGAAAAAGTGACCGTAAACGCAGATCTCACATTAAATGTTCCCAATCATCCGATTATTCCGTTTGTGGAAGGTGATGGGATCGGCGTAGATATCACGCCTGTCATGATAAAAGTAGTCAATGCTGCAGTTGATAAAGCGTATCACGGCAAGAAGTCTATCATTTGGATGGAGACTTATCTTGGTGAAAAAGCAGCGAAAGTATATGACGGCGACTATTTGCCAAGCGAGACGCTAGAGATTCTAAAAGACTATGTCATTAGTATCAAGGGTCCATTGACCACGCCAGTGGGTGGTGGCTTTAGCTCATTAAACGTCGCGGTACGCCAAAACCTCGACCTGTATGTCTGTCAGCGCCCCGTGCGCTGGTTTGAGGGCGTACCAAGCCCAGTACAGCATCCAGAGCTGACGAATATGGTTATCTTCCGTGAAAATACAGAAGACATCTACACGGGTATCGAGTGGAAAGCGGGTAGTGATGATGCCAAAAAAGTTATCAATTTTTTAAGAGATGAGATGGGGGTGACCAGTATTCGCTTCCCTGAAGACTGCGGCATCGGTATCAAGCCTGTCTCAAAAGAGGGCTCACAACGTCTAGTACGTAAAGCGATTCAGCATGCCATCGATAATGATTTACCAAATGTGACGCTAGTGCATAAAGGCAATATCATGAAGTTTACTGAAGGCGCGTTTAAGGATTGGGGTTATGAGCTGGCAGCAGAGCGTTTTGGTGCAGAGTTATTAGATGGCGGTCCATGGATGACCATGAAAAATCCAAAAACAGGTAACAATATTATTATTAAAGACGTCATCGCTGATGCCTTCTTGCAGCAGATTTTGATGCGTCCTGCAGATTACTCTGTAGTAGCAACGCTTAATCTAAACGGTGACTATATCTCTGATGCATTGGCCGCTGAAGTAGGCGGTATTGGTATCGCACCTGGTGCAAATAAAGGCGGCGCGATCGCTGTTTATGAAGCGACGCACGGTACTGCGCCCAAGTACGCTGGTCAGAATAAAGTAAATCCAGGCTCATTGATATTGTCTGCTGAGATGATGCTTCGTGATATGGGCTGGACGGAAGCAGCTGATCTTGTTATCAGTGGTATCCAAGGTGCGATTGCCAATAAAACAGTCACATATGATTTTGAGCGTCTGATGCCAGATGCTACCTTACTGAGTACTTCGGAGTTTGGTAAGGCAATCATTAAGCATATGGAAGCCTAAGACTACTTAAACTCTAAGCATTCTATTTTATTGTTATGTACAAAAAGCTGCCTGATTATATAGGTTGCTTTTTTCATTTCACTTTTTATAAAGCTTTTAGAAAACACAAAAAAACACCCCAACGTTCGAAGACGGTTGAGGTGTTCTTTTACTAAGACTTAAACCCGCTTAATCGCTTCTGGGTATAAAAACCAAAAGCGATTAGGCTTAATGGTCCAAGAGCAATCGCTTAAAATTATAGCGATGCCAAAGTCTCGTTAAACAAAGCGCTTGGACGCATTGCTTTCTTAGCCAATTCTTCATCAGCATAGTAGTAGCCTTTGATATCTACTGGCTTGCCTTGAGCTTGGTTAAGCTCTTTAACGATGGCCTCTTCGTTCTCTTTTAGCTTTTGCGCGAATGGTGTAAATTGCGCTTTTAGCTCGCTATCTTTATCTTGCGCTGCAAGCTCTTCTGCCCAGTACATTGCTAGATAGAAGTGGCTACCACGGTTGTCGAGCTCGCCAGTTTTACGTGATGGCGACTTATCGTTTAGTAGCAGTTTTTCTGTTGCTGTATCTAGCGTGTCTGCCAAGATTTGAGCTTTAGCATTGTTGTCGTTGTTTGCTAGATGCTCCAAAGATACCGTCAAGGCCAAGAACTCACCAAGTGAATCCCAACGTAGATGGTTCTCTTCTGTCAGCTGCTCAACGTGCTTCGGTGCAGAACCACCAGCGCCAGTTTCAAACAAACCGCCGCCTTTCATTAGTGGTACAACTGATAGCATCTTGGCACTGGTACCTAGCTCTAGGATAGGGAACAAGTCAGTTAGGTAATCGCGTAGGATGTTACCGGTCGCAGAGATAGTATCTAGACCACGAGCAACGCGCTCTAGCGTATAACGCATCGCACGAACCTGAGACATAATCTCGATATGTAAGCCAGTAGTATCATGATCTTTTAGATAGGTTCTAACTTTTTTGATTAGCTCGTTCTCATGTGGACGGTATGGGTCTAACCAGAAGATAACAGGCGTATCTGATTCACGAGCACGGCGTACAGCAAGTTTTACCCAGTCTTGAATAGGCTCATCTTTAACCTGACACATGCGCCAGATATCACCTTTCTCAACACGTTTTTCAAGTAATACTTCATCAGTATCAATGTCGACGATACGTGCAATACCAGCATCGCTAGACTCAAAAGTCTTGTCGTGCGAGCCATATTCTTCAGCTTTTTGAGCCATTAGGCCAACGTTAGGAACGGTGCCCATTGTTTTTGGATCAAAGTTACCATGCCATTTGCAGAAGTTAATCATTTCTTGGTAAATACGCGCAAAGGTAGACTCTGGCATGACGGCTTTACAGTCATACATTTTGCCATCAGCACCCCACATTTTACCACCTGAACGAATCATCGCTGGCATAGAAGCATCAACGATTACATCACTTGGTGAATGGAAGTTGGTGATACCTTTTGAAGAGTCAACCATCGCCAGACGTGGGCGATGCTCTTGACACGCATGTAAATCACGCTCAATCTCTTCACGCTTTGAAGCTGGTAGCGTTGAGATCTTGTCATATAGATCTGCCATACCGTTGTTGACGTTGATACCTAGCTCGTCAAAGAATGCACCATGTTTTTCAAAGGCTTCTTTGTAGTAGATTCTAACCGCATGCCCAAAGACGATAGGATGCGAGACCTTCATCATGGTTGCTTTTACGTGCAATGAGAACAAGATACCAGCTTCGCGGCAATCTTCCATTTCACGCTCATAAAACTCTAATAATGCCTTTTTGCTCATGACCATCAGATCGATGACTTCTTTATCAAGCAAAGCAATTTTAGGCTTTAATACTTTTTGAGTACCGTCATCAAGTAACAACTCCATACGTACTGTACGAGCTTTATCTAATGTCATAGATTGCTCGCCATCGTAGAAGTCGCCGCCATGCATGTGTGATACGTGCGTGCTTGACCATTGCTTCCACTCACCCATAGAGTGTGGATGCTTGCGTGCATAGTTTTTAACTGCTTTAGGAGCGCGGCGATCTGAGTTACCTTCACGCAGTACTGGGTTCACTGAACTGCCTAAGCTTTTGCCATAGCGCTTGCGCAGCTCTTTTTCTTCGTCAGTTTGTGGGTCTTCTGGGAAGTTAGGGATGGCATAGCCTTTGCTCTGTAGCTCTTTGATAGCAGCTTTTAACTGCTGTACAGAAGCACTGATGTTTGGCAGTTTGATGATGTTGGTATTTGGATCTTGAGTCAGACGACCTAGCTCAGCTAAGTTGTCAGGAACACGTTGCTCTTCGGTCAAGTATTCAGGGAATTCGGCCAATATACGCGCTGCAACAGAGATGTCGCTAGTTTCAACTTCAACGCCTGCCGTTTTAGTGAATGCTTCGACAATAGGTAAGAACGACAGAGTCGCCAGCGCTGGGGCTTCGTCAGTTTTGGTATAAATAATTTTTGACATTTTAGTTAGATCTTCCTTTAGGCTGTAGTTAATAATAAAGCTCAAATATAGTGTTGAATATGCGTCAATGATACTATGCAATAATCCATGATATGGTTAGAACAAGTACTTCATATGTAGCTTCTTAGAAATTTTTAAGACAGGTCAGACATTTTCTTTTAATAGTATTCATGAAAAAATCATTTAAAGGCAACACGTTAACGGTCGGTGCAAAATTGCCTAAAAGTGAATCACTGACGCTACATTATAATCAATCCACTATAAATCCGATAGGATGTCAATCGTATACCATGAACTAAGTATACTGTTTTAGCTCGTATCCTATGGTTTCGAATTATACTAAGCTAATAACAACCTTATTCTACCAGTCATCGGCTTCGATATCATCTTTTCCATACAACTACTGTTTTTTCATGACGTTTTATATTGATCTTACTGCCCATGAGCGCAGTCGTACAAACCACCCGCGTTATCGTTGGTGGTTTTTTATTAGGTGCGGATAAGTTTTTGCAAATTGTGACAGCAATGACGTAAAAATTTGCTAGTCTAGGTCATCAATAGATTGGTTATCGATAAATATATCGCGATTATAATAGTGACGGTGAATATGAGTTTAGAGTATGCGCTGATTAATGATACCAGCTGGCAGAGCCAAACAGAGTGGCAGACGCCAGATACCCCTTTTATGTCATTTGCTTTTTGGCAAGCACTGGCAGACACCGGAGCAATTGGTGAGCAGGCAGGGTGGCTACCGATATTTATTTTGGTACATCGTGTCACAGACTATGCCGATAGTGAAGATAGCATCAATACCTTAGTAGATAGCGCAGCAGAAAATACATTGCAGCCTGTGGCCGTCATGCCAGTATTTATAAAAGGTCATCATCGCGGTGAGTTTGTATTTGATCATGCATGGGCTGAAGCTTATGCGCGCTATGGTGTTGATTATTATCCGCGATTGGTCACTAGCGCACCATATACACCGATTACTGGTCAGAGAGTTTGGTTGGCAAAAGGTGAAACCTTGAATGAAGATATCCTCAGAACGGCCATCGCAGGTATCGATGATATCGCTCAACAAGTGGGCGCCTCAAGCTGGCATGGACTATTTGTGACACCTGAGCTGGCCTCTATTGCCACTACATCTATGCCAACTGAAATTGATGTAGAGCATGCTATAGTGGCTCAAGAAAGCGGCGTAGAGTCAGCTGTTATTGAGCTACCGATATTTGAGCGTCAAGGTTGCCAGTTCTTATGGCAAAACAAAGACTTACTTAATGACCACAAGCCATTTGCAGATTTTGATGCGTTTTTGATGACCTTAAAAGCCAAAAAGCGCAAAACCATTCGGGCTGAGCGCCGTAAAGTTGCCGAGCAAGGCATTAGCTGCCAGCGAAAGTGCGGTGATGCTATTAGCGACGCTGACTGGAAGGCCTTTTATCATTGTTATGTGATGACCTATGCAGTACGCGGACAACAACCTTATTTAACCTTAGACTTTTTTATGGCGTTGGCAGCGAGCATGCCTGAGCATATAATGCTTGCGCAGGCACTTGATGTCAGTGGTGAGATTATCGCGAGTAGTTTGTTCTTATATGACAGACCTGATAGCGACAATGTTGATGGTGACAAGGCTGATGGCGATAATAATGCTACCTTATATGGTCGTTACTGGGGTGCGCTCGGTGAATATGACAGCCTACATTTCGAGCTATGCTATTACCAAGGTATCGAGTTTGCTATTGAGCAAGGGCTGATGTCTTTTGATCCGGGTACGCAAGGCGAGCATAAGCTGGTACGTGGTTTTATCCCAACGACGACACATTCTATCCATCGTATATATGATCCGCGTTTTGTACCGGCGATTGGCGATTTTTGTGTCAGAGATCGAATGCACATGGCGCAGTATCGTCAGCAGGCCTTTGAAGCTCTGCCTTTTAATGCAGACAATATGCCTGCATTTGACGGTAGTGCCTCATAGCAGTAATTTATAACGGCAATCAGCTGTGACTCACTCTGCCTCTATTTGCAAGCACCTTTTAACTATCAAACACCCTATAAAAAATACTAGCCATAAACTATGACCAGCAATTCTTCTAGTTCTATCAGCGGCCTACCTCCTACTGAACTCTTACCTTGGCTCAATGCTGAAGGTTCTCTCACTGCGATATTAGAAGAGAAGGCAGGGCAGCCGCTGCGCGTAAAACGCAGCTTTGAGGGCTATCGTTCGCTGACTTTAGGTCAAAAAAAGCAGCTAGGTGTACGAGGCATGATGCTAAATCGTCCAATGCTGGCATGGGTACGGGAAGTGCAGCTATATGGCAATGATGACATGCCATGGGTGCAAGCACAGAGCACCTTTCCTTTAAACAGTTTAAAATGTCAGTCGCGTCGTCTGCAGCATTTGAAGAACACACCTATTGGCTACGTGTTATTTAAGCGTCGACGTACCTTGCCAAATGAGCGTTTTATCAGTCATACCAGTGACGGTTGGCAACGACAAACGCGTTATGACTGGTATGGTCGTAAGATAATGATCAGTGAAACGTTCTTACCTGCGTTTTTAACTAGCGACCTATAAAAATATTACTAGGTTAACCTTGCTTGAGTTATTTAATATACATCTACACTCGGCTGCTTTGTACTACTTTTAAATTGAATCGACTATATAGTCAAGTCTATATAAATCCGCTACATCGTCATCCTCGCTAAGCATACTAATGTGTAACTTGCACTCGGTTTCCTTGTATCGAAATTATATTAAATTGACTATATCTAGCCACGCTTAAAAATATTTTAGGCCTAAATCAGCATAAAAAGGCATATTGGCGAAAACATTCAACGGGTAAATCCTTTATTTTATTGGCTATTTATCTGTGTTATATAGTCATTTAATTCCCTCATCTTAAGGTGAGGTTTTTTTGCGCTCACAGCACAAATTTTCATGTTACACTTAATCTTTCGCGATGATATCGATGCAAATGTACATCGATTTTATTGACGAATCAGTCAAGTTAATAACAGGTCAGTCGCCTGTATTTATTCTTATTTCAATCTTTGCTAATAGACTCCATTCACAATAATGGTCGTACCATAAAACAGACTGCAGAAAAACAGCGTGCAGAGGTATCAAGCGTACTTCAGCGACGTTGACGCAGTAGTTGTTTTATTGTGGGCAGGCTATAAGCTTCTTTTCAATGACGTTTTTTAATGACAGTCACTACTTAGGACATCACTATGTTTAAAGATATTTCTATCAAAGATTTTGATCCAGTACTTGCTGAAGCGATGGCCGCAGAAAGCGTTCGTCAAGAAAACCACATCGAGCTTATCGCCTCTGAAAACTACTGCTCACAAGCAGTGATGGAAGCACAAGGTACTGACCTTACCAACAAATACGCAGAAGGCTATCCTGGCAAGCGTTATTATGGTGGTTGTGAGCATGTGGATGTGGTTGAGCAATTGGCTATTGACCGCGCTAAAGAGTTGTTCGGTGCAGAGTATGTGAACGTTCAGCCACATTCTGGTAGCCAAGCAAACTCAGCCGTATTTTTAGCATTGCTAGAAGCAAATGACACTGTACTAGGCATGAGCTTAGACGCTGGTGGTCACTTGACGCATGGCGCACACATCAACTTCTCAGGTTTGAACTACAATGCCGTACAATACGGATTGGTAGATGGCACTGGCCTTATTGATTATGATCAAGTAGAGAGTCTAGCGCGTGAGCATAAGCCAAAAATGATCATTGCGGGTTTCTCAGCATACTCACAAGTAGTAGATTGGCAGCGTTTCCGTGACATCGCGGACGAAGTAGGCGCGTATCTATTGGTCGATATGGCACACGTTGCAGGCTTGGTTGCTGGCGGTGTTTATCCAAACCCAGTACCTTTCGCTGATGTGGTCACGACGACGACGCACAAAACCCTACGTGGCCCACGCTCAGGTATGATTTTGGCACGTGATGAAGTACTGGCTAAAAAGCTAAACTCAGCTGTATTCCCAGGCAACCAAGGTGGCCCGTTGATGCATGTTATCGCTGCAAAAGCGGTTTGCTTTAAAGAAGCGTTAGAAGATAGCTTCAAAACGTATCAGCAGCAAGTAGTGAAAAATGCGCAAGCAATGGCAAAAGTGGTTCAAGAGCGCGGCTATGAAGTTATCTCTGGTGGTACTGAAAACCATCTAATGCTGATCAGCCTCGTTAAGCAAGAAATGACGGGTAAAGAAGCGGATAAATGGCTTGGTGAAGCACACATCACTGTCAACAAAAACGCTGTACCAAACGATCCAAAATCACCATTCGTGACTTCTGGTATCCGTATCGGTACACCAGCTATTACTACTCGCGGTTTCAACGAAGCACAAGCGGGCGAGTTGGCAGGTTGGATCTGTGACGTACTAGACAGCCGCGGTGATGAAGCGGTTGCTACTGAAGTACGCGCTAAAGTAGAAGCGATTTGTGCAGAATTACCAGTCTATGCTAAAAATCAGTAAACTTTAGAATGGTAATAAAAAAACCGCTAAGCTTTTGCTTAGCGGTTTTTTTGTTATTGCTCTTCATAAATATTAGAACATTTAACGCAAACCTATATTGATATTGCCATTGAGCTCTTTTAATTATATTTAAGTCCGTTATTTAACCTGAAAATTACTACCAACATTTTTCGATAAGTGTAGTGAGCTTGATTGAGTTTTGCTATTAATTTTAAGGAGCTAAGTTGATGTTTAATTAAGAAAAATGTGTAAATCTCTTTGTTTATACAAAAATATTAGTATATAGTCAGTATTGAACATTTAGTAATAATACTAATACAAATTATAATAAATAGTTACACTTTGTATTAGTATCGCTGTAATTGATTGAATAATTATATAAATATTATTTTCAATAGAGGGATTTACATGAAAAAACAATCTTTAGTCGCAACGATGCTATTACTCAGCACGACTCTTGCGCAAGCAGCAGAACAATCAGGTTTAGCAGCATTTGGAGCAGGTCTCGATGGCTTTATGGCCAATATATTCGGCTGGTTCGTCGACCTTATTTTCTTTTCAGTACCTCTTGGGGACGTCAGCTTCCCACTCATTGTGGGCTGGTTATTAGTTGCCGCACTCGTATTTACCTTTTACTTTGGATTTATTCAGTTTCGCCAAATAGGCTTGTCTCTAGATATTGTCAGAGGCAAATATACCGATCCTAATCCCGCCAACAAGGAAGAAGGCGAGGTCAGTCATTTTCAAGCCTTAGCTACTGCTTTATCAGGTACCGTTGGTCTTGGTAATATCGCAGGCGTTGGTGCAGCACTTGCTATTGGCGGACCTGGTGCTACTTTTTGGATGATTATGGTCGGCCTATTCGGTATGGCGACTAAGTTTGTAGAATGTACGCTAGGTGTCAAATACCGTACGGTACTACCATCTGGCGTCGTATCAGGTGGCCCTATGTACTACCTAAGCCGCGGTATGGCTGAACGTGGTATGGGCGGATTAGGTAAGTTTCTGGCTGTTGGTTTTGCACTTATGTGTATATTGGCGACCTTTGGTGCTGGTAACATGTTCCAAGGTAACCAAGCCTTTGCAGTGATGAGCTCTACTTTTAGTATTCCAACGGATTACAGTGTATTCTTTGGTATTGGCTTAGCATTTTTAGTTGGTATGGTCATCATTGGTGGTATGCCGCGCATCGCAACCGTTACCGAAAAAGTCGTACCTTTTATGGCCTTGTTATACATTACTATGGCGGTAATCGTACTGATTGCTAACTTTAATCATATCGGCACTGCATTTGGTGAGATTTTCTCGGGTGCCTTCACTGGTGCTGGCGTGGCTGGTGGCTTTATTGGCGCGTTGATTCAAGGTTTGAAACGTGCAACTTTCTCTAACGAAGCGGGTGTTGGTTCAGCCGCTATTGCTCACTCAGCAGTAAAAACCAAAGAGCCTGCTACTGAAGGTCTAGTAGCGCTATTAGAGCCTTTCATTGATACGGTTGTTATCTGTACGATGACGGCGCTTGTTATTACTATCTCTGGGGTGAACACTGCCGCAAACTTGCAAACCCAAGCGCTTACTGGTGTGGATTTAACCCGTGCGGCCTTTATGGAAACGGCGCCTATCTTCCAGTATTTCCTAGCTGTCGCGGTATTATTGTTTGCTTTCTCAACGATGATTTCATGGTCATATTATGGTCTAAAAGCTTGGACTTACCTTTTCGGTGAAGGTAAAGGCGGCGAGATGATATACAAACTTATCTTCTTAATCTTCGTTGTTATCGGTACCATCGTACAGTTTAGCTTCGTTATCGACTTCTCAGATGCGGCTCTGTTCGCTATGGCTATCTTTAACATCATCGGTCTGTACTTCTTGATGCCAATTGTGAAAAGAGAGGTTAATTCTTTCATAGCTCGTGTGAAAAATGGTGAAATTAAAAAGTATAAATAATAGGTTTTATTGAACACTCTGTTATAACTTGATAATTAAAAAAGCCCGCCAAGATGAGTCCTGGCGGGCTTTTCGATGGCTAGTATTTGTTATTTGCTAGATGGCTATTAAGTTTTAATCTGTAACAGCATCGGCCTACATAAACGGTAACTTCGTAAAAATCTGTAGTATCGTGGCATTAACGATATCAACAAAGAACGCACCAACCATTGGCACGATTAGGAATGCTTTAGGTGAAGGCAGATAGCGGTCAGTGACTGCCTGCATATTTGCAATTGCAGTCGGTGTCGCACCCATACCAAAACCACAATGCCCCGCTGATAATACAGCTGCGTCGTAGTCTTTACCCATAATTTTAAAGGTAATGAGGTACACGTAGATAATCATAATGATGGTCTGTACAACCAATATAATTAGTACAGGGCCTGCCAAATCGGTCAACTGCCAAAGTTTTAAAGACAATAATGCCATCGCTAGAAATAGGCTTAAAGACGCATTACCAAGTACATCAATTGAGCGGTCAAACATATCAAAATTGAAGACCATCGTCAGCACATTGCGAATGATGACGCCGCCTGCCAGTGCCCATACGAAAGTAGGCAGCTCAAACCATGTACCTTCAGCAACGATGGCCATCACATCGGCAAAAGCCAAAGCACCTGCGAATAGTGCCAAGGTTTCGATAGTAGAAGAAGCGGTGATAAAGCGCATGCTATCAGGTCTTTCAAAGATATCTTTATTACTACCTGCAGACTCTTCATCGTGTTTGGTGCTATATAATGACTGCGCACCAGCAACTTTTTCGATATCGCTAGGATCAGGGTTGGCTGGCGTTGGTTTTAGTCCAAGTCGGTTAATCAAGCGACGGGCAACAGGACCACCAACGATACCACCCGCGACCAAACCATACGTAGCAACCGCGATACCCAGTGTCGTCGCACCGACCACGCCGTAGTCTTGTTCTAACGTAATACCCCAAGCGCCTGCTGTACCATGACCACCCGTTAGAGCGATAGACCCTGTCACTAGACCGAGCAAAGGATCAAGTCCTAACGCACTTGCCATGGCCACACCAACGATGTCCTGCAATACAATAAACACTGAAACAACGATAGTAAAAATCAGTAATGGTGTGCCGCCTGCTTTTAATCGACTAAAATCAGCGCTCAGACCGATGGACGCAAAGAACATCAACATGGTGGCGGTCTGTAGTCCTTGATGAAAGTTAAAACTATATCCCCAAACCATATTGAGAGCATAGACAACAATCGCCGCGACCAGACCACCAGCAACCGGTTCTGGAATATTAAAGTCCTCTAAAAACTTGACTCGTCTCACCAAAAACCGCCCAAGCAGCAGCACTAAGGTGGCCAATATCAGGGTGTAATAACCGTTTAAGGTAATCTCCATAGGTTAATCCTTTCTATAAAATAAATTAACCTGAATTCGGGATAAATATGGCTTTATCTCGAATTCAGGTTTCTATGATGACGAATAATTATCGGTGACTATCGGCGGTCAAGCTTGCAACATATAGGCTTTCAACGACTAAGTTTCTAACGCATAAGCTTCATCCTCAGATGGCACGATGATCCACAATTGTGGTTTGCCAAATTCTCTAAAGGCATCCTCAATGATGCTTTTAAAGACATTGAAGTCCTCAGTGTTTATGCTTTTAACGTCTGTCAAATCAAGCCTTAAATGAATTGCCTCACTGTCTGTTAGACAATCCCATGCACTGTCCCAGTTGTGTGAAAAATAACTAGGGAAGTCACAGGCCTTAGCTAAACTCGTCAATAGCTCAGTTTTTTCGAGCGTGTCACCTACGGCTATAGTAACAGCCTGCGCAGGAATGCTAGTACCCAGTGCTGTACCGTTTTGGTTAATGTGACCTTGATTAACATGGCTTTGATTAACGTAATGAATGGCTTGGTTTATACTTTCTCGATTCATATCAGCTTTTTTCATATTAAGGCACCTGTAGTCTTTGGAAGCTATCATAATGGTCGACAGTCAAGTAATAGACGGTAGGCGGATTACCACCTGTGACGATACGCCGTGCGCCGCGATGAGAGACACCAGGGGTGGGGACGGTATATTCGCGGTAGTAGCCTTGTGACTGGGCGGGTAGTCTGCCTTCACGGTTATAAAACGTCGTACCATCTTTATTTGGATACGGAAACGGGCCTCCTTGCTGAATGAGCGCAATCGTATTGTCGACCTGTGCATCACCCGTTATACCAGCAGTAGTAGTTTGGCTCGTATTATCAATGACTTCTTGCGATACCGTTGTCGACTCGATGCTATCAGCAAACAATGTCGAATTTAAATCGCCAAAGAAATAGAAAGCGACGGCGATTATAGCGATAAGGCTAAATAGCGTAGAGCCTAAGCTTCTTTTATTGGGTCTGCTATTGTGACTGCTACGATTTGAGTTACGAGTGCGTTGATTGCTATTTCTATTAGCATTAGTAGGGGTATAGCTTGGAACATCTGATGCAGTATCTTGGTCAAGGCTCAACGAAGACGAGGTCACTTCAGTGGCTCTCAATTGGTTTTTGTCGTTACGGGCACTGTTAAAGTAGACACTTTGTCCAACCGTTATAGGATTCGCCAGTCTTGCTTTGCTTATATGAAAGAACACATCTTCACTTTGATTATCTACATCGATAAAGCCGTAGCCTTTATCTTCGTTCCAGTGCTTAATCTTGCCACTTTGCATAGTCGTACCGCTCCCTATAATTTAAATGCCTTAACTAAAATACTTATGATTTAAACGAAGAAACGCCAGCATAATTGCTGACGTTTCTGATTATTCGTTTTGATAGTCGATACTGGTATGATTAAGCACGGGTTTCGCCATGACCATAGACGATCCATTTCTGTGAAGTCAGACCTTCGAGACCGACAGGGCCACGTGCATGGATTTTGTCCGTTGAGATACCAATCTCAGCACCGAGACCGTATTCAAAACCATCAGCAAAACGGCTAGAAGCATTAATCATTACGCTGGCCGAGTCCACTTCACGGATGAAGCGTTGCGATTTGGTGTAGTTGTCAGTGATGATGACATCAGTATGATGACTGCCGTGCGTATTGATATGCTCAATTGCCTCATCAATACCTGACACCACTTTTACCGCTAGGATAGGAGCTAAATATTCAGTATCCCAATCCTCGGAAGTGGCAGCTGATAGATGACCTTGAAGTTTAGCATTGTCATTTAGGATAGCTTGTGATTTGTCATCAAGGCGTAGTTGCATTGCGTCATCAGCAGCGACGATGGCCTCTGCTATTTTAGGCAATAGCTCATCTGCGACTGTTTCATCGACCAGTAGCGTTTCCATCGTATTACAAGTGCCGTAGCGATGTGTTTTGGCATTAACGCTGACTTTAATCGCAATCTCAGCGTCCGCATCACTATCGATAAAGGTATGGCAGTTACCGTCTAAATGCTTAATTACAGGTACTTTTGCATCGTTGCTGATACGCGCAATCAGACCTTTACCACCACGTGGCACGATGACATCGACATATTCAGTCATGGTAATCAGCTCACCAACGGCTGCACGATCGGTCGTCTGTAGCACTTGCACGCTATGTTCTGATAGATCAGTATGGCTAAGACCTTTAATGATACATTTGGCAATGGCTTGGTTAGACTCAAAGGCTTCAGAACCACCGCGCAAAATAATGGCGTTGCCTGACTTGAGTGCTAGTGAGGCAGCCTCCAATGTTACGTTAGGACGCGACTCATAAATCATACCGACTACACCAAGTGGCACCCGCATTTTGCCCAAATGAATACCCGATGGCTGATAAGTCATGTCAGTGACTTCACCAATTGGGTCAGGAAGGCCAGCGACGTCTTTAAGACCTTGTAGCATACCGTTAAATCGTGCTTCGTTTAATTCCAAGCGATCGAGGAGGGCACTATCAAGATTGTTTTTTTGACCGTTGTCCATATCGATTTTATTGGCTGCCAAGATGTCTTGTTTGGCATTGACCAGCTCATCATGAATGGCCAAGAGTGCTGAGTTTTTATCGCCAGTGTTGGCAGCAGCCAGCGCGCGAGAAGCGGCTCGTGCTTGCTTACCGACAGACTGCATATAGGTCGTAATATCCGTAGTATTCGATTGACTCATAAATTATTTTCCTTATGTGATACAGGTTTTTTATAACTAAAAGCGCCCAATTTTATATAGGTAAAAATACCTAAAAAGGCGAAAAATGTCGCAAAAAAAGAAGTTTTGAATGCCTACTTAGATAGCGATAGGTCATTATGCTATTTAACATAGAGCAGATTGGAACGATAGTAAAGATGATTTTGTGAACAGAATCCGCTTTGCAACGCTCTTGTAAGGGCTTGTTCAAAGTAATGTTGTTCATGCTAAGCGGTATTTATTTAAGATAATCGCGTTATCAGTACTACACTATATCTTTACGTGTTTTTAACAGAATTGCGCTGTAAATACTAAGGTAGCCGCGAGATATCCTCAGTATAGTAAGCATTAAAACAGCAAGGCTATCAGTAGATAGTACTTAATCTTATTATGATGAGTGATGGAGAACGAACATGGCTACGAAAAATACGACTTATAAAAATTGGTTAACGGTTGGTTTGGTAGCAAGTGCTTTGGCATTAGGCGCTTGTAGCAAAAAAGACGACACACCGATGGAAACTGAAGCTGATACTACCGTAGACGCTCAAACCTCTGTAGAAGAAAGTGCAACAGCGAGCGACAATGATGATGTGGCCGTTGCTAGTGCTGATGATGAAGGTATGGACGTTACCAATAACGATGATGTGGCAGTAGCAACAGCAGAAGATGCAGATATGATGGACGGGACTGAAGACTCAGAGCATGTATCGACGTACTAATCGCATATTATAGAATGCACTAGCTACATATTAGATGTACTAAGCACATACTATAAATAGGCAGTTATCAGATAACACAACGTCTCGTATTCTAAAGTGATAAAATAAAGCCCAGAGCGATAAATGCAGTCTGGGCTTTTTTGTATTCGCGGTTTGTTAGAAGCTGATTAACCCGTTGGTTAAATACAATATTTGCCTTTTTACTGCGTAATAAGAGACAATATGGCATTTTTCTCTTTGCCTCATCAGGCATATTACGATAATGCATCTAGATGCTTGTACTATATATAGCTCTTATTTTATTCGTGTTTTCACTCATATTTATTGGAAGTCTGCTGAACCATGCTTGATACTGCAAAAAACCCGACTCGGCCTATCGCCCTAGACTTACAAGACATCCATAAAAGCTACGGCTCATTAGAGGTATTAAAAGGGGTATCCCTGACTGCCTATGATGGCGATGTTATCTCTATTTTGGGCTCATCTGGCTCAGGTAAGTCGACGTTGCTGCGTTGTATTAATCTTCTAGAAAACCCAAATCATGGTCGTATCTTGATCGGTAATGAAGAGCTGATGCTAAAACCTGCCAAATCAGGTGAGCTACAAGCAGCAGACGTGAAGCAGCTAGAAAGCTTGCGTGCTCGCGTGGGGTTTGTCTTTCAGAACTTTAATCTGTGGCCACACAAGACAATTCTGCAAAATATCATCGAAGGGCCAACACAGGTCTTAAAGATTAAAAAAGACCAAGCGATTAGCGATGCGGAAAAGCTGCTCGATAAAGTCGGCCTGCTCGACAAAAAAGACGCTTATCCTGCCAACTTATCTGGTGGTCAGCGTCAGCGTGTCGCTATTGCTCGTGCGCTTGCTATGCAGCCACAAGTTCTATTATTTGACGAACCAACCTCTGCGCTAGATCCTGAACTGGTCAACGAAGTGCTTGCGGTAATGCGCGAGCTAGCAGAAGAAGGACGTACGATGCTTATCGTTACTCACGAAATGCGCTTTGCCCGTGAAGTATCAAGCAAAGTCGTCTTTTTGCATCAAGGTGTGGTTGAAGAAATTGGCACACCTGAGCAAGTCTTTGATAACCCTACCTCTGAGCGTGTCAAAGACTTTATGGCATCGCACCGTCCTACTTAGTTATTAGTTTTTTGCCTAGTATCATGTCCAATACAAATGGTGGCAACACGCTTGCCACCATTTACCCTACCAAATGTAAAATCACTGTAACGTAACCATTGTTGACTGTTTATTGCCCAATGATAACTATGAGTATGCAAAACGTTTGTTTTTGATATTTTACTCAGGTATTATCAAAAGGTTTATAGGCCGTCACGTCTCGTGGCTGTCTGTTATTCTGCTATCTATATTGCTTGTCTGGCAGGGACGTCAGAGAACAAAATATCAGAACCCTAAGTCAGAAAATCCTGTCAAAAACTTATGTAAAACCCATCAGAATTTAAGGAACGTATGATGTCGAATTCTCGCCTATTGTGGTCATCAATGACCGTTACTGCTGCATTGATGTTGAGCGCTTGTAGCCAACCTGCCGATGAAACTACCGATACCAACGCTGACGCCCCTGCAGCAGAAACCACTGGTAAAACCATTCGTATCGCCACCGAAGGTGCTTACCCTCCATTCAACTACACCAACGCTGATGGCAGCTTGGCAGGTTTTGATATCGATGTTGCCAACGCTTTGTGTGATCAAATGCAAGCCAAGTGTGAAATCGTTGCACAAGATTGGGACGGTATTATCCCAGGTCTATTGGCACAGAAATATGATGCTGTGATCGCAGGTATGTCTATCACCGCTGAGCGTCAAGAAAAAGTTGATTTCAGCGAGCCGTACTTTGCCAATACAATGGTATGGCTAACCAATACGGATGGTGGTTTTGATCCTATGGCGATTAAAGACGCAACGCTTGGTGGTCAACGTTCTACTACGCCAGGTGCTTATCTACAGGATAATTACGAAGGCAAAGAAGGCAACACAGTTCAGTTGTATGACAACTATGACAATGCCTATCTAGATCTAAAATCTGGTCGTAGCGATGCGGTCTTGGCTGAAAAAGTTTCTGCCAAATCATGGTTAGCAGAAAACGCAGCGGGCTTCGGTATCGTTGGTGATGAAATTGATAACGATGACAATATTGCCATTGCTGTACGTAAAGGTGACTCACTCAAAGCTGACTTTGACAAAGCATTGAGCGAAATCCGTGGTAACGGTGAGCTTGCACGTCTTGAGCAGATGAACTTTGGTCAATAATGACTCACTGAAGATTTGTGCTTAGAACAAGTAACGTTTTATGCAAGTAATGTTTAAAACTGGGCATGTTTCAAATAAACGGTGTTTATAAGCATAAATCAGCAAGCAGTGATGGACGATACAGCTGGTAAATATATTAAGGAATAAAACTTATGACAATTTCAATGACATCATCAATGAGCAAAAAAGCATTGTGGCTAGCACCGCTTAGCGCAGCAATGCTAATGTTGGCAGGTTGTAACAATAGCTCAGCACCAGCAGAAAATGCTGAAGCTGATACCGCTACTGAAGCGCCTTTAAATATCAAAATTGCGACAGAATCAAGCTATAAGCCTTTCAGTTATACCGATGCAGATGGCAAACTAATTGGTTATGAGATTGAGCTGGTTGACGCATTATGTGCACAAATGAAAGCTGAGTGTGAAGTCATCTCTCAAGATTGGGATGGTTTGATTCCAGGGCTTAACGCACAGAAATTTGATGCAGCTATCGCAGGTATGTCTATCACGCCTGAGCGTAAAGAAGTGGTTGATTTCAGTGACCCTTACTTCCATAGCGGTATCATCTTGATCGGTAAAAAAGGTGATGACTTAAGCGTTGAGTCGCTAACAGGTCTGCCAATTGCGTCACAGCGCTCAACTGTTGCCTCGCAATACCTACAAGACGAGCATGCAGATGCTGATATCAAATTATATGATACGCAGGACAATGCTTATCTAGATCTAACCTCAGGTCGCGTGCGCGGTATGATGTCTGACAAAGTAACGGGTATCGACTGGTTAAAAACAGACGCAGGCAAAGGCTACGAAGTTAAAGGTGAAGAAATCAGCACCAATGATGATGCAATGGGTATTGCCTTCCGTAAAGGCGATCCGTTAGTTGCTAAGTTCAATGCAGCATTGGCTGAGCTAAAAGACAACGGCACCTATGATCAAATCACGGGTAGCTATTTTGGTACTAGCTCAACGGCTGCAGCTCAAAAAGCGGTGGCAACAACTGATAGTGTCGAAGAAGTAGTGGTCGCTGAAGAAGAAGCACCAGCTAACTAATATGATATCTAGCAGTTTGACTGCTGTTGTTTGAAGACGTGTTGTTTACTCAAGAAAAAACCAAGGATGATCATGAGCAACCATTGTGCCCCAATCTGTGCCACGACTGGCAAATTTAACATTACTGTAGCCAGTCGTCTGTCTATGTCATTGTTTGCACTAGCGACGGCCTTTACTGTTGCTGGCTGTAGCAATAGCCAGGAGAGTACAGCTGATACCAATCCAGAGGCTACCGAAGCAACGGCAGCCTCTACAGGTGATGTATTACGCATCGGTACAGAAGGGGCCTATGCACCTTTTAACTATACCAATGCCGATGGGACACTGGGTGGTTTTGATGTTGAGATAGCAAATGCACTCTGTGTGGATATGCAGGTTACTTGTGAGATTGTGGCGCAGGACTGGGACGGTATTATCCCTGGTCTAAAAGCAGGTAAATACGATGCAATCGTGGCCGCGATGTCCGTTACTCCAGAGCGTTCGCAGCAGGTGAGCTTTACCGATCCGTACTTTAGCAATGCCTTGGTTTTTTTGGCCAAAAAAGACAGCAGCTTTGACCCTAGTAACAACAGTGATATCGACTCGCATTCTATTGCTGCACAGCGTTCAACCATTTCATCGCAGTGGCTAGAAGACACGTATCCAAAAGCCGATATGAAGCTTTATGATACGTTGAGCAATGCGTTTTTGGATCTCGGTTCAAACCGTGTCGATGCGATGATTTCTGATAAGCTGCCTGCCATAGAATGGTTAAGCTCAAATGCTGGTAGCAAATATGCGCTAAAAGGTGATGAAATTGATATCAATGATAACTTTGCGATAGCAGTACGCCCAGATGATCCGCTACAAGCAAAGATCAATCAGTCTCTTGCTAATATAAAAGCAAACGGTACTTACGATAAAATCAATCAAAAGTACTTTGCGGTGCCAGCGTCTGCAACGAGCAAAGTTGATGAAGACGCAGATACGGGTACAGATGCGGATACAAACATTAGCTATTAACCAGCGACAGAAAACGCTAGTTAATAGCTAACAGTAGTCAAAGATAGCAGTCAAAAAATATTGTTTTAATCAATAAAAGGATATCGCCATCATGGTGATGTCCTTTTTTATTCGTCGTTATATCAACAAATATACATAATAGCCGCCTACCAATTTTTCTCAAATTTAGTCGGCTGATTGTATATTTATAGAGGCAAGTGTCTGTTTAAGTACGGTTTAGGCGCAGCTTTTACGCGTCAGTATTAACATCACGGCGAGTGAATATGATAAAATCAGCGCTCATTTCTACTGTGTCAATTATCGCAGCGTTAATCGTATTCTTCTGACGTCATTTTTTGATGCCGACCATCCCTATTGATTTGGTATAAAATACGGTGTTTCGCCGCGTTCAGCTATTGATGCTGATTCTTTTAACTCATATTTTGCAAATTGCTAATATAAAGAGACTGAGTGGATAATCGTGTTTGACTTACAAGGATTTGGCGCGCTTTTATTGAGCGGCGCTACCGTCACCATACAGCTAGCTGTGACCAGTTTGATCATTGGTCTGGCTCTAGGCTTGCTCGGCGCAACCGCAAAGATGTCCAATATCTGGTTGCTGCGTAAACTTGCGACTGTTTATACTGCGACGATGCGCGGTATTCCTGAGCTGCTATTGGTGCTCTTTATTTACTATGGCGGCTCTATCTTATTGATGAGCATCCTCAAAAAGTTTGGCTATAACGACTATGTCGAGATTAGCGCTTTTTGGGGTGGTGTCATGGCACTGTCTATTGCCTTTGGTGCGTATGCGACTGAGATTTTTCGCATGTCCATTCAAGAGATTCCAGTAGGGCAGCGAGAGGCTGCGCAAGCAATTGGTATGCGTCCTTTTCAGACTTTTTATCGCATCACCTTGCCGCAAGTGTGGCAGATTGCTTTACCAGGTTTGGGAAATTTGTTTCTGGTACTGCTCAAAGATACCGCATTGGTATCGGTCGTGGGTCTCAAGGACATCATGTATCAGTCATCGCGTGCGGCACAGTCTACACAGCAGCCGTTTACCTTTTATATGGCAGCAGCGATTATTTATTTGGGTCTGACCATGTTGATTACGGGCTTTATGATGTGGCTTGAGTGGCGCGCTAATCCTGCGGCACGCTATGCCAAAAAGATAAGCCGTCAATCCACTCACAGTCAATCGACCATAGGGTAGAGGAGAGATACTATGGATTGGAATTGGCAGGTCATTTTTGACCATATCCCTGATTTACTAGGCGGCGCGGTATTGACCGTACAGCTGGTCTTGTTTTCAGGTGTGATTGGATTGCTGTTTGGTTTGGTTTTGGCGTTATTGCGACTGTCTAAGAATTGGGTGGTACAGATACTACCGTTTCTGTATATCTTCTTTTTCCGTGGTACGCCGCTGCTGGTACAGATATTCCTAATTTATTACGGTTTGGGTCAGTTCGAGGCCGTGCGCGAGTCGTTCTTATGGGAGCCGGTACTTAGCCAAGCATATTGGTGTGCCATTATTGCCTTTACCCTGAATACCAGTGCCTATCTGGCAGAGATTATACGCGGTGCGATTCAGACGATTCCGATTGGAGAGCTTGAAGCTGCTGATGCGCTTGGCATGTCAAAATGGCAAAAGCTAACACGGGTTACGCTACCGCGCGCATTTGGTATTGTGATTCCAGCGTACAGTAACGAAGTTATCTTTATGCTAAAGGGCAGTGCGCTCGCTTCAACTATTGCATTGATGGATATCACAGGTGTTGCTCGTACGATTAGTGCGCGTACCTATACCTTGATGGAGCTATTCTTTGCCGCTGGTATCGTCTATTTATTGCTGTCATGGGTTATCTTGTTTAGCTTTAGAATGTTTGAAAAACGTATGAACCGCCACGCCAGTTATGTACCACCAGATGTGGTGACCAATACGATTCCATAGTTAGCAGTTAGCAACTAAAAATCGTCAAAGTCACTGTAGACAATAGAGTATGAACTGCTGATAGAATAGCCATCATTTACAGGGAGAGTTTAGTATGAGCCAATCGCCACACGAGTCATTAGCGAACGCCATTGCAGCTGGTGTCAATGCTGAGCAGGGCGCTATCAATCATAATGAAAGATTGCGTGCTTCTATTGGTAAAGTTGTCTGTGTTGGTCGCAACTATGCGGCACATGCTGCAGAGTTGGGCAATGAAGTACCAACCACGCCAATACTGTTTATGAAGCCTGCGTCTTCAGTGGTCTCTATCCGTGGTGATGTGGTTCGCCCAAGTCCAGAGCTATTTGGCGAGACTCACTACGAGGCCGAGCTATGTATTCAGCTATCAGCTGACTTATCTATGGCGACAATTGAGCAAGCTCAGCAAGCGATTGGTGGCGTGACATTGGGACTGGATTTGACCTTGCGTGATTTGCAAAGCAAGCTAAAAGAAAAAGGTCATCCGTGGGAGCGTGCTAAGTGTTTTGACGGAGCTTGCGTGCTTGCTGATTGGCTCGACCCACAAGCGTTTGGCAATCTGCAGAATGTACAGTATCAGCTATCTATCAATGATAAATTAATGCAAGATGGCGATAGTGCCTTAATGCTCTTTCCTGTCTATGAATTGCTGGTCAATATTAGCCACGCCTTTAGCTTACAAGCAGGTGATGTGATTATGACTGGCACGCCAAGCGGCGTTGGTGTGTTGCAAGCAGGCGATCAGCTTAAGCTAAAACTGGGTGCTCATGAGTGGGTATCACAAGTACAGTAAGCTTTTCTGCCATAACAGACGCATATTAAAAACCCCGAGCAATTGCTTGGGGTTTTTGCTTTTAAGCCTTTATATTTATTTTTTAAATTTGCTAACTGCCAAACAATGCTAACTATCTAATTATTCTATTTTTAAATAACCATCAGTACAGTCGATTGTCATCAGTTTGTCACCTATTGTTCAGCGTGCTGTCATAAAGGTTGAGTAGACTTAAGCGGAATTCGTATTTTTGTGGTCGTAATGATAAAGCCGCGATCAACTCTCTGCCAATCTAGCCTAATAGCAAGGTGACTGATAATGACATTATTGAACAATGAGCGAACGCTTGCCCATGAAGTGGTTGAAGACTCAAATCCTACTAATAATACTGACTTTCAGACGATTATCAATCGTCGATTGAACCGCCGTAGTATCCTAAAAGGTGGCACAGGGTTGACGGCTGCTGCGTTTTTTGGCGCATTACCTTTGGTCGGTTGTAGTGAAGACGACGATAGCAGTATTGTTGGTGATGACGATAATGCCGCTATCCCTGCACAAGGTGATTTGAAGCGTCCTGATACCCTAAAGTTTGAGGCAGTCGCGCACTCAACAGCGGATACGATGACCGTAGCAGCAGGCTACAAGGCAGAGATGATATTACCGCTTGGTACACCGCTGAACTCTGGTATCGAGGATTGGAAGGACAATCGCGAGCAATCAGCAGAGTCATTTGAATGGCGGATGGGTGACAACCATGATGGGATGTGGTTCTTTGGCAAAAACGGTAACGCTTACGATGCCAAAGCGTCAGAAAATAGCTTGCTAGTCATGAACCATGAATACGTTAATAGCAGTGAGCTTAGCCCGTTTGGCTATTACGTCACTCAAGATAACGATGCTGCGCCTATCTTTCAGAACCGTCGTCTCGCGAGCGACGTCCGCCGTGAAGTCAACTGTCATGGCGTCTCGGTGGTTGAGCTAACTCGCCGTGCAGATGGTATGGGTTATGAGATGGTACCTGACTCTAAATACAATCGCCGTATCACCAGTAGTACAACAGCACAATTGGCTGGCCCTGTGGCAGGCTCTGCTCTGGTCAAGACCAAGTTTGACCCGACAGGCTATCAGACTCGCGGTATCAATAATAACTGCGGCGCAGGTCTGTCACCTTGGGGTACTTATCTGACGACCGAAGAGAACTTCTTAGGTGTGTTTGCCCGTGGACAAGATGCCAGTCAATTAAGCGCTGGTGATAACTACGCTCGCGAGCGCTACGGTGCGGTGGAGGACTTCCCAGGTTGGGAGTATTTATGGCATACCCCAGAGGCAAAGGATGCCAAAATAGCAGATGAGTTCTCACGTTGGGATATGACCGCAGTCGGTGCTAGTGCTGCTGAAGATTATCGCTATGGCTTTAACACTTTTGGTTATATTACTGAAATTGATCCATTTGACCAAAATTCTATACCGCAAAAACGTACCGCACTGGGCCGGTTCGCTCATGAAAACTGCGCGTATGCTCCTGTTGAGCAAGGCAAGCCAGTGGTGTTCTACATGGGTGATGACGCCCGAGGTGAGTACATTTATAAGTTTGTCTCCAAAGCGATGTGGTCAAACTCGGACATCGGCGGCGGACTCAAATCAGGTGACAAATATCTGAATGACGGCACGCTATACGTGGCGGTATTTAACGAAGATGGTAGCGGTGAGTGGAAAGCTCTCGTCCATGGTCAAAATGGACTGGATGCTTTCAATAGTGTATTGCCATTCAATGGACAAGATGAAGTATTGGTCTTTGCCCGTGCAGCTGCCGATGCTGCTGGTGCTACTAAGATGGATCGACCTGAATGGGTATCGGTCAGTCCTATGACGGGCGATGTCTATGTGACATTGACCAATAACAAATATCGCGGCGTACGTGACGATCAGCCTGTCTCAGCTTCCAATCCGCGTAGCTATCAGTCAAGCGGAAAAGCACTTGGTAATGACAATGGTCACATTATTCGCTGGGCAGAAGCAGGCGGTGACCATGCCGCAACGAGCTTTGAATGGGATATTTATCTGTTTGGTGCGCCAAGTGACTTATCAGCAGAAAACCTTTCTCAATTAAATGATAATAATGACTTTTCTTCACCTGATGGGCTATATTTTGACCCGCGCGGTGTCTTATGGATTCAGACAGATGACGGCGCTTATACTGATACCAGTAGCTGTATGTTGCTCGCGGCACTACCGGGTAAGGTCAGTGATGGATCGATGACGACCACATCGGCAGGGCAGTCGACCCGTGTTGGCACATCTGCTAGCAATGACAATATTAAACGATTCTTTGTCGGTCCTGAAGGATGCGAAGTAACAGGTATCACCATGGCGCCAGATTTTAAGACGCTGTTTATCAATATTCAGCATCCCGGCAATACATGGGGCGCTGTCGCTGGCGGTAGTATTCCTCGCTCAGCGACTGTGATGATTACTCGCGAGGATGGTGATGTCATACTGGCAGAATCATTTGATACAGCTGATAGCACGACATAGATAGATAAGCTATAGGCGGATAATAGAAACAACTAAAATGCTCATAACCATAAAAATCCCAAGTTAAGGCTTGGGATTTTTTATTATCATATTGGTTTGATGGCTAAAGAGACCGTCTATCAGTAATCTGGCTCTGCTAGTCGTCATCCCGCTCTAAAGTCAAACCATTTACTTCTATTTGCTGCAGTTACAGGATAATATAGGCCATTACTTTTCTCGCTGAATGTGCAAATATTATGAGCAGTCCAAAGGTGTTTTATAACGACGGTGTTAGTGACAGCGACGCTCAAAATGATAGCAGCTATACTCGTACTCATCATGAGCTCGATGCGCATTTTGTCCCAGATGCGA
The DNA here is from genome assembly GCF_947500265.1 of uncultured Psychrobacter sp. Classification (GTDB taxonomy): domain Bacteria; phylum Pseudomonadota; class Gammaproteobacteria; order Pseudomonadales; family Moraxellaceae; genus Psychrobacter. The sequence continues at coordinate 120,468 of NZ_CANMRN010000003.1, read as the reverse complement.
GTGTACCGCTACATAGTCATCTATATGAACAAATTGACCAACTCGAAGCCATCGATATGGATGAACTGGTCAAGCTACTAGCAGATTCGGATGACAGTGATGAAATCAACAAAACACCTGTATCTTTGGCTGATTTTTTTGAAGGATTGGCTCAGCTTGCCACCATGGGTGTGGTTGAGATTACAGAAATCGTAGAAGCCATTCACCGTGAAGTTATCTTGCGTCCGCTAGGCCGCTTCAATGACAAACATTTAAATAAATGGTCGCGCGGATTTACTGGACGTATCTATGGCACGATACGTCATGTCATGCAAATGGTCGGTAATAATCTGGCGTCTGTACTACGCATATACAAAAATCTGATTCTCCAAAAGTCAGTGCAGCCACTACCAGATTCACTAAAAAAGCTGGTCAATGTACTCAATGGTGTCATGGGTGACCATCTTGTCAATAATCAAAATGCGCTCGCTATTCCGATGATGCTATACACTCAAGACGGCAAACCACAAAGTGAGGTACTATCAGGCCGTATCGCTATTTTGTGCCATGGTCTATGTATGAGTCATTTGAGCTGGCAAGCCCAAGTGGATAATGATTTAGGCGAGGCCATTCATGTCAGCCAGCCTGATACCACGGTGCTGTATTTGGATTACAACACAGGTCGCCGTATCTCTCGTAGCGGCCGTAAGTTCTCTCAATTGCTACAAGCGCTGGTCGATGACAACCCAAATATCAGTCAGATAGATCTGGTTGGACATAGTATGGGTGGCTTGGTTTCTCGCAGTGCACTGTTTTATGGCGAGCAAGATCGCCTAGACTGGATCAAGCGCGTTGGCAATCTCATCACGCTAGGTTCGCCGCATCATGGGGCAGTGCTTGAGCGTATTGGTAATTATGTACAAGATATCATTGCCAAGCTGCCTTTTGCAGGCTCACTGGCCAAGCTCGGGGATATGCGCAGTGCCGGTATTATCGATCTACGTCATGGCAGTATTCGAGATGCAGATTGGAAAGCACTAGAAGGACGTAGCGTACTACCACAAGATTTCCGCCATCCTGCACGATTGCCAAGTGGTATTAAAACTTACTTTGTCGCCAGTGCTTTGCTTGAGACGCATTATGATTCTAAGGTGACGGATCTGCTAGGGGATAGCTTGGTATCGGTTGCTTCAGCCTTAGGTGAGGATGACGCTGAGCATGCCTTGTTTGTGCCAGATGGTCATAAAGCAGTATTTTATGGTGTGAACCATATGAACTTAATTCATAGTAGGCGAGTGCGCGAACAGGTTGTTGAATGGCTGCTAGATAATGGTCGCAGTGACTATGCTGGACGTCCGCGCATACACTCTTATCCCAGAAGTTTAGATGTGGCGGTGTAGAGAGTAGTGGATATTATATCTAATAATTTCAGTAGAATTGATTAGATATAATAAAGACTCATAGGTTTACTTTAAAGATTCTGAATGAATAAAGCGTCCAATTTCTTTTATATCTTGTTCAATTATAATAATAATTTTTGCAATTAGATTAGATGATTTTTCGTAAGACTCTCCGTATATGCTTTCCTGTAGTTCAATTTCCTTCTCTTGTAAATCAATTACATTTCTTTGCTGGGAATGACTGTTAGTCTGATGCAAAACAGATATTCTTTGACTTACTTTTGCTTTGCTTTCCAAATATAAGTTAAACCACTCAGAGTTCTTGCTGTAAAGATTTGGGGTAATATAAGTAGAGTTTGAAGTAATGTACTCACTTATCTCTATAAATGAGCTGATTGATTTATATTTTATAGAGTTATTGTCAAAACCTTGGCTATAGTCGGTATAGTCTTGCAATTGGTAACTTGAGACTAGATTATTTAAATGATGGTATACCTCGATTTTATGTTCAAACAGTTTCTGATATGTTTGCTGTGATATTTGGTGAAAATGATCCCTTTTAGTTAAGATACTTTCATGATCTTGTTCAAGTTTTTTTAGTCGCTCATCAATAGCTGCTTGTTCATTGCGACCAATTCTTTCGAGGTAAACCTTGCCAAGATAGATTATCAATCCACCTAAAACAGCATTGCCACTCCAATTTATAATTAACTCTTGCCAAAAGCTACTCATAACTAATACCAGTAATTTAAAAACTCAGTATAAAACAAAAACCCTCAAGCATGACGCTTGAGGGTTTTTTATAAATATTGACTTATAGCAAGTAAGAAAAAACTTACTCAGAAAATATTGCTGCTACATCATCTTTATTGAACTTATAGACTTCACCGCAGAATCCGCAATCCATCTCAAACGTCCCGCCTTGCTCTTCAACGATATCTAATGCTTCTGCTTCGCCGATTTGCTCGATTGCCATTTCACACTTTTCGCGTGAGCAAGTACACCCAAATGATAGAGGGGCAGGCTCAGGGGCAACGATGTTTTCTTCGTGATACAAGCGATAGAGTATTTCGTTAGCATCCAGTGTGGTTAGCTCTTCTGCTTTTACCGTGCGTGTCAATACAGACAAGCGCGTCCATAAATCATCATCGATACCAGCGTCTTGGTTTTGCTCAACTTCAGACGTTTCTTCAGCAGTACGCGGTAGCATTTGTACCAAGATACCACCAGCTTGCAGGCCGTCAGATGCCAAGTTAATCAACGTTGGAATCTGGGCTGATTGCTTTTGATAATGCGCTAAGCAGTCTGCTAGATTGTCATGGCTACGCTCAACGATACCTTGGTATGGCTCACCGCCATCAGGCTGAATATTGATAAACAATACGCCTTGTCCCATCGCACCAAGTTCAGCAAATGCTTCTTTGGCATGGATCATATTGTCCCACGCTTGTACTTGCTCATCCGTTTCGCCTTTCCAACTAGCAAGCGCACGAATGATACCGTCTTGATCGCATTCTGCCATCGCCCAGTTTAGTAAGCTGTCACTGTCTGACGACTGCAACTGAATAGATAGGCGACCATTGATTTTGACCGTACTGATTAGCAAACTCGCTGCGGTGAGCATCTCACCCAATAAGCGTTTGATGGCTTCAGGGTAGGGCTTTTGCGCAATCGTACTCGCGTAGCTGCGTGATAGGCGTACCACATCACCGCGCACGGGCGAGTCTTCAACAAAGAAACGTTGGCGAATGTCGTTGCTGCCATGGTTGCCAGTAGTTTGGCTGTCCGTATTTGGGACTTGGATATCTTGAGTCATAAGTCATTTGTAGTATAGAGAAGTTGTTTGCTTTATGGGGATTACTGCCGATTTATCAATCTCACTTAGTAGACTGTTTTGACGATTGTAAGCAGTAAAGGTTAATAATTAGCTTAAACACCCAAGCAGCTGTTTGTACAAAACTCTGAGTAGATAGCCGCTATAAGCCAACAGTTTATAGTTAGAATATAAATATATTCATATATATGTACTCTCTCAAAAAAAATTCACCCTCTACTGCAAATTTGTTGTACAGTAACATTAAGTTGCATTGTGATAAACAACAGCAACAACCGTACGGATGCGGGGCAGTCTGGTCAATCAGACCTATGTCGTCCAAGCACTCACTCAATCTTGCGATAAAAGGATGTATTTCATGACATACTCATTTTCCAAACCGTTGACTTTAGCTGCTGTTATGGCATTAGGTTTAGCGGGATGTAATAATAGCAGCCAGACCAGCACTGATGCGCCAGCAGATGATGCAGCGACGACAGAAACCACCACCAACGGTACGCTACAGAAAATCAAAGACTCTGGCACTATTGTCGTCGGTCACCGTGATTCCTCTATTCCTTTTTCTTATATCGCTGATGATCCTAACCAACCGATTGGCTATGCTCACGACTTGGAAATGAAAGTGGTTGAAGCAGTTAAGCAAAAGCTAAACATGCCAGACCTTAACGTTCGCTATAACCTAATCACTTCGCAGACTCGTATCCCATTGGTACAAAACGGCACGGTAGATTTTGAGTGCGGTTCAACCACCAATAACGAAGAACGTCAAAAGCAAGTCGCTTTCTCAAACGGTTTCTTTGAAATCGGTACGCGTCTGTTGACCAAAAAAGACTCTGGTATTCAAGATTTTGAAGACCTAAAAGGTAAAACTCTGGTAACGACAGCAGGCACGACTTCAGAGCGTTATATCCGTCAGTACAACGATGATAATAAGATGGATACCAATATCATCTCAGCAAAAGATCATGGCGAAGGCTTTCTAATGCTAGAAAATGGTCGCGCTGATGCCTTTATGATGGATGATGTGCTGCTTGCTGGCGAAAAAGCCAAAGCAAAAAATCCTGATGAATGGGTCATCGTCGGTACGCCGCAATCGTTTGAAATCTATGGCTGTATGATGCGCAAAGATGATCCTGAATTCAAAGCTGTGGTCGATGAAGCACTTGCTAATGTGTTTAGCTCAGGCGAAATCAATAGCATTTATGACAAGTGGTTCTTGAACCCAATCCCACCAAAGAACGTCAATCTAAACTTTGAGATGTCAGACAACTTAAAGGCCTTGATTGCCAATCCGCATGACAGCGCTCAGCCTAAAGAAGCAGCAGCGCAGTAACGCTCATTGTCCCTCAACATAGCTTGCCTATACGTTCAGATAGCCAGTAATTTTATTTGACGTATAGGCTTATCAATCGTTGCTCGGAGAGACAACCATGAATTATAGCTGGAACTGGGGTGTGCTCTTTGAGCAGACTGGTATTGGCAACGAGCTCTATATCCATTGGATGATCACTGGTCTTGGCTGGCTGCTATTGATTGGCAGTATTGCATGGGCCATTGCAATGGTCGTCGGTACTATCTTCGGTATCATGCGTACCTTGCCTAACAAGACCGCTCGTGCAATCGGTACGGCTTATGTAACATTTTTTCGTAATATTCCACTGCTTGTTCAACTGTTCTTTTGGTTTTATATCGCGCCTGGCTGGCTCACGCCGACGATACAAGAATGGTGGTATAAGGACTTATCTCCGAATACTTCAGCCATGTTGTCAGCTAGTATCGGTCTTGGCTTATTTACTGCTGCTCGTATCGTTGAACAGGTACGAACGGGTATTGAGTCATTACCAGATGGACAGATTAACGCGGCCTATGCATTAGGGTTTAGCATTCCACAGGTCTATAAAGAAGTACTGCTACCGCAGGCATTTCGTATTATCTTGCCACCGCTCAGCTCTGAGCTGACTAACTGTTTCAAAAACGCTTCTGTGGCCTCGCTAGTGGGGGTAATGGAGCTGATTAGCCAAACCAAAACCATCAGCGAATACACTCAAAATAGTATCGAGATATATACTTACGCGACGATTATTTATTTGGTTTTCAATTTATCCTTAATCGCTATTATGGGATTGATTGAACGTAAATTGCGTGTGCCTGGGCTTATTGCGGGAGGTCAGAAATGAATATGACCGAATTGGCAACAGCCTATCCTGGTTTGATGGGTGGCATGCTTACCACCTTAAAAGTGCTGTTTTTGGCTATTTTAGGCGGTATCAGTTTAGGAACAATATTAGCATTGATGCGTTTGTCAGGTATCAAAGCGCTTGAGATTCCAGCCAAACTATACGTCAATTACTTCCGCTCCGTGCCGCTGCTATTGGTATTACTGTGGTTCTACTTCGCTGTACCGATGATTTATCTTTGGGTAGCGGGTAAGTACCTGCAACTCGATGCTGCGTTTGCCTCTTGTGTGGTCGCATTTATGATGTTTGAGGCCGCTTATTTCTCAGAAGTAGTGCGTGCTGGTATTCAATCGATTGGTAGCGGGCAGGTCAATGCAGCCAAAGCGCTCGGCATGACTTATGGGCAGACCATGCGTCTGGTCATCTTGCCACAAGCCTTTCGTAAGATGCTTCCATTGATTTTGCAGCAATGTATTATTTTATTCCAAGATACGACACTGGTATTTGCCATTGGTTTGACAGACTTTTTCCGCGCAGCCTACGTTCGCGGTGAGCTAATGGGCTTACTCACGCCGTATATCTTAGGTGCTGGTGCTGTCTATTTTGTGATTAGCTTAAGTGCCTCTATTGGCGTGCAACAATTACAAAAGCGTTTGCGGTTTTAATTGAGCGTATTTTAATAGAGCTATCTCTTGCGCTTTTGAGTGTTGAGAGCTTGGATTGAGCGTTTGATTTACCTTTTTTAAATAATGATTATCGAAAATAATGTGGTTAGGAGCCAGTGATGAGCAATGCTGATACGTACTTAAATGCCTTTGGCGGGCTGGTTACCAATAGTGGTCATGCTAGTGATGAGATGGTCATTGAGATATCTAATGTCAGTAAGTGGTATGGAGACTTTCAAGTACTGACTGACTGTACGGCGCATGTACATAAAGGTGATGTCGTCGTCGTTTGTGGTCCATCGGGCAGTGGTAAATCAACTTTGATTAAGACAGTGAATGGACTTGAGCCTTTTCAAAAAGGTGACATCATGGTCAATGGTATCTCTGTCGGTGATCCAAAGACTAATCTACCTAAGTTACGCAGCCGTGTCGGCATGGTGTTTCAGCATTTTGAGTTGTTTCCACATTTGACTATTATTGATAATTTGACCGTGGCACAAATCAAAGTGTTGGGCCGTAAAGAGTCTGAGGCCAAACAAAAAGCGATGGCCTATCTAGACCGTGTTGGTCTGACGGTACAAGCGGCGAAATATCCAGCAGAACTCTCTGGTGGTCAGCAGCAGCGTGTTGCGATTGCACGAGCGTTGGCTATGGATCCAGTGGCAATGCTATTCGATGAACCAACCTCCGCGCTTGATCCTGAGATGATTCAAGAAGTGCTAGATGTGATGGTCGAGCTGACTCGTGATGGTATGACCATGATGTGCGTGACGCATGAGATGGGCTTTGCCAGTCAGGTAGCTAATCGTATTATCTTTATGGATGAAGGGCATATCGTAGAAAACTGTAGTAAGGATGAGTTTTTTGAAGGGGCAAAAAGTGACCGTGCGCAGATGTTCTTATCGAAGATTTTAAATCATTAAATACACTTTGATTTACGATTGTTTATAGCCGTATTTCTAAGATAAAGACATGTTCTAAAGCTTACTTTTCTTTCCACTGCTAATAATTATACAAAGCGCCCTATTAAAGACAGTTAAACGCTATCTTTAATAGGGCGCTTTGTATTGAGCTTTTTTTGTATAGCTGTTTGAAAAACGATTTAGAGCCTATGATTTTTACACAAAAGGAATTTGAATAAGATAGCTTTGAGACTATAAAGCCGCTGAAAATAGAGCGGGAATAGTCGCCGAATTAGAGAAATCGCAAACGGCAAAGGCAGATGTAATGGCTCATCTGATTAATAAAACAAGTTTGAAAAGATAGTAGTCATAATATAGATGAGTTTAATTTAATTTAACGCTATCAACTGAATTAGGATTGAATATGACGCTAAAACGAACCGTCGGCATACTACTGTTCAATGAAGTAGAAGTATTAGATTTTGCAGGACCTTTTGAGGTGTTTTCGTTGGCTGAAAATGCTGCCAGTGCTAGTGATGATAAGCACTTTGAGGTTATCACTATTGCCGAGAACCAAGCAACGATATCCGCTAGGAATGGTCTGCAAGTCATTCCTGACTATAGTTTTGCCAATCATCCAGACATTGATGTCTTAATCATCCCTGGTGGTTACGGTGCCGAAAAAACAGAAATATATAATAAGGTGGTAATTGACTGGATTATCACTCAAGCAAGTTTGGCAGAGCTGACGCTTTCAGTGTGTACAGGAGCGTTGCTGTTGGCTAAGGCAGGTTTATTAACTGGTAAGTCAGCAACCACGCACTGGATGGATTTGGATAATTTAGCATCTTATCCTGATATCGATGTGATCTCGCATACGCGTTTTGTAGATGCCAGTGATGATACTGGTAATATCATCACATCAGCGGGGATAAGTGCAGGCATACACGCAAGTCTATACTGTATAGAAAAATTAATAGATAGTGAAACCATGCGTGCAACAGCACATCGCATGGAGTTCGATATTGACTAAGTGAATTGTTAGATAGGTGAGTGAATGGCTGTTTACTGATACAATAGCGGTCAATATTTTTGATAATTAAAATAATTCATAAACCATATTGGAGTTTATATGAGCGTAGAAAACTTATCTGTAGCAACGAGCACAGTATCAAAAAAAGGTGTGGTTATTATTGGTGCAGGACTGGCAGGCTGGCATGTCATTGATACCATTCGTGCCAAAGACACAGAGATTCCAATCACATTAATCACAGCTGATAGTGGCGACCGTTATCATAAGCCAATGTTGACAATGGCAATCAGCCAAAACAAACGAGCATCAGACTTAGTACGAGCATCTGGTAGCGAAGCGGCTAACACAGCAGAAGTGACGTTGCTAGCCAATACGCAAGTGACAGATATCGATCCAGTGAGCCAAACTGTACAGGTGCGCTCTACTGCACAGTCAGATGATGCGCTGACGACTATTGGCTATGAGAAAATGGTACTGGCGATGGGCGCGCACCCTATCTTTCCTAAAAGTCTGCCACAAGATTTGGTCTGGCATGTCAATCATATCGAGCGCTTTAGTCAGCTACAAGAAAAGCTAGCAACAGGTAGCCAGCATGTTGCAATCGTTGGTGCTGGTATGGTGGGTACAGAAATCGCAGAAGACCTGCTCAAGGCTGGTCATAAAGTAACGCTCATTGATTTAAACGATGCACCGCTTTCGCAGATGCTACCAGCAAAAGCGACCGCACGTATAGCCAAAGCGATCGAGTCGCAAGGTATTCAATTCTTAGGTGGTTATCAAGTATCAGCTGTTACTCGTGTTGGCAGTAATGACGACGACAGCGAAGATGGCGAGAAACTACAAGTAGACTATGCCCCGTTATCATCGGATGCAGACAATACTGATACTCAGCTGCTCGAACCATTAATGGTAGATCATGTGATTGCCAGTACAGGTCTGACAGTCGATGAGCAATTACCTGCTGCGGCTGGTGTGGAATTCGATCGCCGTACGGGTATCGTGGTGGATGCAGCAACGTTGCGCACCAATGCAGCGAATATCTATGCCATCGGCGACTGTATGTCTATCAATGGGGTCGCTTGTCGTTACGTTGCGCCATTACGCGCGCAGGCTGCGACTATCGCTGATGATATCTTAGGTCATGAGCATAGTGGCTACGATCATAAGCCGCCGATGATTCGCCTAAAAAATAAAGCCATCTCTGTGATGGTGACGGGTGTACCGCAAGCGTCGGGCAACTGGCAAGTAAAGACTGAGAGTGATGATGAGCTAATCATGGATTTGCTCGATGATAATGAAGCCGTTAGCGCAACAGTAACGATTAAAGCGCCTGCAGTTCCTAAAGCATAACGATTGCAATACCGTCTTTTGAAAAACTAATAAAGGACATCATTTATAAGTGATGTCCTTTATTAGATGCTTTCCAGAGGACTTAGTTAAAAGACAATATTGATGATCGAGCCAGCCCATTCCTTATGATGTGGCTGGCTTTTTTGTGTCAAATATCTGCCATGATTCTATGCTACCTTTTACTAAGTAGAAACGCAGACTGACTAATTAAATGATACATACTGTATTGATATTGTTGACAGGCTTTCATTGATGGCGTTATAGTAGCTGAATGCTATGTAAGACCTGCCCAAGGAAGAAGGTTTGCACGCAGGCTATTAATAAGTGCTATTTATAAATAATATAAAAAGTAAAACGAAAGGACTCGTTATGACTCAAACTCCTGATTTCGATTCGACTCACGTTGACTTCGACACTATTTTAAACAACATCCCTAGTATCAATATGGGCGCACGCTCAGCCAATGCACCACTTACTCAAAGCTATGATAAAGGTCCTGATGTACCGCTGATTGAAGCGACAATCGGTGACTTTTTTGATGCTATCGTCTCCAAATATCCTGAGCGCGAAGCATTGGTCGTTCGCCATCAAAATATCCGCTGGACATATCGTGAGCTACAGCAGCAAGTCAACCAGCTAGCCAGTAGTATGATTGAGATGGGATTAGAGATTGGTGATCGTATCGGCATTTGGTCACACAACAATGCTGAGTGGTTGCTCATGCAGTTGGCCACGGCAAAAGTCGGCGTTATCCTCGTTAATATCAATCCTGCCTACCGCACTTTTGAGTTGCAATATGCCTTAAATAAACTGGGCTGCTCAGCGCTCGTACTGATGCGCCATTTCAAAACCAGTGACTATGCCAGTTTAATCCGTGAGCTATGCCCTGAGATTTACCACAAAGACTACACTCAGCTTGATTTGGTTGAGATTCCAACGATTGAACGTATCATTTGGATTGATGAGCCAGAGTCGGACGAGACCTTTGGTTTTATGCAAAAATTCTCTGCGTGGATGAGCGAGGGCGATGCCAACGATCCGCGTGTTGCTGAGCGTCAAGCCCAGCTTAAAAACACCGATGCTATCAATGTACAGTTCACCAGTGGTACGACAGGTACACCAAAAGGCGCAACCTTAAGCCATCGCAATATCTTAAATAATGGCTATTTCATTGGTGAGGCCATGAACCTTACCGAAGAGGATAGGCTGTGTATTCCAGTACCTTTGTATCATTGCTTTGGCATGGTACTTGGCAATCTAGCGATTCTCACGCATGGCGGTTGTATCGTATATCCAAACGACGGCTTTGAGCCATTAACCGTCTTACAGGCAGTCGAAGAAGAAAAGTGTACAGGTCTGCACGGCGTGCCAACGATGTTTATCGCAGAGCTTGACCATCCTGAATTTGAAAACTTTGATTTGTCTACCTTGCGTACGGGCATCATGGCTGGCTCTAGCTGTCCGATTGAAGTTATGCGCCGCGTCATCGATAAGATGCACATGAGCGAAGTTACTATTGCTTATGGTATGACAGAGACCAGTCCAGTATCTTGCCAGACCAATGAGCACACGCCACTTGATAAACAAGTCTCGACGGTAGGACTGGTACAACCTGCGCTTGAAGTGAAAGTCGTTGATACAGAAACAGGTGAAATTGTCCCGCTGGGTGAGACAGGTGAGTTGCTTACACGAGGCTATTCAGTGATGAAAGGCTATTGGGGCAGCCGCTTTAAAACGCGTGAAGCTATCCAAGATGGTTGGATGCATACGGGTGACTTGGCCACAATGGATGAAGATGGCTACGTAAAAATCGTCGGCCGTAGTAAAGACATGGTGATTCGCGGCGGCGAAAATATCTATCCAGTAGAAATTGAAAATTATCTCTATCGTCATCCAAAGATTCGTGATGTGCAAATCGTAGGTATACCAGATGAGCGTTATGGTGAAGTACTTGCGGCGTGGATTATTCCAAAAGAGCCTGGCTGCTTAACTGAACAAGAAGTACGCGAGTTCTGTAGCGAGCATATCGCTCACTATAAAGTGCCGACTTACTATCGCTTTGTGACTGAATATCCAATGACTATCACTGGAAAAATTCAAAAATATAAAATCATTGAGCAAATGAAAGAAGAGCTGGGTTTGTAGTAAGCTTACTTATCTGCTCTAAAAAACAAAAGACTAACCATATTCATTTCACTGTAAAAGTATTACAGCGTTAACCTCGCTTGAAGTATCACACATACATCTGCACTCGGTTGCCTTGTACTACTTTTAAATTGAATCGACTATATGTGAGCAACGCTTAAAAATAGTAGTTAGTATCATTTATATAAAAAGCTACTCACATCTACGTATCTATCTATGTATAAGAAAAAAAGGGATATCATGAGCGCTATCATAACCAGTAAACTGAGTCCAAACTCAAGCGATTTTCAGCAAAACAGTGCCGCGATGCAAGAGATAGTCGATGACTTGTATGTACACTTGCGTAAAGTTGCCCAAGGTGGCTCAGAGCGCGCACGAGCCAAGCATCTGGCGCGTGGTAAGCTGTTACCACGTGAGCGCGTCGAGCGTTTATTGGATGTAGGCACGCCGTTCCTAGAAGTGGCACCGATGGCTGCACATGATATGTATGGCGAAGAGATTCCGGCGGCTGGCGTGATTGCGGGTATCGGCCGTATCAATGGCATCGAATGTATGATTGTCTGTAATGATGCTACAGTAAAAGGCGGCACGTACTATCCAATGACGGTCAAAAAGCATCTACGTGCTCAAGAGATTGCACAAGAAAATCATCTGCCATGCGTTTATCTGGTTGATTCAGGTGGTGCAAACTTACCGAACCAAGATGATGTATTCCCTGATAAAGAGCATTTCGGCCGTATCTTTTTTAATCAAGCAAATCTGAGTGCGGCAGGCATTCCACAGATTGCTGTGGTCATGGGTAGCTGTACGGCTGGCGGTGCGTATGTTCCTGCCATGAGCGATGAGTCTATTATCGTCAAAGAGCAAGGTACTATCTTTTTGGGTGGTCCACCACTGGTAAAAGCAGCGACGGGTGAAGAGGTCACGGCAGAAGATTTGGGCGGTGGTGATGTACATACTAGACTGTCGGGCGTGGTTGATCATCTAGCGCAGAATGATACGCACGCGTTATCGATTGCCCGTAATATCGTCAGTCACCTAAATCGCCCTGCAAAAAATATTCCTAATCAAATCACACCGCGTCCGCCGCGTTATGATGCAAAAGAACTATATGGTGTGATTCCAACAGACAAGCGCAAGCCATTTGATATCAGAGAAATCATCGCGCGTATCGTTGATGACAGTGCCTTTGATGAGTTTAAAGCACGCTTTGGTACGACGCTGGTCTGTGGATTTGCTCATATCGAAGGGATACCTGTTGGTATTATTGCCAATAACGGTATCTTGTTCAGTGAGTCAGCGCAAAAAGGTACGCACTTCATCGAACTGTGCTGTAAACGCAAAATCCCATTAGTATTCCTGCAGAATATTACTGGCTTTATGGTTGGCCGCAAATACGAAAACGAAGGTATCGCTCGTCATGGTGCCAAGATGGTAATGGCGGTGGCTAATGCCAAAGTACCAAAATTCACGGTCATCGTCGGCGGCTCGTTCGGCGCTGGTAACTACGGTATGTGTGGCCGTGCTTATAGCCCGCGTTTCTTATGGATGTGGCCAAATGCCCGTATCTCTGTCATGGGCGGCGAGCAAGCTGCATCAGTACTGGCAACGGTCAAACGTGATAACTTTGATCGCAAAGGTGAAGCGTGGAGCGATGAGGACGAAGCGGCATTTAAATCGCCGATTCGTGAAATGTATGAAGAGCAAGGTCATCCGTACTATGCTACCGCACGTATGTGGGATGACGGCGTAATTGATCCTGCTGATACCCGTAATGTATTAGCTTTAGGTCTAAGCGCTGCATATAACGCGCCGATTGAAGAGACGACTTTTGGGGTCTTTAGAATGTAAGCGTTCTAAGGTCTTCTCATAATAAGCGACGACTACGTTAACCTCATTTAAAGTACGATTTGTACATCTACGCTTAGTCTTTGTACTTGGTTTTCTTGTATTAACATTATTATGGATTGACCAAGAGTTTGTTTGAGTATTTACATAAAAAAATATAGAGAAAGTTATGCGAAAAGACAGTGATAAGAATTATAAAAGCCTACTGGTTAAAGTGGAGCAGCACGTGGCGACAGTGACGTTGAATCGTCCTGAGATACGTAATGCTTTTAACGATGAAATGATTGCTGAGCTAACCGATGCATTCAATACGCTTGGTGCTGATGATGAGGTACGTGTCATTGTGCTAGCGGCTGCTGGCAAGGCTTTTTGTGCAGGTGCTGATCTCAATTGGATGCGTGCCATGGCGGACTATAGCTATGAAGAGAATCTAGCGGATGCTGATAAATTGGCGCAAATGCTTAAGACTATTTATGAATGTCCTAAGCCAACAGTTGCGGCTATTCAAGGCGATGTTTATGCAGGTGGCATGGGTTTAGTTGCTGTTTGTGATGTGGCTATCGCCGTTAAGATTGCTAATTTTTGCCTGAGTGAAGTGCGGTTAGGGTTAGCCCCTGCCACTATCAGTCCTTATGTTATCCGAGCGCTAGGTGCTAGAGCGTCGCAGCGTTATTTCTTAAGTGCTGAAGTATTTGATGCCAAAAAGGCGCGTCAGCTTGGTTTTATCCATGAGCGTGTTAGCGAAGAGTGGCTGGCCGATGAAGTGGCTGCGTTCTGTAATAAGGTCGTCAAAAATAGCCCTGACGCAGTTAAGACCTGCAAACAGCTATTACACGATGTCGCTGGTGCACCTATTACAGATGAGCTGATTGCTGACACGGTCAAAGGTATTGCTGATATTCGCTCATCAAAGCAAGGCCGCGAGGGGGTGCAAGCGTTTTTGCAAAAGCGTAAACCTGATTGGTTAATGGCAGACTAACTAGTAGTAGAACAATGATAGGCAAATGGGCAAATAGACAAGACGTCAAATAATAACGACAAGACACAGGGATAGTTATGTTTTCTAAAATTCTAATCGCCAACCGTGGTGAAATTGCTTGCCGAGTGGCTGCGACTGCTAAGCGTCTTGGCGTCAGTACCGTTGCTGTTTATTCTGATGCGGATCGTGAGGCCAAGCATGTGGCTGTCTGTGATGAAGCTATCTATTTAGGCGGTTCGGCACCGAAAGACAGTTATCTAAAAGGCGATGCTATTATTGCGATAGCGCTTGAGACTGGCGCCCAAGCAATCCATCCAGGATATGGGTTTTTAAGTGAGAACGCAGATTTTGCACAAGCCTGCCAAGATGCTGGCTTGGTGTTTATCGGTCCATCGGCGGATGCTATCCGTGCTATGGGCGGCAAGTCTGAGTCTAAGCGCTTGATGGAATCGGCTGGCGTGCCGCTGATACCGGGCTATCATGGTGATAACCAAGATGCACAGTTTTTGCAGCAGCAGGCAGATGCTATTGGTTATCCTGTCTTGATTAAAGCGAGTGCAGGTGGCGGCGGTAAAGGCATGCGTATCGTTGAAAAAAGTAGCGATTTTATTGATTTGTTAGACTCATGTCGCCGTGAAGCGATTACCAGTTTTGGCAATGATCAAGTATTGGTTGAAAAATACGCGCTAAAACCACGTCATATCGAAATCCAAGTATTCGGTGACACGCATGGTAATTATGTGCACCTGTTTGAGCGTGATTGCTCAGTACAGCGTCGCCATCAAAAAGTACTAGAAGAAGCGCCAGCGCCCGGTGTTGATACTGCCATGCGTGAAGCGATGGGAACAGCGGCAATCGAAGCTGCACGTGCAGTTGATTACGTGGGTGCAGGTACGGTTGAATTCATCGTTGAGCAGCGTGAAGACTCTATGAATTTTTATTTCATGGAAATGAACACGCGCTTGCAGGTTGAGCATCCAGTCAGTGAAGCCATTACGGGTGTCGATTTGGTTGAGTGGCAGCTGTTGGTTGCTGCAGGTCAGCCATTACCGAAAACGCAAGATGATCTAGCTATTAATGGTCATGCTATTGAGGCGCGTATCTGTGCTGAAAACCCTGACAATAATTTTTTGCCAGCGACAGGAACTTTATTCACTTATCAAAAGCCTGAGCATAGTACCTTTAACATTACTGATGTACGTATCGATGACGGCGTACGTGAGGGTGATGTGATCAGTCCTTTTTACGACTCTATGATTGCTAAGCTTATCGTCCATGCGCCTACGCGCGAGCAAGCGTTGGCGAGACTAGATCGTGCATTGGCACAGACGCGTATCGTTGGTCTGCCAAACAACGTGGCATTCTTACGTTATATTTTAAATACCGATTCATTTAGCAAAGCCAATCTTGATACGGCATTGATAGAGCGTGAGCAGGATAAGCTTTTTGACCAGCATCCTCTTGAATTATCGATGCTTGTGGTGACAGCTATTGCGCAGCAGCTTGCGAGTGAAGCGACCATGCAGGGCTCAGATCCGTTTAGCAAGCCAACGGGTTTCCGTGCTTATAGTGATTATACTCGTTCATTTAGCTTGGTTTATGATGAGCAAGCCTACAGTGCTCGCATCAGTAATTGGCATAATGCGAGTTGTGCTGATAGCAAAAAAGGCGGCGATAATCTCAGTAGTTTTACGCTCGTCATTAGAAGAGAAATTGCGAATACGCAGGATGATAACAATATCAATGTAGCGACTCAGACCGAAACGGTTTATGAAGGTCAGATCAGCTATGATAGCAGTGACGCGCACAATCATACCTTATGGTTAGAGGGTGCACGTATCAGTGCCCAAAGCTGGGTAAATAACGAGACAGTCTACGTATTCACAGACGGTGGTCGTGATGAAATTAGGCTTGTCGATGTGATGGCACATGTGGGTGAAGACACAGCAGCGGTTGGCAGTTTGAAATCACCAATGCCAGGACAAGTGGTTGCATTCAAAGTAGCGGTTGGCGATACTGTGAAAAAAGGCGAACCACTTGCCGTTATCGAAGCCATGAAAATCGAACATACGATTACCGCACCGACAGATGGTGTGGTAGCAGAGCTATTATTTGCAGCAGGTGACTTGGTCGCTGATGGTGATGAGCTACTGCGCATCGATAGTGAGAGCGCATAGCTGACGAAGCCTAATAAGAAAGCCTCATCAAAGCGCAAATAACAAAAAGGACGACAAGTATGAGCCATTTGTATCCAAGCCATGTCACCATTGTTGATGTCAGTCCACGTGATGGACTACAAAATGAATCCATGACGGTACCGACTGAAGTTAAGCAAACGCTCATTAATGATTTAATTGCGGCGGGTGTCAAAAAATTGGAAGCGACCAGTTTTGTTTCGCCAAAGTGGGTACCACAAATGGGTGATAACAGCGCGTTGCTCGACGCACTAGCACCGACGCGACAGACGGACGTTTACTACTCGGTACTGGTGCCCAATATGCGTGGCTTTGAAAATGCTATCGTACATCGCCCGGATGAAATCGTCATCTTTGGTTCAGCCAGCGAAACCTTTAGTCAAAAAAATATCAATTGTAGTATCGATGAGAGTATCGAACGTTTTGCACCAGTGGCTGCGGCAGCAAAAGCACAAGGCATCAAGGTACGTGGCGTGATTTCTTGTACGGTTGGCTGCCCCTATGAAGGCGAGATTGACCCTAGCCAAGTAGCTTATGTCACCAAGCGTCTGGTAGAGATTGGTTCAGAACAAATTGGCATTGCCGATACGATCGGTGTGGGCACACCGCTCAAAGTACAACGAGCGTTACAAGCTGCACTTGAGTATGCTGATATCTCTATGCTATCTGGGCATTTTCATGATACTTATGGCCAAGCGCTAAGCAATACTCTGGCTGCATTACAAATGGGTGTGAGTGAGTTTGATACCTCCGTCGCTGGCCTAGGTGGTTGTCCTTATGCCAAAGGCGCAACGGGCAATGTCGCGACCGAAGATGTGGTGTATATGCTGCATGGCATGGGTATTAGCACAGGTATCGATTTGGATAAATTGGTCGTGGCAGGCGAACGTATCAGTGATTTTTTAAAGCGACCAAATGGCTCAAATGTGGCACGTGCCATCATTAATAAACGCCATCAATAAACGTCAGTCTTAAATAGTATAGTCAATCCACTGTGAAGGTATGACAGCGTTAACCTCGTTTGAAGTATTCGATATACATCTACACTCGGTTGCCTTGTCACAGTTTCACATTGAGTTGACTATGACATTAAAAACGGTAGCAAAAATACAGTTATATTGGCTTTAAAAAACGGATTAAAATTCGAAAATTAAATACTAAAAACAAGGAATGGTTATGAGTTTACCTGGATTGAATTTTCAACTTGGCGAAGATATTGACGCCCTACGTGATGTCGTACAGCAATTTGCAGCAAACGAGATCGCTCCACGTGCTGCTGAGATTGATAGCAGTGATGAATTCCCAATGGATCTATGGCAAAAAATGGGTGACCTCGGTCTACATGGCATTACCGTTCCTGAAGAGTACGGCGGCTCTAACATGGGCTACGTCGCACATATGGTTGCGATGGAAGAGATTAGCCGTGCTTCGGCATCGGTAGCACTGAGCTATGGCGCACATTCTAATCTATGTATTAACCAAATCAAACGTAATGGCTCTGAAGAACAAAAGCAGAAATATCTGCCAAAACTAATCAACGGTGAATTCATCGGTGCATTGGCAATGAGTGAGACAGGCGCTGGCTCAGATGTGGTAAGTATGAAGCTAAAAGCAGAAGAAAAAGACGGTAGCTATATTTTGAACGGTAGCAAGATGTGGATCACCAATGGCCCTGATGCGGACGTGATGGTGGTCTATGCCAAGACCAATCCTGAAATGGGTGCAAAAGGCATGACGGCCTTTATCGTTGAAAAAGGCATGGAAGGCTTTGGTACCGCACAAAAGCTAGACAAGCTCGGCATGCGTGGTAGCCATACTGGCGAGATGACTTTTAATAATGTAAAAGTACCAAGTGAAAATATTTTAGGCGGTCTTAATGAAGGCGTTAAGGTATTGATGAGTGGCCTAGATTATGAGCGCGCTGTATTGGCTGCAGGTCCTATTGGTATCATGCAAGCAGTGATGGACAATGTTGTGCCTTATATCCACGATCGTAAACAGTTTGGTCAAGCGATCGGTGAGTTCCAGCTTATCCAAGGTAAAGTTGCGGACATGTATACGATACTGCAAGCCGGTCGTAGTTTCTTATACACCGTTGGCAAGAATTTGGACATGTTGGACGCGCGCGGTGAGGGTCATAGTCGAGAAGTGCGTAAAGATTGCGCCAGTGTGATTCTATGGTGTGCTGAAAAAGCCACATGGATGGCAGGCGAAGGAATTCAAATATTTGGCGGCAACGGCTATACCAATGAGTATCCACTCGGTCGCTACTGGCGTGATGCCAAGCTGTATGAAATTGGCGCAGGTACCAGTGAAATTCGTCGTATGCTAGTCGGTCGTGAGCTGTTTAACGAGACCAAATAGGAAAGTATTGGGGAAATAGCTAGCATACGTTAGCTATTTTTTGATAGTAAAATAAAAAAGCAGCACGTTCAAAACGTGCTGCTTTTTTCATGTCAACGTCAAACCGAATTATCTATAAGCGGTTAAGACTTATTGCGATAATCAAAGTATCTTGCCAAACCATTTAGTAATAAATCATCACGTAAGCGCACTGGGCGATTAACATGCTGGGAGATAATGGATGCATCACCACCTGTCATAATCAATTCAAAATTAGGGTGACGATGGCTAATCTCATTAATCGCGCCGACGATAGAGAGCAAAATACCGCGATGTACCGCGTCTTGAGTGGTCAAGCCTTGGTTGACGCTATCAAAAGTACCGTTCGAGATAGTGATTTGCTTAGTACCAGAGAACAGTGATTCACGTTGCAGGTAGATGCTGGGAAAGATATAACCACCCAAATGCTCAGCATGATCAATCAAATCAATGGTCACTGCTGTACCGCAACCAATCACACATTGACGTTTTTTCTTATCGACCGCACCGAGCATCTGTAGCCAACGATCACAGCCGAGCTGCTGATCATTGTAAGCACTTTTCATCAGCGCATGTGCTGCATCGACATGGACAAACTCAAACGGAATATTCAAACGACTGAGTGTCTCTGATACTTTGGCATTGAGATTGTCACCCAATACTGATGAGATACCAATAAAGTCAGGCGCATAACGCTCAAAACGATCTGTCAGACCCATAAGTAGTTCGGCAGGCGCTTGCAAATGCTGCTTAGCATCATGCGCGACTATTTGTCCGATATCATCGGTTAGCCAGTATTTTAGGCGGGTATTTCCAAGATCAAGCCAGAGCATAAAAGTCCCTTTATATAGTGCTCGTTAATGATGGTGTTCATCAATATAGTTGTCTAAGCCTAATAAATAACGTCGATGCGTCCAGTAAAAAGCGTAGAAATCTTACCGCTATCTTGGCGCAATTGCAAACAGCCATGTGTGTCGACACCGCAAGCGATTCCCGTTATGACTTTTTCTTCGTTATTATAGTCTTGCGTGACGCGTAAGCGAAGACCTGATAGCGCATCCATCATCGCAAACTGCTCCAAAAAACTATCCAAATAATAAGTATGACCCGTTGGCTGTTCTATGCCCAAGTGCTCAAAGCGTGTCATCGCCGCCATCAATGCTTTGCTCATCTGCTGATAGAGCATTGGTAGATCTGGTAGGCTCGCAGACCGTGACTCTAAAGGCAGCCTCTCATTAATGTCTTGTAAGCTAATCGCTTGGTAGCTCATACCTTCAGACGTTTGTGTGGTGAGCTTTGGTGCTGCTTGTACGTTTAAGCCAATGCCTAGCACCACACCGACCAGCCTGCCAGCTTTCGTCACTGGCTCTATCAAAATCCCAGCCAGTTTATTAAAGGGTAGTGTACGCTGATTCGCGGCGGCGTTATCCGATGGTACAAGATGAGCCTCTTGAGTGGGATAAAACCCCAAGTCATTTGCCCACTTCACCCCAATTGGCGTCAGTCCTTGTGCTTGTAGTTGCTCGTTCAGCGTTTGAATGACGGGCATTTTTGCCAGCTCAAGACCAATGATTAGCGATAGCAAGCCACTGATTGGCATATGCACAGGATGATATAGCGACAGATAGACATTACCACGCGGTGATTGCCACGAGCGCCCGTGCTGTCCACGACCTGCGCTTTGGGTTTCCGCGGTCAAAACGTGTACGGTGGCGACATCTAACGACCCGTTTTGCAAGGCTTCTATCAGCTCGCTATTGGTCGAGGCGCTACTAGCCACATGACGGTGATTGAGCTCGGATAAATAGGGAGAAAAACTAGTGAGTGGCGGCATAAGTTTAGTCGATGTGGTTAAAGGAAACTTTGATATACTGAGCGATTGTTGCGGTCAGACAGTATCGAGTAAACAGCATAAAGGTCGCGTTGAGATTTGGCAAATACAATTAAGCACGCCTAAGCGCTAGTGAGTACTATAGCGCCAGTCAGTATTATAAAAGGTTCGTTCTATGATGTTATATGTGTGGTTTGTGATTGCAGGCGCGTTTGCCGGTGTCAGCGCGGGCTTGTTTGGCGTCGGTGGTGGCATGATTATCGTGCCGGCTTTGGTCTGGATTTTTACCGCTTATGACTTTTCGCCAGAAGTAATCACCCATTTGGCCATCGGGACGTCACTGGCGACCATCGTTGTGACCTCAATCAGCTCACTGACTGCACATAACAAGCGCGGCGGCGTGCGCTGGGAAGTATGGCGCAAGATGGCGCTTGGATTGGTCATCGGTAGTTTGGTCGGCGCTGGTATCGCGGATATGATTGATGGGCAAGCGCTACAGGCTATCATTGGTTTCGGTGCGCTATTGGTTGCTCTAAAAATGCTGTTCTTTTCGAATAAAGAGCAGGTGGGTAAACCGTTACCATCGGCCGGCATCCAGTTTGGTGCAGGTACTGGCATTGGGATGGCGTCATCCATTTTTGGTATTGGCGGCGGCAGTCTAACCGTACCGTTCTTGAACTGGGCAGGGCTGCCGATGAAACAATCGGTCGGCACGTCAGCAGCGTGCGGTCTACCAATTGCATTGGCTGGGGCAGCAGGCTTTGCTTGGTTCGGTCAAGACGTAGTCAATCTGCCCGAGGGCACGATAGGGTTTGTCCATGTCACAGGGTTCTTGTTTATTTCAGTCGCTAGCTTTGCCATGGCAAAAGTCGGTGCCAAGCTTGCCCATATCTTACCTGCGCTGATGCTTAAGCGCGCATTTGGAGTGTTATTAATATTTGCTGGAGGGCAGTTATTATTGAGTGGATTGGGTGTTTTATAGTAATAATGAGTTTTTATAAAATTAGTATGCAAACCGTGAGAAATTATTAGTATGAAAGCTGCAGAAAAATACCGCCGTGTTTTCGGCTCAATGAATCATCTAAAAGACCAATTATCATGGACGACGGGTCTCTCTAATATGGTAGAGTTTTTGGCATGGGAGCCGCAGCGTATTTTAGGTATTACTAAAAAACAATACGTACGCCAAATCATTGAGTGGGCGACTCACCCAGAGTTAAAAGATAAAAATATAGAAGAGATTGAGCAATCAGTCATCAAAAAGCTCAATACAAAAATGAATGAAACTGAGCAGCTAGAGACGTATTCAACGCAAACGATGGGTATCTGTAATGCGAGAGAAGCCGTGCGTCGCGTAACGTTCTTTTCTGAAGACTATCTAAATAAAGAATTCGATATCTTTTTGAGTTTGTGCAGTGATGTCTACTTGGATTTGTTTTATCGTAAATTTATTAGCTTCGAGCCAAGTGGGTCATGGTCGACACACGGTAATAGCGGCATGTTTGAAAACAGTACAGAGCTAAAAGCAATGTATATGGACAACCTCGCCTATAACCATCAGGCGAATGTGCTGATAGCCAATGAGTTAAAACTCGCTGGTCGGAAAAACCCAGACCCAATCCTAAAATACTGCTTGATGTATGAGCACTTATTAGAAAAGGGCTTTATCGATAAAGGGGCAAAGTTTTTGCTGTTATTTATCGGTGGTGACGCACTAAAGCAAAACAAGCAAACACTCGTAGATCGGGAGCTGGCTCTATGTCATAAACGTCCAAGGAAATATCAGCATTTACTAAGACCAGAGCTGTTAAAAATAGTTGATCATTTAGAAGTGGCAAGTATCTCTTGGGCAGCCTTTATCGAGTTTAATAATCGCTACTTAGCAGAAAATAGCGTCTGCCAAGTGGAGCAAAAACTGCTGCGAGGGTTCCATCAAAGCCTTGAATCAAAATCGTTTATACACTTAGCAGTTTAACCCTAAAAACCCAGCACAATTTCAGGTAGAATAGCCGCCTGTTTTTGCTAAGTTTATTGACTCTTCATGCGTTTAAAATCTCTAAAGCTGGCAGGCTTCAAATCCTTTGCCAATCCAACCACTTTTACTTTTCGTCATGGTATCACCGCCATCGTCGGGCCGAACGGCTGTGGCAAATCCAATGTGATTGATGCCATTCGCTGGGTGCTAGGCGAAACCTCAGCCAAGCAGTTACGCGGCGGGGCGATGAGTGATGTTATCTTTGCCGGTACGCAAGATAAGACAGCCAAAAGCGTCGCCAGTGTCGAGCTGACTTTTGAGCATACCCAAGATGAGCAGACTGGTATTCGCCACGAGTTTAACTTGTACCAAGAGTTATCGGTTCGCCGTCAGGTAAATAAGGATGGCCGCTCAGATTATTTTATCAATGGTACGCGTTGCCGCCGCCGTGATGTGGTTGATGTGTTTTTAGGTACGGGACTGGGTGCACGTAGCTATGCGGTGATTGAGCAAGGCATGATTGGGCGTATCGTTGAGTCTAGCCCCGTGCAGCTGCGTGAGTTTATTGAAGAGGCGGCAGGTGTCTCACGCTATCAGGCTCGCCGTGAAGAAACACAAAAGAAGTTAGAGAAAACAAAAGACAATCTAGCTCGCCTGCACGATATGCAAAGCGAATTACTGCGTCAACAAAAGACACTGTCTAAGCAGGCAGCTAGTGCGCAGCGTTACGAAGAGCTCGCCTTAACACTGGCTGATATCGAGCAGCAGCTCACCATTCAGCAGCTTTATCAAGCCAAGCAAACGCATCAACAGCAGAAAGTAGCGCATGAACGTAGTGCTACGGAGGTGTCGACACTACAAGCTGACTACGACACGCTCAAAGCTCAGCAAGATAAGCTCACTGCGCGTATCAATCAAGAGCAATGGCTCAAAGACGATGCCCAAAGCGCTCACTATCAGCAGCAGCTCGGCTATCAACAAGCGGAACATAAGCTAAGTGATGCTAAGTCACAGCTAGCTACTATTGAGCAGCAACTGTCTGGCTTGGCTCAGCAGCGTGCGCAATCACTCGCTGATATCGAACGGCTCAACGCTGAACAAGCTGAGCAGAATCAAGCGTTAGAAGCGTTACGTCCGCAGCTTATTGAGCTGACAGACAAACGCGATAACTATAAGCGTAATGAGCAGCCACTACAACGCGCGTGGCATGAAGCGCAAAACAATCTGTCACGCTTACAAGATAAAGCCCGTTCGCTTGAGCAGCAGCAAGCTATTAACGCTCAAGCACAGAACCGCCATCAGCAAAGCCATGATAAATGGCAACGCCGCGAGCAAAACTGGCAAAACCTGTGGCAGCAATTACAGCAGTCTATAGCGCCATTTGACCGTACTAATGTGAGTAAGACGGATAATGAGCAAGATTTAAGTCAACTGCTAGAACAGCAAGTCACTGAGCTAAACACACAGTTGCAGCAGGTTGAGCGTCAATACGAAGCCGTCGATGAACGATTATCAGAGATACAACAGCAAGCGCATAGTTTGCAGCAGAGACTAAACGCACAACAGAGTGAGCTAAGCAATAATGAAAAGCGTCACGCGCTACTGGCAGGCGAATACGATACACTGCATCAGATATTGCATCCGAAACCTACACAACAGCAATCAGCAAATACGAAAGTTACCGCGACAGATAATGTAGATAACGATGGTATACATCATCAGCCGTTAGCCATTGCAACGCTACGTGAGCAGATTGAGCTAAGTGCGAAGGGGCAGGAGTATGCACCGCTACTCGATAGTATCCTAGCATTGTGGCTAGATAGCCATGTGCTGGCTGCTAATCAACAAGCTAATCAAACTAAACAATCAGACGCTAATAATGCTACTGGCGTTTCTCAAAGAGCCGATAGCTTGTGGCAAGCTCTTGAGCATGACGTTGCAGATTTACTAACTTATCAAACAGCACAAAATACGTCTGCCAGTGCAAAAGATAAAACTCTAGTAGAGACGGGTCATAGCTTATGGTTGCCTACTGCGCAAAATAGCATCAGTGACCATAATTTTGTCAGCGAATTGCCAGACAGTTTGATTGATAAAGTATTGCCGTTATCGCAGTTGATTAAACAGCCTACATTAGCGCTTTGGCAGCAATGTTATATATATACAGCGCAGTTTGAGACCAGTGAGCAGCATGAGATTGATACTCTTGCTAATGTACTAAAGTCATTACCATCGTCCGCTATTTTACTTACCGAAGATGGTTGGCTGATCAGTCGTCATGGAACGATTAATTTAATCAAATTCGCTGGTGCGCAAGATAGTCAAAGTGATAGCAGCAGTCAATTTCTCACGCAGCGTTTGCAGCAGCGCACTCGTTTGCAAGCGTTAGAAGACTTGCTTGATGAGTTTGAAACCAAAATACACCATCAGCAAAAATCTATTGCAAAAAATCAGCGCGATTATGATGCGTTAATGGTTAGCTTAGAAGAGACGCGTGCGCAAGCTGAGCAGTTAACCCGTGATAAGCATAAATATCAGCAGCAACTGACGACCGAGCGAGCCAATGCCGAGCGCTTGCAAGCGGATAGCCAGCGTCTGAACGCTGATAAAGCAACGCTTGAGCAAGAAAAGCAAGAACTGGCGCAAGAGCAACAAACCCTTGAGCAAGAACAACAGCACATTGAAAGCGAGATCGCTACGCTAACGCCGCAAATAGCAGAGGCACGAGCGACAACTCAGCAACTGCAAGCTGAGCGCAGCGAGCTAAACCGTGCGCGTCAAGCTGATGATGACGCGTGGCAAGCATTACAGCTGCGTATTCAGCAATACGAGATGCGCTTGGAGCATAGTGTTAGTAGTCTGGCTCGTGCGACTGAGCAACACGACAACTCGTTAGAGAATGAGCAAAGTCTACAGACGCGTCACGATCAGCAGCAGGCCAAATTGCCGGAGCTACAAGCAGCGCTACAGTCTGCACAGGTAACGCGCGATGAGCAGCAAGTGCTATTGAACGAGCGTGATACTGCGCTAACAGCACTAAAACAAACGTACGCTGAGCAGCAGACAGCATTTGATACATTGCAAAATACATTGCAAATGCAGCAAAACGAGCTTGCCCATCATGCTACTGAGCTGGCACTGAGTGCGGCGCGCTTGGAAGATGCTAGCGCACACACGCAGAGCGCTTTAGATGCCTACTATCGTGTAAGTTATAAATATAAAGCGCAAGCAGAGCAACCGCAACAAAGCATGAGCGTCTCAAACCTGCTAGCAGATTTTATCGCTCATGATCGCCGTGTCCGTCCAGACAAAATCGCTGAGCTAGAGTCCGAGCGAGCTAAGTTAACCCAGCAGTTGAGCAAGATTGGGCCAGTCAATTTGGCAGCGGTCGCAGAGTTGGC
Source organism: uncultured Psychrobacter sp. (assembly GCF_947500265.1). Taxonomy (GTDB): domain Bacteria; phylum Pseudomonadota; class Gammaproteobacteria; order Pseudomonadales; family Moraxellaceae; genus Psychrobacter. The sequence goes on along the minus strand of NZ_CANMRN010000003.1, from coordinate 94,372 downwards.
CGAAGTGAATGAACGCCTAGAGCCACTCGCACAGCAGACGGCAGATATCGCGGCCAGTATGCAGACATTGACTGAAGCGATTGCCTCTATTGATGAGACGACCAAGACGCTGTTTATGCAGACGCTTGATGCGGTCAATAATGAGCTGGCCAATTTATTTGCCAAAGTCTTTGGCGGTGGACAAGCTAGCCTGACGTTGAACACTGACGAGATGCCAGCCAATACGCCAAAGTCGGAACAATGGCGGGCAGGGCTTACCTTGATGGCGCAGCCGAAGGGCAAACGTAATAGTCGCTTAGCGGTATTATCGGGCGGTGAAAAAACCCTTACAGCGCTGAGTTTGATTTTTGCGATATTTAAGCAGCATCCTGCACCGTTCTGTGTGCTTGACGAGGTCGATGCACCGCTTGATGATGCAAACGTTGCGCGCTTTACCAGTCTCATTCATGAGCTAGCAGATGATTTACAGTTTATTTTTATCAGTCATAATAAACTGACGATGCAAATTGCTGATGAGCTAAAAGGTATTACCATGCCAAGTGCGGGCATTTCTACACTCGTCAGTGTGTCGCTCGATGAAGCTGCGCGTTACGTAGAGAGCTAAGCGTAAAATAGCCGACACTAAAAGTGCTATGAGAATCAGCGCGATGCAAATATAATCAATCAATTGGCATAAATGCAAATAAGCTTGACCTCAGTCCAGCATACTGGTTATAAAGTACACAATGTGGTGACGATATAGGTCAGCCATGCTAGAATATTGCCATTTATGCTCGTTTGTGTATTCCCTTTTGTTATATATACTAGGATGTATTTATCATGACCGTTATTCAGTTTATATTGATTGCCATTGCCGCGTTTATCGTGCTCGCAGGGCTGTTTATGGTCATTCGTAGCTTTAAGCGCCGCGGTGCTACCGAAGCTGCTGCGGTCAATTATGATAAAAATGGTATTCCGATCATACCGCGTCACGAGCGCAACATCGTCGATCAGCCAGATCTCGATGATACAGTCGCAGGCGAGACGAGCATCGGTCCAGATCGTAGCTACTTGGATGCTGTGGTTGAAGAAGAGCCATTGACGCAAGCGCATACCAACGTTGACGCGCAACTAACGGCTGAGCGTCACCATGTAGCAACTGATGATCATGACGTCATCGATGAAGCCGACTACGCGCGCTGGCAAGAAGAGCAACGCCGTGCCGATAGTGCTGAGTTTGTAGAAGTCGCCGATCAGATGCATATCGAGCAAGAGCCTGATGCGTTCTCTAGCCTAATGTCAGCGACCGATAGCCTGATGCCAACCATTGATACGGCAGAAGAGCCAAGCTTCGATGACAACAGCCCGATACTGGATCAGCATCTATCAGAGTCAGGTGATGATGCGCAAAACGGCCCACTTATTAATGCCAAAGACAATATCAATATCACCATCTTGCCGCACCAATATCGTGACCGTCCAGCGGCGATTATCCGTGGTCGTGATCTGTTAGCATTGATTGATAAATACGGTCTACGCTATGGTGCGATGAATATGTTCCATCGCTACGAGCAAAAAGACGGTACGGGTATGTTGTGGTTTAGTATGATGGGCATCACTGATAGCGGTATCGCGCCGTTTGATCCGCATAGTGTCGCGACCAACACTTATAACGGCGTGGTGGTGTTCTTGTCATTACCACATCCACAAGCCGTGCGCAGCTTCGATAGCATGATGAGCATTGCTTATATGATGGCAAGCGACCTTGACGCGATTATGCTTGATGAAGAGAACGAACCAATCACGCCTGAATACAAGCAGCAACTACGTAACCAAGTTCGTGATTATGAGGGTTAACGGTTTAAAAGCCGAAAGCTACGAAAGTTAAAAGCTGCTTAATATCAGAAATCATAAAAAGGGCAAATAGCGATTAACGTTATTTGCCTTTTTTAATGGGATTTAGTTTCTGCAAAATTCTAACCATAGATAGTAGACTGAGCGAGCCTGACACAGTATCTGATTTATATAGGATTGACTATACCGAGCTTCCTACAAACTTGTTATCATATCGACATCTTGAATTGCAAAAAAGACGCCGACTATGACTGACTCTACCTCACCAAATAATTCTAAAAACCTATCTGCTCAAGTAGAAAACCAAGCACCTGCGACATCTAATATACCCAGTCCAACCGATAGCAGTACCAATAATAGTGCAGAGATTGTCTCAAAAATGCGTGCGCTTATTGAAGCGATTAAGACGCATAACTATGCTTATTATGTGCTGGACAATCCGATTCTAGAAGACAGTGAATACGACCAGTTGCGTCGCTCGTTGCTTGAGATTGAAGAAGAATATCCAGATTTGGTGCAGCCAGATAGCCCAATCAATCAAGTCGGTGATATGCCGCTATCGGCCTTTACCCAAGTCACTCACGATATTCCCATGCTATCGTTAGGCAACGTCTTTGAATATGATGATTTGCGCGATTTTATGCGCCGTGTCAATGATCGTCTCAGCGACTCGCAGCAAAACCCTGAATATGAGATGGAGCTAAAGCTTGACGGACTGGCCGTCTCACTGAAGTATGAGCACGGAAAATTTGTCCAAGCGGTCACGCGCGGTGATGGGCAGACGGGTGAAGATATTACCCAAAATGCTAAAACCATTCGTAACTTGCCACTATGGATAGCCGATGCAGCTGATATTGAACTGTTAGAAGTGCGCGGTGAGGTATTGATGCCAAAGGCAGGATTTGAGCGTCTTAATCGATTGGCAGAAGAGAATGAGGGCAAAACCTTTGCCAATCCGCGCAATGCTGCCGCTGGTAGCTTACGTCAGCTAGATCCAGCGATAGCAGCCAGTCGTCCACTGGCATTCTATGGCTATTCGGTCAATCAAGGATTGCCAAATACTATCGACACTCAGTCAGGGGCGTTGGCATGGCTTACCGAGCTTGGATTTACGGTCAGCGCCGTAGAAGTGGTCGCAAATCCACGCGCCGCGCAGACCTATTATGAGTCAGTGATAGAAGGTCGTAGCGATCTGCCATTTGAAATCGATGGCATGGTGATTAAGGTAAACAGCCTTGCTCTACAGCAGCAGCTTGGCTACCTATCACGCGAGCCACGCTGGGCGACTGCCTATAAATTCCCTGCCGAAACGGTAATGACGCGTCTCAATGATATCGAGTGGCAAGTCGGCCGTACGGGTCAAATCACACCAGTCGGTAAGCTCGAACCTGTCAAAGTCGGCGGCGTTACTGTCAGCAATGTCACTTTGCATAACTTTGGCGAGATTCAGCGTTTAGATGTGCGCGCAGGCGACACGGTCAGCGTCCATCGGGCGGGCGATGTCATCCCAAAAGTCACTCGTGTCTGGCACGATCAGCGCCCAGCTGATAGCATGCCAGTAACGCTACCTTCTACTTGCCCTGTCTGCGACTCTCCTGTCGTGCTGCCTGAAGATGAAGCATTGGCACGCTGTACGGGTGGACTATTTTGCCCAGCTCAGCAGCAGGAAGCGCTTATTCATTTTGTCTCACGCCGTGCGATGGATATCGATGGGCTTGGTGCCAGTTGGCTCATTAGCTTCTTTGAGCATGGTCTGGTCAAAACGGTCGCTGATATCTATCAGTTGCACAATCATGCAGATGAGATGGTCACCTTTGAGAAACTGGGTGAAAAATCGGTACAAAATATCATCAACGCTATCGAAGCCAGCAAGCATACGACATTGGCTCGCTTTATCTATGCACTTGGTATACGCGGTGTCGGTGAAGGTACGGCGCAGAACTTTGCTCAGCAGTTTGGTGACTTAGATAGTCTGATGGCAGCCAGTATTGAGACTTTGATAAAAACGCCAGATGTCGGAGAAATTACCGCCGAGCTGACCTATAAATTCTTCCGTGCGCCGAACAATATCGAAGTGATTAATTCGTTGCTTGAAGCTGGCGTGCACTGGGATAAGGTCGAGCAGGTCGCATCAGAAGGTCTACCACTCGATGGGCAAACGTGGGTCATTACAGGTGCGCTCGATAGCATGGCACGTGATGAAGCCAAAGCCAAACTACAAGCGCTGGGTGCAAAAGTCTCAGGCAGCATCTCGGCAAAAACTACTGCCCTACTGGCAGGTGATAAGGCTGGCTCTAAACTGACCAAAGCGGAAAAATTGGGCGTTAAAATCGTGGGTGAGGAAGAGTTTTTGGCGATGGTTGGGGAGTAGGGTATGAATATTGATGATTTAGAGGGCTTGGACGAAGAAACTCGCAAAAAAATTGAAGAGTTGTTGAAAATCACGCGTGAGCAAAACAGAGGGGAAGTTTTTGCACAAGCTCAATTTAAGATATATGACTGTTTACTAGGCGTTAAGAAGTATGCCTTAGCATTAGATGTATTAGAAAACATGAAAGAGAGTGATGGTAAGGGATATTATGAACTAGCTCAAATGAATATAGCAATAGTAAAATATTATTTTAAAGGTAATTTAGATGAAGCTTATGAAATTATCATTGAATTATTCAAAAGAAATTCATGGGTGACTACAATTGCGAGTGAATATGTTTTTAATTTTGCGAAGGATTATTTAGAAAAGAACGAGTATGGAAAGTCTATAAAATTATTTAGCTTGATCAACGATACATATCTTTATGAAACATATTGTTATAAGAAAATAAATAGCTTTCTCCTTGATTCTGAAACTGAAACCTTGGGTAAAAATTTTATAAAGCTTTTAGATCAAACATTATTAATAGTTAATATTTTAAAATTGGATTTTAGCCAATTACCAGATACTGACAAGGCTCCCGAAAGAAAGTTGGCTCATTATACTGGTACATACACAACAGAAAAGCTATTAGACGTAGACAAAGAAAAAAGATACCCAAGTCCGTTTCGTATAAATACTATTAATAACGTCAACGATCCGAGTGAAGGTCAATTGCTTTCAAATCATCTGAAAGGAGTAAAAGAAACTTCATTTTATGCGCCAGACTTCGATGAAAAGCTACATGCCTTTATTGGTTGTTTTACTTTTAACCATGACAGTTTAAATCAGTTTAGATTGTATGGTAAACAAGACAATAAGGAGGCTTCTGGAATTAGTTTAGTATTCAATCAAAATTTCTTTCAAAAGCATAATTCTGTTGCAGGACTATCTTACGTAGCATTAGAAGATAATTTGCAGAAAATTGATACGGCTTCTATTCAGAGAATCACTGATGAGTCATCTAAACGAAGAGATATTAAAAAGCCTGTAGAAAAAATTAAAGAACAGCCAGTGATGAGATGTGTATATATTGATCCTACTTCTGACTATATCCACTTAGCTCAGCGCAACCGCTTAACATTTTTTCGAGAGTTTGGTGATGATATTTTAGAAGGCAGTAGTACAACCAAAGCTGCGTCCGAATGGAATGAGTATAAAAAATATATCGAACAAAAAACCGATAGTTTCAAAGAAGCGTTTGCAGAGCTAAAGAAAATTTATAGAGATATTATTGAAGCAAAGGGCAGTTTGAAAGGTATGAGTGAAGAAGATATGAACGAGATAGATAGCTTCTTAGAGATGATTATTCTACCTTTAAAATATTTGATTAAGCATTCAGCTTTCCAAGAAGAGCAAGAATGCCGCATAGTATATATCACGTCACTTGATGACCCTAAAGTGCAAATGGACTTTGGCAAGTTTCTATATGTGGAGTACGAACCAGAGGTAAAAGTGCATTTAGACAAAATCTACATTGCTCCTGCCGCCAGCTACTATGAGCCTTATTTTGCTAAGCTATTATGTGGTAAAAATAATATGGGTAAAAAGATTAAAATCGAACCCTCAAACAATCCTTACCGCCAGACTTCGTAATAAAATAGTAGCGTGTGTCATATAAGTCAAAACACACGCTATGAACTATTAACTTCTACTCAACCATCTCCCCATGTGCTTTCACATCACCTTTCTTACCATCTGGCTGAATTACGATAGGTAGCACCAGCCCTTTGGCAAAGTCATCAGACAGCACATAATCATAGCGACTGGCAGCGACATCAGGCGTGGTATGAATGATAAGCGTCATCTCATTGCCATCGGTTAGCTCGTGTGAGACATAGGTTTCGCTGAGTTGATCCAAGGCTTTCGATAGTGCTTCGTTACTTGCCATACTCACCGTCAGGTTATGCTGAGCGGTCGCAGCGTCCACTTTGAAGTAATCTGCATAATCTCGGACGTTTTGACTATCGATGGCAAACGGATACTTATAGTTGGTAGGGTCAGCAGGCTTTGCACCGCTATCTACCAGTGACCAGTCAATGGTATCGGCTGTCGATGCAGATGGATCTGCTGCTGTCTCCGCAGTTTGCTCAGTGGCCTCGACGGAATCGGTAGCGTTGTCGCAGCCTGTTAGCGCCCACATACTTGCCGTTGCAATTACCATCATATTTATTAGATGCTTTGCCATCGAGTTACCCTTTTGATTGTTGGTCATAATTGATTCGCTCTATCTGCTATTTTGACAGCTTTCTTTGTGCTTCTCTAGCGAAATACATCAGATGGGAAGTTTTGATATAGTCTAATCCTCTATAAAAGAATGATAGCGTTAGCCTCGCTTGCAGTATCACAGTTATATCTGCACTCGGCTGCCTTATACTACTTTTAAATTGAATCAATTATATAGTCAAGTCTATATAAATCCGCTACATCGTCATCCTCGCTAAGCATACTAATGTATAACTTACACTCGGTTTCCTTGTGTCGAAATTATATTGAACTGACTATACAACTATCTACCTGATACTTTTTTTTATAGCCACCTTTATACACGTATCAAACAAACACGCATAAAAAAGCAGCCACCATATAATGACTGCTTTTTATCTATTACGACTATTTGTCTATTACGATATGAGCGTATCTCTAGCTGGTTAGATTTGGCAGTTTACTTGGTATTCTTTACCGTCAGCCCATTTCATCGCAAAGATACCTTTGTCACCTTTCATGTGCCATGCATAGACGACTTCTGGGTTTGAATCGTTTACATAGCTTGCAACTTCGCCTTTCACTTTACCGTTTAGAATGATTGGCTGCTCGGCCCATTTTACTTTTGGTAGGGTGACGTTGAGCATCACTTGTTCTTTATTGATAGATTGCTTTGCCATGATTTTGCTGTCATCGGTACAGGTGTACGGTGCTGGCGCCATACGATCATAGGCAGCGGTTACTTTTTCTGGAACTGGCGTATCAGTTGCATCTGGGGTAGTTGGTGCGGTAGTCGCACAAGCGCTCAATAGGGCAAGAACTGGTAGGGTAGTCGCAATTTTAGTTATCATTTTCATAGTGCTCTCCAAAGCTTTTTACTAATGTCATTTACTTGTTCTTAATGATGCGTTTAGCATATGAGGGTTATAGTAGCGAAAACGAACCATTTCAGTGTTAGAAATTGTTCGTTACCTGTTAGCTTCGTTACCCAACCGCTGTCTAATGTAACTTGTAATTTGCGACAGGGTGAAAAGTAAGCAGTACTAGTTTGAAATGTGCGATTATAAAATTAGCGCATAAAAAAGCGTCTATCAACGAGTGGCTGATAGACGCTTTTTTGTTTTACTTAACACACTCTATCTTGAGCATGTATTTTTATACTATGAACACTATTTGCTATGACACTACTTGGTTTTACGTGGTGGCAGACCAGTATGCTGAGTCTGGAAATTGCCTTTGCTGACTTTCTTTTTACTGTTTTTACCGACAGTATTTTTACCTGCTGCACCTTTAGCTGACACACTGTTGTTTGACGAGCCATTACTACGCTTCACTGAGTCATTGCCAACACGGCTATTCTTTTTGCGCGCTGACTGATAAGTATCTTGCGCGGCATCACGCCCTTCTAAACTGGCGTTAAATGGTGGAATCAAACAACCACGGTTTTTACCAATCAAGTCACTACGACCCATGTCTTGTAGCGCTTTACGTAGTAATACCCAGTTTTTTGGATCATGGTAGCGTAAGAATGCTTTATGCAGTTTGCGCTGCTTGCCAGACTTGACGATATCCATGTCACCTTCATCACGGCTGACCTTATGTAGCGGATCTTTGTGTGTGTGATACATGGTAGTCGCGGTCGCCATTGGGCTTGGATAAAACGCCTGTACTTGGTCAGCACGGTAGCCATTACTTTTGAGCCAAAGGGCAAGGTTCATCATATCTTCATCTTTGGTACCCGGATGGGCGGCGATGAAGTAAGGAATCAGATATTGCTCTTTGCCAGCTTCTTGGCTGAATTGCTCAAACATGGCTTTGAATTGATCATAGCTGCCCATGCCAGGTTTCATCATCTTCGATAGCACGCCTTCTTCAGAGTGCTCAGGAGCAATCTTGAGGTAACCACCGACGTGATGACTGACTAATTCTTTAACGTATTCAGGATCTTTCACTGCCAAGTCATAACGTAAGCCTGAAGCAATCAGGATTTTTTTCACGCCTTTGATATCACGCGCTTTGCGATATAGCTTGGTCAAGTTACTGTGATCAGTAATCAGGTTTTCACAGACATCAGGATAGACACAAGATGGCTTACGGCAGTTCTTTTCAATCGTTTCGTCTTTACAGCTGAGGCGATACATATTGGCTGTTGGGCCACCAAGGTCAGATATCACGCCAGTAAAGTTCGGTGCGGTATCGCGAATCGCTTCTACTTCACGCAAGATTGAATCTTCTGAACGGCTCTGGATAATACGGCCTTCATGCTCAGTGATCGAGCAGAAGGTACAACCACCAAAACAGCCGCGCATGATATTGACCGAAAATTTGATCATGTCATAAGCAGGGATACGCGCATCGCCGTAGCTTGGATGCGGCAAGCGTGCATACGGCAGGTCAAACACATAATCCATCTCTTCTGTCGAGAGTGGTACTGGTGGTGGATTGAGCCAAACGTCGATAGAAGTATGCGAATTACCAGCACCGCTGCTATGACGCTGTACAAGCGCACGGGCGTTACCCGGATTGGTCTCTAAATGCAGGATACGACTTGCATGAGCATAAAGCACAGGGTCAGATTTGACATGCTCATAGTCCGGCAGACGAATCACTGTCTTTTCACGTGGTGGCATTTTTAGCTTGTGTTTACGTGCGGTCATTGGCTTATCAAAGCCGCGCATTTGCACCACTTGCGTATCTTCATCGACTTGCTCAGCATTTAAGACTTTATTGGTCACGGGTTCGGCGACAAAGCCTTGATACTGTTTCGCATATTGGGCTGACATGCCTGTCATTGCTGACGTAGCTTGTCCAACGGGTGAGGGGCTAGTCTTATCTTGCTCGATTGAGCATTGATCAACGTCTTCAGTCATGACATACGGATTAATAATGGGATCAACGCGGCCAACGGTATCGACATCATTGCTAGCAACCTCGGTCATGCCCGCTTGCCAATGACGGCGGGTCGGGGTCAATAAGTACGCCGTACCGCGCAAACTGCTCATTTGTTCAAAGGTGTAACCTTTTGATAAACCATGCACCACATCGACGATGGCACGCTCAGCATTGCCATATAACAAGACATCAGCGCGCGCATCCATCAAGATACTACGGCGGACTTTGTCTGACCAATAATCATAATGAGCGATACGGCGTAAGCTGCCTTCGATGCCGCCCAAAATAATCGGCACATCAGGATAAGCTTCGCGGCAACGTTGGCTATAAACGATCGCGGCGCGGTCAGGACGCTTGTCAGCCACGTTACCGGGCGAATAGGCATCATCGCTACGGATTTTACGGTCAGCGGTATAGCGGTTAATCATGCTATCCATGTTGCCAGCGGTCACGCCATACGCGTAAACCGGTTTACCAAGCTCCATAAAGGCATCTTTGCTTTTCCAATCTGGCTGGGCAATGATACCGACGCGAAAGCCTTGCGCTTCTAATAAACGACCGATAATCGCCATGCCAAAGCTTGGGTGGTCGACATAAGCATCGCCTGAGATGATGATGACATCACAGGCATCCCAGCCAAGCTCATCCATTTCTTTACGGCTCATCGGCAAATAAGGCGCAGGCTCGTAGCAGCTCGCCCAATGTTTGTCGTAGTCATAAAGAGGTTTGGTGCCTTGTTTAAAGGCGGTGCGGGCGATGGTATCGGCAGACATGAGCGGACCTGTTCATTAGAAAAATGGCACTAAAAAAGCCGTTATCGTTATTCATTAACAACGGCTCATTTAAAAGCGCTCATTTTAACATGAATTGCTTTCATTATGTAAAAAAGAGATTTTATAATAGCAAGGTAAGTTATTGATAGCGTGAGATAAACTGCTCATGCAAAGTAAGCTATCCGCACAGAAAAATAATGGCAAAAACAGCCTAGGCAGAACAGTCGTATTATCAGCTCTATAAAACTTCCTTCTAACAATCATTCTCTACCCTAGTTCAATTTATAGCTACATCCTCGCAAGCATAATTATCGAAATACTGACTTGGCTGATACTGGTCATTTGTTTTCTTATATTTACGAGTTTCTTTAACTTCTAATGATAGGTTTTGGCACAGGTTTTGCTCCACCCTTATTAGGGCTTATTTGTGTGCATTAATGAGTAAAAATAGTGCACCGATAAAATTTGAACGGATAGATAAGTGTTTGGAGATAAAATGAGAACATCATCTGTTGGACTGGACACGATAAAGACATTATTAAAATTATTACAACCATTAAAATCATCGCTAAGTAATAGGCTGGTGCTAAGTACAGTATTGTTTGCAGCAATGGGTAGCGCCCAAGCTGCTGAGACTGACACATTGACCGTGGCACAGCTACTCGAATATCAAAATATCGCTTGGATTATCTGGGGCGGAGTATTGGTGTTCTTTATGCAGGCAGGTTTTGCGCTACTTGAAAGCGGTTCAGTACGAGCGAAAAATGCGGTAAACGTGATGATGAAAAACTACACCGATATGTGTATCGGTGGTCTGGCGTTCTACTTAGTTGGTTTTGGGCTAATGATGGGTACCAATCACTCCGGATTCGTCGGTACGGATCATTTTATGCCAGTCGCGTTGTCCAATATGGACTGGGCGTTGATGTTTTTTCAGATGATGTTTGCAGCGACAGCGGTGACGATTGCGAGTGGTGCGATGGCAGAGCGTGTTTCGTTCATCGGCTATGCGGTGGCGGCATGTTTGATTTGCTTATTTATCTATCCTGTGTTTGCCAGTTGGGTGTGGGGCGGTTACTTCGGTGGTATAGGCTGGCTAGCTGAGCTTGGTTTTATTGATTTTGCTGGGTCTACTGTCGTGCATTCTATCGGTGGTTGGTTGGCCTTGGCAGGTATCTTGGTCATTGGTCCAAGATTAGGTCGCTTTGCACCTGATGGTACGCCAAGACTCATCGCAGGACATAACATGACGTTGCTAGCGCTTGGCGGATTTATCTTATGGTTTGGCTGGTTCGGGTTCAATGCTGGATCGACCTTATCTATCACGGGCAATATTGGTTTAATCGCAGTCAATACTTTTGTCGCAGCAGTCAGTGCGGTGGTGAGTTATATGTTGATCTCCCGATCGCTCAACAAAGCCATTTTACTGAGCGATAGTGTTAATGCCAGTTTGATTGGTCTCGTATCGATTACCGCAGGTTGTGCGACTACGACTCCTGTCTTTGCCATTATTATCGGTGCGGTTGCTTCCGTGGTTTATATCTTATCGTCGCAAGCATTATTAAAATTCAAAGTAGACGATGTGGTCTCGGCAGTGGCAGTACATGGCTTTGGCGGTGCATGGGGTACGCTCGCAGCAGGATTATTCTATACAGGAGATTTGTTTAACTTATCACGGCTTGGCGTACAAGCGCTGGGTGTCGGCGTGGCATTAGGCTGGGGGCTGGGATTGGGTCTGGTGATGTATAAGCTTATCGATTTAAGCTTTGGGTTAAAAGCAAGCCGCTTACATGAGCAGCGCGGCCTTGATTATACCGAGCATGCAGAGCTTGGTTACCCTGAGTTCCAGAAGCAAATGTTTGATTCCAAGAGTTTAACTGAGCGGCATTTATAGGAGAGAGCTGATGAATATTGATACTCAATCCGTAGACCAAGCTGTGACTGCGATGGCAGAAGTGCTTGCCGATTATCTACACCCTGAAGAGGTGCGGCTGCTTAAATCACAGTGGCAGCGATACTCGACTGTCTCAGTAAAAATGATGCAACAGTGCGTCTTGGATGCGACACGGCGCTATCCTGAGCTGCAAGCTTATAAGTCTGATATTAGGAAAGGCTTTTGGGCTACGTTGCAAGCGGACAGTCAGCAGACAGTCGAGGCTAATAATCACAATGGTTATAATAGCCACAATAGCCATAATGAAACAGTCAAAGCGCCGGTCCCTGTCTCTGAGTTGGTTTTGGCGTTTTATACTGTCATAGAAGCGCTGCGCAGTCAGCTATCAGAAACAGAAAGTCGTAACCTATTTCTGACCATGCACCAAACTGTTTCGCAAGAACGCACCTTCAAAGGGCATAGTCTTAACATTGGTAAGTTTTTAGAAGGCAATCGCCCTTCTGTACCTGATAATGAGCACCTGTTGAATAATTTGATGCAGCTGGCTTATGTGTGCTTATGTGATGTTGCAGGCCCTGTCGAAGCAGATGAGATGATGTTTCGAGCGGCAGAGAAGGCGAAACAAAACTATCCGAAAACACTGGTCGAAAAGTTATTCTAAAATGTTGAGTCGGCACGTTACGGTTGGGTACGGAAAACCTTTCGATAGCGTGCCTTATATAGAGGGGCTTTTATAACATCGCTTTCATGGTGTACCTTGATACTAGATGATGAGTAGTCTAATAGTATTTAGCTATTTAATCTAATAACTGAAGCGGGAAAGTAACTACGTCAAAGGCGAGGGCAAAGGGTAGCAGTACTAGCTTTTGTGCGCCATTTGGACCGCTACGAGTGACGACATCTTGCTGAGTCTGTGTATAGAAGCTCACCGTATATGGTTTGGTCAATGCGCGATAGTTTGACTGAATTAACCCTAAATTACTAACTTGCGGGTAGATAGCGCCTTTGACAGGAACGCTAAAACAAAAACGCTGAGCATTGATACGTTGATCGCTCGCTGAGGTGCACTCTTTACCGTTATTTTGCAAAAAGAACTGATAGTCTGAGCGTCCAAATTCATCTTTTAATTTGGCATAAGACAGTTTCATCTCACCTTGGAAGTACCCATCATTATTGGGTACATGAAAGCTCATGTCGTTATCCACTTGAATATTTTTTTGAGACAGATTACTTAGTAAGTTCACCATCTCTGTCCCACCTTGAGTGAGAACGTAGCTGTTATTCTCTCCTACGATAACCATTGACGCGTTTGGCATTTTTGGTAACGCCTGCGCAGGACGACCAAAAGCAACAATTTGATCTTCAGACAGGACTTGCTTCGTCGTGCTGGTAGTGACATGTCCGCTATTGTCTAACAATGAGCTAGTCGCACAGCCTGAGCTGACGAGTACCGTAGCAAACAGAGCGCCTGCTATTATCTTTTTTGAATTTAACGGTTTTAGGTTTAATGGTTTTAGTGACGCTTTCATATTCTTCTTAGCAGCGTTTGTATGGTCAGTCATGATTAGGCTTCCTTGTCCAAAAAATAGGCTTACGAAATGGTTGATTAGAGTTTAATTTCCATCAGATATTTGGTGATATCGTACAGGGGTTAGAGGCAATTTAGTCACTCATCACCCATTGTCATATGATAGGTAAGTGTAGCTGAGACTGTTAAATTATAATTAATCTAGCGTGATTTTGGTTCCACTCTTCGTAAAGTTCATCACAAACTGGCTTTTGAAATTGCGCACGTTATTTTCGTAAGTCAGTAAGCTGCGCGTGAACTGATGATAGTCGCCCATATTCTTTGCATTGACCATGAGCATAAAATCAAAATCGCCCGATACTTCATAGCAGCTCATGATTCGTGATTGCGCATCCATCAGGCGCTCAAACCGATGCTGCATTGAGGTATTAGAGCGCTCCATTTCTATCATCACTACGGCTGTCAGGCCATAGCCCACTTTGTCAGGATTGACGATGGCTACTTGTTTGATAATCACGTCATTATCTATTAGCGCTTGTATACGCCGCTGCGCCGTCGCAATGGATACATGCACTCGCTCTGCAACAGTTTTAAGCGGTAATGTCGCATCATCTTGCAGCAAGTTCAAAATAGCTTTATCAATATTATCTAAAGTATGGCTCATATCAGAACATCCTTAATAGCAGAGTTTTCTATCGATTTTTATAAATATTATCACTAAAAATTTTAATATAAGAAAATAATGATTTATATGATACCTATTTGAGATATTTGTTCATCAATGAACTTATATAGAGATAATATATCAAATCACCCTGGTAAAATAGACTATACCAATCAGAACTGCTTTAAAAAAAGAGCTAGCAATTGGTTTTTATCATCTATTAATAGCTACGGTGCTTATCATGTCTATCTCAATGCTCTCCAATGTATTCGCTAATACGCTAGCAACGACTGTTGCACGTTTGCCACTACCTGCGATTTGGACGACAGGTAGCGCACAACAACGTACATTAATATTAGGGGTGTCTTTTGCCATACTGTCCAATGTGCTATTTGGCGTACTCTATGCCTATAGTAGTTTTTTGTCGCCATTATCAGGGACGCAAGTTTTTATCTGGCGCATGCTCGCGATGTGGGCAGCGTTGGTCGGATACCTGATGGTAAGTGGACGTCTGGGATTGCACATCGATAAATTGAAAGTGATAAGAGGCGCTAAGCAGTGGGCTTGGCTGCTATTACCTACGCCAATATTCCTTAGCCAGTTTTGGTTATTTATGTGGGCGCCAGTGAATGGGCAAGGTGTGCAAACCGCGATGGGATACTTCTTATTCCCGTTAATGATGGTGGTGTTTGGTTGTGTCCTCTTTGGCGAAAAACTAAGCCGTTTGCAATGGTTGGCAGTGGCCTTTGCTGCATTGGGCGTGGGTAGTGAAGTTATCCGTACGCAAAGTGTCTCTTGGGCGACGCTATGGGTATGCGGTACGTATCCCGTTTACTACATTTTACGCCGACTGCAGGGAATTGGCGCAGTAACTGGGTTATTGGTTGATTTAACGATATTTGCGCCTTTTGCGCTGGCTTACTTGTTCTTCTTTGCCCCAAGTAGTTTGGCGCTAGTTAGCGGCTCTGGTTTCTTTATCATGATGCTAGTAGGTTTGGGTGTGCTCAGTGTCTTGGCGATGAAGACCAATATTGACGCCAGTCAAATGCTACCAGTCAACGTCTATGGCATGATGAGCTATTTGGAGCCAGCGTTGCTATTTATTTTGGCAGTGACCGTACTAGGCAACCCATTTGAGTCAGCGATGATCTATAGCTACGGTCTGATTTGGTTAGGTATTGCATGTTTGATTACGCATGGTGTTAGGCAATTGCGTCAGGCTAGTAAAAAGACAGCATTGTCTCTAGAAGAGCAAATGGCATAGAAAGCCACTGGCTAGATGTTATAAAGGTGACCATTTATAAAACTACTACTTTACAAGGCCTACTTTTACCAACTAGCGTTTAAAATAGTTAGTTATAAACTGTTATAGAAAACAAAAAAGGACGACTCATAACTATTGAGCCGTCCTTTTCTATTTAGATTAAATAACGCTTAATCTAAATGCTGTTTGAAACCGCGCTGCTTATCACGTTCCCAGTCACGATCTTTTAGCGTTTTACGCTTGTCATGCTGCTTTTTACCTAAGGCTAGGCCAATTTGGCACTTCACCAGTGAGTTTTTCCAATAGCAAGATAATGGTACGCAAGCGTAGCCTTTCTGGTTGATTGCCCCAGATAGTTTCTCGATTTCACGACGGTTTAGCAACAGTTTACGGGTACGAATACTGTCTGGACTAACGTGTGTTGAGCTCGATAGTAATGGCTGAATATGAGCACCAAACAAGAAAGCTTCGTTATTGCGGAATATGACGTACGCTTCTGTAATGGTCATTTTTCCTGCGCGAATGGCTTTTACTTCCCAACCTTGTAATGCCAGTCCTGCCTCAAAGGTTTCTTCGATAAAATACTCATGACGCGCCTTTTTATTGGCGCAAATCTGATTATCTGGCTTTTTTGATTTTTTTGACATAATTTCTCCATAAGGATGACCTAAAACGCAGGCTCCTTATTTAATCAGTCCCACTAATTCCTCATCCTAATCCAATAACTGGTCTTGTTTTTTATTTCGATTATGAGATGGATGAGTCGAACTGCCTATTGTATCAAAGCCTCTGATGAAAAGGTAAATCAGCTGTTAGGACAAATGTAGCAGATAAGTATTAAGTTTGAGCAAAATTTGCTAGCATATGGCCTAATATCACCGATTATATCAGTCATGCTATGAGCCATTCTATTTCTCCTAATTCCTCAAAGCTACATACCAAAATTCTATACCCTGGTACCTTTGATCCTATTACCAACGGTCATGTGGATTTGGTTACACGCGCCGTCAAGCTATTTGATGAGGTCGTTATTGCGGTTGCCTCAGGCCATCACAAAAAACCCTTGTTCAATTTTGAAGAGCGCGTTGCTTTGGTCGAAACCGTATTTGCAGATTTACCACAAGTATCTGTCATTGGTTTTGAAGGGCTGCTTGTTGACTTTATGCGTGAAAAAAACGCTACGGCAGTTTTGCGTGGCTTGCGTGCAATGTCAGATTTTGAGTACGAGTTTCAGCTAGCCAATATGAATCGTGAGCTTGATGAAAACTTTGAGGCAGTGTTTTTGACCCCATCTCAAAATTACTCCTTTATCTCATCTACCATGATTCGCGAAATTGCTAAGCTTGGCGGTGACGTCAATAAATTCGTTCCACCTTGTGTTTTGCAAGCATTCGATAAAAAGTTAAATATCAAATAAAAGACGCTGTATCAAAGATATGCTGCTAGCACTTGCTAAAATAGCAAAGAGCAGCCATATATGACTGATATAAGTAAAAATATAAGGAACAGTTCATGGCACTATTAATCACTGATGAGTGCATCAACTGTGATGTGTGCGAGCCTGCTTGCCCCAATGAAGCCATCTCAGAAGGGGATGATATCTATGTCATCGACCCTGATCTATGTACAGAATGTGTTGGACATTTTGACGAGCCGCAATGCGTTGTGATTTGTCCAGTTGACTGTATTCCCCACGATCCCAATCATATCGAGACTGAAAGCGACCTGCTGTCTAAATACAAACGTATTACGGGCCAATAGAGTATTTATAATCGATTGATGACGTCTGGGTTTACAACGTTTTAGGGACAACACGATGACTATGGAAAAAGTAACCACGCAAACAACAACCACGCAATCTATCCAAGTCGTAAATGACTTCGATCAGCAACACCTTTGGCATCCATATGCTAGCCTGCCACCAACCTATTCCAATATTGTTATCGATCGCGCTGAAGGTATTTATATCATCACTGAAGATGGTACGCGTCTGATAGACGGTATGTCATCATGGTGGGCGAGCGTTCATGGTTATAACCATCCAAAATTGAATGACGCACTGACTAAGCAGTTGGGTAAAATGGCGCATGTCATGTTTGGTGGATTGACTCATCAGCCAGCGATAGATTTGGGCAAAAAACTGCTCGACATTGTACCTGCTGGACTTGATGCGATTTTTTATGCGGACAGTGGCAGTATCGCGGTAGAAGTGGCACTGAAAATGGCGCTGCAATACCAAGTAGCTGCTAAGCGCCCAACCAAGCAACAATTTGCTTCAACCCATTCAGGGTATTACGGAGACACGTGGCACGCCATGAGTGTTTGTGATCCTATTAATGGTATGCATAGTCTATATGGCAAGCAATTACCGATGCAGCATTTCGTCGCAGCACCACAACTTGGCTTTGATCGCGCCTTGACAGTAGATGAGCGTGAATCATTAGCTCAGTTTTTTGTCAAGTATGGTGAGCAGCTGGCAGGTTTTATCATTGAGCCAATTATTCAGGGCGCAGGCGGGATGCGTTTTTATAGTCCTGAATATCTACAATTGCTGCGTCAACTGTGCGATGAGCATGATGTACTATTGATTGCAGATGAAATCGCTACTGGGTTTGGGCGTAGTGGTAAATTATTTGCGTGTGAACATGCAGCTATTAGCCCTGATATCATGACCATTGGCAAGGCGCTGACGGGTGGCTATATGACTTTTGCCGCCACGCTATGTACCCGAAAAGTTGCTGATACCATCCATAATAGTGACTATCCAGCGCTGATGCATGGCCCAACTTTTATGGGCAATCCACTGGCTTGTGCAGTTGCGTGTGCATCGATTGATTTGATTATGTCTTATGATATTGAAGCGCGTACCGCAAATATGCAACGCATTATGGAGCAGCAGCTAGCACCAGCCGCGTTATTAGAAGGCGTTGCCGAGGTACGTTGTTTGGGTGCAGTTGCTGTGATTGAGCTGCATGAAGCGGTTGATATGCCTGTATTTCAATCTTTATTGATTGATAATGGTATCTGGGTCAGACCATTTGGTAAGCTGGTGTATATCATGCCGCCTTACGTGGTTACTGATGATGAGCTGATTACCTTATGTCAATCACTGTTAAAAGTAGTACGTACGTATTTAGAAAACCGAGGTCAACCATGAGTGTTTTATTTGTTTCCGGTATCGATACCGATATCGGTAAAACCTATGCTACTGGACTGCTTGCCAAAGCGCTTATGCAGCAAGGTGTGAGCGTCATCACTCAAAAGCTAGTACAGACGGGCGTATCGATCAATCCAGATAATGGTGAGATGAGTATCGCTGACGATATTGTTACTCATCGTCAATTAATGGACATTTCTTTACAGCCATGTGACCTCGATTTTACGACTTGTGCTCATCGTTATAAGAAGCCTGCGTCTCCTCATTTGGCTACTAAGCTATCAGGAGAGACACTTGATCTTGATATGATTACTAACGCTACCAAGCGATTGCAGGTACAGTATGATGCGGTACTATTAGAAGGTGCAGGTGGCTTACTCGTGCCGATTACAGAAAATTTACTCACATTGGACTATGTTGCTGAGCAAGGCTATCCTGTTATTTTGGTCACCTCTGGTCGATTGGGCAGCATCAATCACACTTTACTGAGTTTAGAAGCCATAGAATCGCGTGGATTGATGATACATAGTGTAATTTATAATCATATTCATGATGATGCTGAGCAAACGGATACTGAGATCGCAAATAGCACTATTGAATTTCTACGAAAATATTTGGACAATCATCATCCCGAAGCGCATTGGCTACAGATACCATATCTAAAAAATAATCTGGTCGGTAATATTGAAACACTACCAGAAAATTTTGTTTAGCTTATTTATGTTGTCCACAAAAATAAATCCAAAAGACATGCGCAGGCAGTCATAAGTTTGCTATACTAGCGCGCTTGGTAGACTAGGCGATCGCCGCTGCACACTGGCAACAGATGAGCAGGGGAGGAAAGTCCGGGCTACATAGGGCAGCGTGCCAGCTAACGGCTGGGCAGGGTAACTTGACGACCAGTGCAGCAGAGAGTAGACCGCCTTTGGTATCTTAGGGTATTATCGGTAAGGGTGAAAGGGTGCGGTAAGAGCGCACCGCGTGGCTGGCAACAGTTCACGGCATGGTAAACTCCACGCGTAGCAAGACCAAATAGGCATCGGCATGGCGCGGCCCGCGTTCGATGCGGGTAGGTTGCTTGAGCGTATTAGCGATGATACGCCTAGAGGAATGATCGTCCACGACAGAACCCGGCTTATCGGTTTACCAAACCTTTTTTATTGTTTGTTGTAGTAATAGTTGCAATTAATCTGAATTAAATTCGTTTTTTTGCAAAAAATGCTTGTTAGGGGTTGACGGCAGTCAACAGCTTGGGCATAATGTGCAGCCTAAAACGGCGATGTAGCTCAGCTGGTTAGAGCGCATGACTCATAATCGTGAGGTCAAGAGTTCAAGTCTCTTCATCGCCACCATATACAGCAGTACTAAAAAACCAATCTATCGAGATTGGTTTTTTTTTGGCTAGGATAAATAATCTTCTCAAGATTTTCTATCAGTTCTTGATATAATAGACATCCTCTATAAGTATTAAGTTTTTTTTCATTTCATCTGCAAGTCACATCTCTTCTAACAAAATCGCCTTACTTTGCAGTGGAAAACTGCTAGAATACTCTTTTATGTCTGCGCATTAGAGTTAATGTGCTTGGCTATAGGTTTTAGACGGTGGTATGAGCCCAATCGGCTTGTTATAACGGTTAACCTTCAAAGAAATACAAGCACCTTATCAATTGCATCTGACAGTATTTATTTTTTAGTTTTATTATTCTATCACCCTTAATTTAGTAGGCGCTTTGTGACTGCATTAGCCAATATTCGTAACTTTTCAATCATTGCCCACATTGATCATGGTAAGTCGACCCTTGCCGATCGTTTTATTCAAATGTGCGGTGCCTTGCAAGATCGCGAGATGCAGGCGCAGGTACTCGACTCAATGGATATTGAGCGTGAGCGCGGTATCACTATCAAAGCACAGTCAGTAACGCTGTTTTATGATCATCCAAATGGTGAGCGCTATCAGCTTAACTTTATTGATACCCCGGGCCACGTTGACTTCTCATATGAAGTGTCGCGTTCATTAGCAGCTTGTGAAGGTGCGCTATTGGTTGTTGATGCCGCTCAAGGCGTAGAAGCACAGTCAGTAGCCAATTGCTACACAGCCGTTGATCAAGGCTTAGAAGTCATGGCGGTGTTAAATAAGATTGATTTGCCGCAAGTTGAGCCTGAGCGCGTCATTCAAGAAATTGAAGATATTATCGGTATCGATGCCGTTGATGCACCGCGAGTATCAGCCAAATCTGGTCTTGGTGTTGATAAGCTGCTAGAAGCGCTAGTAGAGTTTATTCCGGCACCAACTGGTGATCGTGAAGCGCCACTCCAAGCACTAATTATTGACTCTTGGTTCGATAATTATTTGGGCGTAGTCTCATTGGTACGGGTACGTGAAGGTACTATACGTAAAGGTGACAAATTATATATCAAATCGACTCAAGAGGCACATCTGGTTGGCTCGATTGGTGTCTTTACCCCTAAGCCTGTAGATACGGGTGTTTTAGAAGCAGGGGAAGTCGGCTTTGTTATTGCGGGTATTAAGGATATTGCCGGAGCACCAGTAGGCGACACTATCACTCACGCTAAGACCCCTGATGTGGATCGTATCCCAGGCTTTAAACAAGTCACGCCACAAGTCTATTCTGGTATGTTCCCAGTGGATTCGAGTGATTTTGAAAAATTCCGTGAAGCTTTGCAAAAACTGCAAATCAACGATGCGTCGCTGTTTTTTGAGCCAGATACGTCAGATGCGCTTGGCTTTGGTTTCCGCTGTGGCTTCTTGGGTATGCTGCATATGGAGATTATCCAAGAGCGTCTAGAGCGTGAATATGATCTGGATTTGATTACTACAGCGCCCTCAGTTATTTATGAAATTGAGAAAAAGAACGGTGATGTAATCTATGTAGATAATCCATCACATCTACCTGAACCAAACAACATTGAAGAGTTCCGTGAGCCAATTGCCCGCTGTCAGATTTTAGTACCGCAAGAATTCTTAGGCAATGTAATGACGCTATGTATTGAGCGTCGTGGCGTTCAGGTTGATATGCGTTTTATGGGTCGACAAGTACAGCTTATATTTGATATCCCAATGGGCGAAGTGGTCATGGATTTCTTTGATCGCCTAAAGTCAGTCTCACGTGGTTTTGCATCGCTAGACTATAACTTTGAACGTTATCAGGCCGATAAGTTAGTGAGAGTTGATGTACTAATCAATGGCGATAAAGTTGATGCCTTAGCGATGATCGTGCACGAAACCCAATCACGTTATCGTGGTAATGCTCTAGTTACTAAGATGAAAGAGTTAATTCCACGTCAAATGTTTGATGTCGCCATTCAAGCAGCTATCGGTAGCCAGATCATTGGTCGTAGTACGGTAAAAGCCATGCGTAAAGACGTATTAGCAAAATGCTATGGTGGCGATGTGTCACGTAAGAAAAAGCTATTGTCTAAGCAGAAAGCAGGTAAAAAACGTATGAAGCAAGTAGGTAACGTGGAAATTCCACAAGAAGCCTTCTTAGCTGTGTTGCAAGTTGATAGCTAATCGCTAAACGTAACCTAAGATAGTCATTGTAGATAACAGTCAAATGTAGTGAGTCTTATCGTAAAGGTGTTAGATAAGCCGCTCGTTAATAGGCAATTTGGTATGGATTTTGATTTTAATTTAATTTTAGTGCCGTTAACTATAGTCCTAGGAATTGTTTGGCTGTTAGATAAGCTAGCGCTCAAACAGCGCAAAACTCGTGGTCGAGGTCAAGAAGGCTTACTAGTTCGCTGGGCTTATGACTTTTTCCCTGTGTTAGCAGTGGTATTGATAGTACGCTCATTTTTAATTGAGCCATTTAATATCCCATCATCGTCTATGGTGCCGACGCTATATACGGGTGACTTTATTGCCGTCAATAAGTATGCATATGGCGTGCGCCTGCCGTTAACCTATAATAAGGTGCTAGATACTGGTGAACCTAAGCATGGCGATGTAGCAGTGTTCCGCTATCCTGAGAACCCGAGCATTTATTATATTAAGCGCGTTATCGGTTTGCCTGGCGATACCGTAAGTTATAGCCAAGGCACGCTGTCTATCAATGACGTACCTATTGAGACTAAGTCTGTAGATTTCGCGGCAAATGCTGAATTGACTTCACAGCTATACTTACCAGGCCAGGTTGGTCCAGGTCAAGTGCTGACCGAAGAGAGTGCTTCTGCAATGGGCCAGCAAGAAGAAGACGCGGCACAATACTTTGAAGAAGTACAAGGTGACAATAAACATCTTGTGCGCTATTTAGACGGTATGAACAGTTCACAATACGCGCCATTTTTGCAGCAACAATCACCAGAGGTGGTAGAGTCAGAGGGTACTGAGTGGCGTATTGAGGTGCCAGAAGGTCAGTATTTTGTGATGGGAGATAACCGCGACCGCAGTGCAGACGGTAGATTTTGGGGATTCGTTCCTGATGAAAACCTAGCAGGTAAGGCAGTTTATATCTGGATGCATAAACCACCTGGTCTAAACTTACCGACATTTGAACGTAATGGTACTATCAATTAAGATTATGAGATTGTCTAGAGGTTGATTGGTTGATTGGTTGATTGGTTGATAATAGTTTTATGCTAATATCGTTGATAAATAATTAATAGCTATTTATTACTTATACACTTATTAAAAATAGTCGTTTATCTTTAGAAGGATCTTATAATGCAGCAATTATCTGGTTTGGCTACGCAGCGCGGTGCCAGTGTGACAAACATTGTTCTCATTATTATGCTTTTGGGTATTGCGACTAAGTTGACAGTAGCTATTGTACCGGCTCAGATTGGTGATTATCAATTGACCAAGGTATTAAGTGCACAGCTAAAAGAAGCTAATAACAATAAAGAGACAGCCAAGCAATTTGTTGAACGTGTCAACAAACAGTTATCTATCAATGCTGACTATGATACCAAGGCGGAAGACGTATTTACCTTTACTGATAAAAAAACAGGTCAATTGGCTATCTATAAAGAATATGCAGTAACTAATAACTTTTTTAGCAATGTCGACATCATAAACCGTTTCGAAGGTAACATCGAAATGGCGACAGCAGAGTAAGTCGTAATAGTACGACATAGCATCTTCATTATTTCATAAAATATATCAAATAATATTATTAAACTAAATCTGTCAAGCAGAAGGGATAACCACAAACCACGCATGAAACCAACTTCGCAACATTCCCAAGCGGTTCCTACTTCCCAAAAAAATAGTACGTCTGTTGACACGCTTGTTGTTAGCTCAGAATTTATTCAGCGGTTAGCAGTATTAACGCGTAAGTTAGGCTATGAGTTCAATGACTTGAGTCTACCTAAACTTGCGTTAACGCATCGCTCATTTGATAGCAAAAAAAACTATGAGCGCCTAGAGTTTTTAGGTGATGCACTGTTAGGGATGATTGTGGGTGAAGCTTTATATCATCGTTATCCTAGTCAAAATGAAGGGCGCTTAACGCGTATGCGTGCAACACTGGTGCGCCAAGAGTCGTTGGTAATTATCGCTCAAAACCTAGAGCTGTCTAACCATCTTATATTAGGAGTAGGTGAGCGCAAAGGTGGCGGTCGCAATCGTGCTTCTATACTGGCGGATGCTGTAGAATCTCTGATTGGTGCTATCTATTTAGACAGCCAAGATATGGATATTACTCGTAAATGTGTTCTCTCTTGGTATGGTGATCTGATTGATAATGTCAATGACCAAAAAGCGCTAAAGGACGCCAAGAGTCGGTTACAAGAGTGGCTACAATCTAAGCAGTTTGACTTGCCCAACTACGAACTCATGGAAACGCGTGGTAATGCACCGCATCAAATTTTCGTTGTACGTTGCCATGTCAATATCAATAATTGCCCTGACATTACTGAATCTGGTGAGAGCCGCCGTATCGCTGAACAGAAAGCAGCAGAGCTTATGATTAACCAATTGCATAAATTGCCAGGATCTGCCAAAAAACGTGTATAGCCGATGTCTATTAATGCATTTTTAGATGCAGAGTATTAGCTTAGATTGGTTTATAGCTTGTAAAACATACATTAAAACTACCTCACATATTATTTATTTTAAAACTTTAAATGTTTCTAGCCCATTTTTAATGATGACTAAATAAGTTTAGCATCAGAGACTGTTCGGCTAGACACAAACCCTATAGGATTAACTTATGAGCAATCATACTGATTTGCCATCAAACAATGAAGACAGCACCCAAAATTTGGGTGAGAATACAGATATTGATTCAAGCCAGAACAATATCGAAGTTACCAAAGAGATTCATGCTACTGATGCAGAAGATATTGCATTAGACAATGATATGGCTATTGAAGAGTTTTTTGCACCGAGTGGCAATGCTCGTATGGCTGATGATTTTAGAGCAGGTTATGTGGCCATTGTTGGACGTCCAAATGTGGGCAAGTCAACTTTGATGAATCACTTATTAGGTCAAAAGCTGTCTATTACTTCACGCAAACCACAAACCACTCGTCATCGTATTCATGGAATTTTGTCAAACCATGAAATGCAAGCGGTGTTTGTTGATACACCAGGTATTCACCGCAACGAAGTACGTGCTATTAACGAACGTATGAATAAAGCGGCGGTATCGGCGTTAGTAGATGTAGACTTAGTATTGTTTGTTGTCGATTCAGATCAATGGCGTGACGATGATTTATTGACCTTGCAAAAGCTTGGCGAGACCAATCTAACAGTCGTCTTGGTTATTAACAAGTCAGATACTCTAAAAGATAAAGGCAGTGTGCTACCACTTATCGAAACTTTCAACGATAGTTTCGATTTTGCTGATATCGTTCCTGTATCTGCACTAAAAAATCAAAACTTAGATCGTTTACAAGAAGTGATTGCCTCACATTTACCGGTTGCTGCTCCTATTTATGATACAGAGCAAATCACTGATCGCTCTGAGCGATTTTTGGCTAGTGAAATCATTCGCGAAAAAATCATGCGTAGTGCGGGCGATGAAGTGCCATATGATTTAACCGTACAGATTGATGAGTTTAAAGACGAACCTGCACATACTGATCCAAAAACAGGGCGTCCACGCAAAGCTTGTACTTTCATCGATGCGACTATCTATGTTGAGCGTGGTGGTCAAAAAGCCATCGTTATCGGTGATAAAGGCCAGCGTATCAAACAAGTTGGTATGGATGCTCGTAAAGATATGGAGCAGTTGTTCGGTAAAAAAATCATGTTAACGCTGTGGGTCAAAGTAAAACGTGGTTGGTCTGATGACGAGCGTGCGTTGACCAGTTTGGGCTATTGATAGCGGTTAAAAACGAACGCTTCAAAAGCACTATCTGCCTTTTAGCTATTTAGGTAATAAAAAATGCGTAATGAAGCGCTCGTCGGGTATTTATTGCATCAGCGTCCTTATCAAGAAAAGCGCGCTTTGTATTATCTTTTTTCTCAACAACATGGTGTGATACATGGTGTTGGGAAAAAAGGCGCGCCACTATTTATGCCGTTACAGCTTTTTGCTACTGGCAAACGCGACCTAAAAACCTTTAGTCAAATTAATATTGCTTCGCAAGATACAACTCAAGCTGATAGCGTTCAAAAAGACGGTGTTCAAAAAGACATTACACCTGCTGTCTTAGAAGCCTTACCTTACGCCAATATCAGCGGTCAACATCAATATGCCGCATTATATATAAATGAGATTCTGTGGCGGCTGTTACCTACTGAAGACCCAATGCCTGTATTGTGGCAGCATTATCAAATCAGTCTACAACAACTCAAGCAGCCCTTAAATAATAGCGAGCTTCGTCTCTGTCTACGTCAGTTTGAGCAGTATCTATTTACCGAATTAGGATTCACTTTAACGTTAACGCATGACAACGTTGAAGATCCAATCGAGTATGATTGTACTTACCGCTTTTTACCGGATGTAGGTTTGCTCCCTGTATTAGTACATAATGAAGAGTCTGAGCATTTAGCCAGTGAGTCTGGACAGACTGTTTTTAAAGGTGCGGATATTATAGAAATGGCACGCTTAGGTATTACTGGGCAGACGCTAAACCATTGGTCAAAACTACATCGACATCTTATTGATCATTTACTTGATTATCAGCCGCTACAAAGCCGTCTGTTATGGCAGCAGCAGCAACGTTATCAATAACTGCATTCTCAAATATCATCGTAGTATCAACTATATAAGTTAGGCTTAATTGTCCAAAGGATTTTTATGAGTATCTCTGTATCTACCTCATCTGAAAACAATTCAAAAAAACCTTTGTTAGGCGTGAATATTGATCACGTGGCAACATTGCGTCAAGCGCGCGGTGTGAATTATCCGAGTCCTCTAGCTGCTGCATTATTGTGCGAAAAGGCAGGGGCAGACGGTATCACTATACATTTACGTGAAGATCGTCGTCATATACAAGATGCTGATGTTTATGAAATGGCAGGGCAGTTGTCGACCAGAATGAATCTAGAGATGGCAGCAACGGATGAGATGCTTGCAATAGCCTGCGAAGTTAAACCTTTTTGGGTGTGTCTAGTACCTGAAAAGCGGGCAGAGTTAACGACAGAAGGTGGTCTTGATGTTGCAGGGCAAATTATGTCTTTAAGAGAGTATGTTCATAAGCTACAAGATTCTAATATTAAGGTTTCCTTATTCATTGATCCTGATGACAAGCAGATTGCAGCCGCGATAGAGTGTGGTGCAGACGCGATAGAATTGCATACTGGTGCTTATGCGGAAACAGGCTTAGCAAATGATACTGACGCACAGTTAGCTGAGCTTAAAAGAATTGAACATGCAGTAGCTACAGCACAGAGCCTAGATGATAAGTTGCTTATTAACGCGGGTCATGGCTTAACGTGTGACAATGTTAATGCCATTGCAAAGATTGATGGTATATATGAATTAAATATCGGTCATGCACTTATTGCAGATGCGGTCTTTGTAGGGTTAGAAAGCGCTGTGACAATGATGAAAAAGGCTATGTATAAATAGGTTTGCATATCTGTTAACCATTACATTTCGTAGGGTGGTCTGCATTAAGTTTATGTTTGACGATACCGGATTGGTTAAAAGAGATTTGGTACATTGACTTGTTATAAGAAGAGGTAGGGCAGTATTTTATATGGCCGAAGTGTCCTCGCGGTCTGCCACTATCACCCCAAAATTTAGTATAGTGACGCCTACCGCCAACTCTTAATTTCACTGTACTATATCTTAGGTTTAAGGATTGCTGTGTTAATAAGGTATCTACTTGAGAATCAAAATGCTTATTGTTATTTTTATCTACGAATAGCAGAAGCGTTTTATCGCTGTTCCTATGACATTGCTGTGCATCATTCGATAAACAAACCAAGACATCCTGCCGACTTATATAACTTTCGGCCTTTGCTAAGGATAAAGTGTTCTCTAACTGATGCTTGACCCGTTGCGCTTCCATTCGTGCTAAGTGCGTTAAGATACTTGGCGCTGCAATAGCTGCGATAATTCCCAATACCATTGTCGTCACAGTTAGCTCAACGAGAGTAAAGCCGTTTGATTGCTTAGCACTTAGAATATTATTGTTGTGAAGGAATGATTTCCTATAACTGACTAACTTTAGTAGTTCATCAAGTAACCTATATGCAATGGTTAAAAACTTACCAACTCTATATGTGTCTTTTCTGTGAATAGATATATAAAGAACAAAAGTTACTATTCTTCTATCATAACTGGTTAGTACCTTATTAAGTAAGTTCATAATGCGCTACATCCTATAGCTGTTTGTCATTCAAGTAAAAAACAACGTCTCACACATCCTTGTGTTGACTATCTTTCAAGCACACCAATTGTCCAGATTCTTTCAATTTTCTCTAACTTAACTTTATATAAGACAGATCCAATTGCTAATTAATTGATTTTCAGAAGAATATTGGTTTTTTACAATATATATGTAATATATAGCGACTGTCAAAAAATGTTTCAATTAGTGAAAGAACGATATTACCAATAGAGAAAAAATTCTAATTGTAATAAAATGCTTCAAGAAATAGCTGTTAATGAACTATTCATCTATCGCAAATTGCAATGTAAAAGATAAGAAGCGTAAGGTGTGTTAGTTCTGGGTAACTTAGCCTGTTTATTGTGTTTTAGTTACAACATTATCGTGTAATAATGTGTAGCTCGTTAACGAAAAAAGTTGTAAACTGAATTAATAATCGCTAAGCTACTCTCTAATTGGTTTTGCTTTGTAACTTAAAATGCGTAAGAGATGTCTATCTTAGTACGTCTTGAGAATCGGTTTTGCTTAATGCATCACTAAAATTATCCTTTGGAGGAAGTCCATGAAATTGAATAAAATCGCTCTAGCCCTGTTCGCTGTAACAGCGGCTCCTTTAGCAGCTAATGCTGGTGTTACTATCAGTCCATTATTACTAGGTTATCATTACAGCGAAGGTGCTGATGACGATCAAGCTGACTTGTTAAAAGATTATAGCGGCAATGGTGATAGCTATTACAAAGAAGATGGTTTATATACTGGTGCTGCGCTAGGTATCGAGCTTACTCCTTCAACTCAGTTCCAAGTAGAATATGGTGTTTCAAATACTGATGCTATTCGTCAGGATGGCTCTGACTCTTTTGATGCAGAGCAAGAAATGATTTCTGGTAACTTCTTAATTGGTACTGAAGAATTTACTGGTTACACTGATAATGCATTGAAGCCTTATGTACTAGTTGGTGCGGGTCGCTCAAAGCTTGATATTGAGAACCGCGCTGGTGACAAAGTTGCAAACTCTACAGACACTATCGGTAACCTAGGTCTAGGTGCTATGTATCGCATCAATGACGCGCTAAGCCTACGTGGTGAAGCTCGTGCGATTCATAACTTTGACAACAACTGGTGGGAAGGCATGGCTTTGGCCGGTCTAGAAGTAGTACTAGGTGGCCATTTAGCACCTACAGTAGCAGTACCTCCTATGCAAGAGCCAGTAGTTGACAACACTCCAGTAGTCGTTGTTGAAGCTGATCTTGATTCTGACGGTGATGGCGTACCTGATAGCATCGATGCATGCCCAGGCACTCCAATGAACGTTGTAGTTGATGAGCGCGGTTGCCCAGTACCAGTAGACATTACTGACGAACTAAAAATGGAACTACGTGTATTCTTTGATAACGACAAGTCAGCTATCAAAAACCAGTACAAGCCAGAAATCGCTAAAGTAGCAGAGAAGATGCGTGAGTATCCTAACTCTACAGCTCGTGTAGAAGGTCATGCTTCTAAGACTGGTCCTTCAGCACGTTATAACCAACGTCTATCTGAAGCTCGTGCCGTTGCTGTTAAATCTATGCTAACTAACGAATTCGGTATTGCTCCAAACCGTCTATCAACTGTAGGCTATGGTTATGACAACCCAATCGCTTCAAACGACACTGAAGAAGGTCGTGCTATGAACCGTCGTGTTTATGCCATCATCACTGGTGACAAAACAATGACTGTTGAACAAACTAAAGATATGGTTGTTCAGTAAGTATTAGCAAAATAACCGTATAGTTAAATATACAGTTACAAAAAAAGCCACCCAATGGGTGGCTTTTTTTTATTTATGTATTGAGAAAAATGAGTTATTACATAAATTTATGAATCAATAATGTTATACTAGCCACCCAAACATTCTGTAAATTAACAGTATGTACATTAGCATAGCAATCTGTATGATGAATTCGTCAGTATAGATATTTGATTGTATTGAACTTTTTTATTTGATAGCATTCTTTTTTGCGTCATCTTAGATTCAATATCTATCTGATTGATGATGAAAGTTTATTCAGCAGCGCTTACTGCTACTGCATTTTTTTAAGACGAAACGAGCATTTTATATGGCGAACGATATCAAACACCTGCGTAACATTGCAATTATTGCCCACGTTGACCACGGTAAGACAACTTTGGTTGATAAGTTATTACATCAGTCTGGTACTTTTGGCGACCGTGCAAACATTGCTGAGCGTGCAATGGACTCAGGTGATATTGAGCAAGAACGTGGTATTACCATTTTGGCTAAAAACACAGCTATCCGCTGGACAGATAAAACTTCAGAAACCGAATACCGTATCAACATTGTAGATACTCCAGGTCACGCCGATTTCGGTGGTGAAGTTGAGCGTGTAATGTCTATGGTTGACTGCGTACTTTTGGTTGTTGACGCTGTTGATGGCCCAATGCCTCAGACTCGTTTTGTGACGCAAAAAGCATTCGAACAAGGTCTAAAGCCGATCGTTGTTATCAACAAAATCGACCGTCCTGGCTCACGTCCTGATTGGGTAATGGATCAAATCTTTGATTTGTTTGATAACCTAGGTGCAAACGATGAGCAGCTTGATTTCCCAGTTGTTTATGCTTCAGCATTGAACGGTATCGCAGGTCTAGAAGCAGATGATCTAGCTGACGACATGACCCCATTGTTCAAAACTATCGTTGACGTTGTTCAGCCTCCACAGGTTGATGCTGACGCTCCGTTCCGTATGCAAATCTCAAGCCTTGACTACAACAGCTTTGTTGGTGTAATCGGTATTGGTCGTATTCAACGTGGTAAAGTTAAACTTAACACGCCAGTGACTGTTATTGATAAGCATGGTAAGACGCGTAACGGCCGTATTCTAAAAATCATGGGTTACCATGGTCTTGATCGTATTGACGTTGAAGATGCACAAGCAGGTGATATCGTTTGTATCACAGGTATCGATGCACTAAACATTTCTGATACTATTTGTGATCCTAACAACGTTGAAGCATTACCAGCACTAACGGTAGATCAACCTACAGTATCTATGAACTTCCAAGTAAATAATTCACCATTTGCTGGTCGTGAAGGTAAGTTTGTGACTTCACGTAACATTCGTGAGCGTCTTGAGCGTGAATTGATTCATAACGTAGCATTGCGTGTAGAAGACACTGAGTCTCCTGATAAATTCAAAGTATCAGGCCGTGGTGAGCTTCATTTATCAGTACTTATCGAAAACATGCGCCGTGAAGGTTTTGAGCTAGGTGTTTCTGGTCCAGAAGTTATCGTTAAAGAAGTTGATGGTAAGCTACAAGAGCCGTATGAAAACGTTGTCTTCGATATCGAAGAAGAGCATCAAGGTTCTATCATGGAGCAAGTTGGTCTACGCAAAGGCGAGATGACTAACATGGAGCTGGACGGTAAAGGCCGTATGCGTATCGAGGCAACCATACCAGCGCGTGGCTTAATCGGTTTCCGTTCTGAGTTCCTAACCCTTACTTCAGGTAGTGGTATCATGACCTCGAGCTTCTCACATTACGGTCCACAGAAGATCGGTGATGTTGGTGGTCGTTCTAACGGCGTATTGGTTTCTATGGCAAATGGTACTTGTCTAGGTTTTGCTCTATTTAACCTACAGAAACGTGGTAAGTTGTTTGCTGAACCACAGCTTGAAGTTTATGAAGGCATGATTGTTGGTCTTAACTCTCGTAACGATGATATGACTGTTAACCCAACGACTGCTAAACAGTTAACCAACGTACGTGCTAGTGGTACTGACGAAGCATTGACGTTGACGCCAGCAGTGAAGTTCACTCTTGAGCAAGCGCTTGAATTTATTCAAGACGATGAGCTAGTCGAAGTAACGCCAAAAGCGGTACGTATTCGTAAGCGCTACTTGACTGAAAGTGAGCGTAAGCGTCATGGCCGTGGTAAGAAAGGTGCTTAATATCAATCAGTGAGTTACTTAGTAATTCATAATATTGATGTTTGACGCGAACACTTAGTGTCAGTAGTTTCTACGGGCACTGAGTGATTCAAAAATGAGCAGTATAAGGTGAACTATTAGTGGTTCACTTTATACTGCTTTTTTTTGTGTTGTAATCTTGGAAAAATACAGACAGAATGAATAGTGGCATTAATGTATTCAATTATTAACATGAAAGCTAGATGTGACACTTATTATATAAATATCTATTTGCTTATAGATAAATTTTGAGGAAAAAACAATGAGTATGGTTTCAGAGTTCAAAGAGTTCGCTGTCAAGGGTAATGTAATGGATTTGGCAGTCGGTGTCATCATCGGCGGGGCTTTTGCTACCATCACAAAATCTTTAGTAGATGATATTATTATGCCGATTGTCGCTTTTATTTTTGGCGGCGAGATTAATTTTGAGAACATGTTCTTAGTTTTAGGCGATACACCTGACGGTCTTGCTATGACTTATGATGCGCTCAAAGAAGCAGGTGTACCTGTATTGGCTTACGGTAGTTTTATTACCGTACTTATTAACTTCCTAATCTTAGCTTTCATCATCTTTATGATGGTTAGAGGTGTCAATAAAATGCGCCGTGCTGAAGAGGTAGAGGAGGTTATTGAAGAAGCAGTAGAAGAGCCATCAGAAGAAGTGAAGTTGCTGCGCGAAATCAGTGCCAAATTAAGTAATACTAGTATTACGAAATAAATTATCAACTCGTTGACAATAAAAAAGGCTAACTTCTCGTTAGCCTTTTTGCTATGAAATAGTCATAGTCATTTTTTGTGAACTATTTGATGTGCCTACTAAAAGCAAATTGTTACGGAGTGACCACTACATAGTCATTGGTATTAATTAGAATTTCTGATGGTTGATCGACAACGATACGTACCACGTTATTATCAACGACTTGAGATTTGTAATAGTTGTCTTCTGCAACTGTACAGCCTAAACAGCGTCCCATCGCATCCCAAGGTTCAACGAACAGTTTCTGCTGTGCTTGATCTGCATTACCACCAATAAGTGAGAAGGGCAGGCTTACGATATAAGCTGCCGTACCAGCTACCGCATTCACGAGTTGAAGTGGTTTACCAACAATCGTATCGACTACCATCGTTTCGTACGAAGGCCCGAAATCAGTTTCATCAATTTCTATAGCTGCAAAAGTAGGCTGAATAGTCGCAGCTACCAATCCTAAAGTTGCTAATGCAGTAAAAAATCTCTGCTTAACTGTGCGTTGGGTTCTTGCTTTAACAGTCATAACGATATCCTGAAACTCATAGTAGTATGATTAATGGCTGCTGCTATCTTCACACAGGAATCTTGCGGCAACAATAGTTAGGCTAAATATTACAGAAAAATAAATGATACGCACTATTTATGTAAGCGCTAGCACTATTAAAGCAAGATGTGCGCTAATAAGCAACAAAAATGAGAATAATCTAACTATAGCTTTGGCAATATTTGATACTTTCAAAAGTAGATACTGTATCTAAATATTATCTTCATTTAATCCAAACGCAGCACAAGTAATCGGATATCATTTATTAGCTATTTTAACGGCTGACAATTTGGACAATAAACACTGGCTCTGCCAGTAAGCTTAATGTTTTCTAGCGTCGTGCTGCAATGTAGACAGCTTTCTCCTTGTCTACCATACACATTTAGAGTTTGCTGAAAGTAACCAGTCTGACCACTTGCTACTGTGAAATCTCGTAGTGTCGAACCGCCCAGCTTTATCGCTTTCTTTAAAATTTCTTTAATATGATTAACCAAGGTAATAATCTGATCATGTGAAATTTGATTGGCTGGTGTAGCAGGGTGGATGCCGGACAAGTACAGACTTTCAGTCGCATAAATATTGCCAACACCGACCACAACTTCTTGTTCCATGATGACAGATTTAATCGCTCGGGAGATGGGTTTTAGTCGCTTATTCGTTTTAGTATTATTTGACGATAACCCATTGCTATCTTGGCTAGATAAATCAATACGCTGGATTAAACTGTATAAATAGTCTGCGGTAAAATCTTTTGAAAGTGGCTCAGGACCTAGATGATCTAGTAGTTTATTGCCGTAATCTTCATGCCATAGTACTGAACCAAAACGTCTAGGATCATAGTAGTGTAGCTGAGACTTTTTGTTAGCATTATCATTAAAAACGACGACTAGATGATCATGTTTACGCTTATCAGTACCATAGCTATGTTGCTGTAAGCTACCTGACATTCCTAAGTGGATAAGAAGCTGACGTGGTTCAACTTTACTGGCTGACATGGGAGCGTTATTTTGTGCAGCTGCTGGCAGAAAATTAAGAATCAGATACTTTGCTCGGCGCTCGACACTCTCTAATGTGTAATTAACCAGCTCGTCCAAGTTATCTGGCATCATCCATCGCAGCTTTGGCTGAAATACTTTAACATCAACTACCTGTTGGCCTAACAATGGAGCAAGACTGGCTTTAGTGGTTTCTACTTCAGGTAATTCAGGCATAGTATTTTTTAACAACTCTATTGTGGAATAAACAACGACTGACTTAAGGTTTTATTTACACGACTGCACGGCGCGCGTGCAAAATACCATGTTGCTGCTCTAATTTTGCGAGCAACTTAGACAAATGCGCTAAGCCTGAGACTTCGATATGGAACTTTAAAAAAGCAATATTGTCGTCATTGCTTAACGTTTGAACTTGGCGAATATTGACGTTTTCTTTATCAATTATCTGTGTCAAATCACGTAGCAAACCGCGCCTGTCATATGCTTCGACATGAATATCAACGGGCTGATAACGACCCGTCTGCACTTGCCAAGCGGCTTCTATCTTACGCTCAGGGTCACGCTCGACCAGACGTAAGTATTCTGGGCAGCCTCGATTATGCACACTGACGCCACGCGATAAAGTGATGTAACCAGCAATCGGTTCGCCATGCACAGGGTGGCAACAACCTGCCAAATTGATTTCGATATTATCCAAGCCATCGATATGGATTTTATACGCGTCGAGCTTACCTGTATCTCTGTTATCTACATGCGGTACAAAGCTCTCTGGGGGTATCTCAGGTTCAAGGTGTAGCTGACGAGAGATATGACTGGTCAACTGATTCAGGCCAATATCACCTGTCACCAGCCCTACAATAATATCGTCGGTCGTATTGACATGAAAATGCTGAATATAGTCGTTCAGATCAATACTATTAGGATGAACAGATAGGCGCTCAAGCTCTTTGCTAAGCATTTGGCGACCTATTTCAATATTCTTATCACGGTCTTGCTTATTAAACCACTGGCGCAGTTTTGAACGGGCCCGATTAGTATGGATATAACCTAGTGATGCTACCAACCAATCACGATTGGGCTCACGCGACGCCTTAGTGATAATCTCAACTTGCTCACCTGTTTTCAACTGATAGGTCAGTGGCACATAACGCTGATTGACGCGGGCTGCCTGCGCACGGTTGCCAACTTGAGTATGCACATAGTAGGCAAAATCAAGAACGGTCGCGCCTTTTGGTAGTTCGGTAATGTCGCCATCACGACTAAAGATATAAATACGTTCTAGCTCATCAAAATCAACGAGTTGCTCTTCTTCATCAAACTCAATATCATCTATCTCTTCGCCCGCTACCATAGCTGAGCGTGGTTGATTACGTGTCTCATTATTGATGGATAATAATTGGCGCAATGAGCTGATTCTTTGATTCAGATAATTGTCTTTCTTGTTCTTTAGTCCTTCTTTGTAATTAACGTGTGCACACATGCCAAGCTCGGCCTCAAAATGCATTTCATGAGTACGAATTTGGACTTCTAGTGACTTGTTTTCCGCGATTACAGCCGTATGTAGCGAGCGATAGCCATTGGACTTAGGGTTAGTAATATAGTCATCAAACTGCTCAGGAATATAACGCCATAAGCCATGTACTAGGCCTAAAACGTGATAACAGTCAGAAGGGCTATTGACCAAGACGCGCAAGGCACGAATGTCATAAAGCTGATCGAAAGATAAGCCTTTGAGCTTCATTTTTCGATAAATAGAGTAGATATGTTTGACGCGCCCAGATACCTCGCCTTCGATACTGGCGTCTGCTAATGATTCATTCAATTTGTCTTGTACGCGCTGAATATAGGACTCACGTTCGCTACGTTTTTCTGACAGCAGCTTGGCAATTTCTTTATAGCGATCAGGCGCAAGATAACGGAAAGCTAAATCTTCGAGCTCCCATTTTAGCTGCGCAATACCTAAACGATGGGCTAATGGCGCATAAATAGTCATGACCTCACGCGCGACACGAGTTTGACGCTCTGGCCTAGAAAACGTCAACTCACGCATGGCGAAAGTACGTTCAGCCAGTTTTATCAGTACCACGCGCACATCGTTAGTAACAGAGATGAGCATGCTATAAATATTTGATAGCTGATCACGTTGATTATTGACGAAATGGTCTTCTAAGCGCTTGTTACTCTCAATAATCTCCGACAGCTTACCCATTGCAAGAGTGTCTTTGACGAGCGTCAAAATATCTGGACCAAAGTGTTTTTCCACTTCAGCGAGACTAATGATAGATTTGCGCGCACTGCGATACAGCATGGCCGCGACCAATGCGTCTTCATCTTGATAAAGATAGGTCAGAATATCGGTCATACCGATACCAGTAACATAAGCGCCTGAACGCTCAGATTCACTGGTATTCATATGACTGCGAATAAACTCGCAAGCTGCACTTAGGTTGGGTACTGACTCTTGTCCAATACGTTTGGCCACATTATCTAGCCAAGTAGGTACGTCAATGTTGGCTTGATCCAAGTCGACCGCCTCAAGCTCTTTGTTTGATAGCGCATTGGTATCATCCAAATACTCGTCTTCAGTGTGAGGGTCATGCAAATGATAAGTGTGTGCAGCTGAGCGATCAAAAGTAGTATGTAGCTTGTGGGTTGCCAACTGGTATTTGATGTCGAGGGGAATTTGGGCATAGCTATTGGCTGACTGGTGAGAGCGTTGGCTCGCCACCAGTTGCGCCGCAAGTGTTGCACTATCGGCCTGCGTGGTCTGTCCATCCACCAGCGGTAATCCTTCACGAATTTTTACCATAGCCGACTCCTCTTAGCTATTTTGAATTGATTATAACCTCATCTACTATGCACACACTCTGAATTAACGATCCATAAAGTGTCAGCTATAAACCAATACAACTGCTAAAAATTTTATTTTTAGCAGCTATAAAATGCGCGTAAAATATATAAAGCTATGAGTGCAAATGCTTACTATGTAGCGATTGGAAACATCATCAAAAACATAGGAAGATTGTTTACTATTATCTCATTTTAAAGTGACAAATCAAGCGAGCCTCTGTACGGCTGTGGACAATTACGCCAAATAATGGCTATTTATTAGCACAAACTTATCAAAGCTTTGAGTTATCTTAGATAATTTTAATAACGCTTAATTGTCTCTTTAATTAGGTTCAACTATCAGTTGTTATTAACTATTAATCATTTTTGAAGATTAACAATGTTAAACCGCTACTTTTTCAAAGCGAGCGATAGATTCAACATGGCCCGTATGGCAGAACATATCCATTACGCCAGCATGAGTCAGACGATAGCCTTGTTCTAACAATGCTTTTGTATCACGAGCAAGGGTCGCTGGATTACAAGAGACATAAACAATGCGCTCAGCATTAAATTTTGGTAAATATTGCATAATCTCCCAAGCACCAGAGCGCGGCGGATCAATCAACAGTGCATCAAAGCCTTGGTTGGCCCATGGCTTATCAGTACAGTCTTGAGTCAAATCTTGACTATAAAACTCAGTATTGTTGATACCGTTGCGACGGGCATTGTCAGCAGCACGTTCAGTCATGGCTTCACTGCCTTCGACACCGACTACTGAGCCTGTCTCGCCAACGAGGCGCGCTAGTGGCAAACTAAAGTTACCCAAACCACTGAATAAGTCTAATACGCGTTCACCTGCTTTTAAGTCCAACAAGTCACAGGCAAGCTTGGTCATCTGACGGTTCACAGATAAATTTACTTGAGTAAAGTCAGTAGGGATAAATTCAAAAGTCAGATCATACTCTGGCAATTGATAATATAAACGACCAAATTGCTCGCTCAAATCATCAGCGTCTGTCAACGCAATACGTTGGATGCTATCAACGCCTTTCGACTGCAAATATAGCTGCCAATTACGCGCTGCAAAAAATACTTTTAGTTTGTCTATATCAGCGTCTGACAACGGTTCTAAATTACGTACGATGAGCGCAACTGGCTGATTGCCATCAGGTAGTTCTGGCAGTTGCTCACCCATTGCAAGCTCAAGCTGAGCAATCTTGTCACGGCTTTCTAAAGTGCTAATAAGAGTTTTTAGGTTTTCAATCTCAAACCCAATACGCGGATCCAAGATATGACATTCATTTAGCTCTGCCAAGAAGTTACTTGAACGCTCGCGGAAGCCGACAAGCGCGGTTTCTTTTTTGACGACATAGCGCACGCCCAAACGTGCTTTGGTACGATAACCAAGACGATCGCCGACCACAGGAGGGAGCCAATTGTCAGGCTCCGCGTTGGCTTGGTGCATTAGCATTTCAGCCAGTACCGACTGTTTAAAGTTTATTTGTCCATCTGGCTGCCAGTGCTGCAAGTTGCAACCGCCGCAAGTACCGAAGTGCGGGCAGGGTGGTAATGCACGTTCAGGGTTTGGGTTGGCAGTGATACTAATGGCATCGCCTTCTTCAAAGCTAGCACGGCTGTTGGTTATTTTTACTAAAGCGCTTTCACCTGGTAGAGCAAAGCTAACAAATATTTTTTTGCCGTGCTTGTCTTCAGCATGACCTTCAGCAACGTCAAAACCATTACCATAAACAGCAACACCGCGACCATCATGTGATAAGCCATCAATATTAAATGGAATTGGCTCTGCATCTTTTAGACGACGACGTGTCTTTGACGATGGCTTCGATTTTTTCTTACTCGGCGGAATGACAATCGTTTGGGTGTCGTTTGTTTGAGCTTCATTCGCTTGAGCGTTACTGTTTTGCGCTGCCATATCAGATGCTGTAGATGTTTTTGAATCGGTGGGTTGCATAAACCTGCCTTAATAATAAATAACTAGAAGAGGGGAATAAAAACTACTAATAATGCGAATTCTATAATTCGGGTGCCGATGACCAGTCAGCGATAAACTCTTGATGTCGCGGAATACCGTCAGCTTGGGTGTACTTTGCCAGATAGTCATAGCTCTGCTGCTGCCAAGCATCAAAATCTTGTGAAGACAACTGTCCTGTTAGACGTAACCAGCGTAAATAAATAAGCCAAGTATTCATAACATCAGACTCACAGTATATAGATAGGGTCTGCCAGTCACCGCTACTAACAAGCGCGCCAACCATGCTGCCATCCACGTTAGTTTTACCGGGTAATCCGTACAGACTTGCGACGATATCCATGGCTTCGCGGCGACTAGCACCATACTGGCTAAACCGATCCATCAAGTCTAGATGACGTGTATGAAAACGATTAACATAGTTATCAAAGCGCATGTTTTTAATACGCTCGCCTTCTTCGAACAGCCATGGTGCTGACAAATCATATTGCATGGCACGATATATCAGTACAGGTATGTCAAAGCCTGAGCCATTCCAGCTAATAAGTTGCGGCAGTGTCTCAATGTCGTTAAATGCTCTAAAGAATTTGGCTAGGATTTCTTTTTCACTAAATTTATCGGCAGTCAAAGAAAATAGCGATAACTTCCCATCCTTGATATACAGAGCTGAGATACAGACGATGCGCTGTAGTGGCAAGCGCATGAAATCATGCCCTGCCTCTTGTGTACGTATCGCTGTCAGCGCACTTAACGCATCCGCATCGTTAAGATCGGCCAATTGCGGATAGATACGGCGTGCTGCATCGACATCGGCGACAGTCTCGATATCAAAAACCAATATAGGGTCGGATGGTAGCGCTTGTGACATAGATAATCCTGACTATTTATGAGCTGATAGTTAATTCATTATAAAAGAATGACAGCGCTAACCTTGCTTGAAGTATTGCATCTGCACTTGGCCGCTTTGCACTTCTTTCAAATTAACGATACTAAATGGCATTTCTTATGCATTAATTAACTTCTGCGCTGCTGTTATCCGTATTACTATCGTCAACGTTATATAAACCCGTTGATAAATAACGATCGCCACGATCGCAGACAATAAAAGCAATAACAGCATTAGGATTTGCTTTTGCCACTTGGGTCGCTGCCCACGCAGCTGCGCCCGAAGATACTCCAGCAAAGATACCTTCAGTCTTCGCCAATTTACGCATATAGACTTCGGCAATACGCTGATCGATATCCATCACTTCATCAATCAAGTCTGCATCAAAAATACCTGGCATATAAGCCGCTGGCCAACGGCGAATACCAGCAATCGAAGCTTCTTCGTCAGGCTGTAGGCCAATGATTTTGACGTCTGAATTTTGCTCTTTTAAATAACGTGACACACCGGTAATCGTACCTGTCGTGCCCATTGAGCTAATAAAATGCGTAATTTTACCTTCTGTCTGTGCCCACAGCTCAGGGCCTGTAGTCAGGTAATGTGCTTGGCTATTGTCAGGATTATTAAACTGATCCAATACAACCCCTTTGCCATCTGCTTGCATCTGTAATGCCAAATCACGCGCAGCTTCCATACCTTCGTCTACTTCAATCAGCGTTGCGCCATAAGCAATCATGGCATCTTTACGTTCTTGGGTAGAGTTGGTTGGCATGAGCAACGTTATCGGGTAGCCACGCATCGCAGCGACCATGGCTAATGCAATACCAGTATTGCCACTAGTGGCTTCAATCAACATATCACCAGGCTTGATATCACCGCGCTGTTCTGCTTGATAAATCATATTAAAAGCAGGACGATCCTTTACAGAGCCCGCTGGATTATTGCCTTCAAGCTTAGCTAATACTGTAGCACCATTGGCAATGTGCTCTTGCTCAGGCAGGCGTTGAAGTTTTACCAGCGGCGTTTGACCAACGCAATCAGCGAGGGTAGTGATTTGAGTAATAAAGTTAGCATTTGACATGGCCGTAGTGGACATAAAGTATCCTTTTCTATTTTTTAAATATGTTTTTAATGGCTTGTTTTTGATGGAAGCGCTGTTTTTATTGTTTGATCATAATTTTAGACAGTCGCTTGGGTTATAGGTTTACGGTGATAAGCGAGCTAAAAACGAAAGGCATTAGAGTGCGCTCTCATATGTTATGACT
This sequence comes from uncultured Psychrobacter sp., assembly GCF_947500265.1. Lineage (GTDB taxonomy): Bacteria > Pseudomonadota > Gammaproteobacteria > Pseudomonadales > Moraxellaceae > Psychrobacter. Next base: position 52,777 of record NZ_CANMRN010000003.1, on the reverse strand, counting down.
ATGAGCGATATATTGTGGTAAATAAAAAGTGGCTTTATTATATCATTTTGTTTTCAGCTGCGCTTATCGCATCAAGGATTAATAGTCACTGTATTAGGTCAATGTCAATGTTACGTTGAGGGTTGCAAAAATAGGACTGTTCGCTTAAAGCCGTTTTTTCTTTGACATAGAGTAGTTGGTACTCTAATTATAACGTTGTTCATCATATGGAATGCTTAACCAGAACTTATAGAATCCTGTTAAGATAATCTTGAGCTGTATAGTAGTTGGCCCGTCAAAATCAGTTAATTTATTAACGATTAATAGCTTCATTAAGAGTAGCGCCTTACCCAGATGTTCTAATACGACACGCTACAAGTATCACGAATACTGACGTTATCACAAAAATTCACGGCAAGAACCTTAGTAGAGAGTAGACCTAGCATGGCATATAAAAAACGTTTCGATACCAGTAGTGCTTATGGTCAGCTGATCATACTGGTGTTTTTGCCTATCTGTGTGTTGGCAGCAGTAGGCGGCATCTTGGTATTTCACGAAACCATGCGTGCGAGCGACTCGGAGCAAGAAGTATTGGCCGAAGCGGTACTTATTCGCTATACACCAGTCATAGCTGAACTGATTCCTGAGCTGCTAGAACAAGAGCGCCAGCAAGTAGGGAGTAGTGCAGAGAGGACCCAGCAAGCGGCAATGACGACGCTAGAAGGTATCCAAGATAAGCTCGGACGTATGCAGTCCGAGCAGCATGTACAGCGTATTGCTATTATTAATGAAGGTAATCAAATACTGGCAACAGTCGGTTATGGTCTCAATGAAGAATGGCCATTGATCAGTGATTCCGCAAGCTTTTTGTCACAACGTCCAACGCCTGTAGGTACGGCGTATGGCAGTGTGTTAGGAGAGTTTGAAGGGCAGACATTGTGGTTGCTCGTCGATATGGATAATGAGCCGCTCTATATTGCACGCTACCGTATTGCGATGGCGTTAGTGATTACCGGTTTATTTACTATCCTGATTCTACTACTGAGTTTAAATATCTATTCGAAACGTTGGATTGCCCCCATTTATGAGCTGCGTTTGCAGTTGCAACGTACCCATGTTGATAATTTATACCAACCTGTACCCGTTGAGTCAGATGGTGAGCTGAATTTATTACAGCAAGATCTAGTCAGAACATTGCGCCGCTTACATAGAAGCTTTCAAGAGCTCAAAGACCATGCCGAGCAAACTGAGGATGATTTACGGTTGGCATTTGATGAGATGGAGATGCAAAACATTTCTATTCGAAATGCACGCGATGCAGCGATTTCAACCAGCCAAGCAAAGTCTGCATTTTTAGCCAATATCAGTCATGAACTGCGCACACCATTGAACAGTATCGATGGTTTCATTAACTTGCTGGCACGCCATGGTGAGCTCAATCCTGAGCAGGACTTGTATGTACAGACTATACGTAAGTCCTCAGCACACTTGCTCGCTTTGGTAAATGATGTCTTAGATTTTTCTAAAATTGAGGCAGGTAAGCTAGTACTGGATCGTCATGAATTTGATCTTTATGACACCATTTACGATGTGGTCGATATGCTATCTCCTGTCTCTGCGGAGAAGGGTTTACGCATGGCAGTACTGTTTTACAATGATGTGCCGATGCGCATCAACGGCGATGCGTTACGTCTTAAGCAAGTATTGACCAATATCGTTGGTAATGCCATTAAATTTACGGATAGTGGTGATGTGGTGGTGCGTGTGAGCTTAGATGACCACCGTGACAATTATCTGATGATTAGCGTGCAAGATAGCGGAAAAGGTATTTCTCTTGCAGATCAAAAAATGCTGTTCCAAAGCTTTAGCCAAGGCGATCCATCAATCACGCGTCAGTATGGTGGTACAGGGTTGGGTCTGGTCATCTCCAAACAGTTAACGCGCTTGATGGGCGGTGATATTGGGTTTCATGATAACGCTCAAGAGAATATTGCCAACCAAGGTGCGACGTTTTGGTTTCGCATGCCAGCCCATGTCGACGTGCTAGAAGCAGCCACAGGGCAGACGATCGAATTACCAGTATTAGCGCCACTGGCAAGCGAGACCGATGAATTTAATGTACTGGTTTGGATCAATCATACCGCTTCGATACAAGTACTCAAAGCCAGCTTGCAGTATTTACCAATTAAGTTGACTCAAGCTAACTCATTACCGGGTGTGCTAGAGTCATTAAAAGAGCATGGTAACTATTGGGATTGGGTCATCGTTGATGATGATACGCAAGACGATATGATGGCGCTTCTTAAGCAAATTCGTCTGCATTATCAAGGTAAGCTTGCTGTGTTTGGCTATCAAGTGGCTGCCGATCAAGCGCTACTCAACCGCTATCATGCCAACATACTGTATGAACCATTAGACAAAAGACAGCTATATGCAATGCTCGATACTCAAAGCCGTAGTACGCCGCAAAGCCTGCAGGAACCACGCTGGAAAGGGGTCACGGTACTGGCAGTTGATGACCATTTGCCCAATTTACTAGTGCTTGATGCTCTATTGAGCGAGCTAGGGATTCAGGTAGTTACTGCGAGCAGTGGGTTTGATGCTATTGAGATTATCAGTAAACAACAAACCAAAAACATCAAAACTGCTAAGAGCGATAAGCAAAGCCTATCGAATAAAACGCAACTTTCTAAAGCAGAAACACGTGATGAGATAAACAAGAAAACAAATAGCGCGTTCTATCATGAGGACACGAGCGCTGACGATAAAGCGGCTACGCAAGACAAAGACAAAGACAAAGACAATATTGATTTGATATTTATGGATATTCAAATGCCGCGTATGTCAGGTCATGAGGCGGCTAAGCAGATTCGAAATATCGAAAATGCGGATAGTCGTATCCCTATTATCGCTCTGACAGCTCACGGGTTAGCAGATGAACGTGACAAACTTATAGCTAGCGGTATCAATGACTATGTCGGCAAACCTATTAGCCAACCGCAGTTATTGCAAGTGCTACAGAAATGGCTTGGTCGTAAGAGTACCACACCACAATTGACCGCATTGCCCGATACAGATTTGCAAAACTTTGGCTTACAGCATCCAGATTTACAGGGTGATAGTTTACAAAGTGTTGAGGCTGAGCTAACTACTATTGATTCGCTGCGCGGTTACTCAATCAATGACAATGATTTATCGAACGACTTACTCTCTAACAATGTAAATGGGCAAGAGACTCAAGCCAGTTCAGATATGTCTTCAGATGACTCAACCGCTACTTATCCAATAATAAGAGGAGACGGGGTAGATCGTAATAGTACTTCTGTCAGTAGCGAGCCGAAAATTACCCGTCCACTATCCCTGAAAAAAATCCGTGATGACTATCTGCGCGATAGTCAGCCTCGTGAAGGCTATAGACGAGATACTGCGCGTGATATTCAGCCGCGCTATGAAAGCTTACGTCTACAAAAACAAGGTCAATCGCCACTATTAAAACCACCAACAAAGTCTATCGATAACTCTCAAGATAAAAGCCCTCAAGACCAAAGCTTTCAAGATAGAACAGCTCACGATAATACGACTTTACACGAGCAAATCAATAATGACCTTAGTAACAACAATATAAGCAAAAGTGATACCTCAAACATTTTAGATTGGCAAGATGCGCTCACACGTTCAGCGAATAAACCTGAATTGGCGGCCAAGCTTATTATTATGATGATCGATACTATCAATGATGAAAAACAGGCACTCATTCAGGCATGGGAAGCGCATGACCGCAATATGCTGGCACAAATTGCCCATCGTATATTGGGCGGTAGTCGATATACAGGTGTACCGCAATTGCGTCAGGCTAGCCAAGACTTGGAAGATAAGTGTCTGCTGAATGTACAGCATACGACACCTGTGCAATTTGCAATGATTGAGCCTTATTATGAGGCATTATTAACGGCGCTAGACAACCTGCAAAAGGTAGATTTATCATCTTATCCGCAGCTTAATTATCATCGCTTAAGCGAAAATGACATGACGTGGAAAATGATATAAGTTGAAGATGAGGTAATAAGGTCAGAATCATTCAGGTTCAGAGATCGATAAGTAACCTCGTTAAATTTGCTAGTCGCTATCAACTAGACACTCTATATCTGCTGTATATGAAATTGACCATAGTATCGTGGCAGTCAGTTATTACTACGGTACAACAAAGACAAGCCTGCTAATATTGTGAATATCAGCACCATATTTATTTTATTCATTAATAAGGATTGTTATGAACGCGATTGCAAGTTACCAGTATGAGACCTTACAAGTTAGTATTACAGACAACATACTGACGGTTACCTTAAATCGTCCACATAAAAAAAATGCCATGAGTTTTCAGGTAATCAATGAGCTGATTAAGCTGGCAGGTCGTATTAGCAAAGACAGAACCATACGAGCAGTCATTCTAAATGGGGCAGAGGGAACGTTTTGTGCAGGTATTGATTTAGGAGACTTAAATCATCCAAAGAATACAGCATTTGCGCTTTGGGAATTGATTAAACCATGGCAAAGTGCGTTCCAACGAGTATGCTTGGTATGGCGTGATCTGCCAGTACCCGTCATAGCCGTATTGGAAGGGTATTGTATCGGCGCTGGACTACAGTTGGCGTTGGCTTGTGACGTACGTATCAGCCATCCTGATTGTCAGTTATCTATTATGGAAGCTAAATGGGGGTTAGTGCCAGACATGGGACTGACTCAATCGGCATTTGGGGTCCTACGAGAAGATACTCTAAAAGAGCTCGCCATGAGCGCCCGTATCATCGATGCTAACAAAGGCAAAGAGTTAGGCTTGATTAGCCATTGTAGTGAAGCACCTCTTGAACAAGCACAAAAGCTTGCTGCCGAATTCGCAGAGCGCTCTCCTGATGCGGTGCTAGCAAGCAAACGCGTGATAAATGCAATGTATGATCAACCTGCTAAGACTTTATATAAAGAGAAAGCATGGCAGCTTAAAATGATGCTTGGTCGCAATCGTAAGCTTGCCCTCAGAAAAGCAAAGCAGGCCAGCACCTTATTTGGCAAACGCCAATTCCGCTAAATTTTTTCTACTAGCAACTTTGCTAGTTCTGTTTTTTATTTGACTCGCTTTAATAGAAGAGGTTGCTACTTAAGAATACCAGACATATTTTGATAATTATTTTGACGATTTTTAATTGTTAGCGGTTGTTTCGCCATTATCTTATAGCCATTGAAATGCAAGCAGATAGCACGATATAGCATTGTCTGCTTGCACCGATGTGGGTAAAGATGCACTATTGTTGTTAAAGGTATCTATTTTAATTACTGGATAAGCCAGTAAAATGACGAAAGCCTACCTAACAACACGTGCAAGCAATTAAACGTCGAAAAATAAAATATTAAAAATAATAGCCACTATATAAAACGGTCTAAATATGTCTGCTTCAAAACCTTCCCTTCCAAACAAACCTATCGCTTCTGAGCGAGTGCGCTCTGCTGATTTGCCTGTTGCATGGATTATGATGCTTGGGCTGATGGTTGCGGTAGGTCCATTATCAATTGATATGTATCTGCCAGCATTACCATCGATGGCCGATGATTTCGGTGTTTCAACGGCTTTTATGGCCAACTCTGTTCCTGCATATTTTTTGGGCTTGGTATTTGGGCAGCTATTTTACGGACCCTTCAGTGACCGTGTCGGCCGTGTCAAACCCTTATATATAGGTATGACGCTGTATGTTATCGCTTCTATCCTTTGTGCGACCACTGATAATGAGTATGTACTGTTTGCAGGCCGGACCCTACAAGCATTGGGCGCGTGCGTCGGTGCAGTAGTTACTCGTGCTGCGATTCGAGATCGCCTCACTGCCAAACAAACGGCAAAAGCTTTTTCCATCATGATTTTAGTGATGGGCTTAGCACCCATATTGGCACCATCGCTTGGCGCGCTATTCTTACAGTTTTTTGATTGGCATTCTATCTTTTGGTTTTTAGCTGCATTTGGCGCTCTTAATTTGTTACTTACTAAGTTTTTCTTTTTTGAAACTTTGACCGAAGAAAATCGCAACGTACGTCCTGCAAGAGAAGTGCTCAGTCAATATTGGGATTTATTAAAAGACCCGACTTTTAACTATCCAGCAATTGGTGGTGGATTGTTAATGGGAGCGATGTTTGTCTATATCAGCTCGGCTTCTGAGCTAATTATGGATACTTATGGCGTCTCAGCGACACATTTCGCTTGGTTGTTCGGAATGAATGCGGCAGGTTTTGTAGGTTTGACTCAGTTAAACCAATGGCTTACCAATCGCTTTCGAATACTAAGTATTTTGCGATTTGGGGCGATGATGCAGGTTATCTCTGCGGGTTTGCTATTCGTGATTGGCTTGCTTTTAGGGACGGATGCTTGGTTGCCACTGGTGCTGGCTTGTATTTTCTTTTGTATAGCAGGATTGGGTCTGACCCAGCCCAATGCTTCTGCAATTGCGCTCGCTTTTCAGAAACGCCGTGCTGGTATGGCAAGTGCACTACAAGGTTCGCTAATGTTTTCAGTCGGTATCTTTGGTGGCTTGTTATTGAACTTGTTTCCAGTCAACCCAGTTCTCAAAGTTGGTATTGCCCTGTTCTCACTAATGAGTTTCGGTTCTTTCCTGATTTGGAAGATTGATCGTAATCTAAATTTGGACGATGCAGAGTAAGAGCGTCTCGATTTTAAGTTAGCTGTATTTTAAAAGCACTGATACGTTTACAGCGTATGAGTGCTTTTTTGTGCGCTTTATTTATTTTTCTTCAGAGCAAAATTAAATTTTATAGACGTTTTATATAATGGAGTTTATTGATTATAAACGAGTATATGTGGTTCAGAAACATATGCATAATTTGCTATATATAACTGCTAGTAGATGATAGCCAAACATAAATATTGCAATCATAGAATTAGGCAAGTACTATCTATCGTAACTTTCTGTAAGTGAATATGTATAGACATTGCTTAACCTTGCTAGATTGTCATTCATTAAAATGTAAAACAACGTGAAGTTTCAAGGATAGATTATGATGCAGTTATATCGAGCGTTACCGATTCTGTTGAGTATTGGCCTCTTCGGCTGCGGTAATTCTGCTACTCAAGAAAGTGTAAGCACACCAGTAAAGGAAAACACAGATAGCTTTGTAAGTAATTTGCCTGATACGGCTCCAGTTATTAAGGTCGGTACTGAAGCTAATTATGCTCCTTATGAATTTAAAGATGAATATGGAAATGTAACAGGCTTCGATATAGAACTGATGCAATATATTGGTGAAAATCAAGGTTTTAAAGTTGAAGTTTATAATGATCCTTGGGAAGGGTTGTTTGATAACTTGGACAATAAAAGTCGAGACATGGTAGCAGCAGGTCTTACTTACAGTAGCGAGCGTGCTAGCAAATATCTGCTTTCAGATGCTTATGCGCCTCTTCCTACTAGCCTTGTATATTTAGACGAGTCGTTAAATATTAAGTCATTAGATGATTTAGGTACTTTAAGAGTAGGTGTATTGACCAGTTCAGAACCTTATGAATACTTCGCACAAGGTAAATATAAATTAGGTTCTTTAGAGCAATATCCGACTACATTTGCAGCGGTAGAAGCGATGGCACAAGATAAAGTTGATGCTGTCGTAGATGATTCTGGTGTACTCCGTTATACATTGAATGATCTACCCAATCTGCAGCCACAATACTTTGACTATGAAAGCATTAGAGCGGACGGTGCTCGCAAAGTATTTCTAGTAGATAAAGCTCAGCCTGACCTGCTGAAAAAAGTGAATACAGGGTTGAAAGGGTTAAAAGAAGACGGTACTTACGCAAAGTTAACGACTAAATGGTTTGGTACAGATTTGACAAAAGCATCTTTGCAGCAACAGGAAATGTTGCAGTAACCCTAAGCGTAGTAGTTATGGAACGTATTATTTTTAAACAACCATAAATATAAATTTATCTATACATTGAAAGGACTATGCTATGACTATATCAACTCAAAACGGTAACTCGCGTTATCGTGGTTTGATCTTGTCGATTGCTGCCTTCTTGGCATTGATTGGGATACTGCTTGCATTTACGTTTTATACTTCAAGTGTTCTTGAACGCAACACCACATTGGTAAATATATCTAATAAAACAGCTAATAATGCTCAAGCTATCATCAAAGACTTGTTCGACTTACAAGGTAGTATTGGTGAACATATTAATTCTCCTCACCAGAAGCGTGTAAGAGAAAGACTAGACAATAATACCCAAGGTATTGATCAATTGCTTTCTAGTATGCGTGAAGGTTCGGAGTACATTGACGCTTCTGGAAACGCTCATAAAATTCCAAGTATTAAAACATCAACTGAATTGGCAGCCTTAGAAAGAGCACAGCAAGATTGGAGTGAGCTAAAACCACTAATTGCAAATTACCTTGAAGGTGCTGGTGATATTCGGATAGATTCTTCAGACGAGTTGGCATTAGCATATGAACAAGCAAAAACTTCTAGCTTGAGTATGAACGATGCGCTTGATGAGCTGACTAATGAAGTTTACGAAGAAACAAAGCGTCAAGCAACTACCATTCGTCTTATTCAGGTACTTGGTGTTGCCGCTATCTTTACCTACTTCTTAATCTTCGTATTCTTCTTTGTACGTCGTCTACGTGAGACGGATGCTGAAGCACTTGCCGCTCGCCAAGAAACGCAAGAAATTATGGAAACAGTAAATACGGGTCTTTTCTTACTGGATAAAGACTTGAATATTGGTCAACAGCATTCTCGAGCGCTTAACAATATCATCGGCTCTGATAGTTTGGCAGGGGAAAACTTTACCAATGTTTTGCGTGGCCGTATCTCTGATAAAGACCTCAAGACCACACAGCAATTCATTGAGCAGCTCTATAACCCTCGCGTTAAAGAAAAATTGGTAGATTCACTTAACCCGTTGAATAAGGTCATGCTGCATAACCTGTCTGACGATAAGAGTCTTGATAACCGCTTCTTAGATTTTAAATTCTCACGTGTTTATGACAATAAAGACATTGCTCGTATCTTGGTCAACGTGAATGATGTATCAGATGCAGTCTACTTAGAACAGCGCCTAGAAAAAGAGCGTTCGCAAAACGATATGCAGATTGAGATGTTAACGACTATCTTGAATGTGAACCCAAAGATTATTAATGAGTTTATTGGTAATACCCAAGCGCATATCGAGAAGATGAATAACATCTTGAAAAATCCTGGTAGCTCACAATACGAGCTTGAAGGCAAATTAAAAGCTATTTATCGTGAAATGCATAGCTTAAAAGGTGAAGCATCAGCACTAAAACTACACAGCTTTACGAAGATTGCTTCTGATGCTGAAGACAAGTTACATGCATTACAAAACCAAGGTCAGTTGTCTGGTAATGACTTCTTACCATTGGCAGTACATTTGGATGATTTGCTCAGCTTATCGAACACGATTGCGACGTTGGGTGAGCGTATCAACCGCTCAGCACCGACAGCAGCTAAGTCGTCAACCGTACAAGCGCCAATTGCTACCCAAAGTCCAGTAGCAGACCATGCAGCTAGCAATGCTGACTTCGATGGTGGGCTAGATATCGACTTAGACAATGAAACAGATGACGATTTATTGTCCTTTTACAATGAATTTACAAAAGAGATAGCTGCAAGACAAGGCAAGCAAGTACAGCTAAAAAGTACGACGCTAACCCAAACCAGCATTCCGGCACATCTTGCAAAGCCAATCAAAGAAATCAGTATTCAGTTGCTGCGTAATGCGGTAGTCCATGGTATCGAGTCGCCAAGTGTGCGTCATACTACTGGCAAAACTGACGTTGGGACCATTGATTTGGAAGTGCAAGACAACGGTTCAAACTTTATGCTGGTTGTTCAAGACGACGGACAAGGTATCAACTACGACAGCATCCGTAATAAACTGATTCAAGAAGGTAGTTTCGGTACGGAAGAAGCAAATCAGCTTAGCAAAGGTGACTTGCTCAAACAGCTGTTCTCTTCTGGATTCTCTACCAAAGAGCACTCAGATGAAGACGGTGGTCGCGGTGTTGGACTTGATATCATTAAAGCAAAAGTAAAAGAGTATGATGGCAAGCTTAACGTAAATAGCGAGCTGGGTCAGATGACACGGTTTGTCATTACTTTACCTAAAGCTTAATCAAAATAGTAATTATATTGTCAGGGACGACAAGCACTTCATTAAAGGTAGTAGATAAGTTATGCATAAGTTAATGATTGTTGATGATTCAAATATTATTAGAAACCGTATTCAGCGCGCATACGATTCAGGAAAATTCATGTTGGTTGCGACAGCGACTAGCGGTGTTCAAGCCATCGAAAAGTTCAATGTCCATCGTCCTGATGTGATCACCATGGATCTAACCATGCCACAAATGGATGGACTAGAATGTATTGAAAAAATCATCGCGATTGATCCTGAAGTACGCATTTTAGTGGTATCAGCGTTATCGGATAAAGCCACCGGCATTGAAGCATTGTCGTTAGGTGCTAGCGGATTTTTGTGCAAGCCTTTTTCAGAAGAGGAGCTTGTAGAGTCTTTGTATGAGCTGATGCAAGACTAATACCATTCATCGACCAAAGCAGATGTCATTATGAAAGAGCAAAAGCTACAGATTTTTTTAAGTATTATTAGTAATTATTTTGACCAGTTTGGGGGAGAAGAGCTTATTGCCGATACCCCTTACTTACTAGAAAACAAACAGCCAAAAGTCCACGATTATACGGGCGTGATTGGTATATCTGGTGGCCAAAAAGGCGTGGTATATTTTTCGGCGACGCGTGACTTGCTGTCTTCAATCTTAGACAGCATGGGCGAGACCGATAAAAGTGAAGAGAACTATGTAGATCTGGCTGGGGAAGTGGCCAATACAATTGCAGGCAATGCACGCAAAGAGTTTGGCTCAGAGTTTCATATCTCTGTACCATTTGTGTTCAAAGGTGCACCGCAAAGTATTGTATTGCCGAACGATGAGCGTTCTTTTATCATCCCCATCACTTGGCATTCTCAAGTAGGCGAGATTGTGGTTTGTTTGCAAGACTAATGCTGCCACGTAATACAGATGGATATTAATATATTATGGTTAAAGTAGAAAAATTGGGTGTATTTCTAAGCTCGATCAATGCGTTTTTTGCGCAAATTGATGGCTCGGAAGTGTCAATTGATACCCCTTACTTGAACAACAACAAAAGCGCGATTGGCTTTGATTATAGTGGTGTCATCAAGATATCAGGGCCTTTAGAAGGTTGCGTCTATGTCAGTGCACCAAGCGTGATGTTGCGAGAAGTCATCAAAGTGATGGGCGAGCCTGACTCTTCAATCACTATGATGAAAGATTTGTTGGGTGAAATGGCCAATACAATCTCAGGTAATGCTCGTACAGAGTTTGGTTCAGAGTTTATTATCTCTCCGCCGCACATTGTAGAGAGTGCACCAAGCGTGTCTTATTTACCTAAAGATCGTCAAAGCTATATCACACCATTTACGTGGCGTGGTTACAAGGCGGTTATTGGTATTTGCATTGCATAAGTTATAGTCAATGCTCTATAAACGAGTGATAACTATAAAAGAGCGACAGCATTAACCTTGCTTGAAAAATAGCTATTAAAAAGATAATCATGAAAAAAGCGATGCAAATGTGTCGCTTTTTTTTGTTTTATTATCGCCATAGTTTGTTTTTATCTTATTGATACGCTACAAACAAACTGCTGGAGATTCCAAGACATTATGTGATAAAATACAGCGCAGCTATTTTTTATAATTCACTTTATAGTTTAGATTTGGGCATTTGCTTCAATCTAGCGATAGCTTCTTTTTTTAAACCAACCAATGACACACACATCATGGCAAAAAATTGCTGGGTGTTTGGCGACTTGATTAATTTGTGATCTGTTAGTGCTTTACTAATGAAAACTAACCGGTAGCAGATGCGTGTCGCTAAATAGGCTGTTTTTGTGATGTGGAGGCATAACCCAACCAATAGGATATATTCTCATGGCTACAAAGAATCCAACCAAAATCGAAATGCGCGACTTACTACAAGCAGGCGCTCACTTTGGTCACCAAACACGTTTTTGGAACCCAAAAATGGGTCCATACATCTTTGGTGCACGTAACAAAATCCATATCATCAACTTAGAGCACACCGTAAAAGCGTTCAACGAAGCGTTGACTTACGTAAACGGCCTAGCTGCTAAGAAAAACAAAGTATTATTTGTTGGTACTAAACGCGCTGCAAGCGGTATCGTACGTGAGCAAGCAGCTCGCGCTGGTATGCCATACGTTGACCATCGCTGGTTAGGTGGTATGTTGACTAACTGGAAAACTCTACGTCAGTCAATCAACCGTCTAAAAGAGCTAGAAAAGCAAGCAGAAGACGGTACTTTCGCTAAGCTAACTAAGCGTGAAGCGCTAGAGCGTACTCGCGATATGGAAAAACTTGAGCGTTCACTAGGTGGTATCAAAGACATGGGCGGCCTACCTGACGCTATCTTCGTAGTAGACGTAGATCACGAAGCTATCGCTATTAAAGAAGCCAAGAACTTGGGTATTCCAGTTATCGGTATCGTTGATACTAACTCTAGCCCAGACAACGTTGACTACATCATCCCAGCTAACGATGATGCTATCCGTGCTGTGACTTTGTACGTAACTTCTATGGCTGATGCTATCATCGCTGGTAAAGAATACGCACAAACTCAAGCTGGTGGTAAAGCTGAGCAAGCACCTGCTGCAACTGAAGAAGCGCCAGCTGCAGAAGAAGCTGCTGCAACTCCAGCAGAATAAGTAGCTGACTTAAAAAGTTTAACTTTGTAAGGATGTCTTGATAGTGTATCTATCAGCATCCATATAATGTTTTGAACAGCGTATAAGCTCATAATAGGCATGATGTAGTTTTACTCGTCATGCCTTGTTATTGAATAAAGCCTTATTAATATGCCATTCGTAGAGCGAGCAGCTATTGAGCGAGTATTATCGCTCCTACTGGTCATATCGCTATATTGTACAGATGTTATTTGTTTGACATCATTGATGGCTATATTAGTAATCGTTCAAGACGAGCTGTCTGCTAGATTTTAAGTAATACCAAGATATCGAATAGAAATACAGCATTTAGAAATACAGCACTCCTATACATAACTATACTAAGGTGACTCTTATGACAGAAGTAAAAGTATCTGCCAAAATGGTAAAAGAATTGCGTGACCGTACTGGTCTTGGCATGATGGAATGTAAAAAAGCGTTAGAAGAATCAAACGGTGATGTTGAAGTTGCCATTGATAACCTACGTAAATCTGGTCAAGCTAAAGCAGCTAAAAAAGCGGGTAACATCGCAGCTGACGGCGCTATCATCATCGCTCAAGGCGAAAACAAAGCATTCTTGTTAGAAGTTAACTGCCAGACTGACTTCGTTGCAAAAGATGACAGCTTCACTGCATTTGCAGAAAAAGTTGCTAACCTTGCACTAGAAAACAACGTAACTGACGTTGCTGCTATCTCTGAATTGTCTTATGGCGAAGGTCAGACTGTTGAAGAAGCACGTGTATCTCTAGTACAAAAAATCGGTGAAAATATCCAGATTCGCCGTGTTGAAACACTTGAAGGTGCTAACATCGCTGCATACCGTCATGGTCTGCGTATCGGTGTAGTGGTATCTTTTGAAGGTGGCGACGCTGACACTGGTAAGAACCTTGCTATGCATATCGCTGCATTCAACCCTGTTGCTGTAGATGACGAAGATGTTGCTGCTGACGTATTGGCACGCGAAAAAGACATCATCGAAGCGAAAGCTCGTGAGTCTGGCAAGCCTGACAACATCGTTGAAAAAATGATTGAAGGTGGTCTACGTAAGTACCTAGACGAAGTAACTTTACTACGTCAGCCATACGTTATGGACAACGACAAGAAAGTTGGCGAAGTCCTAAAAGCTGAAGGCGTAAAAGTACTTGGCTTCAAACGTCTAGAAGTTGGTGAAGGCATCGAGAAGAAGCAAGAAGACTTCGCTGCTGAAGTTGCTGCAACTCAGGCTGCTAACAAGTAAGTAGCAAATAGTGTTGGATCAGGCTGTGAGTACTTAATTGTGGCTCACAGTTTGGCTTTATCACTCTTAATGCATCAAGATATAAAGCATCAAGATATAAAGCCTCCAGACATAAAAAAGCCCATTAATGAATCAATGGGCTTTTTTATGTCTGACTTTTAGATAACTGGCTTAGCGTAAAGCCGCATAGGCTGAGTTGGCATAGCTAGCACTATTCACATTGCTGCTAGTAGCATAACTGACATTTTGTAAGCCATTACTTGTACTGGTGCTACTGGTTTGATTGTTAGCACTGATACTCGCACCAAACAGTCCTGCATCGTTCTTATACAAGCTATGATAACGGCTCATCACTCTTTGAACATAGTTACGTGTTTCTTTGAACGGAGGGATGCCACCGTATTTATCGACATTGCCTTCGCCCGCATTGTAGCCTGCGACAGCATGTTCGACATTATTGTTGAAGCGGCGCATGAGCCATGCAATATATTTGGCTGATCCTTCGATATTATCTGCAGGGTTCCAAGGATTGCTGACATTGAAACGGCGCGCAGTTGCTGGCATCAACTGCATCAGGCCTTGTGCGCCCACTGGTGAGCGTGCGTTTGGATTAAAAGCTGATTCAGTGTGCATCATTGCTTTCATTAGGGCAGGGTCCACACCGTTGCGCTCAGCGGACACACGAATGTAGCTGTCGTAAGAGTTGCGACTTCCGCTGTTGCTAGCGGCACTGCTACCATAGCTATCGCTGCTTCCGTCATACATCTTAGAGTCTTTATAATAAGTGACTTTTACTTTTTTCGTAAACTTATCAAAATTTCCACTAGGATTGACGTTGGTCAATAATACTTGTCCACCTTTGTCTTTGTAGATATACATGTTGCCTGCATTGGCAGCGACAGAAAAGGTCGAAAGAGCAATGGCACTTAGTAAAAGGGGAGATAAGCAGCGAGTCATTAAAGTAGCCGTATTTATCATAGTAAAATCACTTTTTATCGAATAACAGCAAATTGTTTTGCCTACATATGCATTGATTTAGGCGCTTAAGCGGTTACTGATTTTGCAGAATTATTTAGCCTACTGTGAGGACAGCAGCTGAGCAATTATCACTTTCAATAAGGAACCACTTGCAATAGATACAAAAAATAATAGTTGCTTACTATAACATATAATAACTTTTTGGCGCATCAGATTGATAAACTAAGTTGTAAAATCAGATTTTCATTGTTAAATAATCTTAGGTAAATCAATATGCTAAATTCTCTGGGTTACTTTATGAGCCATTTGTAGTCGGTTTTTTCGTTTATGAATTCAGACAAATAAAGTGTCTCAATTTTTTAAGAAATAATAATGACATTTGAATAGTCGAGGTGATTTTCAATATAAAATTAACAGTAGATAAGCCTATTAATGGTTAGGTTTTTAAAAATATAAGAATAGTGTAGGTAGACTTTCAGTGATGACTAGATACCAATAGCGCTGATAAAGATAGGCACCCAAACCGCGGTAACTAACCCGTTCACTGCCAAGCCAAATGCTGCATAACGTCCTGCTGTATGACTGATTTGCCATGCCTCTACTGTACCAAACGCGTGAGCCGCTAACCCCAGTGCTAGACCTTTAGCACGGTCATCATTGATACCGCGGAACAAAAATCGCGCGACCGTACCACCTATCAGACCTGAGACGATGATAATTAGGTTAGCCATTGCCAATGGTGCTTTGATTAAATCTGCGATACTCAGGCCAATCGGTGTAGTCACAGAACGGGTAGCGAAGGCCAATAGGGTCTCATGACTGAGCGAAAATAAATAGGCCAGTGACATAGGCAGTAATGCACCAACGACACTAGCAATAGCGACAATTAGAGTGAGTTTTTTGACTGGTAAGCCTTTAAAGTTCATCGCCGCCAGTGGTACAGCCAGAAGTACTGTCACATATCCCAACAGATGGTCAAATACAGGTTTCGCTGCACTGTAATAGTTGTTGTAATCCCACTGCAGTAAAAATAGGAAAACAAGTACTAGGACAAGTGCGGTAATGACCATCGGTAGCCATGATAATTTACGTGCCAATACACGTGCAATTACGTGTGCTGCTAATGTCAATAATATTGCGGCTAGGGTTGCCATAAATACGCTGTCAAAAGTCATAATATTTCTCCGCAGCTCACGGCTGTCCCTTTTGCTCAGTGGTAGTCGTACTATCAGTGTTTGCAGCGTGATTGAGCCAACGATTGGCCAATAATGCTAGTCCCCACAGCGGTATGAGCGTACTAACGATCATCGTTATCATCACACCCAATAGCTCATCTCCTAGAGCAAATAGCAACAAGCCTGCACCAGCAGAAACGGGTAAGAAGGCAAAACCACTATCGACTAGTAACGTATTACTGGCCTGCGTGAGCCAGCTCGGCAACCCTTTAAGCAGTCGCCACGCCATCAAGATAACAAACATCGCAACCAAGCCGACAATATTAGCCGCTTTTTCGATGCCTGCCATTTGACAGAGAACAACCGCCGTTTCTCGGACAACGATAACCATAGTCAACGTTAGAATTAACGCAAGCCATAGTGGGAGATGGGGAGAGTGAGCAGACTTCATAAGCAATTCTGGCCAAGTCAGATATAAATGGATGGTGTACAAAAAAAATGCGTGATTGCACCAAGAACACAACGTAGAAAATGATGCTATAAATACTAATGGTAGCAATGATTCACTTTTAAAGTATTAACACTATCTATCAATATTTGTTGAATGTATAACAGGCGATTATATAGAGAGTGGGGCAACTAATAAAGCCTATGCACTGTGACTGGTCATATCCAAAAAAAATAGACGATATCAATGGATATCGTCTATTCTATTTTAACGTACTATATAAGGGTTTGTGATCTAACAGTATGAATCAAACGTTCATTCAGTTACTGCCGCAAATAACTCACTTTAAGCATAGTTCTTATTTTACAGAAACGACTATTATTTTTCTGAATCAGCTGTTTCTGAATGTAATGCATCAAACTCGTCAAATGCTTTTTCCTCAGCCTCTGTCATGGTTGGCTCTTCAACGTCATCAACCTTCTCAAACTCTTCAAGTACCGGCATCAGTAGTGTTGCTTGTGCCAGCGGCAACACATCGATAGGTTTTAAGTTGGCTTGACCGAGTAGCTGTCTTAAGCGGTCACTTGGCAAACGAATCGTCAGACATTCACGACCCGTATCGTCGTAGCTTTCTTCTTCAATAACACCCAGTTCATATAGAGTGTTTTTGAACTGTCCAGCATCATACGGCAAGGTCAGATCAAACGTCGTCAGTTTACCTGTCAGTAGTTGCTGTACGGCAAGCGTTAGCTCTTCCATGCCTAGGTTCTGTCTAGAAGAGACATAGACGCGGTTTGGCTGACCTTCGCTAGCATAGCCGATATGTGCAGGCTCTTCAGTCAAATCAATCTTGTTGTAGACATTGAGCACAGGTACATCGTTATCGATTTCTGCCAATACTTCTTTGACCGCCTGTATCTGCTCGTGCATGTCCTCGCTAGAGGAATCGATGACGTGCAATAACAAGTCTGCTTCTAGTGTTTCTTCTAGGGTTGCATGAAAAGACTCAACCAACTCATGCGGCAGATGACGGACAAAACCAACCGTATCGACCAAGACGACACGACCAACTCCCTGCCAGTCTAAACGGCGCAGGGTAGGGTCTAGCGTCGCAAATAGCTTATCAGCAGCGTAGATGTTCTCATCGACCAAACGGTTGAACAAAGTAGATTTGCCCGCATTGGTATAGCCGACCAGTGAGATAGTCGGTACATCAGATTTCTGTCTACGGGCGCGACCTTGCGCACGGGTCTGACGGACTTTTTCTAGTTTGCTTTTTAACTGATTGACGCGAGTCTGTAGTAGACGGCGATCGGTCTCAAGCTGAGTCTCACCCGGCCCACGCAGACCAATACCACCTTTTTGACGTTCCAAATGCGTCCAACCACGTACCAGACGCGTTGATAGATGGTTAAGCTGAGCCAGCTCTACTTGCAGCTTACCTTCGTAAGTACGAGCGCGCTGCGCAAAAATGTCTAAAATTAAACCAGTACGATCCAACACGCGGCACTTCACTAACGCTTCGATATTACGCTCTTGTGACGGCGACAAGCTATGGTTAAACAGTACGATGTCAGCTTCGTGTTCGCGTACTAGTTCTGCTATTTCTTCTGCTTTTCCGCTACCAACGAAGTATTTGGCGTCAGGGCGTGAGCGTGATCCAGTGACTAATGCCAAACGATCGGCACCTGCTGAATCAGCCAACAGCTCAAATTCACTAAGATCATCAGGATCTTGAATTTGGCGGATGTCTAAATGTACTAAAATGGCGCGTTCGCCACCTTCATGTCTTTCAAAATAATCCAAAGAGTATCACCTATTTAATAAAGTAAATGTCTCGCTATGATCAGCTCAAGAAGCTTTGACGTAGCGTTCATATGATTATCTATATATGGTCTTATCACTTGATATTAAAGCGTATTAGCATAATTAGCGATGGTTTTATGTTACAGCATTTGCTGCGGATAATTTTTTATAAATCTGCTTTATTACCCGTTTGTATAAAAGTCGGCACTCACTGAGTGAACAAGCTATCACTGAGTGTGCGAACTTTGTTATACTGGGCTCGTTTTTTGACTATTAAACACCCGTTATTTAATCATGAGGGCGAAGATGAGCCAAGCTAAATCAAGCTTTTCACTCAGACGACAGTTGAGCCGAGGCCGCCAGGTTGCTGGTATGACCACGACCATGGTCGGCGGCATACGCGCGGCAAAGCGTATCGGTGCATTTAAGCAGCCACCACGCGAGACCCTACCGCGCTATATCCAGACATTCTGCCGCAAGATGGCAGGCTCTTTTGGGGTAAAAGTAGTAGAAGTGGAACCTGTAGAGCAGTTCCATGGCTTGTGGGTATCGAATCATGTGTCATGGATGGATATTCCTGTCGTTGGTACTGTGAGCCCAGCGTTCTTTTTATCCAAGGCTGAGATCGGTGAATGGCCTGTATTTGGCAAACTTGCTCATGCCGCAGGGACGCTTTTCATCGAGCGTGGCTCCGGTGATGCAAGCTCAGTATCGGCGCAGATTGCTGATTTTTTAGCTAAAGGTTTTTCGATTATTTTCTTCCCTGAGGCGACGACCACCAGTGGTAAAAAAGTAAAGCGCATTCATGGAACATTGCTGCAAGCAGCTATTGACGCTGATGTGCCTATCAGACCGATCATCATCGCTTATGTCAATAAAGACGGCACACTAAGCGACGCATTGCCATACTATGGTAAGCTGACAATGAAAGAAAGTATGAAAAAAGTGCTCGATAGCAAAAACGTGACCGCTTATGTATTGCCACTCGCGCCTATAGATCCAGAAGGTCGTAACAAAAGCGAGCTGACCAATTTATTACAAGCACGCATGAATGAAGGATTGGCTGAGTTGCACTCAAGAGTCCTTAGCACACCAGTTGAAGACTGATTATTTACAGTTGAACTAGTTAGAGTTGAGCTAGTTTAGCTAATCTTAGCCAGTCAGCAAAAGGGCGCAAATCGAAACGATTTGCGCTCTTTTTTTTGGCAGATTTAATAGAGCACACATAATATTATTTATTCAGCAGGCTCTATTAAAATTCAATCTCTATGAAAGACCAATTATGGCGATGGATTAGGCTGCTGTGTATGCACCGCTTCAATCGCTTCTAATACATCTGCCGTTAGCTCCACATTGACACTATCGATGTTTGATTTGAGTTGCTCGGTTGTCGTTGCTCCAATGATGTTGCTGGTGACAAAGTGACGAGAGTTTACAAAAGCCAATGACATCTGCGCCATGTCCAGACCTGCATCAGCAGCTATCTTGGCATATTGTTCAGTGGCTGATTTGGCTTGCTCATTCACATAACGACCAAAACGATCGTACATTGTGAGACGTGCGCCAGTAGGACGTTTACCATCAAGATATTTACCAGACAACACACCAAAACCAAGCGGTGAATACGCAAGTAGGCCCACGTTTTCACGATGGGCAATCTCAGCCATACCAACTTCGTATAAACGGTTCAATAAGCTATATGGGTTTTGCACGGTAAGCGGTGGAATTAGGCCATTTTTATCAGCTTCCCATAAATAACGCATGAGTCCCCACGCAGTATCATTCGATAAGCCATAAGCACGAATACGACCTTTTTTGATCTCATCATTTAAGGCCTGAATGGTCTCTAAAAACGGTGTCAAATCATCTAGCGGTTGCGATGCCATCTCTTCGGTATAACCAAGCTGACTAAAAAAGTTGGTCTGACGCTCTGGCCAATGCAGTTGATAGATATCGATATAGTCTGTCTGTAGACGCTCCAAATTCCCGTCAATAGCGCTGCTAATGTGCTCGGCATTAAAGCGCGTTTGACCATCACGCAAAAAGTTCATTGGCGATATTTTGCTTGCGAGAATAACTTTGTCACGCTGTTTGGTCTTGTTAAACCAAGTACCCATGAATCGCTCGGTATCACCTTGTTTGTCTTTATCTGGTGGTGACGGGTACATCTCGGCGGTATCCCAAAAGTTCACACCTTCACTGAGCGCCATGTCCATTTGCTCATGTGCTTCGGACTCAGTATTTTGCTGTCCCCATGTCATCG
The DNA here is from genome assembly GCF_947500265.1 of uncultured Psychrobacter sp. Lineage (GTDB taxonomy): Bacteria > Pseudomonadota > Gammaproteobacteria > Pseudomonadales > Moraxellaceae > Psychrobacter. Next base: position 32,044 of record NZ_CANMRN010000003.1, on the reverse strand, counting down.
TGCCTAGACAGATTTTAGATACTTTTTCATCGAGTTGCGGTAACGTTTGATACAGCATATAAGTCTCCCTTTTGACTGTTTTTTATCAATATTTATTTTTAGATGAGTTGTATTTATTGATGTTTACATCAATTTGATACCTGTGACACCTGGCGGTGTGACTTTAAATATTTTCACTTTGAATAATACGTCTTGTCCTGCGAGAGGGTGGTTAAAGTCTACTTCAACTTGATCATCATCGATGGCACTGATCGTACCGGGCAAGGTATTTTTGCCTTTGTCTTCGAACTCAACCATCATGCCAATCTCTGGATTATCAGCGACTAGCGCAAACTGAGTACGGCTAAAATGTTGGATGTTTTCAGGATTCCACTCGCCAAAAGCTTGCTCTGGCTCAAGGTGTGCGGTACGAGTGTCACCGGCGCGTAGATTCATCAGTACTTGCTCAAAACCAGGTAACAAGCTCTCATCACCAATGGTCAAAGACACAGGTGCATCACGATTAAAAGTTGAGTCGATGATGGTGCCGTTCTCTAGTGAAACTTCAAAGTGCAGCTTAACGAGGCTGCCGTGAGCGATACGAGTGTCTTCGTTTGGATTAATAAATTGAGATTGAGTCATAATAAAAAGCCATCGGTTGCTAGAGTAAAAGAATAGAAAATAATGAGTTTGATTAAAGTGTTTTTAATTGCAGTATTATAGTGTAAGAAATAATAAGCCATCTAAGACCAGATGTAAGCGTCAATAATGTAACGCAGATGGTGTACTATAATTGGCAATTCTAAAAGATATGAGGTGTCGGTAGTGAATAAACAACAAGGCACTGTCAAAAAATGGCAGGACGATAAAGGGTTTGGCTTTATTGAAACTGAAGCGGGCGAGTCTGTCTTCTTTCATGTGAGTGAGTTTAAGGCTCAGCGCCGTCCTAACATCGGTGAGGCAGTGGTCTTTAGCATTGGACAAAATGCGGAGGGATGCAAGCGAGCCACGCAAGTACAAGAGCTTGGGTTTGTACAGCAAAAAATGGCACAAAAAAATCAGCAAATCCGTCAGCGTAATCAGAAACGTAGCCATCAGGCAGAGTTTGAAGCGGGCCAAAAGAAACGCTCGTTTCTTGGACTGGCTTTTTATGGTGTTTTGGCTTTATTAGCAGCGACAGATAAACTAAGCTGGCTAGTGGTCGGCTGGTACGTCGTGCTAGGGATTATTACTTATGGCATGTATGCCAAAGACAAAGCTGCTGCGCAAAGTGGCGACTGGCGTACGTCTGAGTCTACACTGCATATACTAAGCGCGCTTGGCGGTTGGGTAGGTGCGCTATTGGCTCAGACGTATCTGCGTCACAAATCACAAAAGCCTGAGTTTCGAGTGACTTATTATTTGACGGTTGTCGTCAATATGGCAGGTTTGTTGTTTTTATTGGCAGGTGGTGGGTTAGAGACTTTGACAAACTTATTATGATGTTTGCTATAAGAACGATACAGATACCGCAATGATTAGTAGCATCGACGTATATAGAAATAAATAAAATAGAAGACAAAAAAGATGGGTGACGACTGCGTAACCCACCTTTTTTATTTATAAATTCAATTAACATCTCTATCTATAGACGGTTATGACCGTGGCATTTCACGCTTCTTTTCCAAAAACAGCATATCAATGACAATCAATAATACACCGATAGAAATACCAATATCCGCGATATTGAAAATCGGATAATGCCAAACATCAGCATAATGCACATGGATAAAATCAATCACATGACCATGTAATAGACGATCGATGAGGTTACCAACTGCTCCGCCCAAGACTAAGGCTAGACCAAAAGATAACAGCGTAGCTTTGCGTGGTGCTTTAATCAAATAAATGATTAGAAATAGCGACATGAGTAATGCCAGCCCTGAAAAGAACCACTTCTGCCAACCGCCCGCATCTGCCAAAAAGCTAAATGCTGCGCCATAATTATAAGCGAGTGTCCAATTAAGAAATGGCTCGATCACTGGCACTGGATCATGAAAGGTCAGCTTGGTTTCAGCCAGCCACTTGGTCCACTGATCTATGACAATGATAATCAGCGCCAGCGCATACCACATAAAAGCACGACTACCGTTAGCGACCATTTTTGGCACTTTATTCAGACGGCTTCTAGGTGTGGTCGAGCTACCTGTAGTCGCATGAGCAGGCTGAGGCGATTTATCGACTTCAGCTTGCGACGGCTTATTGTGCTGGTTGTCAGATGAGTCTGTTGGGTTAGGCATAATGGCGCACCTCGCCGTCACCACTGACATTGGTCACGCAGCGACCGCAAATTTCAGGGTGCGCGCTATCTGTGCCGATGTCATCACGAATGTGCCAGCAGCGTACGCACTTAGTACCAGTAGCGGCACTTACTTGGACCACTAAATCTACAGCCTCTTCAGTATTGGTGTCGGTCGCTTCATCTGTCTGTGCGATGCTATCAGCAGGTGCTTCGCTCATTGGCTTTAGTGCAGCGTTACTAGTAATTAGTACAAAACGAAGCTCTTCATCAAGCTTAGCGAGGCTTTCATACATGGCACCGTCAGCGTATAGGCTCACATCGGCAGACAAGTTGGCATTGATAATTTTTTCGCCACGTGCGGTTTCGATATGCTTGTTTACCATATCTTTGGCAAACATAATACGCTGCCAGTCATCATTGCTGATGGCGCTTAGCTCAAATGCTGGGAACTCGTACCACTCTTGAGTGAATACATAGCCGCCTTTATCAGCCTCACGTTGGTTCAGTACTTCCCAAGCCTCTTGCGCCGTGAATGACAAGATCGGTGTGATCCAGCGAATCAGCGCATGAGTGATATGGTAGATGGCCGTCTGTGCAGAGCGACGAGGCTGGCCATCCGCCTGCGTGGTGTACTGACGATCCTTGATAATATCTAGATAGAAGCTACCCAAGTCCTGCGAACAAAACGCCGTCACATGCTGGGTGACTTGGTGAAAGTCCATCGCATCATAAGCGCTCATGATTTGTGCTTGTACGGTTTGCGCACGCTCAATGATAAATTTATCAAGGCTGACCAATTCATTGATATCAATGCTATCAGTCGCTGGATCAAAGTCATCGGTATTGGCAAGTAAGAAGCGTAGTGTATTACGGATGCGGCGATATTGATCTATTGCCCCTTTAAATGATGCTTTACCAGCGCTCATCTCATAACGATAATCGCTGGATGCAATCCACAGACGCAGCATGTCTGCGCCCGTTTTGTTGATCTCTTCTTGCGGCGTGATGATATTACCCAATGACTTACTCATCTTACGACCGTTTTCATCGACCACAAAACCATGGGTCAATACTTGCTTAAACGGTGGGCGCTCATACATGGCCTCCGACGTCAGTAATGACGTTTGGAACCAGCCTCGATGTTGATCAGAACCTTCTAAATACATGTCAGCTGGGTTGGTCAATTCATCGCGCTGCTCAAGTACGGCAAAATGCGTCGTGCCTGAGTCAAACCAAACGTCCAATGTGTCCGTTGCTTTATCATAATCAGCCGCTTCACTACCCAAGAAATCTTCACAGCTGGCGTCAAACCACGCTTCAACACCGCCCTCATTGATTTTTTGCGCGGCAGTTTCCATCAGCTCAAGCGTGTTTGGATGCAGCTCGCCCGTTTCTTTGTGCGTAAAGAAAGTAATCGGCACGCCCCACGTACGTTGGCGTGAGATACACCAGTCAGGGCGACCCGTCATCATGGCTTCAATGCGGTTTTGTCCCCACGCTGGCGTCCAACTTACTGATGGAATGTCAGCAAGCGCGCGAGCACGTAAGCCTTTGGTTTCCATGTTGATAAACCATTGAGGCGTAGCACGGAAAATAATTGGCGACTTATGACGCCAGCAATGCGGATAGCTATGCTCAATTTTGGTATGGCTGATTAGATGGCCATTTTCATGTAGGGCAGCGATGATTTTTGGATTGGCTTTATAGATATGCTCGCCGGCAAATACAGCAGCGCTATCTAAATAAACGCCCGTACCGCTTACCGGATTTTCCACTGGTAAGTTGTATTTTAGACCAACGATATAATCGTCTAAACCATGACCAGGGGCCGTATGTACCAGACCAGTACCACTATCAGTAGTCACATGATCGCCCAAGATGAGCGGTACTTGACGGTCTTCAATCAGTGGATGCTGGGCATGTAGGCCTTCAAGCTCGCTGCCTGATACAGTTGCTAAGATGCCATTATTTTCTAGTTTTAGCTCACTCAATGCAGTTTCGACAAGATCCGCTGCGAGTACCAGATTGCCTTTTTCGGTAGCAACCACGCTATAGTTATGTTCTGGATGTACTGAGATAGCTTGGTTGGCAGGTAGTGTCCATGGCGTGGTGGTCCAAATAACAGCAGCGATGTTATCTGCGATATCTGCCAATGCGGCTACTTTGTCCGTACCGAGCACATCAAAGCTGACATAGATCGCGTCAGAGACTTTGTCTTGATATTCTACTTCAGCTTCTGCTAGGGCAGAGCTACAGTCCAAGCACCAGTTGACTGGCTTCATACCGCGAGTCACATGACCATTGTCATAGATTTTGGCAAGCGCACGTACGATATTAGCTTCCTGATGAAAGTTCATGGTCAGATAAGGATTGTCCCAATCACCGAACACGCCTAGACGTTTGAAGTCTGCTTTTTGCAGTTCAATCTGAGTGCTCGCATATTCGCGGCATAGACCACGGAATTCGGTCGCAGACACTTTTTGACCAACTTTACCAACCTTAGCTTCGACTTTTTGTTCGATTGGCAGACCATGACAATCCCAACCAGGGACGTAAGGCGCATCAAACCCCGACAAAGTTTTTGATTTTATAATAATGTCTTTTAGTACTTTATTGACTGCGTGACCCAAGTGAATCTGACCGTTGGCGTATGGAGGGCCATCGTGCAAAATATATTTGGTTGAACCAGCACGCGCCTGACGAATTTTACCGTAGACGTCATCTGCTTCCCAAGCAGCAAGCCAATCTGGCTCGCGTTTGGCAAGGTTTGCGCGCATCGCAAATGGCGTATCCGCAAGGTTCAGCGTGTCTTTGTAATCTTGGCTTGGTGTGTCAGTGCTCTTATCAGTCATAGAAGGTATCTTTTTAAAAGGTAGGTTTGTGTGTCGGTTTAAAACCGGATACAAGGCTCGATGTTCAATGTAGTTCAATATAGTACTGAGGGTTACGCGGTATTGATAATGCTTAATTACTAATAGTAGGTATATTGCTCATCATAGTCGGTTTATCAACCATCATGTCAATAAATACCCATTGTCGCTCATTAGTCGGTAAATAGTTACGTCAATAATAAATGGTAACGAGACGATTGCAACATAAAATATGCTAGTAAAATAATTCAAAAAAATATTTAGATCGGCAGCTATTATATGACAAAAAGGGTAGGGTAAAAAGAGCTGTGCGAGGTCAGTCCAATTTTGTCCAATATCAATCGTTTATCTGTGTTGTATATCCTCAGCACGGACGTAGCTATAAGCTCCTTGAATACTTATTTATTGAAGCATAAAGCACGGCTCAACTGCTAAAAAACAGATGCTAACCATAAGCGCAGTTTCAATGACCATAATGGCTGAATCCCTGTTAGACCTTGTGTCATCTCGCCATTCTCTAATACCACATAGGACGGAGTGACTTGTCCTTGCCAATCTGCAAAGATATTGCCTTGTTGATCATTTATGGTGGTGAAATCAAACTGATGTTGATCGAGATAGCTGCGTAATTCTTGATTTGAGCCTGACTGTACGGCAACAGTGACCACGGGATAATTATCTGCTGCTAACTTATTGATGGTGGGCGAAGTAAAACTACAGACTGAACACCACGTACCCCAGAAGTATACCAGTGTAGGCCGATCGTGGCTCATCGCTGCTAGATCGATAGTTTGTCCTTGGTAATCGGTCAGTTGCAACTGAGGGTTGGCAGGCATGATAGGCTGTCGCCACCAATTGACCACGCTATAGATCACGACAAACATGAGACCGTATAGCATTATCGTTTTAAGTATCGAAATTATCTTCGGCTTCGGCTGCTTCTTTGGCTTTACTTCTTTTTGCTCAATATCAGTCGTCATGACATCCGCTTTTTAGTTTACAAGTTATTTTCAGATGATGGCTTATCGTCACTACTTATCTTATCGTGATTGCCTATATGATCATTGCACGAAGAGTAGACAGTAGATAAAAATAAACGGCTGAAAAAAATCAGCCGTATTATTTATAAAGTCTACTATAAGTGTACTACGTCAACCTATTATGGCTTTTGCGCTCGGTTTTGTAATGGATCACCAATAAGTACGCTGCCTGAATTTTCACGGCGCTGCTCATCACTTAATTTGCTCGCTGGCACTTTGGCCTTGCGCTTCCATTTTAAACTGAACAAATCATCACGGCGATCGATTAAGTTATGTACTGAGCCTTCGTGACGAACGTGAGTCAGCTTGTCCAAGTTTACATCAGAGAAGAAAACCATCTCCGTGTTGGCAGTGGTCTCTGCCATAATCGCATCATGTGGGAACGCAAAGTCTGACGGGGAGAAAATCGACGACTGAGCGTACTGAATATCCAAACTCTCAACTTGCGGTAAGTTACCGACTGAACCGCAAATCATCACATAGCATTCGTTTTCGATAGCGCGGGCTTGCGCACAGTGGCGGACACGTAGATAGCCGTTTTTGGTATCGGTCCAGAAGGGCACAAACAAGATATCCATGTCATCAAGTGCCATTAGACGTGCAAGCTCAGGGAACTCAACATCATAGCAGACCAAGATGCCGATACGACCCGCATCCGTGTCAAATACTTTGACTTCGTCGCCACCTTCGATAACCCAAGCGCTACGCTCATGCGGAGTAATATGAATTTTGCGTTGCTCTTCAACCGTGCCATCACGGCGGCACAGATAGCTGACGTTGTATAAGGTATCGTCTTCATCTAGTAATGGCATCGAACCGGTAATGACGTTGACGTTATAACTGACGGCTAAATGCGAGATTTCATTTTTGAACCACTCGGTATAACCCGCCAAAAATCGAATGGCAATATTTTGATCGGTTTCTTCACATAGACCCATCAATGGCGCATTGAAAAACTCAGGTAAGCAGGCAAAGTCTGAGTTGTAATCAGCCATGATATCGACAAAGAACTCAACCTGTTGTAGTAATTCTTCAGGTGATTCGACTTCACGCATCTGCCACTGAATACCACCAATACGTACTTCAGACTTGCGAGTATTAGGCTTATAGTCTTTAGGCTCATAATAAATATTTGCCCACTCAAGCAAGGTGGCAAAGCCTTTTGACTGTTTGTCATCTGGCAGATAAGCAGTCAAAATACGTTTAACGATAAAGCCATTAGATAGCTGGAACGACAAAGCTGAATCGTGAATTTCACGGCTTTCAACGGCATCAATATATTCGCCTGGAGTCAGATCTTTGTGGTTATGATAGTTAGGTATACGTCCGCCAGCTAAAATAGCGCGGAAGTTCAACTGTCGGCATAGCTCCTTGCGTGCATCATACAGACGACGACCGAGACGGTAGCCACGATAATCAGGGTCGATGAGCGCATCTAAACCATAAATGGCATCACCTTCAGGGTTGTCTCTGATGATTTCTTTTTGCCCAATCAAATCGTCATAGGTGTGCGGGTTTGAAAATTTGGCATAGTCAACGCGCATAGAGAGCACGATACCAATCAGCTGATCATGATCAAACAAAGCAATCTGACCTTCCGGGAAAGCGTCAATCAAAGTATGAATGGTTGTCTTTGACCAAGCGCCACCCAAGTTTACATAGACACGATCCATTAAAGCTTTTAATTGTGGGTAATCTTTTTTCTTAATCTCAGCAATCGTGAGGTGAAAATCATCTAGTTTTTCCATCTTACTCATAAGTTTCCTGTTTTAAATAGCTATTGAATGTAGTGTGATTAAATAATGGGATCATGGCACGTTGATGTACCGATTTTTGTGCAAAAAAGTAATAAAAACATTCCAATAGGAAGATATTGTCGTTACAATAATTTATTGCCGTATTTACAATAGGTTATGTTGATATCTTAGACCGTTTTACTCATTATATTTAGTACTGTTTTTGGCTAACATAGAGGGCTAAAGGATAGCGAACGCCGCATTCTATATTGCTTTATACCTATTAGGTTTGTGAGCACCGATAAGCGCCTAACTCTGCATTATCATTGTACCTGCAACTTTCTTGCTATTTATTATCTCAATATAGAATCTAAATAATATCTATCAGCACCTTTTGTTTTGCTTGTTATCATAGCAAGCTGTAACGGTAATAACAGTCTCACGTAGTAAATATTTGCTACGTTTTTGTGAGTCAATTTTTTGGTTCAACTCAGGCATAGTATTGTGTTGCTTGTTTCGTTTAGCCGTATCTCATCGGCTTCTTAGGATTATTTTATTATGCCTTTAAATCATACCAATAGAATCATGAAGTGGAATGACATAGATGACTCCGCTTTGGTTCAATTGGTTTATGTCAGTACGCTGACTCTTGGCTCGCGTTTGAGCACCTCTATTTTTGATGAAGTAGAAGGCCACGCACGTAACTACAATCAGCAGCATAACATCACAGGCACGCTATGCTACGGCAATGGTCATTTTCTGCAATGTATTGAAGGTAAAAAGTCAGACGTATTTAATCTGCAAGAGCGTATCTTTGTAGATAATCGTCATAAAAATGTAGAAGTGTTGCTATTACAAGTCATCAATCATCGCAGCTTTGCCGACTGGCGTATGCGCTTGCTGTTTTTGGAGCGTTGGTTGTGGTCGCCCGCGACCAAAAAACAGGCTGTACAACTATCTCCGTTTTTACCATTTGCGCCGCATGGTTGGTCGTCTGATCGAACTGAGCAGTTTTTGCAAATTATCAAAACTTTTGATAGTCCACCCCATATTAAGGCGGCAGGCATTACTTATAATGCATTGGGTAATATGGTGCGCCATATCGCGGCTCCGCATCAGGCGTTTCTGATTATTCAAGGGTTTTTGAGCATATTACTGGTCGTCGCACTGATACTGTTATATTTATAGATTATAGTTTTTGCAAATTATAAAGCCAAAAAAAGACGCCAGCCTCTCGGGTTAGCGTCTTTTTTATTTGGGTTAAGAGTTTAGTATGCTCATCACATATCAAAAATCTTACCACGGTTCATAATATTGTTTGGATCGAAGACTTTTTTGACTTCTTTTAAGTATTCAATCTCAGTCTCACTGCGGCTATAGTGCAAGTACGGCTTCTTTGTCATACCAACCCCATGCTCAGCAGACACCGAACCGCCATATTTCTGTACCGTCTCAAACACATATTTATTGACGACCTGACACTCAGCAAAGAAATCATCTTTATTCATGTTTTCTGGTTTTAAAATATTCAGATGCAAGTTACCATCGCCAATATGTCCAAACCAACACACTTCAAAGTCTGGATAGTTGCTGCTGACAATATGATCAATCTCTTCGATAAAGGTTGGTACATGGCTGATAAGCACAGACACATCGTTTTTATAAGGGGTAAATACTGAGATGGTCTCAGAAATATACTCACGTAGCTTCCACAGCTCTGCCGCTTGCGTTAGGTTTTGACTCATCACCCCATCGACAACCCAACCTTGCTCCATACAATGCTCAAATATGGCCATCGCTTTGTCCATAATTGGCTCATAAGGCGCTTCAAACTCTAATAGCGTATAGAACTTGGTACGTGATTCAAACGGCTCTTGTACTTGACCATGTGCCATCAGCTTATCAATCGCTACATCGTCAAAGAACTCGAATGCCGTCAAATCAATTTGTGCTTGAAAGGCAGAGAGTACGTTCATCACATCGTTAAAGCTGTCCATACCAAGCACCATGACGTTTAAGTCTTGTGGCTGACGCTCAAGCTTAATTTGCGCATGAGTGACAAGGCCAAGTGTGCCTTCACTACCGATGAATAATTGGCGCAGGTCATAACCGGTGGCGTTCTTTACCATGCCGCGATTCAGCTGCAAGATATCGCCTTTACCAGTGACAACAGTCAGCCCCATAATCCATTGACGGGTCATGCCATAACGAATGACTTTGATACCGCCAGCATTGGTACCGATGTTGCCACCGATTTGACTAGAGCCTGCTGAGGCAAAGTCGACAGGGTAATACAAGCCTTTTGATTCAGCGAATTCTTGCAACTGCTGAGTAACCACACCGGCTTCGACTTCAACTATTCGATCGGCAGGATAGAACTGTCCGATATGGTTCATTTTATCCATGCTGACGACGATTTCACCATTGGCGGCGACGGCACCGGCAGACAGACCTGTACGACCACCACTTGGGGTTAGAACGACGTTGTGCTCATTGGCAAGCAGGACGATAGTCTGTACTTGCTCAGTGGTCTTTGGAAAGATGATGGCAGCAGCAGCAGGAGCAAAGTGCTTGGTCCAGTCTTTGCCCCAATGCTCTAGACTCTCAGCATCGGTTTTGATTTGGGTCGGGTCGAAATCATGGGTATCAGTGAGCGTGCTCAAGATGGTTTGCACGGCATTGGTTTCGGATGTGTTTTGAGCGGTAGTTGGCGTCATGGTCAAATCTCAATATTGGCGTAAGCACGATGCTGGGACTGCTTATTATATAGTGAAATAACTATAAATTCAGTGATGAGTCAGCTCGTAGAAGTAATAAGTGGGTGATAATTTTTACCTATAATAAGAGGTAAGTAAGAAATAGTTGATTCGATCGGTTTCAAACAGAATAATTCACTATAGCATAAAAATTTTTCAGGCTTGATAACCAATAATTCATCTAATCTGCTAACATCGACTTCAAATTTTGTGTAAGATATCGGGACTGTTTTCGTTTCATCCATCATAGATTATCCAACAGGTAATCTTATAAAACAATTATAGGACAGTTCTCATATGGCGTTATCACTACAAAAAGACAAAATCCGGTTTTTATTGCTTGAAGGTCTACATGACAATGCCCTAAAAGTATTGGAAGGAGCTGGTTATCACAACATCGAGAATATCAGTCACGCCTTAGATCAAGACGAGCTGATCGAAAAGATCAAAGATGCTCACTTTATCGGTATTCGTTCGCGCACTCAGTTGACGCGTGAAGTGCTTGAGCACGCACACAAGCTTATCGGCATTGGTTGCTTTTGTATTGGTACCAACCAAGTAGATCTAGACGCCGCTCGTGATCTTGGTATTCCTGTCTTTAACGCGCCATTCTCGAACACCCGTTCGGTAGCTGAGCTAGTATTGGCAGAAGCCATTATGCTGTACCGTGGTATTCCCGAAAAGAATGCAACCGTACATCGCGGCGGCTGGGGTAAGTCTGCGACCAATTCACATGAAGTGCGTGGCAAGACTATCGGTATCGTAGGTTATGGCTCTATCGGATCGCAGCTGTCTGTCTTGGCAGAAAGCTTCGGTATGAAAGTCATCTATCATGATGCCGTGACCAAATTGCCACTAGGCAACGCGGTACAAGTTGGTAGCCTAGAAGAGCTACTATCAACGGCTGATATCGTGACATTGCATGTACCTGATGTACCAAGCACTCGCTATATGATGAAAGCTGAGCAATTCGCTCAAATGAAAGAAGGCAGTTACTTTATCAATGCGGCTCGCGGTACGTGTGTTGAAATTGATGATCTAGCAGATGCGCTTGAGTCTGGTAAAATTTTGGGCGCGGCTATCGATGTGTTCCCAAAAGAGCCAAAATCAGCTGACGAAGAGTTTGAGTCACCACTACGTAAGTTTGATAATGTGATTTTGACGCCGCATATCGGTGGTTCAACACAAGAAGCACAGGCCAATATCGGACTAGAAGTAGCAGATAAGTTTGTTAGATACTCTGACCAAGGTGATACGGCGACTGCGGTTAACTTCCCAGAAGTTTCTATTCCGTTCAAAGAAAACTCGCATCGTCTACTACACATTCACAAAAACGTGCCAGGCGTACTGTCTCAGATTAACCGTTTGTTTGCTGAAGCTGGCATTAACATCCTAGCGCAGAGCCTGATGACAGAAGGTGATGTTGGTTATCTAGTGATGGATGTCGATTACAATGATTCGACCGCTGCACTAGACCAATTAAAAGATGTAGAAGAGACTATCCGCGTACGTATCTTATTCTAATATAGTCAATCCGCTTTCAGATTGGATTAACTATATCAGTGCTAATAGTTTTGATACGCATTGAAGATTTGTCATAAAAAAAGAGAGGCTCTATTGATTAGAGCCTCTCTTTTTTATTTCACTTCTTTTTTATTGTACTAATGCTAAGTTTAATTGGCTTTAGTGTTGTTTGCAGCTTCCGCTTGTAAACGCGCTTCTGTCTTAGCGGCTTTACGTTTTTCGATTACATCCATCACGTCACTACCGATATGGGCTTCCCCACGCTTCTTGGCTAGCTGCATTTGGTGTTCGCGCTCGCGGAAACGGGCTTTTTGCTCATCGGTTGCCTTGTCGATACAGTGTGGGCATGACTCGCCTTTGATATAGGCAGGGTTTTGCATGTCATCGACAGTGATCGGCATACGGCATGCAAAACACTGCTCGTAGCTGCCTTTTTCTAGGTTGTGATTGACCGATACACGGTTGTCGAAAACAAAGCAATCGCCTTGCCACATAGAATCACTGGCAGGGACTTCTTCGAGGTATTTTAGGATGCCACCTTCTAAATGATAGACCTCTTCAAACCCTTGCTCACGTAAATAGGCAGTAGATTTTTCGCAGCGGATACCACCTGTACAGAACATCGCGACTTTTTTATGCTTAGTTGGATCAAGCTCTTTTGAGACGTATTCTGGAAACTCGCGGAACGTTTCAGTGTTTGGGTTGACTGCGTTTTGGAAAGTACCAATTTGCACTTCATAGTCGTTACGCGTGTCGATCAAGGTGACTTCAGGATCTGAAATTAACGCATTCCACTCGCTTGGTTTTACATAGCGACCAACGGACTCCAATGGATCGATATTCTCTACACCCATAGTAACGATTTCTTTTTTCAGCTTCACCTTAGTGCGATAAAAAGGCTGTGCATCAGTATAGGATTCTTTGAAGGTAAACGTACCAATTGCCTCAATACTACGTAGGTAGGCAAGTACGGTATCGATACCTTGACGCGTACCAGAAATCGTACCATTAATGCCTTCGCTTGCAAGTAACAATGTACCTTTCACATCGTGATCGAGCATAGTGTTTAGGATAGGCTCACGATATTGCTCAAAATCAGCAAAGCGCGTGAACTTATATAGTGCGGCAACGACGATATTATTAGTTACACTATCGTATACAGGGGCTGAATTGTTGTCAGTTATCGCGGGTTCTTTGTTGATGCTCATGTCTTTCTCCTGCTGGCTAGGTCGCAAACCTAGTGCAATGATAATAAAAAAGTAGATAGGTATATAACATTATCTCAATTGTGGAATTGGTTAATGCGCGCGTAGTGTAGCAAATTTTAGATGGGTTTTGAATAGTTTGTAATGCTTGGCTTGATGTTATAGAAAACAAAAAAGCCCAGTAAAATACTGAGCTTTTTTTATATTCAATTCGTAGTACGAAAGTTAGATACTATTTACTCTGGAACCAAGTATCTGCTTTGCTACGAGCACTGGCGATGTCATCACTTGATAGGTTCAATGCCAACTGACCAATTTTACCACGTGCCTTGTTACGGACTTTTTCATCTAGCATGCCATCACGGGCAGCCAAGTCATACCATTTATAGGCATCGACCAGATTTTTTTGCTTTTCATCTAATAGCGCAAGCGTGTAACTGGCACGGTTATCGCCACGCATTGCAGCTTTTTCTAACCATAGACGTGCTTGTTGCAAATTAGGCTGTACGCCTTCGCCGCGCAAATACATGATAGCAAGATTCAACTGAGCAGGGGCAACGCCTTGCTGAGCGGCTTTGGTGTACCACTGGATTGCTTGTTGGGTATTTTGCGCAATGCCTTCACCTTTTTGCAAACGCTTGGCCAAATAGAACTGAGCGTGATCGTTACCTTGGGCGGCACGACTAGACAACTCGCTCACAGGCATAAGCTCAAAACGTGAGGTATCAAGCGGTACGTTTGATATTAACTCAGCATTGGCTAAACCAGCACAAGAAAATAATGCAGTAAACAACGCAGCTTTTAATAATTTCATAGCAGCTCCAAAATTAGGCAGTTAATAAGCAAAAAAAATTGTACCGCTAAACATTGTCTCGCTAAAGACAGTTAGACGGCGATAACAATTAGGTGGAATCTTGCGATATGAACTTACCTAATCATTAGCAAAAGGGGGTTGTCATCTCTAAATCAGAGATTTCACCCTAACTGATTAGACAAACGGTCGTAATAGTGGGGTGGCTGACAATATTTTGCTAGCTTAACACCCAAACTTACGAAACTCAAATACTAATTACAAGGTCTAATAGACGTTTGTACCTGATTGTCCTTAACAAAATCAGATAGTTACTAAAAAATCATATTAAGTTAACAATCTATTAAGGTTAATACCAGCCCGTGGAGCACTGTTTAGTAGTCTCTAAAGTCTCAAGATAGCTAATGATTTAACGGTTATTTTTTTGTCACTCGGTAGATAGCAACGTCTGCTAACAAGTTAGGCGCTTGCCTAATTAACGCCTTCATCAAAGGTGTATGACCTTTTTCAGAATCGCTAACGGCAAAACGATTAATAATATGAATATCATGCTGCGCACATAACAGCTCAAAATCTTTGAAAGTACATAGGTGAATGTTTGGTGTGTTGTACCATTCGTAAGGCAGTGCTTCAGAGACAGGCATCATACCTTTTAGCCCTAAATGAATACGGTTTTGCCAATGCGCAAAGTTAGGGAAGGTAATAACTGCTTCACGGGCAACTCTCAGCATATCAAGCAACAACTCATCAGGTGCTTTTACTGCTTGTAGGGCACGTGCCATGACGACCGTGTCAAAGCTGTTATCAGCAAAGCGCGCTAGACCATCGTTGAGATCCTGCTCGACAATTGATAAGCCATTGCCAATTGCTTCATTAATTTTGTCTTCATCAATCTCTAGTCCGTAACCTGTCACGCCTAGTTTTTGCTGTAAGTGGGCAAGCAGCTCGCCATTACCACAACCTAAGTCCAGTACATGTGCTTGCGGCGCAATCCAGCGCTCTGCCAGTTGGTGGTCCATTCTCATGAGCGCTCTCCTGTGGCTGGGCGGCTAGGGGTAATAAATGGTGCAGTCAAAAACCCTTTAACCGCACCCATGTAGCGAGGAATATCAAACAAGAATGAGTCATGTCCGTGCGGCGCGTCAATATTGATATAGCTGACTGGTTTGCCAGTGGCCATCAGCGCATCGACAATCTCTTGCGAGCGCTCAGGTGAAAATCGCCAGTCAGTGGTAAATGACACAACCAGATATTGGCATTGTGTATGAGCAAAGGCTGCTTTGAGCGCAGAAAGCTCTTGCTGACGATCAGACTCAATATCTTCAATCGTCGTTACTGCATCTTCTAACTCACTCTGTGCATTCGCTTTACTAGATTTGACTGACGCTGCGATTGAGTCTTCTATTTGCACTGCCGACTCTGTAGTGTCTTTTACTACGGTTGATGGGTAGTCGCGCGTCGGATCAAAGTAATCTAAGGCTTTGGTCATGAGCAGATAGGTATTGGCATCGAAGTTTTCACTAAAGCGCTCGCCTTGATAGCGTAGGTAGCTTTCGACCTGAAACTCGACATCGTAGCCATACATGAATTTACCTGATTTTAAATCACGGCCAAATTTGGCTTTCATCGCGTCATCAGTTAAATAGGTAATATGGCCAACCATACGCGCCAATATCAGTCCGCGACGAGGATAAGTGCCTTCTTGTATATAGCGACCATCTTTAAAGTCAGGATCGGATAATATAGATTGGCGCGCTACTTCGTTAAAGGCGATATTTTGAGCAGATAGCTTTGGCGTACTGGCGATGACCACACAGCGCTTTAATCGCTCTGGATAATCAACAGACCATTGTAGCGCTTGCATACCGCCCATTGAGCCGCCGACAATGGCGTGCCAAACGTCGATGCCTAAACGATCTGAAAGCATTGCTTGGGTTTTTACCCAATCTTTGATGGTGATCAGCGGAAAATCAGGGCCATACACTTGCGGCTCATCGCTGCTATTTGCATCAAGGCTGTCCGAACTAACACTATCCGAACCAACGCTATCAGGGTTAATAGTGGTAGGCCCTGTTGAACCAAAACAGCTGCCGATATTATTGACACAGACCACATAAAACTGATTGGTATCAATCGCTTTATTAGGGCCAATCATATTGTCCCACCAGCCTGCTTTTTTGTCATCAGCACTATGAAAGCCGGCTGCATGATGATTGCCCGATAACGCGTGGCAAATCAGAATCGCATTTGATTTATCGCGATTGAGCGTACCGTAAGTCTCTACCATCAAGTCAAACGAGGGCAGGGTACGGTTGCATTCTAACGTTAAGGGCTCAGCGAAATGAAAATTCTGAGGCGTAACGACACCCACCGACCCTGCAGCACTGTCAATATTGGCTGAGCTATTAGGATGAGGTTGTGAATTAGGATGCTGGTCACTGGTATTATCAGAGCGTGCGTTCAAAGCTACCTCGCAAGACTACAATCATCAATAAAATAAAAGCAAAATGGCACGTTGTTAACAGGCTATTTTACCTACACGGTTTTTATAAACTGGGCCTGCCTATTGTATGGTGATGCGCGTTGGAGTACAACCGTCGAGCGCGCCTTTCGAGCGTATCGATCATAGTTTTTATAGAAGGTGCGCTAGAAATGAATAACGAGTAAGCCGTCAGTATCAAGTAATCAAGAGTTAATAAATAGCAACTGCGTATCAAATTGTATAGGGGCGCTTTTAGCCCGCGTCATTAATGGATAAAATGCTACACTAATGAGGTGTTCATTCAACTGTGTCTTAACAGTATCGTCTCTTATTATTTTGACCTCACCCTTAATAACTTACTGCTAATAAAGTGCTGCTATGAAACCTAAATTGCCCCCACGTATTGCCGTTTTGTTAGTGAATCTTGGTACCCCAGATGAGCCAACGGCACCTGCCGTACGTCGCTACCTCAAACAGTTTTTGTCAGACCCACGAGTGATCGAGATTCCCAAATTCCTATGGGCTATTATTCTGAATCTATTTGTCTTACCAAGTCGTCCTAAGCGCGTAGCAAAGGCTTACGCCAGTATCTGGGAAGGTGATTCACCGATTCGTAAAATACTAAAAAGCCAAGTTGAGCTATTAGAACCACGTTTGGTCGATAGTGTGGCACCATTTCGTGTCTCTGTGCATCCTGCGATGAGCTATGGTAATCCTGGTTTGCCTGACGTCATGGATGCGCTACGTGGTGAAGGGGTTGATCACTTTGTTATACTGCCATTGTTTCCGCAGTACTCTGCCTCTTCAGGCGGTGCGGTATATGATGCGCTGACGAAGTGGACACTCAAGCAACGCAACTTGCCAAACTATACGATTGTCAAAGACTACTTTGCCCATCCACTATATATTCAAGCTTTGGCCAACTCTATTCGCCGTTTTCAAGAGAAGCATGGCAAGCCTGAAAAATTGATGTTTAGTTTTCATGGTATCCCGCAGCCTTATGCCGATAAAGGCGATCCTTATCCTAAGCGTTGTAAATGTACCGCTGCGCAAGTGGCACATGAACTTGGCCTGAACGATGACGAATGGATTATCAGTTTCCAGTCACGCTTTGGTAAGCAAGAGTGGGTCAAGCCGTATACCGATGTAGTGTTGGAAGATTGGGGTCAGTCAGGTGTGCGCTCGGTACAGGTGATTAGTCCGGCGTTCTCGGCAGATTGTCTAGAAACACTAGAGGAGCTAGCCATTGAAAACCGTGATAATTTTCTTGAAGCAGGCGGGCAAGAGTACCATTATATTCCTGCATTAAACCTTGATGAAACACATATTGCATTGCTTGAAGCGCTGAGCTTGCCTCTAGTAAAAGGTTGGGCTGGCACGTTAGATGGCTGGGTTTAGTTAGTCGAGCGTAGTTGTATTGGTGAGTTGAATAGTAGAATAAAAAAGCACGCTTAATATAGTTAAGCGTGCTTTTCTGGTTTAGAGGGGTAGGTCAACAATCGTATTAAGTTCTAAAAATCATCATCGTTGCTACGTTCGGCTGCTTCTCTATCAACAATATCCATCGCATCTGGATAATCACTGTCATCAAGATTGTCTTGAACCAAAATCTCATCGACACGAGACTCATCGATATTTTGACGATGCGCAGGTGTTAGTCCTTGGGTCGCATCACTACCGACTTCTGAGTTGTTAAATCCCGCACTATTATCAATCACATCATCGTTATCAATGGTATGCAGCATAGGATTGTCCAAATCAACCAATTGATTGTCTTGTTCATCCTGATTATTGTTATCTAAATTATCTGAGTTATCGACGTTGTTATTATTGTCACGACGATTACCGTCAATATGATCCATCTCTTCTGGTAGTGGGTTTTTTGAGTTTTCCATGAATAATTCCTTGTTGTAGTTATTAGATGTTGCCATCATTAGAAGTAAAAATATCGCGCTAGCTTGTTAAAGCATTGCTCATTGCAATGTAGATTATATGCTTCTCAGTTTGTACGCTTATTCAACTTTTCACTAGTAGTAAGGTGTGACAGGATGTTCAAAAAATGTAAGACGGTGATTAGAACGCAAAACGGCTATTCAAAATGAGTAGCCGTAATTGTTTATGAGATTTATGCTAAGTCTTTGTAGGGTAGCAAAGTCGCTAAATAAGAAATCAAACTTATAGTTTTAATTATTGGCGTGGTCGAACTTATAATTTAACTTCTGAACCAGATACGACTGATAGTCAGCCAGTTTGAATCGCCATAAATAGGTCAAGGCAATACCGTAGATTGCAGTCTCAGCCAGCTCTTCGACAATTTCCCCAAATGTATGAGGAAACATAATAGCGTTCTCGCCCATGTACTGAATGATAGCCAGTACAGTAACGCTAAGATAGAGCGAAACGGGCACGTTTTTTAGCACTGCCCATAGATAATGTCTCGAATAGGCCAGTAAACCAAGTGCGACGAGATAGATAATGGTAAGGACGCTGTCCTCCCACCAGTCATAAGACTGACCAAGCATCGAAAAGTCGCTTGGAACCAGTAAGTCTGGTAGATAGTTCAACTCTCGACGAATGACAGAGACAAATATAAGTACGGCTGCTAGCCAAAAAGCCTTAATTTGTTTGACATGACTTTTCATAACATATTGTGAACTGCGCAATAGGCATATTATCAAAAGGATAATGCCAGGGACTTCAATGATGCCATCTGAACTCAAAATAACTGGCTCCTGCGTATCAAAAAGAATGTGTTAAAAACAAAAAAGTGAGCCCAAAGGCTCACTTTAAAGCAAAAATATCGAATAGTTAGGGTTTAACAGATGTCCTATTATAAACCCCATACCTAGATATTACTGTTATGAAATATAACTAACTGGTCATAAGTGATTGTTAATATAAACAATATATAATGACTTATTGTAGCATCAGTTATCAAAAACTCTCATATCTGCAAGGTATATGAATAACTGTACCTTATATGCTTAATTAAATGACAGTTAATGTCTAGTGCGCCTCATCCCAGTTTTGACCACTATCAGTCTCGACCAATAAAGGTACTGCAAAGTCAACGTTCCAGCCTTTTTCTACTGCCGTAGTCGTTAATACATCTTGCATCGCATCAGTAATCAACTGGCTAATCCCATCAACCTTATCTGCATCGACTTCGAACACCAATTCATCGTGGACTTGTAGCAGCATTTTAGCTTGCTCTTTTGGCAACACCTTATCCACGGCAATCATAGCAAGCTTGATTAAATCTGCTGCTGAGCCTTGAAGTGGCGCATTAATCGCCGCGCGTTCAGCACCTTGCTTGACCATTCGGTTGCTGTGAGTGATATCAGGCGTATAGAGTTTACGGCCTAATATTGTCTCGACATAGCCTTGTTCGTGAGCGCTGGCACGAGTATTGATCATATAGTTTTTGACACCCGGATAGCGCTCAAAGTACATATCGATATAGTCTTGTGCTTCGCCGCGGCTCATCTGTAGCTGCTTGGCAAGTCCAAAGGCACTCATACCATATAGTAGACCAAAGTTAATGGCTTTAGCATTACGACGTTCGGTTGAGGTGACGTCAGCGACATCCTTACCAAGTACTTCGGCAGCAGTGGCCGCGTGAATATCTAACCCTTCGTTAAAGGCGTGAGTTAGGTTTTTATCACCTGAGAAATGCGCCATTAAACGCAATTCAATTTGTGAATAATCCGCTGCCAAAATAACGCGACCTTCTGGTGCGATAAAAGCTTGACGAATTAAGCGACCAGTCGCAGTACGAATTGGAATATTTTGTAAGTTAGGATCTGTCGATGACAAACGCCCAGTGCTCGTTAATGCCTGATGGTAGCTAGTATGTACACGATCGGTTTCGCTGTCTGCGACATTATCCAGCGCATCAGTATAAGTGCTTTTGAGCTTGGACAGTCCGCGATACTCTAGCGTAATATCGACCAATGGATGATCAATTTTTGATAGTACAGCCTCACCAGTCGAGTATTGACCAGACTTGGTTTTTTTGCCACCAGCCACGCCTAGCTTTTCGAATAGCATCTCACCGAGCTGCTTAGGAGAGCCTAAGTTAAACTCTTCACCTGCTACTTCATAGGCACGCTTCTCTAGTGCGATAATCTCTTCATCGAAGCGTTTTGATAGCTCGTTTAAGAATGAACGTTTAATCAAAATACCATGCGCTTCCATTTGGCAAAGTATCTCTGCCGTTGGGATTTCTAGCTCGTGTAGCAATTTGGCATTATTGGCATCGTTAGCCAGCTCAACGCTGAACACGTCAAATAATTGATAGGTAATATCAGCATCTTCACAAGCATAATCGCTCGCGATATCGATGGCCACTTGATCAAAGGTAACTTGCTTAGCACCTTTACCTGCCACATCTTCAAAGCTGATGGTTTGCGTTTGCAAATAATGACGTGCCAAATCATCCATACCGTGGCGAGTAGCTGCCGCATTGATGACATAGCTGGCAAGCATCGTATCCATTGCCCAGTTATTTGGCTGCTCATGTATGGCGCCAACTAGGTCGATATCGTAGTGAGCGAGGATGTGCGCATCGTACTTTAGATGCTGACCGATTTTACCGATATTTGGGTTCTCTAAGACAGGTTTTAAGCGAGCTAAAACTGTATCGCGATCAAGTTGCTTGGCAGTTAGCTCATCACCTTCTAGGCTATGCGTAAGTGGAATGTAATAGGCTTCGTGTGCTTGCAACGCAAAGGATAAACCGACAATTTGTGCGTCACGCCAATGAACGCTAGTGGTTTCGGTGTCAATGACAAAATGCGGAGCAGCTTCTAACAATTCGACCAAGCTATCAAACGCTGGCTCATCGAGTACAGTGTGCCATGCTTTATCATGGTTAGCGCTGTCTTTGATGTTGTCGCTCTTGGTTGATTGGAGTGATTTTGCCACCTGTGCCTGTGACTCCGTATCGGCTTGGCTATCAGCAACACTTTTAGAGCCATTGGCAGGGTGATTTGGATGATCAAGCGATGCCAGCTCATTTCTAAACTCAAGCTCATTATATAAGTCACGCAATTCATCTATATGCGCACAAGGGTCAGTATTGATTTTTAGGTCATTCCAATCTTGACCGATTGCTAAGTTAGTGACGATGGTGGCAAGCTTTCGATTAAAAGGAATATCGTCAGCGTGTTCGATCAGACCTTTCGCCCCGCGACCTTTGATAAAGCCAATATGTTTGAGCATGTTTTCGATATCACCATACTCAACGAGTAGGTCTTTAGCAGTCTTTTTACCGATACCAGGTACGCCTTTGATACCGTCAGAGGCATCGCCCATTAGCGTTAAGAAATCGATCATTTGATTTGGGTTAATACCGAATTTATCGATTACCGCTGGTGTATCCGTGACTTTACCTGTAAAGCTGTCTTCCAATATTACGCAGTCGTTGACCAACTGCATCATGTCTTTATCACCCGTTGAGATGACCACATGATGGCCTTGCTCGACAGCACGATGGGCAAGTGTACCGATGATATCATCCGCTTCTGCACCCTCAATACGCAACAGTGGAATACCTAAGGCAGTAACCAAACGATGAATATAAGGGATTTGCTCTACTAGCTCGACATCGATGGGCGGACGAGCAGCTTTGTAATCAGCAGACATATGATGACGAAAAGTCGGTGATTTGGTATCGAAGCAGACAGCCATATGGGTAGGGTGATAGCGACGCATCAGCTTGAGTAGCGCGTTGAGTGTACCGCGTATCGCATTGGTGATTAGGCCCTGCGAGTTTTGCATGGTTTTTGGTAGGGCGTGATAAGTGCGGAACAGATAATAGGAGCCATCAACCAAAATAAAAGGCGGCTGATCTTTGTCTACATGACTGGTATCCATCAGCGCCACGTTAGGCATGGTATCGAAGTTTGGTAATGCTTTGGGGTCAAGCGCTTGGTGAGAGTTGTGGTTGTTATCGGTGGTATTGTCAGCTATGTCATCAGTCATAAAAGTCACTTATCAGCTATTAGATAAAAATATATACGCTTATTATAACGATAAAATTAGCGCGTGCCGAACTGCTTAACCGTTACGAGATGTTCTATCGTGTTCTTTTTTATTGAAATCTATATTGGAGTTTTCGATATTTCATGTCTAGGATAAATAAATTGCTAAAAATAAAAAAAGAACCCAGATAAACTGAGTTCTTTTAATATCTGATGAATATCGACTATTTATAATTTAATAGACGTTAATAACGAGTCTCTAAATGCGTTATTTTACTTCTGAAGAGACTTCGACATCGATGTTACCGCTAGTCGCTTTCGAATACGGGCATACTTCATGCGCTTTTTCGACCAATCTTTGGATCTCGTCAGCAGATAGGTCTGTATTGTCAGCGATGACATGGATTTTTACGGCAAGCTTATATTCGTGATTGTCACCTTGTAATAGGTCTACAGAGGTCTCAACAGTTGAGCCAAATGTTGCGCTTTCCATCTTTTTGACTACGCCTAAGGCGCCATCAAAACAAGCACCATAACCCATAGCGAGTAATTGCTCAGGATTATTACCTTTTTCATTACCGCCTGGTGGTACCATATTGATTTCAAGATCGCTATCGCTTAAGGTTGCTGTACCCATGCGGCCGCCCGTAACAGTAGATTTGGTAGAATATAGAGATTTCATGACACATCCTTTGTTGTGAGTTTTTATGTTTATATTTGAGTGGTAAGTCTTAATATGAAACTTAGCATAACAAATCGCTCACGCAGCTCAGTGCATAGAGAGTAAATATATACTGCTAGTTTGTAAATGAGATTTCGGACACAGTTTTATTCGTTTTTATATTTACGAGCTTATCGTACAGCCGCCAAAGAGGTACAATAGCGGTAATGAGCCATATATACATTATCAGTACGGATAATAGAAATCTGAATCATAAGGACATTGTTTGATGAATAGATGGATTGCGATACCTAGTGTTTGCTTTTTGACGACGCTTGCTTTGATAGGATGCGAGGAAGAAGACGGCGCTTATGGGACGGCTAGTAGCGAGATTACATTGACAAGCTTTGCTAATAGTTATGATAGCAAAGCCAATGCTACGGCGATTGCGCGAATTGATGAAACGTATCGTACTGGTGCGCGCGAGATCAAAACAACCAATCTCATCAACAATTATAGCAACCAAAGCCTGAATGATTTAGACAGAACCGTGCTGGCAGATGACTTCGAGGGTCGACTTGAAAATAAAGACATTGAGGTTAATAATCGGACGGTTAAACGCCCCATTTATGAAAAAAACACCAACAACCAGCTAGACTACCAAACCACTTATAAGGCGCTCAATTTATCAGGGTTACGTGCGAACAGCTATGTTGCTAGTACAAACGTGAACAATAGATACGGTATTATTACCGACTTAAACAACTATTCTGAAATTCCGACCAATGTTGCTTTTCCTGAAGGGTCAGTTTGTTACATCCCCGTAGTAACCAGTGAGCGCTCATTTTTGGCATTTAATGAGAAAAACAAGACTGGATACGCCTCAATAGAAAGATGGATTGAAGTGGCCAAAACCCGCTTTAGTGCAGATAGAGATCATAGAACTTCTCAATTCGGAGTGGGCATAGGCAATCAGCAAAAAGCCGCGCAAGTTATGTTTTTTGAGTACGATGATCAGCCTGCTTATGAATATAGCGGTGTTGAGTACGGAAAGGACGTCTATGAAGCAAACTATGTCGCCAAAGGTAGCACTGATCCGAATACAGACAGTCGTTTTGACGTAGTCGATTGTACAATCGTCAATGAGGTAGCTGGCGACTTCTTAGCTGAGCAAATCGAACGCTACTATTGAGATGGATTGGTGGCTATTAGTCGTGCTACTCAAGCATGATAATCGCAATTTAAAAGCCCAAAAACACGCTTCGTTGAAATAACGGGGCGTGTTTTTTTATACGCTAATTCTGCACCCTGATGCTAAATCCGCTACAATACGCCCATTATTTATTTTATTTATTTAGAGTCACTTCTAAATCACATAACTGTTGAAGCTGAAAATTATGAGCGTAGATCCAAAGAAATTAAATAAAGAAGTTGCTAAGCGTCGCACCTTTGCCATTATCTCGCATCCCGATGCTGGTAAGACCACCATGACCGAAAAACTCCTGTTATGGGGTCAAGCGATTCAGGTAGTGGGCGAAGTAAAAGGCCGTAAGACGGATCGTCATGCAACCTCAGATTGGATGAGCATGGAACAAGAGCGTGGTATCTCGATTACGACGTCTGTCATGCAGTTTCCGTATAAAGACCACATGGTCAACCTACTAGATACCCCAGGTCACGCCGACTTTAGTGAAGATACCTACCGCACTTTGACCGCAGTGGATAGTGCGCTGATGATGGTCGATGGTGCAAAAGGTGTGGAAGAACGAACCATCAAGCTGATGGAAGTATGTCGTATGCGCGATACGCCTATCATCTCATTCGTCAACAAGCTAGATCGTCAGATTCGTGAGCCGCTTGAGTTGCTTAGTGAAATCGAAGCAGTGTTGAAAATCAAATGTATCCCAGTGACTTGGCCTATCGGTATGGGTCAAGACTTCATCGGTGTCTATCATTTGACTGAAAATAAAACTTACTTTTACGAAAAAGGTAATGGCGGCAAGATGACGGTCTCTGAGACCCGAGAAGGCTACGATTATCCAGATATCCGTGAGCGTCTAGGACAGCTAATGTTTGACGCTTTTGAAGAGTCGCTTGAGCTGGTACAGATGGCGTTAGAAGAGTTCAGTGTTGAAGCATTTTTGGCTGGCGAGATGACGCCAGTATTGTTTGGTACGGCATTGGGTAACTTTGGGGTAAACATGGTACTTGATACCTTGGTCAAATATGCACCGCCGCCAAAAGCTCATCCAACGACTGAGCGTGAAGTATCAGCCACCGAGACAGATTTTACGGGCTTCGTCTTTAAGATTCAGGCCAATATGGATCCACGTCATCGTGACCGTATTGCGTTCTTGCGAGTGTGCTCTGGTAAGTACG
Organism: uncultured Psychrobacter sp.; assembly: GCF_947500265.1. GTDB lineage: Bacteria > Pseudomonadota > Gammaproteobacteria > Pseudomonadales > Moraxellaceae > Psychrobacter. The sequence continues at coordinate 6,336 of NZ_CANMRN010000003.1, read as the reverse complement.
AGAAGGGCATGAAAATGAAACATGTGCGTCTGGGTAAAGACGTACGTATTGCCGATGCGTTGACCTTTCTAGCAGGTGACCGCGAGGCACTAGAAGAAGCCTATCCAGGTGATATCATTGGCTTGCATAACCATGGCACCATCTCTATCGGTGACAGCTTCACTGAAGGCGAAGAGTTGAGCTTTACGGGTATTCCGCATTTTGCTCCTGAATTGTTCCGCCGTGTGGTGCTAAAAGATCCGCTTAAATCAAAAGCATTGCAAAAAGGCCTACAGCAGTTGAGTGAAGAGGGTGCGACGCAGGTATTTATGCCGCAGATTAATAATGATTTGGTTTTGGGTGCAGTCGGTGTACTACAGTTTGAAGTCGTCGCGCATCGTCTCAAAGAAGAGTACAAAGTTCAATGTACCTTTGAGCCAGTATCGATAGCTACGGTACGCTGGATTCATTGCGATGATGAAGTAGCATTGGCGAAGTTCAAGAAAAAAGCCCATGACCAATTATCATTAGATGGGGGCGGTTATCTAACCTATCTTGCGCCATCACGTGTCAATCTACAGCTGATGCAAGACCGCTATCCAGAAGTGACTTTTAGTAGCACTCGCGAACATTAAATTTATTTATATTTCTATATTGTTCATTGATTAAGACACGCCAGCCGTGTCTTTTTTATTGCCTGTGTTTACGACTCAAATAGTGAGAGTCAGATAACCGTTCGCTTACACCACCTCAAAAACGTGAACAGTCTTCCTACAATACATTGCAATTGTTACGGTAGAATATTGGATGGCATTTTATATTTGTAAAAGAGGACATATGCACACTACGACTCAAACTGATGATAAATCTATATCGGCTGATCTATTTTCGATAAAGGTAAGCCAGAGACGTTCAATTGCTATGTTGACTAGCAGCCTACTGTTAAGTGCCGTTAGTATGTCGGTAAATGCAGGAAGTTTCATTAGCAGTACGGAATATCTACCGTATCAACTACCCAGTAATATACAAGAGATGTGTGACAAGCGTGATAACTGTCCAGAGATTGAAGTTAAATATCTCAAAAGCAGTCAAAACTGGATAGATGAGATTGCCAATGCCCGTATCGATAACTTAGTCGCCAATAGTCAGATGACAGAGTCAGCACCTATTAAGGGTAAAATCAGCGAAAAAGAAGTTACGGCTGCTCTTGATAGCTTTGTGAGCTCACAATTTCAAGATATGCCTGATGATGTGTCGTGGGGTTATAATCTGATGGTAGCGCCCAATTATCTAGGTCATGTCGATGATTTTGAACTGTTTGAGATCAGCTCCTATGTCTATACTGGCGGTGCTCACGGCATGCCTTATAGCGAGTACCTGATATTTGATCCAAGTACCAAAAAGCAAGTCACGCTTGACGACATGCTTATCTCAGGTAAGAAACCTCGTTTTGAAGCGCTTGCCTATGATGCTTATAAAGTGTGGGTTAAAACGGTTGCCGAAGACGTGAGCAGTTATGAGAAAAACTGGCCATTTACGTTGAGCAATAATGTGACTTTGACAGATACAGGCGTTAGCATTCTTTATCAGCATTATTCTATTGGTCCATATGCTTACGGTATGCCTGTCCTTAATATCCCCTATAGCAAGCTCGACAAAGTTATAAAACCTCACTTTATACCAAAGTAAATACTGTATGGTGTTTGAGGAAAGTACTTAATAAACTGTACTAGGCAAATTCTATTAAAGAAATAGCGACAATACTTATCATAAATTGGCAGTAATATTTTAGAGTTATTATTTTTAGCATCATTGGATATTCAATAGAAAAATAAGGAGTTATAACATGACAAACGAGACAGATAGTATGAATACGGCAGCAAGTACAACTTGGCAGCTGAATGCATTGACCGAAGCGCTAGGTGACTTAACGCTGACAGTTAGTGATAGCTTATCTATAGGTCGTGGTAGTGATAACGACGTAGTGCTAGGTAGTAAGCAGGTTTCTCGCAACCATGCAGTGCTCAGTGTGCTAGATGGTCAGTTGTATGTGAAGGACTTAGATTCTTCTAATGGCACGTTTATCAATGAACAACGTATCGAAGGTAATGAATCTAGTCATCTAAAGGCAAACGATACGCTTGGCTTTGCAAGTTTTAGCTTTCAAGTACAGGAATCTACTGTACCTGTGACGACGTCAGAGAGTGAAACGCTAGCGCCAGTGACCACAGAAGAGCCAGTAGCAGATACACATGAGAGTGCTGACACGGCTACTGTGCTAGAAGCTCCTGCTAGTGAACCTGTGACCGAAGAGCAAGTAGTTGAAGAAAGGGTTCATGAAGAAGAGCCGATCATAGAACAAACAGGCAACGAGCCAGTGATCAAAGAAACTGGCATCGAAGAAATGTTGCCTGCTACAGATGATACTGTACCTGTAGAGCCTTTACCTGTAGATGCCGGCTCAGATATGACCGAAGAATCAGTAACCCCTACGCACGAAACCGTTGAACCAGCTGTTGAAGAGCTAGCTACTGAAGAAGCCGTTGCTACAGAGCCAGTTGTCAAAGAAACAGGGATTGATGAAGTACTGTCTGACGCGGATGCGACATCGCCTACGCCAGTAGAAGAAACGCCAGTTGCCACAGAATGGGTAGATGACACATCTGTACCAACAGCAACTGAAACAGAGGCTGTGACGTCTACAGAGCCATTACAGACAGCATCTACTGATAGCGCGCCAGTGGTAGAAGAGCAGCCAGCAGTGCATGAAGAGCCAGCAGTCCAAGACGAACACGACAAAACGACAAAAACAGAGTTACAAGAGGAAGCTGACCCTGAAGTTTTAAAAGCCAAACAAGCAGCTAGTGCACAGTTTTCAGGCACGGCTAATTTAGGGCAGCCGCGCGATCTTGGTACCGAGGGCAATAATGCGATGGATCAAGAAATCAGCAACCCTGCTCATGCAGGTCATGTAGAGAAAAAAGCGAGCGGCGGCTGGTTCATATGGGTATTTGTGACCATTCTAATTATCGGTTTGGCCTTATGGTTGTTTAATATGGGCGGTGCATAATTCAACTCTACACTAGGTCTTTGTCGTAATTTTTGACAGAGGCCTTTGTGTGCGTACTGTTTTTTAAACAAATGACTCATTATAGCGTCGATATTTTAGCGAATATTGGCGCTATATTTTATAGAGCACCTTATAGTTTTATTATTGCCTATAAGGTGCTAAGAGAGCGCTATTATGATGACTTTTGAAGAATACCAAGCTTTTAGAGATAGAGGCTTTAGTCACGCACCGCTAGTAAAAAAGCGTCTGATGGATGCGCAGACTCCCGTATCTGTATTCTCCAAAGTGCGTGATCTGAATGGCTCTGCCTATCTATTTGAGTCTGTAGTAGGCGGTGAGCGCTGGGCGAGATACTCCATGATTGGATTGGGTAGCGATCTGATTTTGCAGTACGCTGATGGCAATATGACGACCAAACGAAACGATCATATCGATACAGAGGCAGTAGAGAATCCCTTTGATTACCTGCGTGAGCTGATGGCGCAGTATCAAATGCCGACTGCTGAAGATGTGCCGACCATGCCGAGCTTTAGCGGCGGTCTAGTCGGTTACTTTGGATACGATATGGTACGTGTTATTGAGCCAAGTGTCGGTTTGTCTGATGCGCCCAATCCAATGTCGATGCCAGATATGTGGCTGATGCTTTCGATGAGCGTTATTGTATTTGATAATTTAGAGAATACGCTATCAATCATCGTCTATGCTGATTGCCAGTCTGAGGATGGCTACAGTTCAGCTATCCGTGAGCTAGAACAAATCGAGGAAAAGCTAGCAGAGCCGTCCAACTTGCGAGCACCTGTAATGCCTACGCCTAAATTTATATCGCAAACAGGTGCCGAAAAATACTGTAGCGATGTCGATAAAATAAAGGATTACATTGCCGCAGGTGACGTCATGCAGGTAGTGCCAGCGCAGCGCTTGACAGCGGACTATACAGGCGACTCTCTAGCCGTCTATCGTGCGCTTCGCTATCTAAACCCATCACCGTATCTGTTTTTGGTACATGGCTATACACTCGATGACCACAAACGCTTTGATATTATCGGTGCTTCTCCTGAAATCCTATCCCGCATCGAAAATGGCAAGGTTACGGTAAGGCCGCTAGCAGGGACACGGCAACGTGGCCGAGATGAGGCCGAAGACCTAGCGCTTGAGCAAGAGCTGTTAAATGATGAGAAGGAGACAGCCGAGCATTTGATGCTCATTGATCTAGGTCGCAATGATATTGGCCGCGTTTGCGAGTATGGCAGTGTCAAAGTCACAGAAAAGATGTTTATAGAGCGCTACTCACAAGTAATGCATATCGCATCTAATGTTGAGGGTACGATACGAGCTGATAAGGATGCATTAGATGTGTTTTGTGCCACTTTCCCAGCTGGGACGCTATCGGGTGCACCCAAAATCCGCGCCATGCAAATTATCGATGAGATAGAACCAGTACGTCGAACGGTGTTTGGTGGCTCAGTCGGTTATTTAGGTTGGAATGGTAATATGGACACGGCCATTGCTATCCGTACTGCCGTGATGCGCCGTGGTGAAATACATATTCAAGCCGGAGCAGGGGTTGTTGCTGATTCTGTGCCAGAAAAAGAATGGGATGAAACCAATAAAAAAGCATTGGCCTTAATAAAAGCGGTAGAAATGGCCTGTAATGGCTTACGTATTCGCTAATTAAATGGCCGGTGATATGGCAAAAATAAAGGCTGCAAGTAAAAAGCCAATTTATCGTCATATTTTTATTTATAAAAAAACTAGCTTAATCAGTAACTTAAATATTTATATCAAATTAATTTAAAAAAAGATGAAAAAGTACTTGCGCATCTCAAAAAATTTGATAGAATAGCCACCACTTTAAGAGAACAAGCCGACTTAGCTCAGTTGGTAGAGCAACTGACTTGTAATCAGTAGGTCGCCAGTTCGATCCCGGCAGTCGGCACCATCTCTCTTAAAGTAGCTTTTTATGAATTTGTCTTAAATGTAAGTCATTTTTGTTCAAAGCAACCTAAGGTGGGGTTGGGGAGCGGTCAAACCCAACAGACTGTAAATCTGTCGCGAAAGCTTCGAAGGTTCGAATCCTTCCCCCACCACCATATTTTCTAAAGTTTGTCATAGCGCCAAGCATACTCTCTATATCTCATAACTCTCGATTAGAGTTATCCTGAATAAGAGTAAATGCGGGTGTGGTATAATGGTAACACCTTAGCCTTCCAAGCTAATGACGCGGGTTCGATTCCCGCCACCCGCTCCATATATACACCATCGCAAAGCATAACAATAAATCATCACGAGAGTCAGTAATTATTGCTGCATCGTGATATTTTTTTTAGTGCAAATCAAAGGTTTCAATATACGCTCATATAGCTCAGCGGTAGAGCACTCCCTTGGTAAGGGAGAGGTCTCGAGTTCAATTCTCGATATGAGCTCCATTTATTGTTTATACCTTTTATGCTTGTTTTGCTATTTATATAACTTTGCGTCGATATCGAAATTATAGAATATTGAAATATATAACAGTAGTGCGGTAGACAATGATTCAAAGGTGACACTGAGGTGTTGCCTTTTAGTGCTGTCAGTATATTAATAAATATTGGTTTTGATGGTCTTATATAGAGAAGACTAAAACTAATAGGTCAGTATGCAGACATTCATACATTATTTTTTGCACTTTGGTTTTCCTCTTTTTATCGCGATTGCGTTTTTTAGAAAAGAGTGGAAAAAAGCATATCTGATTTTGCTTGCGACCATGTTGGTTGATATAGATCATCTGGTAGCAAACCCAATATTTCAGGCAAATAGATGTAGCATTAATTTTCATCCGTTACATACTTATTATGCGATGCTAGTGTATTTTGTTTTACTCTTTCTTCGTAAGCCTTTTAACATCATTGGAATTGGATTGTTGTTCCATATGTTAACGGATTTTACGGATTGTTTGATGATGTCGGTCAGCTAATATCGCGACCTTGCATATCAAGATAATTATACGGTTATAAGAAAGGTTATAATCAATCGAGCTTTATATCTACTAGTGAGAGAGAAGTTGATTTCGATTGAGAGATGTATGACTATTTAAGACAAGTCAGCGTATAATAACGGATACAAGAATTAGTTCGGAGCATTGTTTAAGCAGTGGTTCGTGCGGTTGATAGCTAGGTTTATGATGATTTAATTCTATTATGAGCCATTAAACAGCTTTTTATTGATCATTCACCAAAAAAAGAGGAAATACCCATGGCAAAGGCCAAGTTTGAACGTAACAAGCCACACGTCAACGTCGGTACAATCGG
>NZ_CANMRN010000002.1 GCF_947500265.1 uncultured Psychrobacter sp. | reverse complement strand
CCCGAACTCAGAAGTGAAACATCGTAGCGCCAATGGTAGTGTGGTTCGCCCATGTGAGAGTAGGTCATCGTCAGCTCTCTATTCTGAAATATCCCCCGACTAGTTATCTAGTCGGGGGATTTTCTTTGTGTGCGGTTTGAAATTAATCTAATAATTTTATTGTGTAATATCAGCTGAAAATAGAAGAGATATAGTCAGTTATTACTTATTCTGTGCCTATCTTAACTTAATTAATCATTACCCATCTATCATTTAAATATCTTGTTGAGCTTGATTACTCAAAATATGTTCCCATTTATATATTTAGTAATTTCACCTAATTAATCAAATAGGATGGTACATATGTTTAAATTAACTGGTACAGCTCTTCAATCAGCACAAATTTCCATCGCACGCTATTGCCTTAATCTTGAACTACAGTCAGGTGCTATAAATATTTCTCATGTTATAGCTAATATAAATGATGAATATCACATTGTTCCATCAAATGCAATGAATGCATTGATCAATGATATCGAAAATGCATATAACTATCTCAAAAATCAGCAGACAACTGAGATATCTCGTGCTGGTTATTGGAAGTTTAAAGCGCTATCGCCATTTGAAGCGAAGCAAGAGTTAAGTAATGAACTATCAAGATTAAACGTTTAATTAGTCAATCAAGCTGTATTTATTGCATGTGGTTGGACTCCTATTCCCTACACTTTAACAAAGTGTAGGGAATAGGACGTTAGATACTTATTTCAAGTTTATTTGCGTGTATTTGTGAAAAATTAGACTATGATATAAATCTGCATATAGAAATTACAAATTTTAGTATAAGAGAAAGCCTCTTTTCTGAAAATGAGCTATAAGAGATTAATGAGGATATAAAAATGTTTCGTGAGTTTGGTTGTACTAGACACTATGATGTACATTAAATAATATCTTGAAGTTCTTTATTCTTCTTTGAATTTTGGCACACCTTTTTCCCAGACATCCCAGTTATCAACGATGTGATCGACAGTTTTTGATCCTACTAGCACGATATTTTCTACTGTTTCTGCAAAGCCACCAGCTGTTTCTCCTGGCGCTGGATCTAGATGTTGAAGCGTAGTCTCATTTGGGTTACCTTGGTCAAAATTCACTGCACCACGTAAGCTCATTATGCGTTCAATACCTACCGTTCTGTTAAGTACTTGTGCTATTGCAGCGGCTTCCATTTCAGTGATAATGTAATCATCTGCATTATATAACTCAGCGATGTATTGAGCTTGTTCTGACAACCCTGGTCCATGAAAAAAAGTATCTCCTGTCATATGAGTACCTACGGTGATAGCTGGGCTCCGTCGTGCTGCTGCATCAGGATATTTCATTCGATAGGCGCTGGCTTCTTTTGAATCTTTTAAAGCAACTGACTGGCTTAAATGTAGATTCCATTTTAGTAGTTCAGAGTTAAGTTGATAGCGGCGAATATCTTCATAGCCTTTGCGAGGTGTAAACGTAGGTGCACCTTTTTCACCTTCTTCGGCTTTCCAGCGGTGACCTAAGTCATAATCTACGAGCCAAGACGCCCAGCTTACATCACCTATTGTGCCTTTACTCGGTGGTGTTCCTGCGACACCGCTTAGAACGAAGTAGCTTTTGCTAAAGTCAAATTTAGGAGAAAGTGTGATTGCTTGCATGGATGCTGAAGACCCTACTTTACCCATGCCTAATACTGAACCACAGACACCTTCGGAGTTACAATAAACTGGGCTATGAGCGCCTTCTACTTTTATAGGCTTACTGTCTGTAAAGTATTGATTATACCAATGCTGAAATTCGCCTGCTTTATCTCCACTATTCTCACCAATTTCAAACATCGCTGCGATAAATACCTTTACTTGGATTTTATCTTGATGAGTTTCAGCTTGTGCATTACTGCAAAACATAAGTATCATGGTAAAAATAGATAAATGAAAAAAATGTTTTTTTATAAACATATGGGCCGCCTATTTAAAGTATTTGTGTCTGGATTTATAATTTAATTAGCAATAACTAAAAAATTTGCTAAAACTAAATAAATGCTTATATATATCCGATATAGAATAGCATAATCTGTAGACAGGCTGGAGCGTTCAGCCAGTGTAGAGGGTAGGTCAAAAATTTCTGATCTGAACAGAGTTTCCTTTTTTTTACTAATTTTATTTAACTATTTACGCTGTGCAGTTATATTTTCAATAAAAATTTCTACCGTGACTATTGGACTGGATCTTCACTGTTATGTGGCACTTAATAGCGACTCATACTATTTATGCTTTTCGTTGTTTTAGGGCTTGCTGTTACTACTTTTAGGTTATCGGATATATATTTCAGCGAGGTTTAACTAATAGCTTGTTTAAGACGATTTGATAATGAGGAATTTTTCTACTATAGATTAGATTAATTTAAGGAAAACAAGTGAAAGCTAAATTTGCAGGTATTCAATATTTAGGCGACAGCGGTATTACCCAAACATGTAAAGAGGCGGTTATACAGCTCATACATGGTGGTGAAAAAATACAAGACGTGAAAATACTAACCTTTGAAGAGGCTTATTCACATACTCATGCGCTACTGCTAACCCTCAAGTATGATATTCAGATAGTCATTAAAGGTGGTTTTGCTTCTGGCTACGAGGGAGAGGCACCAAAAGGATATGCATTTGTCTTGAACTTATTACGCAACTATACAGACAGTATTAATGAGTACATCATTTCAAAATCGATTTTTGAACATATATCCAATTCAAGTTTAACCGTGAAAGATTTAGACTATATCAATAGTATCAAGCCAGTGCGTCCTTCTAGGTGGTATGATTCTGCTTATATTCACAAGGAACGTGAGCGCAATATTTTTAGTGAGTTTCCGCTTACCATTCCTATGGCACTGCTTAACCCACGCCTGATCGAGCTAGCATTGGATTTTGATAAGAATCCAGACAATGCAATTATGGGTGCATACCGAAAGCTGGAATCTGTTGTCAGAGAACGTACAGGCTTACATAATGAAAGTAGTGTCAAGCTATTTGCAAAAGCATTCCAAGGTGACGATTCTATTTTGTGTTGGGAAAACTTAGATTCAGGTGAATCTAAAGGCAGAGCGTCGCTGTTTACTAGTATCTTTATGGCTTATCGTAACAATCGGGCACATCAAGAACCTCGTCATAATTTGAGGGATGATATTCGAGAGTTTATGTTAATCAATCAGTTATATATTTTAGAAAGTGAAGCAGCATTAAGATACACATAACGTTGAGAAGAATTATTAGCTTAAGTTAAAACAGAGTTGCAGGACTTCGTAGGCTAGACTTTTTGTGTAAAAAGTAATGGTTAGATGTATAGAGCAGTAACATGGATATATTAACGTTGCATTACGGGCTTTTGAAAAGGAATACACATTGAAAGTTCAATGGAAGAAAAATAAAAATTTGAAGCCATCTATTCTACTAAAGAAAATTGATAGTCTGAAAGTAATTGAAGATGGAAGGGTATTATTCTCAGGTTTCGAGTATCGTGATGCAGTTTTGGCTTTGGAAAGCATGATCAGTTTTCCTCTCATAGCCGATGATTTGGATAAACATACTCTTGTACAAAAAACTATAGGGCAAGTTGTTAAGGACTATGAGATCAAATCTGAAACATTTCTTTCCAAGCTTAGAGAGAATATTCTCTTAGATGTAGGAAAAAGAGACAATATATACTATTTGCTAACTTCTTTATCTGTAAATAACTTGCGCGTACGAAAAATTGCTTTTCAAGGCTGTATATTTAGATTTTATAAAAATAATTTTCCGAGCAAGTTTAAAGGTAGAAAAGAGTTATTAAATAAGAATAAGCCTCGTAGTAAAGTTGAGTCAGATGGTTATACTAAAGTTGTAGTTGAAATCAAAGCTAAATCAGAGAACATAGCTATAAATAAGTCTATGAAAACGCTTGATCTTCTTCGTAGTCTCTTTGCTATTTATAGCAATAGTTCAGCAGAACTAATTGGTAATGATTGGCAGCCTATCAATAAAATTCGTCTAGGTGAGTTTCATACAATACACAATGAATCAGGAAAAGTTTTTGAAGAATGCTTTTGGTACGATCCTAGTTTTTTAGAAGCTAGACTCTTTTCATTAGAAAACGAAGAGCCTGTTATTAAAAATATTAGAATGATAATTGATAGGCTTTCTAAATTCGAAAGACAATATAGATATATCCTACATGATGCTTTATTACGGTTCGTTCGTGCTTTTGATGAAAAAGATCAGAATATAGCAGTTTTAAGAGCTTGGGGAGCATTAGAGTCTATAGCTGCTCCTAACGAGAGTAATTGTGATTCTGTAACTACTCGTTGTTCATTTCTTTTCGAAGATTATGAGTATCATAAACAGATACTTGAGCATTTAAGAGAATATCGAAATCGGAATGTACATGCTGGACAAGAAAGTGAAATGGCTAAAAGTTATGGCTTTCAAATACAAAGATACTTTATTAACATCTTTTTATTTCATATTCGCCAGCAGAATACTTTTCATTCAATCGATGAAGCTAATCGGTTTTTAGATTTACCAGCAGATAGAGATAAATTGATTTTCTTACAAAATATGATAAATAAGTCTCTTAGATTTAGAGGGTATACTTGAGAGCATTATACTCTTTAAAATTATCGATATTAACCTCACTTTTATCACAATCTATATTTAAAAATAACTATCAAAGAGAACCCCATGACAACCTCAAAAGTAACCTACCAAGGCAATTTACGCACCCAAGCCATTCATTTACAGTCGAATAATCAAATCATCACTGATGCCCCGACAGACAATCATGGTAAGGGTGAAGCATTTTCTCCGACTGATTTGCTAGCGACCAGTTTGGGCAGTTGTGTCTTAACGATTATTGGTATCAAAGCCGAAGCGATGGACATTGATATCTCAGGTACGACCGCAGAAGTCACCAAAGTCATGGCTGCCAAACCAAGGCGTGTGAGTGAAATACATGTCGTGGTCAATTTCTCTAAGGCATTGGACGAGAGTACCTTAAAGCGATTTTATAAAACCGCATTAACCTGTCCAGTAGGCAATAGCTTGGATCCTGCCATTACTCAAAGTCTAGTATTTAACAATGGTACAGAAGCCTAATATGTCTACTAAGACTTTACTCATTGTTGCTCATGCGCCATCGCCTAATACTCAAAAATTGGCGCAGGCAGCTTATGACGGTGCCAATCATCCTGATATAGATATCACTGTGATTTTGAAATCACCGCAGGATACACAGCCTGAAGACGTGTTGGCTGCTGATGCGTTACTGCTAGGTACGACTGAAAATCTGGCGTATATGGCAGGGCTGACCAAGGACTTTTTTGATCGTTGCTATTATCCCGTGCTAGAAGAGAAGCAAGGTATGCCATTTGCGGTATATATACGTGCAGGGCATGATGGTACAGGTACCAAGCTTGCGCTCAAAACGATTACAACGGGGCTACGTTGGTCATGGATTCAAGAGGCGCTGATACTACAAGGCGATTGGCAAGATAGCTTCGCTGAGCAAGTAGAAGAGCTTGCTATGACGTTGGCCGCTGGGGTAGAAGCGGGTATTTACTAGTATGAGTTGTTTGGCGGCGATTAGGTCAGTCTTTGACAGTACCTTTTCATCTACTGCTATCAATACTGAGAGCATAACAAACAGTCTGGGAGAATAGTGATGCATGACGATAATCTGGATAGTGATAATCCAAATAGTAAAGTAGATATTTCTACATTGCCGTTTTCTCAAGCGTGTGAAAACAATAAACAGCCTATTTTAGAGTTACTTCAGACAGAGCTACAAGGCTTTAGTCATGTGCTAGAAGTTGGCTCTGGAACAGGTCAGCATAGTGTTTACTTTGCGCCTCATTTGTCACATTTAAAATGGCAAACTAGCGATGTCACTGGTAATCATCGCCATATAATCGCTTGGCACAATGCGTATCCTGCACCTAATTTATATTCGCCATTAGCGTTTGATTTGGCGCATGACTCAGTACCTGTTAGTAGTCATTTAGATAGTGGTCATTTAAATAGCAGTTATGTAGACAAACCTTATGATGTAATATTTACAGCCAATACTTTGCATATCATTAACTGGGCTTTGGTAGAGCGATTATTTGCATTGGCTAGTGATGCGCTACCTGTTGACGGTAAGTTGATTGTCTATGGCCCATTTAACGAAGATGGCAAATATACCAGTGAAGGTAATCAGCGATTTGATGCGATGTTGAGAGCAGGTAATCCTGACAGCGGTATTCGCGATAAAGAAGACATCGTCAGTCTAGCAAATGCTCATCATCTACAACTTTCGAAAACGTATACGATGCCTGCCAATAACCAGCTATTGGTATTTCGAAAGAATTAAATGCTTAAGATTGTATAAAAAAAGACACCTCAATGGATCGTTATCAGATCTTAATTAAGGTGTCTTTTTATTTGGGTTTTCTTATTTTTTTATACTATTAGTCTATTTATATTCTTCTGCTAAAAAATCCAAGTAGCGTTTCCAAGAGCGTTCATCGGCGCGTGCATCATATCTATCGCTGCCAAATACGCTAAAGGCATGTGGAGCGCCGCTATAGGTAACCATCTCATGAGGGATTTTGGCTGCTTCTAATGTCTTGCCCAAAGTCGCAAAGCTCTCTAGCGAAACAGATTGGTCAGCAGAGCCGTGAAATACTAGGATTTCTCCCGTAGTTTTGTCATAGCTTTGACCGGTTGGAATGTCGAATGCACCGTGGAAGGGTACAAAGGCTTTTTGCTCAAAGCCTGAGCGTGCTAGCTCTAACGCGACCGTACCGCCGAAACAATATCCCATAGTCGTGCCTTTGCGCACATCATTGCCTTGTAGTTGTCCTGCCGTCAGTGCTCCTGCCAATATGCGGCGCATTTTATTACGATCATCATATAGTTCCCCAGTTAGGCGTTTGTTTTCTTCGATAGAAGTGGGGCGAATGCCTTGTCCAAACATATCGGCCGCCAATACGTTGTAGCCTTCAGCCGCTAACATGTCAGCACGTTTGCGCTCATAGTCAGTTAGACCGTCCCAATCATGAATCAATAAGATAAAAGGTGCGTTTGGCTTATCCGCCTTGGCGTAATAGCCTTCGTATGCTTTATCATCGACCGTATAAGTTACGTTTTTGGTCGTGATAGCAGCAGCCGTTTGACTGAACGTTAATGCCATTAAACCCATTGACGCGCCTACTAGCAACGAGTGATAAGGTTTTTTAGTCGGGGAGCTTAGAGTTGGTAACATGGTAGGTGGCCTTATAGTTATATAAAAAATAGTCGCATCGTCAAATCCATATAAATCCGCTACATCGTCATCTTCACTAACCATACTAGTGTATAGCTTGCGCTCGGTTTTCTTGTATCAGAATTATTTGAATCCAACGATATAAAAAAGATAAATATAAGGCTAAAACCCTGCCAATTTATTTATCAACATCTCTGGTACTTCATAAAAAGCATACCTTAAAGAATAACTACATTACAAGATTCTATTGTTAACGTTTATGCGCCTTTAAGACCAACTAAAGCAGCTGGTGTATAGCGTCTATAGACCTTAACCAAACATCAACAAGGTTTACTATATACGCAACTATATTTGACTTATTTTTTGGGTAGTATAAGTCCTAAGCCTATTATTCCTTTACGAATTTTAGTGCGGTATCAATTTAACGCTCGGCAATGCTGAAAACACAGACAAATAAATGACAGATGAAGTCACCACTATCTCAAAGGATATCAAACCTGTGTAGGCACTCTTTTAATGATTTAAAAGAGCACTCTCAATCTATTAGCTAGGACTTTTTATGAATAATAATATCGATCATACGGACCCCGCCAAAGACATGAATACTGAACGTGGCAATGGTGGTGAAACCCATCAGCGTGCAGGCGACGACACCAAAGTATTGACCACGCAACAAGGTGTGGCCATCGCTGATAACCAAAACTCTCTAAAAGCAGGCACACGTGGGCCGACGCTATTAGAGGATTTTGTATTACGTGAAAAAATCAATCATTTTGACCATGAGCGTATCCCTGAGCGTATCGTCCATGCTCGTGGTAGTGCAGCACACGGTTATTTTGAGCTGACAGAGTCACTAGAAGAGTATACGACTGCCAAAGTATTGACCGAAACAGGTAAGCAAACGCCATTGTTTACGCGTTTCTCAACGGTAGCGGGTAACAAAGGCTCAAAAGACACGCCACGTGATGTGCGCGGTTTTGCTGTGAAAATGTATACGGAAGAAGGTAATTGGGATATCGTTGGTAACAACATGCCGATCTTCTTTATTCAAGACGCGATGAAGTTTCCAGATTTGATCCATGCGGTAAAACCAGAACCAGATCGTGGTTTCCCGCAAGCGGCCTCTGCTCATGATACGTTTTGGGATTTTGTCTCATTAAGTCCTGAAACCATGCACAATCTAATTTGGCTAATGAGTGATCGCGGTCTGCCACGTAGTCTACGCATGATGGAAGGCTTCGGTATTCATAGCTATCGCTTAATCAATAAAGACGGTAAGAGTACCTTTGTACGTTTCCATTGGAAGCCAGTATTGGGTGTACAGTCAACCACATGGGATGAGGCAGTGAAAATCTCAGGTGCTGATCCTGACTATCATCGCCGCGACTTGTTTGAGTCAATCAACAATGGTGACTATCCTGAGTGGGAGTTTGGCGTACAGTTATTTACCGAAGAAAAAGCAAACGAATTCCCATTTGACCATCTCGATGCGACCAAGCTGATTCCAGAAGAATTGGTACCAGTGAAAGTCGTGGGTAAGATGGTATTGAACCGCTATCCAGATAATTTCTTTGCAGAGACTGAGCAGGTAGCATTCTGCCCATCGCATTTGCCACCTGGTGTTGATTTTAGTAATGATCCATTACTACAAGGTCGTCTATTCAGTTACTTGGACACTCAGCTATCACGTCTAGGCTCGCCAAACTTTGCCCAGATTCCTATTAATGCGCCAAAATGTCCGTTTGCTAATAATCAGCAAGACGGTCATATGCAAATGCAAGTGCCTAAGACACGTGTACTCTATGAGCCACAAAGCCTAGATCCAACTCGTCCTCGTGAAAGCGCTAAACGTGGTTTTAACTCATTCCATGAGCAACTAGATGATGGCGTAAAAGGTCGCGTACGTGACGAAAGCTTTGCAGATCACTATAGTCAGCCACGTATGTTCTACCGTAGTCAGACAGCAACTGAACAAGCACATATCGCAACCGCTTATGCGTTTGAGCTAGGTAAAGTAGACACAGCCCATGTACGTACGCGTATGCTTAGCCATTTAATTCATATTGATGAAGACTTGGCCAATCGCGTAGCAACGGCATTGGGTATGGAGCTACCAGAGCCAGCGGATGCGGCTGCACCTGTCCAAGATTTGGGAACCTCTAAAGCGGTACAAACGATTGGCCTAACGCCTGATAGCCTAAAAGGTCGTATGATTGGTATCTTAGTTGCAGAAGGTTCTAATAGTAGTGAAGTTAAAAAGTTCGAAGATGCTGCCCAAGCGCAGGGTGCTAGTGTCAAAATCGTAGCGCCTAATAAAGAAGTCGTATTGGATGATGGTACACGCATACAAGCTGATGAGCGCCTCGCTGGTGGTCCGTCAGTGATGTTTGATGCCGTCGTTAGTATCATCATGCCTGACCAAGCTAAAAAGCTCGCAAAAGACAGCTCAGCACTAGATTGGTTCAATGATGCGTACAACCATTGCAAAGCCATCGCCTATTGCGGTGCGACTGATGAATTTATCCTAAGTAAACTACCAGTTGAAAAAGATGAATTTGTTACGCCATTGGCTGAGTTAGATGCCTTTATTAGCAATGCTAAGTCTCGTCTATGGGAACGTGAGCCAAAGGTTCGTGATCTTGCATAGTCGATAAGTAGGTAATTTACAAATTATCTAAGATAACAAATAAGATATTAAGTGTTTCCTTAAACCCAGCCTAAGTGCTGGGTTTTTGCTTTTTATTAATAAGATGAGAATTGTCATGGCATGGATAGAACCATACATACGGTTATCAATAGTAAGTTGTCTATGGTTAGTTGTTAGCTGCATCGTCTCTGTATGCCGCACTGCTTCTATATATAGTCACAGGCGTTCACTCAAAGTCGTTTTATTTGTGGTGGCGGGCGCTATACTAAAGATTGGCTATAAAACTGAACAAAAGCCTCACAATAATAACGACGAATGAGGTAGGGAACACCAATGAGTCTATGTGAAATTGTAAGATTAGAAGGATATATCCAGAGTAGCTATCTGGCAGTATATCCAGATAAAATAATGCTGTTAGATGGTTGCTGCCGTGCTGATGTACCGCTGGTGCTTGACTATATTAAGACAACATTAAAACGACCCGTCACCGACCTAAAAGTAGTGGTGGTCACGCATATGCATCCTGATCATGCAGGCGGTGCGAATAAGTTTCGAGAAGAGACTGGCTGTCTAATTGTCTCAGCAGATAGAAAAAAGCAGTGGTATAGCGGTATTGGCGGGCACACGATGCACTTCGTAGATATACATCTAGGATATTATGTGGCCAGACGTCAAGGTAGGCCATTTAAAAACCTATACTATTCGGCAAGTCTGAAACCGGATATCACCGTCACAGATGGTGAGCTTGTGCCAAAGTTCGATGAGTGGCAAGTATTAGAGACGCCAGGTCATACGGATCGTGATTTATCATTGTTTCATCTGCCCAGTCGTGAAGTATACACCGCTGATTTAATCATTAAGTTGCGCCACAAGTTTGTAGCGCCATTTCCTGTCTATTACCCTAAAGCTTATGTCCAATCGTTAAAAAAAATCAGGGCATTGCAACCGTCAATGGTGATGATGGCACATGGTCGAGAGCTAGCGATGAGTGAGGCAGAGTTTGATGAGTTTATCGCTCATGCGCCCAAGCATCCACGTACCATCAAAGATACGATCAGACATAAACTACTATGGCGCAAGAGAGATAACTTTCGACTGTTTAAACGTAAGCATAATAAATAGAGGTATATAAAAGTTAAGAAACTAATAGCTAAAAAACAACGTTTAAAAAACCCAGACGAAAAAAAGCCCAATTACTAAGATAGTAACTGGGCTTTCTAAATATGGTGGGCTGTCCGCGACTCGAACGCGGGACCAATTGATTAAAAGTCAACTGCTCTACCAACTGAGCTAACAGCCCTGAAGAGTATATAAAAAAGCAATGCTTTTTAACTCTGCAAGAGAAAATTCTAACTAAAGAACTTTCTAAAACTAAACATCTTAACGATGTCTTTTAAACTTATCTTTATTAGTCTACTACCGGATAGGGCAGAACGATTAATAAAGATTAAACTGAATATGGTGGGCTGTCCGCGACTCGAACGCGGGACCAATTGATTAAAAGTCAACTGCTCTACCAACTGAGCTAACAGCCCTAACGTTTAAAGTGTTTGTATCCCTAAACGTGAGAGCACATTATATATATAATTATGACAATTACAACCCCACATGATAAAAAAAGTGTAATTCTCTTATAAAATTGCCAATTTATTCCAGTTTCTTTAAATTTTTGCCATTATATCGATATTGACTGCTCTATTTTTGGCTAAAGCGAGTCAATAATCGATTATTAGTCTCGAGAAAGTGCTTCAACAGGATCTAATTTGGCGGCATTACGTGCTGGTAAGAATCCAAATACTACGCCAATTAACGTCGAACAAACAAAAGCGGCAATAATAGAGGTTGATGAATAGATAACTTTGAAATTATCACCGCCTACACTATTAATCAGCTCACCAATGGCAAAGGCCAGTCCAATACCAATCAGTCCCCCTAGAATACAGACCAAAACGGCTTCAATGAGGAACTGCTGCATGATATCGCTCTGACGTGCGCCTACTGCCATACGTACACCAATCTCGTTGGTGCGCTCAGTGACAGAGACTAGCATAATGTTCATCACCCCAATACCGCCGACGATCAATGAAATAACCGCGACTGATGAGATCAGCAGGGTCATCGTGCCTGTCGTCGACTCGATCGTTTGACGGATAGAGTCTGAATTGCGCAGCTCAAAGTCATCTTTACCATGGCGACTCTCTATTAAGTCAGAGATGGCCGTCTCTGCGGCGCTAGAAGAAATACTATCGTCTAATAACGCTACAAAGCGGTCGATATTGGTACTACCCGTGACACGCGACATCACCGTTGTATAAGGCATATAGATAGTAGGCGTTGTCACACTGGGGCCAAAGCCACCATCGCTCTCTTCGAGGACGCCAATCACGCGTCCAGGCACACTACCAACCAATATCACTTCGCCAACAGGATTATCAATATCTGAGAAAAAGGTCTGCTTAGCATTATCATCGATGATGATATCTTGACTACGTAATGTGACGCTTTTTGAATCAAACCCTTGACCCAATGCCAATGTCTCACCAGTGACGGTTAGATAGTCTTCGCCAACGCCGTTGACGGTAGCATCCTCTTGTATACTACGATAACGCACGCTAGAGTTGGCATTTACTTGAGGGCTGACGCTGATAATATATGGCTGATTGCCGACCGCTTCGGCGTCTTCTGGCGTCAAGTTGTCATCGTTATAGCGGCGTCTAGGGTCGCCTCTAGGGTAGCCATCATTGACGGTAATGGTATTAGTACCTAAGGAGCTGATATTAGCGAGGATTTGCTGCTGAGAGCCTTGTCCAAGACCTACGATAGATACAACCGCAGCAATACCGATGATAATGCCGAGCATAGTCAGTAGGGTCCGCATCTTGTGCGCGCGCATGGCTAGCAAAGACATCTTAAACGCTTCAAGCAGTCGATCGATAAAGCTACCAAAGGCACTTTTTCGATGTTCACCAAGGATAGATTCTGGTTTTTTGTCTGTGTGCTTATAATGCTCAGTTTGATAGTCAGCGATGACATAGCCGTCTTTTAGCTCAATCACACGCTCCGCTTGCGCTGCTAGCTTTGGATCATGAGTGACCATGATAATGGTATGACCTTGTGCACTGAGATCATGCAAAATCGCCATGACGTCTTCGCCAGACTTACTGTCTAGGGCACCCGTTGGCTCATCGGCCAAGATCACGTCACCACCATTCATCAGTGCACGAGCAACAGAAACGCGCTGCTGCTGTCCACCTGAGAGCTGATTGGGGCGGTTATTGACCTTATTGCCAAGGCCCAAATCCGTTAATAGCTTTTCAGCACGATTGGTGCGTGCTTCGGTATCCATGCCAGCATACACGGCAGGGACGGCGACATTGTCTTTGGCACTGATATCCCCAAGCAAATGATAGCGCTGAAAAATAAACCCAAAGTGCTCACGGCGCAGTTCTGCTAGCTGATCGGCATCAAGCTTACGAGCGGATTGACCATAAATCTTATAGTCGCCAGCAGTAGCTTGGTCTAGACAACCTAAAATATTCATCAAGGTGGACTTACCAGAGCCTGACTGTCCAATGATGGCAACCATCTCACCTTGATTGATAGTTAGATTGATATCATGCAAGACGCGAATAGTTTGCTCACCAGCAGGGAACTCTCTGATAATGCCAGACAACTCCATAATAGGCTTGCCTGGTGCAGGGTGATTAACGGTATTGGTTTTTGCCGAATTATTTAAGTTATCTGAGCTGTCTAAGTTATTTAAGTTATCCAAATTGTCTAAATTATCTGAGTTGTTTGAAAGGTTAGCAGAAGTGTGTGACCCTAAGTTTTGAGCCGTGCTACTTTCAGAGCTATCTTCAGTCGACGGTTTAGGAGATTGAGATATAGTCATAGCAGTGTCTTTAATAAAGGCTAATAAGCGTTATAGCGTTGTTATGAAAGGGCTGCTATGTTTAACAAGCCCTTTTTTATTCAACATAGTCAAAGAGCAAGTTACATTCGAGGTCCACCAGGGATACGGCCGCTACCTGATTTCTTACCGCTTTCTTCACTAATGATTACTTCTTCCCCTTCTTTCAGACCGCTTAAGATTTGCGCATTTACTCGGTTATCGATACCGACTTCTACAGTACGCTCTTCTACGGTTCCGTCCTCTTTTAGTACACGTACAAACTTGCCGGTAGCTGCTTTGCCTTTTTCTTTACCTTTAGAGCGTTTTTCTTGTATCACTGTTGACGGTACTAATAGCGCATTTTTGGCTTCATTGACGATGATATAAATCTGCGCGGTCATATCAATTCGGAACAAGCGGTCAGGGTTCGGCACTTCTACGTAGCCGACGTAATAGATAGCAGCGTCTGTCGAGCTGGTACTACTGATTTGCTCTGGGGCAGGTTCGATAGCGGTCAACGTTGCATCATACTGCTGGTCTGGATTACCGATGATGTTGAAATAAGCGGGCATACCAGCACTGACATTGATAACGTCAGCTTCCGAGATTTGCGCGTTGATACGTACGGTCGATAAATCTGCTAGCGTTACTAGTGTTGGCGCCGTTTGGTTGGCATTGACCGTAGTGCCTTGCTCAGTCGTAATAGAAACGACAGTACCTGATATCGGGGCGCGAATCGTGGTATAGCTCAAATCTTCTTCAGCAGTACTGACGTTGGTTCGTGATTTGCGTAACGCTGCTTGTTGGCTGTTGATATTGGCTTCAGTGGTCGCAATCGCCGCTTTTGCTGTATCGATAGCTGCACGTGCATTAGCAACGGCTGCTTTGGCGGTCTCGACACTGGTCGCTTGCGTGTCGTATTCTTGCTGCGAGATAGCGTCGATCGCGACTAAGTCTTGCAAACGCGCAAAATCAGACTGGGCTTGTTTAAGCTCAGACTGACGGCTGGCAAGATCGGCATAGGCACTTTTTAGACTGGCTTGTTTGCTTAACGATTCTGCTTGCGCACTTTGTAGCGCGGCTTCGCTTTGTTCAAGACTGGCTTGCTCATTGCTCAGGCTGTTCTTCTGAGTCACTTGATCAATCTGTGCAATCAAATCGCCTTGTTTGACTTCGTCACCGACTTCAACGTATAGGCGTTTTACTTCACCAGATACCTGTGCCCCTACATCGACGGTATTTAACGCTTTTACTTTACCAGATGCCATGACATTGTTTTCAATATCACCGACTTCAACAGTTGCAGTTAAATAATTAGGTGTGGTTTCTTCTGGTTTTAAAAAAGTATAGGCCAAAGCCCCTAATGCTACGATAATTAAGGTAATGACACCCCATTTTATAGCAGACTTTTTGCTTATTTTGCGCATGACAACAATCCAATCACAATTAAATCAAGTGTAGATATAGTAGAGACTTCACCTACAAAAGGAAATGGAAATTAGTTTACGAAAGGTTAAGGTAGCTAAGAATAGAGACAGATACAGAAAAGAAATGCTTACTAAAAATCAATAAAACGGAGATTATAGGAGAACAAGATAGGGTAGTAGAATCTGAATTTATAGTATTTAAACGTATAAATCAGTAAGAAAAACGTATAAATCAGTAAGAGAAGATATGGATACCTTGTTAATAGTAGAAACAATATAAAGTGGTGAGAAGCGGGTCAGTCTTAGCGCATAGCGAATAAACGCTTACCTGCAAGCTCTAATGCGGCTTGTAGTAATAGCTCCCATGCTGGTTGACGGACAAGTCCTTTGATAGCTTGGTCACAGCGGTAAAGCAGGGCAGGCCATTCGGCCGTGTGCGTTTTTGACTGACGACGGCAAGCTTGTTGGTATAACCCTTGCTTGCTACGCCAAATGCCTAATGCTTGAGGGTCTTGACCGTCCATAAGTTGAATGATTTGACGCATGTCTTTGCTAATAGCCCATAACACTAAAGTAGTGGGCTCATCGGTCGACTTTAGCTGAAACATAATTTTGGCGACCTGCGTACTATTACCCGCGAGCATCGCATCAGACAAATCAAACACACTAAACTGCGCGTCGCTGACCAACGCTGCTTGTAGGTCTGCAATATCCAATGCCACATTATTCACAGGTTGTGAAAAGCTATTAGATTGGTCGGTGATATTGTCAGTAGCACTAGTACTGTCATTAGCAACTAGCTGCGGTGCAAACAAATAGGACAGTCGCCATAGGGTTTGATAAGCACTTAGCAAATGATGCTCAGTGTGTGACATGAGTAGCTGCCACGCCTCTTGAGACAATCGTAAGCCAAACTTCTGAGCTTGTATTTGTAGTAGCTGTTGGCGCTGCTGCTCATTGTATAAATTGCAATCAATGACATTGCCATACTGCGCAAAAGGAGCAAACCATTTGCTGCTCTGGCTGCGTTTGTCTTGCTTAGGTGTAAGCCACAATACACTATGACCATGTGTGCCAGCTTGTGCCTCGACCGCAAAACGTTCCAGCTCGGCGATAACTGCTTTGTCAGGTTTATGATTACCCGTCACGATTAAGGCACTGGCATCATCAAATAAAGACTGACTGCCAAGCTCTGACAGTACTTCTTGCCAGCTCTTGACGGAAATCAGCTCTATACGTTTGATTGCGTAATTCTGCGCGCGCCAGTGTGGACGTAGCGCATCTATCAACCATTGACTCAGCAGTGGCTCGTCACCGTGCGCCAGCCACAAACCCGCTACCGCAACGGAAGGCTGCAGCAGTTTGGGGTAGGCTTTTATGAAAGTATCTTGCATAGCGTGGTGTTACACAGGTTGATGAGCAGGTAATACCAGTTCTAAAAATATGATCAGCAGTGTCAAGCCAGCTTAGTCTACTTGAAGTAGTACATGCCCTTGCTTAGTTTGCTACTCATATTTCTAGAAACAGTATCGTTTGATAATAAGAACGACTAACTATTCTGGTTGTGGTACGACGACAACGGTTGGTGTCACACCTTTATTCATTTGCACAGACTGCTTGGCAGCAGGTGCGACCTTTGGAAGCGAGATTGCGACATATTGGTCAGTGATACGGCGAGCTAAAGTATCATAGAGCCAATCACGAGTCTGATCGCCTTGCTGATCGTCAGTACTAACAGATGCTTCGTTGTACTGGTAGCTTCGCTCGACTTGAATGGGGTTGCTCAGTGTTACAGGCTTACCATTTTCCATCGTTTGATAGCTGACATCTGCTGATAGTACCAAGCGAATCTCTGTTAATACGCCAACCAATTCGTAACGCTTAAAACGTACATTACGAATGTCGATAGCGGCAATAGACTCAGCCCCTGCTTGTTGGTTATTGCGGGCAACTTCTTCTGAGCTCATATTACTAATAACATCGACACCTAACGTCTTTAGGCGACGCGTCAATGGTAGTTTCAGCGGGAAGGAGGTGCGATTGTCTTCGATAATGACCGCGGTTTTTTCGACGTCAAGCAGCATCGCTGAGTCGTAGCCACGCAGCTGAAAGCCACAGCCGCTAAGAGCAGCGGCTGCACCTACCACGGCGAACATTGGCAGCGTAGCAAGTAAGACTGCTCCGAGCTTTTGGCCTTGAGACTTTTTGTTAGCTAGGCTGTGTGCGCTTGATTCTGGTTGCGCCTGCTCAGCTCGATGCTTGTATGACATAAACGCTATCCTCATATGATAAGAAGGCTTAGAGCACTAAGCCCAAAATACTTAGCTCAAGATACCTCAGCCTACAACCACGATGTTAACCAGTTTGTTAGGAACGACGATTTCTTTTTTGATCTCGCCAGTGATGAATTTTGCCACACTTTCCATAGTACGAGCTTGCTCTTTTAGCTGCTCAGGATCGCTGTTTGGTGCGACATCCATCTTACCACGCATCTTACCATTGACCTGTACCACCATGGTGATCATGTCCTGTACCAGTGCACTTTCATCCACGGTTGGGTAGTCTAAGGTCAAGGTGTCAAGACCCAACTGCTCAAGCAGATGCTCGCCAACGTGCGGCGCGTATACAGATAGCATAATTAGCAGATTGGTCAATGCTTCGTGTTTGACGTGTAGCTCTTGCTCATTACTAGCGTTAAAGCCAGTCAGCTCATTAGCAAGTTCCATTAGGCTTGATACTGGCGTGTTCAATGCCAGACGATCACCCAAGTCACTGTCAATCTTAGCAATCGTTTCGTGCGTTTTACGACGTAAGTTTTTGGCTTCTTTGCTTAGACCGTCTGTGTTCAAGGTAGCACCGTTAAGCGTATCAATGCTGATATTGGCGACTGTTAGCGCTTGCATATGGTCGGTAGCAATGCGCCATACTTTTTTCACAAAGTTATAAGGGCCTTTTAGCGCGTCATCTGACCACTCAAGCGTTTGATCCGCAGGCGCAGTAAATAGCGTATATAGACGAACCGTATCAGCACCATATTTATCAATGGTTAGCTGCGGGTCTACGCCATTGTTTTTTGATTTAGACATTTTTTCAATTTTGCCAATCGTGACTGGCTGGCCGTCAGATTTTAAGATAGCTTTGATTGGTTGACCGCGTTCGTTGAAGTCAATATCAATATCTTCTGCAAAATAGTAGGTTGTACTACCATCTGCATTGACGCGGTAGAACGTACCAGCAAGCACCATGCCTTGGGTCATTAGATTGGCAAATGGCTCATCACCTGTGACTAAATTTTCGTCGCGCATCAGCTTGTGGAAGAAACGCGCATACAACAGATGCATCACCGCATGCTCGACACCGCCAACGTATTGATCGACCGGCAACCATTTATTGGCCGCAGACTTGTTGACCATGTTTTGCGCATCATTTGGACTAGCAAAACGTGCATAGTACCAGCTTGACTCTACGAATGTGTCAAAGGTATCGGTTTCGCGCTCAGCAGGGTTGCCACATTTAGGACAAGTGGTATTGACAAATTCTGGGATGTTCTTGAGTGGGTTACCGCGACCATCAGGTACGACGTCGGTTGGCAACACAACTGGTAAGTCTTGCTCTTCAACAGGCACCGTACCACAATGCTCACAGTTGATCATTGGGATAGGGCAGCCCCAATAACGCTGGCGAGAGACACCCCAATCACGTAGGCGATATTGGATCTTTTTCTTAGCCAGCTCTTTTGGCTCAAGTTTGGCTAGCATGGCTTCAAATGCTTGCTCAAAGTCTAAACCGTCAAACTCACCTGAATTAACCAAGGTATTGCGCTCGGTATAAGCAAGATTGACTTCACTATCGTTCGCTTTGGCATCTGCTTTTAGTTCATCAAAATAGCCCTCAGGCACATTGATAACTTGCTTGATCGGTAGGTCGTACTTAACCGCAAACTCATAATCACGCTCATCGTGAGCAGGTACTGCCATGACTGCGCCTGAGCCATAGCTCATCAGTACGTAGTTGGCAACCCAAACTGGCACTTCTTCACCAGTCAAAGGATGTGTCACAGTGAGGCCTGTATCCATACCGATTTTTTCAGCTTTGGCCAAATCTGCTTCAGCTACTGAACCTTTTTTACAAAGCGCACAGAATTGAGCGATTGCGTCATCTTGCTCAGAGGCGTACTGTGCAAGTGGATGCTCTGCGGCAACAGCGACATAAGTCACACCCATCAACGTATCAGGACGAGTGGTAAACACATCTAAGGTGTTTTCTTCACCAGCAAGCTCATAAGGGAAATGCACTTCCATACCAGCACTGCGACCAATCCAGTTACGCTGCATAGTCAGGACTTCAGAGGGCCAGTGACCTTCTAGCTGATCCAAATCATCTAATAGCTCATCAGCATAGTCAGTGATGTTGAAGTAATACATTGGGATGTCACGTTTTTCGACCGCAGCACCACTACGCCAGCCTTTGCCATCGATGACTTGCTCGTTTGCTAAGACGGTGTTATCAACAGGATCCCAGTTGACCGTCGACAGTTTTTTGTAGACCAAGCCTTTTTTGTACAATTGCAAAAATAACCACTGCTCCCACTGATAATACTCAGGGCTACAAGTGGCAAATTCACGTGACCAGTCAATAGACAGGCCTAGCAATTTAAGCTGCGCGCGCATGCTGTCAATATTGGCAAATGTCCATGCAGCGGGTGGAGTCTGGTTAGCAATTGCTGCGTTTTCTGCTGGCAAGCCAAAACCATCCCAGCCCATTGGCTGCATGACTTCATAGCCTTTTAGGCGATAATAACGGCTTAATACGTCAGAAATCGTATAGTTACGTACGTGGCCCATATGCAGCTTGCCACTTGGATAAGGAAACATCGATAGCATGTAACGACTTGGCTTGTCGCTTGGATCGTTACTTACTTCAAAGCGCTTGTCAGTTGCCCATTTGGTCTGCTGCGCGGCTTCTATCGCTTGTGGGTTATAATAATTGTTTTCTGCTTGGTCTGCTGTCACGGCGTTGCTCATAGTCGGCTCGAAATTGGTTGATACTGATTTATTTAATACGGATTTGTTTAATACTGATCAAAATAGGTGGAATTTGACAATGCCATAGCATAGCGTAATTTGGCGAAAATTGCGACGATATGATGCAGTTGCTTACTAGGTTTGACGATTAAAAGTAATGCATTCTCTATATCCAGTCAGCCTTAGGTATAATAGACAAATTAATGAATATTTATGAGGATTTATCATGATCATCACCATTTACGGTATCAAGTCTTGTAGCACGATGAAAAAAGCGTTCACTAAGCTAAACGATCTAGATGTCAGCTACGATTTTCACGATTATAAAAAACAAGGTATCGATAAAGAAACGGTACAGCGCTGGGTAAATGAGCTAGGTATCGAAAAAGTGCTGAATAAGCGTGGTACGACATGGCGCAAGCTAGACGACAGTCAAAAGCACGCAGCTGATGCTAGTGTAGACAGCGCGATAGATTTACTCGTGGAAAATACTAGTATGATTAAACGTCCGATTGTAGAAGGTCAGTCGGCAGATAAAGATCAAGCAGTACTACTATGCGGCTTCGATGAATCTGAGTTTGATAAAGTTTTTTCGTAAAATTGAGCTAGGCTGATATTTTAAATATAAAACTGCACAAAAAAGCCCGAGCATTTATATTAACTCGGGCTTTTCTATAGTTAACATTGCTACATGTTGCTAGCTCAATGATGAGTCTATCTCACGACTGATGAGCGTACCAACCCCTTCATTGGTGAAAATCTCAAGTAAGGTCGCATGAGGGACACGGCCATCAACGATTACCGCGCTTTTGACGCCGCTACGTACCGCATCCAGCGCACATTGAATTTTAGGAATCATACCGCCTGAGATAGTGCCATCTTCGATTAAGCTATCAACTTTCTTTGGCGTTAGTCCAGTTACTACTTCGCCATCACGGCCCAATACGCCTTTGATATTGGTTAATAGCATCAGTTTCTCTGCTTGTAAAAACTCCGCTACTTTACCTGCGACCAAATCTGCATTGATGTTATAGGTGTTACCTTCAGCGTCAACGCCAAGTGGCGCGATTACAGGGATAAAATCAGAGGCAATTAACATGTTGATCACGTCTTTATTGACACTGACCACATCACCGACGAATCCTAAATCAACTGGTACAGCGATACCATCTGTGCCAATTTTTTCCATCATCAGTTTTTTTGCTTGAATCAAGTTGGCATCTTTACCTGTAAGACCAATCGCGCGACCGCCGTGTTTGTTAATCAAGCTAACAATCGATTTGTTGACGCTACCGCCCAAGACCATCTCTACGATATCCATGGTGCTTTTGTCAGTGACACGCATGCCATCGATACGGTCTGATTGACGGCCGAGCTCTTTTAGGAGATTGTCAACTTGTGGGCCACCACCATGTACG
This sequence comes from uncultured Psychrobacter sp., assembly GCF_947500265.1. GTDB lineage: Bacteria > Pseudomonadota > Gammaproteobacteria > Pseudomonadales > Moraxellaceae > Psychrobacter. The sequence goes on along the minus strand of NZ_CANMRN010000002.1, from coordinate 554,768 downwards.
ACTACGGGATGCATACCGACGGTTTTTAGCAAAACAATATCGCGAGCAAATGAGCTCTCAAGCTCAGGGTCGGTCATGGCGTTGCCGCCGTATTTTACGACGATGAGTTTATCAACAAAACGCTGGATATAAGGTAGAGCAGTGGTCAATACTTCAGCGGTGTTTTTGGCATCATCTAAATTAAGCGTCATTACAAACTCCTAAGGGCCGGTTTTAAATTGGTTGTTTTTCTACTATGTCTAATGAGACAGTGATATATGTTTTGTGAGGCTACTCCGCAGGAATAGCAAGAATCTCTTCTGCTAGCGCTGCGTTAAATGGTCGGCATAAAGCGGAAAATGTCGCCTGAATATCTTTTAGGTCATCTACACTGTCACCTGCAAAGCGCGCGGTCAGGCTATTACTGGTATTTGATTGACGCAGTACGCCAAAGCCATGCGCAAAGTCTAAACGCACACCATCGATACAGCTCAGCTTGGTTCCTACAGGTAATAATTCATGCGTCTTTTTTAATGCTATTTGCGCCTTCGCAGTAGCGCAAGTACACACTGATGACTTGCATGTTGTGGCGGGCAGGCAAGTATCTTTTAACTGCTGACTAGATGAAGAGTCAGTATGAGCAGACATATCTACTAGATACTGCAAGTAATGACAAAATCTCGTTAATTGCTCTACGAGTGAGCAGTCGGTAGTAGCCGTTTGCGGCATTGGCAAATAATGGTCAGCAGTACTGACTATAGTGGGCAAGCTTTGGATGATATCTGCTAGCGGTTTTTTATCATTAATATCATTATGAGTTTGGTCAAGCCAATGCAGCAACCGTAATGCAGCATACATCGCATCATCGTAGGGAATAAAGCGGCTGTCATTGAAAATAAAATGCCCTGATAATTCACCAGCAAAGACAATCTGATTGTCAGGATGCTGTACCTGCTGGCGCATAAAGCTGCTGCCAGTTTTGCTAATTACAGGTGTAGTACCAAGCTCAGATAACAGTCTTGGTAAATGATGAGCACATTTAATATCGAAAAGAACTTCAGATGCTAATAAAGAGTTGCTCAGGGAGTTAGGGTGCTCAGTAATAGCAATACGTGCCAATAGATAGAGCAAATGATCGGGCGTAACTATCTTGCCGTTGTTATCAACGATCATTAAACGATCGCCATCGCCATCAAACGCCAAGCCTATATCTGCTGCGTGCAAAACAACGGCTCGTTGCAATTCGTTTAGGCGGTTTGGTTCGGTAGGGTCTGGATTACCAAGGGGGAAATTGCCATCTGGTGTATCATTGAGAAAAATGACATGCTGGCAAAAACGTTCAAACAAGCGTTGAGCGATGCTCCCAGTTGCGCCATGCATACAGTCAATAACTATGACTAAATCAAGTTTATAAGCGTTTTTCTGATTGGCTTTAGTTGCCGAGTGATTGTGCTGAAATAATTGTTCAAATACCTGCTCAATAGCATCAATATAAACGTTTGCTACTTGATGAGTAGGTAGTTGCTCAAGCAAATCAATTGGTAATTTTGAGTCGTAGTTATTATCAATGTTTTCTGAATGCAAGATAGGATTGTTAGCTTGATTATCGGGATAAGCGTGACAACTATGATGAGCGGTTAGCTGATGATAAAGCGTCTGTATCTCTGAGCTACTAGGGGATTTGTTATTCACCAACCATTTGATACCTAATATGTCTTTAGCGGAATGGCTCGCTGTTACGACTATGCCATGGCCTTGATATTGCGCTGCCCAAAATGCCATCATCGGCGTGGTAACCAGACCTAATTGGATTACGCGTAAACCCTGCTGAGCTAGTACAGTAGAGAGCATAAGTGCAATGGCTTCACTGCCAATGCGCATGTCATAACCAACAACGACAACATTTTGCTTAGTATCAACAGAGGTACTAGCATTGATGTTTTGAGTCGGTTGGCCGTTCTGCGCATTGTAGAGAACAGCAAAAGCATCGCCTAGCGCTTGTATAAAACTGCTAGTAAAATACTGGTTGGTACCACGAATATCATAAGCACGGAATAAGGATTGCTGCGCCGCAAAAGGTGGCATTGCTTATTCTCCTTATAACCGTGATAGATGTTCAATGGTAAATAAAAATAAATAGCGCAAGGTTTTATATATAGCTTAAGCAAAACCTTGAAGGCTATCTAAAAATTACTAGCAGAATTGACCGTCAAAATAGCTATTATTGACGACCTGAGTGTCCAAACCCGCCTGCACCGCGTACGCTTTCATCACTGAATTCTGCAACCACTTCAAACTCAGGACGCGCAACAGGTACCACGATGTACTGTGCCATACGCTCAGCTGGATTAAGAACAAAGTCGTCGCTACTGCGGTTCCAAATACTAACCATCAGCTCGCCCTGATAGTCGGCATCAATTAGTCCAACCAAGTTACCCAAGACGATACCGTGCTTATGACCAAGACCTGAACGCGGTAAAATCATACCTGCATAATTAGGATCTTGAATATAAACGGCAAGACCTGTACCAATTAAATGGGTTTCACCTGCTTTAATCGTTAATGGCTCGTCAATACAAGCACGCAAGTCAATACCTGCACTGCCATCGGTGGCACGAGTTGGTAGAGAAAATGCTTCGTCTTCAGTAATTTTAGGGTTTACCACTTTAACTTGTACAGCTTGCATAACACACTCACTTAACGATTTGATGGTTTTTAAATTATGATTTAAAACTAAGGCCTTGAACTAAGGTCTAAATAAATCTTATTCGAAATTTTTATACAAATAACAATTCTATATTTGGATTGAGTCATTGATTATTCAGCAATTCAGCAATTCAGCAATTCAGCAATTCAGCAATTCAGCAATTCAGCAATCAACTAGAGTATCAATACGCTAGCCAATCCCAAAAACGACATAAAGCCGACGATATCCGTGACGGTCGTTAGGATAACCGATGCAGATAGAGCAGGGTCGATATTCATTCGTTTTAGCATCAGCGGTATGCTGATCCCCGAGACATTAGCCGCAGTCATGTTGATCGCAATGGCAAAACCGATGACGGCACTGATCTTAATATCATGAAACCATAACTGAGCAATAAACGCCATAATTATCGCCCAGATGATACCGTTTATCGCACCTACCCACAGCTCTTTATTCAACAGCCAGACACGGTTAGAACCACCGATTTGGCCCATCGCCATCCCGCGGATAACAACCGTCAGCGTTTGCGAGCCAGCAATACCGCCCATACTGGCGACCACTGGCATCAATATCGCTAATGCCACAACTTGTGCTAGTACTTCTTCAAACTGTCCAATCACAGCTGCGGCTAAAAGGGCGGTACATAAATTGATACCTAGCCAGACGCTACGGCTTTTAGCACTGGTGAGGATAGGAGCAAACAGCTCTTCATCTTGGCTAACACCAGCGAGGTTTTTCATGGTGCTGTCGACATCATCTTGGATAATCTCCATGATGTCTTCACCGTTTAGTTGACCAACCAGCTCGCCATGGCTATTGATGACGGGCGCAAAACGGATGTCTTCTGAACGAAAAATCGCGGCAGCATCTTGAATATCCAAGCGATCATTAATCGTAATAGCAGTATCAATCAGCTCCGAGACCAAGATGTTTTGTTTATGCTTAATTAAATCTACTAGACTCAGTAGTCCCAGTAATTGCTGGCTTTGATCGACAACGAGCAGCTCTTGGCTCTCGTCATCTAGCAGGTCGTCATTTTCACGCAGCCACTCTTGCACATCCGCCAAACAGATATCATCCCTTATCTGAATAATATCAGGATCCATATAGCTACCAACTTCCCAGTCAGCATAGGTATCAAGCTTATTGACTTGGACTCGGGTCTCTTCGTCCAGCGTTGCCATGACTGAGGTGCGTACGCTCTCAGTGACAGTGTCCAAAATCTCAGAGATGTCTTGAGCATCAAGGTCTTGGGTAAACAAGGATATTTCTTGAGAAGAAATATTCTCCATTAATGGCTGGCGTGTATCGACATCTAGCTCGGCAAGCACTTCACCTTTAATGTGCTCTGGCACCTGCGCCCAAATCAACAGACGGTTTTGAGTCGGGAAGGACTCTAGTAGGTTGGCAATCTCATATTCGGACTGCTTTTCTAAAAACTCTGTAATGGCCTCGTAGGCTTTATCAGCAACCAGACCCTGCAGATACAGAAGCTTATATTCGGCACTATATTCGGCCGAGTTATAATCTCCTGACAGCATGGCAGTTCGTTCCTGATTGGGCGTCGGGGTAGGCATATGTGTTCCAAGTTTTTACAGTCAATTTTTTACAGTATATAAAGAACAATAACAATGACGATTATAACAATCGCCTTTTGCGCAGTCTAAAGCGTGTTCTCGCAAGCGTTTTACTTAGGTGTTTATTACTCAGGTGCTTAAATGCCTTGATTAAGATTAACGCTTGCCCAGTAGCGCTCGAATATTGGCCAGATATTCATCAGCGACGGCTTCTGGATCTTTGGTCGCTTTTTTCTTTTTCGCTTTGGCAGGCCAATCAATATGATCCTCAGGCAACTCATCCAAAAATCTTGATTCTGAGGTAACGCGCATTTGTCCGCCAGCACGGCGCTGGGTCGCAAGTGTCAAAGTCAGCTCACGACGCGCACGGGTAATGCCTACATACATCAGACGACGCTCTTCTTCGACCGTCTCACTCATGATAGAGTTGCGATGCGGTAGCATCTCTTCCTCAAGCCCCATGATATAAACAAAATCAAACTCTAGACCTTTTGCCGCATGTAAGGTCATCAAGTTGACTTTGTTAGTGTTCTCTTCTTCTTGCTGTTGTTCGAGCATATCAAGCAAGACCAGTTTACGAATGATGGTATCAATCGTGCGATCTTCGTCTTCTTCCGCGCGATTAATGAGTGACTGAATACTGGTATACAGCATATCGATATTATCAATACGGTTTTTTTCTTGCTGCGGTGTTTTGGCATCGCTACGGACAAAATCAATATAACCCGTCTCATCAATCATTTGGCGTACGATTGGCACAGGATCAGGGTGTTGGTCCAGCTCGCGTGTATAGTGCTCAATGAACTCGCCAAACTCTTTTATCGTGCCATAAGCCTTAGATGGCAACACATGAGCCAAGCCGGCATGAGTACAAGAAGCCAGTAGCGATATGCTGTGTTCTTGCGCAAATAAGCCAAGTTTCTCTAGCGTGGCAGGTCCCATACCGCGTTTGGGTGTATTAATAATACGCAAAAACGCGCTGTCATCTTCGGGGTTCAATATCAGGCGCAGATAGCCCATGATGTCTTTGATTTCACTACGGGCAAAGAACGACTGACCGCCCGATAATTTATAGGGTACTTGTAGCTGGCGCAATTGTGCCTCTAGCATACGTGCCTGAAAGTTACTGCGGTAGAGTACCGCATACTGCTCCCACTCATTACCAAAACGCAGTTTATGCGTGACAATTTCTTTGGCGACGCGCTCAGACTCATCGTCATCATTACGGCAGTTAATGATGCGGATTTTTTCGCCTTGACCTTTATCTGACCACAGTTTCTTTTCAAATAAATGCTCGTTGTTGAGAATAACGGCGTTGGCAGAGGTCAAAATACGGGTGGTTGAACGGTAATTTTGCTCAAGCATGACGATTTTTAGTTTTGGGAAATCTTCTTTTAGCAGTGCCATGTTTTCAGGCTTCGCCCCGCGCCACGCATAGATAGATTGGTCATCATCACCCACCACGGTAAAACGACCTTGCGGACCAACCAAATGCTTAATCATTTCATACTGGGCGGTATTGGTATCTTGATACTCATCGACCAATAGATAGCGAATACGGTTTTGCCATTTGTCCCGCAGTTCTCTATTTTCACGTAATATTTTGGTTGGCAGTACAATCAAGTCATCAAAATCGACGGCATTATATGCACGCAAGTTACGCTCATAAAGCGCGTACAAGGTTGCAAAAATCATGTCTTCTGGATCGTCTAACGTCTCCATCGCCTTGTCAGGCTCAATCAAATCGTTTTTCCAATCAGAAATCATCTTGATCGCTTTACCAACCAGCTCACGACTTTCAGCGCCGCTTAAGTTGTCGCGCATCATCAGCTCCATCAAGAGGCGCTTACTATCATCGCTGTCCATGATAGAAAAATTGCCTTTTAGCGGCGTATGCATCAGCTCATAGCGCAAAAACTGGAGACCAAATTGGTGAAAGGTCGATACAGTCAAACCACGCGTTTTTTCGCTTGGTAGTAGTTTGCTGACACGGGCTTTCATTTCACGTGCTGCTTTATTGGTAAAGGTTACGGCAGTGATACGCTCAGCTGGCATGTCGCATTCTTGGATTAGGTAAGCAATTTTACGCGTGATCACCGAGGTCTTGCCGGAGCCAGCACCTGCGAGTACAAGTAGTGGGCCGGATACGTAGAGCATGGCTTCTTGTTGTTTGGGATTGAGTTGACTCATAACGTGACCTGTAAGACAAGAGCAAAAAGAGGGTAGCGCTGATATAGCACAAGTAGATGAACGCGGTGCGTATCACCAAAATTGATATCGTAGTGATATCTTAATAATGTTTGTTATAAGGATAATAGAATTTAAGGTTTGATGATGACATATCGTAAAATTAGGTGGGTCATTATAAAGCAAAAACGGTCACTTTGGGGGAGGAGTTGGGTGATGAAAACAGGGTATGAGCGCACTTGATTTTTGGTAAATAGCGTGACAGCGTTTGCGTATCGAACAAAGCATGGATTTGGGGTTAATATAAGGTAACGTCTATATCATAATTTTTGGTAAAAAAAACACATTTTGTTTCATAGAAAATGACCGTCGAATACAGTTAAAAACTAGCTTTTAGGCACTGATATGCGTATAGTACGTAAATAATTTATGCCAGTTGTCACGTCATTGTTGACCACGTGTAATGAGCTATTAAATCAATTAAGTAAGCAGTCAGATATGATATTGATTTAATACGTTGATCTTACGTTGTTAGAAGATGCGTTGGGCGACCAGCCTTTATCCGCGCGCATACCGGAATCTCTACAGTTGGTCACGTCTGACATCGTCGTCAATAAGCTTGATAATTGGTTGTTACCAGCAAAATACCTAACATGTGACTCAATGACAGTTACTTAAACACAGTGACAGTTACTGAAGTGCAGTGACAATTACTTAAATAAAGTCACTTTTTAAATAAAGTCACTTTGTGTTTTCGTCTGCGTTATACCTGTCGCAACATGGCCTGAGTGGGTCAGTGCTTGCGCTGTGTCTAACACTCGATTGGGTGAGGAGCACGTATTATCATGTCTGCTTTTAATTGGTCAGCCATTGCTTTTATCTTAGCCGCCATTGGGCTAGTTGTCTTTATGCTGGTCGTACCGCGCTTACTTGGCGGTCGCTCTCAAGGCTCACAAAAGGAAGAAGTATTTGAAGCGGGTGTTGTCGGATCTGGCAACGCCCGTATTCGTTTGTCTGCCAAATTTTATTTGGTCGCAATCTTCTTTGTGATTTTTGATTTAGAGGCGCTATATCTCTACGCTTATGCTGTGTCGGTACGCGAGGCAGGCTGGCTTGGCTTTGCCGCCGCTGGCACGTTTATCACTATTCTGATTATCGGTTTGATTTACGAGCTGAGCTTGGGTGCGATGAACTGGGCACCTGCTGACAAGCTACGCAAAAAAGCACGCTTATATGCGGCGCCTGCAGGCTTTAATTTGGCAGACATCACCAAGTTTGATGGTGCTCATGAGCTAATGGTCGATCCGACAGGTAAAGTACCCGCACAGTCATCCGGTCAAATCAATGTCTCGAACAATATTGAGACCAATCGTCGTCATCTACAAAACATCGATCATATTAATACCACGGGTAACGTTACTTCTGTGGATTTTGCGACGTCTGCTCAGCAGGACAAAACTGAACGTTAATAGCAGTTGATGCTCAGCCTATAGCGTTTGCAAAAACGAGCAGGAAAGCATGAAAGCGTCAGTTCTGTTTGTATTAATGATCGCTGATGATTAGCCACTTATTAATAATAAAATTATGGCGACAGCGCGAGCAAGATGATTGCCACGCCAAGCCTAATATGAAGGTTGTATGTTATGAAATACACATTAACAAAAGCCAACCCCGATGCAGATACCTATCCTGCACAGACCAGTCAAACGGTCAATGATCCTATCGAAGATGAAGTGAATAAAAACGTCTTTATGGGTCGTCTCGAAGACCTCGTTCATTCAACAGCAAACTGGGGGCGTAAGAACTCACTTTGGCCATTTAACTTTGGTACCTCTTGCTGCTATGTTGAATACGCTACTACCTTAACCGCCGTTCATGATTTGTCACGTTTTGGGGCAGAGGTTATTCGTGCCTCGCCTCGTCAGGCGGATGTCATGATCGTCGCTGGTACTTGCTTCGTTAAGATGGCCCCTGTTATTCAGCGCCTATATGAGCAAATGCTTGAGCCAAAATGGGTTATCTCTATGGGTGCCTGTGCCAACTCGGGCGGCATGTATGATATTTATTCTGTCGTACAAGGCGTCGATAAGATTATCCCTGTTGATGTCTATGTACCAGGTTGTCCGCCGCGTCCAGAAGCGCTTATTCAGGGTTTGATGTTGTTACAAGAATCTATTACTAAAGAGCGTCGTCCGCTGGGTATCCATGTCAATGAGCAGGGTATCTATCAGCCGCAAATGACGCCTGAGCGTGACCGTAAGCAGGCAGATCGTATCGCTGTCAAAAACTTGCGCAGCCCAGACAGTATTTAAGTTTCAAATAGCATTTAGACTTGTAGCAACAGTTTCAATATTTTATGCGCTTATCATAGTTCAGTTATGATTAACATAGTTCAGTTATGATTAATGAAGGAATACATCATTCATGGTCACGGTAGTCGAAAACATAGATCCTAAGATCAAGCCCGTCCCAGCAGTCATCACAGAGCTGGAGCAAAAGTATGCTGGTAAATTTGTCGTGCAGCAGACTGTGGATGAGATTCCAACGGTTTGGGTGGCGCGTGCTGATTTATTAGATATTCTCTTATTCTTGCGCAAACTGCCTAAGCCGTATGTCATGCTATTTGACTTATCAGCGATAGATGAGCGTTTACGCCAGCATCGCGCGGGTTTGCCTGACAGTGACTTTACGGTGTTTTATCACTTGATGTCGCTTGAGCGCAATAGCGATGTACGTATCAAGGTCGCGCTAAGCGAAGACGATGTCAATGTACCGAGCGCCACCAATATTTGGCCAAACGCCAACTGGTATGAGCGTGAAGTGTGGGACATGTTCGGTATCGTCTTTACAGGTCATCCGCATTTGACCCGTATTTTGTTGCCAAAATACTGGGAAGGTCATCCACTGCGTAAAGAGTACCATGCGCGGGCGACTGAGTTTACCCCGTACTTCTTGAATACGGCCAAGCAACAATACGAGCAAGAAAACTTGCGTTTTGTCCCAGAGGAGTGGGGCATGAAGCGTTCAGGTCGTGATGAAGACTTTATGTTCTTGAACATTGGTCCTAACCATCCCTCTGCTCACGGTGCGTTCCGTTTGGTACTACAGCTTGATGGCGAAGAAGTCGTCGACTGTATCCCTGATATCGGCTATCACCATCGCGGTGCAGAAAAGATGGCTGAGCGTCAAACTTGGCATTCATTTATTCCTTATACCGACCGTATTGATTATCTCGGCGGTGTGATGAATGAGCTGCCGTACATCATGTCGGTCGAAAAGCTTGCTGGAATTACGATTCCGCCGCGCGCTGAAACCATCCGCGTAATGATGAGCGAGTTCTTCCGTATTACCAATAACTTACTATTCGTCGGTACGTTCATTCAGGATGCGGGTGGTATGACCCCTGTATTCTATATGTTTACCGATCGCCAAAAAGCCTATGACGTCATCGAAGCCGTGACTGGTTATCGTATGCACCCCGCTTGGTTCCGTATCGGCGGTACTGCTGCTGATCTGCCACGTGGCTGGCAGCGTTTGGTTCGTGAGTTCCTAGATTGGATGCCAAAACGCTTAGACGAGTATGTCAAAGCAGCATTGCAAAACAGTGTGCTCAAGGGCCGTACCCAAGGTGTTGCTCAGTATAATGCTAAGCAAGCACTTGCTTGGGGCGTGACTGGCGCTGGTCTGCGCGCGACAGGCGTTGACTTCGACCTACGTAAAGCACGTCCATACATGGGTTATGAGAATTACGATTTTGAAGTGCCAGTTGGCTACAACGGTGATGCTTATGATCGCTGTATGGTCAAAGTCGAAGAGATGCGTCAGTCATTGCGTATTATCCGCCAATGTATGGACAACATGCCACAAGGTCCTTATAAAGCGGATCATCCACTGGCCGTACCACCGCCGAAAGACCGTACATTGAATGATATCGAAACGCTTATTAATCACTTTATCTCGGTATCTTGGGGTCCTGTGATGCCAGCGGGCGAATGTACAACGATCGTTGAGGCGACCAAAGGTCTGAACAGTTATTACATTACCTCAGACAAGGCCACGATGAGCTATCGCACCCGTATTCGTACGCCAACATTTGCGCATTTACAGCAGATGCCGTCGGTCATCAATGGCTCGCTAGTTTCTGATGCCATTATGTATTTGGCATCGATTGATATCGTGATGGCGGATTGTGATCGTTAGAGCCGCTGCTTCAAAAGTATTTGTTCATCAATATATTATTGCCTGATGGCACACCAAAATGCTGTCACTCGCCAATATAACCACAGTTTCAATCAGACTGATATTGGCTTGTGATAGAGCAGGATGAGTGAGGAAAGACAGAAGATTATGAAAATTGTTTCCGACAAAATGCCAAAAGTAGATGTGGAAAGCATTCTCACCAGTGATGAAATTGCTGCCATTCATGAGTTTATGCACCATTACCCACAGGCGCGTGCCGCCTCGCTAGATGCGCTAAAAATCGTGCAAAAGCGCAACGGTTGGGTCAATGATGCGCAAGCAAATGCCATTGCCAATATCCTAGATATCCCGATGTCAGATATGGATGGGGTTGCGACTTTCTTTAACCGTATATATCGCCAACCTGTCGGTCGCCATGTGATTCTCATATGTGACTCTGTGGCTTGTTATTTGACAGGTTATGAGGCGCTGTCAGCTGAGATTAGATCACAGCTAGGCATTGAGTATGGTCAAACCACTGCTGATGGACGTTTTACCCTATTGCCAATTTGCTGCTTGGGCAACTGTGATAAAGGGCCGGCGGTACTGATTGATGAAGACACTTACGGCCCTGTCCAGCCATCTGAGGTCGCGCAATTATTGGAGCTATACGCATGAGTTTAACGATTTCAGAGCAAATTGCTCGTCGCGGTCAAGGCCAAGCGCCAAGCCAGCTAAATGCACAGCGTGTTCCAATCTATGGTGATAAAGCGACAGCCACTAGTGAAACCAAGCCATTGACCTGGCGTTTGGCGCATCATGATGCCGTGCTTGATTTAGCCACCTATGAATCTCTAAAAGGCTTTACGGGTCTAAAAGAAGCGCTATCCAAATCGCCTAAAGACGTCGGCAATATGATTAAAGCAGCCAATGTCCGAGGTCGCGGTGGTGCAGGTTTTAACGCTGGTCTAAAATGGTCGTTTATGTCACCGCCGGATGGTTTGCCGCGTTATCTCATCTGTAATGCTGATGAAATGGAGCCAGGCACATTCAAAGACCGTTTGCTCATGGAGCGTCTACCGTTTCAGCTTATCGAAGGTATGCTAGTTACCGCTCATGCGATTGGTGCCACTGATGGTTATATCTTTATCCGCGGTGAGTACATCTTGGCCGCTGAACGTTTGGTCGCTGCTATCGAAGAGTGCTTGGCTAACAATCTAATGGGCGACAATATTTTAGGCTCAGTTTTTAGTTTTAATCTGCATGTGCATACGGGCGCTGGACGTTATATCTGCGGTGAAGAAACAGCGTTGATTAACTGTCTAGAAGGCCGCCGTGCTAACCCACGTACCAAGCCGCCGTTTCCACAAATCTCTGGTGCATGGGGTCGTCCAACCGTTGTCAATAACGTTGAAACTCTGTGTAATATGCCAGCGATTTTGAATCATGGCGTTGAATGGTATCAGTCGTTATCTGAAATTAAAGGCAAAAGTAAAACGCCAGGCACCAAACTATTCGGCTGCTCAGGTTTAGTTAATGATCCAGGCCTTTGGGAATTACCGTTTGGTTATACAGCTCGCGAAATCATTGAAGATTTAGCGGGTGGTATGAAAGATGGTAAAACACTGAAAGCATGGTTACCGGGTGGTGCCTCGACTGACTTTTTGACCGCAGAGCATTTGGATGTGGTAGTAGATTTTGACACCATTCAAAATGCGGGTAGCCGTATGGGTACAGGTCTCATTATGGTCGTCGATGAATCACAAGACATGGTGCCATTACTGCGCAACCTTGAGATTTTCTTTCAGCGCGAGTCATGTGGTTGGTGTACACCATGTCGTGATGGTCTACCATGGGGTGTTAAATTGCTTACCGCCATCAATGATGGTGAAGGGCAAGTGGGCGATGTAGAAAAACTAGAAGGCCTGACGCGTGATTTATGGATTGGTAAAACGTTCTGTGCGCATGCCCCAGGTGCGATGGAACCACTAATGAGTGCGATTAAATATTTCCGTCCAGAGTTTGATCAAAAAATCGCGCAGGCGGTTGGTGTCGATGTTATTGATGCTGCAGCCAACCAACAGCCAGTAGTGAAATAAGGAGAGCGGCATGGCAGTCATACATATTGATGGAACCACTGTCGAAGTAGATAGCGCAGATAACTTGCTACAAGCCTGCTTATCACTCGGCATTGATGTGCCGTATTTTTGTTATCATCCAGCCCTTGGCTCAGTAGGCTCGTGCCGTCAGTGCGCGGTCAAGCAATTCCAAAATAAAGAAGATATGGAAGCGGGTCGCGGTCGCCTCGTCATGTCATGTATGGTCGCTCCTGGCGATGATATGTACATCTCTGTGACTGACGATGAGGCCAAAGCATTCCGCAAGTCGATGGTTGAGCTACTCATGACCAACCATCCACATGACTGTCCAACCTGTGAAGAGGGCGGACATTGTCATTTGCAGGACATGACCTATATGTCAGGTCACAGCCGTCGTCGCTATCGCTTTACCAAACGTACGCACCACAACCAAGAGCTTGGACCATTCATCGCGCATGAGATGAACCGTTGTATCGCTTGCTATCGCTGTGTACGTTTTTATAAAGACTACGCGGGCGGCGAAGATTTGGGCGTTTATGGCTCAAACAACCGCGTTTACTTTGGCCGTGATAAAGATGGTCAGTTTGAAAGCGAGTTTTCAGGCAACTTAACCGAAGTTTGCCCAACGGGTGTGTTTACTGATAAAACCCACTCTGAGCGCTACAACCGTAAATGGGACATGCAGTATGCGCCAAGCATCTGTCATGGTTGCTCAGCTGGTTGTAATATCTCACCGGGTGAACGTTATGGTGAATTGCGCCGTATCGAAAACCGTTATAACGGCGAAGTAAACCGCTATTTCTTATGTGACCGTGGCCGCTTTGGTTATGGCTATGTCAATCGTGATGATCGTCCAACCCAAGCGCTTGAACGTATCAATGATAAGCATGTCAAAATCAATATTGATTATGCACTTGATGAAACCATCAAGCGTATCAAAGATAAAAAAGTCATCGGGATTGGCTCACCACGTGCCAGTTTAGAGACCAACTTTGCGCTAAAAAACCTGGTCGGCTTTGATAACTTCTCAACAGGTTTGAACCATCAGCAGCAAGCACTGGTTAATAAATGCATCGAAGTATTAAGTACCGACGGCATTTATAACCCTAGCATGACCGATATCGAAACGCATGATGCAGTGCTCGTATTAGGTGAAGATATTACGCAAACTTCATCACGTGTCGCATTGTCAGTACGTCAAGCCGCAAAAAACGAAGGCCTGAAAATGGCAGCGGCATTGCAAACGCAGCCGTGGCTTGCAGAACCAGTTAAACGTATCGCTCAAGATGCGCTAAGCCCAGTCTATGTCATCGATGTGACGCAAACTAAGCTAGAAGATATCAGTAAAGTGAGCGTAGTGGCGACCCCTGAAGACATCACTAAACTTGGCTTCAAGGTTGCTGATGAGATTTCTGATTTCGCTGATGATTTAGCAGACATAGTAGATCCACAAACAGTTGATGCTAGTGCTGAAACTGACGGTATGCAAGCATTGGCACAGCAAATTGCTTATGACCTGATTCAAGCTGATAAGCCGTTAGTTGTTTCGGGTAGCAGCTTGTCTTCTACCGCATTGATAGAAGCAGCAGCACAGATTACCCAAGCATTGACCCAAAAACGCGCGGCAATTAAAGCGACTGAGCAACAGCAGGTCGAGGCACATAATGCCAAAGTACAGGCAGCCCAAGCAAAAGCGGCTAATGACCAGCCTGAAGAAGACCAAGATTTATCTGCCAAGCCAAACAAACCTGAAACGGGTGTAAATACAGAAGCGCAAGATGATGTCGAGCGTGAGCCTGCTGAAAAACTTGAGTTAAAAGAAATCAATGATAAATATCAAGCACAAGCAGGTATCTATCTAACGGTCCCTGATGCCAATAGCATGGGCGTTTGTATGCTTGGCGGTCAGTCAGTTGAAGAACTGCTAGCGACTGATTACGATGTGGTTGTGGTTGCAGAAAACCAGCTAACAGATGCGATTGATGCCAATAAATTGACGCAACTATTGACTGATAAAACGGTCATTGCGTTAGATCATCAGCTCCTTGATTGGCATAAAGACGTCGATATCGTACTGCCAGCGGCTAGCTTTGCAGAAGCGGATGGTACATTGATATCAGCTGAAGGTCGCGCGCAGCGCTTCTTCCAAGTTTACGATAACGAATACTACCATCCGATGAGCAGTATTAAAGAAGGCTGGCGTTGGATACATGCTGTACATAGCAGCATCGAAGGTCGTGATGTCGATTGGACGCAGCTAGATGATGTTATCAATGCATTGATCGTAACGCATCCTAAACTTGCGGGTATTAAAGGTGCTGCGCCTGATGCTGACTACCGTATAACGGGTCTGAAAATTGCGCGTCAACCGCGTCGTTATTCAGGTCGTACTGCTATGCGTGCGCCAATCTCAGTGCACGAGCCAATGCAGCCAAAAGATTTGGACACTGGTCTAACTTTCTCAATGGAAGGTTATAGCGGTAAAGAAACGCCAAGTTCGATGATTCCTTTTGCCAATGCGGCAGGTTGGAACTCACCGCAAGCATGGAACAAATACCAAGATAAAGTTGGTGGTCATCTGAAAAATGGTGATCCAGGTGTGCGTTTGTTTGATCAGCTAGAGCGCCTAGCCACTCGTCAATATGTGGCGCCAGAAGCGATGTCTTCGAATACAACTGACTTACAGCACGGCCAAGCGAAACTGGTGCCGATTCATAATATCTATGCCAGCTCAATGATGGCATCACGCAGCCCAATCGTCGCAGAGCAACTACCTGTTGCTGCATGGCGTATCGGTATAGATGATGCCAAAGACTGGAATATCGCTGCTGGTGATTACTTGGCGATTGAGATTGACAAGCAACAAATCACCTTGCCCGTACAGCTGGTCGGTTATTTGGCAGAAGGTTGTATCGGTTACCCAGTCGGGCAGGTGAGCATTATTCACCCATCAATGCCAGCATCGGTACGTAAAGTGGATGCACCAGTGACGATGATGGGTAGCATGGCTAACGATATGATGAACAATAACGACACAGCGCAAATAAACGCAGCGCCGACCACCACACAGGAGGTGTAATATGCAAGTTACCCGTATTATCCCTGATGTGCCAAGCTTTTTGGCCAATAGCATGAGTTTTGATACTTGGTCTATTCTGTTTTTAGTGGGTCAATCACTAGTCATCTTTTTAGTCGTAGTATTGGTTGCCGCGATGATGATTATTTATGAGCGCCGTATGTTGGCCTTATGGCAAGATCGTTATGGTCCAAACCGTGTTGGGCCTTTTGGTTCACTACAACTAGTCGCCGATATGCTAAAAATCTTCTTTAAAGAAGATTGGACACCGAACTTTACCGATAAGTTTATGTTCACGTTGGCACCTGCGGTTGCGATGTTTACTGCCTTGGCCTCATTTGCCATCATTCCTATCTCGCCAACGCTTGGCGTGGTTGATTGGGATATTGGTATTCTGTTTTTCTTTGCCATGGCTGGTATTGCTGTTTATGCGGTGATGTTCGGTGGTTGGGCGTCTGCCAACAAATTCTCACTACTTGGTGGTTTGCGCTCAGCTGCACAAACGATCAGTTACGAAGTGTTTTTAGGCTTGTCGTTGATGGGCGTTGTTGCCTTGACAGGTTCGTTTAACTTGCGCGCCATTGTCGAAGCACAAGCAGACGGTTGGTATATCATTCCGCAGTTTTTTGGATTTTTGACCTTTGTGGTGGCTGGTGTTGCCGTTACGCATAGACATCCATTTGACCAACCAGAAGCAGAGCAAGAACTTGCTGAAGGCTATCATGTCGAATATTCTGGCATGAAGTTCGGTATGTTCTTCATTGGTGAGTATGTCAACGTTGTCTTGATTTCTGCCTTGATGACTTGCTTGTTCTTTGGCGGTTGGCTTGCGCCGTTCAATTTAGATATTCCATTTATTCCACCAGCTTTTTGGTTCATGATTAAAACGCTGTTCTTTATGACCATGTTTGTTTTGGCTCGAGGCTCACTCATGCGTCCGCGTTATGATCAGGTGATGAACTTTGGCTGGAAAGTATGTCTGCCCGTAACCTTGATTAATCTGTTGATTACTGCTGCGGTCATTTTGATCTTTTCCCCAACGTTGTAGTCATTACTAGTAGCCATCACTGATGAACTAGGGTAAAGCTGATAAGGATAATAATCCCATGTTTACTACCATAAAAAAGACCGTCATTGGTATATTTACCATTGTCCGCAGCATGTGGATGGTCAATAGTCATGCACTTAGACCGCGTGACACCATCCTTTATCCTGAAGAGCCGGTACCTGTACCGCCGCGTTTTCGTGGACGTATTGTCCTAACGCGTGATCCTGATGGAGACGAGCGCTGTGTCGCTTGTAACTTGTGTGCGGTGGCATGTCCGGTAGGGTGTATCTCATTACAAAAAGCTGAGCGTGAAGACGGTCGCTGGTATCCAGAGTTTTTCCGTATCAATTTCTCACGCTGTATCTTTTGTGGATTGTGTGAAGAGGCCTGTCCAACGACAGCGATTCAAATGACCCCAGATTTTGAGTTGGGTGAATATAAGCGCCAAGACTTGGTCTACGAAAAAGAGCATTTGCTCATTTCAGGACCAGGTAAATACCCTGATTATAACTATTATCGTGTGACAGGTATGGCGGTAGCAGATAAACCAAAAGGCGCAGCACAAAATGAGTCTGCACCGATTGATCTAAGGAGCTTGCTACCATGATGAATATTTTAAACCATCCTGAATTGGCTGGGTTTTATTCGCTTGCAGCAGTGGCAATATTTGCCAGTCTGCGCGTAGTGACTCAGGCCAATCCAGTGCATGCTATCTTATCGATGATTGTGTCGTTATTGGCAATCGCTGGGATATTTTTTGTATTAGGTGCGCCGTTTGCGGGTGCGCTAGAGATTGTTGTCTATGCTGGTGCCATTATGGTGCTATTTGTTTTCGTTATCATGATGCTTAATTTGGGCATGAGTAATGACGAGCGCGAAGAGCGTTGGCTCGATGCAGGCACTTGGGCGATTCCAACAGGGCTGACGATAATCATTGCCGTTGTGCTCTATGCGATGATTGGTCTTAATCACGATGAAGCGGTCATGATGGGTAGCACGACTATCTCTGCCAAAGCAGTCGGTACGGTGCTATTTACCAAATACATTATGCTAGTCGAAGTAGCAGCATTGCTATTATTGGCAGCCTTGGTCGCCGCTTATCATTTAGGTAAAGAGACAGTCGACGATGAGGTCATCGGTAATGATAGCCAAAACTTCAAGCCAAGTGCAGGCAGTATCAAACAATACGACAATGATAGTACGCTTACACAGCATGACGGCGTAGAAATGGCTAAGCCTTACGAATATAAAGATGTTGACCCGCATGACTATGTAGGTATGAAGGTAGGTACGAGGGCAGGTAGTCAAGTAGGTACGAACAAAGTTACGCGCAAGGAGTCAGACTAATGGTACTAGCAGCAAGCGTGGCACAAGATGTGTCAAACGTGCCGTTTGCCCACGAGGTGGCAGGCTTAGTACAGCCAGTTGCTGAGGCGCAAAATGTACTGGGTATGATACCCATGAGCCATGGACTGATTTTGGCAGGCATTTTATTTGCTATCGGTCTGTGCGGCGTTATGGTACGACGTAACTTCTTATTTATGCTAATGAGTCTTGAGATCATGATGAATGCGGCAGCATTGGCATTTGTAGTGGCAGGTAGTCGCTGGGTCGATCCAGACGGACAGATTATGTTTATCTTTATTTTGACCTTGGCTGCGGCTGAAGCGTCAATTGGTCTGGCAATATTATTGCGTTTTTATCATCAGCGTGGGCATCTCGATGTCGATAGCGCCAATGAGATGAAAGGATGATGTCATGAGTTTATTACCATTAACCTTTATATTCCCGCTCATTGGCTTTTTGATTTTAGCCTTTATGCGCGACAAATTATCAGAGACGGTCGCAGCGATTGTTGGCGTAGGTAGCATGCTGTTATCAGCACTATGCACGCTAGTGGTTAGCTATACCTTTTTGACCACCAATTCAGCTGGAACGGTAGTAGAAGTTCCGCTATGGACATGGTTCCAAGTTGGCGATTTTGCCCCACATTTCGGTTTGAGCTTTGATGGTCTTGCATTGACCATGACAGGTGTCATCACTGGGATTGGCTTTTTGATTCATCTGTTTGCCTCTTGGTATATGAAAGGCGACACTGGCTTTGCTCGTTTCTTTAGCTATATGAATTTGTTTGTGGCCAGTATGTTATTACTGGTACTCGCAGATGATTTGTTCTTGCTTTATCTCGGTTGGGAAGGCGTAGGTATCTGTTCTTACCTATTGATTGGTTATTATTATCACGACAGAGCCAACGGCCGTGCCGCGATGAAAGCCTTTACCGTTACTCGTGTCGGTGATGTGTTCTTAGCCTTCGGTTTGTTTTTATTATTCCGCGAATTCGGTACGCTTAATATTCAAGAAATTATTACGCGTGCGCCAGAAGTATTCGATGTTAATAACCCAACGATGATGCTAACGACTATGATGTTGGTCGGCGGCGCAATGGGTAAATCAGCCCAGTTGCCACTACACACATGGCTTGCTGATGCGATGGCAGGTCCAACACCAGTATCGGCATTGATTCACGCGGCAACAATGGTGACGGCAGGGGTTTATTTGATCGCCCGTCTACATCCATTGTTTGAGCTAACCCCAGGTATCTTATTGTATTGGGTTGGCGGCGTAGGGGCGTTGACATTGGTCGTTGCTGGATTCTGTGCACTCGCGCAAACAGACATCAAACGTATCCTTGCGTATTCGACCATGAGTCAAATTGGCTATATGTTCCTCGCACTTGGCGTGGGCGCATGGCAAGGGGCAATCTTCCATCTAATGACCCATGCTTTCTTTAAAGCATTGCTGTTCTTATCATCAGGTGCGGTTATCCTTGCGGTACATCACGAGCAAGATATCTTTAAGATGGGTGGTCTGCGCAAAAAGATCCCATTAGTATTTTGGTGCTATATCGTCGGTGGCGGTGCACTCGCTGCTATACCTTGGGTTACCGTTGGTTTCTATTCTAAAGAAGCGATTCTTTGGGAAACTTATGCCACAGGTCACTTAGTACTATTCTACATGGGTGTATTCGGTGCTTTCTTAACCGCGATTTATACATTCCGTATGATTTGGATTATCTTCTTTGGCGAAGAAAAAACCCATGCTCATAAGCTATCAGGGGTGTCGTATTGGTTGCCTTTGACCGTGTTGCTAGTGCTATCTACAGCCGTTGGTGCTTGGATTACGCCACCATTAGATGGTGTATTGCCAGAGAGCGTTGGTCATCTATTAGAAGTTGCTGGTCAAGCGCATGCTAAGCATACCGCAGAGTATATCGCGATGGGTGCCATGGCAGCAGGTTTGATATTGGCAGCACTGTTATATGTGGTCAATAAAGGTCGCATGCTTACTAGTTTTAAGCGATCACGTATTGGTGGGGCGCTATATCACTGGTGCTATCATGGCCTAGGTTTCGACGCGCTATATGATGTAATTTTTGTAAAACCCTTTTTATTCATCGGCCGCTTATTAAAAGCCGACCCTATCGATAAAACGTGGTTGCTGTTACCTAAGCTGGCCTCAGCAGGTAATAAAGTATTGTCTGCGACGCAAACAGGGTCTCTTCGAGGTTATGCCACAAGCTTTGGCTTGGGTATGGCTGTATTGCTGGTGCTGGTAATGATGACGGTGGTGTAAAGATGATTGAGTTACAACAAACGTGGATGCTACCAGCATTAATCGCAATTCCTTTTATTGCAGGATTGCTATGTTGGTTGGTCGAACGGTTTAATAAACGTCTACCGCGCTGGATTGCCTTAATCGGCATGACGTTGACCTTTGCTTTGTCATTAGTACTTTGGCAGCAGGGCGATTTTAGCGGTATGAGTCAGCAGGTCATTGCACCAAGCACAAACGTGCCTTGGGTGGCAGAATTTAGTGTGCCATGGATACCGAGCTTTGGTATTAGCTTTCACTTAGCGCTAGATGGCTTGTCACTGATGATGGTAGCCCTAACAGGGTTGCTTGGTGTAGCAGCCGTTGCTTGTTCGTGGAATGAGATTCAGCGCCGTGTTGGTTTTTTCCACCTGAACTTGCTATGGAGTTTGGGCGGCGTTATTGGTGTTTTCTTAGCCATTGATTTGTTCTTATTTTTCTTCTTTTGGGAGATGATGCTGGTTCCTATCTACTTCTTGATCGCGATTTGGGGTCATGATGTGGTTGGCAAAACCAAAGAATACGCCGCAACCAAGTTCTTTATTTATACCCAAGCGTCTGGGCTTATCATGCTCATCGGTATTTTGGTATTGGTCATTATCAGCTACGCTCAAAAAGGGGTAGTAAGCTTTAACTATAATGACTTGCTCGGTACGTCACTTGGCGGCTGGGAATATCCAATCATGCTGTGCTTCTTCATTGGCTTTGCGGTGAAGTTGCCAATCATTCCTTTCCACGGCTGGTTGCCAGATGCGCATGCGCAGGCACCAACGGCAGGTTCGGTGGATTTGGCAGGGGTGCTCATTAAGACTGCTGCATATGGTTTGATTCGTTTTGTGTTGCCGCTATTTCCAGCAGCGTCACAAGAGTTTGCGCCGATAGCGATTACCCTAGGTACGATTGGTATTTTCTACGGTGCATGGCTAGCGTTTATGCAGACTGATATGAAGCGTTTGCTGGCGTATACCAGTATCTCGCATATGGGTTTTGTGGTACTAGCAATCTATGCGGGAACATTACTCAGCTTACAAGGTCTGATGATTCAGATGCTTGCTCATGGTTTGAGTTCAGCCGCACTATTCATCATGGCAGGACAGCTATATGAGCGTCTGCATACACGCGATTTGACCTTGATGGGTGGTATGTGGGGGCAGTTCCGCTACTACGCGCCGATATTGATGTTCTTCTGTGCCGCGCTGCTAGGTATCCCAGGTACGGGTAACTTCATTGGCGAGTTCATGATTTTATTTGGCTCATTTGCTCAGTACCCAGTATTCGTTGTTTTTGCGACATTCAGTTTGGTATTAGCAGGTCTCTACTCGTTGATTTTGATTCATCGCGCACTATTTGGTGAAAACAACATCGCCGCATTGGCAGAGCGAGAGACTAAGTCACATGGCTTACCTGCACGTAAACTAAAAGATTTGGGCAAGCGCGAGCTGTCATTACTACTGATGCTAGCTGCTGGTTTGGTATGGCTCGGACTGTACCCACAGCCGTTCCTTGATACCTCAAGTCATGCTATGCAGTGGATCAATAACGCATATATATACAGTCAAGTGACACAGGTAGATGCGTCGCAGCTGCTTGATGTAATGGAGGCACGTTAAGTCATGAATGATATTACGATGAATGATTTGATAGGATTGTTGCCTTACGCGCCGATTATCGCCGTAGTGATTACGGTACTGACGGTTATGATCGCGATTACCTTTAAACGCTCACACATGGTCACTGGTACGATTACAGTGGCAGGCTTAAACATTGGTCTATTTACCCTGATCGGGCAGATGATCGGTGTGATTGAAAGCGGTTCTATCGCACCAAACGCTGAGCAGTTATTTGTTATAGATAACTTCGCTCAGTTTAATATGGTGGTGATTTTTATCTGTGCCTTGGCTTGTTGTACGCTGTCTTATGCGTATCTGGCCAACCTCAAAGACAATAAAGAAGAGCTGTATTTGCTCATGCTGCTATCGACCATTGGTGCATTACTCATGGTAAGCGCGCAGCATATGGCGTCATTCTTTATGAGCTTGGAGATGCTGTCAGTACCACTATATGGTTTGCTTGCTTATACTTATATGCGCAACCAGTCACTTGAGTCGGGATTGAAGTATTTAGTATTGTCGGCGACTGCATCAGCGACATTGCTGATGGGTATGGCCTTTATCTATGCAGAAGTAGGCTCACTAGCATTTAAGCCAATCAGCATGGTGTTGGGTAATATCTTTGAGTCGCCACTACTGATATTGGGTGCGGCAATGATGATGTTTGGTATCGCCTTTAAACTATCGGCTGCTCCTTTCCATATGTGGACGCCAGATGTTTATGAAGGTGCACCAGCGCCTATCGCTACCTTTTTAGCATCCGTATCAAAAGTGGCGATGATGGCACTAGCCGTGCGTTTCTTAATCGATACTGCTTTGCTGGCATTGCCATCAGTGCAAATGCTATTGATGGTCATGGCTACTTTATCTATTTTGGTAGGTAACTTGTTGGCAGTACGTCAAACTAGCCTGAAGCGTCTACTCGGTTACTCATCTATTGCTCATATGGGTTATGTGATGATCGTGATTGTCAGCATTGGTTCAGCCGCTGATAGTATCTCTAGTATGTATATGGCAGTCTATGCCTTTACTTCTATCGGTGCCTTTGGCGTAGTGACGTTGATGTCGAGTCCGTATCGCTTATCTGGTGAAGCCGATGAGTTGACGCATTATCAAGGGCTATTCTGGCGTCGTCCAGTATTGACTGCTGTGATGACCATCATGATGTTGTCATTGGCGGGTATTCCATTGACGGCTGGCTTTATTACCAAGCTGTTTGCTATCTTAGCTGCGGTACAAGGCACCAACTGGTTCTTGGCTGCGATGATTATCTTGGGCAGTGCGATTGGTCTATTCTACTACTTACGCGTTTTACTCACGCTGTTCAAACGTCCTAAGCAGTTCATCGAGTTTGACGTGTCTGGGCAATGGGGTATTCGTACCGGTGGTATCATGGTCATTGCTGTGACGGCGATTATTCTATTCTTTGGTATCTTGCCAAATAGTATGATTGAGTGGGCAAGTTTGGCTCGCATTTGGTAATGTCGCTGAGTTAATACGGCAGATAAGTCGCTGCGATCTATCTGTTGTTACGGTTAAAAAACCAAGATGCGCCAGCTTTATGATAAGCTTGGCGCATCTTTTTTATGCTTACCTTTTTGGTATTTATCTTCTTTTATCTATCAAAGGTATCTTATAAAAATACAGTTTAATAAAGTATAAGTGACGAATAATTATGAGTGATAATATTCAAACAGTAACGGTGCTCAGTAAAACCACATGGACGCCAAATTTATTTAGCTTTACCGTCAGTCGTCCCGATAGTTTTAAGTTTACAGCGGGGCAATTTGTACGTTTGGGTGTCAATCCTAGTCAATTAAAATATTATCAACAGACTGATGCAAGTGATGAAACTGCTGATATCGCATTGAATGAAGATGTCTTTCGCGCGTATTCGATTGTCTCTTCGCCATTTGATGAGGTGATAGAGTTTTTCTCTATCGTAATTCCTGACGGTGCATTTACCTCGCAATTACAGCACTTGCAAGTGGGTGATGAGCTACTGCTTAATACCATGCCATTTGGGTTTTTGACGTTAGCACGCTACCAAAAGCCATTGCCAAAAGACTTATGGCTGCTAGCAACAGGGACTGGTTTAGCACCGTTTTTGTCGATGCTGCAAGATTTAAAGACATGGGAAGATTACGAGCACATTGTATTGGCTTATAGCGCACGTTCGCTCGATGAACTTGCTTACGTTGAGAAAATCGAAAGCCTACAAGAAGACTTCGGCACGCTGGTTGATAATCCAGCAAGGCTTATCTTTATCCCAATCGTCACTCGTGAGCCTGTCGAAGGCGCGTTGTCAGAGCGTTTGCCGAAGCTACTGCTAGAGGGTACGTTGCAAGCGCGCGCAGGTATCGCATTAGATATTGATACTACGCATGTCATGCTATGCGGTAATCCAGATATGGTAGAAGATACCAAAGAGGCGTTAAAGACGTTGGGACTGGTAATGAATCGCCGCGGTGAAGGTAATATTGCTGTAGAGAACTATTGGTAGTTATCGACTTTAATAAAAAACGCTGCATCTATAAGGCCAAGAACCTCTAAGATGCAGCGTTTTTTTATGGGACAAAACATTGTCTTAAGCGATAAAACATTAGCAACTTACTCTTGGTTTGGCTCAGTCGCATCATCTACAGGGTTAATAGGGCCTTGCATCAATTCAGGATCGTCATCATCACCGATGATATCTTCGTTACTGCTGGCCGCCAGTAAATCACGATAGTTGATTTGAGCCTTCAAAATCATTTGCTCTTCTTCTAGCTCGCCATAATTTATCTGCACCTTATGCAAAGTACTCATGATTTTTTTGTTGTTTTTTAACCAACGATGGATATCGAGATAAATCACTTCGTCTTTTGCGCGAGCAATATTGACGTACGACAGAATAAAGCCTAAAGGGTCTTTTTTGAGGACGCTATGATAAAACCAAATCGCCAGTTTGACACCTTGACGTTTGATAAAAGACTCGCAGCGCAGATTTAATATATCGGTATAAGTTTGCTGACCAAATACAAAGCGCTGCACATTGCGATCGAGTTGGACGTGAACTAGGCTAAAGTTACTTGCTACTTCGGCATAGATGCCGCCTGCATTGACAGTGCAGTACAAACGAAACCAGTCATCATGCATCTCGACGCGTAGCTCTAAAATGGCTTTTACATTGTCGGTGACGAATTTTTGTAATGCATCGTTAACGTAAGTCTGTGTCACTGGCAATGACAACTCATCTTCGAACTTGTCCGTCGTCTTATTATAGATATCTTTAACCGATTGGGCGATACGCTCCCAACCACTGCCGAATGACTCGTCAAAACGATAGCCAATACTCTCGAAGAACTCATCAAAATTGTCTGAATTATTCACGTTATCAAAGTCACTCAAACTTATTATCCTTATAGGGCGCGTCATTCAATCGGTGACGTAAAAATGGCTAAACAAACTTTGCAGGCTATCATTAATTTAAACGAAAGCTAATCACTTATAATTTCTGAATATCTATGACCATTAGTAATTTTTATACTGATAGGTAGCAAAAGCGAAAAACTGACCTCTGATACTAGTGCGTAGTGAATCTGCACTTACTGTGCTGCTTATTCATCTACTGTGCCTAATTAAGACGATGCACAGTTTTGATTGTTGCAAAGTATCGTGCTGCTAATTCTATTGTGCTAAAGCAGTATATAACAAATATAGTGGCTTCAAAATGAACACATGCGTTTTATAGCAATTCATTTGGTATAGACAGTGTTTCGTCTGCCTTATATATTCTCAAATGCATGTTTTTCAATCAGCGGATAAGGTTACCAATACTGTATGGCAGCTGTCAAAATGCCGTCTCAGTGCTTATACTGGCGACATAATTCTATGTCATGTTATGATAGCGCCAGTGTAAATCATGCCTATCGTTACAACACTTGTTAAATAGTGCTTTGTACTGATGTGCTCACAAGCTGAGATTCATTGTGGCCTATATAAAAGACTCACAGAGCTATCATTTTTCCGCGCAAGCGCCCAAGCGCGATATAAGTTTGCCTGTCGCTATTGTTATTGCGGTGGCTGTTCATGTGCTGATTATTTTCGGGATTAGCTTTTCTATGGGAAAAGACCCAGCTGCTATGATGCAAGATGTAGCAAAGGCGCTGACCGATAACATGCAGCCCAATGAAGATGCCCACTTTATTGCCAATGCTTCACAAGAAGGCGGCGGTACAATAGAAGAGCAGCTCAGACAAGAGAACAATCAGCTAAGTGCAATGTCTGCTGAGCAAATAAGTGAGACTCAAGACATCGTTAACTTACAGCGTAAAGTGCGTCAGCAGCGCTATCAAGAAAGCTACCTACGCACGACGTTGAGTTGGCGTCAGGCCACTGTAGAGTCGGATAATGATAGCGAGCAAGCGCAAGATGATGCGATGGCACAAGAAGAGCGGCTACGTAAGCAGATTGCCACCTTAGAAGCTCAGCTATCTCAGCGTCAGCAGGTCTACGCGACCAAATCCAAAGTCGTGACCATGGATAGTAACTCGACCACACGGGGTGCGGCAGCCGATTATATCAATACATTCCGCGAGCATGTCGAGCGAGTGGGCAACTTGCACTATCCCGTGCAAGCGCGCGCACAAGGTATTACGGGTGAAGTACGGCTAATGGTTATCATCAGTAACGACGGCAATATCAAAGCCATTCGTTTGCTTGAAAGCTCGAACTCTACGATATTGGATGAAGCGGCCAAGCAGTCGGTACGACAAGCAGCACCTTTTGGTAAATTCACCGAAGACATGAGCGATATCGTCGAGCTGCGCTTGATACGTACTTACCGCTATAGTGATACAGTCGAAGTAACGTACTAAGGTTAACGTATTCATGCACTAAGAAGACAGATGCTAAGCAGAAAGTTACTGAAATTAAAGTTGCTGAAATTAAAGCTACTGAAAAAAATGTCACTGAAAACACAACTGCTAAGAATAACGCTTAACGCACCATTTTTCATCATTACAGATACCCAAGTTCATAACACACAGCTATAAAATAAAGAGTCAGTATGGAATTTTTAGGTTTTACCGTAGATGTTGCTACCTTAACGAGCAACGCCCTAGAGCTGGTCATTAAAGTCGCTTTAGCAATACTTATATTTATCGTTGGACGTTGGCTTGCCAAAAAAGCAGTCGCTTTTTCCGATCGCTTGATGACGCGTAGCCATCTGGACGAGACAGTTGCTAGTTTTCTAAGTCGTCTATTGTATGGCGTACTACTGGTCGTAGTGATTTTAGCTGCACTTAGCAAAGTCGGTGTACAGACTACTTCGGTCGTTGCGATCTTAGGTGGTGCCGCTGTTGCCGTTGGTTTGTCATTAAAAGACCAGCTATCAAATTTTGCCGCTGGTATTATGATTGTGACGTTTCGCCCGTTTGTACGCGGCGATTATGTACAGATTAGCAGCTACACAGGTACGGTGACTGAGATTACCTTGGTTAATACCCATCTGACGACCATTAACAATCACGATATCATCATTCCTAATAGCGATATCACGACTTCACCTGTGGTTAATTATACAGCGCTACCCAATCGCCGCGTCGATATCACGGTCGGTATTGGTTACGATGCTGATATCAAAACGGCTAAAGACGTGATGTTAAGTCTGGCAAGAAACAACCCATTGGCTTTCACTGATCCTGAGCCTATCGTACGAGTGACCAATCTAGGCGACAACTCAGTAGATCTTACCCTGAACGTTTGGACAACCAATGCCGACTGGTGGTCGATGCAATGCGAGCTACTAGAGCAATTCAAGCAAGCTCTAGATGATGAGAAAATCGAGATTCCATTCCCGCAGCGCAGTGTCCATGTTAAAGGCTTAGACCATATGATCAACCAAATGGGTCAAGCGCAAAAGTTGCCGCTATCTAAAGATTGATTGATAGCTGCTTAATAGTTAGAAGACTGTTTATTAAAGCAGTGCTAGTTTAGATATAAGGATTTGGTAGGTTTAGGCCTGCCAAAATCTCAATTTCAAAGTACTCCATCTCATCTTGTTCAGTTTGTCCGAGCTCATGATCAAAACCCAGTAGGTGTAGCACGCCATGCACTAGCAAATGGCTAATGTGTTGCGCCACGGTTTTGTCCTGTTCAGCCGCTTCACGTACTATCACTTCATGACAGATAATCAGCTCTCCAAGAGGCAATGTTGGCATTAGCTCAATGACGGCAGCAGGTAATTCGCTTGGATAAGACAAAATATTGGTCGCATAGTCCTTGCCGCGTGCTTCTAGATTTAGAGCACGGCCTTCGACGTCATCAGTGATATATATATCTAGTGTTTTAGACTTCTCTTGCCACAGCTCAGGATCAATATCTGCAAAATAGGGTAGGGTCAGATCATTATTAATACGACCGTCTATATAATCTAAAGTCGCCATCATGACTGATAGTAAATGCTCGCGATTATAAAAAGTATCTAATATTTCATCATCAATACTGTCGGTCGCACTGATATCAAGTGCTGCTAAACTAGCATGGTTACTAGCAATCTTGTCATCGAAATTAGTACTATCAGGTTGGCTCATATTGTTGTCCTTTTTATTAAAAATAAATGCGTTTTTAAGGCTGCATCGTTTACGTTATTTACTTAGCGGTTTTTTTATCATAAAAGTAGCTTAATTATTATCTCTCATTGCTAAGTTTTTGACTCATAAATAGAGGTATATGTATAGAATATATAGAGGCTACTATAGCTAAGTTGCTGGTAGGCGACTAGTAGTGAATATGCTAAATTCAATAAACTGTCGGTAAGAAAAAACCGGACTACTTTGAGTAATCCGGTTTTCTTATACAAGCTAAATGCTTATAGCAAATGATTGCAATGCAGTGATTAGCTTGATTATTACAGATTGGCTGCTGCATTAGCGACGGCTTGTCTACGCTCTTGTTCTTTAATACGTTCAAACTTACGTTTTTCTTCTAAAGCTATTTGCTCTTCATCAAACACATCATAGGCTTCAACAATTTGTTGTACCAATTGATGGCGTACCACGTCTTTTGAATCAAACTTTGTGATATGAATCTCTTCGATATCTTTTAGAATATCCATCGCTTGTGCCAAGCCTGATTTGTGACCACGTGGCAAATCCACCTGAGTAATGTCACCAGTGATGACAGCACGTGAGCCAAAGCCCAAACGTGTCAAAAACATTTTCATCTGTTCAGGCGTGGTGTTCTGCGCTTCATCTAGAATGACAAACGAGTTATTCAGAGTACGACCGCGCATATAGGCAAGCGGTGCTACTTCGATAATCTGACGCTCAATCATTTTACCGACTTTCTCAAAGCCTATCATCTCATAGAGTGCGTCATATAGCGGGCGTAAGTACGGATCGATTTTTTGGGTCAAATCACCTGGCAAAAAGCCCAGTTTTTCGCCAGCTTCTACCGCTGGACGCACTAGCAAAATACGCTCAATCTCATTACGCTCAAGCATATCGACGGCACATGCCACCGCTAGATACGTTTTACCCGTACCAGCTGGCCCAATACCAAATGACACGTCAGAGCTCAGGACGTTTTTTACGTAACGCTGTTGGTTGCCGCCACGCGGAACGATGCGGCCTTTACGTGTACGTAAACTGATGGGCGTAAACTCGCTAGCCTCATCCAAATTTTCATCATATTCCATGTCATCGTAGTCTTGCTCGTCTTCTTCGATGTCTTCATCACGAGAGAGACTAGATTGGATGATGAGGTGCAGCTCTTCTGCACTGATGTCTTTAGTATTCTGCGCTTCATCTACCATTTTGTAGATAATACGTTCACCGCGTTCGACATTGGTCACATCGCCACTCAGGCAAAAATCGCCTTGGCGTTGCATGATTTTAATATCGAGGCGTTCTTGGATATATTTCATGTGATTGTTGTATTCACCAAGCACGGTTTTTAGCTGTGCTGGGGTCAATGATTCAAACTTTATACGGCGGCTCATGGAATCAGTCAAGCGATTATCCTTTTATTGTGTACCCGACGCTATGATTTGATTTTAATTGCGTGGCGGGTTGCAGAGATAAAATAGTTAGTGGCGTTACAGTATTTAGGTGATAAAAAGATTGTAGATAATAAAAATGACGGCGATATTATTGTTGTTTTGGTGGAAGGTCGTAAATGAAAGTAATGAAAAGTCTTGCCTTCATTATGGTAGAGAATTTTTAAATTTCAAGCCATACATCAGATAGATGACACTGTTTTTGTATGCGGATTGCAACTGCTATAGCGATTTCCTATAGATTGATTCGATGTTGCTATCAGTTCTATATAATTCATCGCTACCCATCGTATGACAGCGCTTCAATAAGATTAAGATTTTTGAGTTTTATAAATATAAACCTCGTTTATGATGAGAGTAAAGAAACGATTTGTCTACGGTTAAGACCACGGCAGAATAGACAATTTGTGGTAATCTATGGGCGATACCATAGATTGCTGCAACCCATCTAACCACGACAGTAACGTGATAAAAATTATAAAATAAAGTCAGTGATGAGCGGCTATCTATCATAAATAAACTGCTTGTCCAAAAAATCACACTAGGAAAATAACGATGCAAGATACTGATTCACATTTATCCAATGCTGACAGCATACCTAAAAAGTTCGACAGCATCTCTAAAAAGAAAGAAGCGATAACTGACCAGCAAGTGCTTATCGCAGGTGGTGGTCATGTTGGTTTGTCTTTTGCATTGCTATTGGCCCATCACGGTATTGCGAGCACCTTATTAGAAAAAAACAGCTATCCAACCATCAGTCCAACGGATGATAGTACTCGCAGCCATTATTTAGACAGTCGCAATACGGCGTTATCACGGCGCACGGTACAGATATATCAAGAGATTGGACTGTGGGATGAGTTACAAAGTCATGCCTGCCGTATCGACACCGTACAGATTAGTGAGCAAGGCAGTTTTGGGCGCGCGCAGCTGAATAAAGCAGAGGAAAAGGTCGAGTCATTTGGACAGGTCATCGAAAACGCTTGGTTGGGCCGTAAGCTTTTATTAGCCGCACAGCAAGAGCCATTAATTACCTTAATAGATAATGCCAATGTGACAACTGTCCAGCAGCAGGCCGATAGTGTGACACTTAGCTTTAATTATAACGATGAAGCCGAAAACGAGCAGCAGCTGCAAGCTAGCGTATTAGTCGCTTGTGATGGGCGTGATTCTACAGTACGCCAATTACTAGATATCGGTACAACTACGTATGACTATCAGCAAACGGCCATCGTCGGCGTAGTAGAGACAGATACGCCACACGAGCATGCAGCGATTGAGCGTTTCAGTCCAGCTGGCCCACTTGCTGTGCTCCCACTGACTGATCCAGAGGGCGATGGTAATGATGAGTATCAACAAGGCTACAGACGCTCTGTGGTGTGGGTATGCCCAACAGGTGAAGAAACCAGATATCTGGAAGACGACGCCCATTTCTTGCAGACGTTACAGCAAGCCTTCGGTCAACGCGCTGGCAAGTTCACCGCTGCTGGTCGCCGCGGAGCCTATCCATTGACCCGCGTACTAGCGGATAAGCAGGTAGAAAGGCGCTGCGTCATTATGGGCAATGCCGCTCATACTTTGCACCCTGTCGCTGGTCAAGGCTTTAATCTCTGCATGCGAGATGCGCATGTGCTGGCACAAATGCTGAACACACAAGTGCTCAAAGGCGCAGATATTGGTGATGCACAGTTATTAAAGCGTTATGAAAAAGCACGTCAAACTGACCAGAAGAGAGTGATTCGTTTTTGTGATGCGGTGGTACATGGCTTCACGCATCCTAACCCAGCGATTAAGCTGGCACGAAATATGGCGCTATTGGCCTTTGATAAATTGCCGAATATCAAGCCATTAGTCGCCACTTATGCGATGGGTCTAAAATCATAGCGCTATAGTTAATCTTCTTTAAAAGAGTGACAGCGTTAACCTCGCTTGAAGTATTGCCTATACATCTGCACTCGGTTGCCTCGTCTCTCTTTTAAACTGAATCAACTATATGTAATTAAGATTGATAATAAGCATTCTAATATTGAACAATATTGAGAGACACCTTATGAAAAACAACCAGACGCTGATTATCGGTAGCGGTATCGTTGGGGCAACGCTTGCTCTAAAGCTGGCACAAGCAAAAATGCCAGTGACGTTGATTGATGCCCGTCCTGAGCGTGATGAGTCAGCTTGGCACAACACCCTTAGCAAACGTGATGCACGTGTCTATGCACTCAGTATGGCTAGTATTAATTTGCTTAAGGACGTTGGCGCGTGGCAACATATTGCCGCCTCTAAACGCAAAGCAGACTACTCGCAAATGCAGGTGTGGCAGCTAAATGGTATGGGTGAGTTATTATTTGGCGAAAGTGAAGGTATTGGCGCCGAGGATAATAGTGGTAAAAATCATGAGCCTACATTATTAGGTAGTATGGTTGAGCCTGCTGTTATCGAGTACGCACTGTGGCAACGCTTGCATGAAGCTGATGTCAGTGAGTATCTGACCCTTATCGCTGGTCATAAAGTTGTCAATATGGATTGGCTAGGGGCGCAGCAAGGTTATCGTGTAACTCTAGACAATGGCGAATCGATTGATGCGAGTCTATTAGTTGGTGCTGATGGGCGCGGTTCATTTGTCCGTCAGCAAGCAGGGATTGGCGTAGATATGCTTGATTATAATCAAACCGCGATTTGCTGTGCGATTCAGACTGAGAAACCGCATCAAGCGACAGCACGTCAAGCCATGCTACCAACAGGTACGTTGGCACTATTGCCATTAGCAGATATAACCGATGCTGATAAGACAAATCCGCAGCATTGGCAGTCGATAGTATGGACATTGCCGCGCAATCAAGCGTTGGCATTGATAGAGGAAGAAGATCGTTTTATTGCTGATAAGTTAGCAGTTGCAAGCAATTATGAGCTGGGTGCGATTAATCAAATTGAGTCTATCGCTAGTTTTCCATTAGCGGCTCAGCAAGCGAAAAGCTACGTCGCTGACAACTTGGTACTCATTGGTGATGCAGCTCATGGCGTACATCCGCTGGCGGGTCAAGGGTTGAACCTTGGCATGCTGGATGTGCAAGTATTATGTGAGCAGTTAACGCATGATTTTGCCCGTAGTGGTGGTATGCTTTGGGGTAGCAATCAAACGCTACGTCATTATGAGCGTTCGCGCCGTCCGCATAATAGCCTAATGATGCATAGCTTTTCTGCGCTTAACTGGTTATTTGCAGGGTCGCTTGCTCAATTGCGCCCTGTGCAGCAGATACGTAATGAGGGCATGTACCGAGTCAGTAAAATAAAACCATTGATGCACTTGTTTGCTAAGCAGGCGAGTGGGGTATAGGGGTGTTCCTTCTTGAATGACCAGAAGAGTAATAAGTAAGAACTTAGCTTTTCGATGAGAAAAGATGACGAGTTGAATGAATTTTATCTTGATGTTTCTAAGCTGCATACGTCAGTATTTGATTAGAAAAATAAAAGGATTTTAAGATGAGTATTCTTAGAAAGGGTACGAAAAAATACGAATTGGTTAAAAAGTCGAGAGAGTCTGCTTTGGCAGCAGTTCAGATATTTAACAATCCTAATATTACGTTCAAGTCGGAAGCATTCTCAGTCTTAATCATAATTAGTTGGACGTATCTTTTACATGCTTATTATGAAGATAAAAATATTGATTATCGTTATTATAAAAAGCCAAATCAACGTAAAATCTTTGATAGAACTAAACATGGCGCATATAAACATTGGGAGCTTGAGCGATGTTTAGATAATACGAATAGCCCAATAGATAGAGAGTCTACCTTAAATTTAAAGTTTTTAATAGGCTTACGTCATGAGATTGAGCATCAGATGACGTCTAGGATTGATGATAGTTTGAGTGCTAGATATCAGGCATGCTGTTTAAACTATAATTACTACATCTGTAAGTTTTTTGGTAAAGAGTTCGGTATAGAAAAACATTTATCATTTAGCTTACAGTTCTCAAGCATATCCGAGGAACAAAAAGATCTTTTATCAGAGTTTGAGGATTTACCTAGTAATATTAAAAGTTATGTAACTCGCTTTGATAACTCTGTTTCAGACGAAGATTTTGGCAGTCCGAAGTATGCTTATAGAATATTGTTTGTGCCCAAAACTGTTAATAAAAGAGGACAAGCAGATAAAGTAATTGAGTTCTTAAAACCAGATGATCCATTGGCTGCAAAGGTAAATACAGAGTATCAGTTAATAAAAGAGACTGAGAAAGTTAAATATCGACCTAGTAAGATCAAAGAGATAATGAATAATGCTGGATTTGCAGGTTTCTCGATTCATCATCATACAAAATTATGGCAATCTTTAGATGCAAAAAATAATTCAAAAGGATATGGCGTAAAGATTGAGCAGCAATGGTATTGGTATGAAAGATGGTTAGATGTGGTTAAGCAGCATTGTCGAGACAATGCAAATATCTACCAATAAAACACTTTCAAATCATCTGTCATTGAGATGTAATCTCACTAGATTTAAACTGGAGTTATGGCTATTATCCCAATGCTGAGAAAAACACCATCAGTACTGGCGAGACAATATTAATTAGGAAACCAAAGCTAATCGCTAGTGGCACGACTTTTAGACCACCTGACTGTTGAATGATAGGCAAGGTAAAGTCTAAGCTGGTCGCGCCGCCAAGCCCAACCGCGGCAGAAGGGTATTTGCGCATAAATACCGGAATAAAGATTAACGCAAAGAACTCACGTACCAAGTCATTGAATAACGCGACACTACCCCAAACCGCGCCATAAGCATCGGTCATGACAATCGCTGAGAGCGAGTACCAACCAAACCCCGACGATAGCGCTAAGCCTTTCGTCCATGACACATCCGTAAATAGTAGCGCAAATATAAGCCCGCCTGCCAATACCGCTAGCGTAAAGATGACACTCATTTCTACGCCGCGTTTATTGAGTAATACTTCTTTTAAGGTGATGCCCGAGCCTTTTAAGCCTATACCAACCAGTAATATCAAAATCATCAGCATGACGGTCATAGAGTTTTCAGGCGGCATATAATCAGCAGGCAAGAAATAGCCAATCACCATCCCAATCACCACACAAACCACTTGCGCCAAGCTACCTCGAATGCTCACCCGATGCTCTTTAGATTTTACACTTGGTTTTTTGGCATGCCACGGACGCAGATGGTCAAACACCATAAGCGCAAACAATCCTGTACCAATTGTTAATATTGATAGGACGGTGACATACAGCGCAATTTCACCCAGCTGATTGCCTAGACCTTCTACCTGAGACAGTTCAATACCGATCAACGCCAGGATGATAAATACTAGATATGATAGACCTTTGTCGGCCACTTTTGTCATAGTAGGGTTAGACGGAATGGCAAAGCCAATAAACATTGGCATTAATACCAGAACAAGGGTGACTAGGCTTTCCATGATGACGGGCTCGCAGCATTTTTAATAAGGCGTTTTTAAGAAGCTGAAGATTGTACCATATAAGGTTAACAGTATTGATATGAGCCACTAAGATTCATTGCAAATCATTGGTCGTTGTTGACTAAAATGGAAAAAACTGGACGCTTATAATGATGATAATAAATATCTTTTTCGAAATGTTTGAACGTTTTTGAGTGCTTTGTAATTCTTTACCTTATAAACTTTTGTTGCTACATTAAAGTACTGAAAATATTTGGCTAGACTCATGTCGCTATATCAGCTCAAAACTCAGTTTCAAAATCAACTACGCCCGATAAGTAAGTCGCTGGTTGAGCAAAATATTACCGCTAACCAAGTGACGGTATCCGCTGTTTTATTGAGTATCGGTACTGCCTATATCATTGCCAAACCAGCGGCTGAACAGCAGCGGCTGTGGCTTTTATTACCATCATCATTGTTTGTACGTATGGCACTCAATGCCATCGATGGCATGATGGCGCGTGAGCATGGACAGGCATCAAGGCTAGGAGCCGTGTTAAACGAGGTAGGTGATATGGTTGCCGATACGGCGCTATTAGCGAGTCTGGCGCCTCATATTCTGACGCATCATATCAATAATAAAGAATGGCAAAATTTAACAGCCAACTTACCAACGAATATATCAACTTCTCAGCATCATATCACTGCTCTGATCGCGCTTAGTATTGGCACCGAGCTGTTGGGCGTTACTAGTAATACCATGTTAGGTGTTCGTGCTAACCAAGGGCCTTTGGGCAAAAGCGACCGCGCCTTCCTATTAGGTATGCTTGGTGCCTTTATGGGTAGCAGAGCCAAAGTGCCAGTAAGTATTAAAGGACAGATGGCTTCGCCTGCCGTCAGAATAGGTCAATTATTTATACTAACAGAGATAATGCTACTAAAGACCTGTCTCAATCGACTACGTTATATGGCAGAGTTATACTTGAGGCGTAACCCACCTCAGCTGCGATCCGTACTGGGTGAGTCAACAAACAACTCACTATCTCTTACTGTTGTTTTGCCAAATACTTCTACTGATAACGCTCGCCCATTGGAGTTCAAAGAAATGCCAACCACAACCGTTGATAGTCAAAAATTCGAAGAACAGGCCAGTATTGGTTTGGACTTGCCTGCATCTAAAATCATCAATGGTGAAAGCTGTTATAACGCTTATGACGGCACGGCTATTTATTATCGCTATTGGCTAACGATGCCTTTAGAAGATATCAAGCCAACCAACCAACCATCACGCCAAGTTATTTTATTGCATCGAGGGCATGAGCATTCGGGGCGATTGGCAGAGCTAGGAGAGCAGTTTGCAACAGCTGGCTATCAAGTATTTGCTTGGGATGCGCGCGGTAATGGGCGCTCAGGGGGTATCAAAGATCATGCTGAGAGCGTTACCGAGCTTGAGCGAGATTTAGAAGGTTTTGTACAACTGGTGATTGGGCAAACAGGTATTGCTATCGAGGATACATTGATTGTCGCTAGTAGTATCGGCGCGGTATTGGCAGTAGCATGGGTACATGATTACGCGCCCAATATTCGCGGCATGATACTTGGCACGCCTGCGCTCAGTATTCGTCTGTATCTGCCCTTTGCTATACCATCGCTAAAGGTGGCACGTACGTTAGGTCTGATGTCACGTGTCAGCAGCTATGTTAAAGCACAAGTACTGACTCATGATAAAGACGCGCAGCAAGCCTACAATGCTGATCCATTAATCTCCAACAGTATCTCGACCGACTTACTCATCGACACTCATGCGACGGGTCAGCGTTTACTCGATGATGCTGGCGCTATTACTGTACCGACGTTTGTCTTATGCGCGGGTAAGGATTATGTGGTCGATAAGCAGGCTGAGCGGAAATTCTATGAGGCGATTAACACACCGATTAAACGCTGGCAGTTGTATCCAGACAGCTATCATGCAATCTTTCATGAGACCAATAAAGCCGATGTCTTTGCCGACTGTATTGAGTTTGCTGAGGAAATATTTAGCACACCAGTCCAAGCCCCTGATTTGAGTACGGCTCACTTAAACAGTGCCAGTAAAGATAAAGTAGATCGTTTGGCGATTAAACCATTCAATCCAAACTTTGCGATTACCCGTTTTGCGATGCAGAAGTTTGGTCATGTCAGCGATGCGATTGCTACAGGGCTTGAGCATGGATTTGATTCTGGTCATTCGCTAGATCATGTCTATTACAATAAGCCTAGCGGTCAGAATAAATTTGGACAGGCAGTAGATAAGTTTTATTTAAATAATATCGGCTGGCAAGGTATTCGTATTCGCCGCGAGCATATATTGGAATTGGCACGCTTAGCACTCGCAGATATCGAAGATAAAAACCAAAGTAGTAATAAACCATACCGACCAAAACTGTTAGATATCGCTAGTGGACATGGTTTTTATACATTTGATCTGCTGACAGAGTTTGCAGATTTGTATGCTGAGCTGCGTGATTATGAGATGCATAATATACAGGCATTGCAAGCAAAGGCAGAGCATTTGGCCATGAGCAATCGAATAATGACCAGTCAAAAGGACGCCTTTGATCCTGCCAGTTATATTGATGCAGATACGAATGATACTAGTACCGATACTAAAAAATCAGATCTTGCTATTGCCTCTGGGTTATTTGAACTGTTCTCTGATAATGCGCTACCAGCGACGGCATTGGCTGGTATTTATGACAGTTTAAAATCGGGCGGTTATCTGATTTATACCAACCAACCGTGGCACCCTGAACAGGAATTTATCAGTAAAACACTAAACAATCACCGTGGCAGTAGTTGGGTGATGCGTTGCCGTTCGCAGGCGGAAATGGATCAATTGGTTGAACGGGCAGGCTTTAAGAAAGTCACGATGCGTATCGATCGCTTTGGTATCTTTACTGTTTCGTTAGCGATTAAAACTGCATTAGCTGATAACGAGTAATAGATGAATAATCAGCAGGTTAAGCCTTACGAGCGTGTTCAGCTATTTTCAGGCGGAGGCTCACGTTTTGGTTATTATTTGGGCAGTTATGCAGCACTAGCAGCGCATGATTTGACGCCAGACATTATCGTTGGTACTTGCGGTGGTAGTTTGTCTGCTTACTTAGTACAACTTGCGCCTGACCCTAAAGATTTGCAAGCGCTGATGTGCAGCCGTGAGTTGTATCGTGTCATCACTGCAATCAGACAGGTCGCACCAGAGGAAGCCAATAAACGTCTAAAGCTGCGCTATATGACCCATGCACTCAAACGTTGGCGGTTATCAAAGCAAAAGGATAATGGACAAAGACAA
Source organism: uncultured Psychrobacter sp. (assembly GCF_947500265.1). Taxonomy (GTDB): domain Bacteria; phylum Pseudomonadota; class Gammaproteobacteria; order Pseudomonadales; family Moraxellaceae; genus Psychrobacter. Next base: position 515,876 of record NZ_CANMRN010000002.1, on the reverse strand, counting down.
CGTCAAGCAGACAGCTACGAGCGACTGTTAAATGAGTTACAGCAGTTAGCGATGTTTCGTATCGATAACGAGCAGTACTGGCTAGATGAGCTGTCGCGGTTCGCTACTGGTAGCAAGAAAGGTGGCGCTGCTGATAAAACAACGCCAGAGATAGCTATCATTGCTAGCCGACTGTATCAAGCACCTGCTGATGCCTTATGTAATAAAAAACCTGTACTGCAAGAGTTGTTATTTGCGCCGCCGTGCTTAGCAAATTTACCAAATTCTGTATCAGGTCTGGTCGACGAGCAAATGACGTCACCTGTGCACACCTTTGCAAATGGACGCATACACCTGTCTGTAAAGGTACAGACGCAATGGGATTTTGCCCCAGTGATTCGCGCGTCTATGGCTGACATGTACTATCTACCGCCAACACATATCACAGAGCTTGGCTGGTGCTTGGGAGGTGTGATCAATCTGACACCGATTGAGCTAGCCTGTCAGTTAGGTCACAGCGTATTTGCAGAGACCAAGGCAGGTTATGATTCATGGCTGGCAGCTCCCGCGATTCAGCGCGTCTTTGGTTTCGATCCCAATGAGCGCTTGGCAGCAGTACACGGTTATCAACCGATGGAAGGGTCGTCGCACACTAATACGGCTAGCAACAACCGTCAGCTACATTGGTTACCATTTGCAGATAACGACCAGCAACTGAGAGGGCAAAATGTGCAAAAGCGTTTTAACCTAAAGCAAATGACCGTTGAGCTAATACACAGCGACTATGACGGTTTTGTGCAGCAAATGCAGGCGCAATGGCAATATGGCTATCAGCGTACGGTCAACTATATACAGCAGCATAAATTATGAAAAACCTCGCAAAAGGTATCAATAGAAACCATGCGCCGCATATCATTATCGTTGGTGGTACAAGTGGCCTTGGCTTAGCTTTGGCGTTGCATCATCAGACGCTTGGCTGGCAAGTGAGCGTTGTTGGAAGTAACACAGCAAAGATAGCCGATATCAATAGCCAGCATCCTGCTATTGTGACTTATGTATGCGACTTAACTGACCCAAGTCAAACGCGAACGTTATTAGACAGTTTGTCAGGTATTCCATTTCAAAGACTGATCTATAGTGCTGGTAGCTATACCAATGAGTGTATCCATCACCTAAATCAAGCAGATAGCGACCAAATGCTAGCGATTAATTTACAGGTGTTTGAGCAAGTTTTTAGATGGGCAAGCAGTCAGTTGAAGCAGCAGTTAAAACAACCGCGTCAGGCGTTGGATTTGACTAAAGGTGATAGACCTAGCCTCATCTGTATTGCCTCTATCGCAGGCACGATAGATTATCCCTATGCCAGTCTTTATGCCAAAAGCAAGCGCGCAATGGTTGCTACGGCTAGCGCTTATCGAGCAGCACTTGTACCTTATGATATCCAAGTAAACTGTATTGCTTCAGGCTATATCGATACCCAAGCATTACGTGATTTAAACGATGGCGAGGCTAGCCATAAGCCATTTATCATGAGCACGCAGACAGCGGTTGATCATATTATGCAAGCGATTGACGATGACGTAGAACTGGCGATATTTCCACGCTCGATGCGCTATATCACGAGTGCCTTAAATCATTTACCTAAGCCTGTGCTCAATTGGATATTGCGCAGTAAACTGGATAAAGCCAGATAGTATGGCTATCAATATTTTGACTAGGTTTAACCAAGTAACCAGTACAATAGGGTAAATACTGGCACGCCAATCAGCAAACTGTCTATCCGATCTAATACCCCACCATGACCAGCGAGCATCGTTCCGGTATCTTTCACCCCGTGCTGGCGTTTAAATGCTGATTCTAATAAGTCTCCAAAGATACCGCTCACAGCCAAGCCATAGGCAGCTAATAGACAGACCCACCAATCAAAAGGAGTGAGCCAAAGACCTAATACTGCTGCCAATATCGCCGCAACTAAACTGCCAAAGATAGCACCTTCAATGCTTTTATTCGGGCTAATAGTCGGTGCTAGACCTCGTTTAAACAGCTTACGTCCAAGCAGTCGCCCACATAGATATTGGGCAATATCATTAAACTGACTGGCAAATAATACGAAGAGTAAAACGCCATATTGTTCGCGTTGCCAGGTCAATTGCTGCAAGACAATAAGGCTAATGATGAGTGAGATAAATGCAGCACTCAGTAGCAGATCTAAGGAGTTGAGCCGCGTATAGTGTTGAGTCAGATTGAGAGAGATTTTCGGTAGCAGGAGCGTACTTGGCTGTAAGCCTTTAGCTTGGAGTTTATGAATGAGTGCGGCTTTACTGCGTAAACACCATAGGCGTTTAATCTCGTAGCTGCCGCGTAAACCAATTAATATAAAAAATAAAATGAGCAGCCATTGATAGGGATATACTTGCAAATGAGAACCTTGCGTATCGTTCGTTATTTTTGCAATCACATAGCAAGTGCAGAGCGCGACGAGCATTAACCACCACGAGCGGGCTATCAGGTAGATTTTTGGCAAGCGTTTGCGCAGACGAGGTACGGCAAGTACACTCCAAGCCAAACTGACGATTATCATCAGGGCAATCACAAACACAATATCAGAAGCCATACCATGGACACTCAAAAAAGAGATAATATTTTAAGCCTATCCATAATGATAGCTTAAATGCCTCTTTAACTATAGTGTTAGATATAACCCTTGATGGGTTTGGCTGTTATCTGTCGTAGGCTTAAATATGGTCAGTAACAGGTATCGGATAACTCTCGTCTTCTATAATGTGATTAATAGAGTGAAGCGTAGTTTTTCTTAATGGCAGAATGATACTGGTTAAAGGCGTTTCAGCTAAGTTAGGATAATCCTCACGATAATGCCCACCGCGACTTTCAAAACGCTGATAAGCCGATTGGACAATCATCGTTGCTAACGCTAATTGCCTCACCAATTGAAAAATGTCAAGCTCACTGTCAGTAGTAGGAGCTTTACTACTCATATCAGATAGCATGGTTTCAGTATGTTCAATTGACTCTTGCCACTGCTCAATTTGTCGCAATGCTTGCTCTAATTGTTTGGCACTACGTGTGATGCCCATATTGGCTGTCAAAAGAGCTTTCAACGCTATAGTTATCTCTGCAATATCTACGTCAGAATGAAATGCTTTATCGACCTTATAATTTGGGAGTGATGACTGCTTAGAAGAGGGCAAGATAACAAATTGCGTGTTTTCTAGTGTCGGGGATTGCCAAATGTCGGCAGCTAACTGATGCAGTTCATAATAGGCAGTCGTATGTGGCTGTGCCATTTTTTCTAAAGCTTCAGCCGTTTTCTCTAAAGCTTCTAAGTTCTTTAAGCGATCCAATTTTGTTAAGTAACGTGGCAAGTTGGCTGCGATGTTACGACCAACCACCACACACTCCAACAATGAATTGCTTGCTAAACGATTAGCCCCATGTAGCCCTGTATAAGCAACTTCACCTGCTGCATACAGCCCTGCAATATCGGTCAATCCATTGGCATCAGTCACCACGCCGCCACAACTATAATGGGCAGTCGGAGCGACCGGAATAAGGTCTGTCGTCATATCGATGCCGAGTGCTAGCAACGTCTGATAAATCTGCGGGAAATGTGCCTGTATAAATGCAGCTGGCAAGTGACTGACATCAAGATGCACGTAGCCAAGTCTGTTACCACTAATCTGATTGGCTATTGCCCGAGCGACGATATCGCGTGGGGCTAATTCAGCACGTTCATCAACGTCTAACATAAAGCGCGTACCAGTCTGTGGACAATACAGTCGTCCACCTTCACCGCGTAACGCTTCAGATATCAAAAAGCTGCTGTCATCTAATGCCAGACCCGTTGGGTGAAATTGCACAAATTCTAAATTTGCCAAACGACAGCCTGCTTGCCATGCCATCATGACGCCATCACCGACGCAGACATTAGGCGCGCTGGCACGCTTAAATAGTTGACCTAAGCCACCACTAGCGAGTACGACAGCTGGACTATGAATAGTGAGTTGACGCTCATTGACATGATCAAAGACCAGTGCCCCTCGGCAATGTTTAATATCGCTATCGTCCATGCTAAAAGAAGAGCTGCTAATCATAGGTGCAGTCAGTAACTCTAACGCTTCATGATAAGGCAAGATAGTGATATGGGTTGCAGCTTGTGCTTTGGTGGTTAATGCATCCATCACGTGCCGACCCGTTGCGTCATCCGCATGGGCCACACGTCTACAGCCATGACCGCCTTCTTTGGTCAAGTGTAAGTCACTGGTTTTTAAAACTGAAAAATCAGGAGTATTATCATTTTCTTTAGTTAAAGTGGTTTGAGTAAATGGCACACCTTGTTCACATAGCCACTGCACCGCTTGCTGTCCAGCAGCCAAGATACGGGTGGTATTGTCAGCCGCACACAATCCTGCACCAGCAATTAAGGTATCAGCGACATGATCAGTCACAGAGTCTGCTTTGTCTAAGCTGGCTGCGATACCACCTTGAGCATAGTGACTTGAGCACACTTCAAGTGCCGCTTTGCTTAAAACAGTAATATTCAGCGACTTTGGCAGAGATAGTGCGGTGCTCAAACCTGCCAGACCAGCCCCAATAACAAGAACATCAGTTTTTATAATATTACTCATATCACTGCTGCTCCTGTTATTTTCATAGCGAGTGGTGTTGGAACAATCAACTGAATGCGACGCATGCTAGGCTGCCCCAACGTTAGCGAACAGCGCACGGTCTTTTACAATGTCGCCACAAGCGGCTACGCGTTGCTTTTGCGCTTCAGCAAAATCGAGCATCCGTTGTAATGGTTTTTTTGCTGCAGTCGCTAGCTCAGGTGTCATTAGTACTTCACCGCTTTGATTAGTTAAGCACTGTTCAATCCCTTTTAAGCCGTTCATTGCCATCCAAGGACAAAACGCGCAGCTCTTACAGCTTGCACTCTCACCAGCAGTTGGTGCGGCCAAGAATCGCTTGTTTGGCGAGCGTTTTTGCATCTCGTGCAATATGCCCAAGTCAGTAGCGACGATAAAGGTATCAGCACCCATCTCATACGTTGATTGCAAAAGCTTGCTAGTCGAGCCGACCACATCAGCGAGTGATACCACGCTATCAGGTGACTCAGGATGTACCAAGACTTTGGCTTCTGGGTATTCGGCTTTTAATTGCAGCAATTCAGTGGCTTTAAATTCGTTATGCACGAGGCAAGACCCTTGCCACAGCAGCATATCGGCACCAGTCTCACGAGCGATGTATTTGCCCAAATGGCGATCAGGCCCCCAAATAATAGGTTCGCCTTGGGCATGCAGATGACGGACAATGTCGATACCGACAGATGAGGTGACTACCCAATCAGCTCTCGCTTTTACCGCGGCGCTGGTATTGGCGTAGACGACAACAGTACGCTCAGGATGGGCATCACAAAATTCTGAAAACTCGTCAGCAGGACAGCCTAAATCGAGCGAGCATTCGGCTTCTAAATCTGGCATGAGGATGGTCTTTTCCATGCTCAATATTTTTGCCGATTCACCCATGAAGCGCACACCAGCGACAACCAAAGTCTGAGCGCTATGAGCTTGTCCAAACCGAGCCATTTCAAGTGAGTCACCGACGCAGCCACCGGTTGCCAATGCCAAGTCTTGGATAAAAGGGTCGACATAGTAGTGTGCTACCAGTACGGAATTATTCTCTTTTAGTAGCTTCTTGATATTTTCTTCGACCACGATGCGTTCAGCGCGAGGCAAGTCTGCTGGCATCTTAGCTTTGGCATATTCGATATTCATCTGAGTGGCGATGCGATTGTCCGTACTCATGATGGGTGCGTCGTAAGGATAGTTTTTCATAATGGCAGCCTTTGTTGGTGCGATAACGATAAATGTGTGTGCTAAAAATGTGGGAATTGAACATAGTCAATTTATAAGTTGTCTTAATTATGCTCATTTTGAGCATAATTACAAGTATTTTTTTATACTGATCTATTCAATACATTCGGTTTTAGCCTTTCAAAACGGTATATCGATATTGATTTTTTATACTTACAACGACAGACTATGATAGTTTTAGATTCAAGCTATACTAAGCCGTACGGTAGCTATTAACCTTGATAGCCTTTTGTTTTCAGAGAAAAAGGATAATCCCCAAAGCCATGACGTTGTCTTATTCACATGCGCACCAACAAGGTAGCGGCACGACAGAAGTGGTCGCCGTGTTGGTCGCTATCACAGATCATATCGCGCGTGTCCTAACCGTTGACCAAGGCAAGCTGTTGCCAAATGGACCACTTATGCCGCTACATCGCTCGCTACAGGCAGGGGTGCGTCAGTGGGTAGAAGAACAAACACAGCAACCGCTCGGATATTTGGAGCAGCTATATACCTTTGTCGACACCAATAGACGTAACATCGATGGTCATGCGTTGGTGTATGTGAGTTATTTAGGTTTGGTGCAAGAGACGCAAACGCGGGCACTCCAAAGCAAAGCGCTATGGCGAGATTGGTATGATTATTTCCCATGGGAAAATCACTTGGATGGTATGCCCAGTATCATCATGGACTTTATCGTGCCAGCACTACTCGAATGGGCCAATACTGCCAACGACTCGATTGTCCAACAGCGCAGGCGTCAGCGCATTGGCCTGTGTTGGGGGCTGGACGAAGCGTTTTTGGCAAGTGGCAAACTCACTGACAGTCAATCTGTCAACGAACACGATAATGAAAGTAGAGAATGGATTGCAGAGCATGTATTACTACGCTATGAGATGCTTTATGAAGCAGGTCTGATACCCGAAGCTCCTAATTATCCGCCCAACTATCAGGCTGTTGCTTTGCCAGAAGACTGGTCACAACGCATAGGTGTACCCATGTATTACGATCACCGTCGCGTGATTGCTACTGCTATCTCAAGACTGCGCGCGAAGATTGAATATAGACCGCTTATTTTTGGTCTGATGCCAGACGTCTTTACCTTATCTCAGTTGCAGCAGAGTGTTGAGGCATTATCAGGCGTGCGCTTGCACAAGCAAAATTTTCGTCGATTGCTTGATTCACAAAATCTAGTGATGGAGACAGGAGAGAGTAGCACTGCTCAGCGCGGTCGTCCTGCCAAGCTATATCGCTTCCGCCATGATATTGAATTACAGAGTTTACTGATGGATAGCAAACTTCCTAAGCGCAAATAATCATTTCAAGCCAGTCCGTTGTATCTCTAAATCGGTTTGTAAAACGAAAAATTTGTCACCTTTCCTTGCAGGGTCGCTAACTTTACGCTATATTTATGCTCATTTTGAGTTTAAATGACAAGCAGTTTCTATCAATATCATGCCTAGATAAGGGTCAAAGATGACAATTGAAAAAGAGCCAGCATTGGATGACGTATTACTTAAACCATTGGTTGAGAATGCACTAACTGAAGATTTGGGTAGGCGTGGTGATGTAACCTCACAAGCTACTATCCCAGCCGATATGCAAGCGCAACTACAGATCAAGGCACGGCAAGCAGGCGTGATATGCGGTATAGACTTGGCACGTTTGTCTTTTGCCTTAGTCGATGCACAAATTGAGTTTATTGCACAAGTACAGGATGGCGAAACAGTAGAGGCTGGTGCAGTGTTAGCGACCGTAAAAGGTAACGCGCGTCATTTATTGACTGCAGAACGCACGGCACTGAACTTTATGACCCATCTCAGTGGTATTGCGACAGCGACACGTCAGATTGTCGATAGCGTGGCGCAATATCCTGCACAAATTACCTGTACACGTAAGACCATTCCAGGCTTACGTATTGTACAAAAATACGCCGTACGCTGCGGCGGCGGACGCAATCATCGCTTGGGATTGGATGATGCAATTTTAATCAAAGACAATCATATCGCCATCGCTGGCGACATCACGACAGCCATTCAACAAGCCCAAGATTTTGCTGGGCATTTGATTCCCATTGAAGTCGAAGTCGATACGCTAGAGCAATTAGAGCAAGCGCTCGATGCAGGTGTGAATTTAGTGCTATTAGATAACATGCCGCCTGAAACATTGTCGCAAGCGGTTGCTATGTGTCAGGGTCGAGCAAAGACTGAAGCCTCAGGTGGTATTACGCCCGAAACGGTACAAGCGGCGGCAAGTACAGGGGTTGATTTTATCGCGATGGGTTATTTGACGCATAGTACTACTGCTTTGGATATTGGGCTAGATTTTAGTGCATAAGGGCAGACGTAATACAGGCTAATAGCACTACATGCGCTCGATTTTATGACAAGGACTATCACTGAGTTGATAAAATGGTAATTTATACTGATAGCTTGGGCTAACAAGCTGTTAAATGCTTGTTTTTACACTGAAGCGTTACTAAGGTGACATGTAGGCGTAACGGCGCAAAGTTAATGATTTTATTAGCTTATCTGCCTATGCTACAATGCTATTTTTAGTTACCTATTGGGTCATCGTTGCACTCGCACGATGACCTTATCTTTTTGCACAAGCGGTATCAATAGACAAGCGAGCGCTCAGTGAATACTGAAATTATCAAGATAATCCTAGCCTTTATGGTATTGATCAATCCATTTAGCGCATTGACGTTATTTTTAGATTTGACTCGCGGCTATTCGATGAACAATCGACGTAAGGTCGCGCGCGTTGCTTGTCTGACCATTTTTATCACCATCAGCTTTTTTACGATTGCAGGTGAGACGTTACTAAAAACACTTGGTATTTCTATCGGCTCGTTCCAATTGGCAGGCGGTATATTGGTGTTTTTAATTGCCCTAAATATGATGAATGGAGAGGGTAACCCGGTTAAACCTGATCAAGAGAACTTCGATGTTGATCATGTAAAAGATGCGCCAGTTTCAATGGCAGCTGCCGTGGTTCCCCTTGCGATTCCGATGATGATTGGGCCTGGTGGTATCTCCACGGTTATCATTTATTCTTCACAAGTATCAGGTATTTTGCAGGTATCTGCCATCTTGATTGCTGGCTTATTCATCAGTCTGTTTTGCTATTTGGCATTGATGGCGGCAGGTCGTATCAGTCGCTTATTAGGCGATACTGGCTTGAACATCATGAGCCGAATCATGGGTATGCTATTGGCAGCCGTTTCTATCGAGATTATCGTTAATGGTCTGCGTACGCTCTTTCCTAGCTTGATGTAAATGATCAATACAATATTACCGCTAACCACATATATTTATATACCGGTTAGCGGTTATCAACGTGTTTCGGTTTATCTAATACGTTGTTTACTTGATATTCAGTTTATTCAACACTCAGCTTATCTATCATTTCCTAGTTATATTTCTATCAGCTTTGATACAAATGCCACGCCAGATACAGCATTAACAATCCTACCAAAGCATCCAGTATGTTCCATGCCTTAGGCTTCTCAAATAGAGGCCTGAGTAATCGCGCACCATACCCAAGCGCAAAGAAGAAAAAGAACGAGGCGCTAATTGCACCTGTGGCAAACGTCAATTTACTGCTTGCACCCGTAGAGACCATGCCGACGAGTACCAATGTGTCTAGATAGACGTGCGGGTTTAGCCAAGTAAAGCCAAAGCATAGTAGTAAAGCTTTTTTCAAACTCGTGACGACTTGTCCTTCGACAGTCAAAGCATGTGACACACGTACGCTGGCATACAAACTCTGTAAGCCGTATCCTAATAAAAATATAACGCCTGCTATTTTTGCGATATCTATAACGTGAGGATAGCGGGCCGTAACTGCACCAAAACCACCAACGCCTGCTGAAATTAAAAATGCATCGCTCACCGCACAAAACAAACAAACAAAAAATATGTGCTCGCGTTTGAGACCTTGTTTGAGTACAAAGGCGTTTTGAGAGCCAATAGCAATGATGAGAGATAACCCAAGTAGGAAACCAGAAATATAATCGGGAGCATTCATAATACGGTGCTTAACGGTTGGCGTGTAGGAATGGTGACATTTTGCTTACTGGCAGGCCAGCAAAAACCTGCTAAGATACGCTATTGAATGAATGTATGCAATATGCGCACAATGTGAGTGTAATAGACGAGGGGCAGAGCAAGTCATGGTAGTCAGTTTGACAAGAATGCTACAGTCATTTGGGCAAGCTCAAGATGACCTACCGACATTGGCAGCAAAGAATGCTCAGGAGATGAGCGTCAATCATGAACAGGATGCGGCTGCAAATAGTGATAGCAATCACGCAGTACATGAGCGTTCTACACTGACTCCGCCTGAACGTGTAAACCGTATATGTGATGCGTTGGCACAAGTCAGTGATAGCCAATCATCCACGCCTTTGACCGATCGCTATCTGAGTAATCGTGCTCAAATGCGTCCAACCAATAGACCGCCTTTTGACCCAGATACTTTGTGGTATCTCAAACATGGACGTTGTCCGATTATGACTGAGCTTGTTGATGTGGTCGATGAGGCCACCCTAAATGCCATGCCTATCGAAGCCGTTGCGATATTAGATCGTATCAACGGTAAGCTAAAGCGTTATCGTGAATGGAGTAGTGAGCTGAACGAACAGCAACAGCAGCAACACAATGAGCGTCAGTTCGTCATCGATAAATTAGTATCCGAAAGTATTCCTGAAGCATTACATCATTATGAGCAGCTACAACGCTTTAGTCCGCATCGTACCAAAAATAATATGGTGCAGGGCAAGATGACTGCTGGTGATATGCTGACAGATTTGTTCTTAGAGATTGATTATGAGCTTGACGAATTGTTAGATGAATTGCATCAGACAGTTTTGAACCGCCTTGCCTCAACCCACCGTTATGTTAAGAGCCGTACGCAAAGTTAAATGTTCTTTGATGATGTTTTTTTGAACACTTGTAAAGGTTAAGTATTATCAAAAAACACAATCGACCCAGTGCATAACAATATAGGGCTTTAATAGAGCCTTATTTTTTTGTTTAATAATAACAATCATAAGAAATCAGCCACGACATTCTGATAAGTAATAAGGACAATATAATGACCCAAATGACTGCAATGTTCGTAATGTTTGTTTTGTATGGGCTGTTGCCAGCGGCTGGGTTATATCTAGGTTACCGTGGCATTAAAAAAGTCACAGCACCCAAAATGCTCGAATATAAGGCGATGCCGCAACTGGGTTATATACCTGAAAAAAGCCTACCTGTCGACGTTAAAACTGCTCTGGAGCAAATTAATACAAAGGGTGAAAAGCTGCGTGTCATGTATGGCGATACCAATAACGATGGCAAAATTGATGACAAAGATACCGTCAATGAAACTTATATTATGATTCAAAACTTAATGGATAGGCACGTGCCACAAGCCGTCTCTGATTATCGCCGCTTACATGATTTAGATGTGACGGATAGTGCGCTTGCTGACACTACCAAAATTAAGCATTCTAATGTCACGGGCAAAGAAGCCTTGTTAGATGTGCTTAAGACAATTAACACACAGTTCGATGACCTACTCAACGCGTCATATCATCAAGACGGTCAAAAACTACTTGCAACCAATCGCTATCTCCAAAAACGTTTTGATAACCCTGCTAGCAACACAGAGTTTCAAAAGCCTGATAGCAATGCCAGTAGTAATGCTAGCAGTGATGTAAATATCCAAGCGATTGAAAGCCCAACTGGTGAAAATGTGAGTGCTGAAGACATTAAGCTATAAATACAAAGTTGAATGGTAAAAGGGTAAAGAGCAAGCGTATATGAGTATTTTAATAGGCATCGGTATTGTAACGACCGTCACTACCTTTTATCTAGGTAGAAAAGGCTGGCAAGCTTTTCATAAAGCCGTCGGTATCTCACCTGGTGTACTCACGTATCAGGATTACGATGTACCCTTGTCATTAGCCACATTAAATTGGCAGCAGTTAACGTTAAATAAACAGCACTTAAAAACGTTGTCTGAGCAGAAATTGCGCCAGTTAAAACGTATCGATGAAAAAGTAAGCAGCTATCACGCTTATCAAGCAGCCCTACAAACTCAACATAAGACACCAGCGATAACAGAAGCACAATTTGTGTTGAATAAAATGTTGCAAACACGGTTACCCGAGATGCTGGCTACTCATTACCAATTAACGGATATAAATGCCAAGAATGGAAATAACGAAAAGAGATTGGAAGCTAGTGAGTTATTGCAGAGTGTTTTAGATAATATCGAACAGCGTTTGGATAGACTACTGGCGCAAATGGACGAGGAACAGCTACAAGAGCTGCGAGTCATGAAGCACTATATTAATAGCCACGATAGCTGAGCCGTTATATCTATACTGAGAAACTGTGACGCCTGTAAACTGTGACGCCTGTAAAAAGACACAAAAAAAGCGGTCAATGACTATTTATCATTGACCGCTTTTTTATGTTTATCCCAAATCTATTTAAGACTTAGAATAATGTTAAACCAATTTAACTAGCGCTTATCATTGCGATCACGGGTGTTACGTGTACCGCGGCTGGCAGGGCTAGCGCTACTTTTAGGTTTCGCGCTGCTGTTGCGGTTATCGCTACGAGTATCAGTGCGACGCGCTTTAAGCGGCTTGTTTCTGATACGTTCTTGCTTCTCTTTAGCAGCGCCATGTAGACCCGTGCCATAACGTGGGCGTAAGCTGACCAAATCCGTCAACGTGTTGATTTCTTTTTTATCAAGCTCTAAGAAACGACCAGTACGTAGCTCTTTTGGTAGAACAATCGTGCCATAGCGTGTACGTAGTAGACGACTAACTTTTAGACCTTGTGATTCAAATAAGCGACGTACTTCACGGTTACGGCCTTCTTTTAGCTGGACGTGATACCACTTGTTGACGCCTTCGCCGCCGCCTTCTTTGATGTCTTCAAATTTGGCAAGGCCATCTTCTAGCATGACGCCAGCGGTCAATGCACGAGCAATATCAGGCGTTACTTCACCCAATACACGTACCGCATATTCACGCGTGACTTCACCAGATGGATGCATCAAGCGATGCGCCATTTCGCCATCGTTAGTAAATAACAATAGGCCAGTTGAGTTAATGTCCAAACGTCCAACCATCACCCAGCGGTCATGCGTCAGCTTTGGCAAACGTTCAAAGACAGTTGGGCGACCTTCTGGATCTTTAGCCGAGCAAACTTCGCCTTCAGGCTTATAGTAAGCGATAACACGGCGACGCTTCTCGTTTTCAGAAGTGTATTTGATTTGACGGCCATCAACGCGAATCTCATCACCTTGCGAGACACGATCACCGATGGTCGCAGGACCGTTGTTAACCGTTACGCGGCCAGATTTGATGACTTCTTCCATTTGACGGCGTGAACCAAGTCCCATACGGGCGAGTGCTTTCTGTAATTTTTCATCTTTCATCATAATATCCTTGAGTCGGTGGGTTTACATTTCTCAATGTAAAAAATTGGATTGACTATTCTACGCTATTTTAACAAATTTAGCACGTAAACCAATACCTTACTGGTTATTAATGCCTAAACAAACATAGTGCTAATCAATAAAAGTTTATTAGTCGTATACGAAATATAGACTCTCAGTGACTAACTAGATAAGTTAATACGTAGATACAAACACTTACACTACTTCGGCATTAAAAGGACATTTCCAATCATAAATGCAATCGAAACAATCCTTCATTAAGCTGAATTTTTTCAAATTAAAAATAAAAAATTTATTTATGACTAAGCTGTTTTCACTTCCGTTTTTTTTATCGCTCAGCAATTTGAAAGTTGATATCAATTTTCGTAATTAGCCGTAAATAAAGGGCTTAATGAGAAATTGTAAAACAGTCACTTAATTATTTTATGACAGATTATATGTATTGCACTGAATATATTTTAGGTGTATATTTATTAAATATATTCTTTTTTACGAATATAAATACTATGGTGAAGTTTTCTGGTTTGATTCACAAATATAAATATGAGTAACTGTTATGGTTAATAAATATTTCATTTTTGTACACAAACGCTTCTTGGTAATGAGCATATTTTGCTTATTTCTAATGGGGTTGTTTAGTGGCTGTACGATCAACTCAGGACTTCAGTCAGGAAATCTTCCTGAATCTGGCACCTTTACCGCAGAAAACGGTCTTCAATTTCATATTCAGCCTTTAAGTCTGGCAACTTTACCGCGTACAGCGCCGCCTACTGTGACTCAAGATCTCGCTCATTTAATCAAAATCTCTGGACGAGTCAATTACGGCATTGCGAAAGGGGACATGCTGAATATCATCCTTACCAATTATCCAGATATTAATGCGTCAACTGCTAGCTTAACGGTAGATCAACAAGGGTATATACAGTTTCCATTGATAGGCAGAGTTCAAGCCAGTGGGCTGAGCGTGCCGCAGTTCACCGCTACATTGCAAAGCAAACTACAGCGCTATCTCAAGTACTCAGATCCTCAAGTAAAAATCATCAATTACCGTGGTAGCAAGTTTTTCGTAGATGGGGCGGTAAAGCAGTCTGGCGAGTTTGCTATTGCTGATGTGCCAGTATCGGTATATGGGGCTATCTCTATGGCAGGTGGTACCACTGAGACAGGCGATTCAAATAACATTGTGCTAAATCGTCAGGGCAACAGCTATCGCTTAGGAGTGCAGTCACTACAAAGAATGGGGCTGTCTGCCAATCAAATCTATCTGCGGGATGGTGACTCTATCCACGTCAATAGCCAAAGCCGCAATAAGGTCTACGTATTGGGTGAATTTGGCAAAATTGAGCCAGTGGCGATTCCAGAACAAGGGCTGAGCTTAGCGCATGTATTGGGCGAGTCAAATGGATTAAATTCCAATACGGCTAATGCAGCCAAAGTATATATCGTGCGTGACAACCCTCAGGACCAGTACACCAATATTTATTACGTCGATATGCAGAGCATTACAAGTTTGGCATTAGCCAGTCGCTTTGACATGCAAGCCAATGACATTCTTTATGTGGATCCAACAGGCTTGGCTCGCTGGAATCGTGTGATTAGCGCGATACTACCATCAACCTCTGCCATCAACGTGATATCAGGGTTATAAATGATAGCTAGTGAAAATACTGGATGTGCTTTGAGTTTTAATACTGAAATTGAGAGATAAGAATAGGAAGTAGAGTGATAGGTTTTATAAGGTGCGATAAGGCAGAGAGCAATCTAACTGTAGTCAAGGGCAGTTAGGGTCTTGAAGCTAAGCGAAAGCGATTAAGCGATTAAGCGATTAAGCGATTAACATTGAATAATGGGTATATGGTTATGAATAATATAGATTCAAAAGACCTATCGACACCTAAGGGTGACAACGACAATGACAACATCGACTTAACGGCGCTGGTTTTGGTTTTGTTGCGTGGCTGGAAAGTCATAGCGCTCATGGCAGCAGTCGGACTCTTAATAGGATTTTTCTATACACGCTATATTAATCCAACCTTCAAGTCTGATGCGCTGATCCAAATTGAAGAAAATTCCCAAGGAGTCGATGCGCTTGGGGCGAATATCTCAGAGTTGGTCGGAGAAGAAGCGAGCAAGGCTGAGGCTGAAGCCGAGCTCATACGGTCTCGGATGATACTAGAGCCAGTCGTCGATATGCTACATCTAGACATCAAACTGACCGATCCTAATATTGGCTATCTCGATAAAATAACAAACGACCGCATTAATACTCAGTTGAATACAAATGATGGTGTGTCTTTGAGCACAAAAAACGGTTCGGTTCAAATCAATCAGTTCGATGTGTCACCAGCGTATTTAAACCAATCTTTTACGCTATCACAGTCTGAAACAGGATTTGTCTTGAGCAATGGACTAGATGATTTCAAAGGACAATTGGGGCAGCCGCATCAGTTCAATGGGGTAAACGGTGAGATTAATATTACGGTGACTGAGCTACCTACAGATGGTTATCCTATTGGCATCACTAAGCAGACCTTAAAGACCACGACAGATGCGATTAACAGTGCATTGTCTGTGGAAGAAAAAGGCGATAAAACCAATATTATTCAGCTGTCGATGACAGGCACAAACCAACAGCAAATCACGACCACACTTGATCAGATAGTCCAATCTTATATCGATCAAAACCAATCTCGGGGTACAGAAGAAACCACCAAAACACTGGCTTTCATGGAAACCCAGATTCCAGCGTTAAAAGAGAAATTAGACACCTCTGAAGCTCAGTTCAATGAGTTTCGTAAAAAGCACGGCACCATCGATGTAGGTAAAGAAGCTGAGCTATTACTAAATGAAAAGTCTCGAATCGATGAGCAGCTCAATGATCTCAAATTAAAGAGAGCAGATTTAACGACTTACTATACCAATGAACACCCACTCGTTATCCAGATCAATGAGCAACTAAAAGTCCTCAACAGTCGAATAGGAGCAATAGGTAGCACCGTTGCAGGACTGCCTGAAATACAGCGAGAGTTCTTAAAACTATCAGAAGATACAGCCATTAATAGAGAGATTTACCTCACACTGCTCAAAAATTATGAACAACTAAAAATCGTTAGAGCTGGTCAGGTTGGTTATGCCCGTATTCTAGATAGACCGACCAGTACCTTTGATGCCATTGCACCAAACAAATTCCAAATTATGCTGCTGGCACTACTCGTAGGTACTGTACTTGGGGTAATGCTGGTTTTAATCAGAAACTTAATTAGAAATGTCGTGAAGGACCCAGAGCATCTAGAGTCTAAAACGGGAATTCCTGTCATTGCAACGATTCCACGTTCGACCTCGATATCTAAGCTAGGTAGGAACAAAAAAAATACTGGTCGGATGCTTGCGCACGTTGATCACAATGGCTTGAGTTATGAAGCAATCAAAAATTTACGGACAAACCTTTTATTTGGTAAGACGACGAAGACAGTAGATGAGAAATCCGCTCAGACCATATTAATCACTGGAGAAAGCCCAGGTGTCGGTAAGTCTTTTATTACGGCTAATTTATCTGAGGTATTTGCACAGC
Source organism: uncultured Psychrobacter sp. (assembly GCF_947500265.1). Lineage (GTDB taxonomy): Bacteria > Pseudomonadota > Gammaproteobacteria > Pseudomonadales > Moraxellaceae > Psychrobacter. The sequence goes on along the minus strand of NZ_CANMRN010000002.1, from coordinate 498,986 downwards.
TTGACAAAAAAGTGCTGATTATCGATGGAGATATGCGTTTAGGAGAGCTGCACAAAATGTTTGGTATGAATCCGGACAGGGGTCTCACAGATTATTTACTGCAGGATAAAGATAACTCTCTAACAGATAATGAGCCTCGATTAGATAATGATATGGCTAAATTAAACCTTGAAAGCTTTATCCAGCCGACTGGTATGGAGCATATTGACCTTATATCGCGGGGACGACCGTCGCATAATCCGACTTCGTTATTGATAGGAGAGAGGTTCAATTATTTGATGGCAGCGCTCAAAACGAAGTACGACTATATGGTTATCGATGCGCCACCTATTTTGGCTGCATCAGATGCCATGGTGTTGGCACAGCACGCAGACAAAGTACTGATCGTCACCAAGTTTGATCATTCAGTAGAAGGCCAGTTGGTCTATGCCATCAAACAGATGAGTAAAGCAAACATACAAGTCGATGGCATCATCTTAAATGACATACAGCAAAGTATTTTGAATAGGTACAGCTATCACTACCATTATGCTTATGGACACAATTCATAGTTAGTTACTGTCCATGGCAAACGAGCGACATAACTTAAGTAGGTGGATCTTATGTTTATAAAAACAGAGTCTAACAATGCTTATCAAACGCCAAGCGACCTCAATCAATGGTCGAAGCGTATGACGCTATTTTTATTAGCCTTACCACGCTTTGCTAAATGCTCTATCTTATTTGTCATCGACTTTTCGGTTGCTGTCCTTTGCTTTGTAGCGGCATTGGCACTGCGTCAGGGTTATGTCGATGATCAAATCGGCCTTACGGTATTAGCTTTTTATGCATTGATACCTGTCGTCAGCTTATACCTGATTGGCTTTTATAGAGGCGCCTCTAGAGGGTTTTTCGATGCGGTGATGGGTCGAGTCTTACAGTTGTTCTTATTACTTATTCTCGTTTATCAGTTCATCATTTATGTGAACCCAATGTCAATGATGCCGCGCTCAGCGCCAATTATATTCCTATTCTTATTCTTTATTTGGTTATGGAACAGTCGGCTAATAATTCGCGGATTGCTGAATCGACTACAGAAACCAGATAATCAAGATCGCCTAGATAGTTGCTGCGATAACGTGATTATTTATGGTGCAGGATCGGCTGGTAGAGAGCTATTAGAAAGCTTGAGACATTCTCATAAATACAATGTAGTGGCATATATCGATGATGATCCGCAGCTGATAGGGGCTTATCTACATGGTAAAAAAATATATGCTGCTCATGCGTTACCTTGGTTAATAGAAAAATTAAATGTCGCGCAAGTGATTTTGGCAATGCCTTCTATGAGCCGTGGTCGTAAAAAACAGATTATGGATAGCCTGTCAGGCGTTTCTGTCAAATTAAAGGATTTACCTAGCTTACGAGAGCTTGCTGATGAGATCGTAACAGTCAGCCATATACGTCCGGTCGATATATTAGATGTGCTTGAAAGAGAGACTGTAGATCCAGTTGCTGAGCTCCTCCAAAAAAACATTACGGGTAAAAACGTACTTGTGACAGGGGCAGGTGGCTCTATTGGTAGTGAGCTGTGTAGACAAATCATGAAAAACAAACCCGCATGTTTGGTGTTATACGAGCAGTCTGAATATGCTTTGTATACAATCGATCAAGAGCTTAGAAGCCTCGTCACTAGTAACGTCATTAGTAATATTGAATATCAAAATATCGAGATTGTTAGCATCATTGGAAGCGTGGGTAACGAAAAAAAATTAATCAATATATTCGAAAAATACCATATAAAAACGATTTATCACGCTGCTGCATATAAACATGTACCGATTGTCGAGTCCAATCCATTTGAGGGCACGATTAATAATACCAAAGGCACCTACCATTGTGCTTGTGCCGCAATAAAAGCTCATGTTGATACGTTTGTACTGATCTCTACTGACAAAGCAGTGCGACCGACCAACGTGATGGGAGCCTCCAAACGCTTAGCTGAACTCGTCTGCCAAGGATTGAGCCAAAGCAACAGTCATACGTGTTTTAGTATGGTGCGTTTCGGTAATGTCTTGGGTTCATCAGGCTCTGTGGTACCACTATTCACCAAACAAATTGAACAAGGTGGTCCGATTACCATCACCCATCCAGACATCACGCGCTACTTTATGACCATACCAGAAGCGGCCAGTTTGGTTATCCAAGCAGGGGCCATGGCGTTCGGTGGTGAAGTATTTGTACTTGATATGGGAGCGCCCGTCAAAATTGTGGATCTTGCAAAACGTATGATTCGTCTGACAGGGTGTGAGCTAAAAGATGCGAGCAATCCTAATGGTGATATCGAAATTGTATTTACGGGATTGAGGCCAGGTGAAAAACTCTATGAAGAGTTAATCATTGGTGCTGACAATATAGAGACCACGTTTCATCCACTCATCATGCAAGCAATGGAGCATAGTTTTCCATTGGAAGACATCGAAGCTATCTTGTTTGAGTTTATCGAAAGATCAAAGCGGCACGATACTGAATGGTTGAAAGCACAGTTTAGGACCTTCGTTGAAGGCTACCGAGAAGGCGATGACGCTGATGCCGAAAAGATAAATACAGAGCAGTTAGAGGTGGTTGGTTAAGGGATAGTAATGATATTAAGTAACGGTGATAGGGTTGATATTGAAAAGATGATGAAATCACTTATTGGTAATATTGTTTAGGATATGGTGATTGATATAAGTGCTATGACATACCAAATTGGATGATGAGTAATGGCCTCTGAAGTGTTTTTATCGATACAGAGCATAATTAGTCGATTGAAAACCAGTCACTTTGTACGAGATGTGGCCATGGTTGGAGGCGGTATTGCTGCTGGTCAGGCAATTGCTATGGTCTTTATGCCGTTTCTTACCAGATTATATAGTCCTGAAGATTTTGGTATCGCTGCTGCATTTGCCGCAGTCATCAGTATTATTACTCCGATTGCGACCATGGGTTATGCCAATGCCATTGTGATGCCTGACAGTGACGAGGATGCCGCTGCCATTATCAGACTGTCTGTATTGCTCAGTTTGTTTATAGCGGCTATAGCGTTTATCGCTGTCTATGTCGGAAATGTTCATTTGGCACGATGGACGGGTATGGAAAGTGCACCATACATGTTGTATCTCTTACCGTTGACGCTATTGGCCGGTGCGTTTCTAGCTGTTGCTGATCAGTCTGCTATCAGAGTAGGTTTGTTCAAAGCCAAGGCTCGCGCTTATGTGGAAAGCAAACTTGTGACAGATATCAGTAAGTTGATAGGTGGTGTATTGGCCCCCTCTGGTATGTTGCTTATTTTGTTAACGATAGCAGGACAGCTCACGAATTTTATGATGCAGATGCTTCGGGTGCCTAGGATTGGTGTATTAAATGTCCGAGACTGGTTTGGCACGGTTGGTATTCGTAACGCTGCTATATCGCAGCGTGACTTTGCCATATACCGCATGCCGCAAAGTATGCTTAATGCTGCTTCAGTAGGGCTACCAACCATCTTGTTAGCATCATTATTTAGTGCTTCTTCCGCTGGGCAGTATTCGTTGGCTGTTCTGGTACTTGGTGCACCAGCGATGTTATTAGGGCAAGCTGTTGGAGAGGTTTTTTATCCTAAAATTACGCGTGCGATCACAGCAAAGTCACCAGAAGCTTATCAATTTTTATTAAAAGTGACGGTAATTCTATTGGTGGTTGGTATTGTTCCATTCGGTACAGTGTTCGTTTTTGGCGATTATCTTTTTTCTTTAGTGTTCGGCGCAGAGTGGGCCTTAGCAGGGAGTTATTCACAGTGGCTTTCTATTTGGCTTTTGACCAGCTTGGTATCGGGTGCGAGTACTGCAGCATTGCCAGCATTACGTTTGCAGCGCTTTCTTTTGATTAGAGAGATTTTTGCAGTGATATTTCGTGCTGCAGCGCTGTATATAGGTTTTTACGTTTTTGAATCAGATATGGTAGCCATTGCCCTGTTCTCATTTGTTGGGGTCTTGCTTAGCTTATCTATCGTTTATGTCGCTTTTCGGCGTCTGGTTCATATTCATAAAGTGCAGCAGTAGGTAAATATGTTGACTGCGTTGGATGGCACAAAGGATATGCATTAGAAGTCTCAACTCAAGAGGCTCACTATGATTTCAGTTATTATTGCCGCATTTAATGCCGCTGTCACTATTGAGCGTTGTATTAGTAGTATTGACGTTGCGAAAAAGAACCATGAGATTGAGTTGATCGTTATTGACGATGGTTCTAATGATGACACTGCTAGGTTATTGCACAGGTGGGAAAGTGATAGGGCATGGGTTACGGTGAGATATCAAAAAAATGGAGGCGTGGCAGATGCTCGTAATACTGGGCTTGATATCGCAATCGGCGACTACATCGTTTTTATAGATGCGGACGACACTATCGATGATTGGTATTTTGACTTTGTCATTGCACAAACGGTTAATCGGGATATTGAGATGTTGGCGTTTGGTCATAAGCGCATAATGTTAGATGGCTCTGTTATCGAGCGCCATAACATTACAGCAGAATATTCACGGCAGGAAATTCAAGCATTGCAACTGAGAGTGACAGAAAATAGAAATATATATTGGTATGCATGTACTAAAGTTTATAGCAGAAAATTAATAGGCGATATACGGTTTGATTGTGACATAAAACTTGGTGAAGACGGTATTTTCAATATTGAATGCTTAAACAGAGCTAGTCATTTATCTGTCGTACCCGACTCTCCCTATAACTACTATGAAAATGCCACTTCGATGACGAGTTTGCAATATAAGCCAGGGCTGCTCGAGTCTATTGAAGCAGACTATAACGCTAGAGTCAGGATACATGACTGGTCTATCAGTGCTACTGAGAGGCAAGTGCTGCTATCAGATTTTGCTCGTAGTTATATCGAGCATATGCTGCCATATCTGCTCAATAACTTGGCTCATATTCAGATGAAAAAACGCCATGCAGAGTTGATAAAGATACGCCAGTCTTTCGTTTATCAAAACTGTTTGCAACATTACCATCAACGGCACCCAGCCCGCGGCATTCGTATTTTGATTTCATGTTTTTCACGACGTTGGTATGTGATGACATTGGCTTTTTTGCAGCTGTCTTGGTCTAAAGCGAAGGTAAAAAGACATGTTTAATATTGATTTATTTCCTCAGGCATTAAAAAGTGACGAAAATGGACAGACTCGTTCTTGTTTGCTGAAACAAACAACCATGGGTGAAAGTGTCACTGAGCAAGAGTTGTGGTTTGCATATCCTATCAATCTACCAATGCCAGAAGACGATGATTGCGACTCTTATTTGTTAGCCACATTGTTGCCTGCGATGCAGCTACGTGCGGTTATTCGGGTTCATGGCAGTGTGTCACACGAGCTATTAGCCAATCTGACAGAACTACAGTATGTCTGGAATAAATGGTTACCAGAGCGTTATTTTGTGATTGATATACAAGTTGATCGTATTAGAGCGCGCGACGTACAAGTAGATGGTGCGATTGCTGCATTTTCTGGTGGCGTGGATGCCCAATTTACCGCTTATCGTCATGCGACAGACAGAGCAGGATATGCCACACGGAATATTAAGGCAGGAGTTTTCGTGCATGGCTTTGATATACCTTTAGATGATACAGAAGGTTTTGATAGTGCTGTGGAGATAGCGACCGAAGTACTTTCTGATATTAACGTTGATCTACTACCCGTTAAGACAAATGTTCGAGCATTGTGGTCTATCGATTGGGAAGAATATCACGCGGCTGCCATTGCTTCCGTTCTATGTGGATTGAAACGATATGCAGGAATTGGACTCATCGGTAGTGGCGATTCTTATGATGTATTACTTACTCCATGGGGTTCACATCCCATAACAGATCCATTGTTGAGCTGTGGCAATTTTAGAATTATTCATGATGGTGCAGGATTTCGTCGATCTGAGAAGTTAATCATTCTTTCAAATTGGTCTATAGGCATACGAAATTTACGTGTTTGCTGGGCTGGTAATAAGCATGATAGAAACTGCGGTCATTGTGAAAAATGTGTACGAACTCGACTGAATCTCTTACTTGCAGGTGTTGATAACCCTGCTTGTTTTGACACCCCGATAGATTCGTCACTTTTCCGGTTCATGGTTCTGAAAAGTGACGCTGTACGCATAGACTGGTATCTAATTCGTCAAGAGATGATTGAAATGGGCAGGGGGCTTGAGTGGCTTCCGTACATTGAAAAAGTACTCAAACGTAAATCATCTCCAAAATTGAGTAGGTTATTTCCTTTTGGGTCAAAGCGTCGCATGTGGGTAAAAAAGATGTTAATGAGAAATAAATAAGGGAGTGTCAAAAATGAATACTACCGCCATAAAAAAGCTCATACCAATTAAACTGAAAAAACACTTAGTTACTTATATGGGCGCGCGAGATTTACCCTTGCCGAACAGTAATCGATGCTTCATTTTTCTGGCGGCTGACTACGGCAATATTGGTGATATCGCTATCTCTCACGCTCAAAAGCAATATTTGCAACATGTGATGACTGATTATGAAGTTGTCAGTGTTCCTATTAGTCAAACCAGATTGGTGCTTAATTCGATTAAACAACAAATACAACAGAGGGATATTGTCACTATTATTGGGGGAGGTAATATGGGTAGCTCATATCCTGATATTGAGGAGCTGCGCCAATTAGTTATCAATACGTTTCCTACGAATCGCGTTGTGTGTTTCCCTCAGACCTTGGATTGGAGTGATTCTGCTAAGTCTAAACGAGCATTGCATCGTATCGTAAACGTCTACGCCAAGCACCCAGATATACACATTTTCGCTAGAGAGTCGATGACAGCGGCCAAACTTATCAAGCTTTTTGCCGAGTATAGTAATGTCCATGTTGGTCTTGTGCCAGATATTGTTATGAGTGCAAACGCAGCAGTATTTGGGACGACAAATGACGTAGAGTCGTCAACTATTCTGCGATGCTTACGAGATGACAAAGAAGCTGCTCTATCCACTGAACAATACGGTTTTATAGATAAAGCTTTAGCAGGTACTGGTTATCATATTGAAAAGACAGATACCCATGCTGGCGGATCTCAATTGGACGAAGTACATTGCAAAAAATTACTGACTGACAAGCTTAGTCAGTTTCGTGCGGCAAAATTGGTCGTGACTGACCGCCTACATGGCATGATTTTATGTTTACTATCGGGTACACCTTGCTTGGTATTGCCGAACTCCAATCATAAGATAAGACAAACGCAGTTAGACTGGTTACGTAATCATCCAAGACTTGTGTTTTTAGAATTAGATGAGGTTGCTGAGATTTCGAAACATATCGACAAACTGCTATCCCTGTCTCATGGCACCATGACTGAGTCACCCGTTCATATCAATGAATACCATGATTTAGAAAAATCGGTGGTTATTACATGACTAGCCTAGCAGAGCCATTGGTGAGCATTATCGTGCCAGTATATAACGTCGCGTTATATATCGACGCGTGCTTAGAATCTATCAAGCAGCAAACGTATAAGAATATTGAAATTATTGTCGTTGAAGATTGCTCTACTGATAATTCAAAACAAGCGCTTGCCTTACATCTTACAGATAAGCGTATAAGAGTCATTCAACATAACGAAAACACCGGTCTTTCTGCTGCTCGTAATACTGGTATTAAATCTGCAGTAGGCGATTATATGATGTTTGTTGATTCTGATGACATTGTAGATACTCGCTTAGTAGCAGCTTGTGTAGATTGCGCTCTTACTACCAGTGCAGAAGTAGTGACATATGGTTTTGCACCGTTCAAAGAGGAAGCGGCAGAGAATGAACTACCGTATCCAGCTGCCAGCTTAGCATTCGAGGCAACTAAGATAGACGATTCGTATTTTAGCCTACCGCATTTTGCATGGCTAAAATTTATTAAATCCAGTGTCGTGCAAGCAGCTGCTCTAAGTTTTCCAGTGGGTTTGTATTACGAGGATTGGCCTTTCCATTGGCATCTTGGCTTATCTACTAAGGTTAGATATCAGTTGCCTATTAATTTTTACCTGTATAGACAGCGAGGCACGTCGATTACGGGTTCAACAGATAAAAAGCTATTAGACCTATTTATTATTCATTCAGAAGTCATGAACCTAGTAGAAGACTATCAAGCAGATGAAGTTAAAAAAATACTTGCCAATAAAATCAGACAGAGTCATTGGAGCATTCTTACCCGTATAGATAATGAGTATTTAATAAGGGCATTGGCACAAGCTAAAAAAGCAGATAAAACGCTACGATTAAATGGTTATCAGAATAAACGGACGTTAAGAAATATAGTGATCAGCAATATAGTACGTATGCCAAGCCAAATCGCGCTACCTATAATGCAGGTGCTTCGTCAAGCACTAGAGAAAGAAACAAGTTTAAAAGGAAGCAAATTGGAAATAGTTAAGAGAAGCAAAGTTGGCTTTATGTTTCTTAAAAGGTAAATGATATGACTGTCCGCAGAGTACTGCACATAGTGGGAAAAATGGATCGTGCTGGAGCAGAGACCATGCTTATGAATTTATATCGTCATATAGATCATAGCCAGATTCAGTTTGATTTTGTCACTTTTACCGACGAGATCGGCGACTATGACGCTGAGATAACAGCGTTAGGCGGTAGAATTATACCGATTTTAGCTGGTCATTCATTAACGCGCATGCTCAAACTTAAAAAATTCCTTAAACAGCAGCCTGATTATCAAATCGTTCATGCTCATATGCTATTAAACAATGCTTTTCACCTGTTGGCTGCTAAAGGTGCTGGCGTGCCGCATCGCATTTCGCACTCTCATAGCACCAGTAATGGTAAAACCAATATTATTAAAAAAATATATGAACAATGGGCATTAATTACCAATCGTACCTTGGCTACTAAGAGAATTAGCTGCGGTGACTATGCTGCAAATTACCTATTTGGTACTACAAAAGGCGTGTGGCTACTGCCCAATGCTGTTGATATACAGAAGATGATGACAGTCGCTAACCAATCACGGCATTATATCGAGCAGGAGTTTGGTGCTCAAAGACTTGGAGATAAAGGGTTAAAAATCATCCAAGTCGGTCGTCTCAATGAGGTTAAAAATCATCAGTTTTCTTTAGAAATCGCTGAGCAGCTGAAAAAACGTCAGATTGACTTTACCTTATATATCGTTGGACAAGGTCCATTGGAAGATCAATTAAGACGACAAGTGAAACAGCAAGCCCTAGGGAATAACATTAAGTTTTTGGGTATGCGTACTGATATTACTGAGTTAATGGCCAGTGCTGACTGTATGATTATGCCATCCCTGCATGAAGGTTTCCCAGTGGTCTTAGTAGAAAGCCAAACAGTAGGACTTATGGCATTGGTTTCTGATCAAGTATCACCTGAAGTAGACTTAGGACTTGGACTTGTATGTTTTTTACCTATACAGTCAGCCAATGTTTGGGCGGATAGTTTGCTGAGTTTTCAGCCTCCAATATCCAATGAAGCAGAAATAATGAATGCGCTAAATTTACATGGCTTTAGCGCCGCGACCAATTCGCAGAAGTTAACGCAAATGTATTTGAATATGCGATAAGGCTTTTACTTAACATTCAGCTATTTTATAGAGGGTTAAATGCTTCCTTATCTGTTAGTCCTTAGCCTTGTTGTTTTCTGGATAGTACTGGAGAAAAAATCTCTCAATCGTACGTCTTTTTGGCTGCCTTTAATTACTTTAGCCCTGTTCGCAGGCAGTCGTAGCTATTGGGTCGGTACAGATACAGGGAGCTATACCAAAAATTTTAATAATAAATTTAGTCCTGAATCCTTTAGATTTAATGAAGATGTTGAGTACGGCTACCAGCTATTTGAGTATTCGTTACTGCATGTGACAAATAACTATTTTTGGCTACTGATTATCACCAGTTTCGTTATCGTCTATTGTTATTTAAAAGTCATCAGAAGATACAGTGTGAACTATTGGCTCTCTGTATTCCTGTTTATTACGCTAGGCGTCTATACCTTTTCATTCAATGGATTGCGTCAAGGAATCGCAATGGCTTTATTTACTTTAGCCATTCCTTATCTGCTAGAGAAACGGCTTTTTCCTTATCTATTAATATGTGCCATTTCATCATTTTTTCATATCACGGCTTTATTTATCATTCCATTTTATTTCATTGTAAATTTGAGAGTGAAGCCAGCTTATAAAATACTTGCGACGTTTTTTGGGTCTTTATTCGTTAGTAGGTTACTAGTATCTTATATTTCATCTACTAATGATCGATATGAGAATTATGCAAAAGTATCTGAAGAGTCAGGCGGGTTTTTGACACTTGGGTTTTACACAGTGCTTATGCTTCTCATAATTGTTGCGAGCTATGTATATAAAATCAGAGACAAGAACTTTCAACAGCTATTGATGTTTTATGCGTCAGGCGTGGTTTTTGTTATACCACTAGCGCTGTTGGGTACTAGCGCTTCAGGCCCGCAAAGAATCATTTCGTATTTTACATGGACTTTGGCTTTGTTACTGCCTGTGGTTTTGAAAAAGATAAATAACATTTATGTCTATATCATCAGTGTGTTTATCTTCCTTGCGTATTTCATATTGACGACATCAAAGTTCAGCAATCTGAGTCCTTATATTATCAATCCTATGTTTGAGGTGTTCTGATGAAAAGTCGCGCTTATATCTCAATTGGCATTCCATTTTATAATACAGAAAACTATCTAGAAGATGCTATATGTTCAGTTTTAGCTCAAACATATCAATATTGGGAGTTAATTTTAATTGATGATGGTTCTTCCGATAAGTCATTGGAAATTGCTAGAGATTTTGAGAGTAGAGATACTAGGATCAGGGTGATATCTGATGGTTTAAATAAAAAATTACCCTATAGATTAAATCAAATTGTTCGTGAAGCCAAATATGATTATATTGCACGTATGGATGCTGATGACTTGATGAGTAACCATCGTCTTGAGAAGCAAATACAAGTATTAGAAAGTAATAAGGAAATTGATTTTGTTACTACAGGTTGTTTTACTATTGGTAGAAATAATGAGCTGACAGGTGTGCGATTAGGTGATAATTACCAAATGAATGCAAAAATGATTCTAGAGGGAGTGACTAATCTGTTACATGCTTCGCTATTAGCACGTAAAAGTTGGTATGTAAGAAATAATTATGATGAAAGTAGAATTTTGGCAGAAGATTTCGATTTATGGTTACAAGCTGCAAAAAATAATGACTTAAATTATTTAGTTATTGAACAACCTTTATATTGGTACAGAGTTGTTGAGAATGTAACTGTAAAAAAAATGATTCAAGGTTATAATATGCAAATGGAAATCATTAATAGTAATTATAAAGGTATAGTGTCTGTTAGTAGAAAAAATAAAATAATTAGGAGATTTAGGTTAAAAAAACTAGTGGTGAAATATTTAGGTTTTCTTAATCTCATGAGTGTTTTGCTCAAAAGTAGGCATGATGATTGTAAAGACCAAGATATTAGTGATTATAGTAAAAGTTATTCAGAAATAAAAAGAATAGGATTATTCTAGATGATTATTATTATTATTGGTACGGTAGCTTCTAGTTTTTTGGGTTTCCGTGCTGACCTGATAAAGATACTGATTCAGAAAAATCATATTGTTTATGCGTTCACGTCAGAATATACAAATGCTGAACTAGAAAAAATTAAGTTGTTAGGTGCCATACCAGTCACTTATGAGCAAAAGCGAGGTGGTTTAAACCCTTTGGTAGATGTAATATCAACATATCTCTTAACAAATAAAATTAAAGCTATAGCACCGGATTTAGTATTTTCTTATTTTTCTAAACCAGTAATATTTGGTACTTTGGCAGCTAGATGGGCTAAAGTACCTAAGGTAATAGGTATGCTTGAGGGATTAGGGTATACCTTTACTAAGCAGCCCAAAGGCTTGATAAAAAGAACGCAATTAATAAAGCAAATACAAATAGCGTTGTATAGAATTTCTTTACCAAGGTTAGATACTCTCATCTTTCTTAACCCAGATGATCCAAATGACCTATTGGAAGAATACTCAATAAAAGTTAGAAAAGTAGAGATTTTAGGGGGGATTGGTTTAAACCTTGATGACTATAGTTATTCAAACAACTACCCTAAAAACCCAGTATTTATTTTCATAGCAAGATTATTAGCAGAAAAGGGTATTCATGATTATATAGCCGCTGCTAAAATTGTAAAAAAAATATATCCACAGGCAAGGTTTGTTGTGTTAGGAGCAATAGATAAAGTAGCTTTAGGTGCGTTGACAGAAGTAGAGCTAAGACAAGTTATAAAGGCGAGTATTATAGAGTATCCAGGTCATGTTAATAATGTTTCAGACTGGATAACAAAATCTAGCGTATTTGTTCTTCCATCTTATTATCGTGAAGGTGTGCCGCGCAGCACTCAAGAAGCGATGGCAATTGGAAGACCTATTATCACTACTGATGTACCTGGTTGCCGTGAGACGGTTATTGATGGAGTAAATGGGTTTTTAGTAGAAAAATGGAACCCAAAAGCTTTGGCAGAGAAGATGATTTACTTTATAGAACATCCTGAACAGATTAAAGAGATGGGTGATGAAAGCTACAAGCTAGCACAAGAGAAATTTGATGCAGATAAAGTCAATAAACGACTAATAAATATGTTGGGTTTGTAAATGATAAAACGACTATTTGACATTGTAGGTGCAACGACAGCGTTAGTAGTGCTCTCTCCTGTCTATGCTGCAACTGCATACAAGGTGAGTAAAAATCTTGGCGCGCCTGTTCTATTTCGTCAGATTCGTCCAGGTCTGTATGGTAAGCCATTTGAGATGATAAAGTTTCGATCCATGAAGGATGATATAGACGCAGATGGCAATCCTTTGGAGGATGGCGAGCGATTGACATCGTTTGGTAAAGCTCTGCGTAACACCAGCCTTGATGAGCTGCCTGAGCTTTGGAATGTGATTAAAGGAGATATGAGTCTAGTGGGCCCGCGACCATTATTAATGGAATATCTGCCCTTATATAATGATGAGCAAGCGCGTCGACACGACGTCCGCCCAGGTATTACAGGGTATGCTCAAGTCAATGGTCGCAACGCTATCGGGTGGGATGAGAGGTTTGCACTGGATACATGGTATGTTGACAATCAGTCGATGTGGCTGGATATCAAGATTTTATTTAAAACAGTAAAAAAAGTTATTGTTAAAGATGGTATCAGTGCTGAGGGCGAAGCAACTATGAGTAAATTCATGGGCAATAGTATTAATGAAGAAATGCTTTAAAAAAAGTGCTTTTCTGATAGCAATACAGTTAATCAAAAGACATTAAGTATTAGAAAAATCATAAGATATAAAAGGTTAATGACATAGTGAGCAGTTTATCGTAGAGCGTGACACAACATTAGACATAAGTACCATAGAGGAACATATGCTAAATACCCCTTTTTCACCTTGGCCAAAATTTACGCAACAAGAAGCCGACGCTGTCAGTCGAGTACTACTATCTAATAAAGTCAATTATTGGACAGGTGAAGAATGTCGTCAGTTTGAGCGAGAGTTTGCTGATTGGACAGGTAGTAAATACGCAATAGCGTTGGGTAATGGCACCTTGGCATTGGATGTCGCGTTACAAGCACTCGATATAGGTACAGATGATGAGGTCATTGTCACACCGCGTACCTTTATTGCTAGTATCTCGTCAATCGTTAATGCAGGTGCGACCCCTATCTTTGCAGATGTCGATGAAGCAACTGGCAATATTACCGCTGAGACCATCACAGCTGTACTGAGTGATAAAACCAAAGGTATCGTATGCGTCCATCTAGCTGGCTGGCCATGCGATATGGACAGCATTATGGCACTGGCAGATGAGCATGACCTATATGTCATTGAAGATTGCGCACAAGCTCATGGCGCACGATATAAAGGGCGAAGTGTTGGCAGTATTGGTCATGTTGGGGCATGGAGTTTTTGCCAAGATAAAATTATGACCACAGGAGGTGAGGGCGGTATGGTCACCACCGATAGCGAGCTACTATGGCGAAAAATGTGGGCGTATAAGGATCATGGTAAGAGCTATGCTGCAGTCTATGAAACGGAGCAATCACCTGGCTACAACTGGCTGCATGAGAGCTTTGGCACCAATTGGCGTATGACTGAGATGCAAGGCGTTTTGGGACGTATTCAACTGGAAAAAATGAGTAAGTGGACAGCCAAACGGGCTGCTAATGCGCAAGCCATACTAGAGGCCTGTAGCAAATGGGAGTCCGAAGGTTACCTTTGTGTGCCGAGACTAGAGCATTTAGCGCAGTTCTCAAATGCTAACCATGCTTACTATAAATTATATGTCTATGTGCAGTCCGATAATCTACCTGATGGCTGGACACGTGACCGTATTATTGAAGCAATTAACAATCAAGGTGTGCCTTGCTTCTCTGGATCTGCGTCAGAAGTCTATTTGGAGAAGGCCTTTGATAATACTGGGTTGCGTCCAAGCATTAGATTGCCAATGGCAAAGCAGCTAGGAGAGAGTAGTCTGATGTTTTTGGTTCATCCTACGCTTGCGGCGGCTGAAATTGAACTGACGATACAGGCGATCGATGGTGTGTTTGGTTCGATGGTCGAATAAAATGGCAATGAATGATTATTTTTAGAAATTCATCCCTCAGTCGACGCTATTTTTATTGAAAGCATAAGATACATTTGCCTATATATACGTAATACTGTTTCATTCACTTATTATAAAAATTTATCAGTGCGCAGGCCTTATCTTACGCTAGGATTTTGTAGCGTACACAGGTACAATATTACTCTTAGTCAAAGATTGACGAAGCAAAGGACAGGCATGCAAAGTATTTGCGCGCGCTGTCTTTATTTTTTTATATCGTACCCTCTATTGGAGTTACTATGTCTACTGCCCAAGAATCCGCCACCGTTTTGGACGGCAAAGCACTTGCCAAACAAATAGAACAGGATCTGCGCACGCGCGTAGATACGATTAAGGAAAAGACTGGCCGCACCCCAAGCTTAGCGACGATATTGGTTGGTGACGATCCAGCCTCTGCCACTTATGTTCGTATGAAAGGCAACGCCTGTAAGCGTGTTGGCATGGACTCTATACGCGTTGAGATGCCGAGTGCCACGACCACTGAGCAGCTCATGGCAAAGATAGATGAGTTAAATAGCAATCCAGATGTACACGGCATTTTGTTACAGCATCCTGTTCCTGAGCATATTGATGAGCGTGCTTGTTTTGAGCAGATTGACTTAGCAAAAGACGTCGATGGTGTGACTTGTCTTGGTTTTGGTCGTATGGCGATGCAGCAGTCAGCTTATGGCTCATGCACACCGCAGGGCATTATGCATTTGTTAGAGCATCATAATATCGAGCTATCAGGTAAAGAAGCAGTGGTCGTAGGACGTAGTGCTATCTTAGGTAAGCCAATGGCGATGATGCTATTGAATGCTAACTGTACGGTGACTATCTGCCATTCAAGAACTCAAGGTTTGGCAGCCCATATTAAGCGTGCAGATATCGTGGTTGGTGCGGTAGGTGTACCTGAGCTGATTAAAGCGGAGTGGATCAAATCAGGAGCGGTTGTCGTTGATGCAGGCTTCCATCCGACAGATGATGGCGGTGTTGGTGATATCGAAATGAAAGGCATGGAAAACATTGCCAGCGCTTATACGCCAGTACCAGGCGGCGTTGGACCGATGACTATCAACACGCTTATTCGCCAAACGGTCGATGCTGCTGAAAAGTCAGCAGGTTTGAATAACGGCTAAAAAGATAGTCATACGAATACTGATTGCCGATATATAAGGGGCCTGAGGTAACGTAAGCTCAGGCTAAATCAACCACATTTCAGTTGATAGGACCTAAACATGGCTAAAAAAAACGTAGGTGTTCATGAGCGACTACAAGGTATTGGTAGAGAGTTTGTCGATGTCTGTCATTACGTCATTTTATTTCTAATCAGTGTGGTTGTCGTTTGGACCGCAGGAAAAGAGTTTATTTATATTGTCCAAAAAGGCTCAGCGGATCTAAAAGACATATTAATGTTATTTATTTACCTTGAGCTACTGGCTATGATAGGTATCTACTTTAAAACCCACCGACTGCCAGTACAGTTTTTGATATTTATTGCCATAACGGCCTTGTCACGACATTTGGTGGTTGATGTACAGGCAGTTTCAGACTATTTCCATTTATGGCTGCTTGCGACAATTTCCGTGGCCATCATGCTACTGAGCGGCTCTATTGTAATCTTGACTTGGACGGCCAAAACATTTGGTCGTCCAGAGGATAATCTTGATAAGCAGCATGCAAACCTAACGGTTAAAGCACTGTTGCCTGATAATGCTCAAGCGCCTGATAGCCATACCAAGCATCGCCGTGAATAATTAGATAGCAATACAAAAAGATAGCAACATAAAAAAAGAGCGACCAGTGGTTGCTCTTTTTTTATGCCTAGCGTTTGGTATTATAACCATTTTAATCTTTTAAAATTGTAGTACAGATAGCTACATAAGGCGATAATAATGGCCATAATAACAAGGTAAGAATACTTCCAATGCAGCTCAGGCATAAAGTCAAAGTTCATGCCATAGATGCCAGCGATAGCTGTTGGTACTGCTAGAATACCTGCCCATGCCGCGAGCTTACGCACCACTTCATTCTGACCCATATTGACCATTGCCATATAAGTGTTCATGACCACACTCAGCATTTCATTAAGACCATTAATAGCATCTAGTGAGTGCAATAGGTGATCGTTAACATCGCGAAAATACGGCTTTGCTGCTTGAGAAAATCCAGAGACAATCTCACTTTTTTTATGATTGATAAAAAAGCTACAGATGTCTTGCACAGGTAAGATGATGGCGCGCATATGTACCAGTTGCGATTTAAGCTCGTAGAGATTTTTTAGTGTGCCTTTATCAAACTCAGAAGTAAATACATAGCGCTCTTGCTCGCGCAAGTAACGGCCCAATCGATCGGTAATCGGCATATAGTTATCAACGATAAAATCGAGGATAGCATGCAGTACAAAGATAGGGCCCATACGCAGCTTTTCGGGGCGACGATGGCAGTGCTCACGTACTGGCGCATAAGAGTTTGACGGGCCATTGCGAATCGTAATGAGGTAGTTTTTACCCATAAATATCGCAGTAGTACCATAACGAATGACATTGTCTTCTAGCTTGGCTGTACGTAGCACCACAAAAACCATGTCATTATCGTAGTTTTCGACCTTAGCACGTTGATGATCAGCAAAGGCATCTTCAATCGCTAGCTCATGCAGGTCAAAGGCTTCTTTTACTTTGACCATGGTTTCTAAACTTGGATCATATAGCCCAAGCCAAATAAATTGACCGTTATTCCCTAGTGTACGACTCACATCGTTGAGCGCCACTCTATTAAGATTCTCACCTGTTTTACGTGAATAAGCGTAGCAATTGACCACTTCGCCTGCGCTTGATGAATCAATATCTTCATAGCGTTCAGAGTCAGGATCGTAGACCGTCATGGTCTCAATAGTGTCTTCAGTAGTGGCGTCCACATCACCATAAATATAGCTATCATCATCGTCCAAATAGAGATGCTTGTCATTCATATTGGCGTAAATATGATTCATATTGGAATCAGGGGCAATATGAGCCGTTTTTTTAATCAATTGATTATTATCATTTTCCATATACTTTCCTGTCATATAATAAAAAACTTCAATAATCCAAATATGCTGTGAACGCTGCTACGGTTTTATCGTGTACCAATACTATCTATAGGGCATAGATTTCTATAGGGCATAGCTTTTTAGCGTATCGATATCTACCAATGCCAATAGGCTTTCGTGACACGCTTCTAACTTGATTTGCGGTGCGATATCGAAGTCCAATGCTTCAACCCAACGTAGCGCGCAGATGCACCAGTAGTCACCAGGTTTGAGACCAGGAAAGTTGTATTCAGGTAATGGGGTAATCAGGTCGTTACCGCGACTGGCAGAGAAGTTTAAAAACTCGCTGGTCATCTTGGCGCAGACGGTATGTTGACCAACATCATGGTTGCCAGTATGACAAAAACCATTGCGATAATAGCCAGTGATGGGATCGAAACAACAGCTGGCAAGTGCGGTGCCTAAGACATTGGTTTGGTTGATGGCAGGGTTTGGGTGGTAATCAGATGACATAAGGCTTCCGAGATAAAAATATGTGTTAGTGTATCATGAGTCTGTGCCGAAGACGCTGCCGTAATCACGCTCATTATCTTATGGTTAACAAAAAATAAACCTCTCGGCTATTCGCTCAATATTGAGCCAAACACATCAATGATGACTGTTACATCTGCTAAGCTAATAAGCGGCAATTGAACTGTAATTAGATAGTGATTGTGGCTAATTGTCACTAGGCGAACCTTGAGTGCTATGCTAAACTAAAGCATAAAGTGCCTTGATTATTTGTCGCAATTTTTTAGCGCATAAAGATACTCGTCTTATCATTCTAAATTATACTTATTATTCACCCTTTTGCGGTTACCTGGTTTGTTTATAAATAATTGGGTCAATGATGTTGCGCGTTAAAAATAAACACACACAGCGTCAATACCCGGCAAATCACCCTTTAAGTACCGCATCAGTACCGCGTTTTTGGTAAGCGATACGCCAAACAAGGATTTATTGTGTCTGTTAGTTCTGATTCTGCAAAACCTGCCCAGCCAAATTCTACCAACGAAACAGTGTCTCAGCCTGCCGAAAACAGTGCTGCACCCAATCGTATGCCATATTTGAGTAACTTTGGCAGTGATGTTGCCAATAGTTGGCTATTGCCTGATGGGGTGGTTGATGTCCTGTTTGAAGATGCGCACAAGCAAGAAGTGCTTAGACATCAGTTAATCGAGCAGCTTATTACTCATGGTTATCAGCTGGTTTGTCCACCGATGATCGAGTTTACTGAGTCCTTGCTCAGTGATGCGTCAGAAGATCTGAAACGTCAAACTTTTAAAATTATCGATCAGTTGACGGGGCGTCTAATGGGCGTACGCGCTGATATTACCCCGCAGATTTTGCGTATAGATGCGCATCATGGCGGTACGGGTATTGCGCGTTATTGTTACGTTGGTGATGTGATTCATACCTTGCCATCAGGTCTGTTTGGCTCTCGTACGCCGCTACAGTTAGGTGCTGAGATATTTGGCTGTGCATCACTAGCGGCAGATATTGAGCTGATAGATGTGCTGTTTACGATGGTAAATAAACTCAATATGAGTGCAGCGCTTCATATCGATTTGGGTCACGTAGCGATATTCAAACGTTTGGCTGAATTGGCTGAATTGTCAGACAGTGATACTGAGCAATTGATGTACTTATATGCCAATAAAAACCTACCAGAGCTTAAGCGTGTTTGTCGCGCTTTGCCAATGGGTGATGATTTTTATGTGTTGGCACGCTTTGGTCATGATATTGCAAACCTATTAGCTAAGTTATCGGATGCGGCGCAGCAAGACAGCCAAATCGCAACGGCAATCGATGAGCTACAGCGTTTGAAAAACTATCTACAAGACCAATGGCAGTGCCCAGTGAGTATTGATGTGACTGAGCTATCAGGCTATCACTATCATACTGGCATCGTCTTCAATGGTTATATCAATAGCGAAACGCAGCCACTCGTACGTGGTGGTCGTTTTGATGGTATGCAAAGTCAGACCCAAGCGTTACGTGCGGCCACAGGCTTTAGTATGGATGTCAGCCGATTGTTGGCTCATACACAGTTAGATGCGCCAACCGTTGTCTTGGTTGATTTTGCCGCTTTGACCAATGCAAATACAGATGAGATGCAGACACTACTGCAACAAGTAGAGAGTCTACGTCAGCAAGGCTATCGCGTCACTATGCCATTAGATGCACAGGATACTCCAGATGATGTTACGCATCGTTTGAGCATGTCTGATGACAGTCAGTGGCAGCTACAGACTGTTTAACAGTTTGACAGTAGACTATTGAATGGCGCACGCGGCCAAAAGTATTCAGTACAAATTACGAGAACGTAAAATTATTCGTTAGATATCTCAGTGTTTCTATTTGATGAATCACTGAGATAAAAAGATATAGCTAAGAAAATTATTTTAATTTTCAGCTTTTATTGCACACACCTCAATACATAAAGGTAAGGATTGATCATGGGTAAGAATGTTGTAGTTTTGGGTAGCCAATGGGGCGACGAAGGTAAGGGTAAAATCGTTGATTTACTTACCGAAAAAGCCTCAGCAGTAGCCCGCTTCCAAGGCGGTCATAATGCTGGTCACACGTTGGTTGTCGATGGCAAAACCACTGTCTTGCATTTGATTCCATCAGGTATCTTGCGTGAAGGCGTCACTTGCTTTATCGGTAATGGCGTGGTGTTAGCACCTGACGCACTACTAAAGGAAATGAAAGAGCTAGAAGATAACAACGTACCAGTACGTGAACGTCTACGTATCTCTCCTAATTGCCCACTTATCATGCCTTATCACGTGGCACTTGATCAAGCTCGTGAAGCCAAGCGTGGATCTGGTAAAATCGGTACAACAGGTCGCGGCATCGGTCCTGCATACGAAGACAAAGTAGCACGTCGTGCGATTAAACTTGCTGATTTGTTCCGTGAAGATCTAGAAGAAAAACTACGTAACCTAATCGAATATCACAACTTCCAACTGACTGAGTATTATAAAGTTGAAGCGATTGATTTTGATGAGACACTTAAGCTTTGTAAAGAGTGGAAAGAAGAGATTAAAGGTATGGTTACTGATGTAACTGAAGACCTAAATCAATTACGTCTAGCTGGCAAAAACCTAATGTTTGAAGGTGCTCAAGGTACGCTACTTGATATCGACCATGGTACTTATCCGTTTGTAACCAGCTCAAGTGTAACTGCTGGCGGTGTATCAACGGGTACAGGTATCGGTCCATTGTATTTAGACTATGTACTTGGTATCACCAAAGCGTACACTACGCGCGTTGGTAGTGGTCCGTTCCCAACTGAATTGTTCGATGATGTTGGTGCTCACTTAGCCAAAGTCGGTCATGAATTTGGTGCGACGACTGGCCGTGCACGTCGTTGTGGTTGGTTCGATGCTGAAGCATTACGCCGTGCAGTAGTACTTAACTCTATGTCAGGTATTTGCTTGACCAAGCTTGACGTACTAGATGGTCTTGAAGAGTTGCTAATCGGTGTGGGTTATAACCTACCTGAGACTGAGTGTGCAGGCGCGCATGATGCTGAATTCTACGAGTCAGTCACGCCTAAGTACGAAACAATGCAAGGTTGGAGCGAGTCTACCGTTGGTATCACTAACTATGATGAGCTTCCAGAAAACGCTAAAAAATACATCAAGCGTATCGAAGCATTGATCGGTTGCCCAGTTGATATTATCTCAACTGGCCCTGATCGCGAAGAGACTATCGTATTGCGTGATCCGTACGACGCTTAATTTGTACTACAAACTTGATTAAATAGTTTTTGGTATCAATAAAAAACCCCAACGCTTAGCGTTGGGGTTTTTGCTTTTGTTAGAACTTATAGCATTATCAACGACTAATGCACAATAAATTTACTTTTATGCAAGGTATGGTCATAAATTAACCCTATCATTTATGGCCTTAATCATTATAATAGGCAGCAATCCGATGTTGGCGCTTATGGTTATACACTGATATACCATGAGTTGTGTAAAACAGTCCAAGTCAACATTGTGGCTAAAGCTAAAACAACGCATTATTTTTTTCATATTTTATTGAATTTATCATTTATTAGGAGCTTCTCATGGCTAACGAACGTACTTTATCTATCATCAAACCTGACGCAGTTGCTGGCAACCATATCGGCGCTATTTATAGCCGTTTCGAACAAGCTGGTCTAAAAATCGTTGCAGCTAAAATGCTACAACTTGATGATGAAAAAGCAGGCGGTTTTTATGCTGAGCACGCTGAGCGTCCATTTTACAATGACCTAAAATCTTTCATGATGTCAGGTCCAGTATTGGTATCAGTACTAGAAGGCGAAAACGCTATCGCTCAGCATCGTGAAATCATGGGTGCAACTAACCCAAAAGAAGCTGCTGAAGGCACTATCCGTGCAGACTTCGCTAGCAGCATCGACGAAAACGCTGTACATGGTTCAGATTCAGCTGAATCAGCAGCACGTGAAATCAGCTATTTCTTCAGCGATGATGAAGTTTGTGCACGTACACGCTAATATAGTAAATAAACTATAAGCTTTTACGGCGTTCGATTTGTTTGAGGTAACTGCTATAATGAGACAGCTACGATTTAGACTGATCTTACCTGTATGAATTTTATACTTGATTGACTATAGACGAATTATTTACAACATTGATTGTTTATAATTGGTTTGCGAGACGGCTTATATCTTATGGGTATAGGCCGTTTTAGCTATTATAATAATCCTATAATCAAAGAATTACTAAACTGCTAAGGCGTTACCCTCCTTGGATGTACTACTTGTACAATCTGCAGTTGGCTGCCTTGTATCTACTTTAGAGTTCTGTGATTATATTATTCATTGAAATTCTTAGTGACTTGCCTCATTATTGATTTTACTTAGCGTTATCAATCCCTTATCAGCATGTTTTTGTAAATTTAGAAAACTGCGCTCATAGCGGATTGCTCATGCACCCATGTATGTATGGCAAAGCCCATATAAATAATTGCACCGCTTATCTAAGCTTCTGCAAAAAGGTTACCTATTATGTCAACTGTTCAAGCACCTACTCAGCACGTACCTGCTAAGATTACTGATAGCATTAAGCTAGTAGATGAGGCACATGCCAAAACCAATTTATTGGGTATGACGCAAGCGCAACTGGCTGATTACTTCAAGAGTATTGGCGAAAAACCATTCCGCTCAACTCAAGTGATTAAATGGATTTATCAGCATGGCGTGACAGATTTTGAGCAAATGACCAATCTGAGTAAGTCATTACGAGATAAGTTATCGCTTAATGCTTGTGTGGTACCGCCCAAAGTGATTCATCGTCAATATAGTGACGATGGTACGCGTAAGTGGGTGTTTGAAGTCACCGGCGGCTCGTTGGTTGAGACGGTGCTTATCCCTGCAGATGATAGCAAGTTAAATGGCCGTAAGACATTATGCGTGTCTTCGCAAGTAGGCTGTGCACTAGACTGTAGCTTCTGTAGTACAGGCAAGCAAGGGTTTGAGCGTGACCTGAGTGCGGCTGAAATTATCGGTCAGTTATGGGTCGCTAATGCGTCATATATGACAGATGAAAATGAAAGCTTAGAAAACGTTGACCATAGCCTATGGGAAAATAACGTCACCAACGTGGTGATGATGGGCATGGGTGAGCCGCTATTGAACTATAAACCTGTAGTAGGTTCAATGGAGTTGATGCTAAGCGATCATGCTTATGGATTGTCAAAGCGTCGCGTCACGTTATCGACTTCTGGTGTCGTCCCGAAAATGTATCAGTTAGCGCAAGACATCGATGTGGCATTGGCTATTTCACTGCATGCGCCAAATGATGAGCTGCGTAATGAGTTGGTACCAATTAACAAGAAATATCCGTTAGAAGAGCTGATTGCAGCGGCAAAAAACTATGTTTATGATGTCAATCCACGTCATAAGAAGCACGTTACGATTGAATATGTGATGCTTGATGGGGTCAATGATAGCAATGAGCATGCCCATCAGTTGGTTGCGCTATTAGAAGGGTTGCCAAGTAAAATTAACCTTATTCCGTTTAACCCGTTTCCACATGCACCGTATGACAAATCAAGCAACAACCGTATTCATGCGTTTAGTAATATATTGAGCGAAGCGGGTTTTGTTTGTACGATTCGTCAAACACGTGGGGATGATATCGATGCTGCTTGTGGTCAGTTAGTTGGACAAGTTGCCGATCGTACTAGACGCTCAGCCGCGTGGCAGCAGAGCATCAAAGATCGTGAAAGCGTTTAGTGGTCTTTGAGAAAATAAGCGTTATATCTGACTGGTATAGCGTTTTAGCTGTCTTTTGTCTGTCGCAATGGTAAGAAAATGTAGCAATGACTGTCAAGATTGCAGAACGTGGTAATTAATAACAACTAAATTGTACTTATAGGGGTTAAATCTATTAAACTGAGGCCTCGAAGATCGAATGCATTGAATCCCAGTTTTATGATGGCGGCTATGATGACTTCTAAAAATTCTTGTCAGTTCAAATATCAAAAATTATTTTCTAAGTTTTATAAGCAGTCGAGTATCAGTGCTGCCCAAACCGCTTTGCCAAAGCGTGCAGTACTGTCGGCAGTATTTGGCGTCCTTGTATTAAGTGGCTGTCAGACCACACCGACCAATGATTTGCTAGGTAACTCTCCTTATCAAACATCTACGCGCGCTAGCAACGATCGAAATTTAGATCAGCAGGAAATCGCCCGTGTGCGTACCTCACTTGCCGCGCAATACATCCGAAAAAATGAGCTAGATACCGCGCAGCAGCAGCTCGAAAAAGCCTTTGCTGCCGATAGCCGTTATGCGCCAGCCTATGATATGATGGGCGTTTTGTTGCAGCAAGAAGGCAGCCGTATCAATCTAGCCAAAGCTGATGAATACTTCAAAAAAGCAATCGCGCTAGATAAAGACTTTGTACAAGCACACAATAATTATGGCGTGTATCTGTCACAGACAAAGCGCTATCGTGAAGCAGCAGAACAGTTTGAGATTGCAGGGGCGACGCTAGGCTATGAAGGCCGTATTGGCGCGCTAGAAAACCTAGGTCGTACTTATCTGCAGTTAGGTGATAATAGTGCCGCTTCAAAAGCATTTTTACGGGCACTCGATGGCAATCGTAATAGTATTATTGCTCATATCGAACTGGTAGATTTGCTGCTCGACCAACAGCGTGTACCGCAGGCACAGAGACTGTATGATGAGACGCTGATATTGGTGCAGGGGCAGGGTATTAGCCCGCGCTTGCTCTTACAAGGTATCAAGCTTGCAGCAGCACAAAATAATATAACAACGCGCCAGCAATTGGCACAGCAGCTTTTATCCGCTTATCCGCTAAGTGATGAAGCAAAACAACTTAAGACTTGGCTTAACAATCCAGAGGCACCATGGAAATGATCACCCCATCATCTAACACTCAATCTAACGCTCAGGGATCATTTGGTGCCGTGTTGCAGCAAGCCCGTAAAAACAAGCAAGTAACTTTAGAAGCAGCGGCTGCTGAGCTGTTTATTCTAAAGCGTCATCTAGAAGCGCTAGAAAGCGAAAACTTCGCTGAGCTACCACAGGCTGCGTTTGCTCGTGGTTTTGCGATTAACTATGCCAAATATTTGGGCTTAGACTCAGCAAAAATCGCTAGTAGCTTCGATGCCGCCTATCCTAATGAGCTAAAGGCCAAATCAGCCAGCAATATCGATACGCCGCTGCGTCCAATGGGGACTTTGCAGCGTGATACTCATAACCGTATCCGCTTTAACCCGCTATTGATCATAGGCGTTATCGGATTGATTATCTTGGCGGTATTCCTATTCCGCATGGTGAGTAACGCTAGCAAAGAAAACACGCAAGAGCCTGTATCAGCTGTTGAAGACATGTCAGCGATAGAGCAAGCCCAAGGTGCCGCCATCAATAGTGATGCAAGTGGCGTTGGTGCTTCTGGCTCTGCATTGAATCTGGGTGATGCTGCAACGACTGCTAGCCTAAACCTTGTATTGACAAGCGACGCTGTGGTTAGTATCACGGATTCTTCTGGAAACAGTTTGATAAATGGTTCTCAGTCTGCGGGTAACTATGACTTATCAGGTGTGCCACCGTTTAATGTGCAAATTGATAATATTGATAATGTTAGCTTGATGCTCAATCAACAACCAGTTGCGTTAGATACGTATGCAACAGATAAGCAAGCCACATTCGAATTGGCACCATAGCCAGTTGCATAAGTGCAAAATTTGAATGAAGCACTCATATGTTTGGATGAAGCATCTATGTGTTTGAATAAAGCGAATATGTGTAGGCTGATTTAGCTGGTTTATATTATATGTACAAAGGCCTAGGGCTTTTCTATTTTTGATTCAAGGATTTATGTATGTCAATGCCATCGCCTATTAATCGTCGTCTGACCAAAAAAATCTATGTCGGTGATGTCGCGGTTGGTGGTGATGCACCAATTAGCGTACAGAGCATGACCAACACTGATACCTGCGATGTAGCAGCGACGGTCGCTCAAATCGAGCGTTGTGTCGAAGCAGGTGCTGATTTGATGCGCGTATCAACGCCAACGATGGATACGGTCAAAGCCTTTGGTGAAATTCGCAAATTGGTAAGCGTGCCTTTGATCGCTGACGTGCATTTTGATCATAAAATCGCTTTGGCCGTTGCTGAAGCGGGCGCTGACTGCTTACGTATCAATCCGGGTAACATTGGTAGCGATGCTAAGGTACGTGAAGTGGTCGCTTGCGCCAAATATCACAATATTCCTATTCGTATTGGCGTCAACGCTGGCTCTTTAGAAAAAGACATACAGCGTAAGTATACTGAGCCAACTGGCGAGGCAATGCTAGAATCGGCAATGCGCCATATCGATATTTTAGAGCGTCTTAACTTTGACCAGTACAAAGTATCTGTCAAAGCCAGCAATGTGTTTTTGACATTGGATGCTTATCGTTTAATATCAGCGCAAATTGATAACCCCTTACATTTGGGCGTGACGGAAGCGGGTGTCTACCGTACTGGTGCTGTCAAATCTGCTATTGCGCTAGGTGGATTATTACTAGACGGTATTGGCGATACCATTCGTATCTCGTTAGCAGCTGAGCCTGAAGAAGAGATTAAGATTGGTTTTGATATTCTAAAATCGCTTAATATCCGCTCGAACGGTGTAAACTTTATCGCCTGTCCAAGCTGCTCGCGTCAAGAGTTTGACGTGATTAAAGTAATGACAGCGTTAGAGTCGCGTCTAGAAGATATTCGTGAACCGATGAATCTATCTGTGATCGGCTGCAAGGTAAATGGTCCAGGAGAGGCAAAAGAGGCCGATATCGGTATCGTTGGTGCTGCCCCTAGATCACTGGTCTATCGTATGGGTGAAAAAAGCCACCTTATCGATACAGGCAATCTGGTCGATGAAATAGAAGGTATGGTTCGCGCCCATGCAGAAGACTTGGCAAAAAAACGTGAAAATGAAATCATTCGCGTAAAATAAGCCATAGAATAGATTGTTACGTTAGGCTATACCGTCACAGTATCAATCAGATATAGCGCTTATTTGAATATATAGAAAACAATAATAGAATACCTGTTAAATATTTAAGGATACGACCGTACCATGATCAAAGCTATCAAAGGTTTTAATGATATTTTGCCTGACCAATCAGCAAAGTGGTTGCATTTAGAAGCGATATTGGCTGATGTACTTGGTAGGTACGGTTACGAGCATATTCGCTTGCCAATCGTTGAACAAACGGATCTGTTTGCCCGTGCTATTGGCGGCGCGACTGACATCGTCGAAAAAGAAATGTACAGCTTTACTGATAAATCTGAGCCACCAACGCCGTTAGCGTTACGTCCTGAAGGCACAGCTGGAGCAGTACGCGCTGTTATCGAGCACAACTTGCTACGTGGTGACACGCCCAAGCTTTGGTATATCGGTCCGATGTTCCGCTACGAGCGTCCGCAAAAAGGCCGCTATCGTCAGTTTCATCAGTTAGGTGTCGAGAGCTTCGGTAGTGCACTACCAGATGCTGATGCTGAGCTGATTGCGATGACTCATCTGATGTGGCAAGAGCTAGGCCTCAACAATGAGATGCGTTTGCAACTAAACAGTTTGGGTGAGCTGGATGAGCGTTATGCTTATCGCGAAGCATTGGTTACTTATTTGACTGATAAAAAAGACCAGCTAGACGAAGACAGCAAACGTCGTTTAACGACTAACCCTTTACGTATCTTAGATAGCAAAGAAGCGAGTACGCAAGCAGTATTGGCAGATGCGCCAAAGCTTGCTGACTTCTTGGGTGAAGAGAGTATGGCGCATTTTGAGCAAGTCAAAGCCTATCTGACTGCGCTTAATATTGATTTTGAAATCAATCCGCACTTAGTACGTGGCCTTGATTATTACAATAAAACGGTATTTGAGTGGGTAACAGATAAGCTTGGAAGTCAAGCTACCGTTTGTGCGGGTGGTCGTTATGATGGGCTAGTAGGGCAATTAAAATCAATCGGTACAGATGGCAGTAAACCAGTAAAATCTGAGCCTGGTGTTGGTTTTGCAATGGGGCTTGAGCGTTTATTGCTACTCATAGAAGCAGTTGCGCCGATTGCTTATATACCTGCTTGTGATGTATTCGTTGTGGCCCATCCTGAGGTATATAGTGCTGGTATAAGCTATGCACAGAACTTGCGTCGCAGTCGTCCAGATGTACGAGTAAAGATGGCCAGTGCCACGAGTCTAAAAGCGCAAATGAAGAAGGCAGACAAGTCAGGCGCGGCATTGACAGTCATTATCGCTCAGCGAGAGCTGGATGATAATACGATTAGTATTAAAGACATGCAGACAGGTGAGCAAAAGACGGTGGCACAAGATTGGCTATCAAATAAAGATAACTTTTCTCGTGGCTAGTCGACTTTAACTAATCAGCTTTGTTTGTGGCACTAGCAATTTAATGTAAATTTTATCAGGTAAATATATATGGCTCTGACACCTAATTCGCCGAATGCAGATAACTCCATGCAAGCGTTAAAGCAATATGGTAGTTATATCGTCACTGCGATTTTGTTAGCACTGGCCGCCTATTTTGGTTGGACGTACTGGCAAAACAACCATGCGCGAGTAGATACCGTCGCCGCCGATCAATATGCTGATATTCAGCAGCTAAACGAAGAGGTCAAACTGGCCTCGCAAAACCCAGATTTAGAAGCAGAGGCTCAAGAAGCACTTACCCAAAGTCGTAGCCAACTAGACAAAGATATTGATACTTTGGTCGGCACGCATGGTGAGTCGGTTTATGCATGGCAAGCGCTAATGATAAAGGCACGTCAGCAAGTAGACAATGATGACTTTGCAGCAGCGACTGAGACATTCAAAAAAGCATTGGCCATTGATTTGGGTGATGCTGGTCTAGAAGCGATTACTCGTTTACGCTATGCAAAAACGCTGTTGGCCGCAGGCGATACAGATGCTGCACTTTCAGAAGCAAACAATGACATGCCAAGCTCGTTTGAAGCAAGTCAACAGGAGCTACTAGGGGATATTTACTTAGCGCAAGACAGTAAAGATTCAGCGATTAAATCTTATAGCAATGCGTGGGAGCTATTACGTAGCCGTCAAGAAACGCGTGCAGTATTGGCATTAAAGATGGAAAGCTTAGGTATCACAGCTGAGCCGATTGCTGAGCAAACCAGTCTTATTCAAGAGGCATCTGCTCCTGAGCCGTCGCTAGTGATGGATACCTCGAATGAAGTCGCTGCCGAAGCGGGGCAATAAGTCGGTAGGATAGTATTGAGAGTTGGTAATCATCCAAAGCTCTTTTTTAATATAACCTAATGATTACTAATTTGCCGTTGGCCAATTTACCAATTAATAATAATTTATCTGTAGTGAGAACATACAATGACTCAATCTATTCGCTCTAGCAAAATGTTAAACACCAAGACCATCAAAAAGACAGTCATGCATGTGGCCGTACTGGCAGTAATGAGCACGGCAGTGATTGGATGTAATCGCGGTATTAAGCCGGTCGTTAATGACCCGGTAAAATTGGTACAAATCGCTCAGCCGATTAGCGTACTACAGCCTGTTTTCAGTACGGATGTTGGCAACAAAAAAGCCAGCAAAAAAGATCCGCTAGATTTGCAAGTTGGCTATGCCAATGGTCAAATCGTTACGGCATCACGCGGTGGCGAACTGTTAGGGTTTAATAGTGCAGGTGAGCGTGTATGGTCCATCAATGTTGACGATCAAATTACCGGCGGTGTTGCAGTAGATGCATTGAGCCAGACAGCTATCGTTAGTACTCGTGGTGGCAAGGTCATGGCGTTTGATAGCACGACTGGTGCAAAGCGTTGGCAGCAGCAGTTATCAGGTTCGGTTTTGACACCAGCACTTATTACCAATAATCGTGTGGTATTATCAGCGAATGATGGTTTTTTACACGGTCTGTCGCTGCAAACTGGACAATCGGTATGGCAGTTCGCAACTCAGGTACCTGCTATCAGCGTTCGCGGTAGCGCTGCACCGACTTTATTAGACAATGAGACAGCGCTTTTAGCGACAGCTGATGGTCGTTTGCACGCAATTACTGTCGATAACGGTCTTCCGCTATGGTCAAGACGTGTTGGCGTAGGTGCTGGTAGTAGTGAAGTTGAGCGCATGAGTGATGTCGATGGCAAACCTATCGTAGATAAAAATCAGTTATTTGCGATCAGCTATAGTGGTCAGCTATTAGGTATTGATTTGGCCTCACGTCAGGTAATGTTCGTCAATGAAATTGCGAGTCTCAAATCACTGGCGGTAAATACTCAGCAAGTCATCGCTACCAGTCTAGATGGCAAAGTAGTTGCTTATGATCGCAACAGTGGTGAGACACTCTGGGAAAGTGACGAATTGGCTTATCGTGATCTCACCAATCCTGTGATGATTGGCAACTATATCGCCATTGGTGACTTTGATGGCGTAGTGCATTTGTTTGATCCTGCTACGGGTAGCATCGTTAGTCGTGTAGAGACAAATGGTGCGTTGACCAATTTGCAAGTTCAAGGTAGCCGTTTAATGACTCAAAGTACGTCAGGACAAGTTGCTATCTGGCAGTTAGTGCGCTAATAACTATATAGATAGGTGCTTATAGATAATTAACGAAGTGTAATATTTCACTATAGCCCTTAAGCCTATTCTTGATTATCATTTATAAAACACAAACGCTGCTTAGTCAGCGTTTAGTGCCTTGTGTAAATTGCTTGTTTAAACACAGGCTTTCGCGTACTCTATGCGACCGATGTGCTATCCATATATACTACTGATTTATGTATAATAGGTATAATGAAGCCATCCTATATACTATTTTTAATCGTAAAATAGCCATCTATTATTTTTGCTATTGTTCTATCATTCATTTTAATTCACGGTCAATTGCAGCATATCTATTACTATTGTTATGTAACTGGTTATAAGAATAACTGTACTGCCCGTCATTGTGCCTTTCACTGAGAGTAACCCATGAGTATCAAGCCTGTGGTCGCCTTAATTGGTCGTCCAAACGTCGGTAAATCCACCTTATTTAATCAGTTCACAAAAAGTCGGCAGGCATTGGTCGCTGACCTTTCAGGATTGACTCGTGACCGTCAGTACGGTGATGCAACTTATGAAGACAAATCCTTTATCGTTGTAGATACGGGTGGTATCGGTGAAGCTGATGACGGTAGCGGTAATATCGATGACTATATGTCTGAACAGTCGCATACAGCAATTCATGAAGCAGACATCATCGTATTCGTCGTTGACGCTCGTGCCGGTATGATTGGCGCTGATGCTGAAATTGGCAAGTTTTTGCATACGTTAGGCAAGCCTGTCTATGTTGTCGCCAATAAAGTCGACGGTGTACATGATGCAGCACCTGCTGAGTTTTATGCACTAGGATTGGGCGAGCCGTATCCGATGGCAGCCAGTCATGGTCGCGGTGTGGGCAATTTGCTTGAAGTGCTAACAGCTGATATGCCTGAGCAAGAAAACATAGTAGAGCCAAGAGGCTTAAAGCTTGCCATTATCGGTCGCCCAAATGTTGGTAAATCGACGCTCGTGAACCGCCTGCTTGGCGAAGATCGAGTAGTGGTATTCGATATGCCAGGCACGACACGCGACAGTATTTATATTCCTTATCAGCGTGAAGGTAGAGATTATGTCTTGATCGACACTGCGGGTGTACGTCGCCGTGGTAAAATCGATGAAAAAGTAGAAAAGTTTTCTGTCATCAAGACCTTGCAAGCGATTGAAGACTCTAACGTAACTGTGATTGTTATTGATGCTCACGAAGGTATCGTGGACCAAGATTTGCATATGATTGGTTACGCGCTTGACGCTGGACGAGCGTTAGTCGTTGCGATCAACAAGTGGGATGGTCTAACGCAAGATCAAAGAGACTATATCAAGCTTGAAATGGATCGCCGTTTTAGCTTTATTCCTTATGTAAAAATACATTTGATTTCAGCACTGCATGGCACAGGTGTCGGTAATTTATATCCGTCTATCTTACGTGCGTACAAATCCTCAATGTTCGAAGTATCGACCAACCGTTTGACCCAGATTTTGCAAGATGCGGTAACGGCCAATCCGCCACCGACCGTTGCTGGACGTCGTATCAAGTTGCGTTATGCACATATCGGTGGCCACAATCCACCCGTTATTGTGATTCATGGTAACCAAACCAGTGCGCTTCCTAAGAGCTATCAGCGTTATCTAGAGAACCAATTCCGTCAAGTATTTAAGTTAGAAGGCACACCGCTTAACGTTATCTTGAAGCAAAACGATAACCCATATGCGAATAAGAGCGACACACCGACTAAGGCAAAAGCTCAGCAATTGCGTCAGCGCGAACGTAATAGATCACAGAAATTTACTACCAAAGATAAAAAGCCTCGTTAATCCTCGTATTTTAGGCTCTATATCTTTAGCTTTATGATTAATGTCATCGCGTTCGATAGCGCGATGACATTTTTCTATTAATACGCTATAGTTTGGGCTCATCAATAGCTATCTCAGTGCTTCAAAAATACTCAAATGTTTTACTTATCACATCTTTAAAATACCTGTACTATAAATGAAAGCTGCACGCGACTCAGTAGAGTGATATGAACAACCGTTCGTTTCAAACCATACCCGTACTTATCTGGCGTTCTGTCATACAAGCTGTCGTATTGGCAGTGCTGGCAGGTTTTTTATTGCCTTTTATTTATGGCTTAGTGCATCACTATCAAGAAAAAAACCAGCATATTCAACAACTGGCATCTTTATTAACGACTAGCGCATCGACTGCAGATGGCGCAGATATCGTGGCTGAACAAGTCAATATCTTATTAGAAAACGAGCCGACGATTCAGAGTATTGTTTTCTATTCAACTTCTGAGCCAATTGAAGATATAGACCAGTCGCTTGATGATTGGAAAAATGCTTTATTTGCGCATACGGTCAGTTTCAACTATCCAGTGATTAGTAAAGACCTCGATGCCAGTATTGTGGCGTCCAATAAGTCCGATTCCAATCAACAGTTAGCACTGACTTTATCAAACATTATGAGCGAATCGTCAGTGCCAGATGAGACGACTGATATAGCTACCGAAAATAGCACATTGATTGGTTATATTAATATTACGATGGACGTAGAATTGCTACGTTTACATTGGTTCCAAAATATCCTGTGGTTATGGCTAACAACAGTGGTACTGATTGTTATGTTTGCCTTATACATTTTTAGGAAGCTTAATTGGCCAGTCAGAGATATCGAAGCATTGACCGATGTTTGTGCCATTGTCATGAACAATGCAAATCTAGAGCAATTACCAGTCATTCCGCAGCAATTCAATTTTCAAGAACTGACCCAAATCAAAAAAGCATTAATTGTGTTATTTAATCGTTTACAAGAAGCACGGCAAGGTTATGAAGCCCTTGCAGCCTTTGAACAGCAATTGCACAATAAAGATGTGTCACTTGATGTGCAGTTGCATAATTTTCAAAGCATGATTTCTCATGAGTTAAAAACGTCATTGAATGCAATTGTAGGTGGTTTACAACTATTGGATCATGAGACGCTCAACAGAGAGCAAAAAGACGCGGTAGAGATTATCAGTAGCGGCAGTGATAAATTGGTATTGTCGTTAGATCATATTATACAGTTGAACCAGATTCAAAAAGGCCAGATAAGAATTCATAAAAATGAGTTTAACCCATTACAGTTAATCGCTGATCTGCTAGCTAAGTTTGAAAATATGGCTACGCAAAAAGGGTTAGAGCTGATTAGTAATATTCATCATATAGACTATAGCCTATACGGTGATTCAGAAAAAATACATCAGATACTATCGATACTACTCAACAATGCGATTAAGTTTACACCTGTCGGAAAAATTACGATTACGTCGCAACTGACACATTTTAATAAGAGTAACCGCTGGCAAATTAGCGTGAAAGATACGGGTATTGGTATCGATAATGAGCACCTAGACGATATATTTAATCCGTTCTTTCAGGTGGATTCTTCGCAAACTCGCCAGTACGAAGGCTCAGGGGTTGGCTTACCTATCGTTAGACAAATGGCGCAGCTTATGGGTGCTGCTATTGATGTTGATAGTGTGCTTGGCGTAGGTACGCAGTTTACGCTGACCATAGCGATGCCCAATCAACAGCAATCAAAACAGCAGCGCTTATTGTCTGGTCTAACGATTATTTATTATTACTATCATGAGACAGGCTCCTTGTTAGAGGAACTGGAATACCTAGGGGCTACGATTATTTGTCGCCAAGGTAATCAACTCGTCATAGAGGAGATGCGTAAGCAGAAAGTTGACATGGTAATGTTTGCTGAAGATGTTTTCCCAGAAAAAGCTGAGATGCTAGCCAAACGTATCCGTAAGTATGAAAGCGATGAGGGTAGTAAGAGCGAGCATCGTGCGTTATTGGTATATTGGTATCCGCAGCATCGGGCGCGCTATGTAGGCAGTTTTGAGTATGGTTTAAAAGCAGCTGGCATTGACTATTGTCATATTGCTACTTATAAGGACAAAGCGTTAAGCGACCTATTAAAACAATGGTTGGTTTAGACGTAGTACTGTCTTACTAAATCCATGTTCCTAGTTAGGTTTATTTTACTAGATAGCATTTTCTATATTTTCTACTTTTCAGTATCAAAGCACTTTTAAATTACAGTAGGCATAAAAAACAAAAAAGACGCCCATTTTAAGGCGTCTTTTTTTAAACAGTTTTTAGCTAGAAGTGCTTTCTAAAATTTTCTCTTAGAGAAGATTTTTTACCCAGCGTACGATATGTTCCCACGTACGGCTCATAAAGCCTGACTGTTCGATATCATTAGTTGCGATAATAGGAACTGAGGCTACCGCTTTGCCATCAATAACAGCCATCATTTTACCAACTTCCTGACCTTTCTTGATCGGTGCTTCTAAGCTCTCAGGAATATCGACCACTGTGGTGATTTTGTTTTTCTGTGTTTTGCTAGTTAAAATTTGCAAGTTGTCGCCAGTTGCAAGCTCTACCTCGTCAGCTTCTCCAAACCATACTGGAAGCTTACTAACGAACTGTCCAGCAGGCGCCTTGGTAACTGTTGTAAAGTGCCCGAAACCCCAGTTAAGTAGTTCACGTGACTGATCGGCTCGAGCCTGTTGGCTCTTGGTACCCATAATGACAGAGATTAGACGCATGCCTTCACGGTTGCTTGATGCAACCAAGCAGTAGCCTGCCGCATCAGTGTGGCCAGTTTTTAAGCCATCAACAGTTGGGTCGGTAATCAGCAGAGCATTGCGGTTACCTTGAGTAATACCGTTATACGTAAACTCTTTTTCTGCGTAGATACTATAGTAGTCGCCGCTGTTTTTGATAATAGCGCGAGCAAGTTTAGATAAATCCAAAGCAGATGCTAAATGACCTTCATCAGGCATACCAGTAGCATTGACAAAGTTAGAGTTCTCCATGCCAATTTTTTGCGCTTGTTCGTTCATCAAGATTGCAAACGAGGCTTCGCTACCAGCAATATGTTCAGCCATGGCTTTTGATGCATCATTACCTGATTGAATGATAATACCGCGTAGCATATCGATGACGCTGGCAGTTTTGTTCACAGGCACGTACATACAAGATTGGCTGCTGCTACCACGGCACCATGCGTTTGGACTCATCAATACCTGTTCATCTTCTTTCAGGTCGCCTGATGCTAAACGTTGCTCAATGATATAACTGGTCATCATCTTAGTCAGAGATGCTGGCGGCAGTGCCTCATTGGCGTTTTTTTGAGCCAAAATTTCGCCAGTGTTATAGTCCATCAACACATAGGCAGTATTGTCCATTTCAGGTGGTTGAATGGCTGCGTTTGCCACTACTGCACTCATCGAGATACTTACACCAACTACCAGCTGTACCAACTGATTTTTTACACGCTTTACTGTCATATATCATTACACCGCATCATGGAACCAAATGTATTTATCGCTCATGTTTTGTACCTATTTCCATACATTATTTTAAGCAGCATGTCTTAAATGCAGTGTTTAAAATAATGTATCGACGAAAATAGTAACGCCTACACAATAGACATAAAATTAACGCCTTATCTTAGCAAAATGACTACCGATGGGGAATCGATAAATGCAAAAATAAGGCAAGTTTGAAAAGAAAAATGAAGACCTATCATATATTTGTTCTGACTATCATCTGACCAGTCTCTGTAATAAAAATTTAACGCTCACAAAAAAGCCTGCTGCACTGCTTGTGAATAACAAGTAAAGTGACAGCAAGCTTTGAAGCTACAGATACCTAGACAACCAGTTGATAAACTTTGCTTAACCGATGTTATAAAGAGTACATAGCTTTTATTTTATTATCATTGATACAAATATTGTTATTAACAAGTTAAGCAGAAGACGCTAGTCGCTGAATCAAACTAGCTAGTTGTCTAATAGTCCGCGTTTGCCAAATCTTCACATAGTGCTTTGTTTTCTTGCTTTGAGAATCCCATCGTCCAACTACGAATACCTTGTAATATCTGGCGATAGTCTTGCTGTGTAGATAAGTATTGAATAGCCGCTTTTGGATCTTCTAGAGAAGGCATTAGCTCATGCAGCTGCACAGTGTACGACTTATAAAACCGCTGTTTTTGCTTACCATTTAGCATTGGTGGGCATATCTCTGATAGTACCTGCATTACCGCAATTTCGTGCTTAGTGATGTTGATGCCAGACATGTCTAGCGGAATGGTAGTGCCAGAGTTATTCGCAGCATTAGAAGCTTGAGACAGCATAGCAACAGACGTTATCAGTCCTGCAATCCCAACTTTTAAGGCAGTATTTGCTATCACAGAAGCTATAGATAATATCGATTGTTTATTCATTCAGTATTACACTCGCTCGTCTTTATTTAATGGTCATATGTTAATCGGTAAAAAAACAAAAGTCACATAAAATATTGATTTATGTGTAGATATCTTGTGAGCCAAAACCATTTTTTAGCAACATATCAGTAGCATACCCTAATGACGTTACTTCAGTATCAGTACATCGGTTTGTATTGTTGTGGGGTGTTGCGTATTGTAACGCGATGCTTAATCTACTAGTTGTCATCCGCTCTATACAAATATTTGTCACGTTATTTTTCTCATATAATTATCAGCATAAGAAGAACATGATACTTTGCTAAAGACAGGGTTCGTGTCTTTATATTATTCAGTTATAATCGCCCATGCTATCAAAATGATTCTTTTTCGTTAGACTGAGGCGTCATGTCATTGGAGAATTAGAGTATCATGTTTTCATTTTAAATATGAGCATCGTATTTTTATGCCATATCTTGAACAGACATGGCGCGATAGTAGAATTACCAAATAGAGATGTAGAAAGACAGCTAATAACATATTAACCAGATACTGAGTAGAAATGAGATTTTTAATTAGTAACGATGACGGTGTGTATGCGCCAGGATTATTGGCACTATTTCAGGCGTTAACGACTATCGGCGAAGTGGTGGTCGTCGCTCCCAACGATGAACAAAGCGGCTATGCCAGCGCGCTGAGTGTCTCAAGACCACTGCATACGCATCAGCTGCCTTCTGGATTTGTAGCGGTAAATGGCTCACCAGCTGACTGTGTCTATCTAGCAATCCATGAATTATATCGTGATAGTGACTTTGATTGCGTGATTACAGGCATTAACTCAGGGGCTAACCTTGGACAGGATGTGATGTTCTCTGGTACGTTCGGTGCTGCATTGACCGCGCAACTATCTGGTATTCCTGCTATAGCAACGTCTTTGGTAGGCGGGGGTGTCAAAAACGGTGGGCAAGAATCAGCCAGTGATTATCAAGTGGCCGCACATGAAATCGTCAAACTGCTTACTGAGACTTCGATTTTAGAGATGCTCAAAAGTTTGCCCTATCATGTATTAAACGTTAATATTCCTGATGTGCAGCATGCCGATGATATCAGGGGTCGAAAAATAACCTCGTTAGGCCATAAGCAAGCTGCTCAGCCAGTACGCCATATGATAGATCCACGCGGCCGAGATGCGTACTGGTTGTCTCTACGAAAAGGTAAAAATGAGCGACCATTAGAAACGTCAATCGATGCGGTACAAGCAAAGCAGGATGTAATGACAGATTATCAGGCTGTAGCGGCAGGGTATGTCAGTTTATCACCAGTACGCCTACATCATACGCCAACGGCAGCGCTGGAGAGATTATTAACACTCGCGCTATAAATTCTATAAGATATAATCCATACCGGCTTATTAAACACTGACGTGTTATGAGAATATCAGAAGACTCTTGTATGGCATTAAGAGCTTTTGAATGATTAAACAATGAATGAGCAACACAAAGAATAGGAACCTTGTATGAAAAAAATCATAGCTGGATCGCACCTTGTCAAAGCCGCGTTGATTGGTACTATGGCAGTCGCTACTTTATCTGTCGTCGGCTGTGCAACTAAGCCTACCTATCAATCAGCAAACCAAGCAGGTCCTAAGATTATTACTAACGCGCAAGGCGTCCCTAACTATCATCGTGTACAACGCGGCGATACGGTCAGCCAGATTGCAGCGCGCTATCGTCTGAACTACCGCCAAATCGGAGCGATGAACAATCTAGATAGTAAATATACCATATATAGTGGCCAATGGCTCAAACTATGGCAAGGCAATGCGGCCAGCACTGCAAGTAACAATAGCTACAGTGCCCCAGTTCAAACGCAACCAACTTATACGCCACCTGTGACCCAGTCTCAAACACCAGCTTATGAGGCCACTGCCAACTCGACCTCTGGTTATGATTATCCTACGCGCAACCCAGTGACTCGTAATATTGACCCTGCTGCGGGCAATATGGGAATGTGGTTTGCGGGCAAGGTTGGTGATCCAGTACTTGCCAGCCAATCAGGAACTGTGCTTTACTCAGGCAACGGTCTGCCAGAGTATGGCAATCTAATTATGATTCGTCATAGTGATAACTACATCACAGCCTATGCGCACAATAGCCAATTATTGGTGCAAGAGGGCGATACAGTACAGCGTGGTCAACGTATTGCCAGTATGGGCAGTAGTGGTCAGACCAATGAGGTAGGCTTAGAGTTTCAGGTTCGCTTAAATGGTAATCCTATTGACCCGCGTAGCGTACTTGGGCGTTAGACTTAAATAATAGCTACGGATAGCTTGGCCACTGTGAGCCATTTTATTTATTCATGTTTGAGATTTTTTATGAGATTAAAAAAGCAATACCTCACCTTTGTGCCAGCATTAGTGATGGTCGGGTGTACAAGCCAGCAGGCAATGCAAAGTAAGCCTGTTCGTCAAGGCGGCGTTGAGATTACTCAAACCCAAACCGTTCAGGTCAAACCAACACCTGCGCCAGTCGTAAAACCGCAGCCTGCACCCAAGCCTAGCTATAGTAGCTTTTCTGATTGGAAGTCAGACTTTTCTATGCGTGCAATATCATCAGGCTATGATGCCCAAGTTATTGGTCGATTGCTTGACTCTGCTTACCTAAATCAGCAAGTCATCTCATTAGATTCAGGTCAGCCCGAGTTTTCTAAGATGCCGTGGGAATACGTAGATTCTGCGGTATCAAGTGGACGCGTCAGTGTAGGTAAACGTAAATTTGCTGAGCAGCGTGCTTATTTGTCTCAGCTAGAGTCTCAGTATGGGGTTAATGCAGAGATTATCGCTGCGATATGGGGTATGGAGTCATCGTATGGCGCTGTGACCGGTAATAGCGATCTGCCAAGTTCTCTTGCCAGTCTTGCCTATGATGGTCGTCGTCAAGAGTTTGCTGAAACGCAGTTGCTATCGTTAGCGACACTGTTACAACGCGGTGACGTATCATGGTCACAGCTCGACGGTTCTTGGGCAGGCGGCATGGGACAAACACAGTTTATCCCTGAGACTTGGCTCAAACAAGGGGTAGATGGTGATGGTAATGGACATCGCAATCCTTGGGCGACTGGTGATGCACTAGCCTCGACGGCCAACTATCTTAGCAATTCAGGTTGGGTTCGTGGCTTAGCACCGTTTTATGAGGCAACGGTGCCAGCATCGTTTGATTACTCAGTGGTTGGTAGTAAACAGCCTGCTGCTAGATGGGCTGCAATGGGTGTCGATACGATAGCGGACGTTTACTTAGATGCCAATACTCAGATGGAGCTTTGGTTACCCGCTGGTAAAGACGGTCCAGTGTTACTGTTAAGCCCAAACTTTGATGTGATCAAAGTCTATAACAACTCATCAAGCTATGCATTGGGTGTTAGTCTGCTAGGCAAAACAATTAATGGACAAAGCGGTTTGCAAAAATCTTGGCCTCGTTATGAGCGTCCGTTATCGACTACGCAAGTGACTAACTTACAACGTCGTTTGACTAGTATGGGTTATGATACCAAAGGCGCTGATGGTATCGTGGGCACCAATACTCGCACGGCATTCCAGCGCTGGCAAGCAGATAACGGCCAAACGCCAGACGGATTCATTACTCAAAACAGTGCGTCTTTATTGGCTGGATGGTGAGGTAAACTGACGGTGTTTATACACTGTATAAAAGTGGCTCTTTTTAATCGTACTTAGCCATTATTAATTAGCCACTAGCCATCAAACGATAATTTACTTTGTTCTACAAAAAGCACCTTGCCAAGGTGCTTTTTTTGTCTCAATCTATGTCTGATTTTGCTAACACCTTTAACACCATGGACAATGCAATAAGTATCAAATATTAAGACCAGTGTAATCTGGCTTTATTCAAAACTTATCAGGACAAGGTTAATACAAGAAAGTTGATACTTTGAATGATAGACTCTAGATAATGTGTTTTTTAACGATGACTTTTACTCATAGTTTTGAGTGACATTTTTCAACGACCATTTTTAGTAACAGTTTCGATTATAAATAATTAGAACGACAGAAAGAGCGTGACCTTATGATTACCATGGAAGAATTACAAGCTGCGATACAGCAACGGATAGATAGTTATCATATTACTGACTTTCCACTACAAAAAAGAGCCGTCAATACTCTAGAGTTGCTGGGCAGCCTAAACCATATACTGGCTCAAGATATTGCTTCACCCTTTGATGTACCGCGACAGAACCTATCTGCAATGGATGGCTATGCGATTGCAAAGGGAAGTGAGTTATCAGAAAATAGTACTATCGAAATCGTTGGTGAGTCGCAAGCTGGTAGTGCTTATACTGGTGAGACAGAGGCGGGGCAAGGGGTACGTATTTTCACCGGTGCAGTCGTACCAGATTGCTGTGATACGGTCATTATGCAAGAGAATACAAATTTTGCAGATATCAAAGCGACCGTTGATAAATCTCGACCTTATAACATCACGCTCACGCAAACGGCCAAAGTTGATGATAATATCCGTTCACAAGGCGAAGAGATTGAGTCTGGGGAAGCCGTTTTAAAAATCGGTAAACGACTAAATCCTGCAGATATTAGCTTACTCGCCAACCTTGGTATTAGCCAAGTGAACGTGTTTCAACCACTCGTTGTAGGCGTGTTGGCAACAGGTGATGAACTCGTAGCTATTGGTAATGAGCTACAAAGCTTAGCCCAAATATATAACTCTAATACTCCAACGCTCAAAAGCCTGCTATCAGATCTGCCTATCACTATTCGTGATTATGGCATTATTCCTGACAACCTAGAGCAGACAACTATCGCAGTCAATGAGGCCATGCAGGACTGTGATGTACTGATATCGACAGCAGGTGTCTCAGTTGGTGACTATGATTTTTTGACCACGGTGATCGAAACATTAGGTCAGATTAACCATTATAAAGTAGCGATGAAGCCTGGTAAGCCTTTTGTATTTGGTGAATTGAATGAAAATCTTGATAAGCCGGTATTGTATTTTGGCCTACCGGGCAATCCGCTCTCTACGGTTGTGGGTACGCTACAGTTTGTGATTCCTGCATTGTGGCAAATGTCAGGTGCTGGCGTATCAGAGCAGCCAATGCCGCTAACTATTAAAGCCAAACTCATCAGTGATATCAGAAAATCCCCCGGCCGTAAAGACTTCCAGCGTGGTGTATTGTCACGAGATAAGACAGGTAATTACCAAGTTGAGTGCTTCTCAAGACAGCAGTCACATAGAATCAAACAGCTGAGCCGCGCCAATTGCTTTATTGTATTGGACAAAGACAGTGGGAATGTAGCAGCTGCTAGTGACGTCGTTGTACAACCGTTTCCTTGGCTACATCGCTAATTCATCGTTTGCCAATTTATTGTAAGGTGGTCGCACAAAGCTAAAGAGTAACCTTACACTGGTATGCTAAACACGAATAACAAAGTAGTGCTTATAGTAAGCAGTACTGATGGCAGTAACATATGATTGATGACAACATAGATGACAAACACAAAATAGACAGCCCGCAACTGTATTCACCGAGCTTGGCACCGGCATTATCTGATGGCTGCATAGAGCCTTCCTTGGTCGTGCCCACTGAGCAGATGAGTGACTATCACCAGCCGCTAACCGATGGGTTTGCACGGCGTCTGACTTATTTGCGTCTGTCTATTACTGACTTTTGTAATTTTCGCTGTGAGTATTGCCTGCCAAATGGTTATCAAGGTAAGCGCCCTGATGATGAGCTGAGTATCTCTGAAATTGCAACCTTGGTACGTGGCTTTGCTCAAGTAGGTACCAAAAAAGTTAGAATTACAGGTGGTGAGCCCTCTATTCGTCGTGATGTCGTCGAAATCATCGAAACGATTAAGCAGACTGACGGTATCGAGACGGTCGCGATGACCAGTAACGGCTATAAATTGGGTAAACATATAGCCAACTGGCAAGCTGCTGGACTT
Organism: uncultured Psychrobacter sp.; assembly: GCF_947500265.1. Classification (GTDB taxonomy): domain Bacteria; phylum Pseudomonadota; class Gammaproteobacteria; order Pseudomonadales; family Moraxellaceae; genus Psychrobacter. Next base: position 455,923 of record NZ_CANMRN010000002.1, on the reverse strand, counting down.
GATCAGCTCAATATCAGTATGGACAGTTTTGATGCTGCTACTTTTCATAAAATGACAGGCTTTGATACCTTGCCGCAGATATTGGCTGACATGGATATATTGTTAGAAACGACTGACATCAAGCTGAAAATAAATAGTGTCTTGATGGCAGAGACTGCTTTTGAGAATTTAATCACGGCGATCGACTATGTCAAAGACAGACAAGTGACCTATCGCTTTATCGAATTTATGCAGACTAGTGATAATAGCGATTTGTTTTTTGCGCAGCATGCTCAGTCTGATATTATCACCGATTACTTGTTAGAAAATGGCTGGCAGCCACATGAGCGCGGTAGTGCCGATGGTCCAGCGGTAGAGTACAGCCACCCTGAGTATGTCGGTCGTATCGGTATGATTGCCCCATATGCGGCGCACTTCTGTGATACCTGTAATCGTCTGCGTGTAAGCAGCCAAGGCAAGGTGCATTTGTGTTTGTTTGATCAAGGCAACTACGATATCCGTCCATACTTACAACAAGACGATATCCAAGGACTGGTAAACACTTTACATAGCTTTATGCCAATCAAGCCTGAGCATCATCATCTGCATGACTCTAACAGTGGCATCATGCACAATCTATCGATAATCGGCGGATAAAACATTTTGAGTCTGCAATCATGACGCTGATAGTGATTGTCTTCCAGTGCAATCGTTTTTCTACATAAATTTTTTTAATACAACTGCTTTTTAATACAATTATAAAATGACATCTACAAAGGATTATTTATGAGTAAGCCTGCTGCACAATTTACACCGCTTAATATTGCTGTATTGACTGTTTCTGATAGCCGTACGTTGGCAGAAGATACGTCAGGGCAGTACTTAGTAGACAGCTTGACCGAAGCAGGTCATCATTTAGCAGATCGTCAATTAATCACCGACGATATTTACCAGATTCGGGCAGTCATTAGTGGTTGGATTGCTAGTCCAGGCGTTCATGCGGTTATTACAACTGGCGGCACAGGGTTCTTCATCAGAGATAGTATGCCAGAAGCTGTGAGTGTACTGTTTGATAAATCAATCGATGGCTTTGGTGAAATGTTCCGTTTAATCTCAAAAGATGAAATCGGTATGTCTACCGTACAATCGCGAGCAGTTGCTGGCATGGCCAATGGCACTGGTGTGTTTTGTCTGCCAGGTTCCTCTGGTGCGTGCCGTACTGGTTGGGAAAATATCTTAAAAGATCAGTTTGACAGTCGTACTCGTCCGTGCAATTTTGTGCCGCATTTTTTGGCACAAAACCCTAGCCATGATTGAGTTATAAATAATTGAGCCAAGATTGATATTAAATCAAAACTGATAGGTAATGGCACAATGACAGAGCGCTCAACTAATTTGGACAGATTGGCAGGTGTGGTCATCTTGGCAGGCGGGGCATCTAGACGTATGGGAACGGCTAAGGCGATGCTGACACTACCGTCAGGTGAGCAGCTGCTAGACTATCATGTTCGTCATGCAAGCAATTTACAGGTTCCTATATTGATTGCAGATAATGGTCGCGACTTTCAAACTGGTTTAGATGTCTATTCAGAAAAACCTAATGCGCCTGTTATTCACATTGCTGATTATGGTGCTGATGTTGACTCTAACAAGCATGATGAGCAGATTAAAACTGGCGGCGCTTTGGTCGCTATTGAATCAGCCTTACAAACATTGAACGATTTGAACGGTTTGAAAGATTCAGGCGTATCAAAAAACGTACAAGCATCGTGGTTACTGGTTATTAGCTGTGATAGCTTAATACCAGTAACTGACTTGTGGCAGAAATTACAATGTGAAATAAGCCTTGCTGCCAATAAAAAAGTAATTTGCTTGAAAGGTGACAGTCACCTATATCCATTATTAGGCCTGTATCAGCTAAGTATCGAGCCTGATTTGAAAAGCTATATAGATAGCGGACAGCGTAGAGTAATGCAGTTTATTCAACCATTGGTGCAAGCTGTACCATTTAGCAAAGAGTGGCAAAATCTAACCAACTTCAATACGCCTGAAGATTTTAAGCAGGTATGTGCTGCTCTACCAAAATAATAAAAATATCACATAAGAAAGGTTATATAAATGAGTGACAGCGTTCAGATAAATCCGCAATCTACTTTATCTCACCTAGACAGTGATGGTGATATTACCATGGTCGATGTTAGTGGTAAGACAGCAACGACGCGAGAAGCCAATGCCACTGGACAAGTACGCTTTCCCAGTGAAATTTATGCGCAGATTAAAGCGACTGATGGGATGACCAAAAAAGGCAGCATCACGCAAACAGCTCATATCGCTGGTATCATGGCGGCCAAACGCACTCATGATCTGATACCGCTTTGTCATCCACTACCGCTAGACAAGATAGGTTTGAGCTTTGAGTATAACGACGCGCTCAGCAGCATCACGGTCAGTGCGGTGGTCAAGGTCACGCATAAGACAGGGGTTGAGATGGAAGCGCTAACAGCAGTCAGTGTAGCCTGCTTAACTATCTATGATATGACCAAAGCGCTATCACATGACATCGTTATAGATAATATTCATTTGGTTAAGAAGACAGGTGGTAAGTCAGATTACAGTCATGCTTAAAGTGACAACATTGCAGAGTGCATCGTTAATCAATTAATAAAAATATGCTAAATGCTAAGCAAGGAAGCTTGCATAAGAGGGAGAGGTTTATGAGTGCTATCGATATGACAACTGATATCGAATCAACGATGAATATTAATGTCATGTATTTTGCCAGTTTGGCTGACGAGGCCAATTGTCAGCAAGAGACAGTAAGCGTACAGCAGGATACGTCATTGACTGAACTATACGAACAGCTTAATCAAAAGCATCGCTTTAGCCGTCCGCAGTCGGAGCTACGCGTTGCAGTAAATGACTACTTTGCTAAATGGACTGACCAGATAAATGATGGTGATAGCGTGGTTTTCATCACGCCAGTCGCTGGTGGTTAGACAAGCGTTTACTAGTGTCCATTTTATCAGTGGCTATTCAGTGGTTACAAAGAAAAAATAATAAATAGAGAAGAAAAATGACCGACAACGTCCACGATCATTCAATGAGCATCAAACGTAGTGCTGACGAAGCTTACCTTATCGCTGAGCGTGATGGCTTTGCGCTACTAGATATTGCTATAGATGAAGATAGGCTAAAAAGTACGTTAGATAATGACAGCTGCGGTGCGTTTGTTTGTTTTGAAGGGCGAGTGCGCAATCATAATAACGCCACGAGCGTTGATCGTCTTACCTATTATGGTTATGAGGATTTGGCCATCAATCAAGGCCGCGCCATTATAGAAGAGGCCAAAAAGCGTTTTGAAATTACGCATGCTATTGCGATACATCGTATCGGTGCGTTAGAGATTGGCGATGTGGCTGTGTGGGTTGGGGTAGTGTCAGCGCACCGTTATCCAGCATTTGATGCGTGTCGCTGGATATTAGATACTATCAAAGCGGACATTCCTGTGTGGAAGCAAGAATACTACGAAGACGATTCGTCTAAATGGCTTAGCAATAATGGTTAAGTCATTAGTTACTGTCTGTGTATCTGCTTGTCTGCTATTATCATTAAATGCTTGTACGCAAGACAAAGACGCCAATATGGCGCTTGCTTCTGATACCACTGAACCAGCCCAGACTTTGCGTATCGCTGCGGCTGCTAACTTATCTGATGTACTCCCTCATATTATTGATAGCTATCAGGCTGATAACAGCTCATCTGCCCAAAATGTTTCAAGTATCTCAGATATTGAAGTTACTTATGCCTCTTCTGGTAAGTTGTATGCGCAAATCAAAGCAGGGGCACCATATGATATATTTTTGTCTGCCAATCAAGCGTTCCCTGCTAAATTGGCTGATGAAAATTCAGCTGGTGTTATTAGTGAAGATAATAAGCTAACCAAGCCTTTTACGTATACCAGAGGTCAATTAGCACTCTATAGTGTCACTAAACCTTTAAACAATTTTACACCAACATCGCTGGGTGATGTGTTTACCAGTGCTGACTTTACTCAGGACAGCAAGGTAGCTATTGCGAACCCTGACCTTGCGCCTTATGGTGCGTCTGCAAAAGCCTATCTGCAATCACAAAATATGTATGATAAGTTAAATGCTCAAAAAAGCTTAATACAGTCAGAGAATATCGGTCAGGCATTTCAATATGCGCATACGGGTAGTGTGGACTATGGGTTTGTAGCACAGTCTCAGCTTGTTGCGATTAAAGCCAAGCCTGAGCAGTTTATTACCTTATTGCCAACGTCTTATCCAGCTATCTTACAAGATGGGATAGTTATTAATAATACCGCCTCAGCAGCCGACTTCACCGACTACCTGCGCTCAAAAGCAGGGCAGCAGCACTTCTTACAAGCAGGCTATCTGGCCGTCCAGTAATACGTTAGACTAACCCCTCTCATCATAGAACGAGCAGTGACATTATATGATCGACCAGTCTCTTATGTCAGATATGCTCAGTCCATTTTGGGTGAGCATTAAGCTCGCTTGCGTGACCACCGTATGCTTACTGCTATTTGCAACGCCTATCGCTTATTGGTTGGCTAAGCCGAGCCGTATAAAAGCAATAGGACGTCTTAAGGTACTGCTCATGGGCATCATTGCGATGCCTCTGGTGCTACCACCTACCGTGATTGGTTTTTATCTACTGTTACTGCTCAGTCCTAGTGTGGGTATCGGTCAATGGTTGAGCGAACATAATATTAGCCCGTTGATTTTTACCTTTGAAGGTCTGGTCATTGGTTCTATTATTTACTCATTGCCTTTTTATATACAGCCTGTCTATGCACAGTTTTTACGTATTCCGCAAAGTGTCACGGAAGTTGCTCATCTCCTAGAACCAAGTCGTATGCGACGGTTTATGAAAGTAGCCTTACCGCAAGCGCGGGTTGGTATTATTTTGGGTAGTTTGGTGAGCTTTGCTCATACCATTGGGGAGTTTGGGGTTGTACTGATGATAGGCGGCAGCATCTCAGGCGAAACTAAGGTGGTATCAATTGCTATATATGAGCAGGTAGAAGCGCTCAACTATGAGGCGGCGCATATGATGTCTGGTATTTTGATTATCATGGGGGTAGTGATGGTAGCGTTAATCGCTAGTGTGAGCCGAATAAGTCAACGTCCATAGCACTGAAATATTTGTACGCGAGTTAAGAAGTGTTAGCTGGCGCAGTAGCTATATAAACAATGTCTAAGCAAAATATGTAGACACAAAAAAACCTCAAACAATCTAATGTTTGAGGCGAAACTTGCTTAAACTCGAAAGTCTAAATTCGTTTTAAATATGGCGCAGCGGACGGGACTCGAACCCGCGACCCCCGGCGTGACAGGCCGGTATTCTAACCAACTGAACTACCGCTGCTTAGGTCTCTTAGCTTGTTTAGCCACTTGCTAAGAAGTGGTGGGTGATGACGGATTCGAACCGCCGACATTCTGCGTGTAAGGCAGACGCTCTACCAACTGAGCTAATCACCCTTCGAACAATTGCTATGCAATTTATTCAACATCAACTGAGCTCTTAAGTTTGTCACTAAGCTCCGTTGCTGTGGGTGTGTATTATATAGATTTACTGTTGGGTGTCAAATATTATTTTAATATTTTTAGAAAATAATTATAAATCGCACTTGTAATCTATCAAAAATAGCACTCAAAGCCATGTATTATATAGTATTTCTAAAAGTACACTTATTATCATTATTTGTTGTTTAGAGGTGAAAAGCTACTATACTATGGATGCTTTGCTCGTTATGGATGCTTTATTCGTTGAACACGGTTGATGGAGGCCAATATAAACACTTTTACTATTAAAGATACTTTTACCAGCTGGACCTGGGGAGACTTAGCGGGTCTAGGTCTGGTGCTGCATATTGTACTTATGATAGTAATGACGCTGCGCGTGGTTTCTGTGCAGCGCAATATTGGTGTGTCTATTGCTTGGGTGGCTGTGCTTTATACGTTACCAGTATTTGGTTTTGTGGCTTACATTTTGCTCGGTGAGCCGATGATTGGACGGCGCTATCGTGAACGCGTAGATCAAGCCAGCATCTTGATGAACGATATGGCAAGGCGTGAGCATCTGATTTTTGATAAAGGGCAGGACTTATTACCAGCCAACTACCGCGGTGTTAGCCAAATAGGAACGCGCTGGACAGGGTTTGGTGTATTTCCCAATCATCAAATGCAGCTGTTGACGGATCCTGCTTCTATTTTTCAGCGTTTGATTGAAGATATCCATGCCGCCCAGCGCATTGTCCTCATGGAATTTTATATTGTCTATCCAAAAGGACAGGTGTTAGAGGTCATAGAAGCGCTGTCTGTAGCGGCTCAGCGCGGCGTAGAGTGTCATATATTGGCTGATAGTGTGGGCAGCTTTAGCTTTATTAATAGTAGCGTGCACCGCAAATTAGAAAAAGCAGGAGTTTATGTCCATCAGTCATTGCCAGTAGGGTTATTTAAGACATTATTTAAACGTTCTGATTTGCGCAATCATCGCAAAATGGTGGTTATCGATGAACATATTGGCTATATCGGCAGCTTCAATCTGGTTGATCCAAGGTTTTTTAAGCAAAACAAAAATGTCGGTCAATGGATTGATGTGGCGCTACGAACGACTAGCCAGCACTCAATTAGTATCAATACAGCGATGGCCAAGGTAATTGTTACCGACATCGGTGCTGAAAGTAATGACAATCTTGCTGAGCTGCATCAACGGGTTAATAACTATACCCGTAAGTTATATGTGATGCATCCGACCATCAATGATTTAAATAGCCGTGTGAAGGTATTGGCGGATACGATTGATGATCATGAGCAGCCAGATATAGGTGCCACTTCGATTGTCGTACCAAAGATGCCTGTCGTGGACAAAGTCTTGGCGCAGCTAATACCTTCAGCACCGCAGCTAACGGCTCATGTGATTTACAATACGTTAGTTACCGTGATTCATCGTGCCAATAAGCGCATCCGTATTACCACACCTTACTTTGTCCCTGATGAATCCCTATCGGGCGCGCTGACGATAGCAGCTAAGCGCGGCGTTGATGTAACGATTATTGTTCCTGAAAAGGTTGACTCGTTTCTGGTACAGCACGCTTCTCAAGCTTATTATCAAGAGTTATTGGATGCTGGAGTAACGATTGCATTGTTTAAAGGCGGTTTGCTACACGCAAAAACAGTGGTTATCGATGATGACTACTGTCTATTTGGCACCGTCAATATTGATATGCGCAGCTTTTATCTAAATATGGAAGTCAGTTTGGCGATTTATACGCCAGAAATGGTTGCCCAAGTAGCGGACTGTCAGGAAGTCTATTTAGAAAACTGCCGAATCTTGGATAGTGATGAGTGGCAACAGCGTCACGGATCAAAACGATTGTTTGATAATGTCGTGCGCTTGTTCAGTCCTTTATTGTAGCACTCGGATTTTTAGGGTAAGGTAATCTACTAGTATTGTTCTATCATCTTAGTCGTAGCAATCTTATAGCCTATATTTTTTTGGTTTATCTATCTGCAAGAGGTCACGTCCGTCTATGTCTGCATCACCTTTAACGCCACTGGACTACATTGCAGAAGGCTATTGGCAAGATTTCTTAGCTGGGCGTCCTATTGCAGGTGGTATCGCCTACGAAACTGAGCTGCGCGCTTGTAGGCTAGATGAGTCGCTTGAGAGTTTACAGCGTATAGATACGCTATTGTCCCAAGTGCGCCGAGATATGATCAAGAGCGGTATATGGGATGAGGTGACACTGCTGGTCGATGAGCGCTATCGTAATTTTATGGTGTTTTTGGCGTTTTATGCAGGTCGTGTATTGGCGCAGCAGTGGCAAAGCAAGCCACATTGGTATGGTCAGTTTGAGCTGCGTAAACGTTACCCTGAGCTAACATTGATCACCGATGATTTTTATCAGCATATGGCTGTCGGTTATGATGATAGCGGGGTTAAAGAGTGCTTGTTTTTTGCACTAGAGCCAATAGGGCTACGATTGTTTGGTCATATTGATCGGCAGTTTGACGCGGTACAAGGCGGGCAAGTAGAGAGCGGGTTGTATCAAGCGATTAGCCTTAGACTACCAACTATTCTAAGTAACGATGTTAATCCAATGCCCGAATTAACAGCGGATAAAGTAACAACAAACAAAGTAACAACACATAAAGCAACCACTCATCAAGTCACTGAAAGTATCGCTCCGAGCGCAGATTTAAATACGCATGTTGGTACTAGTCAATTAAATGTTCCTCTTAACAAGCCAGAGGAAGTATCGATAGGAGCTGAGCATCACCAAGCTAATATAGTTGTAACTGATAGTGAAAGTCTCGCAGCTCCATCTGCTATGCCTGATACGATAACTGAGTTGCAAACAAGCGTAGTATCTCCTAAATCTGAGAGCCCAATAAAGCCTGAGCTGACTAAAGTAACGAAGCCAACAACCAAGCCTACGTCATCTGTAAAAAACACATCAACGCCAGAGATGTTTACGCAACTGCTCGTAGAGTTAGATGAGATAGCGGTGCCACAACCAACTGGTGATATGCAGTATCAGCAAGCACGTAAAGTACTGGATCAGTTCGAGCAGCATATTGCCAAGCAGAACAAGCCTCGTCGCCAAGTTATATTTTCAAATGATCACAACACGGCAAAAAATAAAGCGCTTCTATTACTACAATCGGCTGCTGAAGATGGGAATACAGCGGCTATGTTACGTTTGGCCATGTATGAATTGTTAGGTGAAGGTTTGGCTACAAATAGCGATGATTCTAAAAAATCTGGCGTAGAGTGGGTTAATCAAGCCGCTAGCAAAAATGATAGCCGTGCTCAGCGTCTACTCAGTAAGATGTATTACCAAGGAGTAGGGGTGTCTCAAGATATAGATAGCGGTAAATACTGGTTAGAGCAAGCGGCAGATAATGGTCATGCCGAAGCGGCCAATCTGGTCAAGCAATGGCAGCAAGCAGAAATGCTGCTGATCACACAGAAGCAAGAGCAGCATAGCACCAAGCGTTATCAGCTGTTAATTGGTGCAATCATCGCAGTCGCTTTATTGATAATAGTCATTATCTAACAATCATTACCTAATAAATATTTACTCAGTAACTTTTTAAAAGCTTATTGTTACAGCTTAAATTCAGGTAGAATTGGCGCGCTTTACCTTTACCCTTTTATTGTTTGATTCATAACTAATCTGGGCTGTTCCATGCCATCATCTAATACCCCGTCTGACCACTCTGCGAATCCAATGGACCCTGTATCATCACCTAGTCGTATGGTATACGAGACACCTTTATATTATCAGTCTCTTATTGGGCTACTAAAGCCACTATATCGTCTGCAAGTATGGCGTCGATCTCATAGAAATGACAATTATCAGCAGGAAATCGATCAGCGTTTTGGTAAGCAGTATCCACCGCGTCCAGTGGTCAATGCTGATAGCGATAAAGGGGTAATTTGGTGCCACGCAGTCTCATTAGGTGAGACCAATACGGTCGCGCCTTTACTAGATATGTTATTGGCTAATGGCTATCAGATATGGTTGACCAATACGACTCAGACAGGTTTTGCTCGTGGGGCCAGTCGTTTTGCAGAACAGATAGCTCAAGGTCAGATGAGTCATAGCTATGTGCCAGTCGACAGCCCTGCTGTGATCGAGACTTTCTTAACGCATGTACAGCCGAGCGCTGCACTGTTTGTAGAAACAGAGCTATGGGCAAATATCTTGACCAAATTATCCCAGCACCGTATTCCAAGTATCCTAGTCAATGGTCGATTATCTGCTTCTTCTTTTCAGAGTTATCAAAAAATTGGTGCAGTCAGCGCCAGTATGATGAAAAACCTCTCCTTAATTATTGCGCAAGACAGTGACTCTGCTAAACGCTTTCGGCAGTTAGGGGCTAGTAGCGCCCAAATTCGTGTGGCAGGCTCATTAAAGTGGGTAATCAATGCGTCCAAACTCAATGACAAAGCGGTAGAAGATAATGGTATTTATAATAAGAAAGCTGAACTGCGAGCAGAGTTTGGTATAGCAGATCGTCCTGTGTGGGTAGCTGCGAGTACTCATGATGGCGAAGAGGCAGCAGCGTTGTCATTGCAGCAGCAACTACTGTCTCAAGCCACATTAGCAGATACGTTGCTTGTTATTGTCCCTAGGCATCCTGAGCGTTTTGATGAAGTAGCGGATCTCATTCAAAAAACTGGGTTAAACATGGTGCGCCGCAGCGATGGAGACATGATTGATGCAGATACGCAAGTTTATCTAGCAGATAGTATGGGTGAGATGATGACTTGGTATACATTGGCAAATGTAGCGTTTGTGGGCGGCTCACTGGTAGATATTGGCGGGCATAATCCAGTTGAGCCTGCTAGTGTGGCAACGCCTATACTGATGGGACGTTATACTCAGTCGTGCCAAAGCGTGATAGATAAATTGGCTAGCGTAGGCGCTTTATATCAGCCAAGCAATAATTTTTATTGTCCAATTGAGTCAGATAACTCAAGTAGTTCGGATGCACAGATGGTCAGTGATGATCAGTTAAAGGCGAACATAAAATCCTCTCGTAAGAAAACAGCTTATAACCGTGAAGACGCTGTGAGCATTTATACGCAGCTGGCGACTTGGTTAAGTAATTTACCATTGGCCGCGCAGGCAGGGCAAGCTGGCGAGCAAATGACGATACAGCAGCAAGCGGTACTGACCCGCCAATTTACGATGATTGAAGACGCAGTCGAGATGTCTTCCAACCAAGATAGCTTATGAACTGTATATTATTGCCCGCTAAAAACTTCTCATCAGACACAGCGAACATCGATGCCTTGTCTCAAGTCAGCCATGTGACTAAAGTGCTGGGTGCAAAAGTCGGTGATACGCTTAAAATTGGCCAGATCGGCGGCAACCTTGGTACTGCTGTTATCGAAGATATTACCGCTGACCGTATTCGGCTAGGTAACGTCCAGTTGAATACTGCGCCGCCAGCCAAATTAGATTTGACTGTTATTCTGGCGTTACCGCGTCCTAAAGTGCTACGGCGATTGATCATGGATATGACGGCGCTTGGTGTACGCGATATCATTCTGATCAATAGCTACCGTACCCAAAAAAGCTATTGGCAAAGTCCCATGCTTGAGCGGGTTGACGAGTTTGTATTAGAAGGCTTACAGCAGAGCATCGATACGATTGTTCCTAGTATTACGCTACAAAAACGTTTTAAGCCATTTGTTGAAGACACACTTGCAAGCTTAATGAGCAGTCGAGCGATAGTCGCGCATCCTTATAGTCAGCAGTCCTTTTCTGAATTTTTACAACAGCAACCATCACGAGAGCTACCGAGTATAGTTTGCATAGGCGCTGAAGGTGGCTGGATTGACTATGAGATAGAGCTGCTGTCGGCACAAGGTTGCACGCCTGTACATATAGGCTCTCGTATCTTACGTACAGAAGCTGCGGTCAATGCAATTTTAGGACAATGGCTGCTATAGATGGATGCTAAAACGCGTCGCTAGACCAAACTATTGAAAGAGCTGGTGAAAAATAGTTCTTAAAAATCAATGCTCAAGACTCATCACTGATATATTTGCCAGTTAAACAAATGTATTGATAATTAATCTCACTTCGATTAGTATGTTGCTTTAATATATTATGGCCTGATTACTGCTAGCGCTTAGCAAGTCATCGTTATAATCACTGTTATTTTGTCTCACTATACATCTTACTTTTTTATAGCATTACTATGGGGAAAACCATGTCATTGAACGCTATCAGCGCTAATCTAACCTCTACGAAGCTTATCTTACCTGCAGCCGTATTTGGCATGATGTTGGGTCTAGCAGGTTGTAGTAATTCTTCAACCACAGAAGAAAGCGTAGAAGTAGAGTCAACAGAAACAGGTGCTGAGCAGCAAGCAGCAACTGACGAAGCTACGACTGCTGATAGTCAGACGATTACTATCTACTCATCACGTAATGAGCAGCTGATTAAGCCATTGTTAGATCGCTATACTGAGCAAACAGGCGTAAAAGTTGAGTTGGTCACGGACAAAACAGGTCCACTCATGGCGCGTTTGCAAGCGGAAGGTCAGAATACTCCAGCTGATATGCTATTGACCGTTGACGCTGGTAACTTATGGCAAGCTGCAGAGCAAGGCCTATTGCAGCCAGTATCATCTACTGTGTTAGAAGCCAACGTCCCTGCAAAATACCGTGATCCAAAAGGTCAATGGACAGGTCTGTCACTACGTGCACGTACTATCTTTTATGATCCAAGCAAAGTCACTGCTGACCAGTTGTCTACTTATGCAGATTTGGCCGATCCAAAATGGAAAGGCAAACTATGCTTACGTACCTCTAAAAAGGTTTATAACCAATCGCTTGTTGCTAGCATGATGGAGCATTTGGGCGAAGAAAAAACCGAAGCAGTTATTAAAGGGTGGGTTGATAACCTAGCGACTGATGTGTTCAGTGATGACGTTGCGATGCTAGAAGCTATCGCTGCTGGTCAGTGTGAAGTGGGTATCGCCAATAGCTACTACTATGGTCGTCTATTGGATGAAAAACCAAACTTCCCTGTGAAGATATTCTGGGCAAACCAAGATACGACTGGTACGCACGTAAACATCTCAGGCGCTGGCGTGGTTGCAGGTTCAGACAATCCAGATGGTACGCTTAAACTGATAGAGTGGTTGTCATCTGATGAGGCACAAGGTCTTTATGCCAGCTCTGACAAAGAATTCCCAGTAAAAGTAGGTATCGATGAGTCAGACATGCTCAGATCATGGGGCGAGTTCAAAAAAGACGATATCAATGTACAGAAATTCGGTGAACTACAAACTCAAGCTATCCAAATGATGGATAAAGCGGGTTATAAATAAGGGATCGCCAGTAATACTGATACCAATCGCAAAATCATAACTTCGAGACAATAGTTCTTAAGCAATAGCTTTTAAAGAATAGGTTCAAAGGTTAGTCATTACAAAGGAGTTATTCAAGTAATGACGATTTTGAGGTTGGTATAAGCTTATAAGGTCTCTATACGTATGACACGGTAATGATAATATGATCACAACGCCAGATGCGTCTGTTAGTCAAAACGATACTGTCAATGGCGGTGTTAATGACAAGCAGACTGTCAGCCAAGACCACGCCCTTCGTAAACGTATTATCTCGAAATCAGTCTTAGGGCTGATTTCGTTGTTTATGCTAGTACCAATTTTAATCGTGCTGCTGTCGTGGACTCAGCCAGTGGCAGAGATTTGGACACATATGGCAGACTATGTACTGCCGCAAGTGCTCAAAAACACGGCGATTTTATTGCTAATGGTGACAGTTGTTTCAGGCACTATTGGTACTGCTCTGGCTTGGGTCACTAGTATGTATCGTTTCCCGGGTCAGCGTTTCTTTTCGTGGGCGTTGATGTTGCCACTTGCCATCCCTGCTTATGTATTGGCATTTGTCACTATTGGCATTGTTGATTTTAGTGGGCCGCTACAGACAGCTCTGCGGGATTCCGGTATCAGTACTGCCATACCGTCGATAAGGAATGTATGGGGCGCAGGCTTGGTATTATCGCTAGCGTTTTACCCTTACGTATATTTGCTCGCGCGTCAGGCATTTTTGTCACAAGGCAGGCGAGCGATAGAAGCGGGGCAGATGCTAGGTTTGAGTCGTAGCCGCGTGTTCTTTCGGTTGGCATTACCGCAAGCACTGCCTTGGATCATTGGCGGCTTGCTGCTAGCCAGTATGGAAACCTTAGCGGATTTCGGTGCAGTATCGGTATTCAATGTTGATACTTTTACTACCGCCATTTATAAAGCATGGTTTGGTTTTTTTAGTTTGACCACAGCGGCTCAGTTAGCAGCCTTGCTTATTGGTGTGATTTTTATCGTGGTATTGTTTGAGCAGTATTGGCAAGCTAAGCGTGGTAGCTCACTTACACAAGGTAGCAGCCAACGCTTTGACGCTAGCAAACCTGCCAAACTCGCCATGACACTGCTGTGTACGCTCATCTTTTTAATCGCCTTCTTGATACCTTTTTTGCAGCTTATCTATTGGACAGCACTGAATTTTCGCCAAGATTTTGATGCGCGTTACATTGATTTTGTTACCAACAGCCTCATGATTGCTAGTATGACCACGCTATTTATTGCTTTTTTGGCGATTATCATTGCGTGGATCAAACGGCAGTATCCTGATAAATCGACTAAGCTAATGACCACTTTAGCCAATTTAGGCTATGTCGTACCGGGGACTGTATTGGCGGTAGGGATATTTATACCTATTGCGTGGCTTGATAATCAAATGATTGCGTTTGGTATCACCTCACAGCAAGTGCTTTCTGGCAGTGTCATTGTTATGCTACTGGCGTTATCGACACGTTTTATGACGGTGAGCTTTCAGCCAGTTGACAGACAATTGCAGCGATTGACAGTCAATCAAGAAGCTGCTGCAAAATTACTGAGTGACAGTCCTTATCAGCGATGGCGTCATGTAATGCTACCTGTGCTTAGCCCTGGCGTATTGACTGCATTATTGATGGGTTTTGTCGAAGTGATGAAAGAGATGCCCATTACGCTGATGACACGGCGTCAAGGCTGGGATACGCTTGCAGTACGAGTATTTGAAATGACGAGCGAAGGTATGTGGGGACGAGCCGCATTGCCGAGTTTGCTAATCGTGTTAGTTGGCTTGCTTCCTGTCTGGATACTACTGCGTCAAAGCGATAAACACAGCTAATAGCAACAAAGTTAATAGCAATAATTTGGTATAAGTTTAACAGCACACTCGTAGTGTCAGCTATATTATAATTTGCTCTGTTTTATCGATGGTTTTACTTACTAATAGCGAACTGGTACCGTCTATGTACACTGATTCAATGAACGACTCAACAAATTCTAAGTCAGAAAAGGCTCGGGCTAGCCATGTGCCTGTAGCAAAGTCACCACTGTCACAAAATAGAATTAATCCAGTTCAGCCGAATAAAACTGTAGAACAAAACAATACCTCACAACAAAATATTGAGAAACATATCGCGACAGATCCTTACTTTAGTGTGCAAAATCTCATCGTAGGCTATGACGATACTATCGTCGTTAATGGTCTATCATTGATGCTGGAGCAAGGCGAGATTGGTTGCTTCTTGGGTTATAGCGGCTGCGGGAAAACAACAGCGCTTCGAGCAATCGCGGGACTGGAGCAAAGTCGCGGCGGCACTATCTATCTAAACAATCAACGTCTAACTGAGAAGACAGCTCGCCAATCATTCGCAGTTGCGCCAGCCAAGCGTGGCATGGGCATGGTGTTTCAGGATTATGCTCTTTTTGGTCATTTAAGCGTGGCGAAAAACATCGCCTTTGGTCTCAATAAATGGTCAGCTGCTGACAAAAAAGCCCGTGTGGCTGAGATGCTAAGCTTAGTTGAATTGACTGAACATGCAGACAAACGTCCTAATGAGCTTTCTGGTGGTCAGCAGCAGCGTGTGGCTCTCGCAAGAGCACTAGCCCCCAAACCAAAACTACTATTACTTGATGAACCATTCTCTAATCTAGATGTGGTGCTGCGTGAATCACTAGCAATGAATGTCCGTGATATCCTCAAACGTACCAATACTACAGCGATTTTGGTCACTCATGATCAAAATGAAGCGTTCGCGCTAGCGGATAAAGTAGGGGTAATGGATAAAGGACGATTGGTACAGTGGGCGCGACCAAGCGAGCTGTATCATGAGCCTGTCAGTCCTTTTGTCGCTGAATTCGTAGGCGAAGGCGCGATGATAGACGGTATCATCAAAGAAGGTCATGTTGAGACGGCGCTAGGTAATATCTATCGCCGCATGGAAGTCTATGATGAATCAGGCCAGCCACAGTATTGCGAATATGATTATCCAAATGGTACGCCAATCAAAGTACTCGTGCGCCCTGATGATATTATTCATGATGATGACAGTACGCAGACAGCTTTGGTTATCGGACGTGTGTTTCGCGGTGCCAACTATTTGTATCGACTACAGTTAGATGACGGACAGACTGTCTTATCCTTGGTTGCAAGCCATCATAATCATGCAATCGGCTCGCATATTGGCATTTTGCCTTTGCTGGAGCATGTCGTAGTTTTCGATGAAAAAGACATCAATGCCACTACTTGGTCAGAATACGATAGGTCATCGAGAATGGATGAAGAGGTTTAGTAGCATTTACCATTCTTGAGCTGTCGTCTCAATTTACCGTTTAGCCAAAATGTGTAAGTAACGACCAAGCCATTTGTACGGCTCTAACTGTGAGTAGCGTAACTCCATTCTTATCACTGCATCTGGGTCGTTATGACCGCCACGTTTGAGCGGCGCATAGTCATGAAATACTCGTAGACCACTGCTACGTACCGTCTGATAATCATGCGCTTGAAGCCACGTCTCGACTTCTTCTTTGGCCACGGGATGGTTGGGGGTGAGGCTTTTCTTATTGTCCGCTTTGTAATCGTTACCATCAAGTAAGCTATCGAGTAAGTTAAAATTCCCCATGATAAGATTACGATAGTCAAAACTCGCTGGATTATAGAAGCAGACAGATAACGCGCCACCATCTATTAAGTGCTTATCAAAAAAGTCCATGACCGCCGCTGGTTCTGCCAACCATTCAAGTAGCGCATGCGACATAATCAAATCAAACTTCTCTGTCTGAGCCAGTTTTTCTTCAAGCGCCTGATAAGGGCAAACATACCATGTGATGTCTAGCTTTTTATCAATTTTTTCTGCGCTCGCTTTCGCCTTCTCAAGCATATTTGCTGATATATCATTGATGACTACGCTATGACCTTGAGCAGCAAGTTCTATCGCAATTTGTGCAAGCCCTGCACCCACATCCAAGATACGTAAAGGTCGCCCAAGCGCTTCACTCATCTGTGAACTATATTCAAAAATATCACGGCGTAGTACAGCCAATCGAATCTCGCCTTTTAAACCACCATACACTTTCTTTTCGAAATGATCGGCAATGGCATCGAAGCTACGATCTGCTCGTTTGTCTTCTGTTGGTATAGAAAGGTTTGAGTCAGGCTGGCTATCTTGATGTTTAATTGTCATAGGTATTTAGATCAATAATTAAGAGGGTTAGAGTATAGTCAGCGAACTACTAAACCGCTACGGTGTTACCCTCCCTAGAGGTACTATATGTACAATCTGCGGTCGGTTGCCTTGTAGCTGTTTTAGATTTCTTTGACTATAAGAAAAATATTTAGTATGAACTAGCGTTTCAAACGTCTGTTAATTACCCATTTAAAAACGACCTTCGCTAAAACAATAACGACAAATACCACGATAACAAACACCCACATACCATTGCCTTGTAGGTTTTCTTGATAGGCTTTTGACAAGTATGCTGATAAAGCCATAGCGACTAAAAGTGCTCCCCAACGGACATAAGGGACAGCGCGATTGTTATGGTTAGGAAAGCTAGCAACGTAATCGCTCGAAAAGCTGTATAGCACCATTGCTAAAATCCAAACAATTGCAAGAATGATATCCATAATAAAAGTAGCCTGTTAGGTCGTTATGTAAGTGCTATAAAAGATGAGGTAGTGTAGCGTTTAGAATTTTTTTGTCCAGTATCACTAAAAAATAACCGCATTAAAGTGGTTTAAATCATAATGTGCTCATGAGAATAATATGACTTTGAAAACAGTATGCTTATGAAAGAATTATGATTGCAAAAAAATCATGCACATAAAAACAATCAGTTCACGAAAGAGCCTCAGTTCACGTCAGAGACAGTTGTAGGTTTTGTTGTATTGGCTAAATATTCTAAGCATCCTAGTTGTTTGCCTAATAGAGCTTATATGCAAACTACGTATGAGCCCTATGCTCAAGATTTTAGCGTTAAATTAAATGTCATGTTGAATTGTAGATAGAAATATAACTATTCACTCAGTTAGTCAAAATAAATCTTGTCGAGCTGTACTGAATGAGTATAGTATTTTTCTATTTAATATCCATCAGATACGGAGAATAAACAATGAAACCAATCAGCACAGCGCTACTCGCCCTAGTATTTGCCTTCACATCTATGAGCCAAGCCCAAGCTCGAAATACGCCTTGTTCGGGTAAAATGGGCGGGGTGTCTCATTGCTCAGCAGATGGTAAGTTCGTCTGTAAAAATGGCAAAATCAGCCAATCAAAAAAAACCTGTCATTAGAATTATTTTAGTGTGTGTCAATAATTTAAAATATCACTGTGAATGAACCGTCTAGCTTGATTTTAATGGCAGTCAAAGCCCCCTAAATCAGCAAATTTGTGCTAAAATAGCTTCTTTTATTAAACATTGTTTTTAACAAAAACCGTATCACTATTTTCCTATTGTTTTGCACGTGTAGCAGTGTTTTTTTATGGTGTCTATTTTGGTC
Organism: uncultured Psychrobacter sp.; assembly: GCF_947500265.1. Classification (GTDB taxonomy): domain Bacteria; phylum Pseudomonadota; class Gammaproteobacteria; order Pseudomonadales; family Moraxellaceae; genus Psychrobacter. The sequence goes on along the minus strand of NZ_CANMRN010000002.1, from coordinate 437,521 downwards.
ATGACTGCCCATTTATGTGGCAGTATTTTTATATGATCTATGGGTGCCATAAGCGATGTGTCAACGTTAGAAAAAAATGTGAGTGAAGGAGTGTATATGAGCGAATCGGTCAGTCCTATTGGCATCGTAGATGAACTAAAGCAGTCGTATTTGGATTATGCGATGAGCGTGATCGTCTCGCGTGCGCTGCCTGATGTGCGTGATGGGTTCAAACCTGTACACCGCCGCGTGATGTATGCCATGCACGTGCTATCAAACGATTATAATAAACCGTATAAAAAATCAGCACGTGTGGTCGGTGATGTTATCGGTAAGTACCATCCACATGGCGATAGTGCCGTCTATGATGCCATCGTCCGTATGGCGCAGGATTTCAGCTTGCGCTATCCAATGGTTGATGGTCAAGGTAACTTTGGCTCGATCGATGATGATCCTCCGGCAGCGATGCGTTATACCGAAGTACGTATGACCAAACTGACCCACCAGATGCTCGCTGATTTGGACAAAGACACGGTCGATTGGGAAGACAACTACGATGGCTCTGAGCGCATGCCAAGCGTGATGCCAGCGCGTATTCCTAACCTATTGGTCAATGGCGCGACGGGTATTGCCGTTGGTATGGCGACCAATATGGCCCCGCATAACCTGACTGAAGTGATTAATGCTTGTTTGGCCTATGCTGAAAACCCACAAGTTTCAGCCGAAGAGCTGATGTCACATATCTCAGGTCCTGATTTTCCTACGGGCGGTATTATCTATGGCCGCGCGGGCATTTTAGATGCTTATCGTACGGGTAAAGGCCGTTTGCATATTCGTGGTCGTTATCATATTGAGCCGATGAGCAATTCTGGCGTCAACCGTGATCGTGAGCGCATCGTATTTACCGAAGTACCTTATCAGGCTAATAAAGCTAAGCTGATCGAGCGTATCGCAGAGCTTGTTCGTGATAAAAAAATCGAAGGCATTAGCGAGATTCGTGATGAGTCTGATAAAGACGGTATGCGTATCGCTATTGATTTGCGTCGCGGTGAGACGGCTGAAGTTATTGTTAACAACCTATTTCTACAAACGCCGCTAGAGTCTAGCTTTAGTATCAATATGGTGGCACTCGATAATGGTCAGCCTAAACTATTGACCTTGCGTCAGCTTATCGCTGCATTTGTCCGTCATCGTCAAGAAGTGGTGACCCGCCGTACGATTTATGAATTGAACAAAGCCCGCGTTCGTGGTCATTTGCTAGAAGGTCTAACGGTCGCACTAGCCAATATCGATGAGATTATTGCGACGATTAAAGCGTCGGCAAACCGTGGTCTAGCACGTGAAAGCTTATTAAATAACACGTGGGGTTCAGGTAGTGTCGTTGCGATGCTCACAGCTGCTGGTAGTCAATCGGTACGTCCTGAGTTTATCGATGGCGAAGATCCTAAAGCGCCGTTTGGTCTGATTGAAGGCGAAGAGCGTTATCGCTTGTCACTTGAGCAGGTCAATGCAATTTTAGATATGCAACTGCATCGTTTGACTGGTCTTGAGCAAGACAAGCTGACTGAAGAATACCAAGACCTATTACGTGAAATCGCGCATTTAGAGTCTATTCTTGGCGATTTTGATAAGCTGATGGCTATTATCTCTAATGAGATGATCGAGATTCGTGATAACTTTGGTGATGAGCGCCGTACCGATATCATCGATTCACGTATGGACTTTAGTCGTGAAGACCTTATCCCTGAGCAAACGGTCGTCATGACGGTATCGCGTACTGGCTACGCCAAAACTCAGCCGATTGATGACTATGTCGCACAAAAACGTGGCGGTAAAGGTAAGTCTGCTACGGCAATGAAAGAAGACGATGTAATCGATCACTTAGTCGTAACATCAACGCATTCTACGGTACTGTGTTTCACTGATAGTGGACGTGTCTTTAGTCTACGTGGTTTTGAAGTGCCGATTGCTAGTCGCGGTGCTCGCGGTCGTCCATTGGTCAATCTAATTGGTCTAAATAGCGACGAAACCGTTACGACGATATTGCCAATTCCAAAAATCGTGGAAGATACATCAGTAGTAAGTGAGGTATCAGAAGTAAGCAATGATGACGATTCGATAGAAGATAGCAACCAAGCAGAGCCGCCTTTTGTCTTCTTTGCCACGGCCAACGGTACAGTGAAGCGGGTAGAACTGAAGCAGTTTGCCAATATTCGCTCGAACGGTTTGATTGCGGTTGGACTAGAAGACGGTGATAAATTGGTCAGCGCTCGTATCACTAACGGTAGCCAAGAAGTGATGTTGTTTGCTTCAAGTGGTAAAGCCATTCGTTTTGATGAGAATGATGCGCGTGCGATGGGTCGTACGGCAAAAGGCGTCCGCGGTATGCGTCTGGCTACTGATGAATTTATCAAATCATTAGTCGTTATCGAAGATGATGTACGTGAAATCTTGATTGCTTGTGAAAACGGCTTTGGTAAACGTACCTTTATCGATGAGTTCAATACGCAAAATCGTGGCGGTGGCGGTGTGATCGCTATCAAGACCAGTGAGCGTAATGGCGCTTTAGTACGAGCGACCAAGGTCGACTCTACTGATGATATTATTCTAATCTCTGATAAAGGTACGTTGGTTCGTACCCCAGTTGAGCATGTTGCTAGCTCTGGTCGTAATACGCAAGGCGTAACATTGATTCGTCTGTCAAAAGATGAAAAACTGGTTGCCATGGCGCGTGTTGAGCATGAAGAGAACGATGATGAGCTTATCGATGCCATGAGAGAAGACGGTACGTTTGAAGTAGAAGGTCAAGAGCAGATAGATATTGATGCGACAACTGACAATACTGCAACTACTGACGTCGATGATGTGATTGATATTGCAAACGATCATAAACCAAGTGACAATCTATAATAGACTAACTATGCATAAGACGATGACGAGTAATAGTCTTGGTAATTAGCTTTTGAGTCTAGTCTCTTAGCATTTTTCTAGAAAAAAGCCTCTGACGTTATCGTCGGAGGCTTTTGTTTTTTAATTCTCATTTTTTCAATACTGTAAATAAGGTTCTATTTTTTAAGGCTGTTGTTATGCTTACGACCAATCAAACTTTTCAGGGAACGGTTGCTTCGGTATCATCGAGCTTTTTATTCTCGATGATGTTTTTGTTTGGACTGTTTATGCTGCCCTTAACAGGGACGCAGGTGGCATCATGGCGTGTGCTCATGATGTTGCTCAGTTTGGTGATATTGGTCAGTTTGACTAAACAATGGCAACGTATTTTTGATTATATAAATACGCTAAAGACAATCAAGGAATGGTTAATATTTATATTGCCTGCGCCAATCTTAGGGGGACAGATTTGGTTGTTTATGTGGGCGCCGGTCAATGGTTTTGGTCTCGATGTCACGTTGGGTTATTTCTTATTGCCGCTAGTGATGATTGTGCTTGGTCGATTCTTTTATCATGAGTATATGAGCATCTTGCAGTGGGCTGCCGCAATATTTGCAGCACTCGGTATCGGCTATGATATTGTTCAGTATGGTTCAGTCTCTTGGGTGACACTGTTTGTATGCTTGGGGTATCCACCGTATTATCTGCTACGGCGCACCCTTTCTGTACCGCCCATTACAGGGTTATTGTTTGATTTGACGCTGTTGACACCAGTAGTGCTCATCGTGCTCTACATGACGGGCGGTTTTGATGTTGCTGCGCAAGACATGAAGTTCTGGTATCTGTTACCGCTGCTTGGTGCTTTTAGTGCGCTTGCGATGTCGCTGACGATGATTGCCAGTAGTAAGTTGCCTGTTTCACTGTTTGGAGCGCTAAGTTATATAGAGCCGATGCTATTATTTGTGTTGTCTATCACGATTCTGAGTCAAAGCCTTGAGGAAGGTGGTTCACTCTTTATGTACGGCATGATTACGCTTGCGCTACTGGTCATGATGGCTGATAGCGTAAAAGGCTATCTCGTTCGTCAGCGTAATGACCGCTTGCATGGCTATAGAGAGCTTCAGATTGGCGGCTTTCCACCGCGTCGTCATTTTATCAATCAGCGTATCGATGGCGTGCTAAAAGCCCATCGTTTTCGTAAGATTCGCCGTTACCAAAAGAAGATGGATAAGATACAGCAAAAAATCGAACAACTTGATGCAAAATAAGCACTTACCTGCATTAAATTTACTCAATGCAGAAGTTTAAACACTAGATGAACAGCGGCATTGCTTATTCATTCTGACTTTGACATAATGCCGACCATGATGTAAGCCTAACACATCAAAAGCGTTCAACTTAGATTGCGCGACGACCTTATATGCAAAAGCCTCAGACGTTCTCGTCTGAGGCTTTTGTTTTTTTTAAAAATTGCCATGGATGTGCCCCAATCTTTAAAGGCTGTTGTGATGCTGACTACTAACCAAACCTCGCAGGGTACAATCACCGCTGTCGCTGCAAATTTTTTATACTCATTACTGTTCTTATTTGGTCTACTGCTGCAACCATTATCAGGTACGCAAGTCGCTTCGTGGCGCGTACTGACAATGTTTTTTAGTCTCGTACTGCTGGTCAGCGTACTAAAGCAGTGGCAGCACATTTTTGATTATCTAAAAACACTAAAAAACGCAAAAGAGTGGTTTCTATTTATACTACCCACACCAATTTTGGGCGCGCAAATCTGGATATTTATGTGGGCGCCAGTCAATGGCTTGGGGCTTGAGGTCACGTTGGGTTACTTCCTATATCCTATGATTATGATTGTTGTCGGCAGGTTCTTTTACAACGAAGACATGAGCTTACTTCAGTGGGCTGCTATCGTATGTGCAGGTCTTGGCATCGCTTACGATATTTTTGAGTATGGTGCTATTTCTTGGGCGACTTTGTTTGTTTGCTTGGGTTATCCTCCTTATTATCTACTACGCCGCAAGTTGGCAGTACCACCTATTACTGGTTTGATTTCAGACCTTGTATTGTTGTTGCCAGTGGTACTTGTCGCGCTGTATATGAATGGCGGTTTTGAAGTAGCAATCACCAACCACAAGCTTTGGTATCTGTTGCCGTTATTAGGCATCATCAGTACCGCTGCAATGTCACTAACAATGGTGGCCAGTCAGAAGTTGCCTGTCTCACTTTTTGGAACTCTGTGCTACCTTGAGCCAATATTCTTGTTTATCTTCTCAATCGCAATTTTAGATCGTAACTTACATGATGGTGGCTCCATGCTGATGTACAGCATGATCTTTATCGCACTGCTGATTATGATTGCTGATAGTGCGCTGGGTTATATGGCGCGTAAACGTGAAGACCGCTTACATGGCTACAATGAGCCACAAGTAGGCAGTTTTCCACCACGTCGCCGCCTGAAAAATCGCCGTATCAAAGGCGTGCTAATCGCGCATCGATTCCGTCAGATCAAAAAATATCAGCAAAAGATAGATAAAATGACGCGCAAGATTGAAGCATTACATTTAGATTGATGCCAAAGAGTACACCGTCTTAGATAGTATCTATTCGGTAGGCATTGTTTTCCAGTATGTCTGCCAACTCACAGTATTAAAGAAGTACAAATTACGCTATTATCGAGAGCAGTAGTGCCACGATCGAGTAAACGTATGGTGCTATATCTGAGATATTATGGCTGATTTACTACAATATATAACTAGGACGGTTTATGTTACATCTTCATCATTTAGCAAACTCGCGCTCGTTTCGTATTATCTGGCTTTTGGAAGAGCTCGGTGCCGATTATAAACTGACTTGCTATGAGCGCAACAAGGCATACCGTGCTCCTGATAGCCTAAAGCAAGTGCATCTGATTGGTAATGCACCAATATTAGAAGCAGACGATCGTGTGCTGATTGAATCAGGGTTTATCATTGAGTATTTGATTAAGCACTATGATAAAGAAAAGCAGTTCAAACCTGACGATAATAACGAAGCAGCATGGGAAGCCTATACGTTTTGGCTACACTTTGCAGAGGCTTCATTAATGCCGCTGTTGGTCATGCGTTTGGTATTCACGAAAGTAGTGTCTCAGTCGCCAATGTTAATCAAACCTATTAGCAAAAAAATTCAAGGTCAGATTGAAAAGAACATGATCAGTAGCAGTTTGGAGAAGATGCTAGATATGATGGAGCGTCACTTACATGAAAACCATTGGTTTGCAGGTAGTGAATTTAGCGCCGCTGATATTCAAATGCATCTTGCAGTCTTGGGTGCCAATGCTGGTGCAGGTTTAGATCAGAGTAAATATACCAATCTTTTGAACTGGCTCAAACGCTGCGAAGAACGAGATGCCTTTAAGCGAGCAGAAAAAAAGGGCGGCCGTCTGAATTTTTAGAGGATACTGGTATAATCCTCTCTCAACGCTTAAGTAGCCATGTAGACCAAAGGCTTTGTTTATGAATAAACAAAGCCTTTTTTAGGATAATGTTATGACAGATCTAAACACCTCGAATAAAGACAATCTAAAGCAAGATAGCCTAGACGTAAATGACAATCAGTCAGCAACTCAAACATCACTTAATAAGCAAGATACCAGTATGCAAGAAAATAATAGACAGCAGATTAATAGCCAGCAAGTCTCTATCAAATCGTGGTCACAGAAAATTCTAGTGGTAATTCTGTGTGCAGCGAGCTTTTATGGTGGCTGGAAATCTTACGAATCAAATATGGTAAATGAGTGTACTGCCAATGGTGGACAAATGGTTGAAGGTCAAAAAACCATGATATGCCAATTGTCATAGCTAGGCATATTCTTTGTTTATCTCATTTCTGTTATCGTTTTAGGATGAAGAGACGCTCTTGCAGTCTGAGCCAGTACTCCTGATAAATAAAAGGCATCATTATGCTAAAGCTAACCTTTTTGGGTACCTCTGCGGGTGTACCGACCAAACAGCGTAATGTGACTGCACTGGCAATAGAGTGTCTGAATCCGCATACCTCTGGCGTACAGCAAGGAAGTCGTCAACAGAACAATCAGAATAAGAAATCGCGTCCATGGGTGTTGATTGATTGTGGTGAAGGCACGCAGCAGCAATTGCTACATACCAAGCTCTCCCTACATCAATTAGCTGCTATCTGCATCACTCATGTGCATGGTGATCATTGCTACGGTCTACCAGGGCTATTAGCAAGCGCTGCTATGTCAGGGCGCCGTGAGCCATTAACTTTGATTGCCCCAAAAGCAATTGCTACTTTGCTTGAAGCTATTACCGCAACTACAGAGCTGTATCTACCTTTCGCTCTCGACTTTATAGCGATTGAAGAGGTGTTAGCTGAGCAAGGTGATACGAACAAAGTCAGCATTAGCTTAAGCGACCAACATCAGCTTGATATTGATATCACGCCGCTATCACATCGGGTTGCTTCTCATGCCTTTGGTATTACTCAGACTATTAGCCGCCGCATCCTTAATACAGATAAGCTTATGGCGGATGGTATTCCAGCAAGCGCATTGTGGGGTAAATTGCAGCAAGGCGAAGATGTCATGACTGAGGATAATAGACAATTGCGCTCAGTAGACTATGTTGACAATGAGATACAGCGGACGCGAGTGGTGGTGGCAGGAGACAATGATGCGCCAAATTTGTTAAGCAAAGCCGTTATCAATGCGGGTTTATTGGTGCATGAAGCTACTTATACGCACGAGGTGCTCACTAAGATTCGAGCCAAAAACCCAGACTATGATCCGATGCATAGTAGCGCCCAATTGCTCGGCGAATTTGCCCAAGCGGCTGGACTCAAAAATCTAGTTTTGACGCACTTTAGCGCCCGTTATCAGGTTTTTGATAATCCTAATAGCAAGACACCAAACATGGCAAATATTCGTTTAGATGCTGAGAGCGTTTACAAAGGCAATCTATGGCTGGCAGAAGATTTTGCTCAATATATGGTTGATGGTGCAATTGAGTCGGTAAGCAATCAAGAGGGCAGTCAAGAAGAGAGTCGCGTGCAGTATATAGGCTCTGCACGCAGTGATTAGATATGGCTAAGCTTAGATATGATTTAGCGTTAAATATGACCTAGTGCTTACTGTCTTCGATAGCCAGTTGTGTTTTACCACTCCAAAAGCGGCTGAACTGGTAAGCAACTCGTCCTGAGCGACCGCCACGTTCTGAGGCCCAACGTAGCGCATCCTTTCTGATCTTATCAGGCATAGAATGACTTTCCAAAATGTCCTTAGCATCACTATCCAGATCAGCGAATATTTTTTGCTGCTCTAAATTCAGATAGTGCTGAACAATATGCAGATAAGTCTGCTGATCCATAGGATGGAAGGTGAGGGACAAACCGAACCGATCTGATAATGACACGGTCTCATCAATGGCCTCATAGGGATTGACTTCATCCGTCTGCCCATTATAGATATCGACATTGTCTTTCATCATCTGCGGTAGCAAGCGCCGGCGATTGCTGGTGGCGTAGACCAGTAGTTTGTCTTGCTCAGAGTCTAGCGAGCCATCGAGCACGCTCTTTAGCGCACGATAGCTTTCGTCTTGACCATTAAAAGCGAGGTCATCACAGTATACGATATAGCGGCAATTGCAATCTGCTGGTAGGGCATTAATAGCAGCACGAATCTTATCCAATACTTGCAGATCATCGCGGGCAACCTCGATAATACGTAAGCCTTCACTATGATGGGCTTGTAGCAAAGCGCGAATCAATGATGACTTACCGGCACCGCGTGTCCCTGACATCAATACATGGTTGGCAGGGTAACCTTTAATAAACTGGCGGGTATTCTGTACCAGTTTCGATTTTTGCGTATCGATACCATGCAAGTCATCTAAGCTCAAAAACAAATTGACCGACAAAGGTTGCAGATGACCAGTGCGTCCACCAACCCAGCGATAAGCAAGCTGGCTCGGATCGATTTCAATAGTTGGTGTGACTCGCTCTTGTAAGTACTGACTGAGTAAGTCTAACAACGGTGTGGGTAGGGCGTAAGTAGGTTGATCAGATGGCATGGTTGGGATAGTTGGTTGGGACATAGTGGCTCTAGCAATTAAGGTTGTCTTTAATACCATACCCAAAAATACAATTAACGCTGCTGAAATTTCAGTGCCTACAATCTTAGTACCTATTAATCGTAGTACCTATTAATCGTAGTACCTATTAATCGTAGTACTTGTAATCATTATTCGCGCTATTATTATCTTTGGAAATGATACGAATGGGAAGGCAATAATCTCACTATATTATGAGAAACAATACCATGGAAAATAGTGCCAGTAATCCGTCTATTACGCAAGCCTTGAAAGCGCAGGCGATACAGCTATTGCCCATTATTACCCAAGAACTGGTTGCACAACATTTTAGTGAGATAGTACATCAGCGTATTGCTCAGCAAAGCACAGAACAAATACGAGATATTAAAACGCAACATATCGACAAGACTTACTTCCAAGGACTAACACGTGCCCAGCATCCGCAATTTGGTAGCGTGATGATTAAATGGCAGTTGAGTGATGGCGCTTATCCTATCGCTGCCGATTTAACTCACGAAGCGGATATTTTAGCTGCTGTAAATGCTTCATCGAAAATCAAAGATAATGCTATCGCACCGCCGCTATTGGCGCATCATTGTCTAAAAGTCCAAATACTAGAGCAGTTGCAACACCTAGTTATAGTGGTCATGCCTTATTATACTAATGGTAGCTTGGCGAGTCAGCTGACCGCTTCAAAACATCTGTCATTGATAACGTCACAAAAGCATCATTTCATCATGAAGTCTGCATACTTGATAGCCAATTTGCATCAGGCTGGCTGGCTACATAATGATATTAAACCTAGTAATATTTTGCTTGAAGGTTTTGACGATGAGTGGCCAGCAGATACTATGAGTAACGATCTGGCCCCTAGATTATTACTTACTGATTTTGCTTTATTACAACGTATGACGGTGGCTAATAGCCAACCAAATCCTGCTGGCACACCAGCGTATCTCGCACCTGAGCGTTGGCAAGGTCAGAGTGCAACTATACAGAGTGATATCTACGCGTTTGGCGTAATGATGGTTGAGATACTAACAGGAAAACGCCCGTTTCAGATAAATGCCGACAGCCATGATAAATCAAAAGCGTGGGCGATTCAGCATTGCCAACAACCTATTCCAACGTTACCATCAGAATATAGTCACTATCAATGTATTGTCGATAAAGCATTGGCGAAGCGGGAAGAGAGACGGTATCGGGATATGGATAAGATATTGATAGATTTAAAGTTATTAGACAACAGCTGAATTTATTATTTTATTTTAAAAAGTGATTGTTTGTAGTATTCACATATTACCTAGTCGTTGTTTTTTATGTTTGAATGGATATTCAGGCTCATTTTAAGCGAAGTCGCTATAAGCTAATTTGGGTTCCCGTATTTCATTACAGTGTTTTATTACAATACAGTGAGAATATCATGGCTAAAGTACTTATCATAACCGGTGATTTTGTTGAAGACTATGAAAACATGGTTCCGTTCCAAGCGCTTCTAGCGATGGGGCATGAGGTTGATGCGGTATGCCCAGATAAGGTTGCAGGTGATAGCATTGCTACCTCAATACACGACTTCGAAGGTGATCAAACTTATACCGAAAAACGCGGTCATAATTTTGTCCTTAATGCGTCTTTTGCCGATATCAATGTAGAAGACTACGATGCTTTGTATTTACCAGGTGGACGTGCACCAGAGTACTTGCGTTTGAATGCTAAGGTCATTGCAATGATTCAGCATTTCGCAAATACTGATAAACCGATTGCCTCAGTTTGCCATGGGCCACAAATGCTGACGGCTGCTGGCGTATTGAAGGGTAAAAAAGTATCTGCTTATCCTGCGTGTCAGCCAGAAATAGAAATGGCTGGCGCTGAGTATATCGAGTTACCTATGGATGGCGCTATTACAGATGGCCAGCTAGTAACGGGTCCTGCATGGCCTGCCCACCCAGCGATGCTAAAGCAATTTGTTGCCTTGCTATAAGCATTAATTTGGGTTTGTTGAACGTTCAATAGACCCCAGTATCGAGAGAGGATATATATATGTGCCAACTTTTTATTAGTGCTGACGATAGCTTGTGGAGCTCTAAAACCAAATCGCTTCGCATTCAGGGAGTTGTCACTTCAATTCGTTTAGAAGTGTTTTTTTGGGACATATTAGAAGAGTTGTCATTTCGCGATCAAATGACGGTTAATCAGCTGATCACTAAGCTATACCTTGAATCTCTCGATGCTGACCATGATATTGGCAATTTTACCTCTTTTTTAAGAGTTTGTTGTTCTCGTTATTTATCCTTAATAGCCGATGGTGATCTTTCTCGCGAAACAAGATTACCTTTAGAAAAAGTCGATGCAAAAAATATCATTCAACGTGAAACCCTCCGTAAAAATCAACGTAGTGTATTATTTAATGATAGTGAGGGAAACCTTTCTATTAATTAGTTCTGTCTATGGCAAGTACATTAAAGCATTGATGTAGCGGGTAAGTAAGTGCCATCAGAGTATGGAGGAAGTGTTAAAGGATTTAGAAAAGAAGATTAATACTTTTAATAAGATATTTTATAGTTTTAACACCAAATTCCAGACACAAAAAAACCTGCTAAAAGCAGGTTTTGATATTTGGTCTAAGATGTACTATCCGAAAATGGTGGGGCTGGAGAGACTCGAACTCTCACACCTTGCGGCGCCAGAACCTAAATCTGGTGCGTCTACCAATTCCGCCACAGCCCCATTTTCGTTACTCTATCATCAAAGGCGATTAAACTCAAACGCTATCTAGATAGTTAACTGATTCGGTAGTGCGTCTCAGTGGTTGGCTATTATATAGAGTTTTAATTGTTTGGCAACCCCTATTTGCAATTATTTTTAATTATTTATCATTTATTTTCGGTACTAATTTTAAGTGATTGATATTAATAATAATTTATTATCATGTTTTATGCGTTTATTTACTCTTTAGTTGGTACTCTCGGGGCAGAGATATCCAATTGCTGCAATTTGCGTGTCAGAGTATTGCGTCCCCAACCAAGTAAGCTTGCGGCTTCTATCTTTTTGCCGCCACTATGATTGAGTGCTGCTGTTAATAAAACGCGCTCAAACTCAGGGGTTGCTGTTTGTAAAATATCAGTTTCACCTGTGCTTAACGACTGCTCAGCCCAATCAGCCAATGCTTGTTGCCAACTTTGGTTCTTAGGCAACGGGCTACTTTGATTATTTTGATGACTGTTTAATGAACTGCCATTTAATACATCGCCATTTTGTACCAAGTTCTCTTGAGCGTCTTCCTGTGATGAGCCATGCTCTTCATAAAGCACCGTATTAGGTGAGATGTTTTCAAGTAGCTCTGGTGGCAAGTCTGTCGCCATCACCGTATCACCAGTGGCCATCACGGTGAGCCATAAACAGACGTTTTCTAATTGCCGCACATTACCACGCCAGTCAAACGTCTGCATAATTTGCAATGCGGCAGGATGTAGATACTTTGGAGTGGTATTCATTTGCTCTGCGGCAGACTGCATAAAATAAAGCGCTAATGCAGGAATGTCCTCAGGGCGTGTACGTAGTGGTGGTAAGGGTAATCGAATGACATTAAGGCGATAAAATAAGTCTTCGCGGAATCGGCTTTGTTTTACCAGCTCTTCTAAGTTTTGGTGGGTGGCTGCGATGATACGTACATCGACCTTGATTGGCTGCTGGCCACCAACACGATAAAACTCACCATTGGCCAGTACGCGTAACAGGCGTGTCTGAGTGCTAAAAGGCATGTCACCGATTTCGTCTAAAAATAGAGTACCGCCGTCTGCCTGCTCAAAACGGCCTTGACGCATCGTCGTTGCACCAGTGAACGCGCCTTTTTCGTGACCAAATAGCTCAGACTCGATCAAGTCATGTGGTATGGCTGCCATATTAAGCGCAATAAACGGTTGCTGCTTACGAGGGGAGTGTTGGTGCAATGCACTGGCTACCAACTCTTTACCCGTTCCAGACTCTCCAGTGATTAAGACGGAAATGGGGGATTGAGCCAGTCTGCCAATAGCACGAAACACCGTTTGCATGGCTGGAGACTGTCCAATGATGCCGCTAGGGTTCCCATTACTTTTGGTTACGCTGGCACCTTTGTTCTTATTGTCTTTGGTTGTCTTACTAGAAGATGCTGCTTTAGGTTTTATCAGGTCTTCGGTAGACGTGTCAGACGTTGTATTGGTATTGGGTTCATCTGAAAGGGAAACGGTCGTTGTTTCCAAATTGGGCTGGTAATTGATGGCTTTATAAATCGTTGCAACCGCGTCATCTAAGTCAAAAGGCTTGGGGAGGTATTCAAAAGCACCAGTCTGATAGCTATTGATAGCAGAGGTCAGGTCTGAGTGTGCCGTCATAATTACGATTGGCATTTTGGGGAAGTGCTGATGGACCCAGTCGCTAAAAGACAACCCATCCATCATTGGCATACGAATATCGGTCAGTATGACGTCTGGTAATTGCTCGGCTGACTCTTGCTGTTTTAACACATCGTTAAGGCGAGTCCATGCTGCTTGTGCTTGAGTAAAACTGATAACGGTCAATCCAGCATCTTCAAACGTGTCTGCCAACACCATACGTAGGGCTGCATCGTCATCGATTAACCACAATGTTGCAGGGTGGTCGCTGGGTGCATTATTCACAGTTACTATTTGTGATTGTGTTGATTGATCATCGCTTTTAGGTTGGAGGTCGTCGCTATATTCAGTCATGTATTGGGCCTAATCAGCAATTATTGATGGTAAGTTGGGGATTGGGAGTTGGCGTTATGAAACTTAGCAGCCTTTAATTCATAAATTCATAATTTGTTTTATGTCTCAGTGATGGGTTGAGTAAATGGTAGATATAGCGTAAATCGGGTTTGCTTATCTTCTTGCTCTTTTGTCGAGCTCACATCAATCATACCATGATGATGACTGATAATATCTTGGACGATGGATAATCCAAGACCTGTACCGGCTGCACGGCTAGTGACCATCGGGAAAAATATCTGACCGATCAATGCTGGATCAATACCTGAGCCATTATCAGTAATAGTAATTTGCATCACTTGCTTGTGCTGCTGCCCGACGATCGTATGCTGAAAAGCAACCCGTGTTTGAATATGCAATGTCGGTTGATAGTCAGAATTGCTCTCAGTTTGCGTAGTAGCTTGTGGTGATTCTTGAGACTCTGAGATTTTATTCTGTTGTAGCGTTTGTTCGAACTCAGTCATCGACTCACAAGCATTATTAATAAGATTTAAAAACACTTGGATCAGCTGATCCTTATCTGCACACAACTCTGGCAATGATAAATCATAATCACGCTGTAACACTACCTGTGGATACTGATTGGTCACTAAGGTTAAGACATGCTCCAAAGGCTCATGGATATTGAGCGTTTGCCAGTTTGGCAGTTGATTGGAACCCAGAAGCTGCCCAATAAGATGGGTTAATCGATCAGTTTCTGAAATAATAATGTCCGTATAGTTGCGCAGTTTTTGATTCATTTTTTGCAAATCATGCTGCGTGTCAGCGTTGGTGGTTGTCAAAGCACCATCAGCGCTAGAGACGCTAGTAGTAGATGCGTCACTGAATTTAATAAACTGCCGTTGCAACAGTTGTGCTGCCCCGCGAATACCAGCAAGAGGGTTTTTTATTTCGTGTGCCACTGAGCGTAGCATATGACGGGCAACTGTATACTGCTGCTGTTGACGCTGCTCCTCAGAGATACGACTTTGACGATCTTTACCCCACATCTCGATAATAAAATAAGGCTGCTGTTCATAGATGACTGGCGTGACGCTATAGTCGACTGACAATGATAAATTACCATTTAGCGGTGTTTTTATAATGTGATCATGATCGATAAAAGGCTGCTGATAGTTCTGCGCTTGCACAAAGCGCTCGGTCAACGAGTATGCTGGCTCGCTCGAAGGCTCATTTTCATTTGCATCATTACTATTATTATCGATAAATGCAGTATCTTTAGTCTTCAATTCATCAGGTGCGAGCAGGGTTAAGATGGATTGATTGATTAATCTGCCGCTACTAATGGCAAGTAGCTGCTCGGCTTGAGCATTCAACCGTGTGATTGATAGCTCATCGTTGACCCATAAAATAGCGGTGAATAAATGCTGAGATATAAATGCGAGGTCAGGGGTTGTTTTGGCGGTTATAAAATCAGCGTTCATCAGTAGTGCCCAAAAAAGTCAGATGCTTGAGATAATATTTAACCACAAATCAAGACTATAGAGCGGCAAAACTGGTGATTTTTGCAAAAAAAACGTACAATGCGCTCAGCCAATTTATCTCTAGCAAGGTCAGCCATGTCCAAAACTTCTACCGAGTCAGTGAATACGACAGCAACAGCTCCTCTATCTGCCGTAAAAGACACTGCCACTATCTTCAATCCTGCCGCGCCTACCATAGTACAAGCGCAGAGTCAGGCAGATGCCAGTCAAACAGACACTAAACAACCTTACCATCATAAAGCCAACCACAATCAGAACCGTAGTGTAGCCCAAAGCAGCGATGTTACGACTGCCAATGCGACTGCTACGATGCCAGTTAGTGCGGCGCCAAAGATTGGTTTTGTGTCACTAGGTTGTCCAAAAGCATTGGTGGATAGTGAGCGTATTATCACTGAGCTAAGCCGTGACGGCTATCAAGTAGCCAGCGATTACGACGGTGCTGACTTGGTCGTGGTAAACACTTGTGGCTTTATTGAATCAGCAGTACAAGAGTCACTTGATGCAATCGGCGAGGCCATTAGCAAAAACGGTAAAGTGATTGTCACTGGCTGTCTGGGCAAAGAAGCGGACAAAATCCGTGAGATGCATCCAGCTGTATTAGCAGTGACGGGCGCGCATGCCTATGACGAAGTAATTACGGCAGTAGCGCAGCATGTGCCCAAGCCAAATCGCAGTCAGGACGCCAACTATGATCCAAAAATAGATTTGATTAATGAAGCGGGTATCAAGCTGACCCCAAGCCATTATGCTTATCTAAAAATATCAGAAGGCTGTAATCACCGTTGTACGTTCTGCATTATTCCAAGCTTGCGCGGTGATTTGGTATCGCGCCCAATTGATAATGTGATGAATGAAGCACTGGCGCTCAAAAAAGCTGGCGTGAAAGAATTACTTATCATCTCGCAAGATACCTCAGCATATGGTCTTGACCTAAAATACAAGACCAGCTTTTGGAATGGTATGCCGCTCAAGTCTAAGTTTTATGACTTATGCCAAGCATTGAACGATTTGGGCATTTGGGTTCGCTTGCATTATGTCTATCCGTATCCACATGTAGACAAAGTCGTTGAGTTGATGGGTGAGAAAAAACTACTGCCTTATCTGGACATTCCGTTTCAGCATGCCAGTCATCGCATACTAAAGGCGATGAAACGTCCTGCACATAGCGAAAACACCTTGGCCCGTATCAAAGCGTGGCGTGATATCTGTCCTGATATCGTGATTCGTTCGACCTTTGTGGTTGGCTTCCCTGGCGAGACGGAAGAAGATTTTCAGTGCTTGCTTGATTGGCTAGTTGAAGCACGTCTTGATCGCGTGGGTGCATTTACTTATTCAGAAGTAGAAGGCGCAGTGGCCAACGACTTGCCTGATCATGTGCCTGAAGACGTCAAGCAGTCTCGCTACGAGCGTTTAATGGCGCTACAGCAAGATATTTCAGCGCAAAAGTTACAAGAAAAAGTCGGCAAGACCTTAACGGTATTGGTCGATGAAATTGATAGCGATGAAAATATTGCTATCTGCCGTAGCTATGCTGATGCACCTGAAATTGATGGTCATGTCTATGTTGACGACATCAACGCTCAAGTTAAAGTAGGGCAGTTCTTAACCGTGACTATCGATGATGCTAGCGAATACGATCTGTTCGCCAGTTATCAAGGCTAGATATCCAATAAGATATGCGAGTGAAAATTGCCCAATGGCGGGCAGTTTTTGCTACAATTAGCGCAATTTAGCCTTTTTAATACGCTTAGCTGTAAGTGTAGCGTTGTGGGCAAACTCGATTTGTATTTTACCGATAATTTTCTTTATAATTTCATGATAACAAGGTGACCTCATGTCTGACAAAAACCCGCGTTACGCTCGTATCTTGCTGAAACTCTCCGGTGAAGCCTTAGCTGGTAGTAAAGACATGGGTATCGATACCGAAGTGCTTGATAAAATGAGCTTGTCTATCGCTCACTTGCGTGGACTTGGTGTCCAAGTGGGTATCGTAGTTGGCGGTGGTAACTTATATCGCGGTGCGCAGTTACAAAAAGAAGGTCTCGTTGGCCGCGTTACTGGTGATCAGATGGGTATGCTAGCGACCGTTATGAACGGACTGGCAATGCGTGATGCGCTTGAGCGTCGCAACATAAAAACGCGCTTGATGTCTGCATTGCCGATTGGTGAAGTTACTGAAAGCTATAGCAGTCGTAATGCCATTCGTTATCTTAAAAACGGCGAAGTTTGTATCTTTGTCGCAGGTACGGGTAACCCATTCTTTACCACTGACACTGCTGCTTGTTTGCGCGGTATCGAGATCGAAGCTGGTTTGATTTTAAAAGCGACCAAGGTCGACGGCGTTTACGACAAAGACCCGAGCCTACATGATGATGCAGTCAAATATGACGGTCTGACTTTTGATGAAGTACTAGAGCAAAAGCTAGGCGTCATGGATTTAACGGCTATTGC
This sequence comes from uncultured Psychrobacter sp., assembly GCF_947500265.1. GTDB lineage: Bacteria > Pseudomonadota > Gammaproteobacteria > Pseudomonadales > Moraxellaceae > Psychrobacter. Next base: position 419,857 of record NZ_CANMRN010000002.1, on the reverse strand, counting down.
ACTGTGCCGTGAGCATAACGTGCCGCTACAAGTGTTTGACATGACTAAGCCTAATGCATTGTTGAATGTCATTATGGGTGAAAATGAAGGTACACGAGTTTTTCATTAATTGATGCAATACTGGTAATTAACGTCAGTAAATAGCTAACGATTAGCAACAAATAATTAATATCCCAATAGCAAATAAAAGATTTGTCGGTAACGATAAATAAGGATACACAATGATTAAAGAGATTAAACAAGACGGCGAAGCACGCATGCAAAAAACATTGGAAGCGCTTGAAAGCACTTTCAGTAAAGTTCGTACTGGCCGTGCGCATCCAGGTATGTTGTCAGGTGTGATGGTCAGCTACTACGGTTCTGATACACCATTGAACCAAGTGGCAAGCGTCAACGTTGAAGACTCACGTACTTTGTTGGTTCAACCGTTTGACCGTACGATGGTACAAGCAGTAGACAAGGCCATTCGTGAAGCAGATTTGGGTCTAAACCCAATGTCTGCTGATGTGATTCGCGTGCCGATGCCAGCATTGACAGAAGATACTCGTCGCGATATGCAAAAACTTGCACGTGGGGAAGCTGAGAGCAGCCGAGTGTCTATCCGTAACATTCGCCGTGACATGATGAATGACATCAAAGATTTGGCAAAAGAAAAAGAAATCTCAGAAGATGATGAGCGCCGCGCTAGTGATGACATTCAAAAAATCACTGACAAATATATCGAAACGATCGATGCTCGCTTGAGTAAGAAAGAAAGCGATTTGATGGAAGTTTAATACTGATATACTTGCCATTTATAGCAAGAATCAGTTCGGTAGATTATCTGTAATTGAGCAGCCAATACTTTATAGCTATTGGCTGTTTATTATTGTGTAGACTGATATAGTCAATCCTTTATAAAAAAGTGACAGCGTTAATCCCGCTTAAAGTATCACAGTTACATCTGCACTCGGTTGTGCTGTTTCTCTTTTAAACTGAATCAACTATATGAAGCCATATCTGAAGCAAGCCAAAGGTGTGGTTGATTGAACTGGATCCATCGCATTCTGAACACTAAAAACTAACGACGCAATTGTGATAAGTTAGTGAATTATATAAATGGCGCTTTTTAATCGCTGTTGCACACGTTATTATTATTTTACCTTAACAATAAGCAAGTTCGCCTATGTCCACTTCAGCCGTTTTGGCGCCCGCTATTCTTCCTCGTCATATCGCCATCATTATGGATGGTAACAATCGCTATGGTAAGGCCAATGATTTGCGCCACGGTCAAGGACATGTGGCTGGCAAAGATGCGCTCGACCCTATCGTTGATTACTGTGTCAATACAGGCATTGAAGTACTGACTGTATTTGCGTTTTCTAGCGAAAATTGGCAGAGACCGCCTAGTGAGGTAGCACTTTTGATGCAGCTACTCACATCGACGATTCATGAGCAAATGCCGCGCATGAATGAGTATCGTATTCGCTTGCGTTTCATCGGTGATCGCAGTCAGCTTAGTGAGTCATTACAAACGCTAATGGCTGATGCAGAAGAAAAGACGGCGGAGTTCGATGCGATGACGTTGGTGATTGCGATTAGCTACGGTGGACAGTGGGATATCGCAAACGCAGCAAAACAGTTGGCTCAGCAAGTGCAAGCTGGCGAGTTAAAAGCGGAAGATGTCAGCGAAGAGTTGTTAGGTAACTACGTACAATTAGCCGATACGCCAGCAGTAGATATGCTGGTGCGTACGGGCGGCGAGTATCGTATTTCTAATTTCTTATTGTGGCAATCTGCTTATGCTGAGCTGTTTTTCACTCCTACATTATGGCCGAATTTTACAGCAGAAGAGCTGGCTTTGATGATCGCAGAGTTTGCTAAACGCCAACGCCGTTTTGGCAAAACCAGCGAGCAGGTAGTGACAGAGCAGCAAATTCACTGAGCAGCGAGTTGATAGATAAGTCAGTCGGTTCAGTTTAGTTAGTACTGTATAACTGGTCAATAGTGTTGGTTTATGCAATGATAAACGGCTTGAATGAGTATTGAATGCTATCACTCGGCCATCGTTAGTTAGCTGCTATAATGCATTTTTTGACCATCTGTTCTTCATTATTATAAGGCTCGATAAGTATGTGGCAACGAATTAAAACGGCAATTGTTCTCGTTATTATCGTTGGTATTGCAATGTTTGCGAGCCAAACACCTATTTTATTTGCACCACTGTTAGCCATTGGGGTCATTATCGCCGCTCATGAATGGGCCAAATTAATGCCTAAGTGGCGTCAACCTGCGGTATTTGTTCTATTGATTTTAGCGCTTACTATATTCTCACTGATGTTCAAGGTAACTTGGTTGTTTTGGTGGGTGGCTTCATTAGTAATATGGTTGATGGCGCTGTCTTGGGTTCGAGTTTTCCCGACACAAACGAGGTGGTACGGAAACCAGCTGGCAATGATGGGTGCAGTTATTTTGACGGCATCTATCACGGCGATGTTCTATCTCTGGCAATTGTCGGCATGGTGGCTGCTGTATGTGTTCTTATTAGTATGGTGTGCAGATAGTGGCGCATACTTCGTTGGACGTAAGCTTGGTCGCCGAAAAATGGCACCCAATGTCTCACCCAATAAGAGCATGGAAGGGTTGGCTGGTGGCCTCGTTACAGGGCTGTTAGTTGTGATAGCTATCAGCGTCTTTAAATTACAGCTGACCGGTGTACCGTTAATCGCATTTGTAGCGTTATCGGCCATCACTATTCTTGCCTCTGTACTTGGAGACTTGTTTGAGTCGATGCTCAAGCGCCGTGCTGATGTAAAAGATTCAGGCACTATCTTGCCAGGTCATGGTGGTATCCTTGATCGTATTGATTCTCTGTTGTCTGCCACACCGATATTTGCACTTGGTTTTTGGGCGATACAGCAGTTTGGTTTGATAGTGGTGTAAGGTTATATAGCAGCACTGTTCTATTTGAACCTGTTCTGTGGTCAGTCCACCATAATATTGGTATAAGTGAGCCGAGAGCGAGCAATGCATTGGTACGGCAAGCGTGGCTACTAGCATGACAATTTTATAGTTAACAGACGATATTCTATTTTTATTATTTTTAAGTATCATGGGCATTGATGGTTATGACGCAACGCATCGCCGTACTAGGCGCGACAGGCTCGATTGGCGATAGCACTCTAGCAATATTAGCGGCGCAACCGCACACCTATGAAGTCTATGCTTTATCAGGCTATCATCGCTTAGATAAGCTATTTGCGCTCTGTCAGCAATTTCTGCCGAAACGCGTCAGTGTACCGACGTCAGCCGTGGATGACTTTGCTAACAGGCTTAAAGTAGCGGGAATTGATAGTGAGGTCGTAGGAGGCGAGGCAGGATTGGTAGATATTGCCACTGACTCACAGACTGATACGGTTGTAGCGGCGATTGTAGGGGCGGCAGGGCTACCGTCTACATTGGCAGCAGCACGTGCAGGTAAGCGTATCTTATTGGCCAACAAAGAAGCCTTAGTCATGGCAGGTAAGGTCATGATTAATGCGGTCAAGACGCACAAAGCCACTTTGCTGCCGCTGGACTCTGAACACAATGCCATTTTTCAATGCTTGCCACTCGCTATTCAGCAAGACAATACGCAAATTCATCAGCCAAATCATGGTGTTCGCAAACTTTGGTTGACGGCTTCAGGTGGCCCATTTTTGCAGCAGTCTTTTGAACAGATGCAGCAGGCAAGCGTCGCAGAGGCAGTCAAGCACCCTAACTGGTCAATGGGTCAAAAGATATCCGTCGATTCGGCGACAATGATGAATAAGGGGCTTGAGCTGATAGAAGCCTGTCACTTATTTGATTTGCCTGAAGATAAGATAAATGTGGTCATTCATCCACAAAGTATCATTCACTCAATGGTAGAATATAGCGATGGCAGCTTTTTAGCACAGCTGGGTAGTCCAGACATGAAAACGCCCATTGCGCACGCGCTGAGCTACCCTGATCGGATTGATAGTGGCTCGCAGCCGTTAGACTTATTTGCTCTTAGTGGTCTGGAGTTTATTGAGCCTGACTTGCAAAAATTTGCCTGCCTGCGTTTGGCTCGCCAAGCCATGCAAGCTGGAACACAAGCCACTATTGTGCTCAATGCGGCAAACGAAATTGCAGTAGCGGCGTTCCTCGATAGTAAAATACGTTTGACGGACATTGCTAATATTAACGAACAAGCCTTAAATGACATACAGCTGCCACCATTGAACGAAACCGCTGACATAGAAGACATATTGACAATCGATAAGATTGCACGCCATCTGACTGATAAGTTGGTAGCAAAGCTGACATAATCGTAGCAAGCGTCTCTTAGCTGATACATGATATTGCTAAACGATATTAGCGAAGATGTTAATAAAAATGCTGAGAGACAATACTGAGAAAAAATCATGACGTTTTTACTAACACTTCTTGCCGCCATATTTGTCTTAGGCCCGCTTATTGCCTTACACGAGTGGGGACATTATATTGTGGCGCGGCTTTGCGGTGTCAAAGTACTAACGTACTCTATCGGTTTTGGCCCTAAAGTTTTTGGTTGGACTAGCAAAAAGAGCGGTATCGATTATCGTATCTCAGCGTTGCCACTTGGCGGCTATGTAAAGATGCTAGATGAACGTGAAGGTAATGTCGCAAAAGATGAGCAGCACCTTGCGTTTAATCGGCAGCATCCGCTCAAGAAAATTGCTATCGTTGCAGCTGGCCCTATCATGAATTTTGTCATCGCTATCGCGCTATTTTGGGTACTATTTATGACCCCATCTGAGCAGTTGGCGACTAAGATTGGACAGGTACTACCAGATACGCCTGCTGCGATGGCACAGCTGCCAGTCGGTGATAAGATTGTTGCGATTGATGGGCACGATGTGCAGACATGGGAAGGTATTAACTATCGCCTTGCAGGACGTATGGGTGAGACGGATAATGTCAGCATTACCTTGCAGTCAGATGCCCAAACCGATCAGTCGACTAAAACCTATCAAGCACCCGTCACACAGTTTATGCAAGGTGAAGCTCAAGGCAAAGACGCATTGACCAGCTTTGGTATGTTGCCATGGCAGCCGCAGATTGCGCCGATTGTAGGCGGTTTGGCTCCCGATGGTGCCGCTAGCCGCCAAGGTCTAAAGGTTGGCGACCGCATTACTGCTATTAATAATGAGTCAATCGAAGATTGGATTACTGCCACACGTATTATCCGTGATAATCCTGAAACGCTATTGAACTTTACGGTGTTGCGTGATGACAAGCCTGTACAGTTGCAAATTATGCCCCAAGGCAAAAAAGACAACTTGGGTAATGATTACGGACAGATTGGTGCAATGGTGGATCAGACTGAGATTGTTATTCCTGATGATTACAAGACTACCGTGGTCTATGGTCCTAGTGAGTCGTTAGTGAAGTCGTTTGAAAAGACTGAGCAGCTAGCAGTAATGACCGTAAGCTCGATGGGAAAAATGCTGTCAGGTATGATTGGTTTAGACAATCTATCAGGGCCAATTACCATTGCCAAAGTCGCTAAACAAAGCTTTGATATCAGTTGGCAAATGGTATTGTCAACAGCGGCGCTGATTAGCCTGAGTCTTGCCGTCTTAAACCTTTTGCCGATTCCAGTATTAGATGGTGGTCATATTGTCTATCATTTTATTGAGCTGATTCGCGGTAAGCCACTGTCTGAAGGTGTGCAAATGGTCGGTCTAAATATCGGTTTACTCTTACTGGCAGGTTTCATGGTGTTAGCAATTGGTAATGACATCAGCCGGCTATTTTAATTAGCTGATGAGTAATATGGCTGATAAAGCACGATATACTAATGGTTTTACGCCTATTATAGGCTGATTATTGTTATGATAGGCATGCTACTCTGTGTCGCAGCCTCTGTACTAATCGTAATTTTTAGTTTATTTTGTGATGCAATTTATATAAAGTGTTCTGAGTTACCCTTGCATGGGTTTATAACCTTGCGTGAATGGGTTAGACAATACGTGCCTTTTAACTTAACTTAAGCAATTTTTTTATTGACGGATAGTGTTTATGCGTACGCCTTTAATTATGAGCGCGGCTGGGTTGCCGTTAGTTGTAGCGATGATGAGTATGCCAGTACAGGCTGCAGAATTTGTAGTAACTGACATCGGTTTTAATGGCCTACAACGCCTAACCCCTGATAGCCTCTATCCGGTCTTACCTGTTACGGTAGGCGATACGGTGAATGATAGTAGCTTAGCTGCCAGTATTAAGGCGCTATATGCAACTGAGAACTTTGCTGATATTCAAAGCCGTGTCGAAGGTGGCAAGCTAAGATTTGACGTCATTGAGCGTCCAACGATCGCTGAAGTAACCTTTGAAGGTAACAAGCTTATTCCTAAAGAAGGGCTTGAGCAGGGATTGAAGAATGCTGGACTGTCTGCTGGTGACGTGCTCAAGCAGTCTACTTTGCAAGGTGTGGCCAATGAGCTACAACAGCAATATATTAGCCAAGGCTACTACAATAGTAATATCGAAGTAGATCAAACGGTCCTTGATGGTAACCGCGTGAAACTTGACGTGCGCTTTGTAGAAGGCAAGCCTGCTAAAGTTGTCGATATCAATATCATTGGTAACAAGCACTTTAGTGATGAAGAGATTAAAGACGTTTTCGCGGTAAAAGAATCTTCATGGACGCGTCTATTATCTAAATCTGATCGTTACGCTCAAGAAAAACTGGCCGCAAGTCTAGAGAGTTTAAAGGCGCTGTACCAGAACGATGGTTATGTGCGTTTTTCAGTTGATAATGCCGTATTGAACATCAGCGAAGACAAAAGTAGTGTGTTTATCGAAGTTAGCCTAAGCGAAGGCGAGCAATACCAGTTTGGCGAAGTGAACTTTTTAGGTAAACCTACCTTTGAAAATAGTGAGCTAAAAGAGCTGGTTAGCTTTGCCCCTAATGAAAAATACTCGCAAGCAAAACTAGACGAAACCACTGCTTCTCTTAAAAGACGCTATGGTAACGAAGGCTATTATCTAGCTCAAATCAGACCAGTACCACGTATCAATGACGATACGAAAATGGTCGATGTCGATTACTATATCGATCCTGCACGCCCTATTTATGTTCGCCGTATCAACTTTACGGGTAATATCAAAACGCAAGACGAAGTATTACGTCGTGAAATGCGTCAGTTAGAAGGTACGCTGTCTTCTAATGACAAAATTCAGCTGTCACGCACGCGTTTGATGCGTACTGGATTCTTTAAAAATGTCACTGTCGATGTTAAGCCAGTGCCTAACCAGCCGGATCAAGTCGATGTAAACTATGTGGTTGAAGAGCAGCCTTCTGGTAGCTCAACGATTGCAGCGGGTTACTCACAGAGTGGCGGTGTGACTTTCCAATTGGATTTGACCCAAAACAACTTTATGGGTACCGGTAACCGTGTCAAGGCTGCGCTTTCTCGTTCAGAAACACGCGACTCTTATAGCCTAGGTTATACCGATCCGTACTTTACAGAAAACGGTGTTTCTCAAGGTATCAGCGGTTATTATCGCAAAACCAAATATGATGACGACAACGTTAGTAACTATGTGACCGATTCATATGGTGCGACGCTGAACTATAGCTATCCTATTGATGAAACCAAACGCCTGAGTGCTGGTCTAAATGTTGATAATACTACTGTACGTGGTGGTCGATATTTAGGAATATCTAATGTACAGCAGCTTCTAGATGATGGTGGTACACAAACACCTGAGAACGAGACTGATGGTATTGCCACCTTTAAGAATGATTATCAGACCTACAACCTTTTATTTGGTTGGGATTACAGTACTCTAGACCGTCCAGTATTCCCTACCAAAGGTATGAGTCATAAGGTTGATGCAACTATTGGGATAGGTGATGCTAATTATCAAAAGCTAACTTATAGCGGTAATATATATTATCCTCTTTATAAAGATGTGATCGCACGCGGTTATACCAAGCTTGGCTATGGTAACGATTTACCATTTTACGAAAACTTTTACGCTGGTGGTTATGGCTCTGTACGTGGCTATGAATCTTCAACGCTAGGTCCTAAATCAGAAAACTATTATGATGCCGTCAATGGTATTGCTGGGAACTTAGATGAAGAAGTCGGTGGTAACGCATTGGCAACGTTTGGTGCTGAATTGATTCTACCAATGCCATTTAAAGGTGATTGGGCAGATCAAGTACGTCCAGTATTGTTTGCTGAAGGTGGTCAAGTATTTGACACGACTGGGAAAGAAGACGAGACTTTCAGAGAAACCGATTATACTTTGATCACTCAAGATAATGACTTCCGCTACAGTGCTGGTGCTGGTGTCACTTGGTATACACCAATTGGTCCAATCTCACTTAGTTACGCGGTACCATTTGGTGACAAAGAAGGCGATGAGACTGAAAAAGTCCAGTTCCAGATTGGTAATACATTCTAAATTAATGACATCATTCTCATCTATTTGAGCAGTTTTAAAGATTGTCTCAAATAGACAGAAATATCATTAGAGCTTAGTAGGTCGTCAAAACGCATTGTTATTTTGGCGACCGTTTCATTTATAACCATATTTTATTAATAGTCATTATGATAACGATTGAGCAACTCATTACTCGAATTGAGCAGCGTCAGCCTATTATTAATAAGGCTGAGATTGATACTGAGCAATTGTGTCAACCATTCAGTAGCGTCGGTAGTTTGACGACGGCCAGTCAGCAGCAGTTAAGCTTTTTGGCAGATCCTCACTATATCTCTAGCTTGGCTAGCAGTGAGGCAGGCGCGGTGTTGGTAACGGAAGCATATCGTGACCAAGTGCCTACCTCAGCGATAGCGCTAGTCGTCTCAAATCCATATTTGGCTTATGCCAGTGCCAGTCAGCTGTTTGCACGTCATTCTTTATCTAATGGGATTCATCCTAGTGCTGTGATTGCAGACAGTGCTGTTATTGGCGAGCAAGTCAATATCGGCCCTTTTTGCGTGATTGGTGACAATGTGCAAATAGGGGCATGTAGCTCACTCGATGCTCACGTCGTGGTTGAGGCCAATACTAGTATCGGTACCGATTGTGTCATTAAGTCGCAAGTCGTTGTCGGGCCCGAGTGTGTTATTGGCAATCACGTTAGATTGCATGCAGGGGCAAGCATTGGATCTGAAGGGTTCGGGTTTGCTCCTACTAAAGATCCTAGTAACACAGGTTGGGAGCGCATTGCCCAGTTAGGCCGTGTCATTATTGGTGATCATGTACGAGTTGGTAGCCAGACGTGTATCGATCGTGGTGCTATCGATGATACCGTTATTGGCAATCACGTTATTATTGATAACTTGGTACAAGTTGCGCATAACGTCCGTATTGGTGACGGCACTGCTATTGCTGCTCAAACTGGCATTGCGGGTAGTACTACGATAGGTAAGCGCTGTATAATAGGCGGCGCTGTCGGTATCACAGGACACATCGAGATTACAGACGATGTTGTTCTTTCTGGTATGACCATGGTAACCAAATCCATTAAAACCGCTGGCTCATATTCATCTGGTACGGCTGCAATGCCAACTGCTAATTGGCGACGTGCTGCTGTACGTTTTCGTCAGCTGGGCAGTAACTAATGCAAATACAAACAAATAATAGATATTCAAAACACAGCAAGGAAGCGTCATTATGAGCAATAACAATATAGATACCCCAACTGATGAAGACGTTAAAAGCTTGGCTGAGCAAGGTCTTACGCTACCATTGACGTATCATACGATTAAGCATTACTTACCGCATCGTTATCCTTTTATGCTGGTAGATCGTATTGTAGCTTGTACGCCAGGTGAGTGTATTACTGGTATCAAAAACGTGACTATTAATGAAGAGTTTTTTAACGGTCACTTTCCTGACGAGCCGATTATGCCAGGTGTATTGATGGTGGAGTCAATGGCGCAGGTGTCAGGAGTGCTTGGTTTTATCAGTGCAGGGCTGACGGCAGAAGACGGTTACCTCTATCTGTTTGCAGGTGTGGATAAAGTCCGTTTTAAACGTCGTGTGATTCCTGGTGATCAACTTATCATTCGTGCAAAAACTGTGATGCAAAGACATGGTATCTATAAGTTTGATTGTACTGTCCATGTCGAAGATGAATTGGCGGCTAGTGCGCAAATTATGATTGCACGCCAAGAGCAGCAAAACCCTGCTAACACGAAGGGTGCTTAAGTTTTTAATAAGCCATACTGTACAAAGAGCGATATTGAAACCGCTCACTATCACTGCAATAAATAGCTATATGCAAACTCAACAACACAACTGGTATTAGCTTCGTTAGTAACACTGAAATAGCGATACTTTTTTATTATTTACTCGCATCAAATGATACAAGGGCCCATCTTATGAGTCAGATTCATCCTACAGCACTCATCTCACCGTCCGCGCAGATTGACGAGACTGCTATCATCGGGCCCTATTGTATCGTTGGTGATGAAGTATCAATTGGTGCGCATACGGTTTTGCATAGACATGTGGTTGTGACTAAGCTGACTCGTATTGGTCAACACAATGAGTTTTATCAGTTTGCGAGTATCGGTGAAGATCCTCAAGATTTGAAATATGCAGGTGAGCGTACTTGGCTTGAAATCGGCGATCACAATACGATTCGTGAAGCCTGCAGCTTACATCGCGGTACAGCGCAAGACGGTGAGCTGACTAAAATTGGTAGCCATAATCTACTGATGGTAAACACCCATGTCGCACATGATTGTGTTATTGGCGATCATAACGTACTGGCTAACAATGTTGGTGTAGCGGGGCATGTGACTATTGGCGACCATACCATCATCGGTGGTAACTCGGGCATACATCAGTTTTGTACAGTAGATGACTATAGCTTGATTGGCGGAGCAAGCCTCATTCTAAAAGATGTGGCTGCATTTACGATGGTATCTGGCAATCCAGCAAAGGCTCATGGACTCAATATCGAAGGTATGCGCCGCAAAGGTTGGTCAAAAGAAACCATTAATGTCTTACGTCAAGCGTATCGTACGATTTTCAGATCAGGTTTTACCACTGCACAAGCATTGGAAGTCTTACATAGTGAGCTATTGGCTAAAGAGCCAAAAATTCAGCTACTTATTGATTCATTACAGAATAGCAGCCGCGGTGTTGTGCGCTAAAAAAACATAACTCAATTAATGATGAGTTTGATACTTTTAATAAGCTAAACTTTTATGAAATGAAGGCGAATTACGTAGAAGCCATAACTATTTGTTATGGCTTTTTATATTTATGAGCACTTGACTTTTTTGGTCGCTTAGCAGAAACTGAGCGTTTACGATATTGTAATCAATTCTTTCTTAATGTTGCTGGGCGTTTCACATCGAAGCGTTTACTAAATAGCTCAATGGTAAGGCTGACTATTTATGTTGATCAAGGAAGATTATCAGTAACGTTAATTGAAGCACGAGGACGGAAAAAATGGCTATCAATAAACAAGAACATGCCCAATGGAGCTCAAGCTTTGGCTTCGTATTGGCAGCAGTAGGCTCAGCAGTTGGTTTAGGAAACATATGGAAATTTCCATACATGGTTGGCGAAAGCGGTGGTTCAGCTTTCGTTATTGCCTATTTGTTCTGTATCGCGCTGGTCGGTTTTCCGATATTAGTTGCTGAATGGTTAATTGGTCGACGTGGTCAAAAAAACCCAGTCAATACTTTTTCAGACGTAGCAGCGACTGAAGGTAAGTCGCGTAGTTGGGGTATTATTGGTGCTACTGGTGTTTTAGGTGGCTTTTTAATTCTATCGTTCTATAGTGTGATCGGTGGTTGGGCGCTTAACTACATTACTAAAGTAGCAACAGGTAGCTTTGCTGGTCAAGACAGTGATTCTGTTGCTGCAACCTTTGATGCTATGCTTGCATCAGCTGGTACATTGACGATCTGGCATACGGTATTTATGATTTTGACCGCTGTCATCGTTGGTATTGGTGTGACAAGTGGTATCGAAAAAACAGCTAAGATTTTAATGCCATTATTGGGTGTAATTCTGTTCGTTATCGTTGGTTATAACGTAATGAACGGTGGATTTGGTGAAGCAGTTGCTTACCTATTTACGCCAGATCTTAGCAAACTAACGGCTGATGTTATGCTTGCAGCATTAGGTCATGCATTCTTCACCTTATCAATTGGTATGGGTATCATGGTCGCTTATGGTTCGTATTTGGGCCGTGAAGTAAACTTGCTAAAAACAGCACGTACCGTTGTTATTTTGGATACAGTTATTGCGTTGGCTGCTGGTCTTGCCATCTTCCCAATCATCTTTAGCAATGGTCTAGATCCTGCATCTGGTCCTGGTCTTATCTTTGTAAGCTTGCCAATTGCTTTTGGTAGCATGGGTGCGGGTACTATCATTGGTGCATTGTTCTTCTTGCTTATTACCTTTGCTGCTATCACCTCATCTATCTCGTTACTTGAGCCAACCGTTGAGTTGTTAGAAGAGCGTACGTCGATGAGTCGTACTGTATCTACTATCGTGGCAAGTACAGTAATCTGGTTGTTAGGTATTGCAGCATTGCTATCGTTCAACCTATGGTCTGACTTTACTATCATGGGTAATGGTATTTTTGATGCATTAGATAAGCTTACTAGTAAATTCCTATTACCTCTAACAGGTCTGGCGGCAATTGTATTTGTTGGTTGGAAAATGGATCAACGTAACATTCAGCAAGAGCTTGGTTTATCTAATGGTACATGGCAGCTGTGGCAAATCGTTGCGAAATTCATCGCGCCAATCGCTGTTATTGTAGTATTTGTGACGTCATTGATGGGATAGTAGTCAAAATAGACTCTATTTGAATCATTAAGTGATGACCATTGAGTGATAAAAACAACACAAAAAAAGGGCTTAAGATTATTCTTAAGCCCTTTTTATTTCAACAGATTCGTTATACGGTCTTGAATATTAAACAGGATTAACGCAAGTTTAACTCAGGAACCGTTTGGCCGCGTTTGGCATAAAACTCGCTGACAAACTCATCAAATTTATCTTGCTCGATAGCATCTCTAATACCCTGCATCAAACGTTGGTAATAGCGCAAATTATGAATGGTCGCTAACTGAGCACCTAGCATCTCTTTGCACTTATTAAGATGGTACAGATAAGCACGGCTAAAGTTTTGGCAGGTATAGCAGTCGCATTCAGGATCTAATGGGCCTTCATCATTGCGATATTGGCTATTACGGATACGTACCACACCAGCATTGTCTGCATCGCCCGTCACAAAGTAATGGCCGTTACGCGCGTTACGCGTTGGCATCACACAGTCGAACATATCTACGCCGCGGCGTACGCCTTCAACTAAATCCTCAGGCTTACCAACGCCCATAAGATAGCGTGGCTTATCTGCTGGCATATCGTCAGGCAGGTAGTCTAGGACATCTATCATCTCTTCTTTAGGCTCGCCAACCGAAAGACCGCCAATTGCGTAACCATCAAACCCGATCTCTAACAAGCCTTCGAGTGACTGCTGACGCAAGTCAGGATACATACTGCCTTGTACAATACCGAATAATGCGTTGGTGCTGCCCAGTCGGTTGTGCTCATCGATACAGCGCTGTCCCCAACGTAATGATAACTCTAACGACTTTTTCGCTTCATCATGAGTGGCTGGATAAGGCGTACACTCATCGAATTGCATAACGATGTCTGAGTTCAAGCTGTACTGAATTTGCATAGATTTTTCTGGTGAAAGAAATACCTTTGCGCCATCGATAGGAGATTTAAAATTTACGCCTTCTTCGGTGATTTTACGCATTGCGCCGAGGCTGAATACTTGGAAACCGCCCGAATCGGTCAAGATGGGCTTGTCCCAATGCATAAATTTATGTAAGCCACCGAATTTATCAATGACTTCGGTACCTGGACGTAACCATAGATGGAAGGTATTGCCTAGAATAATATCAGCACCGATGGCTTCGATATCACGTGGCAGCATGCCTTTGACCGTACCATAAGTACCAACAGGCATAAAAGCAGGCGTTTGCACGTCGCCATGATTGAGATGAACCGTACCACGGCGTGCACGCGTTGCACCGCTGGCCGTTTTATGTAAGACAAATTGCATATGATAACCGCTATTTAAGCTATGAAAATGGCGCTAATTATAGCATTGTTAGCGGTTTTTTTGGATATATAGTCAGAGAATCACTGAACTGCTATGGCGTTACCTTTCCTAAATGTACTACTTGTACAATTTTCAGTCGACAGCCTTGTACCCGTTTTAGCGTTTTTTAACTATAGCTATTAGGTGTCATCGATATACGCGCAATATACACTTTGGTCAATACCGCTTTACTATAACTAAAAAACACAGATAGCACGCCAAAAGACACAGACAATGCTAGAGGTCTGTTGATACAGTAGAAGTTATACAGGTGAGGTGATAATCATTGCCACACCATGCTTTTAGATGCTGGAGACATAACATGAAAAAGACAGCTTACTTATTATTAAGTGGTTCATTATTAATATCAGGAGGGGCTATGGCTACCGAAGAGCCAGAGTACACGTTATTGTCGCAAACAGGCGACTTTGAGCTGCGTCGTTATGATGAGCAGCTAGTGGCGCAAACGTGGGTGAGTGGTGACCAAGACTCAGCAAGTCGTGAAGGATTTAAGGTTTTAGCGGACTATATTTTTGGTAATAACACAGCACCAAGTGGAGACAGTAGTAAAATCAGTATGACGGCACCTGTCACGATGCAAGCTGATAATAAAGAAAGTGATAATAAGTCACAAAAAATTGCCATGACAGCACCAGTCAGTATGCAACAAGACGATGGTAAGTGGCGCGTGCAATTTACGATGCCTAGTAAATATACAATGCAAACGTTGCCTAAACCAAATAATCCAAACGTTGAGATTATAGAAGTACCCGCACAGACGTATGGTGTGATTAAGTTCTCTTGGCTCGCAGGAGAGGACAAAATAGCGGAAAAAACCGAAGCGCTGCAAACATGGATGCAAGACCAGAATTTGACGCCTACAGGCGAGCCTGAATTGGCCCGTTATAACCCACCTTGGACGCTACCATTTTTACGTCGTAATGAAGTGATGATTGCGTATCAATCTAAATAGTAATCAGCCCATAAAAAAAGACAGCAATCGCTGTCTTTTTTGTGCTTCATCTAAAGTATCTGAGTTAGAAGTTTTGCTCACGGATGATATTAAGCATACGACGTAATGGTTCTGCTGCGCCCCATAACAACTGATCACCAACGGTAAACGCACCTAGATATTCAGGACCCATGTTAAGCTTACGCAAGCGACCTAGGGCAACAGTTAAGGTGCCAGTCACGGCTACTGGAGTTAGGCGATTCATGGTAGCTTCTTTATCATCTTCGACCAAGTCCAACCACTCGTTGCCACTGTTTTTGAGTGCAGCTTCGATTTCCTCTAGTGGAATGTCTTTTTTCAGCTTGATCGTTAGGCCTTGCGCATGACAACGCATAGCACCGACGCGTACGCACATACCATCGATAGGAATCGTACTGGCTTCATCGTTACCCAAAATCTTATTGGTCTCGACGCCGCCTTTCCATTCTTCTTTTGACTGTTTGTTTTCTAGCTGTGCATCGATATAAGGAATCAAGCTACCTGCCAGTGGTACACCGAAATATTGTGTAGGGAAGTCTGCTGAGCGCTGAGTCTGAGCGATTTTTTTATCAATCTCAAGAATAGCACTAGCTGGGTCAGCCAATTCATCTTGAACGGCATCATGTAATACGCCCATGCCACTAATTAATTCACGCATGTTGTTTGCGCCAGAGCCACTAGCAGCCTGATATGTCATCGCGCTGACCCATTCGACCCAGCCTTTATTAAACAGCTCGCCGATAGCCATCAGCATCAATGATACGGTACAGTTACCACCGATAAAGTCTTTTTTGCCATTGGCTAGGGCACTATCAATAACGTTACGGTTGACTGGATCAAGAATGATGATGCTGTCATCTTTCATACGTAAGGTACTTGCCGCATCAACCCAATAGCCGTTCCAACCACTATCACGCAATGGTTGATGGACTTTTGACGTATAGTCACCACCTTGGCAAGTAATAACGACATCACAAGCAGCAAGTGCGTCAATATCATGAGCGTCTTTTAGTTGGCCGGTTTCAATACCATCGAATTTTGGTGCATCACCACCAGCATTACTGGTTGAAAAAAACACCGGTGTGATACCGTTGAAGTCGTTTTCTTCCTGCATACGTTGTATCAATACTGACCCTACCATACCGCGCCAGCCTACCAAACCTACTGTTAAATCACTCATGAAGTTTAATCCTATTTACAATTATTTGTTGCATCGTCAACCGATAACAATGCCGTGAATGGCGCGAAAAAGCAAGGCGTTTTGGCTATTATTTGGTCGTTTTCCATACACTATTAACTATGTCGACTATAACTTTAAGTTATTACTATTGAAGAGATACTTAGCTATCTAACGACCTCAAAAATATAATGTTTAATAAAGCACTCGTTATATTGAATGAGCCAATATTGTAACGTTTTATGATAGTTGTCGCATAATTGAGACTCACCAGTAGGCGAGAATCTTCTGAAATGCTAAAGTAAGTCTCAAATCTAATTACTCGACGTTAGTTATTTGATGTCAGTTGAGTTACAACCACGATATTTCTTATCAAACAAAAGCTTAACCAATATACATCATCGGCTCTATTAATATTTCAATCAACGGTTAGTACCTACTTATGGATCTCTCACTATTATATTACGCCTTACAAGGTCTAGCAGGATTCATCGCCTTTGTCACAATCTGGGGCTGGCTGCCGCTGGATAACTGGTGGGTGCGTGGTGTTGAGTTTCCACGCATCCAAATAATGATGCTTGGTATTATCGCTTGGGTCGGCATGATAGTGTTTTTCTCAGAGTGGGAATTAGGGCAGTGGATATTATTTGTTGTACTGAGCGGTACGTTAGCATTTCAGCTGAGAATGGTACTGCCGTATACTAAGCTATGGAAAAAAGAAGTTCAAAAGGCAAAAGATAAGCCAGAAGGGCAAGCGCATCAAATAAAAATCATGGTATCAAACGTATTGACGCCCAATGACGAAACAAAAAAACTGGTCGATTTGGTTAAGCAAAAGCAGCCGGATATCTTAATTACATTAGAGAGTGACAAGAAATGGGAGCAAGCCTTACAGCAAGTCGAGTCTGACTATCCCTACACCGTGAAAGTGCCACTAGATAATCTATATGGTATGCATTTGTACTCTAAGCTTGAGCTGATTGATCCTGAAGTTAAGTATTTGATGATAGATGATATACCGTCTATTCATACACAGTTGCGTTTGCAAGGAGGCCGCGTCGTTTGGTTATATTGCTTGCATCCCATGCCGCCTAGTCCAACTGAAGCTGATAAGTCCACCACGCGTGATGCTGAGCTGCTCATGGTGGGTAAACATATAAAAGAAAACGACCAAACGGCGATACTGGCAGGTGATCTCAATGATGTCGCATGGTCAAAAACCACACGTCGTTTCCAACGTATCTCAGGACTACTAGATCCTCGTATTGGTCGACATTTTATTAATACCTTTCATGTTAAATATCCATTTCTACGTTGGGCTCTAGACCATATCTTTCATAGTGCCTGTTTTACGGTAGTTGATATTCAGCGTATGCCATCCGTAGGATCTGATCATTTCCCTGTGATGACTACCTTGCAATATGAGCCAGAAGAGGCAAGCAAGCAAGAAGGCAATGCGCCTACTGCACAAGTAGAAGATATCCAAGAGACTGACAATAAAATCGAAGAAGGCAAGAAAGAAGGCGAAAAAGTGTCAGAAGAGCACAGACAAGATCAGCGCAGTTTTGGTTGATAAAAGAGGCCGTTTATTAGCTGTAATGCATAGAAATGATGTAAGCATATGCTTACGCAAAATAGAGTCTTTAGCTTCTATCGGCACCAAATCCATTGGCCTATAATACATCCATCAACACAAGGATACGCATGGATGTAGTGTTGAGACAGTATCAATAAAAGCACAGGTCAGCCCGCTGTCTTATATAATACTGTTAAATGACTTAGGATGAGTCAGCACGGAAGAGAGATAATAACAATAACATGAAGTATTGAAACCCTGAACCAATCGCCCTAGGTTCGGGGTTTTTCTTTGTGTATAGATTTTGGTTTATCAAGATTCAAACTATTTAACTTTGAGATTTTTTAAAGCCTCCAGTTAAATATCTAACTGCGCAAAATAAAGAAGGGTATATGCAATGGCATATACCCTTCTTTATCTAAATCGATTCAATATTCTAGCTAACTTAATACTATTAGCTTATTGCAACATATCAGCCAAGTATCTGAATATAAGCGCCAGCACGTAGCTCTTGTAACCAGTCTTCTTGAGCTTGTGGTGCTAAGCGTTGATACAGTGCTTGACGTGCCATATTGCGACGATATTGCTCGCTAATATCTTGATCGCGCTTACCGTCGACTTTTAGGATATGCCAACCAAATTGCGTCTTAAATGGCGCAGAGTAATCACCAACAGCCGTATTCTTCATTGTGGCTTCAAATGGACCAACCATATCTTCTTCGCTAACCCAATCAAGGTCACCGCCACGTCCGGCAGAACCTGGATCGTCTGAATACGTTGAGGCTAAGCTAGCAAAGTCAGCGCCGCCACGAAGCTGCTCGTATAGATCATTGATTTTTTGTTCAGCAAGGGCGTCAGTCTGTAGATCATCGACTTTGACTAGAATATGGCGAGTATGCCACTGTGGTATCAGCATCGTATTGCTGGCTTTTTTATCAGCAAGCTTGATGATGTCAATACCTTCAGGAGTCAATAATGGCTCGCTTACGGTACCAACGTCTAACTTGGTAATTTTGCTAGATAGCTCTGTAGGTAACGAGGCTGCCTTGTGAAAGCCCATATCTCCACCTTGCAATGGAATCGGATAGCTACCTTGGCTAGCAGCAACGGCTTCAGCGACGTTGACATTTGGCTCAAGCAAACGCGTACGTAATGCTTGCGCGACTTTTAATGCTTCTTCACGTTGAGCGGGCGATAGGCGACTATAGTCATCTATATAAGGCACACGTACGTGAATGGTTTGATATTCGCTTTGATTCAGACGTTTGGCTTCAGGTGAGGCCAAAAACGCATCAATGTCTTGCTCGCTAATACGTACTCGGCGAGTAATTTGACGTTGCTGTAGCGCTTGGATAGAGGCCTCTTCGATCAGTTTGGCACGTAGATTGGCATAACTACCAGGTTGTGCGGCATCTAGACGTTGTTGCAATGCTGAGATGCTCTTAAGGCCTTCAGCTTGAGCGATTTGACCAAGACGTTGATTGATCTCTGATTCATCAGCAGACAGTCCAGCACGTTTGACCATAGACAGTTGTAGTTCACGCAAAATAAGCGCGTTTAACACCTCAGATTGTAGTTGTGCTGAGTTTGCGATAGGCTCTCCAGCAGCTTTTGCACGTGCTTGGGTTTGCTTGATAGCATCAACTAATTCGCTTTTTAAGATAGCATTTTCATTAACTAGGGCAATAATACCGTCTGTGCTATTGGCTGGCGTCAAGCGATCAACTGAGCTTTGCGCAGCAGAAGTAGAAGCTTGGGCTGCTGTAGGTTTGACAGTAGCAGCGTTGGCACTTAACGTAAGCGTAAGGCCTGCCATAGATAGCAATACTGCTCTGCTAGTCTGACGTAAAGAAAAAAATCTCATGATGCTCCTCATCAATGTCATTGCATCGGATGGTAGTCGGTCAACTCTATCCAATACTTTTAATAATAAAATATTCGACAGCGTTTCCCATAATAGGGGTTCAAATAGTGTCTTATAAATATTTACGTAAATAATTCTAATCTAGCAAAAAACTGGTTAGTCTTTCCATGCCGTCTGTACAGGTTCAAAGCCCAAGATTTTATCAGCAAGCAATCGTGTCAAGCGGCTACTACCACTGCCAAGACCGTTTAATCTAACTTCTGCCATAATAGCTTGTGTTGGTTCGTCTTTTACGTTTAGGTCATTGTAATAGCGGCGACCATAAACAGCAAAGCCGAAACAGCAATCTTCATAATCAACGCCGATTAATGAATCGAGCATTCTGTCGCTGTTTAGGTCATATTGACCTTGAGCCAATATTCGCCAGCTGTTATTAATAGGAAAAATTGCAGATGCTGTAAACGCGGATAGTGGCAACTGATCGGTATTGTCATCACGCTGACGCTTAACATAACCCACATTAAATAAGCTATTGTCTGACGGCTGATAGCGCAGTTCAGTCGTAATGTAGTTCAAATCATAGTTACTGGTTAAGGCACCGCTAACATCAACCCAAAAATTATTATAAGGTTGAGTGCTAGTATCCCATACCATACCTGAAGAAGACGAGGTAAATACTGGCTGATCGTCATCGAGTGTTACACGCCCATCATCTAGATAGAACTGTTCTGCAATGCTACCATCAAAACGTGTCACACCCGTTGCATCGATGTAACGATAATTGACGCCAGGCGTAATAGAGTGCAAATCCTGCAAACGATCATGACCTAAGAACCAACTGTCCGAAAACAGCTGTTCATAGTTAATCGAGGCAATACGCGTATTAAAGTTAGGAATGTCGTTTTGGTTCTTATACGGTGAATACGTATATTTTACGCGTGGGCTAAGTAAACGATAGCCGCCCATCGTATCGTCAAACGCACCAAATGGTGAGCCCGCTTGATAGAAGTGTAGTCCTGCATCGATACTGGCTTGCGGAACAAACACAGATTGACTGCCATCTTCTTCACTAAGCTGATTATCTTCCAAGCTATCTTCATCATATGACGTATATAGATGCTGCAAGCTAAGCTTAGGTTTGATATAACCCCAAGAAGTTTCCATTGGGTAGGCGGCGCTCAGTTTATTGTAAATACGTGCGCCACTTTTTTCGTTTTCAGAGCCATCATCGATAGATTTTTTGAAGTATGCAGAATCATGAATACCAGTAATATCGAAGCGCTCGGCCCAAGGCAAGCGATAATTTAATTTGAGCTGTGGCAAGCGTGAATACGGCTTGTCTTTGTCTTCTAACGCCTCACCGCTATCAGTGAATGCATCCAAAGTCTGGAAAGTTTCTACTTTCAGTTCACCATCGACATAATCATTGTAATAATTGACGCGGGCACGACGTGGCAAGTTTATGGTGCTGTCTGACAAGCCCAACGTATCAAAATCATTAAGGTAATCGGCATCTGATACATAGTTGTATTCAGCATCAGCACTTAACCGTGGAATGCTTTTCGACGACCAAGTGTGGTCATAAAACAAGCTGGTACGATCTTCGTCGTCATACTCTTTATCGTTTGGTAAGTATGAACCGTTTAAAATACCTTCCCCATAATTCTCAGTCAGATAACGGAACTCACCTGATAGCATAGGGTTACGGTCAGTATAAATATGCGTGTTAAGGGTGGCATCATAATTGGGTGCTAAGTTGAAATAATAAGGGATATCAACTTCAAGACCGCTTTCACTACTGACGCTAGCACTCGGTAATAAAAACCCACTACTACGGCGACTGTCTATCGGGAAGTTAAAGTAGGGGAGATAAAATACGGGTATATCAGCCACACGGAAAGTGGTGTTATACGCTTCGCCGCGCCCTGTATCGGTATTTAGATCGATACTTTTGGCTTCAAACTGCCATTTGCGGTTGGTAGGTGGACAGGTACTAAACATAACCTGATCCAGCTCGTATTCACTCTCATTCGGTTTATTTAAGCGTTTGGCATAGCCGTGCGCTTGTAGACCAACACTGGCAAATGCCACATCATTGGCCGTCGATTGACCAGTCTCAGTATTGTAATTCAAGCTATCTGCAACGCCAATTAGACCGCCTTGTGCCGCTCTATCGTTAAAGCTGGCTTGGCCGCTCTTTGTAGAAACGTTGTTTGTCGCTGCATTGCTTGTACGCTGTCCAGTCGCATTATCTGTAAACATGACTTTGCCTTGAGCTGCCGCAACGCCATTGCTCAAGTCAATCATGACTTTTTCTGCTTCAATATGCTGAGTGCCTTGGTCAATTTTTACATTGCCAGATAGCTCGGCATAATTAATATTATTGTAATAACCGTAATCAGACTCAGTAAATAAAGGGGCTTGATTGTTTGGAACGCTAGCCACATTTGGTGCTGGTTGTCCATTTGACGTACCAGCTTCATTCACAGCGCGTTGGTAATTGGGGTTGCTCTGCGGATATACCCATTGACCTTCACAGCGCTGGGCACTGTCCACAGCATTTGGCAGTAGACGTAAATTTCTACCGACCTTTGGAATCGTCTGTGCGGCAGGCATGGCGTTATTATGAGTATTGTTTGCTTCAGTGCTGATATCGTCATTATTTAATGTTGAAGCATCAGTATCTGGTGTTAGCTCATAAAACTCTGCTAAGCGCATTAGGCTGGCCTGAATACTCTCGTCATTAAGGTCTAGCTTGCCATTGTCTGTTGTTATCGCTTTAGGGACAAAGGCACTGCTATCTAGTGTATTACTGCTTACTTGGTTACTGGTTTCTGTATTTAGATTACTAGCATTAGAAACTTCATTGCTAAAAGCTTTAGAGTCAGCAGCCTCATTAATCTCTGTAATATCTAGGTCATTGTTCTCAGAAAATCTGCTATTTAACGCAGTATCATTCGATAAAGTAGCGTTATTCGTATTAGCAGAATTAGCATCGTCTGGATAGCTATCATTTAGAATATCTGCTTCTTGATAGCCATCATTGCTTTGAGTACGACTAATACTATTGGCGTCAGTCGCCACACTATTAGACGCATAGCTGCCTGTACTGTCCGTAGTTAGTGGTTCAGTTTTTTGCGTATTGGCATCACCAATGGCAGCACTGACAGTTAGGCTAGATAAGCCTAAGGCACCAAATAAGATCAAGCGGATGCTTTGGTAAAGCGGAGAATATAACAAGGGCACACCTATGATTGCAGAGCTTATTGGATTGCGTGACTGAGTTTAGTAGCGGTATCACCGAACGATATAAAGCAGTGAACGAGCGACTAAAATATGACTAATGTATTCTCAAAAATTTGGATGTTTTACATATAATGACGACTAATCATAGTCAAAAAAAACCAAATCAGCTACACTATTTACCAAAATTTATAATATAGCCATGCTGATTTTTAAGTAGCGATAGCGATTCTATCCGACATCAAGTATTGAATGATATAGCAATACGTCTGTGGCAGCTTGTATAGCACCGCCGCATATCGCTATTTTAGCAAGTATTTGTCAGACTTATCACTACTTTAATTATTTATGACTTATATTTAACCAGCGATGCCCAATATGACTGACAAAACGACTTTAGAGACTGATATGATCGATGAAAATAACAACCGCCAACAGCAATTAGAACAATGGTTACAGCAAGTATTTTTAGATCAAACATTTAGTCTAGACAGCTTACCTGGAGACGCTAGTGCCCGCCGATATCATCGTATCGAACTATCAGAGACAGACAATCGCGCCAACAAGCATTATATCGTCATGGACTCCGCTGACGAGCAAGATGCGATGCTGCAGTTTATCAATGTTGCGAAACTGATGGCACCTGCTGTCAACGTGCCGACTCTGACTGCACAAAATGTAGAAAAAGGATTTTTGGTATTACAAGATTTTGGCACAGTAGAATTTGCCCATTTGCTTGTCGATGCAACCGCAGACCAAATCAATGACTACTATCAGCTAGCAATGCAGACATTAGTCGCGCTACAAACGGTAGCAGTAGAAACGGCGAAGTCGCAACATCAGCTGCCAGATTATGACACGGCACTATTAGACCGTGAGATGGATTTATTTAGCGAATGGTTTATGCCATATATTGGTGTCGCGCTAGATGATCAGGTTTGGGGAAACCTAAAAAAAGCGTTAATGAATGAGATTTTGCAACAGCCACAAGTGGTGGTCCATCGTGATTATCACAGCCGCAACCTCATGCAAGATCAAGCAGACCAATCAAAGTTGGGCGTGATTGATTTTCAAGATGCCGTCATTGGCTCGTATGCTTATGATTTAGTGTCGTTAGTACGCGATGCTTATGTTGAATGGCCAGAGAGCCAAATATCTGCATGGATTGATGACTTTTGGCAGCTACAAGAACAAAAAACACTAACCACTGCTGATAGCGCGGTGCAGTTTGAAAACGATGTGAATGTTATAGGCGTACAACGTCACTTAAAGGTACTAGGGATTTTTATTCGTTTGTCTGAGCGTGATGGCAAAGACCGCTATTTGGCGGATATTCCTAAAGTCATGCGTGATTTGATTACTGAATTAAACTGGCTTGCCGAACATGGCAACGATGAACTAAAGCAATCAATTACACCGTTTAATCAATGGCTACAAGAGGCAGTGCTACCTGCTTATAAAGAGAAGTTTGCTTCAGCGTAGATGACGCTCAGCTAAATTAATTTAAATAATAAAGATAGGAGCGCAGATGTCTACCTCTACGATTACACAAGCCATGATTTTGGCAGCGGGCAAGGGCACACGCCTACGTCCATTAACGCTTGAGACGCCCAAGCCTTTGGTTGAAGTCGCAGGTCAACCGCTTATTGTTTGGCATATTAGAGCACTACAAGCAGCAGGCATTACTGATATCACGGTCAATGCTTCATGGTTGGCAGATAAGCTAATGGACACATTAGGCGACGGTTCACAGTATGGCGTAAAGCTGCATTGGTCAGTAGAAGGTGATGAACCACTTGAGACCGCAGGCGGTATTTTTCAGGCATTACAGTCAGGCAAACTAAAAGATGAGCCGTTTATTCTGGTCAATTCTGATGTCTGGACTACCTATGACTTCTCTCGATTAACAGATTATACATTGGGAGCGGATCAGCGCGCGCATTTGTTACTGATTGATAATCCAGAGCACAATAATGGCGGCGATTTTGCGGTTAATAATGGCCTAGCGAGTGAACAACCAGTGGGCGATGCAGATAAGTATACCTTCGCTGGTATTAGCGTAATGTCACCAAAATTGGTAGAAGGTCTGGTATCAGGACAGCCTGCTGCATTAGCACCACTACTGAAGCAAGCAATGATAAAGTTTCAGATTACCGCTGAAGTGACGACAGATAATTGGATAGATGTGGGGACACCAGAGCGTCTAACACAGGTCAATCAGTTTATCGAACAGCATGATATCGAGCATGCAGGTAAACCAAACTGATAAATTTAAGATAAATAAAAAGCAGCGTCGATTATTCAACGCTGCTTTTTTTATGCATATAGAGATATTTCTTACGATATGTCTAAAAGGTATATTGGCAAGACAAAAATGTAAACTTAGCATCTAGCAAGCTACTCATTAGCTAACTAACTGGCACTCGATCGTATGATTAGGCAATTACGCTAAACACCCATGGCCAGCTTGATTATCTGAGCAATGGTAAACACCACTAAAAACCCTGCCAAATATAGACCTACAAACCATGCCCATTGCGATTGTTTTTTACTGAACTTTTTCATAGAGATCTCCTGATTAGCGTTTGAAGCGTGACTACCATCTATAAACGATGATAGCCATCCTTTTTAGCTGATCCGTTGCCCGCCGCGATTAGCGACTAGTACATCGGATTGTGATCAGATTTACCTTTGAAGGTATAGTAAGCAAATGCTGTATAGCTCAAGATAATCGGTAACATGATACAGGCGCCAATCAGCATAAATGATAACGAAGTATCGGCAGCCGCCGCTTCATAAATCGTCATTTGATACGGTACGATATAAGGGAATAGGGCGAAACAAACCCCGATATAACCCATTAAAAATAGAGCAACCGTTAGCAAAAATGGACGATACTCACGCTCAGTTTTTAAGTCTTTACGCATGATAAAGAATAAAAGCATGACAATGATAGGCATAGGAGCAAGGTATAACAAATCTGGGAAACTAAACCATCCTTCTAACGCATCGATGTCTGAGAAGTACATAAACGCTGTGACCACAACCATCGCTACTAGTAACGCAGTAAGCATCCATCTAGAAACTTGGCGCGCCCATACTTGTAATGTGTGCTCTGTTTTTATAATAAGCCACGTCGAGCCAAGCAAGGCATAGCCGATAATCATGGCAAATCCACACACTATTGAGAAAGGCGTGAGCCAATCAAATGGGCCACCAGTATATAGACGGTTACTGGCTTCTAACCCTTGCACTAATGCCCCAAGCATAATACCTTGAGAGAAAGTGGCAACGACTGAGCCGACAAAGAAAAAAGTATCCCATACATGCCGACGTGAAGAGGATTTGAAGCGAAACTCAAACGCTACGCCGCGCATGATAAGACCGAACAGCATGGCAGTCACGGGTAAATAAAGACCTGTCATAATGATGCCATAAGCAACAGGGAATGCTGCGAATAGACCACCACCGCCTAGTACTAGCCACGTCTCATTACCGTCCCAAAATGGCGCGATAGAGTTCATCATGCGGCTACGGTTTTTATCTGATCCTGCAAATGGGAACAAGATACCGCAGCCCAAATCAAAGCCATCAAGCAGTACATAGACAAAGACAGACAAAGCAATCAAACCGCCCCAAATGAGAGGTAAATCTAATACATCACCGAAGTTAAACATTAGCGTAGTCCTCCATCATCGACATCATTTGCAGGCTCATCTAAGCCTTCTTCAGTACCTTTGGCAGGATTACTATCACCACTTAACGCGCGGCCTTGACTCTCAGTTACTGAGTGCTCGTAGAAGTTATCTTCTGCAGGATCTGTATAAGGTTTCGGCCCTTGAGCAATCAAGCGCAAGATATAAAAACTGCCTGCACCAAAGACAAATATGTACAGTACGATAAAGCCAATCAAGGTAGTGGCTACTTGCTGTGCTGCAAGCGGAGACATACTTTCAGCAGTACGAATGACACCGTAAACCGTCCAAGGCTGACGTCCTGTCTCGGTTACGAACCAACCTGATAATAAGGCGATAAAACCAAGCGGAGTCATCATCATCCAAGCACGGTGGAACCAGACACTGTCAGTATCGAACTGCTGTTTCTTGAAGTATTTGTATAGACTGAATAGGCCGACCAGCACCATAAGCATGCCAATACCAACCATGATACGAAATGCCCAAAACACGATGATAACGGGTGGTTGATCTTCAGGTGCCCAGTTTTTGAGCCCCTTAACTTCACCATCTAATGAATGGGTTAGGATTAAACCGGTCACATAAGGAATTTTTACTTCGTACTTATTGGTCTGATTTTCTTGATCGGGAATCGCAAAGAGACGTAGTGCAGCACCGCGCTCATCCTCCCAGAGCCCTTCCATCGCAGCAACTTTAGCAGGTTGGTGCTCAAGGGTATTTAGACCATGCTCATCACCAATCAATACCTGCGCTGGCGCAACAAAGATGGCCATAATCATCGCCATACCTAGCATCACACGACCATGCGCGCGGTGCTCGACATGCTTTTTGGATTGAATGTAGTATGCGCCGATACCACCGATGACAAAAGCAGTCGTCAGAAAGGCTGCGGTCATCATGTGAGCATAACGGTAAGGGAACGATGGGTTGAAGATAATTTCAAGCCAGTCGGTAGGATAGAGTAGGCCATCTGCACCCATCATAAAGCCCTGAGGGGTCTGCATAAAGCTGTTAGCAGCCAATATCCAAAAACCTGAAATCAAGGTACCAATAGCAACGATGGCGGTTGAGGCAAAATGCATGCGTTTGCTGACGCGGCCCCACCCAAATAGCATAATACCTAAGAAGGACGCTTCCAAGAAGAACGCTGTCAGTACCTCATAGGCGAGTAATGGGCCTAAAACGTTACCGGCTTTATCAGAGAATACTGCCCAGTTGGTACCGAACTGGTAGGACATCACCACGCCTGATACCACCCCTAAACCAAAGACGACAGCAAATATTTTGACCCAATGCTTGTACACTTCAGCATAAATAGGTTCACCAGTTCTTAACCAGCGGAATTCAAGTACCGCAAGCCAGCTGGCAAGTCCGATAGAAAAGGCAGGAAAGACGATATGGAACGAGATAACAAAAGCGAATTGAATACGCGCAAGCATCAGCGCATCGAGCTGGTCAATCATAAATGTAGCGAACATAAACGGTTACTCTCATCTGTTAGCTGAATAGCGCTGACTTCCATACAACGCTCAAGTAACTGTCCGTAACTATCCATCGATCAAAGTGGCAAGCATTACGGGCAATAGCTCAGTGACGTGGACTTAGCTCCATTAGACATAAATTGTGGCTAAGTTTGCGACTCACTGTTTAGCTGAATTGAATAATTTATGTCCTTATAAATTTACATATTACTGTCATGTGCTATGGATATATTATGCGCTCACCTAGATATACACGCAAGCAACCCAGTCTGTCTGTTGCAGACCTAAAAGTCATCAAAATAACATAATTCAAACATTGAAAAATAAAATTAATATTATTAAAAACAAAGCAGTATGCGTGAGCATACTGCTTATCCGAAACCTATAACTGATGTTTAAAGGTTACGATTTGCACATCAAAAACCTTGTGAAATAACAAAAATCTACATCATTCTTGTAGCTGCTTATGCAAAATTCTTCGCAACGTCAAAATGGTCTGCGGATTGGTCTGGATACTATGACCGCCATTGATAATTGTTTCAGACGCAGCACCATCGAGATGGGCACTATTATAAGGAACGATACCATCTGACAAACGCTCGGTCAGTGCTTGACTGATATCATCATTGACTGTCACAGCGGCAACAAGCGGCTCGGGTGGTAGCTGTGATGTCTCAGTATTGTCGCTGACATCAACGCTCGCCGTTTCATTTCCAGCATTGTCTTCTACAGCTTGAGACAAATCAATCTTGGCACCGTTTGGTTGCGTTTGTGCCAGTCCTTTAGTGATATCGGCATCGTTATTGGCAATGATTGAATGGTAAGTGATACGCTCATTCATAGTGATGTCTTTGGTTAATTCTATAAAAGAAGACTTGTCACTTAACTGGCTGGCACCGTTCTGCAAATATAATGCGCCTAGTGGGTTTTGTGCCAAGTCGCCTTGTGTGGCAATGGTCGCCAAGTTATCAGTGAATGTCTTGACCAGACCTACGGGTAAGTAAACGATGCGGCGTAGTGCACGGGTGAACCAACGATCTGCATAATCCGTACCACGGAAAGGTGCAGATAGAAAGACAGCGGTGTCTACTTGTGGCAATGCTTGTAGCTCAAATCGTTCCTTTAACTCATCTTCGCCAAAAGACGTTTGGAGCGCATTACGGATTTGCTGTTTTTCATTACTAGAGAGGATATCTTTATCATTAAGCTTATCTAAATCATCGACTAAATTTTCATCAGACAGCATCATGCGAGCGATAATGGCACCCATACTATGACTGATAATCACACTATTTCGACTGGCACGATTTTGTCCATTGGGATCAGTCTGCTGATATGTGCTGTTGATTAACTGCTGAATCTGATAGCGATTTTCTAAAATAGGCAGATTGGTTGGATAGAATATTTGCCAAACTTGGTAATTATCACGCAGTTTGTCATCATTGAGAATATCGTTGGTCAGATTGACCCATGTGGCCGGACTAGAAGCTAGCCCGTGCAACATAATCAACACGCGTTTATCAGGATCATAAGGCTCAAGCATGAAGAGTTTGGGCAGCTGAGCATCTGGTTGGCGCGTAATCAAGTTTAAATAACCCACACC
Source organism: uncultured Psychrobacter sp. (assembly GCF_947500265.1). GTDB lineage: Bacteria > Pseudomonadota > Gammaproteobacteria > Pseudomonadales > Moraxellaceae > Psychrobacter. The sequence continues at coordinate 390,099 of NZ_CANMRN010000002.1, read as the reverse complement.
ATCTAACTGGTTCTCTGATAACCATAAACCATATCCCGCCGAAAAATTGGCTGCCAATGGGTAGTCATCATTGAGAATATTAATGGATTCGGTTTGGTAAGGGTTATATAAATGAATATCAAGCTTACGACTGCTCAGCGCATCTAATACGCTATTGCCATCTGGCTTAATCAATCCAGTTAGTAAAAGATGTCCCGTCGGATAAATACGAGAGCTTGGCTCGCTATCATCGGTGTTTTTATTCTCATTTGTTAGTCGACCAGATAAGGAGGCGACCAATAATTGACGGATTGTGGTGGTATAGCGATCATCCAACGACGCCACTAAACTGATGCCCAAACCAGGGCGCTTACTAACGGAATTGAGACCGGAGAGCCGTAGCTCATAAGTGGATGATAAGTCTGCCAAAGCGGAAGTTTGTTTATGAGCGTTTTGCAGATAGTTGTTTTCGTTGGGCAAATAAATATCAAGGTTATAATCATCTACAGTCACTTTCATGACTTTGACTTGGTCTGTCGCTTTGCCCTTTAGTGGTGGTCGATTGGCAATCGCTGCTTCATCCGTGTTATCACGCTTGGTAGAGGTTATTGGCAAATACTCTACTGTTGTATCACCCATCAACTTATTGGCATTTTCAGTTGATTGATAAATTTGAGTAATAACGTCGTTACTGGCAGCGTTATAAATGTCTTGGGTTTGGATGTCGTTGTCATTTGGAATACGGTTTTGCGCACGATGGCTATTGCTATTTTGCTCTGCACCTTCAAAGTCATGGGTCAGACTGTCATAAAACAGATAGGTGTAGCTGTATTTGACGGCATCAAATAACCTTGCTTGATAATCGGTCAAACACAGGTCAGTCTCTTCTTGCTGTGTTTTTGAATCCTCATTACTTAAAGGCGCATTGGCGTAATACGGATCAAGTGGCGGGCGTGCCAGCGCATTACGACAGTTTTTTGAATCAGATAGTTGACGCGCTTTTGCATAGTGCAGTTCTGCAAAAATAGCCAAAGCAGGGCGATAGTGCCTATTAAGCATACTATCAGAGAGCTGAGTTAAGCATAAGTCAAATTGCTGCATACAGGCTTGCTCATTCAGTCCTGCTGATAGCAAAGCAGATGCTGTGTCGCTGCTTAGCGCATTGTCAGTGACGATATTGCCGCGCTGCGCTGAGATGGTCTTGGCCGAGGCTTGTTTATCTACCGTCACCGTACTACACGCTGGTAGCAATACTGCTGCCGCCAAAAGCATAAGTGACGTAATGGGCAGGGTTTTTTTATTAGTATGCATTATTGTCTGTTTGCTAAAGCCAGCGAAAGTCATAAGTCAGTCCAATAAACGGTAGTTATGAGAGTATGAGTAATGAAAGTAGCAATTGATAATGAGTGTAGCGCAACTGTTGGCGTTAGACTATTCATTTGCAGTTCTACAAAGGCGAGTCTTAAAATGAATGGGTTTCTGATAATCGAAAAAAAGCGCTTTTGTCTTATAGATATAAAACAAAAGCGCTTGGTATTTGAAGCTTAGATTATTTATTAGAGTGTTTATCTATTAAGGGTCTTATTAAACAAATATCTTATGAGTGAACCCCTCAATAGTTAATCTCAACAAGTATAAAATTTCTAAGCACCTGGTTTTACACTGATGTCAGGGGCAGGAATATCCCAAATGTAGAATTTGCCTTCTTCAACGAGTTTGATTTGTTGAGGAATAACAGTATTGTGAGGGTATTGCCCTTCAAGACGACGTAGGCGTTCTAACGCATTAGCACGGCGGTCACTAAGTAGATCTGACTGTGCCAAGCTTTGTTCTGCTTCGGTGTACCCTAGAGCGACAGCGCGATCTAGATACTTTTGACCTTCTTTGAATCCGCCACCCTCTGATAGCATCATACCGTATAGGAAGTTAGCCTCACCACTATCAGGTTGCAGCTTGATAGCGCGATCGACATACTGACCACCACGTACCGTGTAGTCTGAACCCAAGTCTAGGTTACGACCCATACCGTTTAGCTTAGCAGCACGAAGCAACACATCATAAGAAGCATTTGGCGACTTAGCATAAGGTTCGATCCAATCCGCTAATACTTTGATTTTTTCACGAGTGTAATGACGCTGTGTGCGGTTAGGGAAGTTTGGTGGATAGTGGCGCGCGTTAGGGGATACATCAGCGATGAAGTCATCTAATAAGCTGACATCAAGCTTATCAGTACCTAGCCCTTTTTGTTGTGGAATTAGTACAGTTTTAACAAAGCTCATGTCTGAGAGCTGTACTTGCGGTGTAGGAATATTCGGAAGTTGTCCGCTACGCAGGTCGATACCGGTAGCTGTCATTGGACCAGGTTCATAGACACGAGTAGTGCCGTTCATGACAGGTGCAGCAGCAGGCGACATCATTTGTGGTGTTTGAGGTTGAGCAGTGCTAACAGATGCATTGTTTTGCAGAGTGCCGCTTAGTTGCATGTTACTTGTTTGAGCATTAGTCGGCTGGCTGTTGCTCGCAGGTGTAGCTGGCAAGCTTGTTTGCGCGGCATTGGCTTGAGCAGGACTAATGGCTGCATTAGGACGAGCAAGACGAATCACACGTTTGCTTGAGTCCATTGCACTAGGTACAGCCGTTGCAGTGGCGTCAGTTTCTGCTGCATTCACAGGTGCAGATAATAACATGGCACAGGTTGCAGCCATGACGGTCAACGTTGCAAACTTCGGTGACTTAATAGAGTGGCTACTAGAGAGAATCGCTTTCATAAAAATCGTTACCTTGTTTAATTTATTTGGTTGTTATTCATTGATTGGACGGTAATATAAATAGCGCATTGCTGCAAAATCGTACAAGTTTTTAATACCGTAGCAAATTAAGCTTCACGCTATCTGTGGTAGGATTGTTAATCACTAGAATTAAGCAAGCCTACGTAAACCTGTGCAGCTATTAATTAGTAAGAAAATCGACAACAGCAGCTAACCACAGTACCTGTAACCATAAGCTATAAATGATAAGCGGTATCTTTCATACGATTTGCCATCCATCGCATGGTGCGACGTACTGGAGGAGATAAAGCAGCGCCGCCGCTTGCAAGTGCTAGCTCACGATGGTGCAGCTCCTCTTTATCCATTTGTGCCAATATTTCTTTTGAGCGCTGATCATGTTCAGGTAACTGCTTGATATGATCCTGTAGATGCTCGCTGACCTGAGCTTCTGTCTCCGCTACAAACCCTAGACTAAACTCATTTGAGATCGCGCCTGCGACTGCACCGAGTCCAAAAGACATACCGTACCAAAGCGGCGTAAATACGCTGGCATGGCTACCAAGTTCGCTTAGACGAGTCTCGCACCAGACCAAATGATCGACTTCTTCTTCGGCCGATTGTTGCATGGCTTGTTTGACACCACTATCTTTTGCGGCAAACGCTTGGCCATGGTATAGACCTTGGGCACATACTTCACCTGTATGATTGATACGCATAAGACCTGAGACGTGCCGCGCCTCTGTGATGGTCAACTCAGGAATCTCATCGCTACTGACGGGCAACGGACGCGTGCTTGGATTGGAATGGGGCACGACAGCTCGTAATGCCTTATCGACCCCAAGTAACAACTGGTCAATTTTAGATAAAGGACGCAGGGTCATAACTCACTCCTGATGGTGTTAAAAACTGTCAATAAAATAAAATGTATTACCGTCTAAATGCAACGGCATAATGCGTATTACTATAACAAACAATCCAAATTATCGGCTCAAATATTACTGTCTAGATAGCTCATAAATAATCTATAGATGGTTGGTAGATTACTATAGCTATAACAGCAACAAAATCATCAGCGCAACGGTTAGACTGTATCTATTGAGCTAACCATATTTACGGTGCTATACCATCGTTAGTTTGGATAACGGCATGCTTAATATGTTTATTGAGTTTGATGTATAAGAATGCGCCAAACACAATATTCAATAGCCCTGTCACCAAAAATAACTGCGGCAGCGTAAATCCTAAAACATTTAAGATAACAATCGCAAAAATCGCTGATGTGACCATAAATATCGCGTTAAAAATGTTATTTGCGCCAACAATACGTGCTCGATGACTCTTAGGTGCGTAGGCTTGCATAGAAGCATATAGCGGTACGATGTACAAACCACCACTAAACCCTAATAAGAATAAATCCGCGAATACCCGCCAGCTACCGCTTATATTAAACAAATCACCGATGCCAAGTAATGTGCCATTATTCACATTTATATCTAAACCTGAAAGTGAAAAATACAAATCAATAGCAAAGATACTTAATCCAGCAATACCAAAAGGTAATAGACGCAAGCTAACTTTATTTTTGGTCAATGTTTTGCATAGTACCGAACCGATTGACACACCAACAGAAAACAATGTGAGTAAGAAAATAACGACTGACTCATCACCAAGCAAAATCACCTTGCTGAACTCTGGCACTTGGGTCAAAAACGTCGCCCCATAAAACCAAAACCAGCTGTTGCCAAGAATGATAAAGAACAAAAAAGGCAAAGAGTATAAGTAACGGACAGTGGCTAAGCTGGTCGTAATAATATTCCAGTTAATCTTCAGGTCAGGCTGCATCGCTGGCATAGTAGGAATATAGCGCGCGGCTAAATATCCTAAAACAGCGACAACCAACACCGTGGCACTAATCCAGTACAGGGATTGTGATAGCTGAGTCAAAATACCAGCGACAATCATCCCGACCAAAATAGCCAGCGACGTACCCATCTGAAAAAGGCCGTTGGCGCCGACCAACTCATCTTCTTTCATCGCTTGCGGCAGATAAGCGTATTTGATCGGTCCAAAGAAGGTCGAATGGGTACCCATCAAAAACAACGCGACAAATAGCAGTGCATACCATTCAAAGACAAAGCCGACTGCGGCAACTGCCATGATGACCAGCTCAAGCAGTTTGATAAACTGCGTGAGCTTTGATTTTTCATACTTATCAGCAATCTGTCCAGCCAAAGCAGAAAACAAAAAGTAGGGTAGGATGAATAACATGGCGGCCAAGTTATTAAGGATGCTGACCTCTACGCCCAATTTACTGGCGGCAGTATAAGTGAGCACCAGTATGAGCGCCTGCTTAAAAATATTGTCATTGAATGCGCCCAAAAACTGGGTGAAAAACATAGCGCTAAAACGACGGCGCTTGAATAACTGAAACTGGTTGGACATGGACATTCCTACAGATAAATCGCGACTGATAGAGAAAATAGCGGCGCTGAACGACAATTTTTTTATGATAATAATCGTAAATTTTATTAAAAACTATATCAAGATATAGCATAGGTTTTATCAATATTAAGCCGTATAATAGCAAGGCTTCGGTGAAAATACATGCAGTCAATGCTATGATTCGATATTTAACTAAGTTATGATTTATAAATTTTATGTGGTTGCGTTTTAGGGTATAAATAGTAGTGAAAACAAAGGCTGCTACCCATCAATGCTATCTATAAGCTATTAGCCTTTTCTAAGCTAGTAGGCCTATAAGGCAGTAGACACAGAGTGCTAAAGCCGACACTATAGATAACCAGTCATAAAATTAAAGTAGTAAACCATTAATTGCAGATAACTGCTATAAGTTTATTCACCGGTCAGACTTAACGATCGTTATCGTTAATAAGATTGTGCCGCGTGAGCTGATAGGACGTAAAGATGATAAAGCAGCCTTCAACTCGAGCATGCAAGGGTCTAATGATGCAGCGTGACACAGCCATAATCCAAAACGATAGTAATAATCCAAGTACATATCCAGCAGCGCCGCGTAAAAATTTCAGACGCTCTGCACTGTGCACTGCGCTTGCGACCAGTTTGTTCGGTATAGCACCTGCGGCAATGGCAGATACCATTAATAATGTAAACAATACCGCTATCACCAACTCATCTGCTGCTGACCAAACTGATAGCAATCAAACGCTTAGTAACCAGACTAACAATAGTCAAGCTGCGAATGATCAGGCATCTATCAAGCAATCAGCTACATTGTCAGATGACGATACTCAGCTAGATATGGCTCTAGATGCGCTACGTCTAAAAAAAGCAGTAGAACAAGGCATCATTGATCAGTCAGTATTGGACGACTATAGCGAACAGAGCTTGGGCATTAAGAAACCTAACTCGACAAAGTCAGGCTCTAAAAAATCGACGACGCAAAATGCCAATGCTCAAAACGCAACTTCTCAAAACAACAACACTCAAAATCTAGAAACTTTCATTGATAGTCCAAGCAGTTCATATAATCCCAATAATGCTCAATCAATCGCTTCTAATGATGACCTGTTGCAACAAGCAACCGAGATTCAGCAGCAGGGTTATCAAATGATGACACCTGAGCAGATCGATCGTGAGCTAGCGGCAATGGATGCGCAGAATGCTCAAGATATTGATAGTATCAATATTAGCAATAATGACAGTGACTTTGATGCGCCAATCGCTACGTTAGATGACACAACATCACCAATTGGTCTCGATGTAGAGCTAGATGCGACAAACTTGCCCGCGCCTAGCAATCTTGATACGTTGGGTAGAAATGAAACAACGCAAGAACAGGCGAGCACAGCTGAAGGGATGTCACGTCCGATTGAGGTAAGTGGCGCTGTTAGCAATGAAGATGCCGTTAGTAATGAAGCTACTGTTAAGAGTGAAAATGGCCTGACGACTGATGATAGTAGTGATGAGGTGATAGCTGGTACGAATGTGCCTGCCAATGTAGAAGGTACGACAACAGACATTATCAATCCGAATGACTATCTACCAGATTATCAGAATGATACTCAGGCCGTCGATCAAAGTATAGAACAAGCCAATAGACCACGGCCACGCGCGCGCAATAGAGGTAATATCGTGACGCGTCTGTACAATCGTTTTTTCAATGACGGTGGCGTGGTGGCTTTGCCAAATGTAGAAACCACTATTTATCTAGAGCAAGTATCCGCTGAAGACTCTCCTAACGGTAAGGCTCAGCTAGTTGAGGCTGACAATGACATTCAGCCGATGAAAAACATCAAAGCAGCACTAGATGATACTTCCGTTCAGTCGGTTATTGACTTTACTGCGGCATTGCCACGTTTGCGCGAAACAGCACAGAATGCTGCTAAAGCCGTTGGTTACTATGAGGTTGAGATGCGTTTGACCCAACCTGACCGCGATACAGTCAATGTGGTGATTGAAGAGCTAGGCGAGCCGGTACTGGTAGATAGCCGTATTATTGAGATTCGCGGTGAGGGCAGTGAGCAAGAAGAGTTTGCATCGCTTGAGGCAGACTTGCCGCCGCAAGAAGGTGATATCTTTAATCACCGTGTCTATAAGAGCAGTAAAGCGGCTTTAGAGGCCTTGAGTAATACCTACGGCTACTTTGACCAGTATTGGCTGAACAAATCCGTTGATATCATCTTGCCGGACAATAAAGCAGATGTCTCGTTGGTTTACAACACGGGTGATCGTTACGAGTTTGACGATGTGGTGTTTTTTACTTACGACAAAGAAACCAATACGCTGACCCAAGATCCTGACAAGCTACCAGTAGAGCTTTCATTATTACAACAGCTCTATGGCTTTACGCCGGGTGAGCCGTTTTATCGTCCAGCAGTTACTAAGTTCAGTAATGACCTATCGGCAACTCGTTACTTTAATACGGTCAACGTCGAGTCGATACTACCACCAACTGATAGTAGTGAAGCTGGTACCTTAGCGTTTGACAATGCTGCTACCGAGGGTAACGACACATTAGATGACGATATTAACAATGTAGACAATGATGGCGTCGCAGATCTGAGTAGCAATGATGGTGCAGCCGCCTTAAATGTGACTGCTAGTAAAGAAGATACGGTCAATGATAATAGCGACATAGGTGCAGAGAGCGATAATGCTCTGACTGCTAACAGCGGCGAGATGGTCAATGAAGCGGATATCGCTGCGATTGATTTTGAGGCTGATGAAGCCACCCTTGATAAGCTGCAAGCTATCAGACAAAAAGCAGAACGACTAAGCCGCTTGCCGAATGATCGCGTGCTTGATGAAAAAGATCAGGAAGCTGATAATCTATTGGGCAAAATCAGTGACTCAATTAGTAATGTTGCGCAAAAGATATTTCCTGACGAAAAGAGTCTGATCGCTGACGAGAACTTTGTACCGCCAACGCTAGCAGGACGTAAAACGCCGCAAGACGTTGCAGAAAGCAAAAAAGTACCTTTATATGTGTTTGTATACGCGGATAAACCACGTGATGCTCAAGTTGGTCTTGGTTATGGAACAGATACAGGCGTTCGCGCCACCGCAAAAATAGATTATAACTTGCTCAATCGCCAAGGCTATCAAGCGGGTGCAGAAACAGAAGTATCGAGAATCAGCAAAAACGTGGCTGTATACGCCAGTCGACCATGGAATCATCCGCTCAATGATAAGTTAGATGGGCGTCTTACTTATGAAGAGGAAGTGATTGACCAAGGGGAAGGTAATTTCGATCTATCAACCACAACGCTGAAAGCGGCCTTGGCACGTAATATCCGTAGTGATACTGGTTGGAATCGTAGCTACTCTGTACGTTACCGCTTGGATGAGCTTGAGACGGGGGTTGATGGAGCAGCACTAGATGATCTGCCTATCCGCTTTACCTCTTCAAGTCCGAAACAGCGCGCGCTGCTATTTGGCTATGGTGTCAATAAAACAGATACTGACAACGCTACCAACCCAACGCAAGGCATGCGCCAGTACTACTCAATCGAGGCTGGCACTGATAGCGCATTCAGTGATACCGATATGGCGATTATTCGTGCAGGTGTTAGTGGTATCTATAGCTTTGGCGAAGACAAAAAGCATCAAGTATTAGGTAGTGCCAATGCCGGTTATATCTGGGCGGATGATTTTTACGATGTGCCTTATAAGTTGCGTTTCTTTGCAGGTGGCGATCAGAGTATCCGCGGTTATGACTACGAGAGCTTGTCACCATTAGACAAAGGCTATCTAACGGGCGGGCAGGTGCTAGCGGTCGGTAGTGCTGAATATAACTATGAATTTAAACCAGGTTTCCGTGGCGCATTCTTCACAGATGTCGGTAATGCCTACGACAAAGATTTTGATACTGAGACAAAAGTCGGCGTTGGTGTCGGTATCCGCTGGGCATCGCCTGTAGGAATGGTGCGTGTCGATGTGGCTGCTGGCGTGACCGAGGAAAGCATTCCAGTACGACTACACTTCTTTATTGGTTCACCGTTATAATCGCTTAATATAGTAGTTCCAAATGTTTAGTCGCTCCAAATGTTCTAATTATCACTTATCGTACCGATTGCTGGTCTTCATTTTTTAACGTAGTTGAGTGTCATGCTGACAGAAAATACCCCGCCTAATAATGCTCCAGATGAAGATCCAGCACAGCGTGATGCCCGTGCCGTTAGGCGTTGGTATCCGTTGTCATTTCTGCTCAAACTTCTGGTATTGATGCTTATCGTACTAGCAATTATGTTCGCCATATTCTTTTATGTAGCAGGAACGGACGCTGGTACGAAGTTTATATTAGAAAAAATCAGTGTTGAGACAGGTATTGATTTTAAATACGGACGCGGTAACCTGCGTGATGGTATTTGGGTAACCGATATCGATATTGAAGCGACTGAAGATCTTGAGATATTGGTAGATAAGGCCTACGTCAAAATAGGTTGGCGTGCAGTATTTGCAAAAGAAGTGCATTTAAGTGATGCAGACATCCAGACCATAGAGATCATCAATAAAAAACCGCCTACTGGTGAACCGTTTGATTATAAAACTTTAAAGTTGCCAGTAAACTTGCGTTTTGACCAAGCAAAAATTAAGAAAATCACTTATAAGCAAGTAACCAAAGACCCTATCGTTATTCAAGATATTACGGCGCGTGACCTGACGTGGGTAGGTAGCACGGTGACTGTTGGCCGTGGTGATTTGCAGTACGCTGATATCGTAAAAGTCAGTGCCTTACAAGGAGAGATCGACCTACAGGGCGACTATCCACTAGATTTGAGTGCGATTGCGGAAGTCAGCGCCCTTGAAAAAGCCTATATCGACCCATTGAATATCTCTGCAACGGGAACGCTCAAACGTACTGTCGGTAAAGTACGTAGTCGTTATAACGATAGTGATGTGAAAGGCGACTTTGTAGTACAGGGGTTGGATGCGGGTGCGCCGTTCGATGCAAAACTACAGTGGGATGATATTCTTATTCCTTATGCTGACAGTCAAAACATTCGCCTACAAAGCGGTACGGCCACAGCTTCTGGCGTCATCTCTGAGATACGATTGCGTATCAATACTGAATTGACGGCCAAAGACATTCCATCAGGCCATTATCAAGGCCGTGCCGTTATCGCCAACAGTCAGCTACGTATAGATCGCCTAGATGCTGACGTGCCAGCGGGACGTTTGGCGTTGCAAGGTATTTTAGATTGGAAAGACAGCTTTGAGGCCACAGTGCGTGCGACGGGTAGCAACTTTGATATTCGCCAAGCTATTCCGGCTGAGTATACTGACTTTAAAGCTTATGCGCCGCAAACCCTTAACGGTAGGCTGTCATTGCGTTATCAGCAGCAGAATGGTACTGGTAACACGCAGATTGATGCAGATTTGCGTCAGCGCGATGGTGAGCATATCAATGCTAATATGGTTCGCGGTAAAACCTCTGCCAAGTCCAAGCAAGTCGCACCTTGGTATATTGATGCTAACTGGAAAAACCTAACCCGCCGTAACGTACCCAATATTGGCAATATCGACAGTCCTAGTGGGCAGGCAGACGTCATCGTTCGTGGTTCAACCCTATCAGTCGATGCCAATGCCGTTATCAATGAGCTCAATGCTGCCCCCAAGGGCAACTATGATCTACGTATACGTAAGGCTGGTGATGTCATTGATATCAATCGTCTTAATTATAACGGCATAGTAGGAGACTTATCCGGCACAGGACAGATTCAGTTAGCGAGCAAACAGCGTCCACTGACATGGCAGATTGATGCCAGTACCAAAGGTCTACTCCCTAAGAAATATCGTAGCGACTTACCGCTTGAGCGCCTAACAGGTAGTATAAGTGCGCGTGGCCGACTGCTAAATATCACCAAAAATGGTGTTAGCGGACAGCGTCATGTAATTACTTTAAACGATACCGATATGCAAGCGCAGCTCGATGCAACGCAAGCAGATCGTTCTATCGGTATCACAGGTGCTGGTGATGCCAGTGTTGATATCGTAGGTGGTGAGCTGTCAGTATTTGATGCGCGTTTTGATGGTCGGATTGATACAGCAGATGTACCACAAGGCCGTATGTCTATCGATGCTGCGGGTACGCCAAAGCTGATTAGTATTCGTAAGCTGAACTATAAAGGTGAAGCGGGCGCAGTTGATGCGAAAGGTGTTATCGACTTACGTAAAAATATCGGCTGGAATATAGATGGTCGTTTTGATCAGTTCAACTTGGGTTATTTTTTACCCAATAATCCAGCGATAATCACAGGCGATCTAAAAACCAGTGGCGAGTGGCAAAATGCGCCAAAAAATAGCAAAAACACCGCAGGCACATTGCAGCGCTTTGCCGTAAATTTTAACGGCATATTAGATGCCGAGCAATTGCCAGCAGGTAAGCTGAATATAGAAGCCAGTGGTGACAGTCAGCTGATACGTATCAATCGTTTCCGTCATGTGGGTGCGGCAGGTAGTATCGATGCCAGCGGTACCGTTGATGTGCGTCAAGGCGTTGCGTGGGATATCAACGCGGTGATGGATCGTTTTAACATTGGCTATTTCCTAAAAGATACCCCGAGCCTTATCACTGGTACGATTGATACAGATGGCCGCTGGAGTGACACGCAGCAGATCGTCAATATTAAACAAGTCAATCTGAATGGCATGCTAAAAGGGCAGCAACTGAGTGCCAAAGGCAGCCTATCAGCGAAAATGCGTTTGCCTAAAGATTTAGCAAGTTATTTTAAACAGCTTCAGACCCAAGATGCCCAAGCACAGTATAAGCAAGTAAATGCTTTGATTGATAGCCTAAATGCTAATAATCTGGTGCTACGTTGGGGTGATAATTACGTCACGGCTAACGGCAATGCCAAGCAGCTACAAACCAAAATTAACATTACCAGTCTAGATCAGCTGTCTAGTCAACTGGCTGGAAAAGTCACTGGCGGTGCCACGCTGTCTCAACCAGCTGGTCAAGCACTGCCTACTATTTATATTGATTTGGTCGGTGAGCGACTCGCGCTACCTGGCTTTATATTGCGTCAAGGCCGTGTACGCGGTAAGCTGGTCAACTTAGCCAATAGCCCAAGTCAGTTAATCGTGACGGCTGAAGGCCTAGATGCTGCTGGTCAAAGTTTCGATAGTGTTAAAGCGTCTTTTAATGGTACCGAAAAGTCTCATGTGGTCGATCTAAATGTGGCCAATAAGCAACTCGATGTCGGCGCTAGGCTAAAAGGTGGTTTTGATCGAGATAGGCTAAGCTGGTCAGGTGTCATTGGAAAAGGCCGAATCAAATCTAAATATGCGACTTTGAATCAATTACAACCTGCACAGCTGATTGTTAATTTACCTTACAATCAGGGTGGTGAGAATCGTGATCTAAAAGTACAGCTTGCCGCTCATTGTTGGCAGGCCACGGATCAAACCGGCAAGCTCTGTCTACGAGAAAAATTAGTGGCATCACCGGACCAAGGTGAGGTCAATGTAGCGTTGCAGAATTTAGATACGTCGTTATTCTCAGTGTTCTTACCAGAAGATATTGACTGGAATGGCAAGATTAATGGTAAAGCAATCGTCGGATGGCAACGTGGTCGTCCGCCAACTATCAATACCACGCTATACTCAGACAATGGCAAGATAGGCCTCGTTCAAGATGGTGAAAGCACATCAATGACTTTGCCATACAAGCGTGTGTCTCTCATTGCTCTGTCTGTGCCTGAGGGTATCAAGCTGCGTACTGACATCAATACTGGACGCGGTGCGCGTGGCTATGCTGAGGTGATCGTCGATCCTTATAAAGACCCTAAACCAATCTCTGGTGCACTGGTGCTGAACGAGCTTGATCTTGCGATATTTAAGCCTTTCTTCCCTGGTATGCGCGTCCTAAGAGGTAACGTTACAATGGCTGGTGGCCTAGGTGGTACCTTAACCAAACCGCAGTTCTATGGCGACGTAAAACTCTCTGACGGCCGTATAGCCATGCTTGATTTGCCAGTGAATCTGTCCAAAGTAAATGTGGCAGCCAAAATACGTGGCACGCAAGCGACCATTGATGGCACATTCAATAGTGGTACAGGTGAAGGCGAATTGTCAGGGACAGTCAACTGGCAACAAAAACTGCAAGCCAAGTTGAGTATCGTCGGTGAAGGCTTAGTCATCACTCAGCCGCCACTACTGGTTGCTGAAATTGATCCTGATATTGATATTATCGTGCGCCCAGGTGACCGTTATGTTGATATAAAAGGGGCAATCAGTGTGCCGTCTGCGACCATTCGTCCTCCTGAAGCCAGCGAAGATATCATTACTCAGACTGAGGATGCAGTTGTACTAGATCGCCGTTTGATTGGCAATATCGATGAAGTACTGGCTATCTCAAAACCTTGGTCCATCAATGCGGATATCGGTGTTGATTTGGGCGATGATATCAACTTTCGTGGTTTTGGCGCAGTCATTCCATTGGCAGGTGCAATTAATGTGACTCAGAATGGCACAGGTATCATGCGTGCCAGAGGTGTTGTGCAGGTCTCACGCCGCACCAATATCAATGCCTTTGGCCAAAGCCTAGAGCTGAATTATGGTCAAGTGCGTTTCAATGGCGATGTGATGAAACCGAGTCTGAGTATTGAAGCGGCCAAAACAATTAATGGCAAAACAGTTGGTCTGCGTGTCAAAGGAACGACTGAAAGCCCCAATATTATCGTCTTTAACAATGCAGGACTGACCCAGCAGCAAGCAATGAACGCGTTGGTGACAGGCCGCATCGATAATAAGAGCGCGACGCAAATTAGTGAGCAAGGGTTCAAATCGCAAGTGACCAATAATCTGGCTGCTGCTGGACTGAGCTTCGGTCTGAGTGGTACTCGTAGCCTGACCAATCAAATCGGACAGGCGTTCGGTTTGCAGAGTCTGACAGTTGATGCCTCAGGTAGTAGCGAGGACACCAATGTCAACGTCACAGGTTACGTCACCCCTGATTTATACATTCGCTATGGCGTGGGTGTTTTCAATGCGCAAAACAGCCTTTCTGTTCGTTATCAATTGACACGCCGTATCTATGTAGAAGCAAGCTCAGCAGCGGAAAATGCAGTGGATGTGGTCTATAGTTGGCAGTTCTAAATCGTTTATTCAGAGGACAACTGCTTTCTAGTTGATGTCAACTGAGAGCGCTTTTGAAATTATTTTTAAGTTGTATAACCTATAAAAAAACGCCTTCATTATGAGGCGTTTTTTTATAGAAGTATTGAAACAGATACTATTGAAATAGGCGTTACTTGGTTAGAATCAAGCGATTGTTGCGAGTTAGGCGTAGTCGATACTCTTCGCCTTCATGCTCGATACGTACCTCTTTAGTCAGTGCAAATAAATGTTGTGATTGCAAAGTAGGCAGACGGTTTTCACGACAGTTTAAATAACGAGAGATGACCATGCTCATAGTAAATTCCTTTTGAGAAGAAGTGGCTTAAAAAATTGGCTAACCATAGCGTAATTGTTTTTAACGATAATAATTATCATTTAGATTTGATAAATTTGCAAGGCAATTGATAAAATAAAATGCAGTTATTATGTAAACTTATCTAAGTTTACTGTCATAAAATATCTCAGTTGAATATTTTACCCATATAAATTAATAAGTTAGGTAATAAATTTAAATAAATCATCTAGCCTATAAAAACTATTAAATTATCAAAAATAATCAGAGTAAACACCGAAATAAAGGATATAAGTATGTTGAACGGGTCAAATCAACAATCAGAGACGAAGCCGGAAAGTAAGACAGATGGTAAGGCGAAAAATAACAAACCTAGCATCGTAAATGTTGCAGTGGCTGTTATTCATTATAAAGATCAGTATTTGCTTGGGTTTCGAGATGCTACTCAGCATCAGGGAAGTCGTTATGAGTTCGTCGGCGGAAAGATAGAAGCAGATGAGTCAGCAGCGCAGGCGTTGATAAGGGAAGTGGCTGAAGAGACGGGTATCTTACTTGATAATAATACTATCGTTAAGCTTGGGCGTTTGCATCATGATTATGGCGATAAGCAGGTCAGCTTACAGGTTTATAAGATTGAGCTGACAGCAGAGCAGTACGAGCAGCATAAACACTGTGAACAAGGTTTAGAAGGGCAGGCACTGACTTGGGTGACCAAATTACAGCTTTTGGCAGGAGCGTATAATCTGCCCGCTGCTAATAAGACAATACTTGAATGGTTGAAACTCCCATCGAAGATAGCGATTACTTATCCTCTAGCACATTTCGGCACACATACTGATGCAGCGGCAGCATGGCTACAATATCACCAAGAAAAGTTAGCATCAGAGTCGTGGACATATATCCGCTTGAAGGATGCAAAATCTAAGCATCTTGCTGAGCAACTGATAACGGCACGTCCAGATATTTTAGCGATTTTACCTAATAATAATGAGCAACTTTTAGATGTTGAGGAATCACTAACCGCTAATGAGACAGAAACTGGCCAGCGAATAGTTGGCAAGCATTTGACACACTCAACACTAATGCAGTGTTTCGATGAGGTAGGCAGTCCTACAGTTCTCACACAGTCGCTATCTAAAGACCATCCGCTTATCGTCAGCTGTCATGACATCGCGAGCATAACGGCAGCCAACAAACTTGCCAGCATAAGAATAAAACAGGGGCTACCACCAGTGATTGGTGCTTTCGTATCGCCTGTGCTCGCCACCCAAACGCATCCTGATGATACGCCGCTTGGTTGGGAAGCATGGTCAGCATTAGCAAAGTTGGCTGATATGCCTGTTATTGGGTTAGGTGGTCTGGAGCCTGCTATGCTCGATCAAGCATTGCAGTATGGCGGTATCAGTGTGGCAGGCATTCGTCAGTTTATATAATCCAACATGCCATTTGCCTGAATGTGACCCGTATTAGACTTGTGTATTAAGCTTAGTAAGTTCAAATAACTGACTTTTAACTTAGTTATCCAGCAAGTAACTGTGTGGTTATGATGTGTTCAAACAACACTCAAACCCCATAGTTACTTACAAACCGTTGCGTTTTCCTACATTGCACTACTGTTTTAATAGTCCAGTTGTCCTTAATATATATTGCATATCTACGATACGTTGATCTTATTTCTATAGACGAGTGACTGACCAAAAGTGATGTTCAAAATACAATAATAAAAAAGCTTTTGTAGAGTCAAGTTTTGCACAAATAATTTATACCAAAGCAAATGGCTTTTAGAAAACGAGACCAAATAGATGCCGTACATAAAGCGTTTTTAACAATCACTATTTAAGAATGGTACTCCTATGAAAACCAATAAGTTACCTGAATCAGCATGGATTGATTCACAGGCAGCTGGTTCTCAACTTCAGCAGCCTAAGCAATCGCTCAATGACAATGAATATGGCGACGACACGCAACAGACAAACCAAGCTAGTAACGATGCTAGCTATAATCACGACAGCTCGAATGGCGAATATTCGCACCATCTGGCAAAAGACACGTCTTCGCAAGACAGCTATTTTGGATACAAAAGCGCCGACAAAAGCCCTAGGGCAAAAGAGTCAGCTATGAGTAACAATGAAATAAGCAAAGATCTAAAAAATAGCAATGAGGACAGTTATGACGCGGCTGGTGAATATAAATCATCTGGTTATAAGTCAGCGCAAAATAAGCAGCCACAAAAGCTAACTGACGATGAGCCATTAATGTCAGGACTGTTAGAGGATCAAATAGATAATCTAAACAGTAGTTCTGAACAGGCCATCGACGCTGAGCAAATGAGTGATGCATCAACAAATAATTCATCCTACAAAGAAATACCGGAGCGCATATTTATGAATGGACTGATCAAACATACAGGCATTGCCTTAGCAATTATTATACCGTTAGCAGCGTTCTCAGCTTATGCGGCCACGCCGCCTGTGAACATGGCAACTAATAACACGGCAACTAATGGCATGTCTGATGATGCGATGAGCGAGAAGACCACGACTGATGTGCTATCGGTTAAGCCAAGCGATATTATTCATAAATCTGCAAGCACGCCAACTACTGTAGATAGCGTAGATCTGAACACCTATGCAGGTACTTGGTATGAAATCGGCCGTTTGCCGATGTATTTCCAGCGTAAATGTGCTGGTGATGTCACCGCCAATTATGCTCAAAAAGATGACGGTTCAGGAATCACGGTTACTAATAAGTGTATGAGCGAGGATGGTTCGGGTATCGTGGCAGAAGGTTTGGCTAAGCCAGTCGATGAAAGCGGCAGCAAACTAAAAGTGACGTTTTTACCGAAGTGGATTCGCTGGATTCCAGTGGGCCGTGCTGATTATTGGGTGCTAGCACGTGATGCAGAGTACAAAACCGCGCTAGTAGGGACACCTGATAAAAAATACTTATGGTTACTAGCACGCTCGCCAAATATCAGTCAGGAAACGTATACCAAATATCGTCAAATTGCTCAGCAGCAAGGTTATGACTTAAAAGAGTTTACATTGACGTCGCAGAGCAACCAAACGGTAAGTCTATCACCATAATAGATGTAACTGAAATTACTACTTTGATTAAACCATATAGCAATTATTATTTCATTACGTCTCGATAAGGCAGCATATATAGCTGCCTTTATTTTTATTACTAGCTGTATATGAGAACTATACATAAGAGCTATATACGAGAATGAAACCTATTATGCACGCTAGCTAATCGGTTACCACTGGCAAAATGAGGCGTTTTAGGCTAAAATCTAGGCGATTCAAATACTCTAGCGTCAATGACCCATATTGATAGTGGTTGATTATCATATTAGAGTCGCCATTTAGAGCATACACGACCTATCTATTTTACACTTCTTCATATTTTATTGATCATACATTACTGACCATAAGGATGTTTCTCGTGAGCAACGCTGATACCTTACGCCAATTACATCAAGACCACTTGAACAACTACAACAATCAAGAGCAACAAGCGATTGAGCTTATGGGGCTACTAAATAAGCTCTATAACAAGCAAGACGTACAAGTGACTTTGTTTGGCGAAACGCTAGACTCTACCTCAGTTGGTCAAATACTTGCTTTACATCAAAAAGTAGCGCTACGCGACCATGGCGCCAAAGCTATCGATATCGCTGATACTCTAGCGATGGTAAAAGTTATCTCAGAAAACACTGATATCCAAGCCACTCGTATCGATGTTGGTCAACTGATTGCTAATGATACTGACTTGCAAACCGCTCTACAGTCTATCAATAACGCTGGTGCTGTAAATGGCGCGACAGATGTTGTGCTTTACGGTTTTGGCCGTATTGGTCGTATCTTGACTCGTCTGCTATTGTCACAAGCGTCAAGCGCAAAAGGTCTACAACTAAAAGCAATCGTTGTACGTCCAGCCGCTGCTGGTGACTTGGCTAAGCGTATTTCATTGCTTGAGCGTGACTCAATCCATGGTAGATTTTTAGGCGGCATCAGCATTGATGATGATAATAACGGCATGATCGTTAACGGTCGTTTTGTACAAGTTATCTATGCCAAAGACCCAAGCGAAATCGACTATACTGCTTATGGTATCGACAATGCTCTTGTTATCGATAACACAGGTATCTGGAAAGACGAAGCAGGCCTTGGCAAACACTTACAGTCTACTGGCGTGAAAAAAGTGCTACTAACAGCACCTGCTGGCGGCGATATTAAAAACGTCGTTTATGGTGTGAACAATGATACCGTTGGTGATGATACGATCGTTAGTGCTGCTAGCTGTACGACCAATGCGATTACGCCAACGCTGAATGTATTGAATGATGAGTACGGTATTGTAAATGGTCATGTAGAGACTATTCACTCATTTACCAATGATCAGAACTTGGTTGATAACTATCATAAAGCAGACCGCCGTGGTCGTAGTGCGGTGATGAATATGGTTATCACCAGTACTGGTGCTGCAAAAGCCGTTGGTAAAGCATTGCCAGAACTAAACGGTAAGCTAACGGGTAACGCTATTCGTGTACCAACACCAAACGTCAGCCTAGCAATCTTGAACGTGAATCTAAAAACTGCACCAGCAAGCGCTGATGCGTTGAATGAGTTCTTGCGTAAAATGGCCAATAGCAGCACTTGGCAGTCGCAGATTGCTTATACGGATTCTACAGAAGCGGTATCAACGGATTTCGTTGGTACGACTCATGTTGGTATTATCGATGCTCAAGCCACTATTTTGACTGACAACCAAGCTATCGTATATGTTTGGTACGACAACGAAGTAGGTTATAGTACTCAGGTATTGCGTTTGGCGACGCAAATGGCCGGAATCAGATACGCTCAGATTCCAGCATAGATTACTAAATACAGTAGAGCAATAACGTCATACCAAGTATAGTAGCGCTATCGTGTCACAAGAATGGCGCTGTAGCAGATGCTACTTTAAATAGCTTGGTAGGATTTTAACTGTCATACTTAAACACCCGATAGTCCGATTGATTATCGGGTGTTATTGTCATAATGGGCACTAAGTAAAAGTAGTATTTATATAGTGCTCGTTGCGACGCAACAACATAGCAAAACCCCAAAATACAACCGTTGGTTGTAACCAGTTTATAGACTGGATTGTGAATTAAGGAACGTAAGATGCGATTTATTGATGAAGCCGTCGTAACGGTAAAAGCAGGTGACGGTGGTAACGGAATCGCCAGTTTTCGCCGAGAGAAATATGTCCCGCGTGGTGGACCTGATGGTGGTGATGGCGGCAAGGGCGGAGATGTGTATGTCATTGCAGAAGACAACACCAACACCCTAGTTGACTATCGTTATACGCGTCGTCATGACGCCATGCGTGCTGAGAACGGCCATAGTAGAAACTGTTCAGGTAAAGGGTCTGATGATCTTTATTTACCAGTACCAGTTGGTACGACGGTAGTTGATACCGAGACAGACGAAGTATTGGGCGATTTGATTGAGATCGGCCAGACACTACTGATTGCCAAAGGTGGTGATGGTGGTCTGGGTAATACCCATTTCAAAAGCTCGACCAACCAAGCGCCGCGTAAAGCGACGTCAGGTTTTGAAGGTGAGCTAAAAGTTCTTAAGTTTGAGCTAAAAGTAGTGGCTGATGTTGGTTTGATTGGTTTGCCGAATGCTGGTAAATCGACCTTTATCCGTCAAGTCTCTGCTGCTAGACCAAAAGTGGCTGACTATCCGTTTACCACGCTAGTACCAAACTTGGGTGTGGTCGATATTGGTCGTCATCGCTCATTTGTGATGGCAGATATTCCTGGTCTTATCGAGGGTGCATCAGAAGGCGCAGGACTTGGTATTCGCTTCTTGAAGCATGTTGCGCGTACGCGTCGTCTGCTACACTTAGTTGATGTTAAGCCTGTTGATGGCAGCGACCCAGTTGAGAATGCTCGCGTTATTTTAAATGAGCTTGAGCGTTTTTCTCCTGAATTGGCCAACTTGCCGCAGATTTTGGTATTAAACAAAATCGATCAGGTCAATGATGAAGATTTGAATGCGCTTTGTACTCATATCGTCGCAGAGCTTGGTTGGACTGGTATGGTCTTCCGTACGGCAACGCTAACTGGTGAAGGCGTTGATGCGGTCAAATATCATCTAATGAATGATATCGAACTTGAGCGTGAGCGTGAAATAGAAGATCCTATCTTCGCTGAAGCACAAAAAGAACGTTTCGAGCGTTTAGAAGCTGAAGTACGTCTTAACACTGAAGCACAGCGTGAGGCATATCGTGCAGCTCGTAAAGCAGCACGTGAAGGCTTGGATACGTCTGATTTTGACGACGATGATGACGATGGCGTTGAGGTAATGTACGTTCCTTAAGCTAGTATGCTTGAGCAGTTATACTTGAATTGTGAATTTAATCCCTACAATCAATTGATATGAAAAAAAGGAGTTTATATGGCAGATGACATAGCAAACACGATGGAAGAAGCAAGATTTGTTAAGCAAACTCGCAACTTTGATATTCAGCGCGTTATTGTCAAAATTGGTTCATCACTATTAACCAATAACGGTCGAGGGCTGGATCGTACTGCCATATATGAGTGGGCAAAGCAAATTGCTAAGCTGCACAAAAAAGGCGTTGAGGTACTGCTAGTATCATCAGGTGCTGTTGCTGAAGGTGTGGTACGTATGAACCTTGAGGAACGTCCTAAGAAACTAGCAGCACTACAAGCCTGTGCTTCTATTGGTCAAATGGGGTTGATTGAAACATGGTGGTCAGCTTTGATTCAGCATGGCATTCAAAGCTCACAGCTACTGCTAACTCATGATGACTTGTCTAATCGTAGTCGTTACCTCAATACGACTGGGGCGCTGACACAGTTATTAGAATGGCGCGTACTACCTGTTATTAATGAGAACGATACCATCACGATTGATGAGATTAAATTTGGCGATAACGATACCTTGGGTGCGATGGCAGCCGCGATGGTTAATGCTGATTTGTACATCATTTTAACCGATCAAGAAGGTGTCTTCACTGATAATCCACGTGATAATCCTGACGCCAAGATGATTCGCCAAGAACGTGCAATGGCGGATTACTTGTTTGATATTGCAGGAGACGGCGGTAAGCTTGGACGCGGTGGTATGTTAACCAAAATTCGCGCTGGACGCCTTGCTGCAATGGGCGGATGTCCTACTGTTATCGTTAGCGGTGCTATCGATGACGTTATCACTCGTGTGGTATCAGGCGAAGCCGTAGGTACATTGCTAACGACTAATGACGAAGATAAAATCATCGCACGTAAACAGTGGCTAGCTGCGCATCTGCGCATGTCAGGTAGCTTGGTCGTTGATGCAGGTGCTGCAAGAGCATTGACTGAGCACAATAGAAGTTTGTTACCAGTGGGTGTTGTAGAAGTGCAGGGCGGATTTGATGAAGGTGATGTGGTAGAAATCATCCATCAAGATACTGGCGAACGTATTGCCGTTGGGCAGGTAAACTTCTCATCGAATGATGCGCGCCGCGTCGCTCGTGAGCGTACTGAACAGTTCGATAAGATCTTTGGCAGTAGCGAAGAACGTGTCGTCATGGTACACCGCGACAATCTTGCATTAACTGTATAGCGCTTTCATATAACCTTTTTTATTCAACTTATTTTATCCAGCACAATATCCATTTATAAATATGGATATTGTGCTGTTTTGGAGATTTGTACATGAGTGCTTCAGACGGTAGTAACTCGGTTCAGCAACAATTTGCACCTTTAAAAAATGATAGATTGCTACGTGCATTACGTTTTGAGCCCATTGATACCACACCGGTATGGATGATGCGTCAAGCTGGTCGTTATTTACCAGAATATAAAGCCACTCGTGCTGAAGCGGGTGACTTTATGAGTCTGTGCAAAGATACAGCCCGCGCTACTGAAGTAACTCTACAGCCATTGCGTCGTTATGATTTAGATGCCGCTATTTTATTTAGTGATATTCTAACTATCCCTGATGCAATGGGACTTGGCTTGTATTTCGAAACAGGTGAAGGCCCTAAGTTCAAATACCCTATCCGTGAGCAGGCTGATCTTGATAGATTGCCAGTGCTTGAGCCAAACGATTCTCTAGACTATGTCATGCGAGCCGTAACCAGCATTCGTAAAGCATTGAATGGTCAAGTTCCACTATTTGGTTTTTCTGGTAGTCCGTGGACGTTGGCTACTTATATGATAGAAGGCGGTAGCTCGAAGGATTATCGTTATACCAAAGGCTTCTTATATAGTAACCCTGATTTTTTACATCAATTATTAGATAAGCTTGCGACGTCAGTTATTGACTATTTAGATGCCCAAATCGTTGCTGGCGCTCAAATTGTACAGATATTCGATAGTTGGGGCGGGGCGTTAGGCCATCGTCAATTTATCGAATTTTCACACATTTATAATAAACGTATTGTCGCTGAACTAAAAGAACGTCATCCACAAGTACCTGTAGTGCTATTCACTAAAGGTGGTGGGTTATGGCTTGATATTCAGGCTGACAGCGAAGCGGACGTGTTAGGTTTAGATTGGACGATGCCGATTGATCGTGCGCGTCAAGTATTGACTGAAAGTCAGCGTCAATTGACCAAAAAGCATAAGAAATTGCAAAGCAGCAAAGCTATCCAAGGCAACCTAGATCCAGCGACGTTATATGGTTCGCCTGCGACAATTCGTTCTGAAGTCAATGCGATGCTTGACCGTGCTTACGCTGATGGTGAAAAGACTGGTTACATAGCAAACTTAGGTCATGGCATCACCCAATGGGTCAATCCTGACAATGCCAAAGTGTTTGTGGATGCAGTACACGATTATAAAATTTAAGAGTCAGAATATTTAGAGACTGGTTCTGTATTTGTAGAATTACGCGCATTACATACAGGCAAACATAGAATCTATCAGTGCATATTTAGTATTTACCAAGAAAAGGGTGTTTTATGATTTCAGCAGCGATCGTCGGTGGTACAGGCTATACGGGTATTGAGCTCATTCGCTTATTATCTGCTCATCCTGAGGTTTCTATTGATTTATTAACTTCTCGTAGCGAAGCTGGCACTCGTGCTGATGAAATCTTCCCAAGCTTACGCGGTGTATCTGACATCGTTTTTAGCGACTTGGGTGATAATACGCTTGCCGCATTGCAAAAATGCGATGTTGTGTTTTTTGCGACGCCGCATGGTGTTGCAATGAAGCAAGCTGAAGCGCTTACACAAGCTGGCGTCAAGGTCATCGATTTGGCTGCTGATTTTCGTTTGCAGTCATTAACTGACTTTGAGCACTGGTACAAACAGTCACATGCTTGTCCTGAGTTGTTGAAAACAGCAGTCTACGGCTTACCAGAAATTAATCGTGACAAGCTTGCGAATGCGTTACTAGTAGGCAACCCAGGCTGTTATCCAACTACTGCAATTTTGGGTCTAAAACCAATTATCGAAGCCCAGAATAAGCAAGCAGAGCGTTTGATCGAGTCTCGTATCGTTATCGATGCAAAATCTGGCGTGTCTGGTGCAGGTCGTCAAGCATCACTTGCACTTAACTATGCTGAGACAACAGATAGCTTTAAGGCTTATAGCGTCGAAGGTCATCGCCATTTACCAGAGATTGAGCAGGGTGTTGCACAGTTACTAGACAGTCAATTCGCGCATCGTATTCGCTTTTTGCCGCATTTAGTACCGATGATTCGTGGCATGCTAAGCTCTATTCATATGGAACTGACTGATGCAGGTGCGGCTATCGATTGGCAGCAAGCGTTTGAAAATAGCTATGCGTCAGAGTTGTTTGTTGATGTCATGCCAAAAGGTCTTTATCCCGATACGCGTAGTGTTCGCGCTAGTAACCGTCTACGCATTGCGGTACATCAGGACAATGAGCGTGCTGAGCTAACAGTTATCGTCGTTCAGGATAACTTAGTTAAAGGTGCTGCTGGGCAGGCTGTGCAAAACATGAACGTGATGTTCGGTTTTGATGAGTCAATGGGGCTGAACTTTGCACCGATTGTTCCTTAATATCAACGACTTCATATTCCAATCATTCACATTTACGGTGCTAGGTATTGATTATAAATTCGGCTATAATGACTTGCCCTTACCCTTAAGAGATACTGTCTAAATGCGTGTTCAGCTCGTACTACGCTTTTGCTCACAGCCAGCACGTCTATCGTGCAAAGACTCAGTTATACCTAGCTTGGAGCGCAAACAGCATTCCTTTAGAAATAATAATGTCCCGATAAGTGGTATTGCTAGCTCACAACGCGGTGCTTCTACATTGGTATTGGCACTGTTTGTTGTAGCCGTATTAGTGACAGCGGTGGTTGGGCTAATATTTGGTCATAAGCTTGGCTACCAACGTGGCCTTCATTCGATGGAAACAGAAGCCAAGCAAGCAATCATCGATAGCACTGAAGCGACACAAGCACTAGAAGATTTGCGCCTTAGCAATAAGATAGCTACTAACCAAGCGGCAACTGCCAAACAAGAACTGGCCATCAGTTTGGCTAATTTAAAAGAACTGCGTGAGAGCCAGCAAGAATTAACAGTAGAAAATAAGCAAGTATCACAGCTCAATGAGCTGTATTCAGATGCTATCCGTAAGAAAGGTGGTATGCCTTTACAGGTATTAGGTGCCAAAATTTCGCCACTACCTGAAAATGCTTTTGAGTATGGTTTTGATATTGGGATGCTCAGTAGCGATGGTCAAGCCAAACGCTTAAGGCCTGTATTGACGTTACTTAACAATGATGACCTTGTAGAAGTACCACTTGACCCTGCATATCATATGATCGAAGGTATCGTCCGGATACGTGGTCGCTTTGTAATGCCGTCAGGCTTTAGACCATTGCAAGCCAAACTGACTTTGCAAGCTGGTGGTCAAAAAGTAGAGCAGTTGTATGACTGGAAGCTCGGTGATAGTGTGGATAACATGCTACCATCGCTCTTAGATTTACCAGAAGTTGATGAAAGTCCTATCGTACCTTAATTACCTCATGTCTTAATGAAATACTCAGTGACGATGCTGTGGTTGAAATCAAAGCACAATGACCTTAATTAGTAGTTGTGCTTTATACCATGCCTTATCGCCTGCCTTAACAATCTCTTCTATCTTAAACTTACCTTATAATTATATTTTGATTATGATGAAAAAAATGATATCACAAGCCACGCCAACGGTTGCTGATTGGCACTTTCCCAATATGCCTGCTCATCGTGCACAAGACGGTGATACCGATGGTGAAACCTCACCGCAAGCAGATGTATTGGTCGCAGAGCCTGAAGTAGCCAAACCGCCTATGTATGCGGTCGTTATGTACAATGACAACTACACGCCGATGGAGTTTGTTGTATACATATTGCAGTCAGAATTTCGTCATAGTATGGATTCTGCGATCGAGATTATGCTGACTATTCATAATAGCAGCAAAGGTATTGCTGGCATTTATCCTAAAGATATCGCCGAGACCAAGGCCAAAAAAGTAAATAGTCTGGCACATCGTGAAGGTTATCCGTTATTAACTCAAATCGAACCGCATCAAGGCGAGTAGAGCAATTTATTAATTTCTTATACTGATATATGGCTCTATTAAAGCTTTATCTAATATTTTGTACTTCTAAGTAATCTATATCAAAGCTCACCTTTATAGTGAGCTTTTTTGACTTTTCAGTCACTTCTCTTATATATGAAATTTGCCTCTTAAAATAGTTTTATTATCTATATGATATTGATTTCTATGGCAAATAACCCTATCTATTAAAATAGCCAGTTCTATAGTTTTGGACTAAGTATCTCCGTTGAACTTGCTAAAACTCTGTCATTTCTAGCTTCTAAAATATCAATCTCTCTTTCTATCTAATCTATCTAATCAGTTTTTCAACATTTAATATTCGTTATTAAGGTTGTCGCTACTAGCTTGTAGCACGCTTTGATACATTTTAGTCTGTGTTAATAGATTGACTCCGTCGAAGTATCGTGTTGATATAAAGAAAAGCGGCCATTGATAGTTGTGATTACTGTTGGCTGATAGCGAGATTATAGTATTTAGTCAATAGTCTACCGCTCACCTCATTTATTCATGACTTCTAATAATACGAATATAGCCCTTGAACAATTCATCTACCGCCCTGATTTACTTACTAACTCATTCATAAAACTATCAATTATAAAGATAGATATAACCGTAGGAAGTTGTTATGTTAAGTCGTCATCTTGAAGTTTCTCTACGTTTAGCAATGACGCTTGCGCGCCAAAAATCGCATGAGTATCTCACTGTTGAACATTTGCTTTTGGCCTTATTAGAAAACACTCATGCTGCCAATACGTTGACTGCTTGTAATGCTAATGTCTCGGCGTTGCGTACCGAGCTTGAGGTTTATATTAATAAACATACGCCAACCATCGATGCTGATACAGAACAGTCACCGCAGCCGACTCAAAGCTTTGATCGTATCTTGCAACGTGCTATTTTTCACGTGCAGTCGATCGGTGGTGGTCGTTTGGTAGAAGGCTCTGATATTTTAGTCTCTATGTTTTCAGAGCATGATACCTATGCTGTCTACCTGCTTAAAAAGCAAGGCATCAGTCGCCTTGAGCTAACTCAGTATTTATCACACGGCCAAGATAAAGAAGAGCCTTCTGAATCACGTGGTTCTGCAGGTACTGAGCGTCGTAGTGCCTCTGAAAAGACCAGTAAAGATCCATTGGTTGAATTTGCGACCAATCTAAACCAGCGAGCCGCTGAAGGTAAAACAGATCCTTTGATTGGGCGTGCTTCTGAAATTGAACGTGCTGCCCAAGTACTGTGCCGTCGTCGCAAAAATAACCCATTGCTAGTAGGTGAGCCTGGTGTAGGTAAAACCTCTATCGCTGAAGGTCTAGCATGGTTAATCATCAACGATAAAGCACCGAAGCCACTTAATGGTTGCGTGATTTATAGCCTTGATATCGGTTCATTGATTGCGGGAACTAAGTATCGCGGTGACTTTGAAAAACGCATGAAATCATTGCTTGATGCGCTAAAGAAAAAACCAAATGCTATTCTTTTTATTGATGAAATTCATATGATTATTGGTGCTGGTTCATCTATGAGCAGCAATATGGATGTGTCTAATTTGATTAAGCCAGCGCTTGCTAACGGTGAGCTGCGTTGTATCGGTTCAACAACCTTTACTGAATATCGCCAAGTATTTGAAAAAGATCATGCATTGTCGCGTCGTTTCCAAAAAATCGATGTCAAAGAACCCAGTGTGGATGACACTATCGATATCCTGCGTGGTCTGAAACCTCGTTATGAAGAGTTCCATAATGTTGAATATACGGATGAAGCGTTGGTCACAGCGGTACAGTTATCAGCCAAGCATATTCATGAGCGTTTTTTACCTGACAAAGCCATTGATGTGATTGACGAAGCAGGTGCATATAAGCGCTTAGGTGTGGTGCCTGATGTCGATGATGTCGAAGCGGAAGAAAGTTTCATTGCTGATTTAGAGCAAGATTTTGATGCGCAGATTGATGCTGATATCGAAGGTATCGATGGTGATACAGATAATGAAATGCAGGATGAAGCAGCGACTGCGAAAGCGAGCGATAGTGCTAAATCAGCAGATGGTGTGAAATTGTCAAAAGGTCAAAAGCCACCAATGAAAATCGATGTTGCTGATATCGAAGCTATTATTGCTAAATTGGCACGTATTCCACCCAAATCTGTATCAAGTGATGATAAGAGTATCCTTGAGCATTTAGATCGAGATCTTAAGCACTTGGTATTTGGGCAAGATGAGGCGATTGCTACGTTAGCCGATGCTATCAAGCTATCACGTGCAGGATTGAAAGCCCCAGATAAGCCAATCGGTTCATTTATGTTTGCAGGTCCGACTGGGGTGGGTAAAACAGAAGTGTCGCGTCAGCTAGCGAACCTGTTAGGTGTAGAATTAGTACGCTTTGATATGTCAGAGTACATGGAAGCGCACACGGCATCACGTTTGATTGGCGCGCCTCCAGGTTATGTTGGCTATGATCAAGGCGGCTTACTTACTGAAAAAATCAATCAGCATCCACATTGTGTGTTGTTGCTTGATGAGATTGAAAAGGCGCATCCGGATGTCTTTAACTTGTTACTACAAGTGATGGATCATGGGACGTTGACCGATAATAATGGTCGTGTGGCCATCTTTAAGCAAGTCATCGTTATTATGACAACGAACGTTGGTGCTGATAGTATCAGTCGCTCGTCAATGGGCTTTACTCAACAAGACCATAGTCGTGATAATACAGAGTCGCTGAAACGTGTCTTTACGCCAGAGTTCCGCAATCGCTTAGATGCTATAATTCAGTTCAACCCTCTAGATACGTCAGTTGTTGTATCGGTTGTCGATAAGTTCTTAGTTGAATTACAAGTACAGCTTGATGATAAGCAAGTGACATTAGAGATTGATGATGATGTACGTGACTACTTGGCGGATAAAGGCTATGACCGTCTAATGGGTGCACGTCCGATGCAGCGTCTGATTCAAGATGAAATCAAAAAACCATTGGCAAGTATGATTTTATTTGGAGATTTGGTTAATGGCGGGGTAGTACGCCTGACCTTAGAGCCTAAAGTCGATGATTCTCAAGAGAGTGATACGATGAAGCTTGATAAGGTATCAGACAAAGGCTCAGCTGATAGTCGTATTATTCTGACAGTCGTTGAAACTCATGAGCCACATCCTGATTCTGAGTCTTTAGCCAGTTAAGTTATTTAATATTAACATCATAAAAACGGCTACCGTATTACTGCGGTAGCCGTTTTTTTATTGCTATAATTCATCAACAAAGCTCATACTATTTTTTGTTAGTATGATTATTTACAGTAAGCTAGCTTTAACGAAGCTATGGAACTTATAACAAGTATAAAAAGGACACACTATGGAACTGTTTGATGAACCGATAACCAAGACCCCAGAACAAAAACAAGCGATTTTAGACAATGTCCGTTTACCAGAAGACTGGAAAACGGCATTAGCAGATGAATTAACGTCTGAGAATATGGACAATCTACGCGCATTTTTAAAGGAAGCCTATCAGTCGGATGATAGTATCTATCCGCCTGCACCGTTGATGTTCAATGCGCTGAACCTTACGCCGTTATCACAAGTCAAAGTGGTAATCTTGGGCCAAGATCCTTATCATCGTCCAGGTCAGGCTATGGGGTTATCATTTTCTGTTCCTAAAGCCATTCCTAAGCCACCATCATTAAATAATTTACTTAAAGAAATGGCAGATGACATTGGCATTCGCCCTTCAGCGCATGGTGATTTGACATATTGGGCGCAGCAAGGTGTTCTACTGCTTAACAGCTCACTAACTGTACGAGAAGGCGAGCCAAACAGTCATCAGAATAAAGGCTGGGAGCAGTTTACTGATGCCGTCATCGATGCCGTCAATGAACAGACAAAGCATACCGTGTTTATTTTGTGGGGTAGTAAGGCCCAGAAGAAAGGCAAGTATATCGATACCGATAAGCATTTGATTCTGACAGCGGTACATCCATCACCACTAGCGGCAAACCGTGGTGGCTTCTTTGGCACTAAACCTTTTTCTAAAACAAATGACTACTTGGTACAGTATGGCCAAACTCCAATTGACTGGCAATTACCACAATAAATGCAAAATATACAGAATATAAGATTAATGCCGTACCAATCTTCAACTATTCAATCTAACACCTTTTGGTCAGTTGAAGATGTTAAATGGATGCGAGAGGCAATCCAACTTGCTAAGCAAGGTGCTGAGCGTGGAGAGGTGCCGGTAGGTGCGGTATTGGTACATGATCAGCAAGTTATCGGCCAAGGATTTAATCAACCAATTAGTAGCCATGATGCTACTGCTCATGCAGAGATAGTTGCATTGAGAGACGCCTGTACGCGTTTAGAAAATTATCGATTGCCGCTACAGGCTACTTTATATGTCACTCTGGAGCCGTGTACGATGTGTATCGGCGCTCTAATCCATGCGCGTGTAAACAAGTTGGTGTATGCAGCGAGTGAACCGCGTGCTGGGATGGTTGGTAGTCAAATGGACTTATCGTTACAACCTTTCTATAACCATAGTATTCAAGCCTATAATGGATTATGCAGCGAGCATAGTAGTCAAATACTCAAAACATTTTTTCGTGAGCGTAGGCAAGCGGCGAAAAAGAATAAGGCTAATATGTAAACTCAAAATACTAATAAACAAGATATCAGTCTTGGTGCTAGTGGTCACGATGATTTTTTGCTATAATATTGCCCTATTTGATAGCACCCACCTTGATGGGATATTAAAGACTTAACATACGAATAAATATCGTTTTATTAATGACATACGATAAGCGATATAAGTAACGCATATTATTGAGTAAGTATTATGACTAGTCCTACACCTGATAATGTTTTACTCAATACAGAGAATAGCCACAACTCATCAGTGCGCTATCCTGTTATTTGTATCGATGGTCCTAGTGGCGCTGGTAAAGGCACGGTTACATGGCGTCTAGCACAAGTGTTAGGCTATCAGTTATTAGACTCTGGTGCGCTTTATAGAATTGTTGGGCTAAAAGCCTTTGAAGCGGGTCTAATCAGCGCAGATGCTAGCCAACCAATTGACGAAGATGCTGTATTAGCATTGACTGAAAGCTTAGAGATAGCGTTTGTACCAAACAATGACTCAGGACGTGTAGATATCATTGTTAATGGACAAGCAGTAGGTGAGCAAGTACGCAATGAAACGGTCGGAGGCTATGCATCACAGATAGCTGTCTTTCCACAAGTTCGTCAAGCATTGCTAAAGCTACAACAAGATATGGCCACTCGTTCAGGTTTGGTTGCTGATGGTCGCGATATGGGTACGGTTGTTTTCCCAGATGCTGATGTTAAAGTATTTTTGACGGCCAGTGCTGAAGCACGTGCAGAGCGCCGTGTGACTCAGTTATTGAATGTTGGTCAAACAGCAGATTTTGAGGCTATTTTAGCGACGATAAAAAAGCGTGATGATCGTGATGAAAATCGCAGTACAGCGCCATCGAAGCCTGCGGCAGATGCATTATTACTTGATAGTTCAGCGCTTAATGCTGATGCAGTATATGAGCAGGTCAAAAAGCATTGCCAAGATAAAGGTGTATTTTTCACTAGTTAGTCATTTAATAGCTAGTAAAAACAACATATTAAGTACTAAAAAGTTTCCTATTAATCATTGTTTTAGTATAAAATAATACGGTTAAGTGAAATTTTATTGAAGCAGTAAGAAAAATTTAGTTTATTTAAGATATTGCATTCGATATAAGACAGTTGTTGTTAGTCAGTTTTAATTACGATGAGCTCACTATCAACAAACGTTTTTTTATATGATTGCATGGGATATAAAACCAGTATTTCGTTCTATACAATCATAAATTTGATCCGTACTGTGCTGGACAGGATACGGCTATACAAAGGTAGACATAATGGAATCATTTGCTGAACTATTTGAAGCGAGCATTGAAGAGCAGGGCCTAGATATCGAGCGTGGCTCGGTTATTACAGGTGCTGTTGTGGCCATCGATAGTGATTGGATCACAGTAGATACTGGTCTTAAATCTGAAGGTATCGTCGCTCGTGAAGAGTTTTTAAGCGAAGAAGGCGAACTTGAAGTTGAAGTTGGCGATAGCGTTGATGTCGTAGTTGAAGCGGTTGATAACGGCATGGGTCAAACCTTGCTGTCACGTGAGAAAGCTAAACGTGTTGAAACTTGGAACTTCCTTGAAAAAATCGCTGATAACGATGAAATCGTTAAAGGTATTATCTCAAGCAAAGTTAAAGGCGGTTTCACTGTAGATATCGGTTCAGTACGCGCGTTCTTACCAGGTTCATTGGTAGATGTACGTCCTATCCGTGATACAACGCATCTTGAAGGCAAAGAGCTAGAATTCAAAGTCATCAAACTTGACCAGAAGCGCAACAACGTTGTTGTTAGCCGTCGTGCAGTTATGGAAGCTGAAAATTCAGCTGAGCGCGAAGAGCTATTGAACAAGCTTGAAGAAGGCATCGAGATCGAAGGTATCGTTAAGAACCTTACTGATTACGGCGCGTTCGTTGATCTAGGTGGTATCGATGGTTTATTGCACATCACTGACATGGCATGGCGCCGTATCAAGCATCCATCTGAAGTTGTTGAAGTTGGCCAAGACCTAAAAGTTAAAGTATTGAAGTTTGACCGTGAACGCAACCGCGTTAGCCTAGGTCTAAAACAACTTGGTACTGATCCTTGGGATAACGTTGGCGGCACTTACCCAGTAGGTAGTGTTGTAAAAGCTCGCGTAACCAACTTGACTGACTATGGTTGTTTCGCTGAGATTTCTGAAGGTATCGAAGGTCTAGTACACGTATCAGAAATGGATCATACCAACAAAAACATCCACCCATCTAAAGTTGTTCAAGTGGGCGATGAAGTTGAAGTAATGATTCTTGATATCGATGAAGAACGTCGTCGTATCAGCCTAGGTATCAAACAAACTCTAGCTAACCCATGGGATGAGTTTGATAAGAAACATGAGCGCGGTGATAAAATCACTGGTACTATCAAATCAATCACTGACTTCGGTATCTTTATCGGTCTAGACGGTGGTATTGATGGTCTTGTTCATCTATCTGATATCTCTTGGAACGAAACTGGCGAAGATGCTATCCGTAACTACAATAAAGGCGACACCGTTGAAGCAATGGTATTGTCTGTAGATGCAGAAGCTAACCGTATCAGCCTAGGCGTTAAGCAGTTAAGCTCTGATCCATTCAACGAATACCTAGTCAACAATGACCGTGGTGCTATCGTTAATGGTAAAGTAAAAGAAGTAGACGCTAAAGGCGCTACTATCGAACTTGCTGATGAAGTTGAAGCTTATCTACGTGCTTCTGAAATCCAACGTGACCGCGTTGAAGATGCAACTAAGCATCTGACTGTTGGTGATGACGTTGAAGCGAAAATCATCAGTGTTGATCGTAAAACACGCAACATCAACTTGTCTATCAAAGCGAAAGACGAAGCTGAAGAGCGTCAAGCGATTAAAGATCTTGGTAGCACCAACACTACTGCTGCTCCAGGTTCTGATGCACAGCCAAAAACTATTGGTGATTTGATCAAAGAGCAAATGCAATAAGCTGCAAACTATTGATATAAAAGTAATATAAAAAAAGCGACTTCGGTCGCTTTTTTTTATGATTAGATTTTATTAACACAGTTAGTAATAGAGGTTTTTAGCCAAATGGGCAAACTCTTATTCCCATTTACGCTAATATCCGCTATCATTTGCACCATTGAGTAACGAGATGATAGTTATAAACTTTTTATAGTCATAATATGATTCTGAATGTTAGTTTTCAAAGATTCAGTATATATAGTTTAATTATACAAACGCATTTACGTACTATAGAGCGTTGACTTATCATCAGCTTATCCATCAATCAACAAGGCAAGCGTAATAATGCAGCAAGCGATTAACAAATCCGAATTTATTAGTAATTTGAGTGCAAACTGTGACAACATGGCAGATACCGTGGTTGATGACGCAGTGCGTGAAATCTTAAACTTGATGACCCATACTTTAGCCAATGATGGCCGAGTCGAAGTTCGCGGATTCGGTAGTTTTTGTCTACATCACCGCCGTGCCCGTATGGGGCGCAATCCTAAGACAGGTGAAAGCGTACCTGTACCGGCTAAAGCGATCCCACATTTTAAGCCAGGTAAGGCTTTGCGCGAAGCAGTAAACGATACGGTAGCAAACGGTTAATTAAACCAGCACTGGCTATCTAACCGTCAAAATTTATCATTCCAAACTGAGGTAACTGTCTCATGCGCTTTCTACTATTTGTATTGCTGTTCTTGAGCTTTGCCTATTCACTTGGTTTGGTATTGGCAAATAATACTGAGGTCGGAGTCAACCTACTGTTTTCACAAGCACCTACGATGAATCTAGGGTTGCTACTTATTTTGTGTTTGATGCTAGGTATTGTTATTGGTATTTTACTGGCATTGCTTATCTTTCGTGTGCTACAGAATAAGTGGGAAATCTCACGTCTGCAGAAAGCAAACGCAAATCTACAAGAGCAATTGACTCAAGCCAATACAGTTATCGATCGTCAAGCAAGCGCGCCGACAGTGGATGAAGCTGTTTATGGTGCTTCTGCTGCCAATGTGCAAAGTAGTGACGCAACTAGCCTAACTGAAGGCTCTACTCTGTCTAAGCGTAGACGAGATTAAGTCGTTAAGTGATTTTTTATGTGATCTGCTAGGTGATAGCTTAACGAACGCAGTACTGACCTCAAATACAATACTTTGATAACTTCAAAATATATGGTAAAACCATGAATAATGTAATTAACTCTCCAGTTGTCGTCGCTCTAGACAATATGACGGTAGAGGCGTCTTTGGCGCTAGCTGATCAGTTAGATCCATCCCAATGTCGATTGAAAGTCGGTAAAGAGCTGTTTACCCGTTGTGGTCCTGATATCATCAAGGCATTACATCAACGTGATTTTGAAGTGTTCTTAGACTTAAAATTCCATGACATTCCGAACACCACTGCTCAAGCAGTATTGGCTGCCGCTGAACTTGGTGTATGGATGGTGAATGTCCATGCTAGCGCAGGTCTAGAAGCTATGTCGTTGGCGAAACAGCGCTTGCTAGATAGAGATCTCGATACCTTGCTTATCGCAGTCACTGTATTAACCTCTATGGATAGTGAAGCGTTGATGCAAACAGGTATCACTGATAGCTTAGATACCCAAGTAAGCCGATTAGCACAATTGACCAAGCAAGCTGGTCTAGATGGGGTGGTGTGCTCTGCTCAAGAAGCAAAAGCACTTAAAGCATTATGTGGTCAGGATTTTAAATTGGTAACGCCTGGTATTCGCTTAGCTGAAGACAATGCAGATGATCAAAAACGTATCTGTACACCAAGTCAGGCGCTAATAGACGGTTCTGATTATTTAGTCATTGGTCGTTCGATCACTCAAGCTTCAGACCCTGCTGCTAAACTACAGACAATACTTCAAAGTATTTAAGTTTGAATAGATGTTAAGAAAAAGAGACAGCCTAAATGGCTGTCTTTTTACTTTTTGATGGCAAAGAAAAAGCTGCTACACTACTTAAATTTATTCTTACAACCTTTCTAAAATATAATAACTATATGAAAAACGCTTATTTAGCTAAATATCAGTAGTACTGCTATGAGCGTTTATCGCTAATTAGATTTTTAATAATAACGCCACTAAATGATGTTGGATAATATGAAATTACAGATATTGAGTGACTTACATATTGATAGTTATGCACGTCAATTGCACCCCGTTGGACATATTCCCAAAACTGATGCAGATTTAGTATTAGTAGCAGGAGATACTGCTAATAGCGACAAAGGCATGCCGTGGCTGCAAGAACAAGCGGCGCGCTTAGAAGTCCCCCTGATTACTATCGCTGGTAATCATGAATACTTTGATGAAGACGTGTTGAGCTTTGACCGTAAACTGGCAACTTGGGATAACTATGATGCTGTGTCTAAAAAAGGGGTTCGCGTCTTACAATGTCAGCATATCGATATCGGTGATATACGCCTTTTAGGTTGTACGCTTTGGACCGACTATCAGTATCATGCTAATGAAGACACCATGGCCGCTGCTCGTCATTTCATGCGTGATTACAAGCAAATCTATGCAGACAATGAATTGTTTTCACCTGAAGTATCTATGCAAATTCATGCCAAGCATCGTCAGTGGCTACAGCAAGCATTGATCGAATCTCATGAACTAGGTAAAAAAACAGTAGTCATGAGTCATCATAGCGTCAGTGCATTATCGGTGTCTGAAAAATATGCCAATCTACCGAGTAATGCGGCTTTCGTTAGTGACTTGTCAGGATGGATGCACGAAGACTGGGCACCGATGCTATGGGTACACGGACATACTCATGAAGCATTTGATTATAAAATTGGTAATACGCGAGTGATTGTCAATCCACGAGCCTATCCTAATGAGGTCAGTAGTACGGCATTAGAGTTTGCATGGGACAAAGTTATTGATATTGGCTAGGACCGTGTGTAAATAAAGGGCAAACCTCCATTTATTTTAGGTATAGACTCTTTTGAATAAAGCGTTTTTTTTTAAAGAGTGCAGAGTATTTATAAGATATATTGCAACTAGATTTGTCTGTGGTTCATTCCTGATAAGAAATCTGCTAGGCTTGCTGTCATGAGTAAATATCTAAATAACACCCTGTCCAAAATATCTGCTGACAAGCTTGCGAGTCACACCCCAAGCGCGCCTGCACCTTCGCACCTACCAGATAGTATGATTTCCTCTGTCAGCCTATTGCCTGAAAACAAGCGACTGATATTATTTACTAGGCACTCTTTACGCGAGCGTTCTGACGGTAATGGTTTTGCTAGCTATCAGTTGCCGTTGACTCCCAAAGGTCGCATACTGGCAAAGTCTTGGGGTCGGTGGTTATCAGGTCATCTACCATATTCGCTCGACGTCGATAGTATCTCTAGTCCTATTGGGCGTTGTATCGATACCGCGCAGCTGATGCAAGAGGGGGCAGGACTACGGCGTGACATTACGCATCAATCATTGTTAGTTGAGCCTGGCAGTCTCGTCACTGAGCCTGAAATAGCCAATCCTGTGTTCAAAGAAATTGGCGTCCTAAACTTTATCAATCGCTTTTTGCAAGGCAATCTCGAAGGGACCAAAAACACCTATCAAGGCGGTTTGGATATTTTGTCGCTTTTTTACCAGAATCAGCCACAGCACGGCCATCTGATGCTCGCTGTGAGTCATGACACGTTGCTATCTGCATTCTTAGCGGTTATGTTCGATGTGGTAGAGATTGATTGGAATGATTGGCCAAAGATGATGGAAGGCGTATTTTTATGGTTTGATGATAAGCCATTTGATCAAGCGAGCGCGTATTTCATCTGGCGGGGTCAGGTATATACTCGGCCGATTAGTTCATTATTAGACGGTTATCGTGCAGCTGGTTACCATCCTAGTAAATTGCTATTGCCGCCAGAAGTGCAGTGGAATTGATATTTTATTCAAACATTGGGATGATTTCGTAGAGAAGCTGTTCATTGAATACGTTTTGAATAGGCATAAAAAAACCTT
This sequence comes from uncultured Psychrobacter sp., assembly GCF_947500265.1. Classification (GTDB taxonomy): domain Bacteria; phylum Pseudomonadota; class Gammaproteobacteria; order Pseudomonadales; family Moraxellaceae; genus Psychrobacter. The sequence goes on along the minus strand of NZ_CANMRN010000002.1, from coordinate 352,284 downwards.
GCCACGGTATTAGAACCAGTGACAAGGTTTTAGTCATTACGCTATAAAAGCGAAATGCGGTCTAACCAATACAAATCTTAAGCTTGTAGGCCTTTGATTGTTTTGTTTAGGCGGCTCTTACGACGAGCAGCTTTATTCTTATGAATAATACCTTTGTCAGCCATACGATCAAGAACTGGTACCGCTTTTTTGTAAGCTTCGGTAGCCGCGTCATAATCTTTAGCTGCGATAGCCGCATCAACACGTTTTAAGTAAGTACGAACCATAGAGCGTTGTGACGCAGAGTTCTGACGACGTTTGGTGTTTTGACGGGCGCGTTTACGAGCTTGTGCAGTATTAGCCACGCGTATCTCCTTGATAAAGATAGATAAAAATATGAATGTTGATTGCAATAATGGGTTTAACAATCATCGGTGACGAGCAGCCGTCTCGTCAAATATGATGTCGATGTCTAATATTAAAGTATCTAATATGAATAGATCATCGTAAGCGTCAGAGCTGTTTGGAATAATTAAACAGCGTTGACGTGTAAAGCCGATTATCTTAGCAAATTATTGAACTAAGGACAATATATTTGATGATTAATGCTCAAAGAAGTTACGTAATATCATCGAATTCGGGTCATTCTAGTAACTAAATCAATAGTAAGCGTTGATAGACGTAGAGGGTTGATAAAATCTCTTACAATATATCCTATATAATAGCGTCAGTTATTGAGGAATTTAGGTATGATATTCTAACGATATACCTTGATATAGGTATTTTATATAGGTATTTTCTCATCAATATAGTTCATCTAATGTTATATAAGTGGATAGGGTATGCAGCGAAAAGCAATTGTGATTGGCGCAACGGGGTTAGTAGGGCAGCATTTGGTAAAGCAACTGAGTGAGCTTTATGACACATTGATTGTGATTGCCCGCCGCCCGCCACGCTACATTAATGCCAGCATGCGGTTTTATCAAATCAATGATTTTGATAATCTCTCAGAAGTGTTTGCAAGCGTTGGTGCAGACCGAACTACGGATGCTTTTAGTTGTTTGGGTACGACAAAAAAGCAGGCTGGTAGTGATGAGGCTTTTCGCAAGGTAGATCGAGACTATAACGTAAACTTTGCCAAGTTATGTCGTGACAAAGGGGTAGAGAATTTCTTTTTACTCTCTTCAATGAATGCAGATATTGACAGTCGTTTTTTATACAATCGAGTCAAGGCTGAGACAGAGCAGGCTGTTATGGCATTAGATTTTGGACAATTGGTCGTCTTCCGCCCGTCATTATTGCTTGGTAAGCATAAAGGTCGTCCGCTTGAGAGCATTGGTCAAAAAGCCTTTAAACTCATCTCGCCGCTCGTGTCAGAGTCGCTATCGTTACATCCTATTTCTGCTAAACGCGTTGCCAGCGCCATGGCCATGAGTGCTCATGATATCTATCATCGTAGTAAGTACCGTACTGAGCCTCAAATCAAGCGTACTGATATTATCGAAAATAAGCAGATGCTAGCGATGACCCGTGTCAAAAAATAAAAGGACAGTTTGTCTAGTGACAGATTCAGTCTCAAAACTGGAAAGCTACAGATATCGATTGTTAATTGCATTGGGACAAGATTGCATTAGAACAAGAATACAAGAGTAAAAAATACAATAACTTTTATCAAAGCATCAATAAGTATTGAAAAACCAGTCAGTTGAATTACTAAAACAAGGAGCAGGAGCAATGTCAGAATCGATACAAATGGATAGAGGAAATTTTGTCACTTGTGATCTATTGGATGCCAATCCTGAGTCGCAAGTATGCTTACCAAATATCGAAGGTAAGTCATTCCGTCAGTTTGGTGCAAAAGACAGATTCTGCGGTGAAATCGTGACGGTTAAATGCTTTGAAGATAATAGCCGTGTTAAATCTCTATTAAATAGCGATGGTAAAGACAAAGAAGGCAATGGGAAAGTGTTGGTCGTTGATGGCGGCGGCTCTATGCGCTGTGCATTACTAGGCGATATGATTGCACAATCAGCTATCGACAACGGCTGGGCTGGGGTAATTGTATATGGTTGTGTCCGCGATGTTGATGACATGGCAGAGATGGATCTTGGGGTGATGGCGCTTGGTTGTATCCCGCGTAAATCAACCCGCCGTGATGAAGGTCAAATAGATATCGAAATCAGCTTCGGTGATTTGACGTTGAATTCAGGTATGTTCGTTTATGCTGATAACAATGGCATTATTGCTAGTGATAAATCACTTATCAGCTGAAGTTTTAGGCTTGGCTTGATTAGTAAAAACGAAAACCTCAGCTGATAAGTTGGGGTTTTTTGTTATGTAATGACAGTTAAAGCGCAATAATCGTTGTTAACCCTCAATCGTTAATGAGTAAACTTTTAAGTGACAAACCGTTACGGCATAAGTTTTGGTAATTGCTCAAATATTCGTATAATAGCTTTCTGACTCCTTAACTTTGATCCTATTCTTTATGCCTATTACTGCTTTGACTGACGCGTTTGACCCTATTAACCAGCAGTTGTTTCCTATCCAAAATGCCGAGCGGCGTTGGCTAGCGCCTGTCCATGGGGCGGTCAGCAGCTTATGGTTGGCAAGCTTGGTGCAAACACCGATGTGGAATGTTGCCGAGCGCCTAAAAGTCGTTGTGGCACGTGACCAAAACCAACTTAATCAAATAGAGACTGAGCTGGCATTTTGCGGAGTCGATGCTTATGTGTTCCCTGACTGGGAGACACTGACTTATGATGAGCTATCTCCGCATCAAGACATCGTCAGTGAGCGTATAAATCTGTTGACGGATATGCCAAAAACGGGCGTGCTGCTTATTTCAATACAAGCCCTCATGCATCGCGTCGCACCGCCAAGTTGGTTAATTGGTCAGCATTTTGATTTGAGTGTCGGCGATCGTTTTGATATCAATACCCAGCGAGGGCTACTGGCAAAAGCAGGTTACCGAGCGGTTGAAAACGTTTTTGAGCCAGGTGAGTTTGCGGTACGTGGCAGTATTATTGATATTTTTGCCATGGGTCAACCTTTTCCGCTACGTTTAGACTTGTTCGATGACGAAATTGAAACCATTCGTTTTTTCCATCCTCAAACGCAGCGTACATTGGCTGCTGATGATTTGAAGGCGATGTTAACGGGCAACGATACCAGTATGGCGAAAGAGTCATTGTCACTACTGCATAAGATGCCAGATATCTCTAAACCTATCGAACAATTTCAAATCTTGCCTGCAAAAGAGTTTCCGCTCGATGAAGGGCGTGAGACCTTCCGCACAAACTTTGCTGCGCTGTTCCCTAATACTAGTAGTCGCAAGTCTGAGCTGTACAAAGATGTGATGGCAGGGATTGCCAGTAGTGGGCTTGAGTATTATCAGCCGCTATTTTTTAACTTAAAAGATTGGGAAGCAGAGAGTAGCTTATTTTCCTATTTACCAAGCGATGCGTTGTTTATCACCGATGAATTAATCAATGAAAAACAAGCCGATTACTGGTCACAAATCCAGCGCCGTTACGAAGAGCGTCGCCATGATATTGATAAGCCTATCGTAGAGCCAGCAATGTTGTATCTATTATCTAACGCGCTTAATGAACAGCTCAATCAATATCCACGAGTTATATTAAGTGCTCGTGATGAACTGGCTACGATGAATGATGTGGCAGTGCCAGAAAGTATAGATGCCTCACAAATACCATTGCCATCGAGTGTCACTAAACAACAAGGACTGGTGACATTAAGTGCTCAAGAGCCGCCACAATTAGCAGTTAATCATCAAAAGTCTGAACCATTATCCGAATTGCTCGACTTCTTGGATACGCAATCAAAGACTTCAACACCCGTACTAATCGTTGCGGAAACCGCAGGCCGTCGTGAGATTCTAATCGAACTGTTCAAAGGTAAGATTGATATCAAGGCATATGATAGCTTTGAAGCCTTTCTAGCCGCAGATAAAACCAGCGCCGTTAATAACAGTCATCTACCGCATGTCGGTCTGACCGTAGCGCCAATTGAGCGCGGTGTCTACGTGCCTGAGCGTTTGGTACTGATTAGCGAGACACAGCTGTTCGGTCGTCAAGTCTTACAGACGCGCCGTCGTCGCCAAAGCGGGGTATCAGAAGAGTTCTTAGTCAAGAGTGTCACTGAAATAACAGATGGCAGTCCAGTGGTACATATTGAGCATGGTATCGGTCGTTATAATGGCTTGATTACCTTAGATGTGGGCGATGGCGAGCAAGAGTTTATCCACCTAAAATATTCTGATGACGCTAGTATCTATGTGCCAGTTGCTAATCTGCAAATGATTAGTCGCTATAGTGGCGGTGATCCTGCCTTAGCACCGCTACATAAGATTGGTAGTGGAAAATGGGACCGAGCCAAGCAAAAAGCATTAGAGCAAATTCATGATGTCGCTGCTGAACTACTCAATATGCAGGCAAGACGTGAGGCCAAAGTTGGCATTCATTTTAAGATAGACCCATCGCAATATGAGCTATTTGCCAGTCAGTTTGCCTTTGAAGAAACCGCTGATCAAGCCAATGCCATTCATGCAGTCATGGAAGACATGAGACAAAACCAACCGATGGATCGTCTCATTTGTGGCGACGTTGGTTTTGGTAAAACAGAGGTCGCGATGCGAGCCGCGTTTATTGCCGTTAGTGCTGGCTATCAGGTTGCCGTACTGGTGCCTACCACATTGCTTGCCGGTCAACATGAAGACAACTTCCGCGATCGTTTTGCAGATTGGCCAGTCCGTATCGAGAGCTTATCGCGCTTTGGCGGCAAAAAACATCAAGAAATGGTATTGGCTGATTTGGCCGCTGGTAAAGTGGACATTGTTATTGGTACTCATAAACTGCTACAACCGGATGTGAAATTTGCCAACCTTGGCCTGATGATTGTTGATGAAGAGCATCGCTTTGGAGTGCGTCATAAAGAGCGTATCAAGGCCATTCAAACAGATGTGGATAGCATGTCTATGACGGCGACTCCGATCCCTAGAACGCTTAATATGGCGCTCTCAGGTATGCGTGATATGTCGATCATCGCCACACCGCCTGCTCGTCGTCTTGCGATAAAAACTTTTGTGATGCAAAAGACAGAAGCTTTGATGAAAGAAGCCATATTGCGTGAGCTTCTGCGCGGTGGGCAAGTCTATCTGCTACACAATGATGTTGCTAGTATTGAGCGTATGGCAGAAACCATTCGTGACCTAGTGCCAGAAGCGCGAGTAGGAGTAGCCCATGGGCAAATGCAAGAGCGCCAGCTTGAGCAGATCATGCAGCAGTTTTATCACAAAAAGTTCAACGTGTTGGTTTGCTCTACCATTATCGAGACGGGTATTGATGTGCCCAATGCCAATACGATCATCATTGAGCGTGCAGATAAGTTTGGTCTGGCGCAATTGCATCAGCTGCGAGGCCGAGTAGGACGCAGTCACCATCAAGCGTACTGTTACTTACTAGTGCCTTCTCTGAAAGGTCTTAAAGGTGATGCTAAGCGCCGTTTGCATGCGATTGAACGCGCCAATACATTAGGTGCAGGCTTTATGCTGGCAAGTGAGGATTTAGAAATTCGCGGTGCAGGGGAGATATTGGGTAAGCAGCAAAGTGGCAATATGCAGGCGATTGGTTTTAGCTTATACATGGATATGCTGGAGCGTGCGACTAAAGCTATTAAAGCTGGCAAGGAACCTGATTTAAATACACCATTGTCGCTAACCAGTGAAATCAACTTACACAGCTCTGCTCTCATTCCAGAAGAGTATCTACATGACGTGCATCAGCGCTTATTGTTTTACAAACGTATTAGCAATACCGATGATAAAGAGGCATTGACGGATATTCGTACGGAGATGATAGATCGCTTTGGGTCACTGCCAGATCAAACCAAGCAATTATTCGCTATTCATGGATTACGTTTACAAGCAGAACCGCTTAAGATTAACAAAATTGATGCCAACAGTAGTAGTATGACGCTGGAGTTTGCGCCAGATACTCCAGTTGATGCGTTAGCGATTATCAAGTTGATCCAATCAAATGGTCAGCATTATCGTATGAATGGCGCATCTGGTATCCGTTACCAAAATAGCGATAAACTGGCCACACCGCAACAGCGCGTGACGGTCATACAAGAGCTGCTGCGCTATTTTAGCGAGCACATGGTGACAGAGCCTGCTTAGTATATAGCTGGTTGTCAAGTAGGCTAGGTAGTTAATCTAAGCCAATAAATCATGGTGCTATTTTATCAACCAGATAACTGATAAAATAGCCAAACTAACTTTTTAACCTTCTGTATTTTATTTGCATTAAACAACAAGAGAACCGTCATTATGTTCCAACTTCATCATAAACTTGCTGCTGATAGTTTTTTAGTGGGGGATTTTCCATTATCCACTTGTCGTTTAATCAATGACTGCCAATTTCCTTGGCTTATATTGGTGCCACGTGTATCCGGTATCAAAGAGTTATATGAGCTGTCTGAGGCAGACCAAACACAGTTCTTACGAGAGTCCAGCTGGTTGTCGAGTCAGTTAGCTAAAACCTTTCAAGCCGATAAAATGAATGTGGCCGCTCTTGGCAATCAAGTGCCACAGCTTCATTTTCATCATATTGTCCGTTATCAAAATGACATGCAATGGCCAAACCCAGTATGGGGTGTGCCAGCGGTGCCATATAATAAAGAAGTGTTGGCGCAAATGCAGCAAACATTGATGATGGCATTACGTGGTCATCACCAAATGCCGTTTGATTGGCAAATGTAATTATCAATCTATCCTGCATTCAATAAGGATAGATTGCACCTTAATTTTATAGGTAAAAAGAGAGGCCAAATACTTAAATGTATCTGGTCTCTCTTTTTATTTAAATTTGAATAAAAGTGTAAAGGAGGGAATAAACTAGACAAAAGGTCGCCTCGTAGTCATCAGTAACCTTGTTTAAACTTATTTCGAAAGTATAATATATTATTAGATATATCTTATGATAAATCGTCATAAGGACAAATAACGTACATATGTTAGTGTAGTATGCCTTTGTCTCTCAGATAGCTCACCTTATTCAAGTGAATCTCATATGACCTTCTCAGAGACATTCAAACCAATGACGCCGTTAAAGGACACCGGGACATGTCATTTTGACTATCCAGAAGTGTTCGTGTTAATACTGACGGTTGTTTTGCGTGCTATATACTACGACTTCCGCTCTATCTCAATGGCATTATTGGTTATTATCACATTGCCAAGCCTCATGATCCTGATATACAACTACCGACGTCAGACCAGCTTTTGGACGTCTAATATCGTTATTATTCTATTATCGGTTGTCATCGGCTCACTACAATGCTGTACGGTCATATCAATCAGTTTGGCTGCTTTGATTGGTGTACGTATCATTCTTAGCCGACCTGAGAATCACCTCAGACTGTTATCTGTATCTGTCGTGACGATCATTGTATTTTTCTACGTTAGCACAGTCTTAAATGCGAATAGTATGGACTTTGATGAAGGTCTATTACCATTGATAGTAATGGTGGCAAGCTTAGGCGTTATTTTGTACCAGTTCAGGCGTATCTATCAGCAACATATTACTTTTAAAGTACGTGCCCATCAGGCTAGTGGACGCCTGAATACGATGGTATCAGTGATCAATAAACTGACTCGATTTGTGCCACCACAAATTTGGGAGCCTATTGTCAAATCGGATAGCCCTGTTAAGGTTTCTAATAAACGCGCAAAAATAACTATCATGTTTTCAGATATTGTCGGCTTTACCGAGCTGTCTGATAGTCTAAGCTCTGATAATTTGGCAGATATTCTCAATACTTATATGCATTGCATGACGTCGATCGCTGACAAACATGGTGCAGTGCTTGATAAGTTTATTGGTGATGGCATGGTATGTTTTTTTGGTGAACCTAATAGCCGTGGCTCGCGTCAAGATGCACTAGATTGTGTGGCGATGGCAATTGATATGCGCCGAGAAATGCGCACCTTACGCCAGAAATGGCGGTTGATGGGGTTTGAAGGCTTATATATACGTGTTGGTATCACAACTGGCTACTGCCACGTTGGTAATTTTGGTAGTAATAGTCGATTAAGCTATACCATCATTGGTAAAGAAGCCAACCTAGCTTCTAGGCTTGAGTCCTGTGCGGGCAAAGATCAGATATTGGTCAGTGAAAGCACTTACGATTATATTTGCCATAACTATGAGTGCGAGCACGTTGCCGCATTTTGCTTGAAAGGTATTGATGAAAAGGTCGATGCATGGCAAGTACTCGATCCTAGTGCCAGTACAGGTCATTTATCTAAATGGGTCGACCACACATTACCTGGTTTCAATTTGCATTTGAATTTTAAAGATATGAAAGACAATGATTATCAAGATATTAGAGCTCGTTTAAATTTTGCGCTGGAACGCATAGAGCAAGAGGAAGAAAAAGTAGTAAAGAGCATAGCTGCAGAAAGTAAGCGTGAGAACGCCAATCGCAAGTAAGCGTTTCAAGTTTAATGTCTCAAATTCCTATATAGAAAAAGGCCAGCTATCACATAGCTGGCCTTTTTTAATCTTAACTAGAAAGTATCATCAGTGTTTAATGATTTTCCTTAGCATGATTGAGGGTATATTTAGGAACTTCGATGGTCAAGTCTTCATCATCAAGCATGACCTGACAAGATAAACGTGAATCAGGCTCTAGTCCCCAAGCACGATCAAGTAGATCAGCTTCAATATCATCCATCTCATCTAAACTGTTGAAACCCTTACGTACTACAACATGGCATGTAGTACAAGCTTTCGACATCTCACAGGCATGCTCGATTTTAATGCCTTTTTCTAGTAGTGCTTTGCATAAGTTTTCACCAGCTTGCAACTCAACTTCTGCGCCTTCAGGGCAGATTTCGTGATGGGGTAGTACGGTAACTTTTGGCATAAATTATCTGTCCGATGCTAATCAATTTAAAAAATATTAGAAGTTAGCTTAACGTGTTAGCTAAGCTATATATGTCGATGTATTTATTACCAGTCTTTGGCACTAGTACCGGCCATACTGGTCTTGACGCTCTGATTCATAATACGTGCAGCAAAGGCATCACTATGCGGCTTAAGCTGAGCTTGTTGTGCTTCAATAAGCGCTAAGTCATCAGTGCTAAGAGAATTACGTAACGCTTGTATATGCTTTGCTAGTGACTGTTGTTCTTCGACAGAGAGTAATGCTGCAAATTCTTTAAGTGCTGACTCTAGGGCAAGTACTTCACGTTCCGCTTCTACTTTGGTCTCAATTAAAGAACGCGCGTTTTTGTCTTCTTCTGCGTGTTTAAACCCTGCAACAAGCAACTGTTCTTTCTGCTCATCTGATAGACCATAAGAAGGCACAATCTCGATTTTGCTTTCTGTTTTAGTCGTAGTTTCTTGTGCACTGACAGTAAGCTGACCATTAGCGTCAATACTAAAAGTGACTTCGATACGAGCAAATCCAGCTTTCATTGGCGGGATACCATACAGCTCAAAACGTCCAAGCGACCGACAGTTTTCTACCGTTTCGCGCTCACCTTGCACCACGTGAATCACCATACCTGTTTGACCATCTTGATACGTGGTAAATACTTGACGTTTCTTCACAGGGATTGGCGTATTGCGTGGGATAAGTACTTCGACCAAACCACCCATGGTCTCAAGACCTAATGATAATGGCGTCACGTCCAATAACAATAAATTATTATCACTATCACCATTAACCAATTGGTGGGCAGTCTGAGCAGCACCTAAAGCAACGACCTCATCTGGATTCAGACGACAAAGTGGCTGCTTAGCAAAAAACTCAGTCACAACTTTCTGCACTGCAGGCATACGAGTCGAACCGCCCACTAAGATAACTTCATCTAGGTCTGTAGTAGACAGCTTGGCATCGCGTAGGACTTGTTCGCACACACTTAGCGTACGGCGACTAACAGGCTCTACGATAGTTAGCACATCTGTACGGCTTAATACGCCTTGATAAGACTGACCATTGACACTAACACTGATATCTACTTGTTCAGCATCAGTCAATGCTTGTTTATAAGCTTTGGCTTGTTGAGCTAGTATTGATTTGTCATGCAGGCTTACGTCTTTTGGATCGATATTTAATTGTCTAATAATCCAATTGGTAATAAGACGATCGATATCATCGCCGCCTAGTGCACTATTACCACCAGTTGCCAATACTTCAAAGACGCCATCGGTAAGCTTTAAGATAGAGACGTCAAAAGTACCACCGCCCAAATCATAGATTAAGTAATAGCTTTCTTTTTGACTGTCTTCTGATGATTGATCAAGCCCATAAGCGACTGCCGCCGCTGTTGGTTCATTCAACAAGCGAAGTACGTTGATACCCGCTGCTTGAGCGGCATCTTTGGTTGCTTGACGCTGTGCTTCATCAAAATAAGCGGGAACCGTAATCACGGCACCTTCAATACTATCTGCAGGTAAGGCGCTTGCTGCACGCTGCTCAAGAGCGGCTAATATACGCGCCGATACTGCAACAGGAGAAACCTCGCCTTGAGCCGTTACAAATGCAGGCATATCATCTTTATTGCCAGATAACTCATAAGGATGAGAAAATTTTATATCAGCTTGACTACGACCCATAAAACGCTTAGCCGAGACGATCGTATTTTTTGGATCATCCGCTAAATGCGCTAGGGCGTCATAGCCAACCAATGGCGTGCCAGTCGCTGGATAATAGACAACAGACGGTAATAATGTATCTGTCGCTGCGCCTGCCTCTAAGACTTGTGCCTTACCTGAACGCACTACCGCAACCAATGAGCGTGTAGTACCAAGGTCGATGCCCAAGCCGAATTTATGTTGGTGAGGTTGAGCGCTTTGATTGGGTTCAGCAATTTGCATTAAAGACATAAGAATAACTCAGAGATAAAATTAATAAGTGAAATGGAGCAAATATAGCATATGCAGTAAGAGAGCTTAACGTCGGTAATCTCATTCCATGGAATACGGATTCTGACAGTTTGATGCGCTTAGACTCAAAGATTATACGGTATCACGGTCACCATTTTAACCAAATATACAGAATTTAGCTTGTTAGTGAGAGCCATAACTACAGATGTTTAAACGTATAAGTCATCGTCATCTGAATGCGATGAATTTGCAACATCATCAAGCCCAGTCGTCACATCAGCATTTAGCTTAACCAAAAACTTTAGTTTCTGTGTCGCATCAATCGCTGTTTGCCAATCTTGATTTTGATAAGCACTATTAAAGCGTTCAGATTGATTTGCTAGACGCTCTGTAATCTGAGGGTGTAATTGCTGCAAGGCTGCAAGATCTTTGTCTTCGATAGCATCATCTAGATCCATACGCATCTGCATCGCATCTTCCAAAAAGTCCAAATCTGCGATTGAGTGCTCTATATTTTGTGCTTGATCCGCCATCTCTAATAAATAACCAGCACGGCTATCAGGAGCGCTTAGCGTTTGGTACGCCTGATTAATTAAAGCCGACGCTTTTTCAGAATGCAACTGTGCTTGAACCATATCGGTCTGATTTTTGGCGACATTATCAGGATGATAGCGTTTCTGCAGCAGGCGCAAACGTTGTTCTAGATTGCTTTGGTTGATTTCAAATTGTACAGGCTGCTCAAATAGGGCAAAGAAGTTATCAAACTGTGGTTCTGAAGTAATATCTATCATAATCCGATGCCTTGCTTTTTTATTTATTTTAAAGTCATGACCTAGCTAAGAATACTGAATCGCTTGGGTACTCAATTACATTAACCTTTCTTCATAGCGATAGCAGAAATACTGTACTATTCTTATGAAAGCTTGTTGAAGCATAAATCTATCAGTTTTTAGCCATTGAACAATTAAACTGTGAAAGACTCACCGCAACCACATTCACCTTTTTGGTTAGGGTTGGTGAATTTAAAGCCTTCGTTTAAACCTTCTTTTTCGTAATCCATTAACAAGCCGTCTAAATATACTAGGCTTTTAGGATCAATAAAGATGCTAACGCCGCGACTTTCATAACGCGTGTCGTTTTCATCAGGGGTATCTACAAACTCTAAAACGTAAGCTAAGCCCGAGCAACCCGCCGTACGGATACCAACTCGAATGCCTTCGCCTTTGCCGCGATTGTCCAAAAAGTCTCGAACATGCTGAGCGGCGCGTTCTGTCATTTCAATCATGCCAACTCCCATTGACTATTAATCATAAATATCAATAAAAAAATCTAGATAAACTGACAATCAGAATTACAAGATTGCCAAAAGTGTAGGCTTGCGACTATTAGAAAACAAAAGGTGACAATTACATAAGTGTCATTGTCACCTCTTTAGCGTCAGTAGCGATTACACATTGCTACTTTAGCGTTGCTAGTACAACGTAGCGCATACGCTAGCAGGCTTAGCCTAGCTTAGATCGCAGCTTCTTCTGCTGGAGCTGCTACGCCATGCTTACCTTTATAGTCGCTAATAGCGGCTTTAATAGCGTCTTCTGCAAGTACAGAGCAATGCACTTTTACTGGTGGTAATGCTAGCTCTTGAGCGATATCATTGTTTTTGATTTCGCCAGCTTGATCCAAGCTTTTGCCTTTTAGCCACTCAGTAACAAGCGAGCTTGAAGCAATCGCTGAACCGCAGCCATAAGTCTTGAAACGTGCATCTTCGATAATACCATTATCGTCGACTTGGATTTGTAGACGCATTACATCGCCACATGCTGGGGCACCGACCATACCGGTACCAACGTTTTTGGCGTTTTTATCAAGATTACCAACGTTGCGTGGGTTTTCGTAATGATCAATAACTTGGTCACTATAGGCCATGGGGTTTTCTCCTAGTTAGATGATGAGTAGTCGTTTATCAACTTTAAATGTCTAACTACTCATCGATAATTGGGGTCAAACGCTTAATTTAATTGTCTGATCAATTGTTTAATAAATATATTGCTAGCTATACTAAAAAGCTATATTAGAAATTAATGCTCAGCCCACTCGACTGAGTTTAAATCAACACCTTCTTGGTACATATCCCAAAGTGGTGATAGGGCACGTAATTTATCAACAGCTTCATGCATCTGTTTGATAACAGTATCGATGTCTTCGTCAGTAGTATAACGGCCAAAGCTAAAGCGAATTGAGCTATGTGCCAATTCATCTGGACGACCGATTGCACGTAGTACATATGATGGCTCAAGCGTCGCTGACGTACAGGCTGAACCTGATGATACCGCTAAGTCTTTAAGTGACATCATCAATGACTCGCCTTCAACGAAGTTAAAGCTGATGTTTACGATGTTTGGTACGCTATTCTCAAGATCACCATTTAAATAAATCTCTTCGATGTCTTGTAGGCCATCCCAAAGCTTTTGACGTAGTTTGGCTGCATGTGCATGGTCGGCTTCATAGCTTTCATTAGCTAAAGCAAATGCTGCGCCTAGACCAACGATCTGATGCGTTGGTAGAGTACCTGAACGCATACCGCGCTCATGACCACCGCCATGTTGCTCAGCTTTCAAGCGAATACGTGGCTTACGACGAACAAACAATGCGCCGATACCTTTAGGGCCGTATGCTTTATGACCTGAGAAGCTCATCAAATCAATTTTCATTTCTTCAAGATTGATTTTTACTTTACCAACAGACTGTGCGCCATCAACATGGAAAACTACGCCAGCTTCGCGAGTGATTTCACCAATCGCTGCAACATCAGTAATAGTACCAAGCTCATTATTCACCATCATAAGTGATACTAAAATCGTATCATCACGTAGTGCTTCTTTTACTTGCTCTGGCAAGATAAGACCTGTACTTGGCTGTGGCTCAAGATACGTAATTTCAAAACCTTCTTGCTCAAGCTCACGGCAAGTATCTAATACAGCTTTGTGCTCAATTTTACTGGTAATGATATGTTTGCCACGAGACTGATAAAAATGTGCTGCACCTTTAATGGCTAGGTTATCAGATTCAGTCGCACCAGAAGTAAAGACGATTTCGCGTGGATCAGCGTTGATAACTTCAGCAACTTGACCGCGAGCAGTTTCTACTGCTTCTTCCGCTTGCCAGCCGTAACCATGTGAGCGTGAAGCTGGGTTACCAAAGACACCATCTACAGTCAAATACTCGCTCATTTTAGCAGCTACTGATTTAGCAACTGGGGTAGTGGCGGCATAATCTAAGTATATAAGGTTGTTATGTTGGCTCATGCTGGGTTTGCCTCGCTGTTCGATAGAGTAATAGTATTAATGTCTTTTATGGAAATATCTTTTGTAGAGGTGTGCTGACGCTCTGAGACTGACTGCACGTTTTCCATATCTAATAATTGCGCTAATGTTATATTTTTCAAGTACTGTTCGATATGATTTGATAGTGCACACCACAGATCGTGAGTTAGGCACATTGTACCACCTTGACAGTCACCGCGTCCTTCACACTGCATCGCGTTTACTGACTCATCAACCGCAGATATGATGCTCATCACATCTATCTCATTCAATGGCTTAGCTAGGTGATAACCACCTGCAGCACCGCGAATACTCGTGACAAGGCCACGTTTGCGGAGCTTAGAAAATAACTGTTCAAGGTACGAGATTGAAATCGATTGCCGTTTGGCGATATCGGATAATGATACAGCACTGTCTTGTTGGCTGGTCTGTAATGCCAAATCTAATAATGCGGTAACAGCGTATCTGCCCCGAGTAGTCAAACGCATGTGTTATCTCCAAACTTGATGTCATTTATGTTTAACAACGATCTTAGCAAAGGTTTGAATCAGCGCTCATAAGATAAAAAGAGCAACCAATAATACGTCAGCTAAGTTTTGTCTTATCGTTATTGAACAACAGATGATTAACCCGATGTGTGCAACGATTAAGGTAATTATACTTAATCCCGAGTAATTTAGTCAAGATTAAAGTGTGGTTCAATGGTTAATCAAGCTTATTGCTGTAATTGATAAAAACAATGATGTTTAGAAGAGATATATGAGTGAGACACAAGCAGCTTAATTTGTCTGCTACAGATACATTTAACGAAGTAAAAAATAAGCGTTCAATATCTATAGAAGACATTGAACGCTTATTTATAGGTAATTCAGCGAAACAAAACTAATTCATCAATAGTGCGATAACTGAGCCGATCATAATCACAAGGGCGACAACAGTGACAATCATCAACGTTTTTTGCTTGCTCTGAAGCTCTCTCACGGTTGTTTCAAGTTCACGGTTTTTAATGGTCAAGGTATTAATCTGTGTTTGCTGTTCTTTAATACGAAGTTTGTAGTTGTTCTTTTTTTCTTCCAGATCAGCTTCTGTAGGTTTGGTTTTAGTCTTGCCACCTTTTATCTTTTTAATCAGACCTTGAATCAAGCTGCCAAGCCCAAGTTGCATAATAAATTGTTTGACCAGTTGTACTTGAATCGACTCACCGCGCATCTGTAGCTTTTCGGTGGTTTCGCTATCATGAGTGGTGATGGCGTTGATAACTTGAATGCTGTAGGCATTGATAACCACGTCAGGCTCACTACGACCAATCGGCAGTTGCGCATCTAGTAACACGCCTTTGGTACTAAAGGTGGCAAATACTTCTACATGCGGTAAATACAAGCGAAGCGCCACCACGGTGCCTTGCTTGGCGAGCGGATAAGCGGCCTTACGCAGTTCAGGATCCAAACGTAACAGTAATGTCAGCGCCGACTCGATAAATACTAAAATGATATTAAGAAAAGAGTGAGACAACGTAGAACGCTTCATGTAAGTAATCCGTTTTTTATTTAGCAAGTTTTAGATATTGAGCAAACAGAAGTCTGTATTTGTCCAAGGCTTGCAGTGATATTTTGCTTATAGTAACGTCTTTATAATAAAAAGTAACGCTAGTTTCTGTAGTGGCTAAATTATTACATTACAATTTAGCAGTCAATAAAGACACTCTTATTTATGACCAGCAATATACAAACTTAATGCATAGCAATGCACAGACGGCAATTGACAAATCTGTCAAAGCGTAGAAAATAGGAAAGCCAATCGTCTCAGTTATGCAGAGCCACTTATATATAAATTCCTAACGCTTTGCGTAACATTAGGTGTCAAATACGTAGTATAGAGCACAAAAATATGTAAAATCGCTTGCGCTCCTTATGCTGCCTTGATATAAAGACGATAACAAAGAAGAACCTGTTAATGCGCCAGTTAGGTAGTTTTTATTGCGTAAGCACCATGAGAGCGTTACAATACTTGGCGTGAGCATTTATTACCCCCTTAAACTTGAAGGAAATTTTATGAATAAGTCAGAATTAATTGATAGCATCGCAGACAAAAGTGGTCTAAATAAAACCCAAGCTGGTGATGCACTAAACGCTGTTATGGAAAGTGTTGGCGAAGCGCTAGAAGCTGGCGATAGCATCTCATTAGTTGGCTTTGGTACTTTCAGTGTAAAAGATCGCAAAGCACGCACTGGTCGCAACCCTAAGACTGGCGAAGAGCTAAGCATTCCAGCAAGCAAAGTACCAAGCTTCAAAGCTGGTAAAAACTTAAAAGAGCGCTTGAACTAAGCCGCCTTTTTAAGCGTAAAATGATAGTCGGTGGTCTATAGCTGAAGTAATGAGCTAACCATTGAAGAGAGCACCTAATATTTAGGTGCTTTTTTTATCGCTATAGTTTGTATCATGCGTCGTGAATATTTTGAGTCTGCATGAAAAATCACGTATCATAGGGCGCGCGATAGGTGTGTCATTTAAGTCAGATTTCTTTAGTAAATTTTGTTTTTTACTATAAAATGCATACGCTCTTACTCTTACTCTTACCATTGCTAGCTTAAATAGTACTGATATTGACAGGTTGCACTCAACAGCTCGTAACAGTATTACAATGGTTTTTCATCAATATAGGTTAATAAAGCAGAGATAACTATGGATAAATTGCGCGATTTCTTAAAAAGCTGGCCAGGTCGCATTTTATTGATTTTATGCCTATCGCCGCTCGCTCTCTTGGGTGTCGAAAGCTATTTTGGCGGCAACGTCGATCCCAACCAGATTGCGCAGGTAGGTGAGGCAAGCGTAGGACTGTCCGAGTATCAAACTGCTGTCAATAGCCGTCGTTCTGAAGTGCTAGAGCAAGTCGAAGATGCCAGCTTGTTGAATGAAGATGTGCTTCATGAGCAAGTATTAAAAGGTCTAATCGACCGTACGTTGTTAGAGCAGCAAGCAGGTAAGCTTGGTATGACAGTCTCTGACGACACGATCAATCGCCTACTGCGTCAAGAAGAAATATTCCAAGATGCAGAGGGTAACTTTTCAAATGATCAGTTCTCAAACTTCTTGCGTCAGCGCGGCATGACCAAAAACCAGCTATTTGCAGAATTTCGCAATCAGTTAAGCTTGGATCAATTAAACGCCAGTATCGTTGGGACGGCTGTCTATCCTATGCAAGCGGTCAGTCAATTAATTGATTTGCAACTTGAGTCGCGCAACGTTTGGGTACACCGCTTTAATTGGCAGGACTATGCTGACAAAGTTAAGCTTAGCAAAACAGACATTCAGTCTTACTATGATGCTAACAAAGACACATTGAAAAGTGCAGCGATGGTTGACTTGGCGTATATCCAGCTTAGCCCGCAAACTATCAAGGTTGATGAAGTAACCACAGAAGAATTGCAGCAGCAGTATGAAGCGTATAAGCAAAGCATTTCGGCTACTGATGAGCGTAAAGTCAGTCAGATTCTGTTTACTGGTAAAGATGCTAAGACACGAGCCGACAAAGTGAAAGCACGTCTGAATAAAGGTGAAGCGTTTGCTGCGCTTGCTAAAGCAGAGTCGGACGATCCATCAGGTGAAACAGGTGGTGATATCGGACGCTTTAATCCGTCAGTGTTTGGCAGTGATGCAGATACTGTACAAGAGGCACTAGAAGGGTTGAGCGTTGGTGATGTGACTGCACCTATCAAAACCAGCTTTGGTTATCAGATATTTACGGTCACTGAAGACAATGGTAAAAAGATTCCAAGCCTAGACAGTATGCGTGAAGAGTTGACTGCAAAAGCAAAAGAATATAAACGTCAGGAAATCTATGCTGATAAAGTGACATCAATTAATGATTTGGCAGCAGATGGTTTCAGTATCGAAGATATTGCACAGCAAGAAAACGTCAGTCTAAAGCGTATCAAAGATTATCGTAAAGTAAATAATAAGTCTGCACTACCGCAGCCAGCAGTGGTTAAACAGGCATTTGATGAGTTTACTATTCAAGATCAAGCGGTAACGGCGGGCGTAGAAATTGGCAACGGTACCGTATGGTTACAGCCAAGCAATTATCGTCCTACTAAGACGCTTGCTCTAGCAAATGCAACTCCAAGAATTACTCAAATACTTCGTCAGCAGAAAGCGACAGCATTAGCTTTAAAAGACGCTAAAGCATTGGCTGCTGGTATCAAGACGCCAGCTGATATGAGTAAGCAATCGGTAAGCTTCCAAGCACTGGGTGAGATTAACCGTCAAACGACGCAGCTAACGGACAAAGAGCGCGGATTGGCCTTTAGTCAGCAAGCCGCTGATAATGGCGTCGTCGCGATTGCTAGTGAGACTGAGATGGGTGCAACGCTACTGGTTGGAGACCGTATTAAAACTGAACAGCAGTCACCACTGTCTGATATGCAAAGAGCGCAAACAGCCAGTATTATTCGTGACAATTTAGGCCAAGACCAGTTGCAAGACTATTTAGATTATCTACGTATGGTGTATACGGTTGAGATTAATGAAAGCAATATGGCAAACGCGCAAGGACGCTAAGTATTTGCTAGATTCTTATTTTTAGACGTAAAAAAGCCACCGTATCAATTGATACAGTGGCTTTTTTTTGAGAGATGCTTTAACGATAATTATCACGAATATTATATAGACTGGGATTAGTCGCATTAATAAATACAGCTGCTGCGACTAATCCCAGTCTTAAATTAATAGGTGATTGTTTAATGGCGGAAATGGCGCATGCCAGTAAATACCATCGCGATACCATGCTCATTAGCAGCAGCAATGGTCTCGTCATCACGCATAGAGCCACCTGGCTGAATGATAGCAGAAATACCTACTTCAGCAGCATTGTCGATGCCATCACGGAAAGGGAAGAACGCATCTGATGCCATAACAGCACCTTCAGTTGCTAGTCCAGCATGTTCTGCTTTGATAGCAGCAATACGTGCTGAGTTAACGCGGCTCATTTGGCCTGCGCCAACACCGATAGTACGTTGGCCTTTTGCATAGACAATGGCATTAGATTTAACGTATTTTGCCACGTTCCAGCTGAACAGTAGATCTGCCACTTGCGCTTCAGTTGGTTGTACATCAGTGACGATTTTTAGGTCGTTAGCCGTGATTAAACCAAGGTCTTGCTCTTGTACCAGTAAGCCACCGTTAACGCGTTTATAGTCAAGTTGAATATCACGCTGATCTGGTGCTGGTAGCTCGCCGCATACCAATACGCGTACGTTTTTCTTAGTGGCTGTCGCTTCAAGTACACCGTCTTCGATACTAGGCGCAATGATTACTTCTACGAACTGATTGTCGATAATGGCTTTTGCAGCAGCAAGCGTCAACGGACGGTTGAATGCGATGATACCGCCGAAAGACGATTCAGGATCGGTGCTAAAAGCAGTACGATAAGCAGCTACTTGGTCATTATCAACCGCAACACCGCAAGGGTTGGCATGCTTAACGATAACGCAAGCAGGCGCGCTGAAAGCTTTAACGCACTCAAGCGCAGCATCGGTATCAGCGATGTTGTTATAAGATAGCGCTTTGCCTTGTAACTGCTTAGCCGTTGCGATTGAAGCTTGTTTGCTTTTTAAAGGCTGGTTTTCAGTATAGAAAGCCGCGTTTTGATGCGGGTTTTCACCGTAGCGTAGGTCTTGTGCTTTTTCAAGCTGTACATTGAATGTACGTGGGAAGTTTTCTGGTTCTTGAGTTTCGTTGACACGGCTACCTAAGAAGTTGGCAATCATACCGTCGTACTGTGCAGTATGCTCAAACGCCTTTACTGCCAAGTCATAACGCAAAGCGGTTGTCAGTTCGGTGCCACCATCTAAGGCGTTAAGTACACGGTCATAATCAGCTGGATCAGTGACGATACCTACATGAGCGTGGTTTTTCGCTGCTGAACGTACCATGGTAGGGCCACCAATATCGATGTTTTCGATAGCGTCGTTCATAGTTACGTCAGCACGTGCGATCGTTTCAGCAAACGGATATAAGTTCACGACGACTAAGTCGATACGTTCGATCGCATGATCACTCATTACTGCATCGTCTGTACCGCGGCGTCCTAAGATGCCACCATGAATCTTAGGATGCAGCGTTTTAACACGGCCATCCATCATTTCAGGAAAGCCTGTGTAATCTGATACTTCAGTCACATTGACGTTGTTTTCTGTGAGCAGACGATAAGTACCGCCAGTAGATAATAAACCAAAACCTGCTTTGAGAAGGCCTTGAGCAAACTCGACGATATTAGACTTATCGGAGACCGATAGTAGGGCAAGTGGGGTTGTACTCATAAGAAATTTTCCATAAAAAAAGCCTGACGTAAACGTCTGGCAAGGTGATGATGACAATGGTATGCCGTATCATGATAGATAAAGCGACGAACGTTTGATTGCCATACATAATGATAGTCAATGATGGGTAAGCTCATATAACAATGCTACATTAAATCATAGGTTTTCATTTTTTTGCGCAAGGTGCCTCGATTTAGGCCTAATATCTGAGCACATTTGGTTTGGTTACCTCTTGTTTTTTCTAGGACGACAGATAAGAGAGGTTCTTCGACTTGCTTTAAAATCAGCTCATATAAATCAGTAGGCATCTCATCTCCTAGCATCGCAAAGTACTGACGTACCACACGCTCTACATGAACTCGTAGAGGTTGCTGCACACTATTTGTATAGTTTTGACTAGCAAAATCAAAGCCGTGCGTAGGTGGTTGGTATTCGTCTTTATTATAATCGGCAGGGTGCTCAGAGCTTTTAGCAAAATGATTGGCATTATGCTGTGCATGAGGTGCCATAAAATAATATCCTTGAGATGAAGAAAAATTCTGATTGTGAAGGGTCAGAACCATAGTATATCAAATTAATATCGCCTAGCGCTGATAGATTCATCGTTATCTTGGCTATCACGGTTTAATTGAAAGTGAATTTACGGTGTGTTTTCTACTCACGCTTATCTATATATGACACCCTACTTTAATAAAGAGCGTTCATAGTGATTTCGCGAATTTGTGCATTAGCCACAGGGATAGTAAATAATAGCTGTCTATCTGTATTGGCAGCTAACTGACTTTGCTTGCCTAATAAATAATCGTTTGGATCTGCAATAAACTCTCCAATTAGCTGATCTTTACCATAAACGCTTATTTTTACATTGGGGTATAGTTGTGGTTGCGGGCTGCTATTACTTAGAGTAGCGCCTATATCGCTAAATGTACCAGCAGTTTTAATCTGACTGCTTCTATGAAAGGTATTACTGATGATAAGCGCTGATAAGTCTGCACTGGGCAAGCTGCAGGCAGCGACAGAGCAGATCGATTGGAGACGCTGAGCATAGGCTGGGTTTTTGACTAAATTTGCTAAGTTAAAAATAACATACTGAGCCACGAGTAGCAGTGCTAAGACCAAACAACCTAATATCCATAATAGTGATGCAATTGAACGTGTCGTTTGGGTTGGTGCAAACGGTAGCTGTGTTTTTCTTAAACGATCGTCGGCAGCAGGGTCTTCATCTTTAACGGGTACTCCCATATCGGATAGAAGCTGTGATAAGTCTGTATCGTCTGGTGGTGTTTCTTCGTCTTGATTTTGTTCTTCTAATAGTTTTTGCAGCCACGAATTGTTATCAGTACTCTCAACATTGGCATGAATATCATTGGCCGCTGCCGAGCTAAGCATGTCTTGTGTTGATGAGGATGCTGATATTGTACTAGTAGATGGTTTCTTGATTGATGAATTAGAGCTTTTGATAGTTTCTTTAGAAAGGGGCGCTTTTGGTTTTTCTGTGGTTGCTACGCTAGAATTGGTATTACTTGCTTCGGTTAACCATGCATCCATACTATCTAAAGAGTCATACTCTTGAACATTTTCTTCTGGCTCATCTATATCCATATCATCATAGATTAAGTCATCATGAATCAAAGTATCAGATGATTTTTTCTTGTTGGTTGAAGTTATGGAGGGCTTCTGAATATTTTGAGGTTTATGCTGATTGCTACTAATATTCGCTTTTTTCTCGTTCGAAATTGGTTGAGTTTGAGCTTTTTGTTGAGCAGGAATATTTTTTTGTGGTGTTGGTTTTTGAATGACCTCAGAATTTACCACAAGATGTTTATTGACCAAAAAACTTTGCTGGCACCGATCACAGCTGATGGTAGCATTGACTTGATTTAGTTGAGTTTGTTTAACGCTATAGCAAGCTTGGCAATGGGGGCATTGGGTTTTTATTGGCGTGGTCATAGAGGTGAATCCAAAAAAGTATGGTTATCAATACCGCTTAGCCACTCACCAATAGCTGCCCACAATACTCATTTTACTTATTTAATTTCGATGAATTATGGGCAAAGACAGAGTGGCGTCAAACACATAACATTTGACTGCCCTCTATCGTAACAGATGTAATTAAATGTTGCTAGCTGGTAAATGTACCTGATAAACGCTGCCAGTGTTGGTCTTCTTGCGCAGTAAAAGCATGCTTAGGATCCAGTGCAAAATATGGCTGATAAGCTTCAGTGACTTGCTCAGTTTGCGACTCAATCAAACCTGCCAATACGATACGGCCCTTTGGCGCAATCAGTGTTGCAAAGTAAGGCGCTAAACCAATAAGCGGCTTTGCTAAAATATTGGCAACAATCACTTCTACAGGCAGCACATCATGTTGCGAGCAATACTCTGTAAATTCTTCTGGCAAAAATGCCTGCAAACGGTCGCCCACATTGTTGCGTACCGCATTCTGATTGGTAGCAAGTACCGCCTGAGGGTCAATATCGACTGCATATACCTGACGTGCACCCAATAGCAAAGCAGCAATCCCTAGAATGCCTGAACCACAACCATAGTCGATAACCACTTTATCTGTTAGGTCTTGCTCTGTTAGCCAGTCTAGGCACAGGCGAGTCGTAGCATGATAGCCAGTACCAAATGCCAAGCCTGGGTCCATAATGATATTGGTGGCTTCAGGGTTAGGCGGCGTTAGCCAGTCAGGCACAATCCATAAGTCATTAGCACATTCGATAGGATGATAGTTGCTCATCCATTCGCGTTCCCAGTCCTTATCATCAACAGCTGTTAGCCAAATACGAGTAGCCTGTACTTGTGCAGCAATTTCATGACTTAATTGCTCAACCGCTTGACGACTACCAGCATCAGTAGTCGCATCAAATAGCCCTGTTAGTATCACCTCATCCCAAAGCGGTGATTCACCTGGAAGTGGCTCAAACAAAGGTTGATCGCCCGCATCGTCTAAAGCTATTGATAAGGCGCCTGCTTCTAATAAAAGCGCTTCAGCCAAGTCGACGTTTGATTTTTCGCATTGTAAATGCAGTTGTTGCCATGCCATAAAGATAACCTTAAGCGGAAATAAAAATAAGTGTAGGTGTTAGGGGCTGCCCGAGATGAATCTACATATAATGAAATTCATAATGTATATAGATGCTCAAACTGATGAATCTAAAATGTGCAAATATCAGCTATTAGCGCAATGCTTGTTTTGCTTCATTGACCACACGCGAGTTACCCTGAGCTTGTCCTGATTGCAATATAACCTGCCATAGTGCTCGTCTACGATTACTGTCTTGAGAGACGCTAAGACCACGGCGTGCCATCGCTTCTGCTTTACGAGGCTGGTTCTTTTTTAATGCTATTTGTGCCAAATAGAAGTATACCGCTGATGATTTGGGCGCTAGACGCTGAGCACGGGTAAAGCTGCTTTCTGCATTGGTTAGATTGCCCGCTTTCAACTGACTGATACCTACTTGCATCAAATTGCGAAACGCAGGTAGATTACTATTGTTGCTGGCAGATTGTTGAGTACGTTGCTGCGAGTTTCTTCTAGCGTGCTCCAGTAGCTCATTATGCGACGGTACTGATGGCTCAGAGATTATATAATCATTACGAGAAGGCGCAATGATAACAGGGTCAGGCTGCGTTATTTCTGGAGTAGGAGGCTTAAATACAGGTGTCTCTTGCGTTAATGGATTTGGTGTTTCGGACTGTTCAACTGCATCGTAAGGCTCGGTTGGATAGTTGCTTTGATCATTTGCTTCCGTGATAGGCGCCCGAGCAGTTGTCGTTGATGGCACAGTCGGTTGTGACGTTGGTAATGTTTGAACAGGCGTGGTTTGCACTGTGGGCGATGTGCTAGGGGCCGTCTGACAAGCACTTAGGCTTAGCATGCCAATGATCGCGCTGCCTGCAAGTAAGGTATTGCTTGACGTAATTTTATTACGCCATAGCACTATGGTTTGTTTTACTGAAGTAGTTGTCCGTAAAGATGACACCATCATGTTAAAACCTTTTTTAAATATTAAAAGCTAAATACCAAAACACTATTAGAGTTATTTAACAGCTAGAGCTATTCAACAGCTAGAACCATTCAACAGCACGGTCATACCAAGTATCAGCACGGTCTTCATCACCTTCACTTTGCTCGCTGCTACCTTCTGCATCATCAGATTCAACAGCTTCACCATTTGGAATCTCTAAACCTTCGCGGCGACGTTGTTGATTGATATCACCTTGCTGGTTCTGAAACTGTGTCTGTTCACGAGCGCGATCTTGCTGATACAGGCTCAGTGCACAACTGCTGGCTTCTTCTGGTAGGTGAGCTGACATTACTGGTAGGTAGCGAGCGTTAGCACAACGCTCATTAGACAGTTTGCCTGAGTTGTTCTCTAGCCATAACCACTCGATACCTTCTGGCTCTGGTAGAGCAACTGGAGTCAGCTTTAGGCGTTTCATATAATCTACCCAAACTGGTAAGGCGCCAGTACCACCACTCAAGCCAATCGGTTTATTATCATCACGACCAACCCAAACAACACTTACATAGTTGCCACTATAGCCTGCAAACCAAGCATCGCGGTAGTCATTTGTCGTACCCGTTTTTCCGGCTAAGTTTAAATTACTGCCGAGTGATTGCGCACGTCTAGCCGTACCATTTGAGACGACTTGCTGTAATGCATAGTTGGTCAAAAAGTTGGTTTCAGGTGGAATACTGCGCTGAGTGTTAAGCCCAGTACGCTGTAAGATACGGCCGCGATCATCAATGACCGTACGAATACTATGAATAGGAGTACGGAAGCCACCAGTGGCAAAGACTTGGTAAATACCAAGCATGTCCATCGGACTCAAATTAACTGAGCCTAACAATGCTGATGGGTAAGGTGGGATTTTTTCTTTGATACCCATGCGCTGTAATTGCTTAGCAAAGGTATTAACACCGAACTCCATACCTAAGCGTACTGCCGCTTGGTTATAGGATTGTGACAATGCCGTGGTAAATGGTACATAGCCATGATCACGGTTGTCGTAGTTTTTAGGGTTCCAGTCAGTACCGTCGTTTAGATTGACCGTAATAGGGGAGTCATCTACTGAACTGGCCAAGTTATAACGACCGCTCTCAAGCGCAGTCATATAAATGATAGGTTTCAGCAACG
The DNA here is from genome assembly GCF_947500265.1 of uncultured Psychrobacter sp. Classification (GTDB taxonomy): domain Bacteria; phylum Pseudomonadota; class Gammaproteobacteria; order Pseudomonadales; family Moraxellaceae; genus Psychrobacter. The sequence goes on along the minus strand of NZ_CANMRN010000002.1, from coordinate 326,606 downwards.
AGCCGACTTGGCGTTTGGCATCGACCGCACGGTTAAATCCTGTAAATTCACTACCACTACCTACAACAGACACTAGCTCGCCAGTCTCAGGGTTGGCACTCACCAACGCGCCTTGTAAATCCTTAGTTTTGCTACTATTGCGGCGCAGCTCACCAAGTTTTCTATCAACGGCCTTGTCTGCTGCCAATTGAGCGATAGGGTCTAAGGTACTGATAATAATCAGACCTTCGTTCTTGAGGTCATCAGAGTAGTAAACGGTATTTAGCTCACGTTTAACAATATCCAAGAAGTCAGGGAACTGACTTTTGCCTTCAGCAGGCTTATCCACGATGCCAAGTGGTTGCTTTAAGGCTTTGTCGTAGTCTTCTTGGCTCAATGTGCCCATAGTCAGCATGTTGTTAAGCACTACGTCACGGCGTGCTTTTGAGTCATTCGGATTGCGACGTGGGTTATAGATACTTGGGCCTTTTGCCATACCAACCAGCATCGCTTGCTGATCTAAGCGCAGCTCATTAAGAGGTTTGTCAAAATAAAACTGTGATGCCAAACCAAAGCCATTAATCGAGCGATTGCCATTTTGACCCAGATAAATCTCATTCAAATAGGTCTGTAAAATTTCGTCTTTGCTATAATGCAGCTCAAGTAGCACGGCCATCAATGCTTCGTTGGCTTTGCGTTTGATAGTGCGATCTGAATTGAGATAGAAGTTTTTAATCAGCTGCTGGGTGATGGTCGAGCCACCTTGTCTGGCACCACCAGTAAAATTATTGATTACGGCACGGGCGATACCACGTACCGATACCCCTTTGTGCTCATAAAACGCGCGATCTTCGGTAGCGATGAGGGCATCAATTAACGGCTGAGGCACTTCGTCCAAAGACACAACCATCCGATCTTCATTACTGTCGGGATAGATACCACCGATATTGACAGGCTCTAGACGAATGATGCCGCTCTTAGCCGGCAGAGTACTTTGGATAGACTCTACTTTATTACCAGAAATCGTCATTTTGATGACTTGCTCGGCATCTTTATCATTAGCACTATACGTAAAGCCGCGCGTGTGAATGAAGTAAGTATTGCCTGTTCGGTGATAAGTACCCGTGCGGTCATAAGCTTTGTTGCTTTGATAGTTAAGCAACTCTAGCCATGTCTTCATCGTATCTCTATCGACATTGGCGCCTTGATACAGCTCAAGCGGCTGCGAATACACTTTGGCTGGAATGTCCCAGCGCTTACCCTCAAACTTATGAGTAATGGTGCGATCAAGTTTGATCAAATACAGTGCCAATAGCACCATGCCTGCGATAATGATAATTAATAGCAGACTACTAAAGACCAAGCCGCGCTGCTGCGAGGGTAGCGTGTGCATAGCAGACTTAGATGACGCTGATAACTTGGTATTTGGTAACTTGTAATTAGGTTTTTGCACGGATGTCGCACCATTTTTGGATAAAAAACTGCCTCATAATGACGCAAATTGACAAATTTTTCAATCTATCATCGTTAACGCAGGCATTTATTGGTCGTAGACTATGAGTGATGGTACTGCTCATAGCGATGGCTTATAGTATAATCCCTATTAAAATACCGATACTTGTAATAAAGCGTCAGTCACTTTCAATCTGGTAGATAAACGCCATATAAGATAACAATTTACGATTGCCCTCACGATGTATTTTGTATGAATTCGCTGTTGCTAATTGTTTGCTATTAGCCGTTTGTTATTAATACTATGCTACTAGCGGTAGTGATATTCATGTGATTAAAAACGGCTCTATTGCATGACGTACAGTACAGTCAATACGAGCAAGTTTGCTTTAAATGAATGCATTTTGAGCAAGCCTGTCAAAGGAAGTAAGCGCGACTATGTCTAGTATCCCATCATCAGTATCATCTGCTACCAATCATTCTTATGAAGACACTTCTATCATCGAAGGTTTAGTGCTCCCGCTGGCTGACCACTGTTTTCACTGTGGTGATCCCGTACCTCAGCCACCCTTTTATGCTGAGATATTAGGTCAGTCACGAGAGATGTGTTGTATGGGCTGTCAGTTAGCTGCCCAAAGCATTGTAGAGGCTGGTCTTGAGCAATATTATCTTGACCGATCGGAAATTAACCGCACGGCAAGTTTACCAACTCAGCTGACGCGCCTCGAAGTCTACGATCATGACGAGATAAAATCACAATTCGTTTACGCGCAAGATGGCATGTCAGTAGCAGAGCTGTCTGTTAACAACTTACGGTGTGCTGCCTGTACTTGGCTGATTGAGTCGCGTCTCGATGAGCTAGAGGGTATTGGTAAATGTCAGGTAAATTTGACCAACCAACGTATGCGTGTCATTTGGAATGAAGATAAGTTACCCATCAGTCGCATTTTAGCGGTCATCAACGAAATCGGCTACGAAGCCAAGCCTTATCGCCAAGATACTCACGAAGCCATGCTGGCACGTCATAATAATCAAATGCTATTGCGTCTCGGCATCGCTGCACTAGGTTCGATGCAGGCGATGATGTATGCCGTTGCGCTTTATTTTGGTGAATATAGCGACATGTTGATATTCCAGCGTGATTTTTTGCGTTGGGTGTCTTTGTTTGTGAGCACGCCTGTTTTCTTCTATGCTGGTATTCCTTTCTTTACCTCTGCATGGTCAGCGATTCGTGCGCGCCAAGTCAATATGGACGTGCCTGTCAGTCTTGCGTTGATTATTACTTTCTTTGCCAGTCTCTACGCTACCATCACTGGGCAAGGGGAGACATACTATGACTCGGTCAGCATGTTTATTTTCTTTTTGCTGGCAGGGCGTTATATCGAGCACAACGCACGTCTAAAAGCTGCGACTATGGCTAATGATTTGGTCGTGGTTGAGCCGGTATTGGTACAAAAAATCGCTGAAGACAAATCAGCAGCTGAGCATATTTTACAACTGCTAAAAGAAAATGCGTCTCAACAAGATGAGCTCATTAAAAGTGAGCTTACTGAAAATGAAACTACTAAAGGTGAGTCGGCTACAGTAGAGCCGATGCCTGATTTTATGCAGCGTATGGATGCTAATGTTCATACGCTCACATCGCTTATCGCTCAAGACTGGCAGCAGTCACGCAACCAACAGAGTGCGCTATCACAACCCGAAGGCGATATAGAGTCGAAGCAAATGGTCACTGCCCACAGTCTGCAAGTGGGTGACATCATTTTGGTTGAGGCAGGTTCAGAGATTATCAGTGACGGCATCTTACTAAGTTCTACTGCAACGGTGTCACAAAGTCTACTGACTGGCGAAGGTGATTTAATCATCAAATCCCAAGGTGATTATATTGTTGGCGGTGCACAAAACGATAGCCAACCGTTTGAGATGTTAGTCACCGCCTTGCCAAAAGACAGCCAGATAGGCTTAATTGATCGATTGATGAATCGTGCCATGAGCGAAAAACCCAAATTGGCGCAGCAAGCAGATAAGTTGGCGCGTTGGTTTGTGGCGCGTATTTTGGTTTTATCCGTCTTAGTATTTGTCGGTTGGTATATTGTTGACCCAAGCCAAGCGATTTGGGCAACCGTGGCAGTCTTGGTGGCTACTTGTCCTTGTGCATTATCATTGGCGACGCCGATTGCCTTGACCGTCTCAACCAATCGTTTGGCAAGCTATGGTTTTTTGACGACGCGTGGACATACATTACAAACGCTGGCTGAAATCACGCATGTTGCTTTTGATAAGACGGGTACGCTGACTTATGGTAAGCCAAATTTATTAAATATTGAGTTAGTCACACCAAAAAGCCAGACCGAATCTGATGGTTTATCCTCAACGGCGCAAAAAGATATGCTGTTGGCCATTGCATCTGCGCTAGAAGTAGGGAGTCGTCATCCAATTGCCCACGCCCTACTGACGGCGGCCTATCAGTTACACCTGCCATCGACGCAAGCCGTACAGCATTATCCAGCAGGCGGTGTAGAAGCGATGATTGATGGCACTGTATATCGAATCGGTCACAAGGACTTTGCGTTAGACAGAACAGATAATAGCGGCAATGATATAGATGCAAACGATGATTTAACCATCGATCTGGTAGCTCAGCGAGCCAGCTCAGCAGTGGTATTGTCTTATCAAAACACTGATAGCAAAAAATGGCAGGCGCTGGCATGCTTTTATTTCAATGACAAGGTACGTGATAGTGCGCAGTCGATGCTCAATACGCTCAAAGAGCTAGGTATCGAGTCTGTTATGTTGACAGGTGATCCAAGCCCGCAAGCGCTAGTCATGGCTGAGAACTTGGGAATGCAAGCAGCATACAATGGACTATCACCAACTGATAAGGTCAATCATATCCAGCAGTTGCAAGCTAATGGTGCTGTGGTATTGATGGTAGGTGATGGTATCAACGATGCACCAGTGCTAGCCGCAGCAGATGTGTCGACCTCGATTGCAGGTGCGGCAGACTTAGCACAAGTATCTAGTGATAGTATTATCTTAAATGGACAGATCGAGGCCATCACTGCGGCTAAACGCATCTCTGATAAGACGGAACGTATTATCAAGCAAAATTTCCGTTGGGCGCTCGCTTACAACAGTATCGTCCTGATACCAGCGGCTTTAGGCTATGTGCCACCATGGCTCGCTGCAATTGGTATGTCGCTCAGCTCATTGTTTGTTGTATTAAATGCATTGCGCTTAAAACGTGCTTAGCCTCTTTAAAAGCATTTAATTTAGACAAGCCTGTGAAATTTGCTCACAAAAAAACCGCCTTGCATCAAATGGAAGGCGGTTTTTTCTATACAGAGATACTTGTTAGGTTACTCTTACAATTAGTCTTGTAGATAGCTTAGCAGACGCATAAATTCGATATACATCCAGACTAGGGTTGCAAGAATACCAATACTGAACAACCATTCGTAATCTTCAGAAACACCCATCGCAACACCGCGATCAATATTATCGAAATCTAATAGCAAGGTGAAAGAAGCGATAACGATGACAAATAAGCTAAAGCCAATAGCGATAGCGCCACCTTCAAATAGGAACGGCAATGATGAACCAAACGCTAGAGAAAGTACCCACTGTGCTACATAAACAAGCATAATGGCAATAACTGCTGAGGTCACGATAGAGCGGAACTTTTCAGTAACCTTAACTAGACCTGAACGATATAGACCAAGCATAACTGCAGCTGTGACGAAAGTTGCACACATTGCAGTGACTGGTACTGTTGGATACATTCTCATGAAAAATAATGAGATGCCGCCCAAAAAGATACCTTCTAACAAGGCGTAAGGCACTGCCAAAGTCTTGGCTTTTTGCGGCTTAAAGGTAATAAAAAGAGCCAGAACAAACGCAGCAATCATGCTACCAAAGGCTGCCATCGTAATAAAACCTTGCGATAAACCTGCCATAAGCGCATAAAAGAAAAAGCCCACACCAGTAATGGCTGATAAACCAAGTAACAAGCTGGTCTTTTGAATTACGCCCTTGACCGTCATTGGATTACCGCCGATCGCAAGTTCTGCGCGACTGACAATAGGATTGGCCATACATAAGTCCTTAATAATAAAATATAAAAATAGTAATGTTAGTTACTTTAGCAAAACCGCCATTATTGTCAACTGTGTTTACGTGACAACTGCTGCGGTGCAACCTCAGGCTGCTCATTGGCTAGCGCATCGGGCTACTGTATCGCTCAATACGCTAATTGAAAAACTGACCAGAAAGATCTGACTAAGTAAAACATTCGATAGCTTTTATATGGGGTCAGTTACGACAGTTAACAACGATAATTAATAAACGTGCTAGTCTAAGCGCGCATTTATCGCTATCATTACCTTGTACTTCACCGTTATACCGAGTCGTTTTATGGAAAACTCAGCGCAGTCAGCAAGATTGCCACACTTACATGAATCAGAGCTATTCCACGCTATTAAAAACCCCGCCTTTAGGCGTATTGGTCTAATGGGCCGTGCTGGTAAACGTAGTGTCACTCAAAGCTTGGTACAGATTGCCCAAACCGTCAATGACATGAATTTGACGTTGATAATGGATGTACAAACTGCCAATTTGCCAACGCTTGACCTCACAGACATAGAAAGAGTCAAAATCGTCAAACGGGGTTTGATTGGTGAGATTTGTGATTTGGTTATTGTGGTTGGCGGTGATGGTTCGATACTACATGCCGCTGAAGCGCTAGCACGCTACCGTGTACCTGTACTAGGGGTAAACCGTGGTCGTTTAGGGTTCTTAGCAGATGTAAAACCTGATGAAGCTGCGTTTAAGTTACGCCAAGTATTGATGGGAGACTATCAACTGGACCATCGGTTCTTATTGACGATGGAGATACGAGAAGGGCGCAAAATTATCCATGAAGACATGGCACTGAACGACATCGTACTGCATGCTGGTAAATCGGTACATATGATTGATTTTCAGATGAAAATTGATGGACATGACGTTTATAGACAGCATAGTGATGGCTTGATAGCAGCAACACCGACTGGCTCTACCGCTTATGCCTTATCAGGTGGCGGTCCAATCATTCATCCAAGTATGGACGCTATTTGTCTGGTGCCAATGCATCCCCATACATTATCGAGCAGACCGATTGTGGTCAGTGGTAATAGTGAGGTCTGTATTCGTATCCACGAAGACAATCGTACTCAGCCGATGGTGAGTGCGGACGGTAAGCCAAGCGTGCCACTTGAGCAAGAGCAGCGCCTACATATTCGTAAGCATCCTGATAAGCTTACCTTGTTGCACCCGCCTGGGTTTGACTTTTATGAGGCCTGCCGTACAAAGCTGCACTGGAACGTACATGCCGAAGAATTCAGTCTTGATGTCGATGATGATATTATAGACGATGAATAAGCGTATCTATTAGACCCAAATATGATGCAAAAAATGGCAGTGGAGAGTAGGCAAGATGGATAAACAAACAATACTAGCAAGTCTAACGCCCGAAGTGGTTGATAAGTTTCGTATGGCGATTGAGCTAGGTAAATGGCCTGACGGTCGTAAGATTACCGCTGAGCAGCGTGAGACTTGTATGCAAGCAGTGATGGTATGGGAGCATGAGCACCTACCGCCAGCCGAGCGTACAGGTTATATTCATAAACCTGTAAAAGATGATGGTTCTGTCGTTGGTGCTGAATGTGACGTCGAGCACGAGCATCACTATCCTAATATGCCGAATCCTAAAGGCGCGGTACAGCCTGTTAAGTTCCGTGATAAATAGGTTTATAAGAAGTCTATAATAGTTATTATAAAAAAAATTATCATAAAAAAGCCACGCTATATAGCGTGGCTTTTTTTACTTTATCAATGACTAGACCATCAGAAATAGCTTAATCATCATAAATGATTAAATAGCAGTCGTATCAACACTAGGACGAACCGTTAGCGGGTTCTTTTGCATCAAAAATCCTTGCCAGCCCCAATGTAAAAAATTACGGATATTGGCATGATCGGTACCATTAGGCGTTGCTTGAACCTTGGCATAATGCTCGCCAAATAGTTTAAGCGTGTCCAATTGGTTTAGGCCATGGTGTTTAGCAAAACCAAAAATCTTTGCGCTACCTTCGTTCTCACCGGCTGCATTATGTACCATCCCATTCACAAAAGGGGCCGGTGCATAGCGATAAAAATCATCGATAAAGCTGATGACATCATTGAATCCAATGGCTTTTTTGTTCAAACCATTAAGTAATGCCGATACATCTGATTGGCGGATACTCATAAATAAATGACCTCAGAGCAGATTAAAAAAACAATATAATATTTATGTGTGCTCAATGATGATAGTAGCCGTTGAGCGTTCAGCATTATAATTTAGCTAGCTTAGCGATTAAAGTAATCTTCGTCATCAAACGAAGGCGAAAAGTTGCCTTGCTCAAGATGCTGCATTTGCGACTGTACAGAACGCTCATGCTGAATACGTTGATAAATCTCTTCGCGGTGTACTGCAATATCTTTAGGTGCGTTTACACCGATACGTACTTGATTGCCTTTGACGCCTAGAACCGTCACACTTACTTCATCGCCAATCATTAGCGTTTCGCCCACGCGGCGTGTCAAAATTAACATGCGTCACACTCCTTATGTCGCATCAACAAATTATTACTCATCAGATTACTTCTCAATTGCAGAACATCACCGCAGCACCAAACATGCAATATAACCATTATCACGATGCTCGATATCGTGCCAATAGCGGTAATGATAGGTAGATTCATTTAGCCCAAATGAAAGCCCCATTATAGGCGGCATAACAGATACTGTCACGGTTTTTCACAAAACTATTAGGTAAATGCTCATTTCAACTATGCTAAAAAATAAAAATAGGACCTAAAAAGATCCTATTTTATTTAAGTACTGTATTTATTTAGATATTATTAATTCAAACGCTATTAATCCATATGCTGTTTGTCTACATACTATATAAAGTCATTAATAGCGGTTAATAGATAACCATTAAAGCTAATGCTGTATTTTAACAGTTTTTATGTCTTATAGCCCAGCGATTTTGCTTTCACCGTCTTCACGATCTAGGCCAAATGCCGTGTGTAATGATTTAACGGCTTTTTCTAAGTGTTGATCTTGAATCAGAACCGACACTTTGATTTCGCTGGTTGAAATCATCTGGATATTGATGTTGTTTTCAGCGAGTGTTTGGAACATAAGGCTAGCGACACCTGCGTGTGAGCGCATGCCAACACCAACCAATGAAACTTTAACAACTTCACTGTTACCCAATATTTCTTTGGCGCCAATTTCATCTTTCACTTCTTCGTTAAGCACTTTTAGCGTCTTATCTAAATCAGTACGGTTGACCGTGAAAGTAAAGTCAGTAGTACCGTTATCCGAAAGATTTTGTACAATCATATCGATTTCGATATTGGCACGACCAATTGGGCTTAAGATAGCAGAGGCGATACCAGGATGGTCAGGCACGCCGCGTACCAAGATTTTTGCTTCGTCTCTGTTGAACGCGATACCTGAGATGATTGCCTGTTCCATATTGTCTCCTTCGTCTATCGTAATTAGGGTACCCACGTTGTCTTGAAATTCTTGGTCAAAGCTACCGTCTGTGTTTTCATCAAAGCTAGAAAGTACACGCAGCGGCACGCCATATTTACCAGCGAATTCTACTGAGCGAATTTGTAGAATCTTGGAGCCAAGACTTGCCATTTCAAGCATTTCTTCAAACGTAATTTTTTCAAGCTTTTTGGCTTTTGAGGTCACACGAGGGTCAGTGGTATAGACACCATCGACATCGGTATAAATTTGACACTCGTCAGCGCCTAAGGCCGCAGCAATCGCCACACCTGTGGTATCAGAACCGCCGCGCCCTAATGTGGTCGCGTTGCCTTCTTCATCGATACCTTGAAAGCCTGCCACAATAACGATATTGCCAGCATCTAATTGCTCACGTATGTTTTTATCATCGATACTTTCGATACGGGCTTTGTTGTGGGCATTGTCGGTTTTAATCGCGACTTGGCGACCAGTCATTGAACGGGCACCAATACCAAGCTCTTTAATGGCCATGGCAAGCAGTGAGATAGAAACCTGCTCACCTGTTGAGACCATCTGATCGTATTCGCGAGGATCAGGCTGCGTGCTAATTTGGCGAGCTAAATCAATCAAACGGTTGGTTTCGCCGCTCATGGCTGAGACCACGACGACCACTTGATGACCATTGTCATGCCAGCGTTTGACTCGTTTGGCGACGTTTTTGATGCGGTCGATACTGCCCATTGAGGTGCCGCCGTATTTCTGTACTATTAACGCCATAAAAATCTACCTATTTATTCAATAATGACTTTTTATTGTCATTGATGAGAGTCAATGTGATGCTCGTCAATGCTTGTATAGATAAAGCCAGATGATAAGAGTTATGCTTTTAGGTTTTTCGTTCTTCTAATGGTATCTATCAACCTTATGGAATGAACAATATGCCCAAACGTTGACCTTTATACCATATCTACCGCATAACTTTAAGCCTCAGGAGCGCTTAGATGTATGGCGATTGGTTATAGTCGTTATAACCAATCACGTATTCTATGCGTAGTAGAGTAAAGCTATGCGATAAATATAAGGTACATTGTGTGACGCTATACCAGTATATTCACGAGTTTAATATTCGCTAGCTTAGCTAAGCTGGGTTTCAATCCAAGCAGGTAGAGCGCTGATAACCGCTGCACTGTTGCTAGACTTCGGTGCGCCGCCTTGTGCGTAGTCAGGCTTACCGCCACCTTTACCACCAAGCTCACCTGCTAAATGACGAATAATATCACCAGCTTTGACTTTAGCAGTGACAGATTTTGCGACGCTCGCTGCGAGTGCTAATTGGCCATCTTTATCACCAATCAATACAATCACGCTATCAGGCAGTTTTGATTTGATATCGTCCATCAGCGTACGGATGGATTTGCCATCGATACCGCTTAATGTACTAATAAGAACTGGGGTACCTGCGATCGTTTGTACATCATTAAGCAAATTGGCTGCTTGAGCGCTGGCGATTTTTTGCTCTAAGCGCTCTAGTTGTTTTTCTAGGTCACGTTGCTTATCAGCCATCGTACGAACACGCTGCGCCACTTCAGGACGTTTTACTTTCAGCTGACTTGCCAATTCGCTCAGTTGTTGCTCGCTTTGCTGAATATTTTTGACCGCGTTCATGCCAGTGACAGCTTCAACTCGGCGGATGCCAGCCGCAATACCAGACTCACTGGTGATTTTTAGCACACCGATATCGCCAGTGCGCTCGACATGCAAGCCACCACATAGCTCGATAGAGAAAGGCTTGCGCTGACCATCAACGATACGATCTGCACCCATGGTTAGGACTCTAACGTCACTACCGTACTTTTCACCAAACAGTGCCATAGCGCCTTGGTTCATCGCTTCGTCAATCGACATGTGCTCGATACGGGCAGGGGTGTTGGCTTGAATTTGCTCATTAACGAGACGTTCGACACGCATGATTTCAGCGGCGCTGACAGGTTTGTCATAAGCAAAGTCAAAACGTAACACCTCGCTTGAGACTAGTGAGCCTTTTTGTGTGACCGCATCGCCTAGCACTTCTCTTAGCGCTGCATGCAATAGGTGAGTGGCCGAGTGGTTTTTGGCGCTGGCTGCACGAATGCTAGACAGTACTTGCGCTTCAGCAGTTTGCTTAGTGCTGATATCGCCCATGGTCACGACACCATAATGGATAATCGCCTGACCAGATTTTTTGGTGTCTTGTACTTCAAAGACGCCAGATGCTGTACGAATTTCACCAAGCTCACCAACTTGCCCACCACCTTCAGCATAAAATGGGGTGCGATCCAATACTACAACGCCTTCCATGCCTTCTGTTAAGCTGCCTGCTGGGTTGCCGTCTTGATAAAGCGCGTCAATAGTCACGCCGTCTTCTTCAAGCTGCTCATAGCCGATAAATGTCGTTGGCGTTTCTACTTGGATAACGCTGCTGTAATCGACGTCAAACTTGCCAGCATCACGTGCACGCTCACGTTGTGCTTGCATATGCTCATCAAATTCGGCTTCATCAATAGCAATACCACGCTCACGGGTGATATCGGCGGTCAAATCAAGTGGGAAACCATAGGTATCATAGAGCTTAAATGCGGCTTCACCAGATAGCGTATCGCCATCTTGTAAGCCTTCAAGTTCGCTGGCAAGTAAACGTAAGCCTTGAGCCAGTGTTTTAGCAAACTGTGCTTCTTCTTTTTGAATGGCGTTTTCGATGACGCTTTGTTTGTCTTGTAGCTCAGGATAGGCACTGCCCATTTCAGCCACAAGCGGGGCAACCATCTTATAGAAAAACTCACTATCAGCACCAAGTTTGTTGCCATGGCGTACTGCGCGACGAATGACACGGCGCAATACATAACCGCGACCTTCATTGCTTGGTGTGACACCATCGGCAATCAAAAACGCCACGGCGCGGATGTGATCGGCGATGACTTTCAATGATGATTGTTGCTCGTTGCTGATCTCTAGGATTTCAGCTGCTGCATCCATCAAATGGACGAATAAGTCGATCTCATAGTTGCCATGAACGCCTTGCATGATGGCACTAATACGCTCAAGCCCCATGCCTGTATCGACGCTAGGTGCTGGCAGTGGTAACAGCGTGCCGTCCTTTTGACGATTGAATTGCATGAATACACAGTTCCAAATCTCAATATAGCGATCGCCGTCTTCTTCTGGCGTACCTGGTAGACCGCCTTCGATATCGGCGCCGTGGTCATAAAAGACCTCGGTACAAGGGCCACAAGGACCCGTGTCACCCATCGTCCAAAAGTTATCAGAAGCGTAAGGAGCACCTTTGTTATCACCAATCCGAATGATGCGCTCACTCGGGATGCCGATGTTTTTATTCCAAATCTCAAAGGCTTCGTCGTCCGTCTCATAGATAGTGACGTAGAGACGATCTTTATCAATCGCTAACCACTTCTCCGAGGTCAAAAACTCCCAGATATACTCAATACCTGCTTGCTTGAAATAATCACCGAATGAGAAATTACCAAGCATTTCAAAGAACGTATGATGACGGGCAGTATAGCCGACATTATCCAAATCATTGTGTTTGCCGCCAGCACGTACGCACTTTTGCGAGGTTACCGCACGTGTATAGTCACGTGGTTCCATACCCAAAAAGGTCTCTTTAAACTGATTCATACCGGCATTGGTAAATAGCAATGTCGGATCATTGTGTGGAATCAAGCTAGACGATGAAACTTGGGTGTGCTGCTTGCTTATGAAAAAATCGATAAAGGCTTGGCGAATATCGGCTGAGCGAAATGGCTGGCTCACAGCGGCTCCTTACTGACGGATAGAATTGAGTAAATGACATAAAATAATTTTGCAAGCGATTTTAGCACAAACGCCCAAGCTCTTGGTACAAGAGTTATAACTACTAGGTTATTATACGTGTGCTAGTCATTGCCTAATTTGTAAAGTATGCATACTAGTTGGTCAAAATTGCCGCATCCGTTTCATCCAATTTGTCTTGTGTGGTTGGATTGGACTCGATTACTTGTACAGGCAAATAACGTAGTTGAAGCTTGATTGGCAAGTACTCTGGGAAATTCTCTGCCATATCATTAGTAATGAGCGTTTCAATCTGGCGTACGTCATATGAGCTTGGCAAAGTCTCTCCACGCACAATCGCCCGCACCACTTGGTTCTCTTCTGAGGTATCAAACTGCGTATTGGTCAATACATTGCCTTGGTCGATAAAGTAGTTGTTGATCGCTTCTTTGACACTACTCTCAAACACTTGCTGCTTGGCATTGGTCTGTAGATTGATGGTCAAATAGGCACCTAAGCCCCCAAGTAGTAATAAAGTTACGGCGTTGCGCTGCAAAAAGGTCAGATAGGTACTGGATTTATAATCGTCATCGACCAAACGACGGAACCCTAATACCCACAATACAAGCGCATTGGTAAACTGGATAGCAAGGATGTTGGTTGCTGCCAATAACAGCGCACCAAGCCCAAGCTGTATCTCGCCATTAGCGAGCAAGATACCGCTAGCAGCTAGTGGTGGTACTAAGGCTGTGGCAACCGCGACTCCGACAACAGCAACCGAGAGATGCGGAGATACCATCGCGTACGCGCCAGCCGTACCACCTGCTAAGGCAATCATCAAATCCATGGAAGTAGGCTGGGTGCGAGATAGGATTTCTGCCGTTAGCGGTTGATCTTTGTGTAGCCAACCAACGATAAAGCCAACTAATACCACCAATGAGACACCGATAATGACGGTAAAAAGCGACTTACGTAGCAATGGCATACGGTGATCGATAATTGCTAGCGCTATACCCGTGATAGGGCCTAGCATCATCGCAACCAACATCGCTCCGATGACTACGGCTGCTGAATTGGTCACTAGTCCATAACTGGCAATGATGGCAGACAAAATGTTCATGATGAAGTACATCTTGCTAGGTAGCGCGTTCGCCTCAATCCTAACCCGTACTTCTGGGTAATCTACTTTTTGATTACTAAATTGTTCGGCGACAAACTGCTTATAAGACTCAAGTTTGGCTTCTTTTTCCTCTTGAACCTCATCTTCGTCACTTTCGTTTTCTACATCGCTATCTTCTACATTAGTGTCTTTGCTTTGGCTTTTATCTTCTGAGTCATTATTTTGATGGTCGTCATCGCGACTAGATGCATCTTTTGTTTTTGGTTGATTAGCTGTTTTGTTATCTGATGACTGTGCTGCGATATTTTGGCCAAGATCAGAGTCGTCTTCTGCTTCTACCGTTACTTCAGCATCACTATCATCTCGAGCATTTTTTTCTGTTGTCTTTGGCGTATCCGGCTGGAAGAAATCTGACTTTTCTTTCGCTTCTATAGTTTCTGACTCTGCAATCTCAGACGCTTCAGTATTTGATTGTGACTCAGGTTCTGTCGACTCCAATGTTGCTACGACCACATCGTCACTAATGGTTTCCATGGTTATCTCAGCGTCAGGCGGCTGCGCACATTCAGTGTCTACTTCGGAGTCTGTTTCGCCATCTGTATCAGTCGATTGCTTGTGTTGATTGTCTTCGCTTTCACCATTGTCTACAGCGGCATCATCAACTACTGGGTCAATTGTTGCGTTTTGATTGTGAGAGGCGTCAGTAGTGTCTGATGAATCATTTTGATCCACTGAGTTAGGTGCAGTATTTTTTTCAGATGAGGACATAGCAGATAGCGTTCTTAGTAGATAAAGAAAGTCATTATTGTAATGATAAATAGATAAAGATATAGGGGATTCTTGAAAGTTGTAAAAAAGAGTAGAGAGAAGATGGGGGTAAGAACTGATATTTCTTATGATCAAGTCTAAAACCTTAATAATAGCATGGTTTTTATTCGAAAGTCATCTAATATAGATGCTACAAGGGTTCACGGTAAATACTTACTTTTTTTGTGGAATTAAGGTTAAATGTATTATATCCACAATAAAGATAAGGAGTAACTTATGAACTGGCCTTTATTTTCTGTCATTTACTCAATGACAGCTACCGTGACTATCGGACTTTTTATGATTGGTGCTCTCATTTCAGGGTTTGATGAGATATTTCATATTCAAATAGCAGTGGGATTGGGTGTTTTGGCTTCAATACCTGCAGGATTATTCTTTACCAAAAAAATTGGCAGTATTACTGGGAATGAGGAAGGCTATAAGACATAAAGGCGAACAGTAAGACATAAAGACAAGCAGGGTTATCGATGTGAAGTGGAACTACCTATCAACAAACAAAAAAAGACCTCAATATTGAGGTCTTTTTTATCGTTAGAATTATTTGCTAACTAGCATCGAAGCTAGATTCAATAAGGTTCTATTTATTGAAGTTCGACAACCGCGCCATTTTCGATATTGGCATACACTTCTAACACATCCCAGTTGGTCAAACGAACACAACCTGCTGAGCCTTGACGACTGATACCTTCAGGTACTGGTGAGCCATGTAAACCGTAAGATGGCTTAGATAATCCCATCCAAACGACACCGACTGGGTTGTTTGGTCCTGGTGCTATCATATGAACTTTCTTTTGAGCGCCTTCACCAACGGTTGATTTATACCAAGGCATTTTCACTTTATTGATGATTTTGAACGTGCCTTTTGGAGACGGTGTGGCATCGCTACCAACGGTCGTCGGATAAGTAGCAACCAATTTGTCACCATTGTAGGCATACAATGTTTTGTCGGCTTTGTTGGCAACCACGCGATTGATACGTTGGTTCAGCTTGTCACGAGTATTTAACACTGTGATAGTCTCGCCAACAGCATATTTTTTATTTTTGTTGAGTTTATCTAAGTAACGTACATCCATATGGAAACGTTCACCTAGCATCTCTTTGATATCTTGATAATAAAGACCTTTCATTTTTGACTTCGCTTCTGAACCAGAAGGGGTAGTCGCAAAATTGGTATTGATATCGTCTGCGGTCAACGTATAAGTGACCAGTACAGGTTTGTTCGCAGGGATATTTTTAACCAAGGCATCCCAAGTTTTTTGATCCATTTTACCAGTCGCTGGCAAGCCTTTCATCGTTTGGAAGTTAACAAGGGCTTTTTTGCTATTCATACCCCAACCGCCATCAATAGGACCAGGAGAAGCATGGTTCCAATCGAGCAGCGCCTGCATTTTGATCGTCATCGCTGAGTTGACTTTCATATTAGGTGACCAGACAGCACCATTCACTTGCTTAGCATAGTTCGACAAGTTCAGTGTTGTATGCTTCTTACCATCTTTGTCTTCGATGTTTTTGATGGTTGGATCATCGCTAAAGTCTTGACGCTTCTCACTCTCTGGCAACTCAAAAGCGAGTGGATCAGACGAGTCGATAGATGATAGGTCGCTAGGCGCAGCAACGGCTTGACCTTCACTAATGTCATCATTGCGGTCAGCTTGCTCATCTTTACGCGTCAGTTCTGCTGCACTCATATTGTCAGCAGCTGGGGCTGGCACGTTTTGGTTGGCTTCTTGCTTATTATTGATAAGCTGGTTCATGCTGTCGACTGGTTTCGCTTTCTCTGTATTTAACTGTACAGTAGCAGCGCCATCTGAGCGACTACGGTTCTCTTGCACATTAAGGCTGACCTTTTTAGCAAGACCTGGCATAGCGTCAGCCGTGCGTACTGGCAATGTGCGAGTACTATCGGCAGGTGCAGCAAGTGCGGCTACACTAGCACTTACAGCTGCGATAGATATGGCAGTAATAATTGGCTTTATTTTCATCATATTGAGTCACTTGTGGTTGCTACTAATGCGGCTATTATGCGCATAATTTGATTGCATCGCAAACTTTTGACACATCTTTTTGCATTTAAGACTTGCCAAACGTCAACTGCTGACGTATTCGCTACAGTTGGGTAATAATTTAACCAAGGTGTGTATGGCGTCGTGCTCGATTCTTACGCAAACTGTTCATTATTCGCACTATTTTTTGTGCAAGTAAAAATGACAGTTATTGGCGCTACTAGAGGTTTACGTCTATAATGTATGACTGAATTTTATTTAATGTAACGATTTTTAGCAAAAAGCAATTTAACCCGCCAGCAGTTAATCCACAAGGTGCGATATGTCAGAAGACCAAACAATGAGTGCAGAAGAGTTTCAAAACCAATACTTCAATGATGAGTCTGAGGGCTTAGACGGTGAGATGGAGTATGATTTAGAGACTGGACTTCTTGGTGAGCACGATGAATTTGCTAACTTACATGCAGAGCTAAACGAAGCACGTGAGCAGCTCGTCAGTATTCGCGACTTTATTCGTTTTTCAGTCACGCAGCTGCGTAATTATGACGTCGTTGTTGCACAAGGCACGACCGATGAGTTTGCAGAAGCGTCAGCCATTGTCCTGCATTCTTTGTCTCTCGATTGGTCTGCCAATGAGCAAATTTTAGACTGTCGTCTGACCACGTCTGAGAAGCAGTTGGTACTAGGGCTGTTAGAAGAGCGTATCGCTGAGCGTAAGCCGCTCAGTTATTTGATTAACTTGTCGTACTTCTGCGACCTGCCTTTTTATGTTGATGAGCGTGTTCTTATCCCGCGTTCACCGATTGCAGAGTTGATTCGTCAGCAGTTCCATCCGTACTTTGAAGTTACTGACTTGGCCAAACCACTGGGTGTCAGTCCGAACGAAAAGTCAGCGGTATTTTATGACCATGGCTTGGATGTGAAGCAATTGTCACAGCCTGAGCGTATCTTGGACTTGTGTACTGGTTCTGGTTGTATCGCAATCGCGCTTGCTACTCGTTTCGTTGATGCGTTGGTCGATGCTGTTGATATCGATAAAGGCGCGTTAGAAGTGGCAATGGTCAACGTCGATCATCATGACCTTGGCCATCAAGTCAACGTAATCGAGTCTGATTTGTTTGCCAAGATACCTGCTGAGAACCAGTATGAGCTTATCGTCACCAATCCACCGTATGTGGACGCTGCTATCATGGCAGATTTGCCGCCTGAGTTCTTATATGAGCCTGAGCATGCACTAGCAGCGGGTCAAGATGGCTTAGATTTGGTACATCGTATCTTATTTGAAGCGCCAGATTACCTTAGCCCAGATGGGTTGCTGATCTGTGAAGTGGGTGACAGCGAATGGGCGCTAAAACAAGCCTATCCTGAAATCCAGTTTGATTGGTTGAAGTTTGCACATGGCGGACATGGTGTCTTTGCGATTACCTATGATGAGCTAGTCTCAAACCGTCAATTGTTTGCCTCTTATGTTCAGCTATTAGATAGCCTTCAATAGACAGATATTAGGTTAAATAGACGTCGGCTTCATGAGCCGAAACTATAAGCAACAACTACAATCACTCATTATAAGCAACACAAGCAATAATCATGAGTGATTGGTCACATAGTCATCAGTAGCGTTTACTTGTTTAAGGACAGTTATGGCAGGCAATAGTATTGGGCAGGTTTTTACGGTTACCACTTGCGGTGAGTCGCATGGGGCAGGCCTTATGGCCATCGTTGATGGCGTACCACCAGGTTTAGCATTATCTGCAGACGACCTACAAGTAGATTTGGATCGTCGCAAACCGGGTACGTCTAAGTATTCAACCCAGCGCCGTGAGTCTGATGAAGTTGAGATTATCTCTGGCGTATTTGAAGGCAAAACCACAGGTACGTCTATCGGTCTATTGATTCGCAATACCAATCAAAAATCTAAAGACTATAGCGATATCAAAGATACTTTCCGTCCTGGACACGCTGACTATACTTATAGTATGAAATATGGCTTCCGTGACTATCGTGGTGGCGGTCGTTCGTCAGCGCGTGAGACGGCTATGCGTGTAGCAGCTGGTGCTATCGCCAAGAAATACTTGCAAGAACGTCTAGGCGTACAAATTCGTGGTCACGTGACTCAGATTGGCAATGAGGATAGTAATGTCTTAGACCCAAGCCAAATTGACTGGGAATTCGTAAATAGCAATCCGTTCTTTTGTGCAGACAAAGAAGCGATTGGCCGGTTTGAAACTTTGATTGATAACTTGCGTCGTGAAGGCACTAGCTGTGGCGCGCGCCTTGATATCATTGCGAGCGGTGTACCAGTAGGCTTAGGTGAGCCAGTATTTGATCGTTTAGATGCAGATATTGCTCATGCGATGATGAGTATCAATGCGGTCAAAGGCGTTGAGATTGGTGATGGGATGGCGGTAGCAGGTCAATTTGGACATAGCGCTCGTGATGAGCTGACCCCAGATGGGTTTGCAGCCAATCATGCCGGCGGTGTCTTGGGCGGTATCTCATCAGGCCAAGATATCCGTGTAAGTATTGCTCTAAAACCAACGTCTAGTATTACTACTGCTGGCAAGAGCATTAACACTCAAGGTGAAGCAGTCGATATGCTGACTAAGGGTCGTCATGATCCTTGCGTTGGTGTGCGTGCTACGCCTATTGCCGAAGCGATGCTAGCGATTGTAGTGCTTGATCACTATCTACGTCACCGTGGTCAAAACGCGGATGTGAAGCCGCCAGTACAATCGATTACTTAGTATTTTTGTCGTAGAGTAATCAGCCCTTTGTTGTTTCCAGTAGTTTAATACTAGAAATAATAAAGGGCTTTTTTATGTCCAAATAAAATAGAGGTGTTACCTAAATACAATTAATGTATTGAGCGAGCAAGATATCAGGCTGCCAGTTGATATTCATCAATAGCTACGCACTGCTGGTATCGAAATACCAATAACAACCGCTGACTAGGAATCGCTAGCCAATGACCAAACTCAATACTATCGACGCCTTGGCTTGATAAGGTTTGTGCACAGTGATGACGGCTAAAGCCGATTAGGCTCTTGACGATAGGGTTATCCGTTAATTGATGTGACATAGATTTTCTACTCCTAATTTACTTTACGAATTTGACGGTTCAACAGACCCTAGTGCTATCGTAAAACAATGAAGTAGAAATCCTGTGTAGTCATGATGGAAAGTTGATGAACTGTTATATAGTCATTCCACTATAAAAGTATTACAGCGTTAACCTCTCTTGAAGTATCACATATACATCTGCACTCGGTTGCCTTGTACTACTCTTAAATTGAATCGACTATAAGTTATTATTCTCAAGCTAAGGGCAAGGTAATACTAACCATCACACCAGAACGCTGGTTTTTACCATTATCAGTGGCTTTATCATCATTGGCATGGACATTATTGATGGCTACCTGACCACCATGATGTTCAATTACTTGCTTCACTAGTGTTAGACCAAGCCCAGTGCCTTTTTTAAGTGTATTACTACTATAGTCAGTCTGCCTTGGCTCAGTCGTTGGATCTGTCGACTCTGTATATAGATCATTGTTGTCTGTGCGATTCGTTGTTTGAGATGAGGGTTGGCTTTGATGAGACAAGCTAAAGTAACGCTCAAATGCTTTTGCGACAGCATATTCGGGTAGTAGCTTACCATCATTGAATATATCGATAGTGATGGTTCGAGCAGTGCTGTGCAATGAAATCTCAACGGTACGATTTGCAAAGTGTATCGCATTATCAAGCACGTTTTGCAGTACCTGTATTAACCAAAACTGATCAGCATACACACTAGTCGCTGCCAGTATTTCTGCTGGCAAGTTTGCAATGTTGGTCACATTCTTATTACCAATATATATATCGATAGGGTATAGATTCTGCTGTTGCTGCTTGGCTGTATTATCTTTGATCAGGCTTTGCAAAAGTGGTAATAGGGGAGTCAGTTGTCGGTTGAGCTTAAAGGTAGGCTGTTCTACTTTAGCAAGCAATAGTAATCGGTCGATGAGCTGTTGCATTTTTACGCTTTGTTCACCTACCGTCTCAATGAGCATCTGACGATCTTCATTATCTAGTTTATTGCCATCTAATCCATCGTCCTCTAACAGCTCGCTACTGGCACGTATGGCGGTCAAAGGGCTTTTTAGCTCATGGGTCAAAGTATGGACATAATCAGTGACGTAAGCACGGTTTTCAAGTCGATGCTTCATGGTCTCGATGGTATCTGTCAGGCTATTTAATTCATGACCCAGATAGAAATAGGGCTTTTTAGTGTCTTCTGCCAGCGCGCTAGTATATTGAGTCACCAAGGTAATGCTTTGCTTAAGCCACCATGCTACTAGACCTGCCAGTATAAGGGCTGCGATGCTGATAAGTAGTGCGGTGATAAGCATACGGTTACGTGTGTCATCTAAATAAGGCAATACGCTAGCGACAGGCTTGCCAACACTGACCACACCGATGATATCTCCAGACGGATTTTTGATGGGCTGAGCCACATACATGACCGAACCATCGCGCCGCTGATAATCTCGCAGCGTGCTTCTTGCGCCGTATTGTCCCTTTAAGGTGAGATAGACATCGTTCCAGCGCCCGTAGTTTTGCCCTTCATTATTATCAGGTTTGGGTAGAGAATCATAAATGACGATGCCGCTACTGTCTGTCACATATACGCGAAAGCTACTGTAGCTTTTGGTTTGATCGACAGGACTGAGCGTTTCGCCCATCGCTGGCATGCCGACAAATGCAGCATCAAGTTGCGCTTGATATTCCTCATCATATAACTGTCCTGTAGATAACGGCACCTGTAGACTGGCCGCGAGTAATTTACTGGTGTCTAGAAGCGTGTCTTCGATGACCTGCTGCGCGGTTGGCTTGACGTAGCCAAACAATTGAGTAAACACGACCACGCCACATATGACGAGCACCAACGCAACGGCTAGCCAAATTCTAAAAAATATACTTAAATTGAGCAGTCGTTTGCGTTTGGGAGCTTGCTGAGCAGTACCGATAGGATGCAGTTTGGCATACCAATTGCTTTGGTCATTATGAATATCATTTTCAGCAGGATTGGTTTGATTATTCATAAACTAGCAGCCACTGTTAAGAGGGACATAGTGCATAACCCAGTCCGCGATGCGTATGGATGACATCGACATTAGCATCTACCATAGCAAGCTGTTTACGAATTGATTTGATATGACTGTCTATAGTGCGTGCCAAACGGTGGTCAGGATAGTCGCTTACTGCGCTAAGCAATTGCTCACGGCTAAAAATTTGCTGCGGCGCTTGTAATAACGTCAGCAAAATTTTGCGTTCTGTATTGCTAAGCTCAAGCTTTTGCTCTTGCCATGTTAATGAATAGTTGAGCGGTTGATAATGCCAAACGCCAGATTGGTTCTCAAACGTTAATGCTTGTCCTGATAGATTATTTGAGGAAGTAGTATCAGTACGGTTATCTGAATTTGTAGTATGAGAGCTTGACTGTTGAATCAGCTGTTCACGTCGCCAAATGGCTTTTAGGCGTGCGACCAATTCACGTGGGCTAAAGGGTTTGGCGCAATAATCATCACCGCCCATCTCCAATCCCAAAATCCGATCGACCTCATCGCTACGCGCGGTCAAAAACACGATAGGCAAATTTTTTAAGGCATCGATATCAAGTGTATGACGTATTTGTTGACATAGGCTCAAGCCATCACCATCTGGTAGACCGACATCCATAATGATCGCCGATAGATCTTGTGCTTCATGACTATGCAACATGGGTAACACGCTACTGGCATTATCCAACCAAGTTATTTGCCAGCCTTCGCGCTTGCAGGTAACCTTAAGCGACATCGCGATCGCAGGATCATCTTCTACCAGTAAAATATGGGTCATAGTCTCTACATCGTCTTATAGGCTTAGTAAATTATCGTAGCACAAAACAGCAGACTGCTCTTGCTGCCACGAGTTAAATGGTGTGAAAAGTTAATGGAAAAGTAGGGTGCTCAGTAGATAGTGTGCGATGTAATTATTTTAATGCATTTAAAAAAGGCCAGCTCAATGGGTAAGCTGGCCTTGGTAATAAAAACTAAGCGTGGTTTTTTATTAATAGACTAAGCGTAAACCTATTTAAGACCTTTGCAGTTGGCATAGTAGCTCACTGTAGCGGGCCAATCTGAAAAAATGCCTTGGACACCGACGTCCTGCGCTAGTACGTCAATATAATTCATCATATCACCATCATTGTTGATAGCATCGCTAAGACCGCTATAGTACCAATCGCCACCATCCGTTAATGGCCCTGAACGCTCTATCGACCAGGTAATGATTTTTAGACCATTGGCTTTGGCTTGTTTTGCGTATTCTGATGGTTGCATATTTCCCTTACCATCATTAGTGACTAGCAACCAAAGTGCTGGAGCAATGGTGTTTATGCCACGTGCTTTGATATCAGCCAATGAGTGCTTCCATGTGGCTGCGTCATCTTTATCAAATGTTTTATCCTTAGCGGTCTCATTGCTGTCATCAATAAGATAAACGGCATTAGCCCCATAAGCTGGCTCGTTTTTGATCCAGTAATCAAGATCTTCTATATTGAATGACTGGGCAAATACATCACTTGCAGGTACATTCGCTGCCTTATAAGTATCTATCAGCTGTTGGCGGTAGTCGTTCAAACGATAGCCGTTAAACGGCATGGTCACTGCAGGCGCTTTTAGCTCAGGCGTGTGCTTCATACCTAGCTGACGTGCCAACGCGATATGCTCCGTTAAAGTTAACACTTTGCCGTTTTGCGAGTATAAGTCCGTTCGCCAAGGCGCGGTTGCATTCATATATTCACTAATACTGGTTGCTTTTTTATTGGCAGCATCCATCTTACCCGTCAAGGTTTTAAACTGAGCCGCACTGATATCTGAGGTGCGGCATTCGATACTGTCGGCATTGGTAAGTTTGCCTTTAGCATCTAATATGGGCGGTACAGTGCATTGGTTTGCTAGCGGCGTGGTTAGAATATTAGTAGTGGTGTGCAAATCGTTTTGGGCATGACGACAGACAAGCTCGCCGTCATTGGTAAAAGCGACATCACATTCCAAGATGCCAGCACCCATTTGTGCTGACGCCACGTAGCTATCATAAGTATGTTCAGGGAGCTGTAATGGCGCACCTCGATGTGCAATAGAGAAGTCTGTCTTACTTGGCAGTTGCCCCCTGCATGCCTGTAGCTCTTCTTTTAGTGGTCCTTCGTCCATATCGTTTATCAGATAAAACGGACGCACTCCATAGGTATATGCGACAGGTGAGGACAATTGTGGCTGTGATTGCGGTTGCGCTGTCGATGAAGGAGATTTTGATGTGAGCATTGAGCGGCTATCGGTAGTGCAGCCTACTATCAATAATGAGCTGATCAGCGTTAAAGGTAAGGCGAGATTAATCTTATTAACCTTAGCCGGCGTCTGCTTACTCAGCTCAAGCGCTGATTTATTAGAAATTGTCATGTAAAATGTTCCTGCAAAATTATAAAAAATCCTATCGGTCAGATTGATAGGAATTGAAAAATTAACGTTTGACTATTGGTTGCTACTTGCCAAAAGAAGCTAAGGGTCGTGCATTCTTGTAAGAACTTAGTTTTGTAAGAGCTTAGCCTTGTAAGAACTTAGCATTAATGCGGATACAATTGTAGGCACATGTACTAAAGAATAGACAGCTGACAGTATTTGAGCTTATCGGTCGTAAAATCATACGTGTCTTCTTATACTGTTCACATTTTCGCTATTGTCCGTTTGGTACCTCACTATTGACCATACTCTTAAACTAACAGATGATATTGACCATATAATGACACACACATTATTTTGGCAAAAAATATAGAAATGCTTAAGGCATATCTCACTACATTATTAAGGATAATTATGAGTAACTATTTAGATGCAGTCGTCGTTGAGCACAATCCCTCTCAAAAAAAGATAGATCGCGCAGTGATTTGGCTGCATGGCTTAGGTGCTAGCGGTCATGATTTTGAGCCAGTGGTACCGCAGCTTGGCTTGGCTGATGATATGGCAGTACGTTTTATCTTCCCACATGCGCCTAAACGCCCAGTCACGGTAAATGGCGGCATGGTGATGCCAGCATGGTACGACATCATAGAGATGAGTCTAGAGCGTAAAGTAGATGTGGCTCAAATTGAAGAGTCTGCTCAGCAGATACAAGATTTGATCAGTCGTGAGATAGAGCGAGGCGTGTTACCAGAGCATATCGTTATCGCAGGGTTTTCGCAGGGCGGGGCAGTTGCGTATCATGTGGCACTTGGCTATCCAAAACGTTTGGCTGGCTTGATGACGCTCTCTACCTACTTAGCAACCAATGACAATATTGAGTATAGTGCTGCCAATAAAGACATGCCGATTTTGATTGAGCATGGCTCGCATGACCCAGTTGTGCCTGTCATCCTAGGTGAGCAAGCCCAGCAGTTATTGTCGGCAAAGGACTACAATGTGTCTTACAATACGTATCCGATGGCACATCAAGTCTGTATGCCGCAGATTCAAAATATCGGCAAATGGTTAAACGCTGTTTTGGCGTAAATTATTAAGCTGTAACGTAATGTAATGCATGCTACTTATAGGTTGAAACCTAACCGATATCTCCTATATAATAAGCGACCTTATTGGGGATGTTCTGGCTTCGACGCTGGTGATGAAACTCAATGATGCATGTCGAGAGTGTATGTCCTCTCGTTAATCAAACATATATTGTTATAGTCGCAAACGACGAAACTTACGCTCTAGCAGCTTAAACCCTGCTTACTTAGTTGCTGATCACCTACAGTTGGTTAACTAAGTTGAAGCGTCCGCATGTAGGCTCGCCACAAGTGATTGTCTCAATTGCTTGGGTTCAAAAGTAGAGAATCGTCTAATCCATCCTGACTGTCGGATCGGTGCGGATTAAAACTAAAGACAGAAACTAAACATGTAGATTCATGAGCGTAATGCTGGCGGACGCGGGTTCAACTCCCGCCATCTCCACCAAACATTGATAAAGGGCTGACCGTCATAGACGGTCAGCCCTTTATTTTGCCTGTCTTTTGGCTAATTGCCGTACAGGGTTGACCGTCATAGAACGTGACAAGCCGTGTAAAAATGCGGTATATTTTACGGTATATTTTATACCGTTACGAGAATATACCGTCATGTCATTAACTGATAGCCAAATCAAACGCTTAAAGCCTAGCGATACTTGCACACCTAGCCGACCTGACAAATATAGTGATGGTAATAATCTACGCCTATGGGTGCGTAGTACAGGCAGTAAAGTATGGGTATGTGACTACAAGTATGCAGATAAACGCCAAAGCCTGACTATTGGCAAATATCCAGCAATGAGCTTGCAGAACGCAAGGCAGCGCAATATTGAGATAAAATGCTTAATAGCTGATGGTGTGAACCCTAAAGACCATAAGAAAGAGCAGCAAGCCAGCCAAGACGGTTTAAATATTTTCGATAACATAGCCCAGTCATGGTATGCAGAACGCAAAACCTACCTAGCAGAAAACACCTTTTCCCGTAATTATTCCGCCTATATGCGTGATGTGAAGCCGTCTATCGGTCATAAAAATATAAACGACATAACCCCACCTGATGTATTGGCTATTGGTAAAGCAGTAGAAAGCCGTGGCGCTAATGAAATGGCAAAGCGTACTATTAGAGAAGTAGGGCAGATATTCAAACATGCGATACGCAATGGACTAGCCACACATAACCCAGCCACCGACCTAGCCGAAGCCATAAAGCCACACAAAACAATCAACCATCACCGCATTACTAGCCAGCAACTACCTAAACTACTAACAGACATCAATGCTTATCAAGGTGATGTACTGGTAAAACTGGGTTTATGGTTCTTATGCTATACGTTTGTGCGTACCAATGAATTACGCTTTATGGAGTGGTCAGAGATTGACTACAAACACGGTTTATGGCGAATACCAGCCGATAAGATGAAAGCCAAGCGTTTGCACATTGTGCCACTAGCACCACAAGCAATGGCGATACTGGAGCAGATCAAAGAGCTAGGTTTTTCGGATCAGTACGTTTTCTTTAATACCTCAACTCGTAAGCCATACAGTCAAAGCGCATTTATTAATGCCCTATGGAATATGGGTTATAAAGGCAAAATGACGGGGCACGGTTTCCGTGGGCTTGCCAGTACCACACTGCATGAAAAAGAGTTTATGCACGAAGCGATAGAGCTACAGCTGGCACATGACAGAGAAAACAAGATCAGCGCAGCATACAACGGAGCGCAGCACCTACCATACAGAATAGACATGATGCACCAGTGGGCAAAATTCATTGACGATGCTTACGCTGGCAAACTGGATAACGTGATCCGTGCAGACTTTAAAGGACAAAAACAAAAGCTAGGCTAACACTTAGCACCAACTATGCAAGGCTAGGACTAATTACCCGAACGACAGCTATTTACACACCCTTATGCTGTCACTGCCTTGCGCCTATTTTGATAAAAGGGTGTAGGGGTGTGTATTGTGAGTACTTTAATTGATGAACTAGAAGCGCGTAAAAATGACTATGTTTTAGTAGCAGATGTCATAACTTTGATGGAAAATGCGACCAATAGCACACCTCATGAGGTAGTAAAATACCTTGACGCACATAATATCGATGAGCAGATATCTATATTCTATATGGACGAGAGCTATAATTTTGAGCCTTATAATGGTCACTTAATAGGTCTAGGAAATGATGCAAACCGTACTTATTTCCACAAGTCTGATGTGATGGCGTTTGAACCAATCACAAAGCATAATGTTTTTAAAGAAAGTCTATACACAAATAATATAGTCGCTGATGTTTACGGGCGAACTCATGATGTTAATCAATATAAGAAAAATCGCGAGGAAACCTACTTAACACTAAGTGAAACAATTGATTTAATTAATACCAATATCAACCCTAGCAACCAGTATGGATTATCTGTTGATAACACTAAATTAAGAGACCTAGCTAGGAAAAAGAATTTTACACCTTGTTTTTATTATCATGGCTATGTTGGTGAAATAGATTATCAAGGCATTTTGCACACAGAAATTATCGCTGGTTACTTCACTTATAGGTTATTAACTGAGGAAATTTGTGGTTTCGATAATTACATGGAACTACCCAGTGATGGAGTGAAGATTTACAGAATTATCGAAAGGAAGTCCGCAAGGTTTGCAGATTATGATGATGGATTATTTTTATTCTATAAAAACCCTAATGGACTGACCAATGCTGAAGCAGATAGGCAAACGCATGTTGAAGCGGACGAAATTAGGTTTGTAAAACGAGAAGTAGATAGCTACATAGCATCGCTCGCGAATAACAGTATGAGCCGAGACGACACACCAGCACAGAATGATAGTAAATTACTCGCAAAGCTGAAAAAGTTACAATCTGAAAATGACGACCTTAATGCTAGGCTGAGCACTGCTAGAAACACTTACAAGCAACACCGAAATGAGATAAAAGCACTCACAGAAAAGAACGAAAAAGCGGACAGTGAAAAAGCGGAACTTATCGAGCAGCTGAATAGCGTCCAAGCAAAGTTGGCAGACAAACAGACTGATAGCGCTATACTTTCAAACACTGATATTCAAAACATAAAGAAAGCAGCTATCAAGCAGTTCAATAGAAGCCTAGCGATGGCTTTGATTGACCTAGATTACCAAAGTAACCTAAGAAAGGGTGACATAGTCAATTTCATAATACCTTATATGAAAGAGTTGGCATATGTACTTGCTGATGAGCAGGCAGATAAAGCTAAAGTTTTGACGGTAAAAAGTAAGACAATTTATGATACTCACTTACAAGGATTAAAGTTTAAGCAGGGGACACAGACTAAAAAAGAAAGAGAACGAGTAAATATTGAACTTTTATTCAAAAAACAATTACCCGTCACGGAATAAATACCCCGTTAAATACCTTTCACAGCCCGTAAGCCCTCTATTTAGAGGGTTTTTTGTTATCTAAGCTATCCATATCGCAGAACACCGCTGCGATGCCACTTACACGATATGGAGTAGTTAGAATGACATACCCAACCCAAAACACCTCAGTTATCCCTTTGACTGGTAACACTTCTCACGATACCGAACTAACCACTGCAAACAGTCCAGTTATTCAACTGCCTACTACAGGTATGGGTAGAGCAAAGGACATTTTGCCGTTCCTACCTTTTAGCAAAACCACCTTGTTTGAATGGTCAAAAGATGGGCGTTTTCCAGCTGGCAGAAAGTTATCACCAACGATGACCGCATGGAGCTATGCAGACGTTCACGAATGGCTTAATTCTCACACCTCAACCACTAGCGAGGTGTAAGCCATGAATACACGGCAACCAAAGCAGACCTATAGCCAAATCATTATGGCGCACCTAATGGCAGGTAAGACTATAACCAATATGCAAGCCTATGACGAATACGCCATCACTTGTTTGGCTCAGCGCATTAGTGAGATACGAGCCGATGGCGTGATTATTCAAGATGAAATGATTAAGCAGAACGGCAAACGCTTTAAGCGGTACTGGATAGATCAGCCGACACCGCAAACCATAGAGGAGGTGTAATCATGCTTACTATCTCAAACAGTAACATAGGTATGAAAGACGGGCTTTACTCACTCAATGACCTACATAGAGCTAGTGGCAGTAAAAAGAAGCACCAAGCCAGTAACTTCATGCGATTAGAAGCCACAAAGGGCTTAATTGCTGAAATAGACCGTTCCTCAGATATGAGTAACGGAACAAATTCAACAGCTTACAAGGTTATTCAAGGTGGTGACTCAGAGCAGCAAGGCACATTTGTATGCCGTGAGCTTGTCTATAGTTATGCAATGTGGATCAGCCCACGCTTTCAACTACTGGTTATACGTGCCTTTGACTCGATAGCTAATCAGCAAAATCAGCTTAGCCAGCGACTCAATGAGCTATGCCATGATCTTAATATTGTTGATGCTGGACTCACTAGCGCAGGTCGTTTCCTTTGCAAGGTTGGTAAGCAGATCAAGCCACAAATACAGCATGATATTGATAGCACCCTAAAACAGATGCAACCCAGCCTTTTAGACGTGGAGGACATGCAAGATGAGTAATAATGACAAAACCAATCTAAAAGCGCATCACGGGCAGCACAGCGACAGCCAGCCACATAAGCGTGGCTTATTACTTAGCTTTGTCATCTTTATGGCATGGGTGGCAGGTATTGGCTTGCTACTCTCACTAATCGCGTGCCAGCCAGTCAATGCAAAACCGATTGCAACCGATGATAGTAGCGGTTACTATATAAACCTCTCAAAAAAACACGCAAGCGGACAGCCAATCCGTAAACCTTTGGCTTTTTATGTGCCTGTCATTGGTATGGACTCTCAATCCTCAACCAAACAGACAGACACCGCCCTAAGAGCGCATTTAAGCGCATCAAGGGGGCAAACCATCATATCTATAGCAAATCACTTGCTAACCGACTATGACGGGTTGACGCTGCAAAATAAAATAGCCTTTGGGCGAATATGCAGGGCGGTTGCTTGCGTGACCGAGAGTAAGACCCGTCACCCTATACTTCTACCGTATAGCGTGGCACATACTCAAAAAACGACGCAAGGAGGGCATTATCATGCCTAATTCAATCCGTACGACCTCAAGCACCCAAACCACTACTAACAGCACACCAGCCACATTCAAGGCAGGTGATAGCGTTCTGTGCCCGTCATTGAGCCTTAACCCGTTTGTACTTCACAATGACCCATACGGCAAGCGCAAACTATTGGCACTTACTCACGATGACAGCCACTTGTACTATGACAAGCAAGGTTATTTTGTCCCAGCATGCGATAAGCAGATAGGCGATTATCAGCCGTCACTATTTCATGACACGCCAGCAAACCGCCAAGCGATAGCCACGCTATACAGTGGCAAGAAAACCAGCCAACACACAGTAATAGACATGACCGAAGCAAACGACAATGAAGTTATTGTTATGTCATCTTTTGAGTTATCAGATATTGCTTGTGATCTTGAAAGCGCAGCCGTTGTTATAAGTGACATTGGCAAGCTGTTAGCACTTATTCACTATTAGAAAATAAAACCTGATGTTGCTATATCAATGGCACGTTTAACGCATGACACTACTGAAACATGGCACGAACTGCTACAAAGCCAGTTAGGTTCAATCAAGAAAACCCTAGCAATGACTCGTTACGGCAAGGAGGGCAGCCAGTGAAAACCTACCCTCCAAAACAAAGCCGTAAGCACGCCAAGCGCAAAAGCTACTACAAGAAGTACATAGCCATGCGCCAGCCTAAACAGTCACACGCAAGGGGGAACAGATGACCACCACACCACAAACGATAGACAATAAAAAAGCCCATGCGGACAACATGGGCGCTCATACTCTCTTACAGGATTGCAAGCCACCTACAGAGGAACAGCTGGCAAACAATCCGTTTTTAATCAAACTCAATGACATGCTAGAACCTGAACGGCTGCTATTCGTTACAGGTGACACCACTATATATTATGGTGAACAAATTGGCAAAACTGAACCAACAGCCAACACCATAGGCTTAGCATTGACCGACAAACAAGGCGATACAGTAGGCGCGGTATTCTACACACCAAACAGCAAAGCAAAGCCCATTGTCATTGATCCTACAGGTTATGGCGCTATCGTCATTGGTGAGCCAAACAAAGCCAATGAGATGATAGCGTTTAATGACCTTGATAGCGGTATTGATGTTTACAGCTACCTGATGGGCAGCGATAAAACAATCATTGTTAGCCCTCACAAAACCAAGCAGTGCCTTAAAAAGATGGTGCAGCACTGGAGCAGTGGATCACAAGTAATTGTTTGTTCACCGATAGAGGTTATCGCTAAGACACGGGACACAAGCAGCGGTACATGGGGGCGGTTATTGCAATGGCGTGATGATGACAGCGTATCGCATACATGGTCAATGCCGTTATCACTACTGAAAGGTGATGCAAGGGAATACCGCCGTGAGCTAGCTAGTCAAGGCTTGAACATTACCACCAACCCCAAACAGCGCAGCTACTTAGACACCTATATTCAAAACTACCCTATTCACAAACGGGCGTTATGCGTGGATAAGTTAGGCTGGCACGATAAGCAATATATATTACCTGACAGAGCCATAGGCAGCGATAGCAAGCAGCTTATCGTCTATCAGTCTGCAAACAGCATTAACAGCACCCTAACCCAGCAAGGCACATTAGATCAATGGCGCGATAAGCTGTGCAAACCACTAGCAGAACAAAGCCGTTTTGTTTTCTCTATTGCTTGCGCGTTCGCAGGTCAATTACTGGAATTATTAGAGTATGACGGGGGCGGTTTTCATCTCTTAGGATCATCAAGCATGGGCAAGTCCCTATCGCTTAAACTAGCTGCTAGTGTATGGGGCAATCCTGACAGGTACGTTAAGACATGGCGCAGCACTGATAATGCCCTAGAAGGCACAGCAAGCGAGCACAACGACAGTTTTTTGCCACTCGATGAGATTAGCGAATGTGACCCCAAGATAGTAGGCAAAACCGTTTATATGCTGGCTAATGGTCAAGGTAAAGGACGTAGTACCACCACGGGACACAATCGCATTGCTAAAACATGGCGCATTATCTTTTTGTCTAATGGTGAGGAGTCGCTACAAAACTTCATGGCGCAAGCAGGACAGAAAACCAATGCAGGTATTGAGGTTCGAGTCGCGCATATAGATGCTGATGCCGGCAAAGGGTTAAAGACCTTTGATAGCTTAGTACTGGCAAAAACAAGCGAAGCACAAGCTGATAAGATCAAAGAGCTGTCACACGCTTACTATGGATCAGCTGGCATTGCATGGCTAGAACATATCACCAGCGACAAAGCAGCGACCACCGCCAACGCTGAGCAGCTTGTCAGTAGCTTTATGAGTCAGTACAGCGACCTGACAGCACAGGCGCATAGAGTGGCTAAACGGTTCGCTATCGTGAGCGCAGCTGGTGAGATAGCAACACAGGCAGGTATAACAGGCTGGCAAGCAGGACAAGCAACTAAAGCCGTGATGACATGCTTAGATAATTGGCTTGATAACTATGGGCGTGATGGTGAGCATGAGCAGCGCCAAATCATAGAGCATATCAAAGCATTTATTGAACAACATGGAGCGAGTCGCTTTCAACCTTGTCACATTCACATACATCAAGATTTTGAAACCAAGATAACCAACCGTGCTGGCTATCACAATTACGACACAGGGGAATATTACTTCTCTACCAGTACCTTTGATGAAGTCTGTTCACCATTTAACAAAAGCAAAGTATTGCAAGTGTTAGATGAAGCAGGATTATTAAATGTGACTGAGAATGACCGTAAGACTTGCAAAGTGCCTTTACCATTCAAAAAGAACCGCCAACGTGTTTATGCGGTCAAAGGTGAGATATTAAGTTGTGAAACTATAAAAAGCACTGGGACAGCTGGGACAACCCATACACCGCAAGGGCTAGAACCTGTCCCAAGCATTAAAATACCACTGGGACAGCTGGGACAAAATAGCTCAATTTGTTAATCTGTCCCAAGTGTCCCAAAGGCTAAAAAAGGGCTGGGACAGCTGAAAGCAACTAAGTACGGGCGCTGTCCCGTTGTCCCAAGTGTCCCAAGCAAAAAAGTAGATGCAGACAAAAATAATCAAAGGCAGCCGTTTAGCGTCTGCCTTTTTTTGTGCCTGATGTTCATAAATGTTTATCGTGAGATCAGTTTGAGCACTGGCAGCCTGTTAATAAATGTTAAGGTTTATCTAAGTTTTCGGACACGTTAGGCGATCACAGCCAAGCCCTTTTTATAGTGTAAAGATACCCTAAGGTTTCCCCTAGGTTGTTGGACACGTTAGAACCCAATAAAACCCAACATTCAAAATAAAAACACGAAGTAGTGAACCTGTCAAAACTTGTGGTCTATAACATGTCAAAACCGTACATTCAAAACCAATTTGCATGTTGTCATTTGTTAACATTGGCAGACAGTACCGACTTAATAAAACTTAACATTGAGAACCTGAGAAAACCTGAACCCTCACATAGTAGAACCTCATAAAACCTCACATTGAAACGTTAGAAAACCACATATCGCAAACCTTATAAAACCTTACATTCAAAACCAAACAACACACCGCGCAATGCTGGCTTGAGACTTACCGTAATCTTACCGTTGCCTAGTTTTCGGAGTCCGTAAAAGGGGCAATTTACGGACATCATAAGCAGGGTTAAAAATGAGTTTATGGAACAGTACGCACACGCGCGAAGCAAGCACCAATGACGGGGTTCTTGGAGTCCATAAAAGGGGTAGTTTCTTAACAAGTACGAGGCAGGTTATTAGACACATTAGAGTTATGGGCACAGTACGCACACAGTTGCAGCTTATGCCAATGCTGGCTAGTTTTCGGACATCTTAGAGTGCAATTAAAATAATACTTTGAGTCCATAAAAGGGGCAATTTACGGACAAGTATCGAGGGGGGGGCTATAAATCGAGATTAAACAGACAAACCACATAAGAGCGCCCCTATCCACACGCACAAAATAAAAACCGTTTCAAAAAGAGGTTAAAGGTAATTTTGCGACAAGTATCGTAAGCGCATGACTTACAGCGATCAGTAGTAGGTTAAAGCCATGTTAAAAAGTTAAAGCACGGATTTTATTGGTCATGCTAAGGTGTGATTTACTAAACAGGTACTAACAGGCGGATAGATGAACAAGTTAATCCCTATGATCTTATTATCACTGACAGCTTGCCAGCCTATAGATGATACCGTTAGTGATACTGATGATGTTATAGAGGTTAACGATATTTATTGGTCAAGTTATGGCAATGTTGAGCCATACCCGTTTACTACTCAGTATGGGCATATTGCTTGCAGTTTAAACGAAGTAACATATTATCCTGATGATACGATCAATGATGAGTCGCAAGTAGGCTTACCATTAAACAAGCTAGCTCAACAAAGACAAGATGAAAGCGGTATAACAGCAACCGTACCAAACGCCATAAAGCCTAATGCTGATTTGTCCGAAGCTATTAGAATGGGGCTAGATAGGTGCAAGCAGGTACAACAGCAATTAGATAAACTTAGATCAGAAAGCGGTATGTAGAACTTGCCTAATAATTTAGATAAAGTTTAGAGGTAGCAGTTACAAGGGGTAGTTACCAATCGAAAAAGTGGAAGCAGGGAAAATAGGAAGCAAAATAGCGTACTTCTTACTATTTCTATTTAGTGCCAAGTCAATACAGCAAACGGATAGCAATGGAAGCAAACGTTTTTAAGGAAGCACAGGAATAACCCCCATTGGTGGTAATTACCAGACGCACACAAAACGCACGATATTTGCACTTATAAAAGCGGTATTAATCGAGCGCATGCAGTCATTAGCAATTCAACCCCATGCAAACAAGAAACAAGTTGGTTTAAGTATCTCAACTTTCAATAAAATTCAATCAATTTACTTATACTCACATAAAAGATATAATTCTGAAATTTTGTCATGCATTGTTGTGGGATAAATATGAAATTCAGAAAAGATATTAACGGACTTAGAGCACTTGCCGTCATCGCTGTTGTTCTATTTCACTTTAATGCTTCTTGGATGCCGGGTGGCTTTGCTGGGGTTGATGTCTTTTTTGTGATCTCAGGTTTTTTAATGACTGGGATTATATTCAGAGGAATGGATCAAGATAACTTCTCAGTTTTTAATTTTTATGTTGCTCGAGCTAATAGAATTATTCCTGCTTTAGCGTTGCTTTGCTTGGTGTTATTGGTCTTTGGATGGTTTTATCTTACACCGCTTGAGTATAAGGCATTGGGCAAACATGCTGCTAGTAGCGTAAGTTTCTTATCTAACTTTGTTTATTGGCAAGAAGCTGGTTACTTTGATGCAGCTTCTCATGAGAAATGGTTGCTACATACTTGGTCATTATCAGTAGAGTGGCAGTTTTATATCATCTACCCGTTGGTACTTCTAGCTCTACGTAGATTTCTATCTATAAAGACTCTGAAATTACTACTCATAGTTGGCACTGTACTTGGCTTTATATTTTCTGCTATTGCAACCTATAAATCACCTGATGCAGCCTATTATTTGTTTCCTACTAGAGCATGGGAGATGATGCTGGGTGGAATTGCCTACCTTTACCCTTTTACACTACAAGAAAATAGAAAGAAGCTCGTAGAGTGGATAGGCTTGATATTAATTATTACCTCTTACTTCTTAATTTCAGCAGAAAATCTGTGGCCAGGTTATTTAGCCATATTCCCTGTTGTCGGCTCATTTCTTGTTATTCAAGCCCAACGTAATGATAGCCTGATTACCAGCAATATAGTCTTCCAAAAACTAGGAGCGTGGTCTTATTCGATCTATCTGTGGCATTGGCCTTTTGTGGTTGTTATCTATAAATTCTCATTGCCTGATTACTATATTTATATAGGTATGGTACTTTCAATATTGCTAGGATTCTTAAGCTATAAGTATGTTGAGAAAATTAATTTCCCAAGAAGTTTTCCTACTCTTTTAAGTTATTTAAAATGTAAGCCAGTTTATATCGCTTTAATTGTAGGGGCGCTGGGTAGTGCTATCTTTATAAAAAACGATACAATCAGATTTTATCAGATGTCATCTCAACAAATAGCATTTATTGATAGTATGGTAAGAGGGGATTATGAGTGTTTTGACAAACCATACCAGCATAATTCAGAAAATGAGTTTTGTACCATAACTAATGGCACAAAAAATATTTTAGCATTTGGAGATAGCCACTCTTACTCTTTATTGCCTGCAGTTGAGCAGCTAGCTAGGGATAATAAACTACAACTTACATACACCGGCTATAGTGGATGTCTTCCACTAATAAATACTTATGTAAAACGAAATGATCAAGAAGAAAAGTCATGTGATGAACTAAACAACAAGATAAAAAAAACTATTATGACTGGAGTTTATGATTATGTGCTTTTGTCTGCAAGATGGACTTATTATACAGAAGGTGACTATAAAGGTGATGATATGCAATTTGCTTATACTGAAGCCAATAAAAATATAAGTCAGGAAAATTCTATTAAAGCGTTTAAGTCAGGTATTCGAGATACTTTTAAAGAGTACTCAAAAAGCAAATCTCAGATTTATATAATGCTTCAAATTCCTCTACAGGAAAAGCAGCCTGATGAAATACTCTTCAATTCCTCAAAGAACAAGGTAACTAACATTAAGGCTTTAAATGGAAATTCTGTTTCTACAGATAAGCATAACCAGTTTCAGAAAATGACAAACGATATCATAAAAAAAGAAGCAAACCTCTTTGAGAATATTACAGTCATAGATCCTACCGCTACTATGTGTAATAAAAACAACTGCCCAGTTGGTAACGAGCAGACTTCATATTACTTTGATGATGATCACCTGTCTGTATCAGGAAACCTTAAGCTTAAAAATTTCTTAGAATACAATATACTTTCTAAGTATTAACCTTATATGCAATCTGGGAACTCGAAAAAGGACTCTATTGAAAAATAGCGTCCTTATTTATTACTCGTCATTTACTTGTTTCATTTTTGGTAGTAGGAGATTGACATATTTCTTGATTTCCCTATTGACGACCTTGACCATCAAACTAACAGTAAGGTCAAAGCGATTAGACGAACACTTTCACGCTATAAGACAGCGTTTAGGCTGGCACTATGGATCAAGCCACACCCAAAAGGTAGGCACTGCGGTACTTATAAACGGCTATTCATAAAATGTATAAAGAAAGAGGGTGGTCATATAGACAGAATCGCGGCTATTGATGAGTTAGTGAAAAGCAGGAAGCAACAGCTAAACTTTTAATTTCGCTTGCGTAAAAAAATATATATGGCAGCGGTCACTACTGGTGAAGCTGTGAACAATGACACCGCCCTAGTATATTGAGAAATGTCGAAAGGATAAGCTGGAACTTATTATTTTGTAACCAGCTTTATGAGCATTTAGGTAGTCAAACAGGCGCAAAAACCTAAGTGACTTTTATAAATTGCGGTATATTTTGCGGTATAAATTTTATTTAAAAAATAAATATATAATAAAAACAGTAACTAATATTAATGGTTTAGTTTCCGCCATCTCCACCAAACATTGATAAAGGGCTAACAGTCATAGACTGTTAGCCCTTTGTTTTGGGCGTTTTTTGGGTTTTTACTATCTCGTAGGAGTATGGCGAACCATATAGGATGTTGGTATTATTTTTGGTATTAAAGTTTATATACGCTCTCAATACTAACAAAGGATAGCCCAATGCCCTTAACTCATACCGTCATTAATAAGCTATTACTTAGTACACCTCGATTGATACAAAGCGACCTGACAAGCATAGTGATGACAGTAATGGGCTGCAATTACGGGTGCATACCAGTCGATAAGATGAAAGCTAAGCATTTGCACATTGTCCCACTAGCATCGCAAGCAATGGCGATACTAGAGCAAATCGAAAAACTAAATTTTCTGGTCAGTATATTTTCTTCAATACCTCAACCCGTAAGCCATACAGCCAAAGCACATTTATTGATGCCCTATGGAATATGGGCTGTACCTGAAGCCATTAGACATGGGTTAAATAGGTACTAGCAGCTACAAGGCAATGAAGCTTATAGCAGAATAATGAGCTGTCGATAAAAGAGCTAATTTGAGTCTAATAGAACCGTTTAGTTAAGAACTAAGGTATTTCATATCAGCTGCACGTTTTTCTTGTTGCTCTTGAAGAGCTGATAATTTTTCAATGAGCATTGTAATTTGAGAGGCACTCATTAAGTAAGGTTTGAATTCTTTGCTAGCTGAGTACTTGAAATATTCTGTATTCTGATCGCTGGTGGTTAAATATTTCATTGACCACTTATTCCAATATCGTTCTTCAACTGTACGACAATCGATAACTTCTAAATCAAAATGTCTTTCATCGTTAACCAATTTTCTCAATAGATTGTTAATTACAGGTCGTGCACCTTCGATAACTTGGAGGAAGTAGTTTTCATTCATCACTAACACCCCAGTAACGCCACTACGTTCATTGTTTCGTCGCGCTTGCTCTAGAATACGTGCTACTTCGATATTTGCATTTTTGGTGTTATAGCGGCTAATATAAGTTAAACGTAGGATGATATGTTCACCATGATTTACATCCAAATTTTTTATCTCTTCAAGCGCAGTCAAATTTGACTCCATAGCTTACTCCACTTAATTAAATGTCATTTAATCGTTTGCTGTCACTATTAGAATCAACATTGATAACTACAGCTAAGAATTATGAAGCAATTATAGTAGATATAGTAATTTAGGGCTTGCTAGCAAATGTAGCAAGCATGTAAACATGATGTATTGCGCGGCAATGACTAATTGCTGTGAGCAGATACAGAGAAAATGTCGGAGAAATATATAAGTTTTATGGTTAATTAAAGAAACAATGATACCAATGAACTTTTAATGAGAAAGTAAAAACTATTTATATAGAGTAATCATCAAGCCTTTGAAATTGAATCACAATTTTTCGTTGCCTATGGAGAACATAATATTAACTTGTCTTAAAGAATAATTCTGATTATTCTTAGTTGAGGCCTATTCTTCGCATCAGGCGATGCAGTAGCAAGAATAAGCGGACTTTCAAATAACTACAGGGAATGTATGATGTTAGGAAAAATGATGTATCAGCCATTGCTGATCAGTGGTCTAATCGAACACGCTGCCCGTTATCATGGTGATACGGCGGTTTTGTCCAAAGAAGTCGATGGACAGATGACTCATACCAATTGGCGCACTGTCTCAGATAACTCAAAACGATTGGCCAATGCATTGGCTACACTGGGACTTAAATCATCAGAACGCATAGCAACTTTGGCTTGGAATAATCGTCGTCATTTAGAAGCTTGGTATGCGATTTCAGGTAGTGGCATGGTTTGCCATACTATCAATCCACGTTTGTTTCCCGAGCAGCTTAGCTACATTATCAATGACGCTGATGATCGTGTGCTATTTTTTGATACTACTTTCCTACCGCTAATTATGGCAATCAAAGAGCATATCAAAGGTGTTGAATACTTCATTTGTCTAAGTGATCGAGATGATAGTATCGTAGAAAAACTGCCTAATGTACTGTTCTTTGATGAGCTATTAGCAGAAAATTCTACTGATTTTGACTGGCCTCAATTCGATGAAGCAACAGCTAGCTCTTTATGCTATACATCCGGAACTACCGGTAACCCTAAAGGGATTTTATATACACATCGCTCTTCTGTGCTGCATGCTATGGCGTTATGCATGCCTGATGTCTCCGCGCTCTCTGCACAAGACGTTTTGCTACCCGTGGTACCGATGTTCCATGTTAACGCGTGGGGCACACCTTACGCGGCTGCCTTGACTGGTTGCTCTCTCATACTTCCTGGTCCCAATCTCGATGGAGATAGTCTGGTATCTCTCATTGATGATTGTCATGTCACGGTTGCTCTAGGGGTTCCAACGATTTGGCAAAGTCTATTGACCGCTGCCAAAGCCAGAGGCAGTAAGCTTGATAGTATGACGCGTACCATTGTCGGAGGGGCGGCATGTCCACCATCGGTAATTAAAACGTTCAGAGAAGATTTCAATTGCGATGCCATACATGGATGGGGTATGACGGAAACCAGTCCACTTGGCACGATGAATCAAATAAAAGCCAAACATAAATCGCTGAGTAAAGATGAGATTAATGAGTTGCGTAACTCTCAAGGTCGTCCACCCTACGGCGTTCAGCTACGTCTCATAGATACTGACGAGCCGCTACAGCGAGTCGAAGAAGATGGTATGTCTCAAGGTCGTTTACAGATCAAAGGGCATTGGATCATCAACGATTATTACACCGAGAACCCTGATGCGATAACTGAAGACGGTTGGTTCGACACAGGCGATATTGCAACCATTGATGCCGATGGCTATATGAATATTCGGGATCGCTCAAAAGATTTGATTAAATCTGGTGGGGAGTGGATATCGTCAGTAGAGCTAGAAAACATCGCAGTCGCCCATCCGCAGATAAGAATGGCAGCCGCTATTGCTGCAAAGCATAAAAAATGGAGCGAGCGTCCAGTATTGATTGTGGTGAAAGAACCAGATTCAGAAATCGACGAGTCTCAAGTACTGAGCTTTTACGAAGGTAAAATCGCCAGCTGGCAAATACCGGACAAAGTCATATTTGTAGATAATATCGTCCTAAATGGTGCTGGGAAAATGGTCAAAAAAGACCTGCGTGATGACTATGGCAGCGTATTGTTGGATAGCTGATTTGGCTATTAAGAGCAAAAATTGATAATGCTACTTGCCAAACCAAGTGTGTAATCTAGTTAAATTTCTCTAAGAATAGTGGTATAGGTGAATAGAGCGTTTGAGATGCTCGTCATCTATATCACTTTTCATAATCAGTATTTTAAATGTGCACTGGGAGGTTAATGTACATCAAATGCACAAATTGGGATAGATAGAGCAGGGCAGTATAGAACACCAGATACAACAAAGCCCCTGATATCAGGGGCTTTAGCTGTTCTATAAGATAGTATAGGACTATGTAATGGTACCCGGAGCCGGACTTGAACCGGCACGCTATTGCTAGCGAGGGATTTTAAATCCCTTGTGTCTACCAATTTCACCACCCGGGCAAAACTTTTTTTATCTAAAATGTAAACTAGCTGATAGACCATCTAGTTACTAGATAAGTGGTCGCTATTATAATCGGTTGTGATAATAATGCAAGCCAAAATTAACGTAAAGTTAATAAATAATTGGAGGCTGGAGTCGGAATCGAACCGGCGTTAACGGAGTTGCAGTCCGCTGCATGACCACTCTGCCATCCAGCCAATCAAGGTCGCCTATATTAGCAAAAATATAGTAAATTACAAGTCCTTTTTTCGTTAAAAACAGCTTATTTACTATCTTGTCTATATTTAGCCCCAATTTCAGGACATTTATGCTATTAATAGGCTTTTCCAAGCCATCAGTAACCCAGTGTTTAATGATGATAATTTAAAATATAATACGCTAAACAATATCTCTATTGTCACGTTTAGCACTTTTCACATCGCGATAAGTGGCCGTGCAAATTAACACGAGTACGCCAAGAGTAATGGCAGGCCAAATTAAGATATATAAGCCGTAGATAAAAACGTTGTCCATGATATCTCCTTATAGTATTACTAAATAAGTAGCGATTAGCCAAATACTGCTTACTAATCACTACTCGGATAAAGCGACTTGGGTTTAAGATTTAAGTGACGATGGGATTTCCGATTTTTTGTCGTAATTGCCCACGCGCTGCTTAATTAAGTCGAAGTCGAAGTGTTCGTCTCCCATCAAGCTGATAATCACACAGACAACGGTACTAGCGCCGTAAGCCGTTAGAGAGGCTAGCAGGACCATATATTGACGTAAGAAGCCAGTAGCGAAGATAAGCATCAGCACAAGCGTGATAGCTGCGGCGACCATGCCAATCTTACGACCTAAGAACCCAAAGACCATTAGCCCAATAACAACCGCTGCACCGACACTGGCCAGTATTTCAAAGAATAGGGCAGTGACACCAGTGATTGGGAGTAATTCGAAACGGGCAACGCAAAATAAGAGTAGTCCGACGATAACTGCTGAGGTAAAGGCAGTATTGGTGACGCGATTCCAAAACACACTGGCAATTACAGGGAAGACGATAGCGCCCCATAAGGCACCAACAAATACTAGCATGACGAGAATATCGAGCTTAAAGCTTGCAAAAATTAGTCCAGCTGCTGTCGCAACAATCATCGTGCCTCGACCAATTAGCATCATCGTTTTAGGTTTAACATGACCTTTTTTGGCGATGTTTTTACCGTAGACATCGGCCATCATAATGGTTGATAGCGCTGATAAATCTGAGTCAGCAGTCGAAGACAATGACCCAATCACTAAAATGAAGAATAAGGCGATAAAGACGGGATGTAGATAAGTACTGACCATTTGAGGAATGAGGTTGTTCATATTGCCATCGAGTGGCTCGACGCCAATCGTCACAGCCATTAGTCCAATCATACCAAGACCAATAACGATACCAGCATAGCCGACTGTAGCAGTGATAAACGTCGCTTTAATCTTGGTTTTATCAATCGCGAATAATCGCTGAGTGATGGTTTGATTACCGATAGCATATGCTAATACAGCGACGAAGTAGGGCGCACCTTGTTGAAAGAATGCCTCAGAGGAGAAGAAGTTCTGCTGTTCTAATGTCAGGTTTGACAGGCCGCTAACCATAACCTCAGGACCACCCATAGCGAATAACACGGCGGGAATAATGACAATACCAATGGCCATTAGAGCGACCAACTGGGCGAAATCCGTAAAGACGGATGCTCGAAACCCTGATGTCAATGTGTAACTTAGTACACCGATACCTGCGATCATTACC
The DNA here is from genome assembly GCF_947500265.1 of uncultured Psychrobacter sp. Taxonomy (GTDB): domain Bacteria; phylum Pseudomonadota; class Gammaproteobacteria; order Pseudomonadales; family Moraxellaceae; genus Psychrobacter. The sequence goes on along the minus strand of NZ_CANMRN010000002.1, from coordinate 283,361 downwards.
CCTGTTTGGAACGATAATGGCGACAGGACTGACACCAGTGCTCCAGCAGCGGTAAAGTTGACCATCAAGCTAATTAAACTGCCCATAATATTAGATATGGCTAAGATTAATTGGCTTGATGAACCGTGGCGGGCATGAATCAGTTCACCTAGTGTATGACCGTCTGGTGCCAATTCACGAAAGCGCATACCGAAAGGGTAGATGAACAAAATCATCAATGCACCCCAAAAGCCATAATGTATCGGCCCTGATACGCCGTATTTATAACCAGAGGTGGCCGCGGCGTAAAATGAGGCCGCCCAAATCCAAGTGGCGGTCATGCTGGCTGCACCCATACCAAAGCCAACACCGTGACCTGCGACCATAAACCCAGAAGTTGTCTCTTTATCTTTTTTGATTAATAAGGACAGTAAATAGGTGCCGCCATAAAATGCTAATAATAATAAAATAATCGTCAATGATGAAAATTGGAACAATGACTCAGTTTTCAAACTCAGACCTCGCAATTGTTAGTTGATGAATAAAGTTCAGTAAAAATGAAAGATACCAAACCATTAGGAATACAGCATAGCCTACACAGCCCTCATACCGAACGTATGTGGCTAATATAAATAGCGAAAATACCAACTGTAGTGGTAAGCAGATGCTAAGTGTTACGCCCAAATCTTAATGAGACAAATAGTGTCAAATCAAAAGACAGGGACTACTTTCAATAGGCGTCAGTTAATGGGTAAACCATCACGCTATTAATAGGCATACACAAAGGTAGCTACATGCTAAAGAAAACTCATGTGATGAGTGTCTATAGCGGAATTACGAATAAGCACTAAGCCACGATGGCATGACCCGAACTCGATTTAGACAGCCTTATCAGCTGTAATAAACAATAGCTGAGAAGTCTCTACTCATCTATTGCGATTGATGTGTTACTAAGCAGCATTAATAAATAAAACTACATATTCGTTAAGTGCCTGTAACATATTTGCGCGATAAGAGTAACCTATTATGTCACTAACCTCAAACATTATCCGAGATTTACCAGACAATGACCGAAGATGACATATAAGTGTTTATTTAAAGAGATTTAATAAGATATTTAATAAAGCATTGAAAGATAGGGATTTATTATGAAAAGTATCGAGTGATATATCGCTATGAGCTAAATTATAACTATGAATGATTAGCTGAAGTTTTCATTAGAAAGAAATAGATGATGGGCGATAGACGGTTGCTCTCAATGAACAAGTAGAAGTGAATTTTTATATATTATCTTGTTTGGTGTAGTAAGTGACTCGGTTATCACGTAAAAATCCAGCCAATCCAAGGCCATAACGCTCAGCCACGCGTACAGCTGTACTGGTAGGTGCTGACATGCCAACTAGCCACGAGATTTGACTTCGAATGGACTTTTGAACCAGTTCAATAGAGAGACGCGAAGTCATAAGCACACAGCTAACGTCTGCTTTTTGGCGTAATTGCCAACCGATGAGCTTATCAAGTGCATTATGGCGGCCTACATCCTCAAATAAATGTAGCTGCTGATTATAGATCGTTGCTGCGGCGTGTACTGCACCTGTCAGTTGATGCGTATGTTGCGCGGCATCCACTTGTTGACGCAGTGCCAGTAGGTAGTCAAGACTTGGAACAGTCGTCTTAACACTATCGTTGCTTGTCGGTTGATTATGGTCGGACTGTAGACTGCTTTGAGAGTAAGCACTTAAATCAGGCAAAGCTTGTGTTAATCCAGTAATACCGCACATACCGCAGCCTGTGCGCCCTGCGAGCTGCCGTTTTTGTGCTTGGATACGTTGATGGCAGCGTTGGCTTAATACTAGCTCAACGACATAGATATCGTAATCTTGAAATTGTTCTAAGCTTTGTTCAATTGATACTGAATCAAAATCTTCGTCATTCGAATCTTGAGCAAACTGCTGATAGCTAGCTAGATCTGCAAGATGAGTCACTTCCCAGTCGAATAACTCGTGACTGTATTGAATTAAGCCTTCGCTAAATAAAAAACCAACAGCCAAGTACTCTAACTGATGAGGACTGGCCATCAGCACAGCATAATGAATTCCATTAATGATGATAGAGACCGCAGCTTCTACGGCTAAGCTGGTGCTCTGAGGTTCAATTTGAAGGTGAGAGTCATGATTAGGATCACTACTAACTGACGGGTAATGATGCTTTTGTGCGAAATGACCACGAGCAAGTGGTGTCTCTGACAACCTCTCATCGTTAGACAGCTCAGGTGTAACTATCTTAGTGCTAGTTGAGTTATCTATCATAGCGGGGTCAATGAAAGCCTCACTTTGTTCAGCATTGTTTTCAATGGTTATCACGATTTATCATGGCCTAAAATTATGAGCGTGCTTATGGTCATATAGAGGTAGAGCCAATGAAGTTTTCATTCTCATTAGCTCTCCGCAGTATGATTTACGCAGGCGTAGCTATCGATGTATTTACCTCTACGCGTTCCAAAACGACGGTCGTCGATTTGTACGCTGGGATATGAGAATCTGGCGCATGTGTCTCTAAATCAAAAAGGTCATTGCACTCAGGGTAGTAAGCGGCAACAGCGTTAGAGGCAATATCCATCTCGCTCAATACCAATGGGCCCAATATGCGTGGTTGCTCTAGGCTATCTTTGGCACGCTGGCGAGTGACCATAACACGGTCACCTTTTTGCCAACCTAAACGACTTATTTCATCGGGATGCATGAACAGCACGTCACGACGATCCGTTTGACGATAGCGGTCTTTAAACCCAAAAATCATAGTGTTAAATTGGTCATGGCTGCGGACACTGGTCAATTGCCAAATCTTTTGCGCTGTATTTTCAACATCGTCGATATCGTTTGCGGCTGCCATTTGTGCAGCGACAAAAGTAATCGGATATTGTGGTACTTCAAACTGAGCTTTGCCGCTTTCGGTATTCCATACACGATGACGCGCCGCATGATACAAATGAAAGCCACGCTCAGAGGTGCGAATACGCTGATTAAAGTCTTCAAATCCGTTAATAGCTTGAGCGATATAGTCTCGAATAATATCGAAATCCTCACTCATCGCTAGCCAAGGAATAGACGAGTCGGCGCCGAGTACATGGGTCGCGATATCCGCTACGATTTGCGCTTCAGATTTTAGAGTATCACTAACAGGTTTTAGTTTGCCCTGAGTAGGTACGATCTGACACATAGAGTCTTCGATAGTGGCAAATTGCTCACCCTTTGTTGTGACAATACGCTCGGTACGGCCTAAGCAAGGTAGGATTAAATTATTTGCACCGGGGTATAGCATGGTCTCATTGAGCTTAGTACCGACAAATATATTAAGCTGAGTAGTGGTTAAGGCTTGTTCAATGGCGCTGGTATCAGGGGCGGCCACTGCGTAGTTACCACCCATGCCCATAAAGACTTTCAATTTACCTGCGATAAGAGCCTTGGCACCTGTAACGACATCGTAGCCATGCTCTTGCGGCATAGGGTGCTCAAACACACGCTCTAAACTGTCTAGTAAGCTTTTGCTAGGGCGTTCATGGATACCCATAGTGCGATCGCCCTGTACATTGGAATGTCCACGTACTGGGGATGCACCAGCGCCGTCGATACCAATCATACCCATCAGCAGGAGCAAGTTGGTAATCATCGCGACATTGTCATCACCCTGCACGTGCTGAGTAATGCCCATGCCCCAAGTGCAAATCGTTGCTGGACTATCAGCCACGAGCTCAGCGAGATTGATAATATCTGTCTGAGAAATACCGCAGCCAAGTGTTATATCTGTCCATGATTGCTCTGTTAGCCACTGTTTGAGAGGTTCAAAGCCTGAAGTATGAGTGGTAATAAAATCATGATTGATTTTATCGTTTTCAATTAACCACTTGGCAATGCCCGTCAATAACGCTGCATCACCGCCGATTTGAATTTGAATAACGTCATCGACCATGTCAGCGCTTTGACCAGCTGCCATATGTGTTGGTTTTTGTGGATTTCTAAACTTACTCAGGCCTTGCTCACGCATCGGGTTGATTGAGATGATTCGACAGCCTTGCTCATGCGCATGGGCGAGCATCTCTAGCATACGTGGATGGTTAGTCGCTGGGTTTTGGCCAAACATCAATATCAGCTTGGCCTGCTCGAAATCTTCTAGCATCACCGTCGCTTTACCAATACCTAGCTGTCTGCTTAGCATTACTGAGGTTGGTTCGTGACACATGTTTGAGCAATCAGGCAAATTATTGGTACCAAAGCAGCGTACAAATAACTGAAATAAGAAGGCAGGCTCATTAGTCACACGGCCTGATGTATAAAATAATGCCTCATCCGGTGAATCAAGCTGTCCTAACTGCTCAGCGATTAAGCTGTAAGCGGCTTCCCAAGGAATAGGAACATAGCGATCTTGCGCCGCATCGTAATACATCGGCTCTGATAAACGACCACTGTGCTCAAGCTCGTAACCAGTCCATCCCTGTAGCTCAGTGACGGTATGTCTTGCGAAAAACTCGGCATCTGCTTTATGGGTCATGGTCTCACTGGCAATGACTTTAATGCCGTTTTCACAGACATCGATGGCTTTGTGTGACTTATGATCAGGCCAAGCACAGCCTGGGCAGTCAAATCCGCCTTGGGGCTGATTGCTTTTAAATACACTTATACCGCCACGCAAAAATGTCTTATAGTCCATTAGCTTTTGGGTAGAGGAGATCAGCGCAGGCCAACCAGCAGCAGGGTGGGAGTAAATAGGAATTTTGCGCATGACAGACCTCATATAGTAAGTGACAACAGCGAAGCTTTGATAGACGACAACTATATAATGGTCAGTAAAAAGTTTATATGATCATTAACTATAGATAACAAAAAACCTCCAAGAAAAATCAATTATCTTGAAGGTTTTTGAGGTTGTCGGAAATGGTTGTATCCGACAGGTACAAATTTATAAGTCGTAAGTTATTAGCAGTATTAGCTCAAAATCAGGCTGTCATCTTCAACTTTTTCGCCACGTGTTTGCTCGAACATATCAAGTAGGTCATGTACAGTCATGCCTTTGCGAATGTCACCAGCCACATCTAGCACGACTTGACCCTGATGCAGCATAACGGTGCGTGTACCATGTGCCAATGCTTGTTGCATTGAGTGGGTGACCATCATCGTGGTTAACTTATTGTCCGTGACAATCTTATCAGTCAATTCTAAGACAAATGCCGCAGTCTTTGGATCGAGAGCTGCAGTATGCTCATCAAGTAGCAAAATCTTAGAGGGCTGCAATGATGCCATTAGCAGACTTACCGCTTGACGTTGACCACCAGAGAGTAGACCCATACGATCGGTTAGACGATTTTCTAGACCTAACTTTAAAACGGATAGTTTTTCTCGGAACAAATCACGGTTGTTCTGGTTCAGTGCAAATTTCAGACCGCGATTACCACCACGTTTGTAGGCCAAAGCCATATTTTCTTCAATCGTGAGCGCTTCACAAGTGCCCGCCATCGGATCCTGAAAGACGCGAGCAACCCAATGCGCGCGTTGATGAGCAGACTTTTTGGTCACATCAATGCCATTTAGCAAGATTGAGCCACTATCGACGCGTGTCGTACCGCTTACTGCGTTCAAAAAAGTAGATTTACCTGCGCCATTGGTACCGATGACAGTGACAAATTCACCGTCAGCAATGTTTAAGCTGATACCACGTAGGGCAGGGTTTTCGATAGGCGTGCCTGGGTTAAAGGTCAACCGTAAATCGGTGGCTTGCATCATAATCGTTATTCCTTATTATCTCTTCAAGCGTCGCAAGTGTTAAAAATACCTGCTTTGACTGTCATTAGGCGCGAACCTTGCGTGATAAAAACTTGGTTTTCGCTTTTGGCAATACCAAGGCTAGTACCACGAGCAATGCGGTAATCAAGTTCAAATCCTGTGGACCAAAGCCGATACTACGTAGCGTATCGCTTGATAATGCGACCTGAATAAACAGCTTATACAATACCGCGCCGACAACAACGGCAAAGGTAATCAGCCAAATACGCTTGGCAGGAATGATCGTCTCACCGATGATGACTGCTGCTAGACCGATAACAATCGTACCGATACCAATCGAGATATCTGCGCCACCCTGAGTCTGAACAAACAGCGCTCCCGCTAAGGCAATCAAACCGTTAGAAATCGCCATACCGATGATGGTCATCCACGAGGTATTGATACCTTGCGCCTGTGCCATTCTTAGGTTTGAGCCAGTAGCGCGCATCGACAGACCTGTCTCAGTGCTATAGAACCAGTTCAAAAATAACATAGCAGCTGCGACAACGACACCGATAATCAGGCAGCGCATCCAATAACCATTACCATCGGTCACCAAGGTGCTAAACACTGTGGTTTCGCCAAGCAAGGGTAGGTTTGGCGCGCCCATGATGCGTAGGTTGACAGAATATAAGGCAACCATGACCAAGATACTGGCAAGCAGTTGCAAGATGCCAAGTTTGACATGCAACCATGCAGTGACGATACCAGCGACTGAACCTGCTAACATCCCAAAAGCACAGGCCAACCATGGGTTGATACCAGCGATGATAGAAATACCAGCGACTGCACCACCTAACGGGAAACTACCGTCAGCGGTCAAATCTGGAAAGTCGAGCGTACGAAATGAGATAAGCACACCGAGTGCTACTAGGCCATAAATCAGACCACTTTCAAGCGCACCAAAAAAAGCAATTAAAGACATAAGAGATCAGTAAGTCATAACCAAGTGTCTAGCGTATGGTACCAAGATAAGTAAATGGCAATTGCCAAAATCATCTACCTGCTAAACAGCTAAGCGGTGAATTTAACAGATTAAGCAATCTGCGGTTAGGGTAAACCAAAACATATCACGATTAACAACGATCATAAGCTACCTTGGTTTGAAGCAATGGTTCAAGGCACTGCAATGTAATCAATCAACATATCATCTACTTAACAAGTATCAGATAAATTCTCAGACAAATACAGCACTATTAAGCACGCTTGCAAAAAAAGACTCTGTTTAGACAAGAAGCCCAGCCTAATGACTCATAGCTGGGTTTCTTATTTAATCATTAGCCGTATATTTAAGGTATACAACACAGTATTAAGTAGTGTCGCTTTCCTATTTATACCTGCTATTTTGAGCCAAATACAAAGGTGCGTTATTCTACCACTTCTTTAGCTTTATCGATAACCGCTTGTGGCAACGTGATGCCTTCTTCTTTAGCGTGTTTTGGACTGACGTATAGATCAAGCGCTTGTGGAGTGTAAACAGGGATAGCGCCTGCTTTTTCACCGTTTAAGATACGTACGACAATTTTACCAGTTTCGCGGCCAAGCTCATAGTAGTTCACGCCTAAGGCAGCAACAGCACCGCGCTCAACTGAGCTAGTGTCTGAGGCAATAAGAGGAATCTTACTTTGTTTAGCGATTTGATAAAGTGACTCGTACGCTGATACTACGTTGTTGTCAGTTGAAGTGTAGATCATATCGACCTTACCTTCGAGACTACGCGCTGCCATCGCAATGTCATTACTACGCTGTGCAGGCGCTTCTAATACATTGATACCGAGTGGTGTTAGCTTCTCTTTTAGATTTTTTAAGATAATCGTTGAGTTGACTTCACCTGGGCTATAGACATAGCCGACGTTCTTCAATGATGGAATGATTTGACGCATCAAATCAATTTGTGGCTCATACGGTAGGGCATCTGATGCGCCTGTGACGTTGGTGCCAGAGCCATCTAGCTTAGGTACCAGTTTGGCTGCTACTGGGTCAGTAACTGCTGAGAATACCAATGGAATGCTGCTAGTAGAAGCGGCAACAGATTGAGCAGATGGTGTTGCAATAGCGACGATAACATCTGGCGCATCAGCGACAAATTGCTTGGCAATCTGACCAGCAGTAGCAGTGTTTCCTTGCGCGCTTTGGAAGTTAACGGTTAAGTTTTCACCATCCTTGAAGCCTGCTTCGTTTAGCTCGTCGATGACGCCTTTACGTACATCATCAAGCGCTGGATGTTCGACGATAGCGGTAATAGCAACGGTCTTCATAGCTGTCGCTGCATCACCAGTAGCGGCAGCATCCGTGGAGCCATCATCTTGTGCTGATTGGTTACAACCAGTCAAGATAGCCGTACATACACCGCCTAATAATAAAGCCTTACCGAAATTAAAACGACCAAAACGATTTTGAGACAACATGGGTCTTACTCCTAAAATAATAGTGTGTCCATACACTATATAAATAATTGACGAGCTAATAGATAGCTTACTACTTTTTATTTGGTTTCGGCATCAATATCAACATTGATGGCGTTTTTTAGTAACTCTGCTGGCAAGCTGACACCTTGTGTTTTGGCATGCTTAGGACTGACATATAGTGTCAGATCATTCATGACTTCAGGTTTGATAGTATTGACCGCTTCGCCATTTAACACGCGATATACCATCTTGCCAGTAGTACGACCAAAGTCATAGTCATTAACACCAAGCGCAGCAGTCGCGCCGCGTTTTACACTGAATTCATCAGACGCGATAATCGGTAACTTTAGCTCATTTGCTGCTTGGGTCATGGCCTCAAAGGCAGAGGCAACATTGTTGTCAAATGAGGTATAGATGATATCTGCGCGTCCTTGCAAGCTGCGCGTCGCCATACCGATATCCGTTGGACGATTGGCAGGAATGTCTAATAGGGACAGACCTCGTGCTGGCAGAGCTTGTTTTAGGTTCTCACGCAATGACACTGAGTTTGCTTCACCTGGGCTATAGACATAACCGATGGTTTTTAAGTCAGGTTTTATCTGCTGCAATAAATCCAACTGCGGCTCTAGAGGTAGCTGGCTTGAGAGTCCAGTCAAATTGCTTTGAAAAGGCTTGCCATCGGCTGTGATGAGTTTGGCACCCAATGGATCTGACACAGCAGTGTAGATAATAGGGATAGTGGTGGTCGCGGCTACCACTGACTGCGCAGAAGGCGTTGAGATTGCTACGATTGCGTCAGGATTGTCTCCTGCAAATTGCTTGGCAATCTGTCCTGCAGTCGCTGTATTCCCTTGCGCACTTTGAAAGTTAACAGTTAGGTTCTGACCTTCGACATAACCGTTATCAGCCAATTCATCAATAATACCGCGGCGCATATCATCTAATGATGGATGCTCAACGATTTGAGTAATGGCAATAGATTTGGCAGGTTTGTCTGTAGCCGTGCTATTTTCAGCAGTCGCTGCGGTCTCGGTAGAGGAGTTTGAGCAGCCGATTAGTCCAAGTGTGCTAATGGCACTAAGAGCAACGCCATATAGGCTTAAGCGTAGAGTAGAAGCGATAGTCATTATTAGGTTAACTCATAGGTTATATCAATCGAAAAACCAAGTAGATACGGCCAGACTGAGCCTACTAACTTATATAGTAGTGATTTTGCTCATCTGTCTGGTGTACTTTGGTTTTTTTACCATGATATTGAAGAATGCAGATTAGCCAAGTCAATGCTATGTTGATGCTGAGATAGCAGGCTAACAATTAAATAAAGTAATCGTTCCATCGATTATTATGTTCATATTATGACAGTAATGTAAGTTATCGCAATAAGAAATTAATGTGTAGCGGTCATGGTGATGGATAATAAAAAAATCATCACTTCTTTTTATCTTATTAAGACGCGTGAGGCATTGAAGCTCTTATGTAGATCTGAATATAACGGATGCCGCTAGGGTACTTTTGTTTGCTCAAACCATATGCAAAAGACTTACATCCTAGCAACGCATCTATTACGTACTCACTTCATAATTAACGTAAGCTAATTTTCATACGAGAAACATAATAAGTCTAAGGATAATCCAGTCATTTCGATGACATTGTGCTGAATAGTGGATATGAAATAGACGCTATTATTTATCTAACTTTTTCGAATGACTATTTTAAGGATAATATTATGAACACTGCAAATCTTAAATTATTAACCATCGCGGGTATCACTGCTACTTCTTTGATTGGATTGCCTGCTATGGCAAAAGATGGTCATGGAAACGGGCACGGTAATAGCAAAGGTAACTCTGCCCATGTTAGTAAAAACTATAAGCATAGCGGCAACGCCCACCCAAGTATTAACGCTTATCGCAATGCTAGTCCTAACGCCTCATTTAAGCGTGATCTTGATAGATACGGTTATAGAGTAGTCGGCAAGATTGATAGAAGAGATTATGACCGCTCTGTCGTTTTAGATCGTTATGATGACCGTTACGTTCGTATTCGTACGCCAGAAAATAACATTGTGACGGTGATTAATGATACTTTACAGATTATCGATATTTTGAGTAGATAAGTATCAGGCTTGGTTTTTAGCCATTTGCTAAATCAACCATAAAAAAAAGATGCCGCTTAGGGCATCTTTTTTTATTTTTTAATCCTAAAAATAACCGTTATGCCAGTACGTCGCCAACGACACAAGCATCCGGTAAAGTAACAACCGTCAAGCCCGTCTTTGGCTCACCAGTTGATAGTACCATGCCTTCTGATACACCAAATTTCATCTTACGCGGTGCAAGATTGGTCACGCAAATGACTTTCTTATTAATCAATTGCTCAGGTTCATAGAACTTACGAATACCGCTAAACACATTGCGTGGTTTGTCTTCACCAACATCTAGCGTGAACTGTAGTAACTTATCAGCACCTTCTACATGGTTACACTCTAAAACGTGTGCGACTTTCATCTCGACTTTGGCAAAGTCTTCGATACCAATATAGTCAGTTTGCTCAGCACCTGCATTTGTTGCAGGTGTTTTGTCTTTTGCGGCAGGCTTACTACTTTCAGTTGCAGCAGGAGCGTCTGCTTGAGTTAAGGATGCTTTAGAATCTTCTACCATTGCTTCAATATCTTTTTCTTCGATACGCTGCATCAGTGGTTTGAACTTATTGATTTTATGACCTAGTAACCACTCATTACGACTGGCAAAACTTAAATCATCAAGGTTCAAAAACTCTTTGGCATTATTAGTCAGCTCAGGTAATACTGGCGCGAGATAAACCATCAATTGACGGAAAATATTGATAGCGACCGAGCAGACGTCTTGAACTTCTTGCTCAGTACCCTCCAACTTCGCTAGTGACCATGGTTTTTTGGCATCGATATATTCGTTGGCTTTGTCCGCACATTGCATGATTAAACGCATAGCACGCGAGAATTCACGATTCTCATAAGCAGCAGCAATCTCATCGCCCGTTTTGGTGATGTCTTCTAATAGCTCTGACTCGACGCAAACTTCTGACAGCATGCCGTCGTACTTCTTAACCAAGAACCCTGCACTACGACTGGCAATATTGACGACTTTACCAACCAAGTCAGAGTTGACCTTTTGCATAAAGTCTTCTAAATCTAAATTAATGTCTTCAACTTTATCAGACAGTTTACTGGCAAAGTAATAACGCAAATATTCAGGATGTAAGTGCTCAGCATAAGTCTCGGCCTTGATAAAAGTACCGCGTGACTTACTCATTTTTTCGCCATTGACCATCAAGAAACCATGGGCAAAAACACCAGTCGGCGTGCGTAACTCACTACCAGCTAGCATGGCTGGCCAAAACAAGGCATGAAAGTAAACGATGTCTTTACCAATGAAGTGATAAACCTCGGTTTTATGCTCGTTTTCTTGTGCCCAGTAGCGGTCAAAATCAAGTGCTTGGTCTGTCCCTGCACGCTTATCACATAGGTTTTTAAAGCTTGCCATGTAGCCAACTGGCGCATCTAGCCACACATAAAAATATTTGTCTGGCTCATCACTTGGGGTATCTGGAATTTGGAAGCCAAAGTAGGGCGCATCGCGTGAGATATCCCAGCTGGCAAGTCCTGCCTCAAACCATTCTTGCAGTTTATTAGCGACTGACGTTTGCAAACGGTTGTCACTGCGCGTCCAGTCTTTTAAGAATTGCTCAAACTCTGGCAAATCAAAGAAATAATGCTTAGAGGTTTTGAGTACAGGCGTTGCATTAGACAATGTTGAATGCGGGTTTTTTAGATCTGTTGCATCGTAAGTGGTGCCACATACTTCGCAGTTATCGCCGTACTGGTCTGGTGAATCACACTCTGGGCAAGTACCTTTGACAAAGCGATCGGCTAAGAATAATTGCTTTTCAGGATCAAACAGTTGCTCGACATCTTTTGTACTGATATGACCAGCATCATTTAGACGACGATAAATCAGCTCAGAGAACTGTTTGTTTTCTTCTGAATGGGTGCTGTGGTAGTTATCAAAGTTGATAAGGAACTTTGAAAAATCCGCTTCATGTGAGGCTTTAACTGAGGCAATTTGCTCTTCTGGTGTTACGCCATTGGCTTCTGCTTTGAGCATGATTGCCGTACCGTGTGCATCATCCGCGCAGACATAGGTGACCTGATGGCCTTGCGCTTTCATCGCACGTACCCAAATGTCAGTCTGAATATACTCTACAAGATGCCCCAAATGGATATAGCCATTGGCGTAGGGCAGCGCACTGGTTACTAGAATCTCACGCACAAAATCACCTATATTTTTATATAAACGGGTTAGTTATCGAACATCTTAAGCGGTTCATCGCTCATCGATGTGACATCGTTAATGCTAAAAACTTCTAAAAATAATAAAAATTCAAAAAGTGTGCCTATGATACCGTAAATCAAATAAATTTGTGATATTCCTTGGTAATTACTTCTCATTTGGCAGGCATTTAGTAACCATAAACAACAGCCTTGCATCGTATTTGATAGTTATAGAATAGTTATCAATCAGCCATGAAAAAACCCACCAAGCAGTATGCCAAGTGGGTTTTTTATTTATCCATTATTCGCTTAGATACTAGTAGTTAGTCATAATAAATGGCTAAGCGACTAAGCTAGCTTAGAATGAACCAAACATCGTACCTAAGATAATCACAGCGACTACAGCGACCAATGGGATGACCATTGTAACCATTGCCAAGTTCAAATAAGACTGCTTATGGGTCAGACCACAAATCGCTAGCAAGGTAATGACAGCGCCACTGTGCGGAAGTGTATCGAGACCACCTGCCGCCATGACAGCTACACGGTGCATTAGCTCAGGGTCGATGCCGGCATTGACCGCCATTCTTAGATAATCTTCACCTAATGTCGACAGCGCAATACTCAAACCACCAGACGATGAACCTGTGATACCAGCAAGCGTAGTCATCGCGACTGCTTCTGAGATCAGAGGGTTATCAGGGTTTAGGTTTAGGATGCTATCACGAATGATCAGGAAGCCTGCTAGTGAGGCGATAACTGCTCCGTAACCCACTTCTGATGCGGTATTAAAAATTGGCAACATAGAATCATAAGTACCACGGTTAATGGTTTTTTGTAGGTTATTCCAATGTCCGATACGGAGCAAAATTAACACCACACAAGCCACGACCAACGAGATAATAATTGACCATAACCCAAGCGAGCCTGCGATATTTAAGTCTGGGAATTGAGTTTGTAGACTACTAAAGTCTATCGATGGGAAAACCATATAGGTCAATAGAGCGTTCAAGCCAATGACCAATACAAGTGGAATCATCGCAATGGTAAAAGAAGTATGGTGAGTGTTTAATACCTCAGCTTCTTTTGCAGTTGCGCCAACGCCGCCTACATCTTCTTCGTCATGCTGACCATAACCTTCGCCTGCTGCATTGGCTTTTCTGGCGCGTGACTGAAGCCACATCCAACCACAAACAAACATGATCGTACCACCGATGATACCCAAAATAGGCGCGGCAAATACGTTGGTGTTGTAGTAAGGAATTGGAATGGCATTCTGGATAGCTGGCGTGCCTGGCAATGCGGTCATCGTAAACGTAAATGACCCTAGGGCAATCGCTGCTGGAATCAAACGTTTTGGGATATCTGCCGCTCTAAACAAGTCTTTGGCGATTGGATAGATAGCAAAAGCCACAACGAACAATGATACGCCACCATAGGTCAAAATAGCACAGACCAAAATCACCGCAAGGATGGCTTTGCTCGCACCGAGCTTTTCGACGACCGTATTGGCAATGGCGGTTGCTGCGCCAGAGTCTGCCATTAGGCGGCCAAATAGTGCGCCTAGCAAGAATATCGGGAAGAATTTGAGTAAGAATCCACTTAACGCGCCCATAAAGACATCGGTATAAGCGGGAATGGTGCTTAAGAAGTCACCTGACAGTAAGACTGCTAATGTCGCCATAATCGGTGCTAGGATCAGCACAGAATAACCGCGATAAGCAAAGAACATGAGTAATAATAGGGTAATGACAATAGCAAGTGTACTAAACATGACGGCCCTCCTTGGCAAAAAAATAAGGCAGCGAGTATGCCGTGCCTGTCGATATAGGTCAATAAAATTAATCAAAATAAGCCTATGTCGTCTGTTTTATCAAACATAAATCTAGACTCATAGACTGCTAATCATTAATATCTCGACAATTTAACTCCTACACAGCCTTGACTCACATGCGCTGATGGTTATTTTCTAGTCGCTATGAAAATAATATGTTAAGTTAGCATAAGTGTTTCACGCATGATATAGCGAGATAGAATGTATTGTTATGGATGCTAATGTAAAATATAATGCTTGCCCTTTATCAGATGTAGTGGCAGTAACCTCACTTAAATCTGATAAGCGTTTAACAAAGCGCTAATAATAATTCTCAAAACCAAACATCAAATTTACAAGGAATGTGAATATGTTTAGTGCCATCACTAATATGAGCGTGCAGTTAGTCAATCGCTATCTACCATCCCCATTCGTATTTTCGATCGTTTTGACCCTTATCGCGTTTGCTGTAGGACTGGCTACTACTGGCCAGAATATAATTGATATGGCAGGGCATTGGGGCAATGGACTGTGGTCATTGCATAGCTTTGCCATGCAAATGGCGTTGGTCCTAGTGACAGGCTATGCCTTTGCTAGCGCTCCATTTATTCAGCGTTTATTGGACAATCTGGCTAGTCGTGTTCACTCTCCTACGACCGCCATTATCGTATCAACCTTGGTGGGATTGGTTGGTTCATGGATAAACTGGGGCTTTGGTTTAATCATTGGGGCAATCTTTGCAAAGGCACTGGCCAGAAAAGTGGCTAACGTCGATTATCCGCTATTGGTCGCGGCTGCATATTCAGGCTTTGTGATTTGGCATGGTGGTTTTTCAGGTTCTATACCACTGACACTCAGCTCTGGCGGTGACACATTACTGACGCTATCAGGCAATACCATGACCGAAGCAGTGCCTTTATCGCAGACGGTATTTGCAGGCTACAACATGCTGCTAGTAGGTTTGCTTATCGTTATTTTGCCTCTGCTAAATCGCTTTATGCATCCTAAAAACCCTACGGTTATTGATCCTAAGCTGATCAAAGAAGAGATCTACGTCGCGCCCCAAAGAGACACGCCTGCACAAAAATTAGATGATAGCCGTATTATTGCTGTCATCTTATTGGCCTTAGCACTGATGTACTATATCAGCGAGTTTGGCAGTAACGGTTTTAACCTAGGGCTAAACATCGTCATTGGGCTATTCTTGTTCATAGGTTTGCTATCGCATGGCACGCTAGAGCGTTATTATCGTGCCGTACACTCAGGGATAGGTGGCATCACGGGTATTGTGCTATTGTTCCCGTTCTACGGTGGCATCATGGGCATTATGACGGGAGCAAATGCGGATGGTATCTCTATCAGTACGCAAGTGACCGAGTTTTTTGTCAATTCCGCTTCCGCAGACAGCTTTCCGATCTTTGCATTTTTAAGTGCTGGCTTGGTCAACGTCTTTGTGCCGTCTGGCGGTGGACAGTTTGCAGTACAGGGCCCTGTTATGATTCCAGCTGGTATTGAGCTAGGCGTTAGTCCAGCCATTACTGCCATGGCAATCGCGTGGGGTGACGCATGGACAAATATGATTCAACCGTTTTGGGCTTTGCCATTATTGGGTATCGCAGGTTTGGATGCGCGAGCTATCATGGGTTACTGTCTGATAGTACTGGCAGTCTCTGGTGCCATTATCATGGGCGTGTTCTGGCTATTGGTATAGTCATTCCACTATAAAAATATTACTGCGTTAACCTCGCTTGAAGTATTTAATATACATCTACACTCGGTTGCCTTGTACTATTTTTAAATTGAATCGACTATATGGCGTTATAACGCTTAAAAGAAAAATAAGCATGATGAATTTTCACTGTTAGGTTTTATTAAAAGCAACAATCAAACGGATAATTGAGATACTTAATTCAGCATTAAATTATGCACGGATTAAAAATATAAATAACAGTCATAGGAGATAAGCATGAGTCAATCAAAAGTATATAACAGTGCCGAAGAAGCGCTAAAAGGTGTCGTCAGTGACGGGCAAACGCTCGCGATCGGTGGCTTCGGACTATGCGGTATTCCAGAAGCATTAATCGAAGCGCTGCGTGATAGTAAAGTCAAAGAGCTGACTTGTATCAGTAATAACGCTGGTGTCGATGACTTCGGTCTAGGGCTATTGCTACAGACACGTCAAATCAAAAAAATGATTTCATCTTATGTGGGCGAAAACAAAGAGTTTGAGCGCCAGTACTTGGCAGGCGAGTTAGAAGTTGAGTTGACACCACAAGGAACATTGGCTGAAAAATTGCGCTCAGGCGGTGCTGGTATCCCTGCGTTTTATACTGCAACAGGCGTAGGTACATTAGTCGCTGAAGGCAAAGAGACGCGTGATTTTGATGGTCGTACTTATGTGCTAGAGCATTCACTGCGCGCTGATGTCGCTCTAATTAAAGCGCAAAAAGCTGACAAAGCGGGCAACCTAATCTTTAATAAAACCGCTCGTAACTTTAACCCAGACTGTGCGATGGCTGGTAAAACCACAATTGTTGAAGTAGAAGAAATCGTTGAGACAGGTACGTTTGATCCAGATGAAGTGCATCTACCGGGTATTTTTGTTCAACGTATTGTATTGAATGCTAGCCCTGAAAAACGTATCGAAAAAACCACGACTAAAGCTGTAGAAGGCGCGTAAATAAAAACGTGGTTGACGCTTAATCGTACGTGAAATCAACAGTTAATTTTAGATGGATAATAGTTTAGACAGCCAATCGATTAAATAACTGGCTGTCTAAATGAATAAAAATAGAATATCGTAAAAAAATAAGGAAATCAGCATGGCATGGACAAGAGAGCAAATGGCGCAACGCGCTGCAAAAGAGCTACAAGATGGCTACTATGTGAACCTAGGCATCGGTCTACCAACGTTGGTCGCCAACTACATTCCTGAAGGCGTGGACGTATGGCTACAATCAGAGAATGGCTTGCTAGGTATTGGTGAGTTCCCTACAGCAGAAAACGTAGATGCGGACTTGATTAATGCGGGCAAGCAAACAGTAACCGCAGAAGCTGGTGCTAGCTATTTTAGTAGCTCAGAGTCTTTTTCAATGATTCGTGGCGGTCATGTCAACTTGGCCATATTGGGTGCAATGGAAGTCTCAGAAAAAGGCGACCTTGCCAACTGGATGATTCCCAAGAAGATGGTTAAAGGCATGGGCGGGGCGATGGATTTGGTCGCAGGTGTGCAGCGTGTGATTGTATTGATGGAGCAAGTCAATAAGCACGGCGACCCAAAAATCTTGGCAAACTGTGAGCTACCATTGACGGGTAAAGGCGTGGTTGATCGTATCGTTACTGAGCTTGCTGTATTAGACGTTACTGATGAAGGACTAAAACTGGTTGAATTAGCAGATGGTGTGAGCTTTGACGAACTACAAGAAAAAACACCAGTAAGTATTATTCAGTAAACTTTGTACAGTAAAGTGACTGTCGTAAGATTAATATGTTTTATCCCGCAAATAAATACGCCACTATGATTATAGTGGCGTATTTGTTCAGTTCAGTTTTATAAAAACTAATAATATTTTAGACCATGATAAGGAATATGTATGGCGACCCAATTAGAACAAGATTTGACAGGCAAAGTAGCATTGGTTACTGGCTCTGCAAGTGGTATCGGACGTGACATCGCTGAAACTTATGCAAAAGCAGGTGCAGCGGTTGGTATTGCCGATATTAATCTCGAAGCAGCACAAAAGACGGTTGATGCTATTGAAGCTGCTGGTGGACGTGCTCTGGCGATTGCCATGGACGTTACCTCAGAAGATGCAGTAAACGATGGTGTACAACAGCTAGTTGATACTTTTGGCAGTATTGATATTTTGGTTTCTAATGCTGGCATTCAGATCATTGATCCTATTGATAAAATGGCGTTTAGCGATTGGAAAAAAATGCTTAACATCCACTTAGATGGCGCTTTTTTGACCACTAAAGCCGCGATTAAGCACATGTATAAAGGCGATAAAGGCGGCACAGTTATTTATATGGGTTCTGCTCATTCGCATGAAGCCTCATTATATAAAGCCCCTTACGTGACTGCTAAGCATGGACTACTAGGACTGTGCCGTGTGTTAGCCAAAGAAGGTGCCGCGCATAAGGTACGCTCGCATGTAATTTGCCCAGGATTTGTCAAAACGCCATTGGTCGAAAAACAAATTCCAGAGCAAGCAGCTGAAAAAGGTATCAGTGAAGAGTCGGTTATTAACGATATTATGCTGGTCAATACCGTAGATAAAGAATTTACGACAGTAAAAGACATTGCCCAATTGGCGCTATTTTTAGCGGCTTTCCCAACCAATGTGTTTACTGGACAATCTATCGTTGCCAGTCATGGTTGGTTTATGAATTAATATATATACAATTTGCCTATACCACAACGTCAGACCTACTGGCGTTGTGGTTTTTTTATGCCTCCAATTCAGCTACACTGTCACGATAGAAGGTTTGGCTAATATACTCATTAACGATATCAGTTGTAAAATACGCAATGAGACAACTTGAGCGATTTGCCAGATCTACCCACTTGTATAGGCCATAATAGTAGCTATGTTTAACTTTATGAAGAAAAAAACCACAAAAACCGAAACGCCTCAGCAGCAGGCAGAGCGTGATAGCGCCGTCGACAAAGTCCTACTTGGATATGAGATAGGTGCTGTCAGTATTGCCACGATGGTCACAGGGCTTGAGCGTGATGGCGAAGCACTTACCTTAGACCTGCGTTTGCCGAAGGATAGCAATCCTGAAGTTATACAACAGGAGCTCGGGCAGTTGCTACATCCGCATGGTATTACGACGATTCATATGAACGTGCGTCTGCCTGCGCCAGAAAAAGGCTCAGGTTCAAGCTTGCCAAAGAAAATGCCAAAGACGATCAATGCGATGGATAGTCAGAGCAAGCCTGCCATTAATCCTGATAGTCATAGCTCTGACAATAGTAATAACGCCGAGCCACCGATTACGAAAGCTGCACCTACCCAAGCGTCATTGGCCGCCCATCCTCGTATCCGTCATATTATTGTTGTGGCATCAGGTAAGGGCGGTGTTGGTAAATCAACCACCACGGTCAATATCGCCTTAGCACTACAAAAGCTTGGCAACCGCGTTGGTGTGCTAGATGCCGATATCTATGGTCCTAGTATGCCAACGATGCTAGGCGTTGCTGATGTGAAGCCGCAACTAGAAAACGAGCAGTTCGTGCCAGTTGATGCGCACGGTATGGCAATGCTCTCTATCGGTAGCTTGCTCGATGGAGATAATACGCCGGTTGCATGGCGTGGACCAAAAGCCACGGGTGCATTGATGCAGCTATATAATCAAACTAACTGGCCGCAGCTAGACTATTTAGTGATTGATATGCCGCCAGGTACGGGTGATATACAGCTGACATTGGCGCAGCGTATTCCTGTCACGGGTGCTGTCATTGTCACGACACCGCAGCATGTTGCCTTGCTCGATGCGCAAAAAGGCGTTGAGATGTTTAACAAAACCAACATTCCTGTGCTTGGGGTGGTTGAAAACATGGCGCTACATACCTGTAGCAACTGTAATCATACCGAAGCGATCTTTGGTACGGGTGGCGGTGAATTCATCGCTGAGCAATATCAGGTACCGCTATTGGGTCAGCTACCACTTGCCAGTGGCATTCGTGCACAAGTTGATAAAGGTGTGCCAAGCGTCTTAGCTGATGATGAGTTTGCACAATATTACCTAGATATTGCCAAAAACATCGAAACCAATATCAATAAATTTGCAAAGCCTGTCGATGATAAGCGGATTTTTTGATGTTGGAGAAGTAGCCTAAGCTGGCGACTTTTAAAGTGAATGTATTGTCTAAAAAGAGGATATCTTGAACTTATCTATTTATCAAAGCCATTTAGACAATACTCCTAAGCAGTATAGAGTCGTACGATTATTTCGTCCGCCGATATACATCATTGAACTCTCAAACAATCAGTTGATTGCCGTTTGCTACTATAAAGATGGCAGTAGCAAACGCTATCAGATTAATGCTGACTTTAGCAATCGCCGAATGGTAATTGCCGATTTTAACAAATTCACAAAGGCTCTCGCTGAGCTGTTAAAAAAGTTTCCAAGTCACTTTTTATGGGTGAGTGCGCTTGCATCAATAGATGTTACAGAAACACTAGTAGATGGATTAACCAATATCGAAGTTAAGGTGATAACTGAAGCGTTTTTTGTGGGTGCTGTACAGGCAAAAAGAAGAGTTTCACATAGCACCGTGAGCTATCAAGGACAGATAGTACCTTTAGAAAAATTTGGCTAGGATGCCGATATCATGAATAAAAGCCACGACAAACCGTATATTGCCGCCAACTTAAAACTGGCAAATCTCGAATATCTTATCCAAAATGGTCAGCCTGTTTTTGGTGTTTTCTCCCAAGTCAAAAGTATCAACTACTTAGACTATTATAGTCATCTCATTTCACAAAAATCCTTACCTAACTGGCGTAAAGAACTAAAAGCCAACCAATTCTGTTTCATTCAGATACTCCAGCCCCCGTATCGAGTGTGCCTCGCGCTCGCAACGATTAAGCTTGCGACTAGTGCTTTCGTTTACATTTATAATGAGGATACGCAGCAGCTGGAAGTCTGTGAGGCGCTACAGCCTTTGACGCATCATACGCACTTAGACGGTGATGGTTATCAAGGGCAGATGGCATTTACACATACAAAGCTTAGCGTCACCTTAGATTTTAGTCCTGCTCAGATGACTATTGCGCTCGACAGTCAGTATGTTGCAATAGCGGCAGCGTTAGCACGAAGCGCACAACCGTTAGCCATATGTACGCCGACTGGTAGGCGTGGCTGGACGTTTACGCAAAAAGAACCATTGACCGCACTATCTGGGCATTTACTTATTAAAACCAAGTCAAAATTTTATACTGATGCTCCTGACGCTCAACCTCAAAAAATAACTTTCACCGATGCCACTATTGCCAATCTAGATTGGACGCTCGGCTATATGCGTCATGAGACCAATTGGTTTTGGAGCTGTATCACTAGCTATTTGTCAGATGGCCGTCGCTTTTTGCTCAATCTGTCTATGGGTGTCAATGAGACAGGAGCCAGTGAAAATGCTTGCTGGCTTGATGGGCAGATATTCTATTTGCCACCCGTTATGTTTGCTCGTGAGGGTTCAAATATTCGATCAAGTCAGCCAGACAGTCTTAAGACAAGTATAGAAAGTGTAGAAACTGACGCTAGCGCCACAAAGCCGTGGCGTATTTATCATCAAAATCTAGGGTGGAGCAATGTCGATATTGATTTAAGCTTTACACCGATTGCCGTCTATAAAAAGACTGATAATTTTGGTGTGATAGCCAGTATCTTTGAGCAATGGATAGGTTTTTATAGTGGTGAAATTCGAATAAGAGATGAAGTCATTAGGCTTGATAATGTCATGGGGCTCGCAGAAGATCATTTTGCCAAATGGTAGCTTCTAAAATATAAGATGGGGATAAATGAGATTATTGGCTGTATTCAGTTTTAAGTAGCCGCTCCTCTATAAATTTTGCCATCAATTCCGTATAATCGTCGCTATCAAAATACTGTTATCATAACCGCTATTAAATATTTGCTAAGGAACAACAATGTCTATCAAGTCTGACCGCTGGATTCGTAAAATGGCCGAAGAGCATGGCATGATTGAACCATTTGAAGCCGGTCAAGTGCGCTTCAACGATGCAGGCGAGCGCTTGGTGAGCTATGGTACGTCAAGCTATGGTTATGACGTGCGCTGTGCCCCTGAGTTTAAAGTCTTTACCAACGTACATTCAGTCGTCGTTGATCCTAAAAACTTCGATGAAAAAAGTTTTATTGATATCGTTGGTGACGAGTGTATTATTCCACCAAACTCATTCGCGCTAGCACGTACCATGGAGTATTTCCGTATTCCGCGTGATGTATTGACTATTTGCCTAGGTAAGTCGACTTATGCGCGCTGTGGTATTATCGTCAACGTGACACCGCTTGAGCCAGAGTGGGAAGGGCACGTCACTTTAGAATTTAGTAATACCACCAATCTACCAGCCCGTATCTATGCTGGTGAAGGCGTCGCGCAAATGCTATTTTTCCAAAGTGATGCTGATGACGTTTGTGAGACCAGTTATAAAGATCGCGGTGGTAAATACCAAGGTCAACGCGGTGTGACGTTGCCAAGAACCTAATCAGTAAGTGCTTGGAAAGAGCTTATCAGTTATAGAAGTTAATAAGCCTTTAAATAGTTAATAAAAAAGCTAGTCATATTAAATATGGCTAGCTTTTTTATTGTGTTAAATAGAACTGGTCTACGGTTCTATTTACTTCCAGAATTTTTATTTTAAGACCTTTAAACCCGCTTTATTATCGCGCTTTGGTTTAGGGGTTTTAATAGCGCTGTTGTTAGACATTGGCGCTGAATCGTCTTCTGGCTGATAGTTGTCATACTCTTTTGGATCAAAGAACATCCCTTGCGAGTTCTCTTTAGCATAGATACCCATCACAGCAGTAAGCGGTATCCAGATTTCTTGTGATACACCACCGAAGCGTGCGCTAAAATGAATATAGTCGTTTTCCATACTCATGTTACCCGTAGCACGGCTGGCAATATTTAATACGATACGACCGTCTTGCACATGTTCGGTTGGTATTTGCACATTGTCAGCCGTGGCATCGACCATCAAGTATGGTGTCAGAGCGTTGTCTTCTATCCATTGATATAGTGCGCGTACCATATAAGGACGGGTAGGTGTAATAGAGGTGGTTTCGCTCATCTAATGATTTCCTATACTAATAATTTTTAATAATGAAAAATATCTCGTTCAGCAATTTATCAAATGACAGATGCTAATTAACATCTATCTTATTTATACTTTATTTTAGGACAGCTTTCGATACTTGTCTAATCAACGCACGCTTTTTTGGAAGCTACTACGCTCAAACACTCTCGTTTGGTATTCAAACAATGGACGGCTAATGGCACGTGGCAGCTCAATACCCATCTCATCTAATCGCCATAATAGTGGCGCTAATAACACGTCACACCAGCCAAACTCATCAGCCATAAAATAAGGCTTATGAGCGAACAGCGGTGACAGAGTAATTAACGAATCACTGAGCTGTTTTTTGGCAATGGCAGCCTGTGCTTTATTAAAGCTATCTGGATGCGTCAGCAGACGTTTGCCAAGTACTAACCAATCACGCTGAATGCGCCAAGCCAATTGGCGAAACTGTGCACGCTCTTGCGGTGTCTCAGGAAGCAATTTGTTTGTGTGATAACGCTCTTCAAGGTACTCAAAAATGACGTTAATCTCATAAAGCGCAATCTCACGCTGCTGCAAAACAGGCAAGGTATGATAAGGGTTTAGCTCAGTCAAATCTTCAGGGCGCTCAGAATGTAAGCGAGACAAATAGTAAGCGAGCTTTTTTTCTTCAAGTAATAGGCGTACCACATGACTGTCGTAGCCGTCATCAGCATACAAAATTAGCTGACTACTTGGAATGTCATTCGCATCAATCATGAAAGCCTAATGTTAATAGTGAAGGTTGTCATCGTAAACAAACTCGCAACGTTTATCAAGGTAGTGTACGTAAACATTAGCGCTGAGCGACTTATTTTACGGCATATCTAGTATTTATGCTCTATATCAAGGCACAAAAAAGGCACTACCGAAGTAGTGCCTTTTTTATTTCTCAGAACTATCTGCTGACTATGACTTATTTAACATCTTTCCAGAATTCTTTATTCAATAAGTAAACTGGGATGAGCAGTACTAATAAGAATAGAATTACGAAGAAACCAATTACTTGACGGTCGTGACGAGCAGGTTCACCCATCCACGCCATAAAGTTAACCAAGTCACCAACTTCAGATTCAAACTCTTCTTGGCTCAACTCTTCTTGCATGTTATGCAATACATGAGGCATCGCTGCATTGGCCAGTACTAAGTTATTCGCGCCCCAAGGACGGCTTGGATCTTCATAGAACGACAGTAGGTAAGTATATACCCAGTCGTCGCCACGCAGACGTGTCTCAAGTGATAAATCAGGAGGCGCTGCGCCAAACCAAGATGCTTGAATCTCAGGATCGATTTCAGCAGTAATGTGGTCACCGATTTGATCGGTAGTAACCATCAAATACTTTTCAACCAGCTCAGGCGGTATCTCTAAATCTTTGGCAATGCGTGAGTGACGAACGTACTTGGCTGAGTGACACCCAGCACAGTAGTTCATAAAGATTTTTGCACCGTTTTGTAGCGAGCCCTTATTGGTAAAATCAATAGGAGCAGTACTACAAGCCAAATGCTCTTCAACACCTTCAGCGTTAGTAAACGTGCCACATCCGTGACCCCCAGCCGCCATTGCCGTACCAGCAGTCAACGTCAATGCCGCGCCTAAGCCTAGACCAGCTAGGGATTTAATTAGCGTGCTCATTAGTGACCTCCGGTAACGCGTTCTGGTGGCTGTTTACACTTCTCGATGGCAGTGTAGAACGGCATCAGTAAGAAGAACAAGAAATATAGAATCGTGAATACACGAGCCATGATAGTTGCCGTTGGGGTAGCAGGCGTCGCACCCAAGTAGCCCAATACAACAAAGCTAATAGCAAATACAGTAAGCGCGATTTTAGACAAGATACCTTTGTAACGCATAGAGCGTACAGGCGATCTATCAAGCCATGGAATCAAGAACAATACAGCAATTGCAGCACCCATTGCGATAACACCACCAAGCTTATCAGGAACAGCACGCAAGATAGCGTAGAAAGGCGTGTAGTACCATACTGGTGCAATATGCGCTGGTGTTTTCAGTGAGTTCGCTGTCTCAAAGTTTGGTGGCTCAAGGAAGAAACCGCCGCCTTCTGGGAAGAAGAATACCACTGCAAAGAAACAGATAAAGAATACTACGATACCAACCATGTCATGCACAGTGTAGTACGGATGGAATTCGATACCGTCTAAAGGCACACCATTTTTGTCTTTTAGCTTTTTGATGTCGATGCCATCAGGGTTGTTTGAACCCACATGGTGCAACGCCACAATATGCATAAATACTAGGCCCACGAGTACTAATGGAATAGCAACAACGTGTAGAGCAAAGAAACGGTTTAGAGTAATACCAGAGATGATATAGTCACCACGTACCCATTCAGCAAGGCCATCACCAATAACAGGCAGCGCTGCAGGTAAGTTCAAGATAACCTGTGCACCCCAGAATGACATGTTGCCCCAAGGTAGTAGGTAACCGAAGAAACCTTCTGCCATAAGTGCTAGGTAGATACCCATACCGATGAGCCAGATAAGCTCACGAGGTTTTTGGTATGAACCGTATAACAAGGCTCTAAACATATGCAGGTATACAACGACGAAAAACGCAGATGCGCCGGTTGAGTGCATATAGCGAATGAGCCAACCACCTTTTACGTCACGCATGATGTATTCAACAGACGCAAATGCCCCTTCGGCACTTGGGTTGTACATCATCGTAAGCCATATACCAGTCACCAATTGGTTGACCAATACAATCATTGATAGCACGCCAAAGAAGTACCAGAAGTTAAAGTTCTTTGGTGCGTAGTACTTTGACATATGGTATTCATAGGTTTCGGTCGCTGGAAAACGCGCGTCCACCCAATGCATTAACTTTTTACCCATACTCATATTAAGCCTCCCCAACCGTCAAGATGGTACCATCCATACCATATTCTGGAACGGGTAAATTAAGTGGTGCAGGAACGCCACTATATACGCGACCTGCTAAGTCATATTTTGACCCGTGACACGGACAGAAAAATCCGCCGTACCAATCATTACCACCTAAATCTACCGCGCCCACATCAGGACGGTAGTTTGGTGCACAGCCCAAATGTGTGCAAACGCCTTCGACAACCAATACGGTTGGATCTAAAGAGCGAGTAGGATTTTTGCAATATTCAGGTTGTAGAGACGCATCAGACTCAGGATCAGATAATAGAGGTTTGACTGACTCTAGTCCTGCAACCATGTCTTCGGTGCGCTTAACCACATAAATAGGTTTACCACGGTACTTGACGACGATCATTTGTCCATCTTCGATAGAACCAATATCTTGGGTCACTGCAGCCCCTGCAGCCTCAGCTTTAGCGCTTGGGTACCAAGAACGGACAAAAGGTGTCGCCACGGCAGCTACCCCAGCTGCACCAATCGCGGCAGTTGAGGCAATAAGAACTCTACGGCGTTGTACATTAACGCCTTCGGCTTGGCTCATTAATACTTCCTCCAGGTGAATGAAATGGGATTATCCCACACTGGGTTTGTGGCTTAGAAAATATACAATATCAAGCCACTTTAGCTGTGCCTAATTTTGCTAATTGTTGCTATTCTAAGCTATTTCGGTGATAAAATAAATTATTGCGTTAAAAATAAAGCAACCTCAATAGGACATATTAGAAGGTTGAATATGACAATCAAACCAAAACAGTTGGATTATCAACGTTTAACGCTAACTTTGCTTTAACAAGGATTATGATGTGATGACCTTATAAATAATAAGGATTTTCAGCAATAGCGAATGATACTTGAAATTAAGGTAATGTTCACTAACTTTCACCATCTAACTACTTTGTAAGTTGCTGTAAAACAAATATCACCACTCTACATAATAAAGTGGTGATGTCTTCATAATAATTAATAATGTTTTGTCAGGCTATCAGAAACTTGTTCATCAAAATACGCAATGCACAGTGCACATGTGATATTCCAATAAACTCAGCTAGAGAATTGCCAATACTAGCCTTCAAGCTCACTCCAACGTTCAAGCTTGTGCATCATCTCATCTTCGATGGTTAGGAGACGCTCACTAGCAGCTGTCGCCGCATCAAAGTCAGTATTGAACCAAGATCCATCGGCCAACTTTTCTTGCAATTGAATTTGTTCGGCTTCGAGTGCAGCGATTTCTTTTGGCAAGTTATCCAGTTCACGTTGATCATTATAATTTAGCTTTTTGGCTGCCTTATTTGGTTTCGCTGCTGTGCCAGACTTGTTTGTCGCTTTACTGCTTGCTGCATTGTTGGCAGGTGCTTTGGCAGCACGGGATGCTTCTTCACGGTTCTTTTGTACGAGGTACTCTTGATAACCACCTACATACTCACTAACAGTGCCTTTACCATCTTCATCTTCGCCAAATACCCACGTAGAGGTAACGACGTTATCCATGAATGAACGATCATGACTGATTAGCAAAATCGTACCACCAAAGCTGGCGACTGACTCTTCTAATAGCTCAAGTGTTGCCATGTCTAAATCGTTGGTCGGCTCATCGAGTACCAAAATATTGGCAGGTTTCAATAACTGCTTGGCCAGTAGTACTCGGTTACGCTCACCACCAGACAGTGCTTTGACAGGTGTACGTGCGCGCTCTGGGGCAAATAAGAAGTCTTGCAAGTAGCTCATGATGTGCGTCTTACGGCCACCAACTTCGACAAAGTCAGAACCTTCCGAAACGTTTTGCGCAACGCTCGCCTCAAGATCTAACTGATCACGCAGCTGATCAAAAAAGGCGATTTTTAAATTAGTTCCTAATTCGACACTACCCGACTTAGTGACTTCGTCATCAGACATGTCGAGTAGGGCTTTAATAAGCGTAGTTTTACCCGCACCATTAGGACCGACAATACCAATCTTATCGCCACGCATAATAGTAGTCGTAAAATCATCTACCAAGACGTTGCCGTCATATTCAAGATGTAAGTTTTTAACTTTACAGACAAGCTTACCGCTTTTCTCGCCTTGACCCATGGTGATGTTTACATTGCCTACTTGCTCACGGCGATCGCTACGCTCTTCACGTAAGGCTTTTAGTTCACGTACACGGCCTTCGTTACGAGTGCGACGTGCTTTGATACCTTGGCGAATCCAAACTTCTTCTTGTGCCAGTTTTTTATCAAAGTTGGCATTGTTCTTTTCTTCAGCCTGCAACTGTAGTTCTTTTAGCTCTTGGTAGCGTGCGTAGCCACCTTCGCCTTGTGTTACGTCGTAGCTGGTCAATTGGCCACGGTCAAGCTCAATAATGCGAGTCGAAAGTTTATTTACGAAAGCTCTATCATGAGTCACGAACAACAACGTCAAGCCTTGCCAGTCAAGCAAAAAGCGCTCTAACCATTCGATACTTTCGACATCCAAATGGTTGGTTGGCTCATCTAGGAGTAGCACATCAGGCTTGGTAACTAGCGCACGAGCAAGTAACACGCGACGCTTACGACCACCAGATAGTGATGATAAGTCGTCTTCTGGATTAAGGCCCATGGTCGTAATCAGACGCATGGCATCGCGCTCCAAGTCCCAACCATGCACCGCATCGATATCATGCTGTAGGGTCGCCATGTGCTCACAGGCATCCATATCGCCATTCGCGCACATATCGACTTGCTTGTTATAGTTAATGAGCAAATCAGCCGTGCGACGACTGCCGCCCATAACGATGTCTAATATGCGACCGCTAGTCTCAGGAACGTCTTGCTCTAGCATCGCTACACGCATGCTACTGTTGGTAATAATCTCGCCACTGTCAGGCTGCAATGAGCCATTGATCAGTTTAAACAAAGTAGATTTACCTTCGCCGTTTCGGCCAATCAAGCACACACGCTCGCCTGTATTGATAGAAAAATCAACACCATCAAGAACAGGCGCGACGCCAAAGGCTAAGTGAATGTCTTTTAAATGAATCAGTGCCATAGAGTATCTTAAGCTTATATAATAGTGAGGTAGGGGTTGTTGCAAAATTGCCTGCAGTATAACATGCCACCGCGTCACTGTAGTGCGAGTAAATAGTTTTAACAGTACTATTTATTGTTTTTACTAACTGCTGCTATTTAATGACTATGATTATAGATTTATCGCTAATCTATAGTACTCTTCAAACTCCTTTCAATCTAATATTTACTATAATTTAGAGAAAAATATGAACCAACCTAAAACTACAGACGATACTTCTGATATTCAAAATGATTTGCAAGCCCAAGTAGTCGATCTGCAAATGAGCCTCGCGCACCTTGAAGTAACCGTCGAACGACTGGATGACGTAATCACGCGACAAGACAAAGATATTCATACACTGCAACGTCAACTACAGCTTATTTATAAACAGATTGAGGGTCAGGATACGGAAAGTGGTATTGCACCATTTGATGTACTGGCAGACAGACCACCACATTATTAATAAGTAGAACTTAGAGAGAAAAGCTTCTAATAACAGAAAATATATACGTATTTTTATATATAGATACTGTCTGATGACTATGTGGTCATAACATAGAAATAATGTGTTTTTGTAGTTGTTTTAGTGTTAAAAAATCTTTACTATCTTCCACCTCGGATGCTGATTACCTATCAATACTTGGTAAACAGTAAAACAATGCGGATGTTTGGAGATATAAAATGCGCCACACCTTTCATTTAAAAACTCTTGCAGTAGCTATTGCTACTCTTTCTGTTGCTAGCGTCGCTAGTGCTGCTGGTCTTGATCGCTCAGGCCAAGATATCACCGCATTCCTACAAGACGGCACTTATGCAGAAGCTGTCTACACTTATATCGATGCTGACGTTACTGGTAAAGATACATCAGGTAATAAAATCGATGATATCGCAGAGTCTTATGACTTTTTCCGTTATGGTGTAAAAACAGATATCAATGAAACTTTCAGCATTGGCGTGTTGTATGACGAGCCTTTTGGTGCTGCCGCTGATTATAGTGGTGATAATAATTTTGTAGATAATGGAGACAATGCGGTATTGACTGGCTTCGGTCTATCGCCTGCTGGGAATGGTGAAGGCACCAATGTAGAAGTACGTACAGAAAACATTACTGGTATCCTTGGTGCAAAATTTGGTCAAAATAAAAACTTCCAAGTATACGGTGGCCCAGTTGCTCAGCGCGTAGAAGCAGATGTAAGATTGCGTGGACAAGCGTACTCTGCAGCAGATGGCTATACTACTCATATCAGTGCCGATCAAGATTATGGCTATATCGCAGGTGTGGCTTATAGCAAGCCTGAAATTGCATTAAAGGTAGCATTAACGTATCGTTCAGAGATTGACCATACTATGGATATCTCTGAGACATATCCAGTTGCAGGTGCTCTAGCTAGAAATCCAGCAGCAGCCAGTCAAAATGGTGTTGTGGATGTCACTACGCCTGAATCAGTAAACTTTGATTTTCAAACCGGTATTAATCCTACGACATTAGCTACGGCTAAAATACGTTGGGTGCCATGGTCTGATTTTGCAATCACTCCGCCATTATACAATGGTGTGAGCAAAAGTCTGTTGGGTCTAGGGGCTTCTGGCATTCCTCCAGAAGGCTTAGACTTAATTAGTTATGATGAAGACCAGTGGCAAGTAGAGCTAGGCCTTGCTAAACGTCTAGCACCAGCTCTTGCCATTAGCGGCACTGTAGGTTGGGATAGTGGTGCAGGTAACCCAGTATCTTCACTAGGACCTATCGAAGGCTATTATAGTGCTGGTCTTGGTGCCAAATACAATGTAACCGAAAGCTGGGCAGTATCTGCTGGTGGTAAGTATTTATGGTTCGGTGATGCCGAAGGTCAAATTCCAAGTAAAACGATTGTTAGTGATTTCGAGAGCAATGATGGTTTTGTACTTGGTGTAAAAGTTTCTTATCAAGCTCAATAATTTGCATCTTAGTTATATAGCAAAACTTCTAAATGTTATTAATAAAAAAGCGACTCTTTATGGGTCGCTTTTTTTGTGAACGATTTTTTAACGAAAATATATTTTGAAAATTTCAAGTAAGAATGAGAGTTTATCTTCTGACTATGGGCGCTATCTCAAAATCATACTAAAGATAATAAGTAAACGACATTGTTCTATTTATATCTTATTTGTACTGTTCAGTCATAATTAAGAAATAAAGCACTTTAATTGTTGTTTTAGTGTCAAAAAGGCATTAGTATTCAACTTAGGACACGACTTTGATAACTTCAATGTTAAGCGCAGCAATGCTATATATTGGTTATCAAAGTAGTAATACAACAAGGACCGTTGGAGATACACAATGCGCACTACTTTTCACTTAAAAACCCTTGCAGTAGCAATCGCTACTCTCTCTGTCGCTAGCATGACTAATGCTGCTGGTCTTGATCGTTCAGGTCAGGATGTTACCGCTTTTTTCCAAGATGGCACTTACGCTGAAGCCGTTTATACCTATATCGATGCTGATGTAAGTGGTTACGATAGTTCTAACAACGATCCTTTTAACAACACTTACGTACGTGGCAATAAGACAGGCGACATTGCCGAATCTTACGATTTTTTCCGTTACGGTGTAAAAACGGACATAAATGATACTTTTAGTATTGGTATCTTATATGATGAGCCTTTTGGTGCTTCTGCTGAATATAAAGGTGATAACAATTTTGTTGCAAACACTAATCCAGCTGATTCAGCAGGGGAGTTCGCAAATGATCCTGCACCTAACAATCCTGTAGATGGTGCTACGACAGCAGCACTAGAACCAGCTATAATAGGTGCCGAAAACAGTACTGCAGGAGAAAATACACAAGTTGAAGTTCGTAGCGAAAGTTTAACAGCTATCCTTGGTATGAAGTTTGGTGCTAATAAGAACTTTCAAGTGTACGGTGGGCCTGTTGCACAGCGTATTCAATCCGATACAAAATTACGAGGTCTAGCTTATGGTCTAGCTACTGGCTATACCTCACATATGAATCCTGATATGGATTATGGTTATATTGCAGGTATTGCTTATAGTAAGCCTGAAATTGCGTTAAAGGCAGCATTAACATATCGCTCTGAGATTGATCATGATGCTGATACATTTGAGTCTTATCCTTTAGCTGGATTATTAAGTGGGGGAGCTCTTCCAACGTCTCGAACTGGGAAAATTGAAGTCACCACACCTAAATCAGTCAACTTCGACTTCCAAACAGGTATTAACCCAACGACTTTAGCAACTGCAAAAGTACGTTGGGTACCATGGGGTGATTTTGTCTTGACTCCGCCTTTATATAATGAGGCTAGTCAAGCCAGTGGTCGTTACGGTGATGATGGATTGAATTTGGTTGAATATGATGATGATCAGTGGCAAGTAGAGCTTGGTCTTGCCAAGCGTGTCGCACCAGCACTTGCGATCAGCGGTACTGTTGGTTGGGACAGTGGTGCTGGTGATCCGACAACATCTTTAGGTCCTGTTGACGGTTACTATAGTGTTGGTCTTGGGGCCAAATACAACGTCACTGAGAACTGGGCGGTATCTGCCGGTGGCAAATACTTATGGTTCGGTGATGCTCAAGGTGCTCTACCAACGGACAAAATCGTTGCTGATTTTGAAGACAATGATGGCTTTATTGCTGGTGTAAAGATTTCTTATCAGGCAAGATAATTTGGTTTAATAATTATTATGTATTAAAAAAGCGACCTATGATGGGTCGCTTTTTTTGTGAACGTTCTATTAAATATTTGATTGTTAGTTCTCAAGTATAGGTAGAATAGCAAAGATTATCTACATAGTACTAATTTATATAGCAGGGTTATATTTTATTTGCTTAGTTTAGCTTCGTATCCATGTATAACGCACATCCTTCAGATCAAGAGCAGATACGTACTTATATCTTATCGAATATTTAGTAAGTAAGTTGCTAATAACATAGCACACCTGAGGTATATAACGATGTATAAACAGGTAGCCAAATACGGTGCTAAATAGAGGTAGTTGTCCTAATAAAGGTCCACCATTCAAGGGTGGGTAGCAGTTAGATTGTCAAATAGGCTAGGGCAATCTAGCTTAATATACCCATCACAGGGCTATCCATACTACTGTCTCATTGGTCATAAGTTCTCTTGGGTTGATACTGTAGTAGGTTAAATGTAATAAATCGTTACTCATAAAAAAACCTCGCCAATAATGACGAGGTTTTTTATAACAATAATCTTAAGATTTTACGTAAACTTATTTGTTTAAGTTTAGCTCCATCTCTTTGTACTTAGCAGAAACTGAAGGTCTTGGGCCACCAGTCATGATACTAACAGCAAAGATAGCGATAGTACTTAAGATAAAGCCTGGAACGATAGCGTATAACCAGCTATTTAGTGCCATACCATCTACTTGGAAAGGACCATAAATCCATAGGATAACAGTCAAAGCACCAACAACCATACCAGCAACAGCACCATTACGGTTCATACCACGCCATGTCAGACTGAAAATAACCAATGGACCAAACGCAGCACCAAATCCTGCCCATGCGTTAGAAACTAGGTTCAATACTGAGCTATCTGGATTAGAAGCAAGCATGATAGATACTAGCGCAACCACTACGACAGAGACACGACCAACTAATACCTGACGAGCTTCTGGTGCATCTTTATCAAAGAATAGTTTGTATACATCTTTGGTTAGAGAGCTTGATACAACCAATAGCTGTGATGAAATAGTACTCATAATTGCCGCTAAAATAGCTGCTAATAGGAAACCTGAAACCAATGGATGGAACAAGAACTGAGTGAATACTAAGAAGATAGTCTCAGGATCGTCTAGCGTCATCGCAGTTTTTTGTACGTAGGCACGACCAGCAAAACCAGTCATTAGTGAACCAATAAGACTCACAACCATCCAGCTCATACCGATATTACGTGCGGTTGGTACATCTCTCACTGAGCGAATCGCCATGAAACGTACAATAATATGTGGCTGGCCAAAGTAACCTAAGCCCCATGCCATTAATGAAATAATACCGATGACACTCATACCGCTAGTAACGTCTAAAAGGGTTGGATCGATGTTTCTAACCGCTTCTGTCGTGGCTGAAATACCACCAAGATCAGTAAAGGCAACGACAGGTACGATTACCATGGCAAACAGCATGATGACACCCTGTACGAAATCGGTCATAGATACTGCTAAGAAACCACCGAATAGCGTATAAGCCACAACCACACCAGCAGTAACCCATAAGCCAGTGCTATATGAGAGGTTAAGTGAGCTTTCGAAGAGTTTACCACCACCTACAAGACTTGCAGCGGTATAGACGGTAAAGAATAGAATGATGACCACGGCTGAGATGACGCGTAGCATGTGCGACTTGTCTTCAAAGCGGTTGGCAAAATAATCGGGTAGGGTGATAGCGTTGTCAGCCACTTCGGTATAAACACGAAGGCGAGGTGCTACGATGAGATAGTTTAATAATGCACCTAATGTCAAACCAAGCGCGATCCAAATACTGACCACACCATCGGCAAACATATAACCAGGCAAGCCAAGTAGTAACCAACCTGACATATCTGATGCACCTGCAGAAAGTGCGGTTACTGCTGGGCCTAAGTTACGACCCCCTAACATATAGCCTTCAGTATCATTGGCTTGCTTAAAATAAGCGTAAACGCCAATCCCAATCATCACTAAGAAATAGGCGCCGAGTGATATCAGCACGCCACTAGAAACTCCGTTCATATAAATTGTCCTTAACCAACATGGTTGGCTGTAATTATTTTTTAACTATAAAAGTTCTGTCCTACAAGGCGATGTCCAAAACAATATTTAAAGACAAAAAAAGCCATTAATTAAGACATAATGGCTTTTTTCAGTATCTTCTGTAGTTATATATGATTGATGTCGTTCTATGGCTAGCACTCATATAGAGATAGAGAACAATGGGAATTTCGCATTCCACTTATCTATTGTTATTGCTCGCATCTGCTATTTGTATATGAGTATTAGCAACCTACACAATCAACCAAAACCATTAAACCTACTGTTAACCATCATATCTTACTAGAAGTATTCAATATATGACTATCAGTGTCCTTGTGGTAAATTTTTGTTATACAAACAACGTCAAGCGTATTATAACGCATGAGAGATACAAATGCGAATAGGTTGAATTGATATATATTATATCTAGCGATGTTTATTCAATGGGAGCCAGTAAGTCTAAGAGTGCGGTAACACTGCTAGATTGCGTAAGCTTTGGATTAATGACTACACCTAGATAACGCTGTAGCTCAATATTGTCTGCCATATCAATACGTTCCAAATCTTGGCTGACCATCGTTTGAGGCAGTACTGACCAGCCAAGACCGACAGATACTAGCATACGAATAGACTCAAGCGGGTTGGTGCTCATCGTGGCATAAGGCTTTAGATTGTGCTTGGCAAATTCGGCCAAAGTAATCTGACTGGTAAAGGTATTGGCAGACGGGAGAATAGCAGGATATCGGGCCAACTGCTCTAAAGTGACATTTGATTTGGTTGCCAACGCTGATAGCGTACCAGTCATGAAATAAAGAGGATCTGACCATAGCGTATGGTAGGTTAGTCGCTTATCGTAGACAGGTGGAAGCGTAACAAAGGCTAAAGATAAATCACCATCTAATACTGCTTTATGCGCTTTTTCAGAATCTACGAAATGTACTTCTAACTGAACAGCTGGATAAGCTTGAATGAAGTGTTTGAGGACAGGTGCTAAATGATGTAGGCCAATATGATGGCTAGTACCAATGACTAACTTGCCAGAGACAATGTGCTGAGAATGCTGCAAGTTGATTTTAAAATTTTCATAGTCTTCTAGCCAACGCTTGGCATGAGGTAGCATTTCACTAGCAGCTTGAGTAGGTACAATTCCACGTCCTACCGTATCAAACAAGGTAATGTTAAACTCGTCTTCTAAGTTTTTGATACGTTTACTGACAGCAGGCTGCGTGATAAACAGTTTTTCTGCGGCGCCTGAAATACTGCCAGTGTGCATAACGGTAACGAATGTCGTCAAGTTTGTGGTGTTCAAACGAATGTCCTTAGCTACTTTATGAGCTATAAATAAAAGTTGGCTGACCCAATCACAACGTATTAGAAATAAAAGTTTGCGTCTGGTTAAAAATCATCAATTATTATTATAGGATTTGCCTGCTATAATCACAAGACATCGAGGCGTATTGTGACATATTTATTCTAAAAAATTGGCTATTTGCCTTTTAAAACGTATTTTAAGCGTTAATTTTAGTCATATGTTGGGTCTAATAAAGAAATAATATTTAAATCTTAGATACGACCGTAATTATTAAACATTATAGATAGACATAGCATTTACATAGAATCTTAGCTTGGCAGTGTGCAAGCAAGTAAAAATTAAGTAATTAGTAACCTATAAAGGATAGCAACATGGCTGGTCAAACGTTATATGACAAACTTTGGAACGCTCACGAAGTCACTAAGCGCGACGATGGTTCGAGCCTGATTTATATCGACCGCCACCTGTTGCACGAAGTGACGAGTCCACAAGCATTTGAAGGGTTGGAGTTGGCAAATAGAGCGCCATGGCGTTTATCGGCCAACATTGCCAGTCCAGATCATAATGTGCCGACCGTCACTAAAGAGCGCCTAGAAGGGGTACCGGGGATTAAAGACAAGGTATCACGCTTGCAGGTTGTCACCTTAGACGATAATTGCACCAAGTTTGATATTGCTGAATTTACTATCAATGATGCGCGTCAAGGAATTTTGCACGTGGTCGGTCCTGAGCAAGGTTTGGTCTTGCCAGGTATGACGGTTGTTTGCGGTGACTCGCATACAGCGACTCATGGGGCACTTGGCTGTTTGGCTCATGGTATCGGAACCTCCGAAGTTGAGCATGTATTGGCAACGCAGTGTTTGATTCAAAAGAAATCAAAAAATATGCAAATCCGTGTCACTGGTCAACTTGGTGCTGGCGTCACTTCAAAAGATGTGGTGTTAGCTATTATTGCAAAGATTGGTACAGCAGGTGGAACAGGACACGCGATTGAGTTTGCAGGTCAAGTATTCGAAGACATGAGTATGGAGGGTCGCATGACCGTCTGTAACATGGCGATTGAAGCAGGTGCACGTGTTGGTATGGTTGCGGTCGATGACACGACAATTGATTATGTCAAAGGTCGTCCATATGCGCCAAGCGAAGCACAATGGGAACAAGCGGAAGCCTACTGGCGCACACTATATTCAGATGATGACGCGATATTCGATACTGTGGTAGAAATCGACGGTAGTCAGATCGCACCGCAAGTATCTTGGGGTACATCGCCTGAGATGGTGGTAGATATCACTCAATCTGTACCGACACCAGATCAAGCCATTGATGAGGCCCAAGAAGAAGGCTGGTTACGCGCTTATACTTATATGGGGCTAGAAGCAGGTCAAAAAATTACGGATATCCAACTTGACCGTATATTTATCGGTTCATGTACCAATTCACGTATCGAAGATTTACGTGATGCAGCAGCGGTAATCAAAGGTCGCAAAGTTGCTGATAACGTAAAAGAAGCGATCGTTGTTGCAGGTTCTGGACAGGTGAAGTTGCAAGCAGAAGCTGAAGGCTTGGATACGTTATTTACCGAAGCTGGTTTTGAATGGCGTGAGCCGGGCTGCTCGATGTGTCTTGCGATGAATGCAGACAAGCTTGAGCCGCAAGAGCACTGTGCCTCAACGTCTAATCGTAATTTTGAAGGTCGTCAGGGTAATGGTGGTCGTACGCATTTGGTAAGCCCAGCAATGGCAGCTGCCGCCGCGTTGGCAGGTCATTTTGTAGACGTCCGTACGTTTTAAGTCTGATAATAAGTAGCTGACATCATGCTTGTATGAACGATAAATATATGAGCATGCTGTCAAAGATGGTAAAAACTTATTTACTGTTTAATACACTTATCAAAATCATCAGCCAGCAAAAATATAATTGATAGGAAATTTTATGCAAGCTTATAACACCCAAACAGGTATTGTTTGCCCGTTAGATCGCGCAAATGTCGATACCGACCAAATTATCGCAAAACAGTTTTTAAAGTCTATTAAACGTACAGGTTTTGGCGTGAATCTATTTGACGATTGGCGCTATCTTGACGAAGGCTATCCTGGTCAAGACAACAGTACACGAGTTATCAATCCAGACTTTGTATTGAATAAACCACGTTATCAAGGTGCTACTATCTTGCTAGCACGTAGAAACTTTGGTTGTGGCTCTAGTCGTGAGCATGCACCTTGGGCGTTATCAGAGTATGGTTTCCGTACGGTAATTGCGCCAAGTTTTGCAGATATATTTTACAATAATTGCTTTAAAAACGGTATGTTGCCGATTGTGTTGGATGAAGCGATTGTAGATACGTTAATGAAGGCGACTTTTGATAACGAAGGCTATGAGTTGACCGCCGATCTTGAGCGTCAAGTCGTTATTACACCAACTGGCGAAGAATATGCCTTTGAAGTAGATGCTTTTCGTAAACATTGCTTGTTAAACGGACTGGATGATATTGGTCTAACTTTGCAACAAAGTGATGCTATCAAAGATTATGAGCAACAAATGATGCAAAAAACACCGTGGATATTTAACGACGTACGAGCGTAGAAGGTCATTCTATAATCTACTGCTTATAAAACTGCGAGTAGTCGCAACGCAGCGTTGAGTTATGGCGGTGAACTGTCTAAAATGAAGAATAGTTTTTCACTACATTTTATTATCTCTCTTGAATAGTAGCCGCCATTATGAATACAAAACGTTATGCTCTATGGACAAGTACCATTGTTGCTGCAAGCTTATTATTGTCAGGCTGTCAGCTATTGACGGGCTATCAAAAAATAGATGAAGCAGAGAGTGCTGAAGCATGGGTGGGTAAAATCAAACCTATCGCTGGTGAAGTAAATATTGCGTGTGTGGGTACATATCATTGCGAAATTGTGCAGATAGATAAAACACTCATTATTGCGCCCAACAGTCACGAGCCAATCAATCCTCAGATTATGACAGCCTTACCACGTCAAGAAGGTATGGCAAAAACCTCGATAAATATGGATATGACACCACTCGTCAATAAAAATGCCATAAAAGTTGTACCGTTAGCGCCTTCAAGTATGCCAGGATTGACTAACTACTATGCACGAGTCATGCCTGCCAAACACGAAGTACATGTGAATTTTTATCCAGAAAATAATATGGGCTATGTTGAGCGTTTTGCGATGATTCACGACTTCACTGAAGCAGGTACCTATCAGTTGCGCGCTTATCAAAAGAAGAACAGCGAAAAATCAGGCAGTCTATTGGACACAGCATCACCTGAGCCCTTATGCATTGAGCTATTGCAAGGTACGAAAGTACAGCGCCGATTCTGCAAGCAACTAGACGCTGAGCATCAAGGCGAGTTTGTAGAGACGGGTATGGATAAAGCAGTAACATCAGCACCCAAAGCCAAAAAAATGGCAGCATAAAATATGAGTATAAAAAGCTCAAAAATATAACCAACCAATAAAAACATTCCAAAAGGATCAGTATGGCAACGATTTTAACATTAGCGGGTGATGGTATTGGCCCTGAAATTATGACCCAAGCCATTGACGTGCTCAAAGCTGTCAATGATAAGTTCTCACTTGATTTAACGCTTGAGTCTGGATTGATTGGCGGTGTGGCTATTGATGCAACTGGTGAGCCTTTACCAGATGAGACATTGGCCCGTGCTCGCGCCGCAGATGCCGTATTGCTAGGTGCAGTTGGTGGTCCTAAATGGGATGCAATCGAGCGTAGTAAACGCCCTGAGCGCGGTCTATTGAAAATCCGCGGTGAGCTTGGTTTATTTGCTAACCTACGCGTAGCCAAGCTCTATCCACAGTTGGCTAATGCCTCAAGTATCAAACCTGAAATTATCT
Organism: uncultured Psychrobacter sp.; assembly: GCF_947500265.1. Classification (GTDB taxonomy): domain Bacteria; phylum Pseudomonadota; class Gammaproteobacteria; order Pseudomonadales; family Moraxellaceae; genus Psychrobacter. Next base: position 243,326 of record NZ_CANMRN010000002.1, on the reverse strand, counting down.
CAGGTTTAGATCTATTGATCGTTCGTGAACTGACAGGCGGTATCTATTTCGGTGAGCCTCGTGGTATCCGCACACTAGAAAACGGTGAGCAGCAGGGCTATAACACGATGGTGTATAGCACAAGTGAGATTCAGCGTATTGGTAAAGTTGCCTTTGAATTAGCAAAAACGCGTGCGCAAGCAGCAGGTACAGCAGCTAAGGTATGTTCAGTTGATAAAGCCAATGTATTAGAAGTCACCGAGCTGTGGAAACAGACGATGATCGAAATGCAGCAAGTTGACTATAGTGATGTGGCGTTATCACATATGTATGCTGACAATGCTTGCATGCAGTTGATTAAAGATCCTAAGCAGTTCGATGTTATGGTGACAGGAAACATGTTTGGCGATATCCTATCTGATGAAGCTGCGATGTTGACAGGCTCTATTGGTATGTTGCCATCAGCGAGCTTAGATGAGTCAGGTAAGGGCATGTATGAGCCGTGTCATGGTTCAGCGCCTGATATCGCAGGACAAGATAAAGCCAATCCATTAGCGACTATCCTATCTGTTGCTATGATGCTGCGTTATACGTTCAAGCAAGAAGATGCGGCACAAGCAATTGAGCAGGCAGTTAGTGATGTGCTTGATGATGGTCTACGTACGTTAGATATTTTAGATAGCAGCGAAGCTGGACTTAAGCAGGTAGGCTGTAAAGAAATGGGTCAAGCGGTCTTGACCAAACTGATATAAGTTAACTTGCGTTTAAAGGCTATTCCTATATAGCATTTTCCACAGTCTCAGTTTACGTGTTATATACCCATAAGCTACCAAGTGGCTTATGGGTTTTTTATTGTTTATCTGTTAGCCAAGCTTATTTATAAGCACCTTATTAACAGAGACGCTGTACAACAAAGCTCCTTTTAACACAAAGCTGTTATATGCTCACAGGGTAATATGACAATATTGATGACTCGTAAGAGACTTAAAATCTTTTACTTTTAGCAAAAATATAATAGTAAAAACTTAGATGACAGAGGTAAGTTCTAAAAATCCAAAAAACTGTAGTATTTGAAAACTGAAAATAATAATAGAATTTATTAAATGAGGAGTGTTACATGTATCAACTAACAAGAATCAGTAAAGCATTGACAGTGGTTAGTCTCTCTAGCTTACTATTCATGGGACAAAGCATCGCAGCAGAGACAACGGATATTGTAAGCTCAAGTAATAGCGTCAAAGCTCCGGCAGAAGTCAGTCCGGTGACTAATGGCGTAAGTCAAAAGTTAACAGGAGATAGTAAAGCCGCGACTTCATTGAATAAGCTACTGCCTACTATTAAATACACAACTGAGAACCTATCTGACAATGCAAAAAAGATAAACAATGTCACTTGGACGGCAGATGCAGATATTGATCGTAACGTAGGAACAAAGCTGCAGGCTCTACTAAACTGGCATCATAACGGAGTAGGGCCTGTCGATGGCTACTGGGGCAAAAATACTCGCAAGGCCATGCAAGCGTTTCAAAAAGCGAATGGTTTAGACGTAACTGATACGTTGAACGCTGAGACATGGCAAGCACTGACTAAAAATGAGAAGCTCACAACTCAACCAGTATTAGTCAGTTATCAGCTCACTGAAGCAGATGTGAATGTCAAAACCACAACCATACCTGCTGATTCTGTTGCCAAATCCAAGCTTGAGGGGATGTACTACGAAAGTCTTACTGAGGCGTTGGCAGAGAAGTTTCATATCAGTGAAAAGTACTTAAAATCGCTTAATTCTGATGCCAGTTTTACTGCTGGTGAAATTATCACGGTATATAATCCTGGCAATCCTAACACTAAGCCTGTGCATCGCGTTGTCGCTGATAAAGCCACTGAAACACTCTACGCATATGATGAGAACAATAACTTGATTGCTAGCTATCCGACGACAGTGGGTAGTACAGCGACACCATCACCAACAGGTACGCATACTGTTAAGGTAAAGGTGCACGAGCCGAACTATACTTATACGGCAAATGACGGTAGCAAGTCTATCATTCCACCAGGTCCCAACAATCCAGTAGGCTCAGTATGGATTGGGCTTAGTAAACCAACTTATGGCATTCATGGATCACCAGATCCTGCTCGTATCAGTCGTCAAGCATCAGCAGGTTGTGTGCGTTTGACCAACTGGGATGCGCTTAGTCTGCTCGGAGTCATAAAAAACGGCGCGACTGTCGAATTTAGTTAAATGCGATAGTACTAAGCCATAAAAAACGGACAAAAAAATACCGCTAAAATCTAGCGGTATTTTTTGTGGTAAGCAGAAACAGTCAATACTAAATAACTAAAATATTGATAGGCAATAATGAGCAGATTAGCATTTTCATTATTATTATCAGTTACACTACCCAAGCGTCATATCAGCTATCAGCGATAACGTAGCTATTCGGCTATTGGCTGTATCTTACCAATGCTAATACTTTCATAACCATATTGGTCAGTCAGTATTTAGTTTTTACCACGGTAGGTGATACGGCCTTTAGATAGGTCATAAGGCGTCATTTCAACTTTAACCTTATCACCTGTCAAGATACGAATATAATGCTTACGCATCTTACCAGAAATATGCGCAATGATTTCGTGCCCGTTTTCTAAACGAACTTTGAACAAAGTATTAGGAAGGGTATCAATGACTTCGCCTTCAAATTCAATAATATCGTCTTTTGCCATAATTTGTATCAATCAATTAAAAAATAAGCCCATATTATACGTAAGTTAGCGGATTAAAGCAATACGAACCTGCTTTTGACTTGACAGCATGTAAGTGATATGTATGCCAAATGATATTGATTTAGTTAGGCAAATTTAACCAGATAGGCGTTAACGGTGCATCTGGCAATAAGCTTTGAAAACGCTCAGGATAATAAGCATTGATAAAATACAGCCCATCACCTGAAGCGGTGGGCGGTGCAATCGTTCGATCTTTTTTATGCAAAATATTCAAAAAATCTGCTGGCTCTAGCTCATGTCTACCAATGGCATACAATGTGCCCATCAAATTGCGAACCATATGATGTAAAAACCCATCTGCTTGTATATCAAAAACGATAAATTGGCCATGAGCAAAAAGATTGGCATGGCTAATCGTACGCACTGGTTGATTGGATTGACAGGCAGCAGCACGGTAACTGCTAAAATCGTGTGTACCGACGATATCAGCTGCTGCTTGCTGCATGGCTTTCAAATCAAGCGGCTCATAGATATGAGTTACTTGATGATTTAGTATGGCAGGGCGCTGTGCTTGGTTGAGCGTAATATAACGATAGCGACGAGCAATAGCACCAAAACGCGCGTGAAAATCAGCTGGCATGGGTTGTATCCAGCGTAGAGCAATATCATCGGGAAGCAGGCTGTTCACACCGCGTAACCAGTTATGAGTAGGGCGATACGCATGAGTTATAAAATGGGCAATCATATTGCTCGCATGGACGCTGGCGTCAGTACGCCCAGCTGCGATGACTTCTACAGGCTCATTGGCAACTTTGCCGATAGCTGTCTCTAAGGCTTCTTGTACACCCAAAACCTCTCGTTGCCGTTGCCAGCCATGATAATGAGTTCCTAAGAACTCAATAGCAATCGCTAAAGTGTAGGTTGGTGCAGTTTCAATAATTTCAGTCTCAGACATTAGGGTTTCTAAACTTATAAAATGGGAATTAATTAAAAGTCGCTTATCGCTTCTTGATGTTAGTGCCAGTTTGATTGACATTATTCAACCAACGCTGTTTGCGTCTTGCAGGACTGTCATAGCGAAGTAGCAACCATAGTAATCGGGCATAAATAGCAGGTATGGTCAAACGTCCACCAGCAATGACATGATGCTCGTACTGCCAACTACCCGCTGCATAGCTATCGTTGACGCCACCAAATGGACATTGACTGGCTGATATCACCATATGTCCACGCTCATGAGCAAGGGTCAGTGTCTCTGCTAGTGCAGCTGAGTAAGGGATGTTACCAGCGCCAAATCCCAATAGAATAATGCCACATGGTGGCTGCGACAATAAAGCTTGTAGCTGATTGTTCATCATCGAAACATCGTTAGGTAGGCAATATAGCGCATGAATACTCGCGTTTTCAGCACGTGTTTGAATACTGGATAGCAGGTCTTGTTGATCATCAAGCCAATGTTGCCTACGCGTGTCAGGTAGATTTTTTATATAGCTATTGGCTGGATAAGCGGCGCGAGAATGACCAGTAAATGCCATCAGATCATGACTGTGAATTTTCTGTACCGTTTGAGCAGGCCATGATTCGCCGCCAAAACTAATCTTCACACCTGATTCACCAGCAGCGGCTAGTTTTAATGAGTCGTTGAGATTGCCCCAAGCATCGCTATGTCCATCGATGTTATAGGAATATAATATCTCACTATCTAATAATGGACGCATACTTGCGGTCAGAACAATACAAATATCACTACTTGCAAACGCTTCTGCTAAAAATGCACCCAAGTAACTCAACGTATCCGTGCCAGTGATGAGCACAAAGCGTCTATCACCTTTGGCATAAGCATTTAGTAGTAGTTGATAGAAATGGGTAAAGTCGCTAGGAGTAAGTTGGCTGCTGTCTTTGATCAGGGTGTTTTCTAACCATGAGACTGTCGGTAAGTTATTCGTACTGTCTTGGGCAGATAAAAGTTTTTGTAGAGTAGGCAAAAACACTTCTGCTGATAATGGCGCTAAAGGTCTGCCATAGCTACCAAAGGTACCACCAGCATAAATCAGTTGAATAGGATCGGATAGATTTTTGAGCATAACAGAAGATGGCATAGTATCAACACAGTAAACAAGTATGGAAGAAAAGAGGTGCTGGAGAATTGAGCAACGATGGCTAAAGGGTTCAATAATAGATAGTATTAGAGTTAAATGCAAAAAAATCAGCAAGCATCCCGTGATTCGGAAGTACTTGCTGATGAGAGACTAGACTATTAACTACGCAGTACGTTCGAGTAATAGCTGTGCTTGCTGTTTCTGCTCACTAGTACCTTGAGCTATCACTTCATTGAGTAGACGCTTTGCACTGTCATATTCACCCAGTTGTAGATATTGATCTGCCAAGTCTAACGTTACTTGATTACTGTCTAGTGACTTTACGAAATCAAAATCTGCTGCGAAACGTGATGAAAAATCTTCTGCTGATTCAGCCTCTTGAGGCGTGATAGAAGTGTCACTCTCAACTGGCGCAGCTGTAGAGACTGGGGTAGTGGCCGATGGAGCGTCAAATAGAGAATCAGCATCGTCAATATTAAAATCATCGTCTATCAGCGTATTGTCATCAAATCTCAATGGTGTAGCAGGTGCGATATTCGATTCGTCAACATCATTAGCCTCGATATCATTATTGAGTAATGGTTCCTCAAGATTAATATCTGCAAAGTTATCTTCTTCAAGGGTCATACTTTCAGAAGCATTGTTTCCAAAATCAATATCCTCAAAAATAAAGTTATCAATATCACTATTTGTTTCAGTAGTAGGTAGTTCATCACTTAAGGTATTATCTATATTATCTGATGTATCTAGGCTGCCCAAAGATAAAGCAAAGTCATCTTCACTGTTTTGAATAGTGTCGATAGAGTGTTGTTCTGAATTTGTAGATACGTCATTAGTGACGACATTATCTTTGTCTGTATCGGCTGCTAAATCATCGAAATCTAAGATAAAATCTTCTTCTAGTACTGCTTTCTCATTGTCATCATGTGAGAGGTTAGTGTCTATAGATGATTCATTCGAAGTATCATCAAATGAATCAAAGTCAAACTCAAAGTCACTAAGATCGTTATCTTCGTTATTACTAACATTATCGTTAGCAGAGCTCTCTAAAATGTCGTTATCTACATTGTCTAACGGTGTGACAGGCATTTCATTTGTCGTATTAGGCGCAGCGAAATCGCTCTCTAAATCGCTGAGAGTCAGATCAAAGCTATCATTTGGATTTTCGGTAGTAGGATTAATATTGTCAATTTCGTTTGACACTTCTAAGCTATCGATAGGCTCATTTATTGCGTTATCGTTATTACTTTCTTCAATTGACTGGTGATCTACTGTATTAGTACTATCATTCTGACTAATAGGCAAATCGAAGTCGATAGCACCAAAATCATTGTTAGTATTATCTGTGGCTAGCATTTGCGCAGCGGCAGGTTCTAATTCATCAAAAGATAGATTTCTTATCTCATCTGCTTGAGCGATAGTCTGACTATCATTATGAGTTTTTATGGACTCATAAATACTATTAAAATCTTCTGGCTGGTTTATCGTCGCGTATATGCTGAGTAGTTTAAGAGACAATGCACTGTTATGAGGTTTTTCACTTAAACCACGTTTAATGGTTTCGATCGCCTTGTCATAGCGCTGCTGATCCATAAAACGCTGAGCAATAGTGATATGGTCAAATTTATGGCTATTGCTGACATTAGTGTGGGTAGGAGTACCATAATCTACTTTTTGTGATGGAGTAGACGTATTTTTTCTTGAATTAATAGGCGATGGTGATGACGATTTCTGCGCCTTGTTTTTGCGCAAGAATAAAGCAGCCACTAACAGAATAAGCGCCAATCCGGCGATGATATATAGCATATTGTCCATAGTTATTCCTACGCCTGTGATCACAATCTAATGTATGAGTCAGTTAGGCAATTATTGATTGCGTAATTTTTCGAGACGAGCCTGTAGCTCAGCCAATTTTTGGTTTTGTAATTGAATTTTTTTAGTATAGCTACTAAGAGTGCTACTCGTACTTGATAATCGTTGAGCCTGTGATGCTGCTTGTTGCCGCGATGCTTTAAGTGTCTCTAATATATCTGTACTCAAACCATTCCCTGTGTTTGATGCTGCTTTCGCTTGAGTGCCATCTGCATTGCCATCTCGCCCAGGCGCAAGCACAGAAAATTGTGCTTTTGATAAAGTCTGTGTTTTAGTCGTAGTGGCTTTCTCAGGGCGTTTGACCGCTTGCGTACTTATAGAGAGTTTTTTAAAAGGTCTTTGAGCTGTTTTTTGCATCGCCGCTGTATTTGCTCTGCGAATATATTGTCTTTGTGCATTGATAGCTGCTTCTAAATTTTTCTGTGATGGTATGACATCATAACTAGGTAAAATAAGCTTAGCATCTGCTTTTAATTGATCCGCGTCTTTATTGATAAAAGCATCAGGGTTTTGTGACTGAATTTGCTTCATCACGATGGAAGTATCTAGATTGTTTTCTTGCGCGATCTGCTGAGCAATAATCCATAGGCTATCGTTACGTTGTACTTGGTATTGATTAACTATCGTACTATCTGTTGCTATGTCATTTGAAGGCACAGTATTGATAGCGCTATTAGTAGTTTTCGACGTTGTATTGTCAATAGAAGCAGCCAAGACGCTAGTAGCATTTTTCTCAATATTGCTTGCGATGATACTAGGATTCAGAGTAGGTACGGGTGATGTATCAGCATCTGTTTTTTTACGACTCGGCTGTATCTGCCGTGTGACTTGAATATTTAGAGTGTCGAGTGGTTTATCAATTAATACTTTATCTAAGATTGGAGTGCTTTTTATACTTGCCTTATGGCTATCGTTGTCAACAGCTTTCGTAGTTTCAGTGTTGTTGTTTGCATTTAAGAAACTGCTATCTAAACGGTTCGCTGAACTAAGTCCGTTATCAGTCTTCTTTGCATTACTGCTAGCATTTTTTATATCAGAGTCGCTATTTAAGCGCCCATTATCAAGCCGACTAGGCGCGTAAGTAAGATTGCTAGTCTGCGAAGTAGCAGTCACTGTCGGAGCTTGTATGTTAGACACTGCTCTGGAAATGGAAGAATCAACTGCTGCTATGTTTGCTAGAGCTGGTTTATTTGCAGCAGCGTTAGATACCGATATTAATGGCGGCGGCGCACCTTTTCTTACGGTTAACGGTTTTGCAGCGCTTGCAGAAACACTTGGTAAATTAAGTTTCTGAGTGCCTTTGATATTGTTCTTGGAAGCATTATTAATCGGTAGACTATCGTTTAACGGCATCAATAATGTTTTTGGTACGACATTTTGCTGCCCATTATCATTGATCGACAACACCAAATCAGCAAAAGGCTTGGACACAGGCTGTGATGTGCTGATTAATACCTGACCACTGGTCGCTGAAGTTGCTTGAAAGCGCACCTGCATTGAGTCAGTCGGCGTCAATCCCATCTGTTGATAGATGACTGGATTGGCCAAGCTCGCTGAAAAGTCAGCCGCTCGTATGTCAGTAACCACGATACTTGCGCTCAACGGTTCATGCTGAGCTGAGCTAACCACGGTCTTACCGATAGTTGCCGCTTGCGTGCTTGGAATAATAGCGGCCAAACCTACAGAATAAAGTAATGCCATCGATACCGCGCGATGTACAGGAGTCAAGCGACGAGATAAATGACAAGACATGAGCAGTCCTTTACAAAATAAGTTATCTTTGCTGTTATAACAAAGTACGGTTTAGTTTACCAGTTTATTTCACAACTGTTGCGTCCAATGCATAGATGTTTATTTAATGTTTATCTTATTTTCTTGTCAAGTAACATCGCATCGCCATAGCTGAAGAATCGATATTCTTTTTCAATAGCATGTTGATATGCCTGTTCAATCGCTGCTTTGCCAGAAAAAGCTGATACCAACATTAGCAACGTCGATTTGGGTAAATGAAAGTTTGTTAACAGTCGATCAATGACACCGAATTTAAACCCTGGATAAATAAAAATGTCCGTGTCCCCTGACCAACTAGAGAGTGCTTGCCCATTGATAGCTGTTTTTTGATAAGCCGTTTCAAGGACGCGAGTCACCGTGGTACCAATAGCAATAACCTTATTACCATTTGCATGCGTTTGATTAATTAGCTCAGCAGTTGCTTGTGGCAAATGTGCATACTCACTGTGCATAGTATGATTGAGTAGGTTGTCTGTTTTAACTGGCGCAAAGGTACCAGCGCCAACATGCAATGTCACAAAAGCAGTATTGATGCCTTTTTCTGCCAACTTATTGAGCACCAAGTCATCGAAATGCAAACTTGCTGTCGGTGCAGCGACACTTGCAAGCTTAGCAGGATCATGGAACACCGTTTGATAACGAGTATTATCAGTATCATCAGCATGACGTTCAAAGTAGGGCGGGATAGGTAACTCGCCGTAAATTTCTAAATCAGGCAAAATTGGCGCATCAAAGGCTAAAACAAACAAGTTGTCCTGACGACCAATCATCGCGCCACTCATATGACCATCAGCAAGTTGAAAACGTTGACCAAGTTTCAGTGCTTTGCTGGCTTTTACATGGCAAAGGGCAATATGTTCTTGATTGACTGACTTATTATCTGAATCTTCTAAATGCAGCGTCGTTATATCTAAGTCTGAGACAGTAACCAATCGCTCAATCAAAACCTCAAGTTTACCGCCAGTATCTTTTTGACCGAATAGGCGTGCCTTCATCACCTTTGTATCATTAAAGACAATCAGGTCTCCAGCGTCTAACAATTCAGGCAATTCAGAAAACAAACAGTCTTCTACAAGCGTAGCATTTGTGTCAGTGTGAGCAGGCAAGTACAAAAGTTTTGAAGCAGAACGTTGTGCCAATGGATATCGCGCAATCAAACAATCTGGTAGATCATAGTCGTAATCTTCTACGCTTAGATAATCTAAGACGTCACTGTTGTTATTGGTATCAAGCGGGGCATTAGAATCGGAAGATGCAGTGTGGGCGTTGGTCATAATCAGTCTTTAAATGGATAGAAATTTTGGCATAATTGTAGCAGAAATACTGCTATAAAAGGTTGCTTTACTAAGTAGTCACCGTGCACAAAACATATTTGAACTACTTAAATAGCCTAAGCGATAAGCTGTTAACTGTTCTAATGTTTACTACGCTAGTCTTTGCTTATTTTACTCAAATAAATTTAATTGAGGCAATAGTTGGGCTGCAGGTGTCAAAGACGAAAAAGTGACCCCGACTAATCGGATAGGGAGCTGGCGAGGGATATCTAAGAATAACTTATCTAACCAGTAATGTGCAGATTCAGCGCTACTAAAAGCGGTGGTTAGCGTGTGCGTACGGGTAATCTGAGTGAAATCGGCATACTTAACCTTGAGTGTTATAGTATGAGCGATGAGATTTTTTTTGTGCAGCTGCGCGAAGGCATCCGCGTTTTGTTCATAGATTTGTACACGTAACGCCGTGTCATCGTTTAGGTTTTCTCTAAAAGTAGTCTCCGAACCAACAGACTTATGCAGGCGCTCAGATTTGACAGCGCGTTCATCCCGACCATGAGCGATATCATGATAAAACTGTCCTCGCTTACCAAACTCATTAATCAATACTTCGGCTGACATACGGCGTAGATCAGCACCGTTAGTCACGCCCATTGCATGTAATCGCCTTGCCGTTGCTTTACCTATCCCATGAAATCGTTCAATAGGTAGTGTGCTGATAAAAGCATCAGCGTCTTCTGGCGTGATAATAGCGGTGCCGTTAGGCTTATTGATATCAGAGGCAATCTTGGCCAACATCTTGTTGAAGGATACGCCAGCAGAAGCAGTCAATCCTGTATGTTGTAATATTTGTGCTCTTAACCAATTGGCCATTAATGTCGCTGAGCCTTTATGTACGGTAAGACCAGTGACTTCGAGATAAGCCTCGTCTAGCGATAATGGCTCAACATGAGGCGTTAAGCTGTACATGATATTGCGAATATCGCTGCTAACAGCTCGATATATTTCAAAACGTGGTCTAACAAATATGACTTCTGGACAACGTTTGCGAGCTTCATAACAAGACATGGCTGAGCGGACCCCAAACTGACGTACCTCATAGCTAGCCGCTGCTACAACACCGCGACCATTTGGATCTCCACCAACCACTAGTGGTTTGCCCCGTAATTCTGGGAAGTCACGTTGTTCTACACTGGCATAAAACGCATCCATGTCTATATGAATGATTTTACGTGGATTGGATGCTGTAGGAGTTTTCATTATTAATATTTTACATCGCTCAATACTTTTATTTCAGTATCGATTATTAAACGGTAAAGGTTTTTTTCGACTATAGAACCATAAAAATATGGCAATATGCGAATAATTTATATATCAGTAATTAAATATAGTGTAAGGTTAATAGTTGAATAACAGACAGCAATTAGAGGTTGACAAACATACCTTAGTGAACGTATGTTAACTGCATATATTCTAAAATACGCATACATTAAATATTATAGATTTTCTATACCGTCTGTCTAAATATTATCGCCTTCCGTCATAAATATTATAACTATATGTTACAGTTCTAATGCTATCGTTTTACAATATATTAATCACAACAATTAATAGTTATGAAAGTAATAAATGGTTTTTTATAGGAATTTTATTTACCTGATAAAACATTGTTTATAGCTCATACCAAACTTATGAATTGAGTACTGGTAAATTAACTTTCTAAAAAAATAGTAATGAGAAAGTTCAAGATAATAAAGGAGCTGATAATGAGTCATGAATTAAAAGGGAGCGATTTGACAAGAGCAATGTTAGCGCGCGGTGATGAAAATATATGGTGCGCGGTTTGTGATGAAAGCGATGAACAAGCGATGATGGATCAGTGTGGTAATGATTTTACCGCTTATATCGTGTCGTTCAATGATGGATATTTTTATTGTAGTGCTGGCATGCCATGGAGTTATGCAGTACCAATTAAGATAAGCGCTGTTATGCCATTTGAAGTATCGATATAAACGAGCTAGAAATTTATTAAAACAAATATAATAAGCACAAAAAAACCTCCGATAAAGGAGGCTAGTTTGTACTAAATATTGGTACCAGTGGTCGGACTCGAACCGACACGCTTTTAAAGGCAACGGATTTTGAATCCGTCATGTCTACCAATTCCATCACACTGGCATGTTAGAAGATAATGTTTATTAAATAAATATTATCGAATTGGGTTACAGTGTTGACTGTATAGGCTGCGTATTATAGCAGCCTATTTGCATGCGTCAAGAATTATTTAATATAATTTTTCTATTCTTTGAATCAGTATCAGTTAGCCTCAATCTAGCCGACAAAGGCACGCTCAACTGCGTAATCTGCCTGCACACCCATACGTGGTGAAACAGTTAGGCCGAAGTCATCTAAAATAGCAGAAACCTCAGCATTAAATGGCATGCTGCCACAAAGCATGACACGGTCGTCGTCTTTATTCATTGGCGGTAAACCAATATCTTCAAACAATTTGCCTGATTTCATCAAATCAGTGACACGACCTTGGTTTCTGAATTCTTCACGCGTAACGGTTGGATAATAGATGAATTTTTCGCGGAACCATTCACCAAAGATTTCATCATTAGGCAGCTCATTTTCAAACATTTCACGATAAGCCAAATCATGAACATGACGTACGCCATGTACTAAGATAATTTTGTCAAAACGCTCATATACTTCAGGATCACGTGCTAGTGACAAGAAGGGAGCAAGGCCAGTACCAGTAGAGAGCATGTAAAGGTTCTTACCTGGTAGCAGATCGTCCAATACTAGTGTGCCCGTCGGCTTTTTACTGACTAACAGCTCATCACCTACTTTGATATGCTGTAAGCGTGAAGTTAACGGACCATCTTGAACTTTGATAGAGAAGAATTCTAAATGATCTTCATAGTTAGGGCTGGCAATTGAATAAGCGCGTAGTAGTGGCTTGCCATCAACAACAAGTCCAATCATCGCAAATTCGCCATTACGAAAGCGCAAGCCATCGTCACGAGTGGTTTTGATACTAAATAGAGAATCATTCCAGTGATGAACCTCTGTGACCGTTTCGGTGCGAAGTTTTGACATAAAGTCCTCGTTAATAAGTTGTTATTTGTGTGTTAAGTTTGAATAAGTATTAAATCAGAATTTTCAATGTTAGATTGAACATTATAAAAACGTATCAGTCTTTTAATCGTTGTCGAAACTGCTATTTTTATGAACGAGTAAATGATGAGTAAGTGTAATACAGCTGGTTTATCTGCTTATATATAGCCAGCTATTACGTCATTAGACATAGTAAATTTGCGTCAACGATGACAGCATTACTGGTCATATCATCCAAATGTAAATGACTCTCATCAAATTTCTTGCTCATAATACCAAACTTTAAAATAAAAATCCGTCTAGCAGTGATTGTCTAGCATGATAAAATGGAATATCGTTAGTGAGTAATTTTGTATCATTTGGCAAAACTGCTTTATCAAGACAGTTTTGTATTACTGGAGTTGGTATATGCTTGATGAGAATCCCCTGTTAGATAACTACCATCAAGCTCCTGTCATTGGCTATCACCGTGCGCCGATTTCACAAAAATTCGGTGCGCCGCGCCAGCCAAACCTAGTAGCCCTGACTAGTGTCATTGAGATGTTAGCGCCATATGATACGCCAGCTGCATTTGATGGTTTGGATAAGTTTAGCCATATATGGGTGAGTTGGCAGTTTCATCATAATTATCGATATAAAAACAATAATAAAACCAGTAGTGACTTTCGCGCTCAAGTACGACCACCGAGATTGGGCGGTAATCAAAAAATAGGGGTATTTGCCAGTCGAAGCATGTATCGTCCTTCGGGGCTAGGTTTGTCTGTCGTCAAGCTCGAACAGGTCAAAATAATAAAAGGCCGTGTATTATTGATTATCAAAGGTGCTGATATGATAGACGGCACGCCAATCATCGATATAAAGCCATATGTGGCGTATAGCGATGCGCTTGTAGAGGCAGAGAGTGGATTTGCACCAACTGCTCCAGAGTTATTAACTGTGACCGTGACCGATGCTGCTAACGAACAGTTTATGATGTTAGTAAGCGCAGGCGAGCCTAATGATGCTAATAACGATGATACAAGTATTAAAGACGTAAACGCCGGATTAAGTAATGCGACAGTTGCGTCTACGATTCATCGTATACAAAATCAATTGATAGCCTCAGATATGAGCATTATCGAAGAGCTAATTGCCCAAGACCCGCGTCCAGCTTATCGACGGACAGAGGTAGCCACGCCATTTGTTATGCGCTATAAATCGGTTGATGTGAGTTTTCAGTTGATAGAATCAGGACAGCTACAGATAATCGCTGTGGTTACGGTGTAGCTGGTTTGCATTGATATCATTTTTGACAACACATTTTAAAATAATAGAAGAAGAGAGATATGTCTGCTCAACAGTACTCGATAGTGATTGATTTGCGTTGGTGTCTAGATGAGCTATTGGCAGATAAAGTGATTGACCAACGCGGCTATAACCTAGTCATTACTAGCCGTCGCGACAAAGCGCAGCACCCTCTACTAACGATTAGTGAATTTGGCTTGCCTAATGGCCATGCGACGAACAATAGCGCTGAAAATAAATTAACTTTGGCTTGGCTCAACCAGTGGTTGGCGGCTAAAGCAGATATGTCTCTCGTTCGTATTGACCCTCTAAAAGTTGATGTCCCTGCAGTCACACAATTGATGTCATTTGAATATGCACGTTCACAGCATATTCTACCGATTGAAGTCGCTGTAGACGAAGTGATTATTGGAACGGATCAGCCTTTTTATACTGACTGGCACTCAAGTATTGAAAAATTGATCAAATCAAAAAGCTACCGTACGGTCTATATCAATCCTGAGCAGATTAAACGCTATCGGCAAGAGTTCTATCAAGTCACCCAAGCGATTGCAGGCGCAAACAGTGTCCATAAGCGTGCAGCTGCTGATGTGACCAATGTTGAAGCATTATTGCAACTGGGTGACAATACTAATCCTGATGCCAATGACCAGCATATTGTTAGAGTTGTTGATTGGCTGTTGCAATATGCCTTTGAGCAACGAGCTAGTGATATCCATCTAGAGCCACGTCGTGAGACAGGTAAGGTTCGCTTCCGTATTGATGGTGTACTCCATACGGTGTATGAAATGCCATTGGCAATCATCGTCGCGGTGACCGCACGTATCAAAATTTTAGGGCGGCTAAATGTTGCAGAAAAGCGTAAGCCGCAAGATGGTCGTTTAAAGACGCGAACGCCGAAGGGACTAGAGACAGAGCTTCGTTTGTCGACTATGCCAACCGCCTTCGGTGAAAAGTTGGTCATGCGGGTGTTCGATCCTGAAGTACTGGTACGTTCCTTCGCTCAGCTTGGTCTATCAGGCAAGCAGCTTGAAACATGGCATGAATTGACTGCTCATCCAAACGGGATTATTTTGGTCACTGGGCCTACAGGTTCGGGTAAGACCACGACCTTGTATAGTACTCTCAAGCAGTTAGCAACTGAACAAGTCAATGTCTGTACTATTGAAGATCCTATTGAAATGATTGAACCTGCATTTAACCAAATGCAAGTGAATCCAGGTGTCGATTTATACTTTGCTGACGGCATTCGCTCTTTGATGCGTCAAGATCCTGATATTATTATGGTGGGGGAGATTCGTGATGCCGAAACAGCCAATATGGCAGTACAAGCCTCATTGACAGGGCATTTAGTGCTCTCGACACTACATACTAACGATGCGCCAAGTTCAATCACTCGCTTGCATGATTTGGGTATTCAGCCATTTTTGACATCAGCGACTATCTTAGGCGTAATGGCACAGCGTTTGTTACGTACGCTATGCCCGCATTGCAAAAAAGCGGTAGACGTTATGCCAGACAGCGAGGTTGCCATTCAATGGCAGGAGTTGGTACAACCTTGGCGTGCGCCTGCCCCAGCACAAATTTATATTGCTCAAGGCTGCGAGCATTGTCGACACACTGGTTATCAGGGACGAGTCGGCCTATACGAGATTATGCCGTTGTCTAACGAATTAAAAAAACTGGTTGCAGCCGATACAAACTTAGATGTACTCAAACAACAAGCCTATCGTGAAGGTTTACAGCCATTACGTCTATCAGGGGCAAAACGTATTAGTGAAGGTGTGACAACCATAGAAGAGGTGATGCGAGTCGTGCCTCTTAATTAGTCTTATGTATTAGGACATGGATTGGTGAATAGGTTTTTAAAAGTAGGAAATACGATGCTACTTGAAAACAGCTTCCTTTACAGCAATCAATATAATGAAAATTCAAATTTTTAATTCCCAGACTTTTAATTGAGAAAGTTTTAACAACGAGATTATTTATGTTTACAGATACTCATTGTCACCTTAACCGTTTAGATTTGACGAAATACGATGGTAAATTATCTGGCGCGATTGACGCCATGAAAACTGCTAATGTCAACCGTGCGATGGCAATCATGTGTGATTTTGCAGAATATGATGAGATTGCCAATATTGTGAGCACCTATGGTGACGAGACGTTAAATCTAGGGATGAGTGTAGGGATTCATCCTTGTGAGAATATCGAGGTACTGAAGTCAGCGACGGTTGAGCGTCTAATAGAGACTGCTGATAAAGATCATGTATGGGCAATAGGTGAGACAGGGCTAGATTACTATTGGTCTACAGAAAATAAAAAAGAGCAGCAAGCTAGTCTTGCACGTCATATCCATGCCAGTCAGCAACTAAAAAAACCGCTTGTCATACACATGCGTGACGCAAAAGAAGATACGATCGATATCTTAAAAAGTGAAGGCGCTGAGCATGGTATTATTCATTGCTTCACTGAAGATTGGGAGACTGCGAAACGTGCTTTAGATTTAGGATTTTATATCTCCTTCTCAGGTATTGTCAGTTTCAAGAGTGCCCAAAATATCCAAGATGCTGCAAGGCACATGCCTAGAGACAGGATCTTGATTGAGACTGACAGTCCATATTTGGCGCCTGTACCTAAGCGTGGTCGTCCCAATGAGCCTGCCTACGTACCTTATGTCGCGAGCTTTATCGCAGATATGTATGGTTGTGATAGTAACGAGGTTGGAACATTAACCGCAAAAAACTTTGAAAATTTACTGGCACAGTATCGCTAAAATGGTTATGCTATGACCAGTCAGTCATTTATGTGATAGTCGTATAGTTCAATCCCCTTTAGTATTTAATTTACTAAATGTAACTATATGATTATCAATGACTATTTGTAAATATAAGCATATCCCTTTTATGGTATTTCAGCAGTTCTTGTATAGTTTTATACGCTCATTGCCAAATGTACGCACATAATTGATGGTCATATGCTTAATCTTGTCATGTTTTAGGAGAGATTATGAGTCGTCAGCACCAGTTCAAGGCACGAGAAGAGAACATCTTAGCGATGGCAGAACAATTGCTACTTGAGTCAGGCGATGGTGATATCACTTTAGACAGTTTGGCAGATCAGCTCGATTTGGCTAAAGGCACCCTGTACAAGCATTTCTCCAGTAAAGATGAGCTTTATCTGCGTATTATTATTCGTTACGAAGAGCAATTGTTTGAGATTAACCGTATTGATGACTGCCCCTCGGCAGGCGTTGCCCGCATGATTTTTCAGCAGTTATTCAATCCGCAAAAAGCCATGCTATTGAACCAAATTGAAGAGCGTCTGGCAGCATCAGTGACTGGTCTCAATCGTTTGTTTGGTGAGTTATATGATATCCGTCGCCAGCGCATGAAACGTTTGATTGATATTATTAGTGCATACTTAAAAGACGAACACAGTAATTTGAGTACTCGTGATTATCTATCGTCTATTTGGGCGATTGGTCAGGGCGGTGCAGGACTACTAAACTCAAGCTTTTACCAACGCTACTTAGGTCGTCGTGATACGCTGCGTTACGCCTTTGTTCAGCAAGTACTAGAGTTGCCAAGCCATTATCCTGCTGACGATGAAGAGGTCATGGATGAGGACATGCAAGAGCTGGTAGAGCAAATCGATACTGAATCAGAAGAGCACCGTAATACCAACTACTAAAGTAGTTATTAATAAAGTAGCAAGTAATTTTTGGGTTGTGAACCTTTTTCGGCTTTAATAAATCGTGTTGTAATGCTTACTATTGCAGCACGAATTGCAGTATGAATTCACGTATCTTCTAATATTATTCAAAAACTCTTTCTCATTCTGCGACAATTAAAATTGGGCTTATAGGTGCAATATGCCGGTCAGTGTTAAGACGCAGTCCAGTTCAGCGGCTACTTGCTTTTTTACTCTAATTAATCAAACGTCTCAGTCAAGCTGCTTAGATACAAGACCTACAGACCATTGTCACAGCTGCGCCTCCATATCAAGAAATGCTTATCACTTATCATCATTCTCATCAATAAACAGTCGGACACAGACTGGTTTTACATTGGTAGAAATCGTGGTGGTAGTGGTTATCTTATCTATATTTGCTGGCATAATGAGTTTGTCTGTCGGTAGCAGTGAATCCCGCAAAAATCGCGCTTTTTATGAGCATCTGACCGATTCGTTGAGCTACGTTCGACTATTATCGGCTGAACGTATGCAGCCGATGGGTTTGCGTATGCAGGCAGATAAGCAAGGTCAAGTAGAGCCAGTCATTGTTACCCTATCAAATCCATATATCGCATACCAGACAACAGAGATGATGTCAGATAGCATCGACAGTCAGCCTAAAAATGCTATGGAGCTGTCGGCAGAGGTGGCTGGTCTATCAGGCTCTACTGATGAGCAAAAACCAACGCCAAGTTGGGAGGTCGAGTCAGGTGTTAGCTTACCTGAACTGCCTACTGGCGTAAGTATTAGAGTTCAAAATTTGGATTCTAGTAGTTTACAAAATATGGGACGAACCCAAACGTTACAGCCTTGGTTTAGCGACCAAAACGTACCACAAGTCTTGTGGTTTGGTACAGGACAAGCAACGCCCGTCACCATTGAAGTGCTTCATGATTCGCGTTTAGTGGGCGAGGTGATTACCATAATGCCAGATGGTGGCATGCGAATCGGACAGGGGTTATAGTGACTAAATTATACAAACCTCCTATGACAAGCCAGCCTATGTCACCAAAATATATATCACTCAAGCCTAGGCACGAGAGCGGCTTTACCCTTATCGAAGTGATGGTTGCTCTGGCTATTTTGGCAGTGGTAGCAGTCGCGGCGAGCCGTGCCAGTAGTGCATATCTGAGCTCAGTTGATATATTGCGTACTCGTACGCTTGCTCACTTCGTCGCCCAAAATGCCGCCGCTGATTTGCGTATTCAAGAGACGTGGCTGACAGCCAACCGCACCCAAACCGTTAATGCACAAGGGCGTGATTGGCAAATAGCAATGACAGTCGGTGACGCCATCACACCTGCCCTAAAAGAAGTAAATATCGCAGTTGCGCCTATTATAGATGGACAGACGCGTACATCGGTCACTGATATCACTGTGATGCTAAGTAATGCTGAGCAAGATACGGGCAGTTTGGATTTAAGTGGTCTAAGCATAGCAGGTGATAGCGAACAGGCAGGGGGCGGTCTGTGAGACATCAGCATGGTTTCACATTACTTGAACTAATGGTTGCGATGGCTATATTTGCGATGCTAGCCGTTGCAGGCTGGCAAGTGTTTGATGGGGTCAACCGTGCTCGTGAGCGCGCGCAATTCCATGCTGACAATCTGGCTGTCCTGCAGTACGCTTATTTACAGTTACAGCAAGACATGGGTCAAATTATCCCTTATCAAGCGTCGACCCAAAGTGTCAGTGCAGCGAACAATAATACAAGCAACAGTACTAGTTCAGGTAATAATACTCAATCAAGCGAGCAAATAAACGAAATAGCGCCTGAGCCCTTTATGAGCTTAGATGGCGAGCATGTCAGCTTTGTACGCTTTGCCGATCCTGATCCACGATATCAGAGTAGCAATAGTCTCCAACGTATTGAATATATTTTTGCGGATGAGCGTTTGATACGTCGCCAGTATACCAGTATGGAAGACGGGCGTGACAGCGTCAGCTTGGACAGCGTATTGCTTGAGGGTGTCACAGGAGGACGCTGGCAAGCCTATCTACCAGAGCTAAGTACCAAGTTTCCAAATGATGATGCTAGCAGTGGTAGTAGTACAAACGCAGCAGTAGGACAATCAGCGAATACAGTGAGTCCTAAGCCTACATCTGTTTTATTACCGAAAGGAATCGCGGTCAGCTTTACATACCAAGACATGCCAATCACTTGGCAATGGGCACTTGCTCCGCAACCGATATCGTATAGCAATAGTCAAAGCACAGCCAATGATACAGATGGTGGTAGCAATGATAATGCCAATGCCAATAATGACAACAGCGGTAATGATGATAGTGACAATAATAGCAGTGCGGGAACGAATAATTGAGAAGGTAGTAGTTAAAATGCATCAATTGCTCAATAACAAAGGCTATGTATGTCGATGACTGCGAACTCTCAACGCGGTGTTGCACTGCTGACTATCTTATTACTGGTAGTAAGTATTACTGTGGTTGCCGGATCGATGCTTGCTAGCCAAAAAATTGCAATTAGGCGTAGTGGGCTGTTATTCGATCAAAATCAGTTGCTGCAAGATATCGATGCAGGTCAACAGTTGGCAGTGACGATGATTCGCGCTGATAGCAACCTCAATGATACGGATAGTGCGCAAGATATCTGGGCGCAGCCTATACCACCTTATACATTGGCTAATCATAGTGTCAGCATCGAGCTACGCGATGAGTCTGGTCGTTTTAACATTAACAACTTGTATCAAGATGGGTCGGCCAATACCACTGCTTTAGCAGTATTCCAACGACTACTCACGCAACTAAATCTAGAGCCTGATATTGCTATTGCTATACTTGATTGGCAAGATGCAGACGGTGAGGTATACCAAGATGGCGGTGATGAAAGTACGGTATATGCGCAGCAGTCAAATGCTGTAGCAACAGATGCTTTGCCAAATCAACCTTTTGTCAGTATCGATCAGCTACTAGAAGTGACAGGGGTGAGCGATGAAACTCTAGCAGTATTACGGCCTTATCTTACCGCAGTGCCTTATTATGTGCCGATCAATATCAATACTGCCAGTCCTGTATTGTTAGCAGCACTAATTGATGGTGCTAACAGCCAACAGATGCAATCACTGGTAGATATGCGCGCACAGCAGGCGCTGACGTCTATTGATGCAGTATGGCAATTACCGATATTTGGCAGTGTGAATGATGAGCAACGAAAAGCCTTAACACCCATGCTCGCCGTTGATAGCCAAGCATTCATGGCGCTTATCACAGCGACTGATAATGCAACTGTCGGTCAAGCGAGAGAGCGTTTTGCTACTGTTTTGATTAGTAAAACTGTCGTTGATAATAATCAAGTAGTTAATAGTAGTGAGGCTGCTAGTAATAATCAGGCGAGTAACAGTAGTGAGGTAGACGGTAAAATGCCCAAGGAAGTCAAAGTAGTGACACAGCGACTATGGGCATTTCGTCCGAGCTTTTAGCAGATGGTATTTAGTCTTTGAGGCGTGTTTCTTCACTAGACTTCCAATTATATGCTCCGTAAAAAAGCATTTGTGCTTGACGAGTACAGTTATGTAGCATTAGCTGCTTGTTCTCTTCGATTTCGTTTAGATCAATTTCATCATCGTGATCTTCCGTGTAAGTCAGCTCTAGCCAATCAATAATCCAAGAGAAGAACATATTCACGCCAGCCTCCGCCAATAGGCGACGGTCATAAGCATTGATATGGGTAAACGCTGGCTGCAACGCTAAGTCGTCGGCCAACCCTTGAGCATGTATCTTAATCAACTCATTGATGGCTTTGCGTACTGCTTCTGATCCACCATAACGCTCACTGACCAAGAACTGCCAGTAGTAAGGCTGATCGCTGACCATATACAAGAATAGCTGAATACTTTTTGCGATTTGACGATCGAAGCTACGTTTGCGCCCAATCTGCAGGCTATCACTTAACGTGGCCAACGTACCGCCCAATTCCTCAATGACCAAAGCGCGCCCGAGTGACTCCATATCATCAAAATGGCGATAAAACGCCGTCGGCACAACGCCAACCTCGCGTGTTACTTGTCTGAGACTGATAGAGCTAAAAGATTGCCCTGTCATACATAAATCGAGCACAGCATTAAAAAAGGCGTGCCGAGTTTGAAGTTTCTTTTGTTCGCGACTGCTCATAATATTTCAAAATTGTCCGGTAGGTGTTTATCATACTCATTTCAACGTATAAATACGACTGAAATACGCCATTCGTGTTAATTTACTAAACCTGCATTGGTCTTTTAAACCACTGTGCCCCAATGGCCTTGCAATTCTTGCGCCAGTCGATAAGCTTCATGGTCATTCATACCTGTAATAAAATCCAAAATATTTAAGACATTATGATAGATATCGTCAGACAAGATGCGGCGATGTTCGTCAAGATGAGGCTGTAGTAATCTTAACAGACGTTGCTGCTCAAAAGACATCGGCGGCTGCATAGTAGCAGATTGAGACCCTGTCCAAGCGAGTGGCATAAAGGCATTCAATAGGCTATGTAAGCACTGATTGGCCATCAGCTCCATTCTTACTTTGCTCGGATGGTTAAATATTTTTTCGCGTGCCAGCTGCTTAGCTTGATTGATACCATTCTGCACACTGGTATCGCAATGGGCAAATAGGCTGCCTTGCAGCGTTCCAGTTAGCAATGCATCACTATTGGCTACAAAAGCATCGGTGACGGTATTGACCAAACGCATCATGGCTCGTGCCCGCAGGGAGGCTAGGCTTTGTCTGACAGACATATGCGCTGGCAAGTTTACGCTGCTTGGACGTTCACCAATCAGCTCATAAAATATCGTAGCCACTTCGCTATAGGTTAGCATATTCAGATTGATGCCATCTTCTAAATCGATTAGCGCATAACAGATGTCATCTGCTGCTTCTAGCAGGTAAGCCAATGGATGGCGCGCAAAGCCATCGTGTTGCTCTGAGCGTGGTAAGTGCAAACATGCCGCTAACTCTTCTAGTTGAGACGCTTCGCTATAAAAGCAGCCAAATTTCTGCACATTATAATGGTTGTTATTGACATCGTTGCTGTGAGTCGCCAACCACGGATATTTCATAAAGGCGCCCAGCGTGGCACAGGTGAGCCGCATACCACCCTTGTCAGGATGATGCTCATTACGTGCCAATAGGCGAAACCCTTGAGCATTACCCTCGTATGCCAGTAAGTCTAATCGCTCGTTGCTGCTTAAATTTTGCAAAATCGCTTGCGGTTCAGGCTGCCTAAACCAATCACGAATCGCATACTCTCCAGCGTGGCCAAAAGGTGGATTGCCAATGTCATGAGCGAGACAAGCCGCTTGTACAATCACGCCGACATCTGCTGGTGAGACTCCTGCTGGTAGGCCGCTACCTAATGCGTCATGAATTTTTTCGGCGGCCATCATTCCCAAAGAGCGACCAATAGAAGACACTTCTAGCGAGTGAGTCAGGCGCGTATGAATACCAAGCTGATTGGTCAATGGATGGACTTGGGTTTTCTGATTTAACTGGCGAAAAGAGTGAGAAAATACCAGTCTGTCATAGTCTTTATGAAACTGAGAGCGAGTACTGGTATTGGCGTTAAATTTTTTGAAAGCACCAAGACGCTGTGAGTTGAGGAGATGTGACCATTGTGCGGTAGGGGACGACGAAGAGGTTGGAGTACTTAGCATATTAAACATCCGGAACCAAGGGAGCCTCTAGCATAGCAAAATAGAGCCCTTGGTACAGCTGTATAGTCAGAGAACTACTAAACGGCTACGATGTTACCCTCCTTAGAGGTACTATTTGTATAATCTGCAGTCGGCTGCCTTGTACCCGTTTTAGACTTATTTGACTAGAGTTAATGCCCTATAAATCGGATGCAGTGCCAGTTTCGCTTAGCCTACTACTGGTAGTAACTTCACTCGCTTTGCTTGTATCCAAATTATATTGAATCGACTATATTAAGACTTTTGACAGTTAAAAATTACGTCTTCTTTGTCGATAGCTACATCGCTGTCCAGTGTCTTATTGAGCAATGTGGCCTTGTCTCCATTTACTTGCCATATGATGCCGTGGGTATCGTCTAATCCAATATCGCTGGTATAGATGCCCTTATCAGCATCAGTTTCACTATTAGCAGTAGCTGTCAAATCGTATTCGATACCATCGATGAGCAAATGCGCTGTCTGCGGTGTACTGTCGCTATGATAAGAAACGCCGATAGTAGCAGCAGGCTCACAAGAGAAAGGAGTGCTGCTGCTGGCATGAGCTGCATGATCGTGACCTGCGTGCGCATGTTCTTCGTGGCTATGACTCTCATGATCGTGTCCTTCATGATTAGGCCCTTCATGATTAAGCCCTTCATGATCGTGTTCCATATCACTATGTTCTTCGTGGCCGTGATCTTCATGCTCTTTATCGTCATGCATCTCATGACCTTGTTCATGCTTGGCATGATTATCTATTGGCGCTTTTTCAGATACCACTGCATCGGTATCGCTGTTTGGCTGACAGCCCAATAGAGAGCCTGCCATCACACTACCTAATATAGTAATACCTGCAAGTTTAGAAAAAGAAAAATAATTAGTCACAGTTATAAATCCTTAAATAAGCAAAATAAAGATATGTTATAATATAACATTTAATATATAAAATAAAGCCGATGATGGAGAAGATCCAACATCGGCTAATTAACTTTAGACAAGCTATACTATTTAAAGTTACACGTTAAATCTAAAGTGCATCACGTCGCCATCTTGTACGATGTAAGTTTTACCTTCTAGACGCGATTTACCGGCAGCAGCAGCGCCTTTCTCACCGTTATATTCGATAAAGTCATCATACGCAATGACTTCAGCGCGAATGAAACCACGCTCAAAATCAGTATGAATCACGCCAGCTGCTTGCGGCGCTGTCGCACCAATAGCGACAGTCCAAGCACGTACTTCTTTTACGCCAGCGGTAAAGTAAGTCTGCATATCAAGTAAATCATAGCCACCGCGAATGACTTGATCAAGACCAGCTTCTTCCATGTCCATTTCAGCTAGGAAGTCTTTTTTATCGTCTTCATCAAGCTGAGCGATTTCAGATTCGATCTGGTTGCATAGGGCGATGACGATAGAGTCTTCACCAGTGGCATAATCACGAACAGCGTCAAGGTATGGGTTGTTTTCAAAACCATCTTCAGAAACGTTAGCGATATACATGGTTGGCTTTAGCGTGATTAGACCATAGCTTCTGATCAGTTTTTTCTCATCAGCATCTAGGTTAGCTGCACGAGCCGCTTTGCCTTCTGCTAGCAATGGTTCAACTTTTTTGAACACATCAAGCAATGCTTGCGCGTCCTTATCACCACCTTTAGCCTTTTTGGTTTGGTTGTGGATTGCGCGCTCAACAGCTTCTAAATCTGCAAGTGCCAGTTCAGTGTTGATGGTTTCGATGTCATCAATCGGACTAACGCGACCATCAACATGGACGACGTTATCATCATCAAAACAGCGCACGACGTGAGCAATCGCATCAGTCTCACGAATATTAGCTAGGAACTGGTTGCCCATGCCTTCGCCTTTTGACGCGCCTGCGACCAAACCTGCGATATCAACAAACTCCATGGTCGTTGGTAGAACGCGTTCAGGATTGACGATATCAGCCAGTTGCTTTAGGCGTGGGTCTGGTACTGGCACGATACCCGTGTTGGGATCTTTGGTACAAAATGGAAAGTTTTCAGCGGCGATACCCGCTTTGGTCAACGCATTAAACAAGGTGGATTTACCCACGTTTGGTAGGCCGACGATGCCGCAATTAAAACCCATAACATTCTCTCAATGTATTAATAAAATCAGTTGGTATAAAGTTTGGTTAAATGATAAATCAAAATTGGGCACATTGTAGCAAATTTACCTGAATAGGGGTGAGGTTGTTACGGTATATGCTCAGGTTTTTACCCAATGACAATATGCATCTTTACGATAAAAGCAGGTCATATTAGAGGCTTAAAAATGAATAAGGCGAATCAATACGAGTGACACATAGTTTATGTGAGCTGATAAATCCTATTTTTTAATATGGTAAACTGTCACGTATAGATAAGGACTCAAAGTTGACGTAAATTCAGCACCTATATTCTGCTAGGTTTAGCAAATCATACTTATTCTAAAGCTATAAACAGTCAGACATACGCTGATAATATCGCCAAAATAAAAATGTAAGGCAATTTTAGATAATGACAACCTCGATTTTTGACACACGCCACTATAAATACCCACAGAACTTCCTTGAGATGAAGCCTAAACTGACTCGACTTGAGCAGGCTATTAAAAAGTTAGAAGCAAATTTAATCGATACTGCTGAGCCGAAAAACCTCAAGTTATTAAAGCAAAGGCTAGATAGTGGTTTGGAGTTAAAGGTCGATTATGCCAGTGAGTTAAATTCCGATCAGCTAATGGCCGCGACTACGATCGAGGGCAAAGTATTGGTCATTGCTGGAGCTGGTTCGGGCAAGACTAAAACGCTCACCTATCGGACCAGTTATCTATTGGAAAATGGGGTGTCGCCTAAAGAAATTTTGCTACTGACCTTTACGCGTAAAGCCGCAAATGAAATAAAGGAACGAGCGAAATCTTTGCTGGCAAGCAGTCTTTCAAATCAAGAACTATCAGATGAAGAGCTGGCTGAGGATAAGCTGCCAACCGATAGGGCATTGAATAGCATCACTAGTGGTACTTTTCACTCTTTTTGTAATATGTTGCTACGACAATATTCAGGGCTGCTCGGTATCAATCCGCGATTTACGATTCTGGATACTGGCGATAGTGAGGATGCTATCGACTTGGTGCATAAAGAAAAAAAGTATCCTAATCAGACCAAGTCACAAGCCTTTCCGCGCAAAAAAACGCTGCAAAATATCATATCGACGTCTAGAAATAGACGTATACAAATTCGCGACTTAATCGAAAGTAACTACCCAGATATTGCCGTGCACATTCCTATCATCGAGCAGCTGGCAGTTGACTTCCATGAGTATAAACGCGCCAATCACTTATATGATTTTGATGACATAATTAGCCAAGTCGTACGTCATTTAAAAACCAATGACACTTTTCGACAGCTACTGCAAAGCCAGTATCGTTACATTATGGTTGATGAGTATCAAGACACTAATATTCCGCAAAAGCAGCTAATCGACTTAATATGTGAGCCTGAGTCGGTATCGCTGATGGTAGTCGGTGACGACAATCAAAGTATTTACGCGTTTCGCGGTGCCAATTATGAAAACATTCTGCTGTTCGGTGAGACTTATCCTCATGCCAAACTTATTAAGCTTGAGCAAAATTATCGCAGCTCGCCATCCGTTTTAAACTATATCAATGCGTTGTCCGCGCAAATCACGCTAGGCTATCAAAAGCAGCTGCATTCTGATGCGCCGATAGAAGGACACAAGCCAGTATTTCGACGACTCAGTGATGAGCCAAAAGAAGCGGGCTATATCACTGATAAGATTGTCGCGCTAAAGTCAGAGTATGATTACAACGACTTTGCGGTATTATGCCGTACATCATTTCAGTCCAATTACGTACAGCTAGAGTTTATGGCGCGCAACATTCCCTTTATCGTGGTGGGCGGTATCAAGTTCATTGAAAGACGTCATATCAAAGACGTATTGGCCTTTGTCAAAATACTCTATAACCCAAATGACACGATTGCTTGGTATCGTATTTTAACTTTGTTCAAAGGGGTGGGTGCAGTGACGGCGACGCGCTTAACCCAAGCCATTACTGCTGACAATAATGCATTTGAATCCTTACTGGCAGCGCCATTTTCGAAAAAAAGTGATCAGCTAGAGCCTCTATATCATGCGCTTACCAAGGCACAGCAAGCTGAATCGGTCGAGACAGCCATTGAACATATTCTTGAGTTTTATATTCCAGTGTTAAAGCTGATTGAAGAAAATTGGCGTGAGCGTACCGAAGATTTTCGGGTGCTAAAGAACTTAGCGACAGAGCACACAAGCCTTGATAGCTTTTTAGAAAATCTCGCTTTGGACCCACCTAATGATTCGGTTGCTGTCATGGGTAATCTGGATAATGGACAAGACAGTAGCAATGACAAAGTTACTATCTCGACTATTCATAGT
Organism: uncultured Psychrobacter sp.; assembly: GCF_947500265.1. GTDB lineage: Bacteria > Pseudomonadota > Gammaproteobacteria > Pseudomonadales > Moraxellaceae > Psychrobacter. The sequence continues at coordinate 215,358 of NZ_CANMRN010000002.1, read as the reverse complement.
GCTAAGGGACTTGAGTGGCCAGTAGTGTTTATTAACTCATTGGTAGATGGCATCACGCCGCATCATCGTTCTTTAGATGACTTTGAAGCATTAGAAGAAGAGCGTAAGCTGTTTTATGTTGCCTGTAGTCGTGCGAAGACGCAGTTATATCTGACAGCACCAAATTACTTTTCTAGTTATTCTGGATATTTTGATAAGCCGTCACGTTTTATCGCTGAGCTATCTGCGGATGAGGTCACGGTTGAAACGACAAGGCGAACCATGATAGAAGACGATGATCCCATTTGGTGGTAATATTCTATGTTTAGTTGATTATCCAATCAATTAAACATAAGCTAATAAAACCGTTCAGTAATATAGATAAGTGAGCTTTCGAATACTTGAACTTTTTATAACCAAGAACATTAGATAACTTATCGTTATTTTCACTAAAATTGTTGCTAGATTATTGCTCAAGGCCAGTATTATTCCTATCAAAAATACCTTCTCAAAAACCCCATAACCAAAAGTATGTGACGCGAAAATATTTCTCAGATAAGGGTTTCAAATTTATCCTAATGCGTTACTATTACCACCTAATTCTGTTAGACCCTTATATTTGATACTCTGTATTAACACCCTAAGAAAAGGATAGGTTATGCGCTACGAAGTTATCGTTATCGGTGCAGGTATGGTTGGCACGTCAATCGCGTGGCATCTACAAAAAAATAACTCAAATGTATTATTGTTAGACAAAAAGTTGCCAGGGTCAGAGACCTCATACGGCAATGCAGGATTGATTCAGCGCGAAGCCATTCATACACATCCTTTTCCTCGTCAGCTGACAGAAATGATCAGAGTGTTGCCAAACCAAGGTACCGATATTCGCTATCGTATTCCGGCAATTCTACGTTATCACCAAGCCCTGCTTCAGTACTGGAAATACTCTACGCCTGCTTCAGTCAAAAAAATCGAATCAGAGTGGCAGACGTTGATTGAGCATTGTACTAGTGAGCACCAAACCATGATTAGCGCTTCTGGTGCTGATGAGCTCATTACTCGTGATGGTTGGTTGCAATTGCATCGCTCGGAAGAAACGTTCAAAGAAGCGCAAGTATCAGCCATCGACGCGCGTAACCAAGGTGTTGAGCATAACGTACTAAACCTTGAAGAGCTCAAAGCAATGGAGCCTAGTGCCAATTTTGAAGGTTTCGTTGGCGCAATTCATTGGAAAAACTCTTGGCAAGTATCAAACCCAAGCTCGCTAGTAAAAGCATACGCAAAAAACTTCCAAGATATGCAGGGTACGATCAAAGAAAGCGATGTGAAAGAAATCGTTCAAGATGGCGAAGGCTGGAAAGTTATCACGGATAACGATACCTACTATAGTGACAAATTGGTTATCGCAGCAGGCCCATGGTCTAATGATTTGATCAGACCCCTTGGCTATAACTTGCCACTATTCCCAATGCGCGGCTATCATCAGCATTTCAAAGTGACAGAAAAGAACACCATCAATCATAGTATGTTTGATATGGACAAAGGCTTTGTGATGGGGCCGATGCAGCAGGGTATCCGTATCACCACTGGTGCTGAGATGACCACGATGAATGCGCCAAAGAACTTTGGTCAGTTAAAAACCGTATTGAAGCTTGCTAAAAAAATCTTGCCATTAGAAGATGCAGTTGAGAGTGAAGCATGGGCAGGCTCACGTCCTTGTATGCCTGATATGAAGCCAGTCATCGGTCCTGCTGACAAGCATGACAAACTATGGTTCGCATTTGGTCACAGCCATCAAGGCTTTACCTTAGGTCCAATGACAGGGCGTCTGGTTGAAGAGATGATTCACGATAAGCCTACATTGGTCGATCTTGCACCATTTAGTGCCCAGCGTTTTTCTAACTAAGCGCGTATCTGATATATAGTGGATTGACTATAGTTAGCACAGAATTAAATTAATAAATAAAAGGTATAGACATGATTAAGAAGCTACACAGCAATCAACGTATGAGCAAAACCGTAATCCATAACCAAACTATCTATTTGTGTGGTCAGGTAGGTAATGCAGAAGACGATATCAAAGCGCAAACATTGACTTGTCTAGAAAAAATTCAAACGTTGCTAGAAGAAGTTGGTAGCGACAAATCAAAGCTACTATCAGTCACGGTTTGGATCAAAGACATGGCTGATTTTGCTGCTATGAATGAAGTCTATGACCAGTGGTTTGAAGGTATTCAGCCACCGGCTCGCGCTTGTGGTGAGTCAGCATTGGCACGTCCTGAGCTATTGGTTGAGATGATCGCCATCGCTGCTGAGTAATAGACGGCTCGCAGTACTTGTAGTATCGGTATTAAATAGAAATAGAAAAGGCCATGATAATGATATCGTGGCCTTTTTTATGCTTGGCAATACGCCAGTTTAATTATTGAAAAAGGGCGTGCTAGCTTTCTAGATAAAGCCTACGCTGTATGACGTCATCTAAAAAATACAATGATTAGTGTCATAGGTACTAGCACCCTTTCCATACCGCTTGGCGCTTCTCAATAAATGCATCAATCCCTTCACCCACATCGTCTGCCATCATATTGTATGTCATTACTTCACTGGCATAGTCATAAGCATCTTCGATGTTCATACCCAGCTGCTTATAAAACATATCTTTGCCAGTTTTTACTGCCACCGGAGACTTGGTAGTAATCGCCGTTATCAATGATTGTAGTGTTTGATTTAGTTGCTCTGCTGGTGCGACTCGATTGATCAATCCATATTGCAAGGCAGTATGCGCATCGATGAACTCACCTGTGATTAGCATCTCAAACGCTTGCTTACGAGGTAGGTTACGGCTGACAGCAACGGCAGGCGTGGAGCAGAACAGTCCAACATTTATCCCAGAGGTGGCAAATTTTGCATTATCAGCGGCAACGGCCAAGTCACAAGCGGCGACCAGCTGACATCCTGCAGCGGTAGCAATCCCTTGTACTTTTGCAATGACGACTTGTGGCATACAGTTGATAGTAAGCATCATTTTGCTACATTGCTGGAATAGCGCACGATGAAATGCTGCATCTGTGTGTGCGCGCATTTGTTTTAGATTATGACCAGCACAGAACGCCTTGCCTGTCGCTTGAATAACCACGACTCTGATTGTATTGTCTTGAGCGATACTGTCTAGCTCTGCTTGCATAGCAGACAGCACTTCAACGGATAATGCATTAAATTGCTTGGGTTGGTTTAAGGTGAGCGTGACGACGCCACTGTCTTTATTGTCTTCTCTAATAATCAGAAGGTCGTCTAGGTCTAGAGTGGTGCCTAATTGAGTCATTTATCATCCTTGATAATGGGTGGTTTGATTTGGCAAAGGCTGCTATTTATAAAGTTATATAAATCGTTGTAAATAGTAGCATGGCTCATATTCTATACAATAAGTGACTGACATAGAAAGCTCACGAAAAAAATAGCGCACTCAGATGATGAGTACGCTATTGGTTTTTCAGTCAGATATAAGCTAAATCTATACTAGGTTAAATTTATACTAAGCTGTATTTATACTGAACCTAGTATGCGCCTTCGCTATAGATAAGCTCGTAGCTGTGGCTATAAATCTCAACGATGTTGCCGAACGGGTCTTCCATATAAATCATGCGGTAAGGTTTTTCGCCAGGGTAGTAGTAGCGTGGTTTTTCCATACGCTTTTTACCACCTGCGGCAACCATACGCTCAGCCAGATCTTCAACATTTGGATCTTGAACGCAGAAGTGAAAGATACCTGTTTTCCAATATTCAAAGTTGTTTTCAGGGTTCTCTTGATTTTTGAATTCAAAAATCTCAACACCGATACGGTCACCAGTAGATAGGTGAGCGATACGGAAGCTGCCCCAACCTGCACCGAATACTTCAGTACACATCTCACCAATCGGGCTGTCATCTTCGACAATCTCAGTTGGTTCCATGATGGTGTACCAACCCATCACTTCAGTATAAAATTTTACGGCGGCATCTAAGTCAGGGACTGACAGACCGATGTGCGAAAAGCTTCTTGGATAAACATTGTTCATAGCTTGTGCTCCTGTTTGCTGTATTCTTGTTTAACGTGAGGCCAGTATACAAATGCACCTTCATTATGTAAAATTATCAAATATTATATAAATAAGTATGAAACGTAATGATAAATATTACATGGCTACGAACTTTCTGTACGCTTGCCGAAGTTGGGCACTTCACCCGCACAGCTGAACGTCTATATATGACGCAGTCCGGTGTGAGCCAACACATAAGTAAGTTAGAGGAGCAACTAGATACAGACTTGTTGATTCGACAAGGAAAGCAGTTTTCATTGACCAATGCAGGTGAGCAGCTTTATAAAGAAGCAGGCGAGATATTGCAGCGATTATCAAATTTAGAACAGCGCATCGGTGAAGATCCGCCTTATGAAGGATTGGTGCGTTTGATGTCACCAGGTAGTGTGGGACTTAAACTATATCCGCAGCTTTTGTCTTTACAGCAGCAGCACCCAAAACTAGTCATTGATTATCGTTTTGCTCCAAATTCTGATATTGAGCGGGCACTGGCAAATCACGAGATTGATATTGGCTTTATGACGGATATCTCAGACGATGAAACAGTTAGCTGCAGGCCTATGGCACAAGAAGCATTGATACTAGTAACCCCTGCGGCTACAGTAGAGCCTAGCTGGGAGCAGCTTATCGAGCTTGGGTTTATCGATCATCCAGATGGAGCCCATCATGCAGGCATGCTACTGACTGCTAATTATGAGCAATTCCAGCATATCAATGATTTTGAGAAAAAGGGCTTTTCGAATCAGATAGGGTTAATCTTAGAGCCCGTCAGCAGAGGAATAGGTTTTACTGTCTTGCCAGCACATGCAGTGGCTGCTTATCCAAAGCCTGATCTGATTAGCAGTCATCATTTACCAGTTGCCGTTAGCGAAACGCTATATCTGGCAGTCAGAAGACAGCAGGCACTTTCTAACAGAATGCATACGGTCATTGATGAAGTAAAAAAATGGCTATAGGTATGTTGAGAATGATAAATGCACAGCTAATGAAGGGTTAATCGAAAGTTCAATAGCTGTGCGTTTAACAAAAGATGTTCATTGATAGATTGCGACTATAAAAGATTGCGTCTATTTTAAAGTCTGACCAAGTTTGATACTTGCAGCGATATTAGCAGCAGTAGTCTCAATATTGTTATAAGCAGAGCCTAACACGTTATCAATCGTGTCTACTTTTTGGATACTCGGCATGACCACATCGAACTGGCTGGTCTGAGCAGGTTTTAGCCCATCGACGCTGCCGCAGATAGCGATAACAGGTGTACGGCTGGCGTTAGCGATTTGGCTGATACCGCCTGCCACTTTACCCATGGCTGTTTGTGCATCTAGTTTGCCTTCGCCAGTGATGACAAGATCAGCCTCTGCGATATGCTGTGACAGGTGAGCCACTTCGGCCACCGTATCAAAGCCTGACTTCAGCTGAGCTTGAAAGAATGTCATCATCGCATAGCCAAGACCGCCAGCAGCGCCAGCGCCTTCAGCGTATTGACAGTCTTCATAGCCATGCTGTCCACATATGGTCGCAAAGTGACTGAGTGCCTTGTCCAAAGTATTGACCTGCTCTGGGCAAGCGCCTTTTTGTGGCCCAAATACTGCGCTTGCACCCAGCAGACCGCATAATGGATTGGTCACATCACAAGCAACTTCAAATACCGTGTCTGATATCTTTGCATGCAGGCTAGTGTTATCGAGCTTATGTAAGCTAGCAAGTGCGCCACCACCATGAGTGAGCAGGCTATCATTAATATCATGAAATGTTATGCCTAGCGCCATTAGCATACCAAGTCCTGCATCGTTGGTCGCGCTACCACCTAGACCAATAACGATACGCTTAGCACCTTCTTCTAACGCATCTTCGATCAGCTCCCCAACACCATAGCTACTCGCAATAACAGGATTACGCTCATCAGCTGTCAGTAGGTGCAATCCGCAGGCTTGGGCCACTTCGATAACAGCAGTCGCATTAGGCAATAACAGATACTTTGCCGTAATCGGTCTCATCAATGGGTCATGTACTCTGACTTCTTTCCAGCGCCCGCCTAATACATAAGACAATACCGCTGAGGTGCCTTCACCACCATCGGCCATTGGCAACAGCTTATAGTCAGCATCTGGAAACACTTGACTAAAACCAGATTGAATTGCGTGGCACACGTCCAGCGCTTCTAAACTTTCTTTAAACGAGTCAGGAGCGATCAAAATTTTCATACGGCTCTCTTTGAATATTTTAATGACACAATCATTGCGATAGTGTTATGTTTTAAAACGTTTACTTAGTAATAATCAAATAAACGTGTGTATAAATACCCAAGTTCATGAACTAGATAAACACTAGGGTCAACAACCAAATAAATACGATGCTAGTCACACCTTGGATACCAGTGGCCATTGAATGAGCTTTGTACGCTTGTGCCACGCTCATACGACTAAACTGGCTAACAATCCAAAAGAAGCTGTCATTGGCATGTGAGATGGTCATGGCACCGGCACCGATTGCCATCACGCAGAAGACGCGGCCAAGCTCGCTGTCTAGGCCAATCTGGCTCAATAGTGGGGCAACCATAGCAGAAGTAGTAACCAATGCGACTGTGGTTGAGCCTTGTGCTGTTTTTAGCGCAGCAGAAACGATAAATGGCATGAAAATACCTAAACCCAAAGCAGATAGCGTCGAACCTAAGTAATCACCGATCGGCGTCACTTTCAGCATGGCACCAAACGCGCCACCAGCACCAGTGATCAATAGGATAGGGGCTGCCACTACTAAGCCTTGCGAGATACTATCACTGATTTCTTGCGTTTTTTGGCTTGATTTAATCAAGAAAAACGATAAGAACAAACCGATAAGTAACGCAGTCAATGGATTACCAATGAATATCAAAATTTCAGCTACCATGCTACTGCCAAACGGCGCACTTGGGAAATTAGCAACCGAAGACAGGCAGATTAATATGATAGGAACGATGATTGGTAAAAACGCCATTGTTGCTGAAGGCAAGTGATTATAATCATCACGAGTTTTCATTCCTTCAGGCATTGCGGCTGTAGGAGCGTCTGCCGCATTGATATTGTCAGGAGTGGCGTTAAGAAAGCGATTAGACCACCACCACCCAGCCAGTACCGCAACTGCTGTCACGACCACACCGACCATAATGACCAAGCCTAAGTTTGACTCTAGACCTAAGTTGCCTGCCGCTGCAATTGGGCCTGGCGTAGGCGGGACAAAGGTGTGGGTAGCGTATAGACCAGTGGCCAAGGCAATGCTCATCGCGACACTTGATACATGTAAGCGCTCAGCTAAAGACTCTTTTAGAGAGTTCAAGATAATATAGCCAGAGTCACAAAATACAGGGATCGAAACGACCGCACCGACGATAGACATGGTCAAAGTAGGGAAGCGTGGCCCCAATACTTTAATAACGGACTCCGCCATTACAATAGCAGCACCCGTTTTTTCAAGGATTAAGCCAATAATCGTACCAAATACAATCACAAGACCGATATAGCCCAAGATACCACCGAAACCATCAGAGATCGTTTTTGCGACAGTATTAAGCGGTACTTGATAAAATAGCGCGACCAAAAAAGCAGAGAGAATCAACACTAAAAAGGGATGCCACTTTAGTTTTGCGGTAGCGAAAATAATAAAAAGAATGGTCAGCACAAGCCAAAATACAATCATCACTGTCTCAATATGGTTTATATCTTAATTGATTACCAATGCAATACAGCCAATTATATCGAGATTAAACACGGTATATCGCGTGCTAAGTCTACTCTGTGTAGTACTTTCACAGGCTTTTACCATGTCTACATTTAAACGATATCGAACCAACTATCTGCATCACTAACGATACGAAATTTTAAAGGGGCATATTTTATAGCAAATAGACGCCGCTAGGAAATAGATTCGTTAAATAGTTGGCGCTGTTGACAAAAAATCGAGAGATACTTAATTTTGAAATGACGGAAGTTAGTAAGAAAACGTCGAAGAATCTAATGGAAATACTTGTATAACTAGCAATTGCTAATACTTCAAACCAAAAAACTGGCCATTTATAATGACCAGTTTTTGTCTAAACAATGTTTACCTACCTGAGTAATAATTATTTTTAGGATAGGTATTCTAAGAAGCACCCTTATTGACAGTTAGGCAATCTTATCAAAGAAAGCTTTGTTATTGGTAGCAGTTGCAGTATCAAAGCTGACGTAAATGCCCTGATCATCCAACGTGGCATACCAATGATCATCATTGCCACTGGTCAGTAGCTGAAAGTATTTGTCATTGACTATTCTGCCAACTGTATACACCTCACCTTCGGAGTAGTATGCATTACCTTGAGTACAGATAAGCTTGTCATTGGTATGGATGTTATTATTTTCTTTCATGTTCTTGCGCCCTATTAGTACATTAGATAGCAGTAGATTATCAATTCTGCTAATAGTAATAAAGATGATTATATAGGCAGTATCTTGTTGTTTGGTATAGCGTTTTTGAGGTAGTTGTTGCAATTAGTTACTACAACATTGCATAGCTAACACCGCTATCATAGCAATAGATTTTTTGAGAATCCTAAGCTGTTTAGGAATATATAAAATCCTTATTTATCGAGATAAAGAGGTGTAAGTTAGCGATATAGATTGTCTAAATACATAAACTCTAATGTCAAAAATGACACACGTAAAAAAGCCAGCAACCTAAGTTGCTGGCTTTTTGCAGACTGAGTCTAACTACATAGAAGATTACTCTTCAGAATAGTCTTCTTCAGCAGCTTCTTCGTCAGCTGAATCTTCGTTGTTACCATCTTCAGAAAGAATAGTAACTAAGATGCTAGCAGTAACGTCATGGTGTAGCTGAATATCAACATTGTATTCGCCAACTTGACGTAGAGTGCCTTCAGGTAGCTTGATTTCAGCACGGTCTACTTCTAGACCTGAGTTAGTCAATGCTTCAGCGATATCGCGAGTACCGATAGAGCCGAATAGCTTGCCTTCGTCACCTGATTTAGCACGCATGATAACATTAACGTCAGTCAATGCATCAGCACGCTCTTGAGCAACAGCGATCTCTTTTGCTTCTTCAGCTTCAAGTTCAGCACGACGTGCTTCGAACTTTTCAATGTTAGCTTTAGTAGCAGGTAGCGCTTTGCCCTGAGGGATAAGAAAGTTACGTCCGTAACCTGGTTTTACATCGACAGTTTCACCGAGTTTACCAAGGTTGACGATACGCTGTAACAAAATAATTTGCATGAGTCATTCCTAGTTAGCGGTTAACCTTGATGGTTATCAGTGTATGGAAGTAGCGATAAGTAACGAGCTTGCTTGATAGCAGTCGCTAATTGACGCTGATATTTAGTAGATGTACCAGTAATACGGCTTGGTACGATTTTACCATTATCACTAATGTACTGTTTTAGCAATTCAACATCTTTATAGTCGATGTGAGTGATGCCTTCAGCAGTGAAACGGCAGAATTTGCGACGGCGATAGAAACGTGCCATGAGTATTCTCCTTTAATTAGTCTTCACTGTTGTCGTTGTCGTCATTATCGTTTTCACGATTATCTGGACGACGAGTAGTTGCTTTGCGTGCGCGTTTTTCATCGGCATTCTTGGCTAACTGCGACTCTTCAGTGACAGCTTCGTCACGGCGCATAACTAGACTACGAATGATCGCGTCGTTATAACGGAATAATTCTTCAAGTTCAGCTAAAGTTTCACCGTCAGTTTCAATGTTGAAAAGAACGTAATGAGCTTTGTGAATCTTGTTGATTGGATAAGCCAGTTGACGACGGCCCCAATCTTCTAGACGATGGATAACACCGTTGTTGTCTTGAACTAACTTGATGTAGCGCTCAACCATGCCGACCACTTGATCGCTTTGGTCTGGGTGTACAAGTAACACCAGTTCGTAATGTCGCATTATGACTCCTTACGGATTAGTAGCTATTAACCCTATGTTAATAGCAAGGAGATTTATAAGGTAAGCCCAATTCTAATCATATTTTATAGAAAACAATCAAGAATAAGCTTAGTTTATAAAGCGCCGTATTATAACAGTACTCGGCAACTAACACAAAGGTTAATCACTAAGCTACTGTCAATAAAATATAAAAAGAGGCTAAATAAGCTTTGATAAATAAAAAAGCCGCGATAGTACGCAGCTTTTTTAAGTATAACGAGCTATAAAACCAATAACCAAATCAAAATACCGTTATTCAGGTTTTGATTTTTTTACCAACTGGCTACTGTCTGCTTTGACCACTAAGGTTTTGGCAAGTTTGTCATGCCAACCAATATTTTCAGGGCTTTTCGATGCCATGTAATAGTGAATAGCAATAATCACAAAACCTAAAAAGCTCGTGAATGAGAATAGCAAATTATAAATAATAAATAGCAGCAATGTACGCATGCCGATGAGCTTGATAAAAGAAGGCAGACGATGCGTGGTTTGATCCACGACGCGAATACCTGTAATCAGCTTGCCTAGCGATTGACCGCGCATGGTAATAAATACCAATTGTAAAGCAAATAGACCAAAGACCATCACTTGTGACATCATTAATGTGCTACTAGGAAGGCTTTCCATCAGCGTCATTGAATATTGATAGGCGGCGTCCATATCTTGAATGTTTTGGAACTTGGTGTAATCCACATCCATCTTAGTCAATGCCATTACTAATGGCAGTATGGCCAATATATAAAGCAAGCCATTCAATGCAGTCGCCAATACGCGTGACATGATTGGCGCAAGTACCACGTTGCCGACGACTTTGTCATTGTCTGCAACAGCCTTTTTGAGAGTAGACTTGTTTAATGAGACATTGTTGTGCGGCGTTTGATGACGATTGGTCGTCATGTCGGCTTTCACGTTTTTAGGACGTTCAGGCTTGCCATATAGTCTGTCTAACGATACTGACTTATCATCTTTCGCTTTATTGGTATCTTCAGGGAAGACGGTCACGTTATTGATGATAGAGTCGTTTACTTCAGGCGTGTTAGCACTGGTCGGGCGATAAACCGTTTGGTTATTAGTAAGATCACCTACGCGCTGCCACTGAGCTAAGCCTTCATGCCACATCAGATCATCAAGCAATACTTCACCAGATGCCAGCATGATATTCAGCTGCTCCAATTGATATGGGCCAGCTTGTACGTTATTTCGAGCAAGGAAAATCTGCATAATTGCCTGCATAGTTAGTCATGTCTTAGAACATTATATTAGGGTCTATTTGAAAAAATCAAATAGACCCTAATAGTGGTATCTTTAATGACTGTGTGAATGACCGCTGTGACTAAACGTAGCGGTTTACTTCGCTTCTTCACCAGCTAAGAAGAACCAAGTATCTAGTACTGAGTCAGGGTTCAATGACACTGAGCTGATACCTTGCTCCATTAGCCAGAACGCTAGATCTGGATGGTCTGATGGGCCTTGACCACAGATGCCGACGTATTTGTTTTGCTTACGGCAAGCTTCGATAGCCATAGACAATAGTTTCTTAACAGCAGGATCACGCTCATCAAATAGATGAGAGACGATACCTGAGTCACGGTCAAGCCCAAGCGTTAACTGAGTCAAATCGTTAGAACCGATTGAGAAACCATCGAAATGCTCTAGGAACTCTTCTGCCAATAGGGCGTTGGTTGGTAGCTCACACATCATGATGACGCGTAGACCATTTTCGCCACGTTTTAGACCATTTTTCTCAAGTAACTCGATGACTTCTTTGGCTTCGCCGACAGTACGTACGAATGGAATCATGATCTCAACGTTGGTCAAGCCCATGTCATCACGTACACGTTTTAGTGCTTTACACTCAAGCTCAAAACAGTCACGGAAGTTATCAGACACATAACGGCTAGCACCGCGGAAACCAAGCATTGGGTTCTCTTCTGATGGTTCGTATAACTTACCACCAAGCAGGTTAGCGTATTCGTTTGATTTAAAATCTGACATACGAACGATCACTGGCTGATCCATAAAGGCAACAGCTAGCGTTGAGATACCTTCGACCAATTTATCAACATAAAAGTCAACAGGTGAGGCATAGCCTGCGATACGCTCTTGGATTGCTTGCGCAATTTCACGTGGCAAGCTGTTCATGTTTAGCAAAGCTTTTGGATGGACACCAATCATACGGTTGATGATGAACTCTAGACGTGCAAGACCGATACCTTCGTTTGGCATTTGGGTAAATGAGAACGCGCGATCTGGGTTACCAACGTTCATCATAACTTTGAATGCTAGCTCTGGCATAGACTCAACAGAGTTGGTCTGTACTTCAAAGTCGATTTGGCTTTCATAAATGAAACCAGTGTCACCTTCAGCACAAGAAGCAGTTACGTCTTGACCATCAACCAATAGCTCAGTTGCGTTACCACAACCAACGATAGCTGGCACACCTAGCTCACGCGCGATAATAGCAGCGTGACAGGTACGACCACCGCGGTTAGTGATGATAGCAGAGGCGCGCTTCATAACTGGTTCCCAATCCGGATCAGTCATGTCTGATACAAGTACGTCGCCTTCTTCTACTTTGTCCATCTCGTTTAGGTTGCTAACGATACGCACTTTACCTGAACCAATACGCTGACCGATTGAACGACCTTCACACAATACTTTTGCGCCAGTCGTGTCGATGACATAACGTTCCATCACGTTGCTGTCTTGACGGCTCTTAACAGTCTCAGGACGTGCTTGAACGATAAAGATCTCGTTAGTATCGCCGTCTTTTGCCCATTCGATGTCCATCGCTTGGCCATAATGCTGTTCGATCGTTACCGCTTGCTTGGCAAGTGAGGTTAGCTCTTCAGTAGATAAAGAGAACTGCATGCGATCTTGTTTTTCAACATCAACGGTTTTAACTGATTTAGCGGTGCTGCCTTCATCACCATAAACCATTTTCTTATGCTTGCTACCTAGGTTACGACGAATAACTGACGGTTTGCCATTGGCTAGTAATTTTTTAGAGATATAGAACTCGTCTGGGTTAACTGCACCCTGTACAACCATTTCACCTAGGCCATAGCTTGACGTGATGAATACCACTTGATCAAAGCCACTTTCGGTATCTAGCGTGAACATAACACCAGCAGCACCAGTCTCTGAACGTACCATACGCTGTACGGCAGCAGATAGTGCAACACCTTCGTGCTCAAAACCTTTGTGTACACGGTAAGAGATTGCACGGTCGTTATATAGAGAGGCAAATACTTCTTTAATAGCAATTAGGACGTTATCAATACCGCGAATGTTCAAGAAGGTTTCTTGTTGACCAGCAAATGACGCATCTGGCAAATCTTCAGCAGTGGCAGAAGAACGGACAGCAACAGCGATGTCTTCGCCGCCGCTCATGGTTTCAAATGATTGACGTACTTCTTGCTCAAGATCTTTTGGCAGTTCTTGTTCAATAATCCAAGTACGAATCTTTTTACCAGTAGCCGCAAGCTTATTAACATCATTTACGTCTAGTGTCTTTAGCTCGCTGTTGATTTTGTCAAGCAAGCCGGTTTCAGTCAAAAAGCGGTTGAATGCATTTGAAGTGGTGGCAAAGCCGCCTGGAACACTAACGCCTAAATCAGAAAGATGGCTGATCATTTCGCCAAGCGAAGCGTTCTTACCACCAACCATTTCGATGTCGTCTTTTCCTAGCTGATCAAGATTGATTACAAGTGCTGTAGATTGCGCTGCCATGATAACTCCAGAAAATAAGGTTATTTAGTAAAGATTATAACGGTGAATTATACCGCCATATTAGGACAATTTCGAGGGTTTTCACCAAAAAACTTGTTAAAAATATACAAATTGTGGGGTTTGCTACATAAATTAGAGCAAGTCCGATCAAGTTTCTTATTTACTCAGACAAAAAATATCATCGTTAGTGACAATGTTATGCACTTTCAAAAGCCAAATAATGCATAAAATAGACGTATTCAAATAAGCCACATTCCAAGCATTTTCATAATTTATGTTTCAATCTTATGTATCTGTATAAAAAAAGCATAATAGAAGAAGCATAAAAAAACGCCTTAATGAGAGGCGGATTAGCTATGCCAACAAGATGAAAAACAATGTTGGTGCTAAGTGTACGCCTGTAACATTGATTTCTATTAATAGGCTAATATGCGTATAATGTAGCGCATAGATAGGTAATGCACATTGCATGTTAAATGTGCGGTATAGGTGCTGAAAAAGGCTCGTTTTAAGAAGGCAGTTATAAAACTTAGTTATACGAGTTATAAAGGCAACTATAAGAAGCCGAGTAAAATTCACGCTATTAATAGTCAATAACTGCTAAGCGTTTACCAAGTCTAAATTATTACTAAGATCTATACCAAAAACTAAATGAAGGTCACTATTGAGTTTTCAACCGAGGTGTCAACGATATGTACTCAAGTAATCCATCTGAACAAGTTAAGTCCACTATCCAAAATCGCCATGCGCTAAACTTGGACAGCTCACAAGCCATTAGAACAGCGTTTTTTATCTCAGATGGCACAGCGATTACAGCTGAGACACTTGGACGTGCTATTTTGAGTCAGTTTGCCTCAGTTCCTTTTGAGACAAGAGTATTGCCATACGTCGATAGCTTAGAGCGTGCTGAAGATGCGGTTGAACAAATCAATATGGCGTATCAGCGCGATGGTTCGTTGCCATTGGTTTTCGATACGATCGTCAATCCTGAAATTCGTGAAAAGATCAACTCAGCACACAGCTGTAATTTAGATATGTATGAAGGTCTGATTGGTCGTGTTGCAGAAGAGACTGGTGTGGAGCCAGATGGTCATTCAGGGCATGCACATGATGATGTCGATTCTGAAACTTATAAAGAGCGGATCGATGCAGTGCATTTTGCTTTAGACAATGATGATGGCGCGCGTACTCGTCACTATAATGCAGCCGATATTATTTTGGTGGGTGTGTCGCGCTCTGGCAAAACGCCAACTTCTTTATACTTAGCATTACAATTCGGTATTCGAGCGGCTAACTATCCTTTGACAGAAGATGATTTGTACGACAATCAGTTACCGAAAGCATTGCGTGAGCATAAAGACAAACTATTTGGCTTGCTCATTGATACCGATCGCCTGGTAAAAATCCGTCAAGAGCGCCGTGCAGGCAGTCGGTATTCTAGCTATCAGCAATGTCAGCAAGAGCAGCGCGCGATTCAAGGTATCTATATCACGCATGGTATTCCGAGCTTAGATGTATCAGAGATGTCTGTTGAAGAGATTGCCACACGTATTTTGCAGATGACAGGTCTCAAACGCCGTATTGGGTAATTAGAGGCTTTGGTAGTGGTTACTCCATGCCAATGTTGTAAAAACCACACTCACGGCTTATGGTGAGCTAAATTTCAATGGCTTGCCTAAACTTAAGAATATTAACTCGTACACAAATAGAATCAACAAATAAAGAGGACATCATGGTAAGTAAAAGTGCAAGCGACGAGACCAACGATACTGGTAAAGATATTCATACCGAAGTATCAAATAAATCTAGCGGACACGTGCCAAGCCCTGAACATACCGAAGGTAAGAACAAAAAAGAAAAGATAGAGCAGACTCATGAGCAAGTGACTGATGATGTTATGCATCATCCTGACTTAGTGAATCCGCTCGATGACACACGAATCGATATTAAGTCTGGCTTTACCAAAGACTCTCGTCGTCTAAAAAGTGACGACCATGAGTATGAGTATGATGCCGTTGTTTTAGGGGCGGGGCCTGCTGGTGAAGCCGCTGCTATGAAGCTGACCAAGTCTGGTAAAAGAGTGGTCGTCGTCGATCCACGTGATCAAGTAGGGGGTAACTCTACTCACGTCGGTACGATTCCAAGTAAAGCACTGCGCCAATCTGTATTTAACTTGATTAACTTCCGCCGCGATCCAATGTTTACTAAGGCGATGGAATATAAGCAAGTACCGCTAAATGAAGTACTGGCCAAGGCGCGTCAAGTTATCCGTCGTCAAGTCAGTACCCATACACGTTTTTATGAGCGCAACCGTATCGAAGTCATTCAAGGTTGGGCAAGTTTCATTGACGCACATACGCTACGTATTGAAGTCGATGAAAATGTTTATGAAACCATCACTTTCAATAAAGCTATCATTACTGTCGGTAGTCGTCCTTACCGTCCTGAGATTTTAGACTTTAACCATCCACGCGTTTTTGACTCTGACAAAATCTTGCAAATGGATTATGTGGTCAAAAAAATCATCATTTATGGTGCAGGGGTGATTGGTTGTGAGTACGCGTCTATCTTTACTGGTCTTGGCTACAAAGTTGATCTAATCAATAACCAAGATCAGTTGCTCAATTACTTAGACAGCGAAATCAGTGATGCCATCGCGCATGACTTTAGACAGTTCGGTGTGCTTATCCGTAGTAACGAAGAGATTGATCATCTTGAGACTCATGATGATTATGTGGTCTTGCACTTAAAGAGTGGTAAGCGCATCAAATCTGATGCCATTCTTTGGTCAAATGGTCGCTCAGGTAACACCGAAGGCTTGAACTTAGAAGCTATCGGGCTAAAAGCAAATGGTCGTGGTCAGCTAAAAGTAGATGACACTTACTGTACGGATGTCGACAATATCTATGCTGCGGGCGACGTAATCGGTTGGCCATCACTAGCCTCTGCTGCCTATGACCAAGGTCGCTGTGCGGCTGCATTTATGGTCGGTGATAGTGATGCCGAGCCAGTATCTAGCGTACCGACTGGTATCTATACGATTCCTGAAATCTCTTGTATCGGTAAGACAGAGCAAGAGCTAACAGATGAAAAAGTCCCATATGAAGTGGGTCAGGCGTTCTTTAAGCATTTGGCACGTGCACAAATCATTGGTGAACGTTCGGGCGTATTAAAGATATTGTTCCATCGTGATACGTTAGAAATTCTAGGTATCCATTGCTATGGTAACCACGCTTCAGAAATTATCCATATCGGTCAAGCAGTGATGAAGTGTAAGAGCAACAATACGCTTGAGTACTTTGTAAATACGACTTTCAACTATCCAACGATGGCAGAAGCATATCGCGTGGCGGCATTGAATGGTTTGAACCGAGTGTTTTAAAACAAGCTTATTCAAACAAGGTTATATCAATAAAAAAGCGCCTGCTACTATATTATTAATAGTGCAGGCGCTTTTTTTATGCTCATAGACTTCATTAATTTGAAGATTTATAAGTAGGCTCTTGGTTGCGGAATACGCTTGCGTAAAAATAGCAATAAAACAAAATAGAGCAACCATAAGCCAGCCAACGCATAAAATCCTATAGCGACTTGAGAAACACTGGCACCCATTTGGTTAAGCTGCACAGAGGTATTGATTGCAGGCGTGGTCGGTACCAGCCAACGTATTACTTGTAATACTTGAGGCAATTGGTCTGCTGGCCAAGGGTAGCCGCTTAAGAAGAATATCGGTAAGGAGATAAAAATTAATATCTGCATGCTGCGCTCACGCTGCCGGAACCATAATCCGAGTACGCAGCCGAGCGTTGCGACTGTCGGACAAAATAGTGCCAAAAATAGCAGCGTACCAAGCATGTTTTGTCCGCGTGGATAATGATGTAGCTCAAACGCCCACCCATAATAAAAGCAGCCAACGATAAAGCTAAGCGAGCTCAAAGCTCCGATACGTCCTAGCCAGCCACGTACACTGGTACTGTGACGGCGCTGCTCATACCATGTGCCAATCAGCATTGCTGTCGCCATCAAAAGTGTCTGCTGTAAAATAATAACAGAGACAGCAGGTACGACATAAGCACCATAGCCTTCGGTTTGGTTATACAGTGGCATAATCCGTAGCGGTACAGCTTGCGTGTTCTGTGCTGCGGTAGATGCATAAGCGCCTTTCGCAATACTTTTCTTTACCTTGATACCAGCCGATACCGTACCTACTGCTTGAGAGAAACCCAATTGGACGTTTTTATTTAAAATAAAATAACCGCCGTTACCCAGTACGCTGACGTGCGCTTGCTCTCCAGACTGAACTTGCTCTTCAAGACCAGTTGGAATCACCATATAGCCTGCAATTTGATCTGACCATATAGCTTCTTTGGCAGCCTGCTCATTGATAAATCGTTCAGTGTCTAAATATGGACTAGCACTCGCATAGCGTACGAGAGTACGCGATAAGTTGCTGTTGTCATGATCAATGATACCTACTGGCACATGATTGACCACCTCAGACGAGTAAGGCCAAGGATAGAAAAACCCATAGATGATAGGGGCGATAATCAACATCAAAAGTACGCCTTTATCGCCAAAAACGTCTTTGAAAGTTTGGATAAAACTGTTCCAAAAGCTTTGTGAAGCCAGAGTGACCGTTGATGTAGTTTTTGAGTGTGTATTATTCGATTGTGCAGACATTAGCGTGCTCCCCAACGTTCAGGATGCGCCAATGCGCGTTTGGTTAATAGTGCCGCAAGTACTAGCGCTATTATGACCGCAAGCATGAGGCCATAGACAATAGGTAAGGAGATGGCGATCGGTGCTTGCATTTGTAACTGTGCAATATGGAGTTTGAGATAATGCGTTAGCGGCAGGGCATTTGACCAATATTGCGCGCTATCACTAATCGCAATATAAGGAAAAGTAACACCGGCGAAGGCGTAAGAAGGCGCTGAAATAAATCCAGTAGTCGATAGACCCATACGTAATGAAAAAGAATTCAAAGTAAAAATAGCACCTAACCAAAACGACAACATCATCAGGCACAAAAACCCAGCATAGACTGCCATGAGAGACATGATGTTGATATTCTGATTGGACGTTGCCAACCACAATATCAACGCTGACCACAAGCTATATGCCAGTATTGGCCAAAAGTATTTACCCAATAGACCAAATACTAAAACTGATAAGCTGACGGAATGGGGCATTTTTGCATTCGATGATGTTTTGTTATTGCTGCTATCTTGTTTGGTTGATAGCGAAGATGTCGTTTTTGAAGCTCTGGATAACGTTAAATGAGGCTTTCCTGTATCAATAAAACGGTACCAGCGACCGATATTCTTATCACGTAACTCGCGGCCAATCGTGGTTGCGCCAATGACCATTGCCAATATATGTAACAAGGCAGGTATGACGGTCGATGCCAAAAACTGCTGATAATTGGTCGCAGCATTGAATAAGCTAATACGCTGCACACTGATAGGCGCGTAAGCCGTCATCGCTTGTGATGGCGCTACGCCTTGTTTGACCAAACGTTTGATCTCTACACCTGCGGATAATGTGCTAGCGACCGCTTGGACACCTGCCTGAATAATACCAGAGTGCGTACCGTACTGTGCATTAACTTGTAGAGTCAACGGAGCAGGCTGGCTCGATAAGATATTACGAGAAAAGTCCTCTGGGATAATGACGACAGCGTAAATGTTACGCTGTAAAATGGCAGCCTCTGCAT
Source organism: uncultured Psychrobacter sp. (assembly GCF_947500265.1). Taxonomy (GTDB): domain Bacteria; phylum Pseudomonadota; class Gammaproteobacteria; order Pseudomonadales; family Moraxellaceae; genus Psychrobacter. The sequence goes on along the minus strand of NZ_CANMRN010000002.1, from coordinate 195,901 downwards.
CCGCTTGGGAGTAATACAGCTGTTTGACCGTCAAAGTAGGACTGGCCTCTAAGTAACGCACGGCAGTATTGGCAACAGCGCTATTGTCTTTATCGATGACTCCGATAGGCAAATCGGTAATTTGAGTCTGTGAAAATATCCACCATATTAGCAGTACCGTTGCCAGTGGTATCCATACCACCATGCTAAAGTCCCAGTGATTTTTTGCCAAAAAGCGGCGCTCGTAGGCTGCACTGCGTAAAAAAGCCTCACTTAACTTAGTCAAGTGCATGGCTTACTCTTGGTTCTGATTAACAAGAGCAGAGTTGATACGTACGACCACACTCATACCCGAGCGGATACGAGCATCGGGCTTAGACGGTCGGGCCTTCACTTCAAAAGTACGCACATCAAAACCATCATCATTATTGGTCGGACGCCAAGTGGCAAAGTCTGATAGAGTCGATGTCGCATAGACGGTAAACTGTTTCGTATAAGGTTTATCCGCTGATGACAGCGCTGGAATAGTACCCGTAAATGTCTGACCAATAGCAAATTGATTTAAATAAGACTCAGTGACGTTAAGTACTACCCATTGGTCGTTGGTATCCACCAACGTCAGGAGCGGAACCCCTTGTCCGATGACTTCTCCAGCACTGACAATGACATTGTCAACGATACCAGCGATAGGACTTCTTAGGTTCGCTTCCTCTTTTGCTACTAGCGCTTCATCGAGTTTTGCATCGACCTGTGCGACTTGTGCAGTGGCCGCTGACTTATCTTCAGTACGTGCGCCTTCTAGCGCCAGATCATACTGCAAGCGGGCTGCTTCGGTTTGGTCCTGAGTAGCAAGATATTGAGCATACGCCTCATCGCGCTTTTGTCGCGCCATCAGTCCTTCTTCGTAAAGGCGATTGACACGCTGATAGGTATTTTCTGCCAAGTCAGACGCCGCTTTATTGGCTTGCCAAGCAGCTTTTGCTTGGGCGATTTCTTGCGGGCGCGCACCATTTTCTGCTTTGTCTAATTGACTTTGCGCGATTTGCTTACCAGCACGTGCTTGATTAATCTTGGCATTAATCTCAGGCGAATCCATCTCAACCAGTTGCTGACCTGCTGTTACCGTATCACCCTCTGTTACCATAATTTGGGCAATACGCCCTGGTACTTTTGCAGCGATCGACGTTTGCTGCATTTGCATTTGCCCTTGTATCGTAATAACTTCTGGCTCGCTATGCGCGTTACTTTTGTATAAGCCGTACGCAATCGTACCAAGGACAATCAGTATGAATAGTGCAAGTAATGCTTTTTTTATACGCGCAGATTTGTCAGTTTTAGAGGCATCACGATTATAAGTAGGTGTCGGTTGCTCTGGTTCAATATCAGACACGTTTTCTACAGGATCGACTGAATTTTGTGTATCGTGAGAGGTCGCTGACTCGGTTGCATCAGCTGATTTATTTGAGTCGTCTGATTCGCGTGGTAATTCTGTCATGACAATGAGATTCCTAAAGCAACAAAGTTGAAAATAAAGGGTTTATTACTAGTACACTCGAAACGCATAAGGTTTGGCGTTGTCTATAGTTTCAGAATTAAAAATAGCACCAAGAGCGACGATAAATGCTGAGTAATATAGCCATAGCATAATGACCACAGCAGCTGAAAGCGCGCCAAACTCAGCACTATAGTTATTAAAGTTTTGCACATAAATTGAAAATAAGATGGACAATATAATCCATAAAACCGTTGCCAGCGCAGCGCCTGGCATTAATTTTTTGAGGGCGACGGCATCACGATTTGGGGCTAGACGATAAAGACCCAAAAAGCTTAAGAATATGATACCTGTTAATATGGGCCACCTGCTCCAAAGCGCAATCGTCTTGGCTATCTGAGGGAAAGGGAAGTAGGCCGCCCCCAAAGGAATAATCGCGATAGAGGAGACTGCGATAATCAATACGACTACTGCTGCAAAGGTCAGACCAACTGCGCGGATCGTGCTTTGTACAAAACTACGCTCTTGAGTGATATGAAACGCAAGATTAATAAGAATAATTAAAGACTTAATACCTTTAGAACCCGCATAAAGTGCGAGCAAGGACGATATAAGCAGGCTGAAAGTCAGAGCAGACGTAGTTGTAGAAACCAACTCGCTCAGACGGGAGTTGAGCACTTCATATACTGTATCAGGTATAAATTGACTCAAAAGCGAGATTTGCTCTTGCATTTCGGCAGGAGAAAACGCGAGACCATAAAGCAGGACGAATACAGCCATCACTGGAAAAATTGATAAGAATCCAAAGAAACCTACACTTGCGCAATGCGCCCAAACATTAGAGTTGTTGGCAATACGCCACGTTTCTAGTAACGTCTGTAGCCAGTTTTTTATCGATTTAGAGGTCAATTTTTTCATAAAAGCAGCTGTTCGTAATAGGGTTGGTAATAGTATTTTTGATGTCGACTTCATGGTAATACAAAGCGTTTATCAGCACGACTCATGGTTTCTCACATCACATTATTGCTCAGTATATAAAGTAGGTAATTGAATGTCAGCGGCATTGAGATAAGCATTAAAAGCAAGTGGCGTACCACAGCTTTGCATAAGGGCAGCCAATGATTGTACATAGTCATTAGCAGCTTGTGCTTGCTCAGTACGTGCCTTCAGCGATTGCGTCTGTGCTTGCACTACGTCAACGGTGGTATTTACACCTTCTTGTAATCCTAAGCGTCGTAATCGCAATACTTCTGCTGCCAAATCAACATTACTTTGCAGTGCCTGATAGCGTGATTGAGCATTATTGACATCGTGCCAGTTTTTTTCTACCAGTAGCAATAAATTGTCACTGACTTCAATCTCAGAGAGGTCGGCCTGACGAATTTTGGCACTACTGGATGCTAGTGATGCGGCTTTATCGAGTCCGCCCCATAGTTTCCAACTGGCAGAGATACCGGCGACCCAGCTTGGATCTTTCTCTACCTGACCATAACCGTATAGTAATACCGTAGGCTTGTAGCCCGTATCTGATAGCGCATGTAATTGCTGAGCCTGTGCCCGCTTGGCTGCAACTTTTTGCAGTCCGGGATGGTTATTTAGTGCCAAGTCCTGAAAGTAGCTCACATCTGGTAGAGGGCGACTAGAGACAAACAAAGGTGTGGTTGGTTTGATACGGTAGTCGGTACGTAGTAGACGCTGTAGCGCAATCATGGCTAGGCGCGCATCATTATTGGCATTGACGGATTCACTCTTGGCATCCGCAAGCGCAGACTGTGCTTCTAGTCTATCGACACGTGAGATAAAACCTTCTTCAAACAGACGCTCGGCCATATGGTCGGTCTGCTGCAATGTATCGTAAGCGTCTTCTCGTAAGTAAGCGACGATAATCGCTAACTGTGCCTTAAAATAACGCTCAATTAACGTATTATAAAGCTCATTTTTATCCAGTACACTATCAGCCATCGCTTCTTGTGTACGTGCATCCGAGGCGCCAGTCAATGCGTCTGTACGTCCAGCAGTATAAATAGGCCAAACGACTCCAAGACCTGCGCCTGATGTAGAGCCTGAGCGCTTGAGGTTGTAGGAGTCGGGAATACGCTCACCAACCAGCTCACCAAAATCTGGTAAGTCTGCTGTAGGAGGGACTATATTATCTACCCCATTGTTTACTTCGTTGACGATACCGCTCCTAAGAGAAGATAAATCTATATCCTCATCTAAATGATAGGCACTGGCAGATACTCGAGCAAATACGAGCGGATTGTCGATAGTTCTGAGCGCGTCAGTTTGGTATTCGCTAGCGGCAATCGCTGCTTGATTGGCAGCGATTTTAGGTGATACTTGTACCAGCAGCTTTTGCGCTTGCTCTAAGCTCAAAAAGCTTGAGACGTCTAGTGCGTAGCTGTTATCGACTGCTTTATGTGTAATAGGGTCAACAAGCGTAGACAATGCCTGCGACTCAACGTTTTGAGGGTTTGGTACTGTATGAAAAGGCGCTACAGCTGGTTTATCATTATCAGTTGGACTATCAGCATCTATGATTTGTGTCACAGCCACTGGTGTAACATCATCTGACATTTCTATACTGTCAGCGTCAGTGCTCGCGTAAGTCATGACAGGCACGCTCATGACTGCAACTGTCATCATAGCAGTCGGTAGCGCTGATAAAATGAATTTCATAAGTCACATAAGCCATTAATTAGAATGTAAGGTATTATAAAATAAGGAACAGCACCGATAGATTTCATTGCTCAGGATATAAAGTTGCTGAACTATTATAGACTATTTGCCAGCTAGCAAAAAAATGATGCTCAAATAAATCATTCATATTCTAATATAAAAATACGTCTATATTAAAAGCGCTAACAAGCAGTCATTCGTCATAAGAGGTACACTGTAGAGCCACAATGGTGACGGGTCAATGCTCAGTATTTTGCCGTTTTCTATTGTGTGACCAGTAGCGGTATGATAGAGGATTGATTTAATTTTTAAATATCTGTTTATAAGTAACAACATAGCCAATAAAACGTTTTCAATTCAAGCGATTTATCTTTAAATAGATTTTGTTTTTAATCTCATTATGAAAACATTTAGGCAGTAATTAACAAATAAAAAATGCTCAATAAGCATCAGTCAATCAGTAGCAATTAATAAGTAGCAGTCAATGAATAGTCACTAAATGGCTATTAAGTAGAATGAATAATATTAGTAGAGGGTGTGTCATGGCAGGGTATATTTTAGCGTTGGATCAAGGGACTACGTCAAGTCGAGCGATATTGTACGATGATCATGCGCGTCCTATCAAAATGGTACAACAGCCAACGACGCTGCAAACACCAAGAGCTGGGTTCGTTGAACAAGATGCACAGCAGATTTGGCAAACTCAGATTAGCTGTGCACACGATGTTATTAATCGGGCAGGACTGCTTGCCACTGACGTTACCAGTATCGCAATTACCAATCAGCGCGAGTCAATTGTGATGTGGGATAAGCAAACTGGCAAGCCACTGGCTCCTGCCATTATTTGGCAAGACAGGCGTACTGCAAATTACTGTAAGACACTCGCTGCTGAAAGCGCTGTCAATAGTATGAATGACCCTGTGCATCAGGGTGTTGATAGCGTCAATATGGCACATGAAGTTCAGCGTATTACAGGCCTGCGTTTAGATCCGTATTTTAGTGCCAGTAAGATTGCTTGGTTGCTCGAAAACAACCCGAAGCTGAGTGTACGAGCCAGCAGAGGGGAGATAGCGGTTGGCACGATTGATAGTTGGCTGATTTATAAGCTTACAGGCGGGGAGCATGTCATTGATGTGACTAATGCTTCTCGCACATTGTTATTCGATATCCATAAGCTGGCATGGTCAGAAACACTTTGTGACCGATTTGCTATACCTATGCATATATTACCTAAAGTGCTACCGTCCGACGGCGATTTTGGCAAAACCAAAAAAGGCCTGTTTGCAAAGCAAATACCCATTCAAGCAGTATTAGGTGATCAGCAAGCAGCGCTCTTTGGACAAGGTTGCCTTGATGCAGGCATGGCCAAAAACACTTATGGCACAGGCTGCTTTATGCTAATGAATATTGGCCAGCAGCCAAAATTGAGTGAGCATAAGCTACTAACCACCATCGCATGGCAACGCAAAACGTCACCAATTCGTCCGGACAATTTATCATTTGACCAAATCGTACAATCAGGCAAACGCATGCTACAACCGCCCAAAAAGGAAGTCACTTATGCCTTAGAGGGCAGTGTCTTTATGGCGGGGGCTATCGTTCAATGGCTGCGTGATAATTTGGGTATGATTCAGCAGAGTAGTGACGTCGAAGACTTAGCCCGTCAAGTAAACAGTAGCGAAGATGTCGTTCTATTACCTGCTTTTACTGGATTGGGCGCGCCTTACTGGCGTTCGGATATTAGCGCTAGCATCACTGGTATGAGCCGTGGCACTACTAAGGCCCATATTGCTCGCGCTGCATTGGAGGCCGTTGCTTATCAAACCTATGATGTGCTTATCGCTATGCAAAAGGACAGCCCTCATCCTTTGACTGAGCTGAGGGTAGATGGCGGCGCTGCAAATAATGATTTACTCATGCAGTTCCAGGCAGATTTGTTGGGTGTTCCGGTATTACGTCCTAGAGATACAGAGATTACAGCGAAGGGCGCGGCACTACTCGCAGGTTTAAAGACTGGGCTATATGACGAATCGACCATGAAAGCTTCATGGCAGGTAGATCGCGTGTTTGAACCAAGTATGTCGGCTGATGCTCGTGAGCGACATCTTGCTAAATGGCAACAGGCTATCAAAAGGTCTCTGATGCCGTTATAAGATTGATTTACTTAATAAATTTATTGTGATCGTACATTTATAATTACTCAAAGTATGAGGCTGCCGTACACAAATGTGATAAAGATACAGGCTGTAACGCAAGATAATCGCAATACGGACACAGTTTACAAAATCGGCCTATCTGTCCTTACCTATAAATTTCTATACTTCAATTGGATTTAGTAAGACCGCTAATAATTAGCAAATAAATAATTCAATAAATAATAAATAACTTAAGGACAATACTATGAGTAACCATGATGCTATCGATCGCAGTGAAGTAAAACATATGTCAAAAGAGACAAAAGAAGACTTAAACGCAGACATCATTACCGGTGAGCCAGGTTCACATCCAGTAGGTACAGGTATCGGCGGTGTAGGCGGTGCAGCAGCAGGTGCAGCTATCGGCACAATGGCAGGTCCATTAGGTACGCTAATTGGTGGTGCTATTGGTGCTATCGTTGGTGGCGGCGCAGGTCATGCAGCAGCAGAAGCTATTGACCCAACTCACGAAGAAGCGTACTGGCGTGCAGAGTATGCAAACGCTGACTACCATAGAGAAGAATACGATTTCGATCGTGACTTGCATCCAGCATATGCAGTCGGTTATGCGAACCGTGCTCGTTATCCAGTAGATGCTCGTTTTGAAGATCATGAAGCAGATTTAGAGCGTTCATGGCACGAAGTAAAAGGTGAGTCTCGCATGGAATGGAACGAAGCGCGTCAAGCATCACGTGATGCATGGAACCGCGTATCATAAGAGAGGTTAAATAACTAATAGAACGATTAGGCAAACAGCCTGGCAACCAATGTATTTAGTAATTAGCTAGTATCAGGGATTGCTATACCATTACCTAAAATAGATTAATTGTATGTCCAGTTCTATTAGTAAATCTACTTATCAACATTTATGCTATTTTAAAACTTCCAAAGTTTAACTTTGGGAGTTTTTTTAGGCATAAAATTTGCAGCATATACACATACGTGAATATTATGTACTATAATAATGAGAACGATGGGGAATATATGAGTAATAACACTGAAAGTCATAAACAGTTTTATATCGCAACGGCCAACCTGCTGAACTTTGCGAACCCTAATCGAACTTATTATGAAAATGCGCCAGCTTATAACGATAAAGCCTACGAACATAAGCTGCGAGGTCTTACAGATTTATTGGCTAAAGCGCATGCTGATATTATCGCAGTACAAGAGGTTTGGGATAGTGACGCATTAGAAGCGTTGGCTATTTCACTAGGATTTAAGCCTGAGCAGGCGGTCATTCCACTTGCAAGTAATGATAGCGCCAGCGTATATACCAAAGGCATGGGTGCACAGAATACACCTGCTGTCGGTATTATCAGCAGATTTGAGCAGTTAGAAACCAGTTTGCTAGAAGATATAGCACCAAAAGCCATTATTGATGTACCTGATATCGGTCCTTATCAACGCTTCAACCGTCCTCCATTAGTGTTACGTGTTGACGCGTACGGGCAGCCCATTACAGTTATTACAGCGCATCTAAAAAGCAAACGTGCTTTTTTCTTACGTGACGAAAGTGGTGACCTATTAGAAGATATGGACGATCCAAATATTCGTGTTCGCGCCAAGCTTCGTAGTTTATGTATGCGCGCGGCAGAAGCGGCCTCTATCCGTATGTCTATCATAGAGCGATTGCAACATACCCGTGAACCATTGATTCTATTGGGCGATATGAATGATGTTACAGGTAGCGTGACTACTCAGTTGATGACAGAAACTGGGGAGGTTAATTACGATAAAAGTATGCGTGATGTTGCACTTTTTGATGCCGCTCGTATTCAGGCACGATATGGCTGGATGAAGGATGTTGCCTATACCCATATATATCAAGGCATGCCAGAAGTTATTGACCAGTTATTTGTCTCAGAAGAGTTTTTGCCTGATAGTAAGTTTTCGCTCGGTTATGTCGAACGAGTCGATTATTTTAATGATCATTTGAAGTGGGACTATGCCGATAGAGTCACTGATCATGGTATTATAAGGGCGAAAATAAAACTCAATGATTAACTTTATAAAATTAGACGGTTAGCTCTATTAAATTGCTGATCGTAGTATTATTTTTTAACCTATTCATGTCCCTTGCTTGATAATGTGCAAGCGTTTATGATGCCTCTGCATTGAATAGGGTAGTGACCATACAGGCTTTATATTTTAGCTGACAGTCAACCATCCTTTATCTGAGGATAAATACTATTCAATGAAGATTATATTTATAAAATAGGGCGCAACATTAAGAGATTCACAATGAGTGATAATAAAGACGAAAAGATTGAAGATGTGTTGGTAGATTCGGAATTGGCAAAAAAGCTTGTACCTAATAAGTTTAAGTTTACTAGCCAGCAAGGCCGTGCACGTCGTCAAAAACTATTGGCTGGTGCCAAAAAATTGAGTGAAACGCATGCTATTAACGATATTACGTTAGCAGCTGTGTGTGAAGAAGCGGGCATACCAAGAGCTTCTGCTTACCATTTTTTCCCGAATATTGAAGCAATATTTTTAGCATTGCGTTTTTTGAATGCGATTGAAATATTAGAGATGGTAGAGACGGTCGATATTGGTAACTATGATAGATGGCAAGGGTATTTAACGGCGCTTATCGATCGTTGTATTACGATATTCCATAACGATGAGACAAAAGCCAAGCTTATCTATGACACCAATACACCTGATTTTGAAGGTGACAGCTTTGGTGAGGATATGGATCATCAAATTGTTGATCTGGTCTATAAGCGTTTGTCAGAGCGTTATGAGATGCCAAACTTCCATGATATCCAAGATACCTTATTGATTGCTTATAGCATCGTAAATGCTATCTTTACGTTGTCTTATCGCCGTCATCAGAGTATCACTGAAGAGTATATCCAAGAAGCAAATACAGCATTTATTGCTTATTTACGTTGTTATCTACCAGAAAAGTTGCCACGTAAAAACCGCTAATTGAACTTGAGTTAAACACGAAAAGCCGACAAATATGTCGGCTTTTTTATGTTTAGTCTTTAGCATAAGATTGAAAGTTATAGAAAGTCATATTTTTAATAAAACAGCGACTATTCTAACGGTTAGACGTCAAATCTTGTCCACGGCAAGTATCATCGCTCGCGTCTAAAGGCGAGTACTGTTTATGATAACTGGCTATTGACTTCTCTAGCGCTACATTGGTCTGTGAGTTATTGGCATTGACATAAGCTTCGCGGGCTTGTTCAAGCCAGCGATCAGCCATGCGAAAATGCATGCTAGATTCGCGCCAGCCTCGTGCGCATTGATTGGTTGCTGCCCAAATTAAAGCCACTTCACTAAATGCCATCTCACGTGGTGCTGATGCTATGCCATCGCCGTCTTTAAGTGCGCTTAAAGTTGCCCATAGATCAGGACGCATTAGAGCAGAGGTAGACGGAATATCTTGATGCAAGCCCAAGTCTTGTAACGTATCATTATCTAGCGCTTGCAATATAGGATCTGCCATTTCTAACGCAACTTGACCAGCAGATGAGCGGCTATTCATACTGTCTTGATGAATAGCATAGTTCAACCACGCTTGCGCTTTATAAGCGAAATACTGTTGAGCTGCTGTCTTGTCTTTTTGCTGATAGGGTTTTAATTGCGTGACCATACAATTTAACAGGCGCTGTTGTTCGCTTTGATATCTATAAGAGCGTACTTGAGTCTGACTATCATCGCGGCAGTATTCAGCCATGCTAATTGAGTGAGCCACTTGGACAGTCTCACTCTTAGCTAAAGCTGGTTGTATAAAGGTTAACGAAAATAAAGCTGACAGTGTAACGCATACTGAGCGCTTGAAAGGTGCTGCTTTGATGGCTGAATCAAACATGGTGTAAACCTTATGTTAAGGTAATAAACGTTGGTATTATTTACCATTACTAGGGCTGACTTAGTTGTTTATTGAATGACAAAATAATTCATCATAAGACAAGCATGATACTGTCATAAGGTTGTACTTACGACAGTATCATTAGTATCAATCAATTAAAATGCAGAATTGCTGCTTAGACGTTGGTTCTTACGTGGGTCTTCACGTTTAAATAAGTCTTCATCGAACTTAAAGCGCAATCTAAAGTAAGCACCTTGCTGAGTACTGTCGTCATAAGCAATATCTTCATCTTCAAAGCCCATGAAGTTATAACCAAGTGATAACCAAAGGTTGGTCATTGGGCTATAACCCACTTCTGCACCAAGCATATAAGCCAAGTCATTCGCCTGATCATTCCAGTAAGTACCTGCTTGTAAACCAATATCCCAACGCTCACTGATGTCATAAAGACCGCGGCCATAAACAGCGTGAGCCGTATTATTGCTAGTTAAGCTGTCTGCTTCGTATTCTGTATACTTACCAGCATAACGTCCAGACAACGTTAAAGGACGCGTAGGATGGTAATTACCATTCCATGACCAAACCATAGTGTCTTTTTGATAAGCGTCATCGCCAGTATTATTATCATCCAAACGATATTCGAATTTTGCAAGCATATCTAACTGATTGCTATCGTAGTCACGATACGCAGCACCTAGCTGAAAACGATTGATAGTGCGATCACCATCACTATAGTCAGTGCGTGAATAGATATCTTTGGCTAAGAAGGTAACCTCATCAGTATAGCGATAGGCGATACCAGCACTACCAAGTAGCGTATCACTTGTTTCGCCCCAACGTTTTTCAAAACGTCCTGATGCTTTATAATTCTCTTTTGCAAGATATTCAACACCGATACCTGCCGCTGTTGCAGTGTTACTTTCTTCACCTTCCAGAGATTCAACACGCTCAAATAACGTATTTAAAGTTAGACCTTCTTGAACATACCACTTGTTTTTTAGACCAATAGCTGCTTCTGCCTCACGTGCACTGATGGCGTCACGCATGCGGTATTCGCTATAAACCTTACCATCTTTCATGTAAGTCGCGTCAAAACCAACAGTGGTACGTTGACGCTCATCTGTATCATCAAGACCATAAGTACCAGATAGGCTATTAATCAAATCATGACGTGCGTATAGTCGACCTAGATTTCCGAGCGGTGTCTCACCACCGATAGAAGTTGCATTACGTGAGCTGTTTTCGATATCTTGCTCATACTCTGCAAATACCAAGCTGTTATTCAACTTAGGTAGACGAGAGGTAATACGAGCACGAACAGTCGTACCTTCAATATCTTCTTCAGCGTCACTAACACTACTTAACGCTGACTGATTGATGATGTCATCATTAAACAGAGTGTCGTCTGTAATATCTACAACGTCTGTCGCTGCTTGAGTATTACGTGAGGCAGCAGTCGCGTCTTGTTTGTAATAACGAACCCCAATTTCACCAACGATGTTTTCACTTAAACGATGCTCAACGCTTGCTTGCACGCCTTCGCGGCTAGCGTCAGTAGTATGCTCTTCTGTGCGTATGCCTTCTAACTTAAGAGCAGTTTTCTTATCATTTAGAGTATGAGTAACCTCTACACCAGATTCAGTACGTCCAGCAGTAAGCGGTGATGCACCAGTGACGAAACCTTCATCAGCATCATTATAATAAGCTTTAGCTCGCGTATTTTTCTTATTATCAAAATCAAGCTCAATACGTAGTGCGTTACCTTCAACATCACTATCAGTCAATTCTGTCGCGTTGATTTGATTACTTGACTGAAAATTTGGGTTCTCAGCTTTGTTCATCGCATATTCAGCGACCAGCTTTAGCTTATCATTGAATTTAACAACACTATTAACACTAGCCAACTCTTCTTTGTTCAGTGGGTCATCGCTATTCACATAGCTACCACCGATGGCGACTTTGTTCGTTAGTTGCTGCTTCGCTGCAATACCACCGACGAAGTAATCTTCACCGCCTTCATCAACTTCTACAGTGACACGGATATAGATAGGGTTGCCTTCAATGTCTTGACTAGCAATCGGTGCCGTCAAGAATAAGCTGCGGCTGATTGGGTCAATCTCATAATCAGCAAAGCGAGTAAGCGTCTCACGATTGATAATAAGCCCAGGGTTGTTGGCGTCACGAGTAATAACTTCAACCGTTTCAGAGTTTTCTAATACCGCATCGAAGTTCTCAGCCAATGGATATGGGCCTGAAATGCCCAAACCGCGAGTCTCATTTACCCGTTGGCTAGTACTGGTCTCTGCTAAAAAGGCAGTAACACGAGTGTTGCTATCTTCAAATTGAGCTTTTAGACCAGTTAATGTACGGTTGTATTGACCAAGCTTGATACTTTCATCGTTATCAATTTGCGTTTTCAAATCACCATACATAGCGAACGAGCGACCTTTATCAAGGCGCACGTAAAGCTTGCTAGTAGACTGCGCATCGAAGCCTTTGGCTGATGAGTCGCCATAGACAGGATAGTATTCGCCAGGCTCGATATCACGGAATAAACGCTCGCCTTTTTTATCACTATCATATGCAAGTGTTAGCAGATAGTCGCCGCGTACTTTTCCTTTGAGGAACATCGCGGCACGACCAGAAGCTGTGTAATCATCATTACCAGCAAAGTCATTTAGCTCTTGTTCAAATGCACCTTGAGCATCGGTAATGCTGCTACCATCAAAGTCTTTTAGAGAAATAGCACCTTCTACAATACCAACAGCAAGTAGTGGACGTAGTTGAGCTGTAAACTGTAACGGAATGATTTGTTTGCTGCTACCAGTGTCAATTACTAGCTCGCCCTTACCTGGTACGCTAGGTGCAGTTACGGGTATTAATAGCTCACCACCAGATACGATTACTTGAGTACCAGATTGGTCTTTACTGCTATCCTTTAGATTAACTCGGCCGATATTCGTATCGATAGTAATCGGAGTTGATGCAATATATGGACGACCATCACGATCTTTTAGACTAATAACTACCTGATATTCACTAATGCCATCAGCTGGTACTAACTGTGCTTGAGTACGGTAATCGATAGCTTGTAAGCTATCAGGCGTTAATACCTTGATCGTTTGCTCAGAGATGACCTGACCATTTATATCAGTCGCAACACCGCGTAAGGAGTTTTTACCACGTTGTAAATCAACAGCATAGTAATCGAAAGCTACAACACTCTGCTTTTTCTGCTCAGCAGTTTTACCGATCTTCTGTTCTGATACTGGCTTGCCATTGGCATACAAGGTGAAAGTTGAGCCTAGTGGTGCCTGAACTTGGACCATTTGTTTATACGTGCTAAGTTGCTGACCTTCGCTGAGGTTAATGAAGGCAACATTATTACTCGCCACTTCTTTCAAGTATTCTTCGAGCTCTTTCTCTACTGGCGGCGCAACAGTGGTCACCGTCATATCAACATGGCTATCTGCTGGATTGACCATGTCGTTAACGATAGCTGAATCACAGCTATTACCAAGGTCTAAGTCACCATTGATGTTACAGCCACTAGCATCTACATTGTCAGTATTGTCGGTATCATAGTCTGGCTCTAGTGTTAGCTCAGTCTTGATAGCTTGCTCAAGGGTATCGTTCTTAGCACCTACTGACTTGCTACGAGCAATTAGCTCAGCGTTTAAGCGCTCAGTGCTATCTGCCATACCACCAACGATTGCAAAATCCGCACGATGCAATTCGCCGTATTTCAAATCAACAAAACGACTACCGGCATCACCAGCATTGCGATTGCTTTGAGTAACCAGTTCAGTTTCTCTAGGAATAGTAGTACGATCGACCTTTAGTACATGTGTTTTAGCACTGATACCATAGAAGTTATATTTACCTTCAGGATCAGTCACGATGAAGTTGCCGTTCTCCATGTAGATACGTACACCAGCGACACCAAGCTCGCCGTCTTCTTTTTGCTGAATGCCGTCGCGGTTGATATCGTGATAGACCTTACCGACGATAATACCATCAGTATTCATCACGCCGCGCTCTACATCAATCTTCCACTGCGCTTCTCTTGAGCCTACGCTTTGACCTTGGTCATTTCTAGCAACTGCGGTAGCGCGGTTAATACCATCGCCGCCTAGCGATGACGCACCGATGAGCACACGATAAGTAACTTTTTTACTTTCGCCAACTGCCATGTTTCCTAAGTTCAATACCTGATATTTACCATCAGCTTTAAACTCGGTAGTCTGTGCTTGATTGATATCAAGATTAGTCGTTGGGCTAACACGTACACTGTTCTCAACGTAGTCGAAACCACGCGGTAAAGCGTCTTTTAGTTGTACATCGTAAGCAGTCGATTTGCCGTTATTGGTAATATCGATGGTATAGCTGACATAATCACCAAGCTCTGCAGTTTTGACATCACTTTCTTTCGTGACAACCAAACTGGCACTATTATCAATGATACTTACTTGAGAACTCAGATCCTCGATAACTACAGTAAAATCGCTATTACTTGGTAGCTGATCAGCATCTGTACCAACAGAAGGAGCAATACACGCTTCTAGACTAGCAGTTAAAGTATCGTTAGCTAATGTCTGAATGAACTTATCATTAATAGCATTGGCGTTGTTTTGTGTCGGTGCAGTTAGACGATATTTGCCTGTATTATTACCAGTTTCAATTCCTTTAAGAGAGTAGGTATCACCAGTCATTGGCGACTTAACAGTAATCCATACTTGATCAGGCTTATCAGATTGTACATTACACTGCGCGTAACTGGCATCAATATAAACGTTGTCGCCGATTTGTGAGGTAGTTTTAGTACCGTCAAATTGAGGCGTGGTAAAGTTGATTTTAGGTTCAACAATAACCAGTCTGTCAATTGCTTCGACAGCTGCTATTGATGGATCTTCTAGTATGATAGCGCCAATCTTTACATCAGCGGTATCGCCATCTTCACCCTCGGCATCTGATAGAGCCTGTACGATAAGCTGAATACTCTCACTCTGACCCAGTTTGATCTGAGCGCTCAGGTTATCGAGCATGATTTGTCGATCTTCTGAATCGACTTCTCCGTTATTATTAAGGTCTTGATAGACTTTTAAATTAGAAAAAGTTGGTGATATAGCAAGTGTCAATTCAACAGTCTGATCACTATAGCTGGTGTTACTCAGTACGTTGACCCAACTTACCTGTGTATTAGGCATGACTGTACGTAAAGCATGCTGAGTCAAACTAATACCATATTCAGGTAGATCTGATACTTTGGTCTCTACCTGATTTGAAATGCCGTTTTGTTTGAGAGACTCAACAGCATAATCTGCATTAGCAATGTTATGGATAGTTTGTACAAGAGCATTTGGCGCAGCAAAAGCCATATTTGATTGCATAAGCAACATTGCAGCCGTCAGCGCAGAGATCTTCGCTGTATGCAACGTAGTACGATTAGACGGTGTCATGATAGATAGAGTCATATGTCGCTTATCCAATAAAACATAGAAGAGTAGGGTAGTAACTCTCTAGCTTGGTTCATCAAAATCGATTAGGTCAAGCTAGAGCGTTTATCTATGAGTAGCATTTACTACTCATAGATAAATAGATTGAATTATTTATTGATTAGTACCAGTTTGTGAAGGTTTTGCAGAGAATACAACGTTAGCGGTTGTACCAGCATTTACCGTTGCAAATGTAACCTTTATCGTCTGACCAAGAGATTGGTTAGTTGCTGTCGGCGAAGCTGAAAAACTGTTGGCTTGGTAGGTCAGTTTGTCGTCTAATGTATCTGATACAACAAGATTATTAATAACTTTAGCAGTATCGGTAAAAGTATTTTTAGCTTCTAACTTATAGAAGATACATTGGGCAGCAGTCGCTGTTGCATTGTTAATAGACCAAGCAGCAGAGCTAACAGCAGGATTTGCCCCGCAGTCAGCTGCTATTTGGTATTTTGCCAGATTAACACCCTGCATGGTCGTAGTAGACGTTGTAGACAAGGGATTATCAGAAGTACTAGTAGGTACAGCGGTACCGTTAACTGGGCCCTTAGGTTGAATAGATAGTGTCAAAGTCTCAAAATCGCCTATGTTGTTTACATTAGCTTGTGGAGAGTTTGGATCGTTACTACCTTCACCTGACGTGGTAACTTGCACGCCAATTTTGACACTTTCGCCAGGAGCCAGGCCTTTGCGATTGGTGGTACTGCCTGTCACAAATGGAGTAGCCGCATTCAACTCATAAATACCGTTTACGCCTACAAGTTCAGTTTCACCCGTGTCAAACTTACCGTTATTGTTGGCATCTACATATACACGTGTAATATTGATATTAGGATCATCGATAATGCCATTATTTCTAGTCGCAGTTGGCTTGATAGAAAGTTTGACAGAACTATCATTATCACCTGTGCCTGCTGCTTCCGTAATATCGGTACCGTTGTTTGTAATGGTATAAGTATAGGTGTTGGCAACTTCATTGTTAGTTGTAGGAGTGACTAAAGCCACTTCTTTGTTCGCACCTGGGGTGATAGCAATAGCACGAGTCTGATTAGTCGTTGTTACTGTCGCGTTGGTATTGTCATCCTTACCTATTAGAGGTGTGGCTGTATTTTCATAAGTGCTTTCTGTTAGGCCACCTGGCGTCACACCATCATCAGATCTATCGATGATATCAGGGGTGTTAGCATTTACATCACTATTAGTATTATCTCTAACAACTGCATAGTTGGTAAATAAGCTATTAGATGTTGCATCAGCTGCCTTTTTCGCACGGAAAGTAACTGTAATAGTTTCGCCTACTTTGATGTTTTGACCGGCTACAGTGATTGTTTTGTTACTATTCGAGAGGACAGCAGTACCCACCGCACTACCATTAGATGTTGCAACAGAAGGTGCTTTATAGTTTTGCTGTCCTGATGCTATCGCTACTAAACCTGATGGTAGGTCATCTGAGATGCTAATTGCAGTACCACTGATATTACCTTCGTTTTTGACAGTAATAGTGTAGTCAACAAAAGCCTCGGTATTGTTTAAGTCAAAGTTTTTGTTACCAAGATTGGTCGTAGCTGACTTGGTAATCGCATAGATTGGTGTCTTAGTTAATGCATTATCAGTATTGACGGCTGTATAATTAGCAGGAGCTGTATTTGCAGAGTTCGCTTTTAAGTACGTACTTTCAGCTGTCACCGTTAGTATGCCGTTAGCATCGGCAACACGCTTAGTATCAGCTTGAGCAGTAACTGTAATTAGAGCTTTTTCACCTGGTGCTAACGCAATTGAGTCGTTATTAGCAATAATGACTTCCCCACCAACGTTGGTGCCAGCAGCATTGACCTTTTGATACTTTATGACACTATTGCTAAGGTTATAATCGAAGTTATCACCGCCTGCATTAGCAAGGGTTATCTTGTAAGTGTCGTTAACGTTACCACCATTAGTTAGTGTATGGGTAAAGTCTACTGTTGAGCTCGCTTGCGCATTAATGGCACGGTCTTTACCAAAGTCATCATCCTTTACGTCATCAACGACTGTTGAGATCAAAGAGAATGAGCCAGTTTCTTTAACGTTGACTGTTACGACATTAGATTCTGCACTCTGTGGAGCATCACTACCTGCAACTGTATAAGAAGCTATCGCTTTGTTAGTAACATTAAAAGAGCCTGAAGTGCCGCCAGTAGGGGTTGCAGCAATCGCTCCAGTAGATAGACCCATAACAGCCGCAACACCGACAGCAAGCACACTGTAGTTAAAAGTATTTGATTTCATGTAATGCTCCAAAAAAAATAGTAAGGACTTAGATTAAAAAATAGAGTTTTAAAAAAGTTGAGGGCTTGATAGCTACTGAACTAATTGACGGTGGTATTAAGAGCAACGGCTGCAGATTTCTTAGCTGGTAATAGCTTAATATTCCAGCGTAACATACGGTATTCAGAATATGGAACCTTGACCATTTTGCCGTCTATTTTACGCATCAGCGGCATGTCAGCGTAGTTTTTACCATCCGTGCTGGCTTGTGCGCTTGCAGGGACTGATTCACCAGTAAATGTCATGTTAGTAGGAATAGGCAGAGTTACCATCAGGTCATTAATATCTTTGTTGATGGTATTGGTATAAGTTGCCTTATATTGAATTACTGTACCTGCTGGTGCGGTACGTACTGGTGTATAGATCGTTTTACCTTCCGAGTTTTTTACGACTTGATTAGACGTTAACTCCATTTTTAGAGCATCATCAGCATATGCTACACTTAGTAGACAACTAGAGGCTAAGGTAGCTAATAAACTGATACGTAAAGCGTTAAAAATTTTCATATTCTATTCCTTGCTAAAATCAAAACTGTTAGTAAGATTTTTATCCATCGTTAGCTAAGCAATAAATGTGCCAAAATAACTTAAGATAGATTGTATGGTTACATGATGACAAAATAAATATTCTATATTTACATTATTACAAACGAACTACTATTAGTCATCAGATATGTGATAAATGGTAGTTTAAAAGCGCTTAATGGCTTACATTCGCAAAGGTAGTATTCTAAATACTGTTTTTAAATTATTTAGAGGCCTCTTCATCAGACAATTTACATACATCGGCTTACTATCCAACAAACTGATTTGTACCAATCACAGAAAGCTGGATTTATAAGAGAGAGGCGCGAATAAGAGAGGTGGAAAGAAGTACGAAGTTTTTTGAGGATAAGAGATGCGTAAAAAGTAAAATAGCTAAATAAAACAGGCTCAGTTTTAGATGTATTTAAAACCGAGCCTGTTTAGTATGTAATTAAACCGTTGTAGCTACTTAGGTCAAACTAAGTACTAATTATGAACTTACTTTGGTGGAAAAAATTAAAGTACCTGATGCTCCGCTAGCAAGAGTTGCAAAAGTAGTAGAAACTTTTTGAGCATCACCAGTTCCTGTCAAACCAGTATTACTAGAACCGTCAGATCCAACAGCATTATTTTGGTAAACTGCTTGTACTCTACCATTCGCGTCCTTCCATTGACTGGTTGAGTCAGACACAACCACATTGTTCAAACTTAATGTGGTAAAGGTATTGGTTGCTGTAATTTTATAATAAACACAATCACCTGGGTTGCTTTTGAAAGTTGCTGTTGAGTTAGAACCTAGCGTTCCTTCATATGCGGTAATCGCTCCAGTACAACCAACTTGTAATGCCAACTGCTTTAGTAATGTTAGACCTTTAATAGTTGTCGTATTTGAAACAGCGGAAACAGTCGGAAAGGTTGAGTCAGCAGTAGCACCTTGGGGTAAGACAACTTGTAGACTGTTGGTTTCTGATTTACCAAGGTCTGCATTTGTACCGTCAGAGACTACCGTATAGCTAATCTCGACAGTGGCGTTTGGAGCCAAAGTAACGCCTATAGGTAGTTTATATTTACCCGTAGCAGCATCGATAACCTCTAATGCAATTTCGTTGCCATTTGTAAGTTTGTACTTAGGGTTTTTGACTTCAAGAGGTTTTGTGGTATCTGGATCTATGATAGTAATACCGATGGGACGGTTAACGCCACCTTCTGATGCATTACCAGTATTGGTAAGGGTATGGGTATATTTTACCTCGCCACCTAATATAGAAATTTCTTTAGTCGTACCAGCCGTAATGGTGAGCTTGCGATCAGTGAAAGTGATAGTAGTGGTAGTATCGGCACCAGCTGTACCTGTGCCTTCGTCAGGAACTTTTGTGACGTTATTAGTAGCTATAGTATCTGTACTATCGACGATATCATAACCATTAGTATCAGTCCCAGGTACTGGTACAGTGTTGCTGAATCTGTCATAGACAGTAGCATGGTTGGTTGCTGAACCTGCTGCAGATAGAGTTGTTTTATTAACAGACACCTTGAAGCTAATTATAGTGTTAGAACCAACAGCCAAGCTTGGAACAGTGATATCGATGATCTGTCTATTGCTACTATCTTTACCCGTTGAAGTGATGGTAGCACCAGTGGTGGACACAGTCACGTTACCAGACAATGTCATACCAGCAGGAAGCACATCTCTAATGATAAAATTGTCAGCAGCGACACTATAGTCAGTAGTGGCGTTAGTTACTTTAATACTGTAAGTGATATCAGTATTAGCAGCATTCAGATCGAGACTGCTACAATTTGTAGAGCTTTGACATGTTGCTGTCTTTTCTATCTTAAATACAGGTAACTTGACGATGCTTTGGTTTTCATTGACTAAAGTAGGCTTGGTAGAGTTTGCGGTAGTAAAAAAAGCACTGGTTGCAGTTAATGTACCTACACCCTTGTGGTTACCTAGTTGAGTACTAGAAGTCAATGCTGCATAAGAAAGTTCAGCGATTGTCCCTGGTATTAGTTTGATACTGCCACCATTCGCGATCGTACCTGTCGTGGTAGCTTGACCAAACTCAGACAAGGCTGTTTTTTGAGCATCTGTTAAAACATTACCACCTGTTTGTTTGATGACAAAATTGATGCTTGCTACACCAAGAGGGTAGTCTTGATTGGTTGTTATGATATTAGGATCATTATCCCCTGTTGTTTTAATCGTATAAGTATCTCTAACGTTACCAGTATTACTTAGAGTATGAGTAAAAGTGGTAGTACTGCCGGGCGTTGCTATTTGGTTTATATTTGCATCAGCATTGCCACCAGCGAGCGTGGCTATTAAAGAAAAGTTTGCTGTCTCGGTAACATTTACTGTGACAGTATTAGATTCGACGGCAGGCTGAGCTACCGTACCGATACTATAACTTGCGGACGCTTTGTTATTAATCGCTGCCGCCGGAGCGCTGACAGCAGTAGCAGTAGCAGCATTTGCTGTATTCAAGCTCATAAAAGCAGCGATACTAATAGTTAGGAGACTATAGTGAAAGCATCTTGATTTCATAGAAATTCCAAATATAAAGTAGATTTTTACCAAGCTAATATAGTGAATCAGGGTTTCAATAAACGTTTTATGATCACTGATCTTTATTTTTAGTCTTTCAGCGGTCACTGAGTTTATGGCTTATGCTTTAAAAGTATTTATGGTCGATACCGCAAAAACTATTAACATAGTCAATGTATAGAGCCTGAAATACTTCATATTCTTCTCTTATAGAAGTGCTGAAAATGAAGTGTTTTTCAGTAAAATCATAATCACAAATCATTTACAAAAAGTCACTATTAAGACGATAAAAGGTGATTTGAGTTAACTAAGTGGCAATAGTTCCCAGTTGGAAGTAGGGGTGGTGTGACAAATTTTAAAGAAGGGAGAAAAACAGGTTAAGACTATAAGAAGCTCATCTAATCATTATTTTAGATAAGCTTCTTAAGCTAACTCTATTGAGTAGTGCCATATTTAGTATTGAAGTAAAAGTCACGTTTGGTTCTTGGACTTAAAACGAAGGTTTTAGTTTTTACTTCACCATTGGCTCCAATCGCTGGATTATCGCTAGAATTATAATCAACTGTAGAAAGTGCTGGATTAGCAAGTACAGATGTTACAGTAGCGCCATTGATGCCTTTTTGTTGTAAGGTATCTCGCATAATAAAACTGTCAATGTTCACATTGGCACGATTGGTAGCAGAAATTTTATAAGCAATACATCGACCAGGTTCAATATTACTTATACTTGCTGTACTAAAACCTGTATTGGGCGTACTAGTTTCACTGATAGAGGTATAGGTTAGAGTAGAAGGACAGTCGTTCAAATATTGGTATTTTTTTAGTACTAATCCGACATTTTCAGCAATTACTCTACCGAAATTATTGTTTGGGTAGCTATATGTACTGGTCGCAAATGAGATAGTTTTACTATCGTTATTAGTACGCAGCGGATATGTAGCGCCAGTGCGCTCTTCTACCAAGCAAAGGTTATTAGTATTACCATTTAAAGTACTAAGCGGCACACTGATTTGATATTGTCCTATAGTTGTTCCACTCCCTGTTACTGATTGTGTGGAATATACTGTGGAAGTATTCGTACAGCTCGCAAGTTTGACAGTGCTACCGCTAATACCTGTTTCAGGTGCAGAAGGATTATATATGCCGTTGAAATAGTTTGAGTTATTTGCATAAACACCGCTAGTAATATCAGCATTAGTTGCACTTGCTTGAGCTACTGTAATACCACCATTGTCATCAAATACTGTACCAGAAAAAATATACTGAGGAACATAGCAGTAATTGTCTACTCGAAAATCAATCTCTTGATTAGAGGTGGTTGAGAGGCGGCCTGTATTAGTATAGCGAACCTTTACTGATGAGACTGGTTGGGAAAACTGTACGGAACCTTGACACTGTGTGCCAAGATCTTTTGCGGGACAGTTAGCCGCGCTAGTCGTGTATAAACCTCTGAAATAAGTAAGATTTGAACCGCTTATTGTTTGGAAAGATCCCTCTATTGAGCTACCACTTTCAGTAACTCCTGTAATTTGGACATAGTCATCGAATGTATTGCCTGAGCTATTGGCATAGTCAACGTCAAAGGCGCTAAGCGCTACATTGGTCAAGTATAAAGGTTGGGCCGTTATGCTATTACGGAACTCAAGCGTGATATCCGTAAAATCTGTTGTAGTAGGGAAGGTTCTTCTTATATTAATAGCGTTAGTACCAGATGATGTGATTACACCAAAGTTTGATTTGATGGTAGAAGAACTAGATTCCACTGTATTCATCTTTATTTGTAATGGAATACTGCCCGAAGCATTGCCTGCGATGCTTACATAGTTATTAGTATTAACAGCAGATACTAGGTTCGTATAGTCAGCATTGGTTAAGCTACTTTGAGAGAAGTTAGCAGAACATACAGCGCCAGGATTTGTTGCAAGCGCATGAGATGAGATGCTTATCAATGACAATATCATAAAGCCTATCAAACTCATTATTTGAGGTTGATACTTACTGAATGAGGAGGCATTCATTATATTTAAGGGTTTTGTAGCTTTATACATGTCATTCTTCCTAAGAATCAAGGTTGCCCAGGCAATATGGTAGCTAACCATATTTATACAAATATATCAGTTTGAGATACTAATAAGCAATTTACATTAAATCCAGTGTAAAGTTACCAATGGTCGATTTAATATGACAGAGAGCACAAGATAATCATTTAGTCAAAAACAACCATCTCTCACGCGAAGAGTCAAGTTATTACTATTGTCATTTTAAAAAAAACTAATCATTATTTATTTAAAAAATACTTGCGATTTCTTCATTTCTATACAGCCATAAACAATCAGCGCGTAAACGCTTATAATGGAATGTCATAGTAATTAACGTTTGAACAGATAGTCATAGCATTATGACGGTTTGACAGGTGTATAGGTTTGATGCATTTGTCGATATGAGTAATACTATTTTTATAATCAAGCAGTATGTCATCGCATAAAACAATGGAATGCTTGGACGTAGCAAGGATGTCATAAGTAAACCAATCTCTCATCATGCATTTTTCAATAAAGCCCTGCCATTAGGTAGGTATGACTGATATAAAAGGATTAACAAGAATGAATTATTATAAGGATGCTGATAGCACCGAAACTCAGGAATGGCTGGCAGCCTTTGAGTCTGTGGTTAAACACGCAGACAAAGACCGTGCTCAGTTTCTTCTAAAAGCCTTATACAATATGGCGGTTCAAGAAGGTCTTCCGTTCAACAGACTAGACACCGCTTATGTCAATAGTATCGCTGTTGAAGACGAGCCAATGTACCCAGGCGATCTAGGCATGGAGCGTAAGATACGTGCGCTAATTCGTTACAATGCCCTTGCCATGGTCATGCGTGCCAATAAAAATGATGACGACTTGGGCGGTCACTTAGCGACATTCGCTTCTAGTGCAACGCTTTATGAAACGGGTTTTAACCATTTCTTCCGCGCAGCTAGCGATCACTTCGGTGGTGACATGATCTATTACCAAGGTCACTCAGCGCCAGGTATCTATGCCCGTTCTTATTTAGAAGGTCGTTTGACCGAAGATCAGCTTGATAATTTCCGCCGTGAAGTAGGCGGCAAAGGTCTATCAAGCTATCCGCATCCATATCTAATGCCTGATTACTGGCAGTTCCCAACGGTATCGATGGGACTTGGCCCAATCATGTCTATCTATCACGCCCATGTACATCGCTATATGGAAAACCGTGGCTTGCTAGAAAAAGAAGGTCGTAAGATTTGGACATTCTTGGGTGATGGTGAGACTGATGAGCCAGAAAGCTTGGGTGCTATTTCTCTCGCTGGTCGTGAGAAGCTAGACAACCTAATATGGGTAGTCAACTGTAACTTGCAGCGTCTTGATGGTCCAGTCCGTGGTAACGGTAAAATCATTCAAGAGCTAGAGTCAGTATTCCGCGGCGCAGGCTGGCGAGTCATCAAAGTCATTTGGGGTGGTAACTGGGATTCATTACTTGGTAAAGATCATACGGGTGTCCTTAAGCAACGTATGGAAGAAGTGGTAGATGGCGAGTATCAGCTATATGAAGCGCGTACGCCTGAATTTACTCGCAAAGAGTTCTTTGGTAAATATCCAGAGCTAGAAGAAATGGCAGATGCGTTGACTGACGAAGAAATTTCACGTCTGAACCGCGGTGGCCATGATCCAGTTAAAGTTTATGCTGCCTTTAGCGAAGCTATGAAAACCAAAGGTCAACCAACAGTTATTTTGGTTAAAACCGTTAAAGGTTATGGCTTATCTGCTCAAACGCAAGCAGTCAACAAATCGCATCAGGTGAAGAAGCTTGATCAAGAGGCGCTCATGTATTTCCGTGATCGTTTTGATTTGCCATTTACTGATGAGCAGTTAGAGACCCTACCATTCTACCGTCCTGAAGAAGGTTCGGCAGAGATGAAGTATCTAAAAGGTCGTCGTGAGTCGTTAGGTGGTCATCTACCAAACCGCCGTAGTGGTCATATCCCACTGAATATCCCTGAACTATCAATGTTCGATCGGGTATTAAAAGGCAGTAACGGTAAAGAGCAATCTACGACTATGGTATTTGTACGCTTACTATCTGCAATGCTCAAAAACAAAGATATCCAAGATCGCGTCGTACCAATCGTACCTGACGAAGCGCGTACGTTTGGTCTAGAAGGTATGTTCCGTCAGTTAGGTATCTACTCGGCTGTTGGCCAAAAATATACGCCAGAAGACAGTGAAGCGTTGATGGGCTATAAAGAAGCTATCGATGGTCACATGTTAGAAGAAGGTATCAACGAAGCGGGCGCAATGAGTACTTGGATTGCATTGGCAACCAGTTATTCTGTCAACGCGCTACCGATGATTCCGATGTATATCTACTACTCAATGTTCGGTTTCCAACGTGTGGGCGATCTGGCTTGGGCGGCAGGTGATTGTCAAGCACAAGGCTTCTTGTTAGGCGCAACCGCTGGTCGTACAACACTTAATGGCGAAGGCTTACAGCATCAAGATGGTCATTCACAGATTCTATTCAATGTTGTGCCAAACTGTGTCAGCTATGATCCTTGCTTTGGTTATGAGCTAGCTGTGGTTATGCATGACGGTCTACGCCGTATGTATGGTGAAGGCGAGCGTGTCTATTATTACTTGACGTTGATGAATGAAAACTACGAGCAACCTGCTATGCCAGAAAGTGCCGAAGAAGGTATCAAACGTGGTATGTACTTGCTTGAAGATAATGGCTCAACACAAGTACAGCTATTAGGTTCTGGTGTTATCTTACGCGAAGTACAGAAGGCATCACAGATACTAAAAGACGAGTTCAATATTACGTCCAACGTCTGGAGCGTAACCAGCTTTAACGAGCTGACTCGCGATGGTATGGTTTGTGATGACTACAATCGTCTACATCCAATGGACGAAGAGAAAGTGCCTTGGGTTACTGAGCAATTAGCACCGCACGAAGGTATCGTAGTGGCAGCGACAGATTATATGCGTAACTACTCAGAGCAAATTCGTGCTTGGTTGCCAGACAATCGTCCTTACACGACTCTGGGTACCGATGGTTATGGCCGTTCTGATACGCGCGAAAACCTACGTAGTTTCTTCAACGTTGATGCTGCGCATATCGTTGTGGCAACGCTTAAACGTCTAGCCGATGAAGGCGAAGTTGAGATGCGTTTGGTTAAAGACGCGATTTCAAGCTTAGGTATCGATGTGGACCATCCACCTGCATGGCAACAGCAGTCTTACTATGACCAGTCTCCAGATGCACCAGCGCCAGGTAACGTAAATCCAAATCCTGTACCTGAATTTATCGCCGAAGACGATGATGAAATCAGTAATGAAGGTCGTGCTGAAGATCAAGCAGATGCAAATGTACTTGATGACAAAGATGTCAAATAATAATAACCATAAGACGAGGAAATAAATCATGGACATTAAAGCCCCCGATTTAGGTGTGGATAGCGCCGAAGTCAGCGAGATTATGGTAGAAGTTGGCGATGTCATCGCAAAAGACGACAACATCGTATTATTAGAATCTGACAAAGCATCGGTTGAAGTACCAAGCTCTGCTGCTGGTAAAGTGACTAAGATTAGCGTTGCTATTGGTGATCAAGTCAGCGAAGGTATGGTGCTAATTGAGCTTGAAAGCGCAGACGACAGCGCAGAAAGTAATGATGATAATGCTGCTGCTGAAGAGCAAGAAGCGAACAGCGCAGACGATGTTAAACCAGAATCAAAACCTGAACCTGCTGCAACTGAATCAAAGCAATCAGAGTCTGCTGCCAAGCCAGCCGCTAATGCTGGTAAAGCAACTACTCATGCATTACCTGACTTAGGTGTTGATGAAGCACAAGTTTCTGAAATCATGGTGAGCGTTGGTGATACTGTTAGCGCTGAACAGTCGATTTTGCTAATCGAATCAGACAAAGCTTCGGTTGAAGTACCAGCACCAGTTGCCGGTAAGATTGAAAAAATCTTGGTCGAAGCAGGTGATATGGTTGCTAATGGTCAAGACTTTATCGTTATTATGGCGAGTGGTACAGATGATGCTAGTGAATCTGAAACTCCTAAGCCACAGGAATCAGCACCAGTCAAAACAGAAGATAAATCAGCTGCTAAAACCACTGGTGAGCCAAAACAAGCTGCCAAACCGACCAATACTGATACAGCTGCTAGCAAAACAGAGGGTAAGTTAACTGAAGCACAGGTCAATGAAAAATTGGTTGATGTGTACGCAGGTCCTGCTGTTCGCAAGCTAGCGCGTCAGTTAGGTGTGGATATTACACAAGTGAATGGTTCAGCTCTAAACGATCGCATTCTAAAAGAGGACTTGTTTGCACATGTTAAGAACAGTCTAACCAAGCAGAAAGCGGCACCTGTGAGTGGCAATCCTGTCAGCTCAGGTCTACCGAAATTGCCTGACATGAGTAATGCTGAGATCTGGGGTGAGACGGAAACACAAGACCTCAGCCGCTTGCAGAAAGTCTCGATACCACAGCTCAACTACAATACTTTGCTACCGCAAGTAACGCAGTTCGATTTGTCTGATATCACTGAGACTGAAAAGCTACGTGGTGAGCTAAAAGGTGGCATGAAAGCTGAAGGTATTGGCTTTACTATCTTGGCCTTTGTGGTTAAAGCAACTGCTTACGCGTTGACCCAGCATCCACGATTCAACAGTCATTTGAGCGATGACAATACTCAGGTTATATTGCGTAAAAGTGTCAATATGGGTATTGCTGTGGCAACAGATGATGGTCTTATCGTACCTGTTATCAAAAACGTACAAGATAAAGGTTTGAAGCAAATTGCGATTGAGATTGGCGAGCTTGCTGTAAAAGCTCGTGATAAGAAGCTCAGTACCAAAGATTTGCAAGGGGCAAGCTTTACCATATCGAGCCAAGGTAACTTGGGCGGTACAGCATTTACGCCACTAGTTAATTGGCCACAAGTTGGTATTTTAGGTGTGTCTGAGGCAAGTATGCAGCCACGTTGGGATGCCAAAAAGCAAAACTTTGAGCCACGTTTGATGCTCCCACTGTCTTTGTCTTATGACCACCGTGTGATCAATGGCGCAGACGCTGCTGTATTCACTCGTTATATCGCAACGCTATTGGCAGATCCACGTCGTATCTTGATCTAAAACTAGCTAGCAATAAAAAAAGACTGCCCACGGATGGTCTTTTTTTATGGAGATTATTTGTTCTTATAGGTTATTAGCTGTTTTTATAAATAATTGCTTAGTAACTAGTGTAGACAGATGGTAATAACCATAATTAATGAGCACAAAAAAGCCAGCTATCACGCTGGCTTTTATTACGCATGGTATCTCTACTAATTTAGAACTGTTTAACGAATGCTACACCGTATACCCAAGGGCTAATGTCGATCTCGCCAAGATTTACGTCATCTAGAGTAGCATCTGTTTTGATGTCCATATAACGGGCATCGATACGGAAAGCTTCGGTAGGAGCAAAAGGGATATCAAGACCAACATGACCAGCCACGCCAACGCTATCGTCAAGGTCCAAGTCACCACCAGTAGAAATTCTTTCTTTGAAAAATGTTGTATAGTTCACACCAACACCGATGAAAGGCTTGATGTTCATTGGCATGTTTTCATAGTCAAAGTGATACTGTACGGAAAGAGTGGGTGGTAAATGCTGGGTCTTACCTGTTAGAACCGTTGTACCATCAGCACTATTTAAATCAAAATCATGATGAAACGGAAGTGCAGCTAGTAATTCAACACCAACGTTGTTAGCGATGAAATACTCACCACTGATAGTTGGACGTACATCGCCATCAACATCAACAGATAAACCGTTATCTAGAGTACCGTTATCGCTTTTAGGATCAACATAATGTGCGCCAGCAGCAACAGACCAAGTACCAGCAGGGACTGCAAAAGCAGTTGTCATTGTAAGTGCAGCAGCAGTTGCTAAAACTAGGGATTGTAGTTTCATCATTTCATTCCTTAACGTAATAAAAAATCATCAGCAGTTTTCTAATGAGGGATGGCATTAGCTACTGATACATAATGTCATGATTAAAGTTTAATCTGTAACATTTAATCTCTATTATAATACGAAAATCATTATTATTGGTAAGGTTTTGAGCATAAAGTAGCAATATTTCTGCAATAAATTACATTCACATGTAATTGAATTGTCTACAGTCTATAATTAAACACAACAAAAGCTGCTTTTTAAGTAAGTGTCATTGACGTGGGTCGGTATCTCTTATTTATGATTCAACAAGAGGTGCAACATATTAATGCTTGGCTATTGCAGTAATTCCCCTCTACGCTGTACAAATGCGCGTACTATGAAAATATTGAATCAGGTAGACTCTTGTTGTCCTGAATGTCACTTGTTTTTGATACCTGCGCAAGATATTAGCCAGCAGCTTCGTGCTGACGAACAGTTCTTAAGGTTCTCTATCCTACTAATTGTGTTTATACTGCTAGTATCGGTCTATATTTATTATCTGCATTTTGTATAGCCGATAGTCATGGATGATAATAGACAAGTCAGTACCAAATGAAGTGCTTCTGATAAAAGTCACGGATAATTGCTGCAAATATCTCCTATGTTCTGTGATGAAAGTTTGGTTCTTATTGTTTGACCGTTGTTTTATTCTACTAATATCAAATCGGTATTTCACCGCATAGGGCTGGCATGTTATTCCAATCTATACGGCGCTTGCGTCATTTTGTTTATGATATTTTACAAAATGAAGAACATGACACGTTATTTAGCCGTTACGTTGATTATTTTCTTATATTTTTGATCATGACTAACGTAGCTGCTGTGATAGCCGAGTCTGTCGATCAGTGGTATTACCCTTATCAAGATTACTTCACCTTATTCGAAAACTTCTCTATCGTTGTCTTTTCTATTGAGTACTTACTGCGTCTGTGGAGTGTGGCTGAAGCCAAGCCCGATAATACAACGTGGAAACAGCGATGGGATTGGCTTAGAAGCCCATCTGCATTGATAGATTTAGTAGCCATCGTGCCCGCCTTTTTAAATTTCTTCGTCAACATTGATTTGCGTTTCTTGCGTATTCTACGTTTATTTCGAATCTTAAAATTAACTCGTTATTTTGCCTCAATGCGTATCTTGCTAGTCGTAATCAGTAAGGAACGAGGCTCGTTTCAGGCTGTTATCTTTATTCTTATTATTATGATTGTGACTGCCTCTAGCGGTATTTATTTAGTGGAGAATCACGCACAGCCAGACGAGTTTGAGTCCATACCTAAAGCGATGTGGTGGGCTGTGGTGACACTGACAACAGTAGGTTATGGAGATGTCACGCCAATTACTAATGCGGGCAAAATATTGGGTGCTGTCATTACGATATTGGGTGTGGGTCTCGCTGCACTGCCAGCTGGTATTCTAGCGACAGGATTAGCAAATGAGTTGGCTCAGCGCCGTGAAGAGCTTGAACAGCATTTTCGTGAGCAGCTCATTGATAGTGACTTTGATCTGGTACAGAATCAAATGATGATTGATAAAATTCGTCGAGAGCTGGGTTTAGATAAAGAGCAGGCACAAAATATCGTCTTACAGGTACTTCGAGAGCAAGAGCTTGAACGGCGTGAAAAAGAAGTTGAAACGCGCCAAAAAAACTTCTGTCCACATTGTGGCGAAGTTTTATAGCGAAGTATGAGATGATTTAGAATAGATAGGTTTTTAGTAGTTAATTACAGCTAATGCTTTACTCATAAAAAGAGGTCTTGTGTTTACATAGCACAAGACCTCTTTTATATGCGATTAGCAGTTGCCCTTATATTCCCTGAGGGATGGGCAATGCACGCGCTAACTCATGAGCCACTTCTTGTGCTGCGTCGGCTAGATCTTCTGCAGTGAGTGGTAAGTTTTGCAATGTTAAATGCCAGTCATCAACAGATCGGCGCAAATGGGCTACCCATAACGTGGTGCAGTCGCGTGGAAGCTGCTTAAGGTTGACTTCAAAACAACGGTTTCCTTCATCATCACTCAGATGAATTTCGCCTTTTTTCACCCTAGAAAATGAATGACCATGGTATGAGTTGGCGATTAAACCAATATGAGTGATATGAGCGGGAATTTTCTCAAGCTCCAATCTGATTTGCTCTTGATCAAGCGGAGCAAGATACATGGCTTGCTCGCCGCGATCCTTACCATTTAAGCTGTCTCCTTGATGCTTGACCGATTCAGCTTTATCTCGTAGTTGCTTAAACCAAACGATGTCACTGATGACGCAATTATCATCATATAACACACAAGCCAAATCAATATCCATCGCGCTTTGATTTTTTTTGAAGCGCTTAAACATGCCTTTGGGCTCAATTTTGGTAAATTCATAATTGAGCGCAAAGAACAAAGTCCCTGCGTCTAGTCCTAGTCCTCGTAAACTATCTGACAACAGTGGTGATGGGGCGGTGGTCGACATAACTTTCCTTTTTTATTCTTAGTTTTTAACCGTTATCTAGATTTATTGACTGCTTACTTGAGTAATGGTAATTTGCGCAAGCTTAATACCAGTGATATCACTCACTGATTGCTGTCGAAGACTTATCTAATACCGCTTGGTAGAGCAGCTCAGGCTTAGCATCTAATAACCCACTACCAAATCCTCGTAGCCACCAGACCAGCTGTGAGGTCAAGTTAACAGTGGCTCTTACAGTAAGGGTATTATCCTCATTTAGCGTCACGGTTTGATCGTCATTAAGCTTACTTTCGGTCAGACTCTTACCAGCTTGCCTAGTGAATCTAAGCTCAACAGCGGTATTCTTGCCACGCTCGTCCAATTCGCCAAACAGTGGGTGACTAAAGCCCATGCTACCTTCATCCAAATACGTATCGAGTTGAAAGTTCTCTGGTGTTTTTGCAGCGGTTTCGAGAATCTCAACACTATCAAAACGATGTAAAGCAAAGGTGCGAATGGTGGCTTCTGGGTCGTCAGTACGAGTTGCCAGTAGATAGATAATCACGCCGCGCTGGATAATCGCGATTGGATTTAGGATATATTCGCTGGCTTGTAATTTGTTGCTACGAGTATAACAAGCATGAATCTGCAATTGATAAAACAGCGCGTGGTAAATACTGTCTTTACTATCCAAATCTATATCTGGTGCGATAAGCGGCTGGGTGGCAGGCTCGATACGCACTCTGTCTATCCAAGAGTGGGTCACTTTGCTGTTCTTGAGCTGTCGCCGTGCTAAGTCAAACCAAGGAAATAATTCATCTAAAATAACAGGTGGCAGTAGCTGGGTCAGATTAGCCTCGACCATATTAAAAGCAACCGCTTGTGATAAGTTCATATGCGGCAAACTTTGCAATGGGGCGTCTTCTTTCCAGCGCCAACCCTGAGGATTGGCATTGTTTTTTTCGATAGGGAAGCGTTTGGCAAGGGCGTTCAAATCACGTTGGACAGTACGTAGGCTGATATCAAAGCCTGCCATCATCAGCTGCTCATAAATATGGGTGGTGCCTACCCAACGATTGCGCTGTAGTTGTGATAGTACCTGCCATTGCCGAGCAGTCGTTGCCGCACCATGTCGATTGTCATTAATATTGGCGGCATTGACCTCTTTTGAGGTGCCAGTGTCTAAAGCTGCAAGCGCACCTGCCTGCTCACTAGGATTGGACTGAGCTTGGATGTTATCAGCATCAGTAAGATGTACAGTCATTAAGAGATACCCTTTATGAAGTTACAAGTCGGTTTCTGGCACGATATTGCTCGATCAGGAACCGTTAATCATCGCAGAAAAGCAGCGTAGCGTCTAGCGACGTTCATGCATGCGTATGTTCATTTGATGGTTACTATTCGATGATAGCTGCTCGATCTAGCCATAGACATAACAATGAATCTAGTCGAACAGCAATGTGCGTGCGTATCGGTAGTACCGTTTAAATTTTAATTGCCATCCTCATCGACAGCTGTTGTTTCGCTATTGTTTAGGGTGTCATCAATAAACTTAGCATCGCTTTGCTTGTTACTTTCCTCGCTACCTTTCTTATCACTTCTCTCATCTTTACGCTTTTCTTTTATTCTCTTATCTTCTTTCTTTTGACGTTTTTCTTTACGCTTTTTCTTCGTTTTCTTTTTGGATTTTTCATCATCGATGTCATCAGTGCTTTCCTGGTTTTCATCCCACAGCATCAGACGGCTTAATACTTTGCCAAATAAAGTATCTTTACGATAACGGCCTTTTTTATTCATGGTGTCGATGGGTAAACCAGTCATTAGTGTCAGGGCTTCACTTAAAGTATAGACGCCATAGATATGAAATTTTCCTCTATTTACCGCATCGATAATGTCGTCACGTAGCATCAGCTGTTTGACATTGGCCATCGGAATGACAACGCCTTGATCGCCTGTTAGCTCTTGCTCGCGGCAGGCGTCGAAGAAACCTGCGATTTTGGCATTGATGCCACCAACTGCCTGTACTTCGCCTAGCTGGTTCATAGATCCAGTAATCGCGAGAGACTGATTGATAGGGACGTTTGCTAACGCGGATAGCAATGCACAGCCTTCGCTAACGGTGGCACTATCACCATCGATTTGCGCGTAGCTTTGCTCGAACGCCAGTGAGGCACTAAAATTCAGCGCATGATGTTGACTAAACAACGCACGCAAATAGCTGGTCATAATCAGCATGCCTTTGGCGTGTAAACTACCGCCCAAGTCTACATCACGCTCAATATCAAGAATTTCACCTGTGCCAATATTGGGCTGAATGACCGCAGTAAGCCGTGCTGGCATGCCAAACTCACTATCGGCATAACTGACCACGGTTAATGCATTAACTTGTCCGATAGCATCGCCTTGCGTTTGAATCAGCTGTTGGCCGTTTTTAAGCTCATCCCAGTACAGATCGCGCAAATATCCTGAACGCTCATCCATGTCATCGATTGCTTGAGTGACGTGATCTGCCGTCACCATAGTCTCATTATTTAAGCGAGCGTGACGATTTGACTCATGCAAGAGTTTAATCAATAAGTCACTATGTAGGCTTAAGCGATCTTGTTCTTCAGCTTGCAAGCTTAGATGTTCAAGTAGCGTGGCTTGCGCACTGCTATCAAACGGATAAAGGTCGGCATAGTCGATGATATCAGCCATTTTTGCGACTAATGCCAATTCATGCTCAATGGTACGAGGCACATCGTCATGAAAATCAGCTCGGACTTTGAATACCGCATCAAATTCAGGCTCAAGCTCTAGTAGCTCGTAATATAAATCTGCTTCACCTAACAAGATAACCTTGATATCTAAATCAATAGGCGCTGGTGAAAGAGATAAGCTACCGGTCAGCGTCAGCATTTGCTCTAGACTAGATAGTTTGATTTTTCGTGACTGTAATGCACGCTTCAAGCCCTGCCATGCATAAGGATGCTCAAGGACGTGGCTAGCTTCTAATAGTAAATAGCCGCCATTAGCGCGATGTAGAGCACCTGCACGAATCATACTCACGTCAGTGGTTACTGTGCCTAATTGGGTGATTTGCTCGACATGTCCTAACAAATTGAGATGGGTTGGCAAATCCTCAAATACCACTGGCGCGCCACTGTCAGGTGCATGACTGACAATAACATTGACCGCATAACGACTAGGCGTCGTAGCCAACACTGCCGTCACAAACTCTTCATCATCGCCATTAACGATACGCTCTACGTGAGTGACCATGTCATCGAATACAGCCTTGAGATATGCCACGACAAGTGGGTGAGTCGCAAACTGCTTATAAATAGGTTCAAACAATGGCTGTAAAGCACGTTGGGCAATACTACGATGTAATGCCTCTATCTCATCGTTGGCTTCGTCTTCTAGTTGCTCTAAAGCGATAGTCAATTGACTCAGACGCTTTTGCATATGGTTCTTTTGTACGAAGTTATTCAGCTCAGCTTCATACTCATTATTGCCATATGTAGAATCTTGATTTTCTTTACTTTCAGGGTTTTCATCGCTCAAAATGTTAACTTTTTCGCTACCATCGAGCTTTTCTGAATTTTTACGATTGCTAGGTATTTTTATTTGCTTATCATCATCGCTATTACTTTCTGTAGGCAGCTGACTAGGATGAACAAATACTGCTTTATTATCGAACGAGCGAAACGTCAATGCTAGGTCATATTGTTTGCCTTCAGCATTAAGCGCGTCATAGGCATGACTTTCTTTTTGATGAGTACTGTTTTTGATGGCTTCAATTTTGCTTTGGTATTGATCGCTACGAAAGCGTTGGCTTAAACGCTTTTTTGCTTGCTGCCATAAGTTATTAACTTGCTGTTGTAATAGCGAGGCTTGACCAGCTGGTAGACGCAGCGCCAATGGTGTGCGTGGATCGGTAAAGTTATGCACATATACCCAATCATCAGGCGTCGGTGCGTCGGCGGCAATACGCGCTAACAGACGACTAATGACAGTACGCTTGCCCAAACCGTTTTCACCAGCGGCAAACACATGATAACCACTGGCTTTAATATCTAGCGCTGTATGTAATGCTTTAAGCGCGCGTTGTTGACCGAAGCCAACATCTAAGTCAGGCGCAGTACGTGTGTCTGTAGGCAATTCATCAGGGTCGCTATAGCGTTTTAATTGCTCAGCGGAAATGCGACAATTTTGCTGAACTTCTGTAAAGATAGGGTTTGGGGTATCAGGTGCTGTTTGCTTAGTATTTTTTGTATCGGTAGCAGGTACTACCATATTGTTAGCGTCTTTTGATACTTGCGATATAGGGGTGTAGGGTTGTTCTATCATAGGCGTTTGAGAAATCATCTTAAAAAGTATTAAAGGAATATGAGAAGTGATTGGTTTTATCTAGTCATGCGTATTCTGAGTTTTTTATAATTAATCATGACATCTTACAAGATATAGTCACCTATTAGCGAAGTCATTAAGCGCAGTTTTGTATCATATTTAGACAAATGCCTGAGTAAAACTGGTAAAAAACAAATGACTTAATCAGCGAATTGGAGGCAATCAAAGCAGAATAACGCCTCATTATAAGCGTAGATAGTATAAGATGTCCCACATTGGCGCAATCTGCAACTATTCAATGGGCAGACTGCATGATAAAATAAACGGTTCACAAGTCAAAACTGGATAACTCGTTGTATGTCAGCTTCCGCTAAAAACTCTTCATCGTCTGCTAGTATGGGTAATATCAATATTGATCCGGCTGGTTTCGTAAAGCTTGGTTCGCAATTGCCAAAGCTGGCTAATATCTTGGCGCAAGCGATAAATGAGCTGGGTCTGCCGTTAAGTGAAACGCAGCAGCGCACGTTATTATTGTACTTAGACCAGCTTTTACTATGGAATAAAGCGTATAATCTGACCGCGATCACTGATCCAGAAGAAGCACTGATTAAGCATGTGATAGATTGTCTGTCTATTATAACGCATTTACCCGCCGGATCGTTGCTAGATATCGGCACGGGAGCAGGGTTGCCGGCAGTTATTATTGCCATTTGTCAGCCTGAGCGCCAGTGTACTGCGCTTGATAGCAATCAGAAGAAAATTCGCTTTATTAAGCAAATCAGCAGCGAGCTCGGTTTGAGTAATATGCAGCCGATCGCATCGCGTATTGAAGCGCATGAAGCAAGTTATGCGGTGGTGACATCACGAGCGTTCGCCAGTTTGATAGATTTTGTAGAAGTAGCGCAGCCAAGATTAGCAGATGGCGGCTTTTTATGTGCTATGAAAGGCAAAGTCCCGAGTGAGGAAGAGCTGCAGGCATTAGATAGTGATTGGCATATCAAGACCATCAAGCTGACGGTACCACGTTTGCACGACAGTCGTCATTTAATTGAAATGTCTGCCAAAAATAGCTAAGGCATAAACACTTCGCAGTCATGAAACAGGCACTGTTTTTTGTGAAACACAGTTTACGTCTGTATCTAAATGACATAGTATTTAAAAGCATTTAAAATGCTCGACCGCAATCGGAGCATTTTAGACCATAAATTGCTTATTTTTAAATGCTGAGCGAGTGTCGCTGTACAAGATTGAACAAAAATAATCGTACCAACCGAGTCAAAAGTAATAGACCCTAATAAAATTGAGTGAGTGTATGGAAATCATAGCAATTGCGAATCAAAAAGGCGGTGTGGGTAAAACCACAACGGCAGTAAATTTGACCGCCAGCTTGGCTGCTAAACGCAAGCATGTACTGCTGATTGACTTAGACCCACAAGGTAATGCGACCAGTGGCACAGGTGTTGACAAAAACGAGTTGGATCTTACCATAGCGGACGTTTTGCTAGATGGTGTCGCGTTGTCTGAAGCAATTGTTACCAGTCCTGCAGGGTTCGATGTCATCGGTGCCAATCGAGATTTGGCTGGCATGGACATTACCTTAATGAGCAAGACCGATAGTCATGAGCTGTTCAAAACTGCGATGGCCGAATTGGTTAACGATCAGGTATCTACGCAAAAGCAGCCATACGATTATGTGATTATCGATTGTGCGCCTAGTTTGAATCTACTGACGATTAATGCGTTGGTTGCTACAGATAGTGTGATTATCCCTATGCAGTGTGAGTACTATGCACTAGAAGGGTTGGCTGACTTATCACAAACCATTGAGCGCCTTACAGAGTTGAACCCTAAGCTATATATTCGCGGTGTGGTCAGAACGCTATTTGATGCGCGTAATACGCTTGCCCGTGATGTCTCTACTGAGCTAGAAGCGCATTTTGGCGATATCATGTACAAAACCCATATTCCAAGGAATATTCGCTTGGCAGAAGCCCCTGCGCACGGCTTACCAGTTATTGCGTATGAGAGATGGTCAAAAGGCGCGCGCGCGTATCAAAAGCTGGCCGCTGAAGTGATGAAGCAAAGCAGCTAGTTTTTATCTAAAATTCTTACAAAGGATTTTTAGATAAAAAGCGTCACTGATCAAGACAGTAAATGAATAGCATAAGTATAGAACACTTAACATTGTATTTAGTAAGCCGCATCAGTAATCAATTGGCTTTTATTTTAGCGTTAGAGGATAGGTAATCATGGCGAAGAAAAGAGGGTTGGCTGCTAATCGGGGCTTAGATGCCTTATTAGGGTCAATCAAAAAAGAAAAGCAAATTACCGCCTCTGCCTTGCAAGACGACATGGTGGCGCGTGAAAATGCTGCGCCAGATGCTAATGTTCCTGTAGATACTAATGCGCCTGTAAATACTGTGTCTACGGATATAGCGCCTGATATCACTCCGACAAAAGCTAGTAAAAAATCATCTGCGAAGACTACTGATAACGATGCTGCTAGTGAGAATAGCACTCGCGCGCCACGTTCACCTCGTGCTGCTAGCAAGGCGTCGCTCAACAAATCGCGTGGCAATAGTGCAGATACGAGCGCAACCGAAGATCAGATTAGCCTTGTGCAGATCGATGTCACACGCTTGCAAGCAGGTAAGTATCAGCCTCGTCGTGATATGAGTGAGACAGCACTTGCAGAGTTGGCGTCTTCTATCGAGCAGCATGGCGTGATGCAGCCTATCGTTATCCGCCCGCTATTGGCAAATGAAGATAAAAGTGAAGCATTTGTCACTCACGAAATTATCGCTGGTGAACGCCGCTGGCGCGCTGCAAAAATGGCAGGAAAAGCGGTTATCCCTGCGATTGAGCGTGCTTTATCTGACGAGTTGGCGATTGCCCTAGCATTGATTGAAAACATCCAGCGCGAAGACTTGTCAGTGATTGAGCAGGCAGCGGCGTTGCAGCGCTTTCATACAGAGTTTGGTATGAGTCATGCCATGATCGCTGAAGTCGTTGGTAAGGCGCGTACGACAGTATCGAATTTACTTCGTTTAAATCAGCTCCATGATACAGTAAAAGACCATTTGGCCAACAGTGCGCTAGATATGGGTCATGCTCGCACACTTTTGGCGTTGTCCTCTGAACAACAACCTATCATCGCGCAAAAGATTATCGATGGCGGTATGACCGTGCGAGAAGCAGAAAAATTGGTCAAGTCAATCTTGCAGCCAGCGCCCAAGATCAATCGTGCTGAACAAGCACAATCTCGTGATGTAGAGCGTTTGACCCAAAGATTGACAGACATGCTTGGTGCTGAAGTCAAACTAAAACATAAAAAAGATGGTCAAGGTAGTGTTGAGATATTTTTCCACAATCAAGACCAATTAGCTGCGTTGATTAAACATATAGAAGCTCAAGCTTAATAACGTTTGCGAATTAGCTGTATCTATCCAAATGCTAAGTCGCCTCTGAATATTTATTTTTGCAAAAATATGGAAGAGAGTAGATATGTGGGAGTTGGTAAAAGCAGGTGGCTGGCTAATGACACCTATCGTTGTCTGTTCTATATTGGCATTAGTCATCATTATTGAGCGTAGTCATACGCTACAGTTTAACAAAGTTGCTCCTAGTAGGTTGCGCGAACAACTAATAACTCGTTTACGTGAAAATGGCGATATTGGCCGCACGCAGTTAATGAATGTGAAAGAAAAGACGGCGCTTGGCGATATCTTAGCAACGGGTTTGCTATATCGTCAGTATGGGTTAGAGTCGATGACAATGCACATGCAAAATCGTGCCAGCGTCCAAGTTCATCAGTTAGAAAAAAACATCAATATGTTAGGGACTATCGGTGCGATAGCGCCGTTACTTGGCCTATTGGGTACGGTATTAGGAATCATCTCGTCATTTTTGGCGATTACTGATGGTGCCATGCAAGATCCGACGATGCTAGCCGCTGGCGTATCACAGGCACTAATCACTACCGCTGCTGGTATGGTTGTTGCTATCCCTGCGTTGGTTGCTTATCGTTATTTTCAGCGCCGTATCATTGATATTAATGCTCAGTTTGAGACTCAAGCAGGGCTTATGATTCAAGAGCTGTATGATTATCACTTGCTTGCTAGTACGCAGCTATCTACATCTTCTAGCCATAAGTCGATAGAAGATAGTGTTGTGCAAGAACGTTCATTCGGTGGGTTGGATTCGGATAAGGCTAGCATAGCGGCAGTGTAGTCAATGCGGTTTTAGAGAATAGAAGTCTTGAGCCTATAAATGGTAGCTGAATTAAAGAGATTGATATGCGTTTTAGAAAACCAACGGTTGAACCGCTTGAAATTAATCTAACACCGATGATTGATTGTTTACTGTTTTTGATTGTGTTTTTATTACTTGCTACCTCATTTAATCACTTTAGTCGTTTAAATATTATCCTTCCTGAAGCGGAAGGTGTCG
This sequence comes from uncultured Psychrobacter sp., assembly GCF_947500265.1. Lineage (GTDB taxonomy): Bacteria > Pseudomonadota > Gammaproteobacteria > Pseudomonadales > Moraxellaceae > Psychrobacter. The sequence continues at coordinate 155,645 of NZ_CANMRN010000002.1, read as the reverse complement.
CACTGATAGAACAAAACAACAGTATCGAAGTAGCTGTGCAAGAAGATGGTAGCTATTTGGTCAACGGTATTACACTTGCTAGTAGCAATGAGGCTGAACTGACCAGTATGTTGCAGCAAGAGGCGGGCAGTAATCGCGATATGCTATTTGTTATTGCAGCGGATGCCAATGCGACTCATCAGTCTGTGGTACGAGTGATGGATATCGCTGGAAAGCTCGGATTTTTGAATTTAAACATTAGTACAGTGGTACCACTTGGCCAAACGCTGCCGCAATAACATATATAGTCTTATCATCATAAAACTGTGTGACACACAGCCCATTCATACCACGATACCCAAATTGAGGCTTTTATGAGCCAAGCTTATTTACCTGACTCTAAAAAATCTTCTGCTAAAAATGCATCGGCAGTATCGCCCGTTACCCCTAAAAGTAAGACGTTATTACGCTTATTAAGGTATTTGAAGCCTTACTGGTGGGCATTGCTATTGACGGCGTTAGGTTTTGCGATTAATGCAGGGACAGAGATTTGGACTGCCAAGCTTCTGCAATATATTACTGATGCTATCAATCAGAATGATCGAAGCAAACAAGCCTTATTTCCGCTATTGATTATATTGCTATTCTTTGTGCGCGGGGTGGGTAGTTTTTTGGGTAACTACTACTCTGCATTGGTCTCACGCAACTTAGTCTATGAGCTACGTGTAGAAGTTTTCAATAAATTACTGCGCTTGCCTAGTTCGTTTTATTTGGCCAATCCAGCCGGTACGATTTCATCGAAATTGATATTTGATGTTGAACAGGTCACGGCCGCCAGTACAGACTCAATGAAGACTTTGCTGCGTGATGGTTTGACCGTTGTTGCATTGATCGGCTTTTTGTTTTATAGCAATTGGCGTCTAACGCTTATTCTATTTGTGGTCTTGCCACCAATACTATGGCTGGTACGCATTGCATCAAAGCGCTATCTACGACTCTCCAAAGGTATCCAAGAGACGATGGGTAATGTCAGTCACATTACCAATGAAGTTATCGGCGGCTATCAAGTGGTCAAAAATTACGGCGGTCAATCATACGAGTCAGCACGTTTTGATAAGACATCGAAGAAAAATCTACGCCAAGGTATGAAGGTAGTTGTTACAAATAGTATTAATACGCCAGCCGTACAGCTGTTGATGGCAGTTGCGATGGCCGTTGTCGTCTGGCTTGCGCTGCGACCTGTAGTAATAGATGATATTTCAGCAGGTGAGTTCATCTCTTACATTGCAGCAGCAGGGTTATTAAGTAAGCCTGTACGTTCGCTGACTGATATTAATCAGAAGCTGCAAAAAGGTCTGGCTGCTGGTGAGTCGATTTTTGCACTACTTGATGAGCCAGAAGAAGAAGACACAGGCACAATCAGTAAAGCGCTATCAGGGCAAATGTCGTTAGACAATATCAGCTTGGTATATCCAGATTCGACGGTGGCTCTACGTGACTTTACCTTGAATATTAAAGCAGGCGAGACAGTTGCATTAGTAGGGCGAAGTGGTGCGGGCAAGTCCTCACTAGTCAATTTATTAACACGTACTCTAGAGACGTCTTCAGGGCAAATCACATTAGACGGTATGCCTATTGAAGACATTAAGTTAGAGAGTTTGCGTGCCCAGATTGCAATGGTGAACCAGCAGGTAGTATTGTTTAATACCACCGTATTTAATAATATTGCTTATGGCGGCCTAGCTGATAAGACTCAAGCTGAGGTTGAACAAGCCGCAAAAGATGCGTTCGCTCATGACTTTATTATGAAAATGCCAAACGGCTATCAAAGCGAAATTGGTGCTGAAGGGTTGCAATTATCTGGTGGTCAGCGTCAGCGATTATCTATTGCTCGCGCACTACTAAAAGATGCACCGATTCTAATTTTAGATGAAGCTACTAGCGCGCTTGATAATGAGTCTGAGTATTATATCCAGCAAGCGCTAGATAATGTGATGAAAGACCGTACTACATTGGTCATTGCCCATCGACTGACGACTATCGAATCAGCGGATCGTATTGCTGTGATGGATGGCGGCCAGATTGTTGAGTTAGGAACGCATAATGAGCTAATGCAACTGCAAGGCCACTATGCGCAAATGTATGCTCGAGATTTCAAGTAGTCAGTTTAAAAGCTTTTAGCCAATTTTCACGCAGCCATGAACCAATAAGATAAGCGATATTGATTAATGAGTATTGAGACGACAGTCACCCGCGCATGGCAACGTCAAGCTGTTTGGTTGTGGTTGTTGCTGCCTATCAGCTGGTTGTACGGTTTCATCACCTTATTGCGTCGTCAAGCTTATAAGGCCGGCCTATTATCAAGCTATCGAGCACCTATTCCCGTGATGGTCATTGGTAATATCAGTGTGGGCGGTAGTGGTAAGACGCCGCTAATTATTGCTCTGGTCAGCTACTTACAAAAAAAAGGCGTAAAAGTAGGGGTAATCAGTCGCGGGTATGGCGGTGATACGAGTCAAATGCCTGCATTGGTTAGTGCTACCAGTTTACCCCATGTAGTCGGGGATGAGCCGTGCTTGATTGCTCATATGACAGGCGCTGCTATGGCAGTGTGCCCCAATCGTCAGCAAGCGATTGCTACTCTGTTAAAGGCAGAGCCTAATTTACAATTGATTATTGCAGATGATGGTTTGCAGCATTATGCACTACAGCGTGATATCGAATGGATTGTGGTAGATGCCGCCCGTGGGTTTGGCAACAAGCAGCTATTACCAACGGGTTTTTTGCGTGAGCCGATGTCACGATTAGAGGGTGCAAATGTTATCTATCATGAAAAACCAAGTACAGATTTAACTCGGACTTCTAGAAGTGGTAATAAGATACAGCCTACTGACCGTTTGACCATGCATCTGCAAGCTGATGAGTTGCAACACTTATGGAATCCTACATCGAGCGCAGCACAACTAAATAGTATTAAATCTACTAAGAATAGTCGTGTTCATGCTGTTAGTGGTATCGGCTATCCACAGCGGTTTTTTGATACCTTAGAATCTATTGGCTTTGAGGTCATGGGGCATCCTTACCCTGATCACTATGATTTTAGTTTGGCTGAGCTTTTACAATATGGTGATTATCCTATCATCGTAACCAGTAAAGATGCGGTAAAAATCAGCGCATTATTGGCAGACTATACAGCGACACAAGCACTCAATGATGAGTATACAAATCTTGTCAGTAGACTATGGGTGTTACCAGTGACGGCTGTATTATCAGAGAATAGTTATCATAATCTAGATGAGCAACTAAAGGCGCTAGGGGTTCGTATCGACCATGATATGAACACGTCAGCCTCATTGTAAATATCAGCTAATATTTTAAATCTCCGTACCACTTTTATAGGAATACGCCATGTCGTTCGCCACCACGCCCGCTAAAACCCATATCGTGATTCCTGCACGTTTTAAAAGTACACGGCTACCTGGTAAGCCATTGCTAACTATTCATGGTAAGCCGATGATACTTTGGGTAGCAGAAAAAGCGCAGACAGCAAGTTTTGCTGATGACATGTGTATAGCGACTGATGATGAGCAAATTGCAAAAGTTTGCACCGATGCAGGTTTTGATGTGGTTATGACCAGTAGTGAGCATGCTTCAGGGACGGATCGCTTGGCAGAGGTAGCAGCTATCAAAGGTTGGGCTGAGCATGATATTGTGGTGAACATGCAAGGCGATGAACCCCTTGTACCGCCATTGCTTTTGGAGCAAGTACAGGCGCTTTTGGTAGCGGATGAGGATAGCGTGATGGCCACACTCTGTGAGCCTATCGATGACTATGATACGTTCCAGCGACCATCGGTAGTAAAAGTGGTCAGTCAATTTGCTAATAACTTACAGCGTGCGCTCTATTTTAGCCGCGCACCAATTCCTTGTGATCGTGACGTTGTATTAGCTGATAATAATCAGATGCAGCCACCAAAGAACGCCTATCGCCATTTGGGTTTATACGCTTATCGTGTCAGTCTATTACAGCAGTTCGTAAACTGGCCACAAACGCCACTTGAGATACTCGAAAGCTTAGAGCAATTACGTGTTTTAGAAAATGGACAGCATATCGCTATCGCAGAAGCTGCCTGTCAGTTACCAGCTGGTGTGGATACACAAGAAGATTTAGACCGTCTAAACGTGATGAGCTTAGATAACTTTCACAACCCTAATAAGTAATAGTCTGAGCAAAGTTGCGTGCGATTCTAAGTTTTATACAACGCTAAAGTATCGTTGTCGTGGCTATACCTAAAGTACCTAATCAATGTGATAGAGCCATAACCATGAATAATTTGACAGGAAATATGGACGCACTAGATAACACAGACCGTATGTATTTTGCGCCACTACTGCCATGGCAAAAAGTACTGTGGTTACAGTTGACCGAGCGCGTACTTAAGCAGCAGTCTTTGCCGCATGCATTGCTCGCTGCTGGTATGCAAGGTATGGGTAAACGCGCCTTTGTATGGCGATTGGTCGCTTGGCTATTATGCCGTGAGCGTGGCGCACACCCATTAGGTGCTTGCGAAGTATGTGAGAGTTGTCAGTGGCTCAAGTCGGGAACTCATCCGAGCCTACAAGTATTACCACTCGTTAGTATGCCTATCAGTGCCGAGAGCGATGCGCTTCAAGAAAAATCAAGTAGCACAAAAGATAAAAAAGGCGCTAAAGCTACCAGCAATAGCGCACTTAAGATCAAAGTAGATGATATTCGTGCTTTGCAGCCTTTTATTTATCAGGGTGGGCAAGGGATGCGTATCTGTGTATTAGATCACGCTGAAAAAATGACGGTGGCTGCTGCCAATGCGCTGCTTAAGACATTGGAAGAGCCACAAGCGCAGGTGCATCTGTTTTTGATTAGTGATACGCCTGCTCAGCTATTGCCAACGATTAAGAGTCGTGTTCAACAGTTGGCATTACAGACAATTGAGTCGACTGTTGCTGTCGATTACGTGACGCAGGCGTTAGGTCACACGATTAACCGCGAAGCCGTGGGTACCGCTGCGATTGAGCAGTTGATACAACTAGCCAATGGTGCGCCGTTAGCTGCTATAGCTTTGGCACAAGCACCATGGTATAGCAAGCGTAGCCTATGGTTGACCACATGGCAGGCGCTACGTAGTGGTAAACGCAGTGGCGTGGCGGCAAGTGATTATTGGCAAGGTCAGCTCAATATTAAAGAGTTTATACAGCTGTCTGAGCTGATGCTCCTTGATATACGCCGTGTCTGTTTAGGCCTGAGTGAACTACAAAAGGATGTCAATCTATCAACAGTATTGGCTACTTATCAGCCTACTGATAGCGGGTTAGAAGCATTTGCCAACAGCGTGCAGCAGACCAAAATCGCACTGCAACAAAATGTGCAAGAAAAATTTGCCTATGATAAGCTAATGCAAGAATTGGCAAGCTTATAGAGCTATGCTTTAGCATTTAATTTGTGTTCTAAAATTTGTGATTGTTCTTAACTATATACTATCAATTATTTATATAAACATACTAAACCCAGTTGATGAAGGAAGCTGACTATGGCAATGCCAGGACGTGGCGGGATTTTAACCTGTCATTATGAAAGTATCGAAATGTTATATGCCAGCTATTTGTCATTTGTCAGTAATGGCGCTTTGTTTGTACCGTCTGACAAAGCTCAGCAATTGGGTGATGAAGTGTTTATCGCTATCACGCTACCCAACTCTAGTGAACGTCTACCAATGAATGGTAAGGTGGTTTGGATTAACTCTAAGAGTCAAGGCAGTCGACCTGCAGGGTTTGCTGTACAAATTGGTAGTGATGTCTCTGGCCAAAGAATCAAGAATGAAGTTGAGCGCCTACTAGCAGGAAAAATCGATAGCTTGCAATCGACTTATACTATGTAGTATCTATTAATAACTAGGTAATAACTAGGTAACATCTAGAAATCACACCTGTATCTTTAATAAGTTCGGCTGTGGTTTTTAACTTATAAATATAAAAAAAGCAGCCTTATTATTTAGTAAGGCTGCTTTTTTAGATCAAGTTTCTTTAAATTTTTATAGTAGTAGGCGCTAGTCGCTTAATAACGAGGCGGCACATACATATCATCGGGAATAGGTTCGCGGTAGTACTCATCATCGCGTTTGCGATTGGGTAACTCAATTTCGTCACGAGGCACTTCTTTGTAAGGGATTTGGTCGAGCAAATGGGCAATACAGTTCAGCCTAGCACGTTTTTTATTATTGCCTTCGACAACCCACCAGGGTGCTTCAGGGATATGAGTGCGCTCAAACATGGTTTCTTTTGCTTTGGTGTAATCTTCCCAGCGTCGGCGCGACTGTAGGTCCATTGGTGAGAGTTTCCACTGCTTGAGCGGATCATATATTCGGCTCATAAATCGTGCATGTTGCTCATCATCAGTGATAGAAAACCAGTATTTTACTAAGCGAATGCCTGAGCGTACGAGCATACGCTCAAACTCTGGTACTGATTGAAAAAATTCTTCATATTGCGCGTCAGTACAAAACCCCATGACACGCTCAACGCCTCCGCGGTTGTACCAACTACGGTCAAACAATACGATTTCGCCTGCTGCAGGTAAGTGAGCCACGTAACGTTGGAAGTACCACTGCGTTTGCTCGCGCTCAGTGGGAGCTGGCAAGGCAGCTACCCTGCAAACGCGTGGGTTTAATCGTTGGGTAATGCGTTTAATGGCGCCACCTTTACCAGCAGAATCCCGCCCTTCAAAAATAACGACGATACGCTCACCGCGATCAACTACCCAATCTTGTAGTTTTATCAGTTCTCGCTGTAGTCGTACCAACTCTTGAAAGTAGGTGCGTCGATCCAGTTTTTCTTGCTCGCTCATCTCACGTCCGTTAAAACGAAAGTCACGTGCATAGTCATCTATTTCATTTTCTAGTTCTTCATCATATGTATCAATTAAGTCTTGGTGCATTTTTCGACGTAAATCATCATCAAGAATGTCTTTTTCGATGCGTTCAGTAAGAATGGCTTGTTCCTGATTGTACCGATCTACATCCTCCTCAGTCGTTAGAGATCGAAAATCAGCGGTTGCAAGCGGTTCTGTCATCACCAGTTTTTCAGAGCCAAAAATGACTTGCCTCATTTTTCTTAATAAAATTTTTGTCTTACCCATAAATATTACCTTTGTTTTGCGTATCGGCTTTTTTAAGAGGCTACTATCTAGGTCGTTTCTATCATAGCAAAGTACAGACAATAAAAAATGCCCTTTAAATAAATTAAAGGGCATTTTTTTATTGATAGATATGTACTGATTAAAATAATAAGTCAGCGTATCTTTTCCACTTAAAAGTGACCAAGCTTATTTTTCTAGGATACAAGTCACGCCTTGACCACCTGCTGCGCAAATAGAAATAAGTGCACGGCCTGAACCTTTTTGATCCAATAATTTAGCAGCAGTAGCTAAAATACGACCACCAGTTGCCGCAAATGGATGACCTGCGGCTAGTGATGAACCATTTACGTTTAGTTTGCTACGATCAATAGAACCTAGTGGTGCATCTAAGCCTAAGCGCTCTTCACAGAATTTCTCATCTTCCCAAGCAGCTAAGGTTGATAGTACTTGTGAGGCAAAGGCTTCATGAATCTCATAAAAGTCAAAGTCTTGTAAGGTCAGACCAGCGCGCTCAAGCATACGTGGTACCGCATAAGCTGGTGCCATTAGTAAGCCTTCTGTCGTACCAGATTTACCAATAAAGTCTACTGCTGCGGTTTCTTGATGGACGATGTAAGCAAGTGGTTTTAGACCGTGCTCTTTTGCCCACTCATCAGTACCTAGTAGTACACAAGAAGCACCGTCAGTAAGCGGCGTAGAGTTGGCAGCCGTCATTGTTGGGTTGGCATTTTTTCTACCAAATACTGGCTTTAATTTACCCAGTTTTTCTAATGTAGTATCTGGACGCAAGTTGTTATCACGAGTCAGGCCTTTGTACGGCGTGATCAAGTCGTCAAAGAAACCTTCGTCATAAGCGCGTGCTAGGTTTTGATGGCTGTTAAATGCAAGCTCATCCTGCGCTTCACGGCTGATATTCCACTCAAGCGTGGTAATCGCCTGATGATCGCCCATTGATAGGCCAGTACGTGGCTCACCGTTTTGCGGTGAATCGATTAAGTCTTTTGGATTTAGACCCATTAAAGCTTTTAGACGTTGCTTGTTGTCTTTTGCTGCACCAAGTTTGATTAGTACTTTACGCAAGCCGTCGCCGACAGCGATAGGAGCATCAGAAGTAGTATCTACACCGCCAGTAATTGCCGAATCGATCAGACCAAGTGCAATCTTGTTAGCTGAGGCAAAGGTCGCTTGTAAGCCAGTACCACAAGCTTGTGAGATATCATAAGTTGGCGTATGTGGGTTTAGCGCGGTATTTAATGTGGCTTCACGAGTAAGGTTGATATCACGGCTAAGTTTCATGACTGCGCCAGATACCACTTCACCTACTGTTTCGCCTTGTAGGTTATAACGCTCAACCAAACCGTCCAATGCAGCGGTTAGCATATCTGTGTTGCTAACGTCAGCGTATGATCCATTTGAGCGCGCGAATGGAATACGGTTACCACCTAAGATCGCAACACGGTTTAGGTTTGAAGCTGGTTTGGTTGCGCTGGCTTTTTTAGCTGGAGCAGGTTTTTTGGCAGCAGCGGTTTCTACTTTTTCATCGACCGCTTTTTTGCTAGCAGTTTCTTTAGCGCTAGCGTCTTTAGTCGTGGTGTTTTTTGCAGCGGTTTCTTTTTTTGCTGTATCTGATTTTGTATCCGTTGCTTTAACAACAGTACTTTCAACAACAGGGCTATCTGGATGATTGTTTTTATTACTCATAATATTATCCTTAAAAAGTATGGGTAGAAGTAAAAAGTGATAGGTAACAAGAAAAAATAGTTAAGTTGTTTTATACAAGCAAATATTATCATTTATTACGCAATACAGCTGTTTATCATGAGGCATTTTTTATTCACTTAATGTATCTCTTTAGCAAACTATGTGACGCTTGTATGAGGTCGGTAGTAGATTCATGACCATGACGCATCGCTCTAATAGACTGGCTAGTAAGAAATATTAGCATTGCATAACAGTATGTTTGATAATATATTGTTATCAATAATTAAGTATGCCATAACCTATAGGTCAGATTTTAACATGTTATAGTGGCGCTTAACGCTGCTAAAAACGACTGGCTTGTATACTGACTTGTTTACAGATTGTTGTAGACATTATCTGTTTTTGGACTTGTTTATAAGGGAAGTGTATAGTTAGGCTAGTTTTGAGGCGATTTACTAAATTTAAATAATTACGATGTCAATGTCTCTATATAATAGATTCATTGCATTTTTTATTATTATACGAATCATTAATTATAAGGATTATATTATGTCAGACCGTTATGGTGATTTTGTTCAATCTTCTATTGGCAAAAAAGTAGCAAAAAACTTAGGTTTGCCGATGCCAACGACGCTTGATCGTTTCGAAAGCGGTGAGCGTTTGGTGCGTGGTAGTGTATTGGTTGGCCGTGCTACTGGTGATGACAAGAGTGTCAGTGAGTCTGTTGCCCGTATCCTGTCAGACGTCCATGCCGAAGTATATGTAAACAGCAGTGATGATATCAAAGACGCACTTGCTGATGCAGGCGTAGAGGCAAAAGCCAACACGGGCAGCGATGATCAATTCAAAGTACTGCTTTTTGATGCCAGTAATATCAGCAATGCTGAACAGCTAAAAGAGCTTTATGAGTTTTTCCATACAGTTGCACGCCGCGTAGAAAAATCAGGTCGTGTGGTCGTGGTGGGTCGTACGCCAGAGAATATCACTGATATTGAATCTGCAATGGCTCAACGCTCGCTTGAGGGTTTTGTGAAGTCAGTGGGCAAAGAGTTTAAACGCGGTATCACAGCGCAGCTGATTTATGTTGAAGAAGGCGCAGAGCAAAACCTAGATTCAACCTTACGCTTTTTTACTTCAGCTCGTTCAGCTTATGTATCAGGACAAGTAGTACGTGTCAGTAAAGGCAGCTCAGTTGATGTTGATTGGAACCAGCCTTTGGGCGGCAAAACTATGCTAGTGACTGGCGCAAGTCGCGGTATTGGCGAAGCTATCGCTCGTGTATTGGCTCGTGAAGGGGCGCATGTTATCTGCCTAGATGTACCGCAGCAGCAAGCTGACCTACAAAAAGTTGCTAGCGAAATCAGTGGTTCTGCTTTGACGGTAGATATCACTAGTGAAGACGCTGGTGCAGAAATCGCTGACGCTGCCCAAAAACGTGGTGGTCTAGATTCAATCATCCATAATGCTGGCGTGACTCGTGATAAGACGTTGGCTAAAATGGATGAGAAAAAATGGAACATGGTCATTGATATCAACTTGGGCAGTATCGCTAGATTGAATCGCTACTTGTTGGACAATGACGTACTGAAAGAAAACGCACGTATCGTATGTGTGTCGTCAATTTCAGGTATTGCTGGCAACATGGGTCAGACCAACTATGCCACTTCTAAAGCCGGTGTGATTGGTTTGGTTAACGCAACTGCTAAGCAATTAGAAGACAATGCTAAAGGCATGACGATCAATGCAGTCGCTCCTGGTTTCATCGAAACCCAAATGACAGAAGCCATTCCATTTGCTATTCGTGAAGCTGGTCGCCGCATGAACTCAATGAGCCAAGGCGGCTTGCCAGTAGATGTGGCTGAGACTATTGCATGGTTTGCTTCACCTGCGTCTGGCGGTCTAAATGGCAACACGGTTCGCGTCTGTGGTCAAAGCTTACTTGGTGCATAATGTTGATTAATTGATGAGTATATGTGAGAAATAAGGTACAGATAGAGACAGTAGTTGTATCATATGGCCTATTATTTCTCGTTTGTATCACATATGCTTACGAAATAATCTCTGATAAAGTGTAATAAAGCTGCCCAAGGGTGGCTTTTTTATGATAAAAACACAAGAACCAATAGCCAAACTATTTTTTGCTATTAAAGATACTCATGAGGTTGATTAAATTTAATGCTTATTAGATGATTTAATAGTAGGCTTTAGTCAATGACTGCAGATTGTCTTTATATACGTTAAAGAACTTGTTCAAGCCACACTTAGGATGTACTTATGTCAGACAAACATTATGATGCGTTGCCAAAAGCGCACACCACTTACGCCAATATTGTCAAAAGCTTATTGCCTATCGGTAATGGCGGCAAGGTCAGTAGAGACCAGTTGCCACAATCTACTTACTATGTAGATGACTTGCATATCGATCAAGAAAACCTAGATGACTATCGCAAAATTTGCGGTTTTGCTGATGATGGTAAAGTGCCAGCGACCTATTTCTCGGTATTGTCGCAGACGCTGCAGATGAACATGATGGTCAAAGAGCCATTCCCATTTGCCATGTTAGGTCTTGTTCACGTTGATAATAGCGTCACTCAGTATCGTCCGATTGGAGAGCGTGAAACGGTAGCAATGTCGGTTACTTTTGATAACCTACGCGATCATGCTCAAGGTCAGCAGTTTGACTTTGTGACTATTGTAAAGTCAGAAGATGAAGTCATCTGGGAAGGTACATCGACTTATTTATCACGTAGCAAAAAACCTAGTAGTAAAGATAAAAAGAGCACACCGCGTCCGGTAATGGTCAAGCCTGAAGTAAACGAAGCAGGTGTTCATAGCATTTTTGAAGTGCCAGAAGATATCGGTCGTCGTTATGCTTTTGTCTCAGGCGATTTTAACTTGATTCATTTGCATCCACTATCAGCACGCGCGTTTGGTTTTCCTAAAGCGATTGCGCACGGTATGTGGTCAAAGGCTAAGTGCCTTGCTTTAATGGGTGACTTGCCTGATGCTTACACAATTGACGTCTCATTTAAGCTGCCTATATTTTTGCCAGCTGAAGTAGAGCTGATTGCTGAGCCAGTAGCTAAGCTTACAAACGTAGATGATACTTGTGAGTTTGGATTGTATAGCTCTAAAAACAATAAACCGCATTTGGCGGGTGTTGTAACCCTAAAGAGCGACAGCAAGTAATATAAGTATCATAAAGCTTTTATTTTAACAGCCATATTTAACGTACATATTTATTATTATGACTTCACAAAACATGTCTTCAGAAGAAAACGCGATAGACGTAGATCAAACAGATAGCTCGATAGCAACCGATACGGTTGCTGCTAACGATAGCGGCGCTAACATTCATATTAGTGCCGATAATGGCATTGATTTGTCCGATATCTTTGAGCCTTATTTTCGTCCAGATGCAAACACTATCGTGTGCGGTGCATTAGACGAGGAAAAAGTTGCGGCTTTAGCGAAAGCGGGCGTCGAGCTGGTCATCAACTTGCAGCCTGATGACGAGTTGAGCTTTGATGAGGCATCAGCAGTTGAGCAAGCAGGTATGCACTACGAACAACTGCCTATCAGCGGTGCTAAAGAGCTAAAGCAGCTTAAGATATTGGCGTTTGATAATGTATTGCGCCAACATCATGGCAAAAAAGTCGCTATGCACTGTGGGTCGGGTAATAGAGTAGGAGCCGCAATTGCGCTGCGGGCAGGATGGTTGCGTGGACGTAAGATGGATACAGCGATGGAACGTGGTCGCAGTCATGGTTTGACTAAGCTTGAACAAGAAGTTCATAATCGTTTGCTAGTACCGCGTTAACTAGATTTGTGGCATTGAATATTAGTGCTGTCTTAGACGTTTAGACGTTAGTAAACTTTAAAAATATCATTGAAACAAATAATAAAAAAGGCGACCAATAGGTGGCCTTTTTTATTGGCTCATAATTCATTTATACTGGTTCGAATATTTTATATAGCTTGTGTATTACTATCATCTTAAAAGTAGAATAATTTATATCACTGGAGCAAGGTAATAATAATGGATCATAATACAGAGAATTCTAATACACCCATAAACGCTGACTTTCAAAAAAGATTACAGCAATTACTGACAGATTTACAGCTTGATGATGCACCTGCTGGCGGGGCTGTGGCCGTGTATCAGGCAGGTCAATGCATTGCGCAAGCCAGTACAGGTATGGCGCGTCCCGATATACCGTGGCAGACCGATACGTTGGCCATTAATTTCTCTACCGGTAAAGGGGTATTGGCAACGTTGGTTCATGTGCTGGTTTCGCAGCAACTGCTTGAATATGACAAACCTATTGCCCATTACTGGCCAGAATTTGCTGCAAACGGCAAAGACCAAATTACGTTGCGACAAGTCATGTCACATCAAGCCGATTTGTTTTCGATTCAAAGTATTGATGTCGACAGCGAGACAGTACTCGATTGGAATACGATGCTGCGCCACATTGCGGTGATGCCCATTACCTCTCCCGAAGATGCTACCAAATATGATAGCGCTTATAGTGCATTGATCTATGGCTGGGTATTGGGCGGCGTAGTAGAGGCGGTTACTCATTTGTCGCTAGCCGAAGCACTGAGCCAGTACTTAACAGAACCTCTGGGTATTGCCGACAGCTGCTATTTTGGTGTGCCAGATAGCAAAGTAGATCAGGTGGCAAAATTGGCTAAAGATTTTGAAGAAACAGAAGATATAAGCTCTCAATTAAAATCGAGACGCCAAAAACCAACCTTAAAAGTAGACTCTCAAGAGACTTTACGTACTTATGCAAGCTTACCTAGTTATCATTACTGGCAACAGAAAATGCTAAATGACAAACGTACAGCTGAGACGCAAAATAGCCTTGATGAAAATCTAGATAGCTCTGATATTGATAACGTACAACCTGTATTAAATACGGCGCGTATTAATAGTTTATATTTCAATACTAGTCAGCTCAATCTAAAAAACTATAAGGCGGCGCTGATACCTACTGGCAAACATGCCCTTGATTATCATAAGCGTCAAACATTACAGGCGGTCATTCCAGCGGCAAATGGTGTCGCTTCCGCTAAAGCACTGGCAACGATTTACGCAATGCTTGCTAATGGCGGTGTATGGCAAGGAAAAACGCTGATTGATGGTACTACTTTTAAGCAATTATCTACGCCGCAGGTTGAGGGTTTAGACGCGGTTATGCCAGCAGCTATGAAATGGCGATTGGGCTACCATAGATTATTTAGCTTGTATGCTAACAACGATGATACGGATAAGGGAATGAGTCCTGCATTATCAGGATTTGGGCATATGGGATATAACGGTTCGGTTGCTTGGTGCGACCCTGAACGCCAATTGTCATTTGCTTTTATACATAATTTTGATACCACCATGCTCAATGACGTTCGTCAGTTTGCATTGACAGAAGCTGTCTTGAGCTGGGTAGAAGAGATACTTTAATAATGCCAACTTCAATCGCGAATTGATTCTGTTTCAAATACAAGCAGCATTAATGTTAATGCTGCTTGTTTGGTGTCATTTTGAGCAATCTTGATGCACTGAGACCATGGATAAAGATAGAAGTCAAAATAACAATCGAACAAACAATCCACAATTTAAGCGCATCTTCATCCGCGAAGAAACCTTGATTGAGCGCATAGGACAGATAATACAAAGTACCGATACCGCGAATACCCAAAGCTGATATCGCGTATTTCTCGGTATGAGGTAGGTTCAATCCTGATAAAGCAATAAATCCACCAATCGGACGTATAAGTAATAGGAAGGTAAAGCTGACGATATAGACGCGCCATGTCAGCTCAACACCTGCCTGTAACCCTTGACCGAGGAACATGCCGAAGATAACCAGCACTAATGACATTAGTAAGCCTTCTGATTGCTCAGCGAAATCATGTAGTTTTTGATGATAAGTATGCTCACACTCCGAGCGACGAAACGCAAATGCGGCCACGAATACAGCGATAAAACCATAACTGTGTACATACTCTGCAAGACCATAGGCTAATAGCGTCAATGCAATAACCACATAACCTTGCGAGATGGTAGTCTCACGGGTATGTTTAGAAAACACGACTTTGGCCAATATTTTACCAACCAATACACCTACCACTACGCCTGCGCCAATCTTCCACAAAACGTCATGAGTGAACCACGACCATAGCATCTCGTAAGTAAAGGCTTTGCCTTCACTAAACGCTTCTGCAATCTTAATCGCTAGGTACACAAACGGAAAAGCCAAACCATCGTTCAACCCTGCCTCTGACGTTAAAGTAAAACGCGGAGTGTCTTCTCCTCCTGTATTGGGAGGTCCCACCTGAATGCTCGAAGCTAACACTGGATCAGTAGGCGCTAACACTGCACCTAATAAAATAGCTGCACCAAGGCTCAGACCAAACGCGTAATACCCCAAGACTGCCATCGCAAAAATACCAATAGGCATGGTAATGAGTAGCAGTCTTACTGTTGGTCGCCACAATCGCCAAGACAACTCTGTATCGATTTTAATACCAGCACCAACCAATGAGACCAATACAACAATCTCAGTCAATTTTTCGATGAGTAAACCGTTATCAAGTGGGTCTAAAAAGGATAAAGACGTCCACCAGTAGCCCATCATCAGACCGAAGCTGACTTGGAGCATCGGTAATGAGATAGAGGTGCGCTTAAAAATAACAGGAAACAAGGCCCCGAGTAAAAAGGCAATCCCGCAGATTAATAAGAATAAGTTATATTTTTCAATCATAAGGTTTACGCACGTCGTTATGTTTTAAGGGTCGATTTTATGAGGGTAATTCTAGATATTGATGACAATTCACAGCAATAGTTGATAGTCAGTCACTGATACCCTTTATCATGACGTCAAAATAAAATAATTATCGCAAAAAATAGTTATCAAAACGACAGCTACGTTGTTTTTTGGTGAAAAAAAAGCCTGCATTGCGCAGGCTTAATATATTTTTATCAGTATGTCTGTATCATCAATAGTTTACAGACTAGCGCTCCACTTGGCTCACGTCACGTACGGCACCAGTATCAGCACTGGTGGTCATAGCAGCATAAGCACGTAACGCTGGCGAGACATGACGGTCACGGTTGACAGGTTTCCATGCATCACGTCCACGCGCTTCCATGGCTTCTCGGCGAGCGGCTAAGTCTGCATCACTCACGTTCATGTTGATGGTACGGTTTGGGATATCGATATGAATACTATCGCCTTCTTCAACCAAACCAATCGCCCCGCCTTCAGCAGCTTCTGGGCTAGCATGGCCAATTGATAGACCTGATGTACCACCAGAGAAGCGACCATCTGTCAGTAAGGCGCATTCTTTACCCAATCCTTTTGACTTCAGATAAGTCGTTGGGTACAGCATCTCTTGCATACCAGGGCCACCTTTAGGGCCTTCGTAGCGAATGATGACCACATCGCCTGCAACGATTTGATCAGCCAGTACCGCAGCAACTGCATCATCTTGTGATTCAAATAGACGCGCGCGACCAGTAAAGGTTAAGATGCTTTCGTCGACGCCTGCGGTTTTGACCACACAGCCGCGCTCAGCGATATTGCCATATAGTACGGCTAAGCCGCCATCTGTAGAGTAGGCGTGTTTGGCACTACGGATACAGCCTGACTCACGGTTGACGTCGAGGTTTGACCACTCTTTTGATTGTGAGAATGCTTCTGTGGTACGTACGCCACCAGGTGCTGCAAGGAAGCGTGCGCGAGCTTCATGGTTGTCAGGGTTCATGATGTCCCACTTATCAATCGCTTCTTTCATCGTTGCGCTATGGATAGTTGGCACGTCAGTCTTTAGTAACTCAGCACGATCAAGTTCAGCAAGTAATGCAAAGACACCACCAGCACGATGCACGTCTTCCATATGGTATTTCTGTGAAGCAGGTGCTACTTTTGCAAGGCAAGGCACACCGCGACTCAAACGGTCAATATCAGCCATCTTAAAGTCGATCTCTGCCTCATTGGCAGCAGCAAGTAAATGCAAGATGGTATTGGTAGAACCACCCATAGCGATGTCTAGACTCATGGCATTTTCGAAGGCGGCTTTGGTAGCGATAGAGCGTGGTAGTACAGAGTCATCATCTTGCTCATAGCGACGCTTAGCAAGCGACACGATTGTACGACCCGCTTCTAAGAATAGCTCGCGGCGCAATGAGTGAGTAGCTAGCAGTGAGCCGTTACCTGGTAAGGCTAAGCCTAAAGCTTCGGTCAAACAGTTCATCGAGTTGGCTGTAAACATACCAGAGCACGAACCACAAGTAGGGCAGGCTGAAGCTTCGATAGCGGCGACATCTTCATCACTGATACTATCATCAGCCGCGTCCATCATCGCATCGACTAGGTCAAGTTTGCGAACGGCACTGCTGTCACTACTATCGGTATTATGGCTCTTACCAACGGTACTGGCTAAGATTTTGCCCGCTTCCATTGGGCCACCTGAGATAAACACCACTGGAATGTTAAGACGCATGGCGGCCATCAACATACCCGGAGTGATTTTGTCACAGTTAGAAATACAAACTAGCGCATCTGCACAGTGGGCATTGACCATATATTCGACAGAATCAGCGATCAAATCACGGCTTGGTAGCGAGTACAACATACCGCTATGGCCCATTGCAATACCATCATCAACCGCAATGGTATTGAATTCTTTTGCAACGCCGCCTGCTTGCTCAATCTCCCGGGCGACCAGCTGTCCAAGGTCTTTTAGATGCACATGGCCGGGTACAAACTGGGTAAAAGAGTTAGCAATCGCAATGATTGGCTTGCCAAAGTCGCCGTCAGTCATGCCGGTTGCACGCCATAATGCGCGCGCGCCTGCCATATTACGACCGCCGGTAGAGGTTTTTGAGCGATAATCCATGTGATATTCCTTACAAATAGGCGGGGTTGTTAAAATGTGCACCCTCAGTTTTAATAGGGATAGTGTGCTTTTTATAGAGAGTGAGTACTAGTGAATAATACTAATTCGTTACCATACCATTAGATATGAATAACTAATAACAATATGCTAATAACAGTGAATTAATAATCACAAGCGATGAGCGAAAAAACAGTTATTCAAAATAGCTATTCAATACGTTCTAATATGGCTTTATCAAACCAAGGAAGATCAGCTTTGTCTGCTTCTAATTTCACAATGGCTGCAAGCGCATGAGTAGCCAGTAGCTGTTGATAATCGCCACTAGCTTCAATCGTTAACAGTGATTCGGCAGGTAGTGCTTGCGTATTGGGGGTTAGCTCGTCAATACTAACTAATATTTGCTTATTATTTTTATAGAGGACGTCTACACGACCAAAAAACTGCCAGTCTTTAAAAGCGGCAATAATAGCGTCGGCGGCATCCTTGGTATATACCTGCTGCGTCTCTTTACCCGTATTGGTCCAGTGTAATCGTACGGCCAACTGCAATGCCTCACTAAAGACTACCAACGAGCCGATAATTTTTACATGCCAAGGACTGGTCAGCAGTTCCTCGTCAATACCAATTAACTTGGCAGCTTCGTGAGCCGACATGGGTGTATTGAACTGAAGCAGTAGCTCAGGAGTGAGCGGGTGCGTTTGTTTGATCGCATCATCTAAACTGTCATAATGATACAAAAAAGGCAGTGGCAAATCTTGCGTGACAGTCTTCTTTATAATTTTACAATTGTGTATCTGCCAGCTGATGGCTTTATCAGTCAATGCTTCTGCTAATATGATAGCGCTTGGATCGATAGTTTGAGTACTATTGTCAGGCTCAGTACTAAGTTGCTCTAAGCCAGTACTATCAGGCACAGAGAAATTTGATCCAGACGTTTGGGCATTGTCATTGAGTGTTGAAGACGGGTCGCCGTTATCTAGGCTATCTGAGTTGTCTGATGTATTGGTCGGCAAAGTAGGCAAATCCATAAACATAGCGTTATTAAAATAGAGGGTTAATATAACATTTTAAGGGCATGACTCGCCAATAAATTAGTGGGATGAGATGGTAGTTTATACGTATAAGATAATGTCTTTAGTTGAATGACTTATTATAAATTAATCGTATTTTGTCTATTAAAATAATCTAAAATATAGTCGATAATTTGGATGGAAATATAAGCAAAGGAATTAATGAAAAAGTTCTCCGATAACGAATCTATCCAAGAATGGATAACATCATATCGTCTCTATGAAGAGTACCTCTTCTACTACTTACTCATCTGCTTATTTTGATTTTTCGTTGGTTTGTTTTCTATTGGTATACGTATACCAGTATTCAACGATATGCAGAATTTAGCATTTAATACGGTATGGTTTTTAATCCTATGTGTCGCATTAAGCATCCCCAAATTTTGGTATTTTTTGATAAAAGGGCGTCATGGCCAATTGTTTCAAGCCACTGCTAAAGTGTATGAAACATTAGGCAGCATAGAAGATGTTGAACAAAGAGAGCAGGTACATAAGCAGATTACTAGCAATGGCAAGTTGCCCCCTAACCGATTAGAAACGCTATCACTGGCATTTTTATTTGCATTCATACTCTTCGATATATTGTATACCCGCTGCTGGATAAGGGATCTGAGCCTAGTGTGGCAGCCTGAATGGGTCAATGCTTGCATTGGTTGGGTACATAATAACCTATCGATGCCTCCAATTAGCGAAGACAGACAGATTTTTAATTTATGGTTCGATGATGGTCACAATGACACAGTATTGAAAGAGTATTTTGGAGATGAATGGGCGTTTTTGGCTTCTCCATTTGGTGATGCCGCAATGTTTTACCACTTTATCCGAGTGATGATGTTTGTTCCTATCTTAGCGGCATTGTCGATCGTATTGTGGAAGCCGCTGAAATGGCTGGGAATGCAGCAGATTAATCCTAGAAATATTCACAGCGTCATGTCTTTTTTACGTAGTTGTGCTTGGTCGCTTATTTTCGCATTTTTTATGGCGATTGGTATGTGGGGGTTCTTGACCAATACCACTTGGTTTACGTTGGGCTTGATAGATCAAGAAGCATGGTTCGAGAATTTATATATCAACGGTTTATATCTGTTTATCGTTTTTGGTATCCGATTTTTTTATGGCTGGTTTGTTTTTTGGAAAAATATTTTTTTAAGTGTGTAAAAAAGTTCAGTTATTAGGGGTTCGTTCGCTTTGAACTCACATTGCTGACTTGTACTAAAGTCATATTTCGTCCACTATATGACAGACGCTTTTATCTATTTTGGATAGCTATTAAGCTATTAATTAACTAATAATAAAATTCTTAAAGGAAGAAATAATGACTGAATTGAATCAACAGACTACTTATGACGACAATAATATTTTTGCCAAAATGTTAGATGGTGATATTCCATACCATAAAGTATATGAAGATGATAAAACGCTCGCCTTTATGGATATCATGCCGCAAGCAGAAGGTCATGTATTGGTGATCCCGAAGCAAAAAGCGGTAGATTTGGCAGATCTTGAGCCAGAGTATGCCGCTGCGGTATTAATGACCTCTAAAAAGGTCATGCAAGCCCAGCGTCAAGTGTTTGAACGTGAAGGCGTTATCCAAATGCAGTTGAATGGCTCACAAGCAGGTCAAACAGTCTTTCATTATCATGTGCATCTCATTCCATCAAGTATCCATGAGTTGGGAGGTCATGCAGTGACCCAAGCCGACAACAATGATTTGGCAGATATTGCGCAGAAGTTGGCGGCAGTGATTGATGCCTAGTCAGGAAACAGAGTGCTTCTGTTTAGGTATAAAAAGTATTAGTATTTACGAATTAGCGAGCATTTATAGGTTAGAAACTATTAAAATAGAATACATATACAATCAAAAGGCAGCTAACAAGCTGCCTTTTTTATTTTCTTGGTAATAGTCATGTAACATTCGTTAAAGTCATGTTACGAGTTGAACGCTTGTCTAGGGTTTTGGAAAAGAGTGTGATAATTATTATAACCATTCACACACATTTTCTAATCTTTGCCTTACTTAGAATTTTTCATAAAAAGGCATCGCCAACTTTTGAGGATATTATCTTTCATGAGTAAATTACCTCGTTCGACTATTTTATTACCAGTCTTTGTACCTGCAGCAATTATTATGCTGCTATTGGTCATTGGTACGGCTATTAACCCTGAAGCAGCGGGTGCTCTGTTTAGTGATGTGCTTAGTTTTACGACTGAGACATTCGGCTGGTTTTATATGCTGGCAGTGGCACTGTTTTTGATGTTCATTATTGTACTGGCGTTTTCGTCTTATGGCAGTATCAAGCTAGGTCCTGATCATGCTGAGGCGGAGTACGGATTCCTTGAATGGTTTGCCATGCTGTTTTCGGCAGGTTACGGGATTGCGCTACTGTTTTATGGGGTGGCGGAACCAGTAATGCACTTTTCTAGTCCGCCAATGTCGGATCCGAAAACTATCGCCGCGGCAAAAGAAGCGATGCAAATTGCGTATTTTCATTGGGGTTTTCATATTTGGGCGATTTATGGTGTCGTTGGTTTATCACTAGCGTATTTTGCGTTTCGTCATGGTTTACCATTATCAATACGCTCGACGCTGTACCCGATTATTGGTGACAGGATTCATGGCCCTATCGGTCATACGGTTGATGTGTTTGCGATATTAGGTACGATGTTTGGTATTGCGACCAGTCTTGGCTTATCGGTGTCGCAAATCAATGCGGGACTTAATTATCTATTGCCAGATATTATTCCAGTGAATACGACCGTACAGGTGATTGCCATTGCCTTGGTGACAGCCGCGGCACTGGTATCGGTATTGGCAGGGATGGATAAGGGTGTAAAACGCTTATCTATTTTAAATATGCTACTGGCAACTGCGTTGATGCTGTTCGTATTTGTTGTTGGTCCGACCATTTTTATCTTGAACGCCTTTATGGAAAATACGGGTAGTTATTTGGGTAATATTGTCGAGCGTACCTTTAGCTTGCAGGCATACGAAAATAGCAATTGGATCGGCAGCTGGACTTTATTTATTTTTGCATGGACGATTGCATGGGCACCTTTTGTAGGTCTGTTTATCGCCAAGATTAGCCGTGGTCGTACTATTCGTGAGTTCGTGTTGGGTGTGATGTTGGTACCGACCTTCTTTACATTCTTTTGGTTTTCGGTGTTTGGCGATACCGCGCTACACATGATCATGGTCGATGGTTATACCTCGTTAATCAGTGAAGTACAAAACAACCAAGCGATTGCTTTGTTTAAACTGTTAGAGAATCTACCGTTTACTGAATTTGTGTCGTCATTGACCATTTTATTGATTATTACCTTTTTTGTGACGTCATCGGATTCTGGCTCATTGGTAATCGACTCGCTAGCGGCAGGTGGTCGCAGTGATACACCATGGTGGCAGCGTAGCTTTTGGGTAGTGACTGAAGGTGCTGTCGCAGCAGTATTGCTACTTGCAGGTGGTTTAGAAGCCCTACAAACAGCGGCTATCGTTAGTGCGTTACCATTTGCGATTATTATTCTTATTTCAATGTTTGGTATGTGGCGTGCGCTTCGTATCGAAGGACATCGTAATCAGAGCCTCGGTAATGACAACAGACTGCCGCCGCATCTACTCAAACCGTCTGCATGGCGCGAGCGTATTGACTATATGACCGATAAGCCAACGCGTGAAAAGGTCTTAAGTTATATCAAAGAAGTGGTTATGCCTTCGATGATGGAGGTGTCGTCTAAATTTGCAGAAACTGGTTGGACGACTGAGGTCAACTATGACGCGGTTAATAACCGAGCCGTATTAGAGCTACAGCGCGGTGACGATGTTGAATTTTGGTATGAGGTGCGCTTATCTGAGCATGATGCGCCTGATTATTATACTGAAGACAGTGCGGATACCTTGCCACAAGAGCATCATCATCGCGCTGAGGTGTATCTACGCCGTGGTGGTCAGACCTATGACTTATACGGCTACAAATCTGAATCAGTGATTAATGACATCATCGATCAGTTTGAGAAGTATTTACATTTCCTCAATGTGTCGCCTGATAGCCTGCCGTGGCGCATGCAGGAGCATGATGATGACATCACACTAGAGCAGGGCAGTGTGCTTGATAAATAATGCATGGGATGTATTAAAAACGACCAATGCTTATGCAAGCTATTCACGTTAATCGCTTGCAATAAACGCAGGAATCCTTAGAATAACGGCTTGTTTTCTTTACAAATCAAGCCGTTTTTTATGTCTATTCATTCTCCCATTTTACCTTCTTCCTCGACTTTGTCTGACCATCCATTGTTACAGCCATTGAATATCGGTGGCCTGACGATTGAAAACCGTTTGATGGTCGCACCGATGGCAGGCGTGACGGACAATCCTTTCCGCCGATTGTGTAAGTCATTTGGCGCAGGTCATGCGGTCAGCGAGATGATCATCGCTGATACGGCACTCTATGCGCGCAAAAAATCCTTGTATCGTGCCAATTTTGACAATGAGATTGCGCCTATTTCGGCGCAGATAGCAGGTGCTGAACCGGATAAACTGGCTGAAGCGGCACGATATCAGATTGATAATGGTGCACAGATTATTGATATCAATATGGGTTGTCCGGCGAAAAAGGTCTGTCGTAAGCTGGCAGGCTCTGCATTGTTGCAAGACGAAGATTTGGTCGCGCGATTGCTAGATGCCACGGTCAATGCTGTGAATGCACCTGTCACACTAAAGACACGTCTAGGTTTTGAAAACGGTCGTGAAAACATCTTACGAGTCGCCAAGCGTGCTGAGCAGGCAGGTATTGCAGCGATTGCTATTCATGGACGTACGCGTGAAGACATGTATACAGGCAATGCGCGCTATGAGCTAATACGCGAAGTCAAAGAAAGTATCAGTATTCCTGTCATTGCGAATGGTGATATCGATAGTGCACAAAAAGCCCAACACGTCTATGAGATGACAGGCTGTGATGCGGTGATGATTGGGCGTGCTGCACAAGGGCAGCCGTGGATATTTCGCGATATTGAGCACTTTTTGCGTACTGGCGAGCGCCTAGAGGCACCAAGCGTGAGTGAGATAAAACAGATCGTACTGGCCCATTTGCAAGAGCTTTATGATTTCTACGGGGAGTACTCAGGCTGCCGTATCGCTCGCAAACATATTGCATGGTATACGACAGGTATTCCAAACTCTAACGCCTTTAGACAGGCGATGTATGGTGAAGAAAGCACCGCTGGGCAATTCAAAGTGGTCGAGACTTTTTTGCAGGCGCACGAGTAGTAATCGCTTAAATATTGTTTTATAAATCAGTGCTAACCATGTCTATGCATCGTTTTTTGATGGCGCTTTTATATATCAGCTATGCTTTATCAATTGGCACAGTATGATTGTCAGTATCAGGCTGTTTATCAGGCGCAGGTTTTCTATTTTGCCAAGGGAATCGTCCTTCTAATTCAACCTGTAACGATAAGCTTAAAAAGGTTCGAATCAGTACGATAAAACCTAGCACCAGTACGCTGCGTAGCGATGGCTCGGTGACGACAGTAGCCACAATATCAGCGGCGATTAGCACCTCTAACCCCAACAGTATAGACTTACCTACGGTCTGTCTGATTTCAACATAAGTATCATTATTGAAATGACCAGACGCTCGAAAAGCTCTATACAAAGCAAGAAATAGCCCAAAAAACATAATGAGGACGCCAATGACTTCGATCATTTTGGCAATTAAGTCGATATAGTGAGTTAGTGTGTCTATCAAAGCAGGTACCCCTCATAATTGATCAGAAAAAAGCTTAGCACTTAGTAGTTAACAACAAGCTAAAAATATATTTATAAATATTTATGTCGACGAAATTTGTAAAAGTCCCGTTAGCTAACGCCCACTATGGTTTTGTTCACTCCATACGACATTTTTTGCTATGCTATAACCGAATACCAATAACTATAGAATAAACGAAAAGGACTTTTTATGGCCAATCTCTCGAAAAAAGCAATCACCAAAGCCGTCAAAGGCAAGAATATTATCATCACAGGCGCTTCAAGTGGTATCGGCGAGCGTACGGCTTTTTTGCTCAGTGAATGCGGCGCGCATGTTATTTTGCTGGCCCGTACTGAAGATAAGCTAAAAATGGTCAAAGAAAATATTGAAACACTTGGCGGCGCGGCTAGTTACTATCCATGCGATCTGACCAATATGGATGAGATTGAAAAAACCAGTGAAAAGATTTTGGCTGACTTTAAGCATGTCGATGTACTAGTCAACAATGCGGGTCGTTCGATTCGCCGTTCAGTGCATGAGTCGGTCAACCGTTTTCATGATTTTGAACGTACCATGGAGATTAATTATTTTGGCGCGGTCAAAATCATTCTTGGTTTCTTGCCAACGATGATTGGTCGCCAAACTGGTCAAATCGTGAATATCTCATCAATTGGAGTATTGGCAAACAGCCCTCGTTTTTCAGCATATGTCGCGTCAAAAGCTGCCTTAGACGCATTTAGTCGCTGTTTGGCTGCTGAAGTCAAAGGCGATAATATCAAAGTGACCAATATCTTTATGCCACTTGTGCGTACCCCGATGATTGCGCCAACCAAGCTATATCGTTATATGCCAGCACTGATGCCTGACGAAGCAGCGATGATGGTCGCAAAAGCCATCGTTCATAAGCCAAATAGCATCGCTAGTAATATGGGTAAATTTGCATCGGCGACTTATTCACTGGTACCAGCCTTTAACGTTGGCGTCCAGTCCATTGGTTATCGCATTTTCCCAAGTTCGACCGCCGCACAAACGACTGATAGCAAGCCTAACCTTGCTCAGCGTGCCTTTGCCAAAATTCTTCCTGGTGAGCATCACTAGAATCGATGTGTTATCAGGCTCGAATTTGAATAAAAAGGATACTACGGTATCCTTTTTTTATGCCTCAAATACTCTTAAGCAGTATAAAAGCCTTCTTCGCCGCCAGTATATTAAAGGCTTAATTATGCGATGAATAAATACTCAAAACTTCCGCTGTTAAATTTTCTTTATATCTCTAAGTTTCAATAAGATGAATAAAATTCATCTTATGTTTAAATTGTATCGTTTTTATTCATGTTTAGATTTCGGTATGATTCACCTCATACACAGATTTGGTTTTATCTCAGATAAATAAGGTAGCGGATCACCATGAGTAAAGAATTCAATTGTTCAATTAAGCACATTCGTTTTGACGAAAACTATCAGCCTGCAGATAGCACGCGTTTGACGACTAACTTTGCAAATTTGGCACGCGGCGAGCACCGCGAAGAGAACTTACGCAAAACGTTAACCATGATCAATAACCGATTCAATGCATTGGCACATTGGGACAATCTGACAGCAGATCGTTATTCTGTTGAAGTTGATATCATCTCTGTCGATCTAGATGTTAAAGGCAATGGTCAGACGTTTCCTATTATCGAAACGCTAAAAACAACGATTGTGGATCATAAAGAAAACAAGCGTATCGACGGTATGGTTGGCAACAGTTTCTCATCTTACGTGCGTGATTATGACTTTAGTATTGTGTTACCAGAGCATCGCGACAAAAACCTAGCATCCATAACGCCAGATAATTTTGGTGAGTTGCACGGCAAACTGTTTCAATACTTATTGAATTCAGAGGCTTATAACGCTCATTTTCACAAAAAACCAGTGATTTGCCTGAGCGTGTCAACCAGCAAGACTTACTACCGTACTGTCAATCAGCACCCTGTATTGGGCATTGAATACAAGCAAGATGAATACTCGTTGACTGACGATTACTTTCATAAAATGGGCTTAACGGTACGTTATTTTAAGCCTGAAGGTAGCGCCGCGCCGTTAGCCTTTTATTTTGCAGGGGACTTGCTCAGTGATTACACCGATCTTGAGCTGATTAGTGCAATCAGTACTATGGAGACCTTTCAGAAGATCTATCGTCCTGAGATTTACAATGCCAATTCAAGCGCTGGTCAAGTGTATCAACCTAGCCTGAATTACCAAGACTATTCATTAACTCAAGTGGTCTATGACCGTGCCGAACGCAGTCAGATGGCAGTGACCCAAGGCAGATTTACTGAGACGCATTTTATTAAGCCGTATCAAACAATCCTTGAGGAATGGGCTGCAAGCTATGATGTAACAGGCGATACTGCTCAAAAAGAAGCTGCTGAAAAAGAAACGGCTAGGAAGCAAGCCGCTTAACTGAGCATTACTCATCAACATAATAAAAAACAAATTAATCAGAAGATAAATCGTATGAAACTACTATTACCGACGTCTACCGCTGGCAGCTTACCAAAACCTTCTTGGCTAGCAGAACCAGAGAAAATTTGGTCACCTTGGGCGCTAGAGGGCGAGCAGTTGCTTGAAGCCAAGCAAGATGCGCTACGTGTATCATTGCAAGAGCAGCAGCATGCAGGGATTGATATTGTCAGTGATGGCGAGCAGACCCGTCAGCATTTTGTGACTACATTCATCGAGCACCTTGATGGTGTTGACTTTGAGAAGCGTGAAACGGTCAAAATCCGCAATCGCTATGATGCGAGCGTGCCCTCAGTCGTTGGTGCGGTGAGCCGCCCAAAGTCCGTGTTTGTTGATGATGCCAAGTTTTTACGTCAGCAAACCGATCAGCCAATTAAATGGGCGCTGCCAGGGCCGATGACGATGATTGATACGTTATATGACAGTCATTATAAAAGCCGTGAAAAATTGGCTTGGGAATTTGCTAAAATCCTGAACCAAGAAGCAAAAGAATTAGAGGCGGTTGGCGTTGATATTATCCAGTTTGATGAGCCAGCATTTAACGTGTTCTTTGATGATGTGAACGACTGGGGTATTGCAACTTTAGAGCGCGCCATTGAAGGCCTAAAATGTGAGACAGCTGTGCATATTTGTTACGGCTATGGCATCAAAGCCAATACCGATTGGAAAAAGACACTGGGCTCAGAGTGGCGCGAATACGAAAAAGCGTTCCCCAAACTGCAACAGTCTAAAATAGATATTATCTCACTGGAGTGTCAAAACTCACGTGTACCTATGGATCTGATTGAATTGATTCGTGGTAAAAAGGTGATGGTCGGTGCCATTGATGTGGCAACCAACACTATCGAGACACCAGAAGAGGTGGCAGATACGCTACGCAAAGCGCTACAATTCGTTGATGCTGACAAGCTGTATCCTGCGACCAACTGCGGCATGGCACCTTTGTCTCGCCAAGTCGCACGTGGTAAGCTCGCAGCCTTAAGCGCTGGTGCTCAAATCGTTCGTCAAGAACTGACTGCTTAGAGTTTAGCCGTTTAGGAAATTCTATTTAAAGAATTTCCTTTGCAAAACTAAAATTGAAGCACAATTTTTTAACGTTATTTTTTAACGTTTCTCAGGATTGAAGCAATGATTAAAGATAGGATTGACGCGACCGACTTTAGAGATGCCATGTCTTTGCTAACGACTGCGGTCAATGTGGTGACCACAGCAGGTGCAACGGGCGTACATGGGTTTACAGCATCGGCAGTATGTAGTGTCACAGACACACCGCCGACCTTGCTTGTCTGTATGAATCAAACGTCTCGGTCACATGGCTACTTTCTGGAAAATAAGATTTTAAGTGTCAATGTGTTAGGCGCGCAACATGAGCAGCTGTCCAATGCTTTTGCCTCTAAACTGTGTTCAGAAGAACGGTTCGAATATGGTTCTTGGACACAATTACAAACAGGCGCTCCTGTATTGGAGGATGCCTTGGTCAGCTTTGATTGTGAGATTGAAC
This sequence comes from uncultured Psychrobacter sp., assembly GCF_947500265.1. GTDB lineage: Bacteria > Pseudomonadota > Gammaproteobacteria > Pseudomonadales > Moraxellaceae > Psychrobacter. Next base: position 127,067 of record NZ_CANMRN010000002.1, on the reverse strand, counting down.
AAATTCAAGAAGTCGGCACACATAGCGTCTTTATGTGCCGCGTTGTCGCCATCAATCAGGCTGAGCCACAAGGCGGAACTGATGAAGGGTTGGTTTACTTCAATCGTGCCTATTCTAGAGTTGGGCAAGTAGAGCTTATTTAATCCAATATCTATAATCTAACACCTAAGCCTATGGGCTATTGCTCGTGCAATATTGAGCAGTCGTTTAACTATAATTATCATTTCATTAAATCTAAATAAGAAGTAACTATCCTGTGGAATTAATAACTTTTTTAATAATAGGGGCGCTAGCAGGATTTGCTGCGGGGCTATTTGGAGTAGGCGGTGGCACTATTATCGTGCCACTGCTATTTATCGTCTTTACGCAAATGGGTTACAGTCCTGACAGTATTATGCACTTGGCCTTGGGTACTTCACTGGCGACTATTATCGTTACATCCATAAGCTCGCTCATGGCGCACAACAATAAAGGCGCAGTCATGTGGCCTGTCTTTAAAAATCTGACGCCAGGCTTAGCAGTAGGCTGCTTTTTAGGGGCGGGGATCGCAGGACAGATATCTGGATTATATCTCCAGTTGATTGTAGGTGTGTTTTTGCTTTGGGTTGCTTATAAAATGTTTATGGGTGGCAAAAAGAAAGCAAATAGCGATGCTGGTAATGTTCATATAGCTTTGCCTTCAAAGCCTAAGCAGCTAGCAGCAGGGGCGGGTATCGGTATTGCTTCTGCTATTTTTGGGATTGGCGGTGGTAGCTTAACCGTACCTTATCTCACGCGTTACGGTGTGGTTATGCAAAAAGCCGTTGGAACCTCAGCCGCTTGTGGTTTACCTATCGCCATTGCAGGTGCGCTAGGGTTTATGTTCTTTGGCATGCAAGCTCAAGTCGACGTGCCCAATACGATTGGCTTTGTCCATATTTATGCTTTTTTCGGCATTAGCATCATGAGCTTTTTCACCGCCAAGCTAGGCGCAAAAGTTGCTCACGCATTATCGCCACAGTTGCTGAAAAAATGCTTTGCAGTACTGTTGACCGTCGTAGGCTGTTACTTCTTATATAAAGGATTGCTCTAAGTAATTTGAGATGAATGGACGCTTGAAAGGATTCAAGGGCAGGTTTTCAATGAACTATTCGACTAGCTAAATTCTTAAATTATAGCTAGCCGATATGCAGTTTTATAGAAGGGATATTGATTCAGTCTTTTATTTAGCTAAATTACTTAACCAAATACTCGCCATAATATCCAAAATATTCCTATCATTAAGACAGCGATCACGAGCAATCGTTTTAGCCAATAAGGCAGTAGAGGTTTCTTGTAGCCTAAGTCATTCAACTGACTATCGACACCGTCCTGCAGCCCTTTAAACCCTTGGCTCTGCTTAGTCGTGTTAACACGGTTTTTTACCAATGGTCCAGGCTCTTCTTCCTCTTGCTCTCTATCAAAGCTGATGGCCTGATTTGGAATGCCTTGTTTACTAGCGATTGTATTGAGCTTCTGTTGTTGCTTTACCTTCAGCTGGGTCTCATAAGCATCAATTCTACTTTTGGCTTCATCCATACTGATGTTTTCGTCTGCCGCCAAAGTTTTAATGGCCATTACTAAGTTGTTTTTTTCGACCATCATAATGACGTCTCTTGGCAACTTGGTATTGACCGGTTTTGCGCTAGGGTCGGGGTTAAACATGACTGTCCTTATTACGGCGTATAAGTGTGAATGAGTTATATGCTCATTATAACCATGTTAGATAAGCAATATTCAAGCAAAAAAATACCGCGGCCACTATGGTGACTGCGGTATTTTATGATTTATCGTTATTGGCATTTTTGCCAATATTTGATAATTATAGATCTTTCCAGCGTTGGATAGACTCTTTGATAACTTCTTTCGCTTCTGCGACATCGCCCCAAGATTCAACAACCGTCGTACCAGCTTTTTTCAGGTCTTTATAATGACTGAAATGGAACTCTAACTGGTTGATCAACTGCTTTGGTAGATCTTCTAAGCTGTTGTAAGCATTGCCTGTGTCACGGTCATCAGCAGGGACAACAACGATTTTGTCATCTACTTCGCCATCATCAACAAACTTCATCACACCGATAACTTTTGCTTTTAAGAAAATACCAGTCGGTAGTGGCTGCTCAGTCAATAGCAATACGTCAAGCTCATCACCATCTTCGTCAAGTGTTTGTGGGATGAAACCATAGTTACAAGGTTTAGCGAAAATCTGTGGGTCAATACGGTCAAGCTCAAATACTGCTAATTCGCGATTCCACTCAATTTTATGGCTGCTACCAGCTGGGATCTCTACTACTACGTTGATGATGCCGCCGTCTACGTCGCCTGCGTCCAAAATTTTGTTAAAATCTGCCATAAAATGCTCCAATTTGCTTTTGTTTTAAATGTTTGAATAAGGGGTTGAGCTAGGGATACAGCAAGGATAGTTGCTGCGTCCGATTTGTACTGCATGCGATTATAGCAAGTTTGTACTGAATTTTCTCTTAATGCTTAAGTCTAAGCGTGCAAGATATTATGCAAAAAAAGATTATGCAAAAATAGGCTCAAAACTTACTTAGGTGCGATAGCTCGCAACTCAATCAGTCCAGCATGGCGCTTGGCGATGTTATCAATAAGTTTTTGAGTGACTGTCTCATAGCTGAATGAATCGCTCATTTGCTGCTCTGTTTGCTCTGAATCTGTCTGCATAGCTACAAAATCAGACAGTCGCAACATTTGCATGCCAGCATAGCCACAAGGGTTGATGGCGTTAAATGAGGACAGGTCACAATTTAAATTAATCGCAATACCATGGTAGCTAAAGCCATGCTTAATCTTAAAGCCTAGCGAGGCCATTTTGCCAAGCATAATCTTATTATCGAGAGAGTTGTCATCTGTAGAGGTACTGTCATCTGCTGCAGCAGTATCTGCATATAAGTAGACACCTGGGGCATCACGGCGTGCATGAGCACTGATATTATCGCTACTAGATAGTGAGCTACGCAAACAGTCATTGATGACATCTTCTATCGCTTGCTCAGCGTGGGAGACAAGATTGCGCACACTCCATTTGAGGCTGTCCAAGTCAAACAGCCAATAGATCACTAACTGTCCATGACCATGCCATGTCACCTGACCACCGCGATCGGTCTTGATGATAGGCGTATCAGTACGCTGTAATATGTGCTCTTCTTTACCTGCCTGTCCAAGCGTGTAGACGTCATTATGATCGACAATCCATAATTCATCAGGCGTACGCAGCCCTTGTTGCTTTTTTAGATCGATACGTTCGAAGGTGCGTGCCAGCATCGCATCGAGAGTAGGGACATAATCGGCCGCTGAGAGAGATTTGCTGACAAGCGTATCATTAAGGGGTTGTGTATCATTTTGCATGAGAGTATCTGTCTTATTATTATCAAGTTTAAAATAAATAATGCTCATCGGTAGTGTAGCAGTTTTGGCGACTATCGCCCAAAGATATATAGTGTTGCAATGTCTGTAAGTGGCGTAAATTCTAATAGCAAACAGCTAGCAATGGACGAAGAAGTAACTGGTATAGAACAGTGGTAAGTCACTTATAAAGGTACTGCTAGTACAGACGCAGTAGTCAACCAAAGGTGCTGTTCATTGCTCAGTCGATGCGCTACATTAAAGTGTAATGAATGGAATCTGATGAAATTTATAGTCAGAGTAGGTTATCAAAGAGTGCACCTGACTAGAAAGATAGAGCCTCTAACCCAATATAGTATAGTGACTACAAACCTTATGACTATTACTATGATTATGACAAGGAAGACAAATGACAGATAGCAACCAAAGCGCCCATGAGCAGGCAGTGACCGAGACAGGTTTTGCGCTGCAGCGTGTGCCTGAAGCCCTAAGTACGGCGACGACTATCGATGAGATGAAAGCGCAATTTTCACGCTTGCAAATGTTAAGCCGTACCCAGCCAATCAATGATTGGGGCACTCGTACGACGCAGCTAGACAATCTAGAAGTGATGCTTAGTGACAACCAAGAGAGTTTTGCAAAGGCGATTAGTGCAGATTTTGGCTATCGTAGCCAGTCAGAGACTCAGTTCGCTGAGTTGTTTCCTAGCTTTACCGGTATCAGCCATGCCAAAAAACACGGCAAAAAGTGGATGAAAACCCATCGCGCACCGATCTCAGCGCTGTATATGCCAGCCCATAATGAAATTCAGCCGCAGCCATTGGGTGTGGTCGGTATCATGGTGCCTTGGAACTATCCGTTATTTTTAGCAATTGGCCCGATGATTGATGCAATTACCGCGGGCAACCGTATCATGGTCAAGATGAGTGAAGCCGCGCCGCAATTTGCTCAGACGTTTGCTGATGCCATTGCTCGTTATTTTTCGCCAGATATGATCTGTGTGGTACTCGGTGAAGTCGAGATTGCTGCCGCCTTTAGTGAGCTACCATTCGACCATCTGCTATATACCGGATCGACGGCGGTGGGCAAAAAAGTCATGGCAGCAGCAGCGCCTAATCTAACGCCAGTGACGCTTGAGCTTGGTGGTAAATCACCAGTGATTGTACTAGATGATGCCAATCTAGAATCTGTCGTCAATCGAGTGATGATGGGTAAGACACTAAATGCTGGGCAGACGTGTATTGCGCCAGATTATGTCTTGATTCAGCGCCAATACCATGACCAGTTTATCCAACTTGCAAAAGAGTGGATGACCAAGCATTATCCTGATATCGAAGAAAACCCAGATTATTCTCGCATTATTAATGGTGAGCAGTTCAAACGGGTACAAGGCTATCTAGATGCGCTAACAGGTGGCGAGGTACATGCGTTGACTGCCGTTGAGCCTAATATAGAAACCCGTCTAATGCCGCCAGTCATCGTCAGCGAGCCTGCGCCTGACAGTGACCTTATGCAAAACGAAATTTTTGCCCCGATTTTGCCGCTGATGCATTATGAGACGCTTGATGATGCCATTTACTTTGTAAACTCGCGTCCACGTCCATTGGCGCTATATGTGTTTAGTGACAACTACAGCAGTATCGAAAACGTACGTAATAATACGGTCTCGGGTGGTTTGTGTATCAACGAAGTTTTGATACATGTGGCTCAGCATGATTTGCCGTTTGGTGGTGTGGGTGACTCTGGTACTGGCGCATACCACGGTAAGGCTGGCTTTGAACGCCTCAGCCATATGAAGCCAATTTTTGTACAAACCAAGCTCAATGGTCTGAATTTATTATTGCCGCCTTATGGTGGACTGTTTAAAAAGGCGATGGCGCTGTTTTTGAAATAACCGTCTTTAAGATAACCACTTTTAATATGACCGCTCTTAAAATAATTGCCTTTAAAGTAACAATTCTTGAATGAGACGTTTTATAGTAGCTATAGAAATTAATAGTGACCTTTTTTAGTCGATATCATAACCAATAGCACCTATCCAGATAGGTGCTATTTTTTTGTCTAAAATATGAATTTACAAACATAGATTTCTCAAATTAAGAGCGACGTGTCATAAGAGCTTTATCAAAATTATCGTAAATTTATCTAATGCGTTAATCGACAAATAAGCGTTTGTCATCACTTCTATAAATCGCTACACTTTGTAGTAAGTCTAAACAACAGTAGATAGTAGCTCAATGGTCTAGAGCCAGCATTGGTAAACTTGATATAGCGACGTTCAGCTATTTTTTAGTTCTATTGTTTTGATAGTGACTTCATGCCGATACAACATAATAATAGGAAAGAGTATGCGCCAATGGATTGCATTAAGCTTACTGTGGATGAGCGCGTTACTACTGCCTGTATCGGCGTCAGCGGCGTGTGAATCACCGATCAAATTTGGGGCGCTAACCTGGGAGAGTGGGCAGTTTACCTCTGGCGTACTCAGACATATCGTAGAAGATGGATACGGCTGCATAGTAGAAGAAGTGCCAGGAGCAGGGCCTGCACTTGATACAGCGCTCTCACAGAATGACATTCAGGTCATCGGGGAGCAGTGGGTTGGTCGCTCGCCAATCATGGAAAAAGCCATTGAGCAGAATAAAGTGGCTATCATCGGCGATACGCTAAAAGGCGGTGCAACTCAAGGCTGGTATGTCCCAAGATATGTATTGGAAGAGAACCCAGGACTACGCAGCTATCAAGATTTGCCTAAATATACTGAGCTATTTAAAGACCCTGAAGATCCTGGTAGATCACGCTTTATGAACTGCCCCTCTGGTTGGACGTGTGAGATTTTTAACACACGTTTGCTAAAAACCACCGGTCTAGACAGTCTTTTTAACAACGCACACCCTGGTACGGGTGCTGCTCTCGATGCTGAAATCGCCTCTGCTTTTGAACAGCATAAGCCACTGTTGTTTTACTACTGGCAGCCTACTGGACTAATGGCAAAATATGACCTTGCGCCACTAGAGTTCCCAGCTTATGAGGATGCTTGTTGGCAAAATCTGCTGCTCGCTGATGGTAAGATGGATTGCGTGTCAGGATTCCCAGTATCGCCGTTAGGTATTGCTGTTTCTACCCCGTTTGTCGAATCCAATCCTGAACTAGCAGCTGTCTTTGAAAAGGTGCAATTTACCTCTGATGAGCTAAACGGTGCTATCTTGGAGATGAGCGAAAGTAAACGCACTGGCGATGAGCAGGCCATGGTGTTTTTGCGTGACAACCCAGAGGTTTGGCAAGCATGGTTATCCGATGAGGCCGCTACCAATCTCGCTACCAAGTTAGGCCTTAGCTCAACGAGTGCTATCTCTACAGATACAACTGCATCTAGTATCAATGCGTCAGCGCTCGCCTCAAGCTTTCCTTCATGGTCGCTTGAGACCCCACTCAATAATGCCTTAGCAAACGTCGTTCAAAACTATGGTGATGTATTTCGTACTATTAGCACGATGGCGCTTACTTATCTGCTATTACCTATTGAACGATTATTAACAGTTATCCCACCTTGGCTGATTATTGCATTTGTGACTGTGCTTGGCTGGCTTGGTGTCCGCAAGATTTGGTTCGCGCTGGCATGTGGTGCAGGGCTATTTTTGATAGGTGCTTTTGGTTTATGGGGCGCATTGATCGATACTTTAGCGCTGCTTATCGTATCGGTACTGGTCACGGTGGTGATTGGTATTCCTATTGGTATCGCTATGTCAGGTAGCAAACTGCTACGCAAGATTGTGACGCCAGTGCTAGATATCATGCAGACCATGCCGAGTTTCGTATATCTTATACCAGTGCTGATGCTGTTTGGTATTGGTAAAGTACCTGCGTTATTTGCAACCGTGATTTATGCGTTGCCGCCCTTAATTCGTCTGACGACATTAGGGATTACACAAGTCAATCATGAAATGGTCGAAGCAGGACGATCCTTTGGTAGTACCCATTTACAGCTACTTCTCTGGATTAAATTGCCACAAGCGTTGCCTAGTATTATGGCAGGTATCAATCAGGCTGTGATGATGTCACTTGCCATGGTGGTATTGGCCTCAATGATTGGTGCTCCTGGGCTGGGTGAAGATGTATTGCAATCTATCCAAACGCTCAATATCGGTCAGGGTCTACAAGCAGGTACGGCCATCGTTATCGTTGCCATTATCATTGACCGTATTACGCAAGCATTTGGTCAAGGTAAGCGTACCCGTCAAAAAACCATCGAAGCAGGCAGACGTCCGATTGGATAAAAAATTATCTGGTGGCATACGACTGAATCCATGGTAATCGACCGAAGCCCTAATAATAAAAACCACGTGAATAGTGAGAGCACCGATGAATCATATCCAATTAAAAAATATCAGTAAGATTTATAATGCCAGTAATACGCAAGCACAGTCTGCATTGGCATTGCTGGCTGAGGGTATGGATAGCATCAAAGTAAAAGAGCAAACGGGCTATTCAGTTGGTCTGTATGATATCAATCTAGATATCAAGGCAGGCGAGTTGCATTGCATCATGGGTCTGTCAGGCTCAGGAAAATCAACGCTGATACGCCATATTAATCGCTTGATAGATCCAACCAGTGGTGAGATATGGGTAGATACTGCTCTGAATAGAGAACATGCGACTCACACAACAGCTGATAGGCAATCAGCGACAGCTAATATGAGTACGGTAGTAGAAGAAAGCTCTGCTGCCGCTATTAATATTTTAGCGCTCAACGATAAGCAGTTGCAGCATTATCGTCAGCAGACCGTCAGTATGGTTTTTCAGCATTTCGGCTTAGTGCCGCACATGACAGTCATACAAAACGTCGCTTATGGGTTGCGTGTTCGAAAGATGAGCGCAAACGAGCGACACGAAACGGCTCGACATTGGCTGAATGAAGTAGGGTTATCTAATTTGGAAAACAGCTACCCTGATGAGCTCTCAGGCGGTATGCAACAACGCGTTGGTCTGGCTCGTGCCTTAGCAACGGACAATCCAATTTTGCTAATGGATGAAGCGTTCTCTGCACTTGATCCGCTCATTCGCGCTCAGCTGCAAGACCAACTACTCGAATTACAAGAACGATTGAACAAGACCATTGTATTTATCACCCATGACATCGATGAAGCTGTCAAAGTAGGTCAGCGTATCAGTATGCTAAATGGTGGTCGACTCATACAAACGGGGACGCCAAGCGAGTTACGGCATAATCCTGCTGATGATTATGTGGAGCAGTTTATGAGTGCAAAAGCGTAAGCCGTGTTAACCATCCATGAATAGGTTGTCTGGATAGACTTATACGATGTTTTTATGAATGGTTTAAATAATCGCAATCGTTTTACTGGCTTTTCACTGTCATTTTACGGTAATCAAAAGTGAACTCTGAAATAAATACCAAACTTCGTTATACTGAACGGTTTATCGATGGCTCATAATGAATGAGCGTGTATTGTTTATCGTCCACATATGATGTCGCTTTGTCTATCAAATGACGTTTGTTTCTTATTTTGCACTTTTAAGGCCATAGCATGACCGTTTCTTATGCACCTATTATTACTTCATTGCTTGATAATGATTTGTACAAATTTACGATGTTACAAGCCATGCTGCATCAGTTTCCGCAAACCCATGGTGTTTATCGCTTTCGCTGCCGTAATAACAAAGATGCCGCCTATCCATTGGCTGATATCCAAAAAGATCTAGAGCAGCAACTAGACAGCTTATGCGAATTGCGATTTTTGCCAGATGAGCTAGAGTACTTACGTAGCCTGCGCTTTATTCGTTCAGATTTTGTTGATTATCTAGAGTTATTTAAGCTAAAACGCCGCTTCATTACGGTAAGTACAGACGATAAAGGTCGCCTGTTTATCGATATCGAAGGGCCAATGATTCAAGCGATGTTCTTTGAAGTCTTTGTCTTGGCCATTGTCAATGAGCTGTATTTTGATGCGCTATCTAATGACAGCGTGATTGAAGAAGGACAACGTCGCCTCGATGCAAAAGTAGCGCTATTACATCAGTATGCCGAAAAGCAAGCTCAGTACGGTCAGGATATGCCGCCATTTATAGTTGCTGATTTTGGCACGCGTAGACGTTTTAGTCGACGCTGGCAAGCACATGTAGTGGAGACGCTACATAAAGCTGAGCCAAAGATAGTCGGTGGTACATCAAACGTGTATTTGGCCAAGCAGTTAGGAATGACGCCAATAGGCACCATGGCGCACGAGTTTATGCAAGCGTTTCAGGCACTGGATGTACGTCTGCGTGACTCACAAAAGGCTGCGCTTGAAGCATGGGTACATGAGTATCGTGGCGACTTAGGTATTGCATTAACAGATGTGGTCGGAATGGATGCGTTCTTACGTGATTTCGACTTGTATTTTGCTAAGCTATTCGACGGTCTGCGTCATGATAGCGGCGACCCTTACATCTGGGGCGATAAGGCGATTGCCCATTATGAGAAGTTAAAAATAGACCCAAAAACCAAGATTCTAACTTTTAGCGATGGCTTAAATTTAGAGAAGGCGTGGGAGCTGCATCAATACTTTAAAGGTCGCATTAGAACTAGCTTTGGTATTGGCACCAATTTGACCAATGATATGGGCATTACGCCGATTAATATCGTGCTTAAATTGGTAGAGTGCAATGGTCAGCCAGTCGCTAAGCTGTCTGACAGCCCAGGCAAGACCATGATCAATAACGACACGTATCTTGCCTATCTGCGCCAAGTCTTTGAGGTTGATGAACCTGAGTAAACAGAATATCAAACTGTTGCGTTGCCAAATGTGCCAAATGAGATTGATGCGCTTGGTTTGACCAAACAGCTGCTATCTAGTGGCTGTTTTTCGTTTAACTATCAACACTGCTGGTAGATTTTTCTTCGGCAAAGGCGGCGTCTAATGCTTGCTGTACAGCATTGATACGAGTCTCGCAAACGCGATAAGCGGCAATAGATTCTTCGACCGTTGTCATTAGATTATCAATATCAGGCTCATCCTGTTGCTGTAGTTCAGCTGCATTGGTTTTTAAGATATCGTAAGCCGCCTTAAAGGTTTTTGGGGCGGCTTTTTTGCGTCGGCGAGTAGGGGTAGTCATAAAATTTCCTAATTTTTAAAGGTAAGTCGATGAGTAATCGTTAGATATTATTATGTGGTCAAGTTGGAGTACCTGAAGTTTCTATCGCTTCTTTATCCAGATTGACATCTATAATCTGCGCTTTTGCGTTGCCATCTTTTAAAATGATATTGACAGTTTGCTCAGGATACAGTTGGGTACTATTAGTGAGTGTTTGCTTGTTTTGAGCATCCGTGAGCATGGTATAGCCTTGCTTGAGCACGCGAGACGGTCGATGTAATAGCACGATGTCACGTAGATGTTCGCTATCGCGCTGTGCTTGCACAATTTGCTGCTGCGCGTTTTGCATGATTGATTCTTGATAATTTTTGCTATTGGTAGCGGCTTTTGCGAGCTGTTGACGCGCCAAGGTTTGCGTTTGTGTGTATCGCTCAGCCGTCAGTCTGACTGCTTGCTTTACTTGGCGCTGGGCACTTTGTTGAATACTGCGCCATGCATAGTCACTGTCTTTTCGTAGAGCGGTGAGCTGCCCAATCGTTTGCGACTGTATTTGGCTTAACTGGCGTGCGGTTTGTTGCTCAGCAGTATTCAATTGACGCTGAGCCGCTTGCTTAATTTGCGCTTGATATTGTAGCGTCTGAGTGACGAGCTGGGCCAAGTGGCTATGGATAGCAGCGATTACCTTCGAGGGCGTATCAAAACTGGTATGTGCCACTTCATCTAGGATGACTTTGTCACGTTCATGACCGATACCTACCCAGACAGGAATAGGCTGCTCGGCAACCAAAGCTGCCAGCTCATAATCATTGAGATAAGCCAAATCACCAACCGCACCGCCGCCGCGAATAATGACCAACAAGTCTGGTAGACGCTGATAAGTATCATAAAACTGCTGCTGAGCATTAACGATGGCTTGACGGATTTCAGCGGGCGCATGATTACCTTGAAAAGTCGCATTATGATAGTGGAAGTGACACGCACCTGTACTGGCTAAGCGATCGGCATCTGCTTGAAAATCACCCAGTCCGGCTGCCTTTTCAGGGGCGATGACCAGCACATGCTCGATATCAAAAGGGGCAGGTAGCTGCTGATTGAGATGTAACAACCCTTCACCTGTTAAGCGGTCAACCATTTCTGCATATTGCCGTGCTAAGTCGCCTAGCGTATAGCTGGGATCGATATCTTCAATGGTGATTGAAAAGCCGTACTGGGCATGGAACCCTGCCGATACTTTAAGGAGTACGGTCAAATCACGCTCAAGCGGCATGCCAGTTGCACGTTCAAACTTAGCTAATACACGAGCCGCTTTAAAGCGCCAAAGGTTGCCGCGGCAGCTGGCGACCACTTTGCCATCGTTATCTTTTTCTGCCAGTTCAAAGTAGTAATGACCACCTTTACTCGACAGATTACGAATTTCAGCTTTTACCCAGACACGGTGGTCAAAAGTTTGTTTGATGACCATTTCAACCGCTGATAAGTAATCACTCAGGCGTAGGACCGTATCCTCTAAATGATCTTCCTGCTCAGCGAGTTCCGCCTCTAGAGTGGCCAAATCTTTGGCAGGTGCTAATACTTTGGCCTGTTTAATATTTGAAAGATTGGGTTTGCGCATAATATTAGACCAAAGATAATGAAAATATAAAGACTGACGAGGATGTGCTGAATACGATAGCGGATAGTTTAACTTAAAAAGGAGAGCACAAAAAGCGAAGCCAACAAGCTTTGATTGATATATTATCTATATCGCAGTTTGTTGGCTGTTTAATCAGAGAACAATTGTATGTCACTTCATGTTAGCGGTTAGATCGTAAACCTGTTTGCGTCTAAAAGAGATTGTCGTGTAGAGAAAAGTAGATATATATTTTTAGCTAGATATAGTCGGTTCGAGATAATTTAGATACAAGGAAGGCAAGCGAAAGTGATACAAATAATAGACTGAGTGAGCCTGACACTGTATCTGATTTATATGGTATTGACGATATTTATTGGCAACGGAAGTTAATGGTGTATTCATAATCATCGCTACGTGACAAATCTGGTGTACCTGTGCCAAATATCGAGCCAACGACAGCACCTACTTGACCAACCATACGGCCAGTACGCTCGTTTAAGATGCCATTATATTTTACATTATCATCAACGATAATTACTTGCTTGCTTCGACAGGTTTTTTGAGCACTATCAATTGCGTTTTGCTGTGCCTTGACTTTGGTATCAGCGATACCTGTTGTCTCATAGATAGAGTTGGCACGCTGAATCACGGGTGAAGAAGGCGTACTTTGACAGGCGCTCAAAGCAAGTACAGCCGCTAACGTTGCCGTCAAGCTGGCAGTTTTATTAAAAGTATTCATAAGTAATTCCTGATTTATATAAACAGAACGTCTTAGCTATAGGCAAAGCTTTATGAATGTAGCTTATCTAGATATTACCTGTCTAGACAGTTATTGTGTGCTGTATTACGGGTATATTGCCGATGAACCATGCACTAGATATAAACCAGTTTAAAACTTCAAGAACAGCAATATTGCGAAACTGTAGACAACCGTTATTGACAAAAAATAAAACAAGTCGCATCCGTACACAGCAAATCACTTGAAATATAAATTGTATCTAGGATAATTGAGCCATTCATTTTTTATTAATAAGTAATACTATGCAATTGATTCCTGCTCCTGCTGGCGTGCTCGAGGTTGACGCACTGTGGCAAAATGACAATCCTAATGATCCAACTACAGACATGGTGGCGCTGCTGTGTCATCCTAATCCGTTGTTTGATGGTACGATGAATAACAAGGTGGTCACCACCATGTATCGCTTTGCCCGTGATAATGGTATGCATGTGGTGCGCTTTAACTTTCGCGGCGTTGGCCAATCGACAGGCGAGCATGATTATGCGGAAGGTGAAGTGGTCGATGCAATGACCGTGCTACAATGGATTGCTGAACAAACCAATGCTCGAAAGCTATGGCTGGGTGGCTTTTCTTTTGGTGGTTATGTCACGGCACGCGTGGCTGAGCAAGTGCTTGAAGCCGCGCATATATGGGGATTGGGTGACTTTGAAGTAACGAAAATCGCCCTTATCGCACCATCAGTCGAAAAAAACGACAGTACTGATATTAATTTGCCTGCAGATAGAACTTTTGAGATTTATGGTAATGCGGATGAAGTGATTGAACCTGATAATATGCAGGCATTTGCAGACCGATTAGGCATTGAAGTCAGCGTGGTTGATGGCGCGGGTCATTTCTTCCATGGTCGCTTATCAGAGCTCAAAGGTTTATTAGACAAGCATAGCTTTGGGCAGGACAGCTAAGTTTATTCATAGCTAATTCAGCTTAATAGCTTCTGCTTTGATATGGTTTAGCATGGCTTGCTTGGTAGCACCAGCGTTATGCTAAATTAACCTATTATTTTGATATTTATTTAATCCAACGATGAGTCGAATTATGAGTTTATCTCCATTGCAACGTTACGAGAAAGCCGTCAGTACAGATGAGTTTACTCGGGATGAACAGCAATTTCAGGCCATGAGCTATCTTGATGAGATATACCATCAGCTCATCAATAGCGCACCGCAAAAGAAAGGTTTTTTTGGCTTTTTAAAATCCAAGCCTGTCGCGCCAACGGGTCTTTATATGTGGGGCGGTGTTGGCCGTGGTAAAACGTGGATGATGGACATGTTTTATGACTCGTTGACCATCGAGCGCAAGATGCGTCTGCATTTCCATCATTTTATGCAGCGTGTCCATAGAGAGCTTAACAAACTACAAGGTGAGAGTGATCCACTCGAAAAAGTTGCCGATATTATTTATAAAGAAGCGGTCATCATCTGTTTTGATGAGTTTTTTGTTTCTAATGTCTCTGATGCTATGATACTAGGCGATTTGTTCACTATGCTGTTCAATCGTGGCATTACTTTGGTTGCTACTTCAAACATTGAGCCAGCTGGACTGTATAAAGATGGCTTACATCGTGACCGTTTTATGCCTGCCATTGCGGAAGTTGAGCGTCATACGACGGTAATGAATATTGACTCTGGGATTGATTATCGTCTGCGCGTATTGCAACAAGCTGAGCTATACGAAGCGCCGCTTACTAAGGCGAACTATCATTGGTTAGCCAACCGTTTTGCGAGCTTGTCGAATAATCAGAAAATCAGTAAAGAGCCCATTACTATCAATGGACGAGAAGTAAAAATCAACGCTTGTACCGAAGATATCTTATTCTGTGACTTCCGTCATCTCTGTATGGCGCCGCGTTCAGCCGCTGATTTTATCGAGCTTGCCAAACGATTTAGTACCGTCCTAGTTGACTCTGTACCAGCACTAGATGACGACTTGCGTGATCCAACGCGCCGCTTTATTTATCTCGTCGATGAATTTTATGATCGCCGTGTAAAATTATTGGTACGGGCAGAGCAGCCGATTCTAGACTTGTACCAAGGAGAGAAGTTGGCGTTTGAGATTGAGCGTACTCGTTCACGTCTGCTTGAAATGCAGTCGGAGGACTATCTACGCATGGACCACCGAGTCGAAGATGTTGCGTAGTTTATTGCTGAGTTGAGACTGCCTATGTGTAGCTCTCAACTGCTCTATAGCTGTTAAAAAATAAGAAAATGATATTATAAATAATAAGTAGTGATAGATAATAATAAATTAAGGATAAAACAATGACTACAACTGACAATGCTGATAATGAAAGCCAAGAAATAGAAGACAAAAAACTGTCTGTGAAGAACGTAGCAGCGAATGATATCTCATCTACCAGTGACGAGCTGATAGGTTGGATCAATTCAAGACGCAGTATGGGCAATCTAGATGAGCCAGCCCCGACGCGTGCGCAGATTGAGTCTGCCATTGAGTGTGCGGCAACTGCGCCAGATCATAAAAAATTGCGTCCGTGGCGCTTTATCGTGACGCAAGGTGAGGCGCGCCATGAATTAGGCCGTGCCTTGCTCGAAGCTGCCCAAGCAAAAGCGCTACAAGATGGCGAAGAGTTGTCTGAAAAAACCATCACTAAAACTAAAAATATGCCGCTGCGAGCGCCGCTAATCATAACGGCCGTGACTCAAATGCAAGAACACAAAAAAGTGCCACCTTTTGAGCAGATGCTCAGTGCGGGTGCTGCTGTACAAAATCTAATTTTGGCATTAAAAGCCCAAGGATTTAGTACCGTTTGGCGCACTGGGCTGCTGTGCAATGAGCCTGCAGTAAAAGCGTATTTTAGCGTCGGTCCAGATGATTATGTGACCGCTTTTGTTTATACTGGCACAAGTCCCAAGGATGAGTCCAAACGCAAACCTATTGATATCGAGCCGCTAGTTCGCTTCGAGTCGTAATGTAGCTCAGTGCTGTCTATTAATAAGATTATAATTTCACAAAGTTATAATTCAAAGATAATAAGGCCAGTAGCTGAGCACGATAGATTCTATTGATAATACGTTAGTCAACACGGATAAAAGAACATGACAAGCCCTAACAATAGTAATAAAAACAACACCAGTGCTAATAATGAAACGGACAAAGAATCGTCTGAAAAGCAGAACGGTATGCTTGCAGGTATTCTTGAGCGAGCAACCAAGTCAGGTCTCGGCCGTAAAAAGTCAAATCCTAGTCCTGTTGAATCAGCTGTGGCAAAGGATATGGCCGACATTCATAGCAATCCAACCAAGCTGCGTTTGGCGTTTTTAGGTGGTGGTAGCTTCGGTACGGCAATGGCAAATTTAGCCGCACGTAATGGCTGTGATACCACGCTGTGGGTACGTAACAAACGTACCGTAAAAGCGATGGCCAAAACACAGACCAATAAAAAGTATCTACCAGGCTATAAGCTTGATGATCGATTGAAATACAGCCATGATTTGGCGGCAAGCGTCAAAGACAAAGACATTATTTTTATTGCTGTGCCAGGTTTAGCCTTTCGCGAAACGCTAAAAAACATCGCGCCTTTTATCAGCGGTCAGTCTATTGTATCGTTGACCAAAGGTATGGAAAAAGACACCTTTGCGATGATGAGTGATATCATTAAAGAAGTGCTGCCAGAAGTGAATTTTGGCGTTATGTCAGGGCCGAACCTCGCTATAGAAATCATGAAAAACATGCCGTCTGCTACGGTTATCGCAAGTGAGTCGGAACCGTTGCGTCATGCCGTGCAAGCAGCATTGCACAGTGCCTTCTTTAGAGTGTTTGCTAGTGATGATGTACGCGGCGTCGAGCTTGGCGGTGCGCTTAAAAACATCTACGCAATTGCTATGGGTATGGCGGCCGCTTATGAAGTAGGTGAGAATACTAAAGCGATGATTCTTACTCGCGCTTTGGCAGAAATGAGTCGTTTTGGTGTTGAGGAAGGCGCCAATCCGCTCACTTTCTTGGGTTTATCTGGTGTAGGCGACTTATACGCCACTTGTAGCTCAGAGCTAAGTCGTAACTATCGTATCGGTAATATGCTCGGTCGCGGTATGAGTATTGATGCCGCGGTCAAAAAGCTTGGACAGACTGCTGAAGGGGTAAATACCATTCAGCAAGTACATGAAAAGGCGACCAAAGCGGGTATCTATATGCCAATTACCCATGCGCTCTATGCAGTCATTTATGAAGACAAAGCTGCTTTAGGCGTTGCGCTACATCTAATGGAAGCTGGGTTCCGTAGCGATGTTGAGTTTGTCATGGCGCATGATCATAGCAATGCAGCACTTACCGCTCATATGAAAACCTCTGGTAGCAATACTAAAAGCAAAGACAGCGATGCTGATAAGTAAGACACACCATTAAAAATCAGTATCAAGAGAGTCGAACTTAGCGCTCCAAGGAAGGTTATGAAAATTATATTAGTACGTCATGGTCAAGCAGAAGACGAAACACGTCCAGATAGCGCGCGTCAGCTGACGGACTTTGGTCAGCAGCAGGCAGCGCAAACGGCAGAGTATGTGACCATTCACTATAGCCCAGATCGTTTTGTGGTTAGCCCTTATATTAGAGCGCAGCAAACTTTATCTGCGTTCCAGTCGCGAGCGCCGCAAGTAGTCTCATCTGTACAGGACAATATCACGCCCTCGGATGATGCACGCCAAGCTCTGATAGATATTGCCAATATTGAAGCCGAGTGTTTGGTCGTTGTTTGTCATATGTCTATCGTCGCCTATATCGCTGGATTGCTGACAGGCGATTATCCAGAATCGTTCTCTTTAGCGGAAGCCAGAGTGTTTGATATGGAATTTGTGATGACTGGCATGGCAACGGAAGTTGATCGTTTTGTTCCTGACCAACCATACTAGGCTGACCTAGCCATTTCTTAGATAGGATGAATTCAGAGTGAGGCCATCATGCCAATTAAGCGACTGGCTCAGCAGATAAAATGACTCAATCCTTTCTAAATAGTATCACTGCTTCATCACAGTACTTTTATAACCGCAGCAATAATTGAGGACACGTTTAGTGTTACATGTTTGGTTACGAGCGCAGCATAGCCCGCTAGCTGTCTGGCATGAAGATGTACAGCAATGGCAAATGGTTGACGGTTGGCAACAGCTGCAAACAGTCTATGGTAACTATAAGTCCAATAGCCAAAAGGCGCTTTGTCTATATTTTCCCTCAAGTCATGCATTGCAAGTGGACACGTCGCTCAATGCTACTCAGCTCAAACAGCTTGGTAATAGCGGCAAGCAGTACTTATTTGAAGAAACCTCATTAACGCCTATTGAGCAATTAAACATCCGTCAATTGAGCCATGCTGATACGACGCAATTGTATGCACTGGCACAAAACGATATTGAGTCGTGGCAACAAAGCGCGCAGCTAGCCGATATGAATATAGTAGCGTTACTGCCAGATTTTTTATTGTTACCACCGCCAGATGAGGGCGCAGGTCAACAAGTAACCCTTTATCAAGATTCGCAGACTATGCTGCTGCGCCAATCATTGCGTCAGGGTATGGCCGTCAGCTATTTACCGCTAATGTTTGAGCGTTTCCCGCATTTGAGTGAGGTAATGGTACTGCCGTCTATTGAGGCACCTATTGACGCATCACTTGACTCACTAGATTCATCATCACCCATGGATTTAGCGGCGCAAACTAAAGCGCTGATCACCGATCATCAGCTGCTACTGACGACCCTGCCTACAGTACCTAAGCCAATTGACAGTCCCGAACGTCACGCGCTCAATTTCTTTATGAAATCTACTGACTCACAGCTATCACCATATTTGCGAGTGGCAATGATGGTTGCGCTATCAGCGTTAGTGCTGCAAATGGCAACCGATGGTGTGCAGTGGTATAAGTATAATGAAGCAACCGCAGCAACCAAGACTACAATTGCGGCACAATATCAGTCTTGGTTCGCCGATGAGCCACTGAGTATGCGCACCAAACTGCAAGTACAGCTGCAACCAAAACTGCGTAGCGATAGCCAAGCGCCTGCATCGCATATGGCCGCACTGTCACGCATATCACCATTGATTAAACAGTCCTCATTGCATGCACAGTCACTGGTCATGCAGCCATCAGCGCTCAGCTTTACCTTGATTGCCCCAGATCGGAGTAGTCTTGATAAATTTACGAGCACACTGGTAGCACAAGGCTTAAATGCCAAACTTGCGCAAGTGAATAGTAATGAGCAAGGTCAATTTAGTGGTCAAGTCACCGTCAATGTGATAGAAAACAATCTTGCAGACAACAGCGACATGGCAAATAATGCGGCAGCGTCGTAACTCATCAAGGTATTGGTAATAAAGGTCAAAACATGAAACGATTACAACGCCGTACCAAACGTAATGCAGCTGTTTCTGCAACCAGTACTAAGGCTCATGTATTCTCAGAGCGTATGAACAATTATCAAAATGTACTCACGACGCGCTGGCAAGCATTACCTCCCCGTGATCAACTAGCATTGGCTATATTGTCTGTATTTCTGCTGTTGTTTATTGGCGGCTATGGTGGCTATAGCGTTCATCAAGCAGCGAGCGATAGTAAAAACGACTATCAGGAACAAGTGGCGGATTATTTTTGGTTGCGTGCTCAAGCAGGTAATATTGATAGTAGTGCATTGAATACTGGTAATAATGCTACTGGAGAGGCTGATATGCCACCTGCTAGTCGTGTCAATGCGCTGCTCAATAACTCAGGTATAGCAGGTGCTCAGGTGGTTTCGACGGGCGATGCAGTGCGATTGAGCTTTACGCATCCTAGTCAAGCAGTCGTCAGTACTGCACTAGGTAAGCTTGAACAGCAAGGTTGGCAGTTTACACAGCTGTCCATGCAGCAAGACCTGACCAATAAATCTATTCAGGTACAAGCAACGGTCACTTCTTAAAACGCATCATTTTGTGATAAATATTTTAGATACTTATATCACTGTGTGCTTTTTACTCGACACTCGATATTAGACAGCAGAATACTGCTTTATCGTTGGTATCATTGAAAAGCCATTTATCCGGCTCCATTAAATAGTTAATCATATGACTATTGAACAAAAATATTACCAGTAAGGAAAACCTCACATAATGCGGGACAGTATGAGCAACGATAAGCGCCGTTCGTTAATTACTTATAACCACATCACTTATTTCTTATATGTGATCAGCTACTTTACTGCGGGTTTACTGTGGATTGTGCCGATTGTCATGAACTATGCTAAGCGCCATGATGCTAGTGGGTCATGGTTGGCCACGCATTTTGACTGGCAAATCAAGACCTTTTGGTACAGTATCGTTTGGTTCGTCATTGGCATTATTTTGATTACCTTTGCATTAGGCGGCTTTGGCGTTAGCGTATTGGCGGATAGTGGCAATATCGCTATTGGCTCAATATTATTGGCTGGGCTTGGTTTGCTGATTATGACCTTTACCTTTATCTGGCATTTATATCGCATTATACGTGGTTGGATTGCGTTGACTGATGGACGTCCAGTACCGTAGATGTTTAAGAGTACCTTTGTGCTATGTCTTTAGCTTAGAAAACGGCAATTTATTGTTATTTAGTAGAGATTCATCAGTATTGGTTACTGCTTAAATGTAGAAATTTAGCGACTGAAACTTTGCTCTTATTTCTGTTAAGCTGATATAATCGCTGCGCCCGATTTCATTCGCATTTTTTATTCACTATTTCTTCCAAGCAGGGTCTGCCATCACTATGTCTTATGCCTTACTTCGTCCTTTTTTGTTTAATATGGATCCCGAACACGCCCATGAGATGACGCTATTTTTATTGGATAAAGCGCATAAAGCGCGTGTTTTAGGCTTGGCGTACGGTCAGTCAATGCAACCAACAGACTGTATGGGTTTGCAGTTTTCTAACCCAGTTGGTCTGGCAGCAGGCTTGGACAAAAACGGCGATTATATTGACGCGCTGGCTGAGTTAGGGTTTGGTTTTATAGAGGTAGGAACCGTCACGCCAAGACCGCAAGTAGGCAACGACAAGCCAAGACTGTTTAGAATCAAGCAAGCAGACGCGATTATCAATCGTATGGGCTTTAACAATGAAGGCGTTGATTATCTAATCGACAATGTTAAACGTTGCAAATATAAAGGCAATATCGGTATCAATATTGGTAAAAATGCCGATACGCCGGTAGAGCAAGCCGCCGATGATTATGTGTATTGCTTAGAGCGTGTGTATCCGCATGCCTCATATATTACGGTCAACATCTCATCGCCAAACACCAAAAACTTACGTGATTTGCAAAGTGGTGAAGCGCTGACTCAGCTGATGGATACGATTAAAAACCGTCACAGTCAGTTGGCTACTGAATATGGTTTCTATGTCCCATTAGTGCTTAAGGTTGCTCCAGATTTAGAGCCATTACAAGTTGATTATATCTCGCAGCAATTAATAGACTTTGAGATTGATGGTTTGATTGCGACCAATACGACATTGAGCCGCGTCGGTGTCGAAGACTTGCGTGATGGCGACCAAATGGGCGGCTTATCTGGTCGTCCTGTGAGTCATATTAGTACTCAGATTTTGCAACAGTTCTCTGATCAGTTAGATGGTAAAGTCGCTTTGATAGGCGTAGGCGGTATCGATAGTGGTGCTAAAGCCGTCAAAAAAATCGAAGCAGGCGCAGACATGGTACAGCTCTATACGGGGCTTATTTATCGTGGTCCTGGGCTGGTGCAGTCTTGCATTCAGGCAATCGGTGGCTATTACGATGCCATGGAAAGCTAATCCAATAAATAAGGTAATAAGGCGTAAAGCATGAGTGGTTTAGATATTGTGATTGCTATTGTTGTCTTGATTGGCTTATGGCGCGGCTTTCAAGTAGGACTGATTAAAACAGCAATAGGCTTGGTAGGTTGGTTTATCGCCCTTATCGCTGCTACTAGGCTGGCAGGAGTAGTGTCGCCCCAATTGACGGGTATCGTACAAAACCCTGTGTTACAGATGGCTATGGCTTTTTTATTGGTAGTGATTGCGATATTAGCAGTCATGCATCTGATGGCGTTTGTGTTCTCAGGCGTACTCAAAACCTTACGTTTGGGCGTCTTGGACAAAATGGCAGGCGGCGTACTGGGTGCTGCCAAAAACGTATTAATGGTTTTGGTTGTACTGAGCGTCAGTGCGCCATTGCTAGTACAGATGCCGCAGTGGCAAACCTCCGTACTAGCGCCTGAGCTAATGCCATATGCACCGATGGGCAAGGCGTTGGTATCAGACGTATTGGGCATGGCGTGGGATCAGGTCAATCAGTCGTAATTGTTGAATTGCCTATTATTTTATCTAACTGTCCATTATTTTACTTCTTTTTATACTTCTAAATGTTTGCACGTGTCACTGATAATCAAACATAGATTATCGAAAAATCTCGTTAAGTTTCTTACAATATCATCAGGTTAGCGGCGTGCGACAGTGAATGATTTTAGCAATATACTGTCGTTAATTTTGCCGTTATTGTCGTACTAATGTATGAGTCAAAATAGGATATAGCTATTATGTGTGGAGTCATTGGAGTTGCAGCTCACGAACCAGTCAATCAGATTCTTTATGACGGTTTGACGATGCTACAGCATCGCGGGCAAGATGCAGCAGGTATTGTCACTTTGCAAGATGGGCGACTCTATCTACGTAAAGAAAATGGCATGGTACGTGACGTATTTATGAATCGTCATATGATGAAACTGGTTGGTAAGTTCGGTATCGGTCACGTTCGTTACCCGACAGCTGGTACTTCTAGCAGCGCTGAAGCTCAGCCATTTTATGTCAACTCACCATATGGTATTACCCTTGCGCACAATGGTAACTTGACCAATGCTGAGAGTTTGGCCAAATCTTTGTACATCGAAGATCGTCGCCACCTTAATACTGACTCAGATTCTGAAGTACTGTTAAACGTACTGGCACATGAGATGCAGAATCTAGGTAAAACACATCCAACGGCTGATGATATCTTTGAAGCAGTAAAAGCCGTCTATAAACGCTGTGAAGGCGCTTATGGCGTTGTCGCTCTGATCACTGGTCATGGCTTACTTGCATTCCGTGATCCAAACGGTATCCGTCCACTTATCTTTGGTAAGCGTATGGCACCGAATGGCGGCACTGAGTATATGGTTGCCTCTGAATCAGTTGCATTGACAGGTTCTGGCTTTACTATCGTTCGTGATGTAAAACCAGGCGAAGCAATTTTCATTGATTTGAACCATAAGCTGCATACGCATCAGTGCGTCGAGCAAAAAGAATACACGCCTTGTATCTTTGAATATGTTTACTTTGCTCGTCCAGATTCAATTATGGACAATATCTCAGTTTATAAATCGCGTCTACGTATGGGTGAAAAACTGGCAGACAAAATCCTTGCTGAATGGGGTGAGGACCACGATATCGATGTGGTCATTCCAATTCCAGATACATCGCGTACTTCAGCGATGGAGCTAGCGCTAAAAATGAACGTCAAGTACCGTGAAGGGTTTATGAAAAACCGATACATCGGTCGTACGTTTATTATGCCAGGTCAGCAGCAGCGCAAAAAATCAGTTCGCCAAAAGCTGAGCGCTGTGCCGCTAGAGTTCAAAGGCAAAAACGTACTGTTGGTTGATGACTCTATCGTTCGTGGTACGACTTGTCATGAAATCATTCAAATGGCACGAGATGCTGGTGCTAACAAGGTGTTTTTTGCCAGTGCTGCGCCACCAGTGAAATTTCCAAACGTATACGGCATTGATATGCCAGTACGTAGCGAGCTTATTGCTTCGGGTAATAGCGTTGAAGAAGTACGTGATATCATTGGCGCCGATCGCTTAATTTTCCAAGATTTGGATGATTTGATTGACGCAGTAAAAGATACTAAGCATAGCCGAGTGGAAGGTTTTGATTGTGCGGTATTTAACGGCTGCTACATCACTGGTCAGATCAATGAAGCGTATCTTGATCACCTGCAAGAGCAGCGTAATGATACTGCCAAAACTGGTAAAAAAGGCGTACAAATAGTAGCTGATACTCCAGTTGATATGATGGGTGTGGAAGAGCTTTAAGCTAAGCTAAAGCCATTGTTTCCAGATAACAAAAAGCTAGATTCTAAATAGAATCTAGCTTTTTTATGTTTAAAATATAGCTAAGGGTACTGACGTTTACGTAAATGGGCGAAACAGTTTTAGCCTAAAAAACTGTTAAATAACCAAAATAGACCATTAATTGCTGCGATACCGACAACCATACTGACCAAAAGTTGACGGCTGATATGATAAATAAACAATACCAAAATAAGTGCGCCGATTTGTGCCATTAATAGATGTAATTCGGTATCGCTGAAAGCAACAGTCGTCGATAGGTCTTGATAGGAGAGGCTAGTCAAAATAAGCAGCACCATCACTGATAATGGCAAACTCTCATTTAATCGATGTAGCCAAGGTGTATCGAGCAGCTTTCTAGGTATCAGTGCGGGTAGCGCACGAGTGATAAAGGTCACTGCTGCCATAGCAAGCGTAGCAAAAATAAGATAACTACTGGTCATAAGAGTCTCCCGTCTTTTGACGCTCTATCCAAAACCCACGTACCAAGATCATAAACATACAGATAGTGATGGCTACTAGTAGCAACCAGTCACTGGTAAATAGCGAAGCAATGATTAAGCCAAGGACGGCAATACCAATCGGGAAGTAGCGTTTGATACTTTGAAATTGCTCATACGCGAGAATTGCAAACAGACAAACCAACGCAAAATCTAAATTTGGCACTAAGTCACTGAGCGTACTGCCAATCATTACGCCAACCGTACTCGCGAGTACCCACCAGCTTTGGTTAAATAGGCTGATAGGAAGTATCAGCGCTCGTCGCGACTCATTTGGCAAGCTGGTCATGATTGAAAAAGTCTCGTCGGTCAAGGCAAACAGACAATACGTCTTGGCCAGCTTATTTTTTGGTAGATACTGTAATAACGGCATACCGTAGAATACATGACGTAGATTAATCGCGGCAATATTGGTGGCGATATTGCCAATCGGTAGGCCCGCGCTCAGCATTGGCAGACAAGCGTACTGAGCTGCACCAGCATAGAGAACGATACTGAGCATAATCGTTCCCCATATCGGGATACCTGCTACCTGTGCGAGTACACCAAAGGCAATACCGGCAGGCAGATATCCCATAGCAACTGGCAAGCTTTTCTTAAAGCCCTCAGCCCATTGATAGCGGTTTTCATGTTGATGGCTTAATTCATTTGAATGAGTATTCACACGATATCCTAAATTTTTCTTATGATATTTTTATAAATCTATCGATATAAAAATTATTAATTCAAACTGTATTGCTGCAAAATTAAAAAATGAAAAACGAGCTTAATAAAAATGATTTATCGAAAATTGATAGAGTAAACATAGTATAAAATTAACTAAGCTTCAGGTTGTAGTTTTTCATAACTGCCAGTCTGATTGGCACGGTATAAAAACCCACCTAGAATAACTAGTCTCAATAATAATAGACACCACACGCTAAGCCAAATACCAGTCATATCCCATTGCTGATAGAGCAACCAGCTTAACGGGAAGAAAATAGCAGCCAGTATCAGCGCCGCATTACGGATCACGCTACCAGCCGTTAAACCAAAAAATATCCCATCTAGCCAGTAGGCACCAACACCGACAAGAGGCAATAATACAGCATATAAATGGTAGTTATAGGCGAGGGCAAACACCGACTCAATATTTGTCATAAATACTAAATACGTAGGCATCGCAAGCCACCAGATGGCGCTCAACATGATAGCAAGACCATAACTAACTATGCCTGTACGCTTCACAATAATACGAAAACGTGGCCAGTCACGTCGCCCTGCAGCTTGCCCACTCAGCGTTTCAGCAGAGACAGCAACGCCATCTAAAGCGAAGGCAGATATGCTTAATACTTGCAATAAAATAGCGTTAGCAGCCAGTATGACGTCACCGCTTTGGGCAGATAGTCGAGTAATCCAAGCAAAGCTCAGCGTTAAAATAAGAGTACGTACAAAAATATCTTTGTTTAAAGAAAATAGCCTAAGCATCTTTTCTTTCGTAAAATACTGACGATCCGCTTTGAATAATACAGGCCACGATATTTTTAAATGTTTGAGGCTCAACCATAATGCCATCAGTATTCCAAACCAAAATGCAATAGTCGTTCCTAGTGCGACACCAGCTAATCCCATCTGCATTGCAAATACAAAAAACAGAGTCAGTACGATATTAAGTACGGCAATAAAACCCTGCTGGTAAAGCATATAACGTGTCTTACCTTGTCCTGCAAACCAACCAATAAATGCAAAATTCATCAGCTCCGCGATCACGCCCCAAAAGCGTACGTCTAAGTAGGTTTTTGCTGCGCGTCCACTTTCAGGATTGGCTGACAGTGCTTTTAAGCCAAAATCAATCAGCCATGGTTTTGCGAGTAGCAATATTGCTCCAATAACAAACGCCAATAGTAACGCGCGTTGTAAGATAGACAGCAAAGGCATGGGCACTGATAAGGTTGGTGTATTGCTAGTATTATTAGCCAGTTGTCCCAATGCCTGCGCAGCAAGTCCAGATGATGCATACTGCAAAAAGTTAAAGCTAACAAGCAATAGCGATAGCAGCTGTATGGCCAAACCCATGCCAGCAAGTTTCGCTGTGTCATTCATATTGCCGACAATGGCCGTATCAATAACGCTCTGCAATGGCATAGCCAAATTGGCGAGTAGCACAGGCAATGCAATCGCGACAATACGCTTATAGCTTGTGTCAATAGGTGGCATCGCTTGAGAAGTTGCTGAATTAGCTGACATGGGTGACTCGTTTATACGTGAACGATAAAGAGGTGTGTTCGTTAAATGATAATAGACTCGTAAGGCAGTACATTTAATATAAGAGACAAAATAGCTATAAAGACAAAAGCACCTAGACTCATTATTCATGAGTCAGGTGCTCTTATTTAAACGTTGTAGCTGTGCAATCAGTAATTATATAGAATGTGATAACACGCTAGTTCAACGTATTAATTTATCTAATATACCTTACTAAACGTTGTCTTGCTCAAACATTTTTGGATCGTTGAAAGTAACGATTTCTTCTTCAAACTCTGGTTTCACTTTTACGATAAAGTCATCACGCGATAGACCCATGCGCAGCGGAATCGAACTGGCAATATAAGTCGATGAGTAAGTACCCGCAAGCAAACCAATAAACAGAGCTACTGAGAACCAGTATAATCCATCACCGCCCAAGAAGAGCATGGCTAGTACGACCAATAGAACAGTTGAGATGGTCATAATCGTACGGCGTAGCGTCTCGGTCAATGACAAATCAATCGTCTGTTCTGGCGTAATTCCGCGAACACGGCGGAAGTTTTCACGAATACGGTCATAGACAACGATGGTATCGTTCAATGAATAACCAATCAATGCCAATACCGCAGCCAATACCGTTAAGTCAAATGGGAAGCCGAATAGTGCAAATACACCGATGGTTACGACAGCATCATGAAATAGTGACAGTACAGCACCTAGAGACAATTTGAACTGGAAGCGTAGGGCAACATAGCCAAGCATACATACCAGTGCCAATACCAATGCCATGACTGAGTTTAGATAAACCTCATTACCAACTTGGCTACCAATGATATTGACGTTGCTAATCGTAGCGGTATTGCTAGGTAGTGCCAATGCTTGCGTCAGATTTGCGCTTAGCCCATCAACGTTATCAGACTGAGGAGGCAAACGTACTAATAGCTCTTCA
The DNA here is from genome assembly GCF_947500265.1 of uncultured Psychrobacter sp. GTDB lineage: Bacteria > Pseudomonadota > Gammaproteobacteria > Pseudomonadales > Moraxellaceae > Psychrobacter. The sequence continues at coordinate 99,420 of NZ_CANMRN010000002.1, read as the reverse complement.
CGAGTACCTAGATACTGTACAACCGCATCATCAAAGCCATTATCTGCCAGTGCTTGTACAACAGCAACTTGCTCAACAGGCTGCTCATAACGCACGTCTGCTGAGACACCACCAGTAAAATCAAGACCTAAGTTCAGACCATTTACCGCGATAGCAATGATACTACCGATTACCATAAATAAAGATAGTAGTGCCATCGGCTTTTCTATCTTCATAAATGGAATGATACGCTGGTTACCAACCGCTTTGATGCCACCTTCAGCGACAGCTGCGGCATCATCAGCAGCGTCACCTGATATTACGTCAGAATCAACAGCGGTAGACAGTGCTTGACTGTCTTTGGCATTTTGACCTTTACCACCGCGATGACTAGAGCTTTTGCCTGACTTTGCGGTAGTAGGGTTATTGGTTTTAGTATTGCTACCTTTACCATCACGACGCGGTTTGTTACGGCGACGCGTACTTGCATTGGTCATGTCACCGTTTGAGCCATTTCGATCAGGATTATTCTGCTGTTCTAAAGGGTTGTTATTATCGATCGCCATAATATTCTCCTAACCGATGCTCAGACTTTTGATGGATTTACGCTTACCATAAGCAATTTGTACCAGTGCACGTGTCACCAAGATTGCAGTGAATAGCGAGCTGACAATACCAATAGCTAGCGTAATCGCAAAGCCTTTAATCGGACCAGTACCAATCGCAAATAGGATAAACGCGACCAATAAGGTTGTAATGTTGGCATCAAAAATACTGCTAAATGCGCGATCGAAACCTGCCACAATGGCTGATTTTGGCCGGACACCGTTGGTAATCTCTTCTCGTATTCGCTCAAAAATCAGTACGTTGGCATCAACTGCCATACCGATGGTCAAAACGATACCTGCGATACCCGGTAAGGTAAGTGATGAACCCAAAATTGACATAATCGCAATGATAATAATAACGTTAACGGCTAGCGCAACGTTAGCAATCACACCGAACAGACGATAGAAGATAATCATGAACGCGAAGACTAATAGATAGCCGACCTGCGTAGAGAATAACCCTTTATCAATGTTTTCTTGACCGAGTGAAGGACCAATAGTGCGCTCTTCTACGAAGTACATCGGTGCAGCAAGTGCGCCCGAGCGTAGCAATAGCGCAAGCTCAGCTGCTTCAGCACTACTATCTAGACCAGTAATACGGAATGATGAACCCAGTACCGCTTGAATGTTGGCGCGGTTGATGACTTTGGTTTCAGCGTAAGGTGTGCGTACTTCAGTCGTCTCACCAGTGGCTGGATCTTCTTCGTAAGTGATTCTTTGCTTGTTTTCAATGAACAATACAGCCATCTGTTGACCAACCGCTGTACGTGTGGCGTTCTGCATGAGCTTGCCGCCAGCACTGTCCAAGGTAATACTTACTTCAGGTAGACCACTTTCATCCAAGCCAGTTTGCGCATTGGTTACTTTGTCCCCTGTGACGATCGCTTGACGATCTAACAATACAGGCGGGCCATCGAGTGTTTCGAATGGGAATGCTTCTGTGCCTGCTGGTGGTATGCCACCAGTATAGGTATCGGCATCTTCTGCCACCATACGAAACTCAAGGTTTGCAGTACGACCAAGTACACGTTTCGCTTCAGCAGTATCTTGTACACCAGGTAGCTCAACGACGATACGGCTAGCACCTTGCGACTGTACCAAAGCTTCGGTAACACCCAGCTCAGCAATACGGTTACGTAGAGTCGTTAAGTTCTGGTTGACCGCGTAGCTATTGATTTCGTCAAGTGTCGCATCGTTATACGATAAGACCAATGCAGGACCTTGATCATCAATAGAAGACTGCAAGTTAAACGTATTGCTCATTGAGCCTTGTAATACGTTTTGGGCACGGTTACGAGTATCAGTATCAGCAAAATGCAATACCACGCCGCGATCTTCGGTTTTGATACCTTTGATTGCTACTCGCTCAGCACGTAGCTCACGTCGCATATCACGACTGGCACTGGTCAAACGCTGTTCAAGCGCCTTGTCCATATCGACTTCGAGTACAAAGCGTACACCACCACGTAAATCGAGACCAAGCTTCATCGGTCTTGCACCGATATCGCGTAGCCACTGCGGGGTCGTCTGTGCTAGGTTAAGGGCAACAACATAGTCTTCGCCCAAGTTTTGACGTAGCACTTCTTGCGCTTTTAGCTGATCGACTGGGTTGTTGAGGCGTACCAGCGCGCTGTTGCCCTCAAACGTACCATCGTGGTTATCTAGATCTGCCTCTTCGAGTAAGCTTTGAGACTCAGTTAAGATGCCTTCAGATAGCTGAGTTCCTGCGGCTGCGCTCGTAATCTGCACAGCAGGTTCGTCAGGGTAAAGGTTGGGGGCAGCATATAGACCGGCAACGAGTAGCACGACGGCAATTAGTAAGTATTTCCAAGCGGGATATTGCATAATCACTTCTTTAAGTTGATAAACGACTGGCGACGTAGGCCACAAGTTAGCAGATGGGAAGTTAGCGATAGCAACGGTCGAGTGCTATGTTCAGCAGCCGTCATCATGCACCATTGCGATCATCCGCGATGATAGTAACGCATAAAACAGTAAAGCAAATAATACAGATGTCTGTTTATCTGGTCACCAAAAATCATATGGCTAGATTGGATAAAGATAGGACATCTAAACGGTAAGCCTAATTTATATAGCAATTTTACCTTACTGTGTTAATAGCGAAAAATGACCGTAAATCATATACGGTCATTTTTTAGTCATTACATTCGTTAATGTGACGACTATCGAATGTTCACTAATAAATTTTCACTAATAAAAGCTAGTGAACATTCTAATTAGACGCTTTCGATCGTACCAGCAGGCAATACTGAAATAACAGAAGCACGTTGTACTTTTACGTCAGTATTGTTGTTTAGGCTCACAACGGCATAATCGCCTTCGATTGCTTTGATACGACCCATTAAACCACCAGCGAAAATAATTTCACTACCAACGGTCAATGCGTTAACCATGGCACGATGTTCTTTGGTACGCTTAGACTGCGGGCGAATGACCAAGAAGTAAAAAATCGCAAAAAACGCAACAGGCAGTAAAATCTGACCAAATAGACCTGCAGCACCTGCAGTCTCTGGTGCAGCATGGGCAGCTTGAATAAATAAGCTCATAATATCTCTCAGTAAGTCATAGACAATAATAAAATTAGACGCATAGTAACAAAAAATCCCAGACTTGGTAACTGTTAATCATAGGCTGAGCGTGTTTTTCTTAACGTAAGGCATACTACCAGCCAACGGGTAGGACAACAATGTTTTTACTATATTCAGATAATCTATATAAAGCCTCAGGCTAAATAACTGTCATGAATTGGCTGGTAAAGATGTCGTCATACAACTGTTAATAGTAGGGTAATAAAAGTCATCAAAAAACAAAAACTTAAAAATGGTGACTTATTGTGAAATGGTATCATCAATGCTACTATCAAATGGCAATGATTGCCTGTATTTAGTATGCTACATATTGAACCATATTACGGCTTATTGAAGCATAGTATGGCTTTGAAATAGCGATTAAATCAGCTTTGAGTAACTATTTATACGATAGACAGATGTCTTTTATTACTTTATTGATAGCAATCTGAAAATCGATATAAATTACTCATAATATTATCTTCCTTTTTCTCTTTTTAGGTTACCTAACTTGTTCACCACTTTTATGTTTGTACCTCGTTTATGTCGTCCGCGCGCTCATCGTAAAGACGCATCTGCAGAACCTCCCCCGAGAATGACTACTAGTTCTCGATTTGGTTATACTTCTTTTTCGGCACTATCTGTATTAGCAATTCTTATGCTACCGCAGGCAGTGTGGGCAGCTGGTGCTGTATCAACATCCAGCGAGGCGGCAGCACCAACTGCGCTTAGCGTTTCTTTATTGATATTTTTTGTCTTACTCGCTATTGGTGTCTCTTTCGTCTGTTCATTAGCAGAATCTGTTCTGCTGAGCATGACGCCATCGTTTATTGCGGATGTGCAAGAAACCAGTCCAAAAAAAGCAGAAATGCTTAAAAGCCTTAAAGTGGATAATATTGATCAGTCGCTAGCTGCTATTTTAACGTTAAATACCGTTGCCCATACACTTGGCTCTATCGGTGCAGGTGCACAGGCCACGATCGTCTTTGGTAGTGCGTGGTTTGGTCTGTTTTCGGCCCTCATGACGCTTGCCATTTTATTCTTATCTGAAATTATCCCAAAAACACTAGGTACAGTTTACTGGCGTCAGCTAAGTGGCTTGGTTGCTTATTTCGTTCGTGGCATCATCCTGCTGCTATACCCGTTAATCTGGTTCTCAGAGCGTCTGACGAAACTATTGGTACGCGGTAAAGAGCCGCAAACATTTAGTCGCCGTGAGTTTGCTGCTCTTGCTAGTATCGGTGAAGAATCAGGTCAAATTGACCCACTAGAGTCACGTATCATTCGTAACTTGCTCGCGTTTGGCGCGATTAAAGTCGAAGACATCATGACACCGCGCTCAGTGATGCTCGCATTCGAAGAGAATAAAACTGTTGCTGAGCTATTGGTTGATCGTCCAAAGCTGACGTTTTCTCGCTTGCCGATCTACGATGGTGACTTGGATAACATTACTGGCTTTGTCCTAAAAACCGACATGCTACTGGCTAAAGTTAACCATGCTATGCATAAGCCGTTGACGCAATTTCAGCGTGACATCACCTTTGTTTTCTCTAAAATGAAGCTGTTTGACTTGTTAGAGTTGATGCTAAAAAACCGTATTCATATTGCCATTACAGTCGGCGAATATGGTGAAGTTAAAGGCTTGGTCACGTTAGAAGATGTGTTTGAGACATTGTTGGGTCTCGAGATTGTCGATGAGATAGACCGCGTCGAAGACATGCAAGCCTTGGCTCGTCAGATGATGGACAGACGGGTAGAGCGTTTAGGTATGAAGCTCAGCGATGATGAGCAGTATGAAGATAGTAACAGCGAACCTAAGTCCTAACGAAGCCTTAACTATGCCTTAATGAAGCCAAACTCTAACGTTGATAGCTTAACCATAAGTGTTGACGGTTCTAAAGATTGATGGTTTAAAAATGGTCAGCTCATTATGGGCTGACTATCAAACTAGACCTACAAAGCATCTAACTGTTTGGGCTAGGATTTACAGCATAAAATGTTAAGAACATTTGATTTGATAGCTTGGGTTTTTATTCGCAATAATTACACAGGGTGTCACATGGCTGTGAGAATTCGATGATAGGCTCGGCATATGATATGAGTATACTTATATAGATATATCTATACAGATACACTGCCAAGATAAATGATAAAAGAGCGTTAATCGTCACTATATGACACTAACGAAAAAAATATCGCTAAGGATTATCATGAAAAAATTATTGGGAAATAGGCTATTAGCTCTATTGGTGAAAAGCGCCAGCATCACTGCAATCGTAGCAGTAGCCAGCACCATCAGTATCAATGCACAAGCAGCAACTATGACCGAAGATTTGGTACAGAACTATGCCGCCGCAATGAAAGCATCAGCGAATGGCCAAAGTATCAATCAGGTATCGCGCCTTGTGTCAGATGACGCGCTTATTTCTTTATCTAGAAAAGGTAAATCTACCAGTTTAGATAAAGATGCCTACTTAAAGCTGCTTCAAAACAGTTGGAATGATACGTCTAATTATCGCTATGATATTTCGGTAGATAATGTGGTGATTACTGGTTCACAAGCTAAAGCTAATGTGACGACCAATGAGAGTTGGGTAAAAAATGGTCAGCAAGTATCATTTGTCACTACATCTCGTGTGACCTTGACCTTATCTACTGGTAACGCAGTGCTCTTACGTGCAGTATCTCAGGTAGCTATTAATTAAGTCGCCATTGACCAAGCAAGACTCAAAAATACAATAAGCCATATAACCAATAGCTAGTCTAACTGATTGAGATTCTAACTTATAAAGGGTTTTGGTTGGTTCAACAGTTATTACTTAGTTTTATAGGCTACTTGAGCGTCTATTATTATCTTTTATATTAGGCTAGTCTTTGCTTTACATTGCATACTATACTATCCATCAACTTTATCTTATTAATTTCTGTCGTTAGGAAACCTCCAATATCATGTCTACTGTGCTATCACACTCTCGCTCATTTATTGCGTTGCCATTGACGCTTGCGGTATCCACTTTACTGATTAGTGCGTGTAGCAATACATCAGCGGTAAAAAACAAAGGTGCGACCAATAGCTCATCTGTCATCACCAAAAGTCCTGCCAATCAAGGGGCTAATACGGGTAGTGCAGACTACTCAACTGCGTTTTTAGATGCAGAGAGTTTGGATGAGTTGGCTGACTTGTTAGAAGCCACTGACATGACCATGGTAGAAGGTAACCAGCTTGCTATTCAGCAATATGGTGATTTGTGGAATCGTCTACGCGCAGGCTACCGCATGAATGGTGGTAAGCCAATCTATAATCAGCGTATTGAAGGTCAAAAAAGCTGGTTTACCAGTAGACAGGATTATCTAAATCGTCTAACTGCACGTGCCAGTCGTTATATCTATCATACGGTACGAGAGGCAGAGCGTCGCAATATCCCAACAGAGCTTGCCTTGTTACCAGTTATCGAAAGCTCTTATGATCCAAGTGGTACGAGTAGTGCGGCAGCCGCGGGTTTGTGGCAGTTTATCCCGAGTACAGGCCGTATTTATGGCTTGAATCAAAGCAGTACTTATGATGGTCGCCGTGATGTTATTGAGTCGACACGTGCTGCCTATGACTTTTTGACAGCATTGCACAACCAGTTTGGTAGTTGGGAGCTAGCATTGGCTGCTTACAACGCGGGCCCTGGCCGTGTACAGAAAGCAATCGATGCCAACGCAGCGCGCGGACTACCAACAGACTATTGGTCACTTCAATTACCGACTGAAACGATGAACTATGTGCCGCGTTTCTTGGCTGTAGCCGAAATCGTTGCTAAGCCTGAGCAGTATGGTGTGTATCTACCAGCTATCGCTAATCGTCAGCATTTCCGTAGTGTACCTGTTAACTATGGTGTGAGCTTGGCAGAAGTATCGCAGTTAACTGGCGTTAGCTATGATGAGCTAGAGCGTCTAAACACTGCACTGACATCAGGCCGCGTTGATTCTTCAGGTCCACAGCGTGTCATCATTCCAAACGACGTCAGCCTCAATGCTGATGCCAAACTAAGTGGGCTCAGAGGTAATGGTACAGGCAATGTACTCGCTTCAAGCAACGCAGGTAGCTCAAGCACGACAGCGACTACGCCAAGCTATAATAATAAACCATATACTGCCTCATCACTGCCGTCTACTGGTAGTGCATTGGCTGATTATGCCGCTAGCGCAAGTGTACCGCAGCAGACTACCAGCTATATCTCACCGTCTGCGACACCGACTAGCAGCTCGGTATACAGTGGTAATTCCTCAGCTCGCACTGAGCCACCACTGACCACCGCAGAGACTAACAAGATCAATGCTGAGCTTAAGAGCAGTAACAGCTTACCGACCACCTCAGCTCAGATTACTCAGAATAATACGATTGTCCAAGAGCCACCGCTTAGCAAAGAAGAGCGTGATTTTATTGCTAATCAAATCCGTAGAAACACTTCTGAGACCAATGTTATCAATGCTGACGGCAATATTAATCTATCAGCCGTACAGACACAGCAGTCTATCTTAGAAGCGAGTGGTGCAGAGAAAAAACTTAGCTTTGCCAAAACCTCGGTAAGTAAGCTAAAACCACAAGGCGCACGTACCACTTATACGGTAAAACGTGGCGATACGCTCTCGAACATTGCGAGTCGAGCAGGGCTTAGCTGGCGTGATATCGCAGAATGGAACCAGATAGATGCTAGTGCCAATCTGCTCTCTGGCAGCACATTGTATCTATATGATGCCAAGACTATCGAGCCATTGAGTACTGCTAACAACGCAGCCGCTAGTCAGCCTGACAGTTATGTTGTACAAGGTGGTGATACGCTTATCGGTACGGCCAATCGTTTTGGCTTATCGGTCACTCAGCTAGCCAGCTACAATAATCTGAGCAGCCGTGCTGATCTGCTCAGAGGTCAAAAATTATGGCTCATACCGGGTAAAGTGACTGCACCTGCGACAACACCTGCCGCTCCTTCTACCAAGCCGAGTAAATCAAGCACTGCGACCAAGAATTATAAAGTAAAAGCAGGGGACGGATTAATTGCATTGGCACGTCAATTCAATGTGTCGACAGATACTTTAGCCAGCCTCAACGGCATCAACAGCACAAGTTCGCTATATGTTGGTCAGACACTTAAAGTGCCAGCCAGTGTTGATTTCGATGCTGCAAGCACGACAAGTGCGAGCAGTAGTAACAGCTCAAACTCGGTCACGACCACCAATTACAAAGTAAAATCAGGTGATACGCTGATTGGTATTGCGAACAGCATCGGAGTGAGTGCAACGGAGCTGGCTGCAGTAAATAGCAATTTTGATGCGAAAGCTCGCCTGCAACGTGGTCAAACGATTAAAGTTCCTGCTTCTAAAGAATTGGTCGACCGTCAGTTAAATGACAAAGCGGTCAGCTACAAAGTAAAATCAGGTGATACATTAACGGGTGTCGCTAAACGTTACAATATTGGCTTAAGTGATTTGGCATCAGCGAATAACTTGAATACCAATTCGAATCTGATACTGGGCCGTACTATCACCATCCCTGCGAGCGGCAGTGTGGCAAGTGCATCTAGTAGCAGTCAAAGCAGCAGCTCTGCTAGTAGCAACAGTAGTAGTAGCTTAGCAAGCAGTGGTACGAAATTAGGTAATACTGAAAACTACAAAGTTAAATCTGGTGATGGCCTAATTGCTTTAGCACGTCAGTTTGGCATCTCAGTAGAGGACTTGGCGGCGACCAACGATCTAGCGACCAATGCTCAGCTACAACGCGGCCAAACGCTTAAAGTACCAAAAGCGACAGTAAGCTACACGGTTGGCTCTGGCGATAGCTTGATTGGTCTAGCACGTAAATATGGCGTATCAACCCAAGAGTTGGCTGATATGAACAATATCGCCGCTGATACGATGTTGCAGCGTGGTCAGCGTCTGACTGTACCTAATCGTTAATGAATAAAATATTAATGAATACCGTTTACATAAGACGTCATTAATATTAACTATGAAACGTATCGCACAAAAAAGCTGCTCTTTATAAGAGCAGCTTTTTTATTTAATAAGAATAAATTATTGTGAAAATTTAGCTTGCGAACCGTTTAGTAATAGCTACGAATTAGACCGTCTGAGTTTTGATAGTTTCAAGATAGCTTCTGATATTACTGACATAATGCATGGCTTGACCATAGCGGCTATTCGACGCTCTATTATCTGCTAAATAAGCATAGACGTTCGCCCAACTCTTATCATCGATACCTTGAGCTCGCAGTTCGCGTTGGATTCTTTTTACCGCATTGGGACCCATGTTATAACCTGCAAGGGCAAACCAAATACGGTCAGTTTTTGGCACGTCAGAGAAGTCTGCTTTCACTTGCTCTAGATAGCGTGCACCGCCGCCAATACTTTGGTAAGGATCAACGCGGTCTGAGACGCCCATCGCTTTTGCAGTGTTGTTGGTCAGCATCATTAACCCGCGTACGCCAGTCGGCGAGACAGCGTTGGCATCAAGATGTGACTCTTGGTAACCCATCGCGACCAATAGTTCCCAATCATGATTATAATTACGTGCTTGCTCTTCAAACGAAGATTGATAGTCTGGTAACTTTTCCGTCAACGTTCTCTGGAAATGATCCTGACTATAGGCATCTTTAAGCAAGTTTTGATTGTAGAACGCGGCAAGTTTTTGTGTGTTTTGTAGCTTGATACTATCGCACAAAAAGTAACTGGCCTTTCTTGATAGTGGATCATTGGATGAGCTAAACGTCCAACTTACCTTAGGATGTAGACCGTTCTTAGTCAGGCTAGAATCATAACCACAGCTGACATTGATAGACGATAGATTTAGCTGGCTTTTTAGCTTAGTGCTAGCCGTAGTCAACGCCATGTCAGCGTTGCCGGTTCTTAGTGCTTTTAGTGCCGCTTCTTCACTGGCATAGGCTTTTAGATTGATATCGACACCGAGCTCGTCGGCATAAGTGCGCACCAGATCAAACCCAAAACCATGTTGGAAGCCATCGGTAGCAAAGTAAGTGCTATCGCCTGGTACCGCAGCAATGGTCAAGGTGTTTTCCAGCATGACGTTGTCATAGGCTGGTACCGATGTGTTCATGGTCGTCAAACTCTCAGCGGGCAACGAGAGTAGAGCGATGCTAGAGATTTGTGCCAGCTTCTTGGTTCTGGCAAAACGATTAGACGCAATAGGGGTAACGGATGAAACGATGTTACTTTTGGTGTTTAGTAGGCGTTTAGATGGACGCAGTAAATAAGAAATACGGCGTTTGGCCCCTTGCGCAGATACTTTTACACGATAAGTAATACGCTGCATGGATGTCTCCTGATTTTAGCCATCCTTCTTACCGCAAAAACACGTATAAATATATGTGCATAATATTGACATATATCGATATCGTATCTTAAATAGAGTGTCATTTTTAATAGGATAAATGCCGCTCTATCTTGTTTGACTATAGCGCCACTAGCGTACTCTCTCTAAGAGTTAGTGGGATAGTTTGTCGTCAGCCAGCTATCGATATGTCATAAGAGCGTTCTAAAGCAGTGTTTATAAGTACTGGTTTAAAATACTGAACGCACAACAACGCGAAGGATATAAATCAGATGATTCCTTCATCGATAACTAAATATGGCTAGTGGCCAAACAACTATATATCAAACATAGGTAAGGTCATGATTAAGTTATTGAGACAAAGACATAGCTTGAAACATTGAGGTAAGGTTTTGCCAATGAGGCAAATACATTCATCTGTTTTAACTATGCTAACTTTGATGGCTGGCTATACTTTGAATCACTAATATTAAGTTACTAGTAATAGGATAGCTGGCTACTAAAGCTGTTTGTTCAGCGATGAGGGTAAGCAAAATAACCAGAATTGATAGTTTATAGCTGTCTATCAAACTGACTATGTCATACCGTCATCGCGACACCAAAATAAAAAAATACCATGCCGCTAACATATATAGTGCAAACATAGTATCTCAATGGGTAGCGGTTTAAAATCTTATTGATGATATAGCATCATAAAATCTTAAATAACTACCAGCATTATTTTAGTGCCATAACCGGAAGCTGTAATAATGGGAAGTTTCATGACAAAACGTTCTTTCTTACGGGTAGTAATATGCGGTTACTAATTGCATTATTCAAGTGGATTTAAGAAAAAAGCGATAAAACTTAACAATTGAGATATAAACGGTTAATTTTACAGATATTTGGTACATAATAATCAAAAATAGAATAACAAAGTTTAAATAGTAGTCAAACTAGACTTTATGCATACGGTGTGACTATAGCTGTTAGCAAGTCTAGTTTGGCTTTTGAACTATCATTTTCTTTTTCTCTGCAAATTTTTCTCTATAAATGACAACTGTTTAAACGAAATTTCTAAGTGACTAGTTTATGCTGGGTTTCCGATATCGATAAAAGTAACTGGCAGGCCAAATTTTTGAGCAACTATCTCTCCTAACGCCTGAATACCGCCACGCTCCGTTGCATGATGACCACAAGCAAAATAGTCAATTCCAAGCTCACGCGCGCTATGCGTGGTACGCTCAGATATCTCACCAGAGATAAACGCATCACAGCCTATGCTAGCCGCTTGCTCAATCATATCTTGCGCACCGCCCGTACATATACCCACACGTTTGATCAGCCTACCATTTGTCTGAGCAGAAGCGTCTGCATGATATTCAGCTGAAATATGTAATGGCGCGCGACCTAAGGCTTGAGTAATGGTTGCAATGAGATCGTCAGCAGTTTGCGGTGTGCAAGTGGCGATATTGCCCACAGGGTGGGACTCGGTAGGATAGAGTGCACCAGTAATCGTCAGGCCGAGCATGTCAGCAAGTTTTGCGTTGTTGCCAGAGATTGGGTGTGCATCAAGCGGTAGATGATAGCCAATCATAGAGATACCGTGTTGCATCAGCTTGCGCACGCGTCGACCTTTCATGCCAGTAAGCGTAGCAGGTTCGCCTTTCCAGAAGTATCCATGATGCACCATAATCGCATCGGCATTGTCAGCGATCGCAGCATCTATCAAGGCTTCACAAGCAGTGACACCAGTAACGATACGTTGAATCGGGCGTCCACCATCGACCTGCAGACCATTTGGCGCATAGTCTTTAAACGCACTGGTAGATAAGTAGTCGTCACAGAACTGTGTCAATGCCTGAACGCTAATGCTTTGAGTATTTGATTCAGCTATCGTATGATTTGCAGTCATTATGTTTTCCTGTCATCAATAAAATGTAGGTCGTAAGGTGCTGTAGATTAACTAAGCAAAAATTGTGTATTATCTGTCATGTTTGAGAGTGTTTGGTTTTGCTCTTTTGACTTTATATTCAACTCTCAAGATGCTTAAGTGTCGAGTATCGTAAAAGCTATTTTAACATGCCGTTGTAAGCAAGCAGACAAGCTGGATAACTGAAATGGTACACGATACGTTACTATTTACTGGTATTGCGGTTATAATTTATACACGTGAGTCTGCCTAGCTGTATAGCATTTGACCATTCAATTGATGGGTCAAGAATAGCTAAGCGGTCGCTATTATCTCACATCGTTTTTCACTGTCTGTTTGCAATAAATTTATAGAGGTTTTATATGTCGTCATCCCGGAACACCAATAACAAGGCGTCTTTATTAAAATGGTTACCTTGGGTCTTATTGCTGCTAGTGTTGGCAGCGTTTATCTGGTTGTTCACGAGTATGAAGTCGACGTCGGAGGCCACATGGGAGCCGCCGAGAACCCCGCCTGCGGAGCAGCAAGCAGCAGAGCCAGTGTCGGACACGCCAGCGCCTATTTCTTCTTATCATAATGCAGTTGCGCGTGCATCGCAGTCTGTGGTCAATATCTATACGACACAAACGATGACCGAGCATCCTTATATGGATGATCCCGTACTGCGCCGATTTTTTGAATATCATGGTGGCCCATCACAAGAGCAGGGCAATACCAATTTAGGCTCTGGTGTGATCGTATCAGAAGACGGCTATATCGTGACCAATGCCCACGTAATCGAAAAAGCAGATGAGATCACAGTCGCGTTCAATGATGGTCGTAAGAGTCGTGCTAGAATCATCGGTACAGATCCTGATAGCGACTTAGCAGTGATTAAGGTCGATATGACAGGGCTGACACCACTTGGTTTCCGCGAAGATCCAATTCGTGTAGGGGATTTGGCCTTGGCGATTGGTAATCCATTCGGTGTGGGTCAGACAGTGACGCAGGGGATTATCTCAGCGACTGGTCGTACTGGACTGGGCGTCAATAAGTTTGAAGACTTTATCCAGACTGATGCGGCGATTAATCCAGGTAACTCAGGTGGCGCACTGGTCGATGCTCATGGCGAGCTAGTTGGTATCAACACCGTTATATTCTCGCGCTCTGGTGGCTCGATGGGTATTGGCTTTGCGATTCCGACGGCACTGGTTGAGCAGGTGATGAATGCCTTGATTAAAGATGGCCGTGTCAGTCGTGGTTGGTTAGGTATCGAGATTCAGTCACAGCTACGTGACCCGACGCAGCTAGAGACATCAACAGGCGTAGAAGTGCTAAACGTCATTGATAACAGTCCAGCGGCAAAAAGTGGTCTACGCGTCGGTGATATCGTCCTAACCATCGACGATGTCGAGATGACAGATGCCAATACCTTGATTCAGTATGTTGCCCGTAAGCCACCAAATACTGAACTGGATGCGCAAATATTGCGTCAAGGTAAAAACGCCCAAGTAAAAATCACGCTAGAAGAGCGCCCAGCACAAGAACCACTTGAGCGTCCTGTCGTACTACAAAATGAGAGCATGGGCGGAATGGAGCAACCAAACATTCAAGGCGATGAAGAAACGCCGATGATGTCAAAGGCAGAGCGTGATCGTATGCGCGAAGAGCTAATGAAACTGTTTGAACAAGATGCCGCGTCGCAGTAAGTCGTAGTTACTGTTACCACTATGTGCTGACTCATATATACATTATGAGTCAGCATTTTTATTTGGCTGATAACACAAAAAAGCGCGCTCCTTATCTAAAGGAGCGCGCTTTTTGTGGGAGCTAGTTTTTCTGAAACTAGAAGGTTAGGTTCATTTATACGTAACCCTGCTATAACTTTTCAATAGGGTCATGATTGATATAAATAACACCTTGCACACGGCAACAGCAGGGCAGGATTTCATCTTCTTCAATCATCGCCAATGGGTCAAATGGATAATCAACCGTATGTGAGCTAGCAATACGCTTAACTCGGCAACTACCACAATAGCCTTCGCGGCATTGATAGTTTACGTCGTGTCCGGTGCGTAGCAGTCCATCTAGCAGACTCTCGTCATCATGTAGATAGAACTGCTTTTTACTGGTCATTACCCAAGTCATTGTGAATCCTATTGGGATATGTCTGTGCTACTGCTATCCCTACTATTAACCCATAAGACGATTACAGCGGTAGAAATTTTATAGCTTCAAATTTCTACCGCTCAAGTCTTTATCGTTCAAAGTCTTTCTAGCTCAAAGCTCTTATAGTTCAGACTTTTACAGCTCAAAGCTTTTACAATTCAAAGTCATCAAAATCACTGTCTGATAAGTCAGAGTCAATCTGACCAACCAAGTACGAGCTAATCTCAGTCTCTTGCGGTGCTACTTGCACATTGTCAGATGACAACCACGTGTTGATCCACGGGATTGGGTTTGATTTTGAGTTCGGGAACGCCGCTGGCAAGCCGACAGTTTCCATACGTAAATTGGTGATGTACTCGATATATTGGCAAAGGATGTCTTTGTTTAAACCAATCATCGAGCCATCTTTGAACAGGTAGCCTGCCCATTCTTTTTCTTGTTCAGCAGCTTTGCGGAAAATCTCGATACTTTCTTCATAGCACTCTGCGGCAATCTCGACCATTTCAGGATCGTCACGACCGTTACGCATAAGGTTCAGCATGTGCTGCGTACCTGTCAAATGCAGTGCTTCATCACGAGCGATTAGCTTAATGATTTTGGCATTACCTTCCATCAATTTACGCTCAGCAAAGGCAAACGAGCAAGCAAACGACACATAGAAACGAATGGCTTCTAGTACGTTGACTGCCATGATGCATAGGTACATCTGCTTTTTCAGTGATCTCAAATCAACGGTCACTTGCCCGCCATTGATGTTATGCGTACCTGGCCCATACAGGCTATATAGCTGTGAGTTGCGGTACAGCTCATCATAGTACTGGGCGATATCAGAGGCACGGCCTAAGATGTGCTCGTTTTGCATAATGTCATCAAAGATAATATTTGGGTCATTGACGATATTACGAATGATATGCGTATAGCTGCGCGAATGAATGGTCTCAGAGAACGACCATGTCTCAATCCACGTCTCAAGCTCAGGGATAGACACCAGCGGCAGTAGCACCACGTTTGGACTACGACCTTGGATAGAGTCGAGTAGGGTCTGGTATTTGAGGTTGCTCAAAAATATGTGCTGCTCATGCGAGGACAGATTGCTAAAGTCGATACGATCGCGTGATACATCGACTTCTTCTGGACGCCAAAAGAACGATAGCTGCTTTTCAATCAATTGCTCAAAGATAGGGTGCTTTTGTTGGTCATAGCGTGCCACGTTGACAGGCTGACCAAAGAACATCGGCTCTTTTAGCGCATTGTTTGGCGTTTGAGAAAAAATCGAGTAAGTCATGGGACTGCCTTTATAATTGATACGGTTATTAATTTATAGGGGTGTGACTGGTTTTGATCTGATGTTATGACACGTTTTTGGATTATAGCGTTTTAGCTTAGAGGTTCTCTAGTGATATCTGCGACGACTCTTGTCCATCGTTCATATAGGCTTTGAATATCTCGCTAAGTTCACTATCATCGAGTGCTTCTAATTCATCAAGTGCGCTTTTGCGTAGGGTACTCACATCAGACTCTTCTGCTGCTATTTTTAAGTCTTTTTTAGCCGCGCGCGATACTGGTTTTTTGGCTGCTTTTGACACGCTTTTTTTGGCGACAGTTGTCTTTGGTGCTTCATCCACACCTAACTGCTGACGCACCTCTGCAATATCAACCTCGACTTGTACGATATGCGAGCCACCATCGTTTAGGTCTGAAAATACGTTTGGGATAAACAAACCACCGTCTTTGATGATTGCGGTATATTGCACATGACCTCCGTCGTTTTATTCTGTCTGTATGTTTTAATTATAACAGTAGCCAATCCCGCCTACCGCTTGTATCTGCCTTGCCGCTGGCGTGCAGTCTATCGTGTCTGACCGCATTCCTATTGTCTCGATACTACGTTCAGCCACCGACTGCATCGCCATCGTCGTCAGCAGGATACCACTATAGTCGGGGCTAAACGACCGTGTTAAGGCATCTTTCTTTCTTCTTAACGACTCTTCTGTTTGGGCTCACCCTACAACTTTCTATGCTTTAGAGTAGGTTGGTGTCGAGGCACGAGACCCAACAAAGACTCAAACCGTTGGGTTTCCTTCGTCAACCCAACCTACGTGCTATATAAATTGGCCAGATCTATGCTTGTTTATTTTCAATTTTCTGTCTATCTGCAATCTCTTTAATGGCTTTATCAGTAGAGAATAACTCTTCATTTTCTTCATCTAATATAACGGCAGCACAAATTGTATTGTAGCTTTCAATATTTCGCACACCTTTAAAAGCCTTTATTTCGCTAGGGATCTTATAATTGGTATATTCACAGTATAAAAAATATATTTCTTTCAAATCTTCGAAATCTTCACCATCGCAAAGGAGGTCTTTACCTTCATAAAGTTCTTTTATGATCTTTGAATAATATCTTTGAGCTTCTCCTTGAGTTGAAAAGGTAAAACCTCTATTTTTCAAAGTTAATGTTTTAGCGACCATTTTAAACCTCAAATAGTTAGGTGATATATAAAATATAGTCAATCATGAGCTACAAATTTAGTCATATCATAGGCTATGGTATTGGCTCACAAGGTTTCTCAAAGCAAGGTAAAAAACCTAGCTAATAGCACTTGCTCCAATTCTCAAAGTAGAAACGCTTAGTCTATGATAGTTCTTTATTTATTAGCCTTTCATATTCTTTTGTTCTTATCCTTCGACTTATTTCCCGCTTGATTAGGTCACAAGCGTAGCCTTTGTCTCCGCCTTCTATAGATGTAATAATCGTATTGCTACAGTTTTCACACATAAAATCTGTCTTATTTGCTTCCATACGATTATACACAGAGCACGAACTATCATCATAAATCAGCGTAGCA
This sequence comes from uncultured Psychrobacter sp., assembly GCF_947500265.1. Lineage (GTDB taxonomy): Bacteria > Pseudomonadota > Gammaproteobacteria > Pseudomonadales > Moraxellaceae > Psychrobacter. The sequence continues at coordinate 82,003 of NZ_CANMRN010000002.1, read as the reverse complement.
TCGCAGTGTGGGCAGTAACACCATAGATTAGAAATTTTGCTATCAGCCCAGCTCCATCTCCATAGGGCGCTACGGATAAAATCTTCAGTGTATAACTTAAATAGCGGTTCTCTAGGTTTAAAGCGGATATACGAGAAAATTAAAATCATGCCAATAAGCGTAATGAAGCAAACTACTAATAAAAGCCAGCCTGATACTAAATATGTTGCTGTTAATGCTGTCCAAATCCAAGTTGCTATATACCCAATCCAAAGTCTAAGTTGCGGGATAGTTAAAAGAATTATTCCTGCTATGACACTTGCAGTTGTTCCAATTGCAATTAACTTAATAGAATTCTCGCTCATAACAACTCTTATGTTAGGTATATCAACAGGTTTCTTTAAAAGAGGAATAAGTTTTAGATTAGGGTAGCTGCCTGAGAACGGAACGTTATTCTATTTTCTTACCATTTTTGAAAGTATATAGTCTCAACTCTCTGATATTAAATACGCCAATATTTAGTATCTCCAATGGCAAAGATGAGAAATCATCTTTGCCATTTTTATTGCCTGATACCTGTAGTACCAAACAAATTTTGAAACCTTTCAACTGTATATTAGTGGTAGATGACGAGCTTAACCCAAAAGCCAAACCCGCCACCCGTCAGAAATTCTATTTAAAGAGCTTCTTTTTCAAACTTAAATCTTACATGCACCGCCAGCACAATCATCTTCCATATCCGCTTGGGCATCGTTCGCACCATCACGAGTGTTATGGTAGTACAACGTCTTCACACCCATTTTATAAGCGTTTAGCAAGTCTTTTAGCAATATCTTCATTGGTACACGGCCACCAGCATAACGAACTGGATCGTAGTTGGTATTGGCAGAGATACTTTGATCGACGAATTTTTGCATGATAGCGACCAGCTTTAGGTAACCGTCATTGTTTGGCATTTGCCATAGTAGCTCGTACTGATCTTTTAGCTTATCAATCTCAGGGACGACTTGCTTTAAGATGCCATCTTTTGACGCTTTGATAGAGACCAGACCACGTGGTGGCTCGATACCGTTGGTCGCGTTGGCGATCTGACTTGAGGTCTCAGACGGCATCAAGGCGGTTAGGGTAGAGTTGCGTAGACCATGCTCAGTGATCTCGCCACGTAGCGTTTCCCAATCGAGATGTAGCGGCTCTTGGCAGATTTTGTCCAAGTCGGCTTTGTACGTATCAATCGGCAAGATGCCTTGCGAGTACGTAGTCTCATTGAACGCAGGGCACGCGCCTTGCTCTTTTGCCAATTTGTTTGACGCTTTCAAGAGATAGAACTGCAAGGCTTCAAATGTCTGATGGGTCAGACCCAATGCTGAGTCGTCTGAGTAGCGTGCGCCATTCTTAGCTAAGTAGTAAGCATAGTTGATTACGCCCACACCAAGCGTGCGACGACGCATGCTGCCGTTTTGAGCGGCTTTTACTGGATAGTCTTGATAGTCGAGCAGGGCATCAAGCGCACGAACGATTAGCTCGGCTGGCTCTTCGATGTCGCTGACGTTTTCGACTTTACCCAAGTTGACCGCTGATAGCGTACAAAGGGCGATTTCGCCTTCTTCGTCATTGATGTTATCCAGTGGCTTGGTTGGTAGTGCAATTTCCATACATAGGTTTGACTGGCGAATCGGGGCAACCGTCGCGTCAAATGGGCTATGGGTGTTGCAATGATCGACGTTTTGGATATAGATACGACCCGTACTGGCGCGCTCTTGCATCATTAGGCTGAACAAATCTGCTGCTGGGATTTGACGGCTACGTACGTTAGGATCATTTTCGTACTTGGTGTATAACTCTTCGAACTTGTCTTGATCTTCAAAGAACGCATCATACAAGCCCGGCGTGTCACCTGGTGAGAATAGTGAGATGTCTTGGCCTTTGATTAGGCGAGTGTACATCGTTTTGTTTAACTGTACGCCGTAATCCATATGACGGACACGGTTGTCTTCGACACCGCGGTTGTTTTTCAGTACCAGTAATGATTCAACTTCTAAATGCCATAGTGGGTAGAACAACGTCGCAGCACCGCCACGGACGCCGCCTTGTGAGCAGCATTTAACAGCTGTCTGGAACAATTTGTAGAACGGGATACAGCCAGTATGCTGTGCTTCACCGCCACGGATAGGGCTACCAAGGGCGCGGATACGACCTGCGTTGATACCGATACCAGCACGCTGTGACACATAGCGTACGATGGCGCTAGTGGTGGCGTTGATAGAGTCTAGGCTATCACCACATTCGATCAGTACGCACGAGCTAAACTGACGCGATGGGGTACGTACGCCTGACATGATCGGCGTCGGTAGTGAGATTTTGAATTCTGAAGTCGCATCATAGAAGCGTTTGACGAAATCAAGACGGTCTGACTTGTCGTATTGGCTAAACAGACACATACCGACCAGCATGTACAAGAACTGCGGGCTCTCATAAACGGTCTTGCTCACGCGGTCTTGCACGAGATATTTGCCTGCCATTTGCTCAACAGCGGCATAAGCAAGATTCATATCGCGCCAGTGATCAAGGTACTCTTCTAACTCATCAAATTCAGCACGGCTATAGTCAGCTAAAATATGTTGATCGTATTTGCCAGCGTCAGTCAAAGTTTTGACATGATCATATAGGTGCGGCGGGGTGAATTTGTTATAAGCAATCTTACGTAGATGGAAGATAGCCAAACGCGCAGCCAGATATTGATAGTCAGGCGTGGTTTCAGAGATTAGGTCGGCGGCAGATTTGATGATGGTTTCGTGAATGTCACGAGTTTTGATACCTTCATAAAACTGGATGTGCGACTTTAGCTCAACTTGAGACACAGACACGTTGTCCAAGCCGTGAGCTGCCCACGCTATTACCTTGTGAATTTTGTCTAAATCAATAGGCTCTAAACGTCCATCACGTTTGGTTACTTGGATTTTGTCAATATGTGTCATGCTGGCCTCTATTTTGATTGCTTATTGTGATGCTGCGCGCCGAGTGGGCGGCAGACATTCTTTATAACGCTATTATGCGGGGTTGTGCTAGCTGGTTTTTTTGGGCAAAAAGCTACCACTACTCATAGTGACGGTTAAAATCACTGAGTACTACATATAGCGTGTTTGTTAATTGGTAGGCACAATATAGCGGGAAAATTTTGAAAATACTATATTGATTTTAGAATAAAACTATGTTGCTACAAGGTTGTAGGCAGTCCAAATTTTGGCAAAGGACGATGGGATAAGGGTTAGACGCAAATGCGGTCAGTAATAAAATTTTTGTAAAAATATCGTGAGATTTACTTTTCATTCTCTCGGTTATTGTCGACTGATAATAGGAGTCATGGCGGCAATAATGCGGGCGCAGATTGTACATCAAACCACAAAAAATCGCCACCCATAACTTATTACTAGCGAGTGACGATTTGGACTAAAAAGGCGTTAAAGTTTTTTATGCGACTTATAAAACAATACGAACCGTTTTTGCATTATCAAGTGAGGCATAAAGCGCATTCACTTGCTCAGCAGCCGTTAGGTACAAATTGACCCGTGCCGAGTGAAAACGACCTGTTTTAGATGGTTTGACTTCGATAGACGCCAAATCAAAATCAGGGAACTGACTACCCAAAATTAGCTTTACTTCATTAAGCAAACTCTCACGCTCGCCTTCATGACCGATGATGCTCAGTGGGTAGTTCATCGGGAACTCCCAAAGCTCTGGGTTTTGGATATCAGTCTTTTTGCCTACCAATGCGCCTTTATTTGGCGTCAGGTCAGTGACTTTAACTGATGGCTGATTGCTGGTTGGGTTATTTGCATTGTTATCATTGTTATCATTGTTATCTTTTGAATCATCACTCATGATATGAGCCTCGCTTATATAGGTAAATAAAAGAATAGGTAAATAATTAAGTAATCGCTGCTATAGACATTTAGTTAGTTAAACATCTGCTCAAATCATGCCAAAATCATAACGCCAAAATCTGAGACAGGCTCAGTGTAGACATTAGTGGCATTTAAATCAGTCAAGCTATAGTCGATTCAATTTAAAAGTAGTACAAGGCAACCGAGTGTAGATGTACATGTGATACTTCAAGCGAGGTTAACGCTGTCATACTTTTATAGTGGAATGGCTATATTAGGCAAAGAATATATGCACTGTTTATAGTGGTCTATGGGTGATTATTCAAGTGAAGTCTGTATTTAGTCCGTTCCATCTTGAAGTAGTAAGCCAAATGGCTTTTATTGAAACTATTATAAAAGCTACTGTAAATAACCATTAATAGGAGTGATATCAGGCGGAATATCCGTCTCTCCCAATGCTTCTCGTAAATTAATCTCTATAGTGCGTGACAAGGCAGTTAGAGGTAACTGGTTAGCCGCCAAGCCAAAAGGCTCTTCTAACTCTTCACTAAGCGCGTCCAAACCAAAAAAGGTATAAGCAATCACCGCACAAATTAATGGGGTCGCCCAACCGAGTGATGCCACCAAGCCAAAAGGCAACATAATGCAATACAAATAGGTCGTGCGATGTACCAGCAGCATGTAAGCAAAGGGCAGTGGTGTGTTATGTATGCGCTCGCACGCTGCCAGTACAATTGTCATAGAGGTCAGGCGCTCGTCCATATTTTGTATGACTTGCTCCGATACCAGTCCTTGACGCCGAATATCGCCAAGCTGCTTACCCATTAGGCGCATTATATAATCAGGTACGTTTTTTGCTTGGCGCATACGGTCATGATGTATCGCTGCGACAAGAGGCTCGATATCCGCCCAAGGTGGCGTACCACGCAATCTGTGGCGCACCGCATGGGCAAACGCAATGGTCAGATATACCATCGTTCGCTGAGTATCGCGTGCAGTTGCATTGTTATCCTCGCTATCATCTATGGCAGTCGCATCGTCCTCATCTATAAAAGACAGTACTTGGCGCGTTAAGCTACGAGAGTCATATACTAGCTGACCCCACAGTCCGCGCGCTTCCCACCAACGCTGATAACTGGCATTGTTCCGAAACCCAAGAAACAACGATAACGCAATCCCGAGCAGGGTAAACGTTGCCATACCATAATAGGGAAACGAGTCAGGAAGCCAGTGCTGGATAATCGTGATAAGCGTACTAAGAATAGTAATCAGCAAAATTTGCGGATAGATTTTTGGAATGATTGATCCACGCAGGGTGAAAAATATCTTAAGGGCATTGGGCGTTTGCCGGACAATCATGTCAGTTTCCTAGCGATGGGGTATATGGAGACACTATTAAATGTCTCGTGTGATTCTAATATAGAATCGAGTTCTGTAAAGCCCAAAAGGCTATAAATTTATTCAAACAGAAGCGTAGGGTAATTACTTAAGCTCGGTAATTGGGATAGCCAAAAAGTTAAATCCTCGCCAAAAGGGCGATGTTTTTATTAATCCACTTTATGTATGTTAAAATGACGCGAAATATTACTCCTTAACTCTATAAAAGCTGCAACTCTATAAAAGCTGCCACCACAAAGATGAATACGCCACCCTAGCTGACCCTCTCCTCAATAATGATTGCTTCCTATAGCAATTACTCTCATAAAGCGTCTAACGCTTTTTCTTGTGCGCACGCACTGCTTTAACGTTTGTACCACTATTCGATATATCTAGTGGATCGTAAAGATTACCCCACTAAAAGTAAGTTATGACGATAACTCGCTAACTATGATCATTCATATTTTTATATTTATCATTTGATAAGCACTGGGCAATGTACCTAGATAGAGATGTGTCAGACTTTTCATGTGAGCTGATTTTTAACTGCTTTTTAGATGCTTTCCAATTAGATGCTTTCCTAAGTAACTATTAGATATTTCGTTTATTGACAGACTAAAGCAGTTCCCCAAAACTGAGTTAAATATGTTAAATACAATTAAAGAGCATTGGCTATCCAATGCGCGCGGCGATGTCTTGGCTGGCATGGTTGTCGCTTTAGCGCTTATCCCTGAAGCGATTGCATTTTCTATCATTGCCGGTGTCGATCCCCAAGTAGGGCTTTATGCCTCGTTTTGTATCGCGGTAGTGATTGCGTTTGTCGGTGGTCGTCCAGCGATGATTTCGGCGGCGACAGGTGCGATGGCGCTACTAATGGTGACGCTGGTCAAGGATTATGGCTTGCAGTATTTGTTAGCAGCCAGTGTGCTGACAGGTGTTATACAGATTATTTTTGGCTTCTTAAAGCTAGGTAATCTGATGAAATATGTATCGCAATCCGTAGTGCTCGGCTTTATCAATGCCTTGGCTATTTTAATTTTTATGTCGCAGGTTCCTGAGCTGTTGCCGCAGGCAGGTTCAAACCTAGTACACGTATACGGTCTTGTAGTGCTAGGTCTCGTCGTTATCTATGGTTATCCATATATTCCAAAGATCGGTAAAGTGATTCCATCGCCATTGGTTAGTATTGTACTAGTTACGGCTATAGCTATCTTATTAGGTACAGAGGCGCGAACCATAAATGATATGGGGCAGCTGCCTGACACTCTGCCGATGTTTTTGATACCTGATATCCCGTTGAACTTAGATACGTTGATTATTATTTTCCCGTATTCTATTAGTCTGGCGATAGTTGGCTTACTTGAGTCTATGATGACCATGACTATCGTAGATGATTTGACTGATACCAAAGGCGACCGTATGCAAGAGTGCAAAGGCCAAGGTATTACCAATGTGGTTAGTAGCTTTTTTGGCGGGATGGCAGGCTGTGCGATGATTGGCCAGTCGATCATCAATGTCAAATCAGGTGGTTATACACGTCTTTCTACCTTAGTTGCAGGCATATTTTTATTACTGATGGTGGTGTTTTTAAGTGATTGGTTAAAGATTATTCCAATGGCCGCATTGGTCGCTGTAATGATTATGGTGTCTATCGGTACTTTTAACTGGGGTTCCTTTAAAGAGCTAAAAACCAAGCCGCTGCAAAGTAATGTGGTCATGATTACGACCGTTGCTGTGGTGGTCGCAACGCATAACTTGGCCTATGGCGTATTGATTGGCGTGCTGCTGTCAGCATTGTTCTTTGCCAATAAGATTGAGCGCTATATGAGTGTGCATAGTCACATGAATGAAGCAGCGCAAACGCGTTATTATCGAGTGGACGGACAAGTGTTTTTTTCATCAGCAGAGCGTATGATTGACTCCTTTGATATTAAAGAATCTGTCTCTAACGTGGTCATTGACGTGTCGCGCGCGCATTTTTGGGACGTGACAGCAGTCGCCGCCATAGATAAAGTGATTATTAAATTTCGCCGTGAAGGCACTGAGGTAGAGCTCATCGGTTTGAACGAGGCGAGCCAGGCGATGATAGACAATTTCGGTGTGCATGATAAGCCAGATGCTGAGCAAAGCTTAGGCGCGCATTAAATTAGCTATGTATCAATAGTGTCATATTGATAAATACAAAAAAGCTGAGTATATCTCGGCTTTTTTTATGCAGATTAAAACCTGATTAGAAGACTATATTCTTTTATGGATAAAGTTTTTACAAGCTAATAGGATGGCAGAAGAGAAGGAATAGCTAGAAGGGAGGAAGTACTGGTTTGGATGATGCGGTATGAAGATAGTTAATCGTTATATTGAAATATCTAGATGTTTTTTAACAAAGAAAAATAGCTCTAAAGATTATGAGAGATTTTTAAAGCTTCAACAGCTCTTTTTCAACTTCATTGAGAAATGCTTCGATGTTAGCTTCATGACGCTGATACAACGTCCATTGCCCATGGCGTTCGGACGTAACCAATCCTGCTTTTTTTAACACACCCATATAGTTTGAAATGGTTGATTGCGACAATCCAGCTTTTTCTTGGATGTAACTGACGCATACACCATCCAGATTAGCATGCTCTGGTAATGACGCTGGGAAATTTGATCTGTCTTTCAACCACTTTATGATTTGGCGACGCATGGGGTTGTTAAGTGCAGATATTATGTTTTCTGTATTCATAAAATGTGTGATATCGATACCTAATTAATAATCAACAACTGTCAGAGTGGAACATTAGATTTTTAGTTTACTCATTATGGGTCTAGACACCAAAGCGGTGTAGAATCTATCTACCGCCAATGTGCCAACCATATACAAATAAACGGCTACTAGTAGGATACTGCTTATAACTAGCGTTTATATTCTGACTATACGTTTCTATAACAGTAGAGTATACAGCCAAAACTAGATTAATTATGACAGTTGTACTGTCTAGTCATCGGAATATTGTCGAATAGTAACAATATATTATGGGCAAGAAAAGTCTGTTTCAAACCGTATTTAACACTAACGTTGTTACGACTGACTTATTAAATACACGTTAGTTCTTTGCCAAACCAGCAGTAAAATAGTATTAGAAAGCTTCTGACATGACAAGGGCGTGTTGAACATTCAACACGCCCTTGATGCTTTATGTTCTTAAATTTTATTAAGCTTTTTTATTAATTTGGTTAGCATCGCGGTAGAGTACCGAAAAACCTAATAAGCATAGTTGTGATATCTTAGCTTTTTAGAAATGCCTCAATTTTTGGTTTAATAGTCATAGAAACAATGACCATTAATGTCAATCCTACTGGTAATGCAACTAGAAATCCTTCTAACCAGCCATTCAAAAATGCTGTCTGATTAGCAAAACCGATCGTCTTTGAGGCAGTACTAAAGGCCAGCATAGACTCCATTATGCAAGCCATCACTACACCTGTGATGAGATTGCGTTTGTACGCTTTGGTATTAGGTAGCTTGTGATTAATAAATTTTGTGACTAGACCCATCAGTAAGAAGCCAATCGGCATAATCGCATACGCTGCAAGTAGCGCTCTAGACCAGTCTATAAAAAATGTATCGGAATATCCGACATTCATATAGGTCATCACACCTGTTAAGAGACCACCTATGACAGTCATTAAGGCAAGTATTAATAACACTTTGTAGAGCAACGGTGTTTTTTTAGTGCCATCATTCTTAGCGCTACCACTTTTAGAACCATCAATGAGCAGGGTCTCGGTATTTACTGGCATAGTATTTGGAGCCATCGTTATTTTCCTCTCATAAAGAGCGTTTAATTAGTCAGTGTTTTTTTCTGCCTGTCGATCGCTTACAGATTGGTCTTCTGCAACACCTGCTTTCCAGTAAGAAAAGGCATATAGCTCATCTTTAGACCACTGTTGCTCGACCTTTAGATAATGACGAAGGGCTTTGATAGATGAGAATTCGCTAGCGATATAAGCAAAACGGCTCTGTTCTGCAGTTGGCAAATCGAGAGATTTCACTATGTCGATTAATTGGCTACCTTGCGTTGGATCTGGGTTGTGTAACCATGTCATGGTGATATTGGCCGCTGTCGGCAATTCTTGCTCATCTTCTGTACCGTGCACTTCGATGATGCATTGACCAGTCGCACTGGCAGGCAAGCTTTCTAATATTGAGCCGAGCACTGGTATCGCTGTGGCATCGCCAATCAGTAGAAAATTATCTGCATCAGGACAAAGCGCTTTGGTTTTAGGCTTCATTAAGATACCAATCTCGTCGCCAACCTCAGCATGAGTGGCCCAGCCTGAAGCGGGTGCCTCGTCACCATGAGCGACAAAATCAATCCAAATCTGTTGTTTTGCTACATCGGCGCCGCGATGAGTATAAGTGCGAACAACGAATGTAGTATTGTCATTTAGGTCAATTGGCTGAGCTTTATCGACAGGAATAAGTACTTTATTGTTTGCGCCCACTGTCATGGTCGCGATATTGGCAATAGTATCTGCTTGGCCTGTGAGGTATATACGGATGTAGTGCGGAGTAATCATTTGCTTGTGAGCAACGGTCATGATTTCGCGTACGGGTTTCTGATTTATTGTGTTATTCATACGGATCTGTCCTTACTTATTTATCGGTAGTCTTGCTAGTGCCAACGTTGTCTATCATGGTGCGACTGACACGGAAAAATAACGCAAGCTCTACGAGGCTTAAATCTTTCGTTAATTGCTGTCTTGTCCATTCTTCTGCTGCATCAAGCTTTGTCATAACCTCTTCGCCTTTAGGGGTCAGCTGTAGTAATTGGCTGCGACCATCAAGCGGGTTATCTGTCTTTAATATTAGCTCAGCCGCCAATAGGTCATTTAAGGCACGGGTGATTTGCGCTTTGTCTCGCTGCATATGCTTAGAGATAGATAGCGCAGTGCTATTCGGGTTATAACAAACGCCTTTTAAGGTTCTAATATTGGTCACGGACAACTCGACACCTTGCTGACGAATGCCTTCTAGCAGCAGGTTGGTATAGGTATGCATCAATTGATGTAGTGTTTCGCTCAATGAATTGTTAGACATAAAAACTCTTTGATATAGTTGATAGAAGCAACTATATAGAATAAGGTTGATAGTGTCAACTATAAAATGGTTTTTGAAGGAGCGTCTGTATCTATAGTTAGATAATTTTCAATGAAATAAGTTATTAGGAAGTAAGAAAAATAAGGGTATATCTTGAAGGAGGAGCTCTTGGATTAAAGGGATTTATGACTAGGACGCTATGCAATTAATAAGCTTTGTAATTAACAAATGCTGTGATTAATAAGTTCTAGAATTAAAAAGCAGGCATAAAAAAAGCTGAGATATACTCAGCTTTTTTATTTTTAACGATTATCAAAAGCCTATTAGCTAGGCTCAATATTTTTCTGAAAATTTAGTCATTTTCAAGGAAAGAGCGCAAGTGTTCAGAACGTGATGGATGACGCAATTTACGCAATGCTTTCGCCTCAATCTGACGAATACGCTCACGCGTTACATCGAACTGTTTACCGACTTCTTCTAGAGTATGATCGGTTGGCATATCGATACCGAAACGCATTTTTAGGACACGCGCTTCACGCTCAGTCAGGTTGCCGAGTACATCACGAGTCGCTTCTTGCAGACCAGCAGCAGTCGCATCATCGACAGGGCTTGAGATCGTACCATCTTCGATAAAATCACCTAGGTGCGAATCTTCATCATCACCGATCGGAGTTTCCATAGAGATAGGTTCTTTGGCAATTTTCAGTACTTTACGGACTTTAACTTCGTCCATCTCTAAGCGTTCGCCTAATTCCTCAGGTGTTGGCTCGCGCCCCATTTCTTGTAGCAATTGACGTGAGACACGGTTGATTTTGTTGATGGTCTCAATCATATGCACAGGAATACGAATGGTGCGCGCTTGGTCAGCAATAGAGCGGGTAATCGCCTGACGAATCCACCATGTGGCATAGGTCGAGAACTTATAACCACGGCGATATTCAAACTTATCAACGGCTTTCATCAGACCGATGTTACCTTCTTGGATAAGATCCAAGAACTGTAGGCCACGGTTGGTATATTTTTTGGCGATAGAGATAACCAGACGTAGGTTAGCTTCAACCATTTCTTTTTTCGCGCGGCGAGCTTTTGCTTCACCAACCGCCATACGACGTGCCACATCTTTCATATCGTGGATTTTCATGTCGAGCTGTTGCTCGTAATCACGGATACGACGTTGTAGTAAAATAACGTCATCAGTAACTTTTTCTAGCGTACCAGCAAATGCAGGCTTACCTTTGATACGTTCAATCAACCAATCAACATTGGTTTCATTGCTAGGGAAGGTCTTACGGAACTCTTCACGCGGCATACGACCACGGCGAATCACCAAACGCATGATTTGACGTTCTTGCTTACGTACGTCGTCATAGACGTCATGCATGATAGCCATGACTTGGTCTGACAAGCGATTATTTAGCTTTAGCATCATAAAGCGTTCAGCAAGTAGGGCATACGCTGTATCAGCCTGTACGCTACCACGGCCATAATCTAGCAATGCTTGCTTGGCTTTGATAAATAGATGCTCGATCTCTTCTAGACGTAAACGAACTTCTTCTGGATCAAGACCGCTGGTTTCTTCCTCAGCTTCGTCTTCAACGTCATCTTCGTCTTCGTCATCATCATCAAGCGCAGCTGCTTTCGCATTGACCTTGGCTTTGATAACCGGTGGGTTTTCTTTTTCTTCTTTGATGCGTTCACGCTCTTCTTTCGCCGCTTCCTTTGCTTCTTGGGCAGCGATTTTGTCTTCTTCGGTTTCAGGGTCTAAGAAACCAGTGATAACGTCAGATAGTTTCTTTTCGCCGTCTTGTACTCTTTGATACTCGTCAAGGACAAACTGTACGGTACCAGGCCAGTAAGACATGGCATGCTGCACATCACGAATACCTTCTTCGATACGCTTAGCAATGGCAATTTCGCCTTCGCGAGTCAGTAGGTCAACCGTACCCATTTCACGCATATACATACGTACAGGGTCAGTGGTACGACCAGGCTCAGTTTCAACAGAGGCGAGTACTGCCGCTGCCTCATCTGCTGCCATATCGTCATCACTTGAATCATCGTTCATCAAGATGTCATCGGCATCAGGAGCTGATTCAAAGATTTTGATACCGACATCGGTCAGCATTTGCACAATGTCTTCGATCTGATCGCTTTCGGTAATAGAGTCGGGCAGCTGGTCATTCACCTCAGCGTAGGTAAGATACCCTTGCTCTTTGCCCATTTGGATTAAGGTGGCCAGTTGAGATGTGGACTTAGAAACTGACTTATCGTTCATAAATACTCGCTTACTTGCATCGGACATTTTTATATTGTGACTCGCTATCGCTCGCTCTTTGCGTTGATCTTATCAATTGATCGATCAAAATATGGCGTAGAGGTTGTCAATAATATCAAAAATGAGTTGATATGAATAAAGGCTCAAAACACTACAATAACAATGCTGATAAACAGCTAAAAATTAGAAAAGCTAAAAAGACTTCAATATGGTACTTAAAAAATACAGTACTTAAAAAACAGTATCTAAAAGCTGATACGTAAAAATAATACCTAAAATTTGTGCTTAACGATGCATGCTCACAATCATTCACCAAGCAGTGCTGTCAATATACAGCGACACAGTTTAACACAGACCACAGTCGTCAAGCACGAGCTAGTGATAGCTACCGACCATTTTTTACTGATTATTTGCCATAAGCTAAATGATTTAGAAGCGACTCATGCTACTGGGCATAATCATTAGTAGTGGGGGCAGCTGCTAGACTTTTAAAGGGTCAACATTTGAAATTAAAAATTAAGACTGCACCGTGACCATCTGTGCCGATTGCTCTGCCTGCTGTGCGCGTAGCCAATCATTTAATAATTGGGTTTGTTTACGGACGATCGCAAGCTTAATATGATCAGGGTTCTGTATCAGCTCTTGTATTTTTTTCTTCATGTTGCGCTCAAGCAGCTGACTGACTAGCTCTTCGATTAGGCCATCAAGCCCCAAAATATTACGTGCGGTTAGCGCTTTATAGAAGCCGCCCCAGTTACGGCTCAGCATGTCTTGGGTCGCAGGCTTTACGTTCGATAAAATAAAATGCGCCGCTGCATTGACATCTTTTGGTAGGTAATTAAGACAGCGCTTGATAGTGCTTACGATGTCTAGCAGGGCAGCATCTTGCAAGTCTTCCCACGCGAGAGGACGCAGGGTATCAGATGATGCTTTTTGTTTTATATGCGCAGGTAGGTGTAAGCCATTAATCCCTGACTGTTGCCAAATCGACTCAATAGGGTCGTCGAGTAACGCGCGCGGCTGAAACAAAAAGCACAGCTGCAATTGCTGACTGATGGTCATATCACCATCGAAATCTAGCAGCGCATCTTTGGCCTCGACATTCTGACTGCGTTTACCGCCAAGCTTTTGATAAACGTCATTGTTAAGCAAATAGCGAAAGCTACTGCCTTTGGGTAAGGCGGTCGTCAACGAGCGTACTTGGGACATGAGCTTGGCTTTGCCTTCAGCCAGACTCATGTCATAACGTTCACTCAAATACGCAAAAATATACTGTGATAGCGGCATGGCACTAGCGATTTGCTCACGCATGGCATCGCTGCCCTGACTCTTAATAAAAGTATCAGGATCATGATTGTTAGGCAGGGTTAAAAACCGCAGTTCTTTATCATCGGCCAATACAGGCAGGGCAACTTCAAGTGTACGCCAAGCGGCTTTTTGTCCTGCACTATCTCCATCAAAGCTTAAAGTAAGCGTTGGATTTAGTGTCAGTAGACGCGATATTTGGCTTTCATTAATCGCTGTACCCATCGAGGCGATTGCCCCATAGATACCCGCTTGATAAAGAGCGATCACATCCATATAGCCTTCGACCACCAGCCAGCTGTCTGCGCGCTGCTGACGTGATTCATAATAGCCGTATAGTACATGCTGCTTATGAAAGACGGGCGAGTCTGAGGAGTTGATATATTTAGGCTTTACTTCGTCATCAAGCGCTCGACCGCCAAAACCAATAGTACGGCCTTGGTTATCACGAATTGGGAAGATGACTCGGTCGCGCAATAGATCGTAGTCGCGGCCAGACTCTGACTGACGTACCAATCCTAAGGCTTTTAGTCCCTCAATATCCTGCGGAAATTGATGCTCAAGATGTTGCCAACCAAATGGTGCATAGCCCAGACCGAAGGTCTCAAAGATGTCTTCAGTGATACCGCGCGATAAAAAGTAGTGCTTGGCATGGGGATGCGTGGTTAGGTTGTGCTGATAGAATTGTTGGATTTGCTCTAGTAGCTCATATAGATTGCCATCTTTATCATCGTTTTGGCCAATGTCATGAGCGCCCTGCATACCAGCGCTAGTATCGGTATCTGTCAGCCATGCTGGCGGATAGCCACTGTCAGCTGAATGGTTTGGCAAATACGGCTCTGAGGAATAGGAGTCCATCGAATATGACGCTGAATCATACGCCTCTAACGGCGGGAAATTCTCATAGCCCTGATTGTCATCATAAATGGGCTGGTCGATGTAGTTTTGGTCACTTTGGACGACATTGTTTTGATGACTGTCTTGATAAATGTCTTGACGATTATTTTGATGGTTGTCTTTGTTTATAACGTCTTGGCTTACTTTGCTATGTTCTACAGTTGGGCTAGGCACATTGTGCACAGGCGGCGGTGCAATAGGTTTGGGTGCGCGACGTTGATAACTAACGTTTTGCTGTTCTTCTTTTGGTACTTCAATGCCTGTTTGCTTTGATAGTTCATTGACCGCTTCAATAAATGTCAAATTTTCATAATCACGCAAAAAACTGATGGCATTGCCACCGACGCTACAGCCAAAGCAGTGATAGATGTTTTTTTGTGGATTGACATAAAAGGAAGGCGATTTTTCACCGTGAAAAGGGCAACAGCCTTTATATTCACTACCAGCGCGTTTGAGCGTGGTGTGTTTGCCAATGATGCTGATCAGGTCAGCTTGGCTATTTAGTTGTTCAAGAATATGGTTAGGAATGCTCATACAAAAAACAGTTTACCATAGGTCGATTATGTTGGGGCAGAGGTAATAAGGTACTGCTAGAAAAATAAGGCCAACATAATGTTGACCTTATTATCAATGAATACAGACTGTGTTAGTTAGGCTAAGCTAAGAAGAGACTCCACGTAATCAATTATTATCCATATCACTCACACTGTCGTCATTTAGCGTAGTGCGACGTGTTGGATTGGTATTTAGTGGATCGACGTTGGCTTCTCGTGCAGTCGAGCCAGTACTTGATTGACTGGTTACGCGTTCAGCTGACGCTTCAGGCAGACCTAAGCCTACGCTAATACCATTACGTGCAGCAGCATTATTGGCGATTGGAGTATTGGCAGGCGTCGTGTTAGTCCCTGCTAGTCTCAACTGGGCTGCATTACGAATCATTTGTGTCTTGGTGGCGCCGTTATACTCGCCAGACGCGACTGATTTGTCAGTCGTGTTCGAACGACCAAGCTTGCCAAAGGTGATCTTGTTGAGCCAAGTACGGTCACGTTTGGTGCTTAATTTCACACTACCGTTGCTGGTTAGCATTTCTGGATAGTTGATCTGCAACAGCGTTTTGTACTCATTGGCCAAATCGGTTAGACCCAGTTTTTCATGGCTATAGGCTAGTACTGCAAGAGCATCTGGCGTTGACTCGCTTAGCGGGTAGTACTGGAATACCCATTTGGCACGGTTAACCGCTGCTACATAAGCTTCACGCTCGATGTACCAATTGGCTGCGCTCATTTCGCTCTCAGCAAACTGATTGTAGATGAACGTCATACGTTGAGCGGCATCTGGTGCATACGGGCTGTTTGGATATTTATTGATAAGCTCTTGGAAATTGGCAAAGGCAATACGCAAATACGCGGTATCACGCTCAGCTTGGTTCAGCTTAAATAACTTTAGGCTCTCAGATGAACCTTCCATATTGGCAACGCCGCGCACATAGTAGGCATAGCTGACTTGTGGGTTAGACGGATACAGACGGATAAACTGCTCAGCACTTGCTGCCGCCATCTCATACTTATCGCCTTCGTATTGTGCATACATCATGTCAAGCAAAGCTTGTTCAGCGTACTGTCCGGTTGGGTAGAATGTGCGCAGATTGGTCAGCTCTTCGATACCTTGGATATAGTGACCTTTGTCAATCTGATTGACGGCCTCGTTATAATACCCTTGCTCTGATTTTTCAGCTGTTTCTACTGCCTCACCATCTTTGGCGCCAGTTAGATTTTTGAAAGTCTGGCAACCCACTAGATTGACGCTAAGCGCCAGTAGGGTTATTGAGGACAGTTTGATAAACGTATTGCCAACAGCTTGCATACTTCTTCTCCGACACAAGACGCATAATAGCAGCGGCGCTATCATGCTATATAAAAGGTTAGTGATAAAAAACGACGCTAAATAGTCAGCGATCCACCAGCAAAAATTTTTTATCGAATGCAGTTTTTGTTATGACGTATTGTACTGATAGATTGGGTTTGATACATAGTGCTTGTATAATAAGCCAGTCATAGACCACATGCATTTAACCATAATTAAACGGCTTAAATGGCAAACACGGTCAACAAAGCCCAATGCTATTTTTATACTGTATCTAAGTACGGCATTCGCATACAGTGCCATAGCATACAGCAAAACATGACTATACTTTATAGAATAACATTTGCTACGTCTATTTTTTCGCCATCTATATTGTATAGGCAGTTTAACATGAGCGGCTGTCACGAGCGATATCGAATGTCGCTAGCATGAGTAAATATACAGTAAATTACAGCAATGTCATGTTCTAGAGAGTTAAGCGATGCATCTTACAGCCCAAAGGTATGCTCAAAAATTAACAGATAGCATGCAGCTTCTATAGGGCTTATGCGTGCAACATGATACACTAGAGCGGTGTTGTCTTTGCTTTTTTGTACCTTGAAGGTGGTTATCTGCTACTTATAGGCAAAAAACGATAATCAAAAAACGACAATTTTTTATACTGCTATTTATAATACTATCTTCGAAGTCACCTCACAAAACACTGTCAGGGGCTTTGCCACGTATCAATGTATCAATCCGCTATGAATAATGATGCCATGACTACCAATTTATCACCGAATCAATCGCTAGATACTGATTCATCAGCACAAGAGTCACCAATGCCAAATGAAGTTTTGAACAATAATGAGCTACCTGATAATCAACCAATTACAAACGAGCAAATGCATGATGATGCGCTTGATAATGAAGAGTTGCTCATCGATGATGGTAATGATCTGAACGATAGCGACATTGATGATAATGATATTGATGACAGCGACATGGACGGTGACGACGATGAAGCCCCAGTAGCGGGTCAAGCTGTACCAGTGATTGTAGATATGACGCATGTGGTCACAGAAGATCAGGCTGGTCTGCGTATTGATAAGGTCGCCTCACAAGCGTTTTCAGACTTTTCGCGTGTGCAATTACAGAACTGGATTACTGATGGTAGTCTGCTCTATAACGGCAGTGTTCAAAAACCGAAAGTCCGTGTCAAAGCAGATGACGTATTGCATCTATCAACGACGTTACAGCAGCATGGCGAAGACCAACCAGAAAACATAGATATCGATGTTGTCTATGAAGATGATGACGTACTGGTAATCAATAAACCTGTCGGTATGGTGGTTCACCCAGGCGCGGGTAACCAAAACGGCACTTTGGTCAATGCATTGCTATATCACTATCCTCAGCAGCATCATTTACCGCGTGCAGGTCTCGTGCACCGTATTGATAAAGACACCTCTGGATTGCTATTGATTGGCAAAACCAAACCTGCTCAGATGGCACTGATGGAACAGCTAAAAGACAAGTCTGTTTATCGTCACTATAAGTGTGTGGTAGCAGGGGATCAAGCAAGCTTATCTCGCCATCGTCGTATCGATGCGCCGATTGGTCGACATCGCAACCAGCGTACTAAGATGACGGTGATGACTGCTGGTCGCGAAGCAGTAACGCATCTACTAAATGTCACACCATTGAACGAAAACTACTGTCTGCTAGATGTCGGGCTTGAGACTGGACGTACGCATCAAATTCGTGTGCATCTAAGTCACATTACTTATCCACTAGTCGGTGACCGTGTCTATGGTGGCCGTCGTCAGTTGCGTTCTGGATTGACAGAAGCTCAGCGCCAAGCTATTAATAATTTTCCGCGCCAAGCATTGCATGCCTATACGCTAGGGTTTGTGCATCCGACGACAGGTGAGGACATTGAGGTGACGACGCCGCTACCTGAAGATATGCAAAAACTGATGGCCGTACTCAGCGACGGTTATTATGAAGAGTAAACGCTAATGTTTACTAGATGAGAGGTGAGAGCGAGCAGCCATGACGAACACGTTACCGATGACAATGATTGCGCAAATTGATAATGTGACCGTTTTTCAGACGGCTGCTTTTGCATTTGATAATATTGATGACTCTGCTGCTAAAAACCAGCGTACAGGTTGTGAAGGCCAGTCAAATTACGGCGAGCTGAATTTAGGTCTGCATGTCAATGATAATGCACTGCAAGTATTAGATAACCGCATGAATCTATTGGCTGCTATCAATGAGCAGCTGACAGATAAGTCTGCACAAAATGAGCAGCATGCGGCTATTAATCGCTTACATTGGGTCAGTCAGGTTCATGGTAAACATATTCATGATGTCGATGCTACTACGCTGAATATGGCGCCACTGTCTGCTGATGCGATGGTCAGTCAACAAAGTGGTCGCGGTCTGGCAATCATGACGGCGGACTGTGTACCGATTGTCTTATATCAGCCCACCAGTGGCAAAATCGCAGCGATTCATGCAGGCTGGCAAGGACTGGCCTGTGGTGTGATACAAGAGACTGTCAACCGCTTTACCGATTCAGGCCCTATACAAGCTTGGATAGGAGTGTGTATCAGTCAGGAAAATTATGAAGTAAATACAGACGTTCGCGATAAGCTATTGGCTGGGTGTATAGCCAATCAGACGTTGCCAGAGACGCATATCGATAACTTTGTTTCGCTATTTTCTATATCGTCTCATAATGACAAAATAAAGTTGGATTTACCGAAGCTTGCTGCCATGCAGTTAGAAGCTGCTGGTGCTACAGTTGTGAATGATTTACCTGTTGACTGTAGTTACGCAGATACTCACTATTACTCGTATCGCCGCCAGACTCATATGCAGCAACCTGCCACAGGTCGGATGGCACTAGTCATCGTCCGTCGTTAGCAGCTTTATAGTCAGCGAACTACTAAACCGCTACGGTGTTACCCTCCCTAGATGTACTATATGTACAATCTACGGTCGGCTGCCTTGTAGCTGTTTTAGATTTCTTTGACTATATAATAATGAGTAGTGGCAAGGAAGTGATAAACAAAAAAAACAGCAGATTATTCTGCTGTTTTTTTTGTTTGAGTACCGATTAAGTACCGAATCTGCATTATTACAACATATGTATTAGCAAACGGAGTCGCTAGATTTTGGTACTGATAAGCCAAATAGAGGACGTAAATACAGTGCCAAAAACGTACCTGCCATTGCCAGTATGCCCCAGATATAACCATGCAAGCTAAAAGAGGCGATACCACCAAAGTAAGCGCCGATATTACAACCGAACGCGAGACGTGCGCCATATCCCATCATTAGTCCGCCAATGACCGATGCTGCAAAATTACCGGCAGTAATCTTAGTAAACTTGAACAAGCCACCCGCAGCAGAGGCGATAAACGCGCCAATGATAATGCCGATATTTAATACAGTGGTTGAATCTGCAAAGATAGAGGCTTCAAGCGCTGCTGCATTAGCCCCTTGCCAATAGCCCCAGCTAGCCACATCCATGCCAAAGCCGCTTGCAATTTTAGAGCCCCATAATGTAAATGCTGACGTAATGCCCCACGGTTGACCACGTGTGAGTAATGTCAGACCGTTGAGTAAAGCTAAGACGATTGCGGCAGCAAATAGCGGCCAAGAACCACGAAAGATTCGTTTCCAACCAGACTCAGAAGGTACGGGCGCCATCTTCGGTGCGTTTCTTTTTTTCTCAACGACTAATGTTACCCATGCGATAATGCCGAATATGGCCAGCGACACCAGCCATGCACCTGTATAACCAAGACCTGTAGAAGTTGCTAAAGAGAAAGGCGCATAAGCGGGCATCTCTTCTGTCCAAAATGGTAAGTGATAGGCCCCAATCGTGGCACCTACTATGAAGAAAATAAAGGTGATGAACATAACAGAGCGTCCACCGCCTACCGCATAGAGCGTACCAGAGGCACAGCCGCCACCAAGTTGCATGCCGATACCAAATACAAATGCGCCTACGACTAGACTGACCCCTAATGGCGCGACATAACCTGCGACAGGACCGCCAAATAGCGTCGTGCCATAAGCAAGGATTGGCGCAAATAGCGTAACAGCAACTGCCAGCATTAGCATGTGTGAGCGCATCGCCTGACCGTTGCCCACTGCCATCATACGTCTAAAAGCAGAGGTAAAGCCAAAGCGGGCATGAAAAAGGGTATAGCCTAACAAAAGACCTATCCCAAGTAGCAATGATTGAGAGATATGTTGAGTGGCTAATAGATACGCGAGCACTATCAATCCTACGATGCCACCACCCATAATTAAGGGTTTTTGTGGTGCGTTTAGGGCCAGATCATCTCTGACGATAGGATCTTTCGTATCGTTTACAGGTTGAACGAGAGTAGTCAAGGTAATAGCTTCCTTATCCGATGATGTTATCAGATATCATTTTTATAAGAATTTATATGAGTATAGTTACGCAGGTTTGCAGAATTGGAAACTGTATTTCTGTTAATTTGGTTTAGCAGTAATAAGCGTTACATCATAATCCTATTGTCATTAATGTAAATACGGAGAGATTAGAAAAAATAGAATTAGTATATGATGATATGGAATAAATAAACTGCTGTATATATTATTTGATATTAATAGTTGCCTATAGTTCTGATAATTATAGGTTTATCAGGTATCAGGAAGTTGTTTGTGTCATATTATCAGTTAACGCGACTTACTCATTTATATAAAATATATTAAAAGTATATATGATCTGATTAGTCAGACTTTAATAAATAACTTAAAAACGAAAATACGTCTGATACAATGGGCTTGAATTCAATGAAGTTCATCGCATATATACTGGTATGTATATGCTGACGTATAGAGACTATGTAATTAAAGATAGTGCAGTTAAAGACTGTGCAATTAAAGACTATGCGATTGCTCCATCACCATTGATATTTCTGCTAGCTAAATTGACTCAAAGAAGCGTTGCTTGATTCTGTTATATCGCCTGATAGTTCGAAAGTTTGAGCTATCGATAAGTACTTATCAGTGAAAGTGAAGTCGCTAGCTATCGATTGTGGCTAAGTATCCAATATTTTGTAAGTTTTATATTCAACCAATTATTTATTATTAGAGTACGTATGAATACACCTGCTAAATCGTCTAACACCTCTACATCTACTGATAACGCGCCTAATGTCTCAATCGCTGTTATCTTCCATAGTAATTATGGTCATACCAAGCGTGTCGCTGAGGCGATAGTACAAGGTGCGCATCAGCAATTGCCAGAAGCGCAAGCCAAGGCTGTCGATGTTTATGATGTTGATTGGGATTATTTAGATCAGGCAGACTTGCTGGTTTTTGGTAGTGCAGTGTATATGGGCAGTGTGACGGCTGAATTTAAGACCTTTATGGATGAGACATCTAAGCGTTGGTATCATCGTAAATGGGAAGGTAAATGGGCAGCAGCGTTTGCCAATTCGGGTGGTCTGAGCGGTGATAAACTTGCTGTATTGCAGCAGATTTCTCTATATGCGATGCAACATGGTATGAATTGGATTGGTCTGCCATTGATGCCGACAGGTCATGAGGCTCACGACTTAAACCGTTTGTCTAGCTTTTTGGGATTGATGACTCAGTCGCTTGATGGGCCACCTGAAGAGACACCAGGTTCGGGTGATATTGATACTGCTATTTGGTTTGGTGATCATCTGGCCAAAACGATTATTAAGCATCAACCAGCTGGCACTAAGCGTTAAAAAAAGCTAGAACCGACAGAGCGATCGAATAAAAAAGCAGACATTATTGATGTCTGCTTTTTTTGTGCCCAATTTTTATTGAGCGATAAGTGCGATTAAGCGCTAGGCTTTTTATGGAGCAACGAGCTTAGTAGGGGCGGGCTTCACGGGGATAGGACTGTCAACGAATTGAAATGATTGACAACCTCCTAACAGCATCGTTGCTATTAGCAAATAGGTAAAGGCAAATGACTTCATAGTAATATCTCAAAAACGATTTTAGCCCAACGATATGTCACGATTACTTATCATTAGAAGTCACAACAGTGAAGAGTCGGGCTTATTTGCAGACATTATATATAAAAATCGGCGGTTCATAGCAGTTTAAAGGCGATATATGTATTCGGTACTGTTTTTATGCAAGCTATCTCACTGTTTGGAGTACGGCTTATCTAACGCTTCGTTTGATTTGTCATGTATAAAATTAGAAATATTTATAAAAACAGCGTCTGGTGTTGAGTTGCTGAGCAGTGAATAAAATCTACAAAACGTATAGGTGTTTACTTAGATTTAAGTTATCTACCAATTATTTGCCAACTGTTTGATAGTATCTATAGGCATTTTAACGGGTTGTGTTATAAATAAGAATAGTGATAATATGTTGAAAGCTGACCAAATAGTCAAGTATCCTATAGTACGAGTTTTCTAACAAATTTGTTCGATGAATGCTGATATTTGCAACCAGCTTACCTGATATTAAAAAGCGCGATGTCCTGATTTTTTTATCTCTTAAGAATGTATTAGCAAATAAAACATAATAACCGTACTTGAGCGGTTGCAGCATGATGTAAACCAAATGCTTACGTTCAGCATTTAAGCCGTCAAATTCCTTAAGCCCTATGCTTATCTTCATTATTTTATTTTAGCCGAGTCTTGCTATGATTAGTTTTTACTTAAATGGGAAACGCCATGAGCTAACCCAGCTTAACCCTAATACGACGGTGCTTGAGTATCTACGATTGCATGAAGGCCAAACCGATACCAAGGAAGGCTGTGGTAGTGGTGATTGCGGTGCCTGTACTGTGATGGTTCAGCGCCTGCCTAACGCTAGCCAGCCAGCGCTTAATGATGAAAATGGTGACGAAAAAAATGTGACGCCACCGTTCTATACAGTCAACTCCTGCATTACGCTAGTGTCGCTTATGGATGGCCATCATCTGATGACGGCTTCTTATTTGGCAGATAATCCTGAGCATCATCCAGAACGTGCTCTGCTGCATCCAGCGCAGCAAGCCATGGTTGAATGTCACGGATCACAGTGCGGTTTTTGCACGCCTGGGTTTGTGATGTCGCTGGCTTGTGTTTACGAAAACAATCGTATGCAGACAAGTCAAGAGACAGCAAGTCAGAACGATGCCAAGCAACTAAGCTATGATGAAGTGGTTGCTTCAATCTCTGGCAACCTATGTCGCTGTACAGGTTATCGACCGATTATCGAGGCGGGCCTACTGATGAGTGATATCGGTCAGCAGAGAGAAGCAGAGCAGTCAGCAGTGAAAGACCTGACTATCAGTCTAGCGACAGATGCGATGGGCAGTACAAAGGAGTCAGTAGTGTCTGAGCATGTGCCAGCCAAAGACAAATTAAAAAATGCAGAGTCGAATGATATTGCACCTGCACTTAATGATGCTGGGCGACAGTTATTTATACCTAGAACACTAGATGAACTCAATCAGGTATTAGCTGCCAATCCACAGGCAACGATTTGGGCAGGTGGTACGGACTTGGGATTGAGTGTAACCCAGCATTTGGTTGATCACGAGGTCATTATCCAGCTTTCAGCTGTCGAGGCATTAAAATCATGGTCATTATTTGACGCAAAGTATGACTCAAGCAATGAAGAGTCGGATGACAAGCAAGCTCCTAGCCAATCACTAGTATTAGGTGCTGGCATGAGCTATCAGCAGATGTTGCCTGTACTTGAGCAGTATTTTCCAAGTTTTGCGCAAGTATTTGAGCGCATTGCCTCTCCGCAAATTCGTAATATGGGTACCATCGGCGGCAATATAGCCAACGCTTCTCCAATTGGTGATTTACCACCGATTTTATTAGCGTTAGATGCGTCAATTCATCTGCGTCATTGCGCGCCTAATCATGAAGAATCAGGTAACGATTTAGATAATAGTGATTCGGTTTATACGGATGAGATCATACCTTTATCAGAATTTTTCCTAGATTATAAAAAGACTAAACTGCAAGCAGGCAGTTACGTAGTCGCTATTCATATTCCTCTGATGCATGACAATCAGCACTTATTTATTCATAAAATTAGCAAACGCTACGAAGATGATATTTCAGCGTGTCTATTGGCTGCGCGAATCGATGTATCAGCAGATGGCATGACGATAGAGAATGCAAAGCTTGGGCTTGGCGGAATGGCTGCCATACCATTGTTAGCCACAACCTGTCAGCAAGCGCTCATTGGGCAAGCGGCTGAAGTTGCGAGTTTTGAGCAAGCAGCACAAGTCTTGTCTGCAGACGTTACGCCTATGACTGATGTCAGAGCCAGCCGTGAATATCGCTCACATGTGGTACAGCGTCTGCTGGTGAAGTGCGGTAAGCAGTTGGTAGCAGGTAGACAGACTGAGACTGCTTAACTAGCAGAATTGTTGTTTGCTAATACCGCCTTATCGTTATATTTGCCAAGAATAACAGAGCATTAATCAAAGCGTCCTAATAGAAGAGATCCGCCATGAGCCATCATTCGTCCTTATTTGACAGTTATAGTATCCGCCGCGTGCGTCCGCCAAAAAATAAAATTGGTACCTCGGCTAAGCATGATAGTGCGATTAGTCATGTCATGGGGACGGCGACTTATGTGGATGATATTGCAAAACCGCAAGGCACGCTACATCTGGCAGTAGGTAAAAGCAGCCATGCTCATGCACGTGTACTGAGTATGGATTTAAGCGCTGTTAGAGATGCGGATGGGGTGGTAGATGTCTTAAGTTTTAAAGATTTGCCTGCGCAGACGGATATCGGTGCGGTGTTCGACGGTGAGCCACTGATGGTGGATGACATCACAGAGTATGTGGGTCAGACGTTATTTGTAGTAGTAGCGAGCAGTCATCGCGCTGCCAAAAAAGCGGCTACCAAGGCAGTGGTGGAGTATGAGCCATTGCCAGCAGTACTTAGTATTGATAAAGCGTTAGAGCAAGAGTTCTTTGTACGTCCGAGTCACTTTATGAAGCGTGGTGACGCGGCGACTGCACTTGAGAACGCACCGATTCGCATTGAAGGTCATATTCATATGCGCGGGCAAGAGCACTTTTATCTCGAAGGCCAAGTGTCTTATGTCGTGCCTTGTGACGATGGCGGGCTAGAAGTATACACGTCGTCACAGCATCCAAGCGAAGTACAGCAGTTGGTCGCCGAAGTGACGGATTTGCCATTTCATGCGGTAAACACAGTCGTGCGCCGTATGGGTGGCGGGTTTGGTGGTAAAGAGACGCAAGCCGCTGCATGGGCATGTCTGTGCGGTATTATCGCCAAACGTCATAACGTTCCAGTCAGTATGCGTTTAGATCGTCAAGATGACATGGTGGTGACGGGTAAGCGTCATGAGTTTGCCAACCGTTATGAGGTTGGTTTAGACGAGTCTGGTCGTATATTGGGCGTGGATATGCAACTGGCTGGTTTGTGTGGTTATGCGCCAGATTTGTCTGATGCCATCGTTGATAGAGCGATGTTCCATTGTGATAACGCCTATTATTACCCAGCTGCTCATGTTGCGGGTCATCGCTGCAAAACGCATACCGTATCCAATACTGCTTATCGAGGATTTGGTGGTCCACAAGGTCTGATGACTGCTGAATATATGATGGACCATATTGCCTATACATTGGGGCAGGATCCATTACAAGTGCGTTTGGCAAACTTGTATCAAGATGGTCAAAGTACGCATTACGGTCAGACGATTGAGCATTTTGATTTAGCGACCATCATGACCAAACTGGCAGACGATTGCGATTATGACAATCGCCGTCAACAAATTATAGAAGCCAATCAAAAAGCTGCCGCTGAAGGCAGTGATAAACGTTTGGGTCTTGCTTTAACGCCAGTAAAATTCGGTATTTCATTCACGGTGCAGACGCTTAATCAGGCAGGTGCATTGGTACATATTTATACCGATGGCAGTATCCACCTTAATCATGGTGGTACGGAGATGGGGCAGGGTTTATATATTAAAATCGCCCAAATTGTTGCCAATGAATTTGACGTTGATCTGGATACAGTTAAAGTATCAGCGACACGTACGGATAAAGTGCCTAACACTTCACCAACCGCCGCGTCATCAGGTACCGATATCAATGGTAAGGCGGCTCAAAACGCTTGCTTGAATATCAAAGCGCGTATACTTGAATTTGCTGCTGAACATTTCGACGTAGCGCAAGAAGACATACGTTTTGAAAAGAACCATGTCTATATTGGCGATAAAGAAACATTGACTTTTGCTGAGATGATTCAACTATCGTACCAGAACCGTATCAGTCTATCGTCTACTGGCTACTACAAAACGCCGAAGATATTTTATGATCGCTCTAAAGCATGGGGACGTCCGTTCTTCTACTTTGCTTTGGGCGCTGCCTGTGCTGAGGTGGAAATTGATACATTGACAGGTGAGTACAAAGTCCTGCGCTGTGATGTGCTGCATGACGCAGGACAATCGATCAACCCTGCCATTGATATTGGCCAGATTGAAGGTGGCTTTGTGCAAGGCATGGGTTGGCTCACAGCAGAAGAGTTAATCTGGAATGACAAAGGTAAGCTCGCATCTGATAGTCCTGCTAATTATAAAATTCCAACCGCGCATGACTTGCCTAAGCAGTGGAATGTCAAATTGTACGATCGCAAAAACGAAGAACAAACGATTTATAACTCTAAAGCCGTTGGCGAGCCGCCGTTTATGTTGGCAGCCAGTGTTTGGTGTGCCCTTAATAATGCAGTGGCTAGCCTTGGTGATTATAAAAAGAATCCAGAGCTGACCATGCCTGCGACGCCAGAAGCGGTTTTAAAAGCAGTCATGCACATGCAAGGCACGTCGTGGAATTTAACAACTAAAGCAGATACAGATACGGTTGATAGTTTAGTAAAAGGCGCAGAAGAGAACAGTGACCTTTACAACGAAAAAGCAATGCCGCAAGACGTACGTCATGCTAAAGACATCGATCCAAAAGAAGTCGAAGGCAAACAAACCGATGACCAGCCTAACGCGATAGAGCATCCAAATGTAGCAGGGGCAAGAGGTCCTGCGCACAGTGAATGAGTCGCTAGCACCGCCAGTCGTTTGGTATGAAGGTCTAGCGCGATATCAGCAGCAAGGCATCGCTCACGTGTTGGCGACGGTCGTGGCCGTAAATGGATCTGCTCCTCGAGCGCTACAGGCAAAGATGATCGTCGCGCAGGACAGTATCATAGATACGCTAGGCGGCGGCGG
Source organism: uncultured Psychrobacter sp. (assembly GCF_947500265.1). GTDB lineage: Bacteria > Pseudomonadota > Gammaproteobacteria > Pseudomonadales > Moraxellaceae > Psychrobacter. The sequence goes on along the minus strand of NZ_CANMRN010000002.1, from coordinate 54,120 downwards.
TCTAGAACATGACGTGATCAATACTGCACGGCAGCTATTAAATGGTGAAATAGCAGCAACGGTATCAAAAGAAGTAAAACCAAAAGTCGCTGAAACTGACGGTGAAAGCGCATCAGTACCTTCTAAAGGGGTACGCCGTGATGCTGTCTATACTAAGCACTACCCGCTAGGTGCAAAATTGGCACAGTGTTGCGGCGGTAGCGTCACCGTTATGTTCGAATGCTTCAATGTAACGCCGCCGATGTCAGTACTAGTGTTTGGTGCAGGGCATGTAGCATCAGCGCTAATGACCATCCTCGCTGAGCTACCTTGTCAGGTAGATTGGGTGGACAGTCGCCCAGAGATGTTTAAGCGTTACTTAGTTGATGAATCTACTACTAATCAATCCAAACTTTATAACCTACCAGCGCATATCCGTCCGCATATCGATGATGAGCCTGTAGATTTTGTGCGCCCATTTATCGAGCAGGGTGGTCAGCGTTTTATTCTGGTTATGACTCATGACCATAGTGTTGATTTTGAGTTAGTGCGGGCGGCATTAGATACTATTTATGATACTAGCTCGTCTGAGGATCAATGTTCAGATATTTCAGCACCTTACATAGGCTGCATTGCCTCGGCAACCAAAGCCAAGCGTTTTAGAGATCGCTTGATGCAGCGTGGCTACGGTGAGCAACTGGTCAATCAGTTGGTCATGCCAATCGGATTGCAAGTTGGTGGGAAAGAGCCGATGGCGGTGGCGGTCTCTATCGTGGCACAACTCCTGCAGCAGTATCATCAAGCTATTTCTTGAACGGTTCACTCCATATAACTTTTATACTTTTTATCAAATTATTAAAGCGCTCAGTACTATTTATCAAAACGCTCAGGACTACCCAGCCATTGTGAGATCTACGAATGACCCTACATATTTATCAAGCTCGACTGCTGCACTACTTGACCGAAAGCGATCGTATTGAGCGTACAACCTCTGATCATTCACAGACATTAGCTGTGGAACGAGACATTACGTTGCTACCAGTGATTGAAGGTATACAGGTTTATCCTGAATATATCGCTGATGGTGCACTTGTCGTAGATGATGTGACAGGGTGCATTGTAGAGTATGGGCATAACGAGACAATATTAGCGAAATATACTAATACCTCTGAGCAAGTAGACCAGTTAGTAGTTAAAGTACATGATTATCGTGACAAACTTATCATGCCAGGTTTTATCGATACTCATGTACATTATCCGCAAATAGATATGATTGCTGCTTACGGTGAGCAGTTGCTCGACTGGCTTAATAATTATACTTTCGTCACCGAGGCCAATTTTGGCGATCCAAAAGTAGCACATGATACGGCGCAGTTCTTTCTAAATCAGTTGCTAGCCAATGGTACAACGAGCGCCATGGTATTTTCTACCAGCCACCCTGAATCAGTGAACGCATTTTTTACGGAAAGTCACAAGCTCAATACTCGTATGATCACAGGTAATGTCTTGATGGATCAAAATGCGCCTGATAATTTGTGTGTGCCTGCTAAGCAAGGCATTCGAGATACCCAAAAAATCATTGATAACTGGCATGAGCGCGGACGTCAGCATGTGGCGATTACGCCAAGATTTGCCATTACCTCGTCACCCAAGCAACTACAAATGGCAGGTGAGCTGTATGCCAGTTACGAGAGTGTCTATCTACAGACGCATCTTGCAGAAAACCTTGATGAGATTGCCTTTGTGAAACAACTGTATCCCAATCATAAAGGCTATCTCGATGTCTATGATACGATGGGATTACTGGGTCGACGCACCACCTTGGCACATGGTATTCACCTTGAAATATCGGAGTATGAACGCTTACGCGATACTGGTACGCAGATATCACACTGTCCGACGTCCAATCTGTTTTTGGGTAGTGGACTATTCGATTTACCCAAAACGTTAAGTTATACCGGTGTCAGTATCGCCACTGACGTTGGAGCAGGGACAAGTCTGTCGATGCTGACGACTCTGTCAGAAGCGTATAAAATCCAACAACTACAAAGCAATCAACTATCCGCTCATCAAGGGCTATATCAAATTACTTTGGGTAATGCCCAGTCGCTATTATTGGACAATAAAATCGGTAACTTTATGCCAAATAAAGAAGCGGATTTTGTGGTCATCGATATGGGTGCAACGGAATTGCTTGAGCGACGTATGGCGCAGACCAAGACACTGGAAGAGCAGTTGTTTGTACTAATGATGCTGGGTGATGATAGAGTAATTGATCAGACGGTAATCGCAGGTGTGAGTCGCTATCGAAAATCTACTGCTTAATAAATTAGCGAAAAATATGAATAAAGAAAAAGCCCTGTTTATGTTAAACATAAACAGGGCTTTTATCAGTTTGATTTGTGCTTAATGACAGCTTAGTTGCATTCATCTTCTAACTTAATAGACACATGCCAATCCGTGATATCAACCTCATGACAATTATTACCCTCGCCATTGATACGATCAATAACTAAGAAATCACTGTCACGCCCAAGCGCGAGTAGAGGGTGATGCCAGACATTAGCATCGTACTGTACACCTTGGTGAGATTTCGCGTAAAACACGGCTAGGTCATCAGGCGACTGCGGCGGCACACCAGCTTTTGCGACAACGACGATATAGTCTTGACCTTCCATAGATACAAATGCTTGTGTCCCAAGCGGATGGTATTCCATGACCGAAAGGGCAATCGGATTCTCACGTTTTTTTGCTCGGAAAATACTCATACCAACTGAGCCACCGTCTAGCTTACTTTCGGCAAGTGCATGATGACGAACCGCATAGCCATTGTTGATCTCATAAGTATTGTCAGCGGTTTTCTCATCAATACTATAGCGCTCGATGACCGAGCCATAGGAGGCAAAATTTGCCTTAGTCAAAGGCTTAGCCGTTAGAGTGACACTCATTATTTAGCCTCTTTGCTATTAGTGTCAGTACCAGCACCAGTGTCAGTATTAGCCTCAGTAATTTTTCCATACACGCGTACACGGCTGATACCACCATCTGGAAAAATATTAACCCGAATATGAGTGATAGGCTGGTCTATCTGAAGCTTGTCTTTACCAAAGTGATGAATGTCATCCGCATTGGTTTTTTGCGGCTCAAGCAGGGTTTCCCAAAACATACTCTGAGTCACTAAAGTTTGCTCTGGTGTATTTGGTGAGTAGACGGCTTGGATCGAGACCTTATCAGGGTAGTTGCCTTTAAAGTGGGCAGTATCTATCTCGATGGAATCAACGATACCTGCTTGACCTAGCGCGATGATGCACCAGTCATTGCCTGGCTCACGGCGACGACGAGTCTCCCAACCATCACCCATGTTAGGCGCTTTAGTTGGTAGTAGTAAATTACTAGCCGCACCAAAGTGCGCATCGTTACTGGCAATGGCACGACCACCGTTTAATGCGCCCGCTAAGTCAAGTGTCTCATCTTGTGTATTTAGGCTCGCATCAAGTTGAATATCACCATAGACACGTAGTCGGGCAACGCCGCCATCTGGATAAATGTTTAAACGAATATGGGTTACCGTTTGCTCGTTATCAATCTCGATAAGCTCATGGTTGTGACCTTGCAGTGGGGTCATACCCACTAGTGCCTGCCAATTTTTATTGTCCCAATCTTCTTTGCTTAGACTGGTAAGTTCAGCTTCATCTTGCTGCAGTAGCTCTGGCGCGTACAAGGCATCGACACTGGCGGAAGATGGGAAGTTACCCGTGAAGTGACTGGTATCAATATCTAGACCAGCTATTTTGGTTGGGCGAGCAAGTTGGATAACTAAATAATCGTAACCCAAGTGGCGTTTACGACGTGTTTCCCAGCCGTCCATCCATTTACCGTTGTTATCGAATTTACCCACGACAAAGATAGGCGCATCAGGATTTAAGATCCGGCTTTTATCTGCAAAGAAATCATCGGTTGCAAATAGGGATTTTGCGCCCAAACGACTGTCAGCGACGTTTGATTTTTTGGTAAATGCTGGCAATGTCTCAGGTAGGTTGTTTGCTGAGAGGATTTGTCCGACTTCTGAACTATTTTGACTCATGGTTATTTCCTTTATTCTATATTAGGTTTTATTTGCCGCATGCGGTCTGTCTTGTGTGGTCAATGTATCAAGATGATGGCTGAGATTACATCCAGTTGGCAGTGTTGTCTGGCGTGGCAGGGTGGTTGTCGTACCAGTGCTTGGCGATATCATCACGGCGGCATATCCATACGTCCGGCTTAGCGGTGATATATTGCAAAAATTGCTTTAGCGCTTTGATGCGTCCTGCACGCCCAATAATGCGGCAATGCAAGCCAATGGTCAGCATTTTAGGGGTATGTGCGCCTTCTTCGTATAAGGTGTCAAAGCTGTCTTTGAGATACTGATAAAATGGTTCAGCATGGGTGAACCCCGGGCTAGAAGAAAAACGCATGTCGTTGGTCTCTAAGCTATAAGGTATGACCAAATGTGGTTTACGCGTAATCATATTGCCGTCTTGAACCTTTACATTGAGCCAATATGGTAACTCATCACCGTATGAGTCAGAGTCATAGGTGTATCCACCTTGCTCGGCAACCAATTCACGAGTATTTGGACTATCACGTCCTGTATACCAGCCGAGAGGTTGACAACCGAGCATACGTTTAAATATCTGGGTAGCACAGCGAATGTGTTCGCGCTCAGTCTCACGGTACATATCCTGATAAGTGATCCAGCGTAGACCATGACTGGCAATCTCATGACCGTCTTCTAATACCCGCTCGATAATATGCGGTGTTTTTTCAGCAGCGGCGGCACAGGTAAACGTGGTGATAGGAATACCATAATCTTTAAAGACATCTAGCACACGCCATACACCGACACGGCTACCGTATTCGAATGCAGATTCAATAGACTGGTGACGGTTGTTAAATTCTGGTGTGCCTAAAATATCAGACAAAAAACGCTCTGATTGACCATCGCCATGGATGACGCTATTTTCTGCACCTTCTTCGATGTTTAATACAAACTGTACGGCGATTTTTGCGCCACCTGGCCAGTTCGCTTTTGGTGGATTGCCAGCATAGCCTTTTAAGTCGCGAGGATATGTGCTCAGATCAAAGTCACTGGTAATTTTTTTGCTCATTATCTATATTCCTATATCGCTTAGAGCCTTAAGTATTTATTAAAATATTGCTCGTAAAGGACAGTTATTTTTTATCAAAAATTAAAGTGATGATGCATAGGCCACGAGCTGTTGGCGCTCGGCATCCGTCAACTGAGTAATATTACCAAGCGGCATATAGCCAGTTTGTACCGCAGTGACGATTTTCGCTTTATGAATTTTTAAGTCTTCTGGTGTCTGCAAAATGATTCCTGCTGGCGGCGCGGCAAAGCCTTGCTGTGTTGGCTGCACCGCATGACAGGTGCTACAGCGCGTATGCACGACATCCATCATGGCGTCATCTGCTGATGCGCTCACTGGTACGGCTTCAGCAGTAGCTGCATCAGTGCTAATACTGTTATCAGCACTGTTAGTAGCATTGCTATTAGAACTGTTATTAGCATTAGCAACGGTATCAGTGCTTGAGTCAATAGTCGCGCTTGTAGCTGTAGGGGTGCTATCAGTTGTCGTAGGTGCTACTGAGGCAGTAGCAGGCATTGCAGGCGCTGGCTCAATCGGCTCAGGTCGCATCCAAATAATCAACAATACGGTTAATACGGCTGGAATAACCAAGTAACGTGGTTTTTTATGACCTAAGTGCTTTTGGTTAAAGTAATGACGGGCAGTCGCGGTAATGATACCGACGAAGACCAATACCAACCAACCTTTTTCATGAGCATACATCATTGGGTAATGGTTGCTGATCATGGTAAAAATGAGCGGTAGGGTAAAATAGTTATTCATCAGTGAGCGATTTTTGGCTTGTAATGCCAATTCAGCCACTTCTCTACCTGGTTTTTCACCGCGCCGCACACAGTCAACGAGTGCACGCTGAGCTGGCATAATACCGAAGAATACGTTACCTACCATCACTGTGCCCAAGATAGCACCGATATGAATAAACGAGGCGCGATCACTAAACAGCTGGTAAGAACCCCAGCTCGCGATGACCAGCAAAATAAAAATCAGCGTACTAAAGATAAACGCGTTTTTACCCAAATGACTGCGCACGATAACTTCATAAATGAAGTAACTGCCAAATAAGAAAAGCAAGCTGGTGGCAATGGCACCGATACTGGTAAAAGGCACTTTGCTTGGGTCGATCAGGTAGGCAGTTGCATTGGCATAATAGACGATAGACATCATCGCCGCACCCGTCAGCCAAGTGGTATAAGCTTCCCATTTAAACCAATGTAGCGTCTTTGGCATCTCTTCTGGCTCGAGTTTGTATTTGGCAATCTCATAAAACCCGCCGCCATGGACGGCCCAAAGATCACCTGAAATGCCTTTGTCTGTTTTCCACTGTGGCGGTTTGCGTAGGCTTAGATCTAGCCACACAAAATAAAACGATGCACCAATCCATGCGACCCCAGCGATAACATGAAACCAGCGGAAAAATAAACTCAACCATTCGAGAAGATAGGCGCCCATGTAATAAATGTCCTTTAATATGACAGTGTCTTAATAAAATGTCTTGGTAATTTCTTTTGATAGTATTTCTTTAAAACTAATAACCAAGCAGAGAGCTAAATAGCACCAAAGTTACGATCCGCGATAGGTACTATAACCGTGCGCACTAAGCAGGAGCGGTACGTGATAATGACTGGCATCGCTTACCACAAAGTCGATAACCACTTGCGGATAAAATGCTGTCAGCTGCTGAGCATCAAAATAAGACTGAGTATCAAACGTTACGGTATAGCGTCCGGTATCTAGCTGACGGTCAGTACTATCGATGGCTGTATCAAATTGCCAAGCGTCTGGTGTGACACGGCCATCACTATTGGTTGTACCATGCCCTAGTAATGTGGCGACACCATTGTCTTGTACGCGGTGTAAGGTAACGGCGACATCAGCGGCAGGTTTGCCAAGATGAGTGTCTAAGATATGTGATGATAGGGTGGCAGACATGATGCTTCCTTTGTATTCGTGAAAAATATAAATAGGGTGAAAATGCTAGTCTAACTCTGCGACTACTATTTGCTTGTCGAAGCATTACCTAGCAATTTAGTTAAACGTAGACGTGTAATTTTATTTTGCTCAGTGGCTGCATTTGCCAGTTCAGTAGCACGATCGTTAGGCAAGCGCGCTAATAGCAGATCTAGCATTTGCTGCGCGCTTTTACCCGTTGCAAAGACAATAAAAATAAAACCAAATTTATCAAGATAGTCTCGATTGCCTTTGGCAAGTGCTTCGAGCACCTCATCGGCTGCATCGTTAGCTCCTGATTGTTCATGTGCGGCGCTACTTTGTGTGTTGCGGTATTTTTCTTTTAGAGATGCCACGTTACCGATTTGCGGGTGCCCATCAAATGCTTCTAATAAGTTAGCCTCATCATTTTGTACTTTGTTCCAGATAGCGTCGCTACTTGCTAGCAGTGCGTCAAAGTCTGCAAAAGGGCGGGCGTCTGCAAGTTTATAAGCCCAGTTTTTATTGGTGCAGCAAGTCAATAGCTGAGCGATGGCGACTTCTTGTGATAAATCGTTGAATTGCGCTAAGGTTAAGCTCACGATGACATCCTTTTCTAATAGGGTAGCCCGCTATCTGTATCGGGCGATAAATGTTTGATAGAGGTTTATACCTTATGGTTATTTGCATAAACTTATAGGTACCAGCAGTAGTCTTGATAAGTAGCGGTTGCTTCAGCTTTATGGCTAATTTGATTAAGCTAGCAGCTACTAATTTGCTCAAAATCAAAAGTCGATAATCGATGTGTTCGTAGTCAGACCTTTGGCGCTTATATACGCTTTGCATAATTTCAAGTTATAGTGAACTGACAATATGAAACAGATTTGCTAAGGAAACACTGATATTTTAGCCGTCCAAAACGTCTGGCAAGAGGCAATTAATGACGGCGTGATTGATTTACAGTTCCCATTTTGCTAAAACCTGACTAATTGGTCAACTGTTTTATGCGAAATATTTTTATTTAACAGGTTATGCTGATCAAATCTATGTGTTTATATAAGAATACACAGCGAAATATAGTGACTATTTTGTCGAACCTGTCTCTTAAAGTGAGATACCACTGCTATGACTCAAAACAATCAAAAGGAAGAAACCTCAGTGACTGATACGCCCTCGCACCGTAGCCAACAAGCCATTCGCGCACAGAATCAAGCGCTTATCTTAGCGGCAGCTGAAGAAGAGTTTGTGCTTCAGAGCTATCGCGGCGCTACGATGCAGGGCATTGCCGATAGGGCAGGCTTGCCTAAAGCCAATGTTCACTACTACTTTAAAAATAAAAAGAATCTCTACATGGCAGTGCTACGCTCGATCATTCAAGAATGGAATGAAGGCTTGGTAACCATGACGGTAGATAGCGACCCAAAAACAGTCATCGAAAAATTCGTCCGTACTAAGCTACATCAGGCATTTGTCAATCCAAGTCGCCATAAACTGTTTGCGATTGAAGTCATCGGCGGCGCACCGCATCTGCATGAATTTATGTCCACCACGATGAAGGAGTGGGTACACGATAAAGCACAGGTAATGAAAGAGTGGCACAAGCAAGGCAAAATTGGGATTACTGATCCTCTACAACTACTGATTTTGATTTGGGCGACGACCCAACGTTATGCTGAATTCGAGATTGAGATCGTTGGATTAATGGATAAGACCGCTTATGATGCAGCAGATGAAGCACGTGCGGCAGATTTTCTGGTGCCTTTTATTCTAAGGGGCTGTGGCCTTGAATAATGACAAAGTACCTATTTGACAGGGTGCCTATTTAATAAGTCAGGTGCTTAATCAGCGAAGTGCACAGATTGTTTCTATTTTTCTGTGCACCTCGTTTACGGCGAAACACTTCGATATGTTCAGCTCTAGCTTGTGTTTAGCCTTATGCTACTTCTTGCGTTGGTTCTAAACCGTCGTCAGCATGCTGTGCTTTGGTATCAAACTCGATGCCATAGTTTTTGGGTAAAATCATATCAAGCGTAATCGCGACAATTCCTGACATCGTCACCGCTGAGCCAAAGATATTCTGAAAGAACTGCGGCGTTTGTGACAGTACGTCAGGGACAAAGGCGATACCCGTTGCCAGACCCAGTGAAGTGGCAATGATTAACACATTACGATGCGTGAATTGCACGGTAGATAAGATACGAATACCAGCAGTCGCTACCGTCGCAAACATCAGTAGCGTGACACCGCCAACGACAGGCTTTGGTAATTGGGTAAAAATAGCACCAAGGACGGGGAATAGCCCCATCAGGCATAGAAGGCCACCAACATAGAAACCCACGTAGCGACTGGCAATACCCGTCATTTGGATCACACCATTGTTTTGGCTAAAGGTCGTCACGGGGAAGGTATTGAATACCGCTGCAATTAGAGAGTTAACACCATCTCCTAATACACCGCCTTTGATGCGTTTCTCATAGAGAGGGCCTTTGATCGGTTCCCCTGATATCATTGAGGTAGCCGTCAGATCGCCTGAGGTCTCGATACTGGTAATGATGTACATAAAGGCAATAGGAATAAAAGCCTGCCAATCAAAACCAAAGCCATACTTAAAAGGAATCGGCACCGTAAAAAAAGCCGCTTCAGAAACCAATGAAAAATCGATACGTCCCATAAATACGGCAGCGACAAGGCCGAGCATCAAACCGATAAAGATGGCGCTTGAGCGAATGACTTTATTGTTGATGATGCTAATCAGTACGACACTTGCCAGCACACCACCGCCCAAAAGTAAGTTCGGAATACTACCAAAATCTTCAGCACCAAACCCACCTGCTAAGTCGGTCAGACCTACCTTGGTTAATGACAAACCAATCGTGACAATCACGCAGCCTGTAACAATAGGGCTCATAAAAGATTTGAGTTTGGTGATAAACTGACTCAAAAATATCTCAACAAATGCACCGAGAAAGGAAACACCAAAAATAACGGATAAAATCTCTTCTGGACCACCACCGCGGTTTTTTACCACAAACCCTGCCGTCAGTACTGCTGCCAAAAATCCAAAACTAGTACCTTGTAACGCCATGAGACCAGAGCCAACAGGACCTACTTTACGAGTCTGAATAAAGGTTGCGACGCCAGATACTATCAATGACATACTGAGAAGGTAGGGGATATGCTCTCCTAAACCTAATGTGCCACCTATGATAAGAGAGGGTGTGATGATACCTACAAACGCTGCAAGTACGTGCTGTATAGCACCTAAAAATGCTTTAATGGGGGTAGGACGGTCATGCAGTCTATACAGTAAATCGGTATTCGCTGGAACGTTTTCACTCATGGTGGTTTCCTCCTAAAATAACTGCTTAGTACCCGCTTGACTGTAGATATCAGACAATGTGGTAAATCACGAGATCAAAGTTTTAACCCAATCTTTGACTTGTTTTTTATCGATGTAAACAATAGGGGTACGCATCCGTCTGTAAGATAAATAATGAAAATAGCTAATATATGTTGGCTAATATTTGAACAAACTGACCAATTGGTCAGGTATATTTAGGGTATAGGTAAAATGCAAGTCATTGCAATGTTTTTTTTGGTACTAGTGCGTTTACAGGTTTGTTACGAAAGAGGGAGGGTTAGGTAACATTGAAAAGTAGATCAAAGAAGAGGGGTACTGACCATTGAGAACGAATAAATACTAAGATCTATCGGCAGCTCTATTGCTGTTTTTAATCAAAAAAAGCCCCAACCATAACGAATATGATTGGAGCTTTTTTCAACTTTGCTCAATAATTGATATCTATTCCACCATAACCAAAATTGCTACTTTAGTGGACGACCAATTATTTTGGGCTTGATGACCATACGGGTGAGCGGATAACGCCTTGTCCTGACTTACCAAACGCTTCGCCACCATTGAGGGACTTGATAGTCAGCACGCCTTTGCCGCCTTGGGTCGATGCGTAGACCACGCGTTTACCGTTTGGTGAGAAGCTTGGTGCTTCATCAATACCCGTATTGCCAAGATTGGTAGTGATCGCACCATTGCTATTCATAATAGCCGCTGAGCGCCCACTCAAAAAGGCAATTTGTGTACCGTCACTGCTAAACTGCGGGCTGGTTGCATAACCACCGTTTGACACTTTAGTGGTTTGTCCTGTGGCAAACTCGTAGCGATAGACTTGTGGCTTGTTAAAGCCAGTTTTATCACTGACGAAAACGAAAGATTTGCCGTCTGGTGCATAGCTTGGCTGCACTTCACTGCTCGGTAAATTAGTGAGCCTTCTAGGTGTACCGCCGCTGGCGCTCATCTCATAGATATCAGCGCTACCTTCAAAGCTGCTAGAGAATAATATCTTGCTGCCATCAGGAGAGAACGAAGGGCTTAGGTTACTACCTGAAAAAGGCGTCAGAGCAGTTGCACCGCCGCCACTGACGTTTTGCACGTAGATAACAGGATATGATTTTTCACGTTGTACCGAGTAGGCGATACGGTTGCCATCAGGTGACCATGCTGGTGAAAAAATAGAGCCTGCCACTTCAGTAATGGTTCTAGCGTTTTCGCCATCAGCATCCATTACTTTGAGACGAGAGACCTTTTGCTTGCCAGTTCCTGTTTCTTCAATATAAGCAATGCGCCCTGAGAAGTCCCCTGGAATACCAGTAATCAGCTCGTATACTTTGTCTGCGATGACATGACTAGCGTAACGCATGCTTTCTCTATTGTTGTCAGCAGTTAGGCTTTGCTTGCCTTCTATCACACGACCAGATTTGACATCGATGACTTCATAATCAGTGATTATTTTGCCACGATTGGTACGCGTACTGCCGACGACCAGATACGGTATGCCCATGCTTTGCCAAACAGGTAATGTACCTGTCAGCTCTTTACTACTGTGCGGCTGCTGCGGTAGATCTTGATTGGTTACTTTTAGCTCGGTTTTACTCAAGTCATTTAATACAATCGGTGATAAGACAGAGTCACCCGCAAACGATACAAACGCAACTTGGTTTTGCTGAACAGGAATCTCATAGTCCAATTCTAGTACAACAGGTGCAGCGAGCACGCTTTGCGATATCAGCAATGCTGAGGTACTGGCGAGTAATGAGACTAGTAATTTTTTGTGGGTACGCATGAGTAAATGGAGCTCCTAAAATTAGTATGATATTCATTTTTTATTTAATGAGACAAGCATCTAGATGAGGCAGCAACCTATGCGAGACAAGCCGCTTAACGTCACGTTACCAATATTATAAGAACCTAGCAACTGATTAATTGCTGCCTTTAAACTGTATGGTAAAAGTCGGGTATTTAGGGTCATCAGCATCAATCGGGAGACTGCCAGTATTGAGTACCGCTTGTCTTGCCGCTTCGTTGACCGTGCTATCAGGTCCAGAGGCGGTCACATTGATCACATCGCCATTTGCATTGACAGTGATGGTTAGGGTGGCACGTTGAGTAGAGCCTCGCGCAGCAGTAGGCGGCGTATAGTTACGCTTGATTAAATTGATAATTTCACTGTTGCTGGCACCACGACTGCCACTGGACGCAGAGCGGCTACTGCCCTTGGACGTACTAGAGGTTGACGTATCACCAGACACAGTAGACTGTCCATCTGATAGGCTAAAGGTTTTGCCTGCATTGCCAGAGCCGGCAGTATCAATCTCAATATTGCGATCGCTAGCAGTGGGACGTTTTATCTTTGGTGGATTGTTCTGCTTTTGACGAAATTCTCCCAGCCTTTTTTGTTCTTCTATGAGCTGATCACGTTTGCTTTGATCGACTTGGTCAAGCTCTTCCATAGCGGATTCGTCTAGTTGTGCTGCCCACTCAGCCATTTTGCGCTCATACTCTTGATTCTGCTCAAGCAGACGTTGTTGATGATCTTCGCTCATAAGTATGGGTTGACCAGCGGGCTCCTCAGATCGTGTAAATACAGGTACGCGCTGAGAGCTTGTCTGACTTGGATTTTGCGCACTGACGCTGCTACCAGATACTTCTGGCTGGGCACTACTGGATGAGTCGCTAGTGCTACTATCCATCTGCATTGCGCTGGCTGCTGCACGGTTGGCCAATATTTGTCCTTGCATTTCAGCAAGTTGCTCAGGAGATACCATGACCGTCTCAATACTACCAGCAGTCTCAACTTCAGTGGTTTGATAGTTATAAACCAGTATGCCGATGATAAGGCCATGCGCCAGTAAGCTTAGCAACGTCGGCAGTGTTAACCCGTTGCTTTCTGGTTCGGTAGGTACATAGACGGCAGGAGCATTATGCATGGTAAGGATACTCATGAACGTGATTTGTCAGATTGACTACTAGAATTGGCTATTATGATATAAGACATTTACTAAAGGACGCTTATCACTATAAAGAAGGTGTGGGTAGTGGCGCACCAGTCAGTAACCCAACTTTTTCGATACCTGCTTGTTGCAAGGTTGCCATGAGCGTCATGATGGCACCATACTGATTGTTTTGATCGGCATTGATCATTACCTGTACTGGCTCAGTGTTACTATTATCGCTCTGAGACTGTAGGTTAGATAATGTATTAATCAGCTCAGGCTCACTTACTGGCACGTCAACATTGCTTTCATAGCTGATAAAAATATCACCTTTATCAGTCAACGAGACAATCACAGGTAATTGGCTTTGACTCATGGTATTGGTTTGCTCTTTTGGCAGATCAACATCGACGCCTGTAATCAGCATCGGCGCTGTCACCATAAATATCACCAGTAGCACCAGCATGACGTCAATGTAAGGTACGACGTTCATTTCTGCATTAAGGGCTTTTTTTTCACGGCCGTAGGGGTTTGGTTTCATAGCCCTGTCACCTGACCTGCATTAACTTGGGTTTCTTTGCTAATAGGCGCTTGTACGCTGGTCTCACGCTGCAGCATGCCTGTCATCTCATCACAAAATAAGGCACGCGAGTCATATAGTCGGCTCGATTTTGCTGTGAAATGATTGTATGCCAATACCGCAGGGATAGCGGCAAACAAACCCATGGCTGTGGCAATCAGTGCTTCGGCGATACCGGGAGCGACAGAGGCGAGGGTAGCTTGCTCAGTTTGAGACAGTCCCAAGAATGCATTCATGATGCCCCACACTGTACCGAACAATCCGATGTACGGAGCAACGGAGCCAATGCTGGCTAGCGTCGTCAGTCCTGACTCTAGCAATTGCTGCTGACGACCTAGGCCGACGCGTAGCTTGCGTTCAACACCATCGATAATGTCATCTTTAGGTTGACGCTTTTTGTGCATTCTTAGGTATTCTGAAAAGCCCACATAAAAAATCTGCTCAAGTCCTTGACGATCAGGAGAACCCTGAATGCCTTGATATAGCTTGGCCAAGTCTTCGCCTGACCAAAACCAAGTTTCAAACTGTTGATCAAAGTTTTTGGCTGTACCAAGTCGCGCACTCATGCGAAAGATAATAACCCAGCTGAGTAAAGAGGCTAATAACAATAGTGCCATCACAATCTGCACCAATAGACTGGCTTGGGTAATAAGATCGACAATATTTAATGATTCAGGCATGTAATGGACTCACGAATAATTGATAACAGCTGGCTGGAATAGTGATATCCGAACCAGACAACCTCTAAACAAATACTATTTACTTTTTATTATTTAATACGCAGCACGTTTCTTTACTAAAAATTTGTAACTGTGCTTAGAAAAATGCTGCAACAGTAAGTATCGCGATTTAGGTATCGGTATAATAACCCCCTAGTTTACTTCTAAATGAGAGAAAGGTCATTATTAATGTGTTAAACGACTATTTAGTTGGGCTGCTATTGATTCATTCAATAGTTAGTTGGATAACATGAATAATGACCGAGCAAATACTTATCATCTAAAATGATTGACTCAAACCGAATATTACCTTAATGACGAATAGAAAGTAGTTTTTCGAATAGCGTAGGGCAGCATGGCTTTATGTGGCTTTTCTGGCCAATAGTCTTGAAGTCTCCCAAAATCGCATTTTGTACGAGATAGACATTATCAACGATTGAGTTTGTAAGATAACTGGTCTAATATGTTACGCTTTGTTACTACATTATTCTTATTGTGGCATCGTTATTTTTTCGCTGAGGTCATGTTTAATTTTAGGTAATGATGACTTTTTATTAGCCAGTCGGGGGCGACACTTATGAATGCAATTGAACGCTATTTTGGGATTAATGGTGAAAATACCACGATCAAAACAGAAATCATCGCTGGTATAACCACGTTCTTGACGATGGCTTATATTATCTTTGTCAACCCTAACGTCTTAGCCGATGCGGGTATGGATAAAGGGGCCGTATTTGTAGCGACCTGTATAGCAGCAGCAGTAGGTTGTTTCATTATGGGTATCTACGCCCGACTACCAGTTGCGCTAGCACCAGGTATGGGTCTTAATGCCTTCTTTACCTATGGTGTGGTGCTTGGTATGGGCTACGCATGGCAGACAGCGCTAGGTGCGGTGTTCTTGTCTGGTTGTATTTTCGTACTATTGAGTCTATTTAAGATTCGTGAAGCAATCATTAATGCCATTCCAACGTCTCTTAAAAACGGCGTAGTTGCTGGTATTGGTGCGTTCTTGGCGTTTATTGCATTGCAAAGCGCAGGCATCATCGTCAATCATGATGCAACCTTAGTTGGCCTTGGTGACATGACGTCATTTGGTCCTGTCATGGCTTCATTAGGTTTTGTTGTTATCATTGGCCTGTCTTATAAGAGAGTCCCAGGTGCGGTAACCATTGGTATTTTATTGGTTGCACTGATTAGCTTATTAATGGGCTATACACAGTTCACAGGTATCATCTCTTCACCACCTTCTATTGCACCGACGCTGATGCAATTAGACATTGCTGGTGCATTTGATGTGGGCATGATCAGTGTGATCTTTGCTTTCTTATTTGTCGATTTGTTTGATACTGCTGGTACTTTGATTGCTACCACTAGCCAAGCAAAATTAACGGACAAAGATGGCAATATCCCGAACATGGGCAAAGCACTACTCGCTGATTCAACAGCGACAGTAGCGGGTTCTTTACTGGGTACTTCATCGACGACCAGCTATATTGAGAGTATCTCTGGTATCGCCTCAGGTGGCCGTACAGGCTTGATGGCTGTTACGGTAGGTGTGTTATTCCTGTTCAGTATTTTCTTCTCGCCACTAGCGGGTATGATTCCAGCTTATGCAACGGCTGGCGCTATCTTTTATGTAGCCGTACTTATGATGGGTACCCTAAAGGATATTAACTGGAGCGACTTAACAGAAGCGGCACCAGTGGTCGTGGTATTGCTATTCACACCGCTTACATACTCTATCGCTGACGGTATCGCACTTGGTTTTATTACCTTTACAGCTGTAAAAGCAATTGCAGGCAAGTTTGCAGATATCAGTATCGCTGTCTGGATTTTGACTGCTATACTGTTGTTCAAGATTATCTTCCTATAATGTAAAGTGTAGTAAGACATTAGATCGTGTATTAAACAAAAAACCCTCTTTATCAGCTGATGATAAAGAGGGTTTTTTTTGTCAGCATTATAAGCCTATCGTCTTAATTTGAGCTCAGTATTCTTGGGGGTAATGTTTAGTATTTCTGATACCAGTATTAAGTAGGGTGATGCCAAACTATGGGCAATAGTAAACAAAAAAACGTAACCAAAGCGTCATGGCCAATAAAGTGCTTGTAAGTTATTGTTATTTAGATATATATTAATTTATGAAAATAATAAATTTCGTTAGTTTGAAAAAAACTTTCGTGATATTATAGCCGAGTTAAGCGCATCACCTCAATCAACGCCGTAGAGGTTTTTCTTACAGTGAATTAGCATCACCAAAGATGACAGATTTGTGATTATTAGAGCGATTTTTCGGTTCAATAAGGCGATATTTGGTCATCACACTCCTTTCACTACTAACAAGAAGAAGGCACTAATGCCGCTTAGCTTTTCGTTGTTGCCTTTGTATTGTTAACGTAGCCCGTTTAACAGTCGAACGACCTACTTAACCGTCTCCAGCCTATGCTGGATTTTTAGTTTTGTGATGGCGCCGTTTGGTCTTTTGATTATTGCTGTGAATATCCGTCAATAACCACTATTTTTTGATAGCGGTTATGAGCAGTTATACAGGACGATCAGACTTCCTAAAGCACCATTTATTATGGTTTTTAAACGATAGTTATGGAGTTATTATGAACCCAGTAGACCAGTTTACCCCGCAAGAGCCGATCTTGTTTAATCCTGTTGATATGCTGTCGCCTGAGTATCTCGCCCAGTCAGCAGAAGCGCTAAATAAGCGTATTTCGCCGCTATATAGCGCTGATGAAGAACGTTGGTTGTCTGAGTTGTTGCCACTTGCTAAACCCAGTATAGAAGAACGCGATGCTGCTGCTGAGCAAACGCGCAAACTGGTTGAGCACGTGCGTAATGATGGTAAAGCCGTCAAGATGGTTGATTCATTATTGCTGGAGTATAGCCTTGATACCCAAGAAGGTATCTTGCTAATGAGCTTGGCAGAAGCCTTGATTCGTGTGCCAGACAACTATACGGCTGATGCATTGATTCATGACAAAATGAGTGTGGCTGACTGGAAAAAGCACATCAAAAATGACAATGGCTTTATGGTCAATGCTTCTACTTGGGGCATGATGATGACTGGTCGCGTTGTCAGTATTGACAGCAGCACCACTGCATCAGGTTTCTTGGATCGCATGACTAAGAAGATGGGTGAGCCTGTCATTCGTAGTGCGATGCAAAAAGCCATGCGTATCATGGGCCATCAGTTTGTATTGGGCGAGACCATCGAAGACGCCAATAAAAATAGCCAGCCATATCGTAATAGAGGCTATACCTATTCATTTGATATGTTAGGCGAAGCGGCGATCACGCATAAAGATGCGGAAAAATACTTCAATGACTATCTACATGCGATCAGAGCTACGGCGAACGTAAAAGTCAAAGAAGGCATGCCAAAGCCGTCAGTGTCTATCAAATTATCAGCACTGCATCCTCGCTATGAAGCCACGCAAGAAGCGCAAGTAATGGGCTTATTGCGTCAGCGCTGCCTACTATTGATTGAAGCGGCACGTGAAGTCAATGTCGATATCAGTATTGATGCTGAAGAAGCAGATCGCCTTGAGATTTCTCTAAAACTGTTTGAGTCTTTATACCGTGATAATTTAACGGCGGACTGGGATGGTTTGGGTATCGTTGTACAAGGGTACTCTAAACGCGCTATCGCTGTATTAGCGTGGCTTGCTCGTCTGTCTACTGAAGTCGGTGATCGTATTCCAGTACGTCTAGTAAAAGGCGCTTACTGGGATACTGAGATCAAACTTGCTCAGCAAAAAGGTCTATCAGGCTATCCAGTTTGGACACGTAAAGAAGGTACGGATACTGCATACCTTGCTTGTGCGCGCTTCTTATTGTCAGACCATCTGCGCGGCCTAATCTGGCCACAGTTTGCGACGCATAATGCGCATACACTGTCATCAATCATGACCATGAGTGCACATAGAGACTTTGAATTCCAACGTCTGCACGGCATGGGCGATGCGCTTTATGATCACATTTTGCAAGCTTATGAGATTCCTGTACGTATCTATGCGCCAGTAGGTGCACACAAAGACTTGCTACCGTACTTGGTACGCCGCTTGCTTGAGAACGGTGCCAACAGCTCGTTTGTTCATCAGTTGCTAGACAAGTCTTACCCAATCGAAAAGCTAACAGTGCATCCATATGACAAACTGCTTGGTAATGCAACATTGCACAATCCAGACATCCCGTTACCGTTAGAGATTTATGGTGAACGTCGTGCAAGTTTTGGCCCTAATATCTTTGTGGAGTCACAATGGTTGCCGTTCAAGTCAGCTATTGATAGCCATCTACACAAAACATGGTCAGCAACCTCTATCATTAATGGTAAAGCTGTTGATACTTACGAAGTAAATGGTCAAACGAATCAGCTTGATACGCAGACTGTACTTGCGCCTTGGAACCACGAAGTTAGTGCTGGTAAAGTAACTTATGCCAACGCTGAAGTGGCTCGCCAAGCGATTGACGTTGCTGTTGCTGGTCAAGATGTATGGAAAAATGTACCAGCTGCTAAGCGTGCTGAGATATTACGTAAGATTGCTGAGCTATACGAAGAAAACTACGCTGAACTAATGGCACTATGCCAAGTTGAAGCGGGTAAAACCATGCAAGATGGCATCGATGAAATCAAAGAAGCCGTTGATTTCTGTCGTTTCTATGCTGACGAAGCAGAGCGTCTAGATGACGTCGTACATGAGTTCACAGACTTGGCTGGTAAGCAGTCTCGTCAAGTGTATAAAGCACGTGGCACTTTCGTTTGTATCAGTCCATGGAACTTCCCATTGGCTATCTATACGGGACAGATTGTAGCTGCACTTGCTGCAGGTAACACGGTAGTAGCGAAACCTGCTGAACAAACCAGTTTGGTAGCTCACTTTGGTGCACAGTTGATGTATCAAGCGGGCATACCTGCAGAAGCATTGCAATTGGTCATTGGTGCAGGCGACGTAGGTGGTGCTTTGACGGCTGCTGATAATATCGCAGGTGTGATATTTACAGGTTCGACTCAAACAGCCCAACGTATCAACCAAAGCTTAAATGATCATGCACAAACCAGTGGCGAATTGCCTGTCTTTATCGCTGAGACTGGCGGTCAAAACGCAATGATCGTTGACTCAACAGCATTGCCAGAGCAAGTCGTTAGAGATGCGGTACTATCAGCATTTGGTTCAGCAGGTCAGCGTTGTTCAGCTTGTCGTATATTGTGTGTACAAGAAGAGATGGCGGATGATTTAATCGAGCTATTGCAAGGTAATATGGCTGAGCTGTCTGTAGGTAATCCTCTATATGCTGCCACAGATGTAGGTCCAGTAATTGATGCGGATGCTAAGCATGGTTTAGAGGCGCACATCGAACGTATGGGTGCTGAGCCGACTGCTACTATTTTGGCACAGACGCCGATGAGCTCAAGCTCAGTCGTCAGTCAAGAGAAGTCTACTTTTGTATTGCCAACCGCAATTGAAGTAAAGAGCATCGATGTGATCGGTGGTGAGCACTTTGGCCCAATTCTACACGTACTGCGCTATCAAGCACGTGATTTGAATAAGCTGATTGATGCCATTAACAACACAGGCTTCGGTTTGACGTTAGGTATCCATAGCCGTATCGAAAATACTGTTGAGCACATTGAGCGTCGTGCCTTTGTCGGTAACACTTACATCAACCGTAACCAAATCGGCGCGGTCGTAAACGTACAGCCATTCGGTGGTTGTGGTCTATCAGGTACTGGCCCTAAAGCTGGTGGCCCGCACTATGTCGCGCGTCTGATGCAACTTAGCTCAGAAACAGTCAACGCTGAACAGTCAGCTGCTCATATGACAGCGACCGAAACCCAAACTACCACTCAAACAGAACTCGCATAAGGAGTAGCAACATGGCGACTGAATTCAAAAAAAATCATGCCCAGGTTTGTGAATCTTGGCGATTACTCGGCGCAGTCAACCGCGCAACGTATCTACAAGCAGCCATTCCAAAACTGGCATTGCTCACTGGTGATGCCAATAAAGCAAAGCGCTTATTCAACCATTTGTTGAGCGCTGCGCCTAGCTTGGATGAGATGCATCGTATGACAGGGGCAACAGGCGAGTCAAATGACTTGTATGTTACTGGTCGTGGTAAAACCATGGTCATCGGCGGCGAAACTGCTAGAGCTATGGCAGTATTAGGTCAGCTTATCGCGGCATTGTTGACAGGTAATGAAGTTATATTGCATTGCCCAAGCCAAGATGAGATGTGTAATGAAGCTGCTAAGATACTGCACGACACAGGTATCAGCGAAGATGTCTTGAGTGTGGCTAACGATTCGCAAACTGTGACACTTTTATATATCGATCGTCTAGCACAAGTGGCTGTCTCTGGTAGCCGCAGCGAGGTGCAAGCTATCAGTCAAGAGCTTGCCAATACTGACGGTATTTTGACACAGGTTATCAGTGTCACTGATATGGAAGGCTTGTCAGAAATGCTGACGCCTGATTATCTGCATCGCTTTGTCACTGAGCGAGTCAAGACTATCAATACCACAGCAATCGGTGGTAACGCGAGCTTGCTTGAGCTTGGTACAGAGTAGAATCAATGCAGTAATTACGAATCTGCTTAGCTTTTATATCAACTTTTATAAAGGCTAAGCGATATTTGGTAATGCTCTAACTATCAAACTAGTAATTGCAAAAAACGTATAAGAAAAAACCGCTATCTGAGTAATTTTAGATAGCGGTTTTTTTGTTTACGTTGTTTAACTGAAGTTTGATAATGAGATTTTATTCAGCCACATCCACCCATACCCAACCGTTCTCTAGCCATTCGCTCAAATCATCTGCATCCACATCGGTGACATCGCTATGCTGTAATGCTTCACCATTGGCCAAGCGTACCAATACTGCTATCGCCGCTTCATCAAGCCCGTCGATACGTTGACCATTAGCATACAGTACAGTGCCATCACCGGTCTGGCTATAGAGTAGGCGGTTGCTATAGTCTGCCTGCAATGTGGCTCCTTCTGATAGGGCTTGCATAAGCTCATCGGTATCTAACATCTCTTCTGGCATCAGCGCATCATATTGGCGTTTACTAACCACTTCAGAAACTGCTTGGCGAATCATATCATCACCACGATCAGATTGTAGCATCTCTAGCAATTGCGCCTTGATAGCGGCTATACTATCTGCTTGCAATTCACCTGACGCTTGTAGCGCTTGCGGTAGTAGCATCGGGATAAATAACTTGCTGTCATTGGTCGCAATATCGGCCACGCTATCGATGATTTGCATCAGGTTTGGACGGCGGCAACCAAACGAGAAAGTCAGACAGTCGTCTTGTGCTACACCGAAATGTGATAATTTCGGTGGTACATAAAGGACATCACCCGCTTCTAGTATCTCATCAAAAATAAGCTCGCCCATGTCGTCAAATAAACGCAGAGGCTCATCAGCAACAAACTCTGTCTGGTCATCACAGAATTTGCCCAACTGCCAACGTCTAGAGCCATAGCCTTGTGCCAAAAACACATCGTAGTCGTCATAATGCTTACCGACCGAACCACCTGCTGGCGCATAAGAGACCATGATGTCATCGCGCTGCCATTGCGGAATAAAGTCAAATGCTTGCCACAACTGACCAAGCTCTGGCGACCATTGCTCAAGATTTTGTACCAATACAGTCCATTGCTCTGGCAAGTTTTCAAAATCTGTTTCATTCAGTGGGCTTTTTTTGAGTTGCCACTGTGCCTGACCTTCTTGTTTACTGGCTGCTTGAGTCAGCAGTCTTGCGCTAGCATCTTCTTCAAGCGCAAGACCAATCATGTCATCTGGTTCAAACATGTCAATTAGCTGCGGCAACCCTTGCTTGATAAGCAGTGGCTTCTTTTGCCAGTATTCAGTCAGGAATTGCTCAGGCGTGATAGAGTCGGGTAAACAAAGAGGAATAGAAATCATTGATAAATCCATATTTTGGCAGTGTACAAGATTAATAATAAAGGATGCTATATAGGGGGATTTTAATAGTTTAAGATTGTCATCTATTTGATGTCTATTATTTTGGTAACGTTTATATAGTACATATAAGCAATAACGATTATCAAAATAATAGCTGTCATCAGAGCATCCACTCAATCGTAGGAACGTTATGAAAAAGCTACATTTTGTTGTCATCATCGCTAGCGTGTTTTTGCTACAAGCCTGTGTCCATAAAATCGTCACAGTACCCGCAAAAATCGCTTATAAAACTACCAAAGGCGTGGTTAAAGGAACCGTTGCTGTGGGTAAAGCCATCATACCGGGCGACAGTGATGACGATGATGATACAAAATAAAACCTTACTTATCGACTATGGGTTTTGAATCAAAAGCAATCGAATCAAAACCAGTCATAGTGTTCAAAGTAAGGTTACTGTTTATTCAGATAATAGCTATTAAGATAACAACTTAATAAGATAAAAGTGCTAGCAAGATAGGAGCGAGTAAATAGTACTGGGCGCTCCTACCTTTCTAGTCCGATCTTATTATCAGTATGTTCTTATCAGTTATTAAAGCTTGGCAATCCACTCTTTAATAGCGCGTGCTTGCTCAGCGGCATTACCGATATAAGTAGCAGGCGTCAATGCACGCAAGCGTTCTTTATCCGCATTACTAACTGCCGATAGCTCATCGCTTTCGACAAACGTTAGCATGGCTTCACGAGTCATGGCATTACCACGAGTCAAAGCTTTTAGCTTCTCGTATGGGTTTTCAACACGGTAGCGACGCATGACCGTTTGAATCGGCTCTGCTAACACTTCTTGCGCTTGATTCAAATCATCATTTAAACGCTGTGCATTTAGCTCAAGTTTACCCACGCCTTTTAAACAAGCATCAAACGCAATCATGCTCTGTGCTAGGCCAACACCGATATTACGCAGCACCGTCGAGTCAGATAGGTCACGCTGCATACGTGAAATTGGTAACTTCTCACCCAAATGTGCCAACATCGCATTGGCAACGCCCAAGTTACCTTCAGAGTTTTCAAAGTCAATTGGATTAACTTTATGTGGCATAGTAGAAGAGCCAACTTCACCGTCTTTTAGGCGCTGTTTAAAATAGCCTAAGCTAATATATTGCCAAATATCACGGTTGAAATCGATCAAGATTGTATTGAAGCGCTTAACGGCATCAAACAATTCAGCGATATAGTCGTGTGGCTCAATTTGAGTGGTGTAAGGGTTAAATGTTAGCTCTAAACGCTGATTGATAAACGCTTCAGCATGGCTCTGCCAGTCGACATCAGGGTACGCTGAAAAATGCGCATTATAGTTACCGACTGCGCCGTTGATTTTACCTAATAGCTCTACTTGATTGATTTGCTTGATTTGACGGGCTAGGCGATAGGCTACGTTTGCCATCTCTTTACCAAGTGTCGTTGGACTGGCTGTCTGACCATGTGTACGTGATAACATTGGCTGATCAGCGTGAGCAATAGATAAGTCAACGATGCTATCAGTCACTTGCTGCATTTTGGCAACGACTAGCTCGCGGCTGTCTTTGAGCATCAATGCATACGATAAGTTATTGATATCTTCACTGGTACAGGCAAAGTGAATAAACTCAAGTGAGTCAATCAAGGCATCCTGACCACGGAACTTGTCTTTGATAAAGTACTCAACCGCTTTTACATCATGATTGGTCGTCGCTTCGATGTCTTTGATAGCTTGAGCATCTGCTTCGCTAAAGTCATCAACGATTGCATTCAAAAAAGCGTTAGTCTGGTCATCAAATGCTGCTAATTCACCAATTGCGCTGTTGTCAGCTAAAGACTGCAACCAGCGAATCTCTACCGTAACGCGAGCTTTGATTAGACCAAATTCAGATAAATAAGGACGTAAGCTGTCAGCCTTTGATGCGTAACGACCATCAATTGGAGAGAGAGCGGTAAGTGGGGTCATGGTTATGCCTCAGTAGTTATGAAATAAAAAACTGCAAGAGTCTAGATAAAAAATTACCATATAAAAAACGACGTCGAAATCGTTGCGCGTAATATAGCAGAAATATGATATTAAAAAAGCGGTCTATGCAAATAAAGCGATGTTGACGCTCGTTAAAATTATGTTATTCACTGCGTCAACATCTGTGCTTTAGGTTGGGTCTTAGGAAGTAATTAAAATCCGCAAGGTGCATCGATAGATTCAATCACGCCGCCGCCCAGACATACTTCATCGATATAAAATACTGCTGACTGACCAGGGGTGACGGCGCGCTGTGGCTCATCAAATACCACGCGCACTTCGCTGCCATCAGCATTGGTCGCAAATACGCGACACGCTTGATCTGGCTGGCGATAGCGAGACTTTTCCATACAGGCTAGGCCTTCGTCGCTAAATACATCCGCAGGCGGTAGACCGTCGATCCAATCGAGCTTATAGGCTTTTAGCTCGTTGCTCATTAGCATGGGATGTTCATGCCCTTGACCGACGATTAAACGGTTTTTCTCTAAGTCTTTGGCCAATACAAACCATGGTTCTTCAGGACGGTCTTTAACACCGCCAATACCGATGCCGCCACGTTGACCCAATGTGTAATACATGAGGCCATCATGAGTACCGATGACTTTATTATCATCAGTAAGTATCTCGCCTTTTTGAGCAGGCAGATATTGCTGTAAGAAGTCTTTAAAGCGGCGCTCACCAATAAAACAAATACCCGTAGAGTCTTTCTTTTTAGCCGTCGCTAGGTCATGCTTTTCAGCTATCTGACGTACCACTGACTTTTCAAGCTCACCAACGGGAAATAGCGTTTTGGCGATTTTGTCACCGCCAACCGCATGCAAGAAATAGCTTTGGTCTTTATTATTATCAAGACCGCGTAAGAGCTGTGCAACCTCGTCACCTTCGGCATTGGTATAATTCACACTGCGACGCGTATAGTGACCGGTCGCGATATAATCTGCACCAAGCGTCAACGCATAGTCCAAAAACGCTTTAAACTTGATTTCTTTATTGCACAAGATATCAGGGTTTGGGGTACGTCCTGCTTTATATTCCGCCAAAAAGTGCTCGAATACGCGATCCCAATATTCCATAGCAAAGTTGGCCGTGTGCAGCTTCATACCGATTTTGTCACATACGGCTTGCGCGTCTGCTAGATCATCCATCGCCGTACAGTATTCGGTGCCGTCATCTTCTTCCCAGTTCTTCATAAACAAGCCTTCGACCTTGAAGCCTGCCTGCTGAAGTAGAACGGCTGATACAGAAGAATCGACCCCACCTGACATACCGACAATCACATGCTTGGTGCTAGGATTTTCGACATCAGCAAGTGTTAAAGGGCAATGAGCATTAAAAGACTCAGAAACGGTTGTGCTTGAGGTATTTTGTATGGCTGACATAAAACGGCTCAACTATTTATACGTTATCCAAAGTACATGCCGACGCCAAGTGTTATGCAATCACTACAATACGTAGTCTCAGTACAACAACGTCAGCTTGTCTTTTGGATCTGGTATTATGATAAAATAAACGTCATATTATACCAGTTAATTGAAACTGGTGGCGACCGATGGTGTCTGGCTACTAGTAAAACCGCTTTGAAAATTCAGATAGTGGTTTTGAATTATTTTAATCACCTTTAACTCATCTTGGAATAATAATGATAAAAATTGGTCAAGGTATCGACGTTCACGCTTTTCATAATAATGGTCAGCAGCAGCAATATGTCATTCTAGCGGGCGTGCCTATTGAGCATACTCACAGTTTGCTCGCACACTCTGATGGGGATGTGGTCTTGCACGCACTTGCTGATGCGCTACTTGGTGCATTGGCGCTTGGTGATATCGGGCAGCATTTTCCCGATACCGATGCGGCACATGCTGGATTGGATTCACGAGTACTGCTGCGTTATGTTTATAGTAAAGTGCAAGAGGCTGGTTATAGCCTAGGTAATGCTGATATTACCGTGATGTGCGAGCGGCCAAAGTTAGCGCCGCATAATCTAGCCATGCGCGCTAATATCGCTAGTGACCTGCAAACAGATATTAGCAATATCAGTGTGAAAGCGACCACGACTGAAAAATTGGGATTTACGGGTCGTCAAGAGGGCATCATGGCCAATGCCGTGGTATTATTAGTCCCTAATGCTATCGAACCTACATAGATTGAAATTCGTGCTTGTAATACAGCGGCAGTCGCCCCATGTATCAGCCACGTCTTTATACAATTATTTAATATAAATAATCATTTTAATGAACCGCTTTATCAATAGGAGCTTTTATGAGTGAGCAAACCCCAAACACTGCTGCAAACGACGTTGAACAATTGATCCGTGATCAAATCCGTGACAATAAAGTTATTATCTACATGAAAGGCACACCGCAATTTCCACAGTGTGGCTTTTCAGCGCGCTCTATCGAAGTGTTGACTCAGATTGGTCGTCCATTTGCGTTTGTAAACATTTTAGAAAACCCAGAAATCCGTGCAACGTTGCCAAAAATCGCTAACTGGCCAACGTTCCCGCAGTTATGGATTGATGGCGAGTTAATGGGCGGATCAGACATTATCTTGCAAATGTATCAATCAGGCGAGTTAAAGCCATTGGTTGAAGCAAACAGCCCTGCTGCTTAATACTTGAAAGTGCGAATTGGATGTCTTTAATGTCCAATTAGCCTTTGCAGGATACAAGCACAGCAAACCCAGATAGTCATGTGATGGCTATTTGGGTTTTTTATTGTCGCTATTAGTGTTGTTAGTAGCGTATTTATTATTGTCCCCATTAGTATTTCCACTCGCGTATGTCATTAGGCTTCGTTGTTTTTATAGGATTTACCCCCATATAGTGTCCAAGATATCAGCGATATAAATAATAATTATCAGATGAGTAAAAGAGCTTTATGAATAACCAAACCAGCGAACAGTTAAATGAGCAAAGAGAAGCGGCTGAGCAGGCGGCGATCGAGAAGCGCCGTGAACGTTTAAAAAATGGATCGACACGCATTATTGAGATTGCTAATAATGAGTCATACTCAGCACTTAAATGTATTCATCAGCTTAGTGTGGCAGGTGGTGCAACTGAAGCGACATATGTTGCGATTGAGCAGCGCATTGTTGTAGACCAAGATCCTGCAGGTGCTTATCATTTGGCATTATTGGCACAGAACACACCAGATTTGCCAATTGATGCTCGTCAGCTTATCGAATTGGTAGTCAACAAGGGTGATAACCATCAGCGCTTGGCATTACTTAAAAACTTACCATTACCACCGGTCGAGCTTATCAAAGAGCAGATTTTGGCGAGTGATGATGGTGAGGCGATTGGTCAAATGAACGCCTATCTACAGATCAATCCAGAGGGGTATGGTAGCCATCATATGCTGTCTAGTGGGCAATCAGATCAGATCGTACCGCTTAGCCGTGGAAACAGTAATAACTAAGACATCATCACGAACTCAAAAGCTAGCAACCAAAGTGATGATGGCATAAATATCTTTGCGCTTAATTATAATAGTTTTTGTCCTAGCGTTTTTTAAGCGTGAAAAAATTGTTATAATGATAGGTTATTCAACCAATTATGAACGACTTATCTAAGTCGTTATCTTTTTATAAATTCGACTGACGTTTATTTGCTGACTGTTTTCTTATTTGAACATAAGATATGGCAATCAGCAGCGTTATGAGTCAAGTGAGGCACACATGCAATACCCAAAACATTACGACGTGATAGTGATCGGCGGTGGTCATGCTGGTACAGAAGCTGCTCTGGCGGCTGCACGTATGGGCGCACAGACCTTATTGTTGACGCATAATATTGAGACGCTCGGGCAGATGAGTTGTAACCCTGCGATTGGCGGTATCGGTAAATCGCATTTAGTGCGTGAGATTGATGCGTTGGGCGGTGCAATGGCATTGGCAACGGACAAGGCTGGTATTCAGTTTCGCGTACTAAACAGCCGTAAAGGGGC
The DNA here is from genome assembly GCF_947500265.1 of uncultured Psychrobacter sp. GTDB lineage: Bacteria > Pseudomonadota > Gammaproteobacteria > Pseudomonadales > Moraxellaceae > Psychrobacter. Next base: position 25,550 of record NZ_CANMRN010000002.1, on the reverse strand, counting down.
TGCCGTTCGTGCCACGCGTGCGCAAGCAGACCGTATCTTGTATAAAGCAGCTATCCGTCATACGCTAGAAAATCAGCCAAACCTAGATATATTCCAGCAAGCCGCTGATGATATCTTGGTCGAAAACGGTCGTGCGACGGCAGTCGTTACTTCTACGGGTATTATCTTTAAGACCGAAACAGTGGTACTGACTTCAGGGACTTTCTTGGGCGGTGTGATTCATATTGGTTTAGAGAACTCAAATGGTGGCCGTGCAGGGGATCAGCCTTCTATCAAGTTGGCAGATCGTTTGCGTGAGCTTAAGCTGCCAGTTGGTCGTCTGAAGACAGGTACGCCAGCACGTATTGATGCACGTAGTGTTGACTTTAGCGTGATGACCGTACAACCAGGTGATACACCGTTGCCAGTGATGAGCTATATGGGTGATGTTTCTATGCATCCTGAGCAGGTCAATTGTTATATAACCCATACCAATGCGCGTACTCATGACATTATTCGTGAAAACCTTGACCGTTCACCAATGTTCTCTGGCAAAATCGAAGGCGTAGGCCCGCGTTATTGCCCATCTATCGAAGATAAGATTCATCGCTTTGCGGATAAAGACAGCCATCAGATTTTCATCGAGCCAGAAGGTCTGACCACACATGAGTTGTATCCCAATGGTATCTCAACCAGTTTGCCATTTGATGTGCAGTTAGACTTTATTCATAGTATGAAAGGCTTAGAAAACGCGCATATTACTCGTCCAGGTTATGCGATTGAGTATGATTACTTTGATCCACAAAACCTCAAGCCAACGCTTGAGACTAAGTCGATTGATCGTCTGTACTTTGCGGGTCAGATTAATGGTACGACAGGCTATGAAGAAGCGGGCGTACAAGGTTTGCTTGCCGGTACCAATGCGGCATTGGTCACTACTAACAATAGCGAGTTTGACACATGGACACCGCGCCGCGATGAAGCGTATCTTGGGGTGCTTGTCGATGACTTGATTACTCACGGTACTACCGAGCCGTATCGTATGTTTACAAGCCGCGCAGAATATCGCTTGCTCTTACGTGAAGACAATGCTGATCAGCGTTTGACAGAGACTGGTCGTAAGCTAGGTCTAGTAGACGATGTACGCTGGCAAGCCTATCAAGAAAAAATGGAAGCCATTGCGACAGAAACCTCACGCTTAAAAGATATGTGGGCCACGCCTGCTAATGCTTTAGGTAAGCAAGTGACTGAGCAAACGGGTGAGGTGTTATCTAAAGAGTCGACTGCCTTTGATTTGCTAAAGCGTCCGCAAATACATTTTGCTGATATTGCCGCTATCACTGACTCAACCGTTGATGCGCAAGTGGGCGAGCAGATAGAGATTTCTGTCAAATATGCCGGTTATATCGACCGTCAGCAAGAAGATATTGATCAAATGAAGCGACTAGAAAACACGGCGCTGCCGTTAGATTTTGATTATAGTATCGTGTCAGGTCTATCGAACGAGATAGTACAAAAACTTACGCAAGTTCGTCCTGCGACGCTAGCTCAAGCGGGACGTGTGAGTGGTGTAACCCCTGCTGCCATTCAGTTATTGGCAATGACGGTTAAAAAGCATAAAAAAGCAAAAGCTGCATTGGACTCATAATAGCTATGCAATAAAGCCTTTTATTATAAAGCACTTATCGTATAAAAAGCCCGTAACGATATTTCGTTACGGGCTTTTGTTTGTCAAAAAAACAGTCGATTTTGAAAGAAAGTCACATGTAACCTTGTCCTACTTGCTACTTTGTCTCTATACTAGGTCAGTAAATTTTCTTACTACTTGTTAATTTGTCTCGCTGATGTCCATATATTGATGGGCTTGTCGCCGAACTGAGTCTACTTATGATTGATGCTATTGTTTTTGCTATTACCATTGTCTTACCCAACCTTGCCTTAATGTGGTTGGGTTTTTTTATGCAAAGACGCGGTGAGGCAAGCCAAACTTTTATCGATCAGGCATCAAGTTTTGTCTTTAATTATTGCTTGCCGTGTTTATTGTTCTTTAGCGTGGTCGATAGCGATGTCGATTATGGTAAGCAAATTACGCTTATCCTTGTTGGTATCTTGGTGACGTTTATATTATTTATTGGCGCAGAGTTTTATGCCAAACGCTTCGTCAAGCATCCTGAAGACCAAGGTGTGTTTGTACAAGGCGTATTCCGTAGCAACATGGCCATCATTGGACTTGCAACCGTGGCCAACGCTTACGGCGCGCAAGGATTAAGTATCGGTGCGGTCTATATGGGCGTGGTGACGATACTGTTTAATATCTTGGCGGTCATTACCTTGAGCCGCGTATCCAAAAGCGTGGATGACACATGGGTTAGTCGCGGTACGATGATCGTAAAAAAATTGCTAACCAATCCTCTAATTTTGGCATTGGTCGGCGCATTCGTCTATAAAGCATTGCCGCTACCACCGCTTACTGGGGTGATTCATACCACTGGTGATTTACTGGCAGCGGTGGCTCTGCCGCTAGCACTGATCTGTGCAGGTGCTAGTATTAACCTAAAGTCTATGTTGCATCCTTCGGGCTTATCTATGCAGGCGAGTATTGGACGAATTGTCATTGCGCCATTGATTGCTATCGCTGTTGGACTTGGCTTTGGATTATCAGGCGTGCATATGGGGGTATTGTTTTTGATGGTCGCATCACCAACAGCTGCAGCCAGCTATGTCATGGCAAAAGCAATGGGTGGTAATGATGTATTAGCGGCTAATATTTTGGCATTTACCACTGTTGTCGGCATGTTTGGTATGGCGATTGGGGCAGCGACGTTACGTGCGCTTGGGTTGATGTAATGCAGATTTTGTACTATTTTTAAATAAGTAAGTACTTTCGCTTTACCTAACTTTGACAGCATTAAAAAAGCCCTCTTTTCAAATAAGAAAAGAGGGCTTTTGGTATCAATCTAGCGTTCGCTATTACGCTTGTCTTCACGGCGCTGCTTGCGCTTTGGACTAGTACGATAGGTCAAATAACCACCGATAGCCATAACTGCAAGAAAGGCAATGATATACATAAATATTGACGAGCCAATCATGAGCGATGCACCGATAATGGGAGTTGCGTCCATGTCAAAAATCCAGTTAAGGTTCATCAATAATTATGCAAGTGTCTCATTTCATTGTAAAGTAAATAAGTTTAGCTCCGGTGTAAGTTCAAGTGAACGGATACGGGCAGCTTGGTCATAGATATTGGCCGTCACAATTAGCTCATCTGGCTGATAGGTTGCCAAAAACGCAGCAAGTCTTGGTTTGACCGTGTCGACAGAGCCAATGAATGATACTGACAATGCGTTATCTACCATCATTTTCTCTGCTTGACTCCAGATACTGTCCATATCGTGAGTAGGCTTAGGCATTTGACCTGTTTCGCCACGACGCAGACGTACAAAGCTCTGCTGTGCTGAAGTAAAGTGATATTGAGCGGTCGCATCATCATCAGCCAATAACAAGTTTGCGGCCAACATGACATAAGGCTTATCTAGATAGACAGACGGTTTAAACTGCTCACGGTAAGCCTCAATTGCTTGTCCAAGCATTTGCGGAGCAAAGTGAGAGGCAAACACATAAGGCAGTCCTAAATGTGCAGCCAAAGTCGCACCAAATAGAGAAGAGCCTAATATCCAAATCGGTATGCCTGATTTTGCGCCAGGGAATGCCTGTACAGGACTGCCATCTGTATCATTACCTAGGAAATACATCAGCTCTTGCACATCTTGTGGAAAGCGTTCTGCATCTTTCATTTGTCGACGAAGTGCCTGAAACGTCGCACCATCAGTACCAGGTGCACGGCCTAGACCTAGGTCCACACGGTCACCATATAATGCCTGCAAAGTACCAAACTGCTCAGCAATCACGAGAGGGGCATGGTTCGGTAGCATAACGCCGCCAGCACCAATACGGATACGGTCGGTTTGACTACCGATATGCGATAGTAGTACTGAAGTAGCTGCACTGGCAATACCGGGCATATTGTGATGCTCTGCCATCCAGTAGCGGTTTAAGCCTGATTTTTCTGCTTGCTGCGCGGTTTCGACCGTTTGGGCAATGCCTTCAGCGATGGTTTTGCCTTGAGGTACAGGTGCGAGATCTAAAAAAGATAAAGGGATTTTGTTACTCATAAATTTTCCAGTAGTGTGTAAATTATTTTCTACTGATATGCTTATAGGTAGTGATAGTTTCAAGTGCCGCTAGTCACTGTTAATGAATTATAACAAAGCCAGGTAACTCTGTTTTTAAGCTCACTTAACAATTATTACGCCGTATTTATAAAGGTTGTCGTTGGTCAAAATAAGCGATAAATAAACCGTAAGTAAGGTTATAAAAGGATTTAGCAGCATTAAAAAAAGATGGCATTAAAAAAAGCAGGCAACCTAGGTTACCTGCTTCTCTAATTGGTCGATTATAAGATAATGATAAATTAAATAATCACTATCTTAAGAACCAAATTCAGCATTATTTATCTTGGTCACCAAGCTTGTAAGCTAAGACATAATCACCAATGGTTGTGCCAACTGAACCATGACCACCTGCGACCAATACGACCATTTGCTCACCTTTAGAGTTCAAGTAAGTCATTGGCGTGGCTTGACCACCTGCTGGAATACGAACATTCCATAGTACGTCGCCATTTTTCAAGTCATAAGCTCGGAAGTTGTTTTCTGTCGCCGCTGACAAGAACGTGACGCCACCTTTAGTGATGATAGGACCACCGATGCCAGGTACGCCCAATTCCAGTTTGATAGGAATAGGAGACAGATCCTGTACCGTACCATTTTTGCGTTGATAAGCGATATCACCTGTGGCCAGATCGGCACCGGCGATTGTGCCCCATGGTGGCTGCTGACAAGGTACGCCTAATGGTGATAAGAAGGGGCCCAATTCTACTGCGTAATCTGCACCTTCATTGGCATTGACGCCTTGCTCGCCTTTATTGGTTTCTGCATCGCCCAACGTGTCTCTAGGAATGAGTTTTGAGGTAAACGCCAAATATGTTGGCATACCGAACATCACGCCATTCTCAGGATCGACAGCGATACCGCCCCAGTTAAAGGTACCAAAGTTACCTGGATAGACCAAGCTACCATTGGTTGATGGTGGAGTATAGCGACCATCATAGTTGAGCTGATTAAACTCAATACGGCACATCATTTGATCGACGAGACTGGCACCCCACATGTCTTTTTCAGTCAGTGGTTCAGGCTCAAAGCTCAAACCAGAATAAGGCTGAGTTGGCGCTGCGTGCTCTCCCGCTATGAGATAGCCTTGCGGTGCAGGACGCTCCTTAATCGGTACAATAGGCTCACCCGTTGCGCGGTTCAAGACGTATACATCGCCTTGTTTGGTTGGTACAACCAGCGCAGGCTGTACACCATCGGCCGTATCTAGATCAAGTAAAGTTGGCTGAGCAGGCGTGTCCATGTCCCAAAGGTCATGATGGACAAACTGCTGAACCCAGCGTGCTTCACCAGTCTCGATATCTAGAGCGACAACAGATGTTGCATACTTTTCTTCAGCAGCATTTCGGTAGCTACCTAGCTGATCGGGTGTGCGGTTGCCCATAGGGAAGTAGGCCAATCCAAGCTCTTCATCGGCAGTAGCGACTGACCATGAGTTTGGTGAGCTGGTCTTGTAAGTTTGGGTTGGATCATTGACATCGAAAGGTGCTGTATTGTCAGGATCACCTGAGTCCCAGTTCCAAAGAAGCTCACCAGTATTGACATCATAGGCACGGATCACACCAGAAGGCGAGTTGACATCATAGTTGTCATTGACAGCACCAGCGACGATGATGGTATCGCCCGCGATAACTGGTGGTGACGTAGAATAATAGTAACCTGCTTGATTAAACGGCATGTTATGCATCAAGTCTAATGCACCATCATCCCCAAAGTCTTGGCAGCGTTGCCCAGTATTTGGATCAAGTGCATATAGTTTCGCATCAGAAGTTGGGATAAATATCTTGGCATCACATTGCTTAGATGCGTTTTCAAAGGTATTACCAGCAATTTTTTGTACTTGCACGGGGCTAGCTGTACTGTTGCTATTCTCTGCTGAATTATTAGCAATAGTAGAGATAGTATCAGGACTGGCCGCTTGACCCGCATAATAAGACACACCGCGACAGGTTTGGTGCTGACGTTGTAAGTTTTCCTCTACTTGAGGATCAAACTTCCACAGCGTCTCACCAGAGTCGGCATCTAGCGCTAGTACCCAGTTGTGAGGGGTACATAGGTATAAACCGTTACCGATTTTTAATGGCGTTGCCTGATAAGTGGTCTCACCGACATCGTTAGGCCCTTTGACATCACCTGTTTGGATTTGCCATGCCAGTTCTAAATCTTTGACATTATCGGTATTGATTTTATCTAGAGGCGAGTAGCGCTGACCATAATCAGTACGACCATACGCGCTCCACTCGCCATCTGGCGTTTGCTGACCGTTTGATAATGGGTCACCAAGGTTAGCTGAGGTCTCATCTGAGCTGACGTTTTGCTCGTCATCATTTGCAGCAGTCAAATCAAGCTCACCGAGTTTGTCAGTGGCATTATTGGCTAGACTACCAAAAGAGAGTAGTGCACCTACGATTACGCTTACGAGCAGACCCCAATAATACAGAGGGCTTTTCTTAACGTTGTTTGTGGTTCGTGTGCTATTTGAAGCTACTTGAGTTTTAGGCCCACGCATTTTGTTGGATACCCATGGCAGTAGCATGAGCAAACCAAATATAAGTGGGAAGCCAACACGAGGTGCTAGCGCCCACCAATAAAACCCAGATTCCCAAAGTGCCCAAGCCATGGTTGCTACGATAAATAGCGCATATAACCCGTAAGCACTCCAGTGTTTTTTGAACAATAAAAAAGCTGTCGTTAGTATGATAACGCCAGCAATAAGGTAGTAAGGACTACCGCCTAAGGACAATAAATAAGCGCCGCCAATGAGTAGAGGGGCGGCAAAAATTGCCATAATGATCGCTACGAATTTTTCCATGAGCGGTATCACCTGTTTACAGAAGAGCAAGTTAATATGTATTGATATTTAGTCGCTAATCAATTTCATTCGACCAAATATCAATACAAGTGTGAATAATATATAAAAGAAACATTGAATAACGTTCTAGAATCTATTTTATCATCCACAGCTCAGTCTAGTAAGGGTGAGCAAGTCTGAGATACTTTATTTAACAAATGCTCATTAATTTGCAAATTGCTTTTGACATAGCTCCATGAAAGCGCGACCATATTGACGGATTTCTGCATCATCACGTACCGCCATCCAGCTGGTAAAGCGCCCGAAATGATCGACGGGTATGGCCGTCAGGTTTTGATAATGACTTGGCTCAAATGCCATTTCTGCGATAATACCAATACCTAGGCCCAGACCGACATAGGTGCTGATTACATCGGCATCGAGCGCCGCTAGTACGATATCCGGCTCCAGTCCTGCTTCATCAAACGTCTTGTCAATCGCGCCGCGTCCCGTAAAACCACCGTGATAAGTCACAATCGGATAGCTGGCAAGCGTGGGCAGGTCAATATACTCTTGGCTAGCCAGTTCGTGATCACTTGGTACGATAACGCGATGCGTCCAGTCATAGTAACGATAGCATCTAAGATAATTATTATGCAGCAAGGACTCAGTGGCGATACCGATATCGGCTTGACCACGGATGACCATCTGAGCGATGGTCTCAGGATCTGCCTGTTGCAATATCAAATTTACTTTAGGAAAACGATCTTTGAACTCTTTAACCACTTGCGGCAGTACATAACGCGCTTGTGTATGAGTGGTGGCAATCGTCAGCGTACCGATGTTTGGATTATTAAAATCTAGACTGAGGTTTTCAATGGTACGAATTTCAGCAAAGATAGACTCAATATGCGGCATAAGCGCTGTGCCCATAGTGGTCAGTCCTGTTAATCGTTTGCCTTGGCGCACAAATACTTCCGTCTTTAACTGGTTTTCTAGTGCAGCGATATGCTTTGATAAGCTTGATTGACTGGTATGTAGCACGGTCGCCGCTTGGCTTAAGTTATAACCGTTAATCACCGTATGCCATACTGTTTCTAGCTGTTTGAGCTGAATCTGCAAATGCCGTTGGTTGACCACTACGTCGATTGCCATAACTTAATCCTATTGTATAAATATACAAACCTCGTCTGTATATGAAAGTAAAAATGTCTGAACATACAGTAATAAAGTAGTGTAAAACAAAGCTATTATTCTTGTATATAATAAATAGCTATCAATTTATGATAATTATGAATATAGAATTTGTATTTTGCAATGCTAAAAAATTATTTGTTCAGTAAATGCTGTGTAGTCAGTGAATGCTTTTTTATTCAGTGAGGTAATTTGACTTAACAACTCATAAAAAACGGTCATTATTGAGCATAAAAAAACAGCTACCTTCTAAAAGATAGCTGTTCGTTAGTTATAAAGTTATTTATTACTATTAATATTTATTACTATTAATTGGTCGGTATTGACCAATTTCAAACTCAGTTTATTTAGCAATATCGAAGCGATCTGCATTCATAACCTTGTTCCAAGCGCGGACGAAGTCACGAACGAATTTCTCTAAGTTATCATCTTGCGCGTATAGCTCAGCATAAGCACGTAATATAGAGTTAGAGCCAAATACCAAGTCTACACGGCTCGCTTGCCATTTGACATTTCCTGTACCACGCTCACGTACTTCGTAGCTATTAGCAGTGTTGTCGGCTGCTTTTACAGGGTGCCATGTGTAGTTCATGTCTGTTAAATTGACAAAGAAGTCATTGGTAAGCACGCCAGCACGTTCAGTAAAGACGCCATGTTGGCTTTGACCATGGTTGGTATCAAGCACTCGCATACCACCAAGCAATACGACCATCTCAGGTGCTGTCAAGCCCATTAGCTGCGTGCGATCAAGTAGCATCTCTTCTGGTGATACCGCATAGTCGCCCTGAATCCAGTTACGATAGCCATCATGTAGTGGCTCTAAATCAGCGAAAGATTCAGCGTCAGTCATTTCAGCATCAGCATCGCCGCGACCTGGATTAAACGGTACAGTAATATCTACGCCTGCATCGTTTGCTGCTTGTTCAATCGCAGCGTTACCAGCCAATACGATAAGGTCTGCTAAGCTAACATCTTTATCAAAGCCAAACTGAATGCTTGTCAATGTCTCAAGTACACGCTGTAATTGTTCTGGCTCATTGCCTGCCCAGTCTTTTTGTGGGGCTAAACGGATGCGTGCACCATTTGCACCGCCGCGATAGTCCGAAGCGCGGAAGGTACGAGCGCTGTCCCATGCTGTAACGATCAACTCACGACGACTAAGGTCACTGTCTAATATTTGCGATTTTAGCGTTGCAATATCATCAGCAGTCAAGTCCGCGTTGCCTGTAGGGATAGGGTCTTGCCATACAAAGTCTTCGCTCGGTACATCAGCACCTAAGTAACGAGATTTTGGCCCCAAATCGCGGTGAGTCAGTTTGAACCAAGCTCTAGCAAACACTTCATCGAAGTACTCTGGGTTGTTATGGAACTTCTCTGAAATCTCACGATAGATAGGATCTTTGCTTAATGCCATATCTGCATCAGTCATGATTGGGTTACGACGGACACTTGGATCATGAGCATCTAACGGACGATCTTCTTCTTTGATGTCAGTTGGTTCCCACTGCCATGCACCCGCTGGACTTTTGGTCAGTGCCCATTCATGGTTCAATAGTAGCTCGAAATAACCGTGGTCCCACTGGGTCGGATTGGTGGTCCATGCGCCTTCGATACCACTTGAAACGGTATCACCTGCATTACCACGACCTTTAGGATTGCGCCAGCCTAGACCTTGTTCTTTAATGTCAGCAGCTTCTGGCTCGTCTTCTAGTATCGTCGCATCGCCATTACCATGACATTTACCAACGGTATGTCCACCAGCGGTTAGAGCGACAGTCTCTTCATCATTCATTGACATACGAGCAAAGGTAGTACGCATATCTTGAGCGGTCTTTAGTGGGTCAGGGTTACCATCAACACCTTCAGGATTGACATAAATCAAGCCCATTTGTACTGCTGCTAGTGGGTTTTCTAGTGACGCGCGGTCTTCGTCGCTGTCATAACGGTTTTTGGTTTCAGCTAACCATTCGCGCTCAGAACCCCAGTAGATGTCTTTTTCTGGATGCCAGATATCAGCACGGCCGCCAGCAAATCCTAGGGTTTTGAAGCCCATAGATTCATAAGCCATGTTACCTGCCAAAATCATCAAATCAGCCCAAGACAATTTATTACCGTATTTTTTCTTGATTGGCCACAATAGACGACGGGCTTTATCAAGGTTGACGTTATCAGGCCAGCTGTTCAATGGTGCAAAGCGTTGGTTACCAGTATTAGAGCCGCCGCGACCATCAGCACCGCGATACGTACCAGCTGAATGCCATGCCATGCGAATCATCAAGCCACCATAATGACCCCAATCAGCTGGCCACCATTCTTGCGACTCAGTCATTAGATTTTTTAGGTCAGTTTTGACCGCTTCTAGATCTAGCTGCTTAAAAGCTTCAGCATAATCAAAGTCTTCACCCATTGGGTCAGTCTTTTTGTCTTGCTGATGCAATATGTCTAAGTTCAGTGCGTTTGGCCACCAATCTGTCGCAGCAGATGCAGTGGTAGTATGTGCCTGATGCATAACAGGGCAGCCACCCATGCTCGGACGCTCAGGCTCATGCGTGTTATCAACGTTTTCGCTATGGATCGTTGGGCCTTGACCATCACCCTGATCATAGGTTGTGTTAGTAGGCGCATTATTATTGTTGCTTTCGTGATCTACAGGACAACGAGCAGCATCTGGGGCAGTGTTTTTGTCAGTGGTGTTATTGGTTGAGTCGGACATGGTATAACTCCTGGGTTGTGATAATCGAAAAGAACAAACCGTGAATCTCGGTAGTCGTTGTTTATGTACAAAGCATAACTAAGCTGAGTCGATTTATAAAACTAATATATAAGAATTATAAGTTTTAAATTACCAATCGTAAAAGACTTGATGTTTTGTTTATCTCAATCTTCATTAACGCCCGTGCTTATCATCGCCAGTTAAGAGTAAACCAATAGAGTGCACCTAACCAATCAAGCCTGCGTCAGTTTTACTACTACCTTTATATTACCTATAAATAATGTCATTGTCAGACATCTTTCAAAATAGAAATTAGCAATAAAAAAGAGAGCTAAGATAACCTTGGTAAAACACTGCAGTTTTTTGCGTTACTATTAAGAAATATAAGCGATTGCCCATGGCCTGCAATCGCTAAGTTAATGCAAAAACATCTAGTCAAGATAAAGGTTCTCAAGTACCATAACTGGATTTTGTTGTAATGATAATATTGGTGCAACGTAGAGCAATTTTTATCGATCCTTTTGTCGATAACTGATTCTAAAGATTGATAAAAATTGTGCGCGGTTGTGTTCTTTGTCTGAATTGTTGGTGAGTTATTATGTCTGCTGTCAAATCTGTACCGCCCAATCAACCAATTGCCAAAAAGTCATGGGGCGAGGCTACAAAAGCTTATCTCGATCCTCGTGTCATTATTATGCTGTTTTTGGGGTTCTCAGCGGGTATACCTATTCTGCTGATTTTCTCAAGTCTATCGCTATGGCTGAGAGAAGCAGGCATTGATCGTAGTGTCGTCACTATGTTCAGCTGGGCAGCATTGGGTTATTCGTTCAAATTTATTTGGGCGCCATTGATTGATGCGCTCCCTGTGCCGTTTTTGACCAAGTGGCTAGGGCGTCGTCGTAGTTGGATGGTGGTATCACAGCTGCTTATCGTGCTAGCGATATTTTTGATGGCAAGGGTAAATCCTGTTAGCGAAGATGTCTTAGTTTATATGGCAGGCGCGGCCGTTCTGTTGGGGTTCTCTTCTGCGACGCAAGATATCGTGATTGATGCGTACCGTATTGAGCTTGCACCGCCGTCTATGCAGTCTATTCTGTCCTCTATCTATGTGTCAGGCTACCGTATCGGTATGATTGTCGCAGGGGCAGGCGCGTTATATTTGGCTGATTATTTCGGCTCAAATGAGACGTTTTATAGTTATGAAGCGTGGCGCAATACCTATTACATCATGGCAGGGGTCATGACGTTAGGGGTGTTAACGACGTTTGCCAGTTATGAGCCAACCGCTGAGACCCTGCAAGGTAAAAAGCAAAAGGGTAACTTAAAAGTATTCCTGATTTATTCAGCGTTACTGCTTATCCCAGGCCTACTGTTTGGTGTTATTTACCTGATTAATATTTTGATCAATACAGTATTTGATAGCACAGTGGCCTTGATACCACTAATAATAATGCCAGCGATTAAATTTTACTTTTTAGCATTGGTCGCGTGCGCGCCATTATTATTGCTGTACTTTATTATCAATCAACCAAAAATCATTAACAAAGCTCCGTTGGTCGCTGAAACTCGTGAAGACTACGTCAGACTGGTAGCGTTGTTTGTATTTTCAGTGATTGCCTTTATCGCTGCTTACATATTGATGGGGCAAGTCCTGCCCGAGTTTGAAGGCGCTTTTTCTAGTTTCTTTGTAGAAACCTTGCATTTATTAGTAAGCCTAGGCGCGGCGATGGCAGCAGGTTATGCCTTGGTACAAGTAGGACTGGTGAAAAAAGAAGTGGCCATGGCAACATGGATCGAGCCTGTTTTAGACTTTTTCCGACGTTATGGCAAAAAAGCCCTGCTGCTATTAGCCTTGATTGGTCTATACCGTATTTCAGATATCGTCGCAGGCGTGATCTCCAACGTCTTTTATCAAGACATGGGCTTTAGCAAAACAGATATCGCTAATGCCGTAAAACTGGTCGGTGTGATTATGGCAATTGCAGGTGGCTTCTTGGGCGGGATTTTGGCTCAACGTTTCCGTATAATGCATGCCATGATGATTGGTGCAATTTTAGCGTGTGCGACTAACCTGTTGTTTGTAGTGTTGACGTATAACCCAGGTAGCCTGCCCATCATGTATATGGCAGTAATATTTGATAACTTGGCTGCGGGCCTTGCGAGCGCTGTATTTATCGCTTTCTTATCAGCACTGACCTCGATTCGCTTTACTGCTGTACAGTATGCGATTTTTTCCTCATTGATGACCCTGATACCAAAAGTAATGGGTGGTTATTCTGGTGCTATCGTCGATAATATGGGTTATCCGTTTTTCTTTATCTTTACCTTTGCTATTGGTATTCCAATTCTGGCACTGATCTACTTTGTTGATAGACATATTGTCATTGGTGATAATGATGATATCTATGGTGATGACAATAATGATGGCAGCGGTGGTAACGGGATAGGTGACAAACTAAGCAAAACCAATCCTAACCTGACCGATACCAAAGAGCCACCACGCGCATCAGAGTAGGCTAAACAGTATTTTACCTTTATTCATTCACTGTTTTCTAAGAGCTATCTATGACCATATCGACCATTCGTCAAATCAAGCAGCAGATTCAACAGCTAACGAATGGTGATACAGCTAATCAGCTACCGTCATTTTGGCTAACAGATTGGTTGTTGTATGTCATTGATAAGCCTGCGATAGCGTTGATGACTGATGAAGATTATCAGCTAACTGATAGTGAGGTCGCACGGTTCAATGATGGTGTGGTAAAAATGCAGCAAGGTATACCGCTTGCATATTTGACTGGTCAACAAGAGTTTTGGTCACTTAATTTTAGGGTAAATGAGCATACCTTGATTCCTAGGCCTGATACCGAGGTATTGGTCGAGCAGGTATTAAACTGGATAAACGCTCATTCAGCGCAACTTGGTAACAAACGATTGCTGGACTTAGGGACAGGGTCAGGTTGTATTGCGATCAGTCTCGCTCATGAGTTAAAGCACGCTAATTGGCAAGTCGTGGCGGTTGATTTATCACTAGAGGCGCTTAAAGTTGCCCAGCATAATGCCGTGAGCAATAATGTTGCTAATGTTGAGTTTGTCAAAAGCAGTTGGTATCAAGCGCTACCTATTTGCGATGAGCCGCAGTTTGATATCATCGTCTCTAACCCTCCCTATATTGACGAGACAGACGAGCATTTGGCAGGTCTAACAGCTGAACCGATTAGTGCGCTCAGTGCACCCAATCAGGGTTTGGCTGATATCGAGCATATCGTCCAGCAAGCGACGAAATACTTATGTACAGGTGGGTTATTAGCTATTGAACATGGCTATGATCAAGGTAATGCGGTTCGCAAGTTGTTTTTGGATAGTGGTTTTGAATCAGTGCATACTGTAAAAGATTACGGTGATAATGATCGCGTCACGCTAGGACAAATCCAATAGATAGTTTCTTGATAGTAGATTTCTTTGATTATAGGTTGTAGATGAATATGGTAGAGGAGATGGTACAGCTATCTGATGATGAGCTGCTGCGTTATGCTCGACAAGTTTTATTAGACGGTTGGGATATGGATGCTCAGCTGCGATTAAAGACAGCACGTATGGTCATAATAGGGGCAGGCGGGCTAGGTTGCCCTGCGTCTGAGACATTGGTACGTGCTGGAGTGGGGCATGTCCACCTGATTGATGATGACGAAATTGAGGCGAGCAACTTACAACGGCAAACGCTGTTTTTGCCAGAAGATATTGGTCAGTCTAAAGCATTGACCGCAGCGCACATGTTAGCGCGCATCAACCCTTTAATAAAGGCTCGCGGCACAGTCGTACGATTGGATGAAGACAACGCTTATGAATTGCTCGATATAGCAGCAGGCAAGCCTGACTTACTCTTAGACTGTACGGATAATTTTGCCACGCGCGATATTATTAATCGCATTAGTGTACGCTACCAAATCCCACTATTATCCGCCTCAGCGATTGCGATGCAAGGACAGCTAGCACTGTTTGAACCTCAGCTCGATACTGGTTGTTATCACTGCGTGTTCGGCTCAGTAGTACCTGATGAAGCCGCTGACGAACGTACGTGTGCCAATTCAGGAGTGCTAGCCAGTACCACTGCCATCATGGGTAACCTACAAGCCAATGCTGCACTGCAATACTTGGGATTAACCAAAAATCTACTGACAAACAAACTGCTCATATGGGATGGTAGTCAGATGCAGCAGCGGCTAATGGGCTATCGAAAAGACCCGCAGTGTCCTGTCTGTAGCAGTTCTATAGTCAACTCTCTATAAATTGGATACGGTGTCAGGCTTGCTTCGTCTACGACTTGTAGTACTTTCACGCGCATGCCTTGTATCCAAATTATATTGAACCGGCTATAACTGAGTAATCTGATTTTAACGCATTTTTATATTGTATTGCCTATCTTCAAACCTCCTTCTTATTACCATAGTTGTTTTTTATGAAAATTCATCGTCCGCATTTATTAAAACATACTTTTAATGTCATGAACCGTGTTCGCCAAACAGCGAGCGTGGCAGGTCTGTCTGCGCTAAGAGTGGCAAAAGGTGAGAAACCTGACGCGATGCTACTCAAAGAAACCTTTGAGCAGTTAGGTACGACTTATATCAAAATCGGTCAGTTCATCGCCAGTACGCCGTCACTGTTTCCGCGTGATTATGTTAAGGCTTTCCAGAGCTGCTTGGATCAAACCACGCCATTGTCTTATGCTTATATCGAGCAAGTGCTAAGAGAGGAGCTAGCGACTAATGGCATGACGCTTGATGATGCGTTTGCACATATTGACTCAGAGCCACTAGCATCAGCTTCTATCGCTCAAGTGCATGCAGCTCGTCTGCACAATGGCGATGAGGTGGTGCTAAAGGTACAAAAGCCTGGCGTCGAAACCATCATGCAGACCGACTTGGGTGTATTGCATGGCATAACCAAGCTACTTGAAATCCTGATGCCATCGATGAAATTTGCGAGTATTGCGCCGATTATCGATGAGATTCGCCTGCGTATGCTTGCCGAGACGGACTTTATCGCTGAAGCACAGAATATTCGCGATTTTCAGCAGTTCTTAGGGGTATCAGGCAATACTCGTGTCGTTGCACCAACCGTATATGAAGAGCTGACTACCAAGCGTGTGCTAACGATGAGCCGTCTCTATGGCGTCTCTATGGTCGATGAGTCACTCATGCGTCAATACTGTGCAGATCCTGCCCAAGTTATGGCAGATACTTTAAATACATGGTTTGCCAGTCTCATGTTATGCAATAGTTTCCATGCGGATTTACACGCTGGTAATCTAATGCTATTGACTGATGGTCGTATTGGATTTTTGGATTTTGGTATCGTCGGTAAGCTCAAAGCTGAGAGCTGGCGTGCATGTATGGGCATGATGCAAGCCATGCAAGACAGTGACTATCAAGCCATGGCTCGCCATATGATTGATATGGAGATGACGCATGGTGGCAATAAAGTCGATGTGGCTGCACTGGGGAATGACTTACAGCGTATGATGACAACCATCATGGCAGAAGATAAGACCTTTACCAGTGGTGTAGCTTTTAATAGTAAAGAACAAGCCGATGAGCTGAATAAAATGATGCTTGAGATTGTTGAGGTTGGTAAACGTCATGGCATCCATTTCCCACGCGACTTTGCTCTATTAACCAAACAGATGTTGTATTTTGATCGGTTTATGCGTACGCTAGCTCCAGATATGGATATGTTTAGCGATCAGCGGGTACAGATGCTAGGGCAAGATACAGTAGAGACACCAACGTTAGACGTATTATAGTTTTCGCTAATAACTTTATGCTGGCCTAATATATCTAATAACTTCTCTATTTCTGCGTTTATTTATTACTGCTTTTGACTGTCTAACACAAAGGATTGTGTGCTAATTGCCGCAAAAATGGCTCTGTCATGATGACTGCTTTTAAAAGCCGTATGATCCCGACGATTACCAATGAAGCTGCCATTGCCTGTATCGGTATGTACTGCATGGCAGTCGTTATGGGTTATGGCCGTTTTCTGTTTACCGCTACCTTACCTGATATTATGGTGCAATTGTCGCTATCAACGACGATTGCAGGCTGGCTGGCATCAATCAATTATATCGGTTACTTTATTGGCGCTCTTATCGCCATGTTTGTACCTCAGCGCTTGACATGGCAGGCGCTGACGCTGTGGACGATTATCAGTGTTGTCACCACGATGTTACTCGTCATACCAAATATGTCGCTCACGCTATGGTATATCATTCGCTTAATTGCAGGCATTGCAAGTGGCGTGGCGATGATTCTAAGCTCATCATTTGTGATTCAAACCCTCAGCCCTGAGCGCCGTTCTGTATTATCAGCAGTCCACTATGCAGGTATTGGCGTCGGCATTAGCGCCTCTGCCATCGTAACGTGGTGGCTATTAAAACTAGGCTATCACTTCGATGTAATTTGGCTAGTCGC
This sequence comes from uncultured Psychrobacter sp., assembly GCF_947500265.1. GTDB lineage: Bacteria > Pseudomonadota > Gammaproteobacteria > Pseudomonadales > Moraxellaceae > Psychrobacter. The sequence goes on along the minus strand of NZ_CANMRN010000002.1, from coordinate 8,174 downwards.
AGGCGTCACCAGTTTGCCGCTTGTGTGGCTACTGTATGCGATAAAGCCAAGACAAGTACAGGCTGTTGATTCACAGCAGATTGATGCCAAACAACACGTATCAATACATCAGGCATATTTAAACTTTAAACGCTCCTTATATGAGGCCATTTCTGGACACCATAAAGCGCTTGCTTTGCTTTTTGTCAGCTACGTACTGGCAGGGTTTGGTTATATTAGCTCGGCGACTTTTTTGCCCGTTATGGCAGCACAGCGGCTAACGACACAGACGTATGCTGGATTAATGATTTGGTTGGTCGTTGGTATCTTTGCAATGTTGTCAAACCCTCTATGGGGCGCGCTTGCCAAACGTATCGGTGAGATAAAGACCCTAATGGGGCTGACGGTATTGCAAGCATTTGGGATGTGCTTACCGATATGGTTTGATGGTGCGCTTGGCTTATATGGCAACGCTGCGATTTTGGGTCTAACCTTCGTCGGTATGGTATCGATGACACTGACTTTATTTAAAAATATCAATCCTGCCTATTCTAATTTACTGATTGCTTTGGCAACGTTGGCTTATGCATTGGGGCAGTTTTTGGGACCTTTGGTGACAGTGGCACTGGCAGGGAATAATGGCAATTTCAATGCAGGCTTACTTGTCGCTGCTATTGGATTAATGATTGGATTTTTACTATTGGTATGGTTTCGTCGACAATCACCAACGACCGCTTAGATCGTCTAAACCACACTACGGCTAAATACTTCTCGTAATTCAAAACTGGTATGAACTTGGGCCACGCCTTCGATACGATTGAGGCGATGTAATAAAAACTCTTCGTAATGTGTCATATCACGTACTCTAACCTTAATCAGATAGTCTTCGGTGCGACCTGTGACAATACTACAGCTGATGACTTCCTCAAAGCTTTGAACTTTGCGTTCAAATTGCTCAAAACGTTCTGCCGTATGACGATCCATACTAATAGCGATAAACACGGCTAGTGGATAGCCAAGTTTTTGCGCATCGGTTTTGGTATGGTAGCCAGTGATTATGTTCGCATCCTCTAAGCGTTTGATACGACGTGCGCAAGGGGTGGCAGACAGGTTGACACGTTCAGCGAGTTCAGTAATGCTCATACGCGCCTGTGTTTGCAATAAGCGCAGTAACTGTCTATCTATCTCGTCTATATCTGCTGTCCCTGTACTATCAATATAATTGTCTGGCATTTCTCAAGCCTTAATAGTGAATTTATTCGATTATAATGTCTAAATTGTTTTTTTCCACTAAAATAACAGAAAATAAAGTAAAAGAAAGCAGGTTTCTCTCTGTTAAACTTTGATATTATTATGGTATGAACACTAGTTATCTCGTATGATAAATACTGATCTAATCAACAGCTAATCGCCTAGCTAAATATATAAATAACCATATCATCTAAGGATTGATTATGTCTGACCAAGCCACGCACATTGCAGCCACAGGGACTGCAAAGATTACACCAAAAAGTGCCGCTTTTGACTTCCGTAAATACCGTCCATTTGCATTTGCGCCATCGCTGCCAGATCGTACTTGGCCAAGCAAGACGATTGAGAAGTCACCGATATGGGCAAGTGTGGATCTGCGTGATGGTAACCAAGCACTGATTGATCCGATGACCATTGAACAAAAAATGCGCTTCTTTAAGACCTTAGTAGACGTTGGCTTTAAAGAGATTGAGATTGGTTTTCCGTCAGCGGCGCAGGTAGAGTTTGACTTTGCGCGTAAGCTTATCGAAGAAAACCACGTACCTGAAGATGTGACGCTACAAGTATTGGTACAAGCGCGCGAGCATTTGATTGCCCGTACTTTTGAATCATTAAAAGGTGCTAAACGTGCGGTTGTCCATGTCTATAACTCAACCAGCCGTGTACAACGCGAAAAAGTCTATGGCAAAGATAAAGCTGAAATCAAAGAGATTGCTATTACAGGTGCCAAGCTATTACAAGAATATGCAGCAAAGTATCCTGAGACAGATTGGGTATTTCAGTACTCGCCAGAGAGTTTTAGCCAGACAGAAACTGAATATGCCGTAGAGGTTTGCGATGCAGTGTGTGACGTTTGGCAGCCACAGCAGGGTCAGGAAGTTATTTTTAACTTGCCAGCGACGGTTGAGGCTTCTATGCCCAATGTCTTTGCTGATCAAGTAGAGTACTTCTGCCGCAATTTAGCGCAGCGTGAGCACGTGATTGTGAGCTTGCACACTCATAATGACCGTGGTTGTGCGGTAGCAGCAGCTGAGTTGGGTGTGCTTGCAGGCGCGGATCGTATCGAAGGCACATTGCTTGGTAACGGTGAGCGTACAGGGAATATGGATATCATGGTCATGGCAATGAACTTGTTTAGCCAAGGTATCGATCCTGAGCTTGATTTTAGCAATATGAGTGAAATCGTACAGGTTGTGAGCGAATGCAATAATTTACCATTGCACCCGCGTCATCCTTATGTGGGCGAGTTGGTCTTCACGGCATTTAGTGGCTCACATCAAGATGCTATCAAAAAATCTCTCGATTACAATGAAAGCAATCAGAGCGAAACGGATAACGTCTGGGACGTGGCTTATCTACCTATCGATCCTGCGCATATTGGCCGTAGCTACCAAGATGTGGTACGTATCAATAGCCAGTCGGGCAAAGGTGGCGTCGCATATATCTTGCAGCGTAACTACGGCTTTAACTTACCACGTTGGATGCAGATTGACTTTAGCCGTGTGGTACAAAAGCAAGCTGAAGCAGCCGCTCGCGAGTTGCAGAACGATGAAATCTTGCAGACCTTTGAAGATACTTACTTGCAGCAGGGCAAATTTGAGCTGCTAGATTATAGTGTTAACAATAAAGGCGGCGCGGTTTACTTTAGTGGTCAAGTGCAGATGAATAGCGACACTATTGATATTGATGGCACGGGTAATGGCCCATTATCATCGTTTATTGATGGACTTGCACAGCATACTGGCAAATCCTTGCATATTATTAACTATGCAGAGCATGCGATTAACCCGCATCATAACAGCGGTAATGGTATCGATGATGATACCAATAGTGATAACAAAACCAATGCCAATGCCGCCGCTTATATACAGCTTAATGTAGATGGCGAAGTGTATTCAGGCATCGGTACTTGTAGCAGTACGGTATCAGCCATGCTAAAAGGGGCATTATCAGCTTTTGCTCAAGCGCTAAACACAGAAGCTGCTTAGTGTTAAATAGTCAGTGATATCACGCAAAATTCTGTATGCTAATAACGCCATCGCTCCTTGTCTTTAGCAAGTAAAGCGATGGCGTTATTTTTTGCTATAAATACCTATGAAATTCCGACTATAGGTTTATGAGCAATAGCATAATGTTACTTGTGTTTTTGGTGTCTAAGACTTACGCTAATGTATATATTAAAACATTATAAATAAAAGGTTAATTATGGAACCTATCTCATTTGCTTCATTCACACTGGCATCTATTTTAGCCTCGTTGCCTGCGAATGGTGAGGCTATTACCAAGCCGACCATTACCACTCATATTAGTCCAGCCATTGCCGGACAGTGGGAAATAGACTTGGACAGCAGCGCTCATTCTACTCACGCCATGATGACCAAGGTAGCGGAAGCTAACCAGTCTGTATCAAATAGTGCGCAACAGCCTAACAGTTTAGAGCCTAAGGTAACGGCAGGCATGGACGGCGGCGTACTGACTCAAAGTGAAGAGCGGGTTCTAAACATTAAACCAACGACTAGTAATAACTTACTTGCGTCAGTTGGTCAGTCTAACCAGTGCCGCGAGCTATATAACTTTAGTGCGGATAATGAGATGTGGTCTGTCAGTGGCAAAGAGTGGACATACGGCCGCTATCTGGTCACCCATCGTGAAGAAGGGCTGCCAGTGATTGCGATTAAGACCGTTTATGATAATAATGAAGTAGACTGCTCAGGCAATCAGATCGACCAGACTGATGAAGCGTTAATTGCATTTATCAATCATGATGGCAACCAAATGCAATGGTGTGCTGACCCTGATGGTAACGAATGCTTCATGAACTTCAATAGAGTGTTGCCATAATTAAATATGCTCGTTGTACTTTATGTATGATTGATAGCTTATTGATGGCATAAAAAAACCGCTATATTGATAGCGGTTTTTTTATGTGCTGTTTTAATTAAAGTTACGACTAAATTATTTAATAAACTTAGCGAACTCTATAAGTATTTCAGCCTACGAGTCTTTTTTAGCTTTATTCGCAGTCAGCAGCTCTCTTTCAAGGTAATGAATGTTTTGCGCTTCACGAGTGAAGTTATCATCCGCCAAAATTACATCACGATGCAAAGGTATATTGGTTTTGATACCTTCGATAATCAGCTCATCAAGGGCATGTACTGTCTTAGCAATAGCTTGCTGACGAGTTTGACCGTGACAAATAAGCTTACCAATCAATGAATCATAATAGGTTGGTATCTCATAGCCAGGGTATAGATGCGAGTCAAAGCGAATGCCAGAGCCACTTGGTGTGAACAGTTGGCTGATAGTGCCTGGGCAAGGTACGAAAGTCGCTGCATCTTCGGCATTGATACGACATTCGATCGCATGACCTTGGATCTCAATCTCACTCTGACGATAAGACAGGCCGTAACCGGCAGCAATTTTGAGCTGTTCGACAACAACATCAATACCAGTAATCATCTCAGTCACTGGATGCTCAACCTGTACACGAGTGTTCATTTCAATAAAGAAAAACTCGTTATTTTCAAATAAGAATTCAAACGTACCAGCACCGCGATACTTAACAAGCTCGCACGCTTTTACGCAAGCTTTTAAGATTGGCTCACGTACATCATCTGGGATGTCAGGTGCAGGTGCCTCTTCTAGTACTTTTTGATGGCGACGCTGCAATGAGCAATCACGATCATATAGATGGATAGCATTACCATTACCATCACCTAGTACCTGTACTTCTACATGGCGCGGGTTTTGTAGATAGCGCTCCATATAGACAGTGTCGTCACCGAACCAGAGCTCAGCTTCTTGTTTGGCCGCTTGTACTTGACCAATTAGTTCGTCAAAGCGTTCAACCACACGCATACCGCGTCCACCGCCGCCAGAAGCCGCTTTAATCAATAGTGGAAAGCCGATATTGCGAGCTTGCTCTTCAGCATTATGCAGGGTCACAGCGCCAACTGAACCAGGTACAGTTGGTACGCCCGCTTTTTTCATAGCATTGATGGCAGAAACTTTGTTGCCCATAAGGCGAATATGATCAGCATTAGGACCAACGAAGGTCAATCCTGCTTCTTCTACTTGTTCAGCAAATTCAGCATTCTCAGATAAAAAGCCGTAACCGGGATGGATAGCATCTGCACCAGTAATTTCAGCAGCGGTTAAGATGGTATTGATATCAAGGTAGCTTTGGTTAGCATTAGGCTTGCCAATACAAATTGCCTCATCAACAAAGCGCAAGTGCATCAAGTTGGCATCAGCAGTAGAGTAGACACCTACCGTTTCGATACCTAGCGCTTTACAGGCGCGGACGATGCGCAGGGCAATTTCACCTCTGTTGGCAATGAGCAATTTTTTTATCATGGGTTCATCCTTGTCGAAGCGTCAGTCATTGACTGAGTTTCGATACATAGCATCATATTATTTAGCATTGACGCGGTATATATACCAAAAGTCAGCCATAATGAAATAAAGTATGGCAAATATCGTTACGCTTTATAGCGTATGACAGGTTGACCGAACTGTACGACTTCAGAGTTATCTACCAAGATTTCGTCAACAATACCACTTTGAGTCGCTTCAAGCGGGTTCATGATTTTCATGGCTTCGATAATACCTAAAGTATCACCTGCCTGAACCTTTTGACCGGCTTTCACAAATGGTGGATCATTAGGACTTGGTGCTGAATAAAAAACACCAACCATTGGTGAAGACTCAACGCTACCCGCTTTTTCTGCAGGTTTGCCTTCGACAGCGGCAGCAGGAGCAGCGCTCGCAGCTGGGGCAGCCATCATAGTTGGCGCAGGCGCGTCATAGTGACGAGTTAAGCTAATATGCTCGTCGTCAGAACTGATTTCTAAATTAACCAGTTCACTTTCTTCCATAAGGGCGATGAGGGTGCGTATTTTTTCAATATCCATAGTTTTTATCTGGCCTTGTACTAAATTCGAGAAATAGTGTAACTAAATATTGTCTAATTAATTGCTAATGATACCTAGATTCAGGGCAATGAGCAATCAATGTACAGTTGTTAACTGAGAATTTTTACATATTTTGACGTAAGCCATCTTTTTAGCAAGAAAATATCTACGATTTTTCATAGTCTGTATGATCAAATGACGTTAATGATAATCATAAAATGCAATCTATGAGCAATTGGCTTAACCCCATAGCATAGTTAAGCGTTTTTGCTGATAGCGTAGACGCAAAGTAAGTAAGATAGATGATAAGAACAAACCTGTAATTAACGCCATCCAAAACCCTTGTGCACCAACGTCAGTAAAACGCACTAGATAGACGCCAAGTGGTAGGGCAACTAACCAATAGCAGAAGAGCGTTACCCACATCGGTATGGTGGTATCTTGCATGCCGCGCAATATACCAGCGACGTTAACCTGCCAGCCATCAAATAACTGATAGGCGAGTGCAAAGATAAGCAAATGCATAGACTGGGCTCTGACCTCTGGGTTATCCGTGAATGCTGCTGCTAACTCAGGTCTAAATAGCCATATCCCAAGCATACAGGTCAAAGCGATCAATACGGTCCATACCAGTCCAGTAGCTTGCACTTGGCGAAGTGCTAATAGGTTTTTTTGACCAAATCGATTGGAGACCATGATAGTGAGCGCCATGGCGACCGATATCGGTATCATAAATAGCTGTGAGGTCACTGACAACGCCACTTGATGCGATGCTGTTGCCAGTTCACCCAAGGGACTGATAACGAGTGCGCCTAAGCTAAATAAACTGGCTTCGAAGAAGATAGAGATGCCAATAGGAATACCAAGTTTCAACAGTTTTTTAATCTGTGTACGATTGGGGCTAGAGAAGCCATAAAAAAAGCGCGTGCTCACAAATTCGCGACGTTTTGTGAAGCTAGTATAGACAGCCAATAATAGGACATTTATCCATAACACCAATGCTGTCGCCACCCCGCAGCCTGCACCGCCCATTTCTGGCATGCCAAATAACCCATGAATAAAAATATAGTTCAAAGGAATATCTGCAAGCAGGCCAATGATGCTAATGACAGTCACAGGCTCAGGACGACCCAATGCCTCACAATAACTGCGTAGAACAGCATATACAGCGAGCGCTGGGAAACCAAATGAGACACCATGTAAATACTGTGTCGCTATCGGCTGAATGTTCTCGGGGACACCCATAATGCCAAGAACATTGGGAGCCAAATTGACAATGATAAACCCGATAATGCCAATGACACCTGCGGTCCATAAGGACTGCTGCGTGATATGCGGCACTTGGCCGTGCTGGTCTTGACCAATCGCTTCACCAATCAGAGGCGTGGTTGCAATTAGCACACCTGTGGCCAATAAAAATAGTGGTAGCCAAATACCAGACCCAACGGCTACCGCAGCCAAATCAAGTGCCGAGACTTGACCTGCCATGATGGCATCGACCACGCCAAGTGCGGCTTGGCAAAACTGAGTGATTAAAATAGGGAGAGCGAGTACGCCTAAACGTAAGCTGTAGCTTTTAAAATCTTTGAAAGACAATGGAAAAACCATGGTAAGCAACTTTTTATTCTTTGCGGTAATTGTTATTAAGGTAGTTATTATTAATAAACAAACACTGCTATCAATCGACTAAGATTGACACAGCAAGGAGAGTGTAGTGCCGACGATAATACTCCGATAAATAATATGAGCAAGCTTATAATGTTGCATAAGTAGATAGACAGAGTATGAAAATAAAAGTAAATACACTAAAATAAAAATAACCCGTCGATCCAAGTAGTGGATTGACAGGTCATATACATAGTAAGATGGTAAAGAAGCCACACTATGATGTCAACGTTTTAGCGCCGCTATGCAGGCATTAATCTTAGGTTTTTTGTACTCTATTTCATAGCCAATAGCCAATAGCCAATAGCCAATAGCCAATAGCCAATAGCCAATAGCCAATAGCCAATAGCCAATAGCCAATAGCCA
>NZ_CANMRN010000001.1 GCF_947500265.1 uncultured Psychrobacter sp. | reverse complement strand
CAGGCTCAACAACAGGTTCAGGCTCAACAACAGGTTCAGGCTCAACAACAGGTTCAGGCTCAACAACAGGTTCAGGCATAGCACTAGCCATTGACTGTGCTAAATTGTCATTATCATCAATACCGCTTTGCAACTCATCGTGACTTGGTGGCTGATAATCAACACTATAAGGTTCTGGCGGTGGTGCTGACGCTTCATGTGCAGCAGCATCTGGAGCTGATGCAGAAGATACTGGTTCTATAGCTGGTACTTTGGTAGCAGACCCATCACTATCATAAGTATTGTTCAAGACTTCATCGACTGGTAATGGACGAAACGCTAGCAATCGCAAGATGCACATCTCAAGAGCTTGCATCGGTGTACTTGCCAACTTAACACCTTCACGGGCTTGTACAACAATCTCATAATACAGCTGCAAGACATCAGGGCTGATATGCTGAGCTAGCGTATAAATGTCTTTTGCTTGCGCCTCATTAACATTGAGAGCGACTTCAGGCAACAGCTGAGTCAATGCCAACTGATGTAACAGCTCAGCAAGCCCATCAAACATACTAGTCGCATCGACCATTTGCGCACGCATTTGCTCAATATGAGCAGCAACCGCCGACTTATCATGATTATAAATATCTGTGATTAGACGCACTAAGTCAGCAGCATCAATGAGACCAAGCATTGCATTGACAGTCGCATCATCCAGTGCGCCTTGACCAAAAGCAATGGCTTGATCGGTCAATGATAACGCATCACGTACAGAACCTTTGGCTGCACTTGCCAACTGCCAAATCGCTGGCTGAGTATAGCCTACCTGCTCTTTGGTCAAGATATTTGCCAAGTGCTCACTAAGTAACGTTTGAGGTAATGGACGCAGTACAAATTGCAAGCAGCGTGAAATAATCGTAATTGGTAGCTTTTGTGGATCAGTCGTCGCTAGCAAGAACTTCACATGCTCCGGTGGCTCTTCTAGCGTTTTTAATAGCGCGTTAAAGCTGTGCGTAGACAGCATATGTACTTCATCAATCAGATAGACCTTGTAACGCCCTTGGCTAGGCGCATAAGGAACATTGTCTAATAGCTCACGCGTGTCTTCGACCTTGGTACGAGAAGCGGCATCAATCTCAATAAGATCAATAAAACGCCCCTGATCAATAGCAACGCAATTATCACATACGCCGCAAGGAGTACTAGTAATACCAGTATCACAGTTCAAGCATTTAGATAAAATACGCGCAATCGTCGTCTTGCCCACACCGCGCGTACCTGTAAACAGATAGGCATGATGCAAACGATTATAATCAATCGCATTAATCAGCGCTTGAGACACATGCGTCTGCCCAATCAACTCGTGAAAGTTTTTTGGTCGGTATTTGCGAGCTAAAACTTGATATTGCTGCGTCATAATAAATGCCAATGTAAATAATACAAATATAAAGGAAGCGTCAAACTAATGAATCGTACTATGTTTAGGTTATAACTGAGCTTGAAGTTGGGCCAGTCGATCATATAAGCGCTGAGTACTTTCATCAATAAATGAGCCTGCTTGATGAAATATATCCAGATAAACCTCAGTATTTACGCTATCTTCGCACGGCCTAAACTCTACGCCCAGTAAAAACAAATCATCCATTACAGGCTCTTGTAATTGGACATTAATATCTGACAATAAATCTTTATAAGAGAGCCTAACATTTTCTGCGCTCAGCGAACTGCTATCGTCTTGCGCATAAAACACCATAAGATAATGGCGTCCAAATACATGATAAGAATGCTCATGGCGGACGTATCCATTCCAACGCGAGTCTTGATCCATGGTTCTATAAGCTAAGATTTTTTCTACTAGACACGCATAGGTATACATTGACTCATCTACCAAAATATCAACCTGCTCATTTGGTAAAGGTCTACCCGCTTCATAATAACGCTCAATCACACTGTTAAATAGCTTGAACCACATACCAGTATTTTTTTGCATCTCAGTCATTAAGGCATCGGCAAATACAGTCTGATTCGGCTCTACTGCTTTGAGTAAGCGTAATTCAACTTGCTCAATTAACTCGTTATCAATTAGCTGTTCTTGTACCCTAATCGCTCGTTGATGAAAGTCAGGTGATTGTAGAAACTGTTTAAGTAATGTCGATTCGTTTTGAAATGATGCAAAGCTAGATAGTTGACGACGATAGAAGTCTAAAAAGGTTGTCAAATCACTTGGAGTAACCAACTGATTGAGGATATCAACGAAGTTTTGATGACTAAAGACTTGTAGGATACTTTGCTCATCATCTAAGTCTAAAACACAGTCTTCTGCAAAAAACCGACTGCCATATTCGTAGCCAACTGCATAAGATGAATGGCCCGATTGATCGTCTTGATGATTGATAGACAATGACGTTAAGCCAATAAAATAAACTGCTTTATCAGTTGTCGCGGCACTTCTGTCTACAATTAGGCTATCGTTTTTTTGATAAATCTGAGCGTGGCGTTTGATAAGTTGGTTAACAACTTCTTTTCTCCACTCACGAACTTTAGCATTATCCACTTCTTGCTTATTTGCCTGCATCACGACGGTATTGACGAGCAAATAAATAGTAGCGCCAGAAAACTTAAAAACAAAATCATAACCCTGAAAATGATCAGAGTCAGTGATTTTGTCATCAGGCAACTCATACAATGATAAAAAACATTGCTGAATCATTTTTTGCCATGGCGCATGTGATGCTTGCTGAATATCCATAATACCTCTATAAACGATATTTCACAAAAAAGCTTATACCCATTCTGTAAAAATGAGCAAAAGCTTTTTATGCTGAGTTAAGTATCAGTTTGGATTTACAGCAAGCAAACCCATCTTAGCTGTCTTGTTTGCGGCGCATGTGCGGGAACAAGATCACATCACGGATACTAGCAGAGTCGGTAAATAGCATTACTAGACGATCGATACCAATACCTTCACCGGCTGTCGGTGGCAGACCATAAGACAATGCTTCGATATACTCTTCATCGAAATGCATAGCTTCATCATCGCCCGCGTCTTTTTCAGCAACCTGACCACGGAAACGCTCGGCTTGGTCTGCTGGATCATTAAGCTCGCTAAAACCATTAGCCAACTCACGACCACCAACGAACAGCTCAAAACGATCAGTAATCTCAGGATTGTCATCACTACGGCGCGCTAGTGGTGAAGTCTCAGCAGGATACTCAGTAATAAACGTTGGCTGACGCAGTTGATGCTCAGCCGTTTCTTCAAAGATAATCGTCTGTAGTTTGCCCACACCAAACACATCTTTGACTTGTTGCTTAAGTGTCGTAGATGCATATTCTGCTAGGTATTCACGATCATTGATACGTGTCATGTCAAAGTTTTCAGCATATTTTGCAATCGCATCAGACATTGATAGACGAGCAAATGGTGCTTTTAGGCTAATGGCTTCTTCTTGATAAGTAAGCTCCGTTGTGCCCAATACATCTATTGCTAACTGATTAAACAGACGCTCAGTCAAATCCATCAAGTCATGATAATCAGCGTATGCTTGATAGAACTCAATCATGGTGAATTCAGGGTTATGACGGGTTGAAACCCCTTCGTTACGGAAGCTACGGTTAATCTCAAATACGCGCTCAAACCCACCAACGACTAGACGCTTAAGATAAAGCTCAGGCGCAATACGTAGGTATAAAGGCATGTCTAATGCATTATGATGTGTCTCAAACGGACGAGCTACTGCGCCGCCTGGTATCGGATGCATCATTGGCGTTTCAACTTCCATAAAACGCTCATTGAGCATAAATTGACGAATACCGCTGACGATCTGACTACGAACCATAAAGGTATTGCGAGTCGTCTCATTGGTCATCAAATCAAGATGACGATTGCGATAGCGCGCTTCGACATCAGCCAAGCCATGGAACTTGTTTGGCATTGGACGTAGTGATTTGGTCAATAGCGTAATTTCTTCAATATGCACATACAAATCGCCTTTACCTGAGCGACCGATATAGCCTGATACACCAACGATGTCACCCAAATCTAGTGATTTGATGCTCGCACGCGTTTCCTCATCAAGCTCTTTACGTGCTACATATAACTGAATACGGCCTGTCATGTCTTGGATCACGATAAATGAACCACGGTTGAGCATGACTCGACCTGCCACGTTGACCTGTGTTTTTTCACCATTCGCTGCTTTTTCTTCAATTTCCTGCTTTGAGACACCATCAAAAGCCGTCTGTAAGTCTTGCGCATAATCAGTGCGTTTGAACGTATTAGGATACGGCTGTTTACCTGAAGCACTGATATCGTCTAGCTTGGCTTGCAGTTGTGCGATTAGCTCGTTAGCATCTTCTACGACTGGGGTTTGATCTTGGTTCTGATTATTGTGCTTTGACATAACACTCTCAATATTTTTAGGTAATTAAATGGATAAACGAAAACAGAAAAATTAAATCAATACTTATTATTATAAGAACAGACATGGTGATAAAAACGATAAAACTGTTATTACTTTTAAAGACTAACTACTAGTCATTGCCACCGATACTGGCCATCAAATCAGCCTGATGCTCACGTAATAGTGCATCAAGAATCTCGTCCAAGTCGCCTTCCATAATGGAGTCGAGTTTGTATAAGGTAAGGTTGATACGGTGATCGGTCATGCGACCTTGTGGAAAATTATAGGTACGAATACGCTCTGAGCGATCGCCACTACCGACCAAGTCACGACGTATAGAGTCCGCCACATCGACCTGTGCTTGCACTTTGGCTTGTTGGATTTTAGAGACCAGCATTTTCATAGCATGCGCACGGTTTTTGTGTTGGCTACGCTCTTGCTGACACTCTACCACGGTACCCGTTGGAATATGCGTCAAACGGACAGCAGAGTCAGTCGTGTTCACGTGCTGACCACCAGCGCCGCTTGAGCGGAAAGTATCCATCTTGATATCAGCAGGATTGATATCAACGGTATCATCAATCTCAACTTCTGGCATGACTGCGACCGTACAAGCGGACGTATGAACACGACCTTGGCTCTCGGTTTCAGGAACACGCTGTACGCGGTGAGCGCCTGATTCAAACTTCAAGCGACCATATACACTATTGCCAGATACGCGAGTGATGATTTCTTTATAACCACCATGCTCACCTTCATTTGCAGAGAGTACTTCTAGTGTCCAGCCTTGGCTCTGCGCGTATTTTTGGTACATACGGAACAAATCACCAGAGAAAATCGCTGCTTCATCGCCGCCTGTTCCGGCACGAATCTCCAAAAACGCTGGTACTTTATCGTTAGGATCTTTTGGTAGCATCATCAGATTAAGCGCTTCTTCCATCTCTACGATGGTATCACGCGCACTCTCAATCTCATCGATCATCATCTCTTTCATGTCAGGATCTGTTGCATCGGCTAGCATCGCTTCTGCATCAGCCTGATCCGTTTCTGCACCCACGTAGTTTTGCCACAGCGTCGTGATCTCCATCAAGTCGCTGTGCTCAACAGACAACTCACGGAACTTATTATTATCACTGATAACACTAGGATCTGATAATAAAGCAGTGACCTCTTCATAACGGTCTACCATCTGGTCTAAACGCAGGCGTAAGGATTCTTTCATAAAAGGACTTTTAATTGGATAAGAGGAATAAGCCCGTGATTATAGCAAATTTTTTGGGGTAAATTAAAACCTCTAATCATTCTTGTTGATATTGTCGGTAATCTCGATGTTATCTTTTCCAACATCTCTGTTTATATTTAGATGTCACGACGTAATTTCAATAGCAAAAACGACAGACAAAAAAATAGCTAAGAATATTCTTAGCTATTTTTATCAGGACAGGTAGTTAAAGTATTAGACCTTGCGAACTAAGACCGAACCAATAGAGTAACCTGCACCAAATGAGCAAATAACGCCCAAATCACCTGATACTAAGTCATCTTTGTGGCGATGGAATACAATCATAGGACTCGCTGAGCTAGTATTGGCAAATTCAGCAATAACACTTGGAGCAATCGACTTATCGGCATCTTTACCAACCACGGTACGCAGAATCAAATCCAACATATTGGCATTGGCTTGATGCAACCACATCATCTTAACATCAGATGTTGGGATGTCGTTTTCTTGCAAGTGCTCAGTGATAATCTCTGACACTTTTGGACAGACTTCACGGAATACTTTACGACCGTTTTGCAAAAACAGCTTATCAGTGACTGGTGCTTTGATATCTGGATACATTTCGGTCTGCGCTGCTAGATACTCTGAGCGATCCATAAAGCCGTATTCGTTTTTGATGTTGGTCGAAAACTGAGTAAATAGCTTAGAGTTTAGAATCTCGTAACCTTTTGGCGTATCTAATTCTTCAACGATAGAAGCAGTCGCCACATCACCGAAGATAAAGTGGCTGTCACGGTTACGCCAGTTTAAATGCGCTGAGGTAATCTCAACGTTGACCACAGCAATACGTTTGGCCAAACCAGAGATGATAGAACCATGTGCTTGTGACAGACCGAAAGTCGCCGCACTACACGCAACGTTCATATCATAAGCAAAGCCGCCAATCATACCAATTTCGTTCTGGATTTCGATAGCAACTGCAGGATAAGTACGCTGGAAGTTTGAGCAAGCAAGGATGATACCGTCTAAGTCATTGGCCTCAAGTCCAGCATCAGCCAAAGCGTCTCTAAGTGCTGCTGCACCCATTTCGGCCATTACCGACAGCTCTTCGCCCAAGTTGCGGTAAGGGATAACTGGCGCCATGATTTCAGTATTTAAGATACCTTCTTTTTCCATCACATAACGTGATTTGATACCAGATACTTTTTCGATGAAAGCAGCTGAAGAAGGCTCAAGTGCCGTCACTGTCTCTGCAGCTATCTCTTCAGCATGTTCGGTATTATAGTTTTCAACATACTGGTTAAATGACTCAACTAGCTCTTCGTTACTAATGCTGTAAGGTGGGATATAAAGACCAGTGCCTGTGATACAAGTCGTCATGATAAGCTTCCTTGTCTACTACTGTGGTGCTTGGAATAAGCATAAAAGTGGAAAAATAATAGCCATTCAAATTCAGTGAATAACTGTAAACTTAAAATCAGTGTGTTTATTATGCCTGAATATTATAATTTTTCTAATACTTTGTTACAAATAATCTGTTTCTTGCCATAAATTAGCAAAGACTGCCGTCCTTTTTCGGTAGCTACGTTATAATTGGCATCATTTATTTTGTACTATTCGTCGAACTATCTTAATTATTCAAAACATTGATACACGCTCATACTTAGGAATGCTAATGGCAGAACTTCTCAACTGGTTATTTGGTCAATACGCTGACTACTCTACAATATTCATCATTCTTGAACTGATTGCCGTTGTCTTCGGCGTAGCAAGTGTCTTACTCGCCAGCAAAACCAATATTTTAGTCTTCCCTATTGGTCTGGTCAGCACTGCTATATTTGTGTACCTACTGTGGAAGTGGCAGCTGTTTGGCGATATGTTCATTAATGCTTACTATACCGTGATGAGCTTGTATGGCTGGATTAACTGGTCAAAGAACAAGAAAAACCAGTCTGTTGAGCATAAGCAGTCAGATACCAATAATGTCCGCATTGAGCATTTGCATGCAGGTGACATCCCTATACTTTCTGCTTTGGCAGCAGGAACGATAGCTTTTGTAGGATTGGTTTATTATTTCCGCCCAGTGATTAATAATGGCTTTAGTTTCGATGGTGCGGTACTTGGACTCCATTTATTTACTTGGGTCGACTATACTGACATGCTCACTACGGCTTTATTTCTGATGGCAATGTGGCTCATGGCACGACGTAAAATCGAGCATTGGATACTCTGGATCATCGCTGATGCGATATCGGTACCGCTATACTTCTATAAAGGTTTTACTTTTACCGCGCTACAATATGTAGTCTTCACTCTTATCGCAATCTGGGCATACTATGAATGGCAACGACGCTACCGCGTACAATCTCGAGCAGCATACGCCTAAATCTGTCATCAACGTTGCGGTCTTAGGAGCAGAAAGTACGGGTAAAACGACCTTATGTCGTGATTTGGCCGCGCATTTTGATACTCCTTGGGTGTCAGAATATATGCGCACCTACTTACAGGCAAAGTGGGATGATGAGCAGCTGACTTGTACGTGGGAAGATCTGCTCCCTATCGCACAGGGGCAGGTTACACTAGAGAATACCTTAGCCAAACAGGTCGCTCAGACGAATAATGCCTGTTATTATTTGTTTTGCGATACCAGTTTGTTTGAGCTGATGGTTTATTCTTATTGGTATTATGGCGACTGCCCTACTGCCCTTGAGCAAGCAGCATTGGCCCATCATTATGATTTGATATTATTGACTGATGTTGATACGCCATGGGTGGCTGATGACCTGCGAGACAGTCCGCATCAACGCGATGAGATAAGCAACTATTTCGCCAGTCAATTAATCAAGCATCAGAAATCATTCCAACGCATTAGTGGCGATAGAAAAGCGCGCGTTCAGCAAGTAGTAGCGCAGCTCGCTAATATAGATAAAATATCGCCTGACTAAAGCTAAATAGCTATACCCAAAAACTTATTCATACTTGTGTCTTTAAGACTTTTTGTATTTGAAACCTAAGAGATACCCATGCTAAAGAAGTTTGAGCTTTACTTAGAAAAAACCATATTTAATAGCCGCTGGATACTGGCACCTTTTTATCTAGGGTTGGTGTTAGGCATTATTTTATTATTTATTAAGTTTGTTCAAAAGCTATGGCACATGTTCGCTGACATTTTGACGGCCTCTGAAGCCAGTGTGATTGTAGATATATTGGTATTGGTTGATATCTCTCTGGTTGCCAGTTTATTGCTTATCATTATATTCAGTGGCTATGAAATTTTTGTCTCAAAAATCGATACTGGCACTCATGATGATCGTCCTAGCTGGATGGGCAAAGTGGACTTTTCTGGTCTAAAGCTCAAAGTCATCGGAGCGATCGTCGCTATCTCGGCAATTGACCTTTTAAAATCCTTTATGGATATCTCTAGCGGAATGAGTGAACTTGATGCCGACAAACTCATGTGGAAGGTTATTATTCATATGACCTTTGTATTTTCTGGCTTGTTATTCGCTATTATGGATAAAGTCGTTGGCGACACGAAAAAGCATTAAACACATTAATAATCGAAAAATAATTATCCGAGAATATCAACTTTTACCCTTTCACAGTTATTCCATATTTCCTGCACATCTTCTCTTCATGCCCTCTTTATGATGTCTTTTAAAGCCACAGTCTGCTATCTCGGCAGCTGTAGATTAAAGACACTTAGGAGGCGACAACATGCAAAAAACATTATTGACTAAGTTATCCATCATTGTAGGACTTTGTATTGTCTTTTCAATCGGACTCACTATGATTAGCGACATCATATACGAGAGGCAGCACTACGCAGAGTCAGTGATAAAAGAAATCACCCAACAGCATGTCAATCCACAAGAGGTCATTAACCCATTTATCGCCATTCCTACGACAATCACACTTGCATGTCAGTCAGATGCAACAAATACACCAAATGTAAAGAGCAAATGTGAACCGTCATACTCGAAAATTGAGACGATATTTGCCTCTCAGACGCAAGCTGTACAAAACCTAAAAGTAAACACAGACACCTATAAACGCGGTATCTATAGCGCTACTAGCTATGCTGGTCAGCTGACATTCGATCAGAGTTATACGCTTAATGAGACTTTAGCAAATTTAGATCAGGTTGGCACTACAGTTGACAATGATGTAGATAAGACACAACTAGCCAAAACCATTACCCACTGGAACAAGGCAAAACTTATCATTCCTGTGTCTGATTTACGCGGTGTCGCTACCCTGCCTACTGTCACAATCAATCATAAATCAATTGCAGCAAACTATCCGCAGATACCAATGATAGAGAACTTAACCTATGTCGAAGTAGATATTCCTAAAGATGTATTGGATCAATTAATCAATCCTACTAGCCAGCATAATAAAGATGACCTTATCGCCACAGACTCAATAGATACATATCTAAATAAATCAGAGGTAAATAGCCAGTTATCTAATCCTAAAGACAATCAAGCGCTTCATATTGTGATCGACTTGCCATTAGCTGGCATTAGTAATTTAACGACTGTCCCAACTGGGCAGAACTTTACTCTGTCTATGCACAGTGACTGGCAGACACCAAACTTCATCGGTAAAGCACTGCCAAATACCAAGAGCATTACCGCTAAAGGATTTGATGCCCGTTGGCAAAATCAGTATTTAACCGTTGCAAACAATCAGTACCTCTCTCAATGTCTCAGCACACCTAACCATCAATGTACTGTCATAAGTGAATCAACGCTCAATACCGATAGCCAGTCTTACAACCCTGTTTCGTTTGAGGCATCAAGAGGCCTGATGACAGACAGTGCAGCAGTAGCTGGTAGTAATCAAAGTGTTCTGCTAAACAGCTTTGGCGTTAGTTTTGCAAGCCCTAAAGATGTCTATCTACAAACTGAAAGAGCCATGAAGTATGCCTTGCTATTAATGTTGGTATCTTTTGGTACTTTCTTTTTATTTGAAGTGCTCAAATCAAGTCGCATCCACCCTATTCAGTATCTGTTAGTCGGCTGCGCATTATTTGTCTTTTATGTCTTATTACTACCACTTGCAGAACAAATCGCATTTTGGCAAGCCTATATGGTAGCAGCCAGTGCTTGTGTTGGGCTTATCGGTTGGTATAGTTACTATGTATTTGGTGGTTTCAAACGGGCTTTAATCTTTACTGCGACACTTGCTGGACTATACGCTGCGTTTTTCGGTATTTTAAGTACAGCAGATCTCAATCTATTACTAGGTGCGATATTCTGCTTTGTGATACTTGCCTGCGTGATGGTGATGACTCGCAAACTCGACTGGTATAAAGTGAAATAAATGATGCAAGCCTCTTAACCTACTTTCTTTATTTTGAATTGAAATTTTAAAGGAAAAAAGCACTTGGCTACCTTAGCTTATCAACTGAGCTAAAGAGCTAAATAATAATATTATTTGACGATATGATTGTTTAACGCTTTAGCCCAGTTATTGCAATTATCCTCGCAGCGCGGGCAACAATGATTAGGGTCAGAGATTTCATCAACATAACCGCAATACATACAAGCATAATAAACTCCTGCTTCTACTTGCTCGACCGGTCGGTATTGCTTGGGGAAAAGCGGCATCCCGTAGTCTGTTTTTTCAGAGGTATGCAACAAGATACTAAAATTGCCATCAGCTTCGAGCAAACCAACACGAACTTGCCCTAAATGCTCAACCCCTTGTTGGCGCATTTCAGCAAAAAACTCATCGTGTGACATTTCCCCCTGTTTAATTTTATCAAGCACCAGCATGCCATCTTCTACAATATACATTGAGCGCCCCTCTAGCAGGTCCTCAAAAGGCTGGAATTTCATCATCGCCCAAGTACACAGCCTATAGAGTGAAATGACCGTACCCATGATTAATACCGCTTGGATAATGGGCAGATCTTCGGTGAACATAGGATCACCTGCAATAGAGCCTAGCGATAAAATAATAGTTAGCTCGAAAATAGAGAGCTGACGGACGCCGCGCTTACCAGTGAAGCGCAAAAATGTGATAATTAATACAAACATTACAGTGACACGTATTAAAATTTCTACGGCAAACAGCCAAGTTGTGTCATAAATAAAAATACTTGCCCAATTCATACTATCTTTCCTATTTATTTATCTTATTTATTGTGTTTCATGAGTGTTGTTCTAATAGTTCGTTTGACGCGAAGCACATCATCCCTATTTTTAGACCTTATCGTCAATACAACTATCGTTATTCTGATTTAAAAGAGACTTTTTGCCATAAGTACGACAAAATATCCTGTCTTGTAAGACAGCTATAGATCAGATTGATAATTTATAAATCTATTCTCTTTGCTAAGAAATAAGCGTTCGTTATAACAGCGTATATCAAGACCTAAAACTAAAATCCTATGTTTGCCCGTTTTGTGCCATTTATTCATTGTAGGAATTACTTTTGAAAGCCACTATTTATACTATTATTGCGTTAATCGCCTTTGCCGCAAACTCCCTGTTTTGCCGAATGGCATTGGCAGAAGGCTATATCGACGCTTGGAGCTTTACAATTATCAGGCTAGTGAGTGCTACAGCTTGTCTAGGCATTATCATGGCTATACATGCTTACAGACTGCGACGCCAAACGTCTAATCATGACAACTCTACTGTTCACGCTATATTAAATGATAAAGGCAGTTGGTTGAGTAGTCTCAGCTTGGTGATTTATGCGCTGTGCTTTTCGATTGCATATGTAGAGCTGGATACTGGCACTGGGGCATTGATTTTGTTTTCAGCGGTTCAGCTGACGATGATTGGCTGGGGTATTTATAAAAAAGAACAGCTCAGTGCCCTACAGTGGTTAGCGTTTGTCGTTGCAGTTGCAGGGTTTGTATATCTGATGCTGCCATCGGCTGCCATACCGTCACCATTAGCAGCAGCGTTAATGGCTATGAGTGGCATAGCTTGGGGAATATACAGTATACGAGGCAAGTCATGTATCTCACCGCTACGAGCGACAGGGTTTAACTTTGTGCGTAGTTTAGTCGCTGTGCCTATACTATTACTGGTAGGTATGACGTATCTAGATAACTTAGGTTTCAAAAATATCAATTTGGAAGGTATTACGACTGAAGGTGTACTACTCGCCTGTGCATCAGGAGCGATCGCCTCAGGGTTGGGCTATAGTATCTGGTATACAGCGATGCCACTATTGAAAAACACACAAGCCGCTATCGTTCAGCTATGTGTCCCTGTGATTGCTGCGTTGCTAGGTGTGATATTTTTATCTGAGCAGTTAACTATGCCATTTATAGTTGCAAGCACAGTCATTTTGGGCGCGGTCTTGGTGTTTACCTTAAATAAAAAAGTACCGGTATAAATTAAGACTATTAGTGATTTATCATTAATAATCTGCTCAGAAAAGGTTCCAGCTAATTACGTTACCGGACAACATAAAACGCCCCGACTCTTATAAATCGGGGCGTTTTGTATTCGAGTTATTATTTTAATATTGCTAGTCTACGGTCGATAGTCGTTGAACAACAGCATTTAAGCAACAGTCACTTCTAGACGAGTATCGACATTACCGCGAGTAGCATTAGAATACGGGCACACCTGATGCGTGGCTTCGATCAACTGCTGCGCCTGCGCTTCATCAATACCTGATACTTTTACAGACAATTCTATCTCTAAGTTGTAGCTACCGTCAGCTTTCATACCGATACCCACTTGCGCAGAAGTTTTTGAAGCGGTCACAGGCAATTTCATGTGCTGTGCAGTCATGCTCAAAGCGCTATCAAAACAAGCCGCGTAACCCATGGCAAAAAGCTGTTCTGGATTCACGCCCTCTTTGTCTTGCTCTTGAAAAGACACCAAATCAAATCCTAACGAACCATCGTCTAATCCAGTATGGCCAGAACGTCCACCAGTAGCGGTTGCGCGCGTTTTATAAAATATTTTCATGAGTAATTATTCCTTGTTTCATATTATTAGAGGTCGTACTTACGCTGTTGCGATGAGGTTATTATAGAATCCTCTGCACTTATACGTTAGAACAAACCTCTATAACTCTTGCCTAATCCTACAAATATTTATACTATCAGGCAATTCTATAAAATAAGCACTCGTGATGAATCAAACGACTATTGACCAACTTTTAGCAGTACTACCTAGAAATAAAACCATTGAATCTGCTGTTTCAGGCTTGTTCTTTTACTGCGCGGATAAACCAAGCAAAGCCGTGAGTTATATTCAAGAGCCAAGTATTTGTATTGTACTGCAAGGTGAACGAGAGATTTACTTGGGTGCTGACTGTCAAAGGTTTGACAATAGTAACTTGATGTTCTGTCCAGTTAATATACCGCTAAGTATGCATATCAAGCACGCTTCGATAAAAAACCCTGTCATCGTTTTATCAATGAAATTAGATTTAGCTATGATTAGAGATGTATTAGCGCAGATACCGACCACGCACCCAGTAGCAGGCCGTCATTTAGGAATAAAGTGGCACTTAGATGACACCATAATGGACGCGTTTGAGCGATTGATACGCTTGCTTGATTATCCAAACGATATTAATTTTCTGTCTTCTTTAATTCAACAAGAAATATACTATCGCCTACTCTTGGCTGAGCAAGGCAACAAACTTAAGCAATTGGTCGTTAGCGGTAGCCATACACACCGTATTGCCCAAGCGACTGACTGGATAAAGGCACATCTAGATGAACCTATCATGGTTGAGAGCTTGGCTAGTAGATGCGGCATGAGTGTCTCAGGGTTTCATCAGCACTTTAAAGAAATAACCCAGCTGAGTCCGTTACAGTATCAGAAAAGCTTACGTTTAATGGAAGCCAGACGCTTAATCAAGGTGCAGGGAGCGCAAATATCACAAATAGCGCTGCAAGTAGGCTACGAAAGTCCTAGTCAGTTTAGCAGAGAATATAAGCGGTTTTTTGGTCTGAGCCCGAGTAACGAGCTGTAGTTATAATCTCATTTTTTTATAGAATTAATTTAATTTGCTTAGGCTATTTTCTATTATATCTATGGAGTTCTTCCTTAAAAAAACATCATTTTTAAATTGAATAATTTAGGGAGTATTTTAAATAAATAGAAAAATTGGTTGACGTGACTATATATTCGTATTATAACATATTATATATATTTAAAATAATGAATGTATAGGAGCAGCTTTAC
This sequence comes from uncultured Psychrobacter sp., assembly GCF_947500265.1. Lineage (GTDB taxonomy): Bacteria > Pseudomonadota > Gammaproteobacteria > Pseudomonadales > Moraxellaceae > Psychrobacter. The sequence goes on along the minus strand of NZ_CANMRN010000001.1, from coordinate 625,824 downwards.
TCTGTGTACGATCGATGTAAAGCGATCAATAGAAAGCTTAGGGAGGAGATAACATGATTCGTTTAAGCTACACTCTAAAATGCTGGGCACTTGGCATCACGTTTTTTACAGTGTTCTATTTTATGGTAGTCATGAGTGACCCTGGCTTTAGCAAGTACATTTACATGTTAGCTTTTAGCACCTTGCTATTCCCTATTGCTAAGCGTGCCGTCGATGTCATGACCGATTTTTTCGCACCAGATATTGAATTGTTCAATGGATTGCTACCATCGCTTTTGATCAATATTGTGATTTGGATGCTTACTCCATTTATCGTCGCATTAACCGTGATTGCCTATGTACTTTATAGCATGGGTGTACTGACAGAAAAGATTAGTCATTAAATACCAATCATTAAGTATCAATTATCAAGTACCAATCATTAAATACTAGTCATTAGATACCAGTCACTAATTATCAGATATTAAGCCTCAATAGCTCATAGAGAAGATGGTTTGCAAACTATCTTCTCTAACTATGTATATAGCTACTAAAACGACCAATAGATTTAACTTGCAACGGCTAGTTGCTGACTTTTTTGCCAACAAACTGTACTACAGCGCTAAACCCTTGATGCCGCTTTCCTTCTGATACCATACGCAACTTCTCTACACCAACAATCTCTTTCAGCCCTACAAGCTCATGTTGAAAGTTCTCTAAAGCGCCAAAACGTTCCCTTTGACTGGCTGGTGGTCCACCGACTGCCTCTGTTTCAAGCTGTCGTTCTGTATAAGCTTCGACGATAAATACTCCATTTGGCTTGAGAGCAGTGCCAACTTGTGCGTGTACATATTGACGTACCGTTTTAGGAACATGTGCCCAGATAGAAACTATGGCGTCCCATTTATCCTGACCAAATTTGTAATCTGCTAAATCAGCTACTTGGGTGGTAATAGCTACCCCTCTATCTTTGGCCAACTTGTTCGCTTTGTTCAAACCTACTTCGGACAGATCCATCGCAGTCACCTTGAAGCCTTGCTCAGCTAAAAATACTGCATTCCTACCCTCGCCCTCTGCTAGACAAAGTACGTGTCCACCTACAGGTATCTGCTCAAATGTCTCTCTCAAAAAATCATTAGGTTCGGTGCCAAATGCGAACTCTGTACCGCTATAGCGTTCATCCCACATTTTAATTGTCCTTTTATTTGAGATTGATATCCAATTTAGTAGGTAACATATGGCATTTAGAACGCTTAGTTATAGAGCCCGTATCTTAAGATCAATGTGCGCTCTATAACATAACGTACCATACAAGCCTAAGATTTAGCCTAACTCACCTTGTCCCACATCTTGCTTAGACGCTTGGGCGATACTGCCATACGAGTTTTCATAGGCTGGGCAAACAGTTGAATACGATACTCTTCCACCATCCAGCGATACTCACTAATGGCTTCTTTGTCCGCACGTCCTGCTAGCCGCTCCATATGCAAGTCAAGCGCGTATACGCCATCAAGGTCTGCATCGAGATTGTGCTCCAGACGCTCTAATCGAATCTGTAGCGCCTCAAGATAGCGTGGGTACTGTTGCCAGTGGCTATAGTCCATCCGATAAACAAAATCAGCCAAATGTAAATCTTCTAACTGATCTTCGATATCATCGATAGACTCACCAAATATTTCACGATCTAACATTAGCAACCCTTGGCGAATACGTTGCCAACGAGTGTAGACATGCTTAAGCGTTTTGATGACGCTTTGACCAGTTAATAAAAAGTTATGCACTACCACTTCGAGAGTCTGGGTATACTCTTCAGAGGTAAACGGTAGCTCTTCGCTCAATCCGACTGCAATATCATCGGCGCTTTCTGGTAAATTCTCAGAATGATCAAATAAGACGTAGTGCTCTTCGAGAGCCGCGTCTAACGCAGCATCTATAACAATCGTTTTGAGTTTATCCATGTCGCCAAGTGGCGCAAATGCCAGTTTAAATATACTGTCGATTTGGCTCGTTAGCTGCTTTTTCTTTGCACTAAGTTTGCCTTTGATTAAAGTCAGTACCCCGATACGATGTGCTTGAAGTGCTGCATTGACATCAGTGTATTGATGAATCGATACAGCTTCTCCCGCTTCATCAGCGACAAGCGCTGCAAACTGTTTCATCACCACACCTGCACTATGATGGTTTTTGCTAAAAGCAAAATGCTCAGGGAACTCAGTATGCACGCCTTGCTGCTCATTTACCGCTTGACTGGTTTCAGATGCATGACGAATCTGTAGGGTTTGTAGATCACGGCCTTTTTCGATGATACGGTTTTTCTCATCGACCACGCAGATTTGTGGCTGCAAATAACGATCAATCGTAGATGGATTGAAGTTCTCTGGCGTCACCGACATGATACCGCGACGATGTAATGCCTGACACAGCTGCTTCAGTAACCCTTGTCCACCCTTTGGTTGCAACTCATCAAACAAACTGTCTGCAGTATTGGGTATCGGTACGATTTGACGACGTATCTCTTTTGGTAGCGACTTGAGCAGCTGCAACACCAATTCATAGCGCCAACCGGGCACGCCCCACAGTAGCTCAATCGCGTCGAGCTGCGGTAATGCGGCAAGCGGTACACGTATGGTCACACCATCATCATCGCTGGCTGGATCAAAGATATAGCGGAGTGGCAGCTTTAGATCGCCCAGCTTCCACACTTCTGGGAAGTCCCCTGTGGTCGGCGCTTGGCTATTAAGTACGTCTTCATCAGTAAAGAATAGATGCTTGGCATCATGTTTCTCCACTTCTGCACGCCAATCTTCAAACGCTTTGCGACTGGCAACGTGCTCAGGAATTTTCTTATCATAGAACTGATACAGCGTCTCTTCATCTACCAACAAATCGCGGCGACGCAGCTTGTCTTCGATACGCTCAACATGAGCAATCTTATCCATGTTATGTTGTAAAAATGGTGCATTGCGACCAAAGTTGCCCGTCACTAAGCCATCACGGATAAATATCTCTCGTGATTCAACTAAATTAACTTGCTCATAGTTAGTCAGCTGCTTGCTGATAATGATCAAGCCAAACAAACTAATCTGCGCGTAAGCTTTGACGCGTCCTGTTTTCTTGGACCAGTGTGGTTCGAAGTAATGATATTTCAGCAAATCACCTGCCGCTGAAATAATCCATTCTGGTTCGATTTTGGCAACAGTACGCATAAAGACTTGTGAAGTCTCCACCATTTCAAATGCCATCACCCAAGGGGGTATTTGTTTAAACACTGTGCTGGCTGGGAATATCTTGGCCTTTTGCTGACGCGCAGCCAAATACTCACCGCGGCTTTCGGTCTTGTGCGCGATGATAGACAACAATCCTGTTAACAGTGCTCTATGCAGATTGGCATATTTGACCGCTTTTAATTCTTCGTCTTCGATCGCTGTCGGATCATTGACAGCCACATTTTTATCAGAAGCTTTTGACTCATTGACATCAGTTAACTTCAGCTCAGTGACCATTTGCACCAACTGACGATGCGTCTGATGCCATTCACGTACACGCGGGAAGCTTAAATAGTTTTTCTTAGCAAACTGCTTACGCTGATTGCCAGACAGTTTGTTGCCGTCTTCATCTTTTTCAAACAGTGCCTTCCATAGACTCAAATAAAACAAAAAGTCAGAGTCGTCTTGACGGAAAACCGCATGCTTTTGATCCGCTTGCGTGCGTTTATTGGCAGGCCGCTCGCGTGGATCCTGTACAGCGAGCGCGGCCACAACGATCAGCATTTCACGAATACAATCAAAATCAGAACCAGCCACCAGCATACGTGCCAGCCTTGGGTCAATTGGCATACGTGCCATTTTCTGACCAGTTGCTGTCAAACGTAGATGGTCAAGCCCTTTTCTCACTTTTGGCTTGTTGGCTTTGTCCTGAGCAGCGGTATCTTTCTTGGAAGTAATAGCGCCCAACTCATCTAGCAATTTATGACCATCAGTGACCAATCGGCTATCAGGCGGCTCAATGAATTCAAAGTCATCCACACTACCTAGACGTAGATTGGCCATTTGCAAGATTACTGACGCTAAGTTAGTACGTAAAATCTCAGGCTCAGTAAACTCAGGGCGGCCACTAAAATCTTCTTCACTATAAAGACGAATACAAACACCTGGAGCAACACGCCCACAGCGACCTTTACGCTGATTGGCAGCTGCTTGTGAAATTGCTTCAATCGGTAAACGCTGTACGCGTGAGCGATATGAGTAACGCGAAATCCGCGCAAAACCCAAGTCAATCACATAACGAATACCCGGTACGGTTAATGCGGTCTCAGCAACGTTGGTCGCGATAACAATACGGCGACCTCGACCCGATGGTTGAAAGATACGCTGCTGCTCTTCATAAGTCTGCCGTGCAAACAATGGCAGTACTTCTGTATGGCGAGGGCCATGACGCTCAAGCACTTCCTGCGTCTCACGAATCTCAGCTTCAGTTGCAGCAAATATCAAAATATCAGCCTGATCGGCGTGACCTTTACTCTGCGCGTCGCTAAAGCACTCTTCGACCGCAGCAACCACAGCGCGCGGCAGGTTCTCTTCAAAATCATCGTAGCTGTCATCTTCTGAGCTGTTCACTGGCTCATCTGTCAACGGACGATAACGGACTTCTACTGGAAAGCTACGCCCTTCTACATTAAAAATAGGCGCAGGAACTTGCCGTTTGAGCTTATTGTCATAACGGCTGAAATATTCACTAAAGCGCTTAGTATCGAGGGTAGCTGACGTAATAATGACTTTTAAATCTGGGCGCTTGGGCAGCATCTTTTTGAGATAACCCATAATAAAATCGATATTTAAGCTACGCTCATGCGCCTCATCGATAATAATCGTATCGTACTTACTCAAAAACCGATCATGACCCAACTCAGCGAGCAGAATACCGTCCGTCATGAGCTTTACAATAGATTGCGCTGTCCCTTGCTCATTAAAGCGAATCTTAAAACTGACCGTATTACCTAATGGCTCACCCAGCTCTTCTGCGATACGGTTTGCCACACTACGAGCAGCCAATCGTCTCGGCTGTGTATGCCCTATCTGCCCTGTAATACCGCGCCCTGCTAGCATTGCAAGCTTAGGCAACTGCGTCGTTTTACCAGAACCCGTCTCGCCAGCAACGATAATAACTTGATTATCGATAATCGCTTGTACTAAGTCTTCTGCGCGTTGGCTAACAGGCAGATCCAGATTTAGCTTGGCAGGTAAATCACTTGGAATACTATTGATACGTGCCTGCACAGCTTCTTGAGAACGCATTTTTATTTTCTCGTACTGAGCACGTTTTTTAGCGAGTACATCATCTAGCTTCTTTTCTTGCTCAGAATCATGATTAGATTTTTTATTCTTAGGCACAGCAGCACGTGCCAGCTCACGTTCAAGACGGCTTAAGTAATAGCTATCCTTGGCAAGTACTGGTAGATCCGCCAGTGGTACTGCTGGCTTCTTAGTATCTTGAGTTTCATTTACAGTAGATGTATCTGAATCGCTGTTTTCAGGAATATTGGGCTTAGAAGTATTGGGCATATTTGCTTAGGCTATTTATTATGTAGAATTGGTTAGATTATGGGGGTAATGGGGGTATGATTCAAGTTAGTCGAGTCCTGATTGCTCTCGTAAGCTGTCCATTAGGTTTATTTAATCAAGCGTGTATTGAGTTACTTTTATGAAATTTAGATAAATCTATTATAGCGCCAATTTCTTTAAATTCTTGATGCTTAGATAGCCGACGTACTCTTTGTCTTCTTTAGCATTCAGCTCATCTGTATCACTAATAGGCTCAATCGAAAGCTGAACATTGGAGATAAGATCATTTACGTTATATATGTCATCTATATCTACTGCAAACTTATCATCAATATGAGAAGCTGCATTGAAAGGTGACGTTTTATCTTTAAAAGTAGATTGCTTATAAAAATCACTTTTTTTTGCTTGTTTGATCGCGTCAGCTTGGTTAGGTGCAACGATGAGTAGCTTATAATGGAATTCTTCAAAACTGTCCTGCTGATAGCCACCTAGATTGATAAAGAATAACTTTAAGTCAGCAGCAGCCTTTAATTGCTGACTTGGTTCAATTAACTTAATGGCATAACTACCCACTTTGGCAATCGCTCGATACGAATCAATATGCCATTTATTTTTTACCTCAGGCCAATGTTCATTGATATCTCCTATCAAGTCACTCACTTGACTGGCTGCACCAAAGAAAATATCGTGTTGCTCAATCAGACGGCCTTTAGGACGGCCGCCCAATTGAACCATATATAGTGTTAGCATTTTACGTAATCTCTATTAAATAAAAACCCATAGTTAATCTAAAGGTAATGCTGTCATTGCTAGGATAGAACGTTTTTAAGTACTGTCATACTGGAATCACTCTACCCGTCTTCAATGCAAATGCCCAATCTTCACGTCCGTTTCTTAGAGCCATATTTGCTGCTGCTTCATGGTCATAAGCGACCCTGACATGCTCAGTTTGCCAATGTTTACCTTGTTGAGTCTCAATACACTTGATAAGAGCATAATTAGCATGAGGCGAATAAGTTTGCATCTTATGAATAATAGGCAAATCATCTTCGTAAGCTGGATAGCCAACGCTACCACTATTCACAATAGTTTGTCCTGACGACAGTACTACTGTTCGCGGGATGTGTGTATGACCACATAAGATAACATCATTATCAATACCATCAAGTAACGCCAATATAGTCGCATCATTACGCACTATTGGTTGACCCGTTTCGATATCCTCTAGTAAATATATCATGTCATCGGACGGTGAACCGTGGCAGAGGTATATATCCTCACTTACATGAAAATCAAATGGTAAAGACCGCATCCATTCAATCGCTTTTTTAGAGAGATCTTTGATAATAAAACCCATGGTTGGATTATTAGCAATTTCTGCCATAGTAGCTTCATAAATCTGCCTATCCTGATTGCCTCTAATGGTAATAATATCATCTCGATTTGCCATTAATAGCTCATAGGTAGCATGAGGTGCTATTGGCCCGTATAAAATATCACCAAGATTGACAATCTGATCAACATCTCGATATCTTATATCAGCAAGCACAGCTTCAAGGGCGTAGACATTACTATGAATATCTGAAATCGCAGCGATGGTTGTTATCTGTTTCTTTTCTAAGTTATCCATTTTCTGACTCACTAATCAAAAACTGCTTTACAACGTCAACGGTTGCTAACGGATCTTCTTCGTGCGGTACATGACCTAAGTTATCAAATATCTTAAGCTGACTATTACGTATATCTCTATGAAATAACGCGGCGTTTTCTACAGGAATAAGATCGTCTTTTGCACCCCATAAGATTAAAGTCGGTATGTCCAGCTGCTTTATCTGCGCTTGGTCACTGGCATCATCAGTTTCATTTAGGCGACGACTCAATGCTTGCCGATTACCTTGGCGCAAGGTCAATTCATAGTATCTGTTAATCAATTTCTCGTCGACTTTACTGTCATCGGCATACACGCTTAAAACGCTTTTCTCAACAACACTTCTGGGTAGGATACGATTTAAAATTGGTGACATCATTGGATATTTAGCAAGTTTAAAACCAATAGGAATATGTTTTGGCGTTGCTGGATAACCAACTGAATCTACCAGTATCAATCGATTGACACGCTCAGGATACAAAGCAGCGGTACGCCACGCTACCTTGCCTCCCAATGAATTACCGGCTAGCGTGACAAGGTCCAGCTTCAAATGATTGAGTACTTCAATAACAAACGCCGCATAATTTTCGCTGCTGTATCGCGTGCTTTCGTCCACATAAGGACCGGTCAAACCAAACCCTGGCAAATCCATACTCACGACACAGTATTGCTCAGATAGCGCCTTGGTCCAGCCCTCCCATGTATGCAAACTCGCCGATGTACCATGCAATAAAACGATTGTTTCAGGTTGATCTTTTTCAGCTGTATTGCCACGATTTACATGACAATTAGCTGACTGCGATACATGCGCTTGCATACCTTGTATGTTTATAAATTCGCTGTTGGGTAGTTGCCATTGTTTTAACTCAGCGATGGTACGATCAAGTGCCCAATATTTTGCTATAAATGCCATTAACACGGCAATTGCGCCTAGTAATATCAGAACAGTTGCTTTTAATAAGTACTGTGTCATGTGATCAAATCCATTTAATAAGATGACGTTAATAATAAACATTCTATACCGTTATCTCATACGATAAGCCATAAAAAACCCCAACGTTCAATTTGTCTTGAACATTGGGGTTTTTAGCATTTGTACATATGACTGTGTCTACATGAGTTATTTAACTACAATAAGAAAAAGTATGCCCAACACCCAACGATGATAGTAGAGATAATATTAAGGATGACACCTGTACGTATCATCTCTGTTTGCTTGATCAAACCTGTACCAAACACAATAGCATTCGGCGGCGTAGCAACTGGTAGCATAAAGGCACAAGACGCACCGATACCAATAATAAGTACTAAGACCTCACTCGGTATACCCATATGCTCGGCAATTGCCACAAACACAGGTACTAAGAGCGCTGCTGAAGCCGTATTTGATGCAAACTCTGTCAAGAAAATAATAAAGGCTGAGATTGCAAGCATCACCACCAATAGTGGCGCTGTTTGTAAGCCATTAGCAACCGTCTCACCTAACACTAATGACGCACCTGATACTTTTAGGATATTTGATAGCGCAATACCGCCACCAAATAACATGAGCACGCCCCAATCCGTGTTGTCTGATACCTGTTTCCAAGAAACTAGACCCAAGCTCACGACCGCCACTGCTGCAAGCAACGCGACAACGGCATCTGTATCTTCGATACCAAATGCAGCCCCAATTTGTTTAGACAACATCCAGCTAGCTGCCGTGACAATGAAAACAGTAATTGTTAATAGGCGGGTTTTGGTCCAAGGAATGATTTCATCTTGCTCTAGCTGCATAGTACGGTTTAGGTTCGGCTTTAGATACAAATACATCGCACCCAACAGTACTGGTAATAGTATCAACATCATTGGGATACCAAACTTCATCCAATCAACAAATGCGATATCCAATGCTTTTGCAGCAATGGCATTTGGTGGCGAGCCGACAATCGTGCCCAAACCACCCAAACTTGCTGAATAAGCAATACCAAGCAGTACAAACACAAAAGTACCGCGATCTTCTTTACTATCAACTTGCGTTAAAATACCGAGTGCCAATGGGAGCATCATTGCCGTTGTCGCTGTATTCGATATCCACATGGACAAGAATGCCGTCACACCAAATATCAAAAATACTGCTGTACTGAGCTTGCCGCCCGACAACGATAGAATTTTTAGCGCAATCTTTCTATCAAGCTTTTGTACATGTAACGCGGCCGCCAAGGCAAAACCACCAAAGAAGAGATAAATAATGGGACTAGCAAAGCTTTGCAGACCGACTTCAGCATTAAAATCAGGAATGCCAATTAATGTCCCAACCACAACCACCAAGATCGCAGTGATTGTGACGTGTATCGCCTCAGTGAGCCATAGCACGCCGATAAAAAACAGCATTGCTAGCCCTTTATTCGCATTGATATCGAACGGCAACACATTATAAATAATCAACGCAATAATCGCGGCAATCGCGACAACGATTAGCCCTTTGCCTGTACCTTTTGGGAAGGTATCAGTAAATAAATATTCATTGCCATCATTAGGAAGATGGCTATCTAGCTTTTGCTCTGACATAGAATGTCCTTATTGAATCAAAGACGGTGTAAGAAACCTAAAAATAAAACATAAATTGTTGGTTAATGTATTTTGATAAATACATGAACACTGAGGTAAATCTAATTATCTACAGATATCACTCGAAATATATACGTCGAAACTCGTATTTCTACAACTTATGCTAGAAATCCGCAAACTTAGTCATTAACCACGTGATCAGCTTCATTATTAGTTGCATCGTTAAGTGCAGCATCAGTTACACATAGTCACTAAACAAGTGTACTCTGTATATGTACAAGACTATGACCACACTGCATACTAGATAAGTTAAATAAAAGCCAAGCGCTACTAAATACGAGCGTCAACAAATAAATATTTAATTAAAACATCTCTATTAAGAAGTAAATAAAAACACTGGAGTACTTTATGACAGACTCAAATAAAACGGACTCAACGACCAAAATGGCACCAAAAGACATCAATCAAGATGGCCTAGCCAAAGAAGATCAACAACGTACTGACGACTCTATGCTCGATATGATGCAAGGGATGCATGAGCACGAAGATCATAAAGAATAAGCCCAAAGCATGTTTTGATAGCTCGCTATTCTACACATAAATAAACATGCAAAAACCAATACGGCTAATAATAGGTACGATAGGCGTTTATCATTATGATAAGCGCCTATCTTTTTTTGGTTCTCTAACCTCTGGCAAATGATCTGAGACATAGTTGTATACAAATGCTGCTGTCGACACAATGGCGATGGGAACGAACAAAGCATCATAGCTGACTTTTGCAAACAAGAAAGCACCTACTGCACTACCGCCGCAAAAGCAATACCAGATAATGGCTTGGAACCCCAAGGTTGGCTTACTAATAGAACGACCCGCAAGCCAGTTACCGATTGCTGCACCCATGTCTGATGTTAGCCCTGTTAAGTGAGTGGTACGAATGACCGCCCCACTATAAGTTGCGACCATCGCATTTTGCAGTCCACATGCCATTGCTGCTGCTAATTGCCCTAAGTAGTCATGCTGCTGATACAACCAATAGCTAACCAACAGTAGCGCTGCTTCTAGATATAGCGCTCGTCCATAACGACGACCGAGTTTCAATGATGTCTGTCCAATGACAAAGCCGCTTAGTATAGCCCCTGCCAAAAAGGACAGCAACAAGGTACCAATATATAAAATACTACGCGCGTCTGAATGAGCGATAGCCGCTGCAAACAAGCTTACATTGCCCGTGACGTGCGACACTGATAAATTGGCAAACCCCATTAACGCCGTCGTATTTACGCAACCAGCACTAAATGCCAATACTGCCCCGCCCCATAGTATCCACTTTGGTAACTTGGTTATCATATCCCTCGTCCAAAGGCACGCAGCTAAAAAGGCGCATTGCTAAAAAAGCACGTAGCCCAAAAGACTCATAGTATAACTAGAAAAGACAGCCAATTGGCTGCCTTTTCTATTATCAAACGAATCATCTATAACAATTACTGTGCTGGCTCATCAAGCATCATCAACTGCTCGCTGATAGCTACTGTATTAAAGCCTGCATCAACGAACATAATCTCACCTGTGATACCAGATGCCCAAGGCGACAATAGGAACAATGCGGCATTGCCTACTTCTGTCTGTGTGATGTTGCGTTGTAGTGGCGCAATTTTTTCGCTGATATCAAGCATTTTACGGAAAGACTTAATGCCACTAGCTGCTAGCGTGCGGATAGGACCTGCAGATATCGCATTAACACGGATACCTTCACCGCCCATAGACGTTGCTAAATAACGAACACTGGCTTCTAAACTGGCTTTTGCCATACCCATAACATTGTAGTTTGGCAATACTGAAATGCTGCCTTCATAGGTCAATGTCAGCATAGAACCATGACGCATCGCTAGTAACTCACGAGCTGCTTTTGCCAATGCAACAAAGCTGTAGCTAGAGATATCATGCGCGATGTGACTGCCTTCACGAGTCGTGGCATTGACAAAATCGCCATCCAACTGATCCATCGGTGCAAATCCAATGGCATGTACCACACCATCAATACCGTCACCCCAGTGAGCAGTCACTTGCTCAAAGCATGCAGCAATTGACTCATCAGAAGCTACGTCACATTCTAGAACCAAATCTGCTTCAAATTTTTCAGCGGCCATATCGACGCGTTTTTTGATTTTGTCATTCGGGTAAGTCAGAATTAGTGAAGCTCCTTCGCGGTGCAGCGCTTCTGCGATAGCCCAAGCGATAGAAAGTTTACTTGCGATGCCAGTTACGACAAATCGTTGTCCTTGCAATAGCATAAGATTTCCTTTTGAATCAATCGAGATGATTTAGAATAAGAATTTATTTAGAGTAATTAGAAGATTGAGACTACTAAATAGTACAAATGAAAAGATGAGTTATTATACACGAATTAATTTAAGTAAACAGTCGTAAACTGTATTTGATTCTTGTTATTGGATTGACTAATATAAACATCTAATAGAATAGAAATACCTAACAACAACTTATCACTTCAAGTAGTATCGACAATGAGAGTTTTTCGCGAGTTATTAGATTGCATTTTAGCATCAACGCTTCACGATAAAATACTCAGACTATAGTAGTTTGCTTATTTTATGAGAAAAATTGCACTTCGAATATCAACACTACAATTGTTTCGATTAAGTACCAAGCACCCCTTTATTGATTAAAGACTCAACTGCTAGCCACAGCAGTATGAAGTTCAGCAGATTTCGAGTATAATCACAGCCCTTCCCAGCTTGCACAATTTTTATAAGAATCCTCACATGATAGGATTCAACGTTAAGCTACACCCACATTTTGGATGGCTGCCAAACTTATGAGTAACACCCCCATCATAACCCCAGATTATAAAGAAAGTACCGAATCTTATCGCCAACTGATTGCTTCAACTGGCGAAGACTTAGATCGTCCGGGTTTGCTAGATACGCCTGTACGTGCTGCAAAGGCCTTTGCCCATCTGACCCAAGGCTATCATCAAAGCATAGAAGAAGTGGTCAATGATGCTGTGTTTCCATCAGCCAATCGCGAGCTGGTACTGGTACAGAACATTGAGTTTTATTCATTGTGTGAGCATCATATGCTACCGTTCCATGGTGTCGCTCATATTGGCTACTTACCTGACGGCCAAGTCTTAGGACTGTCAAAATTTGCCCGTATCGTCGATATGTTTGCTCGTCGTTTGCAGATACAAGAAAACCTAAGTGAGCAGATTGCGCAGACCATTATGGATGTTACTGGCTGCCGCGGCGTCGCAGTCGTTATGGATGCATCGCACATGTGTATGATGATGCGCGGTGTTAGCAAACAGCATTCAACCACGCGTAGCACCGCGATGCTTGGCGAATATCAACACAATAATCAAGCCCGTAATGAATTTTTAGGCGCTGTACCTAAGCGTCAGCCAGCGTTTTAATTCGCTGTTAATTGCTTAGGCTGTTGTGAATAATAACCAAATAAAAAGGACGCATATAATGCGTCCTTTTTGTTTGGTTGAAGATTTAAACTACGACTGCTTAATGTATAAAAGGTATTTATTGACCGAATATATAAGACACACCAACTCGTCCACCAAACCTTGAATCAGCAAAGCCAAATGCGCCGCTAACTGACGTGCGACCATTATCTAGCATAGTAGCAGCACCAATAGCCACAGCACTCTGTCCCTCATAATGACCCATCCCGCCAAACACAGCGACATTACCTGGGCTGAGATTGGGAATAGCCTGCTGTGTCGCTAAAGAGATCGCAACACCACTATTTGCAGTTTTTTCCACATCATCAACTCGACGATTTATACCGTTAGAATAGCTTTGAAAACTGCTATTCAAAACATCATATTTGTTATCAGTATAGGTGGTAGCTTCGGTTACAGCATTGATTTTTGCGGTATTCAACTGTCTGATATTGACTGCATCTGTATTCTGTGTACCATCAGCCACATTGATCACCTGACGCTCACTACCTGCTGCTCCAACTGACACTGTGTTATCACGGGTTGATGTTGAATCACTTCCAACAACGACTGCGTTGTTGACTGCTGTACTAATGCCATTTCCTAAAACGACCGTGTTGTTGCCAGTTACCGTATTATTATTACCAAAGCTATAGCTACCTGAACCACTGACTGTGCTTGGATCACCAATCGCGCCAGAGTTTTTACCTGTTACCAAATTACCTACACCAATACTAATAGATTGACTGCCTTCAGCTACTGCGCCATTACCTATCGCAATGGCATCTTTGCCTGTCGCTTGGGCTGGTGTGGTTGTACTATTAGAGGTTTGTATAGCGACATTGATATTAGCATCCTTACCTGCTTCGCCTTGAGCACCAGTTTCGCCTTGAGCACCAGTTTCACCTTGAGCACCAGTTTCACCTTGAGCACCAGTTTCACCTTGAGCACCAGTTTCACCTTGAGCACCTGTATCTCCTTTAGCGCCAGTCAGACCTTGGATGCCCTGTTCGCCCTTAGCACCAGTTAGACCGATATCGCCTTTATCACCTTTAGCACCAGTCAAACCTTGGATACCCTGTTCGCCTTGAGCACCAGTTTCACCTTGAGCGCCAGTCAGACCTTGGATACCCTGGGCGCCAGTAGCACCAGTCAGACCGATGTCGCCTTTATCACCCTTGGCACCAGTAGCACCAGTCAGACCGATGTCGCCTTTATCACCCTGGGCGCCAGTAGCACCAGTCAGACCGATGTCGCCTTTATCACCCTTGGCACCAGTCAGACCTTGGATGCCCTGTTCGCCCTTAGCACCAGTATCACCTTTCACGCCCTGAGCACCATCCATACCAGGCATACCCATAGGACCCATAGCACCAGTAGCACCAGACATACCCTGTTCGCCTTGGGCACCCGTCAAACCAGTATCGCCCTTATCTCCTTTGTCACCCTTATCGCCCTTGGGGCCTGTTTCACCCTGTATGCCTTGACCACCATTTTCCACACACAATAATGGAATACCAAACTCCAGACACTCTTCGTAGGTTGCTGCTACGGACTCTTCCGTTAGACATATGCCACTAACTGCAAAAATACTAATTGCTAGATACGATGCCTTCTTGCTTGTTTTATGACCTTCTTTATGAGTGGGAATAGCTGTTATTGCAGATGCAACTGCACCTTGTGATTTTTTCAACATAGCTTGCGTCCTTTGAAGTAGTTTCACAATTTAGTAACGGAAACTTTGATTAAAAAATTAACTAAAATTATACATTTTAGTAAGTGTATTATAAAAAATACTTCAGAAGAACACTTTTTTTTACTAAATAGAAATAATATTGCATTGAACAAAAAAATGCTCACTATGCCGTCTAGACAGTAGTGAGCATTTTTCATATCAAGAATTGATGCTAACCAACTGGTTTTACATCATCGATCCAATCACCATAACCAACAGCTTCCATATCTGCAAGCGGAATAAAGCGGAGCGCTGCTGAATTCATGCAATAGCGCTTGCCTGTCGGTGCTGGACCGTCGTCAAATACATGTCCCACGTGTGAGTCCGCGTAACGGCTACGAATTTCAGTACGGGTTCCAAATATCCCTCGATCTGGCTTTTCAACCACTAAGCTCGTATCCAATGGGCGAGTAAAGCTCGGCCAGCCCGTACCAGATTTATATTTATCACGCGAAGAATACAGTGGCTCACCAGATACGACGTCTACATATAATCCAGGCGCTTTATTATCCCAATACTCATTGTCAAAGGCGCGCTCAGTACCTTCTTTTTGGGTGACTTTGTACTGAATATCACTAAGGGACTTCTTTAGCGCATCTTGTGAAGGTTTTACAAATGTATCTGGGTTAAAACCTTTGCTTACTTTGCTATCCGCTGTGTTATTTGACGTCACTTGCTGTGTGCTATCTGCTTCGGGCGTAAACTTACTAAAATCAAGCTCATAGTTTTTACCATAGACACTCTCGATAAACTGATAACGACCAGAATTGAAGGTATAGGCTTTATAGCGTATCGGGTTCTTTTTATAATAATCTTGATGATACTCTTCAGCAGGATAAAAAGTGCTAGCAGGAACAATCTCGATCACTACTGGCTTTTCATACACGCCAGAGGCTTGCAGTGATTGCTTGGCCGCTTCTGCGATTTGCTTTTCTTGCGCATTGTTGTAAAAAATAGCGGGACGATACTGTGTGCCGCGATCAACATACTGCCCTTTATCATCAGTAGGATCAGCGATTCTCCATAGCGCCTGTACTATGCCGTTGTAAGTAATCTTCTTAGGATCATAATACACCTGCGCCGCTTCTGTATGCCCAGTACCACCTGCTGACACCTGCTTGTAGGTTGGGTTTTCGGCGGTGCCACCCGTATAGCCAGATACGACTTCTACCACGCCAGGGATTTTTTCATAACCTGCTTCAACACACCAAAAACACCCACCCGCTACTGTGGCTACTGCCAATCCTGGCGTAGTCGGTGCATATGGGTTAGCGGCAGTTGTGTTTTTTACAGCAGAGCTGTTTTCAGTTGATGCACAGCCTGCGTAAATCGCACTACTCGCTATGATAACTAACCCTATAATTCTAGATGGTAATATGCGATTCATGAAAATCTCCTAAGCGTAATGTCCTTTAAATATCCTAACGCTTTTGTATCACTGAAACATTCCTATACTGTTATATATTTACAGTTTATTAAGATATTTTTTATCAACTGAGTTTAATTACAAGATAAATTAAACGTTCATTTGATAACGATTATACATTTTAGTATGAGTTGACTATAGAAATAAGACGGAAACTTTATTATTTCAATGCATTAAAAAAGCCTATCCTCCAAAGAGTAATAGACTTTTTTATTTTAATATCACTAGCTCTATAAAAAACTATGACGCTGTTTCATTATTACTATCAGCATGTTCATCGCTAGCCTGCTTAATTTTCGTTAGAATTTCTTTGATCTCAGCGGCTGATAGATAGGTTGGCACGGCATAAGTATCACTGACTTCTTTTGCAGCTGCCTTTGCAATATCATCAAAGTCGCTAGTTTGCATACCATTGACAGTCGGATCAATATTTAGATCTGCAATCAAGTCTCTAACTTGCGTGATAAGGTGATCTGCTATCTCACTATCGCCATTGGCTGCTTGACCATCCTGTACCATACCAGTTCTTTTCGCCAGTGCAGCCAGTCTTTTTTTGCTCGCTTTGCGATTGACGTTGAGCACATAAGGCAGCACGATGGCGTTAGCACGGCCATGAGGAATACTATAGTAAGCGCCTAACTGATGCGCGATAGCATGCACATAACCCAGACCTGCTTTATTAAAAGCAATCCCACCGTAATGAGCAGCGATACCCATCTCTTCTCTTGCTTTTAGATTGCCACCGTCTTTATAAGCTAGTGGTAGATAATGCATAACAGATTTTACGGCAGAGGCTGCATAGTAATCTGTCTCTACGCTGGCATTGGCACTCATCCATGCTTCTAGTGCATGGGTCAATACATCAATACCAGTATCTGCTGTGATATGGGCTGGCATGCCTTTCATGATAACTGGGTCAATTGCTGCAGCTAGTGGTACCATTCTTGGGTCGATAGACAATGCTTTTTGGTGCGTTTTATCATCCGATACTACTGCACCAAGTGTCGCCTCTGAACCCGTGCCAGCCGTCGTTGGTACGCAGTATAGCGGAGTCGCAGGCTTTCTTGCTTTAAGAATACCGATTAGCTGCTTTGGCTTGCACTTGTTCCCTTGAGACATGGCTATCATTTTGGCCGCATCGATCACTGAGCCGCCGCCAATGGCTACGATAGAGTCACAATTGGCTTCTATAGATTGACGGAGCCCTTCTTCAACTACTTTAAAAGTAGGATCTGGCGTAATACCATCATAGATGTGATAACTGATATTTTTCGCGTCTAGATAATCAGTGACTTGCGCAGGTATGCCCAGTTTGTTGAGCACCGTATCCGTGACGATAAACACATTGGTATTGCCTTCATTGATAAGCATATCGCACAGCTCATCACAGGCAGTCTCACCGACAAAGAGCATCGGTCTTCTGATAGGTATCACATAAGATACCGCTTTTAATACCTTTGCCCGAGTCTTAGCGACAGCCAAATAACCAGCATGCTGCAAACTGTTGTTCTTTACCAATTTAGTAATACTGTTTTGTGTTTTCATGAGCACAAAAATCCTTTTTAATGATGGTTTTAACGGCAATAAAGACCGTTTGGGGCAGCCAGTTAAATATTACTAATTTACGAGCGCCAGAATGTATAAAGATACGCATCACAGCATTATAAAATGGGCAGCTCTCTAAAATTATTGTACCACTGCTTTTTTCAATATGTCGCTATTATTATGAACTGCGATGTGTCAATTTTATACCAAGCCGCTTATTTTAGTCGCTTAGTTTGATTGATCAATCTCAGTGACTACAGTAAGTCGTTTAAACTAGTCAGTACTTGCCTTTAACAGTTGCTGAGTGTAAGTATGTTGTGGATGATTAAAGAGATCTTCGGTACGTCCAGATTCCACACACACCCCTTGTTTTAACACCATAATATGCTGACACAGTGCACGTACTACCTTGAGATCATGACTGATAAAGACATAGCTGACTTGTAGTCTTTCTTGAATTTCACGTAATAAACTAACTACTGTTACCTGTGTAGTACTATCGAGCGCAGAGGTCGGCTCATCCAATATAAGTAAGCTTGGTTTCATAATGAGGGCACGCGCCAGTGCCACGCGTTGACGCTGACCACCTGACAGCTCATGCGGATAACGCTGCGCAAATGCTAAAGGTAAATGTACCGTAGCCAGACTATCTAGCACCGCTTGCTGACGGGCGACTTTATCCACGCCTTGTACTAACAATCCTTCTTCCACGATTTGCATGACCGTCATACGCGGATTAATACTGGCAAACGGATCTTGAAATACCATCTGTATCTGCGAGCGGAAGTTACGTAGCGCTTTTTTGGACAATGCTGAGATATCTTGCCCGTTGACCACTATCTGCCCATTCACACGTGCTTGGTTGCTCAGTAGTTGGCTAAGCGCCAGCGCAATGGTGGTTTTACCAGAGCCAGACTCACCGACGATACCCAATGCCTGACCTTTTTGCAGTGTCATATCGACATCTTTGACCGCGTCAAACCAGCGCTTGGTACCACCAAACAGACCTTTTTCAATTGGGAACTGTACATTAAGGCGCTTCACTTCTAGTACGCTTGGTTGTTTATCTACGTTATCGTCTTCTATGGTTAATGCTTGCCCAAAGTCTTGCTTGATAAGTGTGCGAGTATAATCAGCCTTAGGCTGATCAAATACCGCTGACGTTTTGCCCTGTTCAATCGTTTGACCTTGGTGCATAACGATAACCTCATCACTATAGCGCCTGACCAGATTAAGATCATGACTGATTAGTATCATCGCCATATTGTGCTTGCGTTTGAGATCATCTAGTAGCGCCAAAATCTCATGCTGCAAGGTAACATCGAGCGCAGTCGTTGGCTCATCAGCAATTAAAATATCAGGCTGCTGAGCCAATGCCATGGCAATCATCACTCGCTGACGCTGACCACCTGATAGCTCATGTGGGTAACGGTTCAACTTGTCAGCAGGATCTGTAATATTGACGTCATTTAGCAAAGCAATGCTGGTGTCTCGCCATTGCTTTTTAGGTATTCCGCTTAGACGCAACGATTCAGCAATTTGTTTAGCGACTGTATGCAACGGATTTAATGCGGTCATCGGCTCCTGAAATACCATACCGATACGCTGTCCACGAATAGACCGTAGTGCAGCATTACGCGCCTTATCATTCGCTATGGGCAAGGTAGACATACCTGCCGTATTTGCCAGCTGTACCACACCCGTGATGGTCAAACTATCAGGTAACAGACCTAATAGCGCAAGACTGGCAATTGATTTGCCAGAGCCTGACTCACCAACGATAGCCAAAGTTTGCCCTTGTCTTAGCTCATAAGACAGCGCATCGACCAACTGGATGCCTGTAGCAGTTATGATAGTAAGCTTATCTACGGTTAGCATAAGCTTATCTTGTGCACGATTGGGGATTTCATTTTGTGCGTTGCTGTGCTCGGTGGCGACAATATTTTTAATCATATTAAGAACGCCTCGGATCAAACGCGTCACGCAGTGCTTCGCCAACGAAGATGAGCAATGACAAAATAAAGGTCAAACTAAAGAATCCTGACAAAGCAAGCCAAGGTGCATCCAGGTTGTTCTTCCCTTGTACCATTAGCTCACCAAGAGACGGCGAGCCAGGCGGCAATCCATATCCCAAGAAATCTAGCGCGGTTAAGGCGATAATATTAGCCGTTAAAATAAATGGTAACTGCGACAAGCTTGAGGCCAATGCATTGGGTAAGATATGTCTGAGCATGATTTGGCTGTCCGAAACACCTAAATTGCGTGCAGCTCGCACATAGTCAAAGTTGCGGGCTCGCAAAAACTCTGCCCGTACCAAACCGACTAGACCCATCCAACCGAACAGTAGCATCATGGCGAACAACATAATAATACTAGGACTAAACAGACTGACCAAAATAATAATCATAAATAGCTGAGGCATACCGCCCCATACTTCCATAAATCGCTGCCCTGCCAGATCTACCCAGCCGCCATAATAGCCTTGTACCGCACCAACGATAATCCCAATCAGTGCGCCCGCAAGCGTCAAGGCCAAACCAAACAGTAACGACACTCGCATACCATAGAGTATCCGTGCCAGCACATCACGACCCATATCATCAGTGCCAAGCCAGTTTTGAGCATTGGGTGCTGCTGGATAAGGCAGACCAAGCTCGACGTTGGGCGTCTGATCGGCAAACGGGATAGGCGGCATTAGATAAAAACCTTGCTCATCAATCAGCGACTGCACTGCAGGGTCTTTATAATTGGTTTCGGTCTCAAACACACCGCCAAACGTCGTTTCAGGATAAGCTTTTAATACCGGAAAGTAATAATCGCCTTGATATTGAACCAGTAAAGGTTTGTCATTGGCAATGACGTTAGCTGCCATGCAGATGACAAATATCACTGCGAAAACAAACAGCGATATCACTCCAAGTCGATTTTGGCGAAAGCGATTTAAACGCGCTTGCCATACAGGGTTCAATCGTTGCTTTTTTGTGGTAGATAGCTGCTCAAGCATTGGCGCTTTATCTGGTTCGCTATTAATAGGACTGCTCTTTGATGAAGGTTGATTATTTGACATTAGCGCCCCTCAAAATCAATACGAGGATCGATTAAGTGATAGCTCAAATCACTGATTAACTGCAGTAGCAGCCCCACTAAGGTAAAGATAAATAGTGTGCCAAATATCACTGGATAATCGCGTTGTTGAATGGCTTCAAAACCTAGCAATCCCAAACCATCAAGTTTAAAAATAATCTCAATCAAAAAATTACCCGCAAAGAAGATACCAACAATAGCGGCTGGAATACCTGCAATGATAATCAACATCGCATTGCGAAAAACATGGCCGTATAGCACTTGACGCTCACCTAAGCCTTTAGCGCGAGCGGTCAGTACATACTGCTTACCCAATTCCTCTAAAAAGCTGAATTTAGTCAGATAGGTCAAACCTGCAAAACCGCCTACAGTACTTGCCAGCAGCGGTAACGCCAAATGCCAAAAATAATCTTTTACTTTACAAAGAGCGCTTAGCTGATCAAAATTTTCGGACGTCAATCCCTGTAATGGAAAGATATTCCAATAGCTGCCACCCGCAAAGAAAACCAATAAAATCACTGCAAAGACAAACACAGGTATCGCATGTCCTATAGCAAGCAGCATAGCCGTGGCTTTATCAATGCCTGAGCCATGATGCATCGCTTTATAGACCCCCAATGGAATAGCTATCATATAGATGAGCAGCGTACTCCACAGCCCAAGCGATATCGAGACTGGCAGCTTCTCTACGATAAGATCGGTCACCGACTGCCCTTTAAAAAACGACTCACCAAAATCTAGCTGAGCGTAGTTCTTTAACATGAGCCAAAACCGCTCTGGGGCAGATTTATCAAAGCCATATTGGGCATTGAGTGCGGCGACCATCTCCTCAGAGAGACCACGCGTGCCTTGATAAGTACTGTCATTACCACCTGCACTGCCCGCGCCGATATTACCGCCAAGCGCATTGTCTTTTGCGCCCTGTTCGATAAGTGCCAGCTGCTGCTCTACAGGCCCGCCAGGTGCTGCTTGTACTATTACAAAGTTGGCAAGCAAGATCAAAAATAGTGTCGGCAATATCAGTAGTAGTCTTTTTAAGATATAACGACCCATAATGGCGACTTCCTAAATAAAGAGAGATAGCAATGACGTTCAGCAGCGAATTGCGGTGTATTAAATAGGTGCTTAAAAGCAAACTATTTGTTAAAAACTTACTTTAAAAGTTGTTTTTCAGCTCGCGTAACGCTGCAAATACCGTCAATGACTTCTCATCATCGATAGACATTTTGGATTTCACTCCTGCGATTACACTCGGCTCTTGTGTACGTAAAAACACATTTACCGTGCGCTCATGCTCTAGTGTCACTGGTAGCGTTGCCATGCCTTGTTCAGTTTGTACCTCTGCTCGTGCTAAGGCTTGCTGCATCGATTCATTGTCAGGTTCAATAGATAGACCAAAACGTAGGTTACTGGCCGTATATTCATGCGCCGGATACAGTAGCGCCTCATGAGGCAAGCCGTTCAAACGCTTAAAGCTCTCATGCAGTTGCTCAATCGTACCAGTAAACACACGTCCACAACCTGCACTAAACAACGTATCACCGCAGAAACAATGCTTTTGCCCATCGATATCCAAAATATAGGCCATATGGCTAGCGGTATGCCCTGATACATCCCAGACTTGCGCAGAGCAGCCCCATGCGCTCACCGTGCTACCGTCTTTGATAGTTTGATCTTCATCGACGCCATGCTCACTATGCGCAACCAGATGAGTCATCGGATACGATTCCTGCAACTCTGCGACGCCGCCGATATGATCATGATGATGGTGAGTCGTCCAAATCGATGTTAGTTCGAGCTCATGCGTCTCTAGATAATCAATGACCGGCTGGGCTTGACCTGGATCAATGACAATCGCCTGCTTATTATTTTCATTAATCAATGTCCAGATATAGTTATCACTAAATGCTTTGATTGGGTGAATACGAATACTCATATTAAATCCTTACCGGTAGTTATTTTTGTTACGTGTTATTTTGAATTATCTAGGGCGTTTCCTCAATTCAAACGAGTGTCCTCTAAATGGGCTAAAAACAGCTAAATTTTGCCAAACATCGTCAAATAGTTGGTCAGTATCTTGATATTATCTGCACTATTTTCCTCGTTTGATGGCAATTTATCTCATTTTTATCACCATTTTTAAAATGAGGACACGCCCTAATCTAACTGTTATTTGATAGCAACAGCATATATTTAATAAAACAGCATATATGCTCAGCTGTCCGTTGTTATCGGGTCAAACTTTATAATAAACACTGTTTACTGTTTTAAATATTTATTGATACGCCCTTCTGCCTCTTTATCCACCCACCAATAATCGATACCAACAGCATTGGTCGGTAGTTTTTCGGTATGGCGATACTGATCCCAGTAGGCGACATTGGTGCCAGACTTACCGTATAGCGGTACAACATAATGTCCTGCCCGCAATAACCTATCTAACACCTGTGTATACAGTACAATCTCGTCACGATTTTTAGCATTACCAAGGGCAGCAACGACTTTATCGACAGCTGCACTCTTGATACCAGCACTGTTATGATTACCCGGCTCGTCAGCAGCAGCACTTCCCCAGAATGCCGCTTGCTCAGCACCAGGAGAGAGACTTTGAGCAAATACGTCCACGACCATATCATAATCAAAACGGCGCATACGCTCATAATATTGCGGCCCATCCACTTGACGCAAAGTAGCATTAAATCCCAAGCGTTTTAGATTGCGAATGTAAGGTAACAAGACACGGCCCATGGTCTCGCCTGTCATCAAAATCTCAATCTGAGCAAGCGACCCATCAGGTTGATATAGTTTCATATCCTCATAATAAAACCCAGCCTCTAATAGAAGCTGGCGCGCTTCTAATAACCCTTGACGATTAAAGCCGTTCCCATCACTGGTGGGTAGCTGCCATTCTGCTAATGTTGCTTTTCGCTGTGTCGGTTCAAGCTCAGATAATAACGGCGTCAATACCTGCATCTCTGCATCAGATGGCGTACCCCTTGCGGCAAGCTCTGAGCCATGAAAAAAGCTTTGCAAGCGTTCATATTGACCGTGAAATAGGGTTTTATTCATCCATTCAAAATCATAGGCAGCTGTCAGTGCTTGACGAACTTTGATATCTTGAAAGATGGGACGGCGCAAATTCATCACCAACGCTTGCATCGGTACTGGATTTTGGCTGGTTATCGTCTCTTTTTGGATAAGCCCTGCTTTCACTGCGGGGAAATTATACCCAGTTACCCAGTTCGATGCTTTATTTTCGGGGCGAAAGCGGTATTGACCAGATTTAAAACCTTCAAAGGCAATTTCATCACTTTGATAATAAACAAACTTGATCATATCAAAATTGTAGCGGCCACGATTGACCATCAAATCACGCCCCCAATAATTGGGATCACGTATATAACTTACCGAACGCCCTGCATCAACTCGCCCCAATTTATAAGGACCACTACCCATCAATGGTGACAGACTGATTTTCTCAAAATCGGTATCAATAGAAGATTTGGCAAATATAGGAAACTGGCCAACAGTCAGTAAAATCTCTTTGTTTTCAGCAGAGGCAAAGACAAACTTTACTTGTTGATCATTAATGATTTGAATGTCTTTGATATCACTTAGATAACTGCGAATATACATGGGGCCTTTATTCAATATCGCCTCAAAAGTTGCTTTTACATCGCGACTGGTCACACCCGACCCATCCCAAAAACGAGCATTAGGATTAAGATGATAGATAATCCAGCTTGTATTATCTGGATCATATGTCACTTTACTTGCCAGCTGCGGATACATCGTAAAAGCTTCATTTAATGAGCCAGTCATCAAAGTATCATACAGATAGTCTGTGCCAATCATCGCGACGCCTGTGGTCATCCATTTATTGGCGCTATTAAACGTACCGCGAGCATCTAGAGAAAGCGTGCCTCCTGATGGCGCTTTTGGATTGGCATAAGGTAAGTAAGGTGCATTGATGTACTCAGTAGGGCTATTGTGCCCAAGCGCAGTCGTCGTGATAGGTGCAGCGATACTGCTCGGTATCCAACTGACGGTGATGGTTAGCAATACAGCTTTTAACAGGGCGTTTTTTATTATCATGACGTTATAACAAACCTCTATGCTAACCAATATAAATATCAAAACGTAAAGCCTGACAGCAAAACAGCGTTATAGCAAAATTTTATCATAACAAACTTAGGTTTTTTAACCTAATGGTTTGCCGTGGATATGACTTAATGGTGATAGCATTAAGTCATATCCACGGCAAACCATTATTACTACGTGCTAGCATGACCAAACTGTTTGTTTATACATATAAAAAAGGCGCAACCATGATCAGTTGCGCCTTTCTTAACGTGCAGTTTATGTATAAAGACTTTATACGCTAGCAGTTATTATTTTGCTTAGGCGTGCTTTTTTTCAAAGGCAATCATAAAGTCAACCAGCTGCTGTACCCACTCAAGTGGCACGGCATTGTAGATACTGGCTCGCATACCGCCCACATCACGATGACCTTTTAGATTTAACAAGCCAGCTTTTTCTGACTCTTCTAGGAATACTTTATCAAGGCTGCTGTCTGCTAAAGTAAACGGCACGTTCATGATAGAGCGATACTTAGAATCTACTGGATTATTATAAAAACTGCTGTCATCGATTGTCTTATAAAGTAAGTCGGCTTTTTGCTGATTTATTTTACCGATAGCAGCCACACCGCCCTGCTCTTCCAACCAATCAAACACTAACCCAGCTAAGTACCAAGAGTACGTCGCTGGCGTATTAGACATAGACTCTTTATCAGCTTGATGCTCATAATTCAGCAGCATAGGACACCATTCGCTGGCCTGCCCCATCAAATCATCACGGATAATGACAATAACCAGACCTGCAGGACCAATGTTTTTCTGTGCGCCCGCGTAGATCATGCCAAATTTAGACACATCTATCGGCTGCGACAAGATACAAGATGACATATCAGCAATAATTGGCGCATCTACTTGTGGTGGCTCAAATACCTGTAGGCCATGAATTGTTTCATTGGCACAGTAATGAAAATAAGCGGCGTCTTCACTGATATTCCAATCGCTTTGCGCTGGTAGGTCAGTAAAGTTATTCTCTTTGCCAGTCGCAACTAGGTTAATCTCGCCCAGACCCAGTGCTTCATAGCGCTTGGCTTCCTTGATCGCTTTGCCTGACCATGCACCTGTCGTCAAATAGTCACCGCGTCCACCATTTAACAGGTTCAATGGAATTGCAGAAAACTGCAAACTTGCGCCGCCTTGCAAAAATAGCACTTTGTAGTTATCTGGTATTTCCATAAGCGTGCGTAGCTTAGCTTCTGCTTTGTCAGTAATGGCCATATACTCTTTGCTACGATGGCTGACTTCCATGACCGACAGGCCGCGACCTTGCCAATCAAGCAGTTCGCTCTGCGCGCGCTCTAATACGGCTGTTGGCATGGTAGCAGGTCCAGCACAAAAATTTGGCAGGCGATGCGGTGTGGCAGTTGCTGTAGACGTTGGGGTTGTAGGCATAATCACAGTCCTAGGTATGATGAAATAAAAGGATGTTTTTTATTTCAGTTTGTTGATAAAGGCATTGGTATCGATGTCAGTTTTCATACAACTCAATGAGATATCTGCTCCCACAGCTGACGTTTAGCATCACTGTCTACGAGCATTTCTTCTAATGTCGGCACAGTAGTCAGATTGGGATGTTGGAGGCCGGCAGGCAGCGCCGTCAGTGCAGCAACTTGTATCTCTTCGCTTCGGCCAATTCGAAAGATATATCCTGCAAGACTGGCATTGGCAAGCTCAGCAGTGTCCATACCGTCGCAAATCGGAAATGATGTTGTCTCACAAGTGATTGATAGCGCTTGGGTGATGTTTTGCCATAGCTTTTGACTGTCACTATCTAGCGCTTTGATATCAACCAATATTACCCAGTCATTATAGCGGCCACCTTGCAAGTCAAATGGTGCTACTTTTTTCAAGCTATCATCATTTATGCTGTCATCATTATTACATTGAGGTTGCTCAATAGGTGCATTCGTAGAGGTTACAGCAGTTTGGTTCGATGCAGCACTTGGGATGTCATGATAGTTAAACCCAGCACTTGAGCTAACCGCATCTGAACTGACCGTATTCGAATCAACGGAATCAAAACTATAAGTAACAGGGCTCTGCTCGCTAGCCATCTGTTCAGTGGTAGCTTGCAAATCAGGATCATACTCATCGGTAACATAGCCGTTAGCATTATAGTCATTGATATGATAACCATCAGCCGGTTGATCAACTGCGTTTACAGCTTTAGCGCTCACTACTTCGTTGTTGTTAGCCTCAATAACAGTGGAATCAATATGTGATTGCTCAACCGAAGCTGTCGTAATGTCAGCCATATTGATGGTTTTTGACTCAGGCTGCACCCACTGATTGATACCCATCATCGCTAGAATTTGGCGTTGCTGCACACGGCGCTGTAATACAGTTAGCGGGTCTTGGGTATCACTCATTCGACTCTACTATCCTACTCATTTTGTTTATATCATTTATAGATGTTTTTATGGTTTTGGCAGCTCTCACAGAATATACTTCACACTATTAATCAAATACTAGATTCATACTCATCAAAATAGCTGTCGAATACCGAGCCAACGCTCTGATATTGCCAACAAACAATCGTATTCATCTTGGCTGATTATCGTATCGTGTAACATCACCGTATGCAACGTACTTAGCCATTGGCGGTATTCATTATGAGTAGGCTGACTTATCTCACTTTCATTATAATCTATTTGGCTACCGTCCTGTTGCTTCTCTCGATAATTATCAGCATTCTGAGCATCTACCAAGCGCTTGATAGAGTGATTGGTAGAGACAGGAACCGCAGAAATAATCGCCAATAACTGAATGCTATTCAAGTGCTGTGCGGTCAATAATAGCCACTGTAAATTAACGTCGCTTACTGTCACCAGATCAATATTAATCAAGCGCGCATGCCGTCTCAAATCTACAATATAATGCGCCACACTGTCGTTACCCTCACTCAATAACGATCGGTCATGCATTGAAATCATCTGGCCTTTTGCATCTTTTGATAGTCGATAAGCCAATAAGACAACAACTGATACTTCTGATTTACTAAGTCCTGTAAACACCTGACCTGAAGGGTCCAATTGCGCCCTTACGTCTTCCATACCAGTCTTCAGTATTTGCGGCCATAGAGACTGCGCATCCGTATCTTGTAAAACTTTAGACAATATCGGTAGCAACTGCTGCAAATGTAGCGCTTGCCATAGTGATAATATTGGCGATTTTTGAAGTGTTAAAGCTAACGAGTTATTCAGAGCAATGGCAATCGCATGAGCGTTATCACTAGGTATATTTTGATCTGACGAATCATAAGCTAAGCTTTTGGTTAAGTCAGATGTCAGCTGTTGGTTAAACAACTCAAATATGCCCTGCTGATAACGCAACAACATCGTACGGCATTTTTCTTGTTTTTTATAGTACTGATGACTGTCGTGACTATGATCGTGTTTACTTTTGAGCTTTAGATCTTCGATACATAGTTCAGATAAATCCTGTTGACGCAATTGGTTTAAAGCGAGCTCAATCAAAGCGCTGTCTAAACGTCTATCAAGACGGGACACTATCGTCAGTAGCTGATGGTCTATCGTATGCGGTAGTATTTGCTCATTGCGGGTCGTGTCAGTCGCAACAGAGAAGCCATCATTCCAAATATCATTCCAAATATCATTCAAACTATACATGACAGTCGTTGATAATGATGGATGCTGATGACAAAGCAAGACAGCTTCGACTAATGCTAGCGCACCTAAAGGATGATAACTATGATTGAGTATATACTGAGGTAATGACACCTTTTTAATATCGCTAACTTCAATTAGTGTGTTTTCTGGTAGGTCGGCGTCCGGTTTGGCCTGCCACGGTTTTAACAGCTGATGAGTACCAACGTCTTCGGCCTGTACCTGAAGTCGCCCATCAATTACCACATCAGCCTCTACGGCAAACTCTAAACCGTCATCAATCCCTGATTCGCTACTATCCGTATTACGATTGTCGCTTATAGATTCAGCAAGAACTTTTCTATCATCTGGCTGTTTAGTGTCACCTGTATTAATCGTTGCAGCTGTTTGAGTCTCAAATACTGACGAATGCTGCACGCTTTTTTCTAGCGATTTTTCATGTAGGTTATTTTCTTTTGTTGCTCCCCAATCACCTAAGCGGCGTTGCCTATATATTTCTTTGACCTTTTGCTGATTTATTCGCTTTTCTTTAGCGATTTGTACCGCGAACTTATGATAAGCATCCGCATTAATAGCGCTCATACGCTCAGTCAGGCTTGGATGGGTGGCAAACCACGACACATCCCCTAAGTCTGCCCCACTACTAGCAAAGAAAAAATGGCTGAGTCCATTGATATCGGCGATGCCAGACAAACGCGAGCCGAGCGAGTCTTGATGAATGGCTTTTAAGGTTTCGATAATCGCAGGCGTACGTGTTAACTGAACGCTGGTGGCATCAGCAAGTAGCTCGCGCTCACGATTAAAACTGTGCTTAATCAACTGCGCGCTTGCCATGCTAGAGAAGCTTAAACCATGCAGTAGCAATGTCCAGACACTACGCGGGGCTTGACGATCTATTATAGGCGATGTTTGTACCCATTTAGACTGACGCTTGGCTGAGGACTGCTGTTGTTGTGATTGCTGCTGCCAGTAGGCGACCCATTCACTATGCGTGTTGAAATTGGCCGTTTGCGCTTCTGTATTGCGTGCAAGCGTATCAACCTGTCTTTGTGATAAAGACTTTTGGGAGATACTATCGCTATCAAAATAACGGTAATTAGAGATATGATTTGATATAGGGTCACTCCAGTCGTATAGTATCTGCAAGCCTGCCAATACCACCATCAGCTGTAAATTGAACGTAGCATCACCGTGCAATATATGACCATATTCATGACCGATGAGTCCGTATAGCGCCTCATCAGACAGTTTATCTAGCGCACCTTGGGTAACGACAAGTACCATATCTTGGCTATGGCGACCAGCGACAAAACCATTGATACCCTGCTCGTCAGGTAGCACATATAAAATAGGGGTTTGCAAACCTGCCGCAATGGCCAGTTGCTGTGCAATTTCATAATAGCGGCGATAGACGGGCGGAAAATCGCGCTCGTCACGTACTACTATATGACGTGAACTATAGCGAACCTTTTCTTCAGCTTCGTGTTGATGAGCGACTCCTTGACTGTGCTCCCATGGTTCTTGACTGTTATCGATAAACAGCCTAACCGCTCCTACTCGCTGAGCAATAGCGCGGCCACCTGCTCGCAGGCGTCGATACTCTAAAAAACTACCACCAACGAAACTGCCTAACGTCAAGACAATGACCAGAACCAATACCCAATGATATATACCGCCTGTAAATACAGTCAACAGTATAGACATGACAGCCAGTCCTACAGCCATATGAGCAAGTACAATCAGGAAAAACAGTCCATAAAGTAATAGACTGCGCCGCGTACGTATCCGCTGTTCACCAAAAAAATCCATCAGATTAGGCTGCCTAGAGTTCGCCAAAATTATCTAAACCTTAGCCCATATTGACAATCGGTGCCTGAGCAATCGCTTTTCTATCCTCAAATACCAACGGACTGAGCGGACGAAAGCCAAAAGTCGTACTAACGAGGTTATTAGGAAAGACTTCGCGATCATTATTATAAAACATTACGCTGTCATTATAATGCTGACGCGCAAATCCAATGCGATTTTCCGTATTGGTTAGTTCGTCCATGAGCTCCTTGATCATATTATCGGCTTTGAGCTCTGGGTAGGCTTCGACGACAGCAGAGAACTGACTCAATGCTTTGGACAACATACCTTCTGCTTTTGCAAACAGTGCCATATGTTCTAGTGAGTCTGGCTGATGTTTATTAGAGTCTTGTAGATCTTGGGCATGATTGCGCGCGCTAATGACGCGAGTGAGTGTTTCTTCTTCATGACTCAAATAACGCTTGGCGGTTTCGACCAAGTTTGGAATCAGATCATGACGACGCTTCAATTGCACATCTATTTGAGCAAAGCCATTCTTTGCTTGGTTACGTGCGCGTACCAATCTATTAAAAATGGATACTCCAAACACAACTACCAACACCACAAATGCAATGAATAGCCAAACAAACATCTTCATAATCAAACTCCAAAGTGTCTAGAATGTTAATAAAAAGTTAATACATTGTATTTTAACTCATATTAATCAATAAAACTTTAGAACTAGATAAGAACTACAAAGGAAATCGAACAGGAAATTAAATTGCAATCTCCATAAGCAAATAGATAACCATCAGACAAAATTTTGACCAAAAAAAAGCCCTTTACAATGAAGGGCTTCATACATCACAAATATGTCTTTTGTACTTCATTGATATAAATATCAAATTTTAGGCAAAAAAAAGCGACTCCATCAGCACATCCTCGGCACACACTATAACTATTACCGTTGCTACCTTCCGGTCCTGGCGGGATTCATAGAACAATGTTGCGAGGCTACCAATGGAGCCACCAGTCGCAAATTATACAAGAATTTTTTAATTTTACAACCCCTATCTTAAAACTGTTTGCTTTAGACCCTAAATAGCACTGTCATTTAGTTCATTAGCTTATATCAGCAACGCATCAGCATAAATTATATCAGTAACTTAGGTCACAAAATTCTCACAGCAACTTATATGAATTTTGCTATTTTAGTGAATGAAGTTGCACCCATGTCGATGTTTAAAAAACAACAGGGACAACTTTTCGTGTATAAATGAGCGTTGATAATTGTCATTTATATATTATTAGAATCAACTTAGGAGATAATAATGAAAAATACTTTATTGAATAAAGCAGCACTAGCTTCTGGTACGGTTTGTCTCATGACAGCGATGATGGGTAGCGCCCATGCAGAGCCAACAGGCTATGATCAACTGACGTTTCAGACAGAAATAAAAGAAGAAATTCAGAACGACGAAGTACGCGCCAGCTTGTACAAGAAAGCACAGGCAACTGACTCTAAGACTTTAGCCACAATGCTCAATACGTCAATCAACAATGCCATGAAAATCGCCAAGCGCTACCCTAGCGTGACCGTGAGCACAGGACAACAGCGCACCTATCCACGCTACGACAAAAACGATAAAATCATCGGTTGGACAGGTCAAGCAAACATAGACTTAAAAAGCACAGACTTTTCGGCGACTAGCCAACTAATTGCTGACTTACAAGAAACCTTAGTGATGGATAATCTTAATTTTGGCGTATCAGATACTAAAAAGGATGCTCTAGAGCAAAAATTAATGACCGAGGCCTCTCGTGCTTTTCAGCAGCAAGCTAAGAGCCTTACCCGCGCGTGGGATGCTCGTGGCTACCGCGTCATCAATGTTAACCTAAACACAGGTAGCAACTATCCACGTCCAATGTATAGCGCTATGAGCATGAAAGCAGATTCGCTTGAATCTTCTGTACCAAGCCAAAGCTTTGAGTCTGGTAATAGCACTATTTCGGTGACTGCTAACGGTACTATCGAGTTAACTAAATAAGATAGCTTATAGTTAAAATAAAATAAGTGATTTGCATCAAAAAAGGCAAGCATCGTTAACGGTGCTTGCCTTTTTATTTTGCTAGCGATATCTATTCATTATATTCAATCATTATTGAGACCATTATTGTGACTGAGCAACCTCCTGTTGACGCAGCTTTAGCATCAATTTTTGATACCAAGCTAGCTTTTGATAAGCCAACAGCTGCGCAGCCTTTCTTTTGTTGTCTTGCAATGTGGTCGTGTTTTGAATCACATATACAGTACGTGTGATTTGCTCAAGTGTTTGGCCAGTTTCGCTTTGTACAACCGCCTTGATCGTATGAGTACCTGGCAAAACATCAACAGTAGTAATAGATGCGCTCAAACCTTGTGCAACCTGTTTATTATCAAAATAAATACTGGCACTATCACCTGCCTGTAACGCAGGCTGAATCCGTACATTGACATCGATA
The DNA here is from genome assembly GCF_947500265.1 of uncultured Psychrobacter sp. Taxonomy (GTDB): domain Bacteria; phylum Pseudomonadota; class Gammaproteobacteria; order Pseudomonadales; family Moraxellaceae; genus Psychrobacter. The sequence goes on along the minus strand of NZ_CANMRN010000001.1, from coordinate 592,772 downwards.
TTCTGTACGGGACGACGATAGGCTCTCTCTTCGCTAGGTTCGGTAATGGCTAACTGATAGTTTACTGGCGCAGTGGTCTTGGTATTTATCGTAGGCGACTCAGTAGTAGTCGCTGTCTGCGATGCATTTGATGATTGGCGACTTGTATTAGAATTGGTTGTCGTATTCAGACTAGTTGACCTGCTCGTCTCATTACCCGTCGTAATAGCCGTTTGACTGACTTGTTTGCCAACTTGCTGCTCATAATCCTGTGGACGGTCAGTAAAGGTGACTTGACCGGTTTGCTCATCAACCACTTTATAAATAGGTGCAGCATTTGTGAGAGATGCACAAAGACTAACAAGAGCAACCGTAGTCCATAACCCAACTCTAATCTTACCTTTTAAGAAACTCGGTTTTGCTAATAAAGTCATAATCCATCAACCTAGATAGTGTCTACTATTAATATAATTTTATAAAACTATTATGCGCGAGTTTTGACATGAAATCAGTAGCGATTTCAAAGAAAATTCAGCAATTGGACTGATATGCTTTATTGATACGCATAAAAAAACCAGCTAAGTTAACCTTAGCTGGTTTTTTTGACTCAAAATAATTGAGTGCTTTAGCGACTAATTAGCAGCTGTAGTACATGTCAAATTCAACAGGGTGTACAGTTACGTTCAGACGTTGTACTTCTTCTTCTTTCAAAGCGATAAACGCTTCTAGCATGTCTTCAGTGAATACATCGCCTTTTAATAAGAAGTCATGATCGTCACGCAATGCTTGTAGTGCAACATCTAAGCTCTCTGCAACCGTTGGGATTTGTGCTTCTTCTTCTGGTGGCAAGTCATACAAGTTTTTATCAGCAGCTTCGCCTGGATGCGTTTTGTTTTGGATACCGTCAAGGCCAGCCATCAATAGTGCAGCAAACGCTAGATATGGGTTAGCCGTTGGATCAGGGAAACGTGCTTCTACACGTACCGCTTTCGGGCTGCTTACGTGTGGAATACGGATAGATGCTGAACGGTTAGATGCTGAATAAGCAAGTTTAATAGGCGCTTCGTAATGAGGAACTAGGCGCTTATAGCTGTTCGTTGATGGGTTGGTAATCGCATTCAACGCACGCGCATGCTTGATGATACCGCCAATGAAGTACAATGCTGTTTCAGACAGACCAGCATACTCATCACCAGAGAATGTGTTTACGCCGTCTTTTGAGATGGACATGTGTACGTGCATACCTGAACCGTTATCACCAACGATTGGCTTAGGCATAAAGGTCGCTGTTTTGCCAAACTGATGCGCAACGTTATGAACAACATATTTCAATTGCTGAACTTCATCCGCTTTACGTACCATCGTGTTGAATGCAACACCAATCTCAGACTGGCAAGACGCTACTTCATGGTGATGAACTTCAACCGAACCTTCACCAACGATTTCTTCGATACGTTCACACATAACAGCACGCATATCATGTGAGCTATCGATTGGTGGTACTGGGAAATAGCCGCCTTTCACACGTGGGCGATGCGCCATGTTGCCCCACTCGTAAGTCTCGTTAGTCGACCACGCTGCTTCTTCAGCCGTGATTTTATGACTAACGCCAGACATATCAACTGACCATTTCACATCATCAAATACAAAGAATTCAGGCTCAGGACCGAAGTAAGCAGTATCACCGATACCAGTAGACTTTAAATACTCTTCAGCGCGACGTGCGATAGAACGTGGGTCACGGTCATAACCTTGTAGCGTTGATGGCTCGATGATATCGCAAGTCACTACCACAGTCACCGCGTCAAAGAACGGGTCAACAAAAGCAGTTTCTGGATCAGGACGCAAGATCATATCTGACGCTTCGATACCTTTCCAACCAGCGATTGATGAGCCATCAAACATTTTGCCATCTTCCATGACATCTTCATCAACGGTATGCGCTGGGAAGCTGATGTGCTGCTCTTTGCCGCGTGTATCAGTAAAGCGAAAATCAACCCATTTAGCATTAGAGGATTGGATAAGATCTAATAGTTTATTCGACATGAATAGTCTCCGTTGTGTTGATCACGTAATTGCGATTTAAAATTATTAATATGATGTTCTTGTCCAAGAATGTCAGATGTGCTCTCAATACTAAAACAGCGCATTCGATATTATGCTTATTATCAGCACTATTTTGCGTATTAGTCAAGATGCTCATCTAAAGCGTTTACTCAATCAGACCAATATTTGTGCACATGGTCCAACATACGCCAATTCAATCCTAACGACATTCTAGCAATATACAACTCATAATGCTGAACTCTTCGGGCTCTTGTTAATAATTATTTTTAGACCAGTTTTTTGGCTTTAAAAATAATCATAACAGCAATAATGCAAAGGCTATGCCAATGTATTGGCACTCCAACCACAGATATAGTTGTAGGCAGATGCAATTATCAATAATTACAGTTATTTATATGTTTAATATCATTGGATATTAATTAATTCTCATCTAGTTCAGTTTTAGAATAGCACTTAATCAGAGCACCAGTTGAGAACCAAAGGCACTTAATTGGTGCAAATACAAGTATGTGAATTCTTGAAATGCTACTTTCTGGTGCAATGTTAATATCTGAATTTATAACATTGTCTCTGGGCAAACTATCCTAGTTATCGACATAATAATAAAAAATATGTTTTTACTTGGTGCTTACTTAGATAGCCTATACCCTACATTTGATAGAAAACAAAATAGTGGTAAGATAACCGCGCGCAATAACCCCCTCTGTTATAGTCATAGCTGCTTGTCTTTGACAATCAAGTGACTCGATAACAGTGAAAACCAATTTCATGTTAAAAATATAATAAAACTGATAAGTTGAAGCCTTAATGATTTTGATGATCGATAATTACGATAGCTTTACGTACAATATCGTACAGTACTTCGGTGAGCTAAAGCAGGACATCACTGTCTGGCGTAATGATCAAGTCAGCATTGAGCAGATTAAAACCCTTGCACCTGATGTGATTGTGATTGGCCCAGGTCCGTGCAATCCTGACCGTGCAGGTATTTCGCTGCAAGCCATTGAGACCTTTAAAGGAATTATTCCCATACTGGGTATTTGCTTGGGTCATCAAGCTGTCGGTCAAGCTTTTGGTGGTCAAGTGGTCAAAGCTGGTGAAGTCATGCATGGCCGCTTATCAGCTATCTATCACAACGAGCAAGGTGTGTTTGCTGGATTACCTAATCCGTCACAGGTTACGCGTTATCATTCGCTCGTCATTGATAAGACAAGCTTGCCAGACTGCCTTGAACTCACCGCATGGACACAAAATGCCGATGGTAGTATTGAGGAAATCATGGGTATTCGCCATAAGGAGCTGCCCGTAGAAGGTGTTCAGTTTCATCCTGAGTCGATATTGAGCGAAGCAGGTTATCAATTGCTCAATAACTTTTTACAGACTCATGGCTTGGCTACTCTGACATCCGATGAGCTACCGCAAGTTGGCTAAATTTGACTAAAAGCACCTTGGTAAAAAATGCTGCTTTCATAAGCCTATGCCAAATTTCACACAGATTCATATAAAAAATAATAGTAAGTGAGACCATAATGAGTACGACAAAAATAGAAGAAACGCACACGCCAGAGAGTATTGCAAAATTGTCTGATGAACAAACACATCAACTGTTAACCACAGCTTTGGGCAGAATATTTCAACACATCGATTTAACTTTTGATGAGATGTATCAAGTGATGCTCATCATCATGCAAGGTAGATGTAGCGACGCTATGATGGGCGCTATCTTGACGGGATTACGCATGAAAGGCGAATCCATTGACGAGATTACTGCTTCAGCCAGCGCCATGCGTGCACTAGCCGCCAACATTGAACCAAAGAACTGCGATTACTTGGTAGATATCGTTGGTACTGGCGGTGATGGTGCTAACTTGTTCAATGTCTCAACTGCATCGGCATTAGTTGTTGCGGCAGCTGGTGCACAAGTTGCCAAGCACGGCAATCGCGGCGTCTCAACCAAATCTGGTAGCTCAGACTTACTTGAGCAAGCAGGCATCAGTCTTGCGTTGACTCCAGAACAAGCAAAAGATTGTATCGAGAACGAAGGAGTTGGGTTTTTGTTTGCGCCCAATCATCACAGCGCCATGCGTTATGCCAATCCTGTACGCCGTGAGCTAAAAGCGCGTACCATCTTTAATATTTTAGGCCCACTAACCAACCCTGCTGGTACACCCAATTTAGTTATTGGTGTCTTTACCGCGCAGCTATGTGAGCCAATTGCCAAAGTCATGAAAAACCTAGGCGCACGGCATGTCATGGTCGTGGGCGCAAAAGATGGTCTGGATGAAATCAGTCTAGCAACCTCGACCACAGTTGCTGAACTAAAAGACGGTGAAATATCCGTTTATGAGATGATGCCAGAAGATGCAGGTATCGAATCGCAAACCCTGATTGGTCTCGATGTCGACTCTCCAGAGCAAAGTCTTGCACTGATCCGTGCTGCTCTGTCTGGTGCTGATACCCATGACCGTGCTGTACTTAAAGCCCGTGACATGATTGCTTTGAACGCAGGTGCGGCAATATACACTGCTGGACTTGCCAGCAACTATCCTAATGGCGTTAGCCGAGCTCAAAAAATTATCCAAAATGGTGATGCTTTACTCAAGCTTGAGTCTTTGGCCAAATACACGCAGCAGCTAGTGACTGAGGGTTGATTTATACTCGCACCAATACAGTGCAAATATATATATATCACTGCCTATTTACCTTTAACAATATTCGGATAACAGCATGACCACAACTCATTCAGACATACCTTCGGTACTACAGCGCATTGTCGCAACCAAAGTAGAAGAAGTAAAAGCAGCTCGCGCGGCGCTATCGCTTAAAGATTTGCAAGCAAAAGTCGCAGCTGATAACAAACCGCGCCGAGGTTTTGCTGCTGCCTTACGTGCTGCTAGCACTGAAAACAATGGTGTTGGCATCATTGCTGAAATCAAAAAAGCCTCGCCATCTAAAGGTATCATCAATCACGATTTTACCCCTGCTCTATTTGCTCAGCAGTACGAGCAAGCGGGCGCCAGCTGTCTATCAGTACTGACTGATCGCGATTATTTTCAGGGCGATGATACCTATCTTATTCAGGCTGCTAATACCTCAAGCTTACCGATATTACGTAAAGACTTTATGATTGATGTCTATCAAATCTATCAATCTTACCTAATGGGCGCTGACTGCATCCTACTCATTATGGCTTGCCTAGATGATGCCCAAGTACGAGAGCTACATGCGCTCAGTATTGAGCTTGGTATGGACGTATTGATAGAAGTGCATACCAAATCTGAGCTTGAGCGTGCGCTACAATTGCCACGCTCAGCGCACAATATTTATGGTATCAATAACCGTGATTTGAATACCTTTGATGTGGACCTACAAACCACGCTTGATCTCAAGAATATTTTAAACGACGCACTCGCTGCTGATAGCGCTGAACAAAAACCACTTATCGTAACCGAGAGTGGTATTCATAGCAGTGATGATATTCGTTTGATGTTAAGTCATGATATTCAGCACTTTCTAATCGGTGAACAATTTATGAAAACCGACCATCCAGGGCAAGCGTTACAATCCTTACTTGCGGGCGTCGCAGCAGACGGGTAAAGTAACTCAATAATTTATGCTTAAATATATGCTAATAGCTTGAACAATGTCTGCGCTATATACATAGTTCAATCAACCATTCATCAATCAACGATACGTTAACTTTTATGTCAAACTCTCTGTTTTCAAAAGAAATGCAAGACCAGCTCAAAGAACTCAAAGGCCAGCTGAGCAAGGGGCGTGATACCAATTCACCTGAAGGTGAGAATCAAAAGCCAACTGAACCGGTATCGCTACCGACTCAAAAGCAAGTAAAAAAGACGGTTAAGCAGCTAGATAGTGAACATATCGATGACGATAAAGTTCTGTTTATGCAAGCCATGCACGGTGTCAATCAGCTAGAAGACAAAAATGTCCGCTCACCTGCCAGCGCAACTAAAGCAGGTAAGCCTGATGCAGCGACACTATCAAAACGTGCTGCAGCTCAAGGTAGTGAAGCCAGTGATCTAGGCGCAGGCTTGTCAGATATGCAAGCACTACTGAACCCTGTCGCTGCTGAAGCTTATTTGTCTTATAAGCAGCCAACACTGCAAAATAAAATCTTTGATCAACTCAAAAAAGGCAAGCTGCGTTGGTATGATGCGGTAGATATCCATGGCTGTACGATAGAAGAAGCTCGCGAAGCGATGACTCAACTATTAAGCCAAGCCAAGCAGAAAAACGAAACTATGGTAAAAATCGTCCATGGTAAAGGTAGTGAAGCGATTTTAAAAACCTGTATCAATGGCTGGTTGCGTCAATTGCCAGAAGTATTAGCTTTTTGCTCTGCGCCACCAAAAGATGGTGGTAACGGTGCTGTATTGGTACTACTTAAAAAACCTAAAGCAGATGGCGAATAGGTCTACTGTTAGTGATATGGTACTACATCAAAAGGACTGCTTGTTTGCAGTCCTTTTTTTATCAATTATCCATGGCTCAGACATGGACTGTAACAATGCTTCCTTCAATGAACGCTCTCTTTAATGTACATTCCATTTAATGTTAGCTTCTCATTCTGCATTAATATATTGACTTGAGCTCCTTCTAATTATCAAAGCGGAATCACTATGAGCATACAGACTACTGAAAACACTAACGAACTAGAACGACAGATTGCTGCACTGATTACCATTGAACCAAGGTTTGCTCCTGTCCATAAGCAGGTCGGGACACCTAATCTTAGGCATAATGCAGGTGGGTTTGAGCAGTTGATGAGAGCGATGGTTGGTCAGCAGTTATCAGTTGCCGCCGCTGCCAGTATTTGGAAACGGTTGGTTGATGCAGAATTGATCACCCCGCAAGCGATACGTGAAGCGACAGACGATAGTTTGAAGACGCAAGGATTGTCTAAGCAAAAAACTCGTTATGTACGTTCATTAGTAGATCATGATATAGACTTTGCAGCCTTAGAAACTTTACCAAATGAAGAAGTCATAACAACCTTGACAGCCGTGACAGGCATTGGGCGCTGGACAGCTGAGATGTATTTACTATTTTCGCTAAAACGTGCAGACATACTCGCTGTCGATGATTTGGCCATTAAAGTTGCAGCCATGGAGTTGTTAGGCTTAGCAGAGCGCCCAACACCCAAGCAGCTAAAAAACTTAACTCAGCACTGGTCACCTTATCGTAGTGCTGCCAGTCTATTGCTTTGGTCGTACTACGGCTCATTACGTGATAAAACTGCAGTACCTTTATAACTAACTGAGCAAAGAAATAGCCAGTGTTACTCACCACTACTCATAAGAAAAGAGTCTCTTTTAAGGCTGATTCCATATAGAAAAACCAGACTTGTTTTTAGTGTGCTTAAACTTACTTTTTCTTAGCATATGACTTTTATGCTTTAGTGCCTTAAGCGCACCACTTCTGCTGACGGTCGCCATAGAGAATTTGTGGTGACTTGCAACATCATTTTTAGCCTTGTCGCTATCTTTACGAATATTAACGCCATCGTCGTTGTAATCTTTCCTGTATACGCTTGTGTTTACTTCCTTGTTATCAGACACTTCATTATTAGCAGAATTACTACTGTTATCTGATTCATTTCCTTCTGCTGATTCATCAGTGCTACTTCCCACATGATGTTCAAGCTCCGTTTGATTAACAATCAACTGCTGAGTCGGCAATGCATGTTCTACTTTATATGCCGCGACTTTCTTTAATATATCGACAAACAAAGCGTTTTGTTTGTCATAGAACTCAATGATACCAATAGCATTTACATAAGCTTGCAACTGAATAACATAGCAATCTTGGCGCAACTCCAAAATATTGACCTGATTCCATTCTTGATTAGTTAAATCATGCTCTTTTATAAATTCATCCAAATCATTAACCATTTTGAATATTACGTCAAGATCAGCGGTACGCTTAATATATAAGTAGTGGAAAAAACGAAACATATCGCGAGAGGTAAAGTTTTCGATCTGCATCGATGAAAAGTCACCATTTGGTACCGTAACAATCGTCCGCGACAAGGTCCGTACACGCGATGAGCGAATACCAATGTCGATAACTGTCCCTTCGTAAGTACCAAACTTACAATAGTCACCGATACGCACAGGTGAATCTGCGACGACGACGACACTACCAACTAAGTTTTCAATCGTCTTTTGCGCACCAAGGGCTAACGCCAAACCACCCACACCCAGTGCGGCAATACCAGTGGTCAAATCAAAACCCAAATTGCCAAAAATAACAATCACTGCAAATATCAGTAATAGCGCTTTGACGACCTTACGCAGCAGTCCCAAAATTGAGACTCGCTCAGTATAGTTTTTCTTGTAGCTTAGATTTACCGCTCGGGTAAATATCGCGTCAATCACTCGCAATAGTAGCCAAGTCAGCGCTAACCAAGAAGCGATATCCGTAAAGCGATTGACTGGCTCACGTAGTGTCACCGATACGCCTGCATAAACCATCACCTCGGATAGTATCAGGGCCATAATGACCACAGAAAGTGGCAATATTACCTTGTTAGGTAATGGCAATGGCGTACCACGCAAATACGGATAAACAATCCTTAATAAGTGGTATAGCAACCATACCGCGACATAAGTAAGTACAAAGCTAGTCACAATCATGGTGAGCGCGGCGACCAAATCAGCTAGTTGATAACCGAAAAGCTTTTTACCATCTAAAGAGTCAACCGTATAGCGAGAGACTAGGGTCGGCTCAGTATTTTCTATTACTTCTGGTACTGAGGTCAGCGTATCGCTAGAGAATTGCCAATATTGTTCGTTTTGTTTTGAGACCACCCTTTCTAGCAATAGCGGAACACTTCGCTCTCCAATATTAATCACACCGACATTTTCTTGGCTAGGTGGCAGTTGGTCAGTTAGATTACCCTCAGGTGAATTGCTAATCTGTAGATCCGGCTGAAAACGCCCTCCTGCATCCAGTGCTTGTTTGAACTGTCGCACAACGGTCGTTGGGTTATCAGACTTTGATAAGTTGAGATAATTACTTGCCAGCAGATAATCATTTTCACCCAGCGCACTAATAAACCCTTGTACCGTATGACGCGGTGTATCTCGGCCAAATGAATCAGGCAATGGCGTACTTACGGTCTCTCCACTACTGTCATTACCCACTCCAAGCGCACCAGCCTCCACAGCATAAGCATTATTTGGCAAGGCAATACTCAACAGCATAGTCAGTAATAGCATCGCGACTATAAATGGTATTTTAGTAATAGCAGAGAATAAATTAGGCGAAGGACTGGGAGTCAGATTATGCTTGATAGACAAAACAAACCTCTTAGTTTAAAAATGGCATGATAAATGACAGGTGGCGTCCATACTATAGTAACAATTATTTATAACAGCAGTGCTTTTGATTACGCAATTTTGTAGCTAACTGTATTGGTATTTGGTTTCTTACTCTACGTGCGCTCTTAATAGTAGGTGTTTATAAGGATAGGCTTCTCTTATAAAGTTGAATAAGTTCTCGTAGGATATCTAAGTAAAGTATTAATAGATTATTTAGCAAGCTAACATGAGTAGCATTCAGCCTACCTTGAATAAACATTAGGTTAAAGTAGTTTATAAAGTGGGTTAATTTGTAGATAATGAGCGCAGTTTTGCTTATATACTGTTTTTTGTAACTTTTGACCCCTTTTACGTCATGATAGTTACCTCTCATTTCTGCATTTTTAACTTGATTACTTTGGAATCGACTATGTCTGTATCACGTGCATCTTCACGTACCTATCTTCGTTTAAGTATTTTGAGCGCGCTTGGCTTACTTGCAGTAAATACCGCAATGGCAGCTACCTCTGAAAACACTTCCATCAACGATAGCAATTTGCCACAAGTTGAACTTGATGAGATCGTCGTCACAGCGACTCGCACACCTACTAAAGTCAGTAATGTGATTGCTCAGACACGTGTTGTAAATAGTAAAGAGCTCAAACGTTATCAAGGTCAAACGGTAATGGAAGTGCTTAGACGTCAGCCAGGATTTAGTATTAAACAAGATGGCGGCATGGGTCAAAGCAGCAATTTCTACCTTCGTGGCTATGATAGCAAACGCGTATTGGTATTAATCGACGGTGTACGTTATGGCTCAATGTCATCCGGACAGCCTGCATTAACCCTACTACCAGTCGATCAAATTGATCGTATTGAAATACTATATGGTGCATCAGGTTCTAGTATCTATGGCTCAGACGCAATGGGTGGCGTTATTCAAGTCTTTACTAAAGGCTCTAACATCGAACAGACCAACTTTTCTGTGACTGCTGGCGTTGGCTCAAACGACCATTATGTCTATGGCGTAGCCGCGCAGTTTGCAAATGAAGCAGGTGCCAAACTGAGTCTATCTGCTAATCGTAACCAAACTAAAGGTATTACAGCTCTTGAAAATCGATCAGGAAACGATAAAGATGATGACGGTTTTGAAAGTAATAACTTTGCACTAAATACAAGCGTCCCTTTAACGGACAACATTACTATCGGTGCAACAGGTCTTTTTTCTAAGTCAAATACTGAGTTTGATAACTATAGTTTTGGACCAGGTCAAAATGCAGAAATTGATCAAGAAAATGGTGCAGTATCAGCGTTTTCGCAATATGAAAACGATAAGATGACCTTGCGGCTATCAACAGGTCAAAGTTTGGATAAAGTTGATAACAAAGTTGGTGATGAATTTGAAACGAAACAAAAACAAGCAAATTTGTTAAGTATTTATCGCTTACCTACAGGACAGCTACAGGCTGGTGCAGAATGGCTAAAGCAAGAAGTAGATATTAATGACAATACTCCTAGTAATAATAACGATAGCTATAAGATAAATGATCGTATCATCAAGAGCGGTTTCCTTGGCTATCAGCTAAACAAAGAGGCTTATGACCTTCAAGCGAACGTTCGTTTTGATGAAAATTCACAGTTCGATAGCGAAACTACCTATAGCCTAGGTTATGCTGTGAAGCTAGCACCTAGTTTACGCCTTGGTACTAGCTTCGCTACTGGTTATAGAGCACCTTCTCTGAATGACTTATATATTGAAAGTGCTTATTATGTACCCAATGAAAACTTAGAAGTTGAAAAAAGTAAGAACCTAGAATTGTTTGTCGAGTCGAATAGTGATTTACAGACTACTCGTCTGACAGGATTTTATAGCCGCGTCAAGAATCTTATTAGCAATGAATATGATCCATCAACTTTCAAGTATCAAGCAACTAATATTGATCAAGCAGAACTGTCTGGTTACAGCTTAACGTCAGACTGGCAGATCAATAATGTGCTATTAGGTAGCCAATATACCTATACCAATGCAGAAGAGCTTTCTGGCGCCAATAAAGGCAAACAGTTGGTCTATCGACCAGAGCATACTGGCTTAGTATATATAGGATACCAAGCTGCCGAATTTGACATTCGTGCTGAAGCTGAGTATGTTGGCAAAACATATAATGTTTCAGATAACAGTACATTTATAGATGACTATACATTGTTTAATATTAGCGGTAACTATTATGTAAGCCCAAATCTGACATGGACTAGTCGTATTAACAATATAACAAATGTAGATTACTCGACCAATGAAAGCTTTGGTCAATATGCTTCACGTTATAACCAAGACGGCACCAATTTCTTCACCTCTTTAACTTATAACTGGTACTAAGCTAATTTAGCAATTAAAAACCTAGCGCTTATTTAAATATAAAAGGTCATCTACAGGTGGCCTTTTTTTATACCTATGAAAAACATACAGGTACTTATACCATGACTGCTTATCATTTATCTCAGTCAATAGGTGACAATTAACCACTCATCTATTACAATAACGACCTCCGAGAGGTGTTGCGCCATAACAGTGATTTACTGCATTAACATTCTATAGTTATGCAATCACAGGTTATGTTAGGCTCGGTTAACTGTCGAAAGACCATATTTTTGGTCGCTCACAGCGCAAACAACGGCACCTGCGTTTTTATTCTTTTTATCATTCGTTAACCACTGATAGGAGCATATTATGGACGCAGTGTCTACTACACCATCTGCCCATACGATCGATCCCTCTTTCACTGACTACAAAGTCGCTGACATCAGCCTTGCTGATTACGGCCGCCGTGAAATCACCCTTGCTGAAGCCGAAATGCCTGCCCTAATGGGCTTGCGTCGTCGCTACGAAGCAGACCAGCCGCTTAAAGGCGCGAAAATCGCTGGCTGTATCCACATGACTATTCAGACTGCCGTACTTATCGAGACACTAGTCGCGCTAGGTGCTGAAGTACGCTGGACATCATGTAACATCTTCTCAACTCAAGACCATGCTGCTGCTGCAATTGCCGCTGCTGGTATCTCTGTTTATGCTTGGAAAGGCGAAACAGAAGAAGAGTACGAGTGGTGCCTACGTCAGCAAGTACATGTTGGCGGCGAAGCGTCAGGCCAACTTTGGGATGCTAACTTAATTTTAGATGATGGCGGTGATTTGACTGCTTTGATTCACAGCGATTATGCAGAGCTGCTTGATAACATCCATGGTATCTCAGAAGAAACCACTACTGGCGTTCATCGCTTGGTTGAGATGCTTGGTAAAGGTACGCTTAAAGTACCAGCCATCAACGTCAACGATGCGGTTACCAAGTCTAAAAACGATAACAAATACGGCTGCCGTCATAGCTTAAACGATGCTATCAAACGTGCTACCGATATGTTCCTTGCTGGTCGCCGCGCTTTGGTTATCGGTTACGGCGATGTAGGTAAAGGCTCTACACAAAGCTTACGCCAAGAAGGCATGATCGTACGGGTCTCAGAAGTTGACCCTATTTGTGCTATGCAGGCATGTATGGACGGTTTTGAAGTCTTATCACCATACATCGACGGTGATAACACGGGCGGCGCAGCCAGCATCAACAAGCGTTTGCTTGAAGACACTGACATGATCGTCACGACTACTGGTAACTACCATGTTTGTGATAGACATATGTTAGCAGCCCTTAAACCTGGTGCTGTGGTATGTAACATCGGTCACTTTGATACCGAAATCGACACACAGTTTATGCGTGACAACTGGCGCTGGGTTGAAATCAAGCCACAAGTTCATCAAATCTTCCGCTCAGACGATGAGAACGACTATTTGATCTTGCTTGCTGAAGGTCGCCTAGTGAACCTAGGTAACGCAACTGGTCACCCATCACGCGTGATGGACGGCTCATTTGCCAACCAAGTATTGGCTCAAATGTATCTGTTCGAAGAGAAGTTTGCTGACTTGCCAGCTGACCAACGTACTGACAACCTATACGTAAAAGTATTGCCTAAGAAGTTAGACGAAGAAGTGGCCGCTGCGATGGTTGCAGGCTTTAACGGTACGCTAACTAAGCTGACCCAAAAGCAAGCTGAGTATTTGGGTGTACCAGTTGAAGGTCCATTCAAGCCTGACGCTTATAAATACTAAAAGGAGCCTGACTGTGAGTAAGCCTGCTTTCTCCTTTGAGTTCTTTCCTGCAAAGACCGAGCAAGGTCACGAAAAGCTTCTCAGCACTTACGATGAGCTTAATAAGTTGTCACCAGCTTATTTTTCGGTAACTTATGGTGCGGGCGGTTCAACCCGTAGCCGCACCTTAGATATCGTACAGGCACTAAGTACGCGTGGTACCACTGAAGTCGCGCCGCACCTGTCTTGTATTGGTGATGATAAAAGTGAAATCGCTGAATTGCTCGAGTATTATAAGACTTTAGGTATTAGACGCTTAGTAGCGCTACGCGGCGACTTGCCATCAGGTCAGGTGGGCATGGGTGAACTACCATTTGCGGTAGATTTGGTAAAGTACATTCGTGAGCATTCAGGTGATCACTTCCATATCGAAGTGGCCTCCTACCCTGAAATGCACCCACAAGCGCGTAGCTTTGAGTTTGATATTGATAACTTGGTAAATAAATACCAAGCTGGTGCCAATGCGTCGATTACTCAGTTTTTCTACAACGCTGACAGCTATCTGTACTTGCGTGATAAGTTAGAGAAACGCGGTATTGATACAGTAGCTCAGCCTTTGGTCGCTGGTATCATGCCAATTACCAATTCGAGCAATCTCTTGCGTTTTGCTGATAGCTGTGGCGCTGATATTCCGCGCTATGTACGTAAGCAGTTGACGGATTTTGGTGATGATCGTAAGGCTATTCGTGAGTTTGGCTTTGATGTGGTTTATCGCTTGTGTGAACGCTTGATTGCCGAGGGCGTACCTGCCATGCATTTTTATAGTATGAACAAAGTTGAGCCAAACAAACGCTTGGTAGAAGCGTTGGGATTGACCGCTTAAATTTGTAAGCATTCTAAAATACCCCTTAATCATTCCTGAATACATTATTAATGACTGGCGCTTTTAGGAGCGCCAGTTTTTTATTGCCAGAATTTTGACCAATAACCCTTTACCGTTTTATTCATACACTTTATCTTATTTAATTTTTAAAAATTTCTTCACTGTGCAATAATGCTGCTCTAAAAATAATTATCTTTATTAAGAAAAATTCTCATAAAACAAATGTCATTAATTGTCTCAAGTGATATTCTATAGATCTAATAATAACTATACTCAATCAAATAATAGGAATAAGACCACGTGCGACGTTTTTTTTATGCCATTAACAACGACAACGCTGATGCCTCACCACTACCTAAATTGGGTGAGTTACCGCTAGGTAGCAATGTCGAATTACCAGATAGCGTTGTCCATCACTGGTGCCGTGTACTACGAGCAAATATTGGCGATCAAGGGGTTTTGTTCGATGGATTTGGTGGCGAATATACAGTAGAGCTACAGGCAATCAGTAAAAAAAATGCCACTGCTACTTTGCTTACACATATAGACGACGATCGTACGCCGCCTACTATCACTCAGATTGGTTTGGTAATGAGCCGTGGTGAGCGTATGGACTATGCTATCCAAAAAGCAACTGAGCTTGGAGTGACTGCCATTCAGTTGCTCAGCAGCCACCATGGTGAAGTCACATTGAAACCTGCCCAAGTTGAAAAGAAACTGGCGCATTGGCAACAAGTAGCAATCGCCGCTTGTGAACAATGCGGTCTTAATCGTCCGCCTCTTATTCTTGCGCCACAATCTATCAACGAATGGCTAAGTAATACCAATTCTGATGCTAAGACTACTGAAGCTATGGCTACTGATGTTACGAAGGTGCAAATGGCCGTCAGTTCTATCGTTTCTGTGCTTAGTCATAATTCTTACTACCAAGTATTAGCAAACGCTGCAGATCTGTGTATGCAGATGAGCGTACCAGCAGCAGGACAACCCGCCACGCCTAACGCTCTATCTGATATTCTTAAACAACAGACCCCTTATATCAAACTGTTGATCGGACCTGAGGGTGGTCTGAGTCAAGATGAATGTCAGCAGGCACAGAGTGTTGGATTTGAGCCTTGGCAGATCGGCACAAGAGTCTTGCGTACCGAAACTGCACCAGTAGTAGCGTTAGCTACTTTACACGCCTTAAGCACCTAGTAAAAACTGATAAGTATTAGTATGACTATCGTAGTTTTTATCCTTTATGCTTATAGTCAAAAATAATATCTGTTCTGTATCGTACACAGTAAAATGCGATGCCAACTCAATGTTAATAAATTGATAATGCAGTTCTTATTTTTATAAGCCCTTATCTTTTGTGAGCCATTATTATGAGCAATTTTGACACTATTCCAGTATCAATCAAGCAGCAGTTGATGAGTACGCTATGTGAACAGCTTGAAGACGCCATATTTATACTAGACGAAAATCTACGTTATTTAGCGGTTAATGCCAGTTATGAGCTTATGATTGGCTACAAAGAAGAGTTCTTAGTTGGTCGGCCACTTGGTATTTATGCTGCCGAATTTTTATCAGAAGCAGAGCAGCTTATCTTGAAAGACATCAGTAAAAACCTAGACAGTCATGGATTTTACGAACTTGATTTTTCGATGATCAATCGTTATGGCGAACCTATTGATTGCCATGTCACTTATCGCAAGATTTATGTCGAGCAGACAGCCTACCATGTCGGTATGTTGCGTGACATGTCATCCGTTATCAAAGACCAAAAACAGGTCGCGCATTTACTCAACTATGATCAACTCACGGGGCTTCCTAACCGCAAGGTGTTTTTGAGTCAAACAAGTGACATGCTATTAGATAGTTACCAAGAGGTTGTCCTTGTACGCTTAAACATTGACCGCTATCGCAATCTTGCCAGCCTACTAGGGCCTGATGGTGCCAATGACTTAATAAAAAACTTTGTAGAAGGAGTCGAAAAGCTCAAGCTGCATAATTTACGCTCCTTTTCTCACTTTGGTGGTGATGATTTTGCGCTACTGTTTGAAGTTAAAGATGCCAATATGGTACGTCATCAACTAGACACACTTATGCAAATGTGTGAACGCCCCTTCTCTACTGATAAGAGCCATGCAACAGATGCAAATATCTATTACCATATTTCTGTGGGTGTCAGCTGTTTTCCAAAAGATGATAACGAAGTAACGGGTTTATTGACCAAAGCAGAAAAAGCATTGGACTATGTCAAGCAGCATGGTGGCGATGATATTCGCTGGTACGACGAGGCAATTGAAAGCGCTACCGCTGGTAGCTTAGAGCTAGAGTCTGAGCTTAGGACTGCTACCCTTGAAGGTCAATTCGTTCCTTATTATCAGCCAAAGTTCTCATTGGAAACTGGGGCTATCACAGGTTTTGAAGCATTGGTACGTTGGCAACATCCTACTCGCGGATTACTCAAACCCGTTCATTTTATCAATGCCATTATCGCGCACAAGCTCTCCTTTGATTTGTTTTCGCAACTGGCCATTAAAATAGTCAAACAACTAGCCGTTTGGCAACAGCAAGGGTTTCATCAACACGTCTGTATCAACGCTGATGCCGCTGAGTTTAGCCACCCTGACTTCTTTGATATGGTGAGCACACTACTGACAGAGAATGGCGTTGCTGCCCATCAATTGCATATCGAAGTGACCGAATCGTCTTTGATTCAGCGTCATGATAATGTAAAAAAACAGCTTAACTCGCTTAGAGAGCTTGGCGTACGTCTAGCGCTCGATGATTTCGGTACTGGTTATGCATCATTGAGCTACTTGCAAGAATACCCATTTGATTTTATCAAGATCGATAAGAGCTTTATCTCCAATATTGAAACTGATCGTACCCAACACGCAATTGTAAAAGCCATTTTAGACTTAGCAGTCGCTTTAGATATGCAAGTCGTTGCTGAAGGTATCGAAACTAAGCAGCAGCGTGATGTGTTGTTAGATATGGGTTGCAAAATTGGTCAGGGCTATTGGTTTAGCAAACCCGTGGCTGCTGATGTCGCCACTGCGATGCTGCTTAAACAAAATGCTTCTGAGTAAACGCTAAGCTATTCGTTATAAGTTATAACTTATTAATCATAAACTACTATGTTCAGACTCCTAGCATACGAGCATGTCTAATGTTTATATCTGTGAAATAACTTACATGCTCGATTCTACCAAATAGTGTTGTAATTTATACCGATGCGTTTGTCTTTCTGGCGAACGCTATTTTTTTGCCTGTCATTTTTTCATGTTAATACTAATCATATAAAGGCCTATCTATCTTAGTAACGTTAGAGTTTTCATATGCTTAATGCTGCTGTTTCCTAGCGCCTAACGTCGATTGCATAACCGATGCAAGATAGGTTCATGACTTATCAGTCCTGTCACCAAACTTGTATAATCACCTATGAAAGCCTATCTTTTATAGTGAATTTGTTAGAGCATATTTAATCTCTCATTGACTCTGACAATCACCACTCTTTTTAACACTATTTTATGTAATCGATAGCATGGTTGACCTGCTTTACTGTTTATCCTTTATTTAGATTTTCAGATTGGCTAGGTAAGAATAACGCACTAGAGGATAGTGCGACCATATACTCATTATTGGCTATGATCGGTTACATTCCAAAAAGGACAGGAAGTTATGCAATACAAAGCGCCCTTACGTGATATCCAATTCGTTATGCATGAACTACTCGATAGTGAAAGCCACTACAAAACTTTGCCTGCGTTCCAAGAAGCTGACCGCGAGCTAATGGACAGCCTATTTGAAATGGCTGCAAGCTTTGCTGAAAACGAACTGTCACCATTGAACCAAAGCGGTGATGCTGAAGGCTGTAAGTTTGACAATGGTGTCGTTACCACGCCAAAAGGCTTTAAAGAAGCTTATGACGCGTATTGTGAGCTTGGCTTCCCTGCTTTATCTGCTGAAGAAGATTTTGGCGGTCAAAACATGCCGTTCTCATTGTCTACTGTCATCAATGAAATGGTTGGTACGGCTAACTGGTCATTCTCTATGTACCCTGGCCTATCACATGGTGCTATTCAAACCATCGAGCATCATGGTACTGATGAGCAAAAGCAAACTTATTTAGAAAAAATGGTCACTGGCGAATGGTCAGGCACGATGTGTCTTACTGAAGCGCATGCGGGTTCTGACTTGGGTATTATCCGTACCAAAGCTGAGCCTAAAGAAGATGGTAGCTATAGCATCACGGGTCAAAAGATTTTCATCTCTGCCGGTGAGCATGACCTAACTAGCAACATCATCCACATTGTATTGGCTCGTCTACCAGGCGCGCCTGCTGGCACCAAAGGTATCTCATTGTTTATCGTCCCGAAAATGACGGTTAACGCAGATGGTAGCGTTGGCGAAAGCAACAATGTCGTTTGTGGCTCTATCGAACATAAAATGGGTATCAAAGCCTCTGCAACTTGTGTCATGAACTTCGATGGCGCAACGGGTTACTTGATTGGACCTGAAAACCGCGGCCTACAGTGCATGTTCACCTTTATGAACGTGGCACGTATCGGTACTGCTGTACAAGGTTTGACTGCAGCAGAGTATGCATTCCAAGGTTCATTGACTTACGCAAAAGACCGCTTAGCGATGCGTTCACTATCAGGTACGAAAGCACCAGAAAAAGCCGCTGATCCTATCATCGTACATCCAGCGGTTCGTAACATGCTATTAACTGAAAAAGCCTTTGCTGAAGGTGGTCGTGCGCTAGTTTATTATCTCTCACACTTTGCAGATACCGTCGCAAAAGGTGAAGGCGAAGAGTTGAAGTTTGCTGATCAAATGTTGTCACTACTGACACCAATTGCTAAAGCCTTCTTGACTGAAACAGGTCTAGAAGCCGCTAACCACGGTATTCAGGTTTATGGTGGTCATGGTTTCGTTAGCGAATGGGGTATGGAGCAGAACGTACGTGATACGCGCATTTCTTGCTTATACGAAGGTACCACAGAGATTCAAGCGCTTGACTTGTTAGGTCGTAAAGTCTTGGGTTCACAAGGTAAGCTACTTGCGAACTTTGTGAATGTTATCCAAGAATTCTGTGAAGAAAACAAAGAAAATGACGAGATGGGTCAGTTTATTCGCCCACTTACCAAGCATCTTAAAGAATGGGGCGATTTGACTGCACGCATCGGTATGCAAGCAACTGAAACGCCAGACGCTGTCGGCGGCGCTGCGGTAGACTATATGTATTTCAGCGGTTATGTGACCCTAGCTTACTTATGGGCGCGTATGGCTCTGGTTGCTCAGACTGCTATCGCAGACGGTACTGGCGAAAAAGCATTCTATGACGCTAAAGTTAAAACAGCTCAGTTCTACTTTGCTAAGCTATTGCCACGTACGACTACGCATGTACAGCGTATCAGCACTGGTGTAGAGCCATATATGAGCATGGACGTTGATCAGTTTGCCTTTTAATTAAAGCGCTAAACTTTGTAATCGTATACTCTTAAGCGGCAATATACTTCGGTGTGTTGCCGCTTTGTTTTGCGCGTGCTTATGACAACTATCAACATAGTTTTGACAGTAGCAACTATCTATAAGCACCGACCCGTCTACCTTCTCACATTATAGTTATCAGCAAGGTATCTATAAGCACTTCAATAGCAGCTGCTAACTTTTGGTGTACGCACAATTCACGAAGAAATACACTCGCTCACAAGCTTATTTGTTAAACTTTGATTATTAATCGCTAAGGTTATACCAAAAGAACAGTTGATAATCTTAACAACTTCAATTTTAATTATTTGAACCAAAGGAATGTTTATGGCTGTTTATAATGCCCCTCTTAATGACATGCGCTTTATCTTAAATGACGTATTCAAGGCGCCAGAGTTTTGGCAAAACAACGAAAACTTGGCTCATGTCGACATGGAAACTGTCGATATGATTTTAGAAGAAATGGGAAAACTGTCAAAAAACATTTTACTACCTATTAACCGTAGCGGTGATGAAGAAGGCGCAACTTTCGAAGGTGATGGCGTCGTCACAACTCCGACAGGATTCAAAGAAGCCTATAAGCAATATGCTGAATCAGGCTGGGTTGGCTTAAGCGGTAATGCTGAATACGGCGGTCAGGGATTCCCTAAAATGGTTACCATGCTCACCGAAGAAATGGTTTTCACTGCCAACCAATCATTTGCCCTATATCCAAACCTAACAGTCGGTGCGACGCTTTGTTTAAATGCGGCTGGCTCTGAAGAGCAAAAGCAAACTTATCTAGAAAAAATGTATAACGGCGAATGGGCTGGCACCATGTGCTTGACAGAGCCGCATGCTGGTACTGACTTGGGTATTATCAAAACCAAAGCCGTGCCTAATGATGATGGTAGCTATGATATCTCTGGTACCAAAATCTTTATCACTGGTGGTGAGCATGACCTTACTGACAATATCATTCATTTGGTATTGGCAAAAACACCTAATGCGCCAGAAGGCTCAAAAGGCATTTCACTATTTGTCGTACCAAAATTCTTGGTCAATGCAGATGGTAGCTTAGGCGAGCGCAACACATTAGCGGTAGGCTCTATCGAACACAAAATGGGTATCAAAGCCTCTGCGACTTGTGTCATGAACTTTGATAACGCCAAAGGCTGGATGGTTGGCGCGGAAAACACTGGTCTATCATCAATGTTTATCATGATGAACTACGAGCGTGTCACTATGGGCTTGCAAGGCCTTGGTGGTTCTGAGCTTGCCTATCAAAATGCAGCATTATATGCCAATGACCGCGGTCAAGGCCGTAGCGATACCCAGCTACAAAGCCCAGAAAAACCTGCTGATGCTATTATTCATCATGCTGACGTCCGTCGTATGCTATTGAACGCCAAAGTAAACACTGAAGCGTCGCGCTGTTTTGCGATGTACGTTGCCAAAAACCTTGATGAAGAGAAGTTTAGTACCGATCCTGAGTCAGCCAAAGCGGCTGCAGCTCGTGTTGCCCTACTGACACCAGTTGCTAAAGCATTCTTGACTGATAAGGCACTAGAAGCAACTGTTGATTGTCAGCAAGTCTTTGGTGGTCATGGCTATATTCGCGAATGGGGTATGGAGCAGATCGTTCGTGATACCCGTATTGCACAGATTTATGAAGGTACCAACGGTATTCAAGCGCTTGACTTACTAGGTCGTAAAGTTGCTCGTAACAACGGCAAGTACGTCACTCACTTCTTGGGTGAGATTCGTGACTTTGTTAGCAACATGCAAGCAGACCACGCTATCAAACAAGCTACGTTGAATGCAGCGGATACTATCGAAGAGCTAACCACCACTGTGCTTAACAACATCGGCGAACGCAAAAACGAAATCAATGGCTGTGCGGTTGACTACATGCATGCGTTTGGCTACCTCGCCTACTCGTACATGTTTGCGTTGATGGTAGAAGCCGCTAATGGCAAAGAAGGCGAGTTTTATACCAATAAAGCCAAGCTTGCTGACTATTTCGTTGGCCGTGTCCTACCGCGTATCGATGCTCATGCACAAATGGTCAAAGCTGGTAGTGACCCAATGATGAACTTTGATCTTGCTTATTTCGACGTTCCTGCAAGCTAAGTTAGCTTTAAAACTAACCTAAAATACCTTGATTAAAAGGACAGTCGTGTTACTGTCCTTTTTTTTGTCAAAATAACTGCTAACAAAATAATTCAATATCAATTGGCCGTTCCGATTAAAATAACGCAAGACAAGATGTCGCTCGACTACAATTGAACGATTGGCAAACATTACCCAACCACTTATACCGACTTAAATAATAAAAACGATTGAAACAACCATGATAAAGGGTGCGACGTGTCAGAATTAAAACGCATTTTACAACAGATTACCGCCTTGAGCGACGTGCCAGATCCTGCGGTACTCAAACGCTTGATTGATGAGCTACGAGTCAGTGATAAAGAACCTGCATTGGCCAACGAAAAAATTCAATCCCTTATTGATATCATACATCAGCATCCAGAATATGGAGATGGGCTGTCTAGTTTTGTGCTAAAACTGATTATCCAATATCGACAAATTGCGCTGTATACCGATACTGGTATTATGTCCGACCAAGGTTTCTTCAATAGTTTACGCCGTTTAATAGGCCATCGGTTTCTACCATTATTACCACAAGATGACTCTGTCGTTGAACTGGTGGGCTACTTATTTAATAAACGCTCTGATGAACGCTGGCTTGCCAATATCGAAAAGGAAAAATGGGACAAACTGGTTGAGCTGGTTCGCGTAGAAGAGAAACACTTAAACCTAGTCGCTACCGCAAAAAACAGTATTTTAAACGCCATTATCATCTTATCTTACCGCATCAGCGGTATCGGCTTGCATCCTGATTTGATGGAGTCCTATCCACAAATACTGAACTACTCAGCATCTTTTGTTGCACAAAACCAAGAAGCCGTACTCTTCGTCAATCAATATCGTCAAGCACATGAGCTTGATACCTTGACAGATATCACACCCGAGCAAGCAGTCGACCCCGCGCCATTATTGGTCATGCTTGAACAGTGCGAAGATATCGTCGCTACCGTACGTAAGCGGATTTATAAGACCGGTATTTCTATCCGTTTGACTAATATGATGCTGCGTTTAGATCAAAGCTTGCAGCGTATGCGGATTTTGACTGAGCTGGTCACAGACGATAATCAAAAGCGAGATCGCGCTGTTATCGAGCTGATACAGGCGCTCATCACTACGGCCAATCAGCGCTATAGTATTGGTTATTTAATTGATAACAATACCAAACTACTCTCTCGCAAAGTCACAGAAAATGCCAGTCGCGTCGGTGAGCATTATATTAGTACCGATAAAGCTGGCTATCAAAAAATGCTCAAAAAAGCCTCTATCGGTGGCTTTATCATTGCATTTATGGCAACCATAAAAATACTGGCGTACCACTTAGCGCTCGCACCCATGGGACGCGCGTTCATCAACAGTATGATCTATGGTTTGGGCTTCGTATTTATTCATGTTATTCGCGGCACAGTCGCGACCAAGCAGCCAGCCATGACCGCTGCTGCAATCGCTTCTACTATTTCTGAAGGCTCTGGTAAAAAATCACATCAGTTGACTAAGCTATCAGAATTGGTCGTCGATATCTTGCGTACCCAGTTTATCGCTATCATGGGTAATGTCATGTTGGCCGTACCCGTCGCCTTGATCATATCTTTTGCTTGGTTGCAATATACTGGCGCGCCAATGATTGACACTGAGAAAGCAGGACACCTGCTACATGATCTTGACCCCTTTCACTCATTAGCGCTGCCCCATGCTGCCATTGCTGGGGTTTACCTGTTCTTATCTGGTTTGATTGCCGGTTACTACGACAACTTGGCAGTTTATAACAACGTAGGCGCACGTATACAACGTCACAGATTGTTGAAATACATATTGCCTAGCTCATGGCTTCAGCGTTTAGGCGGCTTTATAGAAGCCAATTTGGGCGCTATCATGGGTAACTTCTTATTCGGGGTGTTCTTAGGTAGTACCGCGACTATCGGCTATATCTTCGGCTTACCAATTGATATTCGTCACATTGCCTTTGCTTCAGCAAACTTGGCACACGGACTATTCAACATATCTGCTGATGATATCAGCTGGAGCCTCATTCTAATTTCTATACTTGGTGTGGCACTTATTGGTCTGGTCAACTTAATCGTTAGCTTTTCACTGGCACTGTTTGTCGCCCTACGTTCTAAAGAAGTTCGCTTTTTTGAATGGAGTCGCCTCACAAAGCTGGTATTTGGCCATATTATTAGTCACCCGTCTGACTTTTTCTGGCCACGTGATAAGCCAATGAAATATGCGCGTATCGATAGTCAGGGTCACATGATATTTGATGACACTTCAGCACAAAAAAATGGCAAATCTATACCAAGTAATTATGTGGTAAGGCGTCTGTCTGATGTCAGGATACTGCCTGAATCTAAACATGCTGATGCTCAACATTCACAGACCAACACAGACATCAACTATGAAAAACAGCCAATAGATGAGCATACGCAGCCGTATAACTCTCCTGAAAAGGTAATGGATTTGGATGATGGTTTAGTCGATGACGAACTAAACAGCGTTCCTTATACTGATGATATTCAATACGATAAGGCTACCAAAACGATAAGTGCGGTTGATAGCGACGTTGTTAGTGATGAGCCACACCATACTGACTCTGATGACAAGCAGACTGGTGACGCAAAAACACCTCTACCAAAACCTAAAAAACCACCAAAGCTGCCTAGTTAAATAGGTAGTTGCGGTGGCTTTATGCTCGATCGACTGTTGATAATAAAGTCATTTTTCATAACGTCCGTTATAAGAATAAATAGATTTGCTAATTCAAGGAAAAAATATGAGCTTACTTGATAGTAATGATTTAAAAGAGGAACAGAGGTTAGATAAGAAACTGACCCGGCAAAAAATACTATTGGGTGCTTTTCTTGTGGATGCTTTAGAGAATGACTCAGTAGGTGGTTTAAAGGAATATACAGCTGACAATTTGTTGGATTTTTTGACTAGCAGGGGGATAAGGATTTGATGATAGACTTAGTAAAAGGACTTGAAGGTAGAGTTGATACTAAAACAGATTATGAATCATTTCAAAAAGGGGATAAAAATTAGTAACAACTTGGTTCCTTATCCAATCAAACTAACTTATACCGTCAAACAGCATTTCATGAATATAATTGGCTCGATATTTATATTTATGCTAGGTTGCTTTGTTGCTCCGATCGCTAAGCAAGAAGGAGATTGGATTATAGTTAGTATTGGATGGTTGCTCATAGGAGGTGGTAGCTTTGGTCTTTTACTTTTATCTTATATTTGGTTAGGTAAAAAGCCAATAGTAACGATTGAACAAGCTGGGGTCTCTTTTTTTCATGTGTTTAAGTCAAATCAGCAACACTTAATATTATGGCGGGATATCGAAAGGTTAGATTTACACCCTTTAACTCGCGGTCATACTAATCACTGGATATTGACTATCTATCTAAAAGCAGGTAGCTCTATAAGACAACCATTAAAACCTATGCTCTACAATGGATTAATTTTAGACGAGAAGGAAGTTTTTAATCTAATCGAACTAATATTCGATCGACATGCAGTATGAAATTTGAATTTTTTATAGAGTGAGGTGGTAAGGCAAAAAATCCGGTACGCCCAAAAATATATGTTTAGCTCAACCTAAGGATACGGTTCCCTAGTGAGGACTCGAACATCTGGCTATAGGCTAATGGTAGCAAGGTTTTGAATTATTGCGGTAGTAGAAGGATACTTCTCAGTGTACTTAAAGGGTTTTTTGAGAATAGAGTTAATTTTCTTTGTATTCAGGACTTCCCCATGAATTTGGTGCAAATGGATATGAAACAAATCCACTATCGACTCTCTCACGATATAATTCTAAGTTGGCTGGTTCAAATGGTTCATCAAACCATTCGTCCCAAAGTAACATTAAAAAATTATGGTGTCGATCTTCCCAGTTTTTTATTTGTTGTGCACTCCATTCGTCATAATTATCTACCGTATCTTTTATATTAAAATCAATTCCTGGTAACTCAGCACTTGAAACTAATAGATTCTTAGTTAATATATATCTAAGATCTTCTTTAAAAAGTTTTTTGTTCTGTTTCGAATCCCATAGCCCATCGTGATAGCCAATTCCAAAACTATCCTCAGATGTTTCTGGCAAATCTTTTGAACCGTGACCTATCCATCGTCTTATAGCGTAGCGAGCATCTGGTTCACAACTAAAATCCAAACTCTCAAATTCCTCTTCTTCACGATAATGTTCGATTGAATCTTGAGAAAAAACTAAGTTAAGTAATCCTCCAATATGATATGGACAAACTTCAATCATGTACACCTCTTAAGGTTTAGAATGTTTAGACATAAGATACATGTTATTTGGCAATTTGGCTGATGCCAGTATTTTTGGCAAAACACGTAAGATGCTTTAGTGAAAATAGACATTAAGTATTAAGGACCAGAAAAACCTTAATAATACTAATAAATCGTGATCGGTGCGCTATACAGGCATCTAACTTCTAGTGCTAGAAATAACTTCAATGACTAAGGAGTTGATAGCATAGCTTAATATTAGTCATGCTGATGAGATGCAAGGTAAGAATATACCTGATGATCTAATAGAAGAAATGCAAATGTTTCTTGATAAAAACAGAAGTCAATAGGAGTAATTATGGACGAACATAGAAAACTAAGAATGAGAATTTTTAGGCTTTTTAAACAAGGTCAATTAAAAGAAGCTGTTGAATTATTTGAAAGTAATAATATGGACTACTTTGAAACAGCTCCAACTGATAAATGGAACTGGTTACATCAGCTCTCAATGGGATTTAATCCAGATGAACCACCGAAAAGAACTATTGAATTCTTTATTGAAAAAGGAGTGCCTATTGATGCTCAAGACATTTATGGCATGACACCACTTCATTATGCTATGCGAGGGGAAAATGCAGAAGCGGCGATTGCCTTATTAGAAGCAGGAGCAAATCCAAACATTCCTAATAGAGATAACCTTATACCTCTGAGAATGACTTTGCTGATGCCTGATAGGTTAGATGTACTAGAACTGATGTTAAAAAATGGTGGGGATGTTAACTACTATAATGGAAAAGATTACTTACTTGAAGCAATTAAAGGCTTTCGAGGTGATCATCCTGATTTTCAAGAATTAATACAAATGCTTGAAAATTATTCAGGTGAGTAAAAAAATTGTAAGAGAAATGATTGAAAATAGGTATACCTCAAAGGAACCAACTATCTCACCCTGCAAATCTATTAACAGACCATCTAAAACAGACTGCTATAATGGAACCACTTATAACAGACTGTTTATTTAGCCTTGTATATTAAGACGCTTATAACCCTCTTTATGGGCTCAGACACTGTGCGCTTGAAGTTATTACCTTACTGTCCCCCAATCTATAAGCTAATAGATAATTACCCCACACACAGCCCCCGTCAAGTGCGCGCGCATGTGGCAAATCAATCTCGCCTTTTAGCGCAGCCCAATGTCCAAATAGTATCTTACGAGTGCGCGGTACTTGCCACTCAAACCAAGGCAAAAAATCGGTTGGCATATTCTCATCTAAACCTGCTGAAAAGCTAAACTCAAGTGACCCATCCTGCTTACACAAGCGCATACGCGTCAAGTAATTAGCAATTGCCCGCATTTTGGTAAATCCTTCGATACCTGCATGCCATTCATCCGCTTCTTTGCTATATAGATTCGGTAGCAATTGATCTAGCTGATTCAAATTACTTTGCAGCTGAGCTTCTAATTGCTGTGCATATCCTGCAGCGGCTTCAATACTCCAATGCGGTGGAATACCCGCATGCACCAACACCGTTTTCTCATCAGGATAGGCTAATATCGGCTGCCTGCGTAACCATTCGAGCAACTCATCACAGTCATCCGCAGCAAAGATAGGTGCCGTTTTATCTTTATTTTTAAGCTTGGCGGCCCCGCGCCAGACTGCTATCAAATTAAGATCATGATTGCCCAATACCGTTGCCGCAGCGCCCTGCTCACACAACGTTTTGACATGACGCAGTGTGTTCAATGAATCTTCACCGCGTGCTACCAAATCACCAGCAAACCATAATTTGTCTTGGGCAGGATCAAAGTCCAGTGTTTTTAGCAATTGTAGATACGCAGCATAGCAACCCTGCAAGTCACCGATAACATACTGATGGCGAAAGCTCATAATACCTCAATGGTTTAAACACGATAGTTAAAGACAGCTTGATAAGAAATAAAGACTTAAGCGCTAATCACAAAAATAAAGCATAAAAAACCGCCATTATAATTGACGGTTAGTAGCATGCTTTTATGTATCAAAAATACATTATACGTCTAGCTGTTGTGAATGATTGCTCAGGTTCACAAAGTCTTTTACGCTTAATGTCTCAGGTCGTGCCTGCGGATCGATACCACAAGCTGCAAAATCGTCTTCGCTCAATGTCGGCAGCAACGTTGATTTTTTGAAGATAGCACGTAGCGTCTTGCGGCGATGGTTAAAAGTCTCACGTACGACAATCGCAAAGTGCTCTTCATCATTTGCGACTACTGGTTTGTTGATGTGCGGCGTCAGGCGGAATACAGCACTAGTTACCTTTGGTGGTGGATTAAACGCACCGCAAGGAACGGTCAGCAAGTAATCTGTATCACAGTGGTATTGCATGATGACCGATAAGCGGCCATAAGTCTTGCTACCCACATCGGCTGTGATACGCTCGACCACTTCTTTTTGCAACATGAAATGCATGTCTTGAATCACATCGGCATAGCTAAGCAGATGAAATAAGATAGGCGTTGAGATGTTATACGGCAGGTTACCCACCACGCGCAGCTTACCGCGCTCTTCACTATATAGCTCACGGTAGTCCACATGCATCGCGTTGTCTTTGATAATCTCAAAGTTTGGATGGCTATTGGCACCGATACGAATACGCAAGCTATCTGCCAAATCTCGATCCAGCTCCACGACTGTCATTGCATCTACTTCTGCCAATAACGGCTCGGTCAATGCGCCCATACCAGGCCCAATCTCGATCAAATTGTCATCGCGCTCTAGACGAATACTTTCGACGATTTCGCGAATGACGCTAGTATCATGCAAAAAGTTTTGGCCAAAGCGCTTACGCGGCTGATGTTTGGCAGCACGTAAGCTGTTAGAAATAGTTTGAGCATCAAATGAAGTTTTGGACATAAAAGAGTCTTAATGTATAAAAGATAAATGGGCGATAATAATGCAATGGCAGCAATACGCTGACTTTATAATGACAAATTATACCACAGCTCATAATTAGGCTGTGTTTTTGAATAATTATTATCAACAGACGAGCCATGCTTTCGAGCAATTGACTCGGTAACTTTTTACCTCTACATCCATATAATATAAACTCTGATGATGCTAAATGGCAGCGTCAAACCAAGCGCTAGCAGACAGAAACAAGACCAAAGATAAAGTCATCATAACGATTGCGGCGTAAAACCAAATCGATAATTAATTGATTTTTAAAGATTGTTAGGTTTAATAAAGCCCACCTGCATAACGCCATTGGTTATGTCTCACCTTTTGAGTTTGAAAAGCGGTATTATGATAATTTAACCCTGTCAGGCATTGCTGTCTGACTCCAGTAAGCCAGTCTCTGATATAGTCGGGGCTTTTCAGCCCTACGCGATCGTCAACCTGCCAGATAAATACCCTTAGGGAATTCACATATGATCCTGAAACTTAACGTCACCCTCCATTATCGACTTTCAGAGCCAATGGATCTTTTACTTCAGATTGAAGCTGCCGATCTTGCGGATCAGCGGGTACGTTCGACCGAGATTTGGACATCAGACGTTGCGCATTTTTCACGGGTCGCCGCCGATGATGGCATAGGAGAGCGGATTTGGATTCACGCTGAAGGGGACTTTAGCTGTACTTACCTCGCAGAAATCACCGTTGACCGTCCTGCCTTGGACATATCGGTACTGTCCCAAACGCCCCTGCACCTTTTGCCCGGAGAGACAATCAGGCATTTAATGCCGTCTCACTATTGCCCATCAGAACAGTTCCATGCCTTTGTGGACGCCGAGTTTGGCAATCTCACTGGCGGCGCACGGATTGCCGCGATGCGCGACTGGATCGAGTCGGCATTTAGCTATGTACCCGGATCGAGCCATGCACAAACCACCGCGCTCGACAGCTTCGCTCAACGTCAGGGCGTATGCCGCGACTTTGCGCATGTTCTCGTAACACTAGCCCGCGCGTCGTCGATACCAGCTAGGTTTGTGAGCGTTTATGCGCCCGATGTGACACCACAAGACTTTCATGCCGTGGCCGAGGTCTATCTTGAAGGGAGCTGGCACCTCATTGATCCGACTGGCATGGCAGGTGCCGACACAATGGCCCGCATCGGTGTTGGGTCCGATGCATCCAGCGTCGCGTTCTTAACCTCGTTCGGATCCATGGAGCTGATCAACCAATCGGTATCCGTCACCAGACAAGCTTAGGGTCCTGATCCTAGGCTTTCGAGCCTGTGTTTAAGACAGATGCTGTTCCTCATGCACGATAAAAATTTTACTAAATCGTCTTAGGCGGCTGCCTTTTTAGATAGGCATTACTGATAATAAAATTATTAAGTACTATGTGAAAAATATCTATAAGCACTGACTTATACAGCAGGTACATCGATAAGTGATTTATCAGCCATCTCATTAGCCATACTTAGTGCTTGATATAAGCTAGTCGCACTCGCACCGCCGTTTCCTGCCAAGTCTAGCGCCGTACCATGATCGACAGAAGTACGAATATAAGGCAAGCCTAAGGTTAGATTGACGGTATCACCAAAACCGTGCGATTTTAATACTGGTAAACCTTGGTCGTGATACATGGCAATGACCGCATCACAGGTTGCTAAATGTCTGGTGGTAAATAACGTATCGGCAGGCATCGCCTCTGATATATTGACACCTGCATCGATGAATTCTTGCAACACGGGATTGATAATCTCAATCTCCTCACTTCCCAAGTGCCCGCCCTCGCCTGCATGTGGATTGAGGCCGCAGACCAAGATACGAGGCTGCGTGAGACCAAACTTCTCTCGCATATCATCGATGACGATTCGTACCGTTTGGCGTACGTTATCCGCAGTAATCGCAGCAGGGATGTCCTTCAATGGCAAATGCGTAGTGACAAGCGCGACTTTCATCGCTTGATTGGCCAGCATCATGACGACTTTTTCACAGCCACTTTGCTGCATAAAAAATTCAGTATGACCACTAAACATGGTGCCGTCTAACAGCTTGATACCAGCATCTATCAACGCTGATTTTTGCAATGGCCCAGTGACGATGGCAGCGACTGTATTATTTATTGCCAGTTTATGAGCAATATCTAACTGCTGAGCCACCATCGCTGAGTTAGCGATATTGATTTGCCCGCAGACAACTGGTGCGGCACAAGGGATATTCAGTAGGATAAAAGCACTATCAGCGTCTATATCTTGCTGCGATATCTGCTCTACCAAGTTAACATCGAAATTATCGGTATTTATGTCTGTATTGATAGTATGCCAACTAGGTGTACTCTCAAAAACACCAGCTTTAACCAACTCATCGGCACGCACTTGCATTGCGCTCGCATCAGCAGTCACCCAAATTGGCCGAGCAAAATCTTGCAACTTCCCCTCTGCTGCTAGTCCTAGTACTACGTCCATGCCAATACCCGCAGGCTCACCTGTCGTGATTAATAGTGGGCGCTTTTCTTCTGTCATAACAATAGCCTTATGTTATTCAAATTATTGATTTTATTGTATTTATAATTAATATTTTAAGTTTTTACACTTAGATGCTTTATGGTGTTTTTTATTTCATTAAAAACAATCACTTCAGATTTAGTTCTTTATCAAGTCTAAAAAACCACATTATGTGTTAAACTTTCGCATCTGATTGTAGCATTTACAGACAAACCTGAGACCGCGTTTTGGTACTTCTATCGTAGAGGCGCGCTACGTTTGTATTGCTCTATCATCGACATCCTTTTCCATACCCATTTTAACTCATTAGGCACTCATGGCAGAAAACGACAAAACCGACGACTTACTCAATCAGACACCGCCGCACAATATTGATATTGAAAAGGCATTGCTCGCGTCTTTGATGAGTATCGAAGAGGCGTACGACAAGATTGCCGATATTGTCACCAAAGATGACTTTTATGCCGGGCGACATCAATATATTTTTGATGCCATTGCCCATTTGGCGGCAGTGAATGAGCCTTATGATACCGTCATGGTACACGACTGGTTAGAGGCACAAAAGCTCCTCAAAGGCGCAGGTGGAGACAGCTACTTAGCCGATATTTTGAGCCAAAGTCCGGCGACTTTGTTTAACCTGACTGCCTATGCCCAGCGTGTGCGTGAGCTATCAACCCTACGTCAACTAATTACCACTGGTAATGACATGCTGACACTGGCCTATAATCCAAAAGACCAAAGCGTTAGTGACATTCTAGACAATGTCGAGGGCAAGATATTTAGTATCAATGAGCAGCATAATAAACGCGCGGAACAGCGTGGCCCTGTCGGTATTACCTCTGTCTTAACCAATGTTATCGATAAGATTCAAGAGTTAAAATCCAACCCTGACGGCATGATTGGTTTACAAACGCCATTTGTCGAGCTGAATAATAAAACGCAAGGTCTGCAAGCGGGTGACTTGATTATTGTCGCTGCGCGTCCTTCTATGGGTAAAACCACTTTTGCGATGAACTTGGCAGAAGGGATTTTGTTTAATGAAGATTTGCCAGTAGTCGTGTTTTCGATGGAGATGCCTGCCGAATCTATCGTCATGCGTCTGCTGTCCTCATGGGGTGCGATTAATCAGACGCATCTGCGTTCTGGGCAAATGAATGAAGATGAATGGGCAAAGATGATGAACGCCATTCAACATTTGCAATCAAAGCATTTGTATATTGATGATAGTACCGCCCTACCGCCGTCTGAGATGCGTTCTCGCTGCCGCCGTATTGCCAAAAACCATGACGGTCGCTTGGGTGCTATCGTAGTCGATTATCTTCAGCTGATGAAAGTACCCAGCTTAGATGGTAACCGTGTTGGCGAGATTTCTGAGATTTCTCGTAGTCTGAAGGCACTAGCACGTGAGCTTGAATGTCCAGTGATTGCGTTATCACAGCTTAACCGTAGTCTAGAGAACCGTCCAAATAAACGCCCTATCATGTCGGATCTACGTGAATCTGGTGCGATTGAGCAGGATGCCGATTTGATTATGTTCATCTATCGTGATGAGGTTTATAATGAAAACTCAGACCACAAAGGCGTGGCTGAAATCATCATTGGTAAACAACGTAACGGCCCTATCGGTACTATTCGTCTAGGCTTTGAAGGTCAATTTACCCGCTTTATTAATCTAACGCCAGAGTACTACCAAGGTGTGAGTTTTGAGAATGATGAGTAACCAACCTTATAAAATTTAAGCTTAATCAAGACTAAGCCTTATATAAACTCAGGTTTAATCATAGGTTAATAAATAATTTTACGTAACCAGTTTTTAGCACAATAGCCAGTACCGCATCAACCCAATCGATGCAGTACTGGCTTTATAACTTCATAATTCTACTCATACAGAAGGCGATTATGCGCACAATTACTATAAAACCAAAAGCCCTTACTCATAACCTAAATCAAGTCAAACAACGAGCACCTCAGTCTAAGGTATTGGCTATGGTCAAATCCAATGCTTACGGGCATGGCGTGGCGGCGGTCTTGCCAGCCCTGCAGCAAGCAGATGGTATCGGTGTCGCTACGTTGACTGAAGCGCTAGAAGCCAGACAGTTAGGTTGGGAGAAAACCATCGGTCTAGTAGAAGGTGCATTTACCGCTGATGAGTGGCAGCAAGCGATTGATCATGAGATTAGCTGCGTGATTCACCACGGACCACAGCTAGAATGGGCCCTGCAAAATGTCCCGCCAGCTGGCAGTGCAACTAGAGTGACTTGGCTCAAATACAATACAGGTATGAACCGTTTGGGTTTTAACGCTGAAGGTGTGCTATCAGCAGCAAAACGCCTACATGAAGCAGGTTATCAGCTGATCCTAGCCACGCATTTTGCCAATGCTGACGACCACGATCACCCATTAAATGCGATGCAGATTGAGCGTTTCTCAAGCGTACTGGCTACTTTGAAAGACACCATTAGTCCAGATATCCAAGGTTCGTTATGCAACTCTGCTGGTATCGTCAACTTCCCAGAGTACCATTATGACTGGGTACGTCCAGGCATTATCTTATATGGTAGCTCGCCTGTGGTTGATAAAAGCGCACAAGAATTAGACTTGCAGCCTGCGATGGAATTTAGTGCTCAAATCATTGCTCTACAAACCGTTAGCGCGAATGATGCGATCGGCTATGGTAGCCGCTGGCGTGCGCAGCAAGACACCAGAACGGCGTTGGTCAGCGTTGGATATGGCGATGGCTACCCACGTGTGGTCACGGATGAGGCTTATGTCACTGTCATGGATGCTAATGACAATCAAGGCTACCGCTGCCCAGTGATTGGGCGTGTGGCTATGGATATGATTGTTATTGATATCAGTAGCGCACCTGAGAGTCTTGCTATAGATAGCAAGGTCATGCTCTGGGGCGATGCGCCGCGTGTCGATGAAGTCGCAGGTCATGCTGGGACGATTAGCTATGAGCTATTATGTCGCCTTAGCATACGTCCAAACCGTACACAGGCATAATCATTAACGGCACAGTCATTAGCATACAAGATATCATGGCTTGCTAATGTGATTTCGGTCTATTTAACAAGCCATTTGATCTTGATAAAAATGAACGTTTACATTGAAAGTAAATACGCTATACTAAAAGTTTGTTGTCAACCCAGTATACGCACTGACGCGATGCTATTGAAGACTGATGACGTTTCACTGACTGCGATCGACTGCTAGGATTACTATGAGTTTGCGCCATTTTTTGACCTTATCTGATTTAACCAAACAAGAACTAGAAAACTTAATCAAACGCGCAAGCGAATTGCGTAAGATGCAACACGCAGGCGAGATATATCAGCCTTTTGTTGGTCGTACGCTTGGCATGATATTTGAAAAATCTTCAACGCGTACCCGTATCTCATTTGAGACAGGCATGGGTCAATTTGGTGGTAACGCCATCTTTTTATCACCAAACGATACGCAGCTCGGTCGCGGCGAGCCACTAGAAGATTCAGCACGCGTGATTTCTAGCATGGTTGATATCATTATGATTCGTACCTTCGGGCACGAAAAAGTTGAAACCTTTGCTGAATACTCAAGCGTACCGATTATCAATGCGTTGACCGATGACTATCATCCTTGCCAGTTGCTCGCTGATATGCAAACCTATTACGAGCATCGTGGTAGTATCGAAAATAAAATCGTCACGTGGGTCGGTGATGGCAACAATATGTGCTCATCATTTATGCAAGCTGCCAATCAGTTTGGTTTTGAATTACGTGTCGCAGCACCTTATGGGTTTGAGCCTGATCCGAAACTTATGGAACGCTTTTCACACTGCGTCAGTCTGGTAGAAAACGTACAAGACGCGGCAAAAGATTCTAACTTAATTGTCACCGATGTGTGGGCAAGTATGGGTCAAGAATCCGAGCAAAATACGCGTGCACGTCGTTTTGCTCCTTATCAAGTGACGCCGTCTCTATTAGACAAGGCCGACCCTGAAGTGGTATTTATGCACTGCTTGCCAGCCCATCGCGGCGAAGAAATCTCTCATGATATGCTTAATGACCCACGCTCTGTCGTATGGGACGAAGCTGAAAACCGCTTACATGCACAAAAAGCATTGATGGAGTTTTTACTTAAAGACAAAATCAAGTTACCTGCATAACTTAGGCTATTCTATAAAAAGACAGTGAGATCAATAGTAAAATAACTTGCTAACAAACTCCTAAATAAGTTCCTAAATAAAAAAGCCGTCCAGATCTGGACGGCTTTTTTGTTTATACAAATGATTTAGAGATAGATTAACGCGTGAGCGTTGTCACCCCATTAGCACCTGCTTTTAGCAGAACATCTGCTTGGTTTGCTGCAAAGATACCATTACAAACCACACCTACGATATTATTTAGCTCTTTTTCGAGCGCGATTGGATTACTCACATCCAAGTCATAGGTGTCTAAGATAACGTTACCATAATCAGTGACAAAGTCTTCACGATATACTGGCTCACCGCCCAATTTGGCCAATTGGCGAGCCACATACGAGCGTGCTTGTGGTAATACTTCAATCGGTACTGGAAACGCGCGACCTAATATATCAACACTTTTACTATCATCGACCATACAGACGAACTTGTTTGAAGCGGCTGCCACAATCTTTTCGCGAGTCAATGCACCGCCGCCGCCTTTGATAAGTTGCAAGTGCTCGTTAACTTCATCCGCACCATCGATATAAACATCCAATGTACCAGCAAAGTTTAAATCGACTATTTCGATACCAAGCGCACGAAGTTTGTCTTCTGTCACCTGTGAGCTAGCGACAGCGCCAGCAAGCTTCAATTGTGGCAACAACTCAATCAAACAGTTGACCGTACTACCTGTCCCTACCCCAAGTATCATATCGTCTTCGATATAGCTTAGAGCAGCTTTGGCCGCGGCTTGCTTTTGTGCTTGCTGATCACTCATCATAAATCCTTGGAAAATAAACGTATGGTCTTAAAAAAAGTAAAAGGCTAAAAGAGGTAAAATGCGCGGCTATTATAACCGATGATATTAACGGATGTTAGCGCATCATGACGCTAATTTGTGAGTCTTATAGTACGTAGCTAAGGCTTAACTTAGGCAAATACCTGCACTTCATGTAAATTCAAGCACGAAATCCCAAGAAAACTGCAATTGAGTCTTGCAAGATACTAAAAATCGGCATAGGCTAATCTATTTCGTTTTTATATTCATCTACACTTTTTATATTCACTCTGTTTAGGGATTACTATGCTGTCACACTGGGTACGAGCCATCTTACAAGCCACCGTCTATGACGTTGCTATTCAAACACCACTTGAAACGGCGCCCAAGCTGACCCAACGTTTTGCCAATGACATTCGATTTAAGCGTGAAGACTTACAACCGGTCAAATCATTTAAATTGCGCGGTGCCTATAACCGTATCAGTCAGTTAAGCGATGAGCAAAAAGCGCGCGGTGTGATTTGTGCTTCGGCAGGTAATCATGCGCAAGGCGTGGCTTACTCTGCGCGCAAACTATCACTGAACAACATCATCGTCATGCCAACCACGACTCCCGACATCAAAGTGGATGCGGTAAGAGCACTTGGTGGCAATGTAGATCTACACGGAGATAGTTTTGATCAAGCAAACCGTTATGCGATTGACCGCGCTGAACGTGAAGGCCTTACTTTTATTCCGCCTTATGACGATGAGCTAGTCATCGCAGGACAAGGTACCATCGGTCTTGAGCTGACCCAACAGTGGCGCAACATGGACTATGTATTCGTTGCCGTTGGTGGTGGTGGCCTAATCTCTGGTGTGGCCGCATTCTTAGGCGAAGTTGCACCACATGTCAAAGTGATTGCGGTAGAAGCCGAGCAGTCAGCTTGTCTAAAAGCGGCGCTTGAAACAGGTGAGCGTGTCAAGCTTGAGCAAGTAGGATTGTTCGTCGATGGTGTGGCAGTCGCACAGATTGGTGAATTGCCTTTTGACGTCGTCCGTACGCAAAAAAGCGATAACTCAGGCCCTATCGTTGAGCCTGAAGTGATCACTTGTACCAATGATGAGGTGTGTGCGGCTGTCAAAGATATCTTTGAAGAAAACCGCAGCATCGTTGAGCCTGCTGGTGCGTTGTCAGTTGCTGGTATGAAAAAATATATCGAAGCTAATAATATTCAAGACAAAAACTGCGTCGGCATCATTTGCGGTGCCAATATGAATTTTGACCGCCTACGTTATATCGCTGAGCGTACTGAAATTGGTGAGAAAAAAGAAGCCATCTTTGGGGTTACTATTCCTGAACAAACAGGCGCTTTCTTGAACTTCTGCCGTAGTCTACATGGCCGTAACATCACAGAGTTTAACTACCGTGCTGACAGCAAAAAGTCACCAGACTCAATGGAGCCTGCTTCAATCTTCGTCGGTATTGCTTTAAAAGAAGGCGAAAAAGAGCGTCAAACCATCAGTAACCAATTGTCAGACGATGGCTACACTGCTCACGACCTGACTGATGATGATATCGCCAAATCACATATCCGTCACTTGATTGGTGGTCATGCTCATGTCGAAAACGAGCAATTGCTACAAGTGGTATTCCCAGAACGTCCAGGCGCATTGCTAACATTCTTAGAAAAGTTGGGTGATGACTTCAATATTACTTTATTCCATTACCGCAACCATGGGGCTGCTGAAGGTCGTGTACTGGTTGGCCTGCAGGCCTCTGAAGGCAATTCTCGTCAGTTACAAGACGCGCTTTTAGATATTGGTTATGACTGTGCTACGGTCAATGACAACATTGGCTATCAGTTGTTTTTGAGATAGTAAAAATAGATATCATATTTCTTACCTAATGGCAGTTTTTAAGTCGATTGAAAACTGCCATTTTCATATTAATAATAATTATGAGCTGGCAGGTATGGCACAGTGATAAACAAAGTATTAGTGATATTGACCTGTCTGATTTTCGTGCTTATAGGTTATAGAGTCCTTCAACCTAAAAACACGGTACATCAACCTGCAACCAATGCAGCGGCTGATATCGTAACGCGACCTACTCTTACTTCTACTGACGTCGATAACATTGATGACATACCGCCGACATACGTTGATTTAGGTACCACTTCAACATCAGCGCCAACTGCAACTCCAGTCTTATCGACACAACCGGCCTCAAGCTTTTCATGTGACGGCAGAACACATTGCTCACAAATGACATCCTGTGCAGAAGCCACCTATTTTACAAACTACTGTCCCAATACCAAAATGGATGGTAACCACGATGGTGTACCTTGTGAACAACAATGGTGCAACTAACCCACAGTCATCAAATCTATTTGCAAATATTAAAGTTGCCCTAATATTGTTTATATAAAACTATGATTTAATATAAAAACGAATGCAGAGTGACGCTTATGAAGAAAAATACTGATGATAATAACCAAGGTTTGGTGAAAATCCGTCTTGATAAATGGCTATGGGCAGCTAGGTTTTATCGTACACGCACCCTTGCCAAACAAGCAATTGAAAGTGGACGCGTGCACTATGCTGGTAGCCGGGTAAAAACCAGTAAAGAGATTTCAGTCGGAGATGAGCTAACCATTCGTCAAGGCTCAGCGACCGCTATGACCGAAAAGACGGTCGTTGTTGAGGCGCTATCTGCACAGCGTGGCAATGCGACCGCCGCTGAGGTACTATATTCAGAGACTAAAGAGAGCGAGACGCGCCGTGCTTACTATGCCGAACAGCGAAAACTGGCTAATCTTGCTCGTCCTGACAACAAGCCCAACAAAAAAGAGCGACGCGATCTACAGCGTTTCAAAAGTAATCAAGATTAAAACCGTTTCACTATCTCACCTTTTGGCCATGCATCATATGGCCAAATTTTCATTGTTAAATGACGCTATTGTTTAGTCTCTATCCTTGCCATTCCAAGCATTAA
Organism: uncultured Psychrobacter sp.; assembly: GCF_947500265.1. Lineage (GTDB taxonomy): Bacteria > Pseudomonadota > Gammaproteobacteria > Pseudomonadales > Moraxellaceae > Psychrobacter. The sequence continues at coordinate 553,162 of NZ_CANMRN010000001.1, read as the reverse complement.
GCGTTACGCTAGCAGCTGATTCAATCGATTGCATGCTAATAAAAGCCGCATTAACAATGCCGGTCTCTTATAGCATGTTTTTTTTGTTATAGAAGGTCATATTATGCTGATGAAAGCCTGTACTCCCTCGTCTGTATTATTGGTATGTTTAGGAAATATCTGCCGCTCCCCTACCGCTGAAGAAGTTTTCCGGCAGCAAGCAGCGATTGCTGGACTGTCCATAAAAGTAGATTCAGCAGGCACCAGTGATTGGCACGTTGGCAGTGCGCCTGACGCTCGCTCGCAACGTCATGCTAAGTCACACGGCTATAAAATTAATAAGCTGGTCGCTCGTCAAGTCAGTGCCAATGACTTTCGTGATTTTGATTTAATATTAGCCATGGATTCACAAAATCTAGCTGATCTGCAAGCGATCAAAGACAGCATTACAGAGTCAGAAGATAATTTGGCAACACTAGCCCTATTCAGTGAAGAAGACCCTACCTACTGCGGCAGCGATGTGCCAGATCCCTATAAGGGCGATAACGATGACTTCGAAGAAGTGATCGAACGTATCGAATCAAGCGCTCAAGCTTGGATAGAAAGCTGGAAAGCCTGCTAGCCATAACGTCTATATTTCTGCTACTCTTGCATCCGGTATCCTCTATAATATGGTTAATCCTCTATAAAAGAGCTACAGCGTTAACCTCGCTTGAAGTATCACAGTTACGTCTGCACTCAGTTGCCTTGTATCTCTTTTAAATTGAATCAACTATAACTACCTTATCATTTATTATCCTTTTGCCACATAGGCTATGTTATGACCCAAGCTTCACGCCTTGACCACAGTGCTCAGTCTACCATCAGCTCTGATGTTTCGAATGATTCAGCGACTGCCGTAGTCAATGATTCAATCGACTTGTCACACGACAATACTATGGCATTGGCCTGTGTTGCTGACTCTGTAGTGACGTTAGAGAATGAGGCGCAGCTTGACAGTTTTATGGCAACTTATATAGAAGATACAGCAGACAAATTGCCCTTGTTTGTGTTGTCTGGCGGTAGTAATGTTTTATTGCCTGCCGCGTTAAAAGCCATAGTATTGCAGCCAAAGATGCGTGGTATTCATCTGACCGAACAAACTGACGATTATGTTGATATCGAAGTAATGGCTGGCGAGAACTGGCATGATTTGGTCGTACATACGGTCAATCAAGGTTGGTATGGATTGGAAAACCTTGCACTAATACCGGGTCTGACGGGTGCAGCACCCATACAAAATATCGGTGCATACGGCGTACAATTAGAAGACCGCTTACAGTATGTACGCGCCTATCATTTGCCGACAAAAACTTGGCACCATTTATCAGCTGCTGATTGCCAATTTGGCTATCGTGACAGTATTTTTAAGCGCACACCAAACACTTGGCTGATTAGTCGTGTAGGTTTCAGACTACATACTGATCCTGCTAACATTCTAGCCAGTTATGGCGATGTACAGACTGTGGCGCAGCGCTATGCGGAGCAACAAGGGCGCGAGCAAGCGACGCCTGCTGACGTTATGCAAGCCATTATAGATATTAGACAACAAAAGCTGCCAGACCCGAAGCAGCTACCTAATTGTGGCAGTTTTTTTCAAAACCCTATTATCGCTCAGGAGCAGTTCACAGCGCTGCAAGCAACTTATCCAGCTATCGTTGGTTATGCGATGCCTAATGCAATGGTAAAGGTTGCGGCTGGTTGGCTCATTGAGCAAGCAGGGTTAAAAGGCGGCGGCATTGCACCTATTTTTACGCATAAGCAGCAAGCACTAGTATTGACTAACCATACGCCTCAGCGAGCCACGCAAAAGGATGTAGCCATAGCGCAGAAATATATCGCTGCTACTGTCTATGAAAAATTTGCCATTCAATTGTCACGTGAGCCAGTCTGGGTAAATGCTGATGGCTCAATTGGATATGCTGAGCATGTGGCCTAAAAAATCATGGTCTAAGCGGCTATTATCTAAACGATTATGGCGATATTACTTGCGGTTTTCTGAACGCATGGTGACGCTTTTTCGCATTATCAATATTACTTTTATACTAGGCTCTACGTCTGTCATTTTAGTGATTATTAGCCTATTTACTCCGTTGTTTTCGCAAGCAATTGTTTATATCTTTTCTCTACTGCCGCTACCTGATATGCCTGCTGCTGCCATGAGCTCACCGCCTACCGCATATGTAGTCCTAGGCGGCGGTCTGACCAACGACCATAACAACCAAATTATCCTAAATCGCTATAGCCTCAATCGCGCGCGTACCGCTGCAGGCGCTTACCATGACTTACCCCTACCGATCGTACTGAGTGGCGCTGAAGCCCCATGGCTCGGTCAATGGTTGATGGAACACGGTATCGATGGACTGATCAGTGAAAATGCCAGCATGAATACATGTGAAAACGCCCGTTTTACGGCCAAACGCATTCCGCTACGCCATGTATATCTGATTACTGATAGCTATCATATGGCGCGTGCACGCAGACAGTTTGCCTTAAATGGTATCAATAGCACACCACTTCCTGCGCCATTGCCTGTGAGACGCGACTGGATGAAGCCTGCGCACAACTTAAGTCACTCAAGGCGCGCTGTCTATGAGGTTGCAGCCTACTTGCGCGATGTGATACGTCCCCAAATGGACTGCCGCCATGCCAATGACGTAACCTCACAGCAGCTATTGACCCCAAGAGGCAATGCCGCAAAAAACTCTGACGAATAAACGTTAAAGATATATACGATACTATTGAGAGACGCATTCTAAATGCTACCGAACATCCACTACATTTGTGATGGGTGTATAATAATAAGAGACACTGCTATTTAAGAGATTTGCCATGCTCAGTATATTTTTATTAATTCCATTAAGTCTCATGCTGTTTGTGGTTGCTATTTGGGCAGTGCGTTATGCGGTCAAGTCAAATCAATTCGAAGATCTGGACAATGCATCACAGCGTATTATATTGGATGACCGTCAAGAACGCCGCCAAACCATGCAGGCTCATGAACGCTCAGCACCTACCCAGCAAAAAGATAAAACAGCGGCAACTGATGGAAATAACGATAACTCTGAGATAAATAAAGATTCAAACATCTAATTTATCTACCTTATAAATGCGTAATTTATTGGTGCCGTTTTATTAAATAATTCAGCAATAGCAAGTTCGCCCTTTACCATTCTTAGGAGACGCATTCATGACCATCGCCTTACTTGTGGCGGCATTACTAATGGGATTCTTTGGTTCACCACATTGTTTAGGCATGTGTGGCGGTCTGGTGACCGCGTTTGGCCTATCTATGAAAGATGTCAGCCCCGCCAAACGTCGTGCTTTGGTGGCCACTTATCATCTTGGGCGTTTAACGAGTTACGCATTATTGGGTTTAATCGCAGGGCTTATCGGTATTACTGTATTAAAGCCATTGATGATGGGTAATAGTACACCGCGTATTTTATTAGGATTGGTACTGGTATTCGTCGGTGTGACGATGCTTGGTGCGCCGTTTTTGACTAAGCTTGAACGTTTTGGTATGCGCTTTTGGCAGTATCTTAGCCCATTGCGTCAAAAGGTATTTCCACTCAATACTTTTCCGCGAGCACTAACAGCAGGTTTGCTTTGGGGATTTTTGCCTTGTGGTTTGGTATATGGCGCTCTACTGATTGCCGTCGTTGCTCATAATCCATTAAGCGGTGCTGCATTGATGTTTGTCTTTGGTCTAGGAACCATACCGATGTTGGTTGCGACGCATGAAACGGTCGGTTGGCTACGTGATAAGATCGGACGTTTTCGCCTAAGACAGCTAAACGGTGCGGTTATGGTGATATCAGGTTTGGCAGTAGCGGTCGTGCCGATGGTCATGGCAAATATGCATGGCGGCCATGGTGAGATGAATCATGGTAGCCACACTGCTATGATGTCTGATATGGACTCTCACGACATGAGCCAAATGAATCATGATACGGATATGGCAGCAGACATGGATCACAACATGCAGGATATGGACGACCATATGGATCATAGTATGAATGACATGAGTGATGAATCAGTGGACATGAATCACCATGAGCATACTGAGATGATGGAACACGCTCAATAAAATTATCGGTAACAGATACTATTAACACTTAGCATATAAAAAAGCCCTCAATACCATTTTCGATATTGAGGGCTTTTATTTTTTGAATAATGCTCAGTTTATAGCAATTATTCCTGCCATTGCTCAAGCGTAAACTTGGTTTCTAAATGCTTCTCTAATGCCGGTATATTAAAAGCATCATCCTCACTCACAAAGCTGATACTAATACCTGTCTGGCCCGCACGGCCCGTACGTCCAATGCGATGCACATAATCATCTGGCTGATCAGGCAAAGTAAAGTTAACCACATGACTGATATCATCGACATGGATACCGCGCCCTGCTACATCTGTCGCCACCAAGATAGACGCGTGACCATCTTTAAAGCGCTGTAAGTATTTCTCACGTTTTTGCTGAATGACATCGCCTGAGAGCATCACAATATTATGCGCTTGACGCAGCTTGTGATACAGACGCTTTACTTGATCTTTACGATTGGCAAAGACGATGACCTTCTCTACTGCTTCATCACTGATAATACGCTGCAAGGCGTCCAGCTTTTGATCTTCTGTCAGCAAATAAAAATGTTGATCTACTAACTCGCTGGTCTTGTGTTCAGGCTCAATTTCAACAAACTGAGGCTCATGTAACCAACGATAGGCTAAATTCATCACATCTTGGTTAAAGGTTGCAGAAAACAGCAAGCTTTGACGATCGGTATTGGCAGGCATTCGACCAACTAGGCGTTTGATATCAGGAATGAACCCCATATCTAGCATACGATCGGCTTCATCGAGCACCAACACCTCTACTCTATCTAGATAGACCATGCCTTTGTTAGCAAGATCAATTAGACGGCCAGGCGTCGCTACCAAGATATCAACGTATTGACGTTCAAGCTCGTGCTGCTGAGTTTCATAGTTAGTACCGCCCATAATACAGACGCTATGTAGCGAGGTATATTTGGTTAATGCAATACAGTCATCAAATATTTGCTGAGCCAGTTCGCGAGTTGGCGCCATGACCACAGCGCGCGGCTCACCAAGATAGCGCTCTTCGTCGTTGGTAAATGGACGCTTAAGCAAGGCTTCCATAATAGTCAGTAGAAAAGTCGCTGTTTTCCCTGTGCCCGTTTGTGCTTGTCCGATAGCATCTTGATGTGCCAATGTATGCGGTAGTATCTTTGCTTGAATGGGCGTCAATTCAGTAAAACCTAGATCACTTACTGCACGCAGGGTCGCTGTTGAAAGTGGCAAATCGGTAAACGTTGTAAAATTGCTCAAAAAAATATCCTTTTAAATGAATTGCTCGTATTTTATTAATTATAAATAGGTTCAAAATCAACCTTTATAGTATCAAATGCAGCATTTAAACCGTAATCAGTAAAAGTAGCCTTATCGAGTCTGCGGAAAACCATAAGAAATGTAGGCATAAAAAAAGCCAAGCCCAAATCCAATCTTACCAAATATGCTGCAGTTCACTCAACATAGGTAAGATAAGATGGGCTTGACTCAGTAGTATATCAGTAGTTTGTACAGACATTATAACTAAACCGCTCTAATGCCTGAGTAAATTACTCTTCTATCTTTCTGACTTCTTCAGCTTGCAGACCTTTGTCACCTTCTACTACGCTGAACTCAACTTTTTCGCCATCCTTTAGAGAACGATAGCCATCACCCTGAATCGCGCGGAAATGGACAAAAATATCTTCTCCGCTGTCACGTTGAATGAAACCAAAGCCTTTTGAGTCATTAAACCACTTAACGATACCTTGCTCACGAGCTGACATAATATTACTTCCTAAAAAAGTCCGCTTAGCCCTAGCTTCCTTTGCGACATTGCATATAAACAGGGTCTAAGATTATGAAATCAAAAATTAAGAGTATTACTACTCTACTTATCATCATATATATAGTGCTTTAATTACCTACATAGTGCTTCTATAACGAATTCGCCAAACGCACTTATCGTCATGAAATTTGATGATAGCAACAAACTTGCAATATTTATTGCATAAAAAATATCATAGCACGGGTTTTTAGCAACATAAAGACTTTTAATATGCTTTTTGATATCTAGATAATTTTTTTAGACAAATTTTTATAACCTAGCTGGCAAGCTGTTATGATAAAGAGCAAAATGCGTTGAAGCCAATTTAGCTTGGCAGCTCGCGCCTTAAATTATTCATATATTATTATAAATTATTAACATCTCTCAATAGTTACCGAGACCATTATGACCTCCTCTACTTCGATAAAAGCAGCTAAACAATCGACTAACGAAAATTCAAATCAAATACTGACTCATAAACTACTACTAGTAAATGGGGTAAATCTGAATTTACTAGGCAAGCGGGAACCGCACATTTATGGTCATACGACACTTGCTGATATAGAAAAGCAACTAGTTGAGCACGCCGCTCGCCACGGTGTAGAGTTAATATGTATACAGTCCAACCATGAAGGTAAGCTAGTAGATGATATTCAGCATCATGGATTATTGGCAGACAAATCTGCTCAAGTCGATGCTATCATCATCAATCCGGCTGCCTTTACGCATACTTCAGTGGCTCTACGCGATGCGCTATTGGCCACCCAAAAACCATTTATAGAAGTACATTTATCCAATGTTCATGCCCGTGAGCCTTTCCGTCATCATTCATATCTAAGTGACGTTGCGGTCGGTGTTATTTGCGGCTTGGGACAATTGGGCTATCAAATGGCGCTTGATTACTGGTTGAGCAATATGTATGCAGTTGACACAAGCAAATGATATTACTGCGCTTACTTTTTTATAAATAATTACTCGCGTTTTCACACATTAGTCAAACAGTAATCTTGCAATTAAAATAATAGAATTACGACTGAGCAAACAACCCATTATACGGTGACATGAATGGCAAAATCGTCCGGAAAACGCTTTATGAAACTCGCTGGCATGACAGCGAGTATTGCTGGCAAAGCCGCTAAAAACTCATTTAAGCATCTCTCAAGTGACGAAGAAAAACGTCTGCAAGCTCGCTCAGATCTGATGCAAGACGTGGGCGTTCAAATTGCCGAAACGTTGGGTGAAATGAAAGGCGCGGTAATGAAGGTCGGTCAGATTGCTTCACAATATAAGGATGTATTCCCGCCTGAGGTTGCGTCAGCGCTCGAAAAGCTACAGAAAGATGCGCCGCCAATGCCGTATGCGCAGATACAAGCCCAAGTTGAACGTGAGCTAAAAGCGCCGATCTTAGAATTATTCAGCGAGTTTGAAGAGACACCTTTTGCCGCAGCATCCATTGGACAAGTGCACAAAGCGACGTTGCCATCGGGTCAAAGAGTAGTGGTCAAAGTCCAGTATCCTGATGTCGATGAAAACTGCGATAGCGATCTCAAACAAGTACGTATGGCATTAAAAATCGCTGGCGTGCTCAATATGAGTAAGCAACTACAAGAACAGCTTTTTAATGAGATTCGCCAGAGCCTGCACGATGAATTGGACTATGTCAAAGAAGCTCATAACTTACGCGTATTCGGCGCTTTTCATGCAGAAGATGAAGGCCTTATTATTCCCAAAGTGATTAGCAGCCATTCTTCTAGACGGATTTTAACGCTGACCGAAGAGATGGGAGAGACATTGACTGTCGCCGCGACGTGGGACAATGACGTCAAACAAAAAATAGCAGAGCGTCTGTTTCATTTTACCGCAGGGCAGCTGTTTGGGTTGTACCGTATGCACTGCGACCCTCATCCAGGTAACTTTGCGTTCCGTCATGACGGTAGCGTCGTGGCTTATGATTTTGGTGGTATCCGCAGTTATAGTGATAGCGAAGTGCAGCTATTCAAACGCTTTGTCAAACATGCATTAAGAGGTGACGTCACTGCACTTGAACAGGATTTGATTGCCCTAGATATTCGCCGCGAAGATGATAAGAACATCCCTGGTGAGTTTTATGAAAAGTGGCTATCAATCGGTCTAAAACCTTTATCCATTAACCCCTATCAAGAAGGCGAATTTGATTTTGGGAGTAGCCAAGTCCATCACGAGGCAATCGCACAGATGCGTACGTCTTTGAAGTACTTCGGTCAGTTTCAACCCTCAGCCACCACTATGATGCTAGATCGTACTGTATCAGGACAATACTGGAATCTGGTCAATCTAGGCGTCGAGATCGACCTGTCACCACTGGTTGATAAATATATCGACGCGTAGTAGGTATGTTGACTGTCATGATTAAATCTATCTTTAGATATGTAGCGCGTGTCCACAACGATCGCAAAAGTCTGCACCTACTGCATGGCCGAACTTACCACAATTTGGACAAGTCACTGGGTTAAGTTGTGGACGCATATTACGTGCTAACTCTGACGTAAAAATACCTGTTGGTACCGCAATAATCGAATAACCCGTGATCATGACCATGGTTGCAATCGCCTGCCCGAGTGGTGTTTTGGGTGACATATCACCATAGCCAACCGTCGTCATCGTAACAACGGCCCAATAGATAGACAATGGAATACTGGTAAATCCATTCTCCGGCCCTTCTACCACGTAAATAATTGAACCGAAGATGGTTACCAATAATACAAGCGATAAGAAGAAAACCGTAATTTTCTGTTGACTGGTTTTTAATGCAGACGCCAAAAACCCAGCCTGTTGCATATAGGCTTTGAGCTTAAGAACGCGGAACACACGTAAAATACGTAATACCCGTATCACGAGTAGATATTGTACGCCCACAAACATTAGGCTCAAATAACTTGGCAATACAGACAGTAAATCTACTATTCCAAAGAAGCTAAAAGCATAGCGTAAGCGGTTGGGTGCTGAAAACAGCCTTAACGCATACTCAATAGTAAACAAAATGGTAAAAAACCACTCTGCATAAAAGAACAACGTGCCATACTGCAAACGCATATATAGCACACTATCAAGCATGACGACGGCCACACTGGCTAAAATTGCAATCAGCAATACAATATCAAAGAGCTTGCCCAGACGAGTATCTGTGCCTTCAATAATGATATGCGTACGGTTACGCAAGTGCGTAAGAGCTTCGGCGGTTGGTTGCTTCATAGAATCAGTACTTTATAAAATCAATGGCTTGATAGCACGCAATGACTTAAAATGTGATGGATAAGGGCAAGTTGGTCAAAATAGCTAAAACTGGTTTATAATATCGCTCACCTATCACAGTGAATACAATCTATAAGTTGCCACAGTGTAGCAAAAAAGCACTCTCAACAACATACAAATCGTTAACGTGCCAGTAGCGCTACTACCTCAAATAGACAAAGTAATGATAGTATAAAATTAGGCAATCAGATATCGAAGGTTGTTGTTGATCACTTTTTTTACCCATAAAAATAGTACGTAGAACTTAAGGATGTTATATGGCAGGCCATTCAAAATGGGCAAATATTAAACACCGTAAAGCCCGTCAGGATGCAGTAAGGGGTAAGATATTTACCAAAATTATTCGTGAAATCGTTTCAGCTGCCAAACAAGGCGATCCCGATCCTGACAAAAACCCACGCTTACGTGCCGTTATCGAAAAAGCCCTATCCGTCAATATGACGCGCGACACGATTAATCGTGCTGTCGACCGTGGTACCGGCGGCGGCGATAATGAAAACATGGAAGAAGTAAGTTATGAGGGTTATGGTGTCGGTGGTGTGGCTGTATTGGTCGAAACCATGACTGATAACCTTAACCGTACTGTCAGCGAAGTACGTCATGCTTTTACCAAGAATGATGGTAATCTTGGCACATCAGGCTCAGTGGCGTATCTATTCACTAAACGTGGCGAAATCACTTTTAACGATGTTAGTTTAGAAGATGAGGTCATGCTCGTTGCACTAGATGCGGGCGCCGTTGATATCGAAAATGATGGCGAAAGCTTACTCGTTATCACTGAATGGGAAAGTTTCGGTCAAGTCCAAGATGCCCTTAATGCGGCTGGTCTTGTTTCTGACAACGCTGAGGTCACTATGTCACCATCTACCACGGCTGAGATCGACAATGTCGATGATGCTGAAAAGATCATAAAGATGATTGATATGCTAGAAGATGCTGATGATGTGCAAGAGGTTTATACTAACGTGAACTTCTCTGCTGACGTTATGGCGCAGCTTGAAGCATAAACTTATTAATTGTTCAGTAAAAAGGGCCAGATACTAAAAGTATTTGGCCCTTTTTTATTAAGATAGCTCCAGACTCAGTTTTATGTCCAACTTCCTTCTAGTGCTAGTAAATACTCTTTTTTATCTAGCCCGCCTGTATAGCCACCAAGCTTACCGTCGCTCGCAATCACTCGATGACAAGGCACGATAATGCTAAAAGGATTTTTGCCATTGGCCTGCGCGACCGCACGGAATCCCTTTGGACTGTTGACACGCTGCGCGAGTGTGGCATAGCTGATGGTTTCGCCGTACTCAATACCTTGTAGTGCCTGCCATACTCTTCGCTGAAACTCAGTACCCATAGAGAAGTCTAAAGGCAAATCCAACGTCTTACGTTTACCATCAGCATAATCTTTGAGTTGGAAAATCGTTTCTATTAATAACGCTTGAGCAGGTTCATTCATGCTTAGGCTATTTTTATCTATAAAGGTAAAGTCTTCATCTGTCAGACCATAGTACTTTTTAAGTTTGGGTACAGATTTTGAGCTATGCCATGAGTTACCTGCCAGCAGCCAGTTGGCTTCAACGAGCATAGGCTGACCATGCACATTGACACGAGCAATCAGTGTTAATCGATGTGACCCAAAGGCTGCTGTGGTAACTATCATAGCGTCTACTTCCCTATTGTCTTAAAAATAATTTACCAGTTAAAACTGGCTCTCTTATTCTTTATCATCGGTCTCGAACAAAGCGGCGACAAATTGCTTCGGACTAAAAGAACGTAAGTCATCAATCGACTCACCTACACCAATATAGCGGATAGGCACATCTGTCGTTTCGGCAATATTAAACACCACGCCACCTTTAGCCGTACCATCTAGCTTAGTAATGGTGATGCCTGTCAGCGGCACAACTTTATTAAACAATTCGACTTGGTTAATAGCATTTTGACCCGTGCCAGCATCTAGCACAATCATACCTTCATGCGGAGCACTTGGATCCGCTTTACGCATGACACGTACGACTTTCTCTAACTCTGCCATCAAATGTGTCTTGTTTTGCAGACGTCCAGCAGTATCGGCGATGAGCACATCGATATTTTTCGCTTTGGCTGACTGCATCGCATCAAAAATGACAGAAGCGCTGTCAGAACCATGACCTTGCGCTACCACTGGAATATGATTGCGCTCGCCCCAAATCTGTAGCTGCTCAGTAGCTGCCGCACGGAACGTATCACCCGCTGCCAGCATGACTGATTTGCCTTCACCCTGTAGGCGCTTGGCAAGCTTACCAATCGTTGTGGTTTTCCCTACGCCATTGACACCTACTACCAATATAACAAACGGCTTTTTGCTAGTATCAATCACCAATGGCTCAACTTTTGGTGTGAGGATATCAACCAATTCACTTTGCAATGCTTTATATAAAGAATGAGCATAGATCAAGTCACCACGATCTGTCTGTTCGGTGAGGCTCTTGATGATACGGTTCGTCGCGTTGACGCCGATATCAGCTACCAATAGCTGATCTTCGACTTCTTCTAATAACTCGTCATCAATCTCTTTACCACCGATTAAGATACTGACCATGCCTTCGGCTAAGTTTTTGCGTGACTTACTGAGGCCCGTTTTCATACGGTTAAACCAGCTGCCTTTTTTCTTATTTTCTTTTGTCTCTTGTGACTCTGTAGCAGGCTCTTTGGTAGTAGCTGCCTGTGTGTCGCTTTCAGCCACTGGGTTTACACTTGGTGTATCGCCCAATTGCTCTTGCAACGGCATAGCAGGAATGGTTGACGCAGTATTAGTTTGACTTGTAGCGGCTGTCTCTGTAGCGCTTGAAAAGCTTTCAGAATTACCTTTAGGGACGTTATGCTCTTCTGTCATAACAATTGGCGTCGCCAAAGCAATATTGTCCGCAGCAACATTACTAGAGACGTCTTGGTTTACCGTACTATCCTTTTGTGGAGCAACACTCTCTGTTTCATCAATAATGGGCACAGATTGCACCGGTAGACTGGGTAAGGTAATATCATCGTCATCTAAGTCGTCAAGACCAGCATCAAGGTTAATGACTACGCGGTTACTGTTGTTTGGGTTGTTCATAAATTTGCCCTAAAAGTTATCACAATCAATTATTTGTTTATTGTTAATGGATTTATAGGTTGTCATCTGGCTACGAGCGACATGACGCTTAATTTTGACCTATTTTAGCATAATTCAAGTCATGCTCAGCCCTTACCCTATTAGACTATCGTCAAAATTTATCTGTTTAAAAAATCACTCGATGATTTGAGAAAGTTTTGCTTAAGGTTTGGACACAAAATTCTGACCTGTTACTTGTCAGACTTCGCCTACTCTACCAAGACTTATTCGATAAATACTTATTAGGAATCTGTTATGTCATTACTCTCTAAGCACTACAAAAAAATCAGCAGCATCAGTGTGGCTGTTTTATTAACGACGACTATATTGGTGACGGGTTGCACCACGACGCAAGAGTTTAGACCGACTGCTAGCGTTATGGTTGGTGCTCAGACCTCTTTGTAATGCCTTCTATCGCTATGATTAGCATTTAATTCTTCTATTATTATTTTATATAAGTAGACCATACCATGCCATTGTCTTTACCTCTAGCAGCTGCGCCATTACGCATTGCTTGTGCCTTAGCAGTAGCAGCGTCACTTGCTGCATGTCAAACCAATACGATGCCTATTAACTCTGCAACTGCGACAAGCTCAATCGCAACTGATAGCTTGGCTCAAAACATATCAGATGAAAATAAAACGAGCAAAGACACACAGCCATCTGAGTTGACAATGGATATGTCAGGTCGACATGAATATCAGTTAGAAAATGGTCTAAAAGTTGTCATAAAAGAAGACCACCGTGCCCCAGTCGCTATGACACAAATCTGGTACCGAGTGGGCTCGGCAGATGAGCCTCTTGATAAAGGTGGTATCTCTCACTTACTCGAGCACATGATGTTTAAGGGCACGACCAACGTTTCTAGTGATGATTATGAGCGGCTAATTGCTAAGTTTGGCGGCGTCAACAATGCCTTTACCAGTTATGACTATACGGGGTACTACGAGCTATTCCCTGCCAATCGTATGCCGTTAGCGTTAGAGCTTGAAGCAGATCGCATGAAAAACCTTATATTCGATGAAAAAGAATTTGTAAAAGAGCATCAAGTGGTCATGGAGGAGCGCCGCCAACGTACTGATGACAATCCGCTTGCCAAAGCGTATGAGTCATTTCGTCTGCTGGCCTTACCTGATAGCCCAAAAGGCGAATCTGTTATTGGGCCTATGAGCGAGCTAGAATCGATTAAACTTTCAGATTTAAAAGACTGGTATAAGACATGGTATGCACCAAATAATGCAACGTTAGTCATCGTCGGCGACGTGCAACCACAAGAAGTACTTACTCAAGTCAAACGTTACTTCGGTGATTTAGAAAAAAGCAACCTACCCAAACGTACCTCTGTGACTCAAAAAGGCTTCCGTGGTTATCAAAAGGTAGACTCTGAGCAAGCCGTACAAGTGCCCGTTCTACTGATGGGTTACAACGTACCAAGCCTTGCAACGGCAGGCTCAAACAATGAAAAACAAGCTTATGCCCTTTCACTTGCGCAAGATGTGCTCGATGGCGGCTTATCTGCACGCTTAGAGAGTCGACTGATACGTGAGCAAGGTATATTGACGACGGTTGGTACTTCTTACGACTTGCTAGATCGCGGTGATGGGCTGTTTTTGATTCAAGCAACACCGCGTGAAGGCGTCAGCTTAGAGCAAGCACAACAAGCTATAACTTCGGAAATAGAAAAGCTAAAAACCGATCCTATTGCCGATGACGAGATCAGTCGCGCCAAGACCAATACGGTTACTGGTTTGATTTATGCGCAAGACAGCATGGAAGGACAGGCACGTATGATTGGCTCGTTACAATCTATCGGTCTAGATGACAGACTGCTTGCTAAGTTACCAGCTAAGCTCGACGGTATCAGTGTGGCTGACATTCAGGCTGCCAGCAAAAAATATTTGGTCAAAGACAACTTAACAGTGATGCATGTCGTGCCACCTAAAGACAGTAAAACCCCAGCGAAATAGTCGCTGCCTATTATCAAACGTCTCATAAAAATGGCCATAGCACCGTATTCTTAATAAGAAGAAACTCATGATTCAGAATAAATACGACTCTAAAGCAAAAGCAAAATCTTTTAAAACTGCTTCAGCCTCTATAAGAAGCACTATCGCATCTAAAAAGGGATCTTATCTCAGTGCTAGCGTAATTTTTGCTTTTAGCATCTTGGCTACTACTGCTCAAGCTGATACAACAGCTGCTGAAGATTACCGCTCACCTGCTGCAGTCGATGCAAGTGCGCCAATTGCTGCTCTATCTAAACTGACCAGCTTAGCCGATGACAAACCTTTAAAAGTCACCGTACCGACCATTCAACAGTTTAAGACCAAGTCTGGCGTACCTGTTATGTTTGTACAAACGACCACCTTGCCAATTGTCGATGTTGATTTGCGTTTTAATGCTGGTAGCGCGCGTGATGGTAGTATCAAAAAAGAAGGTTTTGGTATTGCTAATATGACAGCGACGATGCTCGAACAGGGCTCAAAAAGCCTAGATGAAAACGCATTTACGCGTGCAGTGGAAACGTTGGGCATCAATCTAAGCAGTAGCGCCTATAAGGACATGTTCATCGTTTCACTGCGTAGCCTATCTGATGATAAGCATCTCCTGCCAGCCATTGACTTAATGACACAGATGGTAAGTGAGCCTACGTTTGACGAGCAAGTTCTAGCTCGCAATAAAGCAAGACTGTTGGTAGGCCTGCAGCAACAAAAACAAGATCCTAATAGCTTAGCAAGTATCGCTTTCAACGAGGCTCTATATGGTACTCACCCTTACGCGCATCCATCAGTCGGCACGCTAGAAAGCGTTCCTACGATTGAGAAGCAACAACTGATAGACTTTAAAAATAAATATCTAGTTGCAGCCAACGCGTCTGTTGCTATGACCGGCAACCTGACATTAAAACAAGCCAAAAAACTGGCAGAAGACATCACTGCTAAATTGCCTACTGGCCAAGCTGCCACTGATTTACCTGAGCCGAAACCGCTTACCAAAGCGCAGCACGTTCATATTCCATTCCCAAGCACTCAAACCACTGTACTCATGGGACAGCTAGGTAGCAAACGAGCTACCGACCCAATAGCACAGCAGCAGCAAACCAACTTTGCTGTTGGAAACGAAGTCATGGCAGGCAGTGACTTTAATGCGCGACTAATGACGGAGGTAAGACAGAACCTCGGCTATACTTATGGAATCTCGGGATCGATGAATCCGATGCTCTCTCGAGGTCCCTACCAGATTGGTTTTTCAACACGTAATGACAAGGCGCGTGCGGCCATTGATGCAAGCTTAGCGGTTATCAATGAGACGCTAGACAAGGGTATCACCAATGAGGAGATGCGCTTAACTACAGATAATTTGAAAAACAGCTTCCCGATGGGGTTTGCGAGCAATGCTGGTATTAATAGCTTACTTGGAATGATGAATTTTTACCAATTGCCGAATAATTACTTAGCTGACTATACCAATCGCATTGATCAAGTCACACTTTCAGAGGTCAATCAAACCATGCGAGATACGCTAAAGCCTGATAACTTTTTAATAGTTACGGTTGGGCAAGAAGATCCTTGGAAAGAAAAGAAAGTGGTAGAAAAAACCAGTAAGAAATAAATCGCTAGGAAGCAATATTAGAAATAAGCGTTATCAATCCAATGGACGTATTATAAATGGTAAAAAATACTACTCATAATATGTCCATTTAAATATTTGAACGGCTATAATCTTTAAATAAGAAGCAGAACATTCTTAATGCTTGGCATTAGGAATACTTGGCGTCAGAAATTTTTAGCGCAACATCATAGACAAAATGCTCAGGCTTATGGGTAGCCCCGTTATAGCTCAAACGGATAACATGCTTATCATAAGACGTCACTTTATAATTACCATTGGCAAAGTTATGTAGCGTCGGCACAATTAATAGCGCTTCTATTTGACGGTTATCTACTTTAACATTGAGGCGCTGACCCTCTCGCGGATATAAGAAATAATCACAGTAGTCATTTACCATGACCTCTGATATACGTTCGATAACCTGATTACCTGTTTCTTCTTGAATTAATTTTGGACAGACATCAGAGCGCTTAGATGCCAAACGAGCATAAGAGTTCTTGATACTATCTTCTATCTCTTTAGAGCTTTGTATATGTCTATCAGACTTATCCGTCACTATCATATTGTTTTCAGAGGACATCTCTGTACTACACGCATTAATCAATAATACCGACATAAGTGCAGAAGTAAACAAAGCACCATACTTATAATTCGAGTGCAAAAAACTTTGATTCTCGTTATTTAATTTATGATAGTTTTTCATTGTCGAGCGCTGATTTTTCATAGTTTTCGCTTAAAGTAAATTTGGTGGTTTTCTTTATAAGCCATGAAAATATAAAGGCGATTGATAACACATATTATTAAAGCATAGTTTTTAAAGACCAAACAAATTTTTAATTAACTCATGTGTCTATCCTACGAATCCTACCAAATAATTACAAAATTATTATTTTTAGTAAACACCGGAATAGTATATATAAAAATGAATATATATCTAGCGTTATCTCGGCTAACTTTATATTCATTTGAATTCTCAATTCTTGATAAGTCAATTAATAGCGGCAAGAAGAGGAACTACTAGCGTGATTGAATCCCCATTTACGATAACCATCCGTATCTAAATGAATAGCTCCCGTCGCGTATAATCCTAAGCCAAAGTTATAAGGCTGTCCTTGATACTGCCAAAACTGACATAAGCCATCATGCATGGTACTCAAGCGCCATAAATTGTCTTCGTACTCAGGTACCCAGATATCCATAGCACTTGCATTCATATGCTTACTACCGTCTGCCCCGCCCGCACAGTCATTCAAACCTGGGTTACGATATACCGAACGTATCTCACTGCTGAGTGGCAAAATACCTTGGTTTTTCAACTCACTATAAAGGCGCAATGTTGGTACAATGTTAGACCATAACTCTTGAGGCGGCAATTGATACGGCTCATACCCACATTTACTCCAACTACGGGCAGTCGTCAGCAGTTGCGACAATGGCGGTACATTCTGTGGCCCGACTCGGGCGCTGAGATAGCGTTCGTAATCTGCTACTTGTCTGGCACGATAGCTATTGCTATTTAACCATGCGTTAAAGTCCATACTCATAGAATCGTTATAAGCACCATTATAGGTGTTGTTTGCTGTACTATAAGTAGTACCGCGTCTCACTACATTCACACGTTTGTTTTCTTCAATGGACAACCTAGCATCAATCTCGAAATCACGCTGCTTTTGCACAATCAAGTTTTGCATACTGTCGCTATTTGATGCGTTCGCACCACTCAACATGGTAACACCAGGACGCTGATATGAGCTGTTAGTAGAGGGCGTTATATACGCATTACTGTTATTGCTTGTACTGCTACTTTGACGTATTTGAATACGGCGTTCACTATCATCACTGATGATAACGGCATGAGCACTGACACTGCCAGCACATAGGATAAGAGTGATAATAGGTTGGCAAATTTGCCTATACGCATGGATTTTTGATTTTATCATTGCAATAAACTACCGCTAAAAACGTTTTATCGATACTATCAAATTTTCAACAAGCAGGCTAAACTATCGCTTCTAATTTGAAGTCCAATATTGATAATTAACACTTATCCTTACAACTTTTATAATTGAGTGACTTTATTATTATTTGTGAATGATATAGCCATCGCGTGCTCGCATACTTTTATTAAAGTCGGTACTTTTAAGTACGCTTCTCATCATTATTTACAATGAGATAATTTAGTTAGTACTTCCCTCCTACACCAATTGTTAGCCAAATTCTGCCTATGTCTTCTAACCCGCAATATCGTTTTTCACGTCAGAGCCATCATTTGGGTCAAGGTCATGCACCGACGCTATGGCAACGTATTCATATCGACCCATGGTTAACTTTACTGTTATTGACGGTTTGTTGTATTGGTCTGACGATTCTATACAGCGCCGCCAGCCAAGATATTGGTATGGTTATTCGCCAAATGGTCAGTTATGGAGTGGCATTCGCGGTAATGTTTACCATGGCGCAGATACCGCCCAGTCTCTATCGTACTTTTACGCCCATATTTTATGTCTTAGGACTTATATTATTGGTATTGGTAGATATTATCGGTGAAGTACGTATGGGTGCTCAGCGCTGGATCAATTTGCCTGGGTTCGGTAGTGTGCAGCCTTCAGAGTTTATGAAGCTGGGTATGCCAATGATGTGTGCTTGGTTTTTGTCTAAGCGTGATTTGCCACCGTCAGCATCTAGCATTGCTATTACCTTAGCATTGATCATTGTACCGGTGCTATTAATTGCTAAAGAGCCTGATCTTGGTACGTCGTTACTGGTCGCTGCTAGCGGCATATTTGTGCTTTTCTTAGCAGGCCTCTCGTGGCGATTGATTTCTGCTGCTGTAATTTTAGCTGTGCCGTTTATTGCTTTTGCTTGGAACTTTTTACTCCACGACTATCAGCGTACGCGGGTATTGACACTCCTTAATCCTGAAGCAGATGTACAAGGTGCTGGGTGGAACATCATTCAATCGAAGACAGCCATTGGCTCTGGTGGTCTTACTGGAAAAGGCTATCTAGAAGGCACGCAATCACACCTACATTTCCTACCAGAAGGCCATACTGACTTTATTATTGCCGCCTTCTCCGAAGAGTTTGGTTTACTCGGTGTGATGCTACTGATGTTCATTTATTTCTGCCTTCTTTCACGCGCCTTATATATCGCTTTCACTCATCCTGATGTTTATAGTAGATTGTTGGCTGGTGCTATCGCCATGTCTTTCTTTGTTTATATATTCGTCAATGTCGGCATGGTTGGCGGTATTTTGCCTGTCGTAGGTGTTCCACTACCATTCATTAGTTATGGTGGTACGGCTATCGTGACTCTGATGGCAGGATTTGGCTTACTCATGTCTATCCATACACATAAATCTGGCTAACTGGGATAGGATACTTTCTGTATAATTCGTCTTTCAAGTAAGTCGTTATAATAATTATGGTAGTACCATTAAGATAAATTGTTTTGTACTACTAATGATTTGATAAAAGACAATGAGCCATAGCGCGAAGAAGAGTTTTATTCTTCGCGTTATGGCTTTTTTATTTTAATGCTCTTCATATAATGTATGTTCGTATCAATCACTATAATAGTTACAAATCTGAAATAATTGTTCGTTTTAGCGCCTCTTATTTTTAATAGTAAATAGACATGATTTTCAATATGAGTTAATCGCCTATAAGTTCAGAAAGATTTTATTCCTTGTTTTTTACAAAAAATTGCGTTAACCTCGTTTTACTGTACTCTGATACATAACCCGTACATAGCTACTAATAAACTTTGCATTTAAATATATTTAGGTTGTAGCGTAGCCGTATAGTTAGCATCTTGTAGATTCCAGACTTTCAAATACACTACTTAATTAACGGTTTGATAACAAAGCAATACGCGATGTCCTCTGAACCTTTTATTAACTTAGCATTCTAAAGAAGTTTGTATATCGCACATCATGTAAATACGACATATAGTGACATTGTCACTCAGTCCTGATTTTGGACTTTGTATTCAATGCTTATCGCTAACTATCATTTGAGCGTATCGTCAGTCTCTCTATTAGATGTACTGAATACTGATGATAATGAAATGAAAAATTACCATATATTAATATCTATAAGAGCCATTCATTAATCAATATGAGAATAATAGATTAATGCCATGCTCAATCTAAAATATTTAGAGTTAGGTTTTGATGTATAAGTTATAGAGGTATTTATGAACAAGCGTTTATCTGGTTTACTTACAATGTCAGCAATGTTATTTGCTGGATCTGCAGTCGCTACCAATGCAAATGCCGTAGAAGCAAAGACCACACTTGCTATGATTTCGCAAGATAACGCCTCCCACATTGACCGTGTACTTGGTGAATTAAGCCGTCAACATGATGGTGCATCAAGTTTGGTAAAGTCAGCTCGTCAGCCGACTTCATTGGCACTTAGCAGCTCATTGTTAGCCAATGATACGACACAAGTTACCAATGATGAAGACGTACTAGAGCGCCTAACAGCTGTTGCTTCTAACTCTGTCAGCAAATTTAAGCAGACTGGTCTCGCGTCTTGGTATGGGCGTAAGTTTCATGGTCGCAAGACTGCCAGTGGCGAAACTTTCGATATGAACGGTTTAACTGCAGCGCATCGCTCATTGCCGTTGAACTGCTATGTCAAAGTCACTAACAAGACTAATGGCAAAAGTGTCGTAGTAAAAGTGAACGATCGCGGCCCATTCCATGGTAACCGTGTATTAGACTTATCTTATGGTGCTGCCAAAAAACTCGGTATTACGAGCAAAGGCGTGGGTAACGTTGCTATCGAGCGCGTTGCAGGACCTTAATTTTAGATATCGGTTTTAGAGACCAATAATATTGCTAGCCTATATGGCAAAAAAAGCCTAACTAATCATTAGTTAGGCTTTTTTTATGGTTCATATTTATCGCTCTAGGCTAATAGTAGAGACTTGACTACTCAAAACAAAGTACTACTAATTCTATATACCTTATAACTCAAATGCGCTTTCGATAGCGTCATCCAGGCGCTCAACAGCAATCACGTTGATACCTTTAAACTGAGGTGCATCTTTAGCAGGCGCATTGGCCTTTGGAATGATGGCATGCTTAAACCCATGTTTCATCGCTTCCTTCAGGCGCTCTTGTCCATTAGGTACTGGACGGATTTCGCCAGATAAACCAACTTCGCCGAATACTGCTAATGAAGATGGTAACGCTCTCTCTTTAATACTTGAAGCACAGGCCAACAGTACGGCCAAATCAGATCCCGTTTCTATAACTTTGACGCCACCAACAACGTTGACATAGACATCTTGTCCACTAGTATGTATCCCGCCGTGACGATGCATCACTGCTAGTAGCATGGATAAACGTTGGAAGTCTAAACCCAGCGCCATTCTTCTAGGTGAGCCTTGTGAATCATCTACCAAGGCCTGCACTTCTACTAATAGCGGCCTTGTTCCCTCACGACTGACCATGACAACTGACCCAGCAACAGGTTTGTCATAACGACTCAAAAATATCGCTGATGGATTGGCGACTTCTTTGAGCCCCATATCAGTCATACCAAAGATACCCAGTTCGTTAACCGCACCAAAGCGATTCTTGACCGCACGAATCATACGAAAACGCGAGTCAGACTGGCCTTCAAAATAAAGTACGGTATCAACCATATGCTCCAATACTCGCGGACCCGCTAGCGTACCTTCTTTGGTCACATGTCCTACTAAAAATAGCGCCGTTCCCGTTTGCTTAGCATAGCGAGTCAAAATCGCAGCAGACTCTCTAATCTGACTGACACCACCTGGCGCAGAGTTAATAGCGTCCGTATAAATCGTCTGAATAGAATCAATGATAGCGATGGCTGGCTGCTCTTGCGTTAATGCAGCACAGATAGTTTCTACGTTAGTTTCGGCTAGTACACGCAGTCTATCAGCAGGCAAGTCTAAGCGTTTGGCTCGCATGGCCACCTGTGCAAGTGACTCTTCACCCGTCACGTATAATGCACTACCTGCCAGTGAATCTGCCCGTGCCATATTGGTCGCTGTTTGCAGCAAGATAGTTGATTTACCAATACCTGGATCACCACCGATTAACACCACAGAACCTGCCACTAACCCACCACCCAGTACGCGATCAAACTCACTAATACCGGTTGGTAGGCGCGTGTCGAGCGTTACACTTACTGCATTAAGCGGCATGACAGCACTGTGAGTACCAGAGTAGTTACCAGCTGGCGCACTGGTACCACGAGTAGCAGCTCGTGCGTTATTAGGCTTCGCGGTGCTCTTATTGTGATGAGGCATGCTGACATTTGGGGCTTCGACCAAGCTATTCCATTCCCCGCAATCCGTACACTGCCCGGCCCATTTACCAAAATGCGCACCGCAATGCTGACAGACATAGCTGCTTTTATTTTTTGCCATAGCTTATAAGCCTTATTCAGAGGGTCAATCGAGAATAATGAAGAAAGTATTGTCACGCTTTATAAGCGCTGATTCAAAAATATTTGTTATGATAAGTCAGCTATTGGTTTTGGAAGCTGTACTTGAAAGAGAATGGTGTTAATTGTAGATATAAGTAGTAACTGGCTTATAAGCTCTATATAAAATAGTTTTAGCCAGCTCTTATTAGTTAATCAGGAAACACAAAGTTATTGGTGTAGTTTTACGCAGCGTTTGTAAAGCAAAATGCATAGGAAGTAAGGAAAATCTATAACAGCATAACTCTACTTTAACGGCACCTTTTTGTTTTGAGCGCACTATATAAAATAGAGTATGAGATAAGGGGTTTAACGCTCTCACTTATACTTGAAAGTCTTTACCTAGATAAACAGATTTTACTAAATCATTTTCTAACACTTCAGCCGAAGTGCCTTCTGCAATGATAGCCCCTTCTGATACGATATAAGCCTTTTCGCAAATAGCCAGTGTATCTCGAACATTGTGATCGGTGATCAAAACGCCAATGCCGCGATTCTTTAACGTTAAAATAACGTCTTTGATATCACCAACAGAGATAGGATCTACCCCTGCAAAAGGCTCATCTAATAAGATAAACTTAGGATCAGCGGCCAATGCTCGCGCAATCTCACAGCGTCGACGCTCACCGCCTGATACGCTCATACCCTGAGACTTGCGTACATGTTCTAAATGGAACTCGCCAATCAACTTTTCAAGTTCTTGCTGTTGTTCAGCTTTACTTAATTCTGTGCGAGTCTGTAAAATAGCTAAGATATTGTCTTCAATAGACAATTTACGAAAGATTGATGCCTCTTGTGGTAAATAACCGATACCTGCACGCGCTCGCTCGTGCATTGCGTATTTAGATAAATCCATTTTACCTAGCGTAACACGGCCTTTATCCATATTGACTAGTCCCACCACCATATAAAAGCTAGTCGTTTTACCAGCACCGTTAGGCCCCAACAGTCCGACGACTTGACCCTGTTCGACAGAAAATGAAACGTCTTTGACTACCCAACGCTTTCCATAGCGCTTGCCTAAATTTTGCATAGTCAATCGAGCGACAGGCGCCGTATTGGTATTTGATGCCGATAGGTCTAGATTTTTATCATCGCTCATAACTTACTCTTACTTTCACAAAATTTAAGCATTGCTAAAGGCAGACTTATTTACTCATAGCCTGTTTATTTGGATTAACGTACGCCACTCTGATTTGTACCATTGTTAGGCGGGAATACCAGTTCAACGCGCTGATTGCCGCCAGCGGTTGCTTCAACATCACCTGCTTTTAGGCTATAACGAATGACGTTACCAGCAAAGCTTGCGCCATTCTGAACCAGCTTTGCATTGCCAGTTAGCGTAATAATCCCAGACACTGCGTTGTAGTCAATCTTGTTAGCCTGCCCTTTTGCCAAGCCCTTTTCTTGCGTGACTACTTGCTGCATAGTCGCTGGACGGCCAGTTGCTACCGCTGAGTTAATGCTGCGCTGTTGAGAAAGATTGACCGTGATGTTATCGGCCGTCATCTTAAACGTACCTTGAGTAATAATAACATTACCTGCATAACTGGTCACGCCAGTACGCTCACTATAAGTGGCTTTGTCCGCTAGTAATTTGATCTGCTGATTAGAATCTGATGGCAATGCATGACTATATAGCGGTAGCGCCAATAACATCACCATTGGCAGTGCGCGCAATTTGTGCAAGCAGAATGATGATGCACGTAAAGTAGGCAAAAATTTAAGTTTCATATAAATAACTCATTTCATAATAGGTGGTAGGATTTGCAAACTTTATGCTAGCTGCTATTTTTTGACACGGTAAATAAGAAAGACTTTGACTAAAATAATGCTTTATCTTGGCGTTCAGATGGAGAAAATGCAACAGCCACTTGGCCAAATTCGTACTCACCCGTCTCAAGATTGGCAGTCATACTAGAGGCTTCAAATCGATTCATGCCTTGTTCGATTTTCACAGGCGCATCACTGTATACTTTGCCTGATTTCGTATTACCTTTTAGCCTACTACCATTCACTTTTATCGGTTCGATATCAGGGGTACTCTTATTGCCTTCGCTCACCAGTGTAAATCCACCTGATAAACTGAGCTCCCCTGTCTGTTGACTGATGGCTGCACTGGCCGCCTGAATACGATAGCGTTGCTCTGCAGATGGCTCCCAATTCATGGTAATACCTGACATTTCATCCTGATTGGTCTCAGGATTATGCGTCAAAGACTCAGCGGTAAGCTCGTATTCGGTTTCACCTTGTTCATTGGTCTGTACGGCTTTAATATCGGTAGCTTCATAATCGACATCTGTCGTTTCAATATTGACTGGCGGCGTTACGTCGCCTTGCTGCTGAAAAAACCAACCTGCGATACCAGCAATAATTAAGGCTAATACAATTAAGACACGTGTATTCACGACTGGTTATCCTGAGTTTGCGCCTCATCAAGCGTGTAATGCGCGATAAAGTCTTGATAATGTCCATGACCTTTTAAAATAAGGTCACATATCTCGCGCACTGCACCAGTACCGCCAGCACGAGTCGTTACCATGTCACTGCGCTTGATAACTTCAGCATGCGCGTTAGGTACGGTTGCCGCGAATCCTACTGTTTGCATTGCTTTGATATCCGGTAAATCATCGCCCATATAGGCACAGTCGGCAGCAGTGATATTCAGGGCAGGATCTAAAGACGATAGCAGCTCGTTTAATGCGATTAATTTATCATCACGGCCTTGAACCACATGGTTGACGCCCATTTCTGCTGCGCGCTTATTCACCATTGCACTACTACGGCCGGTAATAATGGCTGTCAAAATACCGTAGCGTGCTAACGACTTAACACCCACACCATCATGTACGGAGAACGCTTTGGTCTCAACACCATTGGCATCATAGATAATTTGACCATTGGATAAAATACCATCGACATCCATGACCAATAGTTTTACTTGTCCGGCTTTCTGTATCAAGTCCTGCATTATTTGTCTCTTTTTAATATTTATTTTCGAAGCGTCATTCTATATAGCTTAACTATTTCAACGGCAACTCACAAACCTTATTTGACCCCAGCTTGCAGCAAATCATGCACGGTAATAATAGCTTCTAAACGATCTTCATTATCAATGATCAATAACTGGCTAATACCACTCTCATTCATGACACTCAGCGCATCTGACGCACGCATCGTTTTACTGATATGGCGTGGATTACTGACCATTACTTCATGCATTGGCGTTTGTAGATCGATGCCTTTTTCTAACCCTCGGCGCAAGTCACCATCTGTGAACACACCGACGACCTTGTTGTTATCGTCAGTCACTACTGTCATGCCCAGTCGTCCGGCAGACATAGTAAACAAAGCTTGTTGCAATGGGGCCTGCTGATGAATCAAAGGCAAGTCTTCTGAATTGGTATGCATTAAATCTTCGACACGTGTCAATAGCTGACGACCCAGGGCACCAGCAGGGTGCGATAATGCAAAATCTTCAGAAGTGAAATTACGTGCGTGTACTAAAGCAACCGCTAACGCATCCCCGAGCGCTAAAGTAGCTGTCGTACTGGAGGTAGGCGCTAGATTAAGTGGACAAGCCTCTTGCGACTGACCGAGCGTTAATACAATGTCAGCTGCTCGTGGTAACATACCGCGCTTATCACGACTGATACTGATGAGAGGGATATTTAGATGTTTGACCACTGGTAATAGCATCTTGATTTCATCTGACTCACCTGAGTTTGAAATAGCAAGCAGCACATCACCTTTCACAAGCATCCCCAAATCACCATGTCCTGCTTCACCAGGATGCATAAAAAAAGCAGGCGTACCAGTTGAGGCAAAAGTCGCTGCAATCTTGCGTCCAATTAGCCCTGACTTACCCATGCCTGTAACTACCACTCGACCCTTACAAGTCAGGATGATGTCACATGCTTGGGCAAATCTGTCGTCAATCTGCTCTGTTAGTAGTGCTAACGCAGATATCTCTGTGTTAATGGCCTCGATAGCAGTGGTAATAAATTGCTCATGGGTTAAGTTGTTTTTGGTATCATTCATGAATCCGCTCTATTTTTATAATGAATCAATACGCTATTTTACTACACTATGTTTAATATTAGTAATGGTCTACAAAATCTACACTAATATAGTGCTTCATACGGAATAAAGAGCTTGCTGCTATCTATACAAAAAAAACCCACTATATCAGCAGGTTTTAAACGAATAAATCATGTCTTAATATTTTCTAGACAACATGCTCAATTAATGCAACGAGTTAGCTATTGCTATCATTAGAACCGTCGTTTGGCTTATCTTCAAAGCCTGTGTTATCTGCCGTGGTATCAAACCCACGATCTTGACCGAAGCCACCACGCTCAAACCCGCGCTCTTGACCTTGACCGAAGCCACCACGCTCAAAACCACGATCTTGACCTTGGCTAAAACCACCACGATTAAATCCACTACGGCTCGATGCAAATCCACGTTCTTCAAAGCCGCCAGCAACAGGGTTACTACCACGTTCAAAGCCACCGCCTTGATATCCAGTCGGTGCTGCGCTCTGAGGCTGAGCACTTGTACCTGTCGTTGTGCTACTACGTGGGTTACGTGCTGGCACGACTGTTGAAATGGCATGCTTATATACCATTTGGCTCACTGTATTTTTCAGGAGAACGACATATTGATCAAATGATTCAATTTGGCCTTGTAATTTAATACCATTTACCAAAAAAATAGAGACAGGAATGCGATCTTTGCGCAGCGAGTTCAAGAACGGATCTTGTAAAGTTTGTCCTTTTGACATGAAATCTCTCCTAAATATTATATAGTTATGT
The DNA here is from genome assembly GCF_947500265.1 of uncultured Psychrobacter sp. GTDB lineage: Bacteria > Pseudomonadota > Gammaproteobacteria > Pseudomonadales > Moraxellaceae > Psychrobacter. Next base: position 525,931 of record NZ_CANMRN010000001.1, on the reverse strand, counting down.
TTTGAGTGCCAATTATTTTAAGTGTTAATTTAATTATAATGGCTAAAAGGTAGATACAATAAGGTGTTTTCTTTATAAAACGTATCTAAATAAATATTCGTTGCTCTTAAGTGATTCCACTTTATCGCGAATACGTTATTATTGTAAATAATTAAGTAACTGGTTGTTTCGTTAATACTTTCTGTCTACAAAAGTTCATAGGTCAGACATCGTAACGATGCTCAATGCACTGAGCCAAATTATAACAGCTATCTATGTCAATTTTTGAAACTAATTGTGTTAGCTATCATTGCACCTTAAGACAAGTACTCTCGTGCTTCGGCCATGGTTTCAAACGTTTGTAATATCATACGACTGCTAGCATCAGCCCCGCTCTCAGATTCTACTACCCCAGTTGATGATGTGCTAGGCAATTGCATTACCTTTCTTAGCCATGTGTACTGTCGTTTTGCTAGCTGTCTTGTAGCATATAATGCCTTATTTTGCATTTCCTGACAAGCAAGCGCCTTGGTCTCTTGATTAGCCATGTTTGGTTGAGCAGCTGACTGAGCAACATTATCTGAAATTTCTTTTTTTTCGTTGACAGCTATATGCTTTTCAAAAACGTCATAAAATTGAGCTTTATCCAGATGAGTCTCATCAAATATCGGATGGTCAACACGCACCAAGTATTCTAGTACTTGCCTGTAACCCACACAGCGCATCGAAGGCATATTAGGCGTGAGCGGATACTTTTTTAGTAAGTCTATGACTTCAGTCACCAGCCCTTCATTCCACATGATATCTAGGCGTTGTTCGATACGATCATGTAGCCATAGACGATCTGGCATTACCGATAGCGCGTGCCACTGTTGATTCGGATTATGTGCCAATGCTTGCTTTGGCTTACGCTGCCAGTCACTTATTGGAATACGTGTTTGTAGATAGACTTCAATTGCTCGCGTGATACGCTGAGTATCAGTAGCATTCAAGCGCTCATGACTTATAGGGTCTATACTCCCCAAATAATCATATAGAGCGCTAATACCTTCTTCTTGACGCCACTGCTCTACGCTCGCCCGTACGCTGTCATCGCTATCGGGCACAGGAGACAACCCATCGAGTAGCGCCATGTAATACATCATGGTACCGCCTACTAATAATGGTATCTTGCCATTTCTGTGACACTCATCAATGAGGCGAGCGACGTCACTGACAAACTCCGCCACGCTATAGCTTTGCGTAGGATCGATGATATCGACCAAATGATGTGGATAACGCGCCAGCTCAGCCGCTGTTGGCTTGGCTGTGCCAATGTTCATGTCACGATATATCAGCGCTGAGTCCACAGAAATTAATTCAAAACGACCTGTATCGTATAGCTCGTATGCCAGTGATGTCTTGCCGCTAGCAGTTGGTGCCATAAGACAAACTACGCTATTATCCGCCAGCTTGTGAGGTAGGCTATCAGACGAATATTGCATAAAGTGGCCTTTCATAATATATGGATAACTCAGATAACAACTGGTTTGATTGCTTTAAGATGTTGTAACCGTCTTGAGATATTCAGGATAGCATTAGCTTTACTAAGCAGTGGCTATCTATCGTTTTAATAGTATGTTTCATAATTATTTCAGTGAAATCATTCACTAAAACCATTGAATCTTGCGCAGACATTTGCGCATTGACCGTTATAAGTTGCTGATTAAACTCAGTAGCACTGCTTGGCAATCTATCTTTTTTGAATACTTGATGACTAGAGGTAAGTGATTCGAACAACTGGCTTACTTTAAACTGCCAGTCTTTAGCACTTATCAGTGCACACTGCCCTTGGTGATAAAATAATAACCAAGGTAGCTTTTTATCATCTGTGTTTAAGTCCATGTCAACAGCTTCTACATCGTTAATGATATCTAAGCAAATTGGTAAAGATGCAGAGGTAGCTGCTCCATCAGAATAATGTGAAGTGCTGTTGTTACTATTGTTACTTTGGTCTGATCGCTCATTGATATGAGATCGCAATGACTCTTGCAATAAAGGATTACTTGAAAGTGATTGGTTTGCAGTAGACTGATAAGACTGTCTAGTAGATTCTACTTGATTATTCTGCCTTTGGTTATTGCTAGACTGACTACTTGAGATGGGCATTTCAGACGAACGACCTTCAGAAGCATTATTATCTACCCATTCCACAGATTTGTATTGGCTGTCAGTTTCTGTCGTCGCTACGGACGCAGATGCAGAATCAATTCCAAGCCCAAACTTAGCTACATCAATCGTTTTCAACTGCGTACGAACTGTATGGCCTAAGTGCGCCATAATATTATTCAATGGACTGATTTTGATACGCTGTTTAGATGGATGCACATTGATATTTAACCATTGAGTTGGCAAATCAAAATACAGTGCATACCCCATACCTGCTAGCTGCGCACCTTGCGCCAGTTGACGTATCTGATTGCTAATCAATGCTTCTTTTACCAGTCTGCCATTTACATAAATCAGCTTGGGTAAGTCAGATTTGTCATAATGTAGCGGCCATAACCAACCACTAATCGCTGCTTGATTAACATTGCTATCATCGTACGCTACAGACGACTGCACCAGACTCGACAAATCTATCGATATTGCTAATGCATTATCTGTCAATGCCATACCAGTCGCTTGTTCCAACCGCGGTAGTGGCAAGCGACTGTCATTGTTACCACTAATACCCGTAGCACTTGCAGATAATGATAGCCGCTGTTTATTGTCATGAAAAAGTGTTAAAGCAACATCGGCACGCGCCAGTGCAACCTCTCGGACGATGGTTTCGATATGACCAAATTCAGTGGCAATAGATTTTAGGTTGCCACGGCGGGCAGGCACATTGAAATACAAATCTTTTACGACAATCGTAGTACCGCGGTTATGGACAACTGGTAACAGTTTTGGTGTGTCATCTACTAATACGCCAGCGACCTGTAATTGACGACCGATACCGCTCTCATCATGACTACTGATTAAGGTCAAACGCGAGACAGCAGCCATCGCCGCTAACGCTTCACCGCGAAAACCCAATGTCGTAATACCATGCAAGTTAGCAACGTCAGCAACCTTACTGGTCGCATGACGAGTGATGGCCATGACCATGTCATCAGGATGAATGCCGACCCCATTATCCACTACCTCAATCAGACCCATACCGCCTTGAGTGATGCGCACCTCAATATTGGTCGCACCAGCATCGATGGCATTTTCTAGCAACTCCTTGACCACTGCTGCTGGACGTGTCACCACCTCACCTGCTGCTAATTGATTGATTAGCAACGGCGATAGTTTTTTGATGCGGGTATTAGGATGATTATCAGGCATAGATAGATGTCATATTTTTGGAAAGTAGCGTTTGGTATAATTTAGATATTCATTTAGATGATAAGTTGTGATAAATCCAAACCCTGCGCTTGACCTGCCTTTGACACTCTCAACTGCACTTGGCGTGCTTCAGTGTCGTTATCACCGCTTACACTTTGGGTCATATCGATGAATAACGTAGGCGGTGGCAAATAGCTATCCGCGCGGCTAGCCCATTCGATGATGACTAACGCTTCAGGCTCATCAAGATACTCGTCAAATCCAATAAAAGACAGTTCTTCTGGATCTTGGAGACGATATAAATCTGCATGATAAACCGGCTTGATCGAACCATCTTTTCGCTGAATACTATAAGGCTCAACCAAGGTATAGGTTGGACTTTTTACCGCACCTGTATGACCAAGCGCTTGTAACCAATAACGCGTCAATGTCGTTTTACCAGCGCCCAAGTCCCCTGCCAGCCACACGCTACCTGTCAGTGGTAATGTCGCTAATTGCTCAGCCAATGATTGAGTATCTTGCTCAGAGTTTAATATCAGAGTCTTTAAGTATTTGCCATTTTCTATAGATTGACCATCACACATTAGGCTGAACCTGCTCTGTCTGTACCTGCATGGTTACGGTTGGATTGGTAAAGCTTTCACCGCGAATCAGCTTGGCATACAGCTCAGAGTCAGTCCACTCAGCACGAACCTGCTCACTGAATTCAAAGTCCTCTAAAACTAGCTTACCCATTTGAGCGTTTGCAACATCATCAGCAAAACACTGTGCATACCCTGTCGCCGTCTCGTGGGCAATCACTGAGTACACGCTGACATCTGCTTCACCATTTTGCATTTGTGTCTGACGTAGTATTTCTTGCGCCCAAAAGAATATCACTCGTGAAAACTGCTCTGCCGATGGTGAAACTGGCAAGCTTATCCAACGTGCGCTAAATTTCTTACACGCTGCGACATACTCAGGATCATCTTTGTTCCAAAAACAAATAGCATGATCAAAGCTATCGATAATGTCTTTGATAGAAGATTTTAGTAGGCCAAAGTCATAAACCATTTGCCCATGGTCTAAACGAGTGGCCTCAAGGATCAGCTCAATCTGATAGCTGTGACCATGAATCGAATGCTTACAACGCTCAGAACTACAATTACGAACGATGTGAGCATTTTCAAATTTGAACAGTTTACGAATACGCATAATAATTTGACCAAAACAGTAAGCACTATGGTGCTAAATGTTAATAAATAAGAGTTTGCCGCGTTTATGAATCGGTTTATGGCTCATTATAGCAAATCGCCATGTATCCGTAAGTAAGCACTTATTAATATAATGATTGATTGAACGAATCAATTGGTAAACTAGGACTAACCGTAAACATAAAGAATTTGAACGATAATTGAATCGTAGAGGAATTGTGCGAGCGCTATCTATTACTAAAGCTTAAGCCTATACTCTATTCAGTAAACAGCTATGTTAGCTGTATTCACACTGTCTTGAATTCGCTTAACTTTGCGTAATGAGTAGTGTGCTGTAAAAAAGGAAACGATTATGAGCAAAGGTCAAGATAGTAAGAAAAATGTTAAGAAAAAGCCCCTTTTGACTGCTAAAGAGAAGAAAGCTGCCAAACAAGCCAAGAAAGACGACAACGGTAGCATCCTAGGCAAACATTAATAATCAATACATCAATATGCTAATCTGACGTAACCGTTCGATTGGTATTTTTTTTTGGTTCGTCATTGGCCTTTAGCTAAGCACTGTCTTTAATTAAGCTCCGCGCGGAGCAAACATAATAATCGCCATTCCCAGCAACGCCACTATCGAACCCACTATGTCCCACATGGTTGGTCGTATACCATTGACCGTCCACAACCATAAAATCGCCATACATATATAAACGCCACCATATGCCGCATAGACCCTGCCCGCAGCAGTTGGGTGTAATGACAGCAGCCAAACAAACGCGACCAAACTCAGCGCACCAGGTATCAGTAGCCAGATTGACTTGCCTTCTCGCAGCCACAGATAAGGCAGATAACATCCTGCAATCTCAGCCAATGCAGTAAGCGCAAATAACCCAACCGTCTTTAATTCTGTCAAAACTTACCACTCCTCATCTACTACTTTTCTAATCTGCTAAAACCAGCCAGGTATTGTACGGCATTCCCCAAAATAATCATCCCATCTCTGTCACCACTTATAAAAAGCTATTTTTTCTAACATTACAGTCAAAATCACAGTAAAATCTATCATAACAAACAAACCTCTTAGATAACCGTCTATCGAGGCCATACCGACATTGTAAATAGGAAGTTAGCATCATGATGCGTATTGGATTATTTTTATTAACCAACTTAGCAGTGATTGTGGTATTTAGCATTGTGTTTGGTATTTTATCGAGGTTTTTTGGGATTGGCGGCGTGCACAGCGCAGGTGGTCTTAACTACATTAGCCTTGCCGTTATGTGTGGCATCTACGGTATGGTTGGCTCGATGGTGTCGCTATTTATATCGAAGTGGATGGCTAAAAGATCCACTGGTACAGTAGTCATAGAATCACCACGCACCGCTACTGAGCAATGGTTAGTTGATACAGTCGCCAAACAAGCGCGAGCCGTAAATATCGGTATGCCTGAGGTTGGTATCTTTAATAATTCGCAGCCAAATGCTTTTGCGACTGGCTGGAATAAAAATAAAGCCCTAGTAGCAGTGTCGTCTGGCTTACTACAAAATATGAATCAAGATGAAGTCGAGGCCGTATTGGCACATGAGATTGGTCATGTGGCTAACGGTGATATGGTAACCCTCGCCCTCATTCAAGGCGTAGTCAATGCGTTTGTAATGTTCTTTGCACGCATTGTCGGCAGTTTCGTTGACCGTACTGTGTTCAAAAACACCAGTGATCGCCCAGGTATTGGGTACTTTATCACTAGTATTGTAATGGATATCTTACTTGGGTTTTTGGCGTCTGCCATCGTGATGTGGTTCTCACGCTTACGTGAATTCCGTGCGGATCAAATGGGCGCAAAATTGGCCAGCCGCGAAAAAATGATCAGTGCGCTTGATGCGTTGCGTCCCTCTGCACAGCGTCCTGACCAAATGCCTGAGAGTATGAAAGCATTTGCGATCTCATCAGGACAAACGCAAGGCTTTAGTATTGCAAACCTATTCCGCTCACACCCCACTCTTGATGACCGTATTGCGGCGTTGAGAGAATATAATCCTAATTAATGACAATCGATTTAAAACCAACTTGCTACTTGTTAGCAGGTTGGTTTTAAAAAAATACTTTATATAGAAAATTAGAAGTTAGAGTATGAATACTCAGTCACTATCATTTTATTTAGTAGTAAAAGGCTAAACATTAGCGCTAGTTTAAATAAAAGAGATATTACTTCTTTTCCTTAGACGGAAAAAGCGATACCAAACCATCTCCTATGATTCCTCGCCAAGCAAAGTAATCATGTCCTGCAGCATACTCTTGATAATGTGTATCGTACCTTTTTGCCAATAAAACGTCTCGCAGATGACGATTGGTTCCCAATATACCGTTGCTACCACTTTTACCACGAGCCGTTTCAAACACGCCTGCGCTCAAAAAGAAACGAACGGGTGCCTTATCCATTTTTATTACCTCAGACGCTACGAAGTGTTTATCTTCTGCTGTCTGATCTTTTGGATGCCACCAGTAAGACCCTGACATAGAAATAACATTGCCAAATATGTCGGGGTGACGTAGTGCGACAGTCGTCGCTGCTAAACCGCCATAACTTGACCCTGCAATGACCGTTCTATCCGTTGGTATCGCTACTGGCAACCGTTTATTTATTTGTGGTACTAACTCATTGACCAATACATCTGCAAACATTGGGTTGGCAGGTAATTCACGTGCACGGGCATCATTGTCAGGATTACTAATAAACACCGCTGTCACTGGTGGAACCTTACCTTCTGCAATCAAATTATCTAAAATCGTGGGCAATCCAACCGTATCAATATAGGCTTCAGCATCAAAGATATATAACAGCACCGCATCATCTTTACTATTCTCCTTGTTGTTATTAACAGTTGGGGAGTAAATGGTGATATCGCGAGTATTATCCAATGTACTACTAGTAAATTTAAAGGTAGACAACGCTCCTTTGGGAACCTCTGCCTGTCTTTTTATCCAACGCCTATTTGGTGCGTCTTTTAACGTAATAGTAGATTTGGTTGTGTACTTATCAGTGGCTGAACGTGGCCATGAATGGTGATTATAAGGATCAACTTGAGCCACGGCTTTTATGGCGACTCTACGAGCAAACTCAGACAGAGGTGGCTCAGGGGTATTGGGAGCAATCTGATAGGATAAGTGCGTGTTGTTTGGCACAATAAAACTTTTGTACCATGTATCAGAGTCTACCAATCGTTGCAATGCATCATGATTGGTGGACGGGCCACCCATTAACTTGACATTGCGATAGTCTCCTCGCGCTAAAAACGTCATCACAGTGCCCAAAGCTGTGTCTTCAATCAGCGGTGTACCTAATACTTCCACTTCCGCCCAAAAGCGATCTGTACTCTGCCCTTTCTGCAATGACTCAAGTAATGCCGATACTCTGGGGCTGAGTAACGTGTCAGAACTGTCTAGAGAATTTTCTAAAGAACCTTTTAAATCTTGCTCTGCTAAACTAACACGTTGTTCGAGCACTATCTGATAAGCACCTGAGCCAGACAGTCGCCAGGTCTCTGCACAGTTTTCGGCTACTGAATAGAAGTGTTGTTTGCCACTTTTATGATCAATCAAACGGCGCGATACTTTTCCTGTGGCATCGATAATATCTAGCGTCATCATACTTCTATCACTCTCAACATATCCGGTTAGATAATCGCCTGTATCGCAAGGAACGCTAAAATCTAATGACTTATGCTGTGGCTGTGGCTGTGGCTGTGGCTTGATATCAGCGTTTTCCCTGTTGGAATGATTTAAATCGCCTTTTAAGGGATTTTCAATCGTTAGCATCGTTGCCTCCGAACCAAATGCAGGGAATGACGCCGAATATAATAAAAAGGTAAAGCCTGCTATGGCCCATTTCTTCTTAGGAAGAAATCGTATGTATCTCATTCACTACTCCCTCTTTTATTCACTGACAAACATCTAATTTCTACCTTTACAGAATGTCTAGCGAATGATACAAAAGTGAAATACTACCTTATTTTTAATATAGATGGTATTGAAAATCATTATCATTTGATAGTTTATTCTTTATAATTAAATAAACAATGATAATTTATTTTTCCTTTATAAAATAAAAAGCCCACCTGACTCAATTAAAGTCAGATGGGCTTTTAGAATAGATATGATGACTAACTAAATATCAAACTCAAGCGCTCTGTCACCTTCGCTATCTTTGATACGCGTTGGCAGACCAATCTTATTTAGTAGATTGATAAATGGCTTGGCATCTAGCTCTTCGACATTGACCATCTTGCCTGCATCCCATTCGCCAGTTGCGACCAGTATCGCAGCAGCAACAGGTGGCACGCCTGCGGTATACGATATACCTTGGCTACCCACTTCATTGTAAGCATCTTTATGATCTGAGACATTGTAGATAAATACTTCAGTCTCAACGCCATTGATTTTGCCTTTGACTTTATCACCAATGCAGGTCTTGCCTGTATAGTTCGGTGCAAGCGAGCTTGGATCTGGCAGTACCGCTTTAACGACTTTTAGTGGCACAACTTCTTGGCCTTCAGCAGTCATCACTGGCTGCTCAGATAGCAATCCTAAGCTCTGTAGGACAGTGAAGACATTGATGTAATGCTCACCAAAGCCCATCCAAAAGCGAATGTTTGGTACATCTAAGTTAGCTGACAATGAATGCACTTCATCATGACCGCTTAGATAGCTGTTTTGCACACCTACAACTGGCAAGTCGTCCGTACGTTTAACTTCAAACATTTTGTTAGACTGCCACTTGCTGTCTTGCCAAGAGTAAACCGTACCGGTGAACTCACGGAAGTTAATCTCTGGGTCAAAGTTGGTCGCAAAGTATTTGCCATGGCTGCCCGCATTGATATCAATGATATCGATATCCGTCACAGATCCTGCATCCATCATGTCATAGCCAAGACGCGCGTAGGCGTTGACCATACCAGGATCAAACCCTGCACCTAAAATGGCCGTAACATTGTTGTCTGCACAGCGCTCTTTACGTTGCCACTCATAGTTGTTGTACCACGGCGGTGTCTCACAAATCTTACGTGGGTCTTCATGAATAGCCGTATCTATGTAGGCAGTACCTGTCTCAATGCAGGCTTCTAGTACGGTCATATTGATAAATGCCGAACCAACATTGATGACTATTTGTATTCCAGTGTCTTGTATCAGCTGCACGAGTGCTTGGCTGTCCATCGCATCGACTTGATGCGTATGCAAGACCGCAGCCTGCTTAAAGCTGTCTTTTTCTTTTACACTTTGGGCGATGGCATCGCATTTGTCTTTTGTACGTGAGGCGATATGAATCTCACCAAGCACATCATTATGCATCGCACACTTATGCGCGACCACTTGAGCGACACCGCCTGCTCCGATGATCAGTACGTCTTTTTTGTTGGGCTTAGCTTGTTGGTTTGTGTTCAATGAACAATCCTCCTTTGTGTCCCTGTCGATACCATTGATAGCGGCTATGCAAAACAGAAACGAGTGAATGATATGCGTGAATTAAAAAGGAAGACCGAGGAAAACCCACGCACCCGTCGGGCAAATAATACTCCATTATTTGCCCGACGCGATTATAACAATTTTTATTCCCTTATCGGTAAAAAATAATGTATCAATAGCAGATACCTTAAAATCACCCGTTATTAAGACTAAGCCTTTGTTTTCTAATGTAGAAAAGTCTTAGAAATATCGCGTTAAGACAAGCTGGCTTTATAATCTTGATAATCAAACTCGCGCTGGATATCGATACTGCCATCCAACCGGCGGATGACAATCGCTGGCATGTTGACCCCATTAAACCAATTCTTCTTCACCATCGTATAACCAGCAGCATTGCCAAAGGCAATCTGATCGCCTATCTGAAGATTACTCGGTAATGCATACTCGCCGAAGATATCACCTGCCAAACAAGAACGACCATAAATAATGGTATGGTCTGCCGACTCAGCATTCGCTTCAGATGGTGCAGCTTCTGCAGGATTGCCAATAGGTGCAATATTGATAGCAGTATTATTGATCGCAGCAATCGGTGCTGACTCACGATAAATCAATAAATCAAGCATATGCGCTTCAATAGAAGCATCGACGACTGCTAGGTTTTTTTCATTATGCATGGTATCTAGCACAGTAGTCACCAACGTGCCCGCACCGTGAATACTGGCTTCACCTGGCTCAAGATACACTTGCACGCCATAGGTTTCGCTAAACGCTTTCAAACGTGCAGCTAGCTTCTCTAATGGATAATCAGGCGCGATAAAGTGGATACCACCGCCCAAGCTCACCCATTCAAGCTGCGCTAAGACATCACCAAATCTAGCTTCGATATCCGCCAAGCTTTCACTAAAGGCTTCAAAACTGTCATTCTCGCAATTGTTATGAATCATGACGCCAGTAATATCGCCAAGTACTGCTGCGATTTTATCTTTATCATGCTCACCAAGACGGCTAAATGGGCGTGCAGGATCAGCAATCAAAAACGATGAGTTGCTGGTTTTTGGATTGAGTCGTAGACCTACAGGTATATTTTGCGCGGCGGCTTGCACTTTAAAAGCGTTGAGCTGTGAGATTGAGTTAAAAATGATTTTATCCGCATAGCTCAGCACTTCAGGGATTTCATCTGAACTATAGGCGACGCTATAAGCATGCGTTTCTTTTTTATCTTGGCTATTGGCATCATCGTTATTGCCAAAGGTTTCATAGCCCAATCTCACTTCATTAAGTGAAGACGAAGTCGTGCCATGCAGATAAGGCTGCATCACATCAAAAACGCCCCATGTGGCGAAGCATTTTAGTGCTAATAATGCCTTTGCACCAGACAGCTCACACAGCCTAGCAATGATTTTCATATTGGCAACGATGGCCGCTTCATCAAGCACATAGTAAGGCGTTGGTGGCAATGCCTCGTTGATAGAATTCTCTAGATTTTTTGCATTCATAATAGATTACCTAATAGACACTCTGCTGTTGGTATCTTGACAGACAGATATAAATATTTGCGCTATAGTAGACTAAATTCATCATAATTAGAATATCTTATGGCACTCTCAACCGATTATTCCACCTCAGCCAGTCGATCCCATTCATCACAATTGGATCCGAAAAATATAGATTTGACTTATCTAGATCCTGATGCGCGTGCCGTGTTGGATTTTTGGTTTGATAAAAACAATGAAGCGTACTGGTTTGAAAAAAACGATCGTTTTGATAAGCAAATACAGGATAAGTTTGGCGGTATTTGGCATGCAGCGAAACAAGGCGAATGTGTCAGTTGGCGTATCGCAGAGTCCTCATTGGATGGTAATAGCTCGATAACGGCGTTGGCAGGACGCTTGGCAGAAATTATTGTGCTGGATCAGTTTTCACGCAATTTATGTCGCGGACAAGCAAGTGCATTTGAGCAAGACGGTATGGCATTAGCACTCGCCCAAGAAGCCATTCAACAGCCTTATTTTGATACTCTACCGATACAATGGCGTAGGTTTATTATCATACCGTTTATGCACTCTGAATCGGCCATGATTCATAAGCGTTATCTACCGCTATTTGAGCAATTAGATGATGCAAATACATTAGATTTTGAACATCGTCACAAACAAATCATTGATCAATTCGGGCGATATCCACATCGCAACGAGGTACTAAATCGCGACTCAACAGAAGATGAAAAGAACTTTTTAAAACAGCCTAATTCATCGTTTTAGGCGAGATTCCTAGTACTGCTTGAAGATACTCAAAGTTATTATGCAAAAAATTATTACATAAAAAGAAGGTCTGAATCATATCACTGATTCAGACCTTCTTTTTTACGATAAATATTTAGAGATTATTAGATACTTATCAGTAATTTACCTTACCAGTAGTAAACGTAAATGACTGCTGTTCTAATGTTTTATCGTTAACCAAAATATCAAAGCTGCCCCCATCATATCTTTAAAACGAGATAATGCATGTTAGAAATCAGCTTTCTATCTACTTCTTTTATAGCTACTGTATTTCTAGCGCTTTTCTTACTGGTGCAAAACTACGTCTATGCGTTGGCAAGACACCATGTTTTTCGATCGCCTCCATGTGCGCACGCGTTGGATAGCCTTTGTGTTTGGCAATACCATATTCCGGATACTGAGTATCCAGTGCATACATCGTCTCATCACGACTTACTTTTGCTAATATACTGGCCGCTGCAATACTAGTATGACGCGCATCGCCTTTTACCCATGCTTGACAATCAACTGCAAATGGCGCTACCTCTAACTTTTTAAAACTATCATAGTTCAAGTCAGGGCAACGGTTCCCATCAAACAGTACTTCGACTTTAAATTGATTGAGCGACGTGCTTTTATCATTTCTAGTGGTCGAGAATTTTTTAAAAATCACTTCTAGCAATGATTCAGTACATAAGCGCATGCCAAGCATCGTTGCTTGCAAGATATTCACCTGGTCGATCACTGCTGCTGGTATATCAGCGATGATATAACCGATAGCATGCTGCTGAACCAATGGATAAAGGATATCGCGCTTTTTTTCACTCAGTTGTTTGGAGTCTGTCAGTATCGACAACGGCGTGTCTTTAAGCGGTTGTTCTTCAATGAGCCCTGACCAAGTCGCAGGTAATATTGCCGCCGCCACATTGACACTGCCTAGTAATGGCCCACGTCCTGCTTCATCAACGCCGATTTGTAGCATTGATTGCGCTGCATCTTGGTTATCATTAGACAGATATTGAGTGAGCAGTTCAGCGGTATTCATTTTCCCATATAAGTGTATGGGCGCTGCTAACTGAATATATTTTCCTTTGACATCAATATGCTCGATATTAATATCAATTATTTGAACTGAGCTTTCTGTATGTTGGTTGATATGCATAATATTAGGAGGTCTTTCTCGTTTAATTAGGATTGACGGTATCGGTATTTTGGATAAACCACTGTTCAATCACGCTGTTTGAAGGCTCATGGTTACTTTGCTGTTGTAGCGACTGCTTTGTCACTAGTAAGTCGTGTAATTGCTCGGCATAAGCGCGTGGTTGCAGCAATCGCATCACGGTACGGCAAATATTGTCACCGCTTGCTTGCTCTTGAATCAGCTCAGGTACAATCGGTGCATTAGCCAATATATTAGGCAATGCCACATATGGTACTTTTACCAGACGCTTGGCAATTTGGTAAGTCAGCTGATTTAATTGATAGACCACTACCATCGGCCGTTCAAGCAGCATTGCCTCCAGCGTTGCTGTCCCAGATGCTAGCATCACGATATCTGACGCCGCCATGGCATGTTGGCTAAATTCTGGCTGGGTATCATCGTAGACCACCACGATTGCTGCACGCAGCTGCTCTGAGCGTTGGTCGATCACCTCTTGCACGATATATTGATGGTTTTGATCAACCGTTGGAATAATAAAGCACAGCTTAGGATCTAATAGGATTAACTTTTGGATACCATCAAGCATCAATGGCAGAATAGCTGTAATTTCACCGCGCCTAGAGCCTGGCATCACACAAATAAGCTGACTCACATCATCAAATCGTTCGATGAAGAACTGCTGCAACCCATCATTGTCCCAAACGAGCTCACTGCGACGTTGATTGATTGGCGTATCGATCAGGTTCTGATCAATGGTTCGCAGTAAGGGATGGCCCACACAGATCGCTGGATGGTTATGTCGCTCATAAACTGGCAACTCAAACGGGAATAGGCATAGCACCAAATTGGTCGCCGCTTTAATATTATGGATACGCGACTCGCGCCACGCCCAGATAGAAGGACTGACGTACTGCACACAGAACACGCTCTGAGGCTTTAGTTTTTTGGATACTCGCAAATTAAAATCAGGTGCATCAATACCGACGAACCAATCAATATTAGAAGCCTTAAATGCGCTCAGTAGCTCGCGGCGCGCTTTGAGCAAATCGGGTAGCTGCGACATGACTTCAACCAGACCCATTACTGCCAAGCGCTCTAACGGGAAGATACTCTGTAGCCCTTGCGCCTGCATTTTCGTACCGCCTACGCCTACCCAGACAATATCATCACGTAGATTATTCATTTGCCGCATAAAATCTGCGCCTAAGCTGTCGCCAGATACCTCACCTGCGACGATGCCTATCACTAGCGGCGTAGCATTTATATTTGCTACTTGAGAATCCGTCTCGGCTTGATGAATGAGGTCAGTATGGTGATGAGACGTAGCAGAATCTGTCATGACAAGCTCTCGATATTAGAAATACACAAAATAAAATAAACCGTTATTATAAAATATAACGTAATAAATCAGCGATACGACCTCACGGATAATGTGCGCACTCATCCGTACTGTTTTAATGCCACAGTTTAGGCTACCCATCGCTAATGTTGCTATCATACTTGACGATGATACAAATAGCGAAATTCACGCATAAAATCTGAGCGTTATGCACCAAAAACTCAATCAACTCTTATTGATAGATAGAAAAACCAAATGCTAAACGTGCATTTAGAACGTCAAATATCATGCTAAGTCTCTATAAGTATAACTAAGTTTTAGTTTTCTCATTCCAGTTATCAGTCAATTAACTGCTCGACTACCCTTGTCAATCAACACTTTTGTCCGCATAATGAATGTTCCTATAAATCAGCTAGACGATATATAACCATGACAACATCAGTTACCCATAATGCAGATATTGACGACGTGAATATTGAAAAATTTATTCCTTTGATTACTCCCGCCGAGCTAAAAGCCGAGCTGCCTCTGTCAGACGACGCGTATAACACCGTACTAAAAGGTCGTAATACTATTCAAGATATCTTGGATGGTAAAGACAAGCGTTTGTTTGTGGTCATTGGCCCTTGCTCTATTCACGATATCAAAGCCGCTCACGAATATGCCGATCGTTTAGCCGTATTGGCAAAAGAAATCGAAGACAGTGTATTTGTGGTCATGCGTGTTTATTTCGAAAAACCTCGTACGACGGTTGGCTGGAAAGGCATGATCAACGACCCTGACATGAATGACAGTTTTGATATAGCAAAAGGCTTGCGCACGGCTCGTAAATTGCTACTTGATTTGAATGAAAAAGGGCTCCCTTGCGCAACTGAAGCACTTGATCCAAATACACCGCAGTACATTCAGGATCTAATCAGTTGGTCAGCCATTGGGGCACGTACCACTGAGAGCCAGACGCATCGCGAAATGAGCTCTGGCTTATCATGTCCAGTTGGCTTTAAGAACGGTACTGACGGCGGTATGACGGTTGCTGTAAATGCCATGCAAGCGGTTAAAGAAGGTCATAGTTTCTTAGGTCTATCGTCAGATGGTAAAGTCTCTATCATCAAATCTAAAGGTAATCCTTACGCGCACGTGGTACTTCGCGGTGGTAACGGCAAGCCTAACTATGATGAAACTGCGGTAGCCCAAGTTGAAAATGAGCTAGCAAAAGGCAAGACCAATAGCAAGATTATGATTGACTCAAGTCATGCTAACTCAGGTAAAGACCCTTACCTACAACCGATGGTTATCAAAAACGTTGCTGAACAAATTCAAAATGGTAATAAATCAATTATCGGTATGATGATTGAGAGTCACTTAAAAGGCGGCAATCAAAAATTGACTACTGATTTAAGCCAGCTTGAGTACGGCAAATCTATCACCGATGGTTGTCTAGATTGGGATAGCACCGTCACAGCATTACGTGACTTACGTGATATGGTGAAAGATGTGCTACCAAATCGCTAATCGCTATCAGCGATAATTTATCGTCGAGCAAACCATAAAAAGCCCCTTTTGCACTAATGCGAAAGGGGCTTTTTATTTCACTAAATTCCCTGTTGCCAGCATATTACTTGCTTTATTTAAAAGATTCACATATTTTTGTGTGTTTTTTCCAATCCCATAAAATATAGTCCATAGATCGTCAATGTCTGAAAACACTGGAACTGTAACTGGATCAGGTAATAACAACCTTAAACGTATAAGCTCATTAATGTATGTAGCTATATCTTCCTCATTCCAACTAGTGTCCTTATAACTTTCACTTGTAGCTTCTAATCGTCTGTAAGGTATGTCTGTAATATCTGAAATATTATTGTTATGCGTTGTTAGATAAAAATCTACTAGATCATCATCTAAATTTTTTGTAGCTCGGATAAAGTTTACTTTATTTAACTCGTTAAAATCATCTTTATTGCAATATAGTAATGCTAGTGCCATCATAACCCTATTGCTTGTAGTTTGAAGAATAGCATCTGCATAATTTACTAAGAACCTCTCCCCTTCTTTGCTATTTATAAAGTTATTCAGCTCCTCGTTATCTTCGACGCTCATGGTCTCATAATTAGTATCAACATGACTTAAAAACTCTGAAAACCTTCTTATTTGAATTTGCTCACGAGCTTTTATAAAAGTTTCAAAAACTTTTGGGGTTGACTTCAATACACTATATGCTACTTGGCTAATCGGTTCCATTTCTAAGTCTCGCGTAAAGCTATATATATTGACTAACGTTTTTATTGAATAATCTAAAGACTAATCCAGTTAACTGAATTAGCCTTTTATAATCTTCAAAAAAACATGACCTGACTGAATATAAATCAGCTATTTGCAGCACCTAGTACACTCTCTAAGCTTTCGAGCACATGCTTAGATGAGACATTCTTTTGTAAATCTATCAGCTGCTCGTGCGCCATTTGACGACGAGGCTCAGCCAACGTATTCCAGCGGGCGAGTACTTGCAGTAAGCGTGAGGCTAACACAGGATTGGCATCATCTAATTTTTGAATCACGCCTGTATACATCTCTAGACCTTCTGCCGTCCAGAGTACCGTCGGTTGTGAGCTAAAAGCACTGATAACTGAACGGACACGGTTAGGGGTATTCCAATCAAAGTCCGTATGCGTCAGTAGCGACTTAACCATATCAGGCGTCACATCGTCAGCGGCAGCTTGGACACTGAACCACAAATCGACAACCAGATCATTTGCTTGGAAACGATCATAGAAGTCTGCTAAGTACTTATCTGCATCTACCAGCTGATGATTGACCATGGCCTTCAATGCACCAAAGCGCTCAGTCATACAGCTAGCATTATCATACTGCTGCTGTGCCCAGTCTGCTGCATCAGCCACATTCGCAGTCAATGCCATATCAAGTACAACATTACGCAGCGCACGAATACCTCGAGCTTCAGCGCTATCCTCATAATACTGCATTGGCAGGTTATTATACAGCTCAGCCCATTGGCCTTTTAACTTATCAGCTACTTGCTTGTATAGCCCATCGCGCTGCTCTTTAACCAGCGCTGGATCGTAGTCTTTAGAAATAGCAGAAGCCAACTCTTGCGCTGATGGAATATCAAGTAACCGTGCCGCTAGCATCGCATCGTCAGCCGCTAAGACAGGCAACGTCTGCGCCAATGCTTCCAAATATACATCAGGGCTGCTCTTTGCACCTTGCCCTTGCAGTAAAATACGATTTACCAGCATTTGAGTTACTTGCCAGCGGTTGAACCCATTGGTTTCATGCTTGAGCAAAAACGCTAAGTCTGCATCTTGATAGTCATAAGTGAGCTGGACTGGCGCGCTAAAGTCACGTAGTAATGACACAACAGGCTCGCTCGCTATATTTTCAAAGACAAACGTTTGCGTCGCTTCGTCAAGTAATAACATACGCTCAGCAACGATAGCGCCTGAGTCTTTGTCAAATAATGCCGTTGCTACAGGTATTGGCAATGGTTTTGGTGCATCAAAGCCTTTAACATGGCGTGTTTGCTGATTCAAAGTAATAGTCAATGTCTGTGCGGTACTATCGTAAGTTTGAGAACCCGATACCACTGGCGTACCAGGCTGACGATACCAATCAATAAAATTCTCGATTTTGTCATCAGTGATACTAAGTGCTGATAAAAAGTCCTCGACCGTTACCGCTTGTCCATCATAGCGACGGAAATACTCATCTGTTCCTTTGCGGAAATCATCTGGCCCTAACGTATTGGCAATCATGCGTACAATTTCAGCGCCTTTCTCATAGACAGTCGTCGTATAAAAATTATTAATCTCAACGAAGCTCTCTGGACGTACTGGATGCGCTAATGGGCCTGCATCTTCGCTAAATTGATGGGCACGCAGGGTCGCCACGTCATCAATACGCTGCACCGCACCTGACTGTTGATCTGCTGAAAATGACTGATCACGGTAAACGGTAAAGCCTTCTTTTAAACACAGCTGAAACCAATCACGGCAAGTAATACGGTTACCTGTCCAGTTATGAAAATACTCATGAGCAATAATGGCTTTTACGCTAAAACTACGAGCATCGGTGGTCGTTTCAGGGCTAGATAACACGCAAGCGGTGTTAAAAATATTCAAACCTTTATTTTCCATTGCACCCATATTGAATTGGCTTACCGCCACAATCATGTAGCGATCTAGATCGTAGGCTCGCCCGTAATTGACCTCATCCCATCTCATCGCATCTTTTAGGGCTTGCATACCGACATCACATTTATCGATATCAGCAGACTTGGCGTACAACTCAAGTAACACTTCTCGACCTTCGCTGGTCGTATAAGAATCTGTCAATACATCTAAATCGGCAACCACACAGGCAAATAGATAGCTTGGCTTATTGGTTGGATCGTGCCAGATCGCATAATGGCGGTTTGGTGCATCGGCCACTTCGCCTGCTTCGACTAAGTTACCATTGGCCAATAACGTCGGATAACGCTTATCTGCTTCGAGTCGCGTGGTAAATATCGCCAACACATCAGGGCGATCGGGATAAAAAGTAATTTTACGGAAACCTTCTGGCTCGCACTGCGTGACAAACATCGTGTCGTCACCGCTACCTGCCATATATAAACCTTCAAGCGCCGTGTTGGTCTGTGGGCAGATACGCACTCGAATATCTAAAGTAGCTCGCTCAGGAGCATTATGAATCGTCAGCTTACCCGCTTCCTGCTGATAATCCTCAGTGCTCAGTGCCTTACCATTCATCATAATCGTTAGCAGCTCTAATGACTCACCAAATAAGACAATATCCCCTGCCGTTTGGCGTACCATCTCAAGCGTACTGTCTACCTGCGCATAGTCTTCGAACAGCTTAATATCTAAATGTACTGTCTCGACATCAAAACTTGGTTTGGTATAGTCTTTTAAATTAATCTTGCTTGGCGCATGAGGCGGCACATCTGGCATTTCAGGATTGATGATTTGTGCATCAGTTTCAGCAGTAGACATATGGTGTCCTATTATTATCGTTGATTTGGTTATAAGTTATTGTTACTAGGGGTGACTAATATAATAATGAGTAATATCATTTCGCTATTTGCAAAAGGCACTAGTGTCAAGAAAGACTTTATCTTTAGGCTAACTAATCAGCTAAGCACTTAATAAACTAAGCACTTAATAAACTAAGCACATAGGCAAGCTTTGCAATGATTAAGCTAACTTTTATACTAATTTGACTTTCTTGTTAAGCTTATAGCTAGATTGACCTAAATCGCCAAATTTCAAGTATGTAAAGTAAGATATCGTCGGTTCAATATGATTTAAATATGAAACATACGTTATCAATTGGATAATGTCGTTGAAAATGATTTAATAGTCATACTGATGACCAATCATTTAACTAACGGCTTATTATATGACAAAAAATACGGTGAAACGTGCAGACATAACCCTACTTTTGCTTATAGAGTATGTTGAGGCACTACTACCTTCATTGACGGCTCAGACAGAACAGTCACCTGAGCACAACAAAGATAATAGTGAAGCATTATGGGTAACACATAACAATGCCGATTTATTGGCACTACAAGCACAACTTGACGATACTACATCTATTAATGAGAACACTGAAGCGAAGCTGAACGCACGACACTTGTCAACGTTATCAGATCTTGCTAAACAGCATGTACCTGATCGTTATGAGCTTGCTTGCTTTTGGCTGCCTACCTTGTCAGAAGAGCTGACTCAACACTATGTGCCGCTACTGATGCGCTACCGTGACCTGTATGCCGCGCACTTGCTTATTGCATTGGACAGCTCGATAGACCTAAAACCTTACGGCTTTACGCCATTTGATATATTGAATGAGCCATCTCTAAATATTGATGACATTCAATCTATTACCTCATCAACCGTTACTGCGACGCTTTGGCAATTTAATCTATATGACTACAAACAACTGCCGAATTGGCTCAATGCTGATTACTGGGCTAACCCTGAAAACTGGGGCAAGCACCGCTGGTAATATACTCAATTTTATCTATCGTAATTTACAGTAAAAATACTTACATAAATTAACATTTAGTATATTATAGATAGAGATTGCCTAAGTTTTATCGGAAGCAGTTTAAAAAAACAAATTTAATTAAAATTTTAGGAGCTCGTCATGTCAATCAGTTTTTCTAAGATCGCTGTTCTTGCTTTATTATCAAGCGCTGTTGCACTGACCACTGGTTGTGCTACCAAGCGCACTACTTCAGAAGTTGTGGTTGCCCCGCTAGGTATCCCAGGTGGACAAGTTGGCTATAATGGTGCGGTTATCGTTGATAACTCAAACGCTGTCATCACGGGCGCTGAGAATATTCAAGCAGTGGTCTACTTTGCCTTTGATAGCAGCGAAATTACTGCTCAATCAGCGAGCGTCCTTAACCAACACGTAAGCCTGCTAAATTCAAACCCAGCAGCGACTGTCGTTATCGCAGGTCACACTGATGAGCGCGGTAGCCGAGAATACAACATGGCACTAGGTGAGCGACGCGCACAAGCTGCTCGTAACTACCTTGCTGCTCAAGGTGTCACTGCAAACAACATCCGTGTGATTAGCTATGGTGAAGAGCGCCCTGCAGCAGCTGGCAACACTGAAGACGCGTATGCACAAAACCGTCGTGCCGAGTTGTCTTACTAAATTGTGATTTAGCGTTATTTATAGCGTTCGATAGTTTAATGAAAGCCCAGCAAGAGTATATTGCTGGGCTTTTTGGATTTTTAGTAGGTGAATTAGATATAAACTATTTAAATATAGCTATTGTATGACTATCTATGTATCAAATACATAGCGTTCATAATTACACATTCTTATATATTCAATTCTACAATAATCGTTTTTGATGACTATTAATATATGCCGACTTCTAACCTCACCCAGATACAGTATACTCAACTCGACACCACGACATGGTGTGTGACTGCTCAAGTGAGCGAGTCAATCAGTCATTTAGTCACTGGAAGCTTATGGAACAAGTCATTATGGTTTTCTTCATGTAATACGTCGTATGAAGACATCACTAAGTTCAATAGCCTAAATTGGTACTATCAGGTGGCGACAGCAGTGCCTAAACACTCAGTACCTGCTCTAGCACGTAAACAGCGTCAGCAGCAGCGACAAGGCGTCAGGCAACTATTGCAAGAGCTGCTTAAGAAGTTAGAAATAGATGACACTTTGGATGAGTCAAGTTTTCCCTATCGGCTTGTTAATAGTCAGCATTATGTATGCTTTAGCCATACAGGAACTAATAGTTCGAAGCAAACTACAGAATCGAATCAGAAAAATTTGACGCGTTTACACAGTAAAATAGCGGTTGTTATTAGTCGTCAGCGTCCTGCTGGTATCGATATAGAGACCAATAATATTGCGTGGCATGTAGTCAAGCGTTTCTACTCAGAGAGTGAGTTGGCTATGTTACAGGAGCTATCTACAGATCAGCGAGAACGCACTGCCAAACTGTTATGGCAAATAAAAGAAAGCTTTATCAAAGTCAACCAATATACATTAGCTCAAGGTCTGGGTATGGATTACTCTCACCTTATTCCTAGCTTGATTGAAAATAAAAAAGAGGTTAACTCTGCTTCTATACTCAGTGATAGTAAGGATGCGGACTACCAATCTGTTTATCGTATTGCCACGTTACAATCGCAGCAGACTGTCATCATTTTTTGAGCAGAGTTTTCTCAGTAAAGTTCAAACTTGATTTTTAGCATATCTTTTAATACTTTATTTTAAGCATAAAAAAACGACCCTAAAAAGGATCGTTTTTTTACTTTCTACTAACGACAGTCTTTAAACTGTGATTAGATTAGAAACGGTAAGTTGCACCAAGTTTAACAATTGGGAACCACTCTAACCAATCTTTATCTTCTAAATCTTTCTCAGCTTGGTCAGCTACAAGTTCTGCATCTGGATTAGTATTACCAGCTACGCGATTAATTGTTGCAGTGGTTTTACCCATATATGCTGCGCCAACTTCACCAAACAAACCAAAATTGTTAGTAATATTAGGACGGAAACCAACTGTTAGGTAAGGTGCTAACTTGTTACGATGCTCAATAGTCCCTTCTAAAGCACCTACGTCACTTAATAGATACTCTTCACCATTAACACTGTAATACGCGTCGTCACCACTACCCTCAGGATTTGCACGCACATCAATATCGTTATCAGGAACGATGATACCAGCACCCATCGTAAACCAGTTACCAGTAGGACGCAATTGCACACCTAAGTAAGGATTGCTAAAATCACTATCAACATCATAATTGATGTCATTTGCGTCAAAATCACCGCCGAAAAGGTCAGCTACATCGCCACCTGCCCAACCAGCTTGCAATTCAGTTTTTTCGTTAAGTGACCAACCGATGTTCGCACCATAACCTAGAGTACCAACTTCAGCGCTAACTGATGCTGGGTTTACTACTTTATTAAAGAAACCTTTAGTGCCACCAACAACAGCGCCAGTAGTGTTGCTTACTACACCAGCGTCAGCATTGTATGCATAAGAAGCAGGTTCTGCTTGATAAGCAACAGCAACTGGCTCAGCTTCATATGCAACTGCAGCATTGTTATCAACAACGATAACTGGATCAGCAGCTAATGCAGCAGTTGATGCTAGAACAGCAGCAGAGATTGCCGTCAATTTAATCAATTTCATAATTATTCTCCTAAAGTGTGAAATAAACCCGCCCATAAAAAACGATGATTGTGCTTTTGTTAAACCATCATTTTGTTGAGGTGATTAAAACAATTCTGACTTAAAAAGTCACCCCTACTGATGCTGTTTTTATTTGCCATTATGTAAAGATTGCATAGGTACTGTAATAATTGCTACACCAATCTGCAAAAATTCGCCTTTATGTTACATAACGTCCTTAAAGTAACCAAACAGCGTAAACATGAGACTTTGCTTGCTTAATGTTTATGTAAGGGTATTGCAAAACATGTCCACATAATTATCTAGAACGTACTTTGATTCAATGACAGTTATACGGCTTAACCTTACAGAATAGTATGCCTTGTGAGTTGACGTATCTATTGTTACTTATATAAGAGAATCTACGCCAACAAATAAAACGATATAAATGATCTCATATAACGCGACTAACGCTTGCCTCAAGCAAATATTATGCTAAATTAGTTGTTATAATAGATTTGTTATAGAACGTCAGTATTGTCACCATTTGTCTTATTTATGAAAATTTTGTGATGCTGTCTGCTCTATTTCTTTACTCCTACTGAGTCATATATATGCCTAAAGTATCGTCGATTACCCGTGTCCTAGAAATCATCGAAGCAGTGTCCTATGCTTCAAAACCGCTTTCTCCACTAGAGCTCTCACAGGAGCTAGATATACCTAAACCGACCATTCATAGATTGATTCAAAACTTGGTTGATGATGGTTTTTTGACTGTTGATATTGGTGGCGGCATTATCCCTGGTAAGCGCGTACGCAATTTGAGCGTTGAGTTATGGCAACAACGACTGTTCTTTAACGAGCGACAGATGATTTTGCAAAAACTGGTTGATGAGCTAAAAGAAACCTGCGGTATTGGCATTCCCTATCATATGGATATGATCTATACCAACCGCGCTCAGACTACCTTGCCACTGCAGATTTATCTTCCTGTCGGGGCAAAGTCACCTATGTGGTGTACAGCGACTGGTAAGCTCTATCTAAGCCAATTATCTACGACTAGCCGTATGAAAATTCTACAAGGGTTGCCACTAGATAAGTTCACTAAGAATACGATTACTGATATCGATGCATTAAATGCCGAGCTTGATCGCATTGCTGATACTGGTATCGGCATCGATAATGAGGAGTTTATCTCTGAGATGGTCGCAGTGGCTGTGCCTATACTGGACAAAAAGTCACGCTATCTGGCTTCTCTCTATCTGCATGCACCAACCATACGGGTATCATTAGATGATTTGCTGACTCATGTACCACGCCTACAAAAAGCCGCACAAGACGTTCAGGCGCTCGTCTACGATCTGCAAAGCTAATAGAGTCTATTAGACATAAAAAAGGTCTACGCTATGATTTTAGCGTAGACCTTTTTCTTTTTAGCAAATGCAGTCTCTTAATTAATGCCACCTACTAGTGATACGAAAAATTCGTAATACTAGTAGGTCTAAAAATTAGCATGTCTAAGAAGGTTATATTCAAAAGAGGCATAGTCAAGGTAGTCATGTTTAAGACAATAATGAGACATCATGACGTCCGATAATACTAGAAAAGTCTTTATCACCATTCTCTACAGTATGTGAGGCATACAACTCTGTTGCTTTAGCACCCATTGGTGTTTCTACTTCAGTGTCTTGAGCAGTCTGCATCGCAAGGTTTAGATCTTTTTGCATCAACTTGCTCATAAATCCGCCTTGATAGCCATTGCTAGAGGGCACATTTTCCATGACTTTTGGATAAGGGTTATAAACTTCTAGTGTCCAGTTACGCCCTGAGCTCTGTAGCATAATGTCTGATAGCACTTTAGGGTCCAAACCGTTCTTGACGCCTAGATTAATCGCCTCTGCCGTCCCTGCCATCAAGATACCTAATAGCATGTTATTACAGATTTTAGCCACTTGTCCTGCGCCGTGCTCGCCCGCATGAAAGATGTTTTTGCCCATCACGGCAAGTATTGGCTCAGCCTTAGCAAAAGCAGCAGCATCGCCACCGACGATAAAGGTCAAACTACCAGCAACTGCCCCACCTGTGCCACCAGAGACTGGCGCATCCAAGAAGTCGATGCCAAGCTTACTTGCCGCCTCTGCTACTGTCCTTGCATCAGCCGCCGCAATCGTACTACTGTCAATCACAAGCGTGCCTTTTGGTAACTCTGCGAGCAATCCATCAGAGCCACTATCGCCTAAATATACAGAATGTACATGCTGACCTGCAGGTAACATACTAATCACGACTTGAGCATTACTTGCAGCGTCTTTAGGACTTTCTGCGACACTAGCCCCTGCTTGCTTCAAGCGCTTAGTCGCTGCATCAGACAAGTCAAACACAGATAGCGCGTAACCTGCCTTTAATAAGTTCTCTGCCATTGGCGCACCCATATTACCAAGCCCAATGAAGGCGATATTTGGTTTAGAGTTATTATTATCCATCGTACTTGTATCCTTTGTACCCATCTCATCACTCCTTGATGATTTATGATGTAGCTATTGCTACATACTATTTAACAGTATTTATTAGTGAATTTTGCTTATGTCCTACTTGATAGAGTGCTTTTAGGCAGTTAGCCGACGTATCGACTACCCAAAGCGTCACTACCTAACCAACCTTCTAAAGGGTGCTCGTTTTTAGAATAAGGATTGCCAAAATGCTGATCGATATACGCCTGCCCTTCTACACTTAGACAGTCTGCCAATGAACGCGACCATTTGGGCTTTCTATCTTTATCAATTAATAATGCCCGCACGCCTTCTTTAAAATCAGGATTGGCCGCGCAATGTACTGCGACATTGGTCTCTAAATACAGTACTTGTTCGATCGATAGGTCAGCGACTTTGTGATACAACGCATAGGTTAATGCTGCCGTTACCGGGCAGCCATGGCGATAAGTGGCGATTGCGCGCTGCGTCCAGCTGTCTTCTGCAAAGTCTTGGTTTAGCTGTGCGAGCGCAGTATCACTTTGTAGCAGCACATCGATATCAGCCAGACCACCACTATTCATCAGTTGCTGAATAGGCTGCCAGTATGTTGCAAGCTTACTATCAGGCAGCTCAGCGACTGGCAGTTCAGCAAGTGCACGGCTAACAATACTATGAGCACTATTGTCATGGCAATTATTTGAACTGCTAGTGTTATCGACTGCCTGCCAGTTGCTCTGTTTGAGGCGCTGCATGACGGTATCATAGTCATGGCTAGCAACAGCATACTCTGCCAGATTGGCCAATAGCGCATCGCTGCCATTACACATCGCGCCAGTTAGACCCAAGAACAGCCCCGTCTTAGCAGGCATACGCTGCAAAAACCAACTGCCAGAAGCATCAGGGAACAGTCCAATGGTGACCTCAGGCATGGCAAAACGCGTGCGCTCAGTGACCAGACGATGACTGCATCCTGCCATCAGCCCCATCCCGCCGCCCATGATGATGCCATCACCCCAAAGTATCAGTGGTTTCGGATAAAAGTGCATTTGACGATAGAGACGGTACTCATGACTGAAAAACTCAGTAGCATACGGGTTTGGCATTGGTGCACTGGTAGACATGCTGTCATAGAGCTTACGAATATCGCCACCCGCACAGAACGCTTTGTCGCCTGCACCTTTTAATACAAGCGCAACCACTTGGTCATCGGCTTGCCATTGCTCTAACTGTGCTGAGAGCAATTGACACATATCAACGCTGAGTGCATTAAGTGATTTTGGGGTATTAAGTGTCATGACCCCAATCAAATGTCCGCAATCCGTCGACTCAGTATTGAATAATACAGACGCTTCTTGTTCTGCATTATTTACTGATGTTTGCGCGTTAGTGTCGTTCGTCGGTGTCGTAGCTGCTGTCATAAAAGTGACCTACAAATTAGATAATAAAAATGGCTCAAGCGTTTTGACCGCTGCTTATTTGTTTTGCCAATTGGGTTTACGCTTTTCTAAGAATGCTTGTACCCCTTCGCGCTGATCGTTGGTATCAAACAACTTCACGAAAGCTTCACGCTCATTGATGAGGTTTTGCGCAGGCGGGGTGTCTCTAGCCGCTTGGATAAGCGACTTAGAATAACTGACGGCAACGGGTGATTGCTTTGCGACTTTTTTTGCCAAGGCCTGAGCGATTTGCAATCCCTCACCTTTTGCAGCGACCTCTTCCACCAGACCGATATGCAATGCCGTATCTGCATCAACCCGCTCACCGCACAGTATCATGCGTTTAGCCCAACCTTCCCCTACTAACATAGGTAGATTTTGCGTGCCGCCAGCACATGGCAATAATCCTACGCCTGTCTCTGGCAGTGCCATCTGGGCATGCGCTTCTGCAATACGGATATCACATGCGAGCGCACACTCTAGTCCGCCGCCCATCGCATAGCCATTGATGACAGCGATACTGACACCGCGATAGGCAGACAATGCTTCAAACGCCTCACCAAATGCAATTGCCATGCTTATTGCCCGGCCTTTATCACCGTCTGAGAAGTTGTTTAAATCTGCACCGGCTGAAAAGAACTTTTCGCCATCTCCATGCACGATCAGTGCATATACATCATCGTTAGCATTGAGGTCGGTAATGAGCTGCTTAAGCGCTTGTAGACTGTCCATCGTCCACGTATGTGCCGGTGGGTTATTCAACGTCAACGTTGCGGTATGACCATCAATTGATAGCTGTAGATTTGTATAATCTGTCATAAAACATCCTTGTTTCAGTAAAACGAGATAAATTAGCGTAGCTGGTTTAACCCTTCATCCTGTAGAACTTGACGTGAAATAATCACACGCATGATCTCATTGGTACCTTCCAGAATTTGATGCACACGTAAGTCTCGTACATGGCGCTCAAGCGGATACTCATTTAGATAACCATAGCCGCCATGCAACTGCAGGGCTTCATTGGCAACATCGAAACAAAGATCTGTAGACAGACGTTTTGCCATTGCGCAGTAGGTAGACGCTTGTCCATCGTTGTTGTCAACTTTATCAGCTGCTAGATACAGCATTTGGCGTGCGGCAATGGTCTGAGTCAACATATCAGCAAGTTTAAACTGTACCGATTGTAAGCTGGCAATTGGGCTACCAAATTGACTACGCTCTTGTACATAACTGGTTGCGGTCTCTAGTGCAGCCTGTGCCGTACCTACCGCACAAATACCGATATTAATACGGCCACCATCTAACCCTTTCATAGCGATACGAAAGCCTTGACCTTCCTCACCTATCAGGTTCTCTACTGGCACTTTTACATCTTTAAAGCTAGTCGTGCGTGTCGGCTGTGCTTTCCAGCCCATTTTGTGCTCGTTTTTGCCATATTCGATACCAGCACTATTGGCGTCTACAACGAACGCTGACACGCCTTTTGGCCCAGCATCACCAGTACGCGCCATCACTACCAATACATCGGTTGAGCCTGCGCCAGAAATGAAGGTTTTTTCACCGTTCAGTACGTAATGCTCGCCTTGCTTCTCCGCTTTGGTACGTAAAGAAGCTGCATCAGACCCTGCGTTTGGTTCTGTTAAGCAATAGCTGCCAAGCCACTCACCGCTGACCATATTGGGCAGATATTTTTTGCATAGCGTATCGCTGCCATATTCACCAATCATCCATGCGGCCATGTTATGAATACTCATATACGCTGCTACAGCCGTGTCGCCCCATGCAAGCTCTTCGAATACCATCGCTGAGTCCAGTCTTGGCAGGCCCAAGCCATCATACTCTGGATTGGTGTATAGCCCCAAAAATCCAAGCTCACCAGATTTTTTGATCACATCTATTGGGAAATGCGAGTTACGATCCCATTCAGCAGCATTTGGCTTTAGCTCTTTTTGCGCAAACTGACGGGCGGTTTGGCGAAAGGCGACTTGGTCATCGGTCAATGAAAAATCCATAGGGTCATCCTTGTTCTTATAGATCAAATATAGGGCTTAAATCTCAGATAAACGTTAATAAAAGCTCTAATGAAAATGTTGGTCAGAGATTTTATAAGACATTAGCGCGACATGATAGCGGCATAACGATAATAAAAGTGCGTTTAATAGTACCGCAAGTCGCATGATCGTCATACCGAAAACACAAAATGTCATACTGAAAAGACAATGAGCTGACGATTAAATTGAAATCGTTGTGTTGACACCGCGGCTTGCTTCATCATCAAACCAACGTGCCGTCACAGTCTTGGTCTGAGTATAGAACTGGACCGCTTGCTTACCATAAGGACCTAAGTCACCAAGCTTGCTGCCACGTGAGCCTGAGAAGGAGAACATTGGAAGTGGCACAGGGATTGGCAAGTTAATACCGATTTGACCAACTTGAATGTCTTGCTGGAATTTATGTGCAGCCGCCCCTGACTGAGTAAATATCGCCGTACCGTTGCCATGTGGATTGGCGTTCAGTAGTTCAATCGCTTCGTCCAAGCTATTAGCACGCATGATACATAGTACTGGGCCAAAGATTTCTTCTTTATAAATTTGCATATCACTTGTGACATTATCAAAGATAGTTGGGCCAACGAAGTTACCTTTTTCGAACCCTTCAACGGTAATTCCTCGACCGTCTAGAATCAAGCTCGCACCTTCTTCTACGCCAGTCCCAATCAAATGCTCGACACGGGCCTTTGCGGCAGGAGAAATAAGTGGCCCCAAGTCTTTGTCATTTTTCCCAGCTGAGACGACCAAGCTTTCCGCTTTTGCTTTAATTTCATCAATCCACTCGCCAGCTGAGCCTACTAGTACGACGACCGACAGCGCCATACAGCGTTGACCCGCTGCACCGAATGCTGCGCCTGCTAGCTGATTGAGCGTTTGCTCTTTATTGGCATCAGGCAGGATAACGCCATGATTTTTGGCACCCATCATGCACTGGGCACGCTTACCTGACTGGCTTGCACGCTCATAGACATGTTTGCCAACGTTAGTAGAACCTACGAAAGAAACGGCTTTGATATCTGGATGGTCGCAGATAGCATCGACGGTTGCTTTACCACCATGTACCACATTCAGCACGCCTTCTGGTACGCCCGCTTCAATCGCTAGCTCAACTAAGCGCATAGTCACCATCGGATCTTGTTCAGACGGTTTTAGGATGAATGTATTACCCGTAGCAATCGCCATTGGGAACATCCATAGCGGAATCATCGCGGGGAAGTTAAATGGCGTAATACCAGCACAAACACCGAGTGGTTGCCAAATACTATAAGTATCAACGCCTGATGCGACGTTTTCTACAAAGTCGCCGATTTGCAAATTGGCGATACCAGCGGCATGCTCTACCACTTCTAAACCGCGGAACACATCACCGCGTGCATCAGCAATCGTCTTTCCTTGCTCTGCGGTCAAGATTTCTGCCAACTCATCCATATGATCACGAATCAGAGACTGATACTTTAAAAAGATACGCGCACGCGTGGTGATTGGCGTTTTGCGCCATGTCTCAAACGCAGTCTGTGCGGCTGCGACAGCTTGGTTAATCTCATCATTAGTAGTTTGTGGCACTTTGGCAATGACTTCTTGCGTCGCTGGATCAGTGATATCAATCCATTCGTCGGTGTTTGATTGTACGAACTGACCATTGATGAGCTGTTGAACGTGGTGCATAAGATATCCTTATCTTTTTTGCGAGACTACCGTGTGACGGCACCTAGATATTTATTAGAAAAATAAAAGCGATGAGTATCTGACTATAAAACATTATTAAAAACTAAATTTTAAAATGATTTATTTTGTATCGTTATTGACTATAACAATAAATCATTTTTACGGTCAAGCGCTTTATCGAAATTTTTGCTAAGTTTATTTTAATAGCACGTGCTCTTATAAAAATTGTTTAAATAACAAAAACAAAAAAGCCCATGATGACTCATGAGCTTTTTGAAATTAACCTGACTTTGATACGCGATGAACAACATCACTATTTTTGTATGAGGCTAATTTATACCAATCAATAATCTTTCATCGCCTGCTTGATCGCATCAATAGCAGTTGGGTTATCAAGCGTTGACATATCTCCTGTCGGTTGGTTTTCCGCTAGAGCACGAATTGAGCGACGTAAGATTTTACCAGAGCGAGTTTTTGGCAGTGCCTGCGGGAAGTAGATAGCAGCTGGTCGGGCAATGCCGCCCAAAGATTTGACGACAGCGCCTATCACTTGTTGCTCGATACGGAAACGGTTTTCGGTGGTTTCAATTTGCGTTTGATCTTTTAGGACGCAGAACGCAATAGGTAGCTCACCTTTTAGCTCGTCTTGAATACCCACCACGGCACACTCTGCCATCTCTGGATGCGTACTGATTGCCTCTTCAATCTCTTGTGTGCCTATACGATGTCCTGCGACATTAATCACGTCATCAGTACGACCTAAGATATAAAAATAACCCTCTTCATCTGTCACTGCATAGTCCGAGGTTGAGTACTGCTGACCATCAAACAGACCAAAGTAGCTGCTAATAAAGCGCTCGTCGTTACGCCATACCGTGGTGAGACAACCAGGCGGTAGTGGTGCTTTAATTGCAAGCAATCCTTTTTCGCCAGCCTGACAAGAATCGCCAGTCTCCTCATTGATGACATGCGCTTCATAGCCATACATCGGGTAACCAGGTGACCCCTGCTTGTGCGGCTTATGATTGAACTTTGGCGTATGGCTCAAGATTGGCCAACCAGACTCTGTCTGCCAATAGTGATCTAAAATTGGCACGCCTAGGTGCTGAGTCAACCAACTAGCCGTTGACTCATCAAGTGGTTCACCTGCGAGAAAGAACGACTTCACACTAGACACATCGTAACGCGTCATCCAGCTTTCGTCTTGTTTTTTGAGCATGCGCACACCTGTGGGTGCGGTGAATAGAATATTGACTTTATTTGCTTCAACGATGCGCCACCAGATGCCAGGGTTTGGCATATGCGGTAAGCCCTCATACATGATACTGGTCATACCCGCCAGTAACGGCGCATAGATCGTATAAGAGTGCCCAACGGCCCAACCAATATCAGATATTGCCCAAAACGTCTCGCCCGCCTTGCCATCATAGACATAATCCATTGACGTCGTCAGCGCAACTGCATGACCGCCTGTATCCCGCTGCACCCCTTTTGGTGTGCCAGTAGTACCAGAAGTATAAAGCAGATAAGACGGGGTGTTTGACTCAAGCCAAACTGGATCTACGACTGCATTGGCCTCACAACTATGACGACGCTCGGTCGCATAATCGACATCGATGTCTTTTGCCTCAAATGGCAATATACCGCGATTGACCACCAGTACATGCTCTGGCTTAACAGATGCTTGCTCGACGCCTTGATTGACTAGGTTTTTATAATTGACGACCTTACCGCCGCGTAGCCCTGCATCTACGGTAATGACCATTTTTGCTTCGGCATCATCCATACGGATAGCCAAGTTATGGGCGGCAAACCCACCAAACACGACTGAATGGACGGCACCAATACGCGCACAAGCCAGCATGGCATAAGCGGCTTCCAATATCATCGGCATATAGATAATGACACGGTCACCCTTGCCAATACCGTGACGTTGTAGCACATCTGCGAAATAATTAACTTCTTTATACAAGTCATTATAAGTCAGGCGTCGCTTGGTATAGTCTGTATAAAACTCAACGTTGTTACCTAAATCTTTAAACGAATCAACGACCGCTGGAAAGGTTTCTATCAATTCTTGATTAATCTCTGATGACACCCACACAAAAGCATCTTGCTCTGCCCGGTCTGCTAGATGGCGATCGACGCAGTTATAACAAAGATTTGTCTCACCGCCGACGAACCATTTGGCAAAAGGCAGATTACTGTCATCTAGAATTTGCTCAGGCTCTTTATGCCAATAGATACGCTTCGCCTGCTCAGCCCAAAACTGCTCTCGATCCGTAATAGACTCATGATAAATATCAGCGAAGTTTGGCGTGTCTGTCGTTTGGGTGGAAACTGGGGATAGGGAATGGTCGCTCATAGTAGCTGTCCTTAGCATAAACGAGAAATGAGGCAATAGTATTTTATAGTTAAGGCACTCAATAAGTTGTCACGGTACTCACCTCGCACGGTGCACTGTCTGCGTGCAATTGGCTGTTACCAACTCTAAAATGCTTCAACTATAAAAAACCATGTCTTAGTAAATACTGGTCATCCTTGCCAGAATTAAAAAACCGATACATATCGTATCGGTTTAAAATGTAGCAGAGCCTATCGGAAAGGTCAACTATTAAGTGTGTAATACGCGCTACATTTTGACGAATACAAATATTTGAACATTTAACTAATACTAATTATATCTCAGTTTGATTGGCATACATCTCACGCATGACTTTTTTGTCATGTTTACCAACAGAGGTTTTTGGTAGCTCATCAACGAACTTAAACTGGCTTGGCACACCATACTTAGGAATGATACCGCGCTCTACCGCTTTTTCTGCAATCGCTTTGATATCATCAGCACTAGTATCCTTAGCATCAGGCTTTAGCACCACCAAAGCCAACGGACGCTCGCCCCATTGCTTATCACGCACCCCAATCACTGACACATCGGCTACTGACGGATGTAGTGATAAAATAGTCTCAATCTCTAGTGATGAAATCCACTCACCACCTGATTTGATCACATCCTTTAAGCGATCGGTGATTTTGATATAGCCATCAGGACGTATGTAAGCGATATCTTGGGTATGCATATAGCCATTTTCCCATAACTCTTTGCCAGCGTCGTCATTTTTGAGATAGCTTTGGGTCAACCAAGGTGCACGCAATACCAGCTCGCCTGTATTGTCTGGTCCAGTTCCTACTGACTTATTGCCTTCACCCCATACCTGAGCATCAACCATAAGCACTGGTTTACCTGTCATACAACGACGGGCAATGTCTTCTTCTTCAGTCATTTCAGGCTCATCGAGGCTAAATCCCGTTAAACTAATAAGCGGCGCTGTCTCCGACATACCATAGCCTGTATAGACCTCAATGCCTTGGGCCATGGCCGTTTTGGCTAGACTTTCTGTCAGTCTTGAACCACCAATAATCATTTTTAGACCATTAAAGCTAGCGTCGCGATCTTGTGCTTCTTTGAGTACCATTTGCAAAATCGTTGGTACACAATGGGTGATACTGACCTTTTCATTGACAATCAAATCCATTAACGTATCAGGCGCATAACGACCTGGATAGACTTGCTTTAGACCTACCATGGTCGCTGTAAATGGAAAACCCCATGCATGCACATGGAACATTGGCGTCATCGGCATATAGACATCACCATAGCTCACGCCTTGCTTATCAGGCAGCATACCCAAGGTTGCCGCTTCTGCTAGTGTATGTAGCACTAGCTGACGATGGCTAAAGAAAACCCCTTTTGGATCACCTGTCGTGCCTGAGGTATAAAAGGTCGTCGCAATGGTATTTTCATCAAAATCTGGGAAATCAAAATCGCTATTGGCAGCTTCTAATAGCGCTTCATATTCGCCTGTGACACGGCTTTGATTGCTACCAAAGATACCTTCAGCCGTGACACCATTGTCATCTAGCCAGATAATATGCTCAATACTTGAATTTTCAAACTGATAGTCTTTAACCAATGGCGCAAACTCAGAATTGAGCATGAGCACTTTAGGCTTGGCATGGTTGATGGTATAAAGGATTTTCTCAGGCGATAAACGGATATTGACGGTCTGTAAAACATACTCTGACATTGGCACGGCAAAATAAGACTCAAGATAGCGATGACTGTCCCAATCCATCACGGCAACCACATCACCTGCATCAAGCTTTAAGTCTGCCAATACATTGGCCAGGCGATTGATACGCTCAAACAACTCTTTATAAGTCAGGCGCTTTTTGTCCGCATACACAATCTCTTGATCTTGCGATACCGTTTTGGCACGGCTTAATAACTGCTTGACCAGTAATGGATAATCGTAGGCAGATGGTGCACTGTGGTAAATGTTTGACATAGATCTGACTTCCTTGTTTGTCGTACTGATAAGGGATAAATAACAATAACAATCAAGTTAATAGCAGCATAAAACCTACTGCGCTAACCATTTTAGTTTTTATAATAACATCGTTATTGATAGTAAGAAAAAAGCGGCGCTGTGTAAAGCGGTCTTACATTAAGTATCATAAGATGGCCGACCGAGCCTACATTAAATCAGACAGCCAATCACTTTGCCCGTACTGTGGTTTTAATCATTCCAAAACTGGCTATTAATAACGCCATTACCTGCACAAACAATAACAACCATACGGTAAGAGACCACTGCCCTCGCGCATAAGCTATGCCACCCAGCCATGCCCCTAGCGTACCGCCTGTATAGTAGCCCATATAATATAGACCCGAAGCTAATGAGCGACCCTTTTTCACATTGACCGCTATATAACTAATAGTCGCTGACTGCGTAATAAACACACCAGATGACATAATAGCCAGTCCTATAATCACCCCCCATAATGGCGTGACCAGAGTCAATAACACCCCAACCATAGATACGACGATAGCCACCCGTACTGTACGCGCCGATCCAAATCGGCGTAGCAATGTCGTAGATAATGGCGTGATAATAACACCAAGCAAATATACCGCAAAAATATTGGCGAGCGCACCAGTACCAAGCTCATAAGGCTTATCTGCCAAATGTAAATTGATAAAAGTGAAGCAGCCTACAAGGGAGAACAGCACGCAAGCGCCAAGCAGACATGCTGTTACCACATAGCGATTGGTGACATGCTCACCCAGCGTCTGTATCGCTGAGCGAAAATTAGGATTGGCCACAAAGTGACGAGACGATGGTAGCATCTTGCCGACCCATATTGCCCCCAATAGCGTCATCGCCGTCATCACATAGTAGCCATGACGCCAGCCTATCAGCTCATGCAAATGCCCCAACAAGAACCGACCCATAAAGCCGCCAAGCACGCATCCTGACACATAAAAGGACATCAGCTCAGTCATTGCTCGGCCCTCAAACTCCTCACCGATATAGGCAATTGTCACCACCGTAATACCCGGTACGGACAATCCTTGCATGAAGCGCCAAATGCCGACCCATTCAATGCTCGAGCTCTGGGCAATGAGTGCTGTTGGTATCGCTAAAAACAATAAAGCGCCAACGATAAACGACTTGCGCCCGACCGCATCTGAGAGCATACCCAGAAATGGTGACATGATGGCGATTGCCAATACAGTGGCACCAACGATCATGCCAGCCTGTACTTCAGTCGCAGCAAAGTCCACCATCATGACTGGTAGCACCGCTTGGATAGAGTACACTTGCAAAAAAGCAAACATACCTATTAGACCAATTGTGAGCTTCAATATCCATGACGTTGAATGATTGGAGGGAGCTGGTGGCACAGCTGTTATATCTTGGATCTGATCTTTAGAATTATTCACAGGGGATCTGACTATATTGGTTATACCATGACTGTAAATAATAACCGTCACTGGCGTGGATGATAGAGAGGAATAACGGTGATTTTTGCTCAATGTATAAGCAAAAATCACCATTATTAAACGATAAATGCTCATCATAATGACAAGCAAATTATGGTAGCACATTCACCAATATACTCAGGTTTAAAAGTGTTATTGCCTCTTGATAGATTCTTTATTTGGATTCGAGATTATCGTAGAAAAACTTGACTAGGAATCACATTTCGACTTGAGACGGTGAAGACAGTTTTCGACTCAGGAGGTCAAGATCAACGTTACGTTTATTGCACATACAGGATAGTATGGTTAGATGCTATTTGCGCACTTGTTAAGTACTTAACTGCTTTAACGATTGATGACGTTGACAGTTAACAAACACTACCTACGTTTATCTTTTCTAACCCATAGACATACACGACCACACAACTTTTTAGAATACGATTTACTATGACAAAAAATATGGTGCTTTCACAAATTATTATCGCGATGAGTATATTGGTTTTCTCTACGATGGCTGTAGCAGAAGTAACTGTGACCGAAACTAGCGTTAAAAGTCTCAACCCAGTTGGATCATCACTCGACGCTACAAACTCACTAGCGGCAGTAGACTGTATAAAGGATGACGCTATCACTGCTACTGAGCTCACAAAAACACGCGATAACGGTCCGTTTTCTATCAGTACCAAGCACGTGAGTCGTCAATCAGCCAATGGCTTCGGTGGCGGTACCATACACTATCCAACGGATGCTACTAACTGTGGTCTGCTAGGTGGTATCGCGGTAGTACCAGGTTACGTGTCGTATGAGTCTTCTATCAAATGGTGGGGACCGCGTTTGGCCTCTTGGGGATTTGTCGTTATTACTATTAATACTAGCTCCATTTACGACAATCCAGATAGCCGTGCTGAGCAATTGAGCGCAGCTCTCGATCATCTCCTCGCTGATGAAACAGTGGGTCATATGATAGATCAAAATCGTTTGGGCGCGATTGGCTGGTCAATGGGCGGCGGCGGAGCGCTACGATTGGCAACCAAGCGCAGTACGGTGCAAGCCATCATTGCACAAACGCCCTATCACGATACGAGCTATGGCGCGATGGATACGCCTGCTCTATTCATCGCTTGTGAAAATGACCGTATCGCCCCGAATAAAAAATATACCAATATCTTTTATCAAAAAGCTGACGGTCCAAAAATGAAGGTCGAGATTAACAACGGCAGTCATTTCTGTGCCAGTCATCGTTTTAACGAAAAGCTATTGAGTAAGCCTGCTATCGCATGGATGCAACGTTATATTAATGGTGATACCCGTTTCGATAAATTCTTATGTGGCAATGAAAGCTACAAAAATGATCCTCGTATCTCAGCCTATGATTACGAAGACTGTTTATAAGCTATTTTCAATCTACTTACGAAAGGGAGAACAGCCTTCACTGCTGATGATGACATTTGAATAACAACTCTTTTTTATTTTTACACATTTACATTGCTTCTATCTTTTTTCTTACAGACATTACTGCTATAAAAATTAATAATCATATAGTCAATCTTCTATAAATTGGATACGGTGTCAGGCCTGCTTAGTCTACAACTTGTAGTACTTTCACTCGCTTTCCTTGTATCCAAATTATATTGGACCGACTGTAGGGTGCTACAAACAAGTAAAATGATTGAATAAATGAACGATTAAGGAGCAATGTTGATGACTGATGAAATGTATGATTTAGGTGCAGGATTTTGGAGTATTCGAGGATCATTTATCAAAAACGGTATCCTTGATATCGGTGTCCAATGTGCGCTCATAAGACTATCATCAGAGCGATTTATCTTTTTAGATAGCTATACATTAACTGGTGATGTGCGTCAGCAAGTCATGGCATTGACCAATGATGGTCAAAATGTCGAAGCCGTCCTCAATGTTCATCCGTTTCATACAGTACACTGTGCTCAAATGGCCAAAGACTTTCCGCAAGCGACGTTTTATGGGAGTAGCCGACATCCGAGACAAGTACCTGAAGTCAATTGGGCAGACGACTTGGTCGAAAGCGATGCCATTGCTGCGCGTTACCCTGAACTCCAATTTTCTATACCTCAAGGCATCCATTACATTTCACCTGACGAGACGGTTCATGCCAGCTCATTGTTGGTCTATCATCCTGCTAGCCAGAGCATTTATGTCGATGATACCTTTGAGATACCCCCTTCCAAGTTAATAAATGCCGTGCAGCCTAACCTAGGCTTACACCCTACTACCAAAAAAGCGCTCAAAGCTGAGCCAAACGCAGCTAAGCACTATTGTGATTGGGCAGTAGAGCTGGCACACAAATGGCGTGATGGTCGTCATTTTTGCGGTGCCCACTCGGGATTGGTTGTATTTGATGAAGGTCAATTTGAGTCAGCACTTATATCAGCGATTGATCTGGCTCGCCCTGAGCTTGAGAAGGCATAAAAACAAACATAAAGGTGTAAAGAGTTAGAACGCATACTACTAAAACAACTCGAAAAACAAAGTTTACGGTGAAAAAGTAGCTTCGTTTTATTTACATATTTTATTTAATTAACTAGACGAGGAAAATTATAAATGACTGATCACATTCATGATTTAGGCGCAGGATTTTGGAACATACGCGGAACATTCCGTCTCGGTGGCGTGCTAAATATCGGCACTCAATGCTCGCTAGTCAAGCTATCATCAGGAAAATTTATCTTTTTGGACAGTTACGCCCTCACCGGTGATGTTCGAGATGAGGTCATGGCACTCACTAACAATGGTCAAGATGTCGAAGCGGTGCTGAACGTACATCCTTTTCATACAGTCAGCTGTGCTCAAATGGCCAAAGACTTCCCGCAAGCGACGTTTTATGGCAGTAGCCGTCACCATAAAAAAGTGCCAGGAATCAACTGGGCAGATGATTTGGTAGAAAGTGACGCAGTCGCTGCACGCTATCCTGAACTTAAGTTTTCAATGTCAGAGGGCATTTACTATATTTCGCCCAATGAGATGATCCATGCAGGTTCTTTATTGGCTTATCATCCTGCCAGTCAAAGCTTGCACGTAGATGATACTTTTATGAGTCCACCAACGAAGCTATTAGAAGCTGTATTGCCTGAGCTAATACTGCATCCTACAACCAAAAAAGCACTGAAAAACGAGCCAAACGCTGGCGCGCAATACTGCGACTGGGCGACCAATTTGGCTCATGAATGGCGTGACGTACGCAATTTCTGTGCTGCGCATTCTTATCTTGTTCAGTTCAAAGAAGGTGGGTTTGAGAAAGCACTGGTGAAAGCCGTTAAGAAAGCACGTCCAAAACTAGAAAACGCCTAACTTCTCACACCTTAGACATATATTTTTGACAAACATAAAAACGGGTCGCTATTACTGTGCTTACTAATGTAGCGACCCATTTTTGTGAGCTGGTTATAATCATATCGAAACTATTATCGAAGCTACTACCGAAATAGCAAAGTAGCCAGCTCATCCTCATTGTTCAGAATATCTGCTAATGTATAACGCTCAAGCACATTAACAAATGCGGTGAGCGCTTCAAAGAACACGCTTTTAAGCTGACAGGCTGGACTAATCACGCAGCCTAGTGATTTATTCTTTTTTTCCTCAATGAATGTCACTGGCAAATCCGCCGGATGAGCGCCCTGCTCACTATCCTTATGAGACGCTGGTACGGCAAAGCACTCTACCAAATTAAAATCAGGCTCTATCTGTTTGATCAATACGCCCAAATTAATATCTTTAGGCGCACGTGCCAAGCGTATGCCACCGTTTTTGCCACGCACACTTTCTATATAACCAAGCTGACCCAGCTGATGAATAATCTTAGTCAAATGACTTTTAGAAATACCATAGCTGTCAGCAATATCGCTAATATTGGCAAGCAGCGACGGATCTGGTCTCACAGCCAGATAAATTAATGAGCGTAGCGCGTAGTCACTATAGTTGGTCAGTCGCATGTACTTGCGCTCCTATTTTTATAAATATTTTAAACACATTATTTTGAACAAAGTAAATCATATTTCTGGTAATAGTATCATTAGTCCGCTTTAACCAAATAAACCATCTGGCCGAGGACGCGCCAGCATAGGCAGATAACTGATGCAAAATAGCACAAAACAAGCCATCCAAGCGCTTTGTGCAATCATAATCCATACTAGGTAATGACTCATATCGACTAGCGGTAGTAGTACGCGGCTGATAAATACTAATACCATCAAACCGTACATAACGCCTACCATTTTTGGCGGTTGATGAATACTGCGACCCGTATGTCCCAGAGATACTCTAGTCATCATTGCTAACGTCATCATACCAACACCAGCAATCGCCAGTCCATGCATAGCAATGCTGTGCGGATAACCGAGCCAAGGCTGTAGTGCATACAATAAGAAACTCAAACACATACCTAAAAATGCAATATACAACGACCAAAGTAATGGTTTTTGCCAAATACCGTGATGATACCACCCTATCAGACGAACGATATTAATCACTGCTACACCGAGCGCGGTAACCGTCAAGAGATACTGGTTTGGATAAAATACATCACTAATAAAAAAGGCGAAGAAAAATCCTAAGCTTGCGATATCTTGTGTCTTACTATTACGTAGTTTAATGGGTTCTGACGTTTCCATATCTATACTAAGACCACGTTCAATAAAAAATGGCACCACACGTCGGCCAATCGTTAGCACTAACCCAATGATCAAGTAAAACCCAAAATAAATCCCTATCTTAGTTGTATTCATATCAGCATTGATAATTCCCCAATAGCAGAGTCCGTTGCCAAAGGTCAGCAGTGCCAGTTTTGCCAAGATACCCATTTGCTTGTATTGCTTAACTTGCCATACCGCTCGACATATCACATATGCCATCGAGGCGACAAATACTACATCAAAAAGGACTGCTATATATAACCACGACATACTATCACCTATGAGCGTTATGCCAAGCCCAAAACTTAGCCAGCTCAGACGTGCTAACAACCAACAGGCAAAGATGCCTAGCAGCTTATAACCATGCGGCATCATTACCCCTGTCCATGTCTTGACCGCAGTTAGCAAGAACCCGGCTACCACTGCCAGAGCATAACCATACACCATTTCATGGCCGTGCCAGTATAACGGGTTCAAAACCTGTGCATCGATATCGGTGTGACCAGTGAACGCAAACACCCATAGCAGCATCGTTACTACGGAAAATAGCGCAGCAGCACTAAAAAATATGCGAAAGCTCAAATTAAAGATAGGATGCGGAGATCTTGGTGGTTTGCTAGGTAACTTGATAGAGTGCATAGCCATCTTCTTAAAGAATATAGATGGCTTTAATTATAACATTCATTTTAAATGAACTTTATAAATCTTTAGTCTGATTATTGAAATATTCTATCCATTAAAGT
Source organism: uncultured Psychrobacter sp. (assembly GCF_947500265.1). Lineage (GTDB taxonomy): Bacteria > Pseudomonadota > Gammaproteobacteria > Pseudomonadales > Moraxellaceae > Psychrobacter. The sequence continues at coordinate 483,654 of NZ_CANMRN010000001.1, read as the reverse complement.
GCAGCGCCTACGGAAATCTCTAGAAGCAAAATCTCAAGTATAGTTGAATTCAAATAATTTCGATACAAGGAAACCGAGCGCAAGTTATACATTAGTATGCTTAGCGAGGATGACGATGTAGCGGATTTATATGGATTTGACTATATAAAAATAGAGAAAGCAATCTGGCTGTTCTTTAACTATTATTTAGCCATGACTTAGTCAATACCACTTACAACTGTAATGCCGCAACGACTAACGATATGACCACTATCGCTGTGACATACTGCCTTACTTTAAAGTAAGCATGACAGATAATCTGCGCTCGATGCAGATTATAATCAATAACCAACAGACTTATAAACCCAATCACTAATAGCCAACTAAAACTACTGGCTGATAAGATTAAAAACCCAAGCCAAAGGCCAAGCCCAATGACATTGCTATACAGTGGAAGCCTAACTGCCCACTTATTGTCTTCAGCTAAATCTAAATGATTACCCCAATGCGCGCCTGCCATAAATGATGCAATTACTAGACCATAAGCACTTAACACATCGACTACTGAGCCAAGTATAGGCACGGTAACAACGTCTACCATCAATAAAAATGCACAGGCGACAAACGGAATAGCACCTGCAAAAGTGAGATAAGGACTGGGTTTCTTCATTGTTTAAACCTATCTTATAATTAGTCTAATAATAGCTATCATCTGTCGAGTGAGAGTTTTCAATATACATTAATCGCCCTCTTGAGTATTGCCTTGCCATTGACAGATAAACTCACCGTTTGGATCGTATTGCTGAGTTTGCTTGTCGAGATTAAACTGTCTGCATCCTCTTGGGTCAGCGCCGACGCCTGCCAGATATTGCCAATTGCCCCAATTACTGCCGACATCATAATCAACAAGATGTTGCTCAAAGTAAGCTGCCCCGTAACGCCAATCAAGCCCTAGCTCATGGATAAAGCAGCTGGCAACCAGTTGTCGTCCGCGATTCGACATGTAACCTGTCATGCGCAATTGGTTCATACAAGCATTGACGATAGGATATGGTGTCGTACCATTTTTCCATTGCGCTAACAGACTCTCAATCAATTGAGTTGAAGGCGCGTGCTGAGCGATACCCTTAAACCAAAATAAATTTTGCCGATGGGTCACAGCATACCAATAGAAATACTCACGCCACAGCAGCTCAAACCATATCCAGTAGGTAGAATCATTTGCGATGATATCGCGCTCATATCGACGCAAACGATTTAATATTGTGTTTACAGATAGCGAGCCGTTTGCAAGCCAAGCGGAAAACTTTGTGGAATGCGCCCACTCATCTAGCGCGTTTCGGGTAGTTTTATAAGTGCTGGGCGCATCGGAATCGAAATAGGCATCTAAGTGATTGAGACCATTTGACTCACCACCTGTAAAACTGGATGGCTGCTGTGATGGCTTATCAACCTCTGCCTGATTAGACAACTGCGATTCAAAAAAGCACTCGTCCCTACTCAACATATTATCAGGCAATGGAGCAAATGATGCTGGCGTTGGAGAAATGGCTATATCTTTTTCTGCATGCAGCAAATCATAATCGGTTTCGATTTGTTTACGAAATTGCGTAAAGCTTTTGGGCAACTGCTCTAACGGCAACTCATCAAACAAAGTCGCTGTTGTTTGAACATGCCACTGTATCTCCAGATGCTTCGCCTGTAAAAGGTCATATACTTTGTTTTGATTATAATCTGCCGTTTGACTGATGCAGATATCCGTCACTTGTTGCTGCGCAATTAGATCATTCAACTGAGTAAAGACGTTCAATGCTTCATCGCCTTTCTGTAAATACAGCAACCTATTACCACGCTGTATCAATGATGCATTTAAATCAGCCAAGCTCTCATGCAAAAACTGCTGACGAGCTTGACCCATAGCCTCATAACGATAGACTCATAATGGTCTTTATCGTCTAATATATCTGTCAACGATGAGGCATAAACAAACAGCAGCTTTCCATTAATGGATATCTTAGATGCTTTTAGCAAAGTTGCATTGTCCGCTAATCGCAAGTCATTGTGAAATAACACCAATGTAACATTGTTGTTCTCTGAGTTGTTTGCTGCTTGATTTGACATACCCTATCCTTCTGGCTATTTAACGCTTATTTATTACTTTTAAACTTTAAGCTCAAAATATCATATACGATATCCAACATACTTAGCATTCAACCATGATGCTAACCTAATACTTGTAAGGCAATGAGGTCAGCCCCAGAAACCACTTATAAGCATCGATTCTCATATGTCTGAGTGCTTAAATGACTTACCTCTAGGAGAACACCATGACTCAAAATAAGACTACGGCTGAAGAAAATAAATCAGATGAAAAGCGTAAACTTATCAATCGATTTTTGATGAGGTTGACAAAAGAGCAGCCTCAAATGTATTACGCGACCACCTCTGAGATATCACGAAGTATTCATACGATGATAAAAGAACATACCAACCGCTTGTCAGTAGAAGAGCAAGCACTGGTAAGACGGATGACGATGGAAGAAATTGAAGGATTACTTGGCTTTCATGCCAGATAACTTATTGACTAGCTTTCAAATATATCGCTCTCAGTAAAACACTGAATGTCTCACAAAAAAAGACCGCTATCAAAGCGGTCTTTTTTACTAGCTATTAGCATTCTATTTTAGGACAATTAGAACGGATATTCACGTGGCTCATTTTGCATTGAGATCCAATGTGTTCTGGTGAATTCTTCTAGTACCCACTCACCGTTGAAACGGCCGATACCTGAATTTTTCTCACCACCAAAAGCCACGTTACTTTCATCGTTTACTGGAATATCATTTATATGGGTCATACCTGCTCGGATACCACGAGCGAAACGTAAACCTTTTTGCATGTCTGCGGTAAACACCGCACTAGATAAGCCATACATAGAATCATTAGCTATCGACAAAGCATCCTCTTCATTTTTGGCTCGAATAATGCCTATCAATGGTCCAAATATTTCATTATAGGCAATATCCATCTCTCTAGTAACTTCGGTAAAGACATGGGGTGGGACTAATTGACCATTGATTTCACCGCTCAAGAGCATTTTTGCGCCTTCTTTCTGTGCCTCATCAATCTTATCTCTAAGTGACTGAACTTGTTTCTCATTGATAATTGGGCCAATAGCAGTACCTTGATCGTTAGGATCACCTACCTGTAACGTTTTAACATGAGACAAGAAACGCTCTACAAACTCATCGTACACTTCATTTTCAACAATAATTCGGTTAATAGCCATACAAATCTGGCCTTGATGCAAGAACTTACCGAACACGGCTGCTTTTACTGCCTGATCAATATCTGCATCCTTGAGTACAACAAATGGACTGTTTCCACCTAACTCAAGTGCCACTTGTTTGATATGCTCACCACCATTAGCTAGCTCACCGATGTGTTTACCCACTGAAGTTGATCCTGTGAATGACACAAAACTTGACGCTTTGTGTTCAACGATTGCATCGCCTATCTCGCTGCCTGAACCCACAACCACGTTTAACAGGCCTTTTGGTAGACCCGCTTCTTCAAATACTTTGGCCAATAGCAAACCACCAGTCACTGGCGTATCGCTAGCAGGCTTGAGTACCACTGCATTGCCAAGTGCTAAGGCTGGCGCGATAGAGCGTTGAGTTAAATGTAGTGGAAAGTTCCATGGGCTAATAACAGCGACAACACCGATTGGCTCACGATAAATAAAGTTTTCTTTGCCAGGAGTATTTGATGGGCGAATCTCACCATGGACACGATTAGGGAATGTCGCTGCTTCCAGGGTAATCGCGCGTGTAGCCCCGAACTCAACCATCGCTTTGATACGGGTACTACCTGATTCTTTAATCAACCAATCGACGATTTCTTCTTGGCGTTGATCGAGTATATGCACGACTTTATACAACACTGCAGAACGCTCTGCTGGTGTCTGCTTGGCCCACGCTTCTTGAGCTTGGGTCGCAGTATCATAGGCTTCATTAAGCTGATCTTTGGTCGCTTGCTGAATCTCTACGAGCGTATCGCCATTGTAGGGATTGGTATTGGTATTGATGCTATCATCTTTACCTTTTTGCCATTCGCCTGCGATGAATTGCAAGTGAAAATCATTGTAGGCGCTATTGTTACTATCGTTGGTTGACATAATCATCCTTATTTTGCTTTGTTGTTTGACGAATTTATTGTTAATAATCTAAATAGAGTGGTTAAAGCTGTCTTGTAAGTAGTAGGTTTAAAGTCTTTATTAAGCTATGAGATAAAATAAATATCTAACCAGTGACTGATGAGAATAAAACCCACCTTGCTAGACGACTGGTCTAATGCTACCATAGCTATTAATAAAACAAGACTACTTTGTCAGTGAGTATTGTTGATAAAACGTAACACATATAACTATATCCTATTACAATACGCCATCAACATGACGTTCAAGTGAACGCTAACTGTTTCGACTGACTACTTAATACACAGAACCATCAAGGGAGACAATCCTATTTATGTCTAATACAGACGCTACTACATCAGACACCAAAACGCACTTACTTGCGACTGGTTATCAATTAATAGCCAAAAAAGGCTTTACCGCTGTTGGTCTAAAGCAGATTTTAGATACAGCAGGTGTGCCAAAGGGTTCTTTTTATCATTACTTTGCTTCTAAAGAAGCCTTTGGTGAAGCCATTATTAATCATTATTTTAGTTTATATAAGACTCGGTTGGATGTCATCGATGCACAAGATGTCAGTGCACAGCAAAAACTATATGACTATTTTCAAAACTGGTATGACACCCAGCAGAACGGCTGTGACCATGAAAAATGCTTGGTAGTGAAGCTCAGCGCAGAGGTAGCCGATATGTCAGAAACCATGCGTAAGGCACTTGATACTGGCTATCAGCAGACGACCATGTGGCTTGCTAAGCAGATCAAAGCTGGCTGGCTCGATGAGTCTGTCCCTCGTCACGATAACATCTCGGCTGAGAGTATGGCCAAGCGTTGGTATTTTGCATGGCTTGGCGCAAGCTTGATTGCAAAGATTAGCCAAACCAATACCCCTTTAGCAGAAATCTGGCAGATGACCACGACCCAAATGGGACGCTGATAGTTAACCGTTTGAATTTCTATCGACCGCACTTCTAACGTAGCCATTAAAGCACATTGAATATTCATAATACTCATAGATAGCAGCTGTCAGTACTATGCTTGAGTGTTCAGTGTGCTTTATTGCCTTCTCTTTTTTAAACAAATTTCTTAATGACATCTGCATATGACTTAAACAGTTATACGATAGTTTTGTAAACATCGCTAGACGACTGGTCTAATTGGTGTACAATGCGCACAAATATTAAGAATGAATGCCTATACGAGCATTGCTTATCATTTCATTCATTGATTGATATCAGACAATATCCCATGTCAAAACAATTTAATTGAATCGTTTTTATTAAAAACTTTTTATTACTAATTAGGAATCTTATGAATAACTTCCAATACTACAACCCAGTCCGTATCGTTTTTGGTGAAGGTCAAATCGAGCAATTATCAGATCTAGTCCCTACTGATGCGCGTGTACTCATTACTTATGGTGGTGGTTCAGCACAGCGTACTGGTACTTTAGACGAAGTAAAAACTGCATTAGCAGCAAGCGGTAACCGTACTGTATTTGAATTTGGTGGCATTGAAGCCAACCCAGAATTTACCACGCTACTTAAAGCCGCTGATATGGTTAATGAGCACAACATCGACTTCTTATTAGCAGTTGGCGGTGGTTCTGTGATTGACGGTAGCAAATTTGTCGCACTCGTTTCTTCATTAACTGAAGAAGACGGCACTGTCTCACGTGACCAAGCTTGGGATGCCTTAACTGGTTATTGCAAAAACATCGATTCTGCTGTCGACTTGGGTGCTGTATTGACTATCCCAGCCACAGGTTCTGAGATGAACTCAGGCGGCGTGATCAACTATAGTGAACGTCAAGCAAAACTACCGTTTGGTAACCCACTTGCCTTCCCTAAATTCTCAATTCTAGATCCACTCAAAACACTTACCTTGCCTGAACGTCAGGTTATGAATGGTGTGGCTGATGCATTTGTTCATGTAATGGAACAATATCTGACTTACCCAGTAAACGCGAAAGTACAAGATGCCTTTGCTGAGAGCTTGCTTAAAATCCTTATTGATGAAGGTCTAGTGGTTAAGCAAGATCCAGAAAACCTAGAAACACGTAAGAACATTATGTGGACAGCGACCATGGCATTGAACGGTCTGATCGGTACTGGTGTGCCACAAGACTGGACAACTCACATGGTTGGTCATGAGCTGACATCATTACACGCTATCGATCATGCACGTACGCTAACCATTGTATTGCCATCAGTCATGCGTGAGCTAAAAGAAAGCAAAAAAGAAAAACTGCTTCAGTATGCGCGTAACGTATGGAACATTACTGATACTGACCTAGACGATGATGCCATTATCGAAACGGCTATTGTTTACACTGAAAACTTCTTCCGCGAGCTTGGGTTGCCAGTTAGCCTAGAAGACGTTGACTTGACTGAATCAGCGATTGATCCAATCATCAAGCAGCTTGAAGTGCATAACATGGTCAAGCTTGGTGAACATGGTACCAACGACTTAGAAGTATCACGTCGTATCTTGCAGCGCGCTGTAACTAGCAAAGCGTCTTAATAAGCGCTTTAGCAAGAACCGTCAGAAGAATTATAAGAAAAATCGCGACAGTAACAATAAGTACATATCGTTATGCTATTTATAGTAGTAGCTATTCCATGCTGAGTAGCTACTACATTTAACACCACCATAATAATGACAATTAATAAATATAAAGGAGTCCTACTATGAGCTTCGACAAACAACAGAATCAACAAACCAACCGTCAAATCAAACTTGCCAGCCGCCCGAACGGCGAACCAACCGCTGACAACTTTGACATGACAACCAGCGACATCCCAACGCCAAACGATAACGAGATGTTATTACGCACGGTATATCTGTCATTAGACCCATATATGCGTGGACGTATGAGCGATGCAAAAAGCTATGCAGACCCATTAGCAGTCGGTGACGTCATCATGGGTGGCACAGTCGCTCAAGTGGTTGAGTCTAATATCGATAAATTTGCTGTCGGTGATTTGGTCGTATCAAATTCCGGCTGGCAGGACTACAGTGTCAGTGATGGCGAAGGCGTCCTGAAACTGGACAAAAACATGGCAAACCCTTCTTATGGTTTAGGTGTGTTAGGTATGCCCGGCTTCACTGGTTACATGGGTCTGACTGATATCGGCAAACCACAGAAAGGCGAAACGTTAGTTGTCGCTGCAGCCACTGGACCTGTCGGTGCTACGGTCGGTCAAGTGGGTAATCAACATGGTCTGCGCACTGTCGGTGTGGCAGGCGGCAAAGAGAAATGCGATTTCGCGGTCAACGAGCTTGGCTTTGATGTCTGTATCGACCACAGAGCCGATGACTTTGCTGAGCAATTAAAAGCGGCCTGCCCAGATGGTATCGATATCTATTATGAAAACGTCGGTGGGCACGTGTTTGATGCGGTCATGCCTTTACTCAATGCTCATGCTCGCATTCCTGTCTGTGGCCTTGTTGCCCAGTACAATGCGACCGAACTGCCTGAAGGTAAAGATCGTTTGAGCGTATTGACTGGCCTTATCTTAAGCCGCCGCCTCACCATCAAAGGCTTCATTATCTTTGAAGAGTATGGCGACCACTTCCCAGAGTTCTTAGAAACCATGAGCAAATGGGTAGAGTCAGGCGACGTCAAAACCAAAGAATACATCGCTGATGGTCTAGAAAATGCACCAGAAGCCTTTGTCGGTATGTTAAACGGTGATAACTTTGGTAAAACAGTGGTTAAGGTCTCTGACGTTCAGTAACTTATGTTAAATAATTGACTGTTAAATAATTGACGATAGGTAATAACTATTGTTAATAACAACTTAACAACATAACTTGCTAAGATCACTACTGAAAGTTACGTCTGAAGCAGGAATAATATTAGCGGTCACCACTTATACTGATAACGTTTTGGTCATCTGGCTTGCCATTTGAATGAATCCCCTATCAATAAAAATGTGGCTGTTAATAATTTGTTTTACTCACATATAAACAATAAATAAGGATAATTATGAATATTTTAATGGTACTAACCTCACACGACCGTCTAGGCGATACTGGTAAAAAGACAGGATTTTGGCTAGAAGAATTTGCAGCTCCTTACTATGCGTTTCTCGATGCGGGTGCTAATGTCACTCTAGCGTCTCCTGCAGGTGGTCAGCCACCACTAGATCCTAGTAGCGATACTGAAGATACACAAACTAAAGATACCAAGCGTTTTAAAGACGACAAAGAGGCGCAAGAGCACTTGGCCAATACCAAGAAACTTGCTGACATGAAAGTAGAAGATTTTGATTCAGTCTTTTATCCAGGTGGTCACGGTCCATTGTGGGACTTGGCAGTAGATAAGAACTCTATCGAATTGATCGAGAGTTTCGTCAAGCAAGACAAGCCTGTTGCTTTTGTTTGTCATGCACCTGGCGCGCTTAAAAGCGTCAAAGTTGATGGCGAGTACTTAGTAAAAGGTAAAACCGTTACTGGCTTTACCAACTCAGAAGAAGAAGCGGCTGGCCTAACAGACGTGGTGCCTTTCTTAGTAGAAGATGTCTTGAAAGCCAACGGTGGTAACTATGAAAAAGCCGCTGATTGGGAAGAGTTTGTGGTCGAAGATGGTTTATTGATCACAGGTCAAAACCCAGCCTCATCAGAAGAAGCGGCTAAGCGTTTGATCAACAAGCTCAAAGGTTAATATCATGATTCGCTTACATCACCTTAATCAGTCACGTTCGTTGCGTACGCTTTGGCTCTTAGAAGAGCTAGGCGTGCCTTATGAAGTGATCAGTCATCAGCGCGATGCCAAAACTCATTTGGCACCAGATTCCCTGAAGGCAGTTCACCCACTCGGTAAATCTCCGGTTATCGAGATGGATGGACAGATTTACGCTGAGTCCGGTGCGATTACAGAGTTATTGATTGAACGATTTGCGCCAGAGCGTCTGCGCCCTGCTACAGATAGTTCAGATTATGGATATTATCTGCAGTGGATTGACTTTGCAGAAAGCTCGCTAATGTTGCCATTAATGCTTGAGCTATTTACCAAAAAAGCAGGCATTGATGACAATGAGTTTTTGAGTGGCTATATCGATACAGAAAAAACCAGATTGTTTGAATATCTGGATGCTTCGGTTAAAGGTAAGTCGTTCATTGTGGGTGATAAGCTAAGTGGTGCTGACTTTATGTTGTCATTTGACTTAATCATTCTCGCTAAGCGTCAAAAACTCGACGCTTACCCGAATATCAGGCAGTATGCTGAAGCGCTTGCCAGTCTCAATAGCTATCAGCGCGCTATGCAGCTAGAGGCTAAGTACGACCAATCCGTTTAGCATTGCATCATAACTGACAGACCAACTTTCCGATACACACAAACAGCTCTGTATAGAGCTGTTTTTTATGCGTATAGCATTTTTTACTTGTTGCATCGCTTGTTTTAATGTTCGTCATATTGCACGAAATACTGCTATATCTTTATTCAATAGCGCCAATGAGTTACGCGCTAATGACAAAAGCGCTATAAAGATTATGATAAAATATGCCCTGCATTTCTTGGGTTATCTTTCCAGTTTGACCAGCATTTATATCAGTAACTCCGCTGTTTTTAAGCTATGAACATTCATCGTACTGACCTGATTTTGCGTCTGGAATCTGTTCTATGCCATTCTATTTCCTTATACAGATTATGGTACGTCCATGAGTAATGAATATCAGTTTAAGCCCCACGAACAACCGATAATGGTGGGCTCTCCTGCCAATCCTGATCATCCTGCACGCCGCAAATTATTTTACTTACTGATCGGAATTTTCGTTGGTCTCACTGCCAGTTTCCAAAACGGTCTGCTCGTCGCAAATCTTACTCAAATTCAGGGTCAACTGGGCTTAACGCCAGCTGAAGGTGGCTGGATATCTGTTAGCTATAATATGACCAATGCCTGTATCACCGTTCTGCTGTACAAAATTCGCCAACAATTTGGTATGTCACTTTTTAGCAAAATCACTCTGTTCTTTTTGTTGGCCGCCACGAGTTTACAGTGGCTAATCAGTAGTCACTTATTAGATACGCCTAATATAGGAATTGAGCCTTATTACCTAGAGATTGTCGCCAGGGGACTTAGTGGTATGGTGGCAAGTGGCATGACCATTTTAGGGTTATTCTACTGTTTGCAAGGCATGCCAACCGTCAAGCGGACCAGTGGCTTAATATTGGGTTTTGGCTTGGTGCAGTTTGGTATTCCATTATCACGAATCATCTCGCCCTATCTCGCCATCGACGGTCAGCTTGAGAATTTATTTTTATTTCAATTTGGTTTAGCATTGATTTGTTTTGGACTGATTAACATATTGGAGTTACCGCCAGGTAATACCGAAAAAGTATTTGAGAAACTCGATTTTTTAAGCTTTGCTTTTTTTGCGAGCGGTTTGGCGGCACTGGCTGTAATTTTGGTGCAAGGTAGGATTTTATGGTGGACGACGCCTTGGCTCGTCTATCCACTTATGATTGCTATTGTTGGGATTGGCATCGCTCTATGGATTGAAACACATCGCAAAAACCCAATGTTACAAGTCCGCTGGATGCGTAGCCGCAATATTATTGCCTTTATGATTACCGGCGCTGTTATGCGAATTTTGCTATCTGAACAAAATGTCGGTGCTGCAGGCCTACTTGCTAATTTGGGTTATGGTAACGATCAGCTGGTTACTTTTTATGCTGTCATAATGGCTGCCAGTGTGCTGGCTTTGGTCATTAGTATTTTTAGTACCAATCCAATGGACTTGCGCCGTCCCGTTATTTTTGCAGTAGCATTGATTGCCTTAGGTTCTTGGATGGACGTTGGGGTCTCTATCAACTCCGCACCTTATATGTTTTATATTAGCCAGTTTTTGATTGCATTTGCCGCGGTATATTTTATGGGACCTTTGGTTTTCGAAGGATTTCTGCGGGCTATTGCTAGTGGTCCTGCTTATATCATTAGTTTTTCGGTTATCTTTGGTATTTCTCAAACGGTTGGCGGATTGGCAGGTGCAGCGGCTATTCAGGCATTTACGACCATTCGTACACAAGTGCATTATGCAGATATGGTCAGCTCACTGAACTTGGGTGATCCTACGTTCAACGCTCAAATTGCTGGTACTCGTAGTGTATTGTCAAACCAAACGACGGACGCAGCGCAAGCGAATGTGGCTGCAATGAGTCAAGTGTTGCAAGGGATTCAACGCCAAGCAACTGTCTCCGCTTATAGCGATTTGTTCTTTTTGATGGCCAGTTTTGCTACTTTCGTTACAGCCATTTTATTGATCAACTATTTTTATAACCGTTACCACAAGCGCAATCCACTGGCCAAAGAGCTCGCCGTCATCGCCAAGATGCGCGAAACAAAATAATTCAACTTATTATCTTAGTGATTTTTTATCATATTCATTTATAGTCAGACCCATCAGATATCTGCTTATTAACATTTAGGAGCATTTCATGAGCCAAGAAAAACCAAATGAGCTTAATAAAATACCTCAGACGTCAACTGATGCTCCAGCAACAGACACACCTCTAGCGTCCGATATAAGCAAAGAAGAGTCTGCTGCAACTTCTTCGCCATCAGCAACTAAGACAGCAGAAGGTGATATAGAAAGCAGTTCAGACAGCAATGAACCACCGATGCCACCAAAAGAGCCAATACCCGATACTACTGGTTGGTCGCCTAAGAAAAAATCCTATCTAAACTTAGGCTTATTAATTTTATTGATTGTCATTGGCGTGACATTGATTTTGTATGCGTGGAAGCTCCCACCATTTACCCCAACGGTACAGCAAACCAATAATGCTTTTGTCAAAGGTCAGACGACTATTATTAGCCCGCAAGTTTCTGGCTATGTCACCAAGGTAGCCGTGCAAGACTTCGCCAACGTAAAAGCTGGCGACTTACTCATAAAGATAGATGATCGAACCTTTCAGCAGCAGCTCGAACAAGCCCAAGCAAATACCGAAGTAGCCCTTACTAACCGCTCTACCAATGACCAAGATACGCAAACCAGCCAAGCGCAAATCGAAGCACGTAGAGCTGATTTATATAGTGCCAAACTCAATGTAGAAAGCGCGCGTGAAGATGTCAACCGTTATCAAGGTTTGGATGCTATTGGTGCGGTATCGAAAGCAGAAGTTGCTCATATCAAGGCGCAATTGGCTCAAGCACAAGCAGGTGTACAGCAAGCAGAGGCTAATTTGCAAGCCGCTCAAGAAAACCGTGAAAAGACTAGCGGCAGTCGCTCATCGCTGGACGCAAATATCAAAAATGCTGAAGCAGGCGTCAAGCAAGCGCAAATCAATCTAGACAATACTATCATCACTGCGCCTGAATCTGGCCAGCTAAGCCAAGTCAGTGTCAAAGAAGGTCAATACGTCAGCGCTGGTACGCAGCTCATGTATATCGTGCCAAAAGGCATTTGGATCATTGCAAACTTTAAGGAAACTCAAATAGCCAATATGGCAATCGGTGAGCCTGCGACCATTCATGTCGATGCGCTTGGCGGTGCCAAATTTACGGGTCACGTGAGTAATATCTCGCCAGCGACTGGTAGCGAGTTTAGTGCTGCTGCTGCCAACCCTGCGACAGGTAACTACATAAAAATCGCTCAACGTATTCCTGTACGCATCGACCTAGACCAAAACCAGCCTGAACTTGCACGCTTACGTCCTGGCATGTCAGTCTCAGTAGATGTCGATACCAATATTAAATGAAAGGTTGAATAAAAAGTTAAATACGAAATAATGCCAAACAAGGTAAATAGTAGTTAACGTAAAAAAGCCACTTTAGACACCAAAGAACTTGGATTTAGAGTGGCTTTTTTAGTTTTCTATAATCTATAGCTTGAGGCTATAACAACTATGGCAATAAGCGTTTAGTTGTCCAGCCTTTATTGCCTTCACTGTCGTCGTCGCTACTCTGCGTATACACAATTCGGTCATGCATTCGATTGGCGCGACCTTGCCAAAATTCAATACTTTCAATCGTAATCTCATACCCACCCCAAAACTCTGGCGTTGGCACGGTAGTATTGTCAGGGTGTGCTGCTTGCAGCTGTTCAAACGTTTGCTCCATGACTTCACGATTGGCCACTTCACCACTTTGCGGTTGACTCACCCAAGCACCTACTTGACTATCATGGGGACGCTTTTGGAAGTAAGCAGCCGATTTATCAACAGCAATTTTAGCGATACTACCGCTGATACGGACTTGACGCTCCAGCTCATGCCAAAAGAATAACGCTTCAGCGTTAGGATTTTCTGCAATATCTTGCCCTTTTGCGCTTTCATAATTGGTATAAAAAACGATACCTGTCTCAGTAATCTCACGTAGTAGCACAATACGGGCGCTAGGCTTATTGTCTGCGCCACATGTCGCCAAACTCATTGCATAAGGCTCTTGCACCTTTTGTGCTAACGCCTCATTCATCCAAGCTTTAAAAAGCTCGAATGGTGACGTTGGTACTGACTGTTGGTCAAGCTCACCTTTCTCGTATGAGAGGCGTTGGTCGGTAAAGTCCATGCTCATAGCAGTTCCTTATTTGAAAACTATAATATTGTTATCTTAAATACCAGTTACTATTTTGAATACCAATTATTGCCTTAAATAGTATTAGCCTAGTACTGATTTTATAAGATCAGCTAAGTCATTAGCCATTACATCGCATTCAATTTCATCATCTGACTCTACCATCACGCGAATCATAGGCTCTGTACCTGACTGACGTATCAATAGACGACCACGACCCTCTAGCGTTGCCTGTGCTTTATCAAAAGCAGCAACCAGCTCCTCATGTTTGAATGGGTCTTGCATTTGAGATAAGCGTACATTGACTAACTTTTGCGGCAACACTTCAAAACCTTCAACAAGTTCACTTAACGCACGCTCTCTGGCTTGCATCACTGCCAGTACTTGCAAACCAGCAATGATAGCGTCCCCTGTGCGACTTTTATCTAAGCAGAGAATATGACCAGATGGCTCACCGCCCAATATCCAACCATTAGCTTCTAAGTCCTGCATCACATAGCGATCACCCACCTTTGCACGGGTAAAGTGGATGTCTGCATCTTTTAGCGCCAGCTCTAACCCCATATTGCTCATGAGTGTGCCGACAACACCTTCAGCTTTGGTTTTACCTTGGGTAGCAAGCACATATAAAATACCGTCGCCGTCGACTAGCTTACCCGTCTCATCAACCATTACGATACGGTCACCATCACCATCTAGCGCAATACCAACATCTGCGTCATGCTCAAGCACAGCCTTCTGTAAGCTCTCAGGATGGGTAGAACCACATTCAGCATTGATATTGATGCCGTCTGGCGTATTATTGATGGCAATCACGTTGGCCCCCAACTCGCGCATCACTCTAGGTGCTACGCTATAGCCTGCGCCATTGGCACAATCCACTACTACCGTCAGATGACTGAGGTCATATTGATAAGGGAAGCTGCCTTTGCAAAACTCAATATAGCGACCTTTTGCATCATTAATACGATTGTTCTTACCTAAATTTGCAGGATCAAGAATAGGCATCATAGCAACGTCATTACCAACGTCGTTCATAATTGCCGTCAATTTATCATTGATTGCAGTTTGCATCTCATCAGTAAGTTTTTTGCCGTCACCTGAGAAAAACTTGATACCATTATCGTAATAAGGGTTGTGCGAGGCTGAGATAACCACGCCAGCATCTGCATTGAAACTACGGGTCAAATGCGCAATCGCTGGAGTCGGCAATGGACCAAGCATATAAACATCAACACCAGCCGCATTAAAACCTGCTTGTAATGCTCCCTCTATCACATAGCCTGACAGACGCGTATCTTTACCAATCACCACACTTGGCTTACGCGTAGGATTTTCATTTTTTTCTATGAGGACAAGCCCGGTGACATAGCCTAGTTTTAAAATAAAGTCTGGTGTAATTGGTAATTCACCAAATTTTCCGCGAATTCCATCAGTGCCAAAATAGCTCATTATGTGTTCCTCAAGTCAAAAAAATAAAAGGCCAAACGTATACGCAGGCAATGCTATTGTTGTAATAATCTGTTTCTGTATTTTACAAAAAAAACAGCCAACAATAACAGAGCATTGTTGGCTGTTTGTATCTTAAGCTCGCTGCAGCCTTACGTCTCAGCTAACATCAATACATTTTAAAACTATAAAAGAGAAGTATTTCACGGAACGATCTAGTTTACTCGATAGTTCGGTGCTTCTTTAGTGATTTGCACATCATGCACATGCGACTCTTTCATACCCGCTGAGGTTACTTTGATAAACTGCGGATTGGTACGCATATCTTCAATCGTGGCAGAGCCCGTATAACCCATTGATGAACGTAAGCCACCAACCAACTGATTAACAATACCCGCAACTGGTCCTTTATAAGGAACACGGCCTTCGATACCTTCTGGTACTAGCTTCTCTACGCCGTCTTTTGCATCTTGGAAGTAGCGGTCTGAAGAACCGTTTGATCCTGACATTGCACCTAAACTACCCATACCGCGATACGCTTTATAGTAGCGACCTTGGAACAGCTCAACTTCACCTGGTGCTTCTTCGGTACCAGCCATGAGTGAACCAACCATGATGCATGATGCACCAGCAGCGATTGCTTTTGCCATGTCACCTGAATAACGAATACCACCATCAGCAATCAATGGAATGCTATCTTTTAAAGCACTAGCAACGTTATCAATCGCTGAGATTTGTGGAACACCGATACCTGCGATAATACGGGTGGTACAGATAGAGCCAGGGCCGATACCTACTTTTACTGCATCAGCACCTGCGTCACGTAAAGCGATTGCTGCCTCACCTGTTGCGATGTTGCCACCGATTACTTGTACATGCGGGTAGTTTTTCTTGATCCAAGAGACTTTGTCGATCACGCCTTTTGAGTGACCGTGCGCAGTATCAACGACGATAACGTCGACATCAGCAGCGATTAATGCTTCGACGCGTGCTTGAGTGTCTGCGCCTGTACCAACAGCTGCGCCAACACGTAGGCGACCTTGCTCGTCTTTACATGCATTTGGATTGTTTTCAGCTTTGGCAAAATCATTAACAGTAATCAAACCACGCAGGCGGAAATTATCGTCAATAACGATGACTTTTTCGATGCGATGCTCATGCAACAATCTTTTGATATTCTCGTTGCTTTCACCTTCATGTACAGTTACTAGCTGCTCTTTAGGCGTCATGATCTGGCTAACTGGCAATGACAAATTGGTCTCAAAACGCCAATCTCTATGAGTAACAATACCTACAACGTTATCTGTGCCTTTTTCGACCACAGGCACACCTGAGATATTGTTATCTTGAGTCAAACGTAGCAATTCACCGATCGTCATCTCTGGATGCACAGTGATAGGATCAACGACGGTACCCGCTTCAAATTTTTTGACACGGCGTACTTGTGTGGCCTGCTTCTCGATATCCATGCTTTTATGCAAAATACCCATGCCACCAAGCTGTGCCATAGTGATAGCCATTTCAGACTCAGTCACAGTATCCATCGCCGCAGAGATTAGCGGAAGATTAAGTGTGATGTTTTTGGTCAAACGAGTAGACAGATCAGCAGTTTTTGGCAGAACTTCAGAATAGGCTGGTAATAATAAAACGTCATCAAAGGTTAAGGCTTCATCGACAATTCGCAACATACAGACCCCTAGTGGTGGTTATTTTGATGGGTAGGAGCTCAGGGTTAAGCGTATCAATCATTGCAGCTGCAAGCACAGTGCCGACTCATAGCCAACCACTCAGTTATCCTATAAAAATAACGCCACATTATAACAAATAAGCGCCTCACTGACACACTATATTTGTCAGATTATTTTACACAAGTGCGTCTTTATCGATGTCAGTCATGTCTTAAACCATTAATAGCTCGCCTTTGAAGCTAATCAAGTTCGCAAAGCTCATCGCTATTCCCAATCTCTAATCGCCTTTTGTTAACGTAAAACGCTCTGTGGGTAGATACTTGTTTTGCTGCGCATGCAGGTAACCAAGCATTTGCTCCCGTATCTCACAGGCTAGCGTCCATGCTTCTATAGGCCCTACCGATGAAACAGCGCCGCGCAGTTGAATAGTATTTTCGGTCACATCAACCACATACATTTCGGGTTCTGTTTTATTATCCCAAAGCTTATTGTCCTTGACCATCGATATAAACTCTTCTCGGATAGCGTCGATATCTGCGCCATAATCGATATATAAAAACACAGGACAGGTCTGATGAACTTCCGTATGTGACCAGTTTTCCACTCGTTCAGTGATTAGCTCACGCATTGGCACGATCAATCGTCGCTCATCCCATGTTTTTAACACGGCATACGTGTAACGCAGGTCTTCAACCGTACTAAAATTACCGTCCATTATCACACTATCGCCGATTCGCACTGGCTGCGTCACTGCTACCTGTACACCAGCGATGATATTCCCTAATATTGGCTGTGCCGCAATACCGATAACCACACCTGCAATACCCGCTGAAGTCAATAAAGTTTTGCCAAGGCCTTCCATATTGGCAAATTCACTAAGACCTATCCAGAAGCTTCCCAAAATCATCGCGAAAATAAACACACGGCGAAATATTGATACATAAGTACGGCGGCGACGTTCTTTATCGAAATGCTCTGCAGCCAAATTTTCAATCTGCATGTCTTGATAGCGATTGGCAAAAAAGTTAATGATACGAATGCCTAACCACATGGTACTAAATACCAGTCCAATCCAAATCAATGGACGAATAGATGAGGCGACTGCATCTAAATAAGGAAAACCACCAGAAACCAAGGTAAAAACCAGTGAAAAACTGATGGTAAAGGTTAATGGTACTGTCAGCTTGCTAACCAAATCTGCGACGCCGTTGGTACTGCCAACATACATGCTGTATTTTTCTTCATCGATATAATGATTGATGATTTTTGCAGTACCTTTACTCAGTAGCCAACCCATACCCATGGTTAATAAAAAGAACAATATCAGCGCTGAAAACTCCCATAGCGCAATTCCAAAAAACTTTAGCTTTAACCAAGTGGGCAAATAACGCTCAAACTCGGCTGGATGATACTGCTCATAGAGATTATCAATATTACCTACTGTCTGCGCCGAAAACACCCAGACAGGGGCTTCATCCCCTACCCGCACTCGCTGCAAATAGATAGGAACACGGCGCTCGCGATAATCGACATAGCCAAGCTGAATAGAACGTCTGGCAATACCCATGACACTGCTATTATTACCAAGCGGTGGTTCAATTAAGCCATCGGGGCGATCTGGCATATCGTCGAATACATAGAGCTCTTTTTCGGACAATAAGAAATCCAATCGCTTTGTGAGATCAAGCGCACGGCTACGTTGGCTTTTCTCATCAATCAAATTCATGTTTAGCGCGTAAGCGGCCAAATCATACTGCTGCTTCATTAACGCTGATTGAAAAAACTCTAAGGCTGCAAGCGGCGTCTCCAAGTTAGGTGGCTCAGATAACGGCGGCAACCCTGCATTTAGTTTATCGAGTATATAGTAGCTCTCACTATATTCTCCGGTCAGTGCCGTATCACCTTGTAACCTGCCTGCCTGCTCCACTGCGTTACGCTCAGTAGGGTCGAATATCTCTTCAGTAATACCAGAAATACTGACACTTTCATCTTTAAGCGCATTGACTTGCTGAGCCGCATATTCAGTAAAACTATCAGGCTTACTAGGCGTTTGTTTTTCTGACTCGCTCGCATTCTGCCCGCTCTCACTATTTGCTGCGTAAACAGGTGTATAGATGACACTTAGAGCGACAATCAAAAAGCCCAACAATACTTGCAGCACATGGCTTTGAAAACGATGTTTCTCTACATCTACTTGATGATTATCATCTGAGCGCAAAACGGCACAATGATGGTCCATAGGATTGTTTTTAAGAGTATTCATGTTTTCAAAGCCATCAGTCTACAAAAGGAAAGTATAAAAATATATCGTTGCTGCTTTAACCTAATTCAGTAAGCAAAAAAAAGCCAGCCTAAAGCTGACTTAATTTATTACGAGATTTGTAGCTATTTACCTTATAAGCGGCAAAAATTATTTTAAGCGCGGCGCCATGTCGTGCCAGCACGGCTATCTTCGAGCTCAATACCCGCCTCTTTTAGTTGCTCACGTATCTCATCAGCACGGGCAAAGTTTTTGTTGGCTTTAGACTCTGCACGTTCGATAATTAAATTATCAATAACTGCATCCGTTAAACCATCTTCTGCCTGATCACCAGTCACTGCTTGCAAAAACTGCTGCACTGGCTGCTGTAAAATATTTAATACCTGAGCCAATGCTTTTAGTTGCTGGGCTAATTGCCATGCGGTATCGACGTCTTCCGCTTTGATGGCTTTGTTGATATCACGAGCCAATCCGAATAAGACGCTGATAGCCGTCGAGCTATTAAAGTCGTCATTCATCGCCTTGATGAAGTCTTGACCAACCGCGCTATTGTAAGCTTCTGCCACTAAGTCTTCATTGATTACGATTGACTGTCCTTTTTGTTGTTCAGCCAGTTTTAGTGCATTGTATAGTCTGCTTAGGCTATTATGTGCTTCATCCAATGCGCTATCAGAGAAGTTAACTTGGCTGCGGTAATGGCTCGATAATAAGAAAAAACGCACCGTCTCAGGTAAGTACTTTGCCATTACATCGCGAATGGTAAAAAAGTTGCCCAATGATTTAGACATTTTTTCGCCATCGACATTGATAAAACCAACATGCATCCAGTTACGAGCATACTCACAACCAGTTGCTGCCTCAGACTGCGCGATTTCGTTTTCATGATGCGGGAACTGTAAGTCATGACCACCGCCATGAATATCAAAAGTACTACCTAAGCACTTAGTCGACATCGCTGAACATTCAATATGCCAGCCTGGACGCCCTTGACCCCATGGTGATGCCCACTGTGGCTCGTCAGGTTTTGCTGCTTTCCATAGTACGAAGTCAAATGGATTGCGCTTATCATTCTCAACTTCGACTCGCGAACCTGCCTGCATATCGTCCAGATTGCGCTTTGATAATTTGCCATAACCGTCAAAGCTATCAACAGCATAGTAGACATCACCGTTGTCGCCTGCATACGCGTAGTTGCCAGTGACTAACGTCTTAATCATATCCTGCATGTCATCGATATGATCAGTCGCACGTGGCTCAGCATTTGGCATCTCGCAACCAAGGGCAGTCGCGTCTTCATGCATCGCTTCAATAAAACGCTGCGTCAATGTACCAATCTCTTCACCGTTTTCAGCAGCACGAGCAATGATTTTATCATCGATATCAGTGATATTACGTACGTAGTTCACGTCATAACCCAAACGTGTCAACCAACGAACGGCCATATCAAAACCGACCATCACTCGCGCATGACCAATATGACAATAGTCATAAACGGTCATGCCGCACACATACATACCAACCTGCCCTGCTTTGAGTGGTACAAACTGACGCTTGCTGCCAGTCAATGAATCGTAAATGGCAAGTTGGGACATCGCATCTGCAAGTGGTGTGGTCATAGTAAAAAAGCCTTGTAACGTAAATAAAATAGAGAAATGTGAAATCTCAGCCGCGGTGTATGAATAAGCCATACCAACGACTGTGACTATAAATCCAGAAAATAAAAAATTCAGACTAAAAAACGTCGTGATATAAAACGTAACCCATTATCTTAGCGAAAACAGGCGTAAAATACTACAATGAGCGTGCAACTAACGCTATTCAATCATAAAAACCGTTAAGGATGTAAAGATGGGCAATCGCTTAAGCAAAATATACACACGTACTGGAGATGACGGCAGCACTGGTATGGCTGATGGCAGCCGCCTTAGTAAAGCGGACGATCTATTTAGCGTCATGGGTGACATCGACGAGCTCAACTCGCATATCGGCTTGGTACGTGCGCAATTAAAGCATAATAAAGGTCAATCTATAGAGAAAGAGTTCTCTGAAGCCCTGGTCATCATTCAGCACTTGTTATTCAATATAGGCGGCGAGCTTGCCATGCCAGAATATGAAGGAGTTAATGCCACTCATATTGAATGGTTAGAGCAGCAAATAGATATGATGAATGCCACATTGCCACCGTTAAAAGACTTTGTTTT
This sequence comes from uncultured Psychrobacter sp., assembly GCF_947500265.1. Taxonomy (GTDB): domain Bacteria; phylum Pseudomonadota; class Gammaproteobacteria; order Pseudomonadales; family Moraxellaceae; genus Psychrobacter. Next base: position 462,364 of record NZ_CANMRN010000001.1, on the reverse strand, counting down.
GCCAACAGGTTCTATATTGGTGAGTCAATTACACGTGGCGCGTAGTGTGTGTCGCCGCGCTGAACGTCAAGCTGTGATATTGCAACAGCAGCGTCCACAAGCGATTCGAAGTACTGCTGTCAGCTTTATCAATCGCTTATCTGATTGGTTATTTGTCGCTGCACGCTTTTGTACAGACCCAGAAAAAGTCTCTGAGGTGTTGTGGGACAGTCAAGCATTGAAAACGTTCACTGAAAATCAATAAGACAAACTAAGTATTTGACAATAAATAGCTTAAACACTTAAACACTAAAAACCCCGCGACATAATTGTTGCGGGGTTTTTATTATTGAGCGATAGCAATTCGGCTTACTAGAAATCACTATCTCTTACTACAATGACCAATTAATAAGTCGCGCTGTTGTCTTCAATGATGACCATATCGATGGTTTCATCTTTAGGTACGGCTTTTGGTGTGGCGGGCTTACTAGGCTCAGCAGCTGCTGCTTGAGTGTTTGCAGTCGAACTGCTCTGATTTTCAGCAGGCTTATTGATGGTTGGTGGCGGCGTAGGTTCAGTTGGACGAATTGGCTCAACTGGCGTTACGGTTCTTGGCTGACGGATTGGGGCTGTTTGAGTCGTATCGTTGTTCTGTGTTGCACGGCGCTCAGCAGCACGTTGGGCACGTTGCTCATCCATTGCAGTTTTAAATACAGAACCTGCCATCACATCTGCAACGACAGTAATCAAAGCAGGCTGACCTGCAATACGCGTACGCACTTGACCGCCTTGAGTACCGACGATGTAAGTGAAAGCGTCATCAACGAGCATATTGTTATTGATACGGATATTGTCTTGCGCTAAACGTGATTGTAAGCTTGGCTGATTATTGGCCGCTTGTACCTGACTGGCTTGATACAAGTCTTCACTTGGTAGCGTCATGCTGACACTGGCTTGACAAGTGGTCATGCCGTTCTCATTGACTTGTTGCAAGATGGCAGCGTTTTGGACATCAATGACAACGCCATTGGTTTTTTCGCTAACCACACCATTTGCTAAACTGATTTCAGCATCATTTGCATAGTTGGCAGCCAATGACTGTGCTTGTTGATTGAGCGTATTCTTTAGAGCTGACTTCAGGCGATCTTGCACCATAGGATCATCACAACTGATCGCAGGCGCAACGCTATTTTCAGCATCGACAGTCTCTTGTTCTGTTAGCTCTGCCTGCTCAGTAGTGTCTTCTTTATCTGAGCGATCACAGCCTGCAAGCGCCAAACCACATACCAATCCAATCCCAGCAACTTTATGCCACTTGCTCAAACTTATATTTGCTACGCTCATACTAACTCTACTCCCAATTTACAGGTTCGTACCGCCACTGACTGACAGTGTTCAACATTCAAATGCAACGCTAGCTGCTACAGATATGAAAACCACATCATTATACGGTGTTTAAATCAAATGGTCATTAGTGTAGCCCATGGATATACAAATAGTGCCCCTCATTGTGGAAAAAACCTGCGTTTGGTTGCAAAAACATAACAAACATTCGCAGATTTGGACTCTAAAAAGTCATATTTAAAAAAGTACGGATTACATCACAGTTTTTGTTAGACGTCGTTGATATGACGCTATATGATTGGGCATAAAAATCATCGATAATTGGTGCATATGATAAATTTTAGAGATACGTTGTTGTTAGGTCATCGAGGCGCACGCGGTGAAGCGTTAGAAAATACCTTTTCAGGCTTTCAATACTCTCAAAATCTTAAGTCAAAAGGCTTAGCAGGCGTAGAGTTTGATATACAGCTAAATGCTGACGGTCACTTAATCGTATTCCACGATGACGATCTAGAGCGTATGTGCGGTCGGCAATCACGTATTGACCAGTTAAAACTGACTGAGATTCAATGCCAATTGCAGTTTGGTCAACCCATTATGACGCTCGCAAGCATGGCACCTGCGCTTAGTGGGTTTAACGTTATTGAGCTAGAAATTAAGACGCATAGCCGTACCAACTATGCAGTATTGATTGCAGCGCTTCGGCAGGCATTTATTGATACACCTTTTGCCAGCTTACCAGTTGTATTGACGAGTTTCGATGTCGAGTTACATAACCGTTTGCAACGTCACAGACTATTATCTCATATGCCTCGCGGCTTACTCATTCGTACGCCAGAAGCGTTGGCAAGCGCGACCAATACCGCATTGCAACTCGGCTGTATTCAACTGGGCATTCATTATCCGCTTTTGACCCAAGCTGTCATCAAGCATAGCCACCGTTATGGATTGCCTGTAAGTGCTTGGACGGTCAATGATATTCCCACCATTGAACAGCTCATAAAATGGGAAACCGATGTCATCATTACGGATTTTCCAAGTCATTTGCTGTTGCCTTAACCGAGTTATCCGTACTTTTTTGATATTTAATCATTTTTTTGATAAACGCATTCTTTCCTACATATCTACCCTTCTTGTTACACTTCTCCTTCATGTCTGATAAGTCACTCGTATTTTTGATCAATACATTCTATAATCCATACAAGTTATTGTTATTTAGCAATATTTTTATAGTGTATAAGTGTTCACTTTACACGATTTTTAAGGTACTATGGTGGCTTAAATTAATACCGTTAGGGATATTATATGATTGCAAAAAAAGCACTTGGCTTACCGCTTAAAGGCTTACGTTTCGCTATCAAATCTGGTGACACGCTTGTAAAGACCGCGAGCACTCAAGTAACGCGTTTTAAAACTCGTTTTGATGAGAAAAAAGCGCAAATGGCGCTTGATGAGCAGCCTGTTGCCAAACGCAATTATGCTAAAGCTTCTGAGCAAGCGGATCTTTCTGCGCAAGAGCAAAGCATTGATATGCGCGAGTTTGAATTTACCAAAGCACCGATCAACTGGATTCCGGCGACTATTTTGGTAGCGACGCCGATTGCTGCTGCTATCATTACGCCATGGTACTTGTTCACTCATCAAGTGAGCGCACCTGTTTGGGGTGTATTTGGTGCCTTTATGGTATGGACTGGTATCAGTATTACGGCAGGTTACCATCGTCTAATGGCGCATCGTGCTTATAAAGCGCATCCAATTGTCAGAAACTTTTTATTGCTTGGTTCTACCCTAGCGGTACAGGGTTCTGCGTTTGATTGGGTTTCTGGTCACCGTACTCACCATCGTCATGTAGATGATCGTTTGGATGATCCGTATTCAGCACAGCGTGGATTTTGGTTCAGTCATATTGGCTGGATGCTACGTAACTACCCTAGCGGCAAGTTCGACTACAAAAACATTCCTGATTTGACTAAAGATAGAGTCTTACAGATTCAGCATAAATACTACGGTCTATGGGTAGTTGCCATGAACGTCGGTATGGTTGCCGCTATCGGTTGGTTGCTTGGTGATGTTTGGGGTACGTTGGTTATCGCAGGCCTACTACGTTTGGTATTGACGCATCACTTTACGTTCTTTATCAACTCGTTCTGCCACATGTTTGGTACACGTCCTTATACGGATACCAATAGTGCTCGTGATAACTTCTTCTTGGCTATCTTTACGTGGGGTGAGGGTTATCATAACTACCATCACTTCTTCCAATACGACTATCGTAATGGCGTGAAATGGTGGCAATATGACCCAACCAAATGGTTAATTGCTGGTTTATCAAAACTTGGTTTGACTTCTGAGCTGCGTACTGTTGATGATACGACTATCAAGCATGCCGAAGTGCAAATGCAGTTCAAAGCAGCACAACAGCAGATCGATACAGCCACAAGCACTGGGCTTGATCTTCCTCATGCGATGAAGAGCTTCCAAGACCGCATTAAGTTTGAATACGATGCATTTAAACAAACTGTCGAAGAATGGCAATCACTGAAAGCTCAAACTATTGAAATGAAAAAAATAGAATGTGCTGATCGCTTACGTGAAGTTGATGATAAGCTAAAGCATGATTATGCGAAAATTGAACAGAAAATCCTTGAGCATAACAGCAATCTAAAAACTGCTTTCCGCTCTATTGGCGCGAACGAAAAAGCGGCTTAATTAACCTCTGATTTATTTTATAATTTTGAAGCTTCTCCATCCCCCTACCCGTCCTAGATAGGGGGATTTTTTTGCTTATACTTTATCGATTATGTCATTACAGCTACTTCTAATGATTTTATTATCATAATAAATGGTCAAATACATTGGCTGAACCATTGCTTTCTCTAATCCAAAAACAATAACCATCTCATCCATCATATTCAGTTAATTAAAGACCGAAAAATTTATTTTTTGTCCAGATATTACAAGAGACGGACAGAGTGCAACGATGCCATATGAGAGCTATGCTATAGTGACATTCTCACTTTTATATTTTAATGGAAACGGCCTGTATGCGTTATCAAAACACTTACGTCAACCTAGACACGCGCCTTTATCATGAGCAGCCACCGACGCCACTAGACAATCCTCGTGTCGGTCACTTCAACACTCAAGTTGCACAGCAGTTAGGCTGGGCAAACGACGAGGACCTGATGACCAATTGGGTTGAGATATTGGGCGGTCAATACGTGCCAGCTGATTTCAAACCACTATCTATGGCCTATGCTGGTCACCAGTTTGGACAATGGGCTGGGCAATTGGGTGACGGACGCGGTTTGCTTATGGCGCAGGTACTCGATATTGATGGACAGCCACAAGACTTGCATCTCAAAGGTGCTGGTTTGACGCCCTATTCACGTATGGGTGATGGACGCGCAGTCTTACGTAGTACTATTCGCGAATACCTGTGCGGTCATGCATTGACCCAGCTTGGCATCCCCTCATCTAACGCTTTGGGGTTTGTGGTATCTGATACGAGAGTGCGCCGTGAGCGTATCGAAGCAGGTGCAGCGTTGATGCGTGTGGCAGACAGTCATATTCGTCTCGGTCATGTCGAATGGATTGCCAGCTTTGCCCCTGATGTACTGGGTGAGTTCACTGACTATATGATTGACACCTACTATCCAGAGTGCCGCGATAGCGAAACGCCTGTCTTAGCTTTCTTAACCGCAGTGGTTGAGCGTACGGCTCGTATGATTGCTGATTGGCAATTGATTGGTTTTGCTCATGGTGTGATGAACACAGATAACTTATCTATCACAGGCAGTACTTTGGACTTCGGGCCGTTTGGCTTTATGGAGCGCTTTAATCCTGCATGGATCAATAATCACTCAGACCATACGGGTCGCTACGCTTATCAGAATCAGCCTGCTATCGGGCACTGGAACCTAAACGTTTGGCTGCCACACTTTATGCGCCTAGAAGGCGTTACTCGTGAGACTCTATCTGACTGCCTAGCGCCTTACGAAGCAACCTTTATGCAGCACTATCAGCAAGGTCTGTGCCGTAAGCTTGGCCTACCGCATCAAAGAGAGAGTCTCAGCTTGGCCTTTGAATGGTTGACGCTATTAGAAGACAACTTGCTCGACTACACCAATAGCTTCCGCGCCCTACTCGGTTTGGTCGCACCAGCAGATCATCCTTATGAGCAAAAGCTACTGGATACCATTACCACTGAATTAAGCGGTGATGCGCAGCAAGTATGGCAAGACTGGTCAGCACGTTATCTGGCACAGATCGAGCAGCTGCTACTTGAGCAGGCAGTTAACGACATGACAACCAACAATCCTGTTTATGTTCTTCGTAATAGCATGGCGCAGCGTGCAATTACTGCCGCAGAGCAAGGTCAGTTTGAAGAGGTTGATCGAGTGTTTCGTTTATTAGCCAACCCTTATAGTGTGCAAGATATCGCTAATGATTTAGATAGCAGTGCGCCTGCGCCTGATACACCGCAGATGCCTATTAGCTGCTCTTCTTAGTAGTTGCTAGTCTTAGCATCTTTCAATTCTGTAATATTTTGAAACATTATGAAATTAAGGTTGATATCTAACTGCGTTTTTTGGCATTATCAATGAGATAAATAACGAATATCATTTTATTATATTATTCGCACAATTCACCGTTGTTGACTAGGCAGTGAATTGGCAATAATGCTAGAATGAATATTTTAGCTAGTTTGCTTTTTTGACCTGATCTTTGATCGTCGACCATGATTCTGATGGTCGTGAGTCGTTTAACGTCTTTATACCTTTCAATTATTATCATTCAATGATCTTTGGAGGGTTAGACGTTGTTTTTTATCACCATTTAATTTATTTCAATTTATTCCAACCATGGCAATTATTATGAATGACGATACCACTTCGAATACGGATAACCTCAGTACAGAAAAAGAGCAGTTTGAACAAGCTGCCTTACATTACCATGAGTTTCCACGCCCAGGTAAAATTTCGGTAACCCCTACTAAGCAGCTAGCCAACCAACGTGATTTAGCACTCGCCTACTCTCCAGGCGTTGCTGTACCTTGTCTTGAGATCCAAAGAGATCCAAAACTTGCGTCTAAATACACGGCACGTAATAACCTAGTTGGTGTTATCACTAATGGTACTGCTGTATTGGGTCTGGGTAATATCGGTCCATTGGCATCGAAGCCAGTCATGGAAGGCAAAGGCGTTCTATTTAAGAAGTTCGCAGGTATCGACGTTTTTGATATTGAAATTGCTCAAAACGATCCAGATAAGTTCATCGAAGCGGTTGCCTCACTTGAGCCTACTTTTGGTGGTATCAACCTAGAAGACATCAAAGCACCAGAATGTTTCAAAATTGAACGCGTACTACGTGAGCGCATGAACATTCCTGTGTTCCATGATGACCAACATGGTACGTCAATCATCGTTGCTGCAGCCATGCTAAATGCTTTGTTGATTACTGGCAAAAAAATCGAAGAGATTAAAATTGTCTGTTCAGGCGCAGGCGCAGCAGCCATTTCTTGCCTAGATATTATTTGCGCACTTGGCGTTAATAAGAACAACATTATTGTTTCAGACTCACGCGGTATCATCAGTACTAGCCGTGAAAACCTAGACGAAACCAAACAGCGTTATGCTCGTGATATCACGGCTACTTCTATCGAAGAAGTTATGGACGATGTCGATATGTTCCTAGGCCTATCAATGCCAGGTACACTATCAGAAGATATGGTTCGCCGTATGGCAAAAGACCCTATCGTCTTTGCACTTGCCAACCCTACTCCTGAAATCATGCCAGAATTGGCACATGCCGTACGTCCAGACGTCATCATGGCAACTGGTCGTTCAGACTATCCAAACCAAGTAAACAACGCGCTATGCTTCCCATATATCTTCCGCGGTGCATTGGATGTTGGTGCGACCACTGTTAATGAAGAGATGAAAGTCGCTTGCGTAAAAGCAATCGCTGCGATGGCACACGTTGAAGCCACTCCAACTACCAGCGCTAGAAACATCGAAAAGATGCAGAGTTTTGGTCGTGACTACTTAATCCCAGGCCCTCTAGAGCCAAATCTAATCATTGAAATCGCATCTGCTGTTGCCAAAGCAGCGATGGATTCAGGCGTTGCCACGCTACCGATCGATGACATGCAAGCCTATCGTCAGCGTCTGTCTGAGTTTGTTTATAACTCCGCGTTTGTCATGAAGCCAATCTTTGCTCGTGCTAAAGCCGATCCAAAACGTATCGTGTACTGTGAAGGTGAAGACAACAACATCTTGCTCGCTGTGCAAGTCGTCGTTGATGAGAAGTTAGCACAACCTATCTTGGTTGGTCGTCCTTCAGTTATCGAAGCCAATATCAAAAAGCTAGGCCTACGTTTAAAAGCTGGCGAAAATATTACCATCGTCAACGTTGATGACGATCCTCGCTACAAAGACTACTGGCAGGGCTACTATGAGAAAAACAAACGCCGCGGTGTAAGCATCGAGCTTGCGCGCCGTGATGTTCGCCGTAAGACGACTTTGATTGGTTCTTTGCTGGTTGAAAATGGTGCGGCAGATGGCATGGTATGCGGTACCTTTGGCCATTACCAATTGCATCTAAAATACGTTGAAAGCGTCATTGGCAAAAAACAAGGTATGAATGATTTCTATGCGATGAATGCAGTACTCATGCAAGATCGTAATATCTTTATCGCTGATACTTATGTCCATGAAGACCCAACAGCTGAGCAATTGGCTGAAATGACTGTCTTGGCAACGGATCAGCTACGTCGCTTTGGTATTACGCCACGCGTGGCGCTAGTGTCTCATTCTAACTTTGGTGCTTCAGATCGTGCCAGCGCTGTCAAAATGCGTAAGGTTCATGAACTATTAACCAATATGAATGTCGACTTTGAGTTTGAAGGCGAAATGCAAGGTGATGCCGCGCTTAACGAAAATATTCGTCTAAACGATATGCCATCAAGCCCATTAAAAGGCGCAGCGAACTTACTTATTTTGCCAACGCTTGATGCATCAAACATCGCTTTCAACCTGCTGAAGACAGCCACTGGTAGTGCTTCTATTGGCCCTATCCTATTAGGTACCAATAAGCCAGTCCACATTTTGACGCCATCAGCGACAGCACGTGGTATCGTCAACATGACTGCATTGACCGTCACTGAAGCTCAAGATTTAGAAAACGAAGCTCAGTAGTCGAAGCTTAGTAATCAATGATATCTCGTATTCAGTAACAATGCGTGATTAAGGCAGGCGCTGTTATCCATTAACAAAGCCCGTCTGCTATACTAAAAACAGTCAATGCGACCTATAAAGCATTGGCTGTTTTTTTTGATATATCGTTGGAGAACTACTTTTACAATCTGTAGTCGGCTGCCTTGTAGCAATTTTAGATTTCTTTCACTATAGAAAAATTGAGCAGATGATATGTTGATAAGTACAGTGGTGATAAGCACAGCAATAATAAGTACAGTAACATTTTGCTAAATAAATAGAGGCTTTTATGCAGATTTACCTTGTGGGCGGCGCGGTACGTGATCGACTCCTGAAACGTCCGATCAAAGATAAAGACTTCGTCGTCGTTGGTGCTACCGTGGCAGAGATGATTGACGCAGGGTTTCAACAAGTCGGTGCTGATTTTCCGGTGTTTTTGCACCCGACCAGTCACGAAGAATATGCCCTAGCACGCACAGAACGTAAGCAAGGCTCAGGCTACAAAGGTTTTAGCGTACATGCCAGCCCTGATGTTAGTCTAGAGGATGATTTGCGCCGTCGTGATTTAACCATCAACGCGATGGCAATTGAAGTTACCAGCTTAACTGACGACACCCCTATTGACGGACAGGTCATCGACTACTATGGCGGCCTACAAGACTTAGAAAGCAAGACATTACGTCATGTGTCCAGTGCTTTTAGCGAAGACCCATTACGTGTACTTCGCACAGTGCGTTTCTATAGCCGTTACTACGATTTGGGGTTCACCATCGCGGATGACACTTTAACGCTGATGCGTCAATTGGTTGATACAGGAGAGCTGGCTCATTTAAGCGCCGAACGTATTTGGCAAGAATCGAGCCGTGCAACTATGCAACTATCACCGCAAGTCTATTGGCAAAAACTGTTTGAAATTGGTGCGCTCATAGAGTATTTCGCGCCATTGCATCATGCTTGGGACAATATCCAAATAAGAGAAACAGCGCAGACAGCATTATATTTTGCAGGCCAAATGCGTCTAAACTTGTCACAGCGTTGGGCGCTACTAATGACTAGCCTGTCTTCATCATTATTTAATAGCGAAAACTCTGAGTCTACGTCTACCGTATCAACCGCTATAAAAAATATTAACGCTATCGGTAATAAAGCCAAAGTCCCAAAAGCACATACTCAATTCGCGACTTTATTCGCTCAGCAAGCTGAAAAACTAAGCACAATAAACAGTCTAACTGCGGCTGAAAAAATCGATCTAATCCAAGCCTGCGGTGCGCATAAGGAGCCTGACAAGCTCTCTCAGCTGCTAGTGTGCAGTCATGTATTACAGCTAGCAACACAGCATCGCCAAATGATGCTAGCACTAAACAGCTTTCACGCCATCGGTATGACCGACATTGCGCCAGACCTTAAAGGCCCCGCCATTGGTTCAGCCTTACGCCAAAGCAGGATTAAACACTTGCAAGCGCAACAATGATATAGACAAGCACCTTAGAGAAAAAAGTAGTATTGCTATGAACCAAGAAACTAATGCCTACCAAACAGAAAATATAAATAACCAAACGCCAGTGATGCTTGTCACAGGTAGTGCTAGGCGCATTGGGGCGGCTATTGTTAAAGCGGCTCATAGGCAAGGTTACCGCGTCATTATTCATTGTCACCGTAGTGAACGAGACGCTAATGATTTAGCTGACCATCTGAACGACATCCGTGCTAATAGTGCAAAAGTTATCGTTGCTGACTTGACAATAGTTAATGATAAAACAGCTTTAGACAGCTTTGTTGGAAGTATTATAGAGGCGTTTGGACAGCTTGATGTACTGGTGCATAATGCCTCACGGTTTTATCCTAGCCCACTCGGTAGTATCAATCATGCACAGTGGGATGAGTTGCTTTTGACCAACGCAAAAGCCCCTTTATTACTAAGCCAAGCCCTACTACCTTATCTTAAGCAACAACAAGGCTGCATTATCAGTTTGTTGGACATACATGCGCATGATAGACCGTTTAACAACTATACTGTCTATAACATGGCAAAGGCTGCGCATCGAATGATGGTACAGTCGCTAGCACTAGAGATGGCACCAGAAGTACGGGTCAACGGAGTTGCTCCTGGGGTCAACATTTTACCTGACCCTACTAGTGACCAAGCTATTGATAACGAGCAACAGAAAAGTATCATCGATGCTATTCCTATGCAGCGAATAGGCCGACCTGATGAGATTGCTCATAGCGTACTGTATCTTGTGCAGGCAAATTATGTCACAGGAGAGATCATCACCGTGGATGGAGGCCGTAGTCTAACCATAGCTGGTGGTCACCTGTAATACGAGAATCTTACTCAATAAAAAATATCTTGATTACTGCCTATCTTTTGCTTGAAAAATTAAAAAAATCAGGTATCATTGTGCGTCTAACGTTAGGGCCCATAGCTCAGTTGGTTAGAGCAGAGGACTCATAATCCTTTGGTCGTAGGTTCAAGTCCTACTGGGCCCACCAAATTTAAGTTTTAATAAAAAAGACCTTCAAGAGATTGGAGGTCTTTTTTATTGTCTGCTGTTTTCTTAGTAAATAACAACCATGTGTATAAGCATAGATATAGGCACTTTATTCAAGCCTCTTCGCTGACAGCGGATAATTATTGATAGTTTTGTAGTGCTGTGTTTTTCAGACTTCTTGCGAGCCGTTACAGCGTAATGTGCTAGTTTTAGACCCAAAAAGCCTAACTATTAATATAGATAGGCTTTTCTTAGATAAACAAGTGCTTTGCCTCTACAAGTCAGTAATAAATTTATACACGTAATGACTATCTGTTCGTAGTAGACAGTTTTTATATAATCATTGAAGATGGCTTAATAAAATCCATGCACCGATGGCAATTAGCATCATACCACCAAATATTTCAGCTCTATGACCGATTAATGAACCTAACACCTTTCCTAACATCACCCCTAGCGTGACCATTACTGTAGTGGCCAAGCCAATAAGACCTGCCGCCAGTAAAATATTGACCTTTACAAATGCTAGGCTCACACCGACAGCCATGGCATCGATGCTGGTACCAAATGCAGTCAAAGCAAGTTTGAAAAAAGAATGTCTCGACGGCGCTTCTGCCGTTTCATCACTTGGTTTCAGTCCCTCATATAGCATGTGCAGACCGAGCGCAAAAAGTATGACAAACGCGACCCAGTGGTCCCACGCCTCAATAAAAGACGCATTTATAAAGGTTGTGGCAGAGTGACCAATTAACCAACCAATAATAGGCGTGATCGCTTCAATGGTGCCAAAAATAACACCCATTCTGAAAGCTTCAATAAAACGAGGGTTTTTAAGACTTGCGCCTTTACTGATTGCCACGGAAAAGGCATCCGTAGACATAGAAAGCGCAAGTAATAGAAGTGCGATAGGATTCATGTGATTTTCTCTGGTCGAGTATAGAGTCCACGACATAGCCACACCCCCGACCTGCAGTGTAGATATATCGATGGTCTCGCCAACCGAGAGGTGTTCGCACCATGGCATGTGGCCAAGTATGTTGATACGAACGCTTTCGCAGTACGAAAGCAGGCTACTCCCCAAAGAGAGGTTAGATTAGCATTGATACGATATAAGTCAATCATAAAATGCCAAAAAATAATTTTTGCACCTGATAAAGCGTAAAGTTGGAAACGCTAGCAAATACTCTTGGAGCAGATGAATTCTTTAGAGAGTTATGAACATAAAAAAACCCTTCACGCTAAATTTACATAGCCTGAAGGGTTTTTTAATGCGTGGCGCTTTTTAGTAATCGACGGTATAGCTTAAGCCATAAGTCGTGCCTGATGCAGGTAAGCGGTTCAAGTCACCAAATGTAGTTTGATGATAGACCGTTAGATAGTCCTTATTAAGCAGGTTATAAACGCCATAGTCTACTCGGCCGACTGGCATATTCACTTGACCTAATACATCAAGGGTCATATAACCAGTGACAGGTAAGGCACTAGAGTCAGGGTCTTGTTGTTGGTCTTTAAAGGCTTTATCATCACCGCCGATTGCCAGTGCTTGCAAACGAATATTGCTGCCTTCATCGAAGTTATACTGAGCAAATGCCGTACCTTTTAGCGGTGTTAGACGTACTGCATCGAGCTCCAGCCAATCACCATCCTTATCGTACTGACCGCGGGTATACGCCACACTGCCGCCTACTTGCCACTTGTCACTGATATCATGACTAAGCGACCCTTCTACCCCATAGACACGCTCATCGGTATCGACAACTTCTACGGTATAGTTGTCTGTAAAGCGCACTACTTTATCTGATTCGTTATAAAAACCGCTTAAGCGTGCCGCTGTATCGCCGTGTTTTCCTTGCCAACCAAACTCGTAGTTATTGGTTGCAATCGGTTGAACATTGTCTGAATTAACCACGAAGCCAGCACGCACATCACGTAAAGCTCGCTGTATATCTGCGGTGTCAAGACCTTGTGAAAAATTGGCAAACAATTGATCTTTCGGTGTTATCTGATAGCTGGTACCAAGATTAAAGAGTACTTTGTCATGGTCGGTACTGCCTGCTTCTACCGTTCCTGCTTCATAATTATTTGTAGAATCATTAGCGTAATACTCTTCCATCATTTGTTCGTAGACCGGTACAAAGGCATCGGTATCCGATGTCAGCTTTTGATAACGTACGCCAGCACTGGTATGCCACTTATCAGTCAAATCCACATCTGCATTGATAAACGCCCCCAATTTATCAATGGTGGTATCTGGTCCAGCATTATAGGTAAGACCGTTTGTTTTAGCCGTTAAGCCATTGCTAACATAAAATGTCGTAAAGTCTTGTCCATTGTAGGTTTGCTCGCTGTTTTCACGTTCAAAATCAGCGCCGTAGCTAAATAATGTATTTTTACCAGCAAGTTCAGTTTCTGTTTGCATAGCGGCACGCAGACCCATGACATCAATTTCTGCTTCTGACTGAGTGATAAAATATGGATTGCCATTTGCATAATAAACATAATCATCTTGCTCTGTTACAGCTTTAACGGAAGGGTAAAAACGGCCCTTTTCGTTTCTGTAGTAACCAGTCAAGCTTACGCTAGAACCTGAGCCTACGAAGTCATCATCACTGTAATTTAAATTTACCGAGCTTTTTTCGGTATAAGGCTGGTTTTCTACGTTGGCGCCATCAATGGCTACTAAAGATGGGCTGGCACCATATAACACAGCTAAACCATCACCGTAGTCTGGGCCGTAGTCGGTGTTTTGCTCATCTTTATAGTAAGTCGCTGCGAGATCAAGACGTTGGGTATCCGTTAGCTCTACACCTAAGCTACCATTCACACTTAGTGACTCGGTATCTTGTTGATCCGTTTGATTGACATCAGGACTAACTCGGTCGCCTTTGCTATCAAACTTGCCGCCTTTATTATCATAATCAACATCTAATCGACCATACACTCGCTCGCCGCCATATCCTAAGGTTTGTCCTACATGATAACCCAATGAGTCTGACTCAAAACCACGACTGCTACTGACACCGACTCTAGTCTGTCTGATAGGGCCATAACCTACCAAAGATTTGGTCACAAGGTTAATCAGGCCACCTGCTGCACCAGCACCGTAAATACTGGTGGCACCTGAGAGTACCTCTACCCGCTCAAGCTGCGCAGGATCGATACTATTTAGCTCGCGTGAAAGACTGCGTGAGCTGCTTAAAGGCACACCATTCAACAAGAACTGTACAGGACGTCCGTGCATGGTCGTACCATAGTTACTGGTAGAGCCACTACTGGCACCCAAGCTCGGTATCAACTGTGCCAAGATATCACCAGTAGTACGGTCACCCGTTGCCTGCATCTGAATCTCATTTTCAGTAATTACTTGAGTAACTGCCGGCATCTCACTAATTTTTTGTGCCAGCGCCGTGCCCGTTCTGGCTTTGGCCGTGACATTGATAGTGTCTAAAGTCACATTAGGCGTCTCGTTAGACACAGTACTTGAAGCCATTTCCGCTGATGTCTGCGCATCTAATAAGGCATCCGTTTCATTGATATTGTTTTGTGCATATAATTGCTGACTAATACAGAGGGTAAGAACAGATAGAGCAATTTGATGATGGCTTTTCATAATTATTTCACTTAGGTTATTTCACTTAGTTGGATAAATAAACAGTGGTATGAGTAATATTTAGCTAATAATACTGTGTGTACTAACTTTGTGAATCATATTGTAAATGATAATCGTTTTTATTTATATATGTATTTACACTTTGGTAGTAAGCGTTTATTTGTACTGTTTTCAGATATGGTTGACTATTTGAACTCTGATAATTTCATTAATCACTGAATAGTTTATCTAGCTCGTTATTACGATAGACCTCAAGAAACCGCTGAAACTTTACCTCATCTTCTTTATGCTTCTTTTGACAATCTGATAATAGCTGCTGTGCTACATCAACAGATAATATAAATACGCCGTCATTATCCATAATGGCGATGTCGCTTGAACGAATCGTCGTCGTCTGCTCACCGAGGCGATAGGCAATATCGGGCGCTATCTTGACCATGTGCTTGGTTGCTCTTGAACGTAGTCACAGCGCTGATACCCTGCGCAAATACAGGGCAACCCAACTTACTTTTAGCCAGTAGGTGAAAAGCACGATTGATCAATGATGCCCACTGTTCTGTGGCGATTAATGTCTGGTGCCAAAAATCGATGATATTTCCGTCTTGATAAGTTAAAGTAAACCCCGATACGGGGTATTCGTTTATGGGGATCGTGGTAATTTGCACGCTGAAGGAATCGTGAATAATAAAATCATCGCGATGATCACCAGTATTTCTTGGATGGCGCTCGCCGTGCTGTCACTACTACCTGCTACTAATAACTGCGCACCTCGACTGTCTATATAAAGGGTGGATAGCGTGATAAATATGGTAGAGATAATGCGCCGACTGATGTTATTAAGGGCGGCTCCCTCAGTGACCTCGTCTTTGGGTAAGCTGCTAAACCCTACCGTTGTGGTTGGCAGGTAAGCCAAGCCTACCCCGATACCTCGCACACTCATAATTAGCATTAATAGCCAAAGTGTGGGCTGATACAAGCACCATGCCAGCATCAAGGTAGACAGCGCACTAATCGTAATTCCTATGATGCCAATCCCTCTGGCACCTTGCTTATCTACCATCTTGCCAGCGTAATGGGTGGTGACACTGGCTACGAGCGTCGCGACCATCAGGACAATGCCTGTCCATAACGCACTCTCACCCATCACATCTTGGATTAACACGGGCAATAGCAAGAGACACAACATCAAACCGACTGTTTGAGTAATGCTAATGATATTACTGTGCAAATAGGTTTTATTACGGAACAGGCGCACGTTTAATGATGGATATTTCTGCTGCCGCTCATAAGCCCACCAAACCATCGCGAACAGTAAAAATCCGACAGACAACAAACCCAACGTGGCTATCTTTAATAAGCCCTCACTGCTGAATAATCCACTAGTAAAATCTATTTTCAGCGTGCTGAGCCACACCATCATGGTCAATAGCCAAATGAGTAAGCTGATAAACCCAATGGTATCGAAAGGGCTTTTTTTATCATGTGAGCGTATGTCAGGTATCAATCGCCACGCCATCGCCATGACTACTGCACTGAGTGGCAAGGTAATGGCAAACAGTGTCCACCATGCAAACTGCTCAACCAAGTAAGCACCGACCAAAGGGCCAAACGCCAACGACATCATAATAACGATGCCCCATAGCGCCATTACTCTGCCATGCTGCTGCTGCGGATAAATCTGATATAGCATGCCAATAGATAGTGGAATAATCAGACCGCCACTCAGCCCTTGTATGGCTCTAGCAATGATAACAAAGCTCATACTATAGGCTAGCATGCCAATGACTGAGCCTAGCATAAACCCAAAAATTGCCGCTAAATAAATATATCTAAAAGGAAATTTTTTGTTTAGGTAGCCGCTGAGCATCAGCCCCACACTCATGGCCAATACATAAGCATTTAGCACCCAGCCGCCCATCACAATATCGACATCAAACACCGACATAAAGACAGGAATCGCTGGATTAAGTGCACTATTACTAAAGCTGACGACCGTACCGCCGAGTAATAGTGTCAGTAATACCTGCTGTACTTGTTTGTTGCTCAAGCCATCACTACTACTCTGAGAGACTTCGCTTATAGGCGACTCAGTTGTAGATGCCTTATTTATAGGGGCATTGCTCATTAAGCAGTGGCACCATAAAATTGAGTGATGGTCGGCATGACTTGCTCCTAGTTATTATTTTGCTAGCCTGCCGAGCACGTCATCCAATCTCGCTGAAACTTAGCATCATTATTCTTATCAAAATACTGATCAAATAAGGTTAGATAAGCCTCTGCTGAATGAAGTCAAAATTGTCGGCTATTCAAATTCAATGCTTGCAGACATGAGCTACCTTTTTGCTGAGGCTGGTACCTTACGAATGAGCCATAAGAAGTAGCCACCACCGATAATGGCAGCAATCGTACCAGCTGGCAGCTCATAAGGGAAAACAACATAACGGCCAATCCAATCCGCTATCACCATTACCCCTGCCCCTAAAAGTGCAGCTAGTGGCAATTGTCGTTCAAGCTTCACAGCTCCCAGTGAAGTAGCCAAATGCGGCACCATCAAACCAATAAAGCTCAATGGGCCAACGGCAAGCGTGCTGGCCGTACTAAGTGCTGCTACTAATGCCAATAACGACAAAGTCACTGGCGTAACCGCCACACCCAAATTACGCGCCACACCTGTACCTAGCCCAAGAACTCGCAAAGGCTTAATCAGCAATAGACTGAGTACAAATAAGATAGCGGCAATGCCAATGAGATACCATACTGTACTAGGCTGAGCGCTATAAGTCGTCCCTGAAAGCCAGCTGAGCATCGCTTCTAGACGCGGATCTCCTGAGAGCTTGACCATATGCATCACCCCATCCATCATGGCGGCAATGCCTATACCTACCAATAATAAATAACCTGAGCTGACCCTGCGTGCTAGCCAAATAATCAATAGCAGCACGGCCATCGCCCCTGACAGTCCTGAAACCAGCAACGTTCCTGCTCCTGCAGATAGTCCTAAACTTGGCAGTAATAAAAACCCTAAAATAACCCCAAGTGCCGCGCCTGAACTGACCCCCAGCACCTCAGGACTGGCCATGGGGTTACGCGTTAAAGTTTGCAGTAGCACACCGGCGACCGCCAACATCAAGCCTGTGGCCGCAGCGCTCAAACTGCGAGGTAAGCGGTACTGCTGCGTAAGCGCCCAGTCCGTACTTAACCCCCAACCATTGATATCTTGTACAAATAAACAGGCAAACATGATAATAGCGAGCACGCCAACGCCCCATCGCCAAAAGGCAATGGATGTATGCTTACCTGCAAGCATCGGTGTCACTGTCTCTATCCGCTCGCGACGCTGACGCAAAATCAGCCAAATAATCAGCGGTGCA
Source organism: uncultured Psychrobacter sp. (assembly GCF_947500265.1). GTDB lineage: Bacteria > Pseudomonadota > Gammaproteobacteria > Pseudomonadales > Moraxellaceae > Psychrobacter. The sequence goes on along the minus strand of NZ_CANMRN010000001.1, from coordinate 444,351 downwards.
CCCAAGATACCTGTCATGGCACCAGCTGGAATCTGCATATCAAGTAACGGCTCAAGCAGTAACGCGACATTACTGGTCAACAACAACAGCAGCGCCCCCAACCCAAAAGCAGTAGCCAAACGCTTACCAATAGCAGAAATACCTAGCGCATTGACCAAACTTGCCGCACCAAGACCAATGAATCCAATCAAGCCAACTTCACTAATCACTAAAGCAGTCACAATTGCCACAATCAACACAACAAGTGCGCGAATCCCATTAATAGGTACACCCAGACGTTTTGCCTGCGTGTCATCTAGACTCATCAGCGTTAATGGTTTCAATAATGGTAGACATACGACCGCCATCAAAATAGCAGTGATAACTAACGCGATACTGGTATGCCAGCTGTTTTGTGCCAAAAACCCAGCCGCCCACGACAGCATGCCATTACTACGCTCAGCAAAAAACAACACCAGTACATTGGCTACTGCGGCCAGCAAAATATTGACCACCAAACCGGCCAATATTAAAATCAATGGATTAAATCGACTGGGTGATGATAAGGCAAATACCAGACCCATACTAATGATAGCTCCTACAAAGGCTACATAAAGTCCGCCATAAATAGCCAAGCTTGGCAAAAATAACGTGACAATAAGCATGGCCAACTGTGCACCCACGCCCACACCTAGCGTGGTATCTGATGCTAGTGGGTTTTTTACCAATTGCTGTAGTAAAATACTGACCACGCCTAATAGCCCGCCAGCCAACAACGCCACCACGCTGGTCGCCAATAGATGCAGCTGTATCGCCATACTGGCAATATCCAATTGCGAGCTTGGTATAAGCAAGTCACTCAGTGGGCGCGTCCACTGTTGATCTAGCAGCGCCCAACTACTCCATAATGACAAAGCCGCTAGTCCGATGAGCATGGTCCATAGTCGCCAAGACATACTGGCAAATAAAGAAGTTTGGGGATTGGGTTGGTTCGGTGGCTGATTCAGTGGTGATGATGACTGTTTCAATGAGTGCGAAGATGATAACGTTGATGAGGGTTTTGGAACTGTTGCTGCTTGAGAAGCTAATGTCATCGTATGAGCACTGTCGGTATGATTATTGATATTATTGTTTTGGTTGTTGTTAGTATCTGCATTGGCGCTCATAGTACTTCCCCGCCTTTTAATGAAACTTCTGACAAGTTATTTGCTAGGCTAACCAATGATGACATCCCACCATAAATCCATACTGGTGGTAGCTCGCCCACACAGCGGGTCTTGCCATAACCCAGGCGCTGCCAAATCAAGCTGTCATCAATTTCAGCTCTAGTAATTGGGCTTAGTGGATCGATAATTAATAGACAAGTCTCATCATCTAGTTGCGCCAAATCTCCCATTCGTATTGGCACAAACCCCCACTGATTGCCCTTGCCCAATACCACAAGCTCTCTGTCCATCTGCTCTAACGCAGGCTGAAATAAGCTGTTTGCCACATACATACGCATGTTATTAGCATCCGCAAACTGTACCACTGCGAATTTCTTGGCTTTTGGATAACGCTCCTTGAATTGCTGACTGGCGAGCTGTATGTCTTTCTGACTTTGTACAATATAGTCTTCAGCCATCTTCGGGTTATCGATCAGTACGCCAAGCTCCCGCGTCGGTTCGGTATAGTCAGCCCACATTGCTGTCTCTCCTTTTGCCGCAGACATTACAGATTCTGCAGGCACATCGCCGTATAAGTTGCGTGCATGCTCATAAAAATAATTATCTATGACCATATCGACAGGCAGTTGAGCGATTAGCTCAGCGTTGGGCTGATAGCGTATGCCTAAGTCTGTGATCGACGCTGGCAGTTTGGGGCTACCCACCCATCTGTCCCAAACCCTGACATCACCTGTTGCAATTGGTGCATGCCCCATCGCCGTCAAAGTCGCTGCATTACCCCAGTCGGGAGACACGATATTCATCCTATCGCTATCACTTTCTTCTGCTTCTGAGGTAGTGGATGTCTGACTATTACAGGCCGTCAATACCAAGCACAATGCGAGGGCGAACCATTTCAGTGATGTCATTACTGATACTGACGTAACTATTGGAAGTTTCGATAATTTATCTGTATAAAAAACGGGAGGCATAGAAGCGTATCTTTGTAGGCAAATTAGAAAGAAGGAGCAGAAACCAGACGTTAAGCGACTGCGACAGGCTGTCCAGTAATAGGATGACTGAGTAGCTGCATATCGACATTAAAGATATCGTGTAGCACGGTAGGTTGCATGGTACTGGCGATATCGCCGTTGTGACATATTTGGCCATTTTTCAGTGCGATGACTCGATCGGCATATTGCGCTGCCAAATTAATATCATGGATAATAATTACCACGCTTAAGCCTTGCTCATCCACCAAACGACGAATGAGCTGAATGACCTCGATTTGATAATGCATATCAAGCGCAGCAAGTGGTTCATCGAGTAATAAGTAACGGGTATCCTGTGCCAAACACATCGCGAGCCACGCACGAGCGCGCTCACCACCAGATAGCGTGGCAGTAATTCGATCAGCAAACGCTTCGGTTTGAGTCACTTTTAATGCTTGCGCGACTTTGTCTTTATCTATTTGAGTTGGCTTTTGCAGCCATTTTTGATGAGGATAGCGCCCTAGCATGACTAGCTCGCGCACCGTGAATCCAGCAGCTTCTGGCAATTGCTGCGGCAGGTATGCCATTTGCCGCGCTAACTCCTTACTGCCATAGTCATTGATACTGTGTTCATCTAAAGTGACATTGCCGCTACTACTTGCCATCTCACCTGCTAGCGCTTTGATCAAGGTCGACTTGCCAGACCCGTTATGCCCAACCAAAGCCACCAGTTGATTGGTATCAATCTCACAAGTCACGTTGTCTAATAGAGTATTTCCTTGACGGCTGATAGTCAGCTGGTTTGCACGTAGCATATAAGCACTCATTGTTGATAAAAATAATATGTCATAAAAATGATGGTTTATCGGCCATCGGTTATAGACCGATTTTTGATGATCAAACCACAATAAAAATTGATTTTACTCGTAAATGATAACAAAAACAATTATCATTAACTATAAACTCATTCACTTTAATTTCAACGCTCTGTTGATTGCGAGTATTTATATGACCAACCTTCTTTTAGCTACTACAGAAAACACTGATAACCAAAACAGCCAATACACCTCTCTAAACGATCCTGAAATAGCAAGTGTGGTCGCTCATATTAATGAAGAGCACCTCGACGAACTGCTTGGATTTTTGAGTGCATTTACCTCATTATCTACCGCCGAATCGGATCTGGTCGATGCCCAAATAACTGATATTTATGCTGAAGGTATTGCCATACAGACTTGTCCAAAAGGCGTAGAGAATCAATCAACTGACGCTCAAAATAACTCGCTTCATAACCAGACTTTCTTTATCGCTTTTGCTGCACCTATCTCCCAGCTTGATGATTTGCAAGCCCAATATATCTTGCTAAAACAAAGAGCAGATAAAAAGCTAGGCAAAAAAACAATCAAACTGACCAAGCAAATATTTGATGTGCAAAGTAGTTATAGAGTCAGCAAAAATATGCTGCGCCTTGAATTGAGCATGCCGTCATTAAATAGTGATACGCCATTAAATAATACCGCTCAGTTAAGTAATGCTAAGGGCGTCACAAGCTCGACGTCAGTACCTACCAACGAAGCGGGTTACGCTTACTTGTTTGATTTAGAGCACAATGCAATGACCGACGCATTGATGACTGATAGCACTGATGGCAATAAAGCTAGTGACTATAAAACTAATGGTAGCAATAAGGAAAACGTACGCCCTGCTCGTCCTCACTGCTATTACACTTTGAGAAAAGCATGGCAAGCTGATAATGGAATACGAGCATGGGTCGATGTTTTTTTGCATGGAGATACACCAGGTGGCAACTGGGCAGCAGCACTACAAGCGGGCGAGACCGTCGTTACAAAACGAGAGTTTCCAGAAAAGGTAGAGCACTTACGAAACGGTCAAGCGGTACTGATTGTCGATGAGACCTCGATGCCAACGGCAGCACGACTGCTAGAGCTATGGAACAATCCTACACCACCATTGGTCATTTGCGTGACGCAAGATGCAGGCGATCAAAGCTATTTTGATACTGTAAAAATGCGCAGTGGCATTGATAACATTGGTAATGACAACAGCAATACTGACAGTGACACTAATAATGATTGCGATACTGAAAGCCGCAAGGATGATCATTTTACCGTATTGCCTATAGTGACCAATCAACCAAACTCAGGAGCAGAGTTAGCCACGCTAATTGACAGTAAATTGGGCGACTATTTGACTAATAATCCTCTACAGATTGATAAAGTTTGGGGGGCGCTAGAAGCAAATACTGCCAAAGCATTGCGCCCATTGCTGAAAGACCGACTTGAGCTAAGTCGTACCGATGTCGTGGTAAAGGTCTACTGGCGTCACGATTAGTTTAGCCTTATAAAATGAAACTCAAAACCTATCCTGTATATAGTGGATGCTACTGGCGAATCCACTATTAATGTTTGCAGCAACGAATGTTTGTAAGGTATAGTTTTCATTTTGAACGTTTAATCAATATAGACTATAGGTAGATAGACTTATCGCTAGAATTACCAGTGATAGTCGAGTAGCACCCAGAGACTCACTTCTAATAGACTGTCTAACACCTGTGCCAGAATGCACTGTTATTTTTCTAACCCAAGGATGATATATGAAAAAACTTAGGACGCCTGATTCGTATTTTGCTAACTTGCAAGATTACGATTTTGAACCGAACTATCTGATGGTTGATGATACAGAAGGTGGTGAGCTACGCGTACACTACCTTGATGAAGGTCCAAGCGACGCCGACCCTATCTTGTTATTACATGGTGAGCCTTCTTGGTCTTATCTGTATCGTAAAGTCATTCCAATACTAACAGCAGCAGGACACCGCGTTATCGCGCCAGACCTTCCTGGGTTTGGACGTTCAGACAAACCTGCATCACGTACTGACTACACTTATCAGCGCCATGTCGATTGGATGCAATCGGTACTTGATCAATTAGATTTAAAAAATATCACACTGTTTTGTCAAGATTGGGGCGGCTTAATCGGTCTACGTTTAGTAGCAGCGCATCCTGATAAATTCGATCGCGTCGCAGCAGGCAACACGATGCTACCGACTGGGGATCACGATCCGGGCGAAGGCTTTCGCAAGTGGCAGAAATTCTCTCAGGAGACGCCGCAGTTCAATGTAGCAGGCACCATCAAAAGCGGTACCACAACGACATTGTCTCAAGCTGTACTGGATGCTTACGATGCACCCTTCCCTGATGAGTCCTATAAAGAAGGTGCTAGACAGTTTCCTATCCTAGTGCCCACGACACCAGATGATCCTGCTTCAGAAAACAACCGAGCAGCTTGGGTCGTGCTAAGCAAATGGAGCAAGCCATTTATTACACTATTTAGTGATTCTGACCCTGTAACTGGTGGCGGCGATCGCATCATGCAAAAGCTAATTCCTGGTACCAAAGGCCAAAATCATACGACTATTGTCAATGGCGGTCATTTCCTGCAAGAAGACCAAGGCGAAACGTTGGCTGAGCTTCTGCTGAAGTTCATCAATGACAATCCAAAAGCACAGTAATAGATAACAAAAACCCTGATCGCTAATGTACTAGCAATCAGGGTTTTTAGTAATACTATGATGATTGGTCAACGACAAAATTCGCGAGCTGTCATAACTAAAAAATCTGCTTTTTACACAACCTTGCTATACGATATTTTTGAAAATATCATCGATATATTTCTCTACCGCATCATTATCATTAGTGACCTGCGCATACGTCCTCAGACCTATGATCTGAATCTGAAGATAGCGTGCCAGTTCAGTCGCGTCTTTTTGTGCACTGATTTCACCGCTCTCAATAGCTTGCTCAAACCAAGTAGCAAATGAAGCCTCTATCCCTTCTAAAATTCCTGTCGCGTGTGCCAGTAGCTCTGGACTGTCATTTTGAGTCAGTTCAGCGACCGTTTTTACGATCATACACATACCACTTGGTGCTGTTGCCTTATTACACACGATCACAGTGTGAATAAAATGCCGTAGTCCACCAAGCACCGTATCCTTTTGTGCCATGCAATTGGCCAGCCTTTTTGCGCCTTCTGCTGCATAACGATTTAATGACTCTATAAACAGCTTGTCCTTGCTACCAAAAGCTGCATAGATACTGCCAGGATGCATGTTGACGACATCTTGTAGGTTGCGCATCGACGTTGCGTGATAGCCTTTTTCCCAGTAGAGATTTTTGGCTTTTTCGATCACATCCTCACGATTGAATTTTATCGGAGCACTCATAATTTTCACCTTAATAGCTTTGCCTTAAAACCTATTTTAAGGCAAAGTTTGTAGAATCAACCTTAGTTCTTGGTTTTAATCACTTTTTATATTATAAGGCTTATTGACCGCCTTTGCTTCGATTAACTGTTTTTATCAAAGTTTTGTGGATAAAGTGCGCGTGCTGCAACATCATCAAAGTCAGTCTTAAAATCAATACCTTTAGGGATATCGCGGGCTTTTTGTACCGCAGGACGGGCATCAATATTTGCAAACCAACGCTTTAGATTAGGATAATTATCCAATCCTGCATCACCTAGTACGACCGCTGCCTTATCAATCCAGCCCCATGCAGAGATATCCGCAATTGTGTATTCATCCCCAACGAAATATTCGCGATCTTGCAGGTGGGTGTCTAGGACTTCGTAATGACGCTCAGCTTCACGAAGATAGCGATTGATGGCATAAGCGATTTTTTCTGGCGCTTTGTGTCTAAAGTGCACCGATTGACCAGAAAAAGGACCCAGTCCTGATGCAATAAACATGAGCCATGACAGCATCTCGCTACGGTCTTCTGGCTTGCCTGCCAATTGTCCTGTCTTTTCGGACAAGTACATCAAGATAGCAGTAGAGTCGAATACACGTTTGCCATCATCTTCGAGCGCTGGGGTTTTGCCGTTTGGGTTGATAGCGCGGTACTCAGGCGTATGCTGCTCACCTTTTAGCGTATCTACTGCCACAAGCTCATAAGGCAGCCCAGTTTCTTCAAGAAACAATGCTACTTTCATTGGGTTTGGCGTTTGGTGAAAATAAAATTTAAGCATAACTTTATCCTATTATATGAAGACAGTCGTCTGATGACTATCAAATCTAGTGACTATACTAATGACTATAAAAGCTGTAATGAGATAACAAAAATAGACGTCGAAATTTGAAGCACATTTTTATTGTCTGATATACACTATAACCACAAATGAACGGTCGTTCAAGTAATGTTATATATTGATATAATAAGCATCATATCAATACTATTTTCTCTACATGCAATGGATGAAGTCGATCAGCTCCATTTCGATAAGTCTTGTTCGTACTACAGAGCCACTAAAGTTAAAAAATATTTTTATCGTTGTTTTTTCTTACTACTTACACAGTGTTACCTTCTTAAGATATTGATATTAATAGAGTAGTATTAATTACGCAGAGGAATGTAATTGAGCCATTACAATTTACTTGAACGATTACTCAAATAATTATTGAGCGATTGCTCAATATCATTTATAGTAGTCTCTATTGACTCGCTTACTAAGCAAAGTTGCTAATTTTGAGTAACTACTCAAGCCAATAATTAAATGTAAATCAGTGACTACTTTGAAGCGGGCATGAAAACTCTAAAACACACTAAATCTCAAACCTATTATTAGGAATTATATTATGACCGAATTTACTCTACACGATAAAGACACAGCCCCAGCAGAAAGCAAAGACTTACTGGATTCTTCTATCAAAGCATTTGGCATGGTACCTAATTTACATGCTGTGATGGCTGAAGCGCCTGGCTTGCTAGAGGGCTATCAAAAGCTACATCAACTGTTTTTAGACAGCAGCTTTGATGATGAAGAAACCACTGTGGTATGGCAGACTATCAACGTTGAACATGCTTGCCATTACTGTGTGCCTGCGCATACTGGTATTGCTAAGAGCATGAAAGTAGATGATGCTATCACTGATGCATTACGTGATGAAACGCCACTACCAACTGAAAAACTGGAAGCATTGCGTACCTTCACACTATCTGTAGTCCGTAATCGTGGTAACGTTGATGACAGCGCGGTTCAAGCGTTTTTAGATGCTGGTTACACTAAGCGTCAGATTCTTGAAGTTATCCTTGGTGCTGCTCAAAAAGTCATGAGCAACTACACGAATCACCTAGCTAACACACCAGTCGACAAACCATTCCAGAAATTTGAATGGCACAAAGCTGACTAATACGTTTTTCGGCTAACGCTGACACAGTCCATTTGATGTTTTCATACTGTTGTTCGAAACATCTTCGGGCAGCAGTTTTTCATTTTAATTTATCGCTAATGAGAGATCCTATGGAACAGGCAAAAAACCCTTTACGAATAGACATCGTGTCAGACGTTGTATGCCCTTGGTGCGCTATCGGCTATAGTCAACTGGCCAAGGCATTAAAGCAAACCAACACGCCGCACGAGATTCATTGGCACCCATTTGAATTAAATCCTAATACGCCGCACGGAGGACGAAACTATCGTGAGCATATTATGGAGAAGTACGGTACGACTGCTGAGGACGTTAAAGAGAACCGAGCTAGAATGACAGCAGCAGGTGCAGAAGCTGGATTTAATTTTCAGTTTACCGACGAGTTTCGTACTTACAATACTTTTAATGCGCATCAATTGCTGCATTGGGCTGATCAGCAAGGACGTATGCACGACCTAAAACAAGCATTGTTCGTTGCGCATTTCGTTGATAATAAAAACGTGGCTGACAGTACCGTACTGGCAGATGTCGCAGCAGATATTGGACTAGATCGTAATGAAGCACTCGCCGTTATCACAGATCAACGCTTTGCCAATGTGATACGTGAAGCCGTACAGCATTCAAAGCAGCAAGGTGTTCAAAGCGTACCATCCGTTATCTTTAATGGTCGTCATCTGGTGAGCGGCGCACAAGGTATAGAAAACTACAAAAACATCTTAAAGCAACTAGCAGACATGCCAGAATAAAAACAATAAACTGGATCTGATTTACCAATTACCCTCTATTGAGCACAGTATATAAAAAGGTATCATCATTATGTCAAACTCCAATCATTACGAGCCACCTAGCATCTGGACATGGGATGCAGAAAGCGGCGGTAAGTGGGCAAGCGTCAACCGCCCTATCGCTGGCCCAACGCATGAAGCAGATCTACCTCGCGGCAAACATCCGTTGCAAATCTACTCAATGGGCACCCCTAATGGCCAAAAAGTTACCATTATGGTCGAAGAATTATTGGCGTTGGGTGAGACAGAAGCTGAGTACGACGCGCACCTGATTCAAATTGGTGAAGGTGGACAGTTCTCATCAGGTTTCGTTGAGCTAAATCCAAACTCAAAAATCCCTGTGCTTTTGGATACAGAGACTGGTAGTCGTGTGTTTGAGAGTGGCGCTATTTTGTTTTATCTTGCCGAAAAATTCGGAAAACTACTGCCTAAAGATGCAGCAGCACGTACTGAAGTGATGAATTGGCTCTTCTGGTTGCAAGGCTCTGCTCCTTACTTGGGCGGTGGTTTTGGGCATTTTTACTTTTATGCACCAGAAAAGTTTGAGTACCCTATCAATCGATTCACGATGGAAGTAAAACGCCAATTAGATGTACTAGAACGAGAGCTTGCAGAAAATCGCTATCTAGGTGGCGATGAGTATACGATTGCAGATATCGCCACTTGGCCTTGGTATGGCAATCTAATACTAGGCGAAGCATATAATGCAGGAGAGTTCCTACAAGTTGAGAGCTATCCAAATGTGCGTCGCTGGGCAACTGAGATTTTAGAGCGTCCTGCTGTGCAACGTGGTCGCAAGGTAAATCGCACTTGGGGTGAACCTGCTGAGCAATTACACGAACGTCATGACGCCTCAGATTTTGAGCTAAAAACTCAAGATAAACTAGACGCTCAGACAACTGAAGAAGCAAAAAAATAGACGCTTTGTCTATGACTTACTAGCTTACTTAAGTAGTCTTATTAATTGATTTTAAAGGTAATGTTAACTTTTCCTATTACTACTTGGGACTACTGTAAACATCCAATACTTTTGCACTTAAGACTGCTAATGTAAGGCTGTTAAATACCAACTAACCATAAAAATATTATTAAAAAGGATAAGAACTATGTCAACAGATTATGCTCAAAAAATTCAAGCCGGTACTACGTTTCCTAAAATGGAAGTACAAGTATTAAACAGTGAAATGACTTCGTTAGGCAAACCTGAAAACGGTCATGACTGGAAACTGGTCGTTGTATACCGTGGTAAGCATTGCCCAATTTGCACAAAGTACCTAAATACTTTAGAGACAGTAAAACAATCTTTCTATGACGTCGGTGTCGATATCATCGCAGTATCTGCAGACAGCAAAGAGCAGTTAGAAGGTCATCTAGATCAAATAGATGTTAGCTTCCCTATGGCTTATGGTCTGACTATCGAACAGATGAATACGCTAGGTCTATATATCTCTGACCCACGTTCAGAGAAAGAAACCGACCATCCTTTCGCTGAGCCTGCTGTGTTCGTTATCAATGCTGAAGGAAAAGTGCATATTGTTGATATCTCAAACGCACCGTTCTCTAGACCAGATCTTGAAGCCTTGGCAAACGGTTTGGCTTTTGTTAGAAACCCAGAAAACAATTACCCTATCCGTGGTATGCACGGCTAATTGATATAGTAGATATAGAGTGTTGATTCACTCGATTATTTAGCTAGTCAAATTTCATTGGTTAGATTATAGCGGGCGTATCGAGATAATTCTTGATATGCCCTTTTTTTTGTTTATTGATAACTTAACTGCTATCAAAATATTTAACTTCATTAATCTTTGCTCAGTACTAATGTGTGAGTAGTACTGTTAATCTATAAAAAGAGGTTCTAGACGAAACTCATAGACTAGCCAGCATATAAGGGCTATATTTGAGCTCGAAATATCACCATAGACACTTACCCTTTAAGTAATCTGTATTTCTTTTTTTATCGGTTTATTTTTATAGATAAAACAGACTGTTTTTATGGTTTGATTTGTCTCTCGTTTCGGCTAAATCTCAATACGATTGTACATTTTGATTTATCAATGCTGTTTATTATTTGTTGTTAACACTCGTACACTGAGATTGATTTCTGCTAAAATCATGCAGCAACATTATCAATATCTCATCATAGGCATGAGTAAAAGGATTCGATATGCGATTGAAATCAATCGTTCAAAAACTACATGAACGCGCTCCAAAACTGGGCAAAGCTGCCTCACTGACGACAGCAACCAGCGTTATCACTTTCAATAGTATGTTAGCTGGTCTACCTGTCTGGGTCATGGGTGCTACCAAGGCTATCACCGGTGCTGCCATCGCTGACAAAGCCGTTATCGATGTGACGAACTATTGGATCAATAGCAACAATGCATTGATCGATAACGTATTACCGCGCAAAGATTGGCGCATTAATCTGCCTGATGATGTGCATACCAACGGTAAGTATCTACTGGTGAGCAATCATCAATCATGGGTTGATACCAGTATCGTGCAATATATCAGCGAAAAACGTTTGCCATTGACGCGCTTTTTTACCAAGTTTGAGCTCATATACATCCCTGTCATTGGTCAAGCTTTCTACTTTCTCGACTTTCCTATGATGCGTCGACATTCAAAAGAAGCCATCGCTAAAAACCCTGCTCTAAAGGGTAAGGATATCGAAGAAGCGAAACGAGCGTGTGCATTGCTTAAAGACAAGCCTTTTACACTATTGAACTATCTAGAAGGAACTCGCTTCACTCCTAGTAAACATGATAAACAAAAATCCCCATATACGCATTTACTTAAGCCACGCGCTGGCGGGTTATCACTGGCTATGAGTGCATTAGGGGAAGAGATTGATGGGATTTTGGACATGACGATTGTCTACCCTGACGGTGTTCCCACTTATAGTGATCTATGGAAAGGCAATATCAAGCGTTTAGGTGTCGATGTACGACATATTGAGATACCCAAAGACCTGTTTACGGCGATCAAAAACGGCGGCTATGAAACAGATGAGGCTATAAAAGCAAAGATGTTTGAATGGGTAGAGCAAATATGGCATCAAAAGGATCAGCTGATCACGGATATGCTGGCTGACTTTGAGAGCAAAGATGCTATCAAAACAAGTGATCTTTGATACTTTTACCTAAAGATACTCATATATAGATAAGAGTTTTTCATAGTGTAGTAAGTTCTAATACAGATAATTTGGTACGTCATGATTAAGAACTAGAAGTACCAAATTATTTTTATATTTTGTCTATATAATTAATAAGCATTATTTAAATTTCTTCAACCTCCAAACCAATGACATGATTAACATGTCCAGTTTTTAGATATATTGTTGCGCCCTCTGCTCCTGCCTTTATTTGTACATTTGCATCTATCGGTAGGCGTATCCAACTATCCTGCTGATATACCTGCTCACCTTCTATTAGCTTGCCTGCTATAACTAATATTTCTGCACCGCTATGAACTGTCTCAGTGAATAATAACTCGCCTGCATCGATACGCTGTAGACTAACGTGCTCTACCCCATCGGAAAAAAGCGGGCAGACAGTACGACTACCTTGTTGTTGCCAATTAGCATCGTCATAAGTGTTGATAGCCACGTGCTGCGTTTCGTCAGACGACATTTGCCGCAACTTGACGAAAATGACAGCACCTTCGTCACTATAAGGCTTATGGCCTGAAGTCGGCGGATTACGTAGATACCAACCTGCTGGATAATGAGTGTCATCTGCAGAAAAAGTGCCTGATAATACTAAAATCTCTTCGCCGCCTGGATGTAGATGATGCGGAAAGTAAGAGTTTGGCGCGTAACGCACAAGACTGGTAGCGCGAGCCTTCTCCGCACCCACACGATCAAGCATCACACGCTCCACACCATTTTGTGGTGACTTAATCCATTGATGTGCTTCAGGGATTAATGAAGCGCGTTGTGAAAAATCTGCATTAATTAGCATAAAGTATTCCAAAGGTATTAAATGATTAGGGCGTACCCACAATATAAAACTGAGGACACGCCCTAGACGATAAACACAAATATATGACGTTATTACCGCACTAGAATGACCGGTGATAACGTGCTAGCGATAATTTCTGTCGTTGTACTACCGAGAAACAATTGCTGCCATTTCGAATGTCCGTACGCACCCACCACCATAATGTCGACATTGTTCTCTACCTGAAATTTTAGCAACCCATCTACCGCATCAGAAGCAGATAAGTGATGTGCTTCAACGACAAACCCAGCATCTTCTAACTGTGCGGCGGCGGCGCTCATACTTTGCTTGGCGGCGTCGTTATGATTGCCCACCATTACGATGTGACCTTTTAGACCTTTTAATAATGAACTTTTTGACACCATTCGTGCCGCTTTAATAGAAGTTTTACTACCATCAAAGGCAATCATATAGGAGCTTGGCTCTTCAAATTTTTCTGAGCAAATCAATATGGGAATATCTGACCCACGAGCGACCGTCTCAATCTGACTACCAATATTGATCCGACTGTTCTTATGATCTTCTCCGCGTCGTCCCATCACAATCGCACGATTTTCTTCTTTGAAGTGCTCAATGCTAGGAAGCAGTTTGCCGTGGCGTTGATAAACGCGAACATTGACATCAGCGAAACTGCTTTGAATATGGCTTTTTGCATCTTGTACCAACGCATTGCTATAGCTGTTGACGACTTTTGCTCTTTGCTCATCCAACTGGGACAACTCTTCTAACAAAAACTGACGGCTATTTATGCCTATAGCACCTGATAAATCCCGTCTGGTCGATGCTGGTATGTCACTGACATGCAGTAATCCAACAGGTACGTTTAGTTTACTGGCATACCACGCTGCATAGTCACAAACCGATTCAGTCACTGCCGAGCCGTCAATACAGGCTAAAATGTGCTGTGATGTTGTCATAATCTGTCCTTAAATTTAATTATTTAATCCTATACAGCTTGTTAGTCCTGACCAAGCTATGCTCTCTGGGTAGGGTATATTTTACTTACTTCACAACAGTTACCTTGCAGAAATCCTCTTATAAAGCAAATTTGCCCCTTCATTTGATAATAACCAATTTACACGGCTTCATCCAGCGATGTGTGCGACCCTTTTGCAATAATTGCAATTTGTTACCGACAGCATTGTGCATGGCTCACCGCAGGCTGATACCTAGCTATATATAAAGTCTTATCATCGTCTGACCACATGTGCTAGCAAAGTTTGCTACAATGTATTTTTTAGCATTTATGATTTCGGTATCGTTATTTAGGTGATTGGATTATGGCAAAAAATGCCCTACAGGCTCAATTATTAAAGGCTGGATTGGTTGATAGCAAAAAGGCCAAAAAAATCAGCAAGCAAACGCAACATGCCAAGCGTACTGGTGACTCAGAAAGCGTCGAAGCAAAAAAAGCGTTGGCAGAGGCGCAAGCTCAAAAGCTAGAAAAGGATCAAAAGCTTAATCAAGAGAAACAGCGCGTATTGGAAGAGAAAGCATTAAAGGCCAATATCGTGCAAATGATTAAGCAGCATCAAATTACTGAGACAGAAGGTGAGGTCAGCTATCAGTTTGTCGATGAGTCCAAAGTAAAGAAAATCGCTATCACTCAGAAACTCTACGATCAAATCGTGGCTGGTCACGTAGTCATCGCACGTTTGGAAGAGAGCTACGCGCTATTACCTCGCCCATTGGCTGATCGAATTGATTCAAAAATGGAAGGCTTTATGGTTGTGTCGAATGACACTGCTGAAGAAGCATTGGCAGAAGACGATCCGTATGCCGCTTATGTGATTCCAGATGACTTGATGTGGTAGGTAAACACTTAGTCCAGTTAATATCCATCAAAAATACATTAAATTTTGGACTGTTTTAGCTTACAATATATTAAAAATATTTTCTCATTATCTATTTTTAACTCTAGGGCGTGTCTTCATTTCAAAAATGGTGATAAAAATGAGATAAATTGCCGTCAAACAAGAAAAATAGCGCAGATAATATCGGGATATTAACCAGCTATTTGACGCTGTTTGGCAAGATTTAGCCATTTTTAGCCCATTTAGATGACTATCGGGTGAATTGAAGACACGCCCTAGTATAAGTGTAAATATTCTAGATAATTATTAAGTACTAAGTCTAAATAGCCCTTATAGATAAGCCTAAAATAGATAGTGTTAAGTATAATTTTTGCTAGAGTTTAACTTTAACCTTGATTGTCGTGAGCAACATCAGATTTTCATTATTAGTAAGTCTTTACGACGAGATAGACTTACTTAGAAAGAATATTTTAGTATATAAAGACCATATTATTAACAATAACTTCTATCAAATAATTCGACACAATATTAGGTAATAATTAGGCTCCTCTACCTCAAAGCACTGTGTTATATACGTTAGAGTTATTTGCAAAGATATGTATAATATTAGAATTAACCATCCTTTCTATTTAACTTCTAGAAAAAATGTATTTAATGTCCCTTTTGATAGATAGTAACTATGTAAATATTTAACATACACTAAACTACTAAATAGATAGCTTAGTGTGCTAGACTGCTGACTTTTAATTTTAAAAATTCAAATGTTCGTTGCATCACTATTTAATCAAGGTAAAAATTGTCATGATTCTTTCGAAAACTCGGCAATCACTGTCTATTACTGTTGCCTTAACATTTATTATCGGGTCAACTACAGGTTGCACGAGCATAAACACTGGTCTGCAAGCTGGCGACTTACCTCCTAGTGGTGTCTTCCAAGCGGATAATGGTATTCAGTTTGATATTCAGCCACTCAGTTTAGCAAACTTACCTTCTAAACAGATTATAAGTCGCCCTGATAATAATCTATCACAATTAATTAGAAGCTCTAGCCGATCAGACTATCGTATAGCTCAAGCAGATGTCTTAAGTATTACCTTGGTCGGATATCCTGATATTACTGCTGCAGGGTCTACAGGCTACCCGGTTGATCAGCAAGGATTCATTCAGTTTCCATTAATAGGGCGTATTAAAGCCAGTGGCATGAGTGTGCCACAATTTACTGCAAATCTAAGTAGCCAATTACAGCGTTATCTTAAATATCCAGACCCGCAAGTAAAAGTTACTGATTATCTTGGCAACAAATTTTTTATTGACGGTGAAGTAAGTAAGCCTGGTCAATTTAGCATTGCAGATACACCTGTTTCTTTATATAGCGCTATTTCTATGGCGGGCGGAGCAACGCCAACTGGTGACTCTAACAGCATAGTATTAAATCGTAACGGCGTTAGCTACAATATCGGTTTACAAACATTACAAGAAATGGGGTCATCAGCCAATCAAATATACATAAAAGACGGTGATTCAATTCATGTAAATAGTCAGAGCCGTAATAAGATATATGTCTTAGGTGAGTTTGGCAAAGTAGAACCTGTCCCTATACAGGAGCAAGGCATAAGTTTAGCGCAAGTATTAGGTGAGTCCAATGGTCTGAACTCTAACACTGCGGATGCAGCTAAAGTATATGTTGTTCGTGACAATACTAATTACCCGATGACCAATATCTACTATGTCGATATGCGATCAATTACGAGCTTCTCTTTGGCTAATCGTTTTGAAATGCTTCCTAATGATATTGTCTACGTTGATCCTACTGGCTTGACTCGCTGGAATCGTGTTATCAGCTCTTTACTGCCTTCCTCATCGGCAATTAGATCTGTTTCAGGTTTATAAAAGGCGTCAGCATTATGGAATTTAATAATATTTTAGTACTTTGTGTGGGGAATATATGCCGTAGCCCAATAGCTGCGGCTCTTTTGATAGATAAATATCCAAATAAACATATTGATTCAGCAGGTTTATCAGCTGTTGTGGGGCATGGGGCTGACTCAAAAGCTCTAAATGCGATGTCCGCATTTAATCCCGTAATTAATTCAAGCATGAACAAACACATTGCCAAGCAAATTAATGAAGAGTTAACAGTGAAAGCAGATTTGATCTTGACTATGTCAACCAGTCAAAGCAAATGGGTTGAAGATAAGTGGCCACACTGTCGTGGAAAGACATTCAGAATCGGCTACTGGATTGATAAAGATATTGCTGACCCCTATGGACATGACAAGTTAGCATTTGAGGCTGCCAAACAAGATATTATTGACAGTTTGAGTCCATGGTTTAATAAAATTAGTTAAATAGTGAATACTTATGAATACAGATTCAAACAACTTATCAAAGTCTACTGCCGAAAAAGATAGTAATGATATCGACTTACTAGCTTTAGTTTTCGTTGTGCTACGAGGCTGGAAAACCTTGCTTTTTTTTGCAGTATTAGGGTTAATCATAGGAGTACTATATAGCAGATATGAAAATCCTACTTATAAATCAGATGCTCTCGTTCAGATCGATACTGCATCACAAGGTGTTTCGGCACTCGGTACAAATATCTCTGACCTCGTTTCAAATGAGGTAAGTCCAGCTCAAACAGAGGCGTTATTAATTAAGTCGCGTATGATATTGAAGCCAGTAGTCGACTTGCTTCATTTGAGTATTCGCTTGAGTGATCCTTCGATAAACTCTTTAGACAGGATAAAAAGTAATCAAACTCATACTCAAGTGAATACGGTAGAAGGTGTAGAGCTGAAAACTGCTGATGGGCAGGTAAAGATTAGTCAGTTCGATGTCTCACAAGCTTACTTAGATAAGTCTTTTACCTTACTCAAATCTGATACTGATAATAGCTTTACGCTTAGTAATGGTTTTGATGACTTTAAAGGCCAATTAAATAAGGTAAACTATTTCAGAGGTACAGATGGTATTATTCAAATCACTGTTAATGATTTACCTGATGATAACCACCCTATAACTATCGCTAAGCAGTCCCTTCAGAATACAACAGACGCCATAAGTGGTGCTCTGACAGTCGCAGAACTCGGCAGTAAAACTGGTATCATTCAACTATCTATGATTGGTTCAAACCAAGAACAAATCACCTTGATACTTAAAAAAATTATTGATTCTTATATTGCTAAAAATAAATCTCGTGGATCTGAAGAAACGACTAAGACACTTAGCTTTATGGAAACACAAATACCATTACTTAAGCAAAAGCTAGAAGCGTCTGAAGCTATATTTAATGATTTCCGCGAAAGGTCTGGTAGTATTGATATTAGTCAAGAGTCTGGTCTACTAGTAGCAGAAAACTCTCAAATTGACTCACAGATTAATGAACTGAAACTAAAGAAAGCAGACTTAACCACTTACTATACTGAAGAGCATCCATTAGTTCTTCAAATAAATGATCAACTTAAAGTTCTTAATAATAGAAAGCAAGAAATTAAAAATGATATTGCAAAGCTTCCTGGAACCCAAAGAGAGTTTTTGAAATTATCTGCAGATACGGAGATCAATAGAGAGATTTATCTCACTATGCTCAAAAACTATGAGCAGTTAAAAATCGTAAAAGCAGGCCAGATAGGTTTTGCACGTATTGTCGACATGCCTATTAGTACTTATCGCACTATTGCACCGAAGAAGCAGCGAATTATAATGCTCTCAATACTGTCGGGTATTTTACTAGGGGTCATGGTAGTATTCCTTAGAAGCTTGCTTAGGAATACGGTTAAGGATCCAGATCGTTTGGAATCTAAAACTGGTGTGCCTGTGATTGCCACTATTCCACGTTCTCCTTTACTGACAAGACTAGCTAAAAACAAAAAAGCACCTAATCGTTTACTGGCTTATGCTGATCGTAACAGCTTGAGTTATGAGGCTATAAAAAGCTTACGAACTCATCTCATGTTTGGTATGCCTGAACAAGGGAAAACGGGCAAACGAGCTAAAGTTATACTCATTTCAGGCGAAAGCCCTGGTGTTGGGAAATCATTTATATCTGCCAATTTATCAGAAGTATTTGCACAACTTGATAAAAAGGTTTTGATTATAGATGCTGACATGCGTATGGGTGAGCTGCATAGAACCTTTAATATAGAAGGGGACTTCGGTTTAGCTGATTATTTGTCAAATAAAGATAATACAGAGCAAACAAGTGATAGACTTGCTAACTTCGTGCAGCCTACTAGCATGGACAATATTGATTTTATACCTAGAGGTCAACTTCCAACACAGCCAACCACTCTCCTCGCTAGTAAAAGGTTGAGTGATCTGATGTCAAATCTAAATCAGCATTACGATTATATTATAATCGACTCTCCACCGACACTAGCGGCATCAGATGCTATTATCTTGTCAGAGTATGCTGATAAACTATTGATGGTGACTAGATATGATCATTCACTAGAGAGACAGCTAGTCTATGCAATAGGCCAGTTGACTAAAGATCATGTGCGTGTTGATGGAATTATTATGAACGATGTACAACAAGGTGTGATGAATAAATACAGTTATCACTATAGCTACGCTTATGGTAATAATAAATAATTACCACACTGATTATAAGTTTTAACCAGTAGCTTTCTATTTAAAACCAGTAGCCTTCTATTTAAATAGGCATCAGGTAAAAACATGCTGCTTAGAAGACTGTCACTCAAAACAATATGATTTAAAAAGGTACTATGATAAATATTAATGATATTAAAATAGCCATTATCGGTCTTGGCTACGTTGGCTTACCACTTGCAGTCGAGTTTGGTAGAAAAGTTACTACAATAGGTTTTGATATTAATAGTAATCGTATTTCTGACCTGATATCGGGTGTAGATCATACGTTAGAAGTTAGCAAGGAAGAGTTGGCCCAAGCCGCGCATTTGAGCTTTAGCTCAGACATCACTGAGCTGCAAGACTGTAACTTTTATATTGTAACAGTACCAACCCCTATCGATGCGTATAAGCAACCAGACCTTACTCCATTAGTGAAAGCATCTACAGCTATAGGTGGCTTACTTAACAAAGATGATATCGTAGTCTACGAGTCTACGGTATACCCTGGTGCGACTGAGGAAGTGTGTATTCCTGTACTAGAGAATATCTCTGGACTTACCTTCAATCAGGACTTTTTTGCAGGGTATAGCCCTGAGCGTATCAACCCAGGCGACAAAGAGCATCGAGTGACTAATATCTTGAAGGTCACCGCAGGCTCTACGCCAGAGGTAGCCGATTTTGTCGATGAGGTATATAACTTAATCATTACCGCAGGTACGCATAAAGCTCCGAGTATCAAAGTAGCAGAAGCGGCAAAAGTCATCGAAAATACGCAACGAGATGTCAATATCGCCTTGATTAATGAGCTGGCTGTTATCTTTAATAAGATGAATATCGATACTGAAGCTGTATTGACCGCTGCCGGTACTAAGTGGAACTTTTTACCCTTTCGCCCTGGCCTAGTCGGTGGTCACTGTATCGGTGTTGACCCTTACTACCTAACCCATAAAGCTCAAGCCATAGGCTACAACCCTGAGATTATATTGGCTGGTCGCCGCTTAAATGACAGTATGGGTGAGTATGTGGTAACGCAGCTGGTCAAAACAATGATTAAAAAGCGAATCCAAGTTGAAGGCGCAAAAGTGCTCATATTAGGACTTAGCTTCAAAGAAAACTGCCCGGATGTTCGCAATACTAAGGTCATTGATATCGTTCATGAGCTACAAGAGTATAATATCGACGTCGATATCTACGACCCTTGGGTAGACAACCACGAAGCCCAGCGTGAATACCATATTATTCCAGTTAGTGAGCCTATCGCCAATCAGTATGATGGCATTATATTAGCTGTTGCCCATCATCAGTTTGTCCAGATGGGTGTAGACCGTATTCGCGCTCTAGGTAAAGATAATCATGTGCTATACGATCTTAAATATGTATTTGCTACAGATGAGACTGATATCCGTTTGTAAGCTGGTTAATCATAAATAAGAGCCGTAAATAGTAAGAGAAGCCCTATGAATTTAAAAGCAGAGAGTTCAGTACCAACACAGACGACGTATGAGAAAGTGAAGCAAGAGCTGGTAAACGCACCAAAGACATGGTTAGTGACTGGAGTCGCCGGTTTTATAGGTTCTAACTTACTCGAAACCTTGCTACTACTTAATCAAAAGGTCGTCGGTTTAGATAACTTTGCCACTGGATTTCAGCATAACTTAGATGAGGTGCAATCACTGGTAACGGCTGAGCAGTGGCAAAACTTTAGCTTTATGGAAGGCGATATTCGTAAGCTAGACGACTGCTATGCCGCTTGTGTAGACGTAGATTATGTCCTGCATCAAGCCGCACTTGGCTCAGTACCACGCTCTATCGCTGACCCTATCGCGACGAATGATACCAATATCTCTGGTTTCTTAAATATGCTGGTTGCTGCTCGTGATGCCAAGGTTGCTAGTTTCACTTATGCTGCTAGTAGCTCAACGTATGGCGACCACCCTGCTCTGCCTAAAATAGAAGACAATATTGGTAATCCCCTATCCCCTTATGCAGTGACTAAGTACGTCAATGAGCTGTATGCAGATGTGTTTGCTCGCACTTATGGCTTTAATACTATCGGTCTGCGTTACTTCAATATCTTTGGTAAGCGTCAAACGCCTGATGGTGCGTATGCAGCTGTGATCCCTAAGTGGACGGCAGCTATGATCACAGGCGATGACGTATTCATCAATGGTGATGGTGACACCAGTCGCGACTTTAATTTTATCGAAAACGCAGTACAGGCCAACATCCTAGCAGCAACTGCTACTGAGGAAGCGAAAAATGAGGTATATAACGTGGCGGTCGGTGGTCGTACGACATTGAACACACTATTCACAGCACTACAAGAGAATTTAGCCATCAATGGGGTAAGTTATACTCAGGATGCAGTGTATCGAGACTTCCGTGCAGGTGATGTACGTCATAGTCAGGCAGATATCAGTAAGATACAGAATGCACTCGGCTATGCCCCTCATTTTGATATTGTTCAAGGTATTGAAAAAGCGATGCCTTGGTATGTTACTTTTCTCCAAAACAGTCTGTAGTTGAATAAATTATGTTAAAAGTAATAAGACAGCTTTTCTCTTTGCTGACTGATAAACAATTGAAGCAGTTTTATACATTGCAAGTATTGGTTGTCATAATGGCTTTTACTGAGCTATTAGGAATTGCCTCCATAGCACCCTTCATGGCACTGGTTGGTGATATTAGCATACTAGAAACCAACAGTATTTTTGCTGAGCTGTATCAAATTTCCGGTTTGAATGATCCCATGGATTTTTTATTCTATGCTGGATTAACTGTTCTAGTAATGTTGACTTTATCTACCGTGATTTCTATGTTTACGATTTGGAAACTATCAATCTTTGGTGCACGCATTGGTACGGAGATTGCTAATCGCCTCTATACCTATTATATGCAACAAAGCTGGCAATTCCATGCAAGCGGCAGTAGCGCACAGCTTACCAAACAGGTATCTACTGAAGCTGCGCGAATCAGTAATGGAATAATACAGCCGTTAGTGCAAATGAATGCAAAGCTCGTCTTAGCACTGTTTATATCTATCAGTATTATAATTTACGATCCAGTCATCGCGGTATTGGGTTTATTTATATTTTCATTAGCATATTTACTACTATACAGATTGGTCCGGAAAAAGTTAGTAAGCAATGGTCAAAAGCTTTCTGAAGTATCAACCCAACGCTTTAGACTCATGAACGAAGGTTTTGGCGGTATCAAAGACGTCTTACTGCTAAACCGAAGCTACGATTTTATAACCCGGTTTAATGATAGTGGCAAGATCTTTGCTCGTGCTCAAGGAACCAATATAGCCATTAGCCAAGTACCTCGCTATTTCATAGAGTTAATAGCCTTCGGTGCGATGATTTCACTAGTTCTAGTGCTGATTAAACTGCACTCTGGTAACTTGGGAGAAGTCCTCCCCATTTTAGCCGTTTATGCATTGGCAGCATTTAAGCTGTTGCCAGCTCTACAGCAGATATACTCTAGCGTTTCTCAAATTAAAGGAAGCAGTGCTGCCTTTGAGGCCGTTAAAGACGACTTAGAGCACTCATTTGAAAACCAGAAGGCCATTAGTAAAGCACCTATGCCTACACCGATAAACCTCAATCAAAGTATTGCTCTGAATAATATAGAATTCAGTTATCCTGGTAAGGATAGAACAGCAGTGGACGGCGTCAATATGAGTATCCCTGTTAATGGCGTGATTGGTTTGGTGGGTTCATCAGGCTCTGGTAAGTCTACCTTGATAGATTTATTGCTTGGCTTACTGACACCTCAACAAGGCAGTCTGTATGTAGATGATATTCGTATTACTGCGGATAACAAACGTGCATGGCAAGACCTGTTGGGCTTTGTACCGCAAAGCATATTTCTGAGTGAAGGAACCATTGCTGAAAACATTGCCTTTGGTGTCCCAGCGAAAAACATTAGTCTAGAGCAAATAAATAAAGCATTAACCTTAGCCAACCTCACTGAGTTGGTTGAGCAACTGCCAGATGGTATCAATACCAAAGTAGGTGAACGAGGTGTACAACTCTCTGGTGGTCAACGTCAGCGAATTGGTATTGCGCGCGCACTCTATCATGAGGCCGAAGTATTAGTCTTTGATGAAGCAACCAGTGCGCTAGATGGTATTACTGAAAAAATAGTTATGGATGCCATCCATGAGTTTAATGGCAAAAAAACCATCATTATGATTGCTCATCGTCTAAAGACAGTAGAGAAGTGTGATCTCATCTACTTTATGGATCATGGAAAAATAATAGATTATGGTACCTATCAAGAGCTTATAAATAGAAATGCAAAATTTAAAGAAATGGCATTACATTCTTAGATATTCTTAAAGCAACAGGCAGCTGTAACGATAGTAAAATTTTTTTCTTTACTTTTACATGAACAATATCTTCTCAAGTTGGTAATATTCTTATGAAAATATTAATTACAGGTGGCGCAGGCTTTATCGGTTCTGCTGTCATACGCCATATTATAGATAAAACTGATGATCAAGTACTAAACGTCGACAAACTAACTTATGCAGGCAATTTAGAATCACTCAAAGTAATTGATGGTAGCCCACGATACGAGTTTCGACAGATTGATATCTGTGACGCAGAATCACTGAAACAAGCCTTTACTAGCTTTGAGCCCAATCTGGTTATGCATTTGGCTGCAGAGTCTCATGTGGATAGATCTATCGATGGACCTGCTGAATTTATCAATACTAATATCATCGGTACTTACAATTTACTAGAAGCTGCACGTCAGTATTGGCAAAGTCTTGGTGAGGCAGAAAAATCTCAGTTTAAATTTCATCATATTTCTACTGATGAGGTTTATGGTGATCTAGAAGGTACGACTGATTTATTCACTGAGTCTACACCTTACGCACCAAGCTCACCTTATTCTGCAAGTAAAGCAAGCTCAGATCATTTAGTGCGTGCATGGCAGCGTACTTATGGACTACCAACTATTATAACTAATTGTTCCAACAATTATGGCCCATACCATTTCCCCGAAAAGCTTATTCCCTTGGTTATACTCAATGCTTTAGACGGTAAGCCATTACCTATTTACGGTAAAGGTGATCAAATCCGCGATTGGTTGTTTGTAGACGATCATGCCCGCGCTCTATATAAAGTAGTCACCGAGGGTAAAGTGGGTGAAACTTATAATATTGGTGGTCATAACGAAAAGCCAAACATCGAAGTGGTCAAGACTATTTGTCAGATATTAGATGAGTTACAACCAAAAGTTGACACGCAAGCATATGAGTCACTGATTACTTTTGTCAAAGACCGTCCAGGCCATGATTTACGTTATGCTATCGATGCTAGTAAGATTGCCAATGATTTAGGCTGGATACCAGAAGAAAGTTTTGAAACAGGTATACGTAAAACGGTTGAATGGTACTTAGAAAATTTAGAATGGTGCCGCCGCGTGCAAGATGGTAGTTATCAACGTGAAAGACTAGGCACTACAGAATGAAAATACTACTATTTGGTAAAAGTGGTCAGCTAGGTTGGGAGCTTCAACGCACTCTTTCACTACTAGGTACATTGATTGCACTTGATCGCTTAGGATCCAAAGATTTATGCGGAAATTTATCTGATTTAGAAGGTTTACGTAATACTATCAACGCTGTGAAACCAGATATTATTGTCAACGCAGCAGCTTATACAGCAGTGGATAAAGCTGAAAATGAACCTGAGCTTGTACAGCTTATTAATGTGCAAGCACCAGAGCTATTAGCTCAGGAAGCCAAAAGAGTAAACGCTTTACTAGTCCATTACTCCACCGATTATGTGTTTAATGGTGAAGGTAAAAATCCCTGGCATGAAAATGATAATCCAGCACCTCTTAACCAATATGGTCAGAGTAAGCTTGTTGGAGAGCAGTCTATACAAGCTAGTGGTTGCAAGTATCTAATATTTCGAACCAGTTGGGTATATGGTAGCAAAGGTAATAATTTTGCTAAAACGATGTTGCGGTTGGCGAGCGAACGTCAATCGTTATCAGTAATCAATGATCAAGTGGGTGCTCCAACTAGTGCAGCATTGTTAGCGGATTGTACGGCTCATGCTATATATCAAGGCGTCCGTAACCCCCAACTTTTAGGTTTATATCATTTATCTGCCAGCGGAAAAACTACTTGGTATGAGTATGCTAATTTGGTCATTGAACACGCTCGAGCTATGGGCAAAGAACTGCTGGTAGACGAGATAAAACCAATAACTACTTTAGAGTATCCTACTCCTGCAAAACGTCCGCTCAATTCAAGACTTGATACTACAAAATTCTGTAATAATTTTAATCTGGTGTTGCCGCAGTGGCAAGATGGCGTGATCAGAATGATTAATGAAACTAACAACTATTGAGAATGTAATATGACAAAGCGTAAAGGTATTATTTTAGCTGGTGGTTCTGGTACTCGTTTGCATCCTATCACGATGGGAGTATCTAAGCAGTTACTCCCTATATATGATAAACCAATGATTTATTATCCATTGTCGGTATTAATGTTAGCCGGCATTCAAGATATTCTACTTATCTCTACTCCTGAAGACCTGCCTAACTTTGAAAAAATGCTAGGTAATGGTAGTCAGTTTGGGATTAACATAGAATATGCTGAGCAACCTAGCCCTGATGGATTGGCTCAAGCATTCGTTATTGGTGAAGATTTCATTGGTGACGGTAGTGTATGTTTAGTGCTAGGAGATAACATCTTCTATGGGCAGAATTTTTCTTCTAAGCTCAAAGCAGCAGCTGCACAAGATCAGGGTGCCACTGTATTCGGTTATCATGTTGCTGATCCAGAGCGCTTCGGTGTGGTCGATTTTGATGAAAACGGTGTCGCTCTAAGTATTGAGGAAAAACCTATTCAGCCTAAATCTAACTATGCGGTTACGGGATTATATTTCTACGATAATCGTGTCATTGAGATTGCTAAGTCTCTATCACCTTCACACCGTGGTGAGCTCGAGATTACTGATGTCAATCAACGCTACTTAGATGATGAGCAGCTACAAGTTGAGCTATTGGGTCGTGGTTTTGCTTGGTTAGATACAGGTACACATGAATCGTTATTGGAAGCAGGTCATTTTGTGCATACTATCGAGCAGCGTCAAGGTTTAAAAGTAGCTTGTTTAGAAGAAATCGCATGGAACAATGGCTGGATCTCTAACGATACCCTTCGTGACCAAGCTGAGAAGTTCAAAAAAACAGGCTATGGTCAGTATCTCTTTAATCTTCTGAACGAGAAATAAAGTGAAATTAATTCAAACTGACATTCCTTATGTTGTATTAATCGAACCAACGGTCTTCACTGATGAGCGTGGCTGGTTTATGGAAAGCTTTAACGAGCAGCGCTTTCACCAAGAGCTTATCAAATTAGATTTACCAGTCCCTCGTCCTTTTGTACAGGATAATCACTCTTGCTCAAATAAAGGCGTCTTGCGTGGATTGCACTATCAATCAGCGCCACATGCACAAGGTAAGCTTGTACGCGTTACTCAAGGTGCCGCTTTAGATGTCGCAGTAGATATTCGCAAAGACTCACCTACCTTTGGTAAGTGGGTCAGTGCTGAGTTGAATAGCAAGAACAAGCATATGCTATGGATACCTGAGGGCTTCGCTCATGGGTTTATCGCATTAGAAGACAACACACACTTCCTGTATAAAACGACAGATTATTATGCAAAAGAGTGCGAAAGATCTATACGTTGGGATGATAGCGCACTAGCTATTGAATGGCCATTGTCTATGGAATTGATTGTTAGTCAAAAAGATAAAGAAGCAAGCAGTCTTAGTCAAAAGACCAGTGTAGATATGTATTAAATTAAAAGTACCTTAAAAAATTAAACCTATCATAAGTAATAACTAACCTGTTCATATCTTATTTATAAACTAACTTTTCAAAGTTTTTCAATATTATTACTACTGGTAAGTTATAGCTTTGAAAGAAAAAATAATTGAGAGATATTTATTAAATGAAGTTTTCAGTCGTAATTCCACTATACAACAAAGCTAACCATATTCAGAGAGCCATTGACTCTGTATTGAACCAAAGCATTCAAGATTTTGAATGCATCGTCGTTAATGATGGATCTACCGATGATAGTGAACAATTAGTCAAAAACTATAACAACAAATGCGTTAGATTAATTAATCAAAAAAATGGAGGAGAGGCTGCGGCTAGAAATAGAGGTATCAAAGAAGCAAAAGGAGATTTTATAGCATTTTTAGATGCCGACGATGAATGGGAGGTAGAGTTCTTA
Organism: uncultured Psychrobacter sp.; assembly: GCF_947500265.1. GTDB lineage: Bacteria > Pseudomonadota > Gammaproteobacteria > Pseudomonadales > Moraxellaceae > Psychrobacter. Next base: position 416,540 of record NZ_CANMRN010000001.1, on the reverse strand, counting down.
AATATTATTTCTGGCCTTATAGCAACCTATCCGAATGCTGGAGTTTTCGCTACCGCTCTAAAGGTAAAAGAGAGAAATGGTCAGTTAAACACGTATTACTATAAAAATTTGCCACCTCACCCTTGGAATGGAATAATTCCAAGTTATTTTGAATGTCTTTCACATGGAGCATACCCGCTCTCCTCTAGTAGTACATGTATAAAAAAAGAGCTGCTTTCAAATATTGGTAGCTTTGACTCTTCTCTCAAAATAGGTGCAGATATTGATATGTGGGTTAGAGTTGCTTTGAATACTGAAATAGCCTTTTCATCAACTGTAGGGGCAGTGTATTATCGTGATGCTGAAAATCGATCAGATAAAATAATCGACTTTACCGAAAGAGAATTATTTTTTTTGCATAACTTAGAGAAATATAGTTCTTATCCAGGAATGGCAGATAATTTTCTAACATCTCTAAACAATTTTCGAGCAAAGAAATTAAAATCTATTATAATACGCTATCTTATTAATGGTCAGAGACTACGAGCAGCCAAGGTTTTTTTGAGAAATAATAATTTATTCAAAGATAAAGATAAAGCTTACTTACTATTACGTTTACTGCTCCCCAATACACTCGTCAACGTCATCAAGAAGAAAAATAATAAATAGATATTTTATATATAGTCGCTATTTTGCCAAAATTTTTATTCAAAAATAATTTTCTGATATTTCGATGGTGTCTAGGATTTCAAGTTAAATTTGTAAAAATATAATATTAATAGAGTTTCAATATTCGTTATGAATTGGGTATATAGATAATGAAAATAGTTTTTGTAATAGGTAGTCTACGTGGTGGCGGTGCAGAGCGAGTTCTCTCTTTAGTAGTGAATGAACTATCGACAAGAGGCCATGAAATAACTGTTATTACCAAAACGCCTGAATGTGACTATATATTAAATACTGCTGTAAAATGGCGGCCTATTTTTGAGAGAGAAGAAATAAAATCTGATTTTTTTGATAAGTTAAGTAGAAGAGTAAAGTATTTCCCAAGACTATTACTTAGAATTAATAAGGAAAAACCAGATCTAACAGTTTCTTTCCTTGTAGGTATGAATAGCAAAGTTACTATAATCTCTAAACTATTAAATATTCCTGTAATAGTTTCTGAACATACCAATTATAAGGCAGGCGTAAGCTTTTCTTCTTGGGTAGAGCGACGCTGGATTTATAAATTGGCAAACGCTGTTACTGTACTTACAAAGTATGATTATGATAATTATTATTCAAAATTTTTGAATAACGTATATGTTATGCCCAATCCAGTTAGTTTTGAATCTATCAATGAGTTAAGGCCTAGAGACAAAACCATCTTAGCTTCAGGAGTGTTGGACCGTTGGAGTATAAAGGGTTTCGACAACCTACTTAAAATATTTTCGAATGTTGTAATAAGGCATCCAGATTGGAAATTAAAAATAGCAGGTGCTGGTGATAAAGGCAGAGAGTACCTTGAGTCACTAGCTATCTCTCTAAATATTGAAAATAATATAGAGTTTTTAGGATTTTGTACTGATTTGGATAGCACTATGCGGGAGTCATCAATTTTTGTATTGAGCTCTCGTTATGAGGGTTTTGGAATGGTCCTGATTGAGGCCATGTCTCAGGGCTGCGCTTGTATCAGCTATGACTGTGTTGCGGGGCCTGGTGAGATAATTACCAATGGAATGGATGGTATTTTAGTAAAAGACCAAAATACCGAGGTTATGGAAGCTGAGCTGTGTAGGTTAATCGATGACGATGAGTTGAGGTGGACATTAGCCAACAATGCTAGAGAAAATGTTAAGAAATTTTCTCTAAATGCTATCGGCAATAGATGGGAGCAGCTAGCCCGGACTGTTACTTCTTAATTAGTCGTTACAATGTCAAATCCAAGAAGTCTTATAGCCATAATAATATTTTAAATATCTAATTCATGAGACTCTAATTAGGTAATCGAATACATATCGCAATATCCTCAAAGTTACATCTATTAAGATTTCTAACAATATGTTTGTTATTTTTCGAATATGGTCAACGGCATATAAATTATATGGTATTTTATGAAAAAGAAAATTGCATTCCTGCTTCCTAATTTTTCAACTGGTGGAGCGGAGAAAGTTACATCAATTTTGGCTAACGAGTTTGCAAATAAAGGTTTTTCTATCGATTTAGTATTGCTTGATGCTCATGGTGAGCTATTAACAACATTGGATAGTCGCATCAATGTGATTGATCTAAAATCTTCTAGAATCCGTCAGGGGTTTTTGCCTCTGTTGCAATACCTGAAAGCAGAACGCCCAGATACGTTACTTGCTTTAATGTGGCCATTGACCTTATTAGCAGTCTTAGCATTTAAACTCGCCAATCTGCCGGGTCGCGTTGTGGTATCAGATCGTACAACCTACTCACAGTCACCTTTGCTTAAAAGTCGACTAAATCGATTCATCTTTAAGTCTAGTATACCGTTAATTTATCCTTTAGCTAATGCAAGACTTGCCGTGTCGGCTGGTGTAGCTGACGACTTATCAAACCTTAGCCGTATTAACAGGGATAACATTACAGTAGTTCATAATCCTATTAGCCAAAATATTCCAGCCTTTAGTATGCAGCAACAACAAACAGCCTGGCAAAACTTCCACGGCAAAAAAATTGTCGCTGTTGGCTCTCTGAAATGGGCAAAAAACTATCCTCTTTTATTACAAGCATTCGCTATTCTATTACAGAAAGAACAAGCAATTTTGACTATTGTTGGTCAGGGTGAGCTACTTTCAGAGCTGGAGCTGAACGCCAAGAAGTTGGGCATTGAAGCATATGTTCAATTTGTCGGTTTTAGTAAAGTACCACAAAAATGGATAGCTTCGGCTGACTTATTTGTTCTATCATCACATTATGAAGGCTTACCGAACGTTATAATAGAGTCGTTAGCTATGGGCACTCCTATAGTCTCCACTGATTGTAAATCCGGCCCTAGGGAGATCTTATGTGATGGCAAATATGGCAAACTAGTACCTGTAAATGATATTGATGCTTTCGCACAAGCAATGCTGCAATCTTTGAAAGAAGAACATGACATTGAAGGCTTAAAAAAGCGTGCAGCTGATTTTTCAGTTGATAAAATTGCCGCTCAATATTTAGATATCATGTTTCCTGAGAGACTAGTAAAAAATGACTAAGAAAAAAATACTATACTTATCTTACACTGGTCTGATGGAGCCACTAGGTCGTTCACAGATTTTAGCTTACCTATTACGGTTATCAAACGAGTATCAATTTACTATTATAAGTTTTGAAAAACCTGAAGACCTCAATAATATTAATGATGTAAGGGCTTTAAAACAAGAATGTGAGAGTTATGGTATCAACTGGCAGCCTAAAGTTTACCATCATAAGCCAAGATTATTAGCTACCCTATGGGACTTATCAGCACTGATTTATTACACTTGGTCATACTCATACTCTAACAGAGCTCAGTTGATACACTGCCGTAGTTACATACCAGCGATAGCAGCATGGCTAGTAGGTAAAATAACTAAAGTGCCTTTCATTTTTGACATGCGTGCTTTGTGGCCAGAAGAGATGATCGATGCTGGACGCTTAGGCCGAGGTAGTATGATTCATCGAATACTAGTCTGGTTAGAGTCCAGACTACTAAAAGATGCGGCACATGTGGTTAGTCTTACCCAAGCTGCAGTTGATTACTTACAGGTACAACAGCCATATTTAAAAAACCAAAATTTTTCTGTGATAACGACTTGCGTAGATTTAGACAAATTCAAACTTAATACTGCTGTGAATAAGCCTAAGAAGCTCGGCACGATGGGCACAGTGATCAGTGGATGGTATCATTTAGACTGGTTGTTCTTGTCATTAAAAACTCAACTAGAAAGAGACCGTAGTTCAACATTTAAAATAGTCACACGTGATTCAGAGCAAACACTGCGTGAAATAGCGAGACAATACGGCATCGAACCTTCAATATTAGAGATTGAGAGCTCAAGCTCTAACGATATTGCAAGTAACATAGCTGATATCAAAGCAGGGTTACTTTACTTTACTGCAGGGATTAGTAAATTGGGCTCGGCCCCAACACGCATGGGTGAGTTTTTAGCTTGTGGTATCCCTGTGATCGGTAACCGCGGTGTTGGTGATATGGCTAGCCTAATAGAGAAATACCAAGTAGGTTTGGTTATTGAAGATGGCAGTCAAAAATCTATAGAACAAGCATTAGACAACCTTGACGAGCTCTATCAAGATAAAGAATTAAGCAAACGTTGTCGATATGCCGCAGAAGAATACTTCTCTGCGGATAAAGGAGCCGAGAAGTATCGTAAAGTTTATAAAGCAATAACTTTACTCTATAAAAAGTGACTGCTCGTTTTTTTCATGAATATTGTAAAAAGGTTTTAAAATGAAAGTGCTGGTTTTAACCAAATATCCTCGTATGGGTGCAAGTTCTCGATTAAGAACGCTACAGTTTTTACCTTTACTGGAGACTAGTGGCTTTGAGTTTACCGTTCAAAGCCTATTTGACAATACCTATCTTGAAAACCTGTATAACAACGGCAATCGATTTAAGTTGGCAAGCGCACGCTATTACTTCAAACGTTTTCTAACACTATTAACGGTAAAGCAATATGACCTTATCTGGATTGAAAAAGAGTTATTTCCTTATTTTCCTGCTTTTTTCGAGAAAATGCTGGCCACAATAGGTGTGAGATATATAGTAGATTACGATGATGCTATATTTCACAATTATGATTTTTCAAAAAACAAACTAGTACAATTATTTCTTAAAAAGAAAATTGATAAAGTCATGAAGTATTCTAGCTGTGTTATGGCTGGTAATAACTATCTTGCAACAAGAGCCAAAAGCTCAGGAGCTAAGAACATAAAGTTAAGACCTACTGTAGTCGACCATTTGAAATATAAAACCAAAGAAAATGTAAGTAAAGATCTTTTAACCATAGGTTGGATTGGTTCACCCACTACTCAAAAGTATATTACTGAAATTGCACCCATGCTATATGAAGTTAATAGACAGTGTTCGTTTCGCTTACTTTTAGTTGGTGCTACGAATGCTATTAAAAAAGATCTCCAGGGATTAGAGGTAGACATTTATCCTTGGGATGAAAATACAGAAGCTGACCTAATTCGTTTAATGGATATAGGTATCATGCCCCTACATGATGGGCCTTGGGAAAAAGGAAAGTGCGGATATAAGCTCATTCAGTACATGGCAAGTGGCGTTCCAGTCATTGCCAGTGATGTCGGAGTGAACCGCGAAATAATAGAAAATTCAAAATCTGGTTTACTTGTCAAAGAGCAATCCGATTGGAGCAGTACTATAGTCAAGTTGATAAACTCACCAAATTTACGTGCACAGTTTGGTGAGGCAGGTAGAGATGCTGTAGAGCAAAACTACTCTATACAAAGCCAATTACCTAAGATTAATAAGATTTTAAATAGTTTTTTGGTCTAAAAATAGACTTTATAAAAGTAGAGGTAGGAATAAGTGTTAGACCTGAATTTGATTAATAATTATAGTTTTATAGCACTTAGACTATATGATTTACCTGCTCTTCTTATATGCCTACTACTAATAATAATATTGGGATACAAGTTTAAGGTTCCAACAAATTATCAGTTGCTCTTAGTGTTACATTGTTTCTTACCATTTGTATTGAATGACGTATTGTTTAGCGTTCACTATATGGGTGATCAACTTAGGTATTGGCAAGGCGTAAATGCTATAAGAAATGGTGAACTAGGCTTTGTAGAGGCTCTATTTAGCGGACAAAATGTTCTACAGGCGAGTGCTTTTCTAGCCGCGATACCTTTTCCAGCACCCTTTTCCTATATAAGTTTAGGTTTCTATAACACAGCGCTTTATATCATTCTCTTCTTCATACTTTATTTCAAAAATATATTCACAAAATTTACTGTATGGTTTTATTTGCTTTTTCCGAGTGCTGCGCTTTATACAGCTTTAAGCTTAAGGGAGACACTAATTTTCTTTTTTATGATTCTGACAATTGTTTTTGCTCGAGAGTCCAAGATATTCAGAAGTATTCTTTGTATTATCCCCATATATGTTATTAAATTTCAGAACTTTTTTATTCTAGGCCCTATCGTTTTAATGTATTTTATTTTTAGTGTTGCACAGAAAGGCATGGGGCTAACTAAAGCACTAATCATCAGTATTATTAGTTTAACTGGACTTATTTTATCGGCTCCTATTGCTATTCCTTTGGTCAATAAATATAGAGCAGCTATGTATGTTGAGGACGGAGGAGATATTGCAGACATTACATTGATATCTGGAATAGGTGATTTTGTCATTCAAGGCCTTACTTCAGGACTATACTTCCTCTCTAAACCGTTTATATGGGAAGCACGTGGCCTACTGCCTTTCATTCAATCATTCGAGAATTTATTTGTACTAAGCATTTTGTTTCTAATTACTCGCAATGCTTGGATAAAGAGTCCAGACAAGCTCGCTTTCTGGCTTTTATTCATGATATTGTCCATGTCTGTCTATGGCTTGGTAGTATTTAATTACGGTACTGCAGTTCGTTATCGCTATCCATTTGTCATGATTTACGTATTATTTGTTTGTGCAGACTGTAATATCCAGCAACTTTTGCCTAATAGACGTTTCCTTTTTAAATGATAACGTCTTATATCTTTATATTTGTAATGAATCCCAATATCAAGTCAAATCAGTTAGGTGAAATACTGTGAAATTTTTAATATGTGCAAACTACTTACCTCATGTGTTGAACTTTCGAGGTAAGCTATTAGAAGCAATAGCCAATCTAGGCTACGAGGTACACGTCTTAGCACCGGATCTAGAGTCACATACCAAAGATTATAATACATTACTTGCCTTAGGTTATATCGTACATGCTGTACCTATGCAGCGTACTGGTACAAATCCTATTGCTGATATGAAGACACTGATAGTTACCTATCGACTATTATGTGATATACAGCCTGATTATATGCTTTCTTACACTATCAAACCTATCATATATGGCACTCTAGCAGCATGGCTTGCCAAAGTACCTAAGCGTTTTGTGCTGTTATCAGGCCTTGGTTATACTTTTCAAGAAGTTGAAGAGTCTGGAAAACGTAGTGGATTCCAAAAGTTAGTACATGGTCTATACCAGCAGGCCTTATCTAGATCGACTAAAGTATTTTTTCAAAATCCTGACGACTTAAACCTATTTAAAAAACTTCAGATACTAAAATCTAGTATACCTGCTGTGATAGTTAATGGCTCAGGAGTAGATGTGGCCGACTTTAATGTACTGCCCTTCCCTACAAATGAATCCGGAAATATCATACCTTCTTTTTTACTTATCGCCCGCCTTCTTAAAGATAAAGGTATTGTCGAGTATATTGAGGCTGCTAAAATCATAAAACAGCAGTATCCTTCAGCCCAGTTTCATTTGGTAGGATGGATAGATGAAAACCCAGCAGCAATTGATCAAGCGCAGCTAGATGAATGGATAGCAAGCGGCATCATCACCTACTGGGGCAAACTCGACGACGTTAGACCTGCTATTGCTGCCAGTTCTGTATACGTACTGCCATCATATAGAGAAGGTACATCGCGATCTGTATTAGAAGCTATGGCTATGGGTCGGCCTATTATTACTACGGATGCGCCAGGCTGTCGTGAGACAGTGACTGAAGGCTTGAATGGTTATTTAGTACCTATTAAAACCGTGAATGAGTTGTCGTACGCTATGGAAAAGTTTTTGGTAAATCCTGAGTTGATTACTACTATGGGGCAAGAGTCTCGTAAATTAACGGAAGATATCTACGATGTTCATAAAGTGAATGCTTTCATGATTGAAGAAATGGATTTGGTAGATTTAAATCATTCAAATTAGACTTACTCTCATTTTCCTTGAAGTTACTCCTCAGCATCTGATTTAAGTTACTGAATAATTACAGTTTCTTTACTTCTATAATAAGTTATACTTGTCGAGTTTTTCACTGTTTTTAGCACTCTATGAATAAGAATTCATTTATGTTCAATAAAAGAATATTTGCGTCTTTAAAGTTTTTACCTGTTCAGCTACTCATCGGACTATTACTATGCACTTGGATCCCATACTTGTTCTTGGATTGGAGCTATTTAGACCAAGGGTTCAATACGACAAGCACGTTTAATATTCTCATAAGTGGTATGCTTACTTCGTTAACTTTATTTACTTTGAACTTGATACGTCAGTTTCCAGGTATTAATTCGAGTTCATACATACTGCCCGTATTTATTTTTTGGTTTGCTTTAGTTTTTGTGCCTGCTGAATTGACCAAGTATTCTTTTTCTTTGATTTATTATTGCATCAGCGGCATATGCCTACTCAGCTATCTTTTCATTATTGATATAATCAATCGTCGTTATACCGTTCAAACTCTTGCTTATATTCCAGTGGGTAGAGCGATAAATATGCCAGAACAAGTGCCTTCTGCAGATTGGTTAAAGCTAGATACAACCAACTTAGGTCAGCATGTAAATGGCATAGTAACAGATCTTCATAGTTACGATTTGACTGATGATTGGCAAGAGTTCATCGCTCATCAGACTTTGCAAGGCATTCCGGTATACCATCATCGTCATATTCGTGAATCACTCACTGGTAGAGTTAAAATCAACCATATGTATGAAAACGAGCTCGGCTCATTGCTACCTTGTGAAAACTATATGATGGTCAAATATTGTTTTGACTTTCTAATCATCTTAGCGCTATTACCGATGACTCTCATCATTTTTCTATTCACTGCGATAGCAATAAAACTCGAAGACAATGGCAAGGTTTTTTATACCCAGTTACGCGTTGGTCATCGAGGTAAGAGTATCAAAGTCTATAAATTTCGTAGTATGCGTGAGAAAGCTAAAGAAGTTCTGACCGTTGATAACGATGACCGTATTACCAAAGTTGGTTATTTTCTCCGTAGAACGAGAATTGATGAGCTTCCTCAGTTTATTAATGTCCTCAAAGGTGAGATGAGCTTGATTGGTCCTAGGGCTGAGTTTATTGATTTTGCTCTCAAACTTGAACAGCAAGTTCCCTTCTTTAATTATCGTCATATTGTAAAACCTGGCATATCTGGTTGGGCTCAAGTCAATCAAGGATACGCGACTGGTGCCGAAGAAACCAAATTAAAAATTGAATATGACTTTTATTATATAAAGCACATATCATTTACATTAGATTTGCTAATTTTCTTTAGAACCATTCATACCACGCTTACAGGTTTCGGTTCTCGGTAAGGTCATGAAATTAATAAACCATCTGTTTCGCTAACACTATAGATTATGAGTAAACTACTATGACAAAAAAACCTCCCTACCACCGCTTACATCATTTAAAAGTAATAAGCATTTTATTGAGTTTTGGCATAGTAAGTACATACGCTACTGCTCAAAACATATATGTCAATGATATGAGCTTAAAATCAGAACTGAACTGGTTGAACTCACAAGGTGTTATTCAAATAAGTACTAGTACATGGCCATTAACTGCAAATGAGATCAAGCGCGTACTTAGTCTAGCTAAAGTAAAAACTTCAGAACAACAGCAAATAATACAGTCAATACAACTTACATTAGGGCAAAAACCTAAATCGCTTGTTAACGCACAAGTTGGTCTATACGCTCAAACTGATAGACAACGTTTACCACAAACTTTTGCTGATAATAAAATGTCTACAGTACAGGCTAGTTTACAAGCTGGTATTAGTGAGGAAGATTGGGAACTCAATCTACAGGCCAACCTTAAAAATGATGACCTAATAAATAATGACGATGTGAGTTTTGAAGGCTCTTATATAGCAGGTAAATTTGCTAATCAATGGCTAATAGCTGGACAAATTCCAACTTGGTGGGGCCCTGGACATGATGGTAGCCTGATTCGGGGAGATGCAAGTCTTCCTATCGTAGGTTTGACTATACAGCGTGATGAGCAAAATGTGCCAACCTCTCCCTATTTATCTTGGGTAGGTCCTTGGCAGTATCAATTATTTGCAGGCCAGTTGGACGATTATGAAGCGGTACCAGATGCTAAACTTTTTGGTGCGCGTCTTACTGCTAGTCCATGGCCTTGGTTAGAAGTCGGAGCTTCTCGTACTTTTATGTGGGGGGGAGAAGGACGGCCTGAGAGCTTTAGCTCATTTGGTGATGCTCTGTTAGGAACAAGAGACAACGATACTACTTCTGGTAATACTGATCAAGATCCTGCCAACCAACTAGGAGGGTTTGATGCTCGCGTTAACTTAATGCCACTAGTAGGTGTACCGACTGGTATTTATGCACAGTATATCGGTGAAGATGAAGCTGGTGGCTTACCTGCCAAAAATATGTATTTAGCAGGTATAGACTATGCTTCAAGTATAAATGCGCTGCCTTATCAATTATATGCTGAATATACTGATACTCGTTCTAGCGGTGAAGCACGCGGCATATCCTATGATCACTTTCTCTATACAGATGGTTATTATCAACATGGTTATCCGCTAGGATATGGATTGGGTGGTGACGCCGAAAGTGTGGCGCTTGGTGGTAAGCTTTGGGTAGATAACCAAAACTTTATCTCTACTAAGCTACAATATGCTAAGGTTAATCAATCGAATGAGAGTGACAACCAAGCTTTTCCTGAGCCAGAAACTTTGAAAGTAGCTGATATAGCTTGGGAGCATCAAATGAATCCAAAAACGCTCATTTCTAGCCGAGTCTGGGCACTAGATTCGAACAAACAGTCAACTGATGTAGGTGCTGGTATTGGTCTTGAGTTTACCAATTTTTAGTGTAAAAATTATAGTTTAATAAAAAGACGCCGGTTTAGAGCCCTTTATAGAATTGATGTTCTATAAAGGGCTTTTTGCATTTATACAGGTTAGGCGAATCTTTATAGCGCAAAATAAACGTTAAATGTGTCGATAGACTCAATCAAACGTACACAAGTCAGGCTTCTTTAACCTAACATTGCTGGTTTGGTTAAAGAAAGTAACCTAGCGCTCTAATTGCCAGAACATGGATATAATCAACTTGAACAGCCATTCAATAACCACTACAATGCGTTTTTAGCACTTCTGGTGGTAATACTTTGTTTATTTTTGAGTAATCACTCAATATTGTTCGTATTTTTACCTGTATTTGTTATCTATTAGTCCAGTGCCATAGTGCCCGTTTTATTTGCTTAGCTTGTTTCAATTCAATTTCAGTTTTTCTCAACAAGAGATTATTTATGCCAAAACACCTACCACTCTCACTATTATTCCTTCGCCTTGGTGTCTTCATTGTGTTCTTTTTTTGGACGCTCGACAAATTTGTCAATCCTGACCACACCGCCAATGTGTTTTCTCAATTTTATGCATTAGAAGGCTTAGGCACCAGTATCGTATACGTGATTGGTAGCTTACAAATCATACTGATCTTCTCGTTCGTAATGGGTTTATTCAAAAAGTGGACATACGGCATCATTCTATTGCTACACGCAGCCTCTACTTTTGCATCCTTTGGTCTCTACCTCACGCCTTTTGACAACTTACTGTTTTTTGCTGCATGGCCAATGCTGGCAGCCTGTATAGCGCTTTTCTTAATGAGAGATTATGACACCTTAACCTTGGGTAAAAATAATCTCCCAGTATAAACGTCGATAGCAGTGCTTATTGATCCCCTAGTATAAATATCAGACAACAAGACACAATGTATATACTATTAAGACTACCGACTTAAACTTTTTATCGTGGTTAGGCGATTCAGACGATTCGATTTGATCGCCACCATTACTCAAACAGGGTTACTCAGGGATGAGTGTTCTACTGTTTGAGCAATAACTACGATTTTAGCCTTCGCTCCCTTATTTGGCCGGATTTTTCATGATTAAAAGAATATTTTTAATACTATTGATATTGATATTAGCGGCAAGTTTTTTTTATTTTGACCTAAATCAATTATTGACGCTTGATGGCTTAAAAGGGTCGATGGCACAATTTAATGACTATAAAGCGCAGTCACCGCTATTGATTATCGGTGGATTTTTCTTACTATATGTCGTCGTCACTGCCCTCTCCTTACCAGGCGCTGCGATTTTAACGCTAGCCGCTGGTGCTTTATTTGGCTTGGTACAAGGCTTGCTAGTAGCATCGTTCGCATCGAGTATTGGTGCTACCATTGCCTTCTTGGCATCGCGATATTTACTGCGTGACACCATCAAACAGCGCTTTCCTGAGCGGTTGGCAGCTATTGATGCAGGCGTCGAAAAAGAAGGTGGATTTTATTTATTTACCTTACGTCTGGTACCCATATTCCCATTCTTTTTGATTAACCTATTGATGGGTGTGACGTCTATTAAAACATGGACTTACTACTGGGTCAGTCAAATCGGTATGCTAGCTGGGACCTTTGTCTTCGTCAATGCAGGGACACAGCTGGCACAGATAGACAGCTTATCGGGTATTTTATCTTTCAACTTAATTGTCTCGTTTGCGTTATTAGGTTTCTTCCCATTAATAGCAAAAGGAGTGTTGAACATGTTTAAAAAACGCCGTGTTTATAAAAACCACACCAAACCTAAAAAGTTCGATCGCAATATGATTGTGATTGGTGCAGGCGCTGGCGGATTAGTCACAAGTTATATTGCCGCAGCAGTCAAAGCAAAAGTCACACTGGTTGAAGCAGGTGAAATGGGCGGTGATTGTCTAAATTATGGCTGTGTACCTAGTAAGGCCATCATCAAAAGTGCAAAAATCGCTGATCAAATTCGTCATGGTGAAAACTACGGTCTAGAGAACACTGTACCGCAGTTTTCGTTCAAAAAAGTGATGGCACGCGTACAGCAAGTAGTGGCTGATATCGCACCGCACGATAGCGTTGAGCGTTATACCAATCTGGGCGTCGATGTGGTCAAAGGCTATGCCAAATTAGTTGACCCGTGGACAGTAGAAATTCAATTGAACGATGGCGGCATGCAAACCCTAACAGCGCGCACCATCGTTATCGCCACGGGCGCCCGTCCATTTGTACCGCCTCTGCCAGGTATAGAAGAAACTGGCTACGTAACCAGTGACACGTTATGGACCAAGTTTGCCGAGCTAGAAGAAGCACCTAAGAAGCTAGTAGTACTGGGCGGTGGCCCCATCGGTAGCGAGCTTGCTCAGAGCTTTGCTCGGCTGGGTTCTAACGTGACGCAAATTGAGATGAGCGATCGCATTATGGGTAAAGAAGACCTTGAAGTGTCTACCTTTGCTCATCAGTCGCTCACTGATAGCGGTGTTAATATTTTGACCTCACATCAAGCGATGCGCTGCGAGATGCGTGATGGCAAAAAATACATTATCGTCAAACACAATGAAACAGAAATCGATATCGAGTATGATGAGCTTCTTTGTGCCGTTGGTCGTAGCGCACGCCTTGAAGGTTATGGTTTAGAGGCGCTAGGTATCGAAACCAATCGTACGATCGTAACCAACGAATACTTAGAGACGTTATATCCCAATATCTTTGCTGCAGGCGATATCGTTGGCCCATACCAGTTTACTCATGTCGCAGCTCATCAAGGCTGGTATGCCGCAGTGAATGGTTTATTTGGCAATCTGAAAAAGTTTAAAGTAGATTATCGCGTCATTCCGTGGGTTACGTTTATCGACCCAGAAGTCGCTCGTGTCGGTATCAACGAGCAAGAAGCCATTGATAAAGGCATCGATTACGAGATTACTCGTTTTGAATTTGAAGAGCTGGATCGCGCTATCACAGATGGCGCGGCTAAAGGCTTTATCAAAGTCATCACGCCAAAAGGTAAAGATAAAATACTTGGCGTTACGGTGGTGTCTGAACATGCAGGCGACCTAATCGCTGAGTTTATACTGGCCATGAAACATGGTCTGGGTCTTAATAAAATATTGGGTACTATTCATAGCTACCCTACTTGGGCAGAAGGCAATAAATACGCCGCTGGTGAGTGGAAACGTGCTCATGCGCCTGAGACCGTATTAAGCTGGTTAGAGAAATACCATACTTGGCGTCGCGGTTAGTTAATGGCAGTTTGATGATAAGCGTCATTGAACGATGCGACTGGTAGGAAAGCTCTAAAAAAAGCCGAACAAAGCTGGTTTAGATTTCGTAGTATCTGTTTGGTTTGATATGACAGGCTATGAGATCTTTACCGGCTTTACTAACATTTAAATCATAACGGAAACTTGAATGCACGTTATTACCGCTTTACCGATGCTCAAACGTCTTACGCGCTATAGCACCTACGCTATGGTGATGAGCATTTGTATTGGTATATCAGCAAGCACGGCATCACCTACTACTGCCAACATTAACCAAGACCTCTCACCTTGGCAGCAGATGGAAGCCCAAGGCAGCAATCAAGACGTTTATTTCTATGCATGGGGCGGTGATCCGCAAATTAACGCCTATCTACAATGGGTCGCCGATCAAGTCGATGACAAATATAGTGTCAACTTAGTCCATGTTAAATTGAGCGATACCAGTGAAGCAGTCAGTCGGGTACTCGCAGAAAAATCTGCTCATAATGACGATCAAGGCAGTGTTGATTTGGTCTGGATTAATGGTGCTAACTTTGCCACCATGAGTGAGAACTCGTTATTACTCAAACAATGGGCAAACAAGCTGCCCAATTTTGCGTTGACGGACCCAGAGAATAATCCAACCGTAAATTTCGACTTTGGTGTGCCGACCAACGGCATGGAAGCACCATGGGGACAAGCCTCTCTGACGTTTTATTACGATAGCTTAGCTACCAGTAAGCCACCAACGACTCTAAATGAGTTGACAGCTTGGACAGCACAAAACCCCGGCCGCTTTAGCTACCCCAAACCGCCTGATTTTTTGGGTATGAGTTTCTTAAAATACGTCTTAGTCATGCTACATGAACAACAAGACGCTCAAACGGGTAAAAACACTAGCGCACAGCTCAACTTGCCTGCCACCACAGAAAACACCGCGCTCGTATTAGATCCGCTATGGGCATTTTTGGATGACTTTCATCCAACCTTATGGCGTAATGGCGAGCAGTTCGTGCAGACAGGTGCGCAGATGCGGCGCTTGGTCGATGATACGGAGCTGAGTCTCGCCTTTACCTTTTCAGCACCAGAAGTTCCTGCAGCCGTGCAGCGCTATGACTTACCCCAGAGCATTCGCAGCTATGCCATGAGTGACGGCAGCTTAAGCAATACTCATTTTGTTGCTATCCCTTATAACGCTAGCCATCCTCAGGCGGCACAATTAGTAGCCAACTTTTTGATGAGTCCAGAAGCCCAAGCAAAAAAACAAACCCCTTCGGTATGGGGTGACAAAAGCGTACTGGTTCAATCTACACTTAGCCCTGCACAACAAGCATTATTCAAAACCAAGCAGCCCCATCCAAGCGCCCTGCCCTTTAATAGTGTCAAACGCACGGTAAGCGAGCCGCATCCAAGTTGGGTAGAGGCCATCCAGCAAGGCTGGCAAGCACGTTATGGGGTGAGTCCATGAGCCAAGGTTTTGATAAAATAACGAAAAAAGGTGATAGCCCTAGACCTATTACACTTGAGAAAAAAGACCTGTTTACGCGTATCGTGTCTTTTAGCCCCAAACTCTTAATTCTCATATTAATATTACCCGTACTCTGTGGCCTCATCTGTGTACTGTTGCCTGCTCTGAGCTGGCTTCCTGCCCTAGAAAAGACGACCTTGAATCTGCAAGGGTTTATAGACCTGTGGCAAACGCCTGGCATCACGCAGATGGCTGCATTAAGCCTGGCTACAGGACTTGTCAGCACCCTACTTGCTTTTGTTATTGCCCTGATGATATTGGCCGCGTTTTTTAACAGTGTTTGGTTGCAGCGTATTGAGCACTTACTAAGCCCTATCTTGGTCATTCCTCATGCAGCTGCAGCCATTGCCGTTGGATTTTTGATTGCGCCGTCAGGCATGTTTGCACGGCTCATCTCTCCTTGGCTAACTGGTTGGGAGATGGCACCCGATGGTATGTTTCCACATGATCCATACGGTATCAGTATCATCTTGGGTTTAACATTAAAGGAGCTGCCGTTTTTATTATTAATGGCACTGGGCGCACTTTCTCAGCCTGAACTTGGCAAAAAATTGCGTCAACAGTATACCGTTGCACTCAATCTTGGTTATTACCCAATTACTGCTTTTTTTAAGGCGGTCTTGCCCCTGTTATATCCTTTTCTGCGTTTACCGATTTTGGCCGTGTTGGCCTATGCCAGTGCGAGCGTTGAGATGCCGTTGATACTGGGCCCTAACACACCGCCAACGCTTGCTGTCTCTATCATACAATGGTTCAACGATGTTGACCTGACATTGCGTATCAAAGCATCAGCAGGCGCATTATTACAACTCGTACTGACAGCAGGTTTAGTCGCCTTTTGGCTGGGCAGCGAAAAAACTATCAAGGCAATATTGAATGTTTCATCAGTTAATGGCAAACGTCGTTATGCAGATGCTATTTGGCAAAAAGTCACCGCTATACTTACCGTAGGCGTGATTGGTTTTATGCTCATGTCACTCGCTGGCCTTGTTTTATGGGCATTTGCAGGGTTTTGGCGGTTTCCGGCGATGCTACCAGAGCAGTTCGTGCTATTACATTTTCAAAGTGCCTTTACCCAAATGAGCACACCACTGGTCAATACACTTACCATTGGTGCCGTCAGTACTGCCTTTGCTGTTTTTCTGACTTTGTTATGCTTGGAAGCTGAGCAACTGAGTGCTAAGCCGCTGTCACACTGCACCAGCTTTATTATTTACTTACCGCTCTTGGTGCCAAGTATTGCGTTTCTGTTTGGCTTAGTATGGTTACAGCAGTTGGCCAATCATCAGTCAGCATTTTTTAACGTGGCTTTTGCGCATCTTTTATTCGTGCTGCCGTACGTGTTTTTATCACTGGCCAGTAGCTATCGACGCTTAGACTCACGTTTTGCTCATGTGGCCGCCAGCCTTGGTGCTGCACCCATTAAAGTGTTTTTTCAGATAAAACTGCCGCAATTATTTGCCCCTATTTTGATTGCTATAGCACTCGGTCTAGCGATCAGCTTTGGCCAGTACTTGCCAACTCTATTGGCGGGCGGCGGACGTATTGCCACTATTACGACGGAAGCAGTGACACTGGCGAATGGAGCCAGTAGGCGCACCAGTGCTGTCTATGCCATTATGCAAATGGCGCTACCGCTCATCGGTTTTATATTGGCTTGGATGCTACCCAAATACTTTTTTAGAAATGGCACTCGATAGCACGCTAATCATAAACGAAAGCAAACGTTATCAAATATTAAAATAATCAGTCTTAAAAAACGCAACCAAAGGGTTCCTGATGCCATCATCTTTACAGATAAAAGACTTACAACTGTTTCGTCAGAATGAGCAGTTATTGAGTATCAATGAAAACATCGCTGGTGGTGACATTTTAACCGTGATGGGGCCTTCTGGCAGTGGTAAGTCCAGCTTACTAAACTGGCTAACAGGCACTTTGGCGAGCGATTTTACCGCGACGGGTACTGTCTGGTTGAACGATGAAAACGTGACTCACCTGCCAGCACATTTGCGCCGTATTGGTGTGTTGTATCAAGATGCCCTGCTGTTTTCGCACCTATCAGTCGCGGGCAACATTGCTTTTGCCATGCCAAAAGGAAATAAAAAACAGCGAGTTGAAAAAATAGCTCAGTCTTTAGCTCAAATAGGATTAGAAGGGATGGGAGATCGTCATCCTGATAACCTATCAGGCGGTCAACAAGCGCGTGTCGCCCTACTACGAACGCTACTGAGTGAGCCCAAAGCGATACTACTTGATGAGCCCTTTAGCAAGCTCGATACCCAGCTGAGAATGGATACGCGGCAATTGGTGTTTGAGCAAATTCGTACTCATAAGCTGCCTGCCATCATGGTCACGCACGATCAAAGCGACGCTGAAGCAGCCAATGGTAAGGTTATTCATGTAGGACAATAGTTTTGGACATCAGAGACAAACACTCAGCCAAAATGACAAAGAAAGCAAAATACAAAAGGCAGCTCGCATGTTAGACAAGTTTATTACGCCCGTGATCAAGCCACTGCTAACTCCAATAGTAGCGACATTGCATAAGCTCGGTATTACGGCTGATCAGCTTACGGTAGCTGGGTTTTTGATTGGTATGTTGGCATTACCACTACTCGCGTTTGAGCTATGGTATGGCGCACTGGCAGCGATAATATTGAATCGTATCTTTGATGGGCTGGATGGCGCAATGGCACGCTATGCACAGCAAAGCTCAAGCGCTGGCGGCTACTTAGATATCACGCTTGATTTTTTGTTTTATGCCGCTGTGCCACTTGGGTTCATTTTGGCCAACCCTGCACAAAATGCTATTGCAGGTGCGTTGTTATTAGCGGCATTTATCGGGACAGGTTCGAGCTTTTTGGCCTTTGCAATTTCTGCAGAAAAATTTAAATTGGACAAGCCGCAGTTTAAATATAAAAGCTTTTACTATCTTAATGGTCTCACCGAAGGCACCGAAACTATTGCTCTTTTTATTGCTCTTTGCATTTGGCCTCAGCATTTTGTGCTACTTGCTGGTATCTTTGCTACTGCCTGCGCTGTTACTATTTTTACTCGTATACATGGTGGGTATCATACCCTCAAGGAGCTCGAATCTACCAAGTAAATATTTGAAGATATACACCATATCAAAACCCAGCCATCATAATCATACCGCTAAGCATTTACCGAATCATCGAGGCGCAGTGCTTCTATAGATAAGGCCATATCTTCAGCAAGGGCGTGTACCGTCGAGCTCTCTATGTCACGCTGGGCAAAGGCACGTAGCCCCATGACTTCTGCCTGTAGACGGCGTCCAAGTCTAACCGGATCAAGCTCACCATCCATCTCACCTACATTCTGCGCTTCTTTAAAGCATTCTATAAAGCGTGTCTCCATACCTGCCAGCAGCATTTCCACCTTGGTTAACGCTGTTTGTTCACGCGCACCAAGCTCTAGTAAGCTTTTGACCAACATACAGGCTCGGCTCGGTAATGCTTTGTCACGAATCCCGCCAAGCTGACGTATATAAGCGGCTAGTCCCAATAAAGGCGTTTCATGATGGCTCAATACTCGCTCAAGCTCGGTCAATCCCAGACGCGCATAGTATTCTAGCGCTTCTTGAAACAAACCTTCTTTATTACCGAAAGCGGCATAAATACTGCCTGGTCGCATATCGAGCGCTTGCTCGATGTCTTTTAGAGAAGTAGCATGAAAGCCCTTTTGCCAAAAAAGCTGTAGCGCACGCTCCAAGGCGTCATGACGGTTGTAAAGTGCGGTGCGTGACATAATGTGCCCCATTTAAAAAGCCGTGACCTCATATAAAAATGGGCACGGCTATAAAACTTGAATGATTGCTCAATTTTATCCTGAATGGGTGCGACAGTAAAGTTAATATAAGAAACGGTCTGGTAAACAAACGTAATGCTAGGGCGCGACCTAGCAATCAGCAATCAGCAATCAGCAATCAGCAATCACTCTACAATAATTCAACAGTCATGCTGATAGCTAGTAAATGGTCTCTACAGTGGCTAGTGATAATCTAGTTAAAAATCCAATTGATCGGTCAGTAATACGTGTTTGCTCTTCTGATAAGCGGACAAACCATCACCGCCCAACTCACGGCCGATACCGCTTTGCTTAAATCCGCCCCATCCTGCTTCTGGCAGTACGATTTGTTGCTCGTTAATCCAGATATGCCCGGCTTTTATTTGTAGCGACATCTCAAGCGCAGCAGTCTCATCGGCGCTCACGATGGTAGCTGCTAGAGCAAACTTGCTATCATTAGCTAGGCGAATAGCCTCTGCATTGTCGATAAAGGTTGTACTGACTAATACAGGGCCAAACACTTCCTCCATCCATAATTGACTGGTCGTTGGCACATTCGTATAGACAGTTGGCGTTACAAAATAGCCAGATACTTCTAACAACTGACCGCCAGTTAAGCAGTCCAGATTTTCAGCTGTCGCAATATCAAAGAATTTCTTAACTTGATTCAGCTGCTGCTCGCTCACCAATGGACCCATTTGCGTCTCTGTCGCAAAACCGTCACCAATTTGCAGACTTTCCGTTTTGACTTTTAATGCCTCAAACAGCTGTTTAGCGATATCTTGATGGACAACCAATCGCGACGTGGCCGAGCATATCTGACCTGCATTGGTAAATATACCGCCAATGATTAAATCGCAAGCGTAATCAATATCAGCATCTGCGAAGACCATAATAGCAGACTTGCCACCCAACTCTAGGCTAATGTCTTTGATGTCTTTTGCTGCTTGGATCATCACCTTTTCGCCGACTACATTACTACCAGTAAAAGACACTTTGTCAATCAGCGGATGACTGGTCATAGCAGTGCCCACTTCAGCAGCACCCGGTAAAATATTAACCACCCCTTTTGGCAAACCTATCTCAGATAGGATATTACCTAGCATAAGCTCTGGTAATAATGTCACCTCAGACGGTTTTAATAGCACGGTACAACCTGCCGCTAGCGCAGGTGCCAGCTTCCAAGAGGTTGTCACCATTGGGAAATTCCAAGGGGTAATCAGCGCACAAATACCCACTGGCGAGTATGTCTTTAACAAACGAATACCCGATTCAAGCGTTGATACCTTAGACCATGTTGCCTGCTCTGTGATGAGATTGGCATAGTAGCGATAGCAGGCAATGGCGTCCCCTACGTCTATCTTCGCCTCTTCAATTGGTTTGCCGTTGTTTAATACAGACAGTCCAACCAACTTATCGAATTGCTGCTCCATAGACTCTGCAATTGCATTTAGATAGCGGGCACGCTCACTTACACTAGTCTGTGACCAGCTAGCAAAGGCTTCATCAGCCGCTTCGACTGCCTGCTCTACATGGGCACTGGTGCACAGACGTGTCGTTGCAATCTCCTCACCTGAATTTGGATCATACAACGCATGGTTATTTCTATTATCAAAGCTTGCATTATTATCGTCAGTCGCGAGGGCTTCAATCGTAACCCAGTCACCATTGATATAAACGGCATTTAATACAACTTCGTTTTGAGCCGTTTGTATGGCAGTTTCTCTGGTTAAATCTGTAGAGTTCAGCATTTCCATAATGGTCAATCGCCTTATATTTTTGATCAAATTGTCTTTATGTGCGTAACGTCCGTAATGTGATTGGCTAAATAGTCGGTTTAACTGCCTACAGAAAAACCGACCATTTGAATATTATCGTCAGGCTAGATGCCTTGTGAATACTAGACACGCCACTAATACAGTAGATGCGCCACTGATGTAATCACTACCAAGCTGATAAGCGTACGAAGTATAAAGATTAAAAATAGCTCTAATACATTTAGCTTAATATTTGATTTCAAAATCAGCGCACCTACTTCAGACATGTAGATAATCTGAGTAATTGAAGCAGCACCAACGATGAAACGTGTCATCTCACTTTCAATGCTTTTGCCGACTAGCGCTGGCAAGTACATATCTGCAAAGCCCATAATCATGGCAGGAGCTGCTTTGGCCGCTTCTGGAATCTGTAACCATTCAAGTACTGGTACAAGCGGTGTCGCAATCCAATTAAAGACAGGCGTGTACTCTGCTAAACCAAGACCAATCGTACCGATAGCGAACGTTACTGGAATTAGTCCCAAATAGATATCAAACAGATTGTGTACGCTACGTTTGAACACTTTACCTAAGCTAGGCATAGAATGTGCGCGAGTGACGGCACGATTGACTGCCCATTGGTACGTTGTATATTCAGCAGGGATGCCTTCATCTAGCATACTTTTGCCCGAATGATACGTATCAGGCTTGAGTGATAATGGTGGTATGCGCGGCATGATAATCGCAGCGATAAAACCGGTTAGCGCAATGGTCAGATAAAAGAAGACAAAGTTATTGTCTACGCCGATGGTTTTGGCAACCACATAGGTAAAGGCGATAGAAGTGACGGAAAATGTGGTCGCGATAATGGCGGCTTCGCGCTGGCTGTAGAAGCTTTTATCATACTCTTGCATAGTGACTAGCAAGCCGATAGACGCGGCACCAAACCAAGAAGACATTGCATCGACAGCAGAACGACCCGGTAGTTTAAAGAGCTTGATAAATACTTTACTGGCTAAAGTACCCAAAAACTCCATCAAGCCGAAATCAGTCAAAAATGGCAGTGATAAAATGGCAAAGAAGAACAACGGAATTAAGACAGGAATCAAATCTTCAAAAATAACACCGCCCGTATTACGATTGATAATAAACTCAGGGCCGACTTGTAGAAAAATCATCCAAACAAACGCCATTCCTAAAAACCGGATAGCAAGCCAAAACCACTCAACATCAAAGAGTTTTTTAGCGATCGAACCTTCATTCAAATTTGGCTTCAATACTTTGACGGCTAACGCACCGATAAAGGATATCGTCACGAGCGCCATCGTGATATAGGTCACCAAACCACCTAAGGCGGATTGTAGCGTATCGGTCAATACACCTAATAAAATTGTGACCTTACCATCCCACTCGAACGGTATGATAAAAAGTGCAATACCCAACGCTGAAAACAATAAAAACTTCCACATTGCCGCACGCCACTGTCCTGCTTTTGGCGTTTCTGGATCGACCGTATTATTCCCTAAAATCGGCTGCTGCGACTTATCCATGTAACTCGTCATTTAATTTCTCCTTAATGGGCGATGATTGCCAGTTTTTCCATTTCTCTGTCTGACCAATACCTGGGTTAAGCGAATTGGTTGGATCCAGTTTTTTATAAAAATAATGTAGCTCAGTTTTAGCAGGATACACATGCCCCACATTGTGTTCGGCAGGATACTCAATATGACGTTGGTCATAAAATGCCAGCAGGTCTTCCTTGAATTGCTTGGCATTGGTCTTAGGTTTCAATAAATAGTCTTGGTGCATGACATGACAGAAAAAATGCCCCAAATAAAAAGTTTTGCTGACTTGTTTTTGTAAATGTTCAGGTAGAGTCTCGTCCCAATCTACGGCATTTCTAGGTAAAGCAATATCGGTCGATAGCAGCTCGCCAAACTTATCTTGATTTAAATTATGATAACGAAACATGGCAGCGGTCGCGGCACTGCGAAATACCAATAACGTTTGCGATTCAAGCTCTGTGCATACATGCAGCGCACCTTGATATTGCTGCATATGATTTTGCAAAAAATCCTGCGCAGCAGCGATATTGTTGCCATCGTTTTTATTAGAATCTTTATTAATGCCATTATCAAAGTCGTTACCAAAACCATCTGCGACTTTTATAATCAAATGGTATTTATATGAGAGCGCCTGCGTACTCAAAGTGGCTGGTAATGACGGCGGCATAAACCTAGATGTCATCTGTAATATCCGATCTGGCAGCGTCTTTGGGAGATGCCACTTATCCAGATAATAGCCAATCTTTGCTTGTAGTCGATACAGCGCCCCTATCTTGCTAGCAGAGAGCTTACGCATACTCAGACAAGTGTCTCGACCATAGTGCATCGTGATGTCGTTATAGTCTTTGTGCATATACTCAGCCAAAACAGGCAGTTTCAACTCGCTTTTTAACCATTGTTTTCTGAGTGTGGACAAGGTATCAGTGTCGTTGGTCGAGAAATAAAATGTTTGCTCGTGTTTGGGCTTGGCAAAGGTCGCTACCCTCACCGCAAATACAATGACCTTGCCAGCTGAGCCAGACGCTTCGTACAGGCCGTTAGGATCATTGTTAAATCTAGCAGGTGTCTCTGCCTCACAATCACGGACTTTGTGTTGATAATGATGGTTGGTACAGACTTTACCATCGCTTGCACTATCTGACGCTTCGCTAAATGTGCCAGCTTGCAGGTTCTCTAACATTTCCTCTGGCTGTGTGCCCAAATCCAGTCCCAAATGATTGATTAACTCAAACGCTCTTGAGGTATTGCGTCTGGCAAATAACGCCATCTCAGTATAGGCAGGTCCACGCTGCATCAACATTCCGCCTGAACTGTTACAGATGCCGCCTATCACCGATGCTCCCACACAACTAGAGCCCAGTACTGAATGCGGCTCACGCCCTAATGGCGCAAGGGTGGACTCTAATTGCTGAAGGGTGGCAGCTGGCAAAGCAACCAGTTCTGCTGCATCATTAAGTAAATGCATACCGGCTAGTAACTGCATAGAGATTACGACTAGTGGACGATCATAATCTCCATTCGGAGTTGAACCACCTGTTAAGCCTGTATTGGCCGCTTGAGCAATGATAATCACATCAAAAGTGGCACAGATATTAATGACGCGCCATAGTGCCACAAGAGAGTGCGGTATCACAACTGCGATGGTCGCGTCTGTGATAGCCTCAATCGCACCTTGCACATAAGATTGCTGTTGGCTAGGTTTTGTCAATACATTGGTCGTACCAACGACAGCAGCAAGCTCTGCCAACAAACGCGGTATTTGCTCATGTCTACTTTCTGACATTTCTCTAGCATTGGGCGTCATGGACGTGCTTCCTTGCGTAACCAGCGTTTGTCATTTTTGTGTCGTTTTTTAGAACTGTGACTATCGGTCTCGTGATTATCCGTGGCATTAGCGCCAGTATTACTATTAACTAAAATAAGTCACTGTCCCAGCCATTTCTTTTAGAAAATCGTCTGCTTCATCAATCTCATAAATGATTGGCTGTTTACCCTTTGTGTCTGTCTTTAATGCGTCTAGCAATTGCTGCTTATCGGTGATTCTGCGATAGCCAGCGCCAAACCCTGCCGCTAGTGGCTCAAAGTTTGGCGTTTTGATATTGACGCCAATTAGTGGTAGACCGCCCTCTTCCATGTAACGACGAATCTCACCGTAGCCTTGGTTGTTCCATAGCAAAACGATCAATGGTAGCTCAAGCTCGGCGGCGCAGATAAGCTCGGCAATCGTGAACTGAATACCACCATCACCCATTAGGCTGACGACAGGTAGATTTGAGCCAACCATAGCTCCGATAGCAGCAGGCAAACCATAACCTAATGTGCCAAAACCTGTCGATGAATTAAACCATTTACGCGTCGCTAAGGCTTCAAGACCAAGGTTACCGCTATAGACAGGCTGCGTTGAATCACCAACGAAAATAACGTCTTCTACCTCATCTCTGATCAGCTTTAGTAATGCATTCTGACCCGCAAAGTCTGTCGTTACGTCCTTCAATATGGCTTCTTTGGCCTCATTTACTCGTGACAGTGCTTGATGATCGAATGTCTGACCTTCTAAGCGACTACATAAACCACTAATCGCCATCTGTGCGTCAGACAGTACCGCAATATCTGCTCTAAATGGACGCTGCAACTGCTGAGCATCACAGTCGATACGTACCAGCGTGCCATTTATCTTAAACTCACCATTAAAGAACACATCATAGTCAGTCTCACCAAGCTCAGTACCAATCGCTAACACCCAATCCGCCTCGGTAATCACGGCTCGGCCTGCGTCTAATGACTGGTTGCTACCCAAACTTAACGGATGACCAGGTGGCAGCAAGCCTTTGGCATTAATCGTCAAAAACGTTGGTGCATCTATCAGCTCAGCCAATCGCTGTGCATCGTGATCGACATCGACGCAGCCGCCCCCATAAAGTATTACAGGATTTTTCGCGGTTTGTAATGACTGCACAATTAGGTCTAATTGCGTAGGATTCGGCAATGGTCTTGTAACCTGTGGTAGGCTCAAACTATTTGTATCGGCTTGGCTATTTGCTACAGCATTTAAACTAGGCGGCTTAGCAACATGACGGGCATCAGCAGTGATGACATCGATAGGTAGCTGAATATGTACTGGCCCCGGACGTGCACCGTTAAATAAGGCAAAAGCTTCTGCGATGACTTTCGGTAGCGATTCAGGTTGCCAAATGGTCTTGCTCGTCAATGCTACTTTGCTAATCATGCCTTGCTGATCATGCAACTCATGTAAATGCCCTTCACCACTACCCGTGTCTTTGACTTTATTGACACTAGAGATGACCAACATCGGTATCGAATCAGCCAATGCCTGCGCCATCGCCGTCATAATGTTGGTCATACCAGGGCCAGTGATGATAAAACACACGCCAATCTTGCCAGAGGCACGGTAGTAACCATCTGCCATAAACCCAGCACCTTGTTCGTGACGCGGCGTCACATGACGGATGTTGGTATTTGGCAGACCGCGATACAGCTCTACCGTGTGTACACCAGGGATACCAAAAACGGTCTCTACACCATAATA
Source organism: uncultured Psychrobacter sp. (assembly GCF_947500265.1). Classification (GTDB taxonomy): domain Bacteria; phylum Pseudomonadota; class Gammaproteobacteria; order Pseudomonadales; family Moraxellaceae; genus Psychrobacter. Next base: position 390,275 of record NZ_CANMRN010000001.1, on the reverse strand, counting down.
CTCTAGCCACTGCACCAACAGCTCACCGCAGGTCAGTGATGATGTGTCCGACAAAGAAGAAGGCGTTTGCGTCAATTGGGTCATGGGTCAGTCATCCTAAAAAATTTCGCTGAATATGCAGATAATTATCAATACCTCAAAACAACCTTTGTATTTTTTCTTTCATACCCATTATTAGTCACTAATTACTGGCTGCAAAGGTTGCTCATTATAGAGGTAATCATTGATGGTGATTAGTAAACCGCTTTAACCTTGTCGTCATAGCGTACGCCCGGCAGGATGCATAGCATCTCGAACAATAAGTTCGCCGCCAATACCGAGGTGTTACCAAATGGATCATACGGTGGTGATACTTCGACCAAATCACCGCCCACCACGTCTAGACCACGCATACCTCGAATGATTTCGATACCTTGAGTAGAGGTCAGACCACCGATTTCAGCAGTACCCGTACCTGGGGCAAACGCCGGATCGATACCGTCGATATCGAAGCTCAAGTAAACAGGACCATCTCCTAGCTTTTCGCGTACTTCAGCCATGAGCGGTGTTAGCGACTTATACCAGCACTCTTCAGCAGGTACCACACGGAATCCTTGCTCAGTTGACCAGTCAAACTCTTCAGCGCTATAGCCTGTACCACGTAGACCAATCTGTACCACACGATTGCCATCAATTAGGTTTTCTTCGACAGCGCGGCGGAACGGCGTACCATGCGCGATTTTTTCGCCAAACATATCATCATTGATATCAGCATGAGCATCGATATGCACCATACCGACAGGACCATGTTTTTTGGCAAGTGCACGTAGGATAGGCAACGCGATAGTATGATCGCCGCCTAGTGTTAGAGGAATCGCGCCGTGTTTGACGATTTTATCGGTATAGAATTTTTCGATGATATCAACGCTTTTTAGCAGGTTGAATGTATTGATAGGCACATCGCCGATGTCAGCGACTTGTAATGACTCAAAAGGCGCAGCGCGAGTGGCCACATTGTAAGGACGAATCATTCTTGACTCATCACGAATCTGCCTAGGACCCAATCTTGCACCGCTACGGTTGGATGCACCAATATCTAAAGGTACGCCAACGAACGCCACATCTAACCCTTCAGCATCGGCTTGAGTTGGCAGACGCATCATAGAAGCGAAACCGCCAAATCTTGGCATATCGTTGCCGCTTAATGGTTGATTGAATGTCATAAGTTACTTCCTTGTTCTATTTGGTTTAAGTACACAATTTGCTACATGCCATTGACAATACATAAATATAAGAGCATGAACCATGGTAAAATTCAGAAGCAAACTTCTATTTTTTCGTAGTAAACGAAATTTACATATTATTATCAGAAGTTTTGACAAGCAGAATGTTTTGTTAGGTAATCTTAAAACCTTGATAAAATTAGCTTTTACTTTTTATTTCTTAGTAGATGGTACGAATACATATAGAAAAGTAAGGTTGATGAAAATTACTCAATTCTTATCCATTACTATTTAATTAATTTGATATAGGGTGGCGATCGATGCTAGATGAGCTAATAAAAGTAGATATAAAAACGCTGCGTAGCTTTATGGCTATCGTAGAGTGCCAAGGCGTGACAGCTGCTCAGTCACGCTTGAATGTCACGACTTCTGTCATCAGTGGACATTTGACGCATTTAGAAGACCGCTTAGGCATGACACTGTGTCATCGTGGTCGAGCAGGGTTTAAGCTGACAGAGGACGGCGCAGCAGTATACGAGGCATGTTTGAGCTTTACAGAAGCCGTTGCCAGCTTTCAACATCAATTGCACTACATCCGTCAGTTAGACTCTGTGCGTGGTGGTCATATCAGACTGTGTTTAATCGATCAGATGCCGACGCTTTTTTATGATGCGCTGCGTCAGTGCTTGGCTGCTAGCTACCGTGACAATCCATTGATACACTTTTCTATTGACGTGCAAAGTCCTGAGAGCATGATAGAAAAACTCCTCGGTAACGAGAGTGATATTGGTGTGGGATACTTTGGTAGTTTTCCGCCGCTACTGACCTTTCAACCTGCTTTTATCGAAACACAGGTCGTCTGCTGTGGACGTGAGCATCGCTCGTTTCATGAGCCTGACAAGCTAACATTTGAGGAATTAGAGCAAGACCATCATTGGGTGAAACGAGGCTATATTACTGATGTCAGTATCAATCATATTCGCCCAAAGATACTGAGCGCGACTACCTATCAAATGGAAGCCACCGCGCAGCTTATCCTAGCAGGTCACCATGTTGGTTACTTGCCACGCGATCTAGCAATGCGCTATGAAGAGATGGGACTGATGAAAATACTACTGCCTGATGAGGCAAGCTATGAAGTGAAGCATCACTGGGCATACCGAGAGAATCTGCATAAACATGTGGCAGATTTTTTGAATAAAATGATAAATTTGTTGTCAGAGAATTACTCTAAAGCCTAGGGCGTGTCTTCAATTCATCTTACAATGAACGATAGTACACGCCAGATAAAGCATTGACTTAAAATTACGCGCTAACTTCTCATAGCGAGTAGCGATACTACGAAAATGCTTAAGCCTTGCAAACATATTTTCAACAAGATGACGCAGCTTGTACAAATAGCTATCAAACTCTGGATTAGGCTGTTTGGCATTTTTCCTTTTAGGAACGACAGGTATCATATTATGGCTTCGAGCTTTGTCTCTGATAGACTCTGAGTCATAGCCTTTATCAGCGATAAAGTAATCAGCTTGCCCAATCATTTCAATCAATTCACCTGCAACTTGACTGTCGTGGACTTCACCCCCAGTGATTTTAAAATTGAGCGGATATCCATCGGCATCACAGGATAGGTGTATCTTTGTAGTTGCTCCGCCACGGCTTTGTCCAATTGCTCGTTCTTCACCAAGCCGAGCTCCACTTGCATGCTGATGACAGCGAACATAGCTTCCGTCTGTGAATACCCATTCCGTATCAACTTCTTTTCATAAGCCAAAAAAAAATCCGCCCATAAGCCAGTTTTCGACCAGCGGTTGAAACGACTATAGGCTGTTTTCCACGAACATAATTCTTCAGGTATGTCACGCCAAGGCGCCCCTGTGCGTAGTTTCCACAGTATGGCTTCCATGATCTCTCGGCTGTTTTGAGTTTGATAGCAGCCGTACTTTATCATCGTCGATTGCAATTGATCCCAAAGCGTATCTGTTAATGCTTTTCTTGCCATAACTTGTATTTCTCGCATCGACTCAATAGATGCGGTATTGTAACTATTATTTAGGGCTTATCCAATTGAAGACACGCCCTAATTTATCAGCAGATTTTTCTACTCGGACTCTCAGTGTTTCTTAATCATAGAGTTCTAGTAGCTGGTGCATTGTCTTGAAAGTAATGCCTTTAAAGACAAGGCTTTATCTTACTATTCTGATAATTAGCCATTAAAAATTTGCGACAAAATTTTAGGCGGTCGCTGTTTGGTCTTGGTACTTTAGGCCAATGGTTCTCAGCTTCCCTTTGTCATCGACTTCCTTAATGACCAATGACCATTCATCACTTATCACGACGGTGTCGCCTGACACTGGCGCAGTACCTAAATGCGATTTTACGTACTCAGCTACCGTCTGCTCCCACATATTTTTTGCGCTGTCTTCATCGGACGTTTTGAGTGTTTTTACCAATGTCTCAGACGCCATAATTCCTGTAAAAAACGGCAAGTCTCCAAGCTTGACACTCGGTGATAGCAACCAATCGCCATAGAAATCATCGATAGCTTTGCGATCTAATGTCGTGTCATTAAAAATCTTAGCGATTTTGCTAGCGTGATTACCTCTCATCGCATACCAGACACTATCGCCGAATTTTAGCTTTGTATGCTCATCGACTACTACGATTTGTTGGTTGCGTACTAGCGCAAAGACACTGATTTCATCAGGGTTGATACCTTTGGAGATACCCATAGGGTGACGCCCAATGGCAAATGCGCCTGACTTTGCCTCAAACTCATACAGTGTGATACTGGCCTTATCTGATACCCAAACCTCATGTTCTTCTTTGGGATCTTTATTCGTTGGAATACGTACTTTAAACAGATTTGCCATTGTAGGAATGGTCGTACCTTGCAAAATTAGTGAGAGAACCACGACACCAAAGGCAATATCAAACAGCATAAAGGCGTTATCTATCCCAGCCATGACGGGTAAAATCGCCAAGGTAATAGGCACTGCTCCGCGCAAACCGACCCAAGAAATAAACCCAATTTCTCTGTCTTTAAATTTAAATGGTTTGACGCTGGTATAGACAGCAATAGGACGCGCTACAAAGATCATAAAGAGCGCTATCGCCACTGAATAATGCCAGACATTGAGTACATTTGATGGGGTGACCAATAGCCCTAGCACCACAAAAAGTACCGCCTGAGACAACCAAGCAAAGCTATCCATTACTCGCATGACATGCTCTGTTGAGCGGACCTTATGGTTACCGATTAATACACCAGTGAGATATACCGCCAAGAACCCACTACCGCCAATAAGATTGGTCGCAGCGAATACAGCCAAGCCAGCGGAGAGGATCAAAATGGCATACATCCCTTCTGCCAAATGTACCTTGGGCAATAATCGGGATAAGAAATAACCGAACAATAAGCCCATACCTAGCCCAAAGCTCAGCTGCTGTAGCAATAAAACTAAAAATCCAAATACTGTCTGACCATCAGGATCAACATTTAGGGCAATCAAACCAGTGACTAATAAAATAGCCAAGGGATCGTTGGCACCAGACTCAAGTTCAAGCGTGGCTTGTACACGGTCGTTAAGCTTGACACCGCCATTACGTAATAGAGAAAATACGGCAGCGGCATCGGTAGAGCCGACAATCGCAGCCATCAGCAAACCAAAGCGCCAATCGACATCAAGTAGCCAAGTGACAAATACCCCTAACACCATGACCGTGACCAACACGCCCCACGTGGCCAGCGTAATCGCAGGTTTTAGACCCACTCGAAACGATTTAAAGGACGTACGTAAACCACCATCTAGCAAGATACAGGCTAAGGCGGCCTGCCCAACGAAATTGGCTAGCGCATATTGAGAGAACTCAATACCCAAGATACCCTGCTCGCCTGCCAACATACCCACTATCAAAAACAGCAACAACAATGGTACGCCTAAGCGCGCCGACAATGTACTCGCCATGATACTGGCGAAAATTAATACTGCGCCTACGAGATACAGGATATTTAAGGTATCCATTTTTTTTGAGCCCTACTTTTTATTATTAAGAATAGTAATTGATTGCGATGGGTTTTTCGTTATTTTGCTGTTAGTAGATATTACACCAGTGAGCCTATCATAAGCGGCCGTTATTCAAAATATGAATGACAATTACTTATGATGATATTAGCATCACCATCAGACCTAGCAGCCAATACCAAATCAATAAAAATACTTCAATAAAAAAAGTTCAAATATTAAAGTGAAGCCCATAAAATGCCATTGCTGTGCTAAAAAGAGTTTACGTCTTAATATTGCTTAACCCTGAATGTATTGCCATGTCAGTACCAAAATAGCCGCCGCAACCGTCCAAGCGACTACCCCTAATAGCAATGCCTTGTATAAGCTCATATAACTGATGCTAAAAAACACCACAAAGGTATAAATCAAATGCGGTATGACGCCAAGCATACTGAATATCAACGCGACCTTTAAATCAGCGGGACTGCGCTCAGTACCAACGATAAAGTGACTGATTAACGTAAAAGTGGGGAATAGCGGCGCAAGTGCCGCCAAATAGAAAAATCGGGTTTGGGCGAACATTTGAATCGCCAGTACCATCAAGGCGCCGATAAGCATTTTTAACCAAATCACGACGGGTCCATCTCCTGTTGATTATAAAGGCTGAACGTAGCCCAATCCGCCATGATACTAAAGTCTGCAAACTGACATAAGAGCAATCGCTGATTAATTAATCCGTATGATAAAAAAATGCAAAAACCCCACTTAGCTAAGTTGCTAAATGGAGCTATTTACTTCTATTAAGTAAGCTTCTACGAATTGCTTAATCCTTTTTTGGCTTTAGTGCCGCGCTGATGTCTGCTAGCAATGGCGGTATATCATGCTTGTCTGCGATCACCTCAATCATTATAAGCTTATCGGTAGTCGCAGCAGCTTTGTCGAAAGCAGATTTTAGCTCGCCTGCCGTCTCTGCTTTGAGCAATACACTGTTTGCTTCGGTGGCGCCAAAAGCTTTTGGCATGATCTGCCAATCGCATTTAGGAATATCGTTATAATATTGATTTTCGCCATGAATGGCACGCTCTACCGTATAACCATCGTTATTGATTAGGACGATGACTGGATTGATACGCTCTTGAATCATGACCGCTAGCTCTTGAATAGTCAACAATGCTGAACCGTCCCCAATTAATAACACACTGCGTTTATCTGGCGATGCGATTGCCGCGCCCAAGCTGGCAGGCAACGTGTAGCCAATTGAGCCCCACATCGGCTGCCCATATGATGTCACCCCTTCTGGCAGACGCACATCACTGATACCAAAATAGGCTGTCCCTTGTTCAGAAAACACCAAATTATTGTGATCTAAGCGGTCAGCGATAATATGCCATAAATCATCTTGGCGGATAGCCTCACTGTCTTTACCTTTTTGTTCGTGCGGCTTAACTTCTTCACAGAAAGGTTTTGGCACGATGTTAATGCCAGAGGTCATCACTTCATGCAGGGCTTGCAACGCATCTTTTAGCGCAATCGGTGCAAAGTTTTTACCACTGATAGCAGCACGCTCATAATGCAAGTCTACGACCACATCTTCATTGATATCTTGGCTAAACCCTGCGGTAGTAGTATCAGTATATTGCACCCCTACTTTGATGAGGCATTCGCAGTTTTCTACCGCATCTTTGACAATTGGACGCGAAGCAACACCCGCATAAGTACCTGCCCAACGATCGCTATTTTCATCAAGCAGCGTCTTGCCCCAAGATAGCGTGGTATAAGGAATATCTGTCTCAGCGATCAATGCTTTGAGCTGTGACTGTAAGCCTAAACGATGCACCATCAAATCTGCCATTAGTGTTGTGGTCTTATTTGGCAAAAACTCGGTTAGTGCTTGCTTGAAATCCGACAATGCCGCTTGGCTGGTAATATCTTCTTGGCTATCGATCAACTTGGTCGTTGGTGGATAGATAGGCTGGCGCGCAACGTCTGGTGATAATAGTAAGTAACCTGGGCGATGCTTTTTGAGAATTAAGCGAATCACTCTATCAATTTCTGAAGCAGCATTTTCAGGGGTAATCTGCGCTCGTGCTACCGTCACAGGCTCGACCATCTTAATAAAATGATTGAATACACCATCACCAAGCGAATGATGAATACGGCGCTTTGAGTCTTGTAAGGCTGTGCTTGGTGCACCGACGATATGCAATACCGGTGCGTACTCAGCAAAAGAACCTGCGGTCGCGTTAATCGCTGACAGCTCGCCCACGCCAAAAGTCGTCACCATGGCGGCAAATCCACGCTCGCGTGCATAGCCATCGGCAGCATAGCCAGCATTTAGCTCATTGGTGTTACCCACCCAGCGTAGCTTGTCAGAGGCGAGAACGTTATCCAAAAAAGTTAAGTTAAAATCACCAGGTACGCCAAATATCTCAGAGGCACCCGCTTCTGCGACACGATCAAACAAATAATCAGCGATGGTATATTGTTGACTCATTTTTTATCCTTATGACTTATCTTTGTAAGTATTGATAATTGTGAATGTGATTACGATTAAATTATAAAGTGCGTCCCAGCTTATTTATGTAATACAAAGCTTTTGGAATACATATTATAATAAACCGTTATAACATATATCTACGGCCAGAAGACACGCCTATTTTAATAACTTTAATTTTTTTCGTCATAGGTGTTGACACCTAAAAAAAACTGCGTATAATACGCCTTCATCAACTGACGATAGTTAATTGATAATTAGCGGGAATAGCTCAGTGGTAGAGCATAACCTTGCCAAGGTTGGGGTCGAGAGTTCGAATCTCTTTTCCCGCTCCAAATACTTAAAAAGCCTCACTTAACAGTGAGGCTTTTTTTTGTCCAATTTTCAAGGCTTGTAGCGTTTTTATATCTTATTGTTCAATCAAATTATTAAGTTAATCTAACGAGATAAAAGTCTCAAAATCAGCACCGTGACCAAAACGTGACCATTTCGTGCCCACGCTATAAACACTGATTCTATAATTGACCCCAACTTACATCCCTACCTTTATAAAAAACAACGCTAAAAAATATTTTCTTAACGTTGTTTTTTCTTTTCCATTACTTTTGTAGATTGACCTCATAGCGTGACCAGAACGTGACCAAATCATGGAAAAGTAAATATAAAAAATAACCCCAACCTTAATTGCATACTTTAAAGCGCCTTTTATATAAGGCTATACAGCTGTTTCTCTACTCATATATTTCCAGTTTTGTAAGTCTTCAAGACTGGTCACCCACATCTTCAGTATTTGGCTTATAGATAAACAAGTCACCTACCTGCACGTCTAAAAACTCACATAACTGGTCGATAGTATTGAAATCAATTCTTGATGACTCTTCATTATATAGTTTATGAAGGGTTGATTTACTCATGCCTGTTGCTCTTACAACATCTGCTACACGCAATTTTTTCTCTGCCAAAATAACAGGAAGTTTAGACACGATCATAAAATTTACCTCTTTTCGGGTAAAAATGCTTTACATTGCAGTAAAAAGGTAATATATTACACAAATCGGTTATTAATTACCTTTAAGCGGGTAAATTTTAACTGATTCCTTCAAGATGCATTTTTACAGGCTGATAAAATAATTTTTATTCTATCACTTAATGCAATCACTTAATAACTGAAAAGAGGTAAATACCATGAGTAATACTTATTTAACAACTGATGAGTTAGCCGAACGCATCAAGTACGACGCACGTACTATCCGCAATCAAATGAAAGACACCGTTTTGATTGAAAACATTCACTACATACGCCCGTTTGGTGGTCGTAAGATTTTGTATGTATGGGAACGTATCGAAGAAGATATGTGCAAGCCGGTTATGAGCGCTATCAACGGTATGGCACTTCAATAAAAAAATAAGGAGATTTACTATGGCTACTATGCGAGGACGGTTTGGCAAGCTGGTCGTTGACTTCCGCTACTTAGGTAAGCGCTGTCGAGAAAAGACCAGTTTAGAAGACAACCCAGCTAATCGTAAAAAATTAGCGCAAGTCATGAAAAAAATGGAAGCAGAAATTACCCTAGGCATCTTCGACTATGCCGCTTACTTTCCAAAAAGTGAACGGGCACAGGAGATGATAGTACTGGCTGATAGAGCCGAAGCTTGTATCAGTCGCAATCCGACTTTTAAACAGTTTTCAGAGACTTTTTATGAGGAGAAGAAAATTGAATGGCGACCAAGCTATCGGCAAAAAACAAAGATTATTTTGAATAAGTATTTATTACCTGAGTTTGGTGGTAAAGCGGTACATGCCATAAAAAAACCAGACTTGCTGACCTTCCGTAGCTCCCTCGCCAAAGTTCGTTACGGTAAAGATGGTCAGTCAAGTCTGTCAGTAGCACGGATCAACCAGATCATGATACTACTTCGTATGATACTAGAAGAAGCATCAGATCGCCATGAGTTTGAGATGCCTTATAAAAATATTAAGAATCTTAAACAAGCTCGTCCGGATGTAAATCCCTTTACGCTGGCTGAGGTATGGCTGATTTTAAAGCATGTCCGCGCGGACTATAAGCCCTACTACACTATCCGCTTTTTTACAGGGATGCGTACCAGTGAGATTGATGGGCTTAAGTGGGAGTGCATTAACTTTGATCGCCGTGAGATCAGTATAAGAGAGGCATTAGTCAATGGTGAGATGGGTCCGACGAAAACGTTAGGCTCACAACGTGACATTGCGATGTCACAGTTAGTCTATAACGCCTTATTAGAGCAGAAGGCACGCACCTATGGAAAGTCAGAGTTTGTGTTTTGCAATTCACAAGGCAACCCAATGGAGTATCGTAATGTGAATAGACGGGTATGGAAACCCACCCTTGCCCTACTCGGTCTTAAACACCGGCGTGCTTATCAGACTCGGCACACAGCAGCGACGCTTTGGCTCGCTGCTGGTGAGAATCCTGAGTGGATAGCTCGACAGATGGGTCACAGTAGTACGGAGATGCTATTTCGGGTGTATAGCCGCTATGTGCCTGATATTACCCGTCAGGATGGCTCAGCGATGGATAACTTACTACTGGCGAGCAAGGAGAAGCTAATCAGCGCATCGAATAGCTCTGACACTAAAGGACTAATCACAAATGCACAAACTGACAAGGAGACGTCACAATGAAAATCATCAATTATGAAGAGCTGTTTGGTGAGTTTAAACCTGATGGTGCAATCAGTGCAGATGCAAATCTTATCGCCAATGCATTGATGCGTGAGTTGTACGTTTCATCGGGTTATAACCTAGCGCGCTTCTTAGGAGTGAAGCGGTGCTTTAATAACGATATGGCGATGCGTATATGGGTACAGAAGCGCTTGGATGCTCAGGATGGGTACTTTGTGGAAGATATAAGTATTAAGCTTCAAGCAGAGCTCTATGAGCTATTACCGCAGTCTGGTTATGGTGGCTACTGAGGAGGATATGATGAGTGTAAAACTTCAACCCAATATGATGCAGAGCACATATGATATCAAAATATGTGAGGATTACTGGACATACGATAATAAAAGCGGCTTTATTAAACATGTGAAGACGCTTTGTGAGAAGTATGAGGTCAGCCCTCAAATACTGTTTGAAACAATCGCTCAGTGTTATGCCTACTTAGACGATGTTGTATGTGAGTATTGCGGTTATGCTTGTCCAATTGAAGTACCTGCTGATATTCCTTATATGCGCGCAAAAGACGGTTGGTTATGCGCAATATGTGAGCATGCTTTATGGCGGATAGATAAAAAGCAGAAATAAGTGTTAACTATTATAAAAGCCAGACTACTCAGGTTGTCTGGCTTTTTAGTATGAGGCATCTATTAAACTCAATCCAACTTTAATATGCCATTACATTGGTTGATACCTGTCTGGTATGAGCAAGTAAATTACTTATTCTACGCAGTAGCTACGTTAAAGATAGAGTATGTATATTACTCATATTTATTTTTACCTGCACCTTTATAGAAATCACATTTTGAAATTTCAGCTAAGCGCTTGAATGAATATAATCCGACCTATCATCTTCGTTTGTTTCTTAGGTTTAAAAGTAGATAAAGATAGCAAAGGAAATTTAAATAGTTACAATATACAAAAGTAAGCTAAATTAAGAATACATTATGGCTAAACCAAAATTCGTACCCACTGTTAGAAAAGTGTATAAAGCCTACCAAAAGATCCAACGTGAACAAGAACGTCAAGAAAAGCGAGTTCGTGCGTCAAGGTTACGGCAGGAAAAAGCTAGATTAAGAGAAGAGAATCAGAGAAATAAAGAGTTAGAAAGACAGCGTATTCAACAAGAGAAGGCTTATAGACGCGAAAAGGTTAAAGCTGAAAAAGAGTATCAAAAGGAGGTTATTGAGCGTGGAAAAGTAGCGCTAGCAATGCGAGTTGAGGCGCGTGTGCAGCTTAAAGAAAGGCTATTAGATTTGGAGATGGTTTTATGACGGGGATTGATATTAGTGTTTTGATCGTTGTTTCTACGATTACATTTATCATTGGCTTTATTGTTGCACACAAGCGTTTCACCAATAGTCTAGGTTCACTCAATGATATTATAAAGCAGTTCACTCAATGGTATGCCAAGCTTGAAGTCGTAAAAGACGAGCTGTGGAAAGCTAATCAAAAATTCGAAATTGAAAAGCAACAATCGACGAATGAGATAGTAAAACTAAATGTAGATATAGAACAAAAGCAAAGACTACTGAATCAACTAGAAAATAAAACTAGCGATCTACAACGTATGGAAGCTAGTCGACAGACTATAGAACAAGCATTCAGTCAGCTGCCTTATAAACAGAAAAATTTATCAGACTTGGAAGATCAACTTGCAGAGTTGAAGAGTGAATTGTCACTTTATACAGATATGAAAAGTTATGTGGATTACGGTTTTTATCCATTACCTGCTTATGGGGAAGCAACCAGCAAAGAATATAACCAAAAGCTTAAAGCTATCCGAGAAAAACAAAAAATAATGCTTAGAGAAGCTACTGCATACACTTATCCAGATTATATAGAAATAACGGGTGATACCACATATGACAAACGTTTGTTAAAAAATCAAGGTTACTTGTTAATTCTTGCTTTCAATAGTGAAAGTGATTATTTAATTAATAAAATAAACAGTAGTAATTACGAATCCGTATTAACTAGGATAGAGAAACTTGCAGAAAAGCTGGAGAAACGCTTAATTAGCTTAGAAATTGGCCTCTCTTTAGACTATGTAGAGCTAAAGATGCAGGAGTGTACTGTGTATTATCAATATAAATACCAAAAAATGTCTGAAGCTGAAGAGCAGCGTGACATTAACGCTCAAATGCGTGAAGAAGAAGCAGCTGATCGTGAAATACAACAAGCCTTAAAAGAGGCTAAAAGAGACGAGCAGATGGTAAGAGAAGCCATGAATAAAGTACGTAAAGAATTAGCTTATGCTTCCGCTGAACAAAAACAGCAGTATGAGCTCCAATTGCAAGAACTCAATGAGAGATTAGTAGAAGCAGAGTCGCGTAAAGAGCGCTCTTTATCAATGGCGCAGCAAACTAGACGAGGGCATGTATATATTATTAGTAATGTCGGTAGTTTTGGTGAAGACATTTATAAAATTGGCATGACTCGTCGACTAGAGCCTTTAGATCGTGTTAAGGAATTGTCCAGTGCATCTGTACCATTTGTCTTTGATGTGCACGCTATGATTTATAGCGAAGATGCTCCAGCTTTAGAGAAAGAATTACACAGTTATTTTGATTTAGCCTCAGTTAACAAGGTCAACAGTCGTAAAGAATTTTTTGAAGTTACATTACAAGAAATTCGTGACTATGTAGAGGATGCCGGGTTAGAGGCTCATTGGACAATGGCTGCTGATGCAGCTGAATACCGTCAGAGCTTATCGATTCTAGAGCAACAAATGGAATTTTCTGCCTAATACGTCATAACTAGTCATAACTAGTCATAACTAGTCATAACTATTAGTTAAAATATAGCTAACTAAGCATTGGTGTAGTTAGCTTCTCATTATGCCAATACTTAGTTGCTTCTTGAAAAGTAAAGAGTGTCTTATAAATTATAATTTTGACCATTGGCAAGATACTGGACACTTTTCTAAAGTTAAGCTTATACCCAAGCTTCAGCATATATCGCTCTTAAACAAAAAGAGTTGAGCTCGTTAGTAATGCTTTGACTGTAATATACCTCTGTACCATCATAAACTGATTCAATAGCTTCTGATATATAAGCAAAGTCTTCTAGTGCAAGGTTTTCGCTGCTCTCTGGATTGACAAATAGTCCTCTAATATCACCAACGCTAGATATTTGGCTTATCAGCTGCTGTGTGGCTGTTTCTATTAGATCTGATTCAGCTTTACCTGTTGTGGTAGTCTGAATAAATTTAAATGGACTACTACATTCAAACAAACTTTTGATATCACAAGCATTCAGACAAACATCATAATGTGAAGAGTAGACATCTAATAGATCGATCACATCTTCTACTTCATTAGACTGACATTTAATGATCCACTTTATGATATCTAGATTGTCAAAGAGGTGTTGAAACGCATTATTACCCGTCTGTATGCCCACTAAAAAATCAGCTCCCGACTTCCTTTTCAACACCAATAATGTTTGCTCATCCTAGTCATTGCTGGTGACAAAATAACTGATAATAGATGGCGGAAAATAATCCATGATAGGACGGTATAAAGCCGCACATATTGGATAGTCTCCACAACTATTAGTTCTCATAATGATGTCGTCCACATGTCTATAGAGTTGTAATCAGCACTATTGTTGGCTCATAGAAATAGTTTTTTTTGTCAGCATGAGGTACAAAGACCAGCTCAATCACTAAAACAACCTTTTTCATTTAAAATTCGAAAAACCTTATCCATTTCTTCCAAAATTTTATCTGCCATCGTGCCTTCATTTATCATTAACCATGCCTCACTCGAACCTTTCCAATCCTGCGGATTAAAGTAGTAGTAAGCAGGCCACTGAGCAGAGGAGCTCACTTTTTTATCAGTCAGCATCGTATTAAGTACCGTTTTCATACTTTCTGTATGTGGACAAGCTTTCGCGGCTTCTACAGAAATAAACTTAATACCTAGGATTGGACGATCAAACCCTGCATTATCGAACTCGAAGCAAACCCATGCCTTATCATAGCCAGGAATTATGAATCTAATCTGTTCGTATCTTTTGCCCTCGCCGATATAACTAATATCTAATTCGTAATCAGTTTTTTTATATTTTGCTAACAAATCTATTTTCAACTTAGCTATCAGCTCTTTCTTCATTCGATCTACAGTGTTAGACACCTTGATACTTGCATCAATAGTAGCTGCATTCTGTTTAATGATATCTAAAATTGCGTTGTCTTCATTCATATCTTCTATCCCCATAAACTGTTTTTGAATAAACTTAGTTAGCTGTGCAATAAACTCACTGACACTGTAATTCTGGCATTCTACTTGACAAGCTTTAAGCCAACCAATCAGACCCCTAAATCTAAGATGACTATATTGATTGCTGGTTATCCAATCTTCCAAAGTTTCAGTATCAACGCTATATTCACTTGGTACGTCATTATCTTCGTTTAGATAAACAAGATGCCAATGCTTGTGTTTTCTATTTTCAAGTTCAATAGCATAGTCTTTCATTTGGTCAAGCTGATCTGCTGCATAAGGTTTATTTTCAATACAAATACCGTAGCTGTCATCACCCACCTGACATCTTAAGTAAATATCCATACGGCGTTGGGTATTACTTTTTCCCGTCACTTCTTCAAGAAAAACGTCTGTTTTCTCAAGGTTGTTAAAGAAAATCTGCCAGTTATCATTTTTATATATAACAGGCAAACAATGCTCAACAAATAACCTTAAAAAGCCTTCCTGTTGAGCATGACTTCCTTTAGGATCAAGCAGAGCCGCTAGAATACGACTAAGTCCTAATTCATCAGTATTAATATAATCAAAAGTACTGAAGTCTGGAGACAATTGACGGCTATAGAGTGCTTGCGCAGTCTCTAAAGCGTTAATCTTTTGGCTAACATCATTTATCAAACTTTGCACGGTACTCATACTCATATTTCCTTTTAAGACCTCGTTCGGTTATGTTTAGCGCTATTGCTGGTCATTGATTTGCCTTAGCATATTGATAGTGTTTATATCGTAACTGCCTGCATAAAACTGATATAAAAGCTGCTCAAATACACACTTGTTACCAGCTGCAAAGGCAAATAATGTTAGCGAGGATTGCAGCTTTAGGTTATCTGGAGAACCAAAAATATCTAAAGCGCTTTTATCAGGATGCAACAGCAGTAATTTAGTACACTCTATTAACCGTGCTCCAAGCACGTCATGCTGCAAATACGCTTTTGCCTGATCAAGACTCTCTATTGCAAAGCGTCGAGACTTTGTACTGTGTCCTAGCCCTTTAACCTGCGGAAAGATAAACCACATCCAATGCGTACGCTTATGCCCTTCGGTTAACTCTTTAATAACCGATGGATAAATAGTATTTTGAGCTTGGATAAAATTGTTGAACAAAGAATCATTCATAATGCTACTCCTATGTATCCTTTCAGAAGTTTGAACCTCTAAATTACTTTGAATTTATTAATAACTAAGCCTGATTTTCATAAAGCTCTAACGCACTGTTTAAACGTTCAAGAATAACTTCCTTCAGCTCCAATGGTTCAATGACAACGGACAATTGCGACATGCTTACCAGCCAATCCTGCAAACGATAAGTATTGGCAACCGTAGCGCTGACTTGATTCCAATTGTCATCAATCTTAGTAATCTTCTGATCTGTCGATAAGGGGCGCTCGTATAAATGCTGACAGGCATACTTTTGTACTTTTAAAACCAGTTTAATCTGGCTATCAATAGTCGGCTCTAATCTACCCAGTTGATGCAAATGCTCTAATGAAAAAGCCTCACGCCCTACCCAGTCAGGTATTGGCTTATCTGTGACTACTGCCCCGGTAATACGATTGACCGCAAAGTTGCGATGCGCTTTTAATAACACATCATCATCGATATGGTCATCAACAGGATTAAAGCCAGTGAGATAGATCATATTGTCAATAAAAATCAGTCCTTTGGGATACACCACTCTTTGAGTTGGCTGGTCTTCCCATTTGTTTTGATAGCTTATGTGTAATGGGCGATTTTGTAGCAAAGCCTGATGAATACTGCCAAGCACATCACTATCAAGTTGTGGTGCTTGCACGATACTAGGCAAGGTGATGAGATGATTTTGCCATTGCCCTAGCTTACTTTTTTGGAAACTCTCCTTATCCTGCCGTCGTAGTTGGGTGAGCTTATCTGTGACTCCTTGTTTAAAAGAAACTGGTAAATAGTTTGCGGTATATTTATCCAGCATCTCCCAAAAGAACACGGCTTGCTCATTAAGGCTATCGATACTAAAGCTGGGTTCAATATAAAATCGTGCCGTCTTGCCGCTGATTATTTTTCCCCATCTCGGTACTCGAACCAGAGCATCACTATAAAAAATATCGTTAAAGATTTGGTTTAAGCCAGTCAAATCATTCTCTAAGTTTTTACGCTCATTCGTATAATTATCTGGATTATCCCCATATGCGATCATCAACTCTGTCAGTGATATAGCATCCGCTTCACTACGAGGCAGGCATTGATATAAAGCAAATAGACGTGCTGACTTTGTGTAGCTGGCGATTGGATGTGTAGGCATAGTAGCTTCTCTATTAGACTGATGGAATAATCAACTCATCATTAACATAAATGTTCAATCAAAACGAACCAAAATCGCGGTGCCATTGTCATAAGCATTGCCATCAGATTCATAAACTTGATTCTTGAGATTGATTAGCCAAGCTTGTAAATCCGTTTTAGCACTGATAAGTTGCCATTCATGACTCAGCACTAAGTCATGAATGGCATCCGTACAAACCACGATACAATCTCCGCTATTAATATCAATCTTGCAAGAGCTGTCTTCTGGCACTTCACCACTTAAGTAACTGTTATCAGCCGTCAATGCAAAGCATTCAGTAATGCTATACAGACTCCCCGCCATACCCTCTCGGTTATAGTCTGCAAACTCCGCTTGCCGACCCTGCTCTTGTGCTTGCTGGTCAATGAGCTCATTCAATAGATTATGATCTCGAGTCAGGCACTGCCACTGTGATGCGCCTTTGGATAGCCGATAAACGCGACTGTCACCCACATGCGTTATCGTTGCTTTTATGGTTCCATCATCATTTAACTCACAGGCAATCATCGCGAGGGTTGCCGCAGCACCATGACGCTTAGATAAGTGTTTAGCTTCATTAATCAGCTGATGAATACTATCTGAAGAAATACTCTTCTGATCGTTCCATAACCGTCTGATTGCTTTTACCACTGCCTTTGAGCAGTGCTGTGAGTGATTAGAGCTTGCCACGCCATCAGACACTGCCAAGCAGAAGGGCACTACAACTGGAGTCACTGCCATCATCCCTAAGTCTTCTTGATACCAATTGCCTAAAAAGAAAAAAGCATCTTGCTGCAATTTATTACTGGCATTACCTAAGAAAGTAACTGCACAAGCTTGTGCGATAGAGGGGATTTCTTTTGAAAGACAATTATTTGAAGAAGCAATCATGATGGTAAGCCCATATGTTTATCATGAAGCCTAGTATAGCGAACAACCTGTAATTTTATTTTCTAGGTTGAGATATAAGATCATTTAATTTTACGTACATCGATGAAGATTAAATAACAGGTAAAAGCGATTGAAACTGCCACAACAATAATGGCTTTATTTAAAATATGTAGGCATAAATCAGAAAAGACACAACGATTATATTGTGTCTTTTCTGATTTATGAGCTACTACCAAAACTTTGCTTCAACGTAAGACAAAATATAAGATTTTTACTGGCAAAGCTGAGATTACTATGTAGTTTTCTAATGCTTCTCAGTTAGAAAACAGGCAGCTTAATACTCTTTAATAAGTGTCTTATGATTGGGAGGATTACCAAATATCGTTATATTTTTCACATAATACCAAAGGGTTACATATACCAGGAAAAATCATAAATATTCGCTTAGTAGCGGAACACCTACTTATAGTTATAGAGCTTTTCTGCGATATTTTTTGGGCGATGACAGGTGAAGCATCTATGATTTGTGATGTAACGGATGAATTGTTTTTAGTAGTAGCCGAGGCAATCAAAAGAAGCGATTAATCAAATATTACTTTGTTGACTGGAAATTACCAAGGAACTCTTCAAGTGCGTAACCTAAGTTTTCGGTTTCTGAAGAAATAACCTCTATTCCCCATTGTTCGAGTATTGTCTCTTGGATAGGGTTAGGTCTAGGAGAGAAAATATATGACTTCGGCTGTGAATTTTCGTTAGAACTATTCTTCCACAACTTAGCTAATTTATAGAAAAGAAACCTTAAGTTGATATCATCTAGGCTATATCCAATAAATAAAACTGACTTACCTAAAACGTCTGCGCGTAGCTTTATGTCTAAAGGCGTCTCAAACTCTAGACGTTCAAAATAACTTGTTTCACCTAGTACTATCGAACTATCATCATCGAAGTCACCGTGAAATTTGATGACCTGAGTACTGTTATTATCTACTGTAGTTAGGTCGGATACAGAAATTATTTTAGTATATGGCATTTTATAATGACTCAATGATTTCTCTATCCAGCGATCAAAATTTGTTGTATAGATGATAGGGAAATTGGCTTTTGCAATATACTCATGGATTTTTGATGTGGAGATATCAATGCTGTCTGCATGCCAACTTATATCCATCCAACTTCTTAATGGCCCAATTTTACCTTTTTTCAGTTTATAGTATTCCGCTAAGGCTTCGTTATTTCCAAAAGTTTGATATATCTCAGGATCATAATCCAATTCTTCAGCGATTTTATCAATCAATGCTTTCCATGAAGGCAAGCCTAAGTTCATTGAAACACCTGCTCCAACGAATAGTATTACATTACCTTGTTCAAAGGATGATAGAAGTTGTTTCATTATTTTTTAGATTCCTTCAAAAATGATTTAAATTTATCAAACGCAATTTTTCTCATTGAAATGTCATTTTTGCGCGAACCCATTTCTGCAAACGTCTCCGTCTCTCCTTCTGGAATAAAAATACAATCCCATTGGAAATCACGGTTTCCCCTTGGTTTATCAGCAACCGTCCCTCTTATATCACCTTCAAACATATGTATTTTCATAGAGTCACAATAGCCAATAACTGTTTTTGCTATTAGTCTATTATCTCCACTAGAACCAAAAAGCTCAGAAAATTTCTCTGCTTGCAATTGATCCCAAAATATTTGAGTTAAACCTCCAGGAAATCCATTTAAACTCTCTATATATAATCCTGTATGTTCAACAAAAACCGGACGCCCAACTATTTTAAAAGCTTTTAAGACTTTATCTCTAACAAGCATGTTAACGTCTTCAGTTTGAATCTCGTTAATCACATGCTTAGCGGCTATAACTTCAAACCCTGTTTCCATGAGGATCTTACTGACTTCAGCTGCTTTGTAATCATTCTTGGTAAGGAATCGAATTTTCATTATATTCTCTCTAAAAAGCTATATTTTTTCTGATGTAAATACATATCTTTTAGATGTTGTTCACTATTCGTTTCACATAGGAATCTGTAATAATCAAAACTAAGAGAAGAAGCATGAATTGCTGGATTGTCAGAGCAAATCACGAAGGGCACATCATTAGCAATAAAAATTTTGACAGGATGATCTTCATATTCACCAACTGCTTTGGTAAGTCTGTTGCTAATAGGGCACACCTCAAGACATATATCTCTATCTTTGAGTAACCCCATAACCTCATCCGATTTCGATGCTGCCGTTCCATGTCCAATCCGATCTGCACCAAACTCTATAATAGCTTTCCTAATATTTTCGTAATTGCCTGTTTCTCCAGCATGGATAGTAATTTTAAGACCATATTCAGATTTAGCTTTCATGAACGATTGGGCTGTCTCTTTCGGAGGGTCAATATCTTCGTTACCTGCAAGATCAAGTCCTATAACACATTTGGGAAAACCAAGATTTTTATATGCTTGAAGTAATATCTTAAGATGTTCATTAGTATGTATACCTCTAGAGACTGTTAGAATTAAACCTGCTCTAATCTGATATTTATGTGAGGCCCCCTCTATTTCTTCTATAAGCCAAAACAGAGCGTTATCTACAGAAATATTATTAAGAGAAGCTAAATAAATTACGCTATTTCGGATTTCGACGAAAGAAACACTATCAGCTTTCAGGTTCTCAAATGCGCTTTCTACAATAATTCTAAGATTTCCTCTGTTTTTTGGTATCAGTCTGAGCACTTGCCAAGGCAACAAGTAGTCTACAAGGGATTGTGCAGGCCTTAAGACATTTAAATCTACACTTACGTCAAAGTTTTTTGGTATTTCACATGACTCACTCTGGACTATTTTTTTTATAGTTTCAGTACTTACCAAACCGTTAAGATGAACATGTAGTTCGCCTTTATTCATTTTTCTTATGCTGTCTAAATTCATTTATTATCACATGAGTTAGTTTATTAGAATTATATATTCAGTTAATTATAAAGGGACCTTCTATTATTAATAAAGACTTTTCGTTGCCAGTAATTGATTTGGATGATGGCAGAATTTAGGGCATTAGCACCGTCTACCATAGTTTGGGTAAGGACCTTATCATCCTGCTACACAGACAACCAAAAAGTCATCGAAGGCTTTGACTTTTCTTGTTTAATAAATATAAAGAAATTATTAGCGTGTTTGCTAACAGGTTATAAAAAACAGACGTTTTTTAATTTCGTGGGAGGTTACTAAGGGTTTTTGAGATAGTAGCTAACTTAGTTGAACGATTTCTACTTGAACAGCTTTGCAATCTTCTCGCAATTTTGCTAGTTCACGTTCTTGTAAATTGCCATCCGTCAACTCGTTGAGATCAGAACCTTGAGGTATTTGTAATAGCCGCTGTTTATCAGTCTTTACAATATAAAAATACTTAAAGTTTATATCGATGCCCTTTATTTCAATCGGCATTTCATCATTGTCTAGATAAAGTGCCAAAAAATTACACAGTTGTAGTGAAGGCATAGTGCTCTTAGAACACTCATTTCTAATCATTTGAGCTTTTTTTATTACTCTCTCTTTTTCAGTACACATTCTAACTCTCCAGCATTAAGATATAGGTGTTTTACGATTTTATAGTAGGTTAGGGATTACTTACTATAAGGCTAACATCTGTTTGCATTTGCCATACGAACCACACCCAAATCACTATAACAGCTAGAAAACAAAATAGACTAAGATTTCTAGCTTTTTTAGTGAACCATAACTTCTCAGAATTTATCGAACTTTCGTATATTTTTTTTACCTTTCAATAGCAAATAGTATCTTTGCACCTGTAGTTTATAGCCCAAATCTTTAGCATTTATTACGTCTGTATATAGGTAAATAGCACCAGATACGATACCCAGTGCATTTGCCGATATAGCGATTTTTAATAAAAGTAGCTAATCTAATGATAGTGACGGCATTTTAGATACTTGAGTAACAATAACTGAAAAAACACCAGCTGCTATCACAATAAGCCACTTCATCCACTCATGGTCTTTCTTGTTTGCTAAATTACTGTGATTAGCAACTTCGCGTTCAAGTGCGTCAAGGTGAGGCTTTAACTGTTGATATTGATAATAAAACTTCTCGCTAGGATCACTGTCAAGTATACGGTCTAACTCATCTTGCAAAACCTTTAATTCTTGCTTACTCGTTAATTGTTTCTGACTCATGATTCTTTCTCATCAGCTTGTTTAGCTTTCTCGTAACTCATATTAACGCGTTCTACGTACTGAGTCTTAGACTTTATAGAATCCTACTTTTCTTTTTTGCAATATTCTGTAGAGAGGCAGCGCCTTTATCTAAATATATTGTCAACTCACCAATGTAGAGTTTCAAGCTTCTCAATGCTGTATCGAATTTTACATAAAGACCTAAAGCATCCAAAACTATCCAGTAGGTATCGAACATATCTTTTGGGTCAGAATTAATATAAGCGAGCATCACCGTACTAGATCGTTTTGACGAGGCAGTATCTTTTTATTTATATACTTCGCGTATAGCCCGTTCGTCATCATTAATTTTCTGTAGCAAGTTTTTTCGCTTCACTTAGAGACAGATTAATTTCAGAAAGTTCTGGAGTAACTTCAAGCGTTGACATCGGCAAGCTTTATTTTTCAACACTTTTTTCAGGTTTAAAACCATAACCAACCAGCACTAACATAAAAGAAACATCAGTTTTTTCATACTATTGTTTTATCTTCATCCATTACTGATTAATATAGCTTGTTTTCAAGATGATTTTTATAAGTTTGTAGTTTGTCGATATGAGCACTCAGCTAGTACTTGGTAGTCTGATTGATTTGGCGAATAGTCAAGGTCATGAAATAAACGATGTAGAGAGCTTATATGGGTTTAGCCAAATGGCTCGTATACCCACGCATTTAAGTTTTGGGAAATATAAGGGTGAGGCTATTGCAGATTTAGCTACTCATTCGGATGGAGCTGGATATCTAAAGTGGCTACTGAAACAGGATACGGTTGATCCTTATTTAGCTGAAGCATGTGAGCAGGCGTTAGGGTTAGTATAAAATCACTTATACACTCGTTATCACTAAAAAAATCTAGTCTGCTAAGCTTATTGTAGAATAGGCTTAGCAGACTAGAATAACTATTCAAAACCATCAAAAATCTCAAACGATAGCACTTAATTTTTCTACTCATCAATTAGATAATTATAGATATCACCTCGAACCTCTGTATGCATATCAAACTCTATTTTTACAACAGAAACGCCAGAAATAGCGGTTTGCTCAAAGCTTTCATTTCTTGGTGATATATCACCCATATAATAAAAATCTTTACCTTCAATGTTATCTTTTTTGATGAATAAGGGAATACGAAGGTTATTTATGTCATGCGCTTTGAACAACTCGATCTCAGGGCTAGTTAACGTTCGCCTTGATTTAGACATCCAGCTAAATACAGATTCATTAATAAAGTCGTCTTGGTAATTTATGGTATCTGCGATGTCCTCAGATTTATGATAGTTCACAAAGATAGCGCAATTGGTTTTGTCTTGACTAACCATATAACCGCTAACATTTTGGGCAACCGGGTTTTCAGCCCAATTTAAAATTCTAAAAACATCTTTACGTAAATACTTGCGGTACAACTGAAAACCATCAACAAAGTCAGACAGTTTGAACTGTTTATTGTACTGATGAATAGCATAATTCGTACTATCTATTAAAAATTGTACAAAGGTATCATTGGCCAAGTAACCTAAGAAGTCAGGATGCCAACAGAACGTCTTCTCCTCTAATTGAACCACGTTAAAACCATAAATTTTACCTATAGATTTTAATTTTTTTTCATGTTTTTCGGTCACAAAACCTAAGTTGAGATTGTTAATCACTGATGACACGACATTAGGGTTCATCTTATAACCATATCGCTCTTCTATAATCAACGCCAAAGCATCAATCGTAATAACTTCACCCATAAGAAGAGCTTTCAGTACTAAGCTTTCTTCAATACGCTTACTGTTATTAATATCTTTTGAGAAGGTACTAATTAGTTTTAGTTCATTATCATTTAGAGCCGGTAAGGCATCTTTTTCTTGCTGCTTGGCAAAATGGTAAAATGATTTTGCATATTCCACATACGAGAAAGGATCGCGGGAACCATGACGAATAAAGTCCATCATCATAG
This sequence comes from uncultured Psychrobacter sp., assembly GCF_947500265.1. Taxonomy (GTDB): domain Bacteria; phylum Pseudomonadota; class Gammaproteobacteria; order Pseudomonadales; family Moraxellaceae; genus Psychrobacter. Next base: position 366,258 of record NZ_CANMRN010000001.1, on the reverse strand, counting down.
GTGCGTAACCTAACTTATATTTAAGTAAGTTATAGTCTTTTAATAGATCTTTTTTGGTTTGTAGATTCGCAGTATCAATCGCTTGATAGATACGCTCTTTTGCAACTCTGTCAAAACTTACCGTGGACGATCCTGGAATGAAGCAACTTTCTCTAGCTAATAAGCGACGCAGTGTATCCTTGTTATAGGACTCATCACCGTATAAAGCGATAGGTACCATGAAGTTATTTTTGTAGTTACCAATAAAGTCGATGACGGTAAGATAGTCTTTATTTTGTGCCTTCCTTAAACCTCGACCTAGCTGCTGAACAAAGATGATTGCCGACTCTGTTGGCCGCAGCATCACAATCTGATTAATACAAGGAATATCAATTCCTTCATTAAAAATACCAACAGAAAAAATATAATCAAGCTTATCTACTGGATTACAAGATTCTAAACGTTCTATTGCAAGATCACGTTGTTCTTCTGAGTTCTCTCCAGTCAATGCAATAGATGGTAAACCATGAACATTAAAGATCTCAGCCAACGCCTTGCATTCTTGAATATTAGAGCAGAACACAAGGCCGCGAACATCACCATTGTCACAACCATAGCGATCGATATAGTGAAGAATGTGCTTAACACGATCTTCTCTGATAAGGAGATTGAGCATTGAGGCGTCGTCTATAGATTCGCCATCAATACTTAGGTCTGTCACACCGTAATAATGAAACGGCGCTAAGATATCCATTTCTAGCGCTTTCTGTAAGCGAATCTCATAAGCAATATTGTGATCAAAAATCTCAAATACGTCACTATCATCAGTCCGCTCTGGGGTTGCCGTCATACCCAAAAGAAACTTAGGGGTAAAGTGATCCAATATTTTTCGATACGATGAGGCGCTAGCACGATGAGTTTCATCAATAACAATATAATCAAACGTATCAGGAGCAAACTTTGCTAAATGATTCTCTCTAGAGAGAGTTTGTATGGTTGAGAATATATAATCACTCTCAGAATCCATTGCTTGACCACTATACAAACCAAACGTTTTATCATTTTTAAAAATGGTTTGATAGGTCTGTAAAGCTTTTTTAGCTATATTGGCACGATGAACAATAAACAGTAAGCGTTTAGGATTTACATTCAGTGCATCAAAGGTAGAAAGGTACGTTTTCCCGGTCCCAGTAGCAGAAATCAGTAACGCTTTGTTTTTACCCTCTGCACGTAAAGTAGACAGATTCCCCAGTGCTTCTTGCTGCATCTTATTCGGTTCAATAGATTTTTCAGACTCCTGACTACACTCTTGTTTTATTTGCTGAGAGAATGCCTTGGCTTGCTGATATATTAGTTCGTAACGCTCAATAAAGTCGGATGTTACAGGCAATGCAGAGTCAAACTCTTTCATGAATTCACGTATAGCTTGTTGAGAAAGAGAACCAGAGTTACTAGAGCTTACCTTCAAATTCCATTCTTTATTTGATGTCAAAGCATTCGCTGTTAGGTTGCTGCTGCCAATAATTAAATGATGGATGTCGGATGAGCTAAATAGATATCCTTTCGCATGGAAATTAGAATCTGTTGCAATTCGCAAATCTAAATTTTTAAACTTCAGTAGTTCACGCAATGCTTCTGGTTGGGTGAAATTGAGGTACTGCGAAACAAGTATACGTCCAGGAATCTCTTTTCTTTCAAGTTCCATCAACTCTTGCTTTAGACAAGCGATACCACTGGTGGTGACAAATGCAACAGAGAACCAAAACTTATCGCAGAATTGCAAATGTGTATTAATTGAAGTTAAAACCTTTCTACCTTGACCATCATTAACTAGTAATTCTGGTTTAAAAGTATGCTTCGAAGCTCGCGTATGATCTATGAAACCAGAGACCAACGCATTTTGTAACTCTTGAATTTTATTGCTCATTACATAATAGCCTTTAGCTGCTCTACAATTGGAAGATCAGCAGCAGCCCAATCCAGTGTATCAAGCTCATTCACACCTAGCCAAAGCACTTGTAAATGTTCATTCAACAACAAAGCACGGCTTTGCGTATAACAAATGAAGCTGTGCATAATAATTTTAAAGTCTGGATACACATGCTCAACTGTTAGTAATAGGCGATCAACGCTAATCGACATATCAAGCTCTTCTCTCATCTCGCGAGCTAATGCTTGTTCTAGCGTTTCACCACTTTCTAATTTACCTCCTGGGAACTCAAATTTCTCAGAAAGATAATTCAGCTTATTTTTGCCACGTTGAGCGCATAGTATTTTTCCATCATCCACAACAATGGCGGCAACAACTTCGATAGTCTTCATTTTAGTCCAGTAGATAATAATAAGTTTACTTATCAGCCTCTAAGCCTAGGTAATAAACTAGGGTTAATAGTTCGTAATTTTATACTTGATTCTGGCGACCAAACTAAATCCCCATGTTCCACTGCTATTTGATAAGCCCACTGGCTGATCGTTTCAGAGCGAAGTTGATTGGTCGTAAAACCAATAGTTTTCGCTTCCTTTTCAATCGTATCACCATGTTGTTGATTGCGTTCTAGCCATTTTTCATAAAACAGCTCTTCAGCCAGATAATCACGCTTACTATTATTGCAGCTATGATCCGTAAGTACGAAGTTATGAGTCGTGTCAATTGGATATTTCGACCAAGGAATAAAGTGATCAACTTCGATATTGTTTCTCAAGGGTTTATGACAATAGAAGCACTGTCCCTGCTGAGTATCAATCAGTATAGGTATTAATACTTTTAGACTTTGGCGCGATTGATTGAACAAGAACTGCTGCAAATCAATATCATCACTAAAATGTATTTGGTTACGACTGTTCTTACGTACGAACTCTGTCCAGTATTGCTGGCATAGCTTGTTAATTATTTTACTAAAGCGTGTAAAACCGTATGCAATACCAGGCTTTAAAGTTATTACCTTTGATTTTGAGTCATAAACATATAAGAACTCACGACTAACTTTGTCCTCCGCACTTTGTAGATATCTTGCGGGGTACTTTTTGATAGTCGAGGAAATATCTTTGATAGTGGATTGCCATAGTTTGATATTTTGTGTGTGAGCTATAGTCAGGCTGGTTGTCTTAGTTTTATGCTGCAAATCTAGAATGCTATTAATAACACTAGCCTGCCCTGTTGTACTGCTTTGTCTGAGTACAGAATCACTACTTTGATCTGAGTATGGTAATGCTTGTGTCCAGTAAAGCTGTATAAACTGCTCTGCTAACTGCTCATAAGAAATACTGTGTTCACTGTCGTCATTAATTCCAGACTCTATAGACAGATTAACTATTGTCATTAACAAGGCAAATTTATAGGTCGAGGTATAGGAGCTAGACTCAAGCAGCCACTGAATACGTCTTAAAAAGTTGAGCTGGAATTCTGCCGTGGGCACTATAACAATCCTCTGAAAGCACAGTAGCTCATTCTGATAAAATTATTAATACAATTGTCGTATATTCATCGGAAAAAAGTTTTTTTGTATTTTATAGCCTAATTCATTTAAGCCCTATTTTTTTATTTTATAAATAAATCAGTTACTTTTTATTAGTCATATTGACAGACAGTTTAATCACAACACGTCATTTCAATGAGGTTAGATCCTGAACCCATATATTGTGTGTTGATTGATCATAACTTTGCATTGAGCCAATAACATTGATTGTAGAACACTACGGTTGAGTGTATAGAAATCAACTTGTGAAGCTTCGGTACTACTAAGGCGGGTGTTATACCCTTTAAAGGTCTTGAGTCTATTTAAGCGATTAAAGTCAGGGTGCATCAAATATGGGTCATATAAGCAATAGCGATTCTATTCTTCTCAAAAAACCGCCTTTTTGTTCTGTTAATTGGAGATGTAAGTCTTTTAAACATATTCCATCTACTTTAAACCAAGTGTTACTCGTAGAGTCACCATAAAGATTGTTAGCAAAGTTCTTATCTAGTTTTTCTTTGTCGAAGCTCTCACTTAGTGGATAAATCAACCCCAAACCTATTAGCTTTTTATTATGTGATTCCATATAAGAGCCGTAAGTATGTAATTGGAAAAAATCAGCTCTATCATAGTCTCTGAAATGACCGGTCATGCGCTTATATTTAGCATCTAGCACAACTACATGACTATCTTTTTCTAAAATAATATCTGGAATAATACTTCGTTCAAAACCTGTGTTTTGGTAGATTCTATACTGCTGTGAGTAAACATGCCATCCTCTAGGCGCAAAGTATTTTTTTAAGATAGTGAATAGATATTTTTCCCATATCTCTGCCATGTCTAAAAATAAGGCATTACCCATTATATCTGCCATTTCATGCATTGATGATTGTTTCTTATACTGAATAATATGCCAAGAGAAATCTACTATTTCTTTATAGTTAGCATAAATAGCGCCATATTTTATTTTTTGGAATTGGGTCGTGGTGATAACCTGCTTGTTATGGCACGGTACTCTTATTACCTCTTTTACCGCATCATTTAACATATTTTCTGTTAAATAATAATCTTTGCATAAGATGGTGTATGCTTTCTTTAAAATCGCCAAAATTGTGCTGTCTACTTCTTTTTCTATCCGCTTTGAGACTACATAATTTTCTTTATAAATCGGTAACACACTTTTCTTTATAGCTATCTTACCTCTTACAGTACTACTTTTATTTAGCTTTTCTACTTTATGCTTCGGCAAACCGTGTATATTAATTTTGCTCAGGGTCTTAACCCATATTATGCTTATAATCTTTTTTAAAAGCTCATTATCACTGTTATCATACAGCTTGTACTCGGAAGTGCTGTGTGCAAGTTTAATATTAAATATTTCTTCTAATAATATTAAGATATTGGCATTACCAAAACGAGGCTGCACTTCAAAACAATGAGGTCTACCATTGTATTCGAAATATAATTTTCCAATATATCTACCTGTCAGCCACTTTTTATGAGTATAACTATAACTTAACAATGGTGTTTCATCGCCCACTGAGTCAGTGTTAATTCTAAATACATTGGTGCTTGTAAAGCAGCTGTTAATAACAACTGCCATATTTGCCTCTATATCAATATACGAGCAATCCCTGACTTTTATGGTGCAAATATCACTTTGCATGAGTAAAAAATTTCTTAGCATTAGTTAAATATTTCTGTACCATCTTTTTGTCCGTATTGCCTAAAAAAGCCTCTAACATAGGTTTTATTGAAAAATTCCATAAAATATCTCGTGCTTCTTTGTATAACTTCAACGTGTTTCTACTTTTACCTGTCAAATTGGCGTTTTGTTCATAAATCTTAGGTAACTCAGCAAAAAAAGTATGCCCAATTTGGTAATCTACGCCCAGCTCATCTATTTTTGTACTTATATATTCATTCAATAAAGTGCAGTCATTTACAAATCCTTCAATATGTTCTGATAGCTTGTCATGTGAATTCTGACTGAGCATATTAAATAAAACGTCTTTATCATAGCCTTTAAACTTCCACAAAAATCGTCTGCGTAAAGCAAAGTCCATACGCTCTACGGAAAAATCAATTTCATTCATGGTTCCGATAATGTATAAATTATCAGGAATAATGAGTGTAATACCTTTAATTGCAGTTTCGATAGGTTTGTTCCGATACTCCATAGCAGAGAACAACTCCCCAAACACACGTGATAAATCCACCCTATTTATCTCATCTAAAATGAGTACATGAGGTAGCTTTATTTTGTTATCTTTGTCAGTAGTTTCAGTTTCTTGGTTTGCTTTTTCGATAATATTGAACAATTGGCCTTCGACAGGAACTGTTTCCGAGCCATCAGGGGTTGATTTTAGTTGGTAGCCTGCTATGAAATCTTCATAAGAGGTATTTGGATTAAATTGAAGATGATGTATTCGGCCATCTACAACAGTTTTTTTATCTTTAAGGAAGCGCTGTAAGTTTTCTTTTTTATGTAAAAAATGAATAGCAATTAAAGATTCAGCTAAGGCGTTTGCAGAGTGTGTTTTTCCTGTGCCTGGGGGGCCATAATATACTATCGCTTTTTTATACTGCAATGCCATCAGGTCATCTGATAGATTATGTATGCCCTTGTTCCAAATATGCCAAAGCTGATCATTATAGAAGCTAAACCCATTTTTGAAGTCTAACTGTAGCTCTTGCTGCGATATAACTAACTGCTCTTTGATCAGTGAAACCTCTTCATCAAGATTAATATCTTCTTTTAATCCTGGTAAATCTTTTATCAAAGCATCAAAGTGTTGCTTAATCGCTAGCTTATCTTGCTTTGAAGCTATGGGCTCATATTTGTCAGGATTTGCTAAATGAAGCATTAAGCTTTGCATAGCGATTGTTTTGTTTTTTAGTTGTCGATACTCTGCTTCACCAATGCTGTAAGTATTTTCCTCAAAAAGTATGTCAGCGTTTTCAATAATGAAAGCATTTATGGCTTCTTTATCAAACCCTCCATTATCTACCTTCTCTTTAAGTGTTATGCAGAGAATCAATAAGTAGTTTAACTCTACAGGTTTATTAGTTTTATGATACTGACCTGTTGAACCTACACCATACTTAGGGAAAAAATTTTCTCGCCTACATTCATTAAAGCGACGGATGTCTACTTCTTCACCCAATATCCAGATAGGTGTTTTCTCTTTGGTATCAGCAGTTATGTCATGAGCAGGTAAGCTCCAGAGCCAATTTAGATGAGCAAAGCAAAGCTTTGTTTCGTAATCTGCATGCTCAAACTGCTGTTTAATTTTTTGCCAAAAATCTTGATTGCTATCTTCTATAGGTGAGTCCAAAAAACAGATTTTTACTTTCTTCAAATTTTCTAATGTAAATATGTCTTCTTCATTAGTGAGGATTGAATTATTCTTCAATAAGCATTCTTCAATAAATGTATTATATAGCTGGTGAACTGGGTGAATAATGTCATTTGTCATTATATTCCTTATTATTTAAATTATTTAGCGAGTTATTTACAGTAGTTGAACTGTAGTGGTCAACTAATTTTAGATACATGACAAGAGTTTTTAGTTCAAGTAACAGTAGGTATTTATCAGCTTACCTTTTATATACTTTGCCATTTCTACTTGGCAGATAGAGCCAAAGTTTGAGTTGGCAGTTTTCACATCGATAGCGACAAAATTTGCTATCTATCCTTGTGCAACTAGCGCGTAATATATCAATTATGAATAATAATAAACTAAAATTGATGTTTCTATCTATCTGATTGATGAATAGCCACATAATTTTGATCGCAATAATTCCTTATCAAAAGTCTTATTTAACCACGCGTCTAAGGTGCAGACTCTCTGATTAAGCATTGAAAGTAAGCACATCTTAATAATCAAAAAATATGATGCCAACCATATATAGTACGCAGCGTTAGCACCATATTTAGTGCTTAGTACTTTGGTTTTTACTTAGATGCTGTTATTAATATTAGGGTTTATTAAGAATATGATAATACTTGCAAGTGCTCGCCCATTATGACTCTGGCTAAGATAAAGAGAATTGTATACTATAGTTCGTTTATTTACCTACTACTTAGAAGCTGAAAACATGTCAGACCTACCCGATTTTATCCAGCCTACTTCTTTTTCACCTTCCAGAATATCTGGGCAGATTAGTCCTCAAAACAGTCATAACGATATTTCTGATCCCATAAATAGCGCACTTCCATCTACAGCAGATATCCAAACATCAAAACCTAGCAGCTTACCGGAGTTTCTACGTCTCAATGCAGCGAAGTATATAGAGAAATTAACAGCCGTTCAGAGTGCATCTGAACTCCTCTCAAAGTTGAACCCACAACAAACTCTATGGCTTGATTTGGAAATCAACCCTAAAAATGAGACACTGATAGATGGTGCTTTCTTAATCAACGACTACTATTGGCACTTTAATGCTCAGCAGTTTCGACAACAGTCAGATGTCATTTATGAAATATTAAATAAAGCTGATTTTTTAGGTGGCCACCATTTAATTGAGTTTGATTTACCTCACCTATATTCGCTATTAAACGACACATTATCAACCACTAGCTATAAACACACGCTATTAACAAGCCAGCTTGACGGTTCTGACAAACTGCTTCGATGGCAAGCAAAAGCTTGGGATACACTGATACTGAGCTGCCTATTTATTCCGCACCAGCCTAGCCACGCCTTGGCTAAGCTCTACAAAGCCAATGTCGATTATAATAACCCAGTCCTTGACTGCTTAGAAAGTCGCTGTGTATTTGGGCTTTGCACACAGGCGTGGCAAATCCTACCTACCAATATGCAAATACTACTGCACAAGCTATTACCACAGCTTTTGCATTTACACACGCTCAGCCGTCAAAGCTACTTTGCTATAGATGAAGATAATATCTTTGATATAAAAGCTATCTTTGACAACTTGCCCGCAGGAAATCGAACTGATCTTATCAACCTATTAGAAAGTTATATGGGCAATACTCATATAAGCAATGATGATAAAGAGCACTCAACATTATGGCAACATCTTGGTTTAGCCACCTTTATTAACTGGCTAAGATATTTTGATAAGCCACAAGCACGCCGTCCAGTATGGCTTATCAAGCATCCTTTCCACAGACATAGTTTTAGCCAAGCTGAAAATACTTTTTGGCATTTGCATGAACCGAGTGAAGATTGGATTAATCAACAGTGTCATCACTTTTTTGGATTTGAGCATTTGCGCGAAGGACAGATGTCTATTGTCAAAGCAGTGCTGATGAATAAAGACATTCCTCTTGGCATATTACCAACAGGTGGCGGTAAAAGCTTGACCTTTCAGCTACCTGCACTGATATTAAGTAGGTGCCAACGTCAGCTGACCGTAGTGATATCGCCTTTAAAGGCATTAATCGAAGACCAAGTTGTCAACTTGCATACTGATTTACCAGACTACGCCAACCGTATTGCTTATCTGACTTCAGGACAGTCCATAGAAACCCAAAAAGACATCTTAGACGGTATTTGGCAAGGCGATATTGATATTATTTATATGAGTCCAGAGCGGCTACGTACACATAGTATTCGTCAACTACTCAAAAATCGCCCACCAGCATTTTGGGTATTAGATGAGGCGCATACGCTTAGCCAATGGGGCACTGATTTTCGCCCAGACTTTTTGCGTATCGCCGATCACATGATGGCATGTTATAGCGACGAGCTTCGAGAACACTTTACAAAGCAGCTTGAGCGCCAGAGCGACATTAAAGAGGGTAAGCTTCAGCTTGATATGTTAGAAATGATATCTGATCAGGACAATACTAACGCATCTAGAACAAATACTAGCAGTAACGCATCGGAATTCTTGCCCCCTACCATAAGCTTAGTGACCGCCACAGCCTCTACACGTGTCAAAGATGATTTAGAAAGTGAGCTGGTAGATAAGCTTACTGCCTTAACTGACAATAAAACTTTGGTGCAATATGGCACCCCTATCGAAAGCCTTAAGATTTGGCGTGACGATATTACTGCGCATTTTATAGAAGCAGCCAAGGACGAGCGTGAAGCGCATATCTATAAAATTATAAATGAGCGCAAAGTTTGGTACGAAAACCAATATCCAGAACATCCTGAAAAAGGCGTGGCTATAGTTTATCTGCGTAACCGTAAAGGCTGTGATCAATATGCTGACGATTTCGCCCAAAAAGGCTTAGTGTCCGCCGCCTATCATTCTAAATTAAATGAGGGGCAGAAAAAGAGTGTACTTGAAAAATTTAAAAATGATGAGCTAGACGTAGTGGTCTGTACCAATGCTTTTGGCATGGGCATTGATAAAGAGGGCATCCATACTGTTATCCATAGTGGGCCGCCGAATAACCTTGAGTCTTATATTCAGGAGATTGGCCGTGCAGCACGTAAGTCGTATGAGGTCGGCGCAGCATATATGCTATGGGGTCAAAGAGATATTGAAGCTTTGTTTTTCCAAGAGCGTGAGTCACGCATACCAAATACAAATACCTTAAGAGACTGTTGGACAGCCATACGTCCAGCTCTCAGTAAACCCATGCAAGATCAATGGTTCCCTAGCAGTGTACTAGCGCCTATACTTGCACCAGATGACGAGACTGAACAACTTAATACCCAAGTAAGAGTGGCTTTATTGGCGCTCGAGCGTTACGGATTACTGACTGAAAAAGACCAGCAACCGGCTTGGATCAGTATCAAACTCTCAAGCCAATCGCCTGCCAGCCAACATACTAATATGTCTAAGCTCTATGCTCAATTACAGCAGCTTGCGGATGATACCTTAAACACGGCGACAACAAACATAGTTAGTGCTAAGCATAGCAGTGACGAAGGCTCTAACAACGATAACAATACTGGCCTGACTCGCTATCATTTACCTGAATTGGCACTGGCGCTTGGCTATTCTGTTAAGTCACTATTAAAAGGGCTACGTGAGTTGGTCAATCAAGGTCATGCTCAGTGGCAAGTTGTGGTACGTGTACGACTAAAATATACACACCGCTATTTAAAAGGTGAACTTAATCGCTTAAGCCGTATTATTACTGCTTTAGAGGAATGTCTAAATAGCAGTTATGGCGCGCTAAATGGCACTGAAGCGATACAAATGCAAGGCACCACCCAGCTCAATACCAAAGCACTCGACAACTGGCTGATTCAGCAGCGCCATAATTTATCGAGTAAACGTCATATTCTACCTATGTTTCGAGCACTAGGTATCTTAAAAACACGCAATCATGGTACGACCCAAGTGTTTGTCTCCTCCACAAATAGGACTAAGTTATGGCTAATTGATGAGGATCTGCCAGACAATTGGGAAAGCTGGGTTCGCTATGCAAAAGTGCTCGTAGCAGATTTGACACCTTTATATGAAGAGCATCTACTACCTGCCCTACCTGATAAAAAAGATGGCGATGGTAAAGAGTTTCATCTAGATACTTTAGCCCAGAAGCTACAGCGCGATCCTGATACTATCTTAACCCAACTTGAGCAATTACAGCGCTTGGAGCTGATTGAGCTTAGCCGCTTAGACGATACGCAAGATGCTATTTTCTTTATTGGCAAACACCGAAAATCCACGTCAAAGTATCATGAAAACGCCTATCAATATTTGCAAACCCATTATCAAGATCGCTGCGCTCGCATCCATATGCTGAGCTTTTGGTTACAGGCAGACGCTGATGTCCAAAAAGCGTTGATTGAGGACTACTTTACCCAGCCTCTATCGGAAGTCATTAAAACCTATATTAACAACGATATCGATGTGCATAAACCTTATATCAAAGATTATGAAAAAGAGATTTTGCCTAAATATTTTAGTGACACTCAAGTACAAATTATCAAAGAAACAAGCCGTGCGGCCATGGTACTGGCTGGTCCAGGATCTGGAAAAACCACCGTGGTGGTACATAGAGTCGCTTATCTATTAATGATAGAAGAAATCAAACCTGAGAAGATTTTGATATTGGCTTATAACCGTTTGGCGGTAGCTGAACTAAGATCGCGCTTACTGGCTTTGATTGGTTATCATGCGATCAATGTTACCATTCAGACATTCCATGGGCTGGCACGGCAAATTACAGGACTGAGTGAAAAAGACGCACCCGATGCCGCGCTTGATGAGATTGCTACGCGCATTGAGCATTTAAGCCAAGAGAAAAACTTACAAAAGCGCCGTGATAATGCTCGCTATCAGTGGATGATTGAGCAGGCCATCAGTCAACTACAAGAGCGGCCGCAACACTTTCAGTACATCATGGTCGATGAGTTTCAAGATATCGATGAATATCAGTATCAAATGATTGGCCTATTAGCAGATCTACAAACACAAGATGACAATAATAGCGACACCGATGATAGCTATATTGCTATAGATGCTGATAGTGATGCTACTGATGATAACTTTGAGCAGCGCGGCTATTTGATGGTGGTTGGTGACGACGACCAGAACCTATACGCCTTTCGTGGCGCTAGCATTCAATATATTCAGCAGTTTGCAGACAACTATCATGTTAATACTGAACAAAAATACTATCTGCTCAATAACTATCGTAGTGCTAATAATATAGTCGAGCTTGCCAATGAGTTTATAGCTACTACATTGCCAAGTAGTGAGCGTCTAAAGCAGGCTGAGCATAGCATCAAAGCGACTAAACCCTATCCTAATAGTCCTATTCGTTATGGCTACTACCAGCAGACCAAAGGCGTTGACATGGCAGCATGGATCGCGTCTGATATTGAGCAGCGCTTAGCAAGTAATGAACAAAAAAATGCAGTGCCAGAAACCATAGCTGTACTAGCCCCTAAATGGTCATATTTCGATGCCATACAGCATTACCTTGAAGCTCTAAATATTAGTAGTCAGCGCTATAATGAAAATGAGCAAGTTACTCCCATAAATAGTTTTATAGGACAAGCGTTATTTAAAGATTTGAGCGCGAAACGTTTAGACTTTATTGAGGGTAATGTTGCTGAATTTTTGGAATGCTGGCGGGTTAAGCGGGGCTTAAACCATTTAGATAAAGCTTGGGAAGCAATTATCAGTTGCACTCAAGATATGGAAAACGTGACTTATGAGCAGGTATTACAAGCGATAGAGTCTATTCTATACGATGATAAAACACAGGTTATATTAATCACTTATCATAGTGCGAAAGGGATGGAGTTTGATCATATTTATGTCATTGATGATCAACTCTCAAACTCATCTTCAAACGCTCAGGCAGATCATAGTCATGATAGACCGTTATATGTAGCACTGACGCGAGCGAAGCAAACGTTGAGCTTACTACTTCATCATAAAACGTATCACCCTACCTTAGCTAACATATTGCTTACTCATGCTGAGCAAATTGATTTACCTGCGGTTAGTCCACCTTCAATGCTAACTTTTCATCGATTTATGCGTTTGGATGAGCTGGTATTGACGCCGCGCGCACTGGTCAATGACTCAGGTCGCAAGTTTGTAGAACAGACGTTTTGCCATGATAGCTGGACGAAAACACGAGATGATATTCTAGGATTGTTTGATGTCGCTTGCTATAAACAAGATAGGAAAAGCGATGGCTTTTACTCGGCTAAAGGTCAACAAGTTGCTCAATTTTCAACAGCTTTTTCTAAAGAATATTCTTCTCAAGGGCAAGGTAATCAACATCTATTGATGACTGGCTTTACAACTACCCTGTTTTATCAGCAGGATATCTCTTGGTATGAAAAATCGGGTTATCATGGCAGCGAAGGTAGCCATTATCTAATTGTGCCTTATGTTCAATTTAATATGCAGTGTAGGTAACGAACTGTGTTGAAGAACCCATGGAGTAAACTAACGTTTTAATGAATAGTTTACAACGACCAGAAAAATCAGTACTTGTAGAATAGAATTTAAAGCAAAAGCCGTTAAGAAGCTAGCAAACAACAAAGATAATCTTAGTGTAGTGGCACAACATTTAGGAAGAATGATGCAAACACTTTATATTTGTTAATAGCACAAAATGAATAAAGCCAAGCTTGTCGATAATAAGCAACATAGTCCTAAACTTATAATAATAAGAAAAGACAAAATTCTCAAACGTAATATTAATGTTACCCAGAAGGAAAAAGGAATACTAAAAAAGTTATTCATACTATGTATAGTATGAATAACTTTTTTGATTATAGTGTTCAAAGTTATATCAATAAATATAAATCGTAACAACATTAATATCAGCTTTTTAAAAGCTAAACCCTACATTTAAATTGATTCTAGAAAGCCATTCATCACTATTTTCAGAGGTGGCTGACGTAAAGCCTGTACTGTTGGTTGCACCACCGATAATATTAGAATTCTTACCGTAAGTATGATCTAACCAAACCAGAAATGGAGACGCGATAAACATCAGACCTGTGGTATTCATTTGCGAATCACCCCAATCACCATGATGCTTTTTAAGATAACTGTAGTCGTTATATACTTTGACAGCTTTCAATGCACCCATATCTTGCATTGGGATTGTATATGCTAAGTTTAAACTACCGACGGTACCTTCTGAGGCAATAAAATATGCTGGGGTTAATCCATTTGCGCCCATCAATGTCATACTATCATCAACACCACTAGGATTTTTGGCATCATAGTTATAATGTATAAGTGAACTTTGAACATTGAACTGATCAAAATTATTATTGGTATGTAATCCTACCGCATAATAGCTACCATCATCATTGGTTAAGCCGTTCTCTAATTGGGAATAAGCACCCGACATACCAATTTCCTGCTTACCCGCCTCTGTTTCAAACTTGCGAGCCACACGCGCATTAAATTGGTTCTTCTTTTCATTCTCATACTGGCTCATAAAAGGGAACGTATTATCCAATTCGCTATAAGCCCCACTTTCAGGTGAGTATCTAAGACTTTCAGATAACATCTCAGGATAATACCCAAGCTTAATATCCCAATCTTTGCTTTCATGATTTAGATTTACACCCGGGGCAATATTGTTGCCGTAACCCAAAAAGAAAGGTAGATGATAGGTCCAGCCATTTTGAGGATAAGGATAAATCGCAAAAGGCTTATAGACCAACCCTGCCTCAACGCTGTTTTCTTCATCTACGTTATAGCCTACATAAGCTTTTTCAATAGAAGTTTTATCATCATCTTGAAAGATATAACTACTATTCAAATAAAAATCATCGTACTCCCCATCAACATCTAAACGAAAAATATCAAACTCAGGATCGCCTAAATCGGAATTATACTTATCCTCACTCCAACTCTGATAACGCTGATTAAATCTTATAACGCCACCAACGTTTAGCTCCTTAGTTCCATCCTCACTTTTTAGTTCAATTACTTTGGCTTGAGCACTGGTGATTGTTGGTAGCCACAATACTGGCACTAACACAATCAAAGATTTGAAAATTAGTTTAGTCATGAGAAATTCCTATCATCCAATTAGTAAAAATCCTTCTTGTAAAACCAACTGATATCAATGTTTAGTACAATTTCTTTTGTGGTGGCCCTGCGAACTTGAGCGGACCAATCGCATTCATATTGACTTCAACCAAACACATACCATCTTGTTTCATAGCTTCATTAATATGGATATCAAACTCTTCTAGAGAGTCTGCTTTGTAAGATTTGCAACCCATCGCTTCACCAAGTGCAATGAAAGAAGGTGTATGTAGCTCGTTGTAATACTGTCTACCATCAAAGTACTCTTTTTGAATACCGCGCATGACACCATAACCCCCGTCGTTCATCACTAGTAAAACCATATTAGCGTTCTCTTGTATGGCTGTGGCAATCTCGCCTACACCTAGCATCAAACCACCATCACCTACTAACGCCACTGTTTTTTTGTCTGGATTGGCGATTGCCGTACCAATCCCATGTGATAGACCAAGGCCAATCGCGCCCGCCAAAGAATGAATATTCTGTAACGGCTTATTGACTGGGAACAATCGACTGCCCCACGTGCTGCCCGACATCGTAATGTCTCTCACCAATATGCCGTCTTCTGGCAAGGCTTTACGCAACAAGTAGCACAGATCAGCATACGGCCCTAGCTGAGTCTCCAATGCATTAATGGCAAAGTCCTTTGCCGATTTGATACGCTGATCATAGTCTGCATCTATTTTGGATGTGTCTCCTAACCTCTGGATGACATTCTGCAAAAAAGATTTTGCTTCAGCACAAAAAAAGTGTTTGACCGAATAATTTCTTTGCTGCGCCATTGGGCTTGCATCGATCTGTATCAGGTTTTCTGGGAATTTTAGTGAGTAGGTTTTTGTCTCATTACTACGTAAGCGAGAGCCAATAACGATGCAAGCATCACTCTCTGTGATGAGCGCTTCGACTGCGGATGAGTTATGAAACGCATTTAAACTTCTTGGGTGCGTATCGGCTAAGACACCGCGCGCATGAGTGGAAGACACCACAGGTATGCCCATGTCAGCCAATTTTTCGATCTCAGCACTCGCTTTGATACAGCCGCCGCCTATCCATAAAATAGGGTTTTTGGCAGATTGGATTTGCTCAGCAACAAAATCCACATCTTTCTTATGGGCGTCAGGTAATTGCATAGCGCCCACATACGATAACTCAGTAGGTAGCTCAATGGTTGTCGCTTGTACATCAATCGGTATTTCAATACTGACGGGGCCTTTGGGCACAGTAGTCGCTACCCGAATCGCCTCTCTCACCATGCCAACCGCGTGCTCAGGACTCAAAATTCTAAAAGCCGCTTTACTACTGGACTTTAAGTAACCAAGCTGATCAGCCGCTTCATGGATAAAGCTTGCATCACGATCCAAGTATTCTTTTTCAACTTGTCCTGTGATATGAATAACTGGGCTACCCGCATTACATGCTTCAACCAAAGAGCCAATAGCATTGCCTGAACCTGCACCCGTACTGGTGATGGCCACACCTAACCCTTTGAATCGAGAATACGCATCTGCCATGTTGACGCATCCCGCTTCTCCCCGTGAACAAATAAATCTGATTTTATCTCTTCTACCAATGGCATCGGCAATCGGTAGGTTATGAATAGAAATCAAGCCAAAAACATCGCTCACACCATGTTCTTCCAAAACTCTCGCTACTAATTCACCGACGGTTACTTTGACTGTCATAATCTCATCCCTGTATGTTAATAATCTGGTTGTTTAATACATGTATTAAATATAGTTATTTGATATATAACTATTTGACTTCACACCATGGGTTTGGTGTTTCATCAAGGTTTAGAAATATACTTTTTGTTTGCATATAATCTAAAATACCCAGTCTTCCTTTTTCTTTACCGACGCCACTTTCTTTGTGCCCACTAAAGGGGGTAGCGATAGAGAATTTTTTATACGTATTGATCCATATTGTTCCGGCCTCAAGACGTTTCGCCATATCAAGCGCTTTTCGATAGTCCTCTGTCCATATACCAGCGGCAAGACCATAGACACTCTGATTCGCTTCAGCCACCAATGCGTCTTCGTCACTAAATGGCATTGCAACCAGCACAGGACCGAATATCTCTTCTTGGCAGATTTGGGCTTGGTTGGTTAACCCGGTGATGATAGTTGGTGCATAGTAAGAGCCTTTGTCAAAGTTTTCGCCAGTGAGTCTGTAGCCGCCAGTCACGACATTACCGCCCTCTTCTTTAGCCATTTTGACGTAGTCATCAACCGTATTAAGATGCGCTTCACTGACTAAAGGCCCCATTTGTGTGTTGGGTGCTTCTGGGTCACCTACGATGATTTTCTTAGTTTTCTCAATCAAAGCATCTAAAAACTTGTCGTAAATACTCTGATGAATAAATAGTCTTGAGCCTGCAATACAAGCTTGGCCCGATGAGCTGAAAATGCCGTAAATCACACCGTTTACTGCAATATCAACGTTGGCATCTTCAAGGACAATCGTAGGGGATTTACCACCCAGCTCTAAGGACGTAGAAATAAGCTTTTCAGCTGCCACATGCGCTAAGTGTCTACCCGTACTGGTACTGCCAGTAAAAGAAATTTTTTGTACCAGCGGATGTTTGACAATCGCTTCTCCAACGACAGAGCCTTTACCAGTCAACACACTAAATAAACCTGCTGGTAAGCCGGCCTCTTCAAATATCGTCGCCAACTCAAGGGCGATAAGAGAGGTTGCTTCAGCAGGTTTTAGGATAACGGCATTGCCCCCTGCCAGCGCGGGTATGATTTTTTGTATCTCTGATGCAATTGGAGAGTTCCATGGTGTGATCGCGGCAATTACCCCTAACGGCTCATAAGTGGTGAACGTCAAGACAGACTTGATGCGCTGATTGGTCAGCTCGTTGTCTAAGGTTTCAAGACAACTGGCGATATATCGAGTCGTGGCAATCGCACTATTTACCAGACCCATGGTTTCGGAGATCGGCTTACCATTATCTCGGGTTTGCAGTTTGGCTAAAAATGTTTTCTTATCTTCTAATAGGTTTGCCACTTTAAATAAAATGGTGGCCTTTTCTGAGGGTAATGTGTCGCGCCAGTCTGAGTGTCTCCAAGCAGCATCAGCCGCTAAAATGGCTTCATTGACATCATCCAAACTTGCGGTTGATATTTCCGCATTTTCTGAATGATCGGCTGGGTAATAACTTTTTGACGGTTTGCCACCACCAAGCTTCCACTTACCTGCAATAAATATTTTTTTCATAAGGTTTCTCACATTAATGGCGCTTTATATTTGTAAGGTTTGGTCAATCTGACAGCACAAGCGCAAAGCACTAAAGGCTGCTAAACTTGAAGTCTTAGGGTTTTCGGCTAAGGGTAATCCAGTCATACTGATCTCAAGCTTACCGAATACGCCTTCAGCGGTGATATGATGAATATTGTGTTCAAGTGCTGGATCAGCGATTAGCTCTACTGTCGTATGATCAAGACCAACACCTGCCAGCGCAATGGTGGCAGCAACGTTTGAATTGGCTGGGAATAAAGCCGCCGCTTCTCTCGCAGTGCCTGTAAAGAAAACCGTTGCTTCTTTTAAATGATCGTAATCAATAAGCTGGTCAGCATGACTGCCCTTCCAGCTGTCTGGCTGCTTTCTGCCTTGATACACTACACGGTCCAGTCCCGCCAAACTTGCCGCATTGATACCATCAATGCCAGCCACGGCACCCGCTAAGATACGAATATTCACCCCGTTTCTTTGTGCAGCATCAGCAAGTGCGACGGCAAACGTCTCATCGGTAAACGCCCCGACAGAGACAATACCAAGGGGTATGCACTTCTCTAAAATCTTGATGGCATGTTCTTTGAGTCCATTTTGTCCTGACATCTCAATGGCCAAATCAGGCATGTTAGTTAAATCATCAACGCAAGTAATCACCTCGATAGAGTCGCCTATCTCCGCCTTGATACTCTCTGCGCTTTTAGGACTGGCAACTACCGTTGATAAAACGATATTTTGAGGCAACATCTCATGTACTTTTTTTGCCATTGATCCGTAGCCTATGAACATCACGCTTTTCATGCCTTACTCCTGTTTATATCTTTTATATTTCTTTGCTCAAGCCACCAGAGACATCAACAACTGATCCTGTGGTATAAGAGGATAATGGCGATGCCAAAAACAGAAGTGCGTAAGCTGCCTCCTCGGGCTTACCTAGACGGCCAAGTGGAATCTGCTTTTTGGTAGCGACGTGGGCCGTCCATTCTTGCCAGTTTTTGCTTTGGTCTGATCGTTCCTCAAAACGTCTGCGCCACTGCCCAGACTCCACCAACCCAATCAATATAGAATTAACTCTAATGTTTTCTTTGACCAGCTCATTAGCGAGATTCTTACTTAGATTCAATAAGCCTGCTCTGGCGACTGAGGTTGCTACCATGTGCGTTTCTGGCTTTAGACCTAGTAAAGAGTTCACGTTGGTTATCGACGCAATATCGGACTGCTTTAGATGTGGTAACGTCGCATTAATCATATTCACCACGCTAAAAACCTTTAATTTAAGCTCATCAACCCAGTCTTGCTCTTCGGTGGCAAAAAAATCTGCTACTTTGCCTTGTCCGGCGTTATTCACAAGCATGTCAATTGCGCCAAATTTTTCGATCACTAACGCGACATAATCTGCTACCTGCTCTTTGTCGAGCACATCGCATTGATGAATGAACATCTGGTTTGCGTCGTATTCTGCACTCAACGCGTCGAAGGTTGATTGAAGCTTTTCTTGGTTTCTACCACACCAAGCGACGTTGGCACCTTCTGCTAGGAATAGCTTGACCAATTCAAGTCCTATACCAGAGGAGCCACCAGTGATGATGACTACCTTATCTCTTACTTTAAAACTCATAAATCATCACCTTTAATAATGGAGAGAAGTACTTGGTTAAAACGCTCTGGCTGATCCAAGTACGATAAATGGCTGGCGGCATCAATAGCATGCAAGGTGATATTTTTATGCCGTGCTGCAATCTCAAACATAATCTTGGGGGTGGTAATACCATCCTCAGTGCCATAAATTAAGTCGACAGATTTGTCTATCGTTGCTAGATAATGGTGGATACTGTCATGCGCCAATAACCGTGATGCTTTTTCAAACCCTTCTATCGTAATGTCCTCCATTACTTTTTCGAGCAGCGCAACCTTGTCATTGCTAGCATCGAATAACAAGGCACTACTCCTCTGCCTCGCCATCTCTGTACCACCCAATTCACGCAGAAGCTTTGGACGCACATTGGCAACCTCATCTTGCTTTGCTTGCTCAAACTCTCCGTAGCCTTGAGCAGGATTGACCAAGATCAGTTTATTTATTTTGCCTGGATATTCAGAGGCAAAACCTGCAGCGATAAGCGCACCTAAGGAATGGCCTACGAGATAGATACGATCAATATTTTTTGATTCGAGAAGCGCCAACAGACGCTGGCTGTAGTCAAGCGCAGTAGGCACCTCTTGTTCAACTTGCTTACTGTTGCCATATCCAGGTGCATTCCACGCTAAAACAGACCCATTAGTTGCCAAGGCATCTATTTGGTTTGACCAAGAATCAGAACCTGAGCTGATACCATGTAAAAAGACAATCGTCTCCTCACCCAGCCCATCATTTTGAATAAACTCAATACGACTGATGGAGTCATATTCCTTGTCAAAATTTTTCATACAGATTCCTTTATGTATCCAAAAATCAGAGTCGATTCATCTCGTTACCATCGATGAAACAAAAACGTTTTCGCAAAACCTAACGTTTAATCTTAGACAACGGATGGTCATTTGGGTAAGTCGGAATGACAGGTTTTGGATTACCAATCATGACGCACATCAGCGCATCTTCTTGCGTATGATTGCGAAGCCCTCTATACACATTGGGTGGTATCGAGATCAAATCTCTATAATTCAAAACCAAAGAGGTTTCTTCACCGTTCTCTTCTACCGTCAACTCAATAGAGCCGCGCAGCATAAAGAAAACCTCTTCAGCATCAGTGTGCACATGTGGCGGGCCTTCACACCCTGCTGGTAACAGCATTGTCGAAAAGGTAAAGTTTTCAGCTGGCACCGTATTGGTATCCCCAGAAATACCGGTCGCCCCTGTTCCCATATAACGCATTTGAGCGCGTCTGTATTTAGGATCAAAATCTGCTTGAAACTTCAGTGCGCTAAAGTCGTATTCGCGATTTTCAAATCTTGCAACACGGGTTGATATCCAATCTTTTAGCGTACTGCCTTCTGGTCTTTTCCAAGTTTCAGTATTTTTAGTATTCATAACTGCACTCCTTGTGGTTTCACTCACTATTTAATCGGTTGATTTAACAAAATTTCGTGCTGTTTACGCTCTTTCTTTTTAAATCTAGTATTTCTTAAGCAATGGCAATAAGAAGAAAGAGGATACGATAGCCACACCTGCTAAAAACATAATTCCGTAGTCAATATTGCCTGTATAAACAACAATATAGCCGATGATAACGGGTGCTAAGGCACTACCGAAATTCCCAAATCCATTAAAGATGCCGCCTGCTGTTGTCGCCACTTCTTTTGCAGTCGTGTTAGCAAGCAAAGCGAAAATCGCTGAAACATTGAAGCCCCATAAAAAAGCACTGGCAGACATGAAGATGAGAACATTCACTACACCTTCTTGATAAATCAATAAAAACATCGTAATCCCTGCGCCAAATAGTCCACCAAAGACTTGTAACGCTCTCTTATTTGGAAACCTGTCTGAGTTAAATGCACCAATGATCTCGCCAATAAGCATGGCTAAGAATGGAATCATAGATAAGCTACCAAACTGCTTTAAATCAAAACCTTTTGCTTCTATTAGGTAAGTCGGTATCCAGCTGTTTAGACCCCATAGGTAGGCCAATGTCCCGACATTAAAGAAGGTAACCAACCAAAATGGCTTACTACTTAACAGTGTTGTGAAGTTCGTTTTATGGTCAACACTCTTTCTATTCGCTTTCACATACGTAATACCCTTTAAGCCAAAGAATACGAGGATGAATAGGAATATGGTGATGAACGACATAAAGAAGAAAGTGGCTTCCCAGTGGTAGTTTTGTAGAATAAGGGCGGTCAATGGAAATCCAAGCGCCGCACCCAGCGGTGTACCCAATAAGAATAAGGTAGACGCACGTGCCTGCTCGGATTCCGTATAATTTTGCTTAACAATGCTGTAGCAAAGCGCCAGTAACGGCCCTTCAGCAATGCCAAGCAAAACGCGGTAGAACAAGAGCATGTAAAAATTGTTGGTCAAACCCATCAGGAGCATCAACACCCCCCAACTGGCAATACCGCAGAGTAGGATTTTTTTTGGCCCAAAAATATCACCTACAAAGCTAAGAAAAACAGATGAGAGACCATAGGCTAATAAGAAAATACTCATCAACCAGCCCAATTTGGTTTTGTCCCCCTCAATCCCAAAATCAGACAAAAAAGCAGGATCTGAGAAGAGGACAGCGATACTAATTTTGTCAAAAAATGCCAATATCACTGTTATCATCAATACAATGGCGGGCAACCAGTATCTAAAACCACCCGGTCTGTTTCTTTGTACACCTACAGCATCGACATTGTTTACGGTTGTATCCATTTCCGTCATCCTTGATAATTGGCTTGGAATTTGATGATTCAATCAGTGATTAAATAGCATTCAAATCGTTTGGTAGCAGTGGCTTTTTTATACAAAAAATGGTATTAAATGTTCAAAAATCTTATTTCCCCGTACAGATTATTTGGGTTTTATCTTCACAAGATTGAATGACTGATCTTTTAACACATCTGGATCAAGTGGCCATTCTGCTTTTATCCACCTTTTGGCCATTTTGACAATTTTGTTGTTGTTGACGGCGACTAGGTAACGCAGTTTTTTCTCGCGATCGAGATAAAAAAAGCAATGATCCCCATCTTCGTCTGCTCTAACCACCAATTGACAGTGTTCAATATCGACAGGCGAGCCTAATATTTGAATGTTTTTATCGTATTGATCCGACCAGAGCCACGGTGTCTCTTCATAAGGAATTCTGTGCTCCAACATGGATTGAGCAGCAATGACGCCTTGATGCTGAGCATTTGACCAAGACTGAATACAAAAACCTAGATTGGGATGAATAGCTACATCACCTGCAGCATATATATCGGGGTCGCTGGTTTGGCAGTATTCATTGACGACAATACCATCGCTTGTTTCTAATCCTGATACTTCCGCAATCTCTTTATTAATGTGCGCCCCTGTACCCAAAAATACCAAATCATAAACAGCAGTATCGTTGTCATTGCTACTATTAACATGAATGGTGACGCTTTGATCCTCATCTGATTGATTCAAGTCAAGGTGTTTACAAGACAGTCTGATATGGACGCCATGCTGATCATGAAGGTTTAACAGATAATCTGATACTTCCTGACTCACACTTCTGGCACACAATCGGTCATTCATCTCATATAGAGTCACGTCGATGTTTCTTTTGGATAAAGAAGCGGCAACTTCTAAACCAATCCAACCGCCACCGATGATGCCAACTTTATCTACCTTATTGATCTTTTCTTCAATACGTAGACTGTCCTTAATATTGCGAAGGCTGACAACGTTGTCGTAAGACGCCCATTGTTCGACAGGGATTTTTGCCTTACTGCCAGTGGCAATCAATAATTTATCGTAAGGAATTGCTTGGTCAGTGTTGGTATAGACCGTCTTATTCTGACGATCAATACGAGTTACTTTGACTGGCTTCAATAGCACGATATTAAGCTCAGCAACAACCTCATCCTTAAATATCTGTAACGACTCATGAGTGGCTTCGCCCAATAGCACTTGTTTGGATAAAGGAGGACGTTCGTAAAAGGCATGATCTTCGTCACCCACAATCGTGATGAGACCTGTATAACCTTCGGATCTTAGGGTTTTTGCCGCCCATATTGCGGCCTGACCTGCACCCATTACGACTATCTGATTCATGGTAAACCTCCTTATTTGTGTGCCATCTCTTTCTATATAACTCATCCAGCTTTAATCATTCACATATTGTTGATTTGCCGTCTCGTGGTATCATCAATACCGCCCTCGACTGCCCACTCTGTAAATAAATCAAGTGAATAATCATAATGACGAGCTTGCCATTCAGGCGTTAAGTAATCGTCGTTGGTGTAGTATTCAAATGCCCCGCCAAATGGTGAATGCACATACCAAAAGTACGCAGAGGACACAGGATGGCGACCAGGCCCGATAAACGAATCCCATTTTTTTCGGTTCATGTGCAGACCGCCGCCAATGACCTCATGTATGTCTCTAACAATAAAGGCCACATGATTTAACCCAGGCGCATCTCTGTGAGGCAGCTTTAATAAAAACAGATTGTGATGCCAGCCTTCCGCGGAGCACCGTAAAAACGCCCCTCGATTGTTATAAGCATCTGATAGATAAAAGCCCAATTTATCCTCGTAAAATGTTTGTGCCGCTACAAGGTTGGGACTAAAGAGGACAACATGACCGACGCCTAATGGTGCTGCTTTTTCATACACTGGACTGGCTTCATTGATTCTATTAATAGAACCATACTGATTGATACCCGCGCTTGCTTTATCGAGACTGGTTTGCATGACACTGATTTCAAAAGACAATGTCAGCCCATTTGGATCACGGCAATATAAAATATCTGTCTCTGCTTTATAACTATCGACACCTTGTAAGCTATCCTTTAGCTTGTCAAAACTCTCTTGATCATCTACTGCCCAAGTCACTTCTCTTAGCGTCGAGCCGTCTTCAAAAGCAGGCGGCAATCTGGTGTCATCTTTGTCGTAGACATAAATGGCACTACCGTTGTCCATGCTAAATTTTGTCGTGCCTTCTATGTCTGAGCTGACTTCTTCTAACCCAAAATCAATCGCAAAGTTCTGACATTTTTTTCGGTCTTCAACACCGAATTTTAAGGTTTTAATTCCGTTTATCATGTGAAATCCTTATTGGAATGCTTTGGTTACTCGCTGTGACGCAAGCTTCCTAGTTAAATACAAAGCCACCATTTACTGGGATATTTTGACCTGTGACAAATGACGCCAAATCGGACAAGAGATATACTGCTGTACCATCTATGTCTTCTGGATATTGCTTTCTGTTGAGCGCGCGACCATTGACATAATGGTCGTGGCGTTGCTGTGGTACATAAGCAGTTGCTTCAACGATGGTAAGACCGGGTAAAATACAGTTGACACAGATATTGTCTTCACCAAGCTCACGCGCCATGGAGCGAGTCATAGAGATGATGGCACCTTTACTTGCGGTATAAGCCATCAAGTTTGGTGCACCCCAAAGCGCGGTATCAGAGGCAATATTGACGATTTTTCCAGCGCTAGACGCTTTAAGATATGGAACCAATGCTTTACTCAATAGCCACGTACCTTTGACATTAATTTGCATTACACGATCCCAAAGATCTTCGTCATAATCCATCATGTTTTTACCGCCAACCCCAGTCGCTAAAGCCCCACAGTTGATAAGGCCATCAATTTGAGCACTCTGAGCAATTACGTCATCAACTGTCGATTTGATGTTGGATGCATCTGACAAATCTATCTGCCAAGCAGTTGCCTTTAACCCCTGCTCTTTTAACAAATTGGCTTGACTATGAACTTCATCTGTCAAGATATCCAACATGACCACGTCTGCGCCTTGCTTGGCACAAGCGATAGCAAAAGACAGTCCCAGCCCACGAGCCGCGCCTGATATAACGATTCTCTTGTTGAGTAGTAAATTGTTCATTAGTGCTGGAACTCCCTTTCAATTTGTATTTTGCTTGTATGCCACCTTTAAGAAGCATTCCAGTTAAGCGTTGACTTTCTCTTCTTTAGGCTCTTTTAACGCTTGCAGCTGGTTAAATTGCTTTTTGCCTTCTTTTTGAAAAATTCTTCTCAAACGGGCAAGACCCACGTCATGCTGATACAAAAACTCGTGAGCCTGAGCCTGTGGCGCCATATTTTCTAAAATAATTCTGTCTTGTTCTAAGACATCCCAGTGCAGTTTTTCAAGATAGGTGCGGTACATAAAGCGCCACGTATCACGTTGCCAGCCTTGCACTTCACGGCAGCGCCAAAAGAAGACACGGGTATGGTGCTCATCAATCGGTGTGGCAAAACCGACAATCCAAAACACACCGCCGGGACCAAAATCTTTCTTGTAAGGAATAGACAATCTTAACCAAGGGCTACCCGTATCGCCGTATTCTACCCAATCAAAGTTCACACCTTTTTGACCTGTTTTTTCGAATACGAAGCCATCTTTGGTCTTTTTAAACTCCATATCAGATTGCTTATCGCCTTCTGCCATAGAGTGAGACGTCGCGTGTAAAAAAGCGCCGTGCATTGGATCCATCACGTTATCAACGGCATACTGATAGTTGACTTCCCAATCAGCCATGCACAAAAAGCTACTCCAATCATCACTTGCTAGCTGCTCTGGCAACTCAAGTGGCGTTGGCGTTTGACCATCTTCTAAACCAAACCAAACAAAGATTGCTCCGTTTGATTCTTGGACAGGATAACTACGTACACAAGACTGACCTTTCATTGGGCAGTCATTAACCGCAGGTACATCGACGACGGTACCCTTTTTGTCGACTTCTACCCCGTGATACCAGCAAGCAACCTTACTACCTAAGTTCCAGCCTAAAGACAATCTGGCACCGCGGTGCGGACATCTGTCTTCGAGGGCATGGACTTCGCCAGCTTCATCTCTCCATAACACAAGGTTTTCACCCAAGCGCGTGATACCGACTGGATTCGCTTCTATTTCCCAAGAAGACAACACTGGATGCCAGCGATTTCTTAGTCCTAATGACAAATACTCTTCTAATGACTGAAACTGTCTCATCGTCTTACACTCCCTATTTGATGGTTTTTAGTATCCCAATCGTGCCATTTCTCGTTCAAACGACTCAGTGGTAAAAGCGCTGCCATCTCCATGAAGCATGCCTTGCTCATTCAGAGCGTTGACGACTTCTTCCACAGTCTCAGCGCCAGACGAAAACGCAGTAATTAAATTTTTTGCTAAAGACAATTCATAATCTGTCGGTTCGTGATCGCGGGTTTGCCAGACCATCAATGTTGACTGTCCTGGCATTTGAATATTATTGATTCCCGCATCCTTACTAGGACTGTGTTGCTTCCAACGGATCAAGCTTTCGTTGTATTGCTGCATCCTCTTTCTCCTTTTTGGCGCATTGCTTTAGTCTTTTAAGCTTTGTCTTGAAGGTATATTTTGTCCGCTTCGATTTTTAAAGCGTACGTACATAGGTTTCGATCAGCAGGGCCACTCAATAATTTGCCACTTCTAATATCAAAAATAGCCTCATGTAAAGGACACTCTACGGTCTCATCTTCGATAAAACCGTCAGTCAACAAGGCATAAGCATGTGGACATACATTTTCTAGTGCAAAATAAGTGTCCTCAATCTGAAAAACCCCAATTTTCTTGCCATTGACTTCTACAGATTTTGGCTCATCTTCATTAATATCTGATAAATCGCATATGGGTAACCAGTCCATGTAAACCGTCCTTAGTTTTGTATATGAAACACTGTTTAATGTGTAAAACTTAATATAACTTAGACTTTCTGCACTTGTCAACTGCAAATTAAATAGCCAATACGCGAATAAAATCCAAATAATAATATTTATAATCTGTTACTTATCTGCGATTATCTGTGCTTACAAAGTTTTAATGTATAAAATATTTATAGGTATTTGATGCAAGGCGCGAATAACAGGCGTCATTTTTGCAGGATAAAAACTGTCAAAATGACATAGAAAGGCAGAATGTAACTGCGATGAATAGGGTCGCTTCATGAAATATAATTTAGAAAATAAGCAGTCATGATTTAGACAATAAAGACGACATTGATGATATGGCTTGGTAGATGCACGACTAAAACTAATGAACCACATCATTTAAACGACTGATCTATAGAATTTGTTAGAAAATACTACTGATAAGCGTAGAGGCAGGAAGGATATAAATTGAGATAAAATGGATAGGTCAATAAACTGCTCAACATTGTCTATTTATTATCAGGTCTTATGGACTACGCGATAAATTACCTTGTATGATAGAATATTTCTAACCAATTTTTGAGATCGATATAATGTCCGAATCATTACCTGATGATAAATATATGGTGAACAGCCTAAAAAATGGGCTTTTGTTGATGGAGTTGTTTAATAAAAATGAGATCGTGGAGATGTCATTATCAGAAATAGCGACACAGTTAGGCATCAATAAATCCAGTGCATATAGGCTGTTATTTACTTTGGAACAGATGGGTTACATCAAAAAAGACAACAATAAAAACTACATGTTAGATATTAAAGTGGTTGATTTATCCCACTCTTATCTCAAGTCTATTTCATTTAAACAAGAAGCCTATGCAGTCATGGAAAAATTGAGAGATGATACTGGCACTGCCGTACACCTTTTCACGTTAGATGGAACAGAAATTGTCAATTTGCAGAATATTCAACCTTTAGGAAGCTTTACCTCCAATATATTGCCTGGACTAAGATGGCCAGCTTACGCCACCGTCATTGGACAAATGCTTTTGAGTGATTTGTCGGATGAAGAAGTTAAAAGCAGGTTTAATGATTTTCCAGAGTGGAAAATTTACTCTGACGCAACGCCGACAAACCTTGATGAATTGCTACAGGCAGTAAAGAACAGTCGTGGTAAAAACCATCTTACAAGTTGGCAAAAGTTTAACAATGATATGGTTGCATGTACCGCCCCTATTAAGGATTTATCCTCCAACAAAATGGTATATGCACTATCTGTTAGTTTTCCAGTACATGCCTTTACCTCAGATCACTTTGAACAACATATAGTTCCCGCTATTGTTGGTGCAGCAAACAATCTTAGTAAAATTTACAAACCTGATGGGAGTTGGTAATTAGATTCAAATCTATTGTTATGACACAATACTAAATATTCATAAAACTTAGAACGAACAGCATTATCAAGAATAGTTTGCTCCAATGTCTTATTATTACTGAGCTTACCGTTACCTTCAACATCTTCATGTGTCATGGCAGTGAGAATGGATTCTCCGCCTACGAACGTTCTCACAACAACTAGCTCAAAAAGATGAGGCTTTTCTTCTTGATAATGTCTGAGTGTCAGCCCGTACTCGGAAGCTAAATGACGCATTTCTACCCAGTCTTTTGGTCTTCCGTAACTCATGTTAAAAATCTTCTTTTAATAAAGTAAAGTCTAACGTTACTATACTTATTTATAAATTATCAGATATTCTTGGAAGTTGTATAAATATTTTTTCAGTAAGAGACACTATTTTGAAAACCGCAGACCCACTATTTTCATTGCGTAGAATAAAGATTGGATGTTAGCCTATCTTGGTAGTCAGCGCATACTTGTAAACCTATCTTTATAGCCTCACTTAGGTCAGCGCCTGCTCGTATACTATAAGGTACATTAGATGCCATATTATCTTGCTCAAGACTATTTCTAGCAGCTTGGTTTAACGGTGTACCAATATAGGATTCATTAGTAAAGCCTTCGGGCTCAAAATATACCTCTCGACCAAATTTCGGATGTGACCCACATGAAATCTCACCACTAGCGACAGAAAACGGATAAGGTTTAGTGTATTTTTCGGACCATAATGTTTGGTTCACTTTAATAAATCCTGCACCATACAATACATCATCTTATGGTGATGGAGTACATCCCACTAATGCCAAAAATGGGAGGCCAACTAACAGTCTAATATTATTAACTTGCAAAGCGTTTTTACCTCAGCATCTTACATTCAACAGCATGTTATCAAAGCACCTAACAACCTCTTAAATATATTATTTATCCATCAATCTCAAAAATTGTGGATTAGTGACTTTCATTTGTAGATTGTTTTTATATTCCTCAATCTTACCTCTTGCACAAAAGCGTCTACCGACGTAACTATCTATTTCACCAAAGCGTTGTTCAAACCAACGATAGTCTTTGTTCCATACCAATACTGTTAGCGATTGTTTAGGGTACTTTTTGTCCAAGTTAAGATAATGTCTATTGGGGAAATGCTTTGTCTCGGCTAGTATTCCACATGCCATTACCGTTTTTCCAACATGAAATGGTGCTTTGTAGGCTTCTATTTTCGGTTCGGTAGCATGAGACAATGTTATACTAAACAATACAGCACTTGCGATAACTACAATTTTTTTAAACATAATGACCCTAGTGGTAGTTAAATTGTATTTAAGTTTTTGAAAAACATAATGATAGTTACAGCGATGATTATAAATATAGAGCAGCTTACTACTAACTGCTTTACTGTAAGATATCTCTGACGTCTATCTGCTTCGAGCTTTTTTTCTTTAGAAATCAGTTTTAGTTCTTGATCTCTAATCCATGCTCTATCAGTCTCGACTTTCTTTCTCTCAGCAGCGATATCTGTTTTATCCTCATTAATCCTCTCTTCTTCCTGTTTACGTTTTCTCGCTTGTTCACTATATTCTTGGTCATACAGTGACGATAGAGCCGGCAGTAACAGTAGGAAAAAAAAACCTGCAATAATAGAAAAAAAGGTCCACATAAATTTATTTAACCTGATTCATAGAAGATAGTTTGATCTGAGGTGTTCCTTTATAAGAACTAACTGTGCCTTGTACACATAGTTCCTGACCTTCGTATTGACCTAGATTATCGAATTTTTCCATATCAGAGTTCCACACTACGATAGTGGCATCTTGATTGGGATATGTAGCACCAAGATTTAAATATTTTCCCTTACTGAATCCTGTAACTTGTGACACGTAACCACAAACGATACGGTAATCACCTATGTGCTGATAGGCTTGGGCAGCTGTTACCGTATTAGAGACAGCTACTTCATAGTTATTCTTTGGCACTTCCTCAAACGTAGGTTGGTGAACCTCAACTTCCTCACTTTCTTTTTTAATAACAGCAGACTCTTGTGCCACACTTTTGTATGATACTTCAGAATAATCCTCTTCAACGGTAATAGTATTAGCTTGAGGCTTTTGCCTCTTTACTATTGTAGTATCCGTCTCAGCACTAACAGTGTTTTGAAGTGATGGAGTTCCTTCCATCAACTCTGTATTGACGTCTTCTGATTCATCTTCTTCGTTATTATTGGCCAACAGCAACAGTGAGCTACTCTCAGTCGTCTCAAAACTAATTTGTTTGTTTTTGCTAAAGAATGCATTAGCTCCTAGAGCGACAATAACTAACCCAGCAGAACCTGCTACTAACATTTGATTGGCTGTAACTTTAGTTTTTACAGGCTCTTTAGAGTGCTTGACAGCAATATTGTCTCTTGCTACTTCTACTTTCGCTGGAGTGTTATTTTGTTCTATCTTAGATTGTAGATCAGCAATCGTTGCTTGAATGCTTGCAATTTCACTTTTAGCAATCGTAGATGAAGACTGCATATGTGTTTCTTGCTGTTGTATCAGCTCATCTTTTAGCTGGTTGAGCTCTTGTTGATATTCAGCAACACGCTGTTGTTCTTGCTTTTCTAGCATTTCTTGGCTCAATTGGTTCTTACCTTGTAACTCTAATGTTTTTCTAATTTCTCTAACTATTTTATCAGGCTGTTGATTCATTTTATTATTGGTATATCTGAGCAGAACACCGTATATCTGTACTAGATCATTTTGCCTTTCCAACATATCGTTGAAATCGTGATAATTAGTTACTTTCCAATACCCATCTAACTCAATAGGTAATCGATAGCCCTTTACCTCATTCACAATCATAAAGTCAATATATCTGTTACCTCCATTTGAATCAGTAAAATGAAATTGTGCAGTGACATCCTCGGGGCTTATTTCGGGAATTTTAGCTAAAATACTTCTGACAAAGTTTTCTTCATATCCCACAACGTGCTCAATTTGTTTTCTATTTTCTGCTATCCACTGTTCCCAATTCATTAATACTATCTACCTATTACCAAGATCATTGATTGATATCCATACAACTCCAATGGTTGTTGGCTTTAACACATGCTTATATGACGGTTCAATTTAAGACCAAATATAGGTCGAGTTATATGCATATTAGCAGCATCCAAGCTTTTAGCCTAATACATAGTGCTCTCTTATAGTACTGCTCAGTTTTTGTTTAATGATCAGCTATATGATTCGAATAATAAGGTCTGCTTATTGAAATAATGGCACTATTTTTTCTAGTACTAAATAACTGTTGGAAGTATTCGGCCTCATACTTTGAAAATCGATTTATATGAGCTAGACAAGCGTATTACCAACCTGGAATAAAACTATCGAAATTCATAAATGAAAATATATTTCATTTATGAAAAGGCACTAAATAATTAAGTGTTTGATTTATATATAAAAAAATACTGGCATATAATTTGCTGATTAAAAGATAGTAGATTTAACACAGGGATAGTCATGAATATTTATAGAGTTAATCAATTAAAAGAACTCCTCGTAGATCAGCTTAATTTGAAAGTAACAGCACACTTGAAAGTGGTAAAAATGAGCGGTGGTGCTATCCAAGAAAATTGGTTGATTCAAGATAACGATTTTGCATTAGTCCTACGAAAAAACTCAGAAGCTGCTGTTTCGGTCAGCTCTGACCGCGAACAAGAATATCGATTACTTTCACGTTTATACCAATTAGGAATTAAGGTTCCTAAACCAATCTATTTTAAAAAAGCCCCAAATTTTTTGAATAGTGATTTTTTCATTATGCAGAAAATCAACGGAGTGGCTGAAGGCCATAAACTGGTTCGGCTGGCCGATGCCAATATCCGAAAAAACATCACGCAAGATATCGGTAGGTCATTGGCTTCTATTCATCAAGTACCTCTTGGTGATGAATTAACGGAATTTTTACCTAAACCTAATAAAGATCAATATCTTGCAGACAAAATTCATTCTTTTCGAGCGCAGTTAGATTTGCTGCAAGCAACTAACCCTATTTTAGAGTATGCAATTAGTTGGATGACTGATAATTTACCTAGTATTGATGAGTTGGTGCTGGTACATGGAGATTTTCGTACGGGCAACATCATGATTGAAAACAATCATATTTCAGGCATTCTTGATTGGGAGTTTACCCAATGGGGAGATCGCCGTGAAGACATTGGTTGGTTCACGGCTAAGTGCTGGCGTTTTGGTCAAAATAAGAATATTGCTGGTGGCATTGGCTCTTATGAAGATTTCTCTCAAGCATATACTGATGTTTGTGGTGCTGATGTGCCAAAGACCGAATTAAAGTTTTGGCACATACTATCTCATGTACGTTGGGCGATCATTGCTATGCAGCAGTCAAATCGCAATGATGATATGGAAATACCTTCTTTAGAACTGGCTTTAACCGAGTTTATGGTACCTAAGCTTGAGAAAAACATTCTAGATATCTTGGGAGATAAAGTATGAAACAGCAAACGTTCATTGACTTAATAGAAACCAGTCAAACGGTTATCAAAAATGAGCTCTTGCCTACCTCTGACAATAAATACAGCTTATTGATGGTTATGAAAAGCTTTGAATTATTGAAAAGCTATCTCTTAGAACAAGAAAATCATGCCTCAAATATTCATAAGATATTAGAACCAGTATCCGATATGCCAATTGAAAATAATGAACAAGCCTTAGCATTGTTGAGCCAAAACATTCGAGAAGGTAAGAAAATCTCTAACCTTCTTACGGTTTTAGAATCATTAAACAATGAGGTATTAAAGATAACTGATCCTAAGGTAGCAAATCATGACTGATTCTTGGCTACGTATTTTTCTAGTACGGCATGGTCATGTGGCTTATTTTGATGAAAATAATAAGCCTATAAACCCAAAATATGCTCAGTTATCGCCACAAGGTATTGAGCAAATTAGCTTACTCGCTGAGTGTTTAAAAGACATATCTTTTGAAAGCGTTTACTCATCTACTATGCCCCGCTCTATACAAACGGCGGAAATATTAACCCAATATCAACCTTCAAAAAAGGTATTGGCAGTAGATGCTATTAGAGAGATTAAGTCAGGGAGGCTCAAAGACTTACCTAACGATCAATCTGAAACAGCGTTGAAAGAGGCGTATCTACTGCAGACCAATCAGCTTGAAAATTTTATTCAAGGCGAAAGCTGGAAAGAGTTTAGCCATCGAGTGATTGATTGGTTCGAGCAGACGATATTGTCTAAACCAAGCCGTCAAAACATCTTGATATCTTCTCACGATGCAGTCAACCGAGTGATAATTAACTGGATGTATAATCATCACTTAGCAGACATTTATACCCAAGAGCAAGATTATGGGTGTTTAAACATTTTAGATATAAAGGTTAAAAACAATCAAATTTTGCACAAACGTATAAAGCTCCAAAATTTTACTATTTATAATTCGCTTAAAAATGGGTTATTCAATAGTGCCATGGACGATGTTTATAACATGTATGTCAATAACAATGGGTTTAAGGAATAAACATATGATTACATTATCAGACGATTTATTAGCGTTACAACAACAGGTAAAAGACTTCATCGCCAAAGAAATCATTCCTTTTGAGCAGGACCTTCGTCAGGACAGCCACGGTCCAAGTACTGAGCTGCGTGACGATATTGTTAGCCGTGCTAAAGCGGCAAAACTGCTCACACCGCATGCCAGCGTTGAGATGGGTGGACTAGGTTGGTCACACATGCAAAAAGCCATTGCATTTGAACAAGCAGGCTATTCTGCATTAGGCCCTATCGCTATGAATATTCATGCCCCAGATGAGGGTAATATTCATCTACTAGATTTAGTCGCTAATGAAGAGCAGAAAGAACGTTGGTTACGCAAAATGGTGAGTGGCGAGACGCGTTCTTGTTTTGCAATGACAGAGCCTAGTCCAGGTGCAGGTTCAGACCCTTCCATGTTGCAAACCACTGCTGTGTTAGAAGGTGACGAGTACGTCATCAATGGCCGAAAATGGCTCATTACAGGTGCCGATGGTGCGGCATTTGCCATCATTATGGCAAAGATGGAAGATGGTAGTGCTTCCATGTTTTTGACGGATACCGACGTACCAGGATTTATATTAGAAAGAAATATGAATACTATGGATTCTTGCTTTGCAGGTGGTCATGGCGTATTAACGTTCGACAACCTACGAATCCCAAAAGAGAATGTACTAGGTGAAATAGGTCAAGGCTTTAAATATGCTCAGGTTCGATTAGCACCTGCTCGCCTAACTCATTGTATGCGTTGGCTTGGGCAAGCTCAACGAGCTCATGACATTGCTACACAATATGCCAGAGATCGTCAGTCCTTTGGTAAAAGACTGGGCGACCATCAAGGCGTGGGCTTTATGTTGGCGGATAATGAAATAGATTTATTGAGTACTAGACTGGCCATTCATTATTGTGCTCAAGTACTAGATGCAGGACAACGAGGTAACTATGAATCAAGTCTGGTAAAAGTTATTAGCTCTGAAGGTATCTGGCGAGTGATTGACCGAAGTGTTCAGATCTTGGGCGGACAGGCCATGACAGATGAATCTATCGTCTGCAAAATTTTTAAAGATGCTCGTGGCTTTAGAATCTATGATGGCGCAAATGAAGTTCATAGAATGAGTGTCGCAAGAAAACTACTAGGCAAGAAAGATTAAGGAGACAATGACAATGAGCTTATTTGATGTTAGTAACAAGAATGTTCTTATTACAGGTGCGTCTGGCGGCTTGGGCAAACATATCACTACTTTGTTTGCCCAAAAAGGCGCAAATGTCATTATCTGTGCCAGAAGTGCTGATAAATTGCAGCATCTAAAAGCAAGTCTTGAAGCAGACTTTGATATCAACGTTCATAGCTTTGTATTAGATGTAAATGACCGTCAAGCTTTTAACCAAATGATAAGTAGTTTAGAGGACAATGGTGTCAGTGTAGATGTTCTTATTAATAATGCAGGCGTCAGTGATACCAAAAGCTTTTTGAATTATGATGACAACGATTGGGACAAGATTGTTAACACCAATCTAAAAGCTCCTTGGCAGTGCTCGCAAGAAATCGCGCAGCACATGATTGCTTCACATAATAAAGGGGCTATTATTAATATTACGTCTGTCTTGTCTGAGTCAGTCAACTTAGGTGTTAGTCCATACTGTGCGTCTAAAGCGGGTTTACGCCATCTAACAGAAGTGATGGCCGTTGAGCTGGCTCGGTTTGGTATCAATGTAAATGCGGTGGCTCCTGGATATATGGTGACTGATATTAATAAAGAATACCTAATGAGTGATTTGGGTCAACAATTGTTAAAACGTATTCCAAGTCGCAAATTTGTTGATTTTGAAGAATTAGATGGTGCGCTATTATTACTTGCCTCAAGAGCAGGTAAAGGAATTACTGGTGTAGAGATTAAAGTAGATGGTGGGCACAGCTGTGCTCCTATATAACGTATATTTTTAAGGGTGCAACGGATGTCTAATAACAAACCTATTAATATTTTATTTACCTATATCCATACCCCAAATATTAATGGGATTCGTTCTTTGGTCGAACAAGCCATATTAGAGATTGATTCACAAGATATTGGTTTTGTTGAATGTCATATTTCTGATGTTGAAGTAGTAGCGCAGCAACTGACCATCAATGGTTGTCAAATAATCTTGTGTACAGGAGCAACGGCTAGTTATTTACAAAAGATACTAAGTATTGAAATTCAGGTCATTAGAACAGGTATGTTTGATGTTATCCAAGCCATCTCTAGTTTGAAGCAATACAAACGTATCGCTTTACTGGGAAAAGCAACTACTACCGTCAGTCTAGAAGATTATTCAGAAGTTTTTTTGCTAGATATCGAACAGTTCACTTACGATTCTTATTTCGATGCCAAAAGAACCGTTCAGCTAATCAAAAAAGAAAAGTTTGATGCTGTTATTGGTTCGCCTATCTCAGTAGAGCTGGCCATTAATGAAGGTCTGGTCGGACAATTAGCGATGACTGTGGTATCGCTTAAAGATCTGTTCGCGAATGCCTTGAGAAGTTTAGAAAAAATAAGGAGAGAACAATCTACCATTATCCGTCTTACGGAGATATTTAACCATCTAAATGAAGGTGTTTGTTTTATCACCAAAAATAAAAAAATATCTTTTATTAATACATCCATGGCCGAACTGCTTAAAAAGTCTCCCGCTGACGTACTGAATAAATCACCTGCAGATATCTTTGGTAACTTAAATCTAGATACTGCTGCTCATAATCCACGCCAACTACTTGATATCGAAAACTACCAGTTGGCGGTTCATATTTTAGAGATGAACAACGATTATATTAATGGCTATATTTTAAGTGCTCAAGAACTCAACGCATTAGAATATTCTAGCAGCGAATTTAGAAAAGTATCTTCTAGAAACTTCAATACCCGCTACCGTTTCAACCAACTCTCTACTCTAAACGCCATTTTTAAGACCACTTTATCCTTAGCGAAAGCCTATGCCAAAACTGACAGTACTGTACTAATTACGGGTGAGAGTGGTACAGGTAAGGAAGTCTTAGCACAAAGTATTCATAATCATAGTAGCCGTAGTAAGGCGCCTTTTGTGGCTATTAACTGTGCCTCTTTTCCAGAGAGCTTATTAGAGAGTGAACTATTTGGTTATGCCGAAGGTGCCTTTACGGGTGCCAAAAAAAATGGCCGGATCGGACTTATTGAATCTGCACATAATGGAACTTTGTTTTTAGATGAAATTGGCGACATGCCTTTGCATCTACAGACACGATTTTTAAGAGTGTTACAAGAAAGACAAATCAGCCGGTTAGGTTCAACTGCTAGTCATCATCTCAATATTCGCGTTATCGCCGCCACGCATGCCGACTTAGAGAACCTGGTTGCCAATGACAGTTTTAGGGCGGATCTATACTATCGACTTAATATTCTTCGGTTATCCATACCACCTTTGAGAAATCGACCAGAAGATATACTGACATTAGCTGATCACTTTTTAAAGAAGTATAGAAAATCCATCAAAGACCTACCAGACACCCTTCCTCACTTATTAAAAAAATATAGCTGGCCTGGAAATATTCGTGAATTAGAAAATATTATAGAGAGAATACAGGTTCTGTTTTATTTTGATAAAAGTCATACTCAGCCGAATTTCTTATCTCTGCATTTGCCAGAGCTTTTTTCATCTACCCAAAAAACAAATGACACCTCTCTGTTAAAGAAAGCCAAGATAAATCAAGAATCACTACTGATAGAACAAACACTTCAGGACGTTGATGGCAATCTAGAATTGGCTGCCAAAAATCTAGGTATTAGCCGTACAACGCTATGGCGTAAAATGAAAGTTATGGATAGCAACGTTTCAAAAGTGAAATAATTTTTCAAAATGAAAACAGGATATTATTTTTAAGTTATTGATTATTATAACAAAAATATTTGGCACTATAGTTGCATTATCATAAACATCAACCATCTTACCTAAGGACAGAAAGATGATTAATGGAATGATGATGCATTGTAATCTAAATATCACGTCTATCATGCAGTATGCTTTAGCACTCTACTCTGAGCAAAAAATCGTGACTCTCAAATCAGATGGTGTGACTACACATGAGTATACTTACAAAGACGCTTTTGACCGTGTTGCCCAGTTTGCTAATAGTTTAGACCGACTGCTAGTTAGCAAGGACGCCAAGGTCGGAACGATTGCTTGGAATACCCATCAGCATTTTGAACTCCATTATGCCATTCCTTGTTCAGAGCGTATTTATCACACCATCAATCCCAAATTGCCCCATGAGCAATTACGACAAATCATCATATCTGCTCAAGATGAAGTTATCGTTGTTGAGCAGGATTGCCTGCACATTATCGAATCCCTCTACGAACACCTTAAACCTTTCGTAAAATATTTTATTGTACTAGGCGATATAGATAAAACATTGAAATCATCATTAGATTTTATGTTTTATGAAGAGCTTATTGCTACAGAGTCTACCAATTATGATTGGCCTGATATCGCTGAACAAAGTGCAAGTGGGCTTTGCTACACCTCAGGTACAACAGGTGTTCCTAAGGGTGTGCTTTATTCACATCGTAGTACGGTGTTACACGCACTAACTCTGAGTATGCCTAATGTGGTAGGTCTTGATGAAAGCAGCTGTATCATGCCGATTGTACCTTTGTATCACATCAGTGCGTGGGGTATACCGTTTAATGCAGTGCTATGTGGAGCAAAAATTGTATGGCCCAACTCCTTTGCTGGCCAAATTCAAAAGATTTATAACCTGATTCAGACTCAGTCAGTAGATGTCTCAATGGCGGTACCCACTATTTGGACAGCGCTGAAAAACCATCTGCAAGAAAACAATATCACCGAAACTACTTTAAAACGAGCCATCTCAGGCGGTTCTGCAGCTTCCTACTCCTTAATCGAGAGCTTAAGTCATCATGGTATAGCTCTTGAGAACGCATGGGGTATGACTGAAACCAGCTCTTTGGGCGCTTGCAATAGAGTAAAAGATCTAAAGAATATACCAAAAAAGCAAGTACTCAAATGCGGTAGGCCTATTTTCGGTATGCAAATGCGATTAAAGGACCAACATAATGAGTTACTGCCCCACAACGGGATCTCTGAGGGTGTGCTAGAAATCAGAGGACATAATGTCGCACAAAGCTACAGCAATATTGAGAGCAACAATGGTAGTAAACAATTGACTAATAATATAGCTGAAGACAAGGAGACATGGTTTGATACAGGGGATATAGCAACGATCGATATGCATGGCTATATGAATATTACTGATCGGGCAAAAGACATGATTAAGACTGGTGGCGAATGGGTAAGTAGCGTCGAAATTGAAAATGCCATGCTGAGCCATCCAAACGTTGCTGAAGCGGCCGTAATTGCCGCTAATCATTCAAAATGGGGAGAACGCCCGCTTTTAATTTTAGTCGCAAAGCCCGAAACGCAGATCGCACATATAGATATAGAAACGTACCTAACTCATAAACTGCATAAATGGTCGATTCCCTCTGCGACTGTTTTAATTGATGAAATGCCTTATACAGGCACAGGTAAAATTAGCAAAAAAACGTTAAGGGAGAAATATTACAACTATTTTATGGAAAGCGAGTAAAGATAATTCTATCAAAAGGACTTTGATATGGATGGCCAGAATTATAGAGATATAGTTTGAGACATCAAAACCAGTCAAGATAAATAAGGCTACAGTCTTAAAATCATATCATAAGAAGAAGCATAACGAATAAATAAAGACGAACTGCAAAGATTGTCACTCGAATTAACAACTTATGGACTGTTATTCACTTAAAAAATCAAAATAAGGTGTCCTACGCTATAAAGACACTAGACTCATATCCACATTGATCCAAGTCTTTATACAAAAGTCACTGAAAATAATACAAGGATGTTTGCTATGTTGACTATGCTAACCAATGCCAGTGTAAAACTGGTCAATCGTTATTTACCATCGTCTTTTGTTTTTTCCATTATTCTCACTCTTATCGCATTTGCAGCGGGTCTTATCTTAACGGGACAAGATATTTTATCTATGGCAGGCCACTGGGGCAACGGCCTATGGTCATTGCATGGTTTTGCCATGCAAATGGCATTAATTCTAATCACTGGCTATGCCCTTGCCAACGCTCCTTTTATTCAGCGATTTTTGGATGCTATGGCAGATAAAGTACATTCGCCAAAAGCTGCTATTATCATAGTAACGTTAGTAGCAATGGCAGGCGCTTTGATTAACTGGGGTTTTGGTTTGGTAATTAGTGCTGTTTTTGCTAGATCTCTTGCCAAAAAAGTAACTAAAGTGGATTATCCCCTGTTGGTTGCTTCTGCTTACTCTGGATTTCTAGTTTGGCACTCAGGGCTATCTGGATCAATCCCTTTGGCACTAAGCAGCGGTGGCGATACGTTAAAACAACTTTCAGGAGACATCTTGACCGATGCTATTCCTCTCTCACAAACTATATTCGCTCCCTACAACTTAGCTATTCTAATTACCTTAATCGTAGTTATACCTATTCTTAATAGCTTTATGCACCCCAAAAATCCGACGTTAGTTGATCCCAGTATCCTAAAAAATGAGGTTTACCAAGCGCCTAAACATGATACACCAGCCCAAAAGTTAGATGACAGCCGTCTTATTGCTTTTGTCTTACTAGCGCTTGCACTCATGTATTATGTGAATGAATTTACCAGTAATGGCTTTAGCTTAGGATTTAACATAGTCATTGGCCTGTTTTTATTTATGGGATTATTAGCCCATGGCACTCTTGAGCGCTACTATTTGGCTGTCAATTCAGGTATCAGCAGTATTACTGGCATCGTATTACTGTATCCATTCTATGGTGGTATTATGGGTATAATGACAGGAGCAAACCTCAATGGTATTTCAATTAGTACTGAGGTGACTGAATTTTTTATCAATAATGCCTCAGCAGATAGCTTTCCCGTGTTTGCATTTTTAAGTGCTGGTATCGTAAATGTTTTTGTGCCTTCAGGTGGTGGTCAATTCGCCGTTCAGGGGCCTGTCATGATACCCGCTGGTACAGCGCTTGGGGTTAATCCTAGTGTGACGGCTATGGCAATTGCATGGGGAGATGCCTGGACAAATATGATACAGCCATTCTGGGCATTACCGTTATTAGGTATTGCAGGACTTGATGCACGTGCCATTATGGGATATTGCTTGATCGTGTTAGCAGTTTCAGGACTGGTTATTATGGGTGGACTTTGGTTTTTGGTTTGAGAAAAATCATTGTTTACTGAAATCAAAAACCACAACTAAAAGTAAAAAATTATCTAGGACAATGCATTAGATGCATTGTCTTTCTACTCGATGTTTGCTTAAAAAATCTTGTTAATAACGAAGTTCAACAATTTTAATTGTAGTGAACTGTCTCAAGTATATCGGAAGTTGAGTAATCAAGTCAGTCGATGATACCTTACTAAGTTAAAAACTCATAATACCGTTGTTCAAACTCAAAAGATGACACATAAACAGTAGTGAGCTATGCTAAATAAACCTTACACGTAAACTTGGTAAACTAAGCGTATTAAACGGAATTCAAAGTAGGAGCCATCAAAAAGATAGAAGACAATAACGGCAACATCTCAGCGACTGCAAAGCAACTTGGCATCGCCATGCAAACGCTATCGAACTGACATAACAAAGCCAATTAAGATAATCTTGAAGGAACTGAGCAGTACGATCCACAGCTTATGGCCGTGATGGAAGAGAACAAGCGCCTCAAAAGACAGCTTAAAGTTGCTGAAGAGGAACGAGAGATATTAAATGAGGAGGAATAAAGCGAAGCACCGCTTCGCCCCAACGCAAGACGAGAATTATGCTCGAATGAGGCGACGGCGTACTTCGCCAATGAGAAATGTTAAGAAACATTCCAGTAGACTGTTTTAGTGACGCAAGACGCAGGGCTATGCCAGCAGTGACAGCCAGTAATGTACGCCTTTGTTGAAGATAACTAGTCCCTTTTCGGCATTACTACTATATACCGTATGCTAAAGATTAAGTATTCAAGCTACTACGATTGGCTGATTCGCGATATTGGCAAGCAATGATATTATCGGCTATATCGGGATCTACTACAATCAGACGATAATTCAAGAGGATTTAGGCTATAGATCGCCAAGGCAAGTGTGGTTTGAATTTTATCGTCAGGCTACGTAACTAAAACATCCCAAGTTTAGTCATACGGATTTAACAGGATGGGTCAGATCGCTTCAAATATAAGACTTTGCTTCAACTGTACCCCTCCTCTAATTGTTTGGCATGTATACTGAAACAGTATCAGATTATGGATCACAAAGTGAAATTTAAACAATACTCAACCGGTTATATATCAGAGCAGCTTATTACTTACCATGACGAGTTTAAGCAGCTATACATACTAACTCATGAGATATCATCAGAACTAGAAAATGATTTTCTTGAGATGGAGATCGAAAGAGCTCTAGCAGCTACTACATTCATCACAATCATAGACCAAGATTTCATTTTTTTGAACAACTACATTTTGGCATTCTTTTGCAAGAGATACTTCCAGCAGGCTACAGTTAAGCAAGTACACTGTATCTGTATTAATACCAACGAACTCCCTGAATTTTATAGGTTAGAAAGTGTTTTTTATGAACTTATTAACTTTCTTAATAGAGCCATTCGTAGCCAAGAAAGTTTAAATTATTATAAAGTCCATCAAGATCTAAAAAAAGCTCTAACTGAAAAGCAATGTGAACACTTATTTGGTCTTAACAATTATCCCATAATACTCTTTTGCTCACACATGAATATCCATGAAAAAACATACGATAACGCACGGAATAAGTCAAAAAATAGCGAGAAACAAAATGCCTGATGATAGTGATCAAATTGTTCTTTTGACTAATGACCAGCTTATTGAACAAGTTGATCTTTTAAGTGTTGAATATCCATATAACTACAATAAGAACTGGATAGCTGCACTAAAGGAAATTGTCACTTCAATTAATTTAACCATTCAACAACGGTCGCCACCTTTAATAGAGCAGTTGATAGCTATAAAAAACGGTTTATTTTTTCAAGAAGATGTCAGTAAAAAGACGCTCAATGCATTACCTCCGATTCTACAACCGCTTTTCTTGTTAGATAACTTAACCGATAATGAGCACAAAAAAATAATATGGTTATGCATATCCATTCATACATATTTGTTGTTATCACATCACAAAAAAGCAAAGACGCATTTAACAAATGTAATTAACCGATTCAAGTTACCCGTATTTTCCAACTCTAAGAATAACCGATGGATTTGGGAGGTATTACCGAAACTTGACGATCTAGAAGAGTTATCGAATACAGTAGACTTCATCTATGTATTCTTTGTAGGACAATTGGGAATAATAGCGTACGAACAAGAAGTACGAATAGAGCTGCTAATAAACACTGAGGAAAGTGAAGCAACGGTCAGGTTCCGCAGTAAAAAATTTAAACAGCTTAACGCGATTGTTAAATGCTTTGAGCAAGCCTACTATCCTAACAAGAAAATCACTCGCCAGCGCAAAAAGAAAGATAAATATTTGGATCCTTTTGAAAGTGAAGCCACCGAACAATTGGCTGATTTCGTGGATGGTTCAACTTGGGTAGAAAATAGCTACTGGAATCAAAATAAATATGATATTGAGAGCGATGCTCCACATTTATACTACCAGTATCCTGCAATACCAGATTTTGATTATGAACTGTATTCACCAAATTCTAGAAAACCTAAAAATATTGAAGAGTACATGGATACTTTAGAACG
This sequence comes from uncultured Psychrobacter sp., assembly GCF_947500265.1. GTDB lineage: Bacteria > Pseudomonadota > Gammaproteobacteria > Pseudomonadales > Moraxellaceae > Psychrobacter. The sequence goes on along the minus strand of NZ_CANMRN010000001.1, from coordinate 322,089 downwards.
TCCACTGATTGTCAGTTTAGATTTGCCTGATAAGAAAGTTCGTTACATGCAACCGTTACATAGGATAGAAAAAAACGTTCATCACAGCTATATTAGCCAGAGAGAGTTAGAGCTTAACTCTAATGTCAGAACGCTTTCTGTAGCAGGCTTAAAACAGGTTTTTGGCAGATTAGCGATAGATTCACATCAACACGACTATAAACACAATAAAGCCTCTCTTATCTTACTCCTATCAATGATAACAGCCGTTCCTGTAGAGCTTTTAATGACAACTGGTTTCATTCCAGACTCTGGGTTATTCACCGTTTTGGGAGATGCTGCATATTTGCAGTATCAACTACAAATCACTGATCGTAAGCATGAATATGATGCAAATATTCACGAAAATCAAAAGCGTATCATAAGTCTCCCCATGCCAATGAAGTTAATAAAATTCCTTTCTCATGAAAAAAACTTACCAAATAAAGACGATATTCTAGACTATATTCGCACTATAAAAGAAGATATAGACCTACCCTATCTATCAGTAGTACGTATTGAAACCGCTTTGCATATTGTCTTACACAGATATATTCGAGGTGGTAACCAACATATTGCCGATCTGATTTGCCGAATACCAGCATCTCTTGCACCCTCTACTTACTACAGCAGTCATAATAACGAATTTCTTATTAAGCGTTATCGTCAAGCAATAGAGCTGCTTAACTATGACAACCAATTAGACGATAGTTTTATTGGCAAACAAAGTACTAGAATAGATTTCACTACAGGCTCTGGATTTGCATTGACATTAAAATACGTCAATATTTTCTTACAGGATCTATCGGTGTGGGTTGATAATGGCGACAATAGAGAGGAGCACTTCAATAGGTATAGCGCTCTTGTTTGGATCCAGTTTTGTTTGTTGACTGGTACTCGTCCAAATAATGGACTGACTAATGTTAGAGATATTGACTTAGAGGTGGGTTGGTACGAAGTGGCAGATAAACCTAATAAGGTTGTCAAAAACCATCGACTAATCCCATTGTGCCCTACTCTTTTGGCAATTTTAAAAAAGTACCAATTATTTCTTGTCGATTATCAGCCTTATGCGACTGCCAAGGTCGATAAAATGATTCATCAGATCAAACAAGAACAAGATGAGCTAACCCTACTTAATATGCTATCAGATAGTTACGATAAACTTATTCAAATCAAGCGAAGCCATATCTCAAAATTATTAGTAGACTACATGCCTTTTGATGATTCTTATTGGACACGGCACTTCTTACGTACCCAGCTTGAAAAGCTTGGCGTTTCAATGATCTTGATCAATACAGTGATTGGTCATGAGAAAAACCGACAAGAGGCATTGGGACAGTTCTCATCAATAAATAAGCAACAAATTTGGCAAGTGCGTGATACCTTTGAAGAAATCGCACAACAAATGAATCTAAAAATGTGATAGCAAATGAAACCATCAAAAAATAAATCGAATAATGATAGCAACCAGTCGCGTAAAGAACTAGCAAAGTTGCATCAAACTCAAAAATCTAAACGCAAGAAAAAAAGTAAGGCTCGTGAGGTAAAAAAACATCCTATTAATCCGTCAATCGTAAATAAAAATATTTTTCCACCTAAAATTACTGCTGGGTTCACCGAACAAAAAGGTGATATAAATGCTTTGAGTGTAAACCAGAATGAGGTATCAATACGTGCCTATCAAAAGTACGAGTTGCTGAATATATTTCAAACTCTATGGGAAGATATTCAAAAACAAGCATTCCAAGACTTTCAGGCTTTAGTCAATCATGCGGATGTAGACAAAAGATTTTACGAATACAAAATACTTTCAACAGAGAAATACAAAAAAATCTACCTAGAAAAACATCCTAAGCCAACTGACGATATCAAACTAAAGCAATGGGAAGTAAATTATACTGATTATTTAGAACAATTAGCATTAATGACATACCCACTTGATGAACAGTATTTCGAAGGTTTTTTAAAACAAGCACACAAGCTGATTCATCAAGTCTGTTCTAAAATTTATACTTCAATGGCTCAATTTCGATATGCTTGGGAGGTTTTATCTAAATTTGTCAGCTACTACAACACGTTTTATATGCAATCAGAGTATCACTACCCTTTGCCTAGCGAACCTGTTTTAGTAAAAGAGAGTCCACTTTCAATTGATGAAAACTGGATAAAAAATGGCAAGCTTTTTAATAAAATAACTAAAACGGTGATGGCAGACTGGGCAGCGGCAAGCAAAGATCAAAATCAGTCCTTAGTGTCGCTTGTGTTTTCACTAATAGCTTTTGGCGGGATTAACGATAAAGAACTACTAGCTGCTTTAGTCAATACTTTGTTAGATCAACCAGTCTTAACTGCTTTCAATGATCATCATGTCATTGTTTCTGTACGTTACCCTACAAAAAATTATGGTAATGAAAGAGCAGAATCTACTAATGTAAAAAAGAGTTCTTTATACATTACTCAGCAAGTCTCTCTAGATGTCATCAGCCAATGCTGGTTATACCGATGTAGAAAATTTAACGAGCCTTATCAGTTTAGGACAAGCACGGATATTGAAAGATTACTAAGGAACCATTTAAGTGAGGTTTTGCAAGTATCTAAAAACAAGGTTCCTTCTCTACCATGGTTGCTAAGTTATGCAAGTTATCATTGGGAGATGATGCCCAATGTCTTTGTTGATCAAGCACTAATAGGAGTTGCACAAGGCAAGCGTAAAACCACAGGTCTACTCACAGATGATTTTTCTACCTTGATAAATAAAGAGTATAAAACTAACAAACCATCTTTATCAGTCGAGGCACCTCTATCCAAAGTCAGCAAAAATACCGTAAGGTATGCTGAGCTGGCCGAAGTCCGCAAGATAGATATCGTTAAACGTATTTATAAAGAATTAGACAATCATTACAGCACTCGTAAGCAAAAAGAAAGAATCAAAGACAACGAATATGATATCAACTACTCTTTAACGAACATGTTAAATGAAGAACGTGATATTGCTGAAAATATTTTAATAAAGTTTGTATTATCTAGATCTAATGCAACGCCTCGTCCCAAAAAAGAAACTATTCAAGGCTATTTGAGCTCGGTAGCTTATGAATGGCTTTATTTCTTATCAGGACAGCCTTTAAATACTTATAGTAGTGAGGATTTTGAAGAATGCTACGAAGAGATTTTAGAGCATAAAGCTGTCTATCGTAATAACAAAGATACTCAATACTCAGCAAAGCTGCTGCAGCGTCTACATGACATAGGGGTTAAGTACTATCATTTCCCTAAAGTAAGTATTAAAGAAGCTCAAACACAAAGAGTGGTACGTAGCGAATGGATTTCACCCCTAGCTTATCAAGCAATCCTGTTAAACATACCAAAGCTTGTTGATCCACTCGAAGTCGATATGTACAAGCTGTTGTTTGTTCTCGCATATCGTACAGGCATGCGGAAGAAAGAATTGCTTGGATTAAGGTATGCAGATATTGAGGGATTTACCCTTGGCGAACCGTCGCTAGTTATTCGTCCAAATATTTACCGCAGCACAAAAACTCAAGGTAGTATCCGCCGAGTAGCAGCTTTTTCACTACTATCTGACGAGGAATTGAATTTTTTTAATCAATATGTACAGTTGAATGAGCTTCATAAGACAGATTATATATTTAGTCCCTCATATGACAAATATCCAATTGATGACACCGAACCTCTTGCAGTACTGAGAAGAATGCTGTGCTTATTCAAAGCGAAGGACTATACATTTCACGCATTTAGACATACAGCAATTACCAATTTATCACTGATTTTGAATGCTGACGATCAGCTTGTGAAAACATTAACTGGTTACAGTGATCAACATATTGCCAAGATAAAAACTGGGCTGTTAGGAGTTAATCATGATGCTCAAGATAAATGGTATGCCATTTCAGGAATAGCTGGGCATGTGTCTCCTAACCGAAGCTTTGAGTATTATATTCATTCAGCAATGCTTATGACTACATACGCTATTGCCAATACAGAAATGCAGTTAGATTACGTTATCTTTAAAAACATTACTGATATTAGTAAAGACAGGCTCAAGTCCAATAGCATCCCAATTATCGATAACAAGATATCTATCTCCGATACTCGCAAGTTGACAAAAAAACTAACCTTAAATCAAAGTCGAGATATTCCAGTAAACCTTACTATTGATATTGTTAATCAGTTCAAGGAAAGTGATGTGTTCACTGCTAATGTGGCAGACGATAGAGTTCACCGCTATGGTATCAACCAACTCATCAAATTCTTACAGCTTTTAGAGGAAAGCGGCGATGTCAGACTATCGGCAAACCATTCATTCATAAAGCTCGAGGATGCACAAGTATTCGCTGAGCGCGCTGAGCAAATAGCACAGATTACTACTAACCAGGGGAAATGTCGCTTTATTGAAACAACGAATCAACGACAACCAAAAAGTATGAAAAGTAGAGAAAATTATGAGCTCCTACCCATCATACTAAAATCAGTTTGGATCTTACGTGATCAACAACATACGGACTACCTATGGTTTCTACAGATAGTTAGACAAAAAATCACTATTAATAATGCCTATCTTTCATTTCCGGTAAAAGATATAGATGAGTTTCTAAGGTTTGCACAGATTAGCTTAAGACTTTTACCTGCACAGTCGTGGATGATTGCAGGCAATAAAGATATAAAAGCTACTCTGAATGATATCTATAGAACTACTGATAAAAAACCAGAGGCATCAAAAGCAATCTTCAAACCTTACAACTCTAGCACTATCAGATTTGGCATTTGTATTGCTGACGATCAAACATCAAATGGCAAAGCCTTTTCTGGCTTGCTGAGGTTTTTAGTACATCTTTTTATGATAGTAGATGATGAGGCCTGATAACTATTCCATGGGAAAATATGGTAGGTATACAGCCATGTGATACTCAGTTAGACAGGAGTATATTTGTATAACCGTTATATATTAAATATATTTCAATGCAATTAAGGACAGAAATGGCAGATAAAAGAAATCAAAGACTCACTACTTTTTAGAGAAAGACTAATCAAGTCATCAGATATAACTAATATTGCAGCAAATTTCGCTTACCCCTCGAGTAGGGGTAAGTGGTCAAAAGACCCTAATATTGGGGTGACCATATTCAGACTAAAAAATACGTTTACTTAATCCACCCTTAAAGCTATAATTCATTAACCAAACCTAACCCCTTACATATTAGTATATACAGGTTAATGTAGAATTACACACTCCAATGAAAATCGATCGGTTAACATTGCCAAGGTTGGGTTTTCCTTGTTGATAGTAAATGAGGATTCGATCGACCGTACTAATTGTACTGGCCGAACTACGCGTGATAGAATTTAAATTACATGAAATCAAAGCATGGCTTGAAACATACCAAAGCCAAGAAAGTTCTTCAATCTTTTTTTGGTTATTTAATGAACATAAGCTGGTTATTATTTCTTAAATGAGCATTAGCTACAGTCTCTTTTGAATCACAGAACCTGAAGTCCACAATTAGCGTACTCCATCGACAACCTCCAAATACTAACTTCACAATTAGGGGCTTATTTATAAACATAAGTAAACTTTACTGTTGCCGCTAAACTTCATAGCTAAAATATTCCAAGTTAACATCTAATGAATTGACAGTAGGGGTCAGGTTGTAATAGCATGAGGCATTCCCTTTATTAATACTGTCTATCAACTAGTAACATCATTCAGGAGCAATCTCATGCAGTGGACCAAACCAGCTTTTCAAGACATCCGTATCGGTTTTGAAATTACTATGTATTTCGAAGCCCGTTAAAATTTACTAAACTTACATCCATTAAAAAACCCTAGATCACTAGGGCTTTTTTTTGGAAATACTGATTTATTTTTACTTATGTTTTAGATTCTTCTACTGATATTCTTTTTTCGCCCCAGAGTTGCAATTGCCATAACTATCACGGTATTCGACTAGGAACCATACAGAAAAAGACCTGCACCCAATCTTCAATAGCCATATCAGAAAATACCATAGATTCGATTTCATTCAATATATTGGTCAACATTAATCAGTAATTATTCGAATTTAAGTCGTTGCCGCTAGCACGTCAATTGGGAAATACTGGCATCATTAATGTGGTCTATCAAGATCTAACGACAAGACTCCTTTTATTAACATGTTGAAGCACTGGCACGACGATTTGCAATGCCGTCAAATTGGTCCAAAAAAAGCTTTTAAGATTGAAGAGTTTGGCAATTTAAAATTGACGACTCTGGTGATTAGAGACTATGCATCACTCTGCTCTGCTCACCATAATGATCCATATAATAAATAGGGGTTTATATCGCTAAAGAGCACAACACAACATGTTGCAAAGCCTATTAGCCAAGTATGTCAATTACCTCAGCCAAAAATTGAATAGATAGCTTTATAAAGCACGCTAATTAACTTAGAGTTTCTTTACAAAGATGAAGCTATATCACACATTTTGTACTTGATATGATAGATCAGTCCTTTGTTTTGTGGATTCTGTCCATTTGGCTTCTGGTATTTTTTGATTTAATTGATGACAAGTCGTAATTTATATTAGAAGAATACATAGTACTATTAGAGTTAACTATCGCCACAGTTCATTACAATTAACGACAGATTGAGCCACTGATAAACTTTACAGACGATGAGCCCACGCTAATTGCGCAATATTTATGTCGTTAGTATCATGTGGTTTAAAAGTGGCTCAATTATAACTAGGAAAATATTATGGCAAAATTAGAATCAAACATCGAGTTAGAAGCCGCGGCATTTCGTCGCTTATTGGCTCATTTAGACGAGCGTAAAGATGTACAAAATATTGAGCTAATGAACCTTGCCGACTTTTGTCGTAACTGCTTATCCAAATGGTATAAAGCGGCTGGTGAAGAGCGTGGTATTGAGATTGAATATGAGGATGCGCGCGAGCTTGTTTATGGCATGCCTTATGCTGAGTGGAAAGAGAAATATCAACAGAAAGCAACGCCAGAGCAGTTAGCGCGTTTTAACGAGATTGAAGCTGCTAAGAATAAAGCAGATTAAAACTGACAGTGATGACTCAAATAAAATAAGACACCACTAGAGAGTGATATCAAAAAACCCAACATTGCCGCTAGATTAGCGGCTTTCGATAGATTTGAGTATGCTACTAAACCCTATGGTTCCTTGTTTCTGCATTTGACGGTCAAATAAACGACCGACTAATGGCAATGGTACAATCAATCGACCCTCAGATACCCAAGTCACGTGTGTGGTGCCATCGCCCAAGTCTTTTAAATCAATGATGCCTTTATCATGCTGCATTTTGATAGGCTTAGATTTTTCGATTTGGTATTGCATATGAGTAGGACGCTCAAACGCCGTAATCCGCTCCCAAAACTTAACGGGTCCCGTTTGAATGCTACGTAAAGCCCCAACGCCATTGCGCTCTTCGTTACCTTCAGCTACTAACTTAGCAATCCCCACCGCTTTAAATGAGCTATAACTGGCATGGTCACTCAGTGCTTCAAATACCTCATCAATCGGTTTTTTGACAATGCGCTCTACTTTTATTTTAAACATAATATTATCTCATTAAGACTAAATTTATTTAGCTTACTGCTATTTTTGAAATAAATATAGCCGTCACATTGTGAAAAATTATTACCGCGAAGAGCCTCGTCCCTTTGAAGGACGCCTGCCATTGGTAGCAGGTTTACCATTGCCTCCAGATTTACCATTACGGCCTGACGGCTTACCACGACCAGTAGGACGTCCATCCCTACCTTTAGAACCTGCTGGTTTTCTAGCATCGTCCTTGGCGTATTTGTTACGCCCCTTTGCTGCACCTGCTGATTTTGTAGATGATTTTGACTTTGACGAAGCATCAGCACGAGGTTTTTTTCGTGGTGCATTGCGAGATTTCTTGTTTGAGTGATTGTCTTGCGAAGAAGAGTCTTCTACAGATTTAAGTAACACGGACAGCTCTTTTGGGGTTAAGTCTCGCCAGTCACCAACGGGAAGACCTTTGAGACTTACGTTCATAATCCGCGTACGTTCAAGCTTGACGACTTCGTAGCCAAAGTGCTCACACATACGGCGAATTTGACGGTTCAAACCTTGTACGAGCGTGATGTTAAAGACATTAGGAGCTACTTTAGTCACTGGGCACTTTTTGGTCATCTTGCCAAGCATCGGTACACCGCCCGCCAGACCTTCGATAACACTATCCGTTAACGGCTTATTTACTGTAACTAGATATTCTTTCTCGTGATTATTGCCAGCACGTAGTACCTTATTGACCAAATCACCATTATTAGTCAAAAATATCAAACCTTGAGAATCTTTGTCCAAACGGCCAATCGGAAAAATACGCAAACTATGTCGCACAAAATCGACAATATTATTCTTCTCAGAGCTTTCTGTAGTGCTCACAATGCCTACTGGCTTATTTAATGCAATAAAAATAAAATCATCGGGCTCTCGCGGCTCAATAAGCTGCCCGTTAACTTTTACCGCATTTCCAGCAACCACTTGATCACCTACCGACGCACGTTTGCCATTGATGTATACATTACCTTGTTCAATAAAGCGGTCAGCGTCTCGCCTAGAGCAAATACCACTTTCGCTGATGTATTTATTTAAACGAGTCGAGGAAGCGTTGAACATAAAGCACCGTTTTACCTGATAAGAAGCATCTTTACTAAGAAAAAAGCCTGAATTGAATGGATAAACAATAATGAAATAGCTCACATTATATAGGAAATCGACTGACCCTTTGAGGGGAGATGGGTAAAAACCTAGAAATGCATCGCGTCATGTAATTTTGGATGATGTCGAAAGAACTTATTTATGAGGTTAATAATTTAAAAAGCCTCGCCATTCATAATACGAGCAGTGAGGCTTTTTTCTAGTTTTTCAGCTATATAATTTTCAAATCTGTTCTTTTGCTGATTACTCTACTAACTTATCTTCCACACTATTCAGCATCATCCAACAGTTTGTTAAGCTCGTCTACCATTGGGTCGTCAATGATGCTGCCTTCTACATAGCTGATTATCTCATCTACAGTCGTCAAATCCATTTCACGAATACCTAAACTGGCTAGTTGCGCATTAATAGACTCTAAGCTGTCATTATCTTCAGCGTCATCTAATAAATCCTCTTCAAATCTACCTCTGACAAACCAGTACATTTTTTCTAACACGGTTTCTTTTTTGGTTAAAGTAGAATAACCATCACCATAAATAAATAGGTTGAAATGATAAGGTATTTCTACATCATTAATGAAGAAAGTACGCTGACACTCTAATGTATAGGCCTGAATCTCTTCATTTTCAGCGCTTTCATCACCTTTGTTGTCTTCATCATATTCAATCGCCTCTTCTATCAACTCACCTAATATTTGATAGTCGCCGACTTTGATTTTATGATTATAAATGATAGCAGAGTCTGCGATTGCATCAAAAATAATGGCACTGACATCTAAGGTATGATTATCGATATCATAGAATGCTTTTAACGCTGGCAAAAACTCGGTTAGCTCTTCTTCTGGCACTTGAATGAGAAACTGCTGCTCGTATATTTTAATCATATCTTCAGGAGCATAAGTATTAGCAGTATTGGTCTCGTTTCTACCTGTTGGCTGCAAAGGTAAAAAATTATACGGGTTATGTTTGGTCATTCAGAACTGCCTTTTTGCTTAAGTTAAATTTATTAAATGTCTGTGTTGCTCAATCTCTAAGAGCCTTTGAACGTGCTACTATTTTTCAGTACCGTAAGACTTTAGGATTTATGGGTGTATTGTCTCTTATTCAGGCAATTTTAGATAGACAGTTATAAATATACAAGTTCAATCACTCTACTTTAGACAGGCAGTCTAAATTACACAGGCTAAAGAGACGATACTAGCCAGCAGCGGCTTGATATCTCCTTCAAGTGCTAATCCAACTTTCACTTTTCTCTAAAGCTACTTACATACTAATTATTAATTCACTGGCTGCCACCCTGATGTTGCATGATGCTCATCTTGATGCGCAAATAAAGGGTGAACTTTAGCTTCATGCAAACTCAGCACAGGGGTCACACAGACATCTGTTGCTGCAAATACACGTTGCCAATGCTCAAGCGTTTGACTGGCGAATTTTTCCGCGATTGTTTTAGTCGCAGCCTCACTCTCAGGCATATTGGGCATGATACCAAGTTGCCAGTGTATTGCTTTAAGCGCTGGCAGCTCCAATACCTCACATAGACCTTGCCAAAATTTCAACTCTAAGGAACCAACCGCCATATGGCGCTTATCAGCGGTTTGGTACAATCGGTAACATGGCAATGCACCACCCAAAAAATCATGCTGCGGCAGTAGAGTGTCGTTTGAGCCATTTCCTGAAAGGCTATTAATCAGTTTGCCTGTGACCTTTGGCATGACCATATGATTATAAAGACTGTGCGTCATGCTAATAGCAATGTGTCGCCCTTTGCCCGTATGTTGGGCGGCAAATACGGCAGCCAACAGTGCTATCACGGCTGTGTCACTACCACCTGCCAAATCCGCAAACTGGATATTAGGCATAGCCTGCTCACCCTGCGCTGTTTTTAGCTGATCTAGTACGCCGCTCATAGCCATAAAATTAATATCATGACCGGCTTTGTTGGCCCAGTCATGATTCACTTCAGAGCCATCTTCTGAGTCAATACCTTCTTTTGCGTAATTGCCTTCTACGCCATAGCCAGTGATTGACACTATTACTAGCTTTGGGTTGATGGTATGCAGGGTCTTAGCATTTAGTCCCATTTCTGCCAAGACACCTGGGCGAAAGCTATCTAGCATCACATCAGCTTCTTTAAGATGTGCTTTTATAGCTTCAATCGCTTTGGGATCATGAAAATCATATTTTTCGGTCGTTTTACCGTGGTTTAAAGCTGCGAATAATTCACCAAATACCCGAGCAGGATCACCTTGTTTGGGCTCGATTTTAAGGACGTCCGCGCCCAAATCCGCAAGCAAACGCGTGGCAAAAGGCCCAGGTAGGTTACGAGTCAGATCGACCACTCGTAACCCTTGTAGACAGTCCGCCATTTGATCATGATTTGATAAATGCACATCAGTCATCGGAGAACGCCTCACCTTTGACTGCCATATCTAACAAGATTTGAGCTGGCTCAAAACGTTCGCCATATTTCGCAGCCAGCTCACGACTCCGCTCAACAAACGCACTCACGCCCATTGCATTGATAAACTGTAGTGTACCACCGTGCTGCGGTGCAAACCCCCAGCCAAAGATAGACCCTATATTGGTATCAGCAACTGAGCGCACGACGTTTTCCTCATAGCACTTAGCAGATTCATTGGCTTGAATAAACATCAAACGATCGACCAAGTCTTGCTGCGAGGGTTGCTCTGATTTTGGTGGGTATAAGGTCATCAGCTCAGGCCATAAGTACTTATCACTTCCTGCAGGATACTCATAAAAGCCTTTGCCATTTTTTTTGCCTTCACGCCCATGCTCATTGACTAGCGTTTTGAGTATCTCGTATGAAGGACGCACCGCCATCGGCTTGCCTTCGGCTGCCATATCAAGCTGTCGCTGTTCGCTGACATGCAGTGCCAGACTCAACGACACCTCATCTTGTAATGCTAAGGGCGGCATCGGCATGCCTGTTTTTATACCAGCGACTTCAATGCTGCGAGGATGCACGCCCTCTCCTAGCATCGCAATACCCTCTGATACATAGGCGCCAAACACACGCGACGTATAAAAACCGCGACTGTCATTGACGACGATAGGCGTTTTGCCGATTTGTAGTACATAATCAAACGCTTTTGCCAACGTCGCATCATCGGTTTGCTCACCCATGATAATCTCAACGAGCGGCATCTTGTCTACTGGTGAGAAAAAGTGCAGACCGATGAATTGATTTGGGCGTGTGCTGGCTTTTGCCAGTCCTGTGATCGGCAGTGTTGAAGTATTAGACGCATAAACTGCAGTATCTGAAATCACCGCTTCACTTTGCTGGGTACACTTGGCTTTGATCTCTCGGTTTTCAAACACAGCTTCGATGATAAGATCGCAATCAGCCAAATCCTCATAAGAGACTGTTGGCTTGATACGTTCTAAGAGGGCTTGTTTTTTCTCTTCTGTTGAGCGTTTACGGCTGATCGCTTTGTCCAAAATATTGGCAGAGTATGCTTTGCCTTTTTCGGCGCCTGCCATGTCTGTGTCTAGTAGAACGACATCGATACCAGCTTTGGCAGTGACATACGCAATGCCAGCACCCATCATGCCCGCACCCAAGATACCAACTTTTTTGGTGGTTGTGCGTTCAAACCCTTGGGGGCGAGACTGACCTTTTTTGATGCTATTGAGCTGAGTCCACAAGGTATTGATCATGTTTCTAGATTCAGCAGACAGCACACAAGCTGCGAAATAACGTGACTCAATCTCAAGCCCTGTATCGATGTCTACTAAACAACCTTCAAACACACAAGACATAATATGGGTAATCGCAGGATAATTGCCATGTGATTTTTGATTGGCCATAGCGGGTGCGATAGAGAACATCGGTACGACGCTGGGATGCTTACTATCACCGCCAGGGATTTTAAAGCCTTTTTTATCCCATGGCTGCTGTGCGCTTGGATTATCCTGAATCCAGTTTTTAGCCTGCAACATCATGTCTGTTCGGTCAGTGGCAGTGGCATCGATGAGACCGATACCTTTTGCCGCTATTGGGCTCAGATCACGACCTTGGGTCATCAGCTCCAGTGCTGCTTGAATCCCCACCAATAGAGGCAAGCGCTGCGTACCACCGCCACCGGGCAACAAGCCCAACTTAACCTCAGGCAGACCCAGCTTAGTCTTAGGCGAATCAATAGCAATACGATAATGACACGCCAACGCCAGCTCTAAACCACCACCCAATGCGGTGCCTGTCATGGCAGCGACGACAGGTTTCCATGAGGTTTCAAGCTGACGCATACTACCTTTGAGCCCTTCAGTCAATGTAAATGCTTGCTCGGCTGTCTTGATGGCAGACAACTGATTAAGGTCTGCCCCAACCACAAAAGTGTCTTTGGCCGATGTGAGAATTAGGCCTGTGGCTGCCTCATCATTGATGAAAGCATTGACCATCGCTGCAAACGCCTCTGCAAAACCATCACCGATGACATTCATTTTGCGGTTACTTTGATCTATCATCACAGTGACGATACCTGCATCGTCACGCTGGGCTGAAAAACCTTCTTGCTCGTTAATCATGTTTACGCTATCTGCTGTCTGATTGTTTGTCATCATTTTTATCCCTTAAATGATTCTGTATATATTATTTTTTGGTCTAGTTGAGACAGAGGTTAAACGCGCTCGATAATGGTCGCAATACCCATACCACCGCCCACGCATAGCGTAATCATGGCCGTTTTTAAGTCGCGGCGTTCTAGCTCATCGAGGATGGTCGTCATCAGCATCGCGCCCGTTGCACCCAGCGGATGCCCCATGGAGATTGCACCGCCATTGACATTGACAATATCAAGCGAAATTCCGAAATCATCAGCAGTATTAAGCGGTACGGCAGCAAATGCTTCATTAATCTCCCACAGATCTATATCAGAGGCTTGCATGCCCGCTTTGGTAAGGGCTTTTTGGCAGGCAGGCGTTGGGCCGGTCAGCATGATGGCAGGCTCCGAACCAACAACTGATGCCATCGTGATTTTGGCGCGTGGTTTGAGACCTGCTTGATTGCCAGCGGCTGCGCTACCAATCAAGCAAATTGCTGCCCCGTCGACGATGCCAGAGGAGTTACCCGCATGGTGGACATGATTGACCGTTTCAATTGTGGTATATCTGTCCAAGATAACGCTATCAAAGCCCATTTTGCCCGGCATGATAAAGGAAGGTTTGAGCCCAGCTAAAGTCTCTACATTGGTATTGGGCCGGATAGTTTCATCTTTGTCCAATAGCATCATGCCATTGATATCGGTGACAGGGACGACCGATTTGTCATAATAGCCGTTCTCCCAAGCCTGTGCTGCGCGGCGATGCGACTCAGTGGCAAAGGCATCAACATCTATACGACTAAAGCCTTTGAGCGTCGCGATGGTATCCGCACCCACCCCTTGTGGTACAAAGTGCGTAGCCTCATTGACACGTGGATCCATGTACCAAGCACCGCCATCGGAGCCCATCGGCACACGGCTCATAGACTCCACACCGCCTGCCACGACCATGTCTTCCATACCTGACATGATCTTGGCCGCTGCTAAGTTAATAGACTCCAGACCAGAGGCACAAAAGCGCGACAAGGTAAGCCCTGCCACACTTTGCGCCCAGCCAGCATCAATAGTGGCAATGCGGGCAATATCAGAGCCTTGCTCGCCCACTGGCGTCACGCAGCCAAGCACCACATCATCGACCAAACTGGTGTCCAAATAGTGGCGCTGCTGCATCTCTTTTAACAAAGTTCGCGTCAGCCAAATCGGTGATGCCTGATACAACGAGCCATCCTTTTTACCTTTACCACGTGGCGTGCGGATGGCGTCATAAATGTAAGCGGTCTCAGTCATAAAAAATCCTTTTTTTATTTTGTAAATTTTGTAAAGAATGTGCTGATGTCCTATTTAGCTTGCTAGATAGGACGTGGGCTTGTAACCAATCAATAAGCTACACGGCTACATAAAGCGTGATGCCAACTCTTTCATAATCTCATTGGTACCGCCATAGATTTTTTGCACGCGCGCATCGGCATACAAACGCGCAATAGGATACTCTGTCATATAGCCATAACCGCCAAACAGCTGCACGCATTCGTCAATCACCTCACATTGCTTTTCAGTGACCCAGTATTTGATCAATGACGCATGCGGTACGGACAGTTTGCCATCTAACATCGCATCCATTGCAGCATCACACATGGTGCTGGCAGCGAGATAATCTGCATAGCACTCTGCCATCTTAAAGCGCGTATTTTGAAACTTCCAAATAGGTTTACCAAAGGCTTCGCGGCCTTTTACATAGTCTAACGTTAAGCTAATCGCTAGCTTCATTGAGCCGACCCCAGATAACGCAATAATTAAGCGCTCACGTGGCAGCTCCTGCATCATCTGTATGAAACCCATGCCTTCTACTGTACCCAACAGGTTCTTTTGCGGCACACGTACATTGCTAAAGAACAGCTCTGAGGTATCCTGCGACGTCAGACCAATCTTGTCGAGATTGCGTCCACGCTCAAACCCTTCTACTTTATCCGTTTCTACGATGATAAGTGAGACACCTTGAGCGCCTTTTTCACGGTCTGTTTTACACGCTAATAAGATAAGTTTGGCATGCTGACCATTGGTAATAAAAGTCTTAGAACCATTAATAATGTAGTCATCGCCATCTTTGACCGCATAGGTTTTGATGTTTTGTAAGTCGGAGCCAGTACCAGGCTCGGTCATGGCGATAGCGCCGATACATTCGCCCGTTGCCATTTTTGGTAGCCACGCTTGTTTTTGCTGCTCAGTACCATGTTTTAAAATATATGGCGCGACAATGCCTGAATGTACCATGCCGCCAAATCCCGATTGATTGGCCTCAGTTTGAGCATAAATAACAGCTGCTTCATGACCGAAATCACCGCCACCACCACCATACTCAACTGGTATCGATGCACACAAAAAACCCATTTCGCCTGCTTCTTCCCAAGCGGCGCGATCAATCATGCCGTTTTTGCGCCATTGCTCGTCTTTGGAATCCCAAGATTGAAACATTTTTAAGGCACTGTCGTGCACCATCTGATGCTCTTCGGTCATCCAGTTTGGGGTGAATTTCTCAATACTCATAATGTCTGTCCTTGACAAGGTTGAATAAATAATAGCTATATCTAAGTCGTTTTGAAAAATTTATGGTAATCTATATTACCGCTATAGACATACTATAAATTCTTTGTATCTATTAATATACGAGTCTTATACTAGGATAAGGAAAACCACTTCGCAATCAATTAAATAAAAATGGTAATGCATATTACTTATTAATTTAATCACGTTAAACTATTGAGCAAATCATTTAACTGGTAGGACGTATCAAATAGCCAATACGTTAAGAAGCAATAAATATGAAAACCTTTAATCAGTCAGATAACCTTACGCAAACTCGATCTCTAGCGCCCCTATCCGATATGCGGCCCGCAACTTTGGATAAAATTGAGCAAGCCGTTCGTAAGGTCTTTGCAGGATTTGATGCTAATGAGGTAACGATGGCTCAGATTGCAAAGTCTGCAAACGTCTCTTTGCAAACGCTCTACAAGTACTTCGGGGATAAGCAAACGCTGTTTTATACCATTATGGATATCGTTTTGGGGAGATTGGCCGCTCGCATCATGGATCATCTGCAAGGGATTGATAGCGTACAAGATCGTCTACGTAAGACGCTGTGGGTCTGCTTTGATTTTGTCGACTCGCATCCAGATGCGGTGATGGTGCTATCTTCTGTCTCAGCCTCACGGATACGTAATATCGCAATCTATGAAAACAAAGAGTTAATTGGCGCGTTTTTGGCGGTATTAGAAGATGGACAAAATCGTGGGGTGCTCAATGACACCGTACCGCTGCACATACTGTTTGATGTGTTTATGGGCTTTATCAGCCGACTCGGTTTAATGCATACCATTCGCCAAACAGAAACGCCATTAAATGCAGAATTTGATGCACTGTTTGTGATTTTGTGGCGCGCTATTTCAAAGCCTGATGTTTAATGTTTAACAAACTATAAATATGACGTAAACACCAAAAAGCCCCACGATAAAGTGAGGCTTTCTTATACTTATTTTTCGGTAAATGTGATTACTCAGTCAATGCAATGAACAGGTCACGCTGCTTATACGCTCAACATGTTTTAGATACTGCTAGATTTTGGCAATCCATACTCTGCACGGTCGATCACATGATTGTCTTGTTCAATAGTCAATCGATAGCCTTTGATAATACCGTTATATGGCAGATTACCTTCGTACTGTTGATAATGCTCGCAGATACTTTCTTGAATCACTGACTCACGCGCAACCTTATTCAGTTTAGCAAAGTCATTAGGCAGAGTGACTTGCGCAAAACGCGAGGCAGCACCGCGAGACATCCAGTGTGCGCCACTCGTAAATTCAAAATCCATTTCGGCTCGCAAACGATAGCTAGGCGTAACGTCAGCCTCATTCGTTAAGTCATATTGGATCTGAGCAATATCTTCTGCGAATGGCTGATACGGTATTTCCAGTACTTCAAATAGCTTCGCTAAAAACTCATCTGCCGTAAAGTATTTATCCATGTAACTGCCATCAAGTCCAAGATATCTATTGCATAGTACATGGCGCAGGCGGTCACAGGCAGGTATGGTGTGCTTGAGCGGATAGCCCATTTTTTTAACGATGTTCTGCGGGCGCAGCTCAGACAACTCTATTTGATCGATAATATATTTCGCTAGAGAATGACGCGGTTGGTAACGGCGGGTATACTTGGATTGATTGGTAATATGGCTCATGATATTGAACACCTTAGACTCCTGTAACTCCGACGAAAAGGTTGATATACGCCCAAATAGGCAAAAAATCAGGCACAAATGAGGTTGTCGGAGTACAGGCTCATGCGCTTTACCAGAGTTGTTTTATATCGTGCTGGAAGTTGCAAGGTTTGTCATGCCGCCATTAGACTATTGTCATGGTCGGAAACAACAAAACTGTTAAACCCACGATAGATCGTTCAACGATGATAGCACATCAGATGACAAAAGATAAATACCGATATTTGTGACCGTTTGTGAATAATTATTTTTCACTTTGATGATTCAATCTTAGACCTTTCGATACATCATTTGTTCATGTATTAAAAAGAGGCTCAACATCGAAACTTTAATGTTGAAGTATTAAAAATTATGCTCGATAGCCTAACGATTGACATCAACGACTATTCGACCACGAACCTTACCATCCAATAACTCGTTGGCTGTCGGAATGACTTCGCTTAGACCAATCTCTCTGGTGATCGCATCCAATTGCGTCATATCCAAACCTGTACTCAAACGCTGCCATGCTTCTACACGCTCATCATAAGGTCGCGTCACGCTATTGATACCAAGCAAACTGACACCGCGTAAAATAAATGGCGCAACAGTAGCAGGGAAATCCATGCCTTGAGCCAGTCCACAAGTAGCGACTAAACCATCTTCACACGTACTGGCACAAACGTTGGCCAGCGTATGACTACCAACAGAATCAATTGCAGCAGCCCATCTCTCCTTACCAAGCGCACGTCCCGGGCTACTCAATTCAGCACGGTCTATGATCGTCGTTGCACCGAGGCTCTTTAAGTATTCTGCTTCCTCTAGGCGACTCGTAGAGGCCGTGACAGAGTAGCCTTGGTTTGCCAAAAGTGCGATGGCAAAGCTACCAACGCCGCCATTAGCACCCGTCACCAATACTTCGCCACGCTCCGGTGTCAGTCCATGACGCTCTAATGCGATTAAGCAAAGCATTGCGGTATATCCTGCTGTACCTATCGCCATCGCCTGACGTTCAGTCATCGATTCAGGAAGCGGGATCAGCCAGTCACCGTTTAATCGCGCTTTTTGTGATAGACCGCCCCAATACTTCTCACCCACACTCCAACCATTTAACAATACCTTGTCACCAGCTTTGTAGCGGGGATGGCTGCTTGTTTCGACGGTACCCGCTAAATCAATCCCTGGAACCATGGGAAATGTGCGTACCACAGGGCTACGACCCGTGATGGCCAATCCATCTTTGTAATTGAGTGTGCTATATGCCACACGAACCGTGACATCGCCTTCTGGTAATTGCGTGTCCTGTATCTCAGTCAGATTAGACTGATAAACATCGTCATTTTTTTCGATTAATATTACTTTAAACATAGTAGCTCCTATTTAGACCAATCGTCTATAAATTAGTAAAAAATTTAGACCGGTCGTCTAAAAATATAAATAAAAAATTACTTCTGTATTCCTGCTACAAAACCTCGGAAAAAAGTATCTAATGGACTGACATCTTGCACCAACTTAGCACGCAAAACCGCACCTTCCCAACCAATCCAAAAAAAAGCAGCAAGCTCATCACAATCACTATTAGGATGTATTTGTCCCTGTTGTACTGCAACACGTAAACAAGCCGCTAAACGTTTTTGCCAATCAAGCAGTATGTTTTCTAACTCACAGCGAAAACTCTCAGGCAACACGACAATCTCTTGACCCAAGTTACCTACCAAACAGCCGCGTCGAAATTCATGCTTAATCATTCCTGACTTAGCATCTTCAACAAAGTCACTAATACGCTGTATGGGAGATACTTGCTCATTCAGAAAACAATGATCTAGCTTGCGAGCAAAATACAACGCGTACTGCCGCAACACTTCCTGTCCAAATGCTTCTTTGTTTTTGAAATAATTGTAGAAAGAGCCTTTAGGCACGTTGATGCGTTTGAGTATGGCATCGATACCAGTAGTCGCAAAGCCTTGCTCTGTTAGTATCTCCATCCCAGATCTCAAAAGAGCTTCACGGGTATCCGTAAACTCTCTCTCAACATTGGGTGGACGCCCTCGACGGGCTTTTGGCTTAGTAATCGTCATGCACAAATATTATGACCGATCGTCTTTAATGTCAATCGATTATTTTTAGCGGTTTATTTATCCTTCAGTCGCTTGAGTTTTTTGACTGTCCTTACTATCAGTCCTCACCATGATACGTTGCCTCATCCATCCAAGCGATGGGATCTTCACACAAATGAGTTAAGTGATACCAGATATCATTACTACGGGCGATACGGTGGTGACCGCCTTCAAAGTAGTCGACTTCCCAGCTATCAGGCAGATTCACTAAGGTTCGTTTGGCGACTGCCACATCGAGACTTTCATCATCGACTTCTACCATAACCCGCACCATCTCGGTATTGGTCGTTGGAAAAGACAGCTTCATATCAGCCACGTCAGGGATACGGTCCGCCAATACCTCACTTGGATAGATACAAGGTGCAATCAATAGCGCGCGCAAGTTGTATTTATGAGCAAAATGATTGGCAAACCAGCCGCCAAGCGAATGCCCTGCCAACACCACTCGTGGATACTGTGTCATTTTTTCACGAATCAATGCATCATAAATCTCAAATATTTTTGCGAAATTCTCGCGGTAATTGACCGTTTGACAGTATTTGGGCTCACGCGTGATACACGTATATTTACTGGTCTCATTGCTTGAATCGAGACCATGAAAAAACAATAAAAACGTATCGTTGTTTTCAATGGGAAACATCATAAGGTTCTCCTTTTTTAATTATTACTTAGGTTTCTTCTTGATAATTTTTTTTATAAATCAAACTGGTTTTTGGGTGGCAACCTGTGCTTGGTACAAGCTTAAAAGCTCCTCACAAGCCTGTATTGAGATATTTTTTGCAAAACCTTCGTTAAACCAAAAATCATAAACCGCTTGGACAATGGCTTTCACCGCTTCTGCATTTTCTGGCTTTTGTTCTGTTAGTTTCATCGCAATGTCTTGCGCTTGTATATCCGACTCGCTATAGGGCGCGCTCCAGCCCACGCCATAACGATAGAGCACATCATTGATTGCCAATATGAATATGGCATTTGATATGCCAAATGACCCGATAAGCCTGTCAAGCATTGCACAGCGCTCTTCATAAATACTGACCTCTATCGGCATATCAGCTTGATCAAACAAACAGTCACAATTCACCATGTGCGAGGGTTTACTAAAATCATCCCACAGCAACGGATAAGTTCCTCGAATCCCGCCCTTTTCCACTACATTAAATTGCCAAATCGCATAATGAGTATCTGGCCCTTTATAAGGCACATGTATAAACCACTGCATCATCGCATCACTGTCATACATGATATGGGTGCTGCCAATCCGCACGCCCTGCTTAGGCAGTACATCCTGATATACGCTATCCATGCCATCACTATAAAGCTTCACTTTATGCAAGTTTTCATCACTGACATCGCCTAGCTTTGCTCTTGCTTCTTCTATGTTTCGATAGGGTTTAAAGGGTGCTACCCATCTGAGCGTCTCATCAGTATTATTCACGAAATAAATATCATCTTCATAATTGTCTACAGAAACCGTTTCGAGGTAAAACAATGGCGTTTTTCGTACTCGGCCCTTCTCATCATTTTCTAGTGCCGTTATGCCAGATAGCTTTGATCCATCCAACCACTTAGAATTATCTATACGTTTTTGCTCAAACTGATACGTTAATCTCGTCATATTTATATCCTTATTGTTTTGATTTTGGTTTTTTAGCTGCAGTTTTTCGTTGTTGTTATATTCTGAATGCTGATTTCAAGCCAGCCGAGTTTGTTCGCCATTTTGTTTAAATGACGTCATTATCTATAAAGTTAAGTGAGTGAATAGGCTTGGTAAAGTAGCAGTTTTTATGTATTTATATTTTTTAGTCACAGCTTTTCATTGTCGCATTGCCAATACTGTTGCACTGCCAACGAGCATTTTTTCTGTTTAGTTTTTTTGTTTATTAATAATGATGGTTTGTATAATTTGTACAGACGCAGAAGTTTAGAATAAACGAAAATAACATTGCTAAGGTAGCGTGCTAAAGACAACTCAGTTAAGAAGTGAAGCATTGCGCCCCGAGGGTTAACTGGTTTTTATCTCATGTTATTTTGCCTGACCTAATAACTATAATATAAACCCGTATAAAAATAAAGTAGTTTGGAAGCCTGTACGACAACTGGTGTCGCCTATCCTAATTTACTATGTCACTTAACATAGACTTACTATGGCTAGGCAAAGTCAGCAGTGATATAGAAGTATTGCTTTTGTCCATCCTCATTTTGGAATGACACTCGATAGCCATTGATTACCCCATTAAATGGGATATTTCCTGTCATAGCCATGTAATGTGCTCTAATTAATCCATTGATCACTTGTCGCTGTCGGTATCTATCCAGTAGGCGTACCTCATCATCTAGCTCTATTCTTGTAAACTTAGAAACCGCCATCATACTCATAAATGAAGGTTTGAAATCGTCGCTAAAAGTGATATCTGCATAGGCAATGGGCTTAGTAGCATTTAATACCTTGTGAGCGTACTGCTCCAGCTGCTGTAAAAGTGGTAAATACTCACTTCTATCAATCTCCAACACTTCGCACAGAGCATGAATAAACTCAGCAGATGAGTATTTGAAATCATAACTGGTTTTGGTCAGGCCTAATTCTGAAGACGACAAGACATGCTCTAGACGTTTTAAAGCGCTAGTTTGAGTTTTGACATTAGTCTGATAGCCCATAAATTGGACAATTTGGGCGTATGATAGATTTTGTTGTTCAATGCGCTGTAGGATTAAAGACTGCAATGTCATTGCATGGTGACCAGTAATCGTCATGGGATGCTTCCTTATACTCTGGCCTATTTAACTATGCCGATAAAGGTAAAAGCACAGTTACCTTGCTGAAAGTTGCAGAGTAATAAGGTGTTGTGCGTTTTACCAGTTGTTGTTTTTCATCGTGCTGGAAGTAGCCTTAAACCCACGATGTGCTTATATAGTAGCAAGGCTTATCAATATATGTCTAGATGGGCTTCGATATGAGACGACAATAACTGTCGCTTATATTTACGCGAATAAAATTTGAATAATTAAGGAGGGGCTTAGCATAATAGTTAAGCGGTAATAAATTTTTCGAATAAATGCCCAATTAACAATCCTTATCAAAAAACAACTTCCACGATCGACGTGGACTTGCTATCTTGCCTCGCAATCCTTGTATTCTAAGCAAGCGTGCCCCACTTTGACCTATCACACGTAGTATCTGCATCTGTATTGGATTTTATGACACATAACATTGAGGCCAGCTCAAACGCTCGCCGAACTCAGTATTTTCAAGTATTTTTGATGGGCGTTAGTGCCTTTATTATGAACACCACAGAATTTGTCCCTGTGGCGCTGTTGAGCGACATTGCCCAAGACTTTTCTATCACGACGGCAGAAACTGGCTGGATGTTGACACTCTATGCTTGGATTGTCGCGGCGATGTCATTGCCGCTAATGCTACTGACCAGTCGATTTGAGCGCAAACGTTTGCTCCTGGGGCTTTTTGCCGTATTTATCGCCAGTCATGTGCTATCCGTATTTGCATGGAGCTTCGACGTACTCCTCATTAGTCGGGTTGGGATTGCGTTATCGCATGCTATTTTTTGGTCTATCACAGCCGCAATTGCGATACGCGTCGCACCTGAAGGCAAAAAAGCCATGGCGCTTAGTGTTCTTGCAACTGGTACGTCATTAGCGATGGTATTGGGTGTGCCATTGGGTCGTTTGGTCGGTCAATGGTTTGGCTGGCGGGCGACATTTGGCGGTATTGGTGTGATTGCCTTAGTTGTATTCATCCTACAAGCAAGGCTATTGCCGACGCTGCCTAGTATGTTTGAAGGGTCTTTTAGAAAGATTCCGGAGCTACTCAAAAACCCATTATTGGTCTGTTTGTACCTGCTTATTTTGTTGGTCTTTACAGCCCACTATACGGCTTATTCTTATATAGAACCATTCATGCGCCAAGTTGGCAATATCAGTGAAAACGCTGCGACTTTTGTACTGTTATTATTCGGTGCAGCAGGAATTGTAGGTAGTGTTATTTTCAGTCGTTGGGGTGATCGATTCAATACTAGATTGATGCTGATATCGACCATACTGATGCTCGTATCTATGCTTGCACTATTGCTAGCGGTGACCTCTGTATGGGCGCTCAGCTTTATCGCTTTGCTTTGGGGCGCAGCGCTCATGCTACTGATTATCTCAATGCAGGCCAAAGTCATCATGGTCGATGTCAATGCGCAAGACATGCTGATGTCGATGTTCTCAGGTATTATTAATCTGGGAATTGGTACGGGCGCGCTATTCGGTGGTTATGCCGTGACACACATCTCACTATCTAGCGTAGGATACACAGGTGCGGCTATCGCAGTTGTGGCATTACTCCTAATGCTATTCATGATCAAGCGTTTTCCTGAATTGAGTAAGCGACTTGGCTAAACAACAAAGGTAGCATTAACAAATAACAGCTAGAAAATAGCTACCAGAGACTAGCAACCACAATGCCAGCCATATAAATAGGTTGGCATTTTCTTTATGCGTGAATACAACGATACAGCCTACAAATCATTTCAAGTATTTCTTAGACACCGATTGAACGAACGTTCAGGGGCAGTTATACTGATTTTATTGGACAAAAGTATACTTAAACTATAAGCATACTCTAGGAAAGACTGACAGGCATTAAGCACACAAGGATGAGTGTAAAATGAATGATATTCAAAACAAGGAAATGGCTCGCTATAATCTACAATTAAAATCAATTACGATAGTTATTATGAGTTCTCGAATTATGGGAGGTTTATGATGCCTAATGGAATAAACCAACAAGACAGTCAGGTTCAAGGAAATCAAGATAACACTGCGCCCCTTAGATTGGGTAAATTGCATTACGCTTGGATAGTCGCAGCGACAGGTTCTGTGGCCATGTTCTGTGGGCTTGGGTTAGGTCGATTTGCATTTGGTATGTTACTACCTTCCATGTCATCTTCTTTGGGATTAAATTATACCCAAAGCGGTATATTAGGATTTACCAACCTGATAGGATATCTGGTTGCGGTGCTTCTAAGCCCGTTTATCCTACCTCGGTTGAGTACTCGAACGACTGCGACGGCAAGCCTCCTCCTTATTGCTGTCTCGATGCTCGGCATGGCTTTTACCACGAGCTTTCCTGTACTGTGCGCACTCTATGTGTTGACGGGTATCGGTAGTGGTGGCGTGGTCTTACCAATGATGAGCGTCATGTCACATTGGTTTTTTCCTTCACACCGCGGGCTTGCTCTAGGGCTAGTCATGGCTGGTCCTGGATTTGGTATCATTCTATCAGGCTTTGTCGTACCCAAACTCTTACCTATCTCTACCCTACTGTCTTGGCAGACAGGCTGGCTAATTTTTGCCGTGATTAATATTGCGGTAGCTTGGCTTACTTTTACTTTAATTCGCAATCATCCAGACGATGTTAGTCAAAATCCTTTAGGGCGCGCACCCACCTTACCTGTTAAAAATAAGAAAAAACTAGAACGTAGTAATATTAAGCTGCTCGTACATTTGGGTGTCATCTTTGCCATTTATGGCGCCACTTACATGGTTTACGTCACCTTCATTGTCACCAATATGGTTGGCTCGTATCAACTGAGTGAAGCAACTGCGGGTGGGGTTTGGGCATGGATTGGCCTACTCAGTATGTTCTCAGGTATATTATTTGGCTGGATCTCTGACCATATTGGCAGACGCCTTGGTCTCGCTTTAGCCTTCTTTTTCCTTGCTATCGCTTATCTGTTGGTCGGACTTACGGATTGGAGTTTAGGATTGTATTTGTCAATTATCCTGTTTGGCTTAGTAGTGTGGAGTGTGCCTGTCATAATGGCAGCTTCTGCAGGCGATTATTTCGGGCCTGCGGCGGCGGCAAGTGCGCTCGCAGCGCTGACCTTTGCTTTTTCAGGTGGGCAAGCTCTTGGGCCAGTGGCAGCAGGTTATCTTGCAGAAGTCACTGGGGACTTTAGTATCAGTTATATGATATCTGGTATCGCCGCTTTTGTAGCGCTTGGACTTGCCTTGTTATTGCGTCCACAAAAACAAGCTTAATTTCAGTCTCTATAATATTGATACTGCTAGCTATACTTACTCTTGCCACCAGTGACGTCTGTATGCGCATTTGGCCTGATTATCTTACTATGGAGTGCTGCTTTGATACTATTCATGAGCAAGCAGTTGTTTAGACTAAATAAGCAATATCGATAGATAATTCTTATACTTTTCAACAAAGACAACTAAATAAAAATCAGGTGCTTACCGCATAATTACATAGAGGGGAACAAAATATTATGTGAGCGAGACAGTATGATTTCTTAATACTTGCTCCCCCTTTTTTATGCTCTAAAAACTTACTCAAATAAGGGAATATTCTTGCAATTTTGCAATCAAAACGATTGCTAGCTTTTTAAAAAGTGGTTACACTCGGTTGACAAACTATTACATTGACGACAAGGAAGTCGCTATGCCTCGTAATACCTCTCGCCCTACCGTTAGCCCTACTACTCTCAAAACTTTTGCCAAAAGCATGCTCGCTATCAGCCTATCTATCGCTGGCATTTCTCACGCAAATGCTTATGACAGTGTCACCTTTTTCGGTGATAGCCTGACCGATGGTGGCTATTTTAGTTCCATAACTCAAGGTAACTTGGGGCTTACAGAATCAGGTCAGTTTACTACCAATCCTGACAATACATGGGCGACCTCATTTGCTGAGCAGCTAGGAACAACCTCTGTTCCCATTGTCTATCTTGGGAATCAAACTGGTAATAACTACGCCATTGGTGGCGCGCGAGCAGGTGAAGAGGTTATAAATACAGATTTTGGATTTCCAGTGGATGTAGCCTCTGCCAAAACTCAAACAAACAATTACTTAGCCAATAACAAAGTAGATCCTAATGGACTATATGTCGTTTGGGCAGGGGCAAATGACCTGCTTGCTGCGGCGGACCCTATTAATAATGCCCAAGCGACCATACTTGGTGCAGTAGCTAGCCAAACCGAAACGATCAATGCACTAAAAGACAATGGTGCAAACTATATTTTAGTACCCAATATTCCTGATATTGGTTTAACTCCAAGAATTATCGCAGCACAAAAAGTTGCCGATGCGGCTGTCAAAAAAGCTATTGAAGATGGTGAAAATGCTGATTTTATTGCCAACATTCCAAATCAAACTATTCAAGCGCAAAGTACTGGTGCAGCCAGTCTATACAATCAATTTATGCTCAGTGGTGTAGCAAATACTGGGGCTAATATCATACCGCTAGATATGTTTAGCTTAACTCAGGAGATCATTGCGTCGCCTGCTCAGTATGGTTTTACTAATGTCACCGATGAAGCTTGCGGTGACAACAATAGCTCTCTAACTTGTGGACCTGATACTCTTGTAGAAGCAAACGCCAACGAAACCTACTTTTTCGCTGATGGCATACATCCAACAGGTGCTACTCATCAACTGATTGCTGACTATGCAAATGCTGTAGTCACAGCGCCTAGCTTAATCGGCGTCTTGCCACATATTGCAACGACAACTGGACTTGCAACCAATGAGCGCTTACAGTCACACGTCAATCAAATCCAAAGCAGTGAGCAAAAACCTGCCCGTACACTATGGGCCGTCGGTGAAGTCGCTAATCAAGAGATTGCAGGGTTTGATGGTGATAATAATACCCAAGTATTGCTTGGCGTAGATTTTGCTCATCCTAACTCAGCCAACGCCGTGACAGGCTTATACGGCAACATCACTCAAAAAGACTTTGGAAACTCAGACGTTGGCACAGGTTTGAGTGATATTGATCTGGGAGAAGTTGGTTTTGGTGTCTATCATAGCAACAAGTTTGGCGGTTTACAGATCAATGGTGCTGCAGGATTTGGCAACATGGATGTCGATGTCACACGTGCTGTCACACTTGGTAGTAACCAACAACAGTTTAAGTCAAATGCTGATGGCAAGCGCTTTTATGCCAACTTGCAGGCAGGCTACCCAATGCAAGTGAGCAATATTGCCGTTACGCCTTATATCGGTGCAACAGCGAGCCGCGTAAAAATTGACGGACTCAAAGAAAAAGAGATGTCTGGCATTGCTATGCAGTTCGATGAGCAGAAATACTCTACGACATATGGCAAGCTTGGCCTCAAAGCCAGTCATAGTTTGATGGAGAACCTCAATTTATTTGGTGACATTCATTACCAAAAGCAGCTGAGTGATAATCGTGAAGCAGTAACCGCACGTTTAAATACGCTACCAAATATCAGCTTTGAGACGCCTATGGTCGAAACTGATGATGATAACGTTGCCATGACACTTGGCCTATCTAGAAGCTTTGGTCTATTGAATGCCAATGCTGGTGTCACGCATTCACAAGGTAATGACGACGATTCAACCAGCCTATTTATTGGACTCAATGGTGCATTCTAAATAAGTTGTTAATCTAGAAAAATGGTATAGGTGATAATTAATCGCCTATACCATTCTAAATTCAAAAATTGCCATAACCTACTACGATTTTTGTTCTATAAACTTTCTGCCACAAAAATTCTCAACGACAAAACCTACTATCACAAACTTTCTAAAAATCTACTTTACCGCGTAAAGCCTTTGTCTTACCGCGCTGGGTTTTTTTATCCACCCGTTTACGTTTGGCATTTCTGCTTGGCTTGGTAGGCCTTCTGGCTTTATTAACGTAAGTGGCTTTGGTTATAAAACTTTGCAAACGCTCAAGCGCATCTATTTTATTGCGCTCTTGCGTACGAAACTGCTGCGCCTTGATAATTAGCACGCCTTCCTTGGTTATTCGGCTATCTTTGCTATTTAGCAGTCGCTGCTTGTACTCATCACTCAGACTTGAGTTGTTAATATCAAAACGCAGGTGGATGGCAGAAGATACTTTGTTGACATTCTGGCCACCTGCGCCTTGCGCTCGTATAGCGCTAATCTCTACCTCATTATCATTGAGAATGATATTATTAATGAAAATCATAGTTTGCTTTTATCGAATGTGAATGGATATGGTTTGTGATAAAGCATTATATAGTTAATCCTCTATAAATTAGGTAGGGTGTCAGTCTCGCTTAGTATACTGCTTGTAATACTTTCACTCGGCTTTCTAGTAACCAAATTATATTGAACCGACTGCTTATATTTAACTAAACATGGATTGGACTGCTACTTTGCCAACAGTTGACGACTACGCTCAATCACTGGTGCATCGACCATCTCACCATCTATTTTGAATACTGCCTGCCCGCTGCGCTCATACTCCTCGACTACACGCTGTGCAAACAACAAAGTCTCATCTGTCGGTTGTAATGTTTGTTGCACGACTGCCACTTGTTTTGGATGAATACACAGCATTCCTGACATCCCCATTTGTGACCATAACTTTACTCGATCGCTCAGTCCAACTTCACTATTGAAATGAAGATAAATGGTATCGATAGGCGGCGATAATTGGTGCACCTTTGACGTCAGGATTAGTTGATAGCGGATTTGATTGGCGATGATATTTGCGGCAGGCGTTCCTACTTGCACCTGCAAATCGTTGCACAGATCTAAAAATCCATAACTAAACGCGGCCAAGCCGACTGCTTTTGCCATACTATCGAGTTGATACAATCCTATCGCACTCTCAATCAAGGCAATCACGGGTAAATTGGTAAGCTGATGTACGCTCTCTATATCGGCGACTTGCTCGGCTTTAGCTAGTAACACACCAGCCAAATTAGGCGTTTTCTGACAGAGCACTATGTCTTTGAAAAATTCTTCGCTACCTGCCTTATTAATACGTAGCCAAATCGGCTGATAACCTGCACTGTCGTGATATTGTTGCAATGCTTCGCGTGCGGATGCTTTATCTTCTGGCGCCACGGCATCCTCTAAATCGACAATAACCGCATCTGCACCACTAGCAAAGGCTTTCGCTACTCTATCGATGCGAGTCGCGGGTACAAACAGCCATGTTTTATTTTGAGAAATTATATTTATTTTATTGTTGATAACTGAATTCATGCGTGACTCCATCATATTTTCCAAGTAGCTATTAGCATATTTATTATGCCACTATACAGCTGATGCTCATTTAAAATTAGCAATTTATTCGATAGTGCAAAACCAGGATTACTTAAACATTCCATTAAAAAACCAAATCAAAAGAGCCGCATGAAAATGAATCTCATGCGGCTCTTCATAGTAAATTGTTCTTGAACTTATATGCTGTATTTTGCTAATTAAGCTAACATACCGCCGTCGACAACGATAGTCGCACCTGTGGTATAGCTTGAAGCGTCCGATACTAGATACAATACGGTACCAGCCATTTCATCAGGCTCAGCCACACGTCCTAGAGGAATTGAGTGTAGCGCCATTTTTAAGACTTTATCGTTGGTAGTCAAAGCCGAGGCAAACTTAGTATCTGTCAAACCTGGCAATAGCGCATTAACACGGATATTAAGTGGGCCACATTCTTTAGCAAAGGCTTTGGTCATGCTAATGACTGCCGCTTTGGTGATTGAGTAGATGCCTTGCTTATCGCCTGCTACTAAACCATTGACTGATGCGGTATTCAAGATGACACCGCCACCCTGCTCTTTCATCATTTTGCCAGCGGCCGTCGACATAAAGAAGTAACCGCGGATATTAACTTCAACCGTTTTATCAAAGGCGGCTAAATCCGTGTCTAAGATATGGCCATAGTAAGGGTTGGCTGCTGCATTATTAACTAAGATATCAATTTGACCAAATTCACTTTTGATATGCTCAAAAATTGCGTCAATTTGCTCCATGTCTCCTACATGACAAGCGAAAGCACTGGCCTTGTGACCATCAGCTTTGATGCTATCTGCGACTGCTTGGCACGCATCAATTTTTCGGCTTGAGACAATCACATGTGCGCCTCTTGATGCCAATAGACGGGCAATAGACTCACCAATACCACGGCTAGCACCAGTTACTAGAGCAACCTTACCAGTTAAATCAAATAAATCTTTCATAGTTGTTCCTTATATTTTTATAAACTTTATATTTTCGATAATTTTTGAGCGCTAAATTCATGTATCTAAAACGTGTATCTAAAATCAGATAACTAAACGCAGATAATCGCTGTCATAACTAACAGCGATTATCGAGCACTAATGAACTAAACAAAGAGCGCTCAACGATCACAGTTACGCTAGCATACCACCATCTAAGGTGAAGGCATGACCATTCATAAAGCTGCTTTCATCGCTGGCAAGCCACGCAATCGCACTAGAGATTTCACTGACGTTTCCTAGGCGGCGCAGTGGACTGGCCTTAATCGTTGCTTGCTGTGTACGCTCATCCATCGTTGCCATGGTGTTGCGTACCATTGGCGTATCAATGAAGCTTGGGCATACTGCATTAAAACGGATATTGGCACGGGCATACTCATGGGCAGCAGATTTGGTCAGACCCATGACCCCATGTTTAGCCGCACTGTAGGCTGATATCATAGGCGCTGAACGCAAACCTGCAATAGATGCGACGTTGATCACATGACCACCGCCATTAGGCAGCATACAATTGACTGCAGCACGCATACAGTGCCAAACGCCTTTTAAATTCACTGCGATATTACGATCAAAATCATCATCACTTAGCTCGTGCATTGGTGAAGGCATGTGGTCGATACCAGCGTTATTTACCACAACATCTAGACCACCAAGCGTTTCTACTGCAAAATCAAACAACGCACGCACTTCATCACCACTGGTCACGTCTACTTTTTTAAAGACGATACTGTTGCCAGCATCTTGACCTTGTTTGGCAACTGCTTCACCCATCTCTTCTGCCATATCACCAATGACGACTTTTGCGCCGCGACTGGCTAGCAATAATGCACTTGCTGCACCGATGCCTGACGCACCGCCCGTGATCAAAATTCGTTTGCCAGCTACATCTGATGCAATTCCATTTGTATTCAGTGTCATGATCTATCCCTCTACCTTAAGTACTAGTTTGCCGAAATTTTCACCGTTAAAGAGCATCATTAGAGTATCAGGGAACGTCTCGATACCTTCAACGATATGGTCTTTTACTTTCATATCACCTGACTGAATCCAGCCAGCAATCTCTTTCATGGCGATTGGGTATTCTTTGATATTATCGAACACCACGATGCCTTCCATGCGAGCACGATTGACCAACAGTGATAGATAGTTCGATGGGCCTTTTACTGCCGTGGTGTTGTTATATTGGCTGATAGCCCCGCAAATAACGATACGCGCATGCAGATTAATCTGAGTAAGCACGTCGTTCAAGATATCACCGCCTACGTTGTCAAAGTACACATCGACGCCGTCTGGGCAAGTTTTCTTTAGTGCTTTTTTCACATCTTCGTTTTTGTAATCAATCGTCGCATCAAACCCAAGCTCATCGACCAAGAACTTGCATTTCTCAGCACCGCCCGCGATACCGACGACGCGGCAGCCTTTAATTTTGGCAATCTGACCGACCAAGCTACCAACCGCACCAGCAGCGCCAGAGACGACCACGGTCTCACCCGCTTTTGGCTGACCCGTCTTTAGGAGACCGAAATACCCTGTCATCCCCGGCATACCTAGTACACCCAAGTAATAAGACAGCGGCGCTAGGCTCGGATCAACTTTATGCAGACCAGTACCATCGCTGACCGCATATGACTGTACGCCGTCGTGACCTGCGACATAGTCACCTACTGCAAATTTTTCATTTTTACTTTCAATCACTTCACCCACAGTACCGGCGCGCATCACTTCACCAATTTGTACTGGCGCGATATAAGATTTGGCATCGTTCAGCCAACCACGCATCGCCGGATCGATAGAGATGTATTCAACCTTAATCAGTAGCTGACCATCGGTAATCGTTGGTATTTCTGTCTCGGTATAATCCCAAGTTTCAGCGCTTGGTTCGCCTACTGGTCTTGCTTTTAGGCGCCATTGTTTGTTTATCGTTGTCATATCTCTTTCCTTAGAGTTGTCCTTAGAACCAGTCCGCTTGCATATCAGTGCAAACCGAGTTGGTGTTGGTTAATAATTCGATGTCGCGTTTAACTAATGGTAGTTCCCAATCGATGAAGTATTTGGCCGCTTGTATCTTGCCTTTATAAAAGTTCTGCTGCTCGATATCTTGCGTCGTACTTAGTAGCTGCTCAGCTTTACTGGCTTGGCGAATCCAAATCCAGCTCAGTACAATTGAGGCAAAAATATTCATCAGTGCTTGAGCATTACCAGTCAATGTCAGTGCTTCTTCTGACTGCAACACTTTGCCCAAATGCACGAGCACTTCATGCAACTGACCCATATAAGGCATCAGCTTGCCTGCAAGTTGCGCGCTTTCAGGCGTAGTGATGCTTTCTAAATCTTTTGCGATTTCACGTTTTAGGATTTGGATGCCTAACCCACCTTTTTGCCATAACTTGCGGAATGACAAATCTAGCGCCTGCACACCGTTTGTGCCTTCATGAATAGGATTTAGACGATTGTCACGCCAAAATTGCTCAGCTTGATATTCACGCGTATAGCCTGCGCCGCCCAATACTTGAATACCCAAATCATTGGCTTTTGGCCCATATTCAGATGGCCATGCTTTTAGCACTGGCGTTAGCAAATCCAACAACTCTGTTAGCTCATTTTTTAGCGTTTCGTCTTCACAGGTATTGATACGGTCAATTAGGTTTGAGCCATATAAGCACAATGAGATGCCACCTTCAGAATAGGCTTTTTGTGCCAATAGCATGCGCTTTACGTCACCATGCTGAATAATGGCCGTTGCATCATCTTCAGGCTTATTGTTTGGCGCAATGCGACCTTGTGTACGGTCTTTGGCATAATCTAGCGAATACTGATAGCCGCGATAACCAATCATAGAAGCGCCAAAACCGACAGCGATACGTGCTTCATTCATCATCTTGAACATATAGCGCAAGCCAAAATGCTCTTCGCCGATCAAATAGCCATGACAATCGCCTTCATCACCGAAGCTCAATGCCGTAGAAGTCGCACCTCTATAACCAAGCTTATGAATCAGTCCAGTCAGATGTACATCGTTACGCTCGCCAACAGACAAATCATCGTTCAAGCGATACTTAGGCACAGCAAATAAAGAGATGCCTTTTACGCCGCCTGGACCGCCTGGTACTTTGGCCAATACCAAATGCACGATATTATCAGACAGCTCGTGATCACCTGCTGAGATATAAATCTTGCTGCCCTTGACGCGGTACGAGCCATCGTCTTGTTTTACCGCGACGGTTTTGATATCGGCAAGCGATGAACCTGCATGTGGCTCAGTCAGTGCCATGGTGCCGGTGAACTCACCTGTCAGCATGCGCGGCATAAAGGCTGCTTTGATATCATTGCTAGCAAAATGCGAGATAACGTTGATTGCCGCAGTGGTCAGAAATGGATAGGCAGTCGTTGATGGATTGGCTGCCATAAAGTAGCCTGCCACAGCAGTCATAACCGTCTCAGGTAACTGCATGCCGCCGTCTTCGAAACTATAACGACCGGCGATAAAGCCAGACTCTCGGAACGCATCAAAAGCGACTTTCACATCGTTTATCATGCTGACTTTTTTGCCATCGAACTGCGGCTCGTTCTTATCTGCGATATGGTTATGAGGTAAAAATAAATCTGTCGCAATCTTATTTGCTGTCTCTAACACAGCATCAAATGTCTCACGGCTATGTTCTGAGAACTTTGCGTGCTCGGTGAGTGATTCTGTGCCTAGCACATCATATAATTGGAAAGGTAATTCAAAATCGTTTAGGAGGGTATCTGCGGCCATAGTATTCTCATTAACTGATTAAATGTGGTTATCAATTGATATTAGTCTAATTTGATACTTGTCCGTATTGTCATTTATGACATAATTATGGTCAAATAAGACATAGACAGAGTATCTAACTGGTTAAAATCAACCAAATAATGGCTATTTTGGTAAGCACAACAAAGGAAACGAGTGACTTATGCCCTATTTCAAACCTTTTAAAATGATTATTCTTGGCTTCGATGGTGTGCTCGGTAGTGTACTCTCTGGCGCATTGGACTTGTTTTCATTCACGGGGGTCAGCTGGCAGCGCTTCTCGAATGAGTCTGTAGAGCCACGATTTAATGTACAGATTGCAAGCTTAGGTGGTGGCGATATCAGGTGTAGCAATCGGTTAATCATGCAAGCCCACTGTGATATTCGAGACGTGACAGAGTGCGATTTATTGCTTGTGCCAACCATTGGCGACTCTATTGATAAGGTATTGACGCGAAATAGTGAGCTGCTGCCACATTTAGTACGGCTTGCGAATACCAAGGCTGATATAGCAAGCAATTGTAGCGGAGCATTTTTTTTGGCAAAGGCAGGATTGTTAGATCATAAGATAGCCACCACACACTGGGGCTATGCCAATAAGTTTAAGGCAGATTTTCCATTGGTGGACTTACAAGAAAATCAGTTTGTGACCCATTCAAGAAGCGAGTCAACAAACCAGTCGGGCAATATATTTTGTGCAGCTGGCGGCAGCGCCTTTTATGATTTAGGGCTATTATTGATTGAGCGCTACTGCGGACGTGAGATCTCTACGCAAGTGGCAAAAACCCAAATCATCGATAGCAAAAGAGGCAGTCAGAATAGCTATACCAACGTGACCCTGCACAAACCACATTCAGACCAACTGGTAAAGCAAGTACAAGAGTTCATTGAGGAAAACTTTTATCAGACAATCCAGGTGAGCGGATTGGCTGCCATGGTCAATATCACGCCACGTACATTAAACAGACGCTTTCAGTCCTCTGTAGCGATGCGGCCGATTGAGTATATTCAAGCCGTTAGAATTGAGCAAGCAAAGCGCCTGCTAGAATTGGGAGATGTAACGATTAAATCGCTTGCCGAGCAAGTTGGCTATGATGATATTTCTTCATTCACGCGTTTGTTCAAACGTGCGACTGAACTAACACCGAAAGAGTATCAGGATAAATTTTCACGGTTAGCTATTTAGTCATGGCAGTGAATAATAGTTAGAGATTAGTATTTAAAAACTATTGCTTAGCAATTAAGCAGTCTGCCACAACCCTTCTGCGTGGATAGCATCAGCCTTGATCGTTGGATAATCGGTAAATGCCAACTGATAGCCGCCATTTACATCAGGACTCATCTGGCAAGTTACTCCTAGCGGAAAACTGTATTTTTTGCCGATATGACCAAAAGGCATACCACTATATACCGGCAATCCTGTCAATTCATGCAGCTGACGAATGACTGTGGCGACATCATAACGTTTGTCATAGCTGTCCTCGCCCGTACCAGACAATGCTCCAAATACAATCGCTTGCTGATTTTTAAAGACGCCTGCGAGATATAAGTCATATAACATGCGCTCAATACGATACGCCTGCTCGCCGACATCTTCTAAAAACACAATACCGCCATCGATACGCGGTAAATACTCACTACCTGCCAGCGCTGATACGACACTTAAATTACCACCCCAAATCGTACCAGTTAACAGTTTTGGCTCACCCTTTGTCAGTATGGCAGGTAGCTGCTGACTGGTTAACGAAGCATCTTGTATGCTGATAGTTAGATTGGGATTGGTCAGCACTTCAACAAACTGCTGACAGCTGACCTCGTCAGGTTTGGTCTTGCCAAATTCACTATAGAGCATCGGTGCGGCAAGCGAGCTCATTGACCCTTTTGCCAATAGCGCACATTGGATAGCTGTCACATCGCTAAAGCCTGCGAGTATCGTGCCACGCTCCTTCATAATCCGTCCTAGTGTCGACCAGTCCACCATAGGCAATATGCGCATGGCACCGTAACCGCCGCGCACACCTAGCAGCAGCTTTGGCGCGGCTATTGCTCCAGTGGCAAGGTTTTGAAAATCGCTAGCACGCTGTGAGTCCGTTCCCGCAAAGCGTAAGTATTGACGATTGGTAATAGCAGGATTTTCTACTTTAAACCCTGCACAAGCCACCCGATCTAATGCCAACTGATTACGCTCATCATTACCACCAACGTTGGAGCTGGCAAAAAGTCGCGTCTCAATCGTAGGCGTGATACAACCTGTCTGCGTCAGCGATTCCTGTGACGTTTGTGCTAATGAGCGATTATCCAATAACGAAGTTGGTAGATCATCCTTGGTCAGCTGTGTACTATGATCAGAATCGATAGGACTGGCTGCAAGCGCTTGGTACATACCTTGGCTCGCTAATACTGCTGTGCCTGCACTCACACCGATTCGACGTAGAAACTGCCGACGGTTTAGCCCAGATGTTATTTCAGTTGCACGACTATTTTTATTATCTGTCCATGCCTGAGTCTTAATCCCCATATCTTGCTGCTACCTTATCGCTTTTATTTTTATGACTTGTGTTTTTAGACCTTGTGGCAGCATATTGTAGACGCTTTTCTGACACTGATGGTTGCCTAATCTTTACCGATATTTACTTTTTCGCTACTGAGACACACAATATAGGTCGATCAGATTTGTTACTGTAAATACAAATTCATCGCAAAAAACAAAGGGTAATAATTATGTTTAATAAAAAAACCGATAAAAACAAGTCACTTGACTCTAATTTAGAATACTTGCTGGGCAAAGAAGACAAGCTGAAAGAAAAGTTAGAAGATAGCGGCTACCTTGAACCGTTTAGTGACGATTTAATGCTGTTTATGAGTCTTGTCAAAGACTATTATAAAGGTGACTACCGTAAGATTCCTTTCAAAACAATTTCAGCTGGCGTTATTGGTGCGCTCTATGTGCTAAATCCAATTGACCTCATTCCTGACTCTATTCCGTTTATCGGTCATATCGATGATGCGCTAATACTTAAATTTTGTTTAAAGCAGGCCAGAAAAGATCTGCAAAAATACAAAGAATGGAAGCAGGAACAATCGAATACTAAAAACAAGTTAGAATCTAACAATAATACGGATAAGACTGATAACGACAAGACTAGTACTGATGAGAAAGACAGCGACGAGACTGGTACTAATCTTAAGAAAGCCTCATAAATATTAATACTTTCAGCTATTAAAAAACTGCACTATCAAAAAAGCCACGACCGCGAATTAACTTTTCGGTCGTGGCTTTTGTTATCTTTAACTCATTTAATACTATATTTTAATCAGGCACTTCATAATTAGCTTTTTCTGGATTAAGACCAAACGAGTAGACGAATGTCGCAACGAGACTATTGACAATGATGAAAGGTAAATCAATCGCAGCATGACCAAGTGCATAGCGACCAAGCAGCCACGAAACGATCAACATGATAATAAAAAATGCACCCAAATATGCCAAAATCGCAGGATGTTTCAAATTATAAGGCTGCTCAGGCGTCGGTTGTTTGTCTAATACATACGTTCTTACCGCCCAACCAGCTGCATAAGAAAACCCGCCTAACACCACGTAACTAAAAAAATTCATATCGCTTAACTCTAATGGTATGACTGTTTATAACAAGATACTGCCTATACAAATATCATCGACCAACAATGATATTTATAGTCGATACTTATCCAAGTACTATCATCAATACTTATTTAAATACTATCATTAACATTATTGATAACAAGATTAGCATGTGGATTGGCTAAAATATCAGTATTCACCTCATCACATTCCACGTGATAGATCGTGTTGGCACCTCGATAAATATACGACAAGTACTCACTGTCTAAGAGCGGATCAATATTTGCGTAGGCTGGTTTGACATGAGCCAGTACAAGCACTCGATCAGGACGACCAATAACCGCATCGACATTATCTGGATCGATAGAGAAGAACTGCGGTATATCGCTATTGTCTATCACTTCTAACGGCTCTGGAGTATCCCAGACGCGCTTAGCAGTGACGGGCTCTTTCATCTGCATCACCCAAGTGTCGTCTTGCTGGCTGACTTTTATCTGAGCAGGCTCATCTTGACTCACTGTATAACAACCCTCAAAGACAGACAGATCGGACGCGACTTCGGTATCTGCTTGAGGGCTAGTATCATTACAAGCGCTCAGAAAAATCGCGCTGCTGGCAGTTACACTGAGCATCAGATACGTCAGTCTCTTATTAAATAAATTCGAGCGTAAGGACATAATGGGGTTATCCTGCAATCATGCATTAAAAACTTTTATTAGGTGTACTATTATCAAAATGTCACTAGGGCGTGTCACCAATTAGATTATGAGCATTAAAATAAGATAAATTGATGCTAACCAAGGAAAAATTCGCAGTGAATATAAACATATTGACAAGAACTTTGACACAGTTTAGCGAAAATTTAGCCATTTTAAGGCCATAAATTGCATCAATGTGCTAATTGATGACACGCCCTAGATAGCTGTATAAGAAAAGTGCGCTTGGGCATCTTTGTAGCAAAGACAGCTCTGTCATTAAAAACCAGTGGCTTTCAGCGAGCTTCGCTATTTTAACAGAAAACCAGGACGTTACTATTATGTTATAAGTTACCGTAAGGGTTTTCTGACTTTGTGCATTACGACTGCCCATATTTATGATAGATTTGCTATACTCACAACGTCATCATCATCGTTCGAATAGCGTGAACGAGATGCTCTAGTACTACCCTATGCTTACCACTTATCAGGTCCATACTCTTTTATGTCAGACAACCGTAATTCAATGCCAAACACTCATAAAGACAACGCGATTGATCCATTGGCCGCTAAAACAAATACCACTGTGGCCTATACTGATGGTGCTTGCAAAGGCAATCCTGGCGCTGGCGGCTGGGGCGTACATCTTATATTTAGTGATGGCAGCACGCAAGATTTGTACGGCGGCGACAAAGCAACCACCAATAACCGTATGGAGCTAATGGGTGCGATACAAGCCCTGACTCATAGCCCGCATGAGCATACTCTTGAGATTTGGACTGACTCCAGTTATGTCAAAAAAGGCATCACTGAATGGATTGAAGGTTGGAAGAAAAAGGGCTGGAAAACTGCCAGTAAAAAGCCCGTCGCCAATCAAGACCTATGGCAACAATTGGATAAACTCTGCCAACAGCGTGATGTTAGCTGGCATTGGGTCAAGGGTCACG
This sequence comes from uncultured Psychrobacter sp., assembly GCF_947500265.1. Taxonomy (GTDB): domain Bacteria; phylum Pseudomonadota; class Gammaproteobacteria; order Pseudomonadales; family Moraxellaceae; genus Psychrobacter. Next base: position 282,393 of record NZ_CANMRN010000001.1, on the reverse strand, counting down.
CTGGACATGCTGGTAATGAAAAAGCAGATGAGCTGGCAAACCTAGGTGTCACATCCAACAGCGGGCATTCAGATATAGTCGGTAAAGCAGAGACGACTAAAAAAAAAGACTACGTAGCGACTGATATTGATACTAATACTGACGCTAAAACTGATACCTTGCAAAATACGTCTAGCGCTGACTGGCTAAGTTTTGATCCATTGGGTTTAGATATGATGGACGATGAGTTTGATGAAGAGCTCTTAGAACCTGAACCGCTAAGAGAAGATAGTCAGAGTACAGCTAGCACCCTTAAGATAAATAAAGACATTGCTGTAGAATCTAACAGCCATCAAGACAATACATACAACCCGACGAGTACCAAAGCTATGCCCGATATTCAAACGCACCTAGATGATACCGTCGACAATGATATATTGCCAAGTGTAGAATCTGATGCCCCTAAGTTCGATGGGGATACTAGCCGTGCCAACCCATATTTCAAGCCGCTACTACCAAAGCCGATACATCGCCATGAAGCAGATCGGCAGCTTATCATGGATACGGAAACCACAGGGCTTGATGCACTAAAAGGCGACCGTATTATCGAGGTCGGTATTGTGGAGCTGGTCGGACGTAAGTTTACTGGTGAGAAGCTGCATGTTTATATCAATCCGCAGCGCGGTATGGATGATGAAGTCATTCGTATTCATGGTATCTCTGAAGCATTTTTGACTGACAAGCCGACCTTTGACCAAGTGGCTCAGTCTTTGTATGACTTTATGGACGGCGCTGAGATTATCGCTCATAACGCTACTTTTGATATGAGCTTCTTAAATATGGAGTTTGCAAAAATTGGTCTGAATGACTTTGCCAATCGAGTGCAAGTAACCGATTCACTGGCGATGGCCAAGCAGCAGTACCCTGGGCAAAAAAACACGCTAGATGCCCTCGTGCGTCGCCTAGATGTTGGTAAACAAGACCGTACTTTTCACGGAGCATTACTTGATTCAGAGATTTTAGCCGAAGTTTATCTGGCGATGACTGGTGGACAGGTCACGCTTGCCATCGAAGACGATACAGATACCGATGGCGGACAAACCGCTCATGCAAGTTTCGCCAATTTAGCAAATTTATTACTGGCTTCAACGGCGGATGAAACTGCTGACCAAAGCTGGTATGCCGCTTTGGCAGCAGATTATCCTGCCCTAAAAGCTAGCATGTAATTGTCCTTTGAATTTTTATTGAACCGACATTTGTATAATTTAGTCTTGATTATTATGATAGAAAGCGTTAAAACATCACTAGCTAATACTTTCTGAATCAAATTTACACTATTGCTATTCTCATCAGTACATTATGGAAAAATACTTATGGACCAGTCTGCGCAAATGAAGCTAACCGCCCCAACGCTTAGTGTTACTGATTTTAACCTACCATCACTCCATTTACTGCATGATGAGGTTATAGCAACTCTCAAGGATACTGAAATTCATCTGGGTGAGTTCAATGATGATAGTAGTCAGGCGCCTTTGTTGTCAGATTCTATCGAAGTATTAAAGCAGCTGTCTTGTATTTTCAAACTGATTTCTTTAGTCGGTGCAGAAGCATTAAATGATGCTATTGTTAGTGGTCTACAGAGACTTTATGACAATGGTGATAACAACGATACTGATTTGATCATGGATCTATCAGAAGCCATCATGACCTTGGATCGTTATGTCGAGTTTGTACTATTGACTGAATCGGTAGAGCCTACTCTACTCATACCTGTAATCAACAAGCTTAATGCGCATAGTCAAAAAGCTCCTATTACAGCAGACTATTTTTCTGCATTTGGTAGCAGTAGTGTCATCATCGCCAATCCTGAACAAAACTTTGAATCTCTAAGCGCACTTAATCTAGACACAGAGTTGCTGACCAACGCGTATCGTAGTGGCCTTAGCATTGCACTACTCAATCAAGATGGCAACATTGACTCTGCGGATCAGCAAAAGCTGGATGCTATGAGTGCAGCTTGTGCATTAATCGCTGCAAATACTGATAGTTTGTTTTGGCAAGCGGCGACTGCTGCCGTGACTGATATCGCAGCAGTATTACCATTAAATCTGAGTCAAAAACACACACTTATCTATTTAGAGCAGCAATTTCAAAGCTATTTACCAGTCATGGATACCCGCTTTGCAGATTTAGTGAGCTTTGCCTGTCAACGTGATAACGAGCAAGCGCATCAACTACGTGAACAGTATGCAAGCAATCATTTAGAAGGTGCTCAGCTAGAACAAATGAAGCGCTTTCTATTCGGTCCTAACCGCGAACTTACCGATACGTTAAACACAATTATTCAAAATCAGATTAATAGCATTAAAGAACACGTAGACAGTTATGCACGTGGCGATTCAATCAATCCTATTGACATGCAGACAGCGCAGATTATTAAAGAGTTGACTGAACTTAGTTCGGCATTACGTTTATTAGGTCTGTCCAACGCAGCCAATAGTCTTGGTGAAGCAGCAGAAGCTGTGAGCCATTGGCAAGCGCCTTCTCCTGAAGATTTCGATCATTTGCTACTAGCGTTAATGCATGCAGAGAACGCCACCATTGCTATGGCAGAGATGCATACACCAGGGGCAATCTATCTACCACTGAATAACCCGCATATCTCATTGCATCAGCTTAATACCGCCAATGATACCTTGATACAAGAAAGCCGAACTGCGATTGCTAGTGCCGAGCAAGCCATCAATGATTATTTGGCGGAGCCTGAACGCGATATGCTCAATATCCAAAATATTCCTGGGATGATGCGTCAAGTAGCAGGCGCAGTACGTTTCTTACAACTGGCCACACCTGCCAGCATGCTGAGTCAGCTAGCCAACTATATTGAAAAGCGTATCGAAAGCGGACGACGTATCGAAGACAGTACATTAGCCTGCATCGCTGATGTTATCATGGCGGTCGATCATCACTTAGATGGTTTTGAGAATAATCATCCTGTCAGCAAGCAAGCGCTTGATGTTGGTCAACAGAGCTTAAGCCATTTACTTGCTGCTTAACTTTTCTCATTGTCATGTCATGGTCATCACCTCTTAACCATGACATCTCATTTAAATATAGATAATTCAAGATAATGTAGGTACAAGTCAGGCACGTGAAAGCGCTACAGTCATTAGGCTGAACTAGCCTGGTCATGAGGCTGAACCAGCCTGACAACATATATGGGTATCTGGTTTACATAGAATTGATGATATTTTACTCTAAAACAGTCTGTGTCTACGTCGATGCGGACTTACTTTATAATGTTTGGAATTTTATATGGCCCATGCTTTTGTATTAAGTGATGACAGTATCTTATGCCGTCAAATGCCAGATGGTTGGTGGCCTTTGCAAGTTCAGCTATCGCCCGATAGTAATGACTTAAGCGAGCAAGCTTATCAGGTTGGTCACGTAACGCTGCACGAGAGCCTAGCACCAAATCATTGGTTATCAGACGACAGCACTGGTAACGATGCAGATGATACGGTTGATGCCAATATGGCTCATAGCTTTACCGCTCATGCCACGAGCGCCATGACTTATGACTATGCAGTTGCTCATAACATGACGCTACCAATTATTGCTGAAAGCAGTGGTAACACTTTTGTTCCTTATCGAAAACTAATGACTCATTTGCCAGTCGCTTTGTCAGATCAGATTAGCCAAGCAATACAACTATTAAGCTGGCAAGCAGATACGCAGTTTTGTAGTCGCTGTGCTAGCCCTACCGTACATGCTGACCAAGGCGAACGTGCCATGGTTTGTCCAATATGTCGATTGCGCCAATACCCTCGCGTACAACCGTGCGTCATTACTGCTATTACTCGTCAAAATCCAGTGACGGATGAGATGCAAATCTTATTGGCTCACCATCATCGTCATGGACAGCAAAACCTACCGCCAATGTATGGTTTGATCGCAGGGTTTGTAGAAGTTGGAGAGAGTCTGGAGCATGCCGTAGTACGTGAAGTCGCAGAAGAGGTCAATATCAGCGTATCAGATATCCGCTATGTGAGCAGTCAGCCATGGCCATTCCCCTCTAACTTAATGCTTGGTTTTCGTGCATCGTATGCCAGTGGCGATATTATCTTGCAAGAAGATGAGCTAGCACATGCTGATTTCTTCGATCTCTCAAACCTACCTAGAATTCCGCCAAAGGGTAGTATCGCTCGCGATTTGATTGACCAAGTGGCTAAAGAACAAAATATAGATTTATAATCAGTCCTTATCTATAAACACCACATTACACTATAGTGTTGTATTTTCAATCTCATCTCTTTAAAATCGCTGCTCCTGTTATAAGCGTTTTACTTCGAACTTCATTTTTGGTAAGTAACACGCCAAAATGAGCAGTAAAACGCTGACAGAGCAGATGCTCTTATAGATACTGTTTTACAAAGACCGCTTTCTCAACCTTTTATCTCTATTTATACTAATACCAATTCTAACGACTGGTATTAAGGTCCTTAATTAAATGCAAAGTAGCACCAATATACGCTTAGTTAATCTACCTATCTTATTCGATGCATTACACATTGATACCTTGCCCGCTGACATACAGGCAAAAATTGCACGTGTGGATGCTTGTTTGCCACAGACGCAGTGCGGGCTATGTAAGCATCCAGATGGTTGCCTGCCATATGCCGCTGCGATTGTATTAGATGGCGAGCCGTATAATAAATGTGTGCCTGGTGGTCAGCCAGTCACCAATGCGATTGCTCAAACTCTCGATATAGATACTCTTGACACTACGCTGACGGCGGTGCCTTCACAGTGGCCAATAGATGCTACTTCCGAACGTCCGACCGAGGTTCGTGCGGTTATCCGTGAAGATGACTGTATCGGCTGCACCAAATGCATCCCTGCTTGTCCAGTCGATGCTATCGTTGGTACTGGTAAGCATATGCATACGATTTTTACAAATTTGTGCACGGGCTGTGAGCTATGTATCGCGCCCTGCCCTGTTGATTGCATTGACTTAGTTACAATTGAGCGAGAAATATCTGAGCCTGAGCGAATAGCAGAGCAAGAGGATTTGAGACAGCGCTACCACACTCATTTGAAACGCGTCACAGAACAGCTTGCTGATACGAGCAATAGTAGACCTGTCGTTAGTATGGTAGAGGCTAAGCTCAATAATGCAGCAAGTCAGTCTCTAAACATCAGTGAGTCACAAGCAAAAAACACCATTGCTGCTGCCAAGCTCCGTACCAAAATCAAAAAACTAGAAAAACAACTGAGTGTGCGTGCAAACGATAAGAAACAAGCAGAGCTCGAATCCTTACAAGCCGAGCTTGAGTCATTACAAGTAGCGCTATAACGGTAATAGCTGATTACGCAGTTAGTTCGTTAATAAGTTGATACTTTAATCATTAACATGAATGCTAGCGCTAGCATATAATTTGGCACAATCATTCACTAAAATAATAGTCAAAATGCCATGAGTAAAACGGTCAAACATAAAACAGCTGACACGCCGCCCTCTAGACGAATGCCCAATCGTAACGTGCGTCCATTCTTTGAAAAGCTGGCAGCGACTATTGATGAGCCTGTCACCGAACTTAATTATGACAGTAATTTTGAGTTACTTATCGCGGTAATTCTGTCCGCACAAGCGACTGATGTCAGTGTCAATATTGCTACCAAGCAATTGTACCCAATAGCTAACACACCTGAGGCAATACTGGCACTAGGCGAAGACGGTCTCAAATCCTATATCAAAAACATTGGTCTATATAATGCCAAAGCAAAAAACGTCATTAAAACCTGCCATGATTTGATTGAGAAATTTGATAGCACCGTTCCTGATAACCGTAAAGACTTAGAATCACTGGCAGGTGTCGGCCGTAAAACTGCCAACGTCGTGTTAAATACGGCCTTTGGCCAGCCGACCATGGCTGTTGACACACATATCTTTCGGGTGGGCAATCGTACTGGGCTTGCCACTGGCAAAACCGTACTCATCGTCGAAAAAAAGCTGGTCGAGCGTATCCCAGAAGACTTCATTGTAGACGCTCATCATTATCTTATCTTACACGGCCGCTATACCTGTCAGGCACGTACACCCAAATGCGGCGCTTGCCCTGTCTATGAAGAATGCATGTTCAAAGATAAAGCTGCATTTTTAGAGTTGTAACGTATTGTTCATTTCAAGCAGATGCTACCGTTAGCTAATTGCTCAGCTAGCTAAACCGCTATCCAGTAACCACCTTTGATTGCAGTGAACTGCTTGTTGAGCATTTCTTATAGTAGAGCAAGTGTTGCTCACTAGAGTTTTATAACGTTTCAAGGTAGAATAACCCTATTTTGCGTTAAGAGATTTTGGCCATTACCCTGCTTCTGATAAGGCAATCTGCACATTAGCGTTGTCTATTAGGTCAAGTATTGACTCAACTCATTACCGCCAAGACCATATTAGAGCGAGGCAGTATCATTTTATATATTGATTGAATGATAGTCCGCTCACCCTTTGGTCATGTTTATTAGCAAAGATTTTAGTCAAAACCGATTTCAAATTGAGAAATACCGATTATCTGCCGCGTAAATGCGTGGTCAAAATTAATTAGAGCAGCACCCAGATGTGCTGCTTTTCCTACCCTTATTGATTCAATTAAGCGATCCCATTATGCGTGAATACAACTTATTTACCTCAGAATCTGTGAGCGAAGGCCATCCTGACAAAATGGCTGACCAAATCTCAGATGCTATCCTTGACGCTATCTTACGTGAAGATCTGCACGCACGTGTGGCATGCGAAACCTTAGTAAAAACAGGCGCAGTCATACTTGCAGGTGAAATCACTACAACGGCAAATATCGATTTAGAGCGTCTGGTCCGTGACACCGTAAATGGCATTGGCTATCACCATTCAGACCTAGGCTTTGATGGCGAGACTTGTGCAGTCATTAATATGTTAGGTAAGCAATCTCCTGAAATCGCGCAAGGTGTCGATCGTAGCGACCCTGAAGAGCAAGGTGCAGGCGACCAAGGCTTGATGTTTGGTTATGCCAGTAATGAGACAGAAGTATTGATGCCAGCGCCTATCGAGTATGCTCATCGTTTGATGGAGCGTCAGTCGGAGCTGCGCCGCGCAGGTGAGTTGCCATGGTTGCGTCCAGATGCCAAAGCGCAGGTAACCTTGAAGTATGACGGCAATCGTCCTGTTGCCATCGATGCTGTTGTATTATCAACACAGCATGATCCAAGCATCTCGCAGTCAGATCTGCAAGAAGCCGTAATGGAATCTATCATCAAGCAAGTGCTACCAGCTGACCTATTGCACGCTGGCACACGCTATCATATCAACCCAACTGGTAAGTTTGTGATTGGCGGCCCTGTCGGTGATGCTGGTTTGACTGGTCGTAAAATTATTGTTGATACTTACGGCGGTATGGCACGTCATGGTGGCGGTGCGTTCAGTGGTAAAGATCCTTCAAAAGTAGATCGCAGTGCTGCTTACGCGGTACGTTATGTTGCCAAAAACATCGTAGCAGCAGGTCTTGCTGAGCGCTGTGAAGTACAGGTCAGCTATGCAATTGGTGTCGCTGAGCCTACTTCTATCTCTGTTAATACTTTTGGTACTAGCAAAATCAGTAACGATGAGATTATTCGCTTGATTCGTACTCACTTTGACCTACGTCCTTACGGCATTACCCGTATGTTGAACTTACTACAGCCAATGTATCAGCAGACTGCTACCTTTGGACACTTTGGTCGTCCAGGTTCAGAGACTGCCTTTACGTGGGAAAAAACAGACAAAGCTGATATCTTAAAAGCAGACGCTGGTTTATAAGAGTCACTATTTTAAAACGTTTACCAACCATTTTTATACTAAAAACTACTGACACTTATTATTAGGAGTTGCTTATGTCTCAAGACAATATTCAAGACCAAAACGCTGATGCTAACATCGAAATCACCCCTGAAATGCAGGCATTCTATCAACGTGCTGACGCTATCATCGGTATCGCCAACAGCCAGCTAGGTCCTGAAGCACATTCAGGTCAAGTAGGTGCTTCTTTATTGTATGCTGCAGCACGCTATAGCGCGTCAGTTGCCTCTATCGGATTCGTCAAAGGCGATGATTTCGCCAAAGAAAAAGACGATATTGTCGAGTTTTATGTCAAACAGTATCGCCAAATGCTGAGCGATAATTTGACTGATTATGCTCAAAACTTTGACAAATACGTGCAGCTAAATCAAGACGACAAACCAGCTGAATAAGCGAATTTCTTCAGTCTAGATGTCTTTGATTTAGACATGCTGTCATAAAATCAGTATTTGATGGCAGAAAACAAAACCCCAAACTCAATTGAGCTTGGGGTTTTTGTATGGTGTTTCAGTGGATAGCTACTGACAAATGAGCTACCATAACTGACTAAGTATTTATAATCAGTAAGCAAATCCATCAGCGATAACAGGACGCTATCGAATATTATTAATAAGGACATTTCTTATGAAACAAGCTCTATCTACTCGTCGATTTTCCACAATTAATCAATCTTCGTTCAAACCATCATCACTTATATTGATATTAGTTCTAGCTTTAACTGGCTGTAGCTCTATGTCTGATGTAGACACGTCTGGTCAAACACCTACTCCATCTAGTCCTGATATCAGTCAGCAATTTGAAGGTGCTCTTACTCAATGCCCGCCCGCTAACCCTGCTAATAATATCTGTACGGCACAATATGAACCCGTCTGTGTAAAAACGAAAGTTGGATCAGTGATCAGCTACCGAACGGCTAGTAATGCCTGTTCGGCCTGTAATATTCCTGAAGCTATCGGTTATACAAAAGGCGAATGCAATTAATCCATAAAGCGGTTGTATCGAGATCGGCTGTACTGAAAGCTACTGTATTGAAAGCTTTTTTATTAAAAATATTGAACATCCATAAAAATACCCAGCCTATATAAGCTGGGTATTTTTTGTAGCCATAAAATAAACTCTAAAACTTAAGCATCTTTCTCAAGTGCTGGTGGACCTTTTAGCAACTCTTCATCACGGAATTCATTGGCCGAGTTGTGCTCTGCTGACTCTTCTGTGGTGAACCATTGCTGATTACGATAGAGTATCAAACGATCTCGACTGAGACCGCGCAATAGAGAATACATCATCACGACGATCACAATAGCAAAAGGAAAGCCTGAGACAATCGATGCCGCTTGTAGTGCACTCAAACCACCTGCTGCCAATAATACAGCGGCAATAATACCTTCAGAACCTGCCCAAAATAAGCGCTGGATCTTTGGTGGATTGGTATCACCACCTGATGTCAGCATATCGATGACAAAACTGGCTGAATCTGATGAGGTAACAAACCATAATACAATCATCACCACGATGAGTAAGTTGACCGCACCTGTTAATGGATAAGACTCCATCAATTTAAAGATAGCGCTACCCGTATCGGCTTTGACCGCTTCGATCAGACCTGGGCTAACTATGTTAGGGTCTGCTGCTGCTACCAACTCCATATTTACCGCAGAACCACCAAAAGCGGTAAACCACAAGAAAAGTATCGTGATAGGAATTAATAATACGCCTAATATAAACTCACGGATGGTACGGCCACGAGAGATACGTGCAACGAATACCCCAACGAATGGTGACCAGCTAATCCACCATGCCCAATAGAAAATCGTCCAAGAAGCTTGCCAATTTTCTTCGCCTCTATAAGACTCTGTCCATAGACCTAACGGCACGATTTGATGCAAATAGTTGCCGATGTTTTCTACGAAGCTATTAAAAATAAACTGCGTAGGCCCAAAGATAATCACAAAACTTAGCAATATCACAGTGAACAATATATTGGTATCACTTAGACGCTTGATGCCTTTATCCAATCCCATAAACAGAGATAACCCTGCTAGCATGGTGATAAGGCCAATCAAAATAATCTGCACCGTAATATTATTGGGTATGCCAAATAACGTCTCAAGGCCTGAGTTGATCTGCAAGACGCCAAGACCTAACGTGGTCACTACCCCAAACATCGTACCAAATACGGCAAGCGTATCTACCGTATGGCCCCAACCGCCGTAGATCTTTTTACCCAATATTGGGTAAAGTGTCGAACGGATAGCCAGTGGCAAACCTACTCGATAATGAAAATATGCGAGCGATAGCGCAACCATGCCATATAGCGCCCATACATGTAGACCATAATGTAGGAACGAGATATTCATCGCTTGTTTGGCAGCGGCAACTGTCTCCGCCTCGCCTAATGGTGGTGCCATGAAATGATACAGCGGCTCAGCGGTGCCCCAATAAAGCAGCCCGATACCGATACCTGCTGAAAACAGCATACCAATCCAAGAAACCATATTGTACTCTGGCCTCTCATTCTGATGACCGAGTCTGATATCGCCGTAGCGGCTAAATATCATATAAATACTCATGACCAATGTTAAATTGACCACGACAATAAAGAACCAGCCAAAGCGTAAAGAGACAAATGCTTTTGCTTGGTTAAATACTACTTCTGCTTGTTCGTTGAATAAAGCGCCAAAAATAATGAACGCCAGTATTAAGATTGCTGAAGTCAAAAATACAGGTTTACTTACCCGCGGAAAAGGGCCTAATCGGCCAACTTTTACATGATCCATAGGTATATCCCCAAAAAAGTGCGTAACCATACCAAGGTATGAACGAATTATCAAATATAACATCTTGTAAATACTACCGAATGTATAGAAATGGTAGTAACATTTCAGTAATAATTTTCAACAAACCGAATTTGTCTTGAATAAATTTAAGTATCTTCACCCAATAAAGAAGCCCCAACTTAAAAATAAATTGGGGCTTCTTCTATTAAAAGCTTAAGTAGCTGTCTTACTTTTACCTACTTTTAGTCACCTTTAACAATCTTAGGTGGCCCTTTTAGTAGATGCTCATCAGCAAATTCATCTGCCGAGTTGTGATCTGCTGACTCTTCAGTAATATAATGTTGCTGCGCTCTATATAGTATCAATCGATCGCGACTCAAACCACGCAGTAGCGCATACATCATGGCAAATATAACCACGGCAAATGGCAATCCTGCTACGATAGCGGCTGCTTGTAACGCGCTCAATCCACCAGCAGCCAACAAAACAGCAGCAATAACGCCTTCAGTGCTTGCCCAAAATAAACGTTGAATCTTTGGCGGATTGGTATCGCCACCTGCGGTCAGCATATCAATGACAAAACTTGCTGAATCTGATGAGGTCACAAACCACAATACAATCATAATCACAATTATAAATGTGATGGGTTGCGCCAATGGATAGTACTCAACCAATTTAAAAATGGCACTACCAAAATCTGTTTGTACCGCCTCGACCAGTCCAGGACTAACCAACGCCGGATCAATAGCAGCGAGTAGCTCCATATGGATAGCAACGCCGCCGAAAGTTGAAAACCAAAAGAATAATATGGTCATGGGGATAAGCAATACCCCAAGTACAAACTCTCTAATCGTACGACCACGGCTGATACGAGCAATAAACACGCCGACAAATGGTGCCCAACTTACCCACCATGCCCAATAAAATATCGTCCATGCTGACTGCCAGTTTGCCTCACCTTCATAAGACTCTCCCCACAGACCTAATGGTACAACCACTGAAAGATAGTTGCCGATATTTTCTAGGAAGCTATCAAAAATGAAAAGCGTCGGCCCTAAGACGACCATAAAACCAAGCAGAATAGCCGTTAGACCAATGTTCACATCGCTTAGACGCTTGATACCCTTATCCAAGCCCATCATGACAGAACAGGCGGCTAAAGCAGTAACAAAGGCAATCAGAGCGATTTGTATTGTGAGGTTATTAGGAATACCAAATAATTTCTCAAGCCCTGAGTTAATTTGCATAACGCCAAGACCTAGTGACGTCACCACACCAAACATCGTACCGAATACGGCTAAGATATCAACGGCATGACCCCACGAGCCATATATCTTTTTACCCAATATAGGATAAAGGGTTGAGCGAATCGATAGTGGTAAGCCACGGCGAAAATGGAAATAGGCTAAAGATAGCGCTACAATCGCGTACAATGCCCAAGCATGTAAGCCCCAATGTAAAAAGGTAATATTCATCGCCTGCTTGGCGGCTTCTATCGTTTCCTTTTCACCGAGTGGTGGTGCCATAAAGTGATATAAGGGCTCTGCTGTACCCCAGTAGACAAGTCCAATACCGATACCAGCAGAGAACAGCATGCCGATCCACGAGAATAGACTGTACTGTGGTGTCTCAGTTTGAGCACCAAGGCGAATATCGCCATAACGGCTCATAGACAAATAAACACAAAGTCCTAAGGCCACATTAACGAGAATAATGAAAAACCAACCAAATTTATCGGTAATAAAGCCTTGTAAAAAACTGAACAACGTACCGGCAGATTCAGTAAAAAAAACGCCAAGGATAATAAATGTAATAATAAGTAATGCTGAAGTTAAAAAAACAGGTTTGCTTACCCGCGGGAAAGGGCCTAACCTGCCAACTTTTACATGATCCATAGGTATATCCCCAAAAAAGAGCGTAACCATACTAAGGTATGTACGAATCACTAAATATAACACCATGTAAATACTGCCGAATGTATAGAAATCGTAGTAACATTGCAGCAATAATATTTCAACAATCTGAATTTGTTCTGAATAAATTTAAATATCTTTATCCAATAAAAAGCCCCAATTTAAAAGTAAATTGGGGCTTCTTCTATCAAAAGCTTAAGTAGCTGTCTTGATGCTATCTACTTCTTAGTCACCTTTAACAATCTTAGGTGGCCCTTTTAGCAGATGCTCGTCAACGAACTCATTCGCTGAGTTATGGTCTGCTGACTCATCCGTAATAAAGCCTTGCTGCGCTCTGTATAGAATCAGACGATCACGACTCAAACCACGCAGTAGCGCATACATCATGACAAAGACTACTAAGGCAAACGGTAGTCCCGCTACGATAGCCGCCGCCTGTAGAGCAGACAGCCCACCAGCCGCTAGCAAGATAGCGGCGATAACGCCTTCTGTCGTTGCCCAAAATAAGCGCTGGATTTTCGGTGGGTTGGTATCGCCACCAGCAGTCAACATATCGATGACAAAGCTAGCAGAATCTGACGAAGTCACAAACCATAGCATAATCATGACGACAATCAGTAGCGTAATCGGTTTTGCCAATGGATAGTACTCAACCAACTTAAAGATGGCACTACCAGAATCCGCTTGTACTGCTTCTACCAATCCTGGGCTAACACCTGACACAGCAGAAGCAAGCTCCATATGAACAGCAACGCCGCCAAAGGTGGTAAACCAGAAGAACAAAATCAGCATTGGAATCAGTAGTACACCAAGCGTAAATTCACGGATAGTACGACCACGAGAGATACGAGCGATAAAGATACCAACGAATGGTGCCCAACTAACCCACCATGCCCAATAAAATATCGTCCAACTACTTTGCCAATCTGTACCGCTATAAGACTCACCCCATGTACCTAGAGGTACAATCACAGTCAGATAGTTGCCGATGTTTTCGATAAAACTATCAAAGATAAATAGCGTTGGTCCTAAGATGACCATAAACGCTAATAAGACGATAGTGAAACCAATATTGATATCACTTAAACGCTTAATACCTTTATCCAAACCCATCAAGACTGAAGCTGCTGCTAGCGCTGTGATGAAAGCGATCAAGCCAAACTGTACGGTAAGACTGTTAGGCGTACCAAACAGCTTTTCGAGTCCAGAGTTGATCTGCATAACCCCAAGCCCAAGCGAGGTAACCACACCAAACATCGTACCAAACACAGCCAAGATATCGACCGTGTGTCCCCAACGACCATAGATCTTTTTACCAAGTAAAGGATACAAAGTAGATCGAATCGATAATGGCAGGCCGCGACGGAAATGGAAGTACGCTAAAGATAGCGCTACAATCGTATAAATCGCCCAAGCATGTAGACCCCAATGCATAAACGAGATATTCATCGCTTGCTTGGCGGCTTCTACTGTCTCGGCATCGCCCATTGGTGGTGCCATAAAGTGATACAGCGGCTCGGCTGTACCCCAATAAACCAGACCAATACCAATACCTGCAGAGAATAGCATGCCAATCCAAGAGAACAGATTGTACTGCGGTCGTTCTGTTTGGTTACCTAGTCGAATGTCACCATAGCGACTCATTGCCAAGTAGATACAAAGCGCAAGCGCGGTATTGACCAGAATAATGAATAGCCAACCAAACTTATCGGTAATAAAATTTTGTAAAAAACTAAAAACAGCCCCTGCTGTTTCGGTGAAAAACGCACCGAAAATAATAAAGCCAACAATCAGCAGTGACGATGTAATAAACACAGGTTTACTTACCCGCGGAAAAGGTCCTAATCTGCCTACTTTTACTTCTTCCATGTGCAAGTCTCAAATTTCAAGGAACGTTACCTTAACAAAATAGGTCTTAACTATCAATCTATTACAAAATAAAACTTGATAAAACTATTAATTTACTCTAAAAGAATTGAATAGTTTTATTAAAATAATTAAATATACAGGCAGGTAAATACGTCCTTAATTCGATGCTGTTTCGATGTTATTTCGATATTGTTTCGATGTTATTTGGGCAATAATCTGAGTAATTGTGCATCATTACCGTCTTCAAGTGTCCACACTTGCCCGTCTACTGCTAGCACACTGCGTACACGCTCTCCCATGTCATAACGGTAACGCTCAGCGGCGGTATTGTCTTCACTTATGCCCACTATGATAAGCGCTTTAGACGATAAACCACTGATAAGCGCATTGCCTTGCCAGCTAGGAAAGTCATTATGAGTACCAGCCGCATAGATGCTCATAGCAGATGGTGATATGACAGGTGTCCAAGTAATTTTGGGTGCCGCAAACTCTGGCTTTGTATCATGGTCAGGAATATCTAAACCTGAATAATTGCGTCCATTGGATACCACTGGCCAGCCATAATTGTTACCCTTCTCAATAATATTAAATTCATCTCCGCCTTTTGGTCCCATCTCGTGCGCCCAAAGCTGTCCACTATCGTCAAATGCCATACCAAGCACATTGCGATGTCCGATGGTCCAAAACTGTTTGGCTATCTCATCACCCGTATCAGCGAATGGATTGTCTGTTGGAGATTTACCATCAGGACTCAACCGTATTATCTTACCCAGATTGCCATTCATGTCTTGTGCTGGGTCTTTGTCTTGACGCTCGCCTGAGCTGATATATAAATAGCGTCCATCGGGTGAAAACAGCAGGCGATGACTATAATGTCCCTGCCCTGTGACTTTCGGAGACTGTTGCCAGATAGGCGTGATATCTTGCAACGTAGGTGTGGCTGTCTCTAATCCTGAGAGTGTCGCCTTGATCACTTTGGCACCAAATTTATTGCTATCAGCTCCTGCCCCTGCTTCCGCGTAGCTAAGATAGACGGTATTGGACGTCGCAAAATCCGGAACCACAATGATATCCCCCAAGCCGCCTTGACCACCGTAAGCGACTGTAGGCACGCCTTCGATTTTGGTTTTATTACCCGTCGCTGTATCTACGATAAATAGCTCACCTGTTTTTTGTGTTACTAGTAATTTTGGCGCTTTGCTATCTGCAATAGGTAACGCTGTCATAGCCCAAGGCTCATCAAAGGTAGTGATTGCTTTGGTGGTAAAGTCAGGCTTGCTAGTCTTTGTTTGTGTGGTGGTTTGAGCATCGCTATCTGAAGTAGAAACCTCTTTAGACTCTGTTGCAGTGCTTTTGTTATTGCTAGGACTTACTGTAGAAGGGTTGGAGCACGCGGCAGTGCTAAACAGCAATGCTGCAATGATTAGCGGCGAAGTTAAAGGTATATTTATACGTTCAATATGGGCTGTCATCGTTCTGTTTCTCCGTTCAGTTGATACTTATATTATTAGTCTTTGATTTAGTTATAGCATAGTCCTGAGACTTAAGAGATATCGAAATGGTAAAAAAACAGTAACGTAAAACGCGTCTTATAAATAAAAACCCCTTACCTACGATTGTAGATAAGGGGTTTGTTTTGAGCGTAAAGTTGGGTTATAAAGACGTCAAGGATAAATTGATTAGCTCATTCTAAGCTTATCAAAAGTTAGCTTGTCATCGGCACCTACATCGACTTTGATAATATCACCAGCGACAAAATCACCTGCTAATAGTTTCAATGACAATGGGTTTTCGATCTCTTGTTGAATGGCACGCTTCAAAGGACGAGCACCATAAACAGGGTCATAACCCACGGCAACCAATTTATTCATCGCATCTGCTGACAGCTCAATATCCATCTCACGCTCTTGGATACGCTGACGCAATCGATCCAATTGAATATCTGCAATACCTGCCATCTGTGACATACCAAGCGGATGGAAAACTACGATTTCGTCAATACGGTTGACGAACTCTGGACGGAAATGCTGCCCAACAGAATCCATTACTTCCGCTTTGATATCCTCGTAGCTCTCGCCAACCATTTCTTGAATCTTATGCGAACCTAAGTTACTGGTCATGATGATCACAGTGTTTTTGAAATCTACCACCCGACCTTGCGAATCGGTTAAGCGGCCATCGTCCAATACTTGCAGTAAAATGTTGAACACATCAGGATGCGCCTTCTCTACTTCATCGAACAATATGACGCTATATGGCTTACGGCGTACCGCTTCAGTCAACGTACCGCCTTCTTCATAACCGACATAACCTGGAGGCGCGCCTACCAAACGGCTGACACTGTGTTTTTCCATATACTCACTCATGTCGATACGTACGATTGCATCTTCAGAGTCAAACAAGAAGTTTGCTAGTGATTTGGTCAGCTCAGTTTTACCAACGCCTGTAGGCCCCAAGAATAAAAACGAGCCTGAAGGACGGTTTGGATCAGACAAGCCTGCACGGCTACGACGTACCGCATTGGCCACCGATTCGACCGCTTCGTTTTGACCGATAACACGCTCATGGAGCTTTTCTTCCATTGCGATCATCTTGTCACGCTCGCCTTGCATCATTTTGCTGACAGGAATACCAGTCGCGGCAGCAACCACTTCTGCGATTTCGTTGTCTGTCACCTTATTACGCAGCAATTTCACACCGCTACCTTCACCTGTCTGCTCTTTTTGCTCAGCCAAGTCAGACTCATGAATACGTCGTTCTAACTGCGGAATGGTTTCATATTGCAGCTTACTCATGGTCTCATAGTCGCCTTCGCGGCTGGCTTTGTCATAGGCAATACGGGCTTTATCTAGCTCGTCTTTTAGCTGTTGACTGCCTTTGACCAATGCTTTCTCTGCCTGCCAAACCTCATTGAGGTCAGCATACTCTTTTTCCAATTCAGCTATTTGCGCATCGAGCACTTTACGCTCGGCTTGCGCGCCAGCATCCTCTTCATTTTTGAGCACTTCACGCTGCATTTTCAGCTGAATCAAACGGCTATCGAGCTTACCTAATGATTCAGGTTTACTGTCCATTTCCATCCGCAAACGACTGGCCGCTTCGTCAATTAAATCAATCGCTTTATCCGGTAGCTTACGGTCAGTGATATAGCGATGACTCATGCGCGCAGCAGCGATGATGGCACTGTCTTGAATATCGACGCCGTGATGCAGCTCGTAACGCTCTTTTAGACCTCGTAAAATCGCAATGGTGTCTTCGACCGTTGGCTCATCGACCAGTACTTTTTGGAAACGACGCTCAAGTGCGGCATCTTTTTCGATGTATTTACGGTACTCATCCAGCGTCGTCGCTCCGACACAATGCAGTTCACCGCGTGCCAATGCAGGTTTTAGCATGTTGCCTGCATCCATCGCGCCTTCAGATTTACCTGCACCAACCATCGTATGCAGCTCATCGATGAATAGGATGACATTGCCTTCTTGCTTGGCCAAGTCGCTCAATACGCTTTTGAGGCGCTCTTCGAACTCACCGCGGAATTTTGCCCCAGCGATAAGCGCACCTAAATCCAATGACAGCACTTCTTTACGGCGCAGTCCTTCTGGTACATCACCATTGATGATTTTTTGTGCCAAACCTTCGACGATAGCCGTTTTACCAACGCCCGGCTCACCGATGAGTACAGGGTTGTTTTTGGTACGGCGCGATAGTACCTGAATGGTACGGCGAATCTCTTCATCACGACCAATCACTGGATCTAGCTTGCCAAGCTCTGCTTGTTCAGTTAGATTGATCGTGTACTTATTGAGTGCATCACGTTGATCTTCTGCGTTTTGGTTATTTACCGTATCATCACCGCGTAATTGCTCAATCACCACTTTTAACTTGCTTGCCGTTACGCCTGCACTTTCAAATATTTTTTTGGTTTCGCCCTGCTCAGCGAGTGCCAACATCACCCACTCTGTTGCGATAAAATCATCGCCTTCTTTTTGAGCCTGACGATCTGCCAAATTCAAGATTTTGACCGAGTTTGGGTTTAGGTTAACGTCACCTGTCGGCTCCGAAATGGTCGCCTGGTTATCTAGAGCTTTAGCAACGCCATTTTTTAGCGCTGGAATAGAAGCACCTGCTTGTTGGCAGATCGATAAATTAGACTCATCTTGTAGCAACACTGCAAGCAAATGTACAGGATCGATACCTGTATGATCGCGACCTAACGCTAAGCTCTGTGCTTCTTGAATGGCGGACTGCAGTTTTTGAGTAAACTTCTCAAATCTCATGTCTATATCCTTTTATAATTAGTATTTTCAGTAGCACCTCTAAGGATTATCTTAGTTTAGTGACTACTGTTATCTGTCACTTATATAAGGTATATATACACCTATTTCAAGACGATTGCTAAATAAAACCTTACTTAAAGCAATGATATTTATTATTAATAATATTTAAATGAGCTATTAATATCAGTTAAAGGTAGTTAGTAGATCAGTTACGCCATTTTATTAGTGCAAATGAAAGATAAATCTCCATTAAATACGGTAATGAATAATGCATCTATTTAGTATAAATTAGATAACAATCCGACTATTCTACTCCACGATTTCGATAGGAGTACCAAGTGTCACCGCTGCCATGATTTCATCCATCTCATCATTGGCAACAGCGATACAACCATCTGTCCAATCACGTCGTTGATTAAACAATGCCAAGTATCCAAAGCCATTCATTTGCCCATGAATCATGATATCGCCACCCGGATTGACCCCTAATGACTGCGCTCGCGCCTTGTCCTCATCATTGGGATAGCTAATATGAATCGAGCGATGCGCAATAGAGTTCTCATTCTTATAATCTAATGTATAAATCCCAACTGGCGTACGTTGGTCGCCTTCTTGTTTCTTATGACCTGATGGACTGTCCCCTAGCGCAATACGATACGACCTAATGGCTTTATCGTCGCTCACCAGTTTTAAAACACGATCTGATTTATCGACAAAGACTCTATCAATGGCTGTAGAAGGAAGACTGGGGTTATTGGTTTTTGAGGTGCTTTTGGCATAAGCAATGGCGCTGGTGCTAACAATGGCAGCAAGACTAAGGCCAATGATAATGGGCAGCCAAGGCGTACGCTGCTCATTTGATGAGTGAAATTTTTTATAAAAAAATGGCATAGACTCTGATTCCCATAATTAATTTTTTGTCATTAATCATATGTATCAAAGCACTATGCCAGATTCTGTAGATACGTTTTGTGCAAAAGTGATGAATCACTCACTAGACTGTTACACCATGCGAATCGCACCATCTAAGCGAATAACTTCACCATTTAGATAAGCATTATCGATGATATGAGTCACCAATTTGGCAAATTCATTGGGAGCGCCTAAACGTTTAGGATATGGCACACCTGCTTCTAGCTGCTCGCGTGCCTTTTCAGGAATACTGTCCATCATCGGCGTAGCAAAGACACCTGGTGCGATGGTCATCACGCGTATACCATGACGTGCCAACTCGCGAGCAAGTGGCAAGGTCAGACCGACCACGCCTGCCTTGGACGAAGAATAGCTGGCTTGACCTACTTGACCGTCAAAGGCTGCGATAGAGGCTGTATTAATAATAATGCCTTGATCTACATTCTTCTCTACATGGTCGCCTGCACTGCCATCACTCGCTATACGCTTGGCAATGCTAGCAGCGACCAAACGGGCAACGTTAAATGAGCCGACCAAATTGATATTGACCCCGCGGCTAAATGCCTCAAGGTCTGCCGGATTGTTATCACGATCTAGCAGCTTTTGAACCACTACGATACCAGCACAGTTGATTGAACCTTGTAGGCCGCCGAAAGCTGACTCTGCCATTTCGACCGCTGATTGCACTTCATCACCATTAGTGATATCACAGCGCACAAAGCGCGCACTATCACCTAACTCAGTGACCAATGCTTGTCCAGCTGACTCATTTAAATCAGCGATAACGACGTTGCCACCTTGACCTACAATCGCCCGAGCCACTGACTCTCCCAAACCTGATGCACCGCCAGTAACCAAAAAGCTGTTTTCTTTAACTTGCATGATTATTCCTTTAAATTTTTGCTTCTTATTAGATATTTTTCTATTAAATTTATGTACGCTTTACCAATTCAATTATGCAGCAGACAGACTACGCAGCAAAAAGCGTTGAATCTTACCACTTGGCGTTTTCGGCAGTTCTGTCACAAACTCGACCTCACGCGGATACGCATGAGTGGATAGGCGTTTGCGTACTAGCTCTTGGATTTCTTTGGCGATTTGCTCACTGCCTTCGATGCCATCTTTTAGTACCACATAAGACTTAATAGTGTGACCGCGCACTTCATCTGGCACGCCTACCGCCGCAGATTCTGCCACTGCTTCATGCTCTAAGACGGTGTTTTCGACATCAGTAGGCCCTACGCGGTAACCTGCGGTAATAATGATGTCATCATCACGGCCTGAGAACCAGTAGCTGCCATCACTATGTCGCTCGACCACGTCGCCTGTCAGATAGTAATCATCTACAAAGGCTTGTTTTTCATTCCAGCTATAACCACGGAAATAAAACGCAGGTGACTGACTGACCACGACTGCCAGTTGCCCTTGCTCACCATCGGGTAGTACATTCATATCATCATCTAATACGACTAGCGTATGACCTGGGAGCGCCATACCCATCGAACCAACAGGACAATCATGTGCCAGTGCATGATGTGCACAGCAGGTCATGCCAGTTTCTGTTTGCCCATATTGGTCTTTGACTTGGCACGCCAGATAGGTTTCGACCCAGTTGACCACTTCGGTATTCAGCGTCTCTCCTGCCGAGTTGGCACAGCGCAAAGACAGCTTAGCATTAGTATCGTTATGAGCGCCTTCATTAACACTATCAAACACACCACTAGACTTCATCATTCGAAACGCAGTTGGTGAAGAGGCCAAATTGGTAATTTTGTGACGCACCATAAAATCACGGGTATGGGTCGCGTCAAATCCTGCTTCATTAAAATAAGTTGTGATACCTAATAGCAGCGGCCCTGTAATGGCATAGTACAAGCCATACGCCCAGCCTGGATCTGCCATGTTCCAATATTGATCATTTTCGCGTAGGTCGATGGCATAACGCATATATAGGTAAAAAGCAGGTAACGCAGCCAATGGAACGCTGACGCCTTTTGATTTGCCAACCGTACCTGAGGTAAACATTTGCAAGAATGGCGCGTCCGTATCAAGCATCATAGGTTCAAACGTTTGCAGCTGTGCTGCCATAGACTGGCTATAGTGATCATCACCCCATGTCTGGGCATCCTCCACACTGCCGACCAATACCATTTTGGTTTGCTCAGCCAAATCTTCAAACTTGCTGCGATTTTCTAGGTTAGTAAAAACGACTTTGGTATCGGCTTTGTCCATCCGATACTTGATTGAATCATAGCCAAAAGCAGTAAATAGCGGCTGATATACGGCTCCGATACGCCATGTTGCCAATACAACGGTTAGCAGCTCGGGCGTGCGCGGTAGCATGGTCGCTACCTTATCGCCCGCTTTTACCCCATACGACTGTAGCAAGTTAGCGATTTGAGCACTTGCTTTGTCAAGCTCACCAAAACTCATGCGCGTTATATTGCCTGCCGTGTCTTCGTGTACTAACGCAGCATTGTCAGCGCGGCCATCGCGTACATGGCGACCACAGCAAGCCATATAAGCATTTAGTCGATCGTCCACCTGCTCGCCAAATATTTCTGACAGCAGTGTATTCATATCAAAATTATTATAGTAATCGGTATAGTTTTTTGGTGTGACGGTAGTATCTGTATCAATATTCGTCGGAGTTTGAAAGGCGGTGTTCATAAGCTAATCCTTTAGCAATATCAGGTAACTGGTAAAATGGTATTTATGATTGTAAAACGGCCACATCCTATAGACCGTTTCATAGGTTTGTATTTATCATGCTCTATTAGTAACGCATTTTTACGTCTATTTCAATACATATCGTATCATTTTTATTTTATATAAATAGAGATAATCTATAACTAATTATCATTAATTCACCATAAATCTGCGAAGAGGCATACAATAGCCAAAGTACTGCCGCATATTTTCAATTTCCTATTAAAGAATTAACACCTCAATATTATTATCTAAAACCTCACACTTAAACATCAGCTCTTAAAAACCCTAACAATGCTTTTTCTTCACAGCTTTGGTATTTTTTGGTTCGTCCACGGCGCGCTTGTTTATAATTTTCAAAAAACTGCCCTGCCAAAAAATGCTCAATGACAATGGGATGAATATAAGAGGCACGGCATACGGTCGGCGTGTTGCCTAGCTCAGCTGCCACACTTTTTACCATGTCGGTGACTAATTGCTGTCGCTCAGCGCTTTCTGGCGCACTGGCTAGTATGCTGGCGCCTGCAGTCGTTTGTAGCTCGTCGTATAGATAGCTTGCCGCAAGTACACTTGCCATCCATGTGCGAAAATCCTTTGCACTGTACAGCTTGCTTTCGCAGTCCATGCCGCACGTATGCATCCGTAAGTAGTCATTAATATCGCTACTGTCAACGACTTGTTTGTGCCCATTGGCATCTAGATATTTGAATATTTGATAGCCTGGCAGCTCAGAACAGGCCTGTACGATATCAATCAATCGCTCGTCTTGCAGCTCAATGTGGTGTTCTTTTGCGCTTTTGCCGACGAAATCAAATGCCAGTCCATTGTCGGTTTCACTGACATGCTTGCTGCGTAGCGTACTCAGACCATAGCTTTTGTTTTGTTTGGCGTAGCGGCTGTTACCAATACGAATCAAAGTGGTCTCTAGCAATTTAACAACGGCAGCGAGTACATTGGTGCGTGATAAGGACTCTGCTTCCAAATCTATCTCCACCTGCGCGCGTAGATTGGGCAGCGCCTCTGCAAATCCTATCATCGCATCAAACTTTGCTTGGTCACGGATGTTGTTCCATGACGGATGATATAAGTATTGTTTGCGTGATTTTTCGTCTCGCCCTGTTGATTGCAGGTGACCCCTTTCGTCTTGGCATATCCACACCTCTGACCACATGGGCGGTATCACCAATGCATCAAAACGCTGACGCAATGCTTTGTCTTTGACCGTGTTGCCCGTTGCATCACGATAAGTAAAGCCGCGACCCCAACGTCTACGCTCGTAGCCTGGTTCATCGTCACTCACATAACGCAAATTAGCGCGGCGTGCGAGATGCTCATAATCATGACGCACGTCTTTGGTCATTGTCTGCTGGTTTGCCTTTACTGTTGCCTTTGTCATAAACCTATATACCTTTGAGAATTCATGGTTTTAGCATAATTAATGACGTTAGTTTTTGCTGTTTATTTGGCACAGACAAAGTGTAATGCTGTGTAAAATATGGTTTTCAGGATAATAGCTTAAAATTTATTTGAAATATGACACACAAAAAAACGCCAAGCATAAAGTACTTGGCGTTCATTGTTCTAATACTGCTATAACTTAGAAGTCGTTATTTGCCGTATACACATAGATAAGCGGTTTCGACGTCTACTTTTACTTGAAACTTCTGATTGGCTTCGACGGTAAACTGCTCGTCAGCGTTAAACGTTTTCCAATCATCACTCTCTGGTAGCTTAACCGTCAATGCACCGCTCACCACGCTCATGGTTTCAAATTCGCTGGTGCCAAACTCATACTCACCAATTTCCATGACGCCGACAGTCGCAGGCTTGGTCGCCGTTTGAAAAGCAATAGAAGTCACTTTATCATCAAAATAATTATTAACGCTTGGCATAATTTTCCTTAATTAAATATTGGTTGCTATTTTAAAACGGTTGCTTATTTAAAACAGCCTTTTACAGTCCTGCTTTTAGACTCGCTTCAATAAACTGATCGAGGTCACCATCTAGCACAGCACCCGTGTTAAAGGTTTCAACACCGGTACGCAAGTCTTTGATACGTGAGTCATCAAGCACGTACGAGCGAATTTGACTGCCCCAGCCGACATCAGATTTACCATCTTCAACTGCTTGCTGTGATTCCATACGTTTTTGCATTTCTAGCTCATAGAGCTTAGCACGTAGCATCTTCATCGCCGTGGCCTTGTTGCCATGTTGACTACGCTCATTCTGACAGGTCACTACCACGCCCGACGGCTCATGGGTAATACGTACCGCAGAATCTGTCGTGTTTACGTGCTGACCACCCGCCCCTGATGAGCGATAGGTATCGATACGCAAATCTGCAGGATTGATATCAATCTCAACGTTATCGTCAATCTCAGGTGACACAAACACCGCAGCAAACGAAGTATGACGACCATTATTACTATCAAATGGTGATTTACGTACTAGGCGGTGGACACCAATTTCGGTGCGCAACCAGCCAAATGCATAGTCGCCTTTGATCTCAATCGTTGCCGACTTAATACCAGCCACGCTGCCTGATGACACTTCAATCACATCTACTTTAAAGCCATGAGCTTCTGCCCAGCGCGTATACATACGCAGCAGCATTTCAGCCCAATCTTGCGCTTCAGTACCGCCACTGCCCGACTGAATATCTAAGTAGCAATTGTTTGGATCCATCTCACCGCTAAACATCCGGCGGAATTCTAAATCAGCAACACGTTTCTCAGCGCTATCTAGCTCGCTCTGCACATCGGCTAGCAATGATTCATCTTCTGCTTCGACTGCCAACTCTAGCATGGCAGACGCATCTTCTAATGTCGTCTCAAGTGACACTACCACATCGATGACGCCATCAAGGTGACTTTTTTCTTTATTAATCTTGGTCGCGCGCTCTGGATCATTCCATAGATCGGGGTTTTCTAACTCTAAATTAACTTCTTCTAAGCGTTCTTGCTTACCATCGAAGTCAAAGATACCTCCGCAAATCCTGCCCACGCTCTGATAAATCTTTAATTTGCTCCTGATACGGATTGATTTCCATAAATATTCCTGTTTTTCTAAAAAAATAAATAACGAATGTGGCGCTATTTTAAATGAGATTGATACTAAATGGTTCGCTAATTATCACTATTGCTAATGTTGTTACTGTTACTAGATTGGACAGCCTAGATCGACCAATCTTCTACTGCCCAGCGATGTGCCAAGGCATGTGCGTGTAGCGCGTCATCAGGTGATACGCAAACGGCCACATCAGCCCATTCGAGTAACGGAATATCATTTTTAGAATCTGAATACGCATACGTTTTTTCAAACGTGATACCAGAGGCTTGCTGTTTATTTAGCCATTTATCCAAATGGTATATCTTGCCCGCTTGGAAGTTTGGTCTATCAATTAGCTTACCTGTATAGCGATTGTCTTTGATCTCAAGCGGCGTTGCCAATACATTGGCAGCTTCAATACCAAACCGCTTAGCAATTGCGGATACTACAAAATCATTGGTCGCAGAAATAATCACCACATCATGCCCTTGCTCAATGTGCTGGCACAACGCTTCCATTGCTTTTGGGCGAATATGTGGCTCGATTTCGCTTTTGATATAGTCTTCTCTTAGCTCATCAAGTCTATCAAGCGGCAAACTACTCAAAAACTGCGCAACGAATTCATTGTACTCTGTTGCGTCTAGCGTACCTTCGATATAGTCATTATAAAATTTCTGATTGGCAGTGCGGTACTGCGCCTCATCGACAAGGTCATGCTTTACGATATACTCACCCCAGAGATAATCGCTATCGACATCAAGTAATGTATGATCTAAATCAAATAATGCCAGTTGTTTTTGCTGTGTTTGTGCTTGATTTGCCTGCATGGTGAGACCTTATCGTTGGTTGCGAAAAAATATGAATCGTTTAATAAAATTGGGTACGTTATGTATTATGGTTGAGCGTATCACTTAAATAGCACATCAATTAGATATAGCTCGTACCTTATAATTTAACCATTTGGAATTGCTTAGACTATTTACCTTTAGTCAGGCATTGCTATTTCTGTTAAGCCTGTTTTAAATTTTTGGCAACGCTCAGCATAATGTAGCGCTGACATTTTTAGCATCGCTGCTTGCTCATCGGTCAGCGTCTTGACTACTTTTGCAGGCGCGCCCATCACCAGCGAGTTATCAGGAATAACCTGACCTTCAGTAATTAAGGCTTTCGCCCCTATCAGGCAGTTTTTACCAATTTTGACATTGTTAAGTACCACAGCGCCAATGCCAATTAAGCTGTTATCACCGACTTCACAGCCATGTAGCATAGCCAGATGACCGATAGTCACGTAATTACCAATAGTGACTTTGATACCTGCATCAGTGTGAATCACACTGTTTTCTTGCACATTACTATAGTCACCGATATGGATACGATCGTTGTCACCGCGTATCACTGCACCGAACCAAACATTGGCTTGATGGCCTAAATATACATCGCCCATCACTTGCGCCGAATCTGCTACCCAACCGTTAAATGGTGCGGCAAACTCAGGGGTTTTGTCTAGATACTGATAAATCATAACGACTCCTTGTCATCTTCATTATTGTTATAACAAACGATCATAAAAATTGGGTCTAGCGCTGCGCTGTCCATTGTGGCAAAGCCAACTGCGAAAATCCAGTGCTATTAATATACGCTCGATGTTGATTTTGCTAAAAGAGAAAGTAGTCAATGTCTGCTTAGGCTATTTTATAAAGTGAATATATTTATAGAGTCCTCATTATTAGCCATGAAATGACTATTAATCCAGTAAATCGGCTAGCTATAACCATCTATTTTGTATATAATACGCAAAATCTGTGCCTAAGCGAGCGGACATGATGCAAGTTACCTATTCACTATCTAGTGGGTTTTGTAGTTTTCATCAATAATGTCTTCTCGCTTTTTTGTGGAAAATTTTTGTGTATCGCCCTTTTTTTACTTTTATATGACAACAGTCAAATGCCGTAAATAAAAGGATACGGAGCAATTTTAGACCAACAAAACATGATGGCACTCACCAATAACAGCGGAGGCAATCCTTGAATTCATCGGCAGAAATACAAGCAATTTTGGCACTAGCAGACGGTACAATCTTTCGCGGTGTCAGTATCGGCAGCCTAGGTCATCGTATTGGTGAAGTGGTATTTAACACAGCCATGACAGGGTATCAAGAAATCCTAACCGATCCAAGTTATGCCCGCCAGCTGGTGACTTTGACTTACCCTCATATCGGTAATACAGGCACCAATAGCGAGGACACAGAATCCGGCAATGGCCATAAAGTATGGGCAGACGGTCTTATCATCCGTGATGCCACCATGGCAACTTCTAACTTCCGTAACTCAGAGTCACTCAGCGACTATTTGCAGCGTAATGAGACAGTAGCTATCGCTGAAATTGATACGCGTCAGCTAACACGTCTATTACGTGATAAAGGTGCACAGAACGGCTGTATCATGACTGCCTCAAACGGCGAGACTATCAGCAGCGACGATGAGCAAAAAGCGATTGAGTTAGCGAAAGGCTTTGCAGGTCTAAAGGGCATGGACTTGGCAAAAGAATGCTGCACTAAAGAGAACTTCGAGTGGACAGCGGGCACTTGGGATCTGTCAGACACCCTACTCAACCGCGACATCCCTGGTAGTCATAATAGCGGTACTGGCGGCTTCTTTAAGCAACTCGGCACTCACATCGATTCTAAATACAACGTCGTCGCTTATGACTTCGGTAGCAAAACAAACATCTTGCGCATGCTCGTCGATCGCGGTTGTCACGTGACGGTTGTACCAGCACAGACCCCTATCGCAGATGTGCTAGCAATGAACCCAGATGGTATCTTCTTATCAAATGGCCCTGGTGATCCTGCAGCTTGTGATTACGCTATCGATGCGGTACGTCACATCATTGAACAAACTGACGTGCCAACGTTTGGCATTTGCTTAGGCCATCAGCTGATTGGTCTGGCTAGCGGTGCAAATACTATCAAAATGAAAACAGGCCATCATGGTGCCAACCATCCAGTACAAGATTTGGCAACTGGCACGGTTATGATTACCAGTCAGAACCATGGCTTTGCGGTTGATGAAGACACGTTACCTGACAACGTTAAATCTACTCATCGCTCACTGTTTGATGGTACTAACCAAGGTATCGAGCTGACCGATAAGCCTGTATTTAGCTTCCAAGGTCACCCAGAAGCCAGCCCTGGTCCACATGACTGCGCGCCATTGTTTGATAAGTTTGCGGATATGATGGAAGCGGCTAAAACTGCCCAAGCGTAAACGGTTGATTATAACTACATAATAAGTAAACGCTTGAATCGTCCATAGCGCTTCAAGCGGCATTAAATAAAGCACTGCAAGCATAAAACGCCATGAGCGTTATCAAAAATAAAGATTACTCAAATTATCACCCAAACGAAGGTAGCTCTAACTATGCCAAAACGTACCGACATAAAAAGCATTCTTATCATTGGCGCAGGCCCTATCGTCATCGGCCAAGCATGTGAGTTTGACTATTCAGGCGCACAGGCGTGTAAAGCACTAAAAGAAGAAGGCTACCGCGTCATCTTGGTCAACTCAAACCCTGCGACCATCATGACTGACCCTGTCATGGCTGACGCAACCTATATCGAGCCGATTACTTGGCAAACCGTTGAGCAAATCATTGCCAAAGAACGTCCAGATGCAATCTTGCCAACGATGGGCGGACAGACGGCTCTAAACTGTGCGCTAGAGCTAGACAAGCACGGCGTATTGACCAAGTATAACTGTGAGTTGATTGGCGCGACCAAAGACTCAATCGAGATGGCAGAAGACCGCAACTTATTTGACAAGGCGATGAAGCGTATCGGCCTTGAGTGCCCTCGCGCTGAAACGGCTGAAACCATGGAAGAAGCCTTTGCGACTCAAGAAAAAATGGGCTATCCGTGTATCATTCGTCCATCATTCACGATGGGTGGTTCAGGCGGTGGTATCGCTTATAACCGCGATGAGTTCATTGAAATCTGCGAGCGCGGTTTTGATTTGTCTCCAAACCATCAACTGCTTATCGATGAGTCATTGATCGGTTGGAAAGAATACGAGATGGAAGTGGTTCGTGACAAAAACGACAACTGCATCATCATCTGTGCTATCGAAAACTTTGACCCAATGGGTGTGCATACCGGCGACTCAATCACCGTCGCGCCAGCACAGACTTTGACCGACAAAGAATACCAAATCATGCGTAATGCGTCATTAGCAGTACTACGTGAGATTGGTGTTGAAACAGGCGGTTCAAACGTACAGTTCGGTATCAACCCTGATACAGGTCGTATGGTCGTCATCGAGATGAACCCACGTGTATCACGTTCGTCTGCCCTAGCCTCAAAAGCCACTGGCTTCCCGATTGCCAAAATCGCAGCGAAACTGGCCATTGGTTACACGCTAGACGAATTGCAAAACGATATCACTGGTGGCAAAACGCCAGCCAGCTTTGAGCCTGCGCTTGATTATGTCGTCACCAAGATACCTCGTTTTAACTTCGAAAAATTCCCGCAAGCGGACAATATCCTATCGACTCAGATGAAATCGGTCGGTGAAGTGATGGCGATTGGTCGTAACTTCCAAGAGTCGATGCAAAAAGCATTGCGCGGCATGGAAACAGGTGCGGATGGCTTTGATGAGCAAATTGACTTATCAAAAGTCAGTGCTGAGAAGGCTCGTAGCGAGATCATCAACCGCCTAACCATTCCAACACCTGAGCGTATCTACTACGTTGCTGATGCATTCCGCGTCGGTATGAGTGTCGATGAAGTGTTTAACTTTACCAAGATTGACCCATGGTTCTTGGTACAGATCGAAGACATCGTTAAAACAGAAGCTACCGTAAAATCACTTGGCTTTGGTGGATTGAACGAGAAGAATTTACGTAGCTTTAAACGTAAAGGTTTGTCAGATCTACGTTTGGCTAAATTGCTTGGTATCTCACAAAAGCAACTACGCAAAAAGCGTTGGGATCTGAACGTCTATCCAGTCTATAAGCGTGTCGATACCTGTGCAGCAGAGTTTGCTACTAGCACGGCTTACATGTACTCGACGTACGATAGCGAATGTGAAGCCAACCCAACAGACAAAAAGAAAATCATGGTTATCGGTGGCGGTCCTAACCGTATCGGCCAAGGTATTGAGTTTGATTACTGCTGTGTGCATGCAGCGCTTGCCATGCGTGAAGATGGTTATGAGACCATCATGGTCAACTGTAACCCTGAAACGGTTTCAACCGATTATGACACTTCTGACCGTCTATACTTTGAGCCAATCACGCTTGAAGATGTATTAGAGATTGTTCGTATCGAAAACCCTGATGGCGTGATTGTACAGTTCGGTGGTCAAACACCATTGAAACTTGCTCGTGCATTAGAGTCAGCAGGCGTTAAAATCATTGGTACTAGCCCAGATGCAATTGACCGTGCCGAAGATCGTGAGCGCTTCCAGCATATGATTCAGCAGCTAAACCTAGTACAGCCGTCAAACGCATTAGCTACCAGCTTAGAAGACGGCTTGGTTAAAGCAAAAGACGTAGGCTACCCATTGGTTGTACGTCCATCTTATGTACTAGGTGGCCGCGCGATGGAAATCGTCTACAACGAAGACGAGCTAAGACATTACCTACGTACTGCGGTACAAGCGTCAAACGAAGCGCCTGTCCTACTCGATCGCTTCTTAGATGATGCCATCGAAGTTGACGTAGACTGTGTATGTGATGGTACTGATGTCGTTATCGGCGGTATCATGCAACATATCGAACAGGCTGGCGTTCACTCAGGTGACTCAGCATGCTCACTGCCACCATACTCACTGTCTAAAGAGCTATGTGATGTGATGCGCGCACAGACAGTTGCTATGGCAAAAGAGCTAGGCGTTATCGGTCTAATGAACGTACAGTTCGCGGTAAAAGGCGAAACCGTATATATCCTAGAAGTAAACCCACGTGCTGCACGTACAGTACCGTTTGTCTCTAAGTGTATCGGTACTTCTTTAGCACAGGTTGCAGCGCGCTGTATGGCTGGCACTTCGCTTAAAGATCAAGGTTTTACTACTGAAATTGTCCCAGCATTCTATGCGGTCAAAGAAGCGGTATTCCCATTCGCTAAGTTCCCAGGTGTTGACCCAATCTTGAGTCCTGAGATGAAATCAACGGGCGAAGTTATGGGCGTGGGCAAAACCTTTGGCGAAGCATTCTACAAGGCCATTATCGGTAGTAATGAGCGTCTGCCAGGTCTACCAACTGAAGGCGAAACCAAAACCGTCTTTATCTCAGTTCGTGACAGTGACAAAGCCCAAATCGCTCCGATTGCTCGTCAGCTTGCAGACTTTGGCTTTAAGATTGTCTCAACCACTGGCACGCAAAAAGTATTGAGCGACGCTGGTATCGAAAGTCAGCAAATTAACAAGGTCACTGAAGGTCGCCCGCATATCGTTGATGCCTTGAAAAATGGCAAAATCGACCTTATCATCAATACCACTGAAGGTAAGCAAGCTCAAGAGGATTCGTTCTCTATTCGCCGCAGTGCGCTACAGGGCAAAGTATTCTACGTCACCACGTTAGGTGCCGCTGATGCCGTCTGCAAATCTTATGCGATTGACTTACCGTTTGATGTCTATAAGTTACAAGATTTGCATGAGCAAGCAAAGTCTATTGACGTGGCTGAATAATTTCAGTAGATTAAGCATAACCGTTAGGCTTGCCTAAAAGCTCACTCAAGTATCGTTGTTTGCTTTAAATATAGCCAACCATGCTTGAGGAACGATACCTTTACCGTGATAGACCTAAAAAGCATAGTGGCTAAATTGCGACTATGCTTTTTATTACGTAAGCTTAAGTGCGCCTATGCTTGAATTAAGATGAGATACACTCATAAATGATGGCCAACTTATTCATTACATCGTCTTAATTATCACTCTTTTATATTTTATATCCATTGCAACAACACTGACACCATCTCATTATGAGGTGGTGTGGTGTTATTGGTTTAAGGAAAAAACATGCAACGTTACCCAATGACTCCGCAAGGACACGCGGCTCTAGAAGCCGAATTAAAACAGCTAAAAAGTGTCGACCGTCCACGCATCACAGCATCGATTGCTGAAGCACGCGAACACGGCGATTTGAAAGAAAATGCTGAATACCATGCTGCCCGCGAGCAACAAGGTTTTTGTGAAGCACGTATTCGTGATATCGAAGCCAAACTCGGTGGCGCTCAAGTCATCGATCCTTCGACACTGCCAAAAGAAGGCCGTATCGTGTTTGGTGTCAGCGTCGTAATCGAAAACATGGACACCGAAGAAGAAAAACAATACAAAATCGTCGGCGATGATGAAGCTGACTTTAAAGCTGGTAAAATCTCAGTCAACTCACCAATCGCTCGTGGTCTGATTGGTAAGTTCGAAGGTGACGAAGTGCGCATCGAAACGCCAAAGGGCGTGGTTGAATATGAAGTCATGAAAGTTATATACGACTAATAACTACACTGCGTTCTAATCTAGAATTTTGATGTTCTCAAAGATAGACAGTTCGAGAAATGACTTTTAGATAATAGTTTTTATGACAATGATTGTGACTAGCGACTTAGTTATGCAATTCCATAGATGAAAGCCGTACTACACATAAATAGCATTTATACCATTTCGGTTACACAATGCTGCTTTTATCCATGATTTGTTTTGGCGCATAATTATTTGAGTTTGAGTACACAACAGCTTTGGTACTAAGTCTATTCAATAAGAAATAGTTAAGATTGAATAGCTTTTATACAAGTTAGCACTGCTGCGCTCTTACTAAAAATAATGATGGTCTGATCGCATACATAGGCTAATATCAGCACTACTACCCTCGTTATTTGGCATATTTTTTGGTGTCATTTAGCGGGGGTTTTGTTTATCTAGGCATTATCTATTGTTGTATTACTTACTATTATTTTTGAGGAGTCTTTTATGATTACGAACGATGGTTTTCAAGCAACAACTGCTGAAACGACTATGGCAAAAAATGCAGCTATGTCTGCATTGCTAGCAAGTATCGTATTGGCTGCATCATCGGCCAATGCTGCTCCTGAGATTGCTATTAGCTCATCTGCGAGCGGTAGCACCACGGTGGTCGAGCAATACTCTGATGGCAAAACTGCTACGATTACTGCGACGCCAAACGGTATCACCATGCAAGACGGCATGCCGTACGCGGTAACTCAGGTGACCACTGTGCCACGCTATGTCGTGCGTCAGTCTCCTGTTGTCCAAGGTATGACGACCGTTACTAGCGTACCAGTGACTAACTCTATTACCAATAAAGTCACTAAAGTAGATGTGATTACCACGCCTGCTAGCAGCGTGACGCAAGTACTACCTGTCGCAACCAATGTCACCCCGCCAGTGATTATGCAGCAGCCAGTGACCAATCAAGTAACGACCACAACGACAACTTTGGATACGTTGCAACTGACCCCTACCTTTAGTACGCCTGGCGTGGTCAATGCCAACACAAAAGTCATGAAAATTCTAAAAAATGCTGATGGACGTGAAGTTGCCGTTCCTGCCAATCATATTGCCCCAGGCGATGTGATCGAGTATCACACCACGTACACCAACACCACAGCACAGCCGGTTAATGACATCAACGCCATGATCTCATTACCAAGTGGCGTCCAGTTAGTCTCGTTGAATA
This sequence comes from uncultured Psychrobacter sp., assembly GCF_947500265.1. Classification (GTDB taxonomy): domain Bacteria; phylum Pseudomonadota; class Gammaproteobacteria; order Pseudomonadales; family Moraxellaceae; genus Psychrobacter. Next base: position 248,354 of record NZ_CANMRN010000001.1, on the reverse strand, counting down.
GTCCTCTACCGACGCTTGCTACCACTGGCGGAGACAGCTATCAAACCATTCAGCAGGTTGGCAATACGGTGGTTGTCCAAGAAAACTACTCTGGTCTGAAATGGAACTTGGTGAACTTTGATGCCAATGCGGCCAAAACCGTGGTCATACGTGCCAAGGTTCAATAAACATTAAACTGTCGCGCATTATTATTTGACAGCTATCTGAATATGTAAAAGGTTTTGTGGACTAGCTATCTAGTCAGCAAGACCTTTTTTTGGAAAATAGCTAACTTATTATGATATAAATAAGCGTTTGTTAATCTGAAAAATGAGCCTTGTAGTTGTATTGGCTGTAACACGTTATTATTAAGCTCTATATCACTAAGGAAGATGAATAATGAGCATCCTGTCCATTAGAATATTTCTATTCATCCTTGTTCTTATTGGCATATTTATTATTTTTAAAGCAATAAAACTGTTTAGCAATGCATTTAATGGCATCATATTATTGACGCTACCATATAACGATAATGCAGGTAGTTTCACTGTCTCAAAATCAGGCATTTATGCAATCTGGCACAAGGGCCCTCTCTTCAAAAAAACGCCGCTGACCTATTTTAAACCACATATTCTCAATACCGCTACTGACAAAGAAATCAAGCTTAATCGCTCAATGGTGTCTCCACGCTCAAACAATTTTAATATTGGAAGAATGGAGCTTTTTACTTTTAAGGCGGAAGCGGGTCACTACGAATTAAAGCTAGTACCAGGTTCAAGTACCTCAAGATTTCAAGCAATGATAGGAGCAGCCCTACCGTTAGTAGGTATTGACTTAAACCACTACTCGATTGAGATTCAAAAAAGCCAAGCACAGGTATTCACGATATTAGCCATTCCTCTCCTACTACTCGGTATTGCAGGTATTATTGGCGGATTGGTTATTGGATTATTAGCTGAAAAAATCTTTATGTAAATTCAAACCATATCCAAAAGTCCAGATTTTTGTGACGACAACCGTTGTCGCATATCATTCTAACTTCACCTATAAATACAATGACTTAGCGATAATTTTGGTAAGATAGTCTCTCAATAATTAATTGGTAAAACGCGACTTATGGCAAACATCAATTATGAAAGATTACAGGGCAAACTCAATATCTTGGCCGATGCTGCCAAGTATGATGTCTCTTGCTCATCCTCCGCTGGTACTCGCAAAAACCAAGGCGGCGGACTAGGCGATGCCTCAGCAACGGGGATCTGTCACAGCTATACCGAAGATGGTCGCTGCGTCAGTCTGCTAAAGATTCTTTTGACCAATCACTGCATTTACGACTGTGCTTATTGCACTTCACGTAAAAGCAATGACACGCCGCGCGCCGCGTTCAGTGTCGAAGAAGTGGTTGACTTGACCATGCAGTTTTATCGCCGTAACTATATTGAAGGGTTATTTCTTAGCTCTGGTATCTTTAAAAGTGGCGATTATACAATGGAGCGACTGGTCGAAGTCGCTAAACTACTGCGTACCCGCGAGCGGTTCAATGGCTATATCCATCTAAAGACCATACCCGGCGCCTCAAAAGAACTGCTGCTAGAAGCAGGATTATATGCGGATCGTTTGAGCGTCAATATCGAGATTCCAACCAAATCAGGGTTGGCGTTGCTCGCGCCAGAAAAATCGCATGACCAATTAAAAGCACCAATGGAGACGGTAAAAGAAGAAATCATTACTATTCGTGAAAGCCGTAAGACTCATAAAAAAGCGCCTAAGTTCACGCCAGCAGGTCAGACCAGCCAAATGATCGTTGGTGCGAGTAACGAGACTGACTTGCAGGTGATTCAGCTGTCGAGTCACTTTTACAAAACGTATGATCTCAAACGGGTCTATTACTCGGGTTATGTACCTATGCTCTTTGACAATCGTTTGCCTGCGATTGGAACGCCTGTGCCCATGGTGCGGGAGAATCGTCTGTATCAAGCAGATTGGTTAATGCGCTTTTATGGTTTTGGTGCGCATGAGATTGTGGAGCCGGAGTCGCCATTTTTAGATTTGGACTGCGATCCAAAACTGGCTTGGGCAATACGCCATCGTGAGCATTTCCCAGTCAATATCCAGACAGCGACTTATGAGATGATCGTGCGTATCCCAGGTATCGGTACAAAGACTGCCAAAAAAATCGTCAAAGCACGTAAGTTCAATCAATTAACGCTATACCATCTAAAAAAGATGGGCGCTGCGGTCAACCGTGCTAAATACTTCATCGCGACTACTGGCAAAAACGAACACCTTGCTCATTTAACGCGCGATAATTTCCGTCAGTATGTATTGGCTCAAACGCAGACCAAATTTAACGATCAACGTACTGGGCAGTTGGCTTTATTTTAAAATGGCTCTAGATAGCATGTGTTAAAAAACCTGCTATCACGCTACTGTATTTATGATAGAAATGTAGGATAAAACATGTCAGCACTTATGCAAAACGACTCTTACGCTGTCGGTCAATTGACGCCTAGCATTGTACTGTATGAGCCTAGCTTTGAAGGTTGGCTGAGTGCTGTGTTTTATGTCTATGCCAATCGTCTACAAAACGATATGTCACTGAAGCTAACCGCTCAAGATTGCTATGTGCCATCACTCATCGCTCAGGCGACTAACGTGGCAACCGATGAGGATAAAGCCGAGCGCGTGTTGGTTAAATTAAATACATTACTGGGTCGCTCAGGCATGCGAAATATCTTGTGGGGTTTTTTATCAGAGAAAGACGATATCGGTACGACATTGTTCCGCGTGGTCAAATACGCCATCGACTATCCCAATCGTCAAATCATGCAGGATTTGGGTAATTTAAATGTTCTCGAATTAGTCCAAACAGTCAAATCTGTTGGGCGCGAAAAACATCGCATGGAGGCGTTTGTACGTTTTGAGCATACGACTGATGATATTTATTTTGCACGTGTAGAGCCTGATTTTAACGTATTACCATTAATCGGAGAGCACTTTCGGCAGCGCTATCAGGATCAGCACTGGGCGATCTATGATCTAACGCGAGGCTATGGCATCTATTATGATAAAAGTAATAGCACACCATCACGTCCAGCAAAGCTGCAAACCATCACTGATCTTGATGATGCGGTACTGCGTAACCCTGCCAGCATCCATAGTCCTGATGAGCAGCGCTATCAAAAATTTTGGCAAGGTTACTTTACCAACGTCAATATCAAAGAGCGCAAAAACCCTAAGCTGCATAAGCAATATCTCCCGCAGCGCTACTGGAAATACTTGAGTGAAAAACAAGTACTGCTCAATGCTGAACATTTACAAAAACGACGCTAACGGCTTTTGGTGTTTATTAATCCACGCCTTACGCTTATATAGTCTAAAAACCGCCTATCTGACCTCATCTTTTTATCTTGATGGTTGAGTTTTAATCGCTTTTAACTGACAATAGCAAATTGATATTACTAACCGGTGACCAACGCTATTATGAAAGTTATGCGCTTACTGTCGTCTCTAAAGCATGATGAATCCGAGCGCGGCATTTTTCATCTTGGACGGGCATTGGTCAAAAATGAGCATACCTCTATCATTGTCTCTAGTGCCGATGAAGACAATGACTTGGTCAGACGTCTCAAACGTGATGGCAATATATACCATCAGCTACATGTGAATAAAAAGTCTTGGCTATCGCTATTGCAAGTCTCTGCACTACGGCATTTGATAGAAAAGTATGAACCCGATGTCATCCATGTACACTCGCGTACCCCTGCATGGATATTGCATTTGGCACTGCGCCGCGCTCGCGTCAGACGTTTTCCCAAACTGGTCTCGACCATGTATGGGTTTTATCCTATTAATAAGTACTCTCAGGCTCTACTCAATGTTGATACGATAATCACCGTATCTGATAGTGTCACCCAATACTTAAAAAAAGGACTGCGCATCGAAGACGTAGATCCTAAAGTCATCACGCGTATCTATCGCGGTATCGATACTCGGCGCTACCCTTATCGTCATAATCCTTCGGTTTATTGGTTACGTCATACCTTTGCTGAATACCCTGAGCTTGAGCACAAAAAATGGCTCGTATTCCCAACCGTCATCGGTAATGAGTACGGGCAAGAGTGGCTAATAGATATTTTGGGTAACCTGCAAGAGCAATTCCCAAATATTCATGTCATTATTATGGATGAAGACTATAAAGACGGCGATGTCGCTCATGAGGATTTTCGTCAACGTACCAACAGCTTAGGACTGGCAGAGCGCATTACCTATGTGGGCAGCAAGCGTAATGATATGCGAGAATGGCTATCGGCGGCCAATATTGTCATGGCACTTGCCAATGAACCCGAGTCAATCGGTATCAATGCTCTACAAGCCATACATCTAGGTACGCCGGTCATTGGCTGGGATCAAGCCGCCTTTAGCGAGATTTTACAACCGCTCTACCCGCAAGGACTGGTAAAGAAGTACAATGCCAATGCGCTTTGTAAAGCGGTTAGAAATCAGCTAGAGAGTGTGACGCGCCCTGAAATGACCAACAAATTCACCATGCGTGAAATGATTGAAAAGACGCTTGAGGTATATCAAGGTTTACATGATACGGCGCTTGCAGAAGAACAAGCAGAAGCAGATGCTATCGCAGTTCGACGCATCAAACGCAGTCTAAAGAAAGCGTCTAAACCTGCCCTAAATGTCGCTGTAAAAAATATCGAACCTGTTGCTAAAAATCCAAAAATAAAGCTAACCAAAGAAAAATCTAAAACAGCAGATAATGTCGATACGGTAGATACGACAGAAACAGCAGAAGACAATCAACAGCTATAAACCAAGCGTTTCTATTCGATAGATAATTTTATAATCAAAAAAAGGCTACTTCTAAAATAGAAGTAGCCTTTTTTGTTCAATTATAACTGGGCAATATTAAAACTGACGAAATTTAGCTTAGGTTTAGTATGTGGTTGGTGTATGGGCGCTTACGATACGGGTGATGCTATCGGTAGGATTAATAAAAGTATGCGGCTGAATGGTATCAATCACATAGCTATCACCTTGATTTAACAAATAGGTACTGTCTTCGATACGTATAATAATTTTACCCTCGATGACCGTGCCAATCTCCTCCCCTTCGTGAGCGATTTTTTCTTCTGTTGAGCTATTTGGCTGATAGGTCTCGATCAAGAACCCTAAGTTTCTTGTCCTGCTGCAGTTATAGACCTGCTTTAGCGATACTTTGCTATTGGGTTCATTAAGCTCTAGTAGATCCTTTGGCGTTACAATCACTCTAGCCTTTGGCTCTTTCCACTCGTCACTAAAAAACGTAGTCAGATCAGAACCCAATACTGTCAAAATCGCCTTTAACGTATTGACCGCTGGACTGACCTTATTGCGCTCAATCGAGCTGATAGACGTGTTCGTCAATCCTGACAGTTTTGCCAATTTACGTTGCGAGTAACCTTTTGCTAGACGCAGCTGGTTAATCTTTTTACCAATGTCTTCTTTCAACGATTCATCTGCTTCAGAAGCATTCAGTTCATCATCGATATCATCTATTTCAATATCAACATCAGCTACATCTTTGTCATCGACACTATCAACATCGTTCTCAATGTTATCACTATCAGTGACAGCAGTTTCTGCCTTACTTTTAGTCGTGCTATTCGGTTTTTGGTTCTCTGGCATGGTGAATAAATTCCGTGAATAGAAATTTGGACAAGCTATCTTGCGCATAATTTAACTCAGGATGCCATTGTACACCAATCATAAATGGATGTTGTAACAAGCTGATAGCCTCCACCAGACCGTCAGGCGCTAACGCTTCGACGAATAAACGCTCGCCTACTTTATTGATGGCTTGTTTGTGCAATGAGTTGACGTGCCACTTTTCACCAAATGCTGCCAGCCTTCCTTGAGGTTGAATGATGACGTCATGTATGGGCTGATATTGCACCTCAAGCGGCTGGGTATTGTCCTCTAAATGCTGCTCATAAAACCCATCGATATCACGCCAATCAGGATATAGCGTGCCACCAAAATGAACATTCATCTCTTGCAAACCTCGACACACTGCAAACAGCGGAATGTTTTTTTTGTCCGCATAAGCCAATAACTTGAAGCTCAGCTCATCACGGCCTAGATCTTGTTTGGCTTCGGTATGCGTCGCGCCATATCGATTTGGAGCGACGTTGCTATAACTACCAGTCAATAAAATTCCATCTGCTATTTCGAGCAGGGCGTCGAAGTTTTCGCTATCGGCAGCTGTATTTGGCAGCAATATAGGATTGCCACCATAAAAGTTTACTGCATCGATGTATTTTTGATATACCGCCTGTGCTGGCTGTCCGTCAACCATCTTATGACAAGACACAATAGCAATAATAGGTCTGGAATTTTTCATATCATCTTCCCTCGTTATAACAACTAGACCTAGGCTGTCTATGTTGTCTAATCCCTTATTTAGCTAAAATTTAACACAACGCCTCGTAAAATGTAAACTATAAACTTCATTAATATCGATATTTATACTAAAAACCCGAATTCGAGTTATTTTAAGATAATTTTAAATAAAAATTGACAATTATAGTTTTCATCCATATATTAAAAGTCAGCAGCAATGATAACCAACAGAATTTAACTTTTAGACTGAATAAAAACGCCTAAGAGCACAGCCTATAAGTCACTAATATCATTGATAAAAATTTAGCAGTGGTACAAATACCTCATATTCAACCCGTCATTTATCAAATACTTATTTATTAAGTGTTCGTTATAAATGCCACTAGCAGAGAATTTAGACACCACAGCCAAAACGTAGTAGCAGTAACAAACCCAGTAATTCTACAAATTCATAGGAAGAACAGACATGATGACAACCAATGGAATGGTCAAATCTGCAAACAGCACAGAGTACGTCTATGTTGCCGCAGGAGATATCAATGGCTTACTTCGTGGTAAGCGCATCCCTTTTGATCAAATGGAAAAAGCAGAAAACGGTGCAATCCGATTACCTCTGTCAATCTTAGGTGTCGATATATGGGGCGCTGATGTCATCGAGTCTTCGCAGTGCAATGGTGATATCGATGCCATTGCCCGTCCAACTGGTCGTGCTGCTTATCCGCTTCTCAATACCAGCGCCCCTTCATCGCTACTACCGATTTGGCTATATACCGAAGACAATGAGCCTTACTACGGTGATGCCCGCCACGTTTTGGACCACATTAGCAAAAAGTTCAAAGCACTGGGACTGACGCCAGTGATGGCAACGGAGCTAGAGTTTTATTTGGTTGACTATACCGAGGGAGAGACACCCAAGCCACCTATCCGCCCCAAGAGCGGTCTAAGACTAAATAAAACATCCATCTTAAGTATCAATGACCTATTACAATTCGATGAATTTTTAGACGAAGTCTACGCGCAGTGTGAAAAGCTCGATATCCCTGTGGATGCGGCACTGGCTGAAAATGGTTGTGGTCAGTTTGAAATCAATTTATTACACGTCGATGATCCATTAAAAGCTGCTGACGATGCGATTTTGTTTAAACAAGTGGTCAAAGCCGTGGCAGCTCGTCGCAAGCTTACCGCGACCTTTATGGCAAAACCTTTCGGCCTACAGTCTGGCAATGGCTTTCATGTGCATTGCAGCTTATTAGATAAAGATGGCAATAATGTATTCGATGATGGATCAGATGAAGGCTCAGATATGTTGCGTCATGCAGTGGCTGGCCTGCTTAAGACCATGTCAGATTGCACCTTATTGTTTGCACCGCATGTCAACTCTTACCGCCGCTTTACCCCCGGTACATTGGCCCCAAACAACGTGTCATGGGGTTATGAAAACCGCACCGCAGCTGTACGTATCCCCGGCGGTGACACCAAAGCACGCCGTATCGAACATCGGGTGTCTGGCGCAGATGCCAACCCTTATCTAGTTTGTAGCGCAGTATTGGCGGGTATGCTGTATGGTATCGAAAACAAGCTTGAAGCACCTGAGCCGATTAACAGCATTACTTATGATGCAGCAGAACTAAAAACCTTACCGTTGGACTGGCTCTCAGCCATTCGTCAATTTGAGAGCAGCGATGTGGTTGATTCACTATTTCCAAGCGAGATGATTGAGCTATTGATTGCGGTCAAAAAGCAAGAGGCCAAACGCTTTGCTCAGCAAGTGACCAACCTTGAATACCTCACCTATTTACAGGATGTTTGATATGTCAAATAGCAGCCCAAATAGCAACCAAAGTAGCAATATGGCAACGAACCAAAACCCACCTTCTAACAACACGCGCAATATCCCGCATTACTCGGATAAGGGTCAATACCCTGATAGCTATTATGCAGCCAGTCGCAACCATAAGCCTGACAGACCAACGCTTAAAAACGATATTCAGGTAGAAATCTGCGTGGTCGGTGGCGGTTATAGCGGCCTATCGACTGCCCTACACCTTATCGAAACAGATCATGAAGTCGTTGTGCTTGAAGGCGCACAGATTGGTTGGGGCGCATCAGGTCGTAACGGTGGTCAAATCGTCAACGGTCTAAATGCCAGCCTGCAAAAAATCAAAAAATCTTATGGTCAGCAAAGCGCAGATTTCGTCGGTCAATTAGTGACTCGCGGTGGCAAAATTATTCGCCGGTTTGTCAGCGACTACGATATCAGCTGCGATCTGAAAGAAAAAAACATCTTTGCAGCATTGAATAACGGACAGCTAAAAGATTTGCAAGAAACGCATGCACTGTGGGAAAGCCACGGTATGCACGACCGAGAGATGCTAGACAAAAATGGCATTCAAGAGCATATCAAGTCAGATGCTTATGTGGGCGGCGTCATCGACCATTCAGGTGGACATTTCCACCCATTAAACCTTGCATTAGGTGAAGCAGCGGCTATCGAAAAAAATGGCGGCACGATTTATGAAAACACCTTAGTGGTAGATATTGAGTACGCTGACGATTCTATCAAAGTCATTACTGAGTTTGGCACGGTGACTTGTAAGCAAGCCGTTCTATGCGGTAACGCTTATCTCAATAAAGTCATTCCTAAGCTGACTGATCGCGTGATGCCAGTATCGACGCAGATTATCGCGACCGAGCCATTGGGCGATTTGGCCGATCAACTGCTCCCTACTGATGTCTGTGTCGAAGATGTGCGCTACATTCTTGATTACTATCGTCTCTCAGCAGACAAACGCATGTTGTTTGGCGGCGGTACGGTTTACGGCGGTCAAGATCCTGCTGATATCACTGCCAAAATCAGACCCAATATGAATAAGATTTTCCCAGAGCTGCGCGATGTGAAAATCGACTACGCGTGGAGTGGTAACTTTGCTCTGTCTTTCTCTCGTGTACCGCAAATGGGCAAGCTACATGAACGCGTATATTTCGCCCACGGCTATAGTGGTCACGGTGTAACAGGCTCTCATCTGTTCGGGCAAATCTTGGCTGATGCCATCAATGGCAAAACCAAAGAATTTGACACCTTTGCACAGATTCCTTGGATTCCGTTCCCAGGTGGCAGGGCTCTACGCGTTCCTTACTCGGTCATGGGCTCATGGTGGTATGCACTAAAAGACACCACCGGCATGTAAATACATGACCACCCTTGCATAAAAGCGGTCGACATAGACAACGCTTTTATCATAAAAACTACTGTTGCCTTGACCTATCACAGTAATGGATTGCTGTGATAGGACGCTCGATAGAAAGTTGATTCGCTACTGGCTGTCGAGCATCAACCACCGAATAGAGTTTGTTTTAAAAAATGAGGTTCTACAGGGAGCGCAAGTATGAACATGAAACTCAATGATGCTGTCGAAGGGCACTATCATAACAAGCGAGTCTTTCTCACCGTAATAGTAGCCGTCGTCATCTATCTGGCCTTTGCTTGGCTATCCATGAGCCGTGGACCAGATGAATCTTGGGGTGCTTTATCTTTATTACCCACATTATTAGTATTAGTCACCGCCATCGTCTCTAGGCGACCGTTTGAATCTATGATTGCAGGCTGCGTCGCTGGCCTTGTGATGCTCAACCCCTTTGATTTGGTTTCGCCCTTTGCAGACAATATGTCGATGGTCTTGGGCAACGAGACTATTATTTGGATTGTCCTCGTCTGTGGTCTGATGGGCGGGTTAATTCAGCTCCTTGAAATCAGTGGCTGCCTAGATGGTTTTAGTGAATGGCTACAGAAAATCATCAAGTCGCGTCGTCAGTCATTGTTGGCCACATTTGCTTTGGGTGTTGTGGTCTTTATCGATGATTATTTGAACTGTCTTGCCGTATCTACCTCTGTTAAAAAACTCACTGACGTCTATAACGTCTCTCGTGAAAAGCTCGCCTATATCGTCGATTCGACCGCCGCCCCTATGTGTATCATCGTGCCTATCTCTACTTGGGCAGTTTACTTTGCAGGTCTACTAGAAGAAAATGGCGTAGCAGCAGATGGCGAAGGCATTGGACTTTATATCAGCGCTATTCCTTATATGGCCTATGCTTGGTTTGCCTTACTTATTGTATTCTTGGTTGCTTATGGCATATTGGGTGATTGGGGACCGATGAAAAAAGCAGAGAAACGAGCCAAGGCTGGTAACCCTGTTCCTGAAGCATTTGTCGAAGAGCAACTGATCTCAAACGTCAAAGCCAAGCGCAAGCTGTCATTCAAAGCCAATATCGCTAACTTTGCTTTTCCGATGATTCTATTGATTGTCTCAACCGTTTACTTTGAAATCGATCTGTTACGCGGAGCACTATTGACCTGTTTTGTGACTGTCGTTGTCTACTGGATGCAAGGTATCTTGAGCTTTGAGACACAAGTTGAAGCCATCTTTAAAGGCTTTAAAGTCATGCTCTATCCACTCTCGACCGTTATTGGTGGCTTTTTCTTAAAAGCAATCAACGATGAGCTTGGTATGACCATGTATGTGATTGAAGCTATCACGCCTTATATGACCATTATTATCTTCCCTGCGGTTATCTTTGCGGTCATGGCATTCTTGACCTTTGCCACTTCATCAAGCTGGGGTCTGTACGTGTTGGCGATGCCTATCGTGTTCCCAATATCGCTCGCCCTTGGCGTGAGCACACCACTTATGATTGGCGCATTGTTATCAGCCTCATCATTCGGTAGTCATGCGTGTTTCTTTAGTGATTCATCATTACTTGCCGCGCAAGGTGCTGGCTGCTCACCCATGCAGCATGCCTTTACCCAGTTCCCGTATGCGATGTTAGGTGCAGGACTGTCCGTCGTGACCTTCTTAGGATTGGGCTATATGATGGCTTAAGCCTATAAAACTTGACCAATATGAGCTTAACTATTGTCGCTATACACTAACGAATGATGAGAAATTGTTCGTTAGCAAATACGAATCATCATCTACATATAGTATTACTTATCTATCAATAAAAGGATTGAGATCATGCGAAACGTTACTGTGGCGACCACGCAAATGACATGCGGCTGGGACATCCAGCAAAACATTGCAACCGCGACTGACTTGGTCAAAAAAGCGGCCAACGATGGTGCCAATATTATCTTGCTACAAGAACTGTTTGAGACACCCTACTTCTGCCAAGTTCATGACTTTGATTATTTTAAACTGGCGACTTCAGTCGAAGACAATGCAGCTATCAATCACTTCAAAAAACTGGCAAAAGAGTTAGAAGTGGTACTACCGATTAGCTTTTACGAAAAATCAGGCAATACATTCTTTAATAGCATCACTGTGATCGATGCCGATGGCGAGATACTGGGTACTTATCGCAAAACGCACATACCAGATGGCATTCCTTATGCGGAAAAATTCTACTTTACCCCTGGTGATACGGGATTTAAGGTTTGGCAAACCAAATACGCTAAGATTGGTGTCGGTATCTGCTGGGATCAGTGGTTCCCTGAATGCTCTCGTAGCATGGCATTGATGGGTGCCGAGTTGCTGTTTTACCCCACTGCCATTGGTGATGAGCCGACACTCGGTATCGACTCAAAAGGCCATTGGCAGCGCTGTATGCAAGGCCATTCCGCCGCCAACCTGATGCCAGTTATTGCAGCCAATCGCATTGGTACTGAAACCATCAGCCAAAATGGCAATGACAGCACGATGCAGTTTTATGGTAGCTCGTTCATTACCGACGGCCGCGGCGACATCATAAAAGAAGCCTCAGCAAATACTAGCGAAGTGATTAGTACCACCTTTGATTTAGATCAACTGGCTGTCGATCGCCAGCAATGGGGTGTGTTCCGTGACCGTCGTCCATCGATGTATGGCACGCTGCTAACTCACGGTTAACCTGCTATCCGTCTCTTTAGTTTACTCTCACTATTTTTATGGTCGCTCGTGTACGATAAGGTGATTTTATGTCTATATTACTGACAGACTCAACCCCGCAGCAAGATGGCTTTTATATGCCAGCAGAGTTTGAGCCAATACAAAAGGTATGGATGGTCTGGCCATACCGTGCTGATAACTGGCGACAACAAGCTGTCCCTGCCAAAAAAGCTTATGCTGATGTTGCATTGGCAATTAACAAGTTTTGTGACGTTGGCGTACTGGTCAATCCTGACGATTATCAGCAGTGCCGCGATAGCTTACCTGATGATATCGACGTTATCTCTATGCCTAGCAACGATGCATGGGCGCGTGATACCGTACCGACATTTTTAATCAATGACGCAGGCGAGTTACGCGCCTGTGATTGGACATTCAATGCGTGGGGCGGAGACTATGACGGCCTCTACTCGCCATGGGATGACGATGATAAACTCGCAAAACGCTTATGTGAGCAGCTAAATATTCCGCGCTATCGAACGGATGACTTTGTTATGGAAGGCGGCGCGTTTCATGTCGATGGTGAAGGCACGGTTCTGACCACGCGTATGTGTCTGCTAAGCCCGGGACGTAATCCACATCTGAACGAACAGCAAATCGAGGACAAGCTAAAAGCCTATCTCAATGTCCAAAAAGTGCTCTGGGTTGATGACGGTATCGATCCCGATGAAACCACTGGGCACATTGATGATATCGCTTGTTTTGCGCGCCCTGGTGAAGTGGTTTGCTTATTCACGGATGACCCTGAAAATCCATTCTATGAAGCAACGCAAAAAGCCTACGAGCAGCTCTCAAATATGACTGATGCAAAAGGCAGACGACTAACAGTCCATAAGCTATGCTGTACCCAACAGCCAGTGACCTTGCCTGATGATTATGACATTGTACAGTCTGACGACGCCAAACCTCGCCTAACGGGTGATGTTTGTATCGCCTCATATGCCAATTTTTTGATTTGTAATGATGCGGTCATCGTACCCCAATATGATGATATAAATGATGCACTTGCCATCGAGCAGCTTGAAAAAGTCTTTCCTCAGCATCAGGTAGTGGGAGTACGAACAAGAGAGATTGTTTTTGGTGGCGGTAATATTCACTGTATTACGCAGCAGCAACCAGAACCATCAATCAAAAGCAATAACTAAAAGTATTAATCAGATGCATCTGATTAATGCACCCGCATAAAAATATAGACCCAAATGGATTTTGAACCCAATAATATTTTAAAATAAAGGACATAATATGAGTGATTATCAAGTTAATAACCCAGCCACTGGCGAAATAGAAGCCACTTACCCTACCGCCACTGAACAAGATATCCAACACGTCATTGACCAAGCAGACACTGCTTATCAAGATTGGCGTAAAGTGCCATTAAATGAGCGCAGTGCACTACTGCATAAAATCGCTGATATCTATCTTGAGCGCCAAGACGAGCTATCACGTATCGTTGCAAATGAGATGGGCAAACCTGTTGCCCAAGCAAAAGGCGAGATCGGTCTGGTGGCTGATATCTACCGCTACTATGCAGACAACGCTGAGCAGCTACTAGCGCCAAGCACCATTGATGTAGACTCAGGATCAGCATCGGTAGAAAAACACCCTGTAGGCGCGCTACTAGGTATCATGCCGTGGAACTATCCACATTACCAAGTAGCCCGTTTTGTCGCGCCAAACTTTATGGCAGGTAATACAATTATTCTAAAACACGCACCGCAGTGTCCAAACACCGCAGAAGTTATCGTCGATATCTTTAAAGATGCAGGCGTACCTGAAGGCGTTTATAACAATATCTTTGCAACCAATGAGCAATCAGCGACCATTATCAATGACACACGCGTACAAGGTGTCTCGCTAACGGGTTCTGAACGCGCTGGACAAGCCGTTGCGAAAGAAGCTGGCGGCGCACTCAAAAAAGTCGTTTTAGAATTGGGTGGTTCAGATGCCTTTATCGTCGCAGCCGATGCCGATATCGAGCAAGCGATACAAGGCGCTATCTCTGGTCGTTTCGGGAATACTGGACAAGCCTGTAACGCAGCCAAGCGTTTGATCGTCATCGAATCAGTCTATGATAAATTCGTTGAAGGCTTTACCAATGCGGTCAGTAACATGACTTTGGCCGACCCGCTTAAAGAAGATACGTTTATTGGCCCAATGTCATCAAAAGCTGCTGCGGTCAACTTGCAAGCGCAGCTAGACAGTGCTATCCAAGCAGGTGCGACAGTATTAGTAGAAGGTGGCATGGACAAAGACAAGCCTGGCGCTTGGTTTAAGCCTGCAGTACTGACAGATGTGACTGAATCCATGGATGTATATCGTGAGGAGCTGTTTGGTCCTGTAGCAGTCGTCTATAAAGCAAATGATATCGACCATGCTATCAAGATTGCCAACGACGTGCCTTTCGGTTTGGGTGCGTCTATCCAAACGCAAGATGCGGCACTGGCTGCTGAAATTGCAGACAAACTAGAAGTGGGTATGGTCACTATCAATGCGCCTTCTGGCTCTGAGGCCAATACGCCATTTGGCGGTGTTAAACGTTCAGGCTTTGGCCGTGAGCTTGGCACCCTTGGTATCACTGAGTTCTTAAACTATAAGCTGATTCGTGATAAGTCTTAATAGATTAAAACCTTAGTTAAATAAAAAAAGCCTAACGTTTGACGTTAGGCTTTTTTATGCAAAGGTAATTAAAGTAAGTCTACTTTTTATGTGGATTGTCTTTTAACCATTGCTGGTTAGCCGTTTTTAGCTCACGCAGCTCATGATCCATAATATCTTTGCTCTTACCAGGATTCTTCATCGTAGCATAACCGTACAATACCCCACCAAGTACGATCCAACCAAGGAAAATCCACCACTCAATAGCAACCAGTGCTGATGGCATACCTGGTAGATATAGTGCCAACATCCCAAGACTTAAGATAATAGTGATAATACCAACCAATTTACCTGCTGGTACTCTAAACGGACGTACCATATCAGGCTCACGGTAACGCAGCACTAAGAATGAAAGAGCCACACAAGTATAAGCAATAACGATACCGAACCCACCAGCATCTACAATCCATACCAGCATTTTGCGACCAAATAATGGCGCAAGTGTCGCGAGACCACCGATCAATAAAATCGCATTGACGGGCGTATTATATTTCGGATGCAGCTTGCACAAAAACTGTGGCAACATGTGCGTTTTGCCCATAGCATATAGCAGACGACTACCACCAATAAGAAACGCATTCCAGCTCGATAAAATACCCAGCACACCGCCAATAACTAGCAAGGTACCAGCCCATTTACCATTCCAAGCATTGGTCATCGCATCAGCAGTAGCCAACGTTGAGTCTTGTGCTTGTAATAGCGGTAAAGTCTTGCCTACACTCCAAGCGACTGCTACATACCACAGCACGGCGATAATAATAGAGACGATCAAAAACTTACCGATGTTCGGACGAGATAGATTGATTTCTTCTGCAGCTTGAGGAATGACATCGAAGCCAACGAATAAGAACGGTACCATTACCATCACCGTCATGATGCCACCCATACCACCAATAAAGTTAGGCGCTTGTACGGTATTAGAAGTTTCAGGACTAAATAGTAATGCACCTACGAACAGTAATATACCTACTAGAAAGATACCGACGACTGCTGTTTTTTGAAACCACGCACTGACTTCCATACCGCGTATGTTCAGCCAAGTAACAATCACTGAGCCTAGCATCCCGACGCCTACCCAAGTGGCGTAAACATCCCAGCCAGCAACATTCCAAAGATACCCTTGGCTATAATTGGGAATAATATATTCGACGACGGTGGGCAGCGCTACTGCCTCGAATGCGACGACTGAGAAGTAACCGAATAAAATACTCCATGAGCAAATAAAGGAAACATTGACCCCTAGTGCACGGTGGGTATAGGTATGCTCACCGCCAGTAATTGGCATAGAAGCTGCAAGTTCAGCATACGTCACGCCAATCAAAACGACTACCAGACCGCCTATTAAAAAGGCGCTAATTGCGCCCCATATACCTGCCGAGATGATCCAACTACCTGCCAGTACAACCCAGCCCCAACCAACCATTGCACCGAATGCCAGTGCAATAATATCGAACACCCCTAGCGACTTTTTTAATTCAGACATAACCTACTCCTTGTCTGTGTTTCATCCGTGTGAGCCTGTTACAGCTACACTATTTTTGTTTCATGGGATCATACCCATCATGTTTGTTGTGTCTGTCGCGTCGCCGCAAAGTTTAACTTTGCTATCGGTATAGTATTCAAACAGCAAAAACAAAAACGGCGTCTTGACTTGCAAGGCGCCGTTAAAAAACTCACTCAAAGCGAGTGTTATAAGGGCAACCTTGCCGTTATCTTTCATACAATCTTTTAACCAATATAGGTACTTGAACTAGCTGTACTTGGTTAAAAGCGCTCCATCGCTAAAGTAAATAACACTCAGTATTGCTTATGCCGTTAGAATACCTTTGATGATATCAAGGCCTTCTTGTAGCACTTCATCTTCAACTGTCAATGGCACCATCACACGAATGGCATTGCCATACATACCACAAGACGCTAATAGCAAGCCTTGCTCAAATGATTTTGCTTTTAGATTGGCTGCTGCGGCGGCATCAGGCTTGCCTTCGCTATCAATCAATTCAAACGCTAACATCGCGCCCTTATAACGGATATGACCGATACTGCTTAGGTTCAAGCCTTTTAAGAACGCGGCGATGGTATCACCAATCACTACACTACGCTCAAGTAAGTTTTCTTCTTCGATAACTTCCATAACAGCAAGTGCCGCAACACAAGCAAGTGGATTACCAGAGTAAGTACCGCCCAAGCCGCCTACTTGCGGCGCATCCATAATGTCAGCACGACCGATGACCGCAGAGATAGGATAACCACCCGCCAAACTCTTCGCAGCAGTCATTAGATCAGGCTCAACGCCTAGCTGTTCAGTAGCGAACAAGGTACCGGTTCTAGCGAAACCACACTGTACTTCGTCAAAAATAAGCACGATGCCATGCTCATCACAAATCTCACGCAATGCTTTAGCAAATGACGGCGTTACCTGATGGAAACCACCCTCGCCTTGGACTGGCTCAATGATCATTGCAGCCACTTCACTAGGATCGATATCTGCTTGGAAAATCATGTCAAGGCTGTGTAGCGCTTGCGCTTCTGTTACGTTCAACTCTTCTGCAGGGAACAACGCATGGAATACAGGTCCTGGCATCGGGCCAAAGTTCTTTTTGTATGGCAACACTTTGCCTGTCAGGCTCATACACATCATGGTACGACCATGCCAGCCACCAACAAAAGAAATCACGCCTGGACGACGGGTTTTAGCACGAGCAATCTTGATGCAGTTTTCAACCGCTTCTGCGCCAGTGGTCAAAAAGAACGCTTTGGTATCGCCGCTGATAGGCGCTTTTTCGCATAGCTTTTCAGCCAAATCCACATAGCATTCATAGTTGATCATTTGCGCCGCAGTGTGCGTAAATTTGTCTAGCTGCTCATGGACACGTTGGGTGATTTTTGGATGGCTATGACCGGTGTTCAATACTGAGATACCACCGACAAAGTCGATATAACGCTTGCCTTCGATGTCCCAGATTTCTGAGTTCTTTGCTCTTTCTGCAAAGATAGGAAAGGCAACCCCAAGTCCTGTTGGTAAAACAGCTTTGCGGCGCTCAAGTAATGATTGATTGGTAGTCATGGGAATGTCCTTTTCTTTGTTCGTAACATAAGTGCCATCTAGTGAATGGCGGTTTATTTGATGTTTATCTTTGTACTCAGTAGATATCAAATGATGCTTGTTTGACCCAAAACACCATAGATATCTAAAAATTTGCGCTAGTTTTTTCTTTTTTAATTGTTACTGTGCTAACCATTAAGCCAACTCATTAAGTTATGGCTATTAGGTGATATCAGAGCACCAGTATTTGGTCGTGATATAGTCCTCGATGCCGTATTTTGAGCCTTCACGGCCAAACCCAGATTGCTTCACACCGCCAAATGGGGCAACTTCTGTAGAAATTAAACCCGTGTTGTGACCGATGATGCCGTACTCAAGACCTTCGGTAACGCGCCATGAACGTGCATAGTCGCTACTATAGAAGTAAGCGGCCAAGCCATAAATCGTATCGTTAGCAGCACGGATAACTTCTATTTCGTCTTTGAAGGTAAAGATAGTCGCAATTGGTCCGAAGATTTCTTCAGAAGCGATGTCCATATCACTACTAATATCTGTAATAACCGTTGGGTTATAAGTCAGTTCTGAAGCGTCATTGACACTACCACCAGTGACCAGTTTTGCGCCTTTATCTAGTGCATCTTTTAGCAAGGCTTGAACTTTATCTAACGCTTTTTTGTTGATAAGAGGGCCGATATCTACCCCTTCTTCTAAGCCGTTACCCACTTTTAATTCAGCGACTTTTTTGACAAAGACATCTAAGAACTTATCTTTAATGCTGTCTTGAACATATACGCGATTGGCGCAGACACAGGTCTGACCAGCATTACGATATTTAGAAGCGATCAAACCTGTAGCGGCTTTCTCTAGATCGGCATCATCAAAGACGATAAATGGCGCATTGCCACCCAACTCTAACGACAGCTTCTTAATAGTCGGTGCGCATTGTGCCATCAGCGTACGGCCTACTTCTGTAGAGCCTGTAAATGATAGTTTATGAATGCGAGCATCACCCGTTAGGATGTCGCCGATGACAGAAGACTTACCGGTTACGACCTGAATGACGCCAGCTGGAATGCCCGCTTGCTCTGCCAACACACCTAGTGCCAATGCAGAGTAAGGTGTCTCGGTAGCAGGTTTGACGATAATCGTACAGCCTGCTGCTAGTGCAGGAGCAACTTTGCGCGTGATCATCGCAGCTGGGAAGTTCCAAGGCGTGATAGCGGCACAAACACCAACCGGCTGCTTGAGAACGACATGACGTAGCTGCGTGCTATTAGCAGGAATCACATCACCATAGACGCGTTTGCCTTCTTCGGCAAACCAACGGATAAAGCTGTTGGCATAACCTACTTCACCACGTGATTCAGTCAGTGGCTTACCTTGTTCAGCGGTCATAATGATGGCCAAATCTTCTTTATTGGCATCGATTAGATCAGCCCACTTTTGCAATAACTCTGCACGCTCTTTGGCGGTTTTTGCTGCCCAGTCTGCTTGGACATCATGAGCGTAAGCAACGGCTTCGTTGACATCTTCTGTGGTGAGGCTTGGTACAGTACCAATGAGCTCGCCATTAAAAGGATTGTTTACATCGAGCACAGCTTCATCACTAGCAGCATGCCAGCCGTCTTTGATAAAGCAAGATTGTTTGAGTAAATCTGGATTTGATAACTGCAGCGCGTGTGACATGTTGACGCTCCTTGTCATATAGGATGTATTTATAAGAATGGATACAATGGTAAGTCGTAAATAATTATTGATAATTCATTATTTGTTCAATATACTGAACACGTATTCTATATACGAGACGTCATTATAAGAACGATATGACGCGATTTGCAACCCTTAATCTCATTATTTTAAAAATTATCTTGTACTTCTTTCTTTTATTTCACTTTATAGGTTATTTATGAGCTCGACTGCCGTGCCTGCGCTAGACAAAACGTTTCAGATTTTGGACTTGATTACCGATAGCTCACAGCCTCTGACAGCGGCTCATATCGCAAAAGAGCTTGGGCTACCGCGTAGCTCCACTCACAATATTTTGCAGAGTCTATTGACCAAGCACGTCATTTACAAAGACCCTGAAAGCCGTTTTTATTTGGGTTCATATTTGATGTATTGGGCAGGTAAGTACGAACAGCAGCAAGGCGTAGTGCAGTTGTTTAAAGATTTGATCGTGCAGTATCCGGTACTTCTTCAGCACACGGTTACCTTGTCAAAGCTTGATTTGGGCGAAGTGGTATTTTTGGCTTGTCATGAGTCACCTGCACCGCTTGGCTTTACTTTTCGAGCAGGCGTTCGTGTACCTGCGGTATTTTCGGCGACAGGCAAAGCCATGCTATCGACGTTGTCGATAGACAGTATCAAATCATTGTATAAAGATACGTTTCCGATGCCGATGACCCAACATGGGGTCAAGAATTTTACCGATTTGGCAACTGAGCTTGTCGCGATTCAGGATAGTCGAGTATCGCTCGATGATGGACAGTTGCGCGATGGAATGTATTGCTTGGGCACTTATATCCGTAATGCGTCAGGCAACGCAGTCGCTGGTATGGCAGTGAGTTTTTTGCAAGGAGAGTATGAGTCTAAACGGGCTGAGGTCAGTGCGGTATTGATTGAATTGGCGGAGCAAATCGAGCAGCATTTAGGCTTTACTGCAAATTCATAATTGGTAGGAATCTATAAAAAATAGGTCGCAGTGTTTACTCCTACACTCTGCGACCTATTTTATTACTTTCAATTTGATTTAAATATTACTGCCACTATTGCTGTTCTCGTCCATCAGTCCTAATAGGAATGCTTGCAGGTTGTCATTGAGCTTTTGAATGTAATAACCACCTTCCACTAAGATAATCAACGGTTTGTTTAAGGCTACCATCTTTTGTGCCAATATTCTAAAGCCTTCGGTACTGACAGCACATCGCGCTTCTGGATCGTTTTCGTAGACGTCAAAACCCAATACATGAACTATCACATCAGGATCAAATAACGTCACCGCCTGAATAGATTTATCAATATAATCAAAGAACCCTGCTTCATCAGTACCATGCGGCATCGGGAAATTGATATTGTAGCCCTCACCTTCACGAATTCCCTTTTCAAACGCGTGTCCTGTCACTGCTGGATAGAAGTTAACAGGATCACCATGTACTGAAGTATAAAGCACGTCTTTGCGGTCGTAGAATATTTCTTGGATACCTTGTCCGTGATGCATGTCCGTATCTATAATGGCAATTTTTTTATACTTTTGGCGTAAATGTTCGGCGATGATGGCAGCATTATTAAGATAGCAAAATCCGCCCGCGGCGCTTTTGCGAGCATGATGACCAGGCGGCCGTGAAAAGCAAAGCTGTATATGATTGTCAGCGCGCTCAGCGTCTGTTGCCTTATCATTTAGCAGTGCTTCAGCTGTATTAAGTGCCGTTTGCGCTGACCAATAGATAGATGTCCAAGAATGCTCGCTGATGGGCGCACTATCGTCTGCCTGATACTTCGCCGCTTTTGCCATGATGCCTATACCGGGATTATCATACGGCATAAAAATTCCTGTCTGCACCTGCGCGCCCAAATCTTCCTCAACCGCCATCCACTCATCATAGCCATGTTTGAGAAACTCAACATAACCAAAGTCATGAACCGCCAATATTGGTGCGATGCCAACATCGGTAGCAGTAGTGACCTCTAGACCCAAAGCCACTGGCGCTTTTAACAGCTCAACCATACGCTCAGGTATCTCTAACGGCTCGTGCATCTTTCCATAAGAAAAATAAGGTAACGGTCTATGCAAACTTAGGTTTTCATGGCTGTATATTTTCATGCTCAACATTCCTTGTTTGACACTACTTGGTTTTAGATTATTCTGTTTAAGAAACTACATTTTCCAGCTGTTATTTTTATCATTTTTCACTATAAATATACGGCTGTCGACGCTACTTCAAACAATCCCATCAGCTTTTAGCTTGGCTATCATATCGCTGTCATAGCCTAATTCAGTAAGCGTACTATCAGTATGCTCGCTCAACTGCGGTGGCGGCGTACGATAGCTGACAGGTGATGCGGACAATTTAATAGGGTTGCCAAGAGCGCGTACTGGACTGCCTTGTGCCGCAAAATTAACGATCATCTCCCTTGCTTGCGCTTGTGGCATAGCCAAGGCTTCAGCCACATTATGAATCGCACCGCATGGAATACCTGCTTGGTCTAAAACCTCTAGCCAATAGGTACGTGGCTGCTTGGCAAATTGCTTAGTCAGCTCACCGCACAGCAGTTCGCGATTGGCAACGCGTTGTGGATTGGTCGCAAAGCGCTCATCGGTATACCAATCAACCGCAAGTACGTCACACAGTTTGGCAAACTGACTGTCGTTACCACAGGCTAAAATAAAATGCTGCTCGCCCTCACCAGCAAATACTTGATACGGCACAATATTAGGATGCTGATTGCCAAGTCTTGGCGGTATCTTATCTGATGCCAAATGATTCATACCGACATTGGCTAGCATGGCGAGCGCGCTATCAAGTAATGCCACATCGACGTGTTGACCAACACCCGTATTTTGACGCGCCAGTAGTGCCGCCTGTATACCAATCGTCAGCTGTAAACCTGCAAACAAATCGACGACTGCCACGCCAACTTTGTGCGGTTCGCCATCGCTTGGACCCGTGATGCTCATCAGTCCTGATAATCCCTGAATAATATAATCATAACCAGGCCGCGCGGCGTCAGGACCAGTTTGCCCAAACCCTGTCAATGACGCATAAATCAGCCGCGGATTGGACTGTTTTAGACTGTCATAATCCAAGCCGTATTTTTTCAGACCACCAACTTTGAAGTTTTCGACCAAAATATCACTCTCAGCGATTAACTGCTTAATAATTTTTTGCCCTGTCGGCGTAGTGATATCTATCGTCAGCGATTTTTTATTGCGGTTAATGGTAGCGTAATAAGCGGAGGTATCATCGCTGAATGTTGGCGGTGCCCAATGACGCGTTTCATCACCGATATGCGGACGCTCAACTTTGATGACTTCGGCACCAAGATCAGCTAACACTTGCGTACAAGAAGGGCCAGCCAGCACTCTCGATAAATCGAGCACCTTGATACCATGCAATGCGCCCTTTGCCAAGTCATTGCTGTTACTATCGACAGTCATAATAATCCCTTATTGTGTGGCGTATTTTTCGATTTTTTAATCATAAAATTGTTCTTCAGGATGTAATTACAAAGTAGTTAAATCATGAAGAACAACTGAAAAACGTACGCTACTGTTAATGCTCTTTTGATAAAAAGCCAAGCAGTAACGTACGTCATAAAATACATTTGTACCAAAAATTATTAGCTAAAAACGCTTAAAAGAACGCTTGAATACCTGTCTGTGCACGGCCTAGGATAAGCGCATGAATATCATGTGTACCCTCGTAAGTATTGACGGCTTCCAAGTTCATCACGTGACGGATGATATGGAACTCATCAGAGATACCGTTACCGCCATGCATGTCACGAGCAATGCGAGCGATATCAAGCGCCTTGCCGCAGTTATTACGCTTGATAAGTGAAATCATTTCAGGTGCTGCATTGTCTTCATCCATCAAACGACCAACGCGTAGCGCCGCTTGTAGACCTAAGGTGATTTCTGTCTGCATATTGGCAAGCTTTAGCTGTACCAGCTGCGTTGCGGCTAGCGGACGACCAAACTGCTTACGATCAAGCGTGTATTGACGGGCGGCTTTCCAACAGAATTCTGCTGCACCCATCGAACCCCAAGCGATACCATAACGGGCTTTATTCAAGCAGCCAAATGGCCCTTTTAGACCACGGATATCTGGGAAAGCATTGGCTTCAGGAACGAATACTTTGTCCATGACAATCTCACCCGTGACTGACGCACGTAATGAGAACTTACCTTCGATTTTCGGCGCAGACAATCCTTTCATACCTTTGTCTAAAACAAAACCACGAATCTCGCCAGCATCATCTTTTGCCCAGACGACAAATACGTCTGCGATAGGACTGTTGGTGATCCACATTTTATTACCAGTCAGCTCATAACCGCCATCCACAGCGCGTGCACGAGTCGACATCGACGAAGGATCTGACCCAGAGTCTGGCTCAGTTAAACCAAAGCATCCTACGTACTCACCCGAAGCAAGCTTTGGCAAATACTTTTCTCTTTGCTCTTCAGTACCGTATGCCCAAATAGGATGCATCACTAGGCTTGACTGTACGCTCATCGCTGAACGGTAGCCCGAATCAACGGCTTCCACTTCTTTGGCAATCAGACCATAGGCGACACTTGATAGACCTGCACAGCCATAACCTTCAATCGTGACGCCTAGCAGACCCATTTCACCCATTTGACGCATGATATTACGATCAAAATTCTCATTGCGATTGGCCTCAATAATGCCAGGCATCAGCTCTTTTTGAAAAAACTGACGCGCGCTGTCGGTGACCATGCGCTCTTCTTCAGTGAGCTGGTCACGTAGTAAAAAAGGATCTTCCCAATCAAAGCGTGGGCTAGTAGATGTTGCCATGTGGATCTCCTTGGTATCAGTCATCCTGACTGACGAATAGTGATTGATACATCATTTGGTCTAACAAGTCATTGACTTCGATATTCCGCTATGCGAAACTTAGTTTCATAATTTAAAACCATTTAAGCAAACTTTCGCCGCGCTGTAAACCTTTATCAAAAAAAGATGAGTATAAAATGATGAAACCCTTATCAACAGCTACTCCGCTACTCGAACGTATGCATGCAACGATGAGTCAAAATAAGGAAGAGAATGACCGACAGTTTGTGACGGCACTGGGACGGGGACTGATTATACTGGCAGCTTTTGAGCACCATGAGCGGCTCACCCATCAACAGCTATGTCAGATGACCGAGCTGCCAAAAGCAACCATTACCCGTCTTATCCATACTTTGACCACGCTTGGTTTTTTACGTGTCACTGAGCACGGACAGTATCAACTGGGCAGTAGTGCGGTACGTCTAAGCGCGACCGCATGGAGTCGTCACGATATGGTGGCAGCAGCTGAACCACTATTACGACAGTTCGCTAGTGAAAACGAAGTATCGGTGAATTTGGCAACCGAAGTCGAAGGAGAAATGCGCTATCACGCCTGTTGCCGTAGTCCTGCTCGTCTATCGGTCAACTTACAGGTTGGCTCCGCCGTACCTGTTGCACGCACGGCTATCGGACGTGCTTTTTATGCGGTAAGTACGCAAGCGAGACAGGCGGTCATCATTAGTAATCTACGAGAGAATTTATCTGTTGAGGAATTCGACCATGCGCAAACCGCCCTAGCCAGCGCGGCAGAGCATTATGAAAAGTATGGCTATACCGTGTCTGATGGGGAGTTTTCTACTGACATATTGGCAGTCGCGGTTGGCGTATATGATGTCGCAACAGGGCAATACGCGTATTCGCTGAATGCCAGTGTACCAAGTGCTAACTGGGAAGCGGATGACTATGCGGCGATGATAGTGCCAAAATTGCAGGCCTTGGCGGAGCGGATTGGTAGTGGTACATAGAGCATATTAAAACGAATAAAATTGAAGTTTAGGCTGGATCAACGAAGACACCGTCTGCAGCCCTGTTACCCATTGATACCGACGTAATGACGTCATGCGTGTATGATGTACGCGACAAATGTAAGCATCTTATTTATATCTATCATTACTATTGAGCCTCGCTATGCCTGAATCTCGTACCAATCTTAACCCTGAACCCAAAACCAGTTCGCCGTACTTTATCGGATTATTACTTCGCTATAGCACGTTTGGCGCGGCGATTTTAATTCTGTTAGCGGGTTTATTGTTGGTAAGTTGGTGGCTGATTGTTATCGGTGGTTTGGCTGTGGCACTTGGTATCTATGATTTGATTCAGTCCAAGCACGCGATATTGAGCAACTACCCTGTCGCTGGACATATTCGCTATGTATTAGAGGATTTTCGCCCTGAAATTCGCCAGTACTTGCTTGAGGACGATAAAGAACAAGTACCGTTTTCACGCCAGCAGCGTGCGCTAGTCTATCAACGTGCTAAGAACGTCAGTGACACCAACGCCTTTGGTACGCTAGATAATTTATATACTCATGGTAAAGAGTGGTTTTTGCAATCCACCATCAGTGCACCACTAGAAAACAAAGATTTTCGTATCATGGTCGGCGGTGAGCGTTGTCAGCAGCCACACGATATGTCAGTATTTAATATCTCTGCGATGAGCTTTGGCAGTCTGTCAGCGAACGCTATCATGGCACTTAATCAAGGCGCAAAACTCGGCGGCTTTACTCATGACACGGGCGAAGGCGCGATCAGCCCTTATCATCGTAAGTTCGGTGGTGATTTGATTTGGGAATTGGGTACGGGTTATTTTGGTTGCCGTGATAATGATGGTAACTTTGATCCACAGTCTTTTGCTGAAAAAGCCGTCGATCCTCAAGTTAAAATGATTGAAATCAAGCTTTCACAGGGTGCCAAGCCTGGTAAAGGTGGCGTCCTTCCCTCTAGCAAAATCACCCAAGAGATTGCAGACACACGTCAAGTACCTACGGGTCAAGACTGTATCTCGCCCTCTTCGCATACCGCATTTAGCACCCCACGCGAGCTGGTCGCCTTTTGGCAGCAGCTACGTGATTTATCAGGTGGCAAGCCAGTTGGCTTTAAGCTATGTATTGGTCAGCCATGGCAGTTTATGGCGATTGTCAAAGCCATGATAGAGACGGATAATTACCCTGACTTTATCGTTATTGATGGTGCAGAAGGCGGCACAGGTGCAGCGCCTGTCGAGTTTATGGACAATGTTGGCATGCCGATGGTTGAAGGGTTTTTATTGGTTCATAACACTTTAGTCGGTGCAGGTATTCGTGACAAAATTAAGCTTGGTGTTAGTGGAAAAATCGTATCAGGCTTTGATATCGCTCGCATGATTGCGCTAGGTGCCGATTGGTGCAACTCAGCACGTGGGTTTATGTTTGCAGTCGGCTGCATTCAGTCGCGCTCTTGTCATACCAACACTTGCCCGACGGGTGTGGCAACTCAAGATCCATATCGTCAAAAGGCGCTCGACGTCCCTAGTAAGGCTGAGCGTGTTGCAAGTTTCCATAAAAACACGCTAAAATCGCTTGCCAGTATCGTAGGCGCGGTCGGTTTACAGCATCCTAGCCAATTACAGCCGTATCATATCGCACGCCGTCTAGATGATGGGCAAATTAAGCTGCTATCCAAATTCTTCTATTTTGCTGATAAAGGCGCACTGCTCGATCATAGTGCCCGTGCCGACGTATTTAACCAGATGTGGGTCATGGCAAACCCTGATAGCTTTTTAGCCAATAATGATGCGCTCATTGCTTATAATAAGGACTCACGCGATAAGGGCAAAGAAACTGGCGCGCCAACAGAACAAAGCGCTGGATATAGTTCTGAGCATTTGACCAACCTCACCGATGGTGGGCGATTAATTGGTAATGTGAATAATACAATCCGCGACTTCCCGCCTGCTAGCGACTGATTCAGTGCCTAAATCGTTGTACTTAAAAAATAGTACTGAAAGTGCAATTAAGCAGTAGATAGCAGCCAAACTTAAATAATTTATACATTAAAAGACGCGTGATTGATGCCAAGTTCTATTTTTACCTTATCCCTATCAACGATAGTGCTCGCGCTAGGCCTGAGCGCCTGCCAGCAGACAAATACCAATGCGGCTAGTAGCGATACCGATAGTTGGTCGTGCCAGACTGAAGACACACCTTTTACTTATAGCGTTTGCCGAGTGGATGCTACCGCGTTAGCGAGCGAGCGGTATTCATTACAACTGTTTTGGCAATCCTCTGATAACAATAAGCCTCTGCTAACCTTTGATACGTTATTGGCCACATTACCGAATAATGAGACACTTAACTTTGCCATGAATGCAGGCATGTATAATGAAAACTATGCGCCGATTGGATATACCGTCATCGAAGGCAAAGAACTCAAATCGCTAAATACAAAAGAAGGTGGCGGTAATTTTCATCTATTACCTAATGGGGTTATGTGGTGGGACAAAGCTGGCAACGTGCAAATCACCGAAAGTAATGCGTTAAATGAGCAGATAAGCAGTGGTGATATGCAGCCTTGGTATGCGACGCAATCTGGCCCTATGCTGGTCATCAATGACGAGATACATCCACAGTTCAATCCTGATAGCAGCTCAATCAAACTGCGTAATGGTGCAGGTGTTTGCCGTGATGGCAGTATACAGCTCGTTAATAGCGATGAGCCTGTGACATTCTATCAGTTTGCAGAGCTATTTAAGGATGAGCTGGGTTGTTCAAACGCGCTGTTTTTAGACGGTGGTATTGCCTCAGCGTTGTATGCGCCTAGTATCGATAAGCAGGATAAAAAAGAGATGGGCGTGATGATTGGATTGGTTGAAAATAAAGAGTAATATGTCTTTATATTTTTAGGTTAATCTCTGTCTTCTCATAGTATTTTGCATAAAAAAGCACTTAGCGTAATTATTTCATGCTAAGTGCTTTTTCATTACTGGCGACAGTCGGCTAGCAATAACAGTTAGTTGGCTAGCTAACTATTAACGAAACTAAGCTAAAAACTTAACCACCTAAGCTCATCTTAGGACCAAACGGTTCGTAGTGGACACTATCGACACCATGATCTAATGCTACTAACCCATCAATCATGCTCTCCATAAACAGCATCGAGCCGC
Source organism: uncultured Psychrobacter sp. (assembly GCF_947500265.1). Classification (GTDB taxonomy): domain Bacteria; phylum Pseudomonadota; class Gammaproteobacteria; order Pseudomonadales; family Moraxellaceae; genus Psychrobacter. The sequence continues at coordinate 219,642 of NZ_CANMRN010000001.1, read as the reverse complement.
ACACATAGATATCGGCAGGCTTAGGCAAGGTAGCAAGCCATGTCTCATCCAATATCTGCCCCGACTCAAAGTAAAATATATACTTTTCTACAGTCTCAGCCTGTTCGAGTAATGCCTCTACCTGATCAGAAAAAGCATGATGTGTAGCATTTTGGCATGCATAAACCCAAATAATAGGTCGTTTAGGATTGGCCAATATTTGCGCCTCTAGCATAGACAGTACAGGCGTAACCCCGACCCCTGCACTCATCAATACTAACGGAATCTCATTTTGCTGTACCAAACCTTGATTGATCGCAAAGTCACCAGCTGGCGCCGATAATAGAACCGTATCACCGACTTCTAGTTGGTCATGCATATAGTTAGAAACCAACCCATGATACTCATTACGGTTATCACGTCTAACAGCAAACTGAATGCCTGTATCAGTACTAGCAGAGCATAAAGAATAATGGCGCAAGGCTATATGATCGCTGTCTTTTGGGTCTGTTTTCACCGTGATATATTGACCAGCGGTTAACTTCAATTTACTCAGGTCAATATCTGGAGCGTTTGCTAAATCATTGCCTTTATTGTTCTCACTCTTATCGACTGGTACCACGGTAAAGGCTGCAATATCCGTAGCAGCTGCTACCTTTTCAGTCACTATAAAAGGCGCAAAACCTTTCCACATCGCCTGCTCATACATGCCATGTTCAATCTGAATAAATACCGAAGCGATCTCATCATAAGCTTCCGTCCAAGCATCAATAATGTCATCGGTAGCCGCCTCACCTAGTACTTCTTTTATCGCCCCGATCAAATGCTTACCGACGATAGGATAATGCTCAGGCAAAATCTGTAACGCTCTATGTTTATGGCTAATCTGAGTCACTTGCGGCAATAGCGTCGCCAATTTGTCCAAATGCTTAGCAGCGGCTAATACTGTTGTAGCTAGAGCGGTCTGTTGACGTCCTAGTTTTTGATTGGTCTCATTAAAAATATCTAACAGCTCAGGATACTCATTAAACATGTTTCTATAAAATACGGTGGTAATCGCAACGCCATGTTCTTCAAGTACAGGAACAGTTGCTGTGACGATTTCTAAAGTCTTTGGTGAGGCCATATTGTTTCTCTTAGTCATTAACTACATTGATAAACTGAGATGTTAAAAATAATCCGTCTAAACTGGCAATAATGAGCAGACCTTTTTACAGTGTCATCAAAGTTTTTAACCGCCCAATTCAGAATATTTATAACATTCATTTTAAATGAATGTTAACACACTTTATTAGGCATACCAATATAAGATGACTATAGAACCTATTTGCATCGACAAAAAACAGCCGCTATGTCGTCATAACGGCTGTCATTATAAGGATTAACGCCTTGCTAACAGGCTTTATCAATCAGGCTGAATATCAAAATTACCGTGCCATATATTGAGTCATTTCTTCAACACCATGTAGCGTCATCGGGTACATTTTATTTTCAAACAGTTTTTTAATCTCAACGATAGTCTGTGTATATTGCCAATATGACGGATTTTCAGGATTGAGCCAAGTTACTTTGTCAAAATGCTCCAGTACGCGTTTCAACCATACGATGCCCGCTTCGTTATTCATATACTCTACGCTGCCACCTACTGTCATTAGCTCATAAGGTGACATCGATGCATCACCGACGAAGATAACACGATACTCACGGCCATATTTATTGAGTAGCTCAAACGTTGGCATCGGTGCACTATGGCGACGATTGTTGTCCTTCCACACATAGTCATACAAACAGTTATGAAAATAAAAGAACTCTAAGGTTTTAAATTCATTTTTTGCCGCAGAAAACAGTTTTTCGAGCGCTTCGACATGGATATCCATACTGCCACCCACATCAAACAACATCAGCACTTTGACACGGTTACGGCGCTCTGCTTGCATATGAATATCGAGCACACCTTTTTTTGCCGTACGCTTAATCGTCTCATGAATATCAAGCTCATCAGCACTGCCAGTCCGCGCAAACTGACGCAGATTGCGTAGCGCCATCTGAATTTGGCGTGTACCCAGCTGATTATCGTCATCGAGATTGCGATATTTACGCTGCTCCCAGACTTTTGCTGCGCTACGTTTGCGAGACTCGCCGCCAACACGCACACCTTCTGGATGATCGCCATAGGCACCAAATGGCGAAGTGCCGCCCGTGCCTACCCATTTACTACCCCCTTGATGACGTTCTTTTTGCTCTTTTAATCGTTCCTCTAGCGCCTTCATCAGCTCTTCAAGCGAGCCGTACTTTTTCAGTAGGCGTCTTTGCTCTTCGGTCAGATTCTTTGGATCGAGCTTTAAATCTAGCCACTCTTTGGGCACGTCCGTTAGCTTGGCTAGTAGCTCATCCATATCGAGACTATCGACCCCTTCAAAATAATCCGCCATGGCCCGATCGAACTTATCAAAATGGCGCTCGTCTTTGACCATGCACAGTCGAATCAGCCGATACATATCTTCGCGGCTGGCAAAAGTAGTCAGTGCTGGATCTTCAGGATGCGACTGCATCATCAGTCCTTTATCTAACGCGGCATTGAGATCGAGCAGCTCGCGCGTACTGACTGGCACGCCGTAAGTACGCAAGGTATAGAATAGTTTGATAAACATAAGAGTCGTATCACTTATTGGCTGATATTATTATCTGGTGATATTGCTGATATCATTAATTGGTACAGTTACAGATTGAGCGCTTACGTTGACTTTCACATCAGACATCCGATATCGGACATAAGACGTTAAAGTCAACGCAAGCTGCAAACATTAACGACGCATCATATTGGCAAAACGCTGTAATAAATTCACATCTGCCTCGTTTTTGAGCAACGCACCATATAACGGCGGGATAGATTTCTCGCCGCGCAGATTTTCTTCTAGCTCGTCCTGAGCCATATCATCAGCAAGTAACAAGGTTAACCAATCGACCAATTCAGACGTTGATGGCGGCTTTTTAAGACCTTGAATACCACGCAGTTTATAGAAAATATCCAATGCATCATTGACCAATTTTTCTTGAATATCTGGAAAATGCACTTCGATGATTTGGCGCATGGTTTCTTCTTCTGGGAAATCAATATAATGGAAGAAGCAACGACGTAAAAACGCATCTGGTAGCTCTTTTTCATTGTTTGAGGTAATAATAACCACTGGACGCTGCGCTGCCGTGATAGTCTCACCCGTCTCATAAACATAAAAAGACATCTTATCAAGCTCATGTAGCAAATCATTTGGGAACTCGATATCGGCTTTATCGATCTCATCAATCAGCAGTACGCTACGCTCTGTACTGGTAAAGGCATCCCACAGCTTGCCCGGCTTGATATAGTTGGCAATGTCGTAGACTTTATCATCACCCAACTGCGAATCCCGCAGGCGTGATACCGCATCATACTCATACAGTCCTTGCTCAGCCTTAGTCGTCGATTTGACGTGCCAAGTAATCAGTGGCATACCTAAACTTTCAGCGACTTCTTCGGCGAGCAACGTCTTACCTGTGCCAGGCTCACCTTTGATCAGCAATGGCTTTTGTAAGGTCATAGCGGCATTTACGGCCAGTTGCAAATCATCGGTAGCAATATAACTACTGGTACCAGTAAAGTTTTTCTTAGTATTGTCAGCTGTGGTCATAATCAGATCTCGATTGTTGTTATAGATAAGTTGTTATAAATGGATAGTTCTAAAACATAAATGACTAATAAAGGATAAGTTAGTAAGGAATAAATTAGATTAGCACAGCCTGATGCATTGCCAAAATACTCATGCGTTCGCATTTATTAACAATTGTTATGTGCAGTTCATAGTGAGCTATTATTTATATGCCTAATAAACAGTCGAGCACAAAAAAAGACACGCAGCGGTGTCTTTTTATTCGAGTATCAAATAAATTCTAAAACAATAGTACTATCTTAATGCCTAGCCTATTTCTATCACTTATCAGACGTATCGCTATCCGTTTTCTTAGCCAATGTACTGTCTTTTTTTAAGCTTACGTTAGTGTCAAGCTGTTCGGTTACGGTAGCGCCTTCTGGCAAATAACTGCCTGTGGTCATTTGTAACGTGGCCTGTGTATCTTCTGCGCTGCGGCTACGGGCTTTGTCCAAACTTGATGCAAATGCGCTGCGTATCAACTGCCATACAAAACCAACAAACAACCCTGCGACCAGTATCACCAATATCGGCAACATATTGGCAACCGCGCCTGCGTAATCTTTCATCATCACAGCATAGACGACGCTAATACTGGCTGGTGCAAGCTCGCTCGGATCGCCAAGCGCTGTACCTGGTGCTAGTAATACCGCGAACAGAACCATCCAGCTCATACCGCCCAATGGTTTTGGCAGTACACGAGCCACGAGTATCCATAGTACTAGTACCAAAACAGCACCGCCCAGATAAGCATACATCGGCAAATCAGCGGGCGGGACATCCTTTACCATTTGGCCCCACCAAATGGCAATCTCACCGAGAATGTCACTGATAGACTCTAGCGGTAAGCTATGTAAGATATTTTTTAACCAGTCCATGCGTGTTTATTTACCTGCGTTTATCGCCGGTGACACAATCTGTGTCTAGCGGTATATGTGCGTTCTGTAGAACCAGAATGAGGCCAAATACATAACAAACTTATGCATTATGTAGGCTTATATATGCATTGCATAGGGTGTCAGTTTATCACGACTTTCTACTCAAATGCATGTGAGCAAATGTGTCGTAGGTTTTTATCGACGCTGTTTTTAAGGTAGCGTACTGATATTTTCTACCACACTTACTTGCTGACGAATCTATTAATTATAGATGCTGTCCTGCGATTCACGAGCGCGCAGCTCTGCTTGGCGGCGCATCACATCTTGCGGCGGCAACTGCACAAAGTAGCCTTGAGACTGCAGTTTTGCCAGTACTTCTTCTTTATCGACACGAGCGAGCTTATCTTTAGTTGATAAGTCCAAATGCATGACGAACTTACTACGGCCTAAACCTGCACGGAAATCTTTTGGTAATACACCAAGCCAGTCTTTGATTTCATCAGTATCATCAGGATAATCAGGACGCGCAATGTAGATATACATGTCGTCGTGTTTGGGAAATTTATAAATATCGCAATGCATAAAAACCACCTATCAGAAACTATGGGCGTAGGTTAGCATATTTCAGGCAAATACCAGTAGTCGCTTTGCGTTTTGCTATCGTAATTTTTGTGAAAACACACAGATAAAACGCTGATATGAGCGACAAAAATATCATTGTAAAATATAACCTATTTCATAGACTGCCTTAACAAAACATCATTTTTGCCAAATTTATTTATTTTAATGGCTTTGATGACTTGTAAAAGCGCTTTGAACCTTTCATAATAAAAGCGTTTTTCAGGAGAGAGTTTATCAGCATCGTTTTTGTATTGAACCCTATTGGTTATACAACTATCGCAATTGCTAGATAACCACCGAAGGCGCATCCACCCTGCCAATCGCTCAGGTAAAAGGACTGAAAAACGCATGTCACTGTTGTTTGATAGTATTTAGTAATATGACGCTCATAGCGCACTACTTTTTTATCAAACATAAGGCATAACAAATCTGGAGAGTGGTAAGCACGGACGACGTCTTACCCACCGAAGGGGAGAAAATACGCTATCATCGACGATAGGGCTCATATAACTGCCCAAAAATGATAGTTCGTGTTGAAAATCTCAGGTCACAGGACAGATAGGGCTTTAGCTTAAACTGACGTATAGCGTCTGTTTGGCTTACGTCTTCATCTTTGCTTTCTGTGTCACCCTTTGATGTGATATTTGCGCCTTGCAATATTGCTTCTCGCTACTTTTACGTTGCGCATCACTCCTTACTCTGCCGAGTACGACTGATGTACACATAAGGATTTGTTATGACTGATACCCATTCTCAAGACATCACTTCTCAAAACGATCAAACCCAAGCCCCTCAGCGCACCCCTTTTTACCAGTCTCATATTGATAGTGAGGGCAAACTGGTCGATTTCTCTGGTTGGGAATTGCCAATTCATTACGGTTCACAAATCGAAGAGCACGAAGCAGTACGTACAGATGCAGGTATGTTTGATGTCTCACATATGGTTGTGACTGATATCAAAGGCGCTGATACCAAAGCATGGCTACAAAAACTGCTCGCAAACGATGTCAACAAACTCACTACCGCTGGTAAAGCGCTGTACTCTGGCATGCTCAATGAGCAAGGCGGCGTCATTGATGATTTGATCGTCTACCTGATGAATGCAGAAGAAACTGAGTACCGTATCGTCTCTAACGCGGCCACTCGTGACAAGGACTTAGCACAGTTTAATAAAGTCGCCGAAGGTTTCAATATTGAGATTACCGAGCGTCCTGAGCTTGCGATGCTCGCCGTTCAAGGTCCAAATGCTATTGCAAAACTGGCTCAAGCCAAACCAAGTTGGGCAGATACTTTAGCAGGACTAAAACCTTTCGTTGGTGCTGACTTGACCGATATCGAAGGCACCGATTGGTTTGTAGCTCGTACTGGCTATACTGGTGAAGATGGCGTCGAAGTCATTATGCATGCCGATGATGCGCCTGCATTCTTTGAGCAGCTAAAAGCAAATGGCATCAAACCTGCTGGTCTTGGCGCACGCGATACCTTGCGTATGGAAGCGGGCATGAACCTTTATGGTCATGATATGGACGAGAATATTAGCCCTTACGAGTGCAACATGGGCTGGACGCTTGCACTAAAAGACGATCGTGCCTTTGTCGGCCGTGAAGCATTGGTCAGCAAACGTAAGCAGTCAAAAGAAGACAACACTGCTATGAAGCAAGTGGGTTTGCTATTGACCACGCGTGGCGTATTGCGTGAAGGCATGACAGTGACTATCAATCAAGGCACTGATAATGAGCAAACTGGCATTATCACCAGCGGTACATTCTCCCCTAGCCTAAAAAATTCAATCGCTATTGCCCGTGTGCCTGCCAGCTTATCAGAAGATGACAGTGTACAAGTCGATCTACGCGGCAAAGGTAAATTCGTCGATGTACGCGTATTGAAGCTACCTTTTGTCCGTAACGGCAAGCAACAGTTTGACTCTTAGGTCTTATAAATTCTATCATTAGAGCGCGTTGTCATTTTACATACGATTATAAAAATGACGACACGCCTAGCCTCCATTATTTTTGTTAATTAACCTCTATCACTTAGGAGAGAGACCATGAGCAACATCCCAGCAGAGCTAAAATATATTGCGAGTCACGAGTGGCTACGCCTAGAAGACGACGGTACGATCACTGTTGGTATCACTGACCATGCTCAAGATCTATTGGGTGATGTGGTATTCGTTGAGCTGCCAGATGTGGGCGATATCATCGCTGTCGATGACGAAATCTCAGTTGTTGAATCAGTAAAAGCCGCTTCTGACGTTTATGCACCTATTTCAGGTGAAGTGATCGCTATCAACGAAGCACTAGAAGATGATCCTGAAATCATCAACTCTGACCCATACGGCGAAGGTTGGTTCTTCAGAATGAAGCCTGACAACATCGCTGACTACGAAGCACTAATGACTGCTGACGAGTACGAAAGCGACTTATAAGCTAAGCACGTAAGCTAAGTATGCTCTCACGAGACATTAGCATTTGTAAGACGTTAGCTCGTACAAAGCACTAGCCCCGACTAAACATCATAGATACTGGCAGCAGCTGGTATCTATACTCTCTATTTAAACGATTTAAAAACCTTTCTAATGAAAAGTATTGGCTCATTGACCATGCTTGTTATTTGAAAGCAGCTTTATATGTAGATCTCCAACAATCATTATCGTCCGATGTTATTGCTACCAAGCGTTATCTCATTGACTCGTATTGATCACTTATTCGAATTCCAATGAATACGTGCTATCAATAACGACGCAAACTGATAACCCAATTCTCAGCATGGATCCTAATATGAATGCCAACACCGATAATAAAGACCCCATTGCCACACCAAGCCATACGCCGCAGCTACAAGCATTTCGCGATATCGTAGAGTCACGCCGTTCCGTGCGCCGTTTTACTGACACGCCCATCCCTGACGATGTATTGGCAGACTGTCTGCGTTTGGCCATGCTAGCGCCAAACTCTAGCAACCTACAGCCGTGGGAATTTTATGTTATCGATGATGCTGACAATCGCAAACGCGCCGTCAAAAACTGCATGAATCAAAATGCAGCAAAAACATCGGCTCGTTTGATTGCCATCGTTGCTCGTACTGATGTTTGGCACGATCACGCGAAACAAGTATTGCGCGAATACCCTGATCAGCCAGTGCCAAAGAAAGTGAAAGACTACTACAACAAAGTCGTCACGATGGACTTTTTGCGCGGCCCAGCCAACGTGGTTTCGGCTGCGAAATGGGGTGCTACGCAAGTGGTCAGACGCGTAAAAGGCCCGATCAAGTCGCCTTACTATACGTTTGAAGATACCAAAAATTGGGCAACCAATAACACCGCACTTGCCGCTGAAAACCTCATGCTAGCATTACGTGCTCATGGGTTTGATAGCTGTGCAATGGGCGGCTTTGATGAGCCTGCTATGAAGCGATTACTAGGCCTAGGCGACGATCAGCATATCATTATGATGATTGGCGCAGGTGAACGTGCTGACAATGGCGTTTACAACACCCAGTTCCGTTTCGATCAAAAACAGTTTGTGCATTACGTATAACGTACCGCTCACATTATTCTCTTAATTGCTATTTTGTTTATTACTCCCTTAACCAAGGATTGTCATGACTATCTCTCAAAACCCATCGTTTGATACCTTTCAAGGATTGTTCAACGAAGCTGAATTTGTCTATCGCCACTTAGGTTCGAACGAGACCAAGCAAGCTGACCTACTCAGCGCTGTTGGTTATAAAGATATGCAAAGCTTTATCAATGACACTGTGCCTGAGCCAGTACGTTTGCACAAAGAATTGGATTTGCCAGTAGCGATGAGTGAGCACGCTGCACTTGCCAAACTACGTACGATGGCAGACGACATCACTGTTAACAAAAGCTATATCGGTCAAGGCTACTCTCCAGTTCGCATGCCGGCTGTCATTCAGCGCAATGTGCTTGAAAATCCAGGTTGGTATACCGCTTATACGCCTTACCAAGCGGAAATCGCTCAAGGTCGTCTAGAAGCACTGCTGAACTTCCAACAAGTATGTATCGATTTGACTGGTCTTGAGTTAGCTGGTGCATCATTGCTTGATGAAGCAACAGCAGCGGCAGAAGCGATGGCGATGTCAAAGCGTGTGAGCAAAAGTAAATCAACACAGTATTTCGTCGATGAGCGCGTCTATCCACAAACACTAGATGTTATTAATACTCGTGCGAAATACTTTGGTTGGGAAGTCGTCGTTGGTGATTTTGAAACGGCTAAATCTGGCGACTACTTCGGTGCGCTATTTCAGTATGTTGGTGCCGAAGGCGACGTTAAAGACTTAACAGACGTCATCAGTGCAGTAAAAGAAAACAAAACTTACGTCAGCGTCGTCAGTGACATCATGAGCTTAGTGCTATTAAAATCACCAGCCGATATGGGTGCCGACGTAGCGCTAGGTAGTACTCAGCGCTTTGGTATTCCAATGGGCTTTGGTGGTCCACATGCCGCTTATTTTGCGTTCTCTGATAAAGCCAAGCGCTCAGCGCCTGGTCGTATCATTGGCGTATCAAAAGACGCACAAGGCAATACAGCACTGCGTATGGCTCTACAAACGCGTGAGCAGCATATCCGCCGCGAAAAAGCCAACTCAAACATCTGTACCTCACAAGTATTACTAGCTAACCTCGCTGGTATGTATGCGGTATATCATGGTCCAGGCGGCGTGAAGCGTATTGCTACTCGTATTCATGCTTTTGCCACTGCGTTTGCTGATGCTATCACAGAATCTAACGACAGCAGCTTGAGCGTGGTACATGATCAATTCTTCGATACAGTCGTGGTTGATTGTGGTTCAGAGAAATTGGCTACTCAAATCTTTAAAAATGCAGACAACGTTGGCTATAACTTATGGCGTCTAAGCGACACCAAATTGAGCGTTGCCTTTAGTGAAACCAGCGATCAGCAAGACTTCAACACGTTGACTCAGCTATTCGTCAATAAGTCACACGATCTACCTGAAACAGCTCGCGTCTCACTAGATAGTGCACACCTGCGTACGGATGACATCTTGACTCATCCAGTATTCAACTCGCATCACACCGAACATGAAATGCTACGCTATCTAAAGTCGCTTGAAGACAAAGATTTGGCGATGAACCGCAGCATGATTTCACTGGGTAGCTGTACCATGAAGCTAAACGCCACCAGTGAGATGCTACCGATTACGTGGCCTGAGTTTGCCAATGTGCATCCTTTTGCTCCGCGCGACCAAGTTACTGGCTATATTGCGATGATTGATAGCTTGCAAGATCAATTAAAAGCCATTACTGGTTTTGATGATGTCTCTATGCAGCCAAACTCTGGTGCCTCTGGTGAATATGCTGGTCTGTTAGCGATTCGCCGTTATCATGAGTCGCTAGGCGAAACCAATCGCGATGTTTGCTTGATTCCGATGTCGGCGCACGGTACCAACCCTGCTACCGCTATGATGATGGGTATGCAAGTAGTCGTGGTCAAAACTGATGAAAACGGCAACGTTGATATCGACGATTTAACCGCCAAATGTGAAGAATATAGCGATCGCCTAGGTGCTTTAATGATCACTTATCCGTCGACGCATGGTGTGTTCGAAGAAGGCATCCGTCATATCTGTGATTTGACTCACAAGCATGGCGGTCAGGTCTATATGGATGGCGCGAACATGAATGCTCAGGTAGGCATGATGCAGCCTGCAGACGTTGGTGCTGATGTATTACACATGAACCTGCATAAGACCTTCTGCATCCCACATGGCGGCGGTGGTCCAGGCATGGGCCCTATCGGTATGAAAGCGCATTTGGCAACGTTTATGGCCAACCATACCTTGAGCCCTGTACATAATGCACAAAAAGACTGCTCAGCAGTATCAGCAGCACCTTACGGTTCAGCGAGCATCTTGCCTATTTCGTGGATGTATATTGCTATGATGGGCCGTGATGGTCTATTAAAAGCAACAGAGCTAGCATTACTGAATGCCAACTATGTGGCAGCTGAATTAAAAGGTCACTACCCTGTCTTGTATGCTGGCAAAAACGGTCGTGTGGCTCACGAATGTATCATTGATATTCGTCCGTTAAAAGAAGAAACTGGCATCACGGAAAGCGATATCGCTAAGCGCTTGATGGATTATGGTTTCCATTCGCCAACGATGAGCTTCCCAGTCGCTGGCACGCTTATGATTGAGCCAACTGAGTCTGAGTCAAAAGAAGAGTTGGATCGCTTTATCAGTGCGCTAAAATCTATCAAAGCTGAAGCCATGAAGGCCAAAGCTGGTGAAGATAACTGGACGCTAGAAGACAACCCATTAGTCAATGCACCGCATACGGCTGCTATGATTACTAGCGAAGAGTGGACGCATCCATACAGCCGTGAGACTGCTGCATTCCCACTGCCGTACATCCGTGCAAACAAGTTCTGGCCAAGTGTCGCGCGTGTCGATGATGCTTATGGTGATAAGAACCTAATGTGCTCTTGCCCAAGTATCGAAAACTATATGTAATGATTATTTTCGATAGTTATTCTCTGTAGTAAAAAACCTCCAAGTCAGCAGCTGACTTGGAGGTTTTTATTTTGCTGACTTTTTATCTATTACATTAGCAGGTAATATTATGAATAAAATAAATGACAAGAACTCAATGTAATAAAAGCTTATATCAACAATAAGCTATTTATCTTAAATTTCTGAAGCAATCATTTGGACACTGCTATGCAACATAAAGCGCCTAAACAAAAAACTCGCGTTATTCTAATTCATGGGCTACACCAAACCCCATGGATCATGCGGCCATTAGCCAAGCGCCTGCAAACAGCAGGATTTGATACCCATCAGTATGGCTACCGTAGCATGCGTGATGGTATTAAGACCAATAGCGCCCGCCTAAATAGCTGGCTAGAAACAAACCATCACCCAGATCATCCAATAGATTTGGTCGGGCATAGTTTAGGTGGCTTAATCATTCGTGATTTTGTCGCTCAGTATCCAAAATGGAAAATTGGACGTTGCGTGACGCTAGGAACACCGCATATAGGCAGTGTTTGTGCAGATTATATCTGGCGATTGACTCCTGCTGTCGTAGGTCGCTCATATGTTGACGCACTCGACGGTACAGTCGCACCATTGCCCAAACACGTGACGTTAGGCGTTATCGCTGGCAACCGACCTTATGGTCTAGGTCAGCTGTTTTTGCAATATCACAATCGCAAACTGCGCAAATCTGACAAGCCACCTCTTAACGAGCAGCTTGCACATGACGGGACAGTCTATATAGAAGAGACGAGGATAGAGGCAGCAGCTGATCATATCGTTATGCCTGTCTCGCACACTGGTATGCTAGTGAACCCAGACGTTGCCGAGCAGACTCGATACTTTTTAGAACATGGACGGTTTAAACGCTAAGAACTGTATGAATAAGAGCTGTATGAATACTTGAGTGTCAGTTTTCAGTCTTATCGAACGCTTCCTTATTAAACAGCGCATTATCGAACGATTCCTTATTGAACACGAATACCCATGCCCTGCTGCAGTTCGGTTTTATGCTTTTTGATGACTGGAATTAAGGTTTTAATGACCCAGTCGTTACGCCAACCTTTTAGCCCTTGCGGCAGTTCGCTCACGTCTTTATCAAGAGCAACCACTTCATACAACTGCCCTAGCCATTTTTTACGCATCAATACGCTAGCAGGTATACCAATCTCACGCGCATGCTCATCAATCGCTTGCTGCACTGCTTTCGATAATACTTTGTTTTTTGAGCGATATGGCGGCACTAGACAGTCTGGATGCTCTGTAGGCGGTAGACTCTTGGCATTTCTGATTACTTTCAGCAGCTCTTCGCCATATAGTCGTAGCATACTACGGTGCATGGTTGTTTTGTGTGCCAGCTCGCGCATGCTGTTTGGCTTTTCAGTGACTATCTCTCGTACTGCTTGTTTTTTTATCACAAAGGTACGCGGTTGATTGGTCGCACGAGCCAGCTCTTCTCGCCATGTAGCCACCCCTTTGAGTATCGCCATTTGCTGTGAGTTATAGCGATAATCTGCCATCGTTAGATACATCGCTTCATCTTCGACGTGTTGCGTATCATACAAATCACTGGCATAAAGCTGACAGTCAGCCCAAACGTAATCGTATAACCCTTGAGCCTTAAGCGCATGCTCGATACTGAGATATAGCGCTGGCAAATAACGCACATCATCGATAGCATACTGCTCTTGCTCATCTGTCAACGGGCGCTGGAGCCAATCAGACTGACTATGTTCTTTATCGATATGCATATCTAGCTGATCAGCCAGTGCCTGCTGATATCCCATTTGCAATTGGCCCGTTAGATAAGACAACGCAATTTGCGTATCGAAGATATTGGTCAACGGTGGGCAGCCAGACAGCAGATAAAAAATGCCCAAATCTTCGCCGCAGGCATGCCAGATAGCCACATCTACTTTGCGTAGCGCCTCCCACAGCTGAGCCAGTTGCAACTGGGGTGCATCCAGTAGATAAACATGATTACCAGTATTCAGCTGCACCAGTGCCAAGCGCGGATAATAAGTGTCACGCTTGATAAACTCAGTATCTAAGGCCACACGTCCACAAATCGCTAAGGCATCAATAACCTCATCCAAATCGCTTTGCTTACGTACCCAAGTAATAGCAACGTCATCGGCAATATCCAATAGTGCATCAATATCTAGCACCTCAATATCTGGAGTATTAGACACTGACTCAGATGAAGTGGCTGCTAACATTGGCTCAGTATTAGCGGCTTTTTGTAATGAGCCATCATTGATATCAGCAGCATTTGATTGAGCTGAGGCGTTTGAAACGTTATTGGACACGGGCAGATACCTGCATTAATAGGAGAAAATAAAACGCTAAACCGCGCCTTAATAAAATTAAAAGATAAACAATAATAAAGTAATTATAGCAATTCCAAGAAATGAATTGGGTAAGACTTTGAAGCAATCAAAACATTATAAAAAAGAACGATTTTGCATGGCTTGACCAAGCGTCATACTATCCAAATACTCAAGCTCGCCGCCCATCGGCACACCTTGTGCTAAACGCGTCACTTTATTGACATGACGACTGACAGCTTCACTGATAAAGTGCGCCGTAGTCTGACCTTCGACAGTCGTACCTGTTGCCAGTATCAGCTCTTCGACAGGTTCTTGCTTCACTCGCCATACGAGCTGATCAATATTCAAGTCATCGGCGCTGACACCATCAATTGGCGATAGATGCCCGCCCAACACAAAATAACGACCACGGTAACCAGCTGTCTGCTCAATCGCCATCACATCTGCTGCCGTTTCGACCACGCATAGCAGACTGTCATCACGTCTAACATCTTGGCAAAGCGGACATACGGCCTCATCACTAAAGCTATGACAACGCTGACATTCAACAATATCACGCATGGCTTCATCTAGTGCTTGGGCGAGTGCCATGCCTTGTGGGCGTTTTTTACTGAGCAGATGTAACGCCATTCGTTGGGCACTTTTTTGACCGACGCCTGGCAATATACGCAGCTGTTTGACCAGCTGATCAAATTTGGCTGTAAGCAAAGTAGCTTCCTTTAATTGACTTTATCTAACTGAATTTATAAATCGTAGCTATAAAAATGGGGTCGTATCGTGTCGATAACAACCCCATTTTTGTCTTTAGTATGAAGTATTTAATGCCTAAAACATGCCTTGCATACCTGGTGGTAGACCCATACCTGAGGTCGCGCCAGCCATTGTTTCTTCATACAACTCGTCCGCTTGACGAACCGCATCATTGATAGCAGCAGCGATAAGATCTTCGATCATATCAGGCTCGTCTTCTAGCAAGCTTGGATCAATAGTCAAACGCTTGACCACATGACGACCTGTCATCGTTACTTTAACCAAGCCACTGCCCGCTTCAGCTTGCACTTCTTTGTTAGCAAGCTCTTTTTTAGCGTTTTCAACGTTTGCTTCTACTTTCTTTTGCATCGTTTGTGCTTGTTGCATCAATGCTTGAATGTTCATAGTTGCCTCTTTTGTTATTTATGGTTTGTATTTTATGCTAGCGCGTATAGTAATTAATAACGTAAAGTTAATGCAATGCGTTAGTGCAGATTATACCGTTATCTTTACAAACTGTCTAAACCACGTGCTAAGTCTTTGATAATATCTTCCACATCTTCCAGACCTACCGATAGACGAATCAGACCGTCTTTAACGCCAGCTTCGGCACGAGCTTCAGCAGTTAGACGGAAATGCGTGGTGGTTGCAGGATGAGTAATCGTGGTTTTGGCATCGCCCAAGTTATTGGTGATAGAGACCATTTGTGTTGAATCAATCACATGCCACGCCGCTTCTTTGGTATCACGGCTATCAGATGCCTTGACTTCAAAGCCCATGATAGCACCGTAGCCATCTTTCATATGATGCTGACGTGTGGCAAGTTCGTGTGCAGGATGATCAGTTAAGCCTGAGAAATGTACGGTACTGACATTAGGATGATTAACTAAAAATTCTGCGACTTGATTGGCATTGTTACAGTGCGCTTGCATACGTAATTTAAGCGTCTCAAGCCCCTTGGTAAATACCCAAGCATTGAACGGACTCATGCTGATACCGCCAGAGCGCACCACGGTAAATGCTTCTTGCATCAGCTCATCACTGCCGACCAACGCACCGCCTAATACGCGACCCTGACCATCCAAATATTTGGTCGCAGAGTGAATCACCACATCCGCACCCAAATCTAATGGGCGCTGCAATGCTGGTGTCGCAAAGCAGTTGTCAACGACGAGTAATATGTCATTGGCCTTACATAGCTGACTCAGATAACCGATATCACAAATCTGCGCCAATGGATTACTTGGGCTTTCGCAATAAATCACCTTGGTATTTGGTTGAACGGCATTGGCCCATGCTTCATTGTCGAAGCAATCAACGTAGCTGACTTCAACACCAAACTTGGCCATATAATTATTAAACAGACCGATAGATGAGCCGAATAACTGGTTGGCCGCTAGCAAATGGTCGCCCGCTTTTAGGTATGCCAAGCACATGGTCAAGATAGCGCCCATACCAGAGGCCGTCGCAACCGCACGTTCACCATTCTCTAGTGCGGCTAAACGACGCTCAAAAGTACGTACGCTTGGATTGGTATGACGCGAGTAGACATTGCCTGTTTTTGTACCGTCAAAATGAGCAGCAGCATCAGCGGCTGAACGATAAACGTAAGAGCTGGTGGTAAAAATAGGTTCTGAATGCTCGCCTTCGTCTGTACGGTGTTGACCTGCCCGCACTGCGATGGTCTGCATGCCATAATCAAGCCCTAAATCTAAGGCATCGCTGCGCCAGTTTGGATCTAACTTGTTCAAACTGCTCTCATCATGGTTTTGCGACTGACTCATAAACGTTCCGTTACTTTGGTTAATATGTTATTGGTTGGTCTTTTAATTGAAATAAAATGACTGCTTATTCTTCTGATTATCGACCGAATTCATCAGCGTTATCATATCATGTCGACTTATTCCGCACAGCTGGTTTCAAATGGCCACTAAATATTATTTTCGAATACCAAAGACGTATCAATTCTACTGCTTAAAATCTGCCACATATATAATTAAACACTACTTAAAAAACAATGATTTCGTGCGCTAAATCTAACAAAAATAACGTATTTATAATAGGCAGATATCGCAACAGCTGCTAAGCTTAGCGACGATTTAGATTTTGCCACGCGTAATACGACAACAGTCTGGTAATACATCTAAAAAGAGTGCTTTAAACACTCAGAATCATTATTTATCAGTACATTTAGGCTCATTAAGGTAAATTCGTTATGTCGATGTTCAGTATAGAACCAAGCAGCTTATCGTTGAGTCTAACCCTAGGACTGACTTTAGGTCTTAGCGCTTGCCAGAGTTTGCCCAAGCAGCCACATTTACCAGAAAGCCAAGCACTATCAGCACGTGTAGAGGCGCTATATTCAGACGAGCAAACGACGCAAGGTGAGACGATTAAAACCAGCAGCACTGATTTGGTCTCTGCTATTAGTGCGCAGAACGATATTCATCCTGACTTGTCTGGCTATCACCCAATCGTGACAGGAGCGAATGCTTTTGCGGCACGCAGCATCTTGACAGATATGGCCACGCGCAATATTGATGCACAGTACTATATTTGGCATAACGATCAGGCTGGTCAGCTTCTGTTAAAAGACTTATGGGACGCAGCTGAACGCGGCGTAATCGTGCGCTTATTGTTAGATGATTTTAATAATAGTGCCAAGTTCGATCAGCATTTATTACGTTTTGCTAGTCATCCCAATATCGCGGTGCGTATTATCAATCCTTTGATGCATCGTAAGTTTCCAACACTGAACTATGTGACTGGTTTGCCGCGTATCAATCGCCGTATGCACAATAAGAGCATGACCTTTGATAAGCAGATTACGATCATCGGCGGGCGTAATATCGGCAACGAATACCTTAGCAATGACCAAAGTAGCCAATTTGCAGATTTGGATGTCTTACTTATTGGTAAAGTTGTCGCAGATATTGATAACAGTTTTTATGACTATTGGTCATCGCCTTTATCATTTGATATCGAGACCTTAGCGAAATTTGATGATGACGTTACGCCTGATTTTTTAAAGGCCTTAGATAAGCTCGGTCTGGATGAAGAAAACAACGAAGGCAGCAGCTTGACGGTTTATAAAGCTGCGATCAAAGACTCTACGATTGATAGTGACTTGATTAATAAGCGTGTGCCTTTCCGTTGGACCGACATGCAGTTCTTGAGTGATGATGTTGGCAAACTAAGTAAAACGGTTCCTGCCGATACCAACTTGGTTCATCAGTTGCGTAACTTGCTTGGTAGCCCAACCAAGAAATTGACGATTATTTCTTCTTATTTTGTACCGACCAAAGATGGCGTCGAGACATTGGTTAAGTTAGCTGAAGCTGGTGTCGATATCAAAATATTAACCAACTCATTCGATGCGACTGATGTGACTGCTGTTCATTCTGGTTATAGCCAGTGGCGACCTCGCCTGCTTCGTTCAGGTGTAAAAATATATGAGCTTAAATCAACCGCTGCTGAAGAAAAACGTGATAACAAACTATGGCGGGCGCGTAGCCAATCTTCGACTAGCTTGCATGCAAAAACGTTTGCAGTAGATGACTATCAAGTCTTTATCGGTTCATACAACGTTGACCCACGCTCTGCCAATATCAATACCGAAATGGGTGTGATTATTAATGATGATGAGCTAGCAAGGCAGCTGCATGGTGCTTTGAGCGACGATCTATTAAATCAAGCGTATGAAGTCAAACTACTAGAAAATGGTAACTTACAATGGCATACCATGGAAGACGGCGAAAAAGTCGTTTATGACTCAGAGCCACGAGTGGACATGGCTGACCATGTTTGGTTAACCATTATGTCTTGGTTGCCCATTGACTGGCTGTTGTAGATACATAACTTATTAATTTCGACAGTTTTAGAACATTTAGTTTTGCGACTCAGTTGTATCAAGTAAACAAAGTACCACTCAAAGACTTTTATTTTAAACACCCAACTTATTGTTTCGGCAAATCATCTTTTATATATCTTGATTTGCCGTTTTTACCATGGCCGGTTATCCAAACGATGATCGTCTTAATGACCATTTTACTCCGTGGATATGTGATTTATTATGCCATCTCGTTCCCAACATGCCTTGATGTCTACTAAAGACAAAAATGTAGTGCTGTTCATTAGCTTCATCAGCGCTGTGATATTTTTTGATTTTTTGATTTACTTGTATATCTCAGATATTGTTTCAGCGGCGATTTTTCCTGCTAATGCTGACCCTAGAGTTGCTAAACTGCAAGGTATGGGGCTTTTTGTTATCGGTTATTTAGCACGTCCAATCGGAGGTATTCTCATCGGTCGTTATGGTGATATAAAAGGTAGAAAGCCCGTTTTATTGCTAAGTATCATAGTCACCGCATGCAGTCTCTTAGCAATGGCATTTTTGCCAACTTATGCACAATGGGGGGCTGCTGCGCCTGCCTTATTTATATTGTTAAGAATCATACAGGGTATGGCGTTTGGTCTTTATGTACCGCTATCTTGGGTATTTGTAGCAGAGCATGTGCCCAGACAGTATTTGTCAGTTGCCTGTAGCTATGCGACTGCTAGCTTCTTTGTAGGTGTGCTGTTTTCAAATGCCTTTTTTATGTGGTTATCTAGCTTTATGACGACGACTGAGCTAACTGATTATGGTTGGCGTTTACCATTTTTAGTAGCGGCGGCTCTTAGTTTCTTACCGCTCTTATTTTGGCGATTCATCGGAGAAACACCCTTTTTTCTGGCACTTACAAAATTAAATACCGGCAAAAACTCAGGCAAGCCGCTTACCATACTCTTTAAACACTGCAAACACTCTGTGTTTGTCGGCATGGTGCTGACGTTAGTGATTTCTAGCATTACCTCTGTGGTTGTTCTACTATTGCCAGACTTGATAGAGATAAACTTTACGTTAGACAGCGATTTGTTTGGATTCTCCCATAGCTTGGGCATCGTATTTATGATTTTTGGCTGTATATTCTATGGGATAATTTCTAATCATGAGAATTTTGGTAAGGTTCTAGTAATTGGTTCGATACTCCTCATTGCTCAAATACTAGCCTTCTTTTATCATCTACAAGCAGGTGGCGATTACATTTTAATTATGTACGCGCTTTTGGGATTCTGTGCTGGTATTGTCGGTATGGTTCCTGCTATCTTGGTGCAATTGTTTCCAACCAACGTGCGTCTCACAGGTATCTCTTTTTGTTATAATGTGACCTACGGTATCGTTGGTGTACTGATACCTTTTGGTCTTGGTTATGCCACAACTTTAGTAAGCTTTTCACCAGCACTATACATTGCCTTTATTGGCTTTATCGGTATTATCATGGGGCTGTATTTTTATAATTTGCCTGAATTTAAAAAAATTGACCATGTTATTTTATAAGTAATTGGTCAATCACTGTTTCGCATGACGCTTGAAGCTCTGGAAACTCTTGCAAATAAGGTGCAATGGTATGTCTCATCCATTGCACCTTATCCATTTATTTAAGACACAAATATTAAGGCTTGATGACCATGGTTGATATGACCAACAAACGCCTCTCAGTTGCGCCAATGATCGACTGGACTACGACAGATTATCGTTATTTTGCACGACTATTTAATCCACATACCTATCTATATACCGAGATGATCAGTACTGGCGCATTGATACATGGCAATCGAGCACGCCACTTGCGCTTCGATACGCTTGAGCACCCTCTTGTATTGCAACTCGGCGGTGCAGACATCGATGAGATGACGCAATGCGCAGAGTTTGCTCAGCAATATGGCTATGACGAGGTCAATATCAATGTTGGCTGCCCCTCAGATCGCGTACAGCACAATAAGATAGGTGCCTGTCTGATGGCAGAACCTCAGACCGTCGCTGATTTGGTCAAGCATATGCAAGCTGCAGTCGATATACCTGTGACGGTCAAACATCGTATTGGCATCGATGACTTTGATAGCTATGAGTTTATGGTGGACTTTGTGCAGACAGTGGCAGCGGCAGGTTGTACCCGCTTTATCGTACATGCACGTACGGCATGGTTGCAGGGGCTCAGCCCTAAGCAAAACCGCGAGATACCACCACTGCGTTACGATGATGTGTACCGTCTAAAGCAGGACTTTCCTGAGCTAGATATCGAAATCAATGGCGGCATCGATACAATTGAGGACATCCGAACGCACCTACAGCATATCGATGGCGTGATGATTGGTCGGGCGTTTTATCACAACCCGTATCTATTAGCAGAGGCCAATAGCTTATGGAATGAGGAAACTCCTGAGACAATACCTAAGCGCTCAGAGATTTTAGCGCAGCTTTATCCCTATCTCGAAGAACAACTCGCAAAAGGCGAAGCGTTGCCAACGATGACACGGCATTATTTAGGACTCTTCCAAGGTCTGATGGGCGCGCGTAAGTGGCGTCAAGCATTGAGCGGCAAACCTCAGCTGACGATTGATGATATCAAGCGAGCTGCCGATGAAGTGCTACTATTAAATCCTGATGCATAATCCTAACGCGTAGCCAAATTTAAATATTTGACTGGCTCGATATAATTTACATGCTAGCCATCGTTGTGGTCAGCTTTTTATCTATGCCGCTTGCACAATATACTGCCACATCGCTGCACCATTATTGACAATGTGCAGTACGATTGGCAGTAGTAGCGAGCCTGACTTAATCCGTGCATAGCAAAATATCAATGCCAACACTACGATGGTACTGATTTCATAGATACCATACTGCACATGGATCACAGCGAATATCAAACTTGTCACAATACTGGCGACAATCGCCCCATGATTCGCTGAATAGGATGGTGCCGTGAACTGTTCTGCGATGGCTGACCACAATATACCGCGAAAGATAACTTCTTCATAAATTGGTGCGACGACCACCATAGCAAAGACCAATAGCCAAACCGAAATGACAGACTGATAGAGTGGATCAACAAACACCAACGGCGCCATATCGAGTACATACGTCAGTACCTGACTGGCAATCATAAATATCAGTAGTAACCCAAGCA
The DNA here is from genome assembly GCF_947500265.1 of uncultured Psychrobacter sp. Classification (GTDB taxonomy): domain Bacteria; phylum Pseudomonadota; class Gammaproteobacteria; order Pseudomonadales; family Moraxellaceae; genus Psychrobacter. Next base: position 197,863 of record NZ_CANMRN010000001.1, on the reverse strand, counting down.
TGCCTAAACCTGCCGACAGTGAGAACGGCTTTAGCGCTAGATATTGACGCAGACTGCCACCTTTTAAACGAATGACAAGCGCGCTAATTGCCACTAGCAATATACAGCCGATGAGTATAGACAAGCTCACAACCGTTCCGTCCTTACTACCGAAAAAGAATATACGCCCTACCGATGTCCTTTCATCGGCAGGTAATACCAGCTTGCCAGCGACATAAACACCTACCAACTGACTGATAAAAAACGCAAGCACCATTCCTACTGTCAGTACAAATGTACCCACGCGCGAAAATAGCGGCAGAGACTTAGGTGAGACAGTCGTACTAGATGGCGCAGTTAGGTTTTTTGGCATAAAGGTATCACTTAAAAATACTCTGGCAGCTCATATCTATTACAAACATGATTGATGATATGTTGCGTTTATTTGGACAATTGCTGCTTAATCAATCCTAACACCTGCGTTGAGACAGACTCTGGATGCTCAAGTGGGAACATATGCCCTCCTTCATGAGTTTCATAAGGGATGCCCAAGCGCGATTTTATCTGCTGCGGAAAGCGACGTTTCAAAAAAATACTGTCTTGACCAATGATTAAAGTCACAGGCACTTTGGGACCACGATTCGGTGCCAGCCAATACCAAGATGGATTGGTACGGAACACAGCGACTTCGCTGGCTTTAGGGATAGCCAATGTCACTTTGCCATCCGCTCGCTCATGTAAGCCGTGATCGATATATCCTTGAAAGCTACGCTCATCAAAATTCTTAAAGAACCCTTTATGTCGCATTTTCTCATATGCTTCATCCCGGCTATCCCACACATCACGGCGATGCTTAGACACGCCAGCTGGTGACAGTTTGTCCATCAGACGATTATTCATAAGCGGTAATCTGTCTGCTGTCTTTGCCAAATGCCACAACAAGCTGACCTTGCCATAAATCCAGGGCGGGTCCATAAGCACTGCTTGTGCAAACAAATCAGGCTGACGATACGTGGCCTGCAACGTACACATAGCCCCAAGCGAATGCCCTACTCCTACTACCTGTGCAACGCCATGCTTTTCGCAGGCACTGTTTACGCTATCAATGATTTGCTGCGTCAGACTACGCCAATGATCATCCACTGGATAATCAGGCGTATCGCCCAACATCGCAATATATTCAATCGTAAAAAACTCTGATAAACCTTCAAAAAATGGCTCATATACCGCGCTTGGCATTCCATTAGCATGAGCAAAATGCAGCACAGGTTTATTGGTTATTTTAGAGACAGGTAATTTAGCAAAGGACTGCGAATTTATTTCATCACTCATGACAGACTCTCATAGGATCGTTTATGTTATATATTATTTTAATGATTGAACCTTATACCATTATCAAAACCAACAGCATCAAAACTAATCCCTTCAAAACTAACTATGTTTATATGACAAGTTTGACGACTGTGTTTAATGGTTATAGTTGTATAGCTAATTTAATCAGGCTATCACTCAGACCAAGGTTTTTATTTGGTAGTGCATACGATTAAGGCTGAGCACAATTATATGCTCAGCCTTAACAATCATACACATTATATCTAAAACATAAAACGCTTAACGCATCTGTCCAGTGTTGCTTTCTTGTGGCAATACATCAAGACTAACGCTAGAGCCAATACCTGCACCTAATTTCACTGCAAAACGGTCCATAAACATTTGGAACGGATCAGTTGGGCTATAGCTAATGATAGTATCTAGATCTAGTTGCTTACTTAGACTTGTGATACTACCTGTTTTGTCTGCTAGGCCTAGCTCAATAGACTGCTCACCTGTCCAGAATAACCCTGAGAACAGTTTGTTTTGTTCAGGATTTTTCAGACGGTCACCGCGCCCTTCTTTGACAGCATTGATAAAATGCTTGTGCGTGTTTGCTAGTACTTTTTCAACATGATTTTCTTCATAGTCAGTCAACGGACGAGATAAGCTTAAGATATCTTTATACTCACCAGCCGTAATCGTACGATCTTCTACACCAACTTTGTCCATCAAGCCTTTAACGTTGTAGCTTGGCATAATGACACCGATAGAGCCAACTAAACTTGACGGATTGACATAAATCTCATCTGCGGCAGACGCAATATAATAAGCACCTGACGCACCGATATCACCAATCACTGCGTAAAGCTTTTTGTCTGGGTACTCTTGGCGTAAGTCCATCATGGTCTGCCAAATCTCATCAGACTGTACCGGTGAACCGCCAGGTGAGTTAATGTCCAATGCTACTGCTTTTGAGTTACTGTTTGAAAAAGCGTCTCTCAATGCTTCATTGACATCATACGCATTAGCCACATCGTCATTACTGATGACACCTTGCAGCTCAACCACTGCCAAATGTGGATCGCTAGTATCGACTGCGTCCATACCTGTTGGCGCACTGCTGCAACCACGACCAAGGGTCAAAAATATCAATAAGATATAACCAAAGGTCAATAGTTTAAAAAAGATACTCCAACGACGAGCGCGGCGCTGCTCAACCACACTCGCTAATAACGTGTTTTCCAGCACCTTCCATTCTTGTCCACTTGGCGGGCTTGGTTGCTGCAGTTGCGTTGACTGATTTGCCGAGTTATCAGGACGTTTGTTAGGGTCTGGTGGCCAGTTGGGCATATAACTTCCTAAGTTAGAAACAATCTAAAACAATGAAATGAGGTTGTCGAAAAATACAGTTAAAGCGGTAGTGTATACCTGACTGATACTGTCTCACAGTATCTGTGACCTGTTTTAATAGTCAGTGACCTGTATTAATAGGCTGCTAAGTATGGTGGTATTTCGATAATGGTTCAATAGTATAACTGTGAAATATCACTATATTGTAACGCTGATAATATCAGCCTTATTTTTAAGGATTAGTAGTCTCGGCATTGGGAATACTATCAATGTTATTTAGCGATTTAGTTGTTTAGCGATAATGCTGCTTCTAAGGGCTTATTATCATAGGTTATAACTTCATCGACTCTCTGACTACTTATGACATCAGCTGTAATTTGCGAAGCGCTATGACCAAGCCAACGTGTATTTTTGAATAGCATGTCATCATTATTCGATTCAACTGAACATAGTAATGACCACAGTTGCCAAACGCGTTGATGAGTATCAGCATTTAAAATCAAACGCGACTGGAAAGACTCTGACTGTTTGCCAGTTAACTGGTTAGATGCTACTTGTACTTGAGGGCTAACAGGTGAATTGGCAGGTAACGAATTGAGTGGGTCTGCCGCATTGTATCTCAGAACGCGTATAGGCAGATTAGTATCAAGAGCAATCGTACAATCCCAAACGCTGGTATCACCTATTTTGGTCCAACCAGTAATGGCTTGTACTGACAACTCATCGTTAATCGACTGCCATATTTTGCCTTGCTCACAACGTTGGGCACTGATAGTGGGCGTATATTCAGACTGCTTAACTGTTTTGTAAGCTTGCTGAAATGCAGACCAACGATCAGAGCGCCCTGCTTGCCAATATTGGCTAATGGATAAACGACTATTTAATTGAGCAACGGTCATCGGTAGTAATTCAGAATTTTTAGTATTAGCAATATTCTTATCGCCAGAGATTAACGTATCCGTCAGGCCGGTACTGCTACTCTGTACGACAATACTTTCTAAATTATTGACAGATAAACTACCCAGTTGCTGCTTCAAATTTTCAGATAATTTATCTGCTGTCAGGCTGCTTGGCATCGTTCGTGTAGAGGCTGGTCTATGATCAGCTAAGAACAACCAATTGGTACTGTCTTCATTGACAGTAGGATATTGTAGCAATGCTGCCGTTATATACGAATCACCCGTTGGTAGAATATATAGGGTCGGTACAGTTACCAGTGACTGCTGATTGGCATACACCGTCATCATCAGCAACGTTAATGGTGGTAACATCAACCAACGACTGAGTAACCCTCCTGGCAACAGCCAAGGCAATGCACTTAGCAAAGCCATTGATAGTATCGCGATATTAACTGGTGTATAGAGCCACGCATCCGATAGCGCTGGCAATGACGTCAGCCAACTCATTAAATCGTGTAGATGACCAACTATTGTACTAATAATTACCCAAAGAGTATCAGCAATACTCGGCACCAGAAGGTAACATAGTCCTGCTAATAGATTGAGCGGTACAATCACCCAACCAAATAGCCCGATAGCAAATAAATTGATAAAAAGTCCCCATAACGACGCCTTACCAAATAAAAGCAACGTAACGGGTAATAAAGTAAGAAACAGCCAAAACTGTAGTTTAAACACACGCTTGACCATTCGCCAAACACGGCCAGATAGCGCGTTATTGATATGAGTACGTGGCTTACTATCGTATAAATTCGTCGTAACAGTAGTTTGGTGCTCATACGACTTATCGTCATACTTGAGTAATAACGCCACTGCAATAAAAGATAGCCAGTATCCCGCCTGCCATAATACGTAAGGGTCATGCCAAGCCATAAATATAGCCAATGCCAATAGCACGCGCATCGTACTGATAGGAAGTAATGTTAGTCTAACGAATCCAATCGCTAATAACATCCAAGCCGTACGGGCAGCAGGCACGTCAAAACCAGTAAATAGCGCATAAATAAAAGCGGCACCGATCATTACCCACCAGCGCACTTGCCAGCGCGGAATACGACGGTAAATCGCCGAATAATTACGATCAAACAGCAGTACGGCTATACCTGCTAGCACAATAGCTAAAAACAGTACGTGCGTACCTGAAATAGCGAGCAGATGTGAGATACCCGCCAGTTGATATAAATCCTTAGTATCACGATTAATCAAGCTACGATCACCCGTGAGCAGACTTAATGTCACGGCTTTTGCTTGTTGCTCTACTGTCGTTTGCGTTGACCAGTCTTGATAGAAATGCTGTCGTAATCGCCAACGCCCTTGATCAATACGAGTACGAAAACGCTGAAGATATGAATCAGAGTCTAGCGTCTGCTTCGAATATTTTTCAGCGCTGATTTCATTGCTAATTTCGTTACTGTTTACCAATGTAGGACTAACGGCCAAAATACTTGCAACGCCATCAATATGCCGACCTCGCAACCAGCGATAACTGTCAAAACCAGTAGGGTTATTGACTGCTTGCTCGGAAGTAGTCAACGGTGCCAGTGCTAGGCTCATGAATACCTCATCTCCAGGCTGCAAATCGTTTAAGGATGCAAACTGGCTATCATTTGCAGACTTTTTTGGATAGGCGTTAAGTAAGATTCTGTGTTCGCTAACCTTGAGAATAACTTCATTGAGATTAACATCGTGATTGATGCTTAGGCTATTTTTATTTACATTTAAGTAGTCGGATGTTTTAGTTGCTAACTCTTGGGACGTTAGCTCAGCGCCTAACGGAGCGATATTCGTTATCACTGCTACTTGTCTATAACCGCTATCTGTAGTGGCATCATAAACACTGTCGCTCAACCCTTCGATACGCACGAGTGCTTGTACTCGTATCGGAGCAGTTATTTCATTGGTTTCTGCTCGTTGGTGAGTAACCAAAGCTTGCAGTGCGCTGCCTATCACTAACGCAGCCGCTAACAAAGCTAAGACTAAGTGTCTAATAATTCGGAAAGGAAGTTTAGTATGGCGAGATGTGTTGTTAGAGGTATTGCTATCAGCGTTGTGGCTGTCTATCGAGGGTATGTTAAATTGAGCAGACGCCAACAGAATTGTGGCAAATATAATAAGCGCCAAAGACAGATTGGACGGATCAATCATATCTAGCAAAGATAAGTCGGTTGGCATTATCACATTATCTGCGACTGCCAATACGCCCATCATAACTATAATTATGAGACTACCAATCAACCAGTACACCAGCACTCCTTGCTTGATGACTTAAATATTATTCGGCCAAATATGGTTACTTACTATAGCAAATGACACGCGATGCAATAGCATTTATATTTATATTACCCTATACTGAGGCAACGTATTAGGTGGTCACTATCTGACACCACCATTCTGTGTGTTCTAACCTTTATCCTAATCACCATATATTACTTTATACCAGCTTCTCAATACCATTGAGTAGACTGTAGTTAATGATTAAAGGCGATCCTGTGCCCCAAAAACGTCTAAAAGACCTACTTCCTACACCAGAGAAAATCTTAGAAAGTCGCACTTTAAAGCTGTTTGCACCGCACTTGGCTGATCCAAGGTTATGGCATTTCAATCGACACAGCCTAAATAAGGCCGTCTATATCGGTGTATTGAGTGCATTTTTCCCGCTGCCAGGACAGATGTTACTGGCACTTATTGGCTCGCTTATTTTTCGTGCCAATGTCCCTATGGCGCTTGGTTTGACATGGATTACTAACCCAGTCACTAGCTTGCCAATATTTTATGCTGGATACTATATCGGTGCAAAGATCATTGATGCACCTGTGATTAGCTTGCGATTCATCGGTAGAATGATTGCTGATTTTAGCTTATGGGCATTATCAAATGGTGCCAATCCGTTCATTACTTATCGCGGTACAGTATCACTTGCTGCATTTTGTATCGGGCTAACGATTTTAGCCGTGGTCACCAGTCTTATTTGCGGTTTGGCATTTAAGGCCATTTGGCGTTATAAGACCGTAGCGAGCTGGCAGAAACGTCAGCAAAAACCTTCTGACGAATCTGACAAGTTATAAGGTTATCTATCTTTATTACACGGCTATAACGCTTACGCCCTAGCTAATCTAAGCTAGCAGAGCTTATTCTTCTTTACTGTTCTCTATAGCATTCAAAACTTTGTCAGTGAAATTGCTATCCATCGGTACGATCTCAATGACTTCATCATTTTTACATAGCGTATAACGCTTACCTGTCGCGCTGTCTTGAACTTTTAGGTCGTAATCAACCCCAGCCAAAGTGATGGCATCAAACACAGGTGTCAGTAGCTCGGTTTGCGCCTGTCTATCAAGCGTTTCAAACAAAGTTGGATCGATGTAAGGCTTTAACGGCTCATCACCCTCTTCCGCACTGCCAAAAGCCGCAATTGGATTATCATCTTCACGCATTTTACGCATTTTACGCATCCTTATAAAATAGATAAGGCGGCTGGCTCACAACCGCTTAATCGCTAGTTTCTATGATATATTTTCTTAATAATACAACAATAACTCTTCAATATGACAGCCACTACATTCATGACAGACGCCAATAGATGCGTTTCAGTCAGTTTTTCGACCTAATACACAAAACTATTAATACTGTTCCCAATGCCCATTGCGTAGCAACAACTGACGGTCAGCAAGCGCCGCTAAATTGCGATCATGCGTCACCATAAGTAGCGCCGTTTGCATGGTGCTTTGTAGCTCTGACAACAGACCAAAAACGCTCTGCGCATTATCATAGTCCAAGTTACCTGTTGGCTCGTCCGCCAAAATAAGCGATGGCTTGGTCACTAGCGCGCGTGCAATCGCTACACGTTGACGCTCGCCACCTGATAGTTCACCTGGTCTATGCATCAGACGATGCTCAAGACCGACATTTTCTAGAATCTCAACTGCCTGCTTACGAGCATCAGTCGTTGATACTTCTGGACGCATGAGCAACGGCATGGCTACGTTTTCGATTGCTGTAAACTCTGCCAACAGGTGATGAAACTGATAAATAAAGCCCAAATGCTTATTTCGCATTGCACCGCGCTCAGTTTCATTCATGCTATTTAATAGCTGACCATGCAACCAAACCTCACCACTGGTTGGCGTATCTAGACCACCAAGCAAATGCAGCAACGTACTTTTACCTGAACCACTGGTTCCAACGATAGCGATGCGCTCACCCGCATGAACAGTCAGATCAAGACCAGTCAATACTTGTGTACTGACCGCGCCTTCATCATATATCTTATTGATATTGGTCGCCTCTAAAATGGCAGACATAGCGCTTCCTTTATTTTATTTATTTATTTCAACAGTTAGGCGTTTGCGATTACTCATAGCGTAGCGTTTGAGCAGGCTGAATCTTAGCCGCTCGACGTGCTGGATAAATCGTTGCCAAAAAGCTCAATACAAACGATGCACCTGTGATTAATACCACATCTAACAAACGCAACTGTGATGGCAAGTAATTGACAAAATACGCATCAAACAGGTTCAGGCCGAAGGCTTGGTTAATAAAGCCTAAAATATCGCTGACCGTAAGCGCAAATATCACACCCAGTATCGTACCAGCGATAGTACCGATAACACCGATAACCACACCTTGTACCATAAAGACTTGCGTAATCAAACGAGGAGACGCACCAAAGGTTTTTAAGATTGCGATATCTGCTTTTTTATCGGTCACTAGCATGACCAGACTTGAGACAATGTTAAAAGCGGCAACTAAGATGATCAAAAATAGTAATAGGCCGACCATGGCTTTTTCCATTTGAATTGCTCCAAATAGATTGCCATGGGTTTGTGTCCAGTCATTTGGATATAGCTTTTCAGGTGCGATAGCAGCCGCTTTTTCCGCAGCTATCGGCGCAGTAAAGATATCGTTCAGCTTCATGCGTACGCCCTGCGCACCTTCTGGCAGACGCAGTAACTTTGCCGCATCTCCCATCGGGATAAATGCCATGAGACTGTCTACTTCTGGGCTGATCGTAAAGATACCTGTCAGAGTAAAACGCTTAAATCGCGGTATCACACCTGCTGGTGATGGTGACGCTTCTGGCAATACCAGCGTCACTTTATCCCCTATTTGCAAACCCAAGGACTGCACCATCTCCTCACCCAACACGATACTGAAGTCACCACTTTTCAAGGTGTCAATACTACCTTCAATCATATGCTCATTGATGATAGAGACGTTTTTTTCGTATTCAGGCTCGACGCCTGTCACCATGATCCCTGCGACCTGACCATTTGATGTCAGCATCCCTTGCAGTTGAATGAATGGCGCCACAGCTGCCACTTCTGGGTCTTCTTTGATCTGATCAGCCAGCTGTTCCCAGTCGCCAATAATTTCTGATGAGACCACAGTAGCCTGCGGTACCATTCCCAAAATACGGGTTTTCAGTTCACGGTCAAAGCCGTTCATCACTGATAGCACCGTAATCAATACGGCAACCCCAAGCGTCAGACCAATCATCGAGATGAGTGATATAAAGGAGATAAAGCCATTACTACGTTCTGCTCGGGTATATCGTAAGCCGATAAATAACGCTAAAGGACGAAACATATTCAAACTCTTTATCTTATCTACGTGCGACTTTATATAGGTTGCATAACGAGCAGTAGTAAATGCATCATACAGTTGCTACTACTCACATATAAATCAAACACAAAAACAGGGTGTCAGACGAGCCAATAACAGCTGTCAAAAGGGAGCTAGTTTGACACAAACTAGCTGATATGTGCCAGTCATTAGCAACAACTGAGAGTATTTTTTACCAAAAAACTGGGTTTTGTTATTATTTTTTATAGGGGGCTTGCTATTAGCTGTACCAATACCTATATATTATATGCTAAAGACAATTGTCATTAACCCCTCATTGAGGTTTACTCGCTATTTACTGATAATATCGCTGACCATCATAAACCAATCATTTAAAATGTTGGATGGTACACAAGCAAACACAGTATTAGATACAAACCTCACGCTGACTTAATTTTGAGTATTTTCATGACCATAAATTATCAATACAAAAACATTCAATCTCCCACCAAGATCACGTTGACCGATGAGCAGTCTGCAGGTCACGCTGATCACTGGCGTATTCTGACCGATGATATGAGTCATGATGTGCCTGAGTGGCTACAAAAAATGATCGAAGTCGCAGCGATGCCTAAAGGCCTGAATAACAACGTCAGTGCAAAAGACAGCTGCCTGCTTCTATCAGAAGATCAGCCTTGTCATATTAATCAAGTGCTCGCGATGAAGGATGGTAAGCCAGAATGCTTTATCAATGCCTATCCTTGTGTCGATAGTCCTTACGGATTGAACTGCAAAATTGAGCGTGTCATCGCTAATGACAACTCGCACGATGCCGTGTTGCGCTTACGTACTGCTGATGGCAGCATTATTTATGCGTTTGATCAACTCTATACGACCAACCGTCATCTATATCAGCGCGACACCTCTTATTATGTCAACTTTAGTGCTTGGGCGCATGAAATTAAGCTAAGCGAGCAAAACGAAGTCATCATGGTAGAAGATCAAGAGTCTATCCGTTATCACCGTGCCTTTAATGACATCGTGGCAGCAAATGACGGAAAAATCCCTGATGATCTGCAAGAGCAAATCAGTGAATGGAAACCTGAAACCAAAGAGCAAATGGCACCTGTTGAGATTAATTTAGGCCATATGTGCGCTTACTTGTTTGGCGATACGCTAGGACAAGAAGATGAAGCTTGGTGTCAGGGGCAAGTGCTTGGCAAGCAAGAAACCGTGTTTAACGGTAAATCTATCATATTGTTTGATGTGGTGACGCTACGTGAGCAAGATGCAGATCCGTTTGTAGTGCGTATTGGTGCGCTCAATACTGCTGAAACCAATAGCATCAAAGTACATGACTACGTCCAAGCAAACGTGTGGCTACAAGCAGCAATATATAAAGAAAACCAATCAAATTCGACGCAGCAATCAAAAGCGAGCTAACCTAGCTGAGAAACTTTCTACAGCTTTTTATGCTATTACTTATTTGATTACCCAATAAAAAAGCCCCTAATATGAATTAGGGGCTTTTTTGTGTCTTACTGATTTACAACGCAAAAACGTGGTGTAAAATTCGTATCAATATGCAATTAAGCCATTGTCGTCATTGATTTGATGCGAGTGTATAGCTCTTTTTGCTCTGCACTTGGTCGAGCAGTCTGTACTGCCATCAACTGTGACATATCGCCTTCGACACGGATTTTGCCACTCATAAACGCACCCATGATTTGATTGGTATCAAAATCAGTGATGATAGACTGTAGAATATCGCGATCTAGTAGCAGTGTCGTTGTTGCATTATCGTTTAAGCCGCGATGCAGCAAACCATTTGCAAAATTGGCTTCGATAGTTTTATCAGCTTCAGCCACTTTTAGATTGACGACCATACTGGCAAGTACTGGCGGTAAGTTTAACTCACCTGCTTCGTTGCCCATTTTTTCTACTTGCTCAAACCATTCATCTGTCAAAAAAACTGCCATATTATATTATCCTTAATTGATATTCTGTCAGACCAATATCCCTTGAGGCACTCTTGGCCTAACTATTAGAATTATTAAAATGATTGCTATCAATAGACCTATGCGATGCATAGCCATTAATGACGTTCAGCCTCATTATAAAGGGCGACTTGATAAGAAGTAAAACCTATTTATCGGCTCAGCAATGTTATTGTTACAAAACTTCTTTGCAGGTCTACGCTTATGTTTAGCGAGCGTCTCCCCTATTCAATCAAAATGAGCATCTAGAATAGTGACAAAATTGTGTATAAAATAGAGGAGTAGCACAGCAATAATAAGTTGCTCGCTAACATTTATACCAAAGAGTTTGTATTTTGGCGCATAGTTCTGATGATATTTAATTAGGATTGCGTTACAATACCCTTAAACAGAGTCGGGAGTTTTAACCAAACATTACATAATCGTGTTTTTTGTCAGCCGCCGCTAGCATACATCTATGGTCAATGCGTTTTAATAGCCCTATAGATATGGGTATCTATCTTCATTAGTACAGATTTTTTCGTAATAATTAAGATACATATTTAGCCTTATGAGATGTTTGATGCTCAAAACGGCGCGTCTTCTTATTTACCTTGATGATCTATTAACAATCCTACTATCGACTGACTTTAAGTAAAGTGTATGAAATGCCTATTTCTATTTATTAGTATTAACTAATAGACAGTAAGGGCCTAAATCGATAGTTAATGACGTCATTGCGCTAAATAAGCCAAAAAACAACATGTGTTGGCGCTAGTATAAATACAAATTTGAGAGTATTTATAGTGCAGACAACATAGATTGTTGGTTAATTCTGTTGATAATTCGGGCTGTAAAGGAATCATCCAATGAGTTTACAAAACACAGCATTCGCCCCAGTTGACCGTGAGTATGAAATTACTATCGTAAGATTTTTTACGATCATGGCTGTCGTTTGGGGCATCGTCGGCATGAGTCTTGGTGTGTTCATTGCTTCACAGTTAGCATGGCCAGCACTCAACTTTGACATTCCATGGCTGACCTTTAGTCGTTTAAGACCACTGCATACCAATGCGGTGATTTTTGCGTTCGGTGGCTCTGCCCTGTTCGCAACGTCTTACTACATCGTTCAGCGTACCTGTAAGACGCGTTTATTTGCGCCATATTTGGCTTGGTTTACCTTTTGGGGTTGGCAAGCGGTTATCGTATCCGCTGTTATTACCCTTCCTCTAGGTTTGACCTCAACTAAAGAATACGCTGAGCTTGAGTGGCCGATCGATATCCTAATTGCCTTGGTATGGATCTCTTATGCCATTGTATTTTTCGGTACGCTCATCAAACGTAAAACCTCACATATCTATGTGGCTAACTGGTTCTTTGCCGCTTTCATCATTACGATTGCATTACTACACATCGTAAACAGCATGGCGATTCCTGTTAGTGCGTTCAAATCTTATTCGCTATTTGGCGGTGCAACTGATGCGATGGTGCAGTGGTGGTACGGGCATAATGCGGTAGGTTTTTACTTAACGGCAGCCTTCCTTGGAATGATGTATTATTTTGTTCCTGTACAGATTGGCCGTCCTATCTATTCTTATCGTTTGTCTATCGTTCACTTTTGGGCATTGATTGCTTCATATATGTGGGCTGGTGGTCACCATTTGCATTATTCAGCGCTTCCTGATTGGACGCAGTCTCTTGCTATGGTCTTCTCAATCATCCTATTCGCACCATCTTGGGGTGGTATGATTAACGGTGTACTAACGTTATCAGGTAGTTGGGATAAGCTGCGTACCGATCCGATCATTCGCTTTATGATTGTTGCATTGTCGTTCTACGCGATGTCGACGTTCGAAGGCCCAATGATGTCTATCAAAACAGTGAATGCGCTATCACATAATACTGATTGGACAGTTGGTCACGTACACTCAGGCGCACTTGGCTGGGTTGGTATGATTACCATTGGTTCGCTATACGTACTGCTACCACGTATTTATAACAAACCGAAGATGTACTCTATCAGCTTAATCACCACGCATTTCTGGCTAGCGACTGCAGGAACGATTTTCTATATCGTGTCTATGTGGATCTCAGGTATTGGCCAAGGCATGATGTGGCTGGCTACTAACCCAGACGGTACTTTGGTATATAGCTTCGTTGATACTGTTGAATTCTCGCATTTCCCATATATTGGCCGTGCATTTGGTGGCTTCTTATATGTATCGGGTATGTTTGTAATGGCTTATAACTGCTATAAAACACTCAAAATGCCAGAAGGTAAGCCTGTAGATGTCGCTGATCCAACGGATCATGAACCTAGTGTCGAAAAACCTTCGACAGCTAACGTATAAGGAGCGATCATGGCTGGTACACCGCATGAAATTATTGAAAAAAATACAGGCTTGTTAGTCATTGGTATCGTGATTGCTATTAGTTTTGCAACGCTAGTTGAAATCGTACCATTGATCTATGACAACAAGGGTCCTGAAGAAGGTGGGGTGAACGCTCCCCTTCCCGCTATGGAGCCTTGGACAGCGCTTGAATTTGAAGGTCGTGATATTTATATCCGTGAAGGATGTCACGTTTGTCATACTCAAATGGTTCGCCCATTACGTGCAGAAGTTGAACGTTATGGACCATATTCACGTGCCGCTGAGTCGACGTGGGATCATCCATTCTTATGGGGATCGAAACGTACTGGACCAGATTTAGCACGTGTTGGTGGCCGTTATTCTGAAGATTGGCAAAAGCAACATTTGATCAATCCACGTTCGCTAGTGCCTGAATCAGTTATGCCAGGTTTCCCTTGGTTGGCGACTAACGAAGTAGATGGCGAAAACATTCAAGCTAAAATGCGTCTATTCCGCGATCGCTTCGGTGTTCCTTATACTGAAGAAGACATTGAAGGCGCTCCAGATGCAGTGCTTGGCGCTACTGAGCTTGACGCTTTGGTCGCCTATCTACAGCAGTTAGGTACCGCAATGGAAGGACAGCGCTAATGGGTATTGGTGAATTACAAACAATTGCGACCGTTTCTGCCTTTATTGCCTTCGTAGGCGTTGCATGGTGGGCGTATTCGCCAAAAAACAAAAAACGCTTCGAAGAAGATGCACAACTTGCGCTTGATGACGAGGATATAAAATCTCTGTCTGAAGAGCAGCGCAATAAGGATAAATGATGACATTTTTTTGGAGTTCTTGGATCACGCTAATCAGTTTCGGTTGCTGGCTTTTTATTCTTGGCGTTCTGTTGTTTGTACTAAAATACAAACCAGACGTTGAGGAAGACGGTACTACTGGTCATGAATACGATGGTATCCGAGAATACGACAAGCCGCTTCCTAAATGGTGGTTGGTGATATTTTTTGGCTCGATCGTTTGGGGTGTGGCGTACTGGGTATTCTTTCCAGCTATGTTCCCGAAACACTGGGAAGGTATCGCCACCGTAGAAGTTGACGGTGAAACTGTACCGTGGACCTCTAAAAACGAGTTGTTCAGTGAGCTTGAAAGTAACAACAAAGTATTTACTGATAACTTTGAAAAAAGCATTTTGGTAAAAGCAGATGCTGCAGGTGCGACTGCGACACTTGGTACGCTAAACGAGTTACAAGCGACCATGCGTCGTAGCGAAAACCCACCAGCAGATCTACAGACTAAAATTGACGAAAAAGTTGCAGAACTTGCTCCTTATGTCGAAAAACTGTCTGAAAACCCGAATGCTTTAAAAGTTGGTAGCCGCTTGTTCTTACAGAACTGTTCTGTATGTCATGGCTCTAACGCTAAAGGTGCGACAGGCTACCCTAACCTAACAGACAATGATTGGTTATATGGCGGCGAAGCTAGCAACATTCTGACTACGCTACATAATGGTCGTATTGGCGGTATGCCTGCTTGGCGCGATCAGATCGGCGAAGACGGTGTACGTGCAGCTTCTGAATATGTATTGTCACTATCTCCAAATAACGGTAGTAAGAGTAACGGTGAACTTGACCAAACTTTGGTTAATCAAGGCGAAGCTATCTTTAAGCAACAGTGTGCACTATGTCACTCTGAAAGCGGTAAAGGTATGATTTCAGCAGGTGCACCAAACTTGACTGACAACATCTGGTTATATGGCGGTGAGCGTGAGACTGTACGTAATACATTACGTTATGGCCGTGCTGGCGTTATGCCTCAGTGGGAAACTAAGCTAGGTAATGAGCGCATCATGCTACTTGCTGCTTATATCTACTCACTATCAGATAAAACAGGCAAATCACCTGAAGCAGCACCGGTTACTGCTGCAGCTACTCAGCCTGTAGCAACTGAAGAAGCAACTGCTAACTAAGACGTTGTTACTGTACTGAATATGGACGAGATTTAATGAAGGGAGAACTGTTATTGCAGTTCTCCCTTTTACGTATAGCAGTATTGATTTTCATTTAGAAATGACAGTGATGAGCGGCTATAAATACTAGAAAACGTTCTCGTATATTCGTTGCTTTTTACGATTATCACCCCATTATTAGTAGGGAGAATGTTAGAATAGCTATTTTTTAAAATAGTCTATTGGTCATGGCTTTATATCGCTCTGACTCAATCACATAACAAGATAGTCAACTTCAGATAAATTAGATACAGGCTCGTTTAGTCTACTATTTGTAGTACTTTCACTTCCCTTTACTTGTATCAAGATTATGTTGAACCGACTATATTTACAATCGATCATTTGGTAAGCAGATTAGAAAGTTTTTTATCGAATTTTTTATCCGCTATTTACTGACATTGATAACATCATACACTCATATACCTCGACGCTAGAGGTGTTTGTTCATCATGCCAGCAGACTGATTCTTTTTTTAAAGAGGCACGTTTATGTCAGCACAACAATCCAATAAAATTCCTGTACAACAAGTCGACCTTGATGCAACCAAGCATCGTGTACACCCAAGGTTTGTCACAGGTTTTTATCAAAATATTCGTGTCATCACGATGTATGCTCTTTTTGCGGCTTTTTTACTTTTGCCATGGCTGCGCTATAATGATAGACAAGCAATATGGTTTGATGTGCCATCGCAGCATTATTATATTTTTGGCATGACGTTTTTGACGCAAGATTTTTATTTTATTGCTGCATTTGCCATTATTGCCGCGTTTACGCTGTTTATGGTGACGGTATATGCAGGACGCGTTTGGTGTGGTTATGCCTGTCCTCAAACGATATGGACGCATCTATACCAATATGTTGAAAAGTGGGTGATTGGCGATCGTAATAAGCGCATCAAGTTTGATAAAGCACCGTTAAGTGCAAGCAAAGTATTCAAACGTACGGTTGTGTATTCAATTTGGTTTTTGCTTTCTGTGATTACAGCAGCGACCTTTGTTAGTTATGTGGCAGGGACGGATTCTCTATATCATAGCTGGCAGTCAATAGGAGTGATTCCATTCCCTGATTGGCCAACGTGGGTATGGGTCTCAATGTTTATCTTCACCTTTGCTACTTATGCCAATGCAGGCTATATGCGTGAGCAAATGTGTGTACAGATTTGCCCCTATGGCCGCTTTCAGAGTGTGATGTTTGATAAAGACACATTGATCGTATCTTATGATTATGAACGCGGTGAGCCGCGCGGTGCCCGTAAAAAAGGCACAAATCCAGAGCACCTGGGCGACTGCATTGAATGTACCATGTGTGTGCAGGTCTGCCCTACTGGTATCGATATTCGTGATGGTTTGCAAGTTGGCTGTATCCAGTGTGCAGCTTGTATTGATGCCTGTAACGAAGTGATGGACAAGGTCGGCTATCCGCGTGGACTGATTCGTTATACGACCGAACGTCAGCTGGCAGAAAAAGAGCCAAGCCGCGTACTGCGCCCACGACTATTTGCTTACTTAACATTGTTGGCTGTACTATGTGGCGGCGTTATATATGCGTTAACCGATCGCGTGCCACTGGAAATTGATATCCGCCGTGACCGTAATCAGTTATCGTCTATCAACAATCAAGGCATGATTGAAAATAGCTATATCGTTAAGCTAACCAATAAGACGCAGGATGCTCATACCTACACGATAACACTAGCACCGCAAAAAGGGCTGAGCTTAGAGCTACGCTTTAACGATGTACCATTAGAAGCTGGCGAAAGCTTTGATATGCCAGTCAGTATTTATGGTGATCCTGATGTAATAGAGTTTGGCCAAACGCCTGTCACGCTAAATGTGAGCAGCGAAAATGGCAAGTATAAGGTAAGTAAGCAAAATATCTTTACGACCCAAGGTCAGTAAATTACTGACTTATCCATTATTTAGTTTTATGTATCTCATTCGGTAGTCTAGCTAGTTCAAGTAGTTAAATAACTATTCTAGCTAAAGACTATCGAATAAATTTTTTACCATTAAACTGGTAGCGCTTAGCCGCCAAATTATCCGTTGATACCATTTATAGATGTCTAATGAACGGCTATCTATTGAATGCGTATCTGATGCATAGGTATTTTATGTCTACTCCAGCACCGAACTTTAAACATCAAGATAAGCAGCCATGGTATAAAAATTACATGGTCGTTATCTTTGTGATTGGCATGCCTGCTGCGGTCGTGATCGCTTGTATCTGGTTTGTTTACTACTCTTACCAGATCCGCGACAGCGTGGTACGTGACGACTGGTATATGGATGGCAAAACGCTCTATCACGACGTATCACGTGACAAGCTTGCTTATGATTTGGACTTGCATGGCAAGATGCAATTTTCGGATAATGGCGATGTTGTGTTTTATCTCAATTATCCTGAGCAAAGTGTGCAGTCAGGCAAGCTATTGAACGGCCAGCCACTTACTTATCCTGATACGCTTGATCTTTCAATCTCGCATGCAACCGACATCAAAAAAGACCGTGACGTCGTGCTAAAGCATGTTGAGGGCAATAAATACAGCGCCCAAGTGGATCTTGATTCGGTAAAAGCCAAATATTACCTGCAAGTGAATAACGATGGCAAGGACGATTGGCGTATGCAAGATGTCGCCAAGCTTCCGCGCTCAGAGGTTAGCTTTAAACCTTTACCTGTCTTTGCTAAAAGTTAATGCTGTTAGTAGCATCCAGATATAAAAAAACCAGCCACTCGTCAGAGATCGGCTGGCTTTTTTGAGCTATTCAATATCGTGTTAATTAGTAAGCACTATTTAATATCGTACTAACTTTTCAATTACTAAATTACAGGGTTAATCGTTGGAATTTTCTGTGCTTTACGCTCGTTTTGCGCGGCTTTGTCCGTCTCTGTGGAATAAGGCTTGTCACTAGCGAACTTAGGATTGAACGTTTGCGTCCTTGGTGATACAGGTAAACCAATCTCAGCCAAACTCTCTGTCTGCCCGGCTTGAATATTGTCGCCTTCAAATAAACGCTCATCATTATCACGATCAAGACTGAGTGTTTCAAAATCAAAAAGCTCACGATCAGCTAATTGCGATGGCGCAACGTTTTGCATTGCCTTAAAGATAGAAGCCAAACGCTGCGGATGAGCGTCATCCCATTCACGCAGCATATCGTTGATGATGGCACGCTGTAGATTAGTCTGGCTGCCACAAAGATTACAAGGAATGATTGGGAATTCCTTTAATTTGGCGTACTCAATGATGTCTTTCTCTTCGACATAGGCCAATGGGCGAATCAGCATATTTTGCTTGTCATCACTCAGTAGCTTGGGCGGCATGGATTTGAGCGCACCACCATGGAATAAGTTCAAAAAGAAGGTCGCCAGCATATCATCACGATGATGGCCAAGGGCAATTTTAGTCGCACCAATTTGTTTGGCAAAGCCATATAGTGAGCCGCGGCGTAGACGTGAGCATGCAGAGCAATAAGTCTTGCCTTCTGGCACCACGCTTTTGACGATGCTATATGTGTCTTTTTCTAAAATATAGTGAGCGATGCCCTGCTCGTTTAGATACGCAGGTAAAATGTCTTCTGGATAGCCTGGCTGCTTCTGGTCGAGATTGACCGCAACGATGTCAAAATGAATCGGTGCAATGCGTTTTAGCAGCAATAAAATATCGAGTAAGGTATAGCTGTCTTTACCACCCGAAACACAGACCATCACCACATCGCCATCTTCGATCATATTAAAATCGCGGATTGCCCAAGAGACTTGGCGACGCAGCTTCTTTTGTAGTTTACGAAAGTATGCTGACTCGGTAGGTGCTTGCGCATCGGCAAACTGCGCGTCAATCATGTCCTCATCACTGCCATCTTCAGAGACGTCATCGTACTCTCTACTATCAGTATCGGTGTCCATAGCCTGACTATCAAAGCTCGTTGCATCAGATACGTCATCAGCTTGAGAAGGAATATTTGGCGTAAATAAGGTTGCTGCGGTCATAAGTTACTCAATATCTTTATAAGGGTGATTTTACTATAAAGCGATTTGCGATAAGGCTTTTAAAGCATTATCACCGATGTCAGGTGACTGATACTTTAAAAGCTGCGATTATAACAAATATTGCTAACAGATTGAAAAGATGACAGTAATACCGACTTTATTTTATTGCAGTGCTATGTAAACTAGCTTAGTGACGGGTGATTGGTCGCTTCGTGGTTCTGTAGTAGACGTATTTTTGCTAAAATAGCCGTTTTCGTAAACCAATAATAGATATCACTATGACTAACGTTACTTTGCAAAATACCCCCAATCAAGTATCAGATGCTGATTTAGCTGCTCTTACTAAAAGCCAAAATGCGGTTGTCCTTTTATCAGGCGGTCTCGATTCGGTGACTTGCTTATATTGGGCAAAAGCGCGCTATGCATCAGTGACAGCAGTCAGCTTTAACTATGGTCAACGTCATAATAGTGAACTTGTCGCCGCAAAGACGATCGCTGAGACAGCAGGTGTCAATCATAGAATCATCGATATTGATATCGCACAACTGGGTGGCTCATCGCTAACAGACCACAGCATGATCGTGCCAGATGGTGATTCGGACAAATTCCCTAGCAAAAAACGCGATGAAATCGATAACGACGCTATCCCAAATACCTATGTTCCTGCGCGTAATACTATCTTCTTATCATACGCGTTAGCAGTCGCCGAAGTCGCTGATGCCAACCATATCGTCATCGGTGTCAGCTCAGTTGACTATTCTGGCTACCCTGACTGTCGCCCAGAGTATATAGCTGCCTTTGAACATATGGCCAACCTTGCGACAAAAGCAGGCGTTACTGGTCATCGCTTATCGATTCAAACGCCATTGCAGCAACTGTCAAAAGCCCAAACTATTGAGCTTGGTCTGTCATTAGGTGTCGATTACGGACAGACGATTTCTTGTTATCGTGCAGATGCCAATGGCCTTGCTTGCGGTGTTTGTGATAGCTGCGCATTACGTCGTCAGGGCTTCGCCCAAGCTGGCGTAACTGACCCTACTCATTATCAGTCTTAATTAATTTTAGTCAGTCCTATATAAATTGGATAAGGTATAAGGCGCGCTTATTCCGCTATCCTTCGTTATGTTTAAATCATATCGAACCGACTATGTATTAACGCTAAACGCTGCGTGAAATGATGAGACCCATCAACATTCGCGCAACATTCGCTTGCATTAACACAGCACGTCGTTCTTGTATTCTAATCGACATACTTGCTATCGTATGAACGATTATATTTATCGAAAGATGTACACGACGATATCGGTCACTCATATATTGATGAGTTGACTTTGCATTGAGCAAAAGATAAAAAATTGACGCTACCCGTAAGAGGAAATTTATGAAGTTGTTGCCAGTACTACCCCTAGCCTTAGCGGCCCTGTTTGCCATGCCACAAGCCAACGCTGCTGACATTAAACAAGACAATATCAATTCATGTGTCAATGGCGCAGTCAAATACAAAGTCGCTGACAAAAGCAACGCAACCAAACTATGTAACTGTACTATTGGTGTGCGCAGCAACATGACTATCGGTCAAATGTGGGAAATCGAAAGCTACGCACAAGACAAGAAAGACCCTTCTAACCTGCCATATGTGAAAGCGATGCAAAAAGATTTGCAGCAGTGCACCGTTGGTTTGGATTTGAAGAAGCCGCAAAAACCTGCTTAACTTCTAATCGTTTGATATACAAAAGACTGGCTATTGCCAGTCTTTTTTGTTGCCAATGAATGGGCAAAGTGTAAAACTGATTATTTATTTCTACTAATCTGCCTATAATAAGAACACTATAAATAGAACCATCATTAAGCCAATACACATAACTAAAACTAATAAGGATTTTACAATGGCCAAGCCAACAACAGAAACCATTCACCTACCTGATTTTCCAGTAACCATAGTACGCAAACTTGCTGGTAACTTTATTCATGATGAAATCAATCTAAAAGAAATGGTCGCCAATACCGATAAAGGCCTTATTCTCTATTTTTATCCCAAAGATAATACGCCAGGCTGCACCACACAGGCAACAGAGTTTACCTCGCACCTTCATGACTTCGATGAATTGGGCTACGACATTATTGGCGTCTCTCGTGATAGCGTTGAATCTCATGAAAAATTTATCGACAAATATGACTTACAGATTCCACTCATCAGTGACGCTGATGAAAAGCTATGCCAGTATTTTGACGTTATCAAAGAAAAAAATATGTACGGTAAAGTTACGTTAGGCCTTGTACGTTCAGCATTTGTATTCGATAAAAACAGTGAGCTGACTCATGCTCAGCGTAACTTACGTGCTAAAGACTATACCAGTCGCTTACTGACTATATTGGCGCCATAATTATTGGTGCCATAATTATTGGTTCTGTAATTAAGTCAGTATTATTGACGTTGTAGTTAAATCAATACTTATAATAAGAACGATAAAAACCGAATAAAAAATATAAGCCAAGCATTCAGTCTATTACTGAATACAACCTTGCCCCTATTAGAGAATAATTTGAATAAACAATCTGACACGACCACTGACGATACGCCAAAAGAAGTTACGCGTAAAGTATCTGTCGCTATTATCGGCGCGGGTACCGCAGGTCAAAACGCTTTTCGCCAAGCAAGTAAAATCAAAGATGACGTGGTCATTATTAATGAAGGATTTTGGACCACGACCTGTATTGCGGTCGGCTGTATGCCTAGTAAGCTGCTAATTGCAGCTGCTGACCGCGCACACGATGCCAACCATTCTGCTGAGTTTGGTATTCATGCAACCGCGCAAATTGATGGCAAACGAGTCATGGAACGTGTACGTGACGAACGCAGTCATTTTGCCAGCTACATTAAAAAACAAGTAGACAGCTGGCCTGATCATAAGAAAATCGACGGTCGTGCTCGTATCAATGAGCAAGGGCTAATCGAGGTCAATGATGAGCTGATTGCTGCTGAGCAAATCATTGTCGCCACAGGTAGCTCGCCGTTTATTCCTGATGGATGGGCGGATAAGCTTAGTGATACCATGCTAACGTCTGATAGTGTCTTTGAGCTTGAAGACTTACCAAAAACGATGGCTGTCGTCGGTGCTGGCGCTATTGGTTTAGAGCTTGCACAAGCGTTTACACGCTTGGGTGTAGAAGTCACGCTGCTAAACCGTGCCAAACAAGTGGCTGGTCTAAAAGACGATGATATTAATAATAAAGCCATGGATTGCTTAAGTCATGAATTAACCATGCATCTAGGCAGCGAAATTACCGATGTAGGTACAACAGCAGATGACGGTAATAAAAGTGCATTTATCGATTATGAAGATAGTGCTGGTGAGTCTCAGCAATGGCAAGGTGAGTACGTATTAGTTGCTACTGGTCGTCGCAACAATATTAAGCAGCTAGGTGTCGAAAACTTAGGTGTCGAGCTAGACGATAAGAACCGTCCAAAAAACTTGAGTAAAAAAACAGGCCAAATTGGCGACTTAAACGTCTATATCGTTGGTGATGCCAATGCTAATATTCCGTTACTGCATGTGGCTAGCGATGAAGGCTATAGTGCGGGCAGTATGGTCTGCGAAAACACAGAAGCGGCCTATATTCGCCCACCTGCGACGCCGTTTTCTATCGTATTTTGCTCACCGCAAATCGTTAATGTTGGTATGTCGCTACCAGAGATTCAAAAAGATTCAGAACTCGAATTTGTTATCGGTAGCGTAAGCTTTGATAATCAAGGACGTAGCCGTGTAATGGGTGTCAACTGCGGCTTACTACATATCTATGGCTGCAAAAAGACAGACAGGATTTTGGGCGCTAGTATGGTCGGTCCTGATGCTGAATATATCGGTCATATACTTGCTACAGCGATTACCAATGATTTGAGTATTAAAGACATGCTCGACACTCCTTTTTATCATCCAACGATACTAGAGGGACTACGTACTGCTCTACGTGATGTACAGTACAAAATGGAGATACCTTTCCAATCTCAAGACGCTCAAGAAAACAATTTTTAATCTACTAATTGGTTAGTTCCTCAAGTCAGTAATAATTTCAAACTGGTACTAATGAGTTTGAAGCCTTGCCCCTATTTGATTGCTTTGTCAACTTGATGTAATTTATAAATAGATATTCGTTTATAAATTTTTGTACAAACATACCCTGCATGGACGAAAAAATGCCAATCGCTAGTGTTACCGACTTTTTTGAAGAGATCATTCGCGACTTACATACTAGCCTATATCTTGCTCTCGGCGGTTCTATAGATGAAGAGTCACTTAATTGGTCCTCTCAAGCAGTAGAATTGGCGAGCACTGGCATCAAAATCCTAATACTGCTTGCGGTATTGGGATTTTTTTATTGGTTGGCCAATTATATCCTTAGGCAAAGCCGAGACAAAATTCGGTTGAACGAGCGCCGCACTAAGATTGTCCGTTCAGTTTTGCGCTATGTCTGGATTGTCGCCAGTCTGATAGCGATTATGAGTCAGATAAACTTTGAGCCAGAAACTATCAAAGCCACCGCAAAGGCAAGTACTTGGGCCGGTATCTATTACGTACTTTGGGCATCATCAGGACAAATCATTCACAGAGTCCTACAGCACTATGGTCTCAATGCTTCCATAGAGCAGCTACTCAAAAATATTTTATCTGTATTACTATTGGTACTCGGGCTTGCCAGCGTCATGGCGCAATTTGGCTTTGACATTGTATCGTTGGTGGCGGGTTTGGGTATTGTTGGTTTGGCGGTTGGTTTCGCCGCTCAGTCTACCCTTGCTAATTTTATCGCTGGTATCACCATTCTGCTTGAGCAATCTTTCCAAGTTGGTGATTGGATTCATATCAATGACAATGAAGGGCGTGTGGTACTTATTGCTTTACGCACCACTCATATCCTCACTCGAGACAATATTACTGTCATTATCCCAAATTCCAACGTTGCTTCTTCTGAAGTGATTAACCTGACTTCCAAAAACTTTATACGTTTTGATATTCGTGTACGTATCGCGTTCGAAGATGATATCGAA
The DNA here is from genome assembly GCF_947500265.1 of uncultured Psychrobacter sp. Classification (GTDB taxonomy): domain Bacteria; phylum Pseudomonadota; class Gammaproteobacteria; order Pseudomonadales; family Moraxellaceae; genus Psychrobacter. The sequence continues at coordinate 173,327 of NZ_CANMRN010000001.1, read as the reverse complement.
ACGGCTCGCAAGGAAATATTGCAAGTACTTAGCGATACCGATGCGGTGCTTAATCGTCCTGAAACCTCAGCGACCGTGGCAGAAATCGGCGAATACGGGGTGTTCTTTATCGTACGCTTTTGGGTTAAACCAGCTGCCGTTGCCCGCATACCCAAAATCAAAGAAGTGCTGCAAGAAGAAATTAAAATTGCATTTGATGCTGCCAGCATTTCTACGCCCTATCCGCATATGCGATTGCTGATGCCAAAGGATGTTGACTACCCTATTGCGACCAAGCCCTTTGCAACCACAACTCAAATCGTCCCAGAGGAATTACCCCTGACGAAGGATGAGTAGAGAATTTATTGTCACGTATTTAGCTATCACATCTTAAAATCTTAAACACGGCTACTTTGAACCATCCTACTGTGAATTATGGTAAAATTGCCGGTTACACCGATTATCTTATTATTTGCTTTTTTGTCAATTTAGCCCACAGGTACCCGTATGACCGAACAAACCGCGCCCGCATCTCTAACAGCAGCTTCACCAGAGTTGTCGCTTGATCTTATTATTACCTGTGCCGATGGGCTTGAGGCACCACTGCAGACTGAGCTAACCAGCTTTGGCATTGACAGCGAAATCAAAAGTACCGGTCGACTAGCCGTAACTGGCGGCTTACGTGAGCTATATACTATTTGCCTATGGTCACGCGTGGCCTCGCGGGTATTGATGCTGATTAAACGTAAAAATATCAATGCAGAATACGACGTTGCGGAGCAGCTATACGGCTTGGCAAAATCGGTCAATTGGACTGAGCAGTTTAGCCTAGAGCAAACCTTTGCTATTCGTCTGTCTGTCGATAAGCGTGTCGCTGTCAGTCAGCAGTTTGCTATGCTACGTATCAAAGATGCTATTGCCGATACCTTTAACGAAGTTTACGACAGCCGTCCTAACGTCGATAGCAAAAATCCAGACTTCTCTGTTTTTGCAACCATTAATGACAAGCAAGCTGAGTTGTATTTAGATTTATCCGGTACCAGTTTGCATCGCCGTGGTTACCGTGTGGCCATGACAGAAGCACCATTAAAAGAAAACTTAGCAGCTGCCCTACTCTATAGTGCTGGTTGGCACAAGAAAAACGAAGCTGGCGACGCACCTTTCTATAATGCGTTAATCGACCCAATGTGCGGCTCTGGAACGTTCCTTATCGAAGCGCTATTGATGCATTGCGACTATGCCGTGGGTATCGACAAAGCTGCCAATCAATTTGGCTTTTACCAGTGGCAGCATCATGACGAGACGTTATGGCAAGAAATGATTGATAATGCTCAAACGCGTTTCCGCGAAGCATTAGAGATTGCCAATGAGCAGCCTGATACATTGCCACTTATGTTGGGCTTTGATGCTGATAGTGGTGCGATTCTTGCCACAGAAAAGAACTTAATTGCCGCAGGTTTACAGGACATTTTACCGCTACTCGATATCGAACATCGTGCGCTTGACCAGCTCAGCAACGTGCTCAAGCCATTGGTCAATGATGGTCGATTGAGCAATCCTTTGGTCATTACCAACCCACCGTATGGTGAGCGTTTGGGTGATGAAGAAATGATTAAGCCGTTGTATCAAGCAATTGGGCTGATATTACAAGACAGCTTTGCCGGTAGTGGCATTGACCCGATGCTTGGCATATTGGCCTCTCATGTTGAACAAGTAGATATTCTACCGATTAAAGAACCAAAAACTTTACGCTGTCATAATGGTGCTATCACCGTCTATTTCCGCTACGGAACACTTATTGCTGGGCAAACGGGCAATCTTGTTAGTCGTTTTGAGAAACGCGAGATTGAAGTAGAAGATGGTCAAGACTTTATCAATCGTCTGCAAAAAAACCTTGCTAAACTTAAGAAGTTGGCCAAAAAAGACAACGTAAGCAACATTCGTGTTTACGATGCTGATTTACCTGATTTCAAAGTCGCGATCGACTTGTACGGTGATTACGCGCATGTGCAAGAATATGCGCCGCCAAAGACCATCCCACCTGAGACTGCAAAGAAACGCTTTAACTTGGCATTGATGGGTATCCGTGAAGTCTTTGATATTAACCGTGAACAGATCTTTATCAAAACGCGTGCCCGTCAGTCTGGTAACGACCAATACAGCAAGCAGAACACCACAGAAAAACGTGGCAAGTTTCACGTTGCGCGCGAAGATGGTGCCTATCTGTATGTCAACTTTACAGATTACTTAGATACTGGTCTGTTTATCGATCACCGTAATATGCGTGCTCGTATCAAGGACAATAGCCGCGGTAAAGCAGTACTTAACCTGTTTGCTTATACTTGTACCGCAAGTGTGCATGCAGCGCTTGCTGGTGCGAAAAAAGTCACTAGCGTTGATTTGTCACAGAACTATCTGGATTGGGGCAAACAAAACTTTGTCTTGAACGGTTTGGACGTTAGCCGCAATAAGTACCAGTTCGTTGCTGCCGATATCTTTGAGTGGATAAAAGACAATACCGAACAGTTCGATGTTATCTTTATTGATCCACCGACTTTCTCAAACTCTAAGAAGTTTCAAGGTACTTTTGATGTGCAACGTGACCATGCTGCACTGATTAATCGTGCCATGAACCGCCTCACCTCTGATGGCGTCTTGTACTTTTCTAACAACTTTACGCGTTTTGAGTTAGATGAGCAGTTGACTCAGCGTTACGACATCATTGATATCACTCAAAAAACCATTGGCTTTGATTTCAATATTAAGAAGCCGATTCATCAAAGCTTTGAGATTCGTCATCGTCAAAGTCTATAATTCGAAGTTTTAGATTTACAGTTTAGAATCTAAAGTCCGTAAACAGGATTTTGATAAATAAGACTATAGGTTTATAAGGGCAATATAAGTACCTGAAACTTCTGTTTTTTGCCGAATGTATATGAAATATAACAATGGCCCAATCAGCTTTGATTGGGCCATTTTTTGTTGCTATGATAGAGCGTTACTAGGCGATGGATTTGCGCAGTTATTGCGTAAGCATCGCCTTTTTTCGATGATCTTATAAAACCACTAACATCTAATAAAAAGGATAACACCATGGCTTTATCACTTAATAAAGGCGGTAATTTATCGCTAACGAAAACTGACCCAAATTTAACCAAGCTACTTATCGGTCTTGGTTGGGACGAGCGTGCCACTTCTGGTGCTGAGTTCGATCTTGATGCTAGCGTGTTTTTGTTAAATGGCGCGGGTAAAGTGCGCGGCGATCATGACTTTATCTTTTATAATCAGCTGAAGTCTGACAATGGCGCTGTTGAGCATACTGGTGACAACCGTACTGGCGAAGGCGACGGTGATGATGAAGTTATCAAAGTAAATCTCACTCAAGTACCTGCAGACGTAGATAAAGTAGTCGTGACAGTGACTATTCATGACGCTGCTGCTCGCAGCCAGAACTTTGGTCAAGTCGCAAACGCCTTTATCCGTGTCGTCAATGAAGAAACAGGCACTGAAGTGGTACGTTTTGATCTAGCAGAAGACTACTCTGTAGAGACAGCGATGGTGTTTGGCGAAGTATATCGTCACAACGGCGAATGGAAATTCCGCGCGGTTGGTCAAGGCTATTCAGGCGGTTTGCAAGCGATGTGTCAGCAATACGGTGTCGATATCTAGAACCATTATTTACTGGTATTTAGTCTGTTATTAGTCACTGTCATCACGTCCAAAATAGCAAACCGCCATCGTTGCAAATAGTCACAATTTTTAATGGCCAAATGACTAGTAATGCTTTACGTTTCGTTTAAAATTATGCATAAAAAGTGGTTAGTAATAACCGCTTTTTTGCGGTTCATGCCTATACTAGGTAGACCTTAGCTTTACGCAACCATACAGGATGTGTCATGAGACATTTTTATTTAGACTTTATCTTCACCGCAATTGCTTTGGCAATAGCAGCATGGTGGGGATATTCACATGGCGGTATGGGTGGCATGATAGCCACTCTTTCTATTACCGCTATTTTGGCCGTCATGGAGATTTCATTATCTTTTGATAATGCGGTGGTCAATGCTTCAGTCCTTAAGGGCTGGGACGAATTTTGGAAGAAGATATTTTTAACCGTTGGTATCCTAATCGCCGTATTCGGTATGCGATTGGTCTTCCCTATTGTCATCGTCGCGGTTACTGCAGACCTTGGTATGATGGAAGTCATCAACTTGGCTTTATATAGCCCTGAAGAGTACTCAGCAAGACTAATGGCACACCATGCGGAAATCTCAGCATTTGGTGGTATTTTCTTACTATTGGTATTCTTGAACTTTATTTTCGATGACAAAGAAGTACATTGGTTTGATTGGCTTGAAAGCCGTTTAGCCAAGCTAGGCAAAGTCGATGCCATGAGCGTATTTGTAGCGCTTATCGTCTTGATGATTGCGGTATCGTGGGCTAATGCAGAGCAGTCAAGTGCTGTTCTAATCGCAGGTGTTTGGGGTATCTTGGTTTATCTGGGCGTACAGGTTGTATCAGGTATGCTTGAAGGTGATCTGGAAGAAGACCTAGAAAACGAAGAAAATGGTTCGGGCGCTGCGGCGACCAGTGCCATTATGAAAGGCGGTATCATTGGTTTCTTATACTTAGAAGTCCTAGATGCCTCATTCAGTTTCGATGGTGTGATTGGCGCATTTGCAATTACTAATGACGTGATTGTTATCATGTTAGGTCTTGCGATTGGTGCGATGTTCGTACGTTCTATGACTATCTTCTTGGTAGACAAAGGCACGCTTGACGAGTTCATCTATCTTGAGCATGGCGCACATTATGCCATCGGCGCATTGGCACTGATTATGCTATTGTCAGTGAAGTTCCATGTGCCAGAGATTATCACTGGTCTGATTGGTATAGCCTTTATTGGTTGGGCGCTGCTAGCGTCACTTCAGCATCGTAAAGCTGAGAAAGCAAGCCTAAACTAAGGCATGTTCTCAGTGTAGTCTGTATCTAGTTATACATCTAAACAGGTCATATCATCAGGTATGGCCTGTTTTTTTGTCATACTGTTTTTGCCACCCTATCAGGTCATATCGAAGTCCCAAAAATATCGAAATAACCAATAATTGAGACAATCAATGGTTAAAATTACGTTTGCCCTGTTACTATTACCCTATCTTCAGTTAAAATCCTCGTCCTTAAATAAATTGTCGAAATAAGACCCTATAAACGATATGCAAAAAATTCTTGATGATATTGCCGCAGAGATGGCAAGTGAAACTGACCGCGGCAAAGTGGCAGATTATATTCCGCAATTGGCCCATATTGATCCTAATCAGTTCGGTATAGCCGTAGCGACTCCTGATGGGCATATGTATGCAGCAGGTGATGCAAGCACTCTGTTTTCCATCCAAAGTATCTCTAAGGTATTTACCTTAACCATTGGTCTTGGCAAGCTAGGCGATACACTTTGGACACACGTCGGACGCGAACCATCTGGCGATCCTTTTAATTCAATTGTGATGCTAGAACATGAATCTGGCCGACCGCGCAACCCATTTATCAATGCTGGTGCCATTGCAGTTGTCGACGCCATCATGATGGGACATGAGCCAAAAGAGACACTAGGTGAAATCCTGCAGTTTGTTCACCTCATTGCAGATGATGAGTCCATTCGCTTTGATCATAAAGTAGCGGCTTCTGAGATGGCGCACAAGGATCGAAATGCCTCTCTGGCGCACTTTATGAAATCCTTTGGTCGTTTAAGACACGATGTGGATAATGTATTGGGTACGTATTTTCATCAGTGCTCAATTGCAATGAACTGCCAACAGTTGGCCAGTGCTGGTCTTTATTTAGTGTCTAACGGAGTTGATAAGCACTCAGGAGTACGTGTAATCAATGAAAAACGAGCACGCCGTATTAACTCGTTGATGATGATGTGTGGTCATTATGATGGCTCTGGGGAATTTGCTTACCGCGTGGGTTTGCCAGGCAAAAGTGGTGTTGGTGGCGGTATTTTGACGATAGCACCTGGTAAAGGGTCTATCGCGGTTTGGTCACCAGGGCTTGATCATGTAGGTAACTCTAAGCTTGGACTAAAAGCACTAGAGCGCTTCGTACAAAAAACTGGCTGGTCGGTTTTTGCAGAATAAGAGATACATGTATATTTATTTAAATAGGTTTTTTATATAATGCCATGCTCTCATACTAGCTGCGAAGCATACCTAAGCCATGAGTTAGTTTGTTCTAAGCCTATATAGTCAGTTGGTGCTTTTTAAAGCGATTGTTTTATCTAAGCTACCTTTGCGCTAAACCCCTTTTGTATGAAACATTACTTTTCATAACAATATCTTAACGACTATTGCTAAGTTGATTAGAAATTATCAAAGATACAGAAGTATTATGTCCCTTAGTAAGCATATAGTAAGCGCACAAAATACGCCTTGCTTAGTGAGCAAACGCTTAGTATAGTAAAACGTAATGATATGCAGGGCATAGCGTACAGGTAAGTTTTTATTGTTTGCTCTGAGGTATCAGTCACTGCACAACTTTTAGTTTATTTTTTATCACTCAATCCACTTAACTATTAATCCAAAGGATATTTGTATGGCTATTAGCTTAACAAAAGGCGGCAACGTAAACTTATCAAAAGAAGCGCCAGGTTTAACTAACATTACAGTCGGTCTAGGCTGGGATCCACGTGCCACTGACGGCCAAGAGTTTGATTTAGATGCAATCGGTTTCTTGATTAACGAAGCAGGCAAAGTCCGTAACGACCAAGACTTTATCTTTTTCAACAACCTAAAATCAGACAACGGCGCTGTTGAGCATACTGGTGATAACCGTACTGGCGAAGGCGATGGCGATGATGAGAAAATCAAAATCAATCTTGCAAGCATCCCAGCTGACGTCAACAAAGTAGCTATCTGTGCAATCATTTATGAAGGCCAAGCACGTAACCAAAACTTCGGTCAAGTTGGTGATGCTTATATTCGCGTTGTAAACGACAATGGCGAATCTGAAATCGCTCGTTATGACCTATCAGAAGACGGCAGCACTGAAACAGCGATGATTTTCGGTGAATTATATCGTCACAGCGGTGATTGGAAATTCCGTGCGGTCGGTCAAGGTTTCAGCGGTGGTCTAGGACCATTAGCAGCCTCTTATGGCGTAAATGTTTAACGTTAAAACCAACGTAAACGTTTAGCAAGCCAATTATCATAATCAGATGCCTGGTTATGATCCAATGAGCCATCAAGTGTGCCCCTTTAACGCATTTGATGGCTTTAAATTTAATTGGCTTATCATTAAAAGCTATAGAGCACCTAAAAGCACACACACACATTAAGAGCATTTAACAAAGATATTAGAATAAGGATTTGCAAGCCATGGCCGCAACATTCAGTTTAATCGGTACTATTGAACCTTTTTTGCATTGTAATCTTAAAAAAGGTGATTCAATTTATTGTGAAGCCAACGCGATGGTAATGATGGAGTCCAATCTTGAGCTGAAAGGTAAGCTACAAGGTGGGCTGATGCAGTCACTGATGCGCCGCTTTGCAAACGATGAATCGTTGTTCCAACAGCAGATTGAGGCAGTTAATGGTGAGGGCGACTGTTTGCTTGCGCCTACGCTCGATGGTGATATGCAAATCATAGAAGTTGGTAAGCAGCAGTATACATTGAGTGATGGTGCGTTTGTCGCGGCTCAAACTGGCGTCGATATCAGAGCAAATATTCAGCGCAACTTAGGCGGTGCAGTATTCGGTGATACAGGCGGCTTCATGGTGATGCAGACCCAAGGCCAAGGTCAAGTCGTGGTATCTGGTTTTGGCTCGTTGTTTGAGATTGATGTCACACCAGACAAAGACGTCATCATTGATAATGGTCATGTGGTCTGCTGGGACTCAAATCTTGAATACAAATTGTCAGTTTCGACCAGTAAGAAAAAAGGCATCATGAGCAATATTATTAACTCCGTCACCAGTGGCGAAGGCATGGTTCTGAACTTTTCAGGAAGTGGCAAAGTCATTATTTGCTCGCGCAATCGTGACAGTTATCAAGGTTGGATACAAAGCGTCCTAGGTAGTAGCTCAGGCGGACGTGGCGGCGGTGGCGGCTTTTTAGACAATATCTTATAGCACTTTTCGCAATTTATACCAATTTCTAACTTTATTTTTAAACGGTTTTACTCACAATTATTATAAGGATACTCACATGGCAGTTAGTCTTCAAAAAGGTCAAAAAATCTCCCTAAGCAAAGAAGCTGGTGGCGAGCTGACTCAAGTTAAACTAGGTCTAGGCTGGGATGTTGCGCAAGGGCCACAAGATAAAAAAGGTGGCTTCTTAGGAAAATTATTCGGCGGCGGTTCTGGTGGTGACTCTATCGACTTAGATGCTTCATGCATTATGTTTGATGCTAACAAGCAAGCGGTCGATGCCATTTGGTTCAGTCAGCTAAAATCGAAAGACGGCAGTATCGTACATACTGGTGATAACCGTACTGGCGACGGTGATGGTGATGATGAAGTCATCAATGTCGATCTCTCAAGAGTACCTGCTAATGTGGTCTCATTGGTATTTACGGTCAATAGCTTTACTGGTCAAACGTTTGAGACAGTAGAAAATGCGTTTTGCCGTATCGTTAATGCCAATAACAATAGCGAAGTAGCACGTTATAACTTGTCTGCGCAAGGTGGACATACAGCGATGGTAATGGCAAAAGTTTATCGTCATAATAATGAATGGAAAATGCATGCGATTGGCGAGACAGCCTCTGGTCGCACCTTCCACGATCTAATGCCTGCTATCACACCGCATGCATAATTGACTTGAGACTTTAACTGGATTATTACCAATCTAGTTAAACAGTTTATTTCAAAAAGAGCGGCCCATCTATCAATAGTTGGGCCGCTCTTTTATGTTTATTGTGTATATCTTAAAAAACACTATTTACGTCCACGCTTCCAGCTAAAGCCCCAGCTAAATGCTTTGTCCATTTCTTGGTGACCTTTGAAGTATTGGTTGATACGCTCAACATTGATACTGCCTTGCTGATTAACCAAACGGGCAATGGCACACATTGGTAGATTACCCGCACCTTCGGTCAAACGTGTCTCAATCGGTGATTGCTCTGGCACATGGATAGTCACAACCCCATCAGTTTTTTCCCAGTTAGGTGCGCCTTCGTAAATAAATGCAAAGATAAACACCTCTTCAATCTGCGACCATTGCTGACCATTGATATCCAGCCATTCACCGCCGCTTACCTGCCCCGTTCTATCATCCGCACGTAAACAAACATAAGGCGCTGATTGCAAGCTACCAAAGCGATTTCCCAACGCTTGAATCAGGGTTTTTTCACCATTTTTTAGATGGATCATAGCGCCGACATCTAAATCGATACCGTTTGATTGATGCTGCTTAAACAGATCTCCCAGTATCCCTTTCTTAGGCGCTGCTTTATCACTTTGGGGGCGTTGGTTCCAGTCTAAATTGACCGAAATTTTGCCGAAATCATCACGTTTCTTAAGATTGATGCTAGATTGGTTTTTAGTTAAGGTGATTTTACTTAAGTTAATCGAAGGGTTAGCAGGAATTGGTGGTGGGTTGTTAGTTTGAGACGTGTTGCCTGCTTTCTGCGTATTGATTGGTCGCTGCGTGTTGATAGGTTGAGGTTGGCTTTGTACAGGGTTATGATTTTGGGCAGGTACGTCATCAGCGATTTCCACACCGAAATGCTCAGACAAAGGTTTTAACCCTCCCTCAAATCCTTGTGCGATAAAACGGAACTTCCAGCTTCCTTGTCTGCGATAGCATTCAGCTAATATAATGGCTTTTTCGTTACGGCCTGCACTACTCAGCTGACAGGTCATCAGCACTTGACTGCCCTGTAATACTTGAATATCCACATCGCCAACTTGCGACAGTGTTTGCGCACTAGAGAACGCTAGGGCAATTTTCTCAATACTTGCAGGCTGTGCAGACAAATTGATATCAAAAAACCCATCACTGTCATGACCGCGAAAGCTAACACTACCATCATCGCTACGTGTCTGACCATAAAATATCATGTCTCCATCACCGCGTACTTTGCCGTCAGTAGTCAGACGGTAAGCAGCACAATCAATAGCATTTTGGCTTAAAATACGAATGCTAATATTTTCAGTTGGTAGTGGCGCATTGGCACCTGCAATTAATTTTTGAGGTTGGTTTTGACTCATCATATGTCCTTTAGATTATTTATTATGCTGTTGTCATTGTCATGCTGACTATCATCATATAGTAGCATGGATATTATGAATTTTTTGAACCAGACAATCACGATATAAGCGCTAAAGTCATCCTTACAAATCCCTATGACTATTTTATTAGAGGCGTTTATAACGCATATCATTTGTATATAATACGTCCTATTGAACCGTATACCTTTGCTAGTATTAATACTAGATTTGCAGTAGCAGTATTGACTTGCCCATTCCCCTACACCTAATGATAACGCTGAGAGAATTATGAATAATCTTGCTGACAATAGTAACCCTTCAATGCCAGTAGCGGCGTGGTTAGCTGAAGGTCAATCTAGCCAGCGTGATATGTTGGAGAGCTTACAAAGTCTAAAGAGCAAATCAAATAACCCTTTTCAAGTTATTGCCTCACACCGTCATGATAGACCTGAGATTTTCGAATTCGCCGATATGGTTTATCGTGAGCCATCTGACTCGATCGTAGATACTGATATCCAAACGACTGCCGAAACTGCTATACCACGCTGGCAGTTCGTATTGAAGCAAGCTCAGAAGCATAACGTAAAAGTAATACTAACTGGACGCAATGGTATTGATTATGAAGTGCATCGTGAAAAATTTGACGCTGCGGGTATTCGCTTATTGACGGGGGCAACCAGCGTAACGGCACTAGAATCAATCGATGATAAATTTGCTTTTATGCAGCATTGTCACACTCATAACATTCCAGTGGCAGACGCATGGCGTTTTGACAATACGGCGGAGCTTGAGGCTTTATTAGCCGAGCATGGTGACCAGCCTCTATGTGTTAAACCTGTTGTCGGTATTTTTGCCCAAGGGTTTTGGCGACTGGACTCTGGTAAAGAATATGGCGAGCAATATGATAGCTTTGAGCACTTATATTTTACTGAAGAGAAAAAAATCAACACAGCTCAGTTTGTGAATGCCTATACCAACAGCCAAATGGTACACGAGCGCCCTATTCCAATGCTGCTAATGCCTTATCTGTCAGGGCAAGAGTACTCTATCGATGTAGTCTGTGAATATGGCGAAGTCCTAGCTGCTGTCACTCGTCATAAAACAGGAAAGATACAACACGTTGGTTATGAGCAGTCTGTCATGGATGTCGTAATCCCATTGATTAGGGCTTTTGGCTGTGATGGTATCGTCAGTGTACAGACCAAAGCTGATGATAGCGGTCAGCACCGAGTTCTTGAAATTAATAGCCGTCCATCAGGTGGCATTGGGTATACCTCTCATAGTGGGATTGATTTGACTCAAGCTGGATTTTCTTATTGGTTGGGGCTATCAGAGAGACCTAACTTAGAGACCAATATTCAGCATATTAAACCATGCCAAGTACGCTCTATTATGATGAGTGTCAAAATTGAAAAGGATGATGAATAAATAATCCGCTACGCATACACGTGGTTAGCAGATGATTTGAACAGACACAAAAAAGGTTTTTAGATTAATATCTAAAAACCCTTGTTTATTTTCATTTTTAATTGATATTAAAAATGAGCGTTTAAAATTACTCGCCAAATGCTAGTGTTGCTTGCTTAGGTGCGTTTTTAGAAGCAATGACCCATAGTAAGCTCAATACGATTGCTGAACCGATGAAGATCATAATTGATGAAGATATGGCACCTGCATGCGTATAATCCATAGACATTGAGTGATCAGTCATCGTCATTTCCATCGCGGCTATCCCAGTGTAATGCATACCACAAACTGCCAGACCCATGATGAAGGCACTACCAAAACGCTGTAATGTACCACGTAGATTGAATGCCAACCATAGCGCAGCGATAGCAGCTGCAATAGCAATCACAATCGATAAGATAAGCAGCGGTATATTGTATGACATGGTAGCGTCCATCTGCATAGAGGCCATACCGGTATAATGCATAGCTGCAACACCCAGTCCAGTAAGTACGCCGCCACCGATTAACTTAGCAACGCTTGGTTCACCACGACCTACGATAACAATACCAACTGCAACGAAACAAATCGCGAGTAGCATTGAGACAATTGTTAGCCCTAAGTCATAAGTCACAGGCATCTTCATATCTACAGCCATCATACCGATATAATGCATAGACCAAATCGCACCACCGATAGCAATCGATGATAGCGCTACCCAAAAATACAAATCCGTTCCTGGCTTAGCAGAAGGTACTCGAATGGCAAGGTTTAAGCCAACATAAGAACCAAATACTGCAATGGCGTATGAGACCAACACCAAAAGTAAGTTATATTCAACTTCCATCATTTTTTTGCCTTTTATCTATCATAAGAATTGAGTCAAATAACGTTACTTTTATTGCAACATGGTGCGTCATTCGCTCGTTGATTTTTTTGCATAGACATGAAATTATCTACACGCAGTTTTTCTTACCCAATGGTAAATTCACAAATATTGGTACTGCCTGCGCCGCAGTTAGTCTCTTTAACTTGAACCACATCTATAGCAGGGTTGCTTGCCAAAAAGCCTTCTATATAGCCCACAATAAAATGGCATCCTGAGTGAGTATGATCTGACGACTTACAGAATGGACATTTGATTAAATAGATCACATTATTCTTTGCTTTAACTTTAGACAGACCTTTTAGTGCTGGCACAAGCTCACGAGTGATCGTAGTAGGCATCTTTAGTGGGCTACCAAGTGAATAATCACGCTGGTAAATACCGCCGCCAACCTTACGACCCAACTCTTGCAATGCAGTCACACGTCGCTCAATAGGTAAACTATCCTCATACTGGCTGACAATATCTGCTATTTTAGGGTAATAAGCACCGATGGCTGATAAGACGCTTTTTTCATCCAATGTCTTTTTTGCAGGGGCAGCTGACGAGCCGCCCTCTTCATCTATTTCTAGATTAAAAAGCGTACAGCCTTCAATTGAAGACAAGTCATCGATTAGATCTGCTTGCGTTTTAGAGCCTAGGCTTCTTGCGATTACATGAATGATATTACCACCATTCTCTGAAGCCTCTTGTCTTTGGGAAACCAGCTGATAACCTGCTTTGATAAGCGGCGAAATAACATTGACCAGACGAATACGTTCAGAAGACGTTTCTAATGCACAAGAGAATTTCACAGAGCACTCCTTTTCTTAAAATACTGCTACGCTTTCTTATATCAAGCCATTTAGATAAACTGATGTGAATAACGTTTCAAAGGTCCGACCAACTGGCTTTCTCACAATATAAAAGATATGCAGACATCAACCATGTGACAGTTTTTATATATCTTTTATATTATAAGAAATGAACTATATTCAGTAGATGAAACTTCGATTTTTATAGTTATTAAGCATACAAGTGCTCTAACTACTAGAAATTCATTAATCGAGAAACAGCAATAAGCTTGAAAATAAGATTAGAATTAATAGGTTTAAATCAAATACTATTTTTAAACTTTACAGATAACACTTGGTCACAGTAGAGTTACTAAATAGCAATAGATTTTGATTGTATTATCACTGGAATTTGGTTTTGTAGCAATACACTACATGGCTTTGTCCGATAAGTGGCTACATTAACCGACAAATGGCTAGACTATAAAACCTCATCATTATTTTCTAAAAGGAATTAATTATTAAAAGGGATTTTGAAACTATTTAAACCTATATATCTTGATATATCTATTATGCAATTAATCTTAATTGTTTATTAAAACATCCATTAGCGTTTTTTCTTTTTGGAATGGTAGGTTTAAAACAAAATCAAAACCCTTTATATAGTCAGACTTTAGTCTCAAAGATAAAATCATTAAACAATAAAAATAATTATAATCGCGCAAATAAACTAAGGAAATGTGATGTCGAAGCAAGTCGAATTAGTGCTAGGAGCCAATACGGTTATCGAAAATACAAAGTGTGCGATCGCATTTTCTACTACTAAACCATTAGAGTTTGGACAGCAGCTTGGACTATTGTGGTTGCCATTAGATGCCCATCGTAAAGCGGTTTGTAGTCCTGCTTATTTACATGAGTCTAAAGACTGGGCTCAGCTCGATAACAAGGATAATCCAAGTACATGGCAGTTAGATTTACCCCAGCTATTTGATACGCTTGGCGTTAGTTTCTTACAACTGATTGCTTATGTTTATCATGAGCCAAGCCTAAACTTGCCAGCGGTAGAGTTGAACGACGTAAGCCTCACGCTCAACAACGGAGATATTCGCTATAACTTCACAACGAACGAGCGGCATGTCAAAGCGGCGATTATATTAGAAATATATCAGCGTAATGGACAGTTCAAATGTCGGGCGCTTGGTGAGGCATCAACGCAAGGCTTAGCAAGCCTTGAGCATCATGTACAGGTTAGTCTGAATGTTCGTCCGCCTAGCACACATACGCTTATTCAAGAAGCGCAACAGCAGCAGCGTATTCAACTAAATAACGAAGCTCGCCCTCCCCGTCATGTACAAGCAGGCGAGACTTGGACAGGAACAGCGTTTGCTATTGATCCCTATCATCTGTTGACCTGCTATCATGTAATTGAGTCAGCAGCGATGGTTGGCATACGTCAGCAAGGTCAGCCTGATCGCGAGGCACAAGTCGTACTCAGCGATATCGGAAGCGACTCAGCTATTATTAGAGTTAGCGATCCTTTGCCTAGCTACCTCCCACTGGCGCAGCAATGTGTTGATATATTGGGTGAGACTATTACCACACTGGGGTTTCCGTTATCAGGACTGAGTAGCCAACTGCAAGTCACTCAAGGCTGTATATCAGGACTGACAGGTTTAAATAACGATATCCGTCATACGCAATTCACCGCACCCATTCAGCCTGGATCTAGTGGTAGTCCTTTATTATTGCCGACTGGAGAGGTGGTCGGTATGGTCACATCAAGTCTGGTTCATGAACATGCACAAAATATGAACTATGCGGTGAAATTTCAGTTATTATCTGCCCTACTGGCGAGCGCTGGTATAAGTTTGGAGAACACGTCTGATTTGACCAGTGCTACGCCTCTTACCACACCTCAGCTAAGCAAGCAAAGTCGCAGTGCCTTATGGCTGGTTGGCTGTCAGGGTTAAAAATCTACGACGACATATAATTAAAAGCGCCAAGGAATATGAATGTTAAATGAGCAACACAGTACGACCATCACCCTACCCCGTGGTACGCTAGATCTAACTTATCAAACCAACTCAGCCACTAATAAATCAGTCACTAATAAAAATGGCGCAGAACAACACGCCCATTATCAGTTAGAAGATTTGCTAGGATTTGCCCAGCGTATTAATCCAAAGCGTGCGTTTTTGTTTGTCTCAAAAGTACTAGGTCGTCATATTCCCGTTGCGCCAAGCACTATGCGAGAGGCATTTACTGATTTAGCTGACTTAGTGCCTAGTGACTTGGCCGAGCCAGTGCTAGTCATTGGTATGGCAGAGACCGCTGTTGGTCTATCTGCTGGCGTCCATCAAGCATTGCAAACGCGCTATCCTCCAGCTCTGCTATTAAACTCTACGCGTCATGCACAGCACGATGAAAGTAGTGATCCGAATGGTACCAAATCCTTGCTGACGACATTTTGTGAAGACCACAGTCATGCGAGCCAGCATTTGATTTATCAGAGCAAAGATAGCGTTACTCAAGCGCAGCTACTGGCCAGTAAAACACTGATTATGGTCGATGATGAAGCCTCAACGGGCAATACCTGTGTGAATGTCGTCACTGCCTTACGTGAAGCAGGACTGAGCCAGTTAGAGCAAGTGCATCTAACAACATTGGTAGACTGGTCATTAGATCAAGAAACATCTAATCCACAGTCAGATGCTAAGCCTACACGTATGGCCGATCGTCTCGCTGGTATTGAGTTTCATCGTCATCATTTACTGTCTGGCGCATGGCAATGGACTGATGCACCCAATCCTGAACCTATTACAATGCCATCTGTTGATACTACTGCCGCTGGTAGTCAGGCGCTCGGTGATACGGGTAATTGGGGGCGTTTTCCAACACTAGACAGTACAGAGGGTTTTGCTAACTATCTTTCGAGTTTTCAAGCTGCATTTACGCGCTTCGATGGCCAAGAAAACTTTGATGTTACTCAGCTACCAAGAAAAATCTTAGTCTTGGGTAGCAATGAGTTTGTTTGGTTGCCATTTTTATTGGCTGAATGGCTTGAAATAGAGTCTAAAAAACTGAGCGGAGATACAGCGTCCATGGTTAATTTTAGTGCATTAACCCGTTCACCGATTGCGCTTGGTGGAGCGATTACCACGATGCTGAGCTTTAGCGATAATTACGGGCTTGGTATGACCAACTTTGCTTATAACGTTGAGCCTAGTGATTGGGATTTGATTGTGTTGTGTATAGAAACATCAGCTGATAGTGTGGATGCTATGTGGCGAGGTTTAGATAACGTGCTGGTGGTGGGCCCTAGTCTTTAAATTGCTCTCTAACTTTCAAACCTATTATTTACGGACGACACCATGACTACCTCATTTTTTAAAGCCAACCCAGATATCATCAAGCCTTATGCCTTGATGGATTTAGACGATACGTTATTCCAAACCCAGCGTAAAATTGATGCATGGGACTTACCCACTACTGAGCGTGAAACTTTGGTTTGTGCGACGGTCAATAAACAAGACGAGCCTTTGAGTTTTATGAGCCAGCGCCAAGCAACCTTTTTTAATTGGTTGCTTGCTAGTACTGAATTAATTGTAGTGACGGCAAGGGATCGTAGTGAAATAAAACGTGTGAAGCTGCCTTTTGATAGTTGGCAAGTATTAACCCATGGAGCGGTTATTTTAATGTCTGACGGAGCGCTGCTGAGCAGTTGGCAGCAGCATATGTATAGTAAGCTTGCGCCATTGCAAGTTAAGCTTACTAAGTTAAGCCAGTTATTTGCCAATCATAGTCAAAGCGAGCAAAGTCATTTAGTATTTACACCGCATATCGATAGCTTTAACAATGGTTCCGTTGATGAAGAGCTAACCATTTATCTGGCTATCAAACATGCGCAAAAAGATCATCAAGCGCTCGTAGATTTAGCTGAAAAACTGCCCACTCTGATACGTGATTTTGATCAAGATTTCTATGTACATGTGAATGCCAATAACCTAGCGATATTGCCCCATGTCGTTCATAAGCGTCATGCGGTACAGTTTTTATTAGAGCATCATTTAGACCATCAGCGTCCCAGTTTTGGTTTTGGTGATAGCTTAGCTGACCTGCCTTTCTTACAGTTATTGGACTGGTACGGTATGCCCAATCATGGCCAATTGCATGAGCAATACCCGTCTAAATCGTCAGGCTAAACTGCAGCCACGCAAATCCACTGTTATCATTCCGAGTGCTATTATTCATACTATGACTTTTCCTAATATACAGACCAAAAGAGCCGATTTAAAAAACTATGGCTCAGGCAGCTATCTTGCAAGCGATGTGACTGTCCTACTCGATATGGTGGATAAAGACGCGGTTGCCGATGTGCCCGTCAGTCAAAAAGAAGCCCTTATCCAAAGCGGCCAACGCCATTACTCTGACATGCTGACTTTAGAGCAAGCACCTACTGCAATGCATGAGCAGCTATACAAGCAGGCATTAGAGCAAGGGTCAACAAGAACCGCGACCGATATCGCTCATTTATCTCATACGCTATATCATGTTTTTCAGCAGAATGTGAGTGATGAGCATCCACTGGTTTTGGTCAGTTTGGTACGAGCAGGTTTGCCGATTGGCGTGTTATTGCAACGTGCGCTGTCGGATACAGACAGTAGCTATCGCTTGCCAAGTGTACATTATGGCATCAGTATCATTCGGGATCGTGGTCTTGACCCAGTGGCCCTGCAAATGCTACTGGAAGCTTATCCAAACAGTCCGATTGTATTCGTCGATGGCTGGACAGGTAAAGGTGCCATCTATCAAGAGTTGGCTCGTAGTCTAGAGACGTTTAGCGATTCTACTCATGTTAATTTTGCCAACATTTTCCATCAAGGCGCTGACGTCATTCCACTACTGACTCTTGCCGATCCGGCTGGCGTTGCTTGGCTGGCGGCAAGTGAAGAAGACTGGTTGATCCCATCGGGTTTATTGAATAGCACCGTATCGGGATTAATTTCACGCAGCTTATACACGGAGCCGTCATCAGGCCTGCATCGCAGTGTCTTTTATGATGATTTAATTGAGGTAGATCACAGCTTGGCATTTATCGAGCATATAGATGCAACGAGACGATCATCGGCTACTACTCCAGCGCGTTTACCGACTTACCAGCAGCCACGCTACCAGACGGCTGCGTTGATAGAGACGTTGGCAGCAGATTATCATATTGTCAATCGTAACCGTATTAAGCCGACTATTGCTGAGGCAACACGTGCCATATTGCGCCGTGATCCAGAGCGTATATTGCTCGCCACCGCTGAGCACCCTGATACCGTACTGCTACGCCATTTATGTGCGCAACGAAATATCACTATCAGTGTATTAGGTGATAAAATACTGCCTTATCAAGCCATCACGCTTATCAAGCAGCGCTCCCAAGACACTTAATACATTTACCAGTATTAAATACTTTCTTTTTCGTTCTCTTATACTCTCTACTTATGATGCCAATTATGTCAGATATGCTAAAAACCGAGTCAGACCTTTACAATGATACCCAATCTTATGCGCATCTGATCACTGAGCGTCATGCGATGGTCAAACCGCACACGCACCATCCATATCAGCTCGGTGCTAGCTTATACATGCCTGCGACTCGCCAAGATATTTGGCAAGTCATCAAGCGAGATAAACTACCGACGATTAATAGTATTATTATCTGTCTAGAGGATGCGGTCAGTCAGCAGGATGTAGAGTTGGCGCTTGAGCGTTTGCGAACCCTCCTGAATACTTGGGCAGAGCATGTGAATAGCATCAATGCGCCATCTAAATCAGCGACGATTCATGCCCAGCATCCGACACGTCCATTGGTTTTTATACGTCCACGTAGCCCGATGATGCTACAGCAACTGTCTGACTATACTCATATTGACCTCATCGATGGTTTCGTCATGCCGAAAGTCGATATGTATAGCTTATCTAACTGGCGCATGGCTTGTCAGAACCTAAAAGTAGATCAACTACTTATGCCGACGCTCGAAACCGCAGCGCTGTTTAATCCGCATCACAATCAGGAGCTTGCCATCGCTTTTAAAGAAGCGTTTAGTCAGCCAGTTTTTGCATTACGTATCGGTGGCAATGACTTATTTGCAGCACTGCGCTTACGTCGCCCAAAAAACAGTATTGTATATGACTCGCCTATCGGTACGTTGGCTTATCAAATGCTTGGCTGTTTTGTGCCGCATGGTTTTTATCTTACCGCGCCAGTATTTGAGTACTTGGATCAGCCGACGCTGTTTATGCAAGAGCTGAACCGAGACGTCAGCTTAGGGATGGTAGGCAAAACTGTCATTCATCCAAGCCAAATTGCCCTAGTACAGCAAGCTTACTGTGTGCCATTGAGTACATTGGATGAAGCACAAGCGATCCTTCACTCTGAGGCCAAAGCGGTGTTTAAGTACAATAATACGATGCTAGAGCCTGCGACGCACCGTGCTTGGGCGACTGAAATTGTTAATCGCGCAGAAGCCTTTGGAACCATTGATGACGGACATAGCCAGTACAGCTCACGAATGTAGCTGTCACCGCTGATACAGATAACTGTCTGCCATTTAACAACTTGCACCATGCAAAAAGCCGCTATCAAATAACAGGTAGCGGCTTTTTTATATAGATATTTGCTTAGGTTTTTTTATAGATATGAGGCTTTAAAGCTCTCGAACAGTAGCTACATTAAGCACAACTTTCCAAAAACTGACGGAGTACTTGGTTCACTTGCTCAGGCTCTTCTACTGTCGATGTATGACCAGCACCTTTGATAATAGCAAGCTTAGAACCAGTAATAGCAAAGTGCATGCGTTCAGACTTGGCATAAGGCGTGGCGGCATCTTCATCACCTACCACAATCAGTGTCGGCGTTTTAATTTCACCCAACTGCTCATAAGTACCTGTACGCTCAATCACACCCATTGTTGCTTTGACCACACCGCCCTTGCGATTGCTTTGTAGCATTGTTAGCCACTGCTTACGGTCAGATTTACGCAGCTTATCTGCCAAAAACGTACTGCCAAACATGATTGGCATCACTTTATTACTCACACGCTTCATACCTAACCAGCGAATCGCTTTAACCAGCTTGCGATACTGAGGTATATTTTTTGGATCTTCAGGGTCAGCAGAGGTTTCTAACAGCGTTAATGACAACAGCAACTCAGGGCGTTTGAGCGCAATACGTTGAGCCACGAACCCGCCCATAGATAGCCCAACAAAGTGACACTTATCAATACCAAGCGCTGCAAGTAAGCCAAGCGTATCGTCAGTCAGCGTCTCCATATCATAGCCAGATTTGGTAACCTGAGACTGACCTTGCCCGCGAAAATCAAAAGCAATACAACGATAGTCTGTTTGAAAGTGCTCCACTTGCTTGTCATACATCTGAGAGCTCCACAGTAGACCGTGAGCAAATACGATAACGGGCTTTTGTGTGTCATTCGGTGCGCTGTCTTCGTAATAAATATCAGCGTTATTTACAGTGATAGTTGGCATAACCACATCCTTGTTTGATCAATGAAAGTTCGAGCGTACCCTTGTGTCTTTTACGACTCTTTTACGCTCAACCTGGCATATTAGCATAATCCATTAGCCTCTTAGGTCATAGCCTTTTTACGAGCCAGTCGTTTTGTCCCATTAGTTAGCATCAGCTTTTACGATAGAATAGGAAAGTTTACCAGTATGTAGATGTGTCTTAAGCGCCCACAAAACACGCTTTTATAATCATAGCAAGCTGCTATAGTAATCAGCATTGAACCATTTTTACCTTTATTTCGTACCATTGTCATTGATACAGAATATTAAAACAGTCATTTAAAATAAGGAAATCTCAAATGTCACAGTCTCTCGTCGATTATCAAGTTGCAGAGCACATTGCTACCATTACATTTAACGATCCAAAAAGCTTAAACGCTTTTGGCACACCCTTAAAAAACCAAGTCTTGATAGCGCTAGATAAAGCGGCTGCAGATGATCAAGTACGAGTGATTATTTTACAAGGGGCTGGTGGTAACTTCTCAAGCGGTGGCGATATTAAAGAGATGTTGTCTGAAGGATTAGACAAGGATATTGTTTCAAACAAATTAAGAGGCATGGTAGAAGGCGCAGGCGAAGTCAGCTTAAAATTACGTCATATACATAAGCCGATTATTGCTAAATTAGAAGGTGCCGTGGCAGGTGCTGGCATGAACTTGGCGCTTACTTGTGACTTCCGAATTGCCGCAGACAATGCGAAGTTTGTACAAGCGTTCGTTAATATTGGCCTAGTTCCAGATGCAGGTGGTATTTACTTATTAAACCAATTGGTTGGTGCAGCAAAAGCCACTGAGCTTGTAATGCTAGGTGATAAGTTGAAAGCTGAAGACATGGCACGTTTAAATCTAGTGAACAACGTGGTAAGTATTGACGAGCTAGAAGCCACCGTACAAGCATTGGCGCTACGATTGAACCAACTACCAGGCAAAGCGTTGGCCGCTATGAAAGAGAGCTTCAACGTACACGCCTTCGCTGGTTTGAGCGCGGCGTTAGATACGGAAGTAGAACAGCAGACCGTAATGGCAAAAACTGATGACTTTATCGAAGGGGTTAGCGCCTTTATCGAAAAGCGTAAACCTGTATATCAAGGTAAATAAAAAGATAAACAACGATGCTATCAAAAAAGGGCTACCAATATGGTAGCCCTTTTCTATCTGTACTTTTAATCAAGAGGCAGTCGCGGAGTTATAATGATAAGGCAAAGTAAATATTTTGTCGAAAATAAAGGTAAAAACGAAGTTGTATATTAAGAAGAAAACCATCAAAGCCGCTTCCATCATAAATGCTTCGATCAAGCCAACATCGTACCAGACGATATATATTGGCAAGCAGATCAATACCAGACCGATTTCAAAAATTAGCGCATGCGCACTACGAATAAGCAGCGTACGCTCAGCTATATGCCTGCGCTGCTCCCAAGTCTCAAAAGCGGTGTTGTAGACGAAGTTCCAAATAATGGCAGCGAGCGATATCATCATAGCAGCGGGCAGCGATTCTGATGCATCACTATTGCTAAGCTTCATTAGTACAAAGGTAGAGGAGATGATTGCCAGAATCTCAAACACAATCACATAGACAATTCGGCGTTTAACTGGGGATAAGGTTATCAACCAAGACTCCAAAGCACATAAGTGCATATCAAAGTATCGGTCCGTCCCGAGTTAGAAAAGATAAATAAAGTGCAGAGCCACGGTTTCCGCCTGCATTTATATTATACAGAAACTAAACTCAAAAATCAGTGAGGACATTTGTAAACAGGCGTAAGCCGTTTTATTAACGATTATCGCCTGTTTTAACCGGACTATTTTGCCGGTAGACCCCATTTATTGGTTTCAGGCTTGGTATCACTCGCTAGAAATACTAGCAATATAATAGAGCCTATCAGTGGCACTATCCCTATCAAAAACCACCATCCTGAGCGGCTAGTATCATGTAAGCGACGGATAGTCACGGCAAGACCAGGCAGAAATAAACCAAGTGCCGCTACTATGTAAAATAAACCTGTCTCTGAGCTAAATATTATCGCATCCAGTAGCATTGCAACGATCATCACACCCATTTGCACTAGAAAAAAATACCAATACTCTTTACGGCGCGCACGGCCAGAAAAATTCGTGTAATTTCTCATGCCCTTTTTGAACCAATCAATGATGCCATAATTTGCTTCAGCGCTATGATTGTTAGCCATCGTAGATCTGGGCAGTGGCGGCGGAGTCGCTTTATCAAGCTTAATATTATTTTCCATAGGGCTTTTTATCTCAGTCGTAAAAAGTAGAAATCGTCAGTGAAAATTATCAACCATTGGTTTTGATTATAGATACTCAATAAAAGTTTGTAAATGAATACTAGTTTTCTTAGAGTTATCAATAAAAAACCCCGCATCATGACGATACGGGGTTATTCTATTATTAAAACTTAAAAACTATTAAAACCTAAAAACGTTTTGCTTAAGCTGCAACCAAAATTAGGTTAACTGAGCGACGTTAATCTTGTCTGCTTCTTCAGTATAGTCTTCCATACGGTCGAAGTTCATGTATTGATAGACTTCATCACCCATGCTGTTTAGCATGCCAGCATACTGCTGATACTCATCGTTAGTCGGCAATTTACCAAGTACCGCTGCGACTGCTGCAAGCTCTGCAGAAGCTAGGTATACGTTAGCGCCTTGACCTAGACGGTTCGGGAAGTTACGAGTTGAAGTCGATACCGCAGTAGATTTCGGTGCGATACGTGCTTGGTTACCCATACATAGTGAACAACCTGGCATTTCAGTACGAGCACCGGCTTGTGCATAGATGTTGTAGTAACCTTCTTCCATCAACTGGCGTGCATCCATCTTAGTAGGTGGTGCAATCCATAGACGAGTCTTCAAGCTACCTGCTGGCACGTCTTGTAGCAATTTACCAGCGGCACGGAAGTGACCGATGTTAGTCATACATGAGCCAATGAATACTTCATCAATCGTA
Source organism: uncultured Psychrobacter sp. (assembly GCF_947500265.1). Classification (GTDB taxonomy): domain Bacteria; phylum Pseudomonadota; class Gammaproteobacteria; order Pseudomonadales; family Moraxellaceae; genus Psychrobacter. Next base: position 149,500 of record NZ_CANMRN010000001.1, on the reverse strand, counting down.
TCACCAGCCACGTCTGCTAGCGTTTTTGCATCATCTGGATCGTTCGGGCAGCAAAGGATCGGCTCTTTGATTTCGCTCATATCGATAGTGATGTCGATAGCGTATTCAGCATCGTCGTCAGCACGCATGAGGCTTGGGTTAGCCAACCACTCTTGCATTTGCTCAACACGGCGGCTGATCGTACGTGCATCGCCATAGCCTTCTGAGATCATCCACTTAAGCAGCGTGATATTTGAGTTTAGGTACTCAGTCACTGATGCTTCAGATAAAGTAATGGTACAACCAGCAGCACTACGCTCAGCTGAGGCATCAGACAATTCAAACGCTTGCTCAGCGGTCAAATCTTCTAGACCTTCGATTTCAAGAATACGGCCGTTGAACTCGTTGATTTTACCTTTCTTATCAACCGTCAGGTAACCTTCTTTAATTGCTTGATAAGGGATAGCATGTACTAGGTCACGTAGGGTGATACCAGCTTGACGCTCACCAACAAAACGAACACGGACAGATTCAGGCATATCAAGTGGCATCACACCAGTTGCCGCTGCGAAAGCAACTAGACCAGAACCCGCTGGGAACGAGATACCCATTGGGAAACGAGTATGCGAGTCACCACCAGTACCAACGGTATCTGGAAGTAGCATACGGTTCAACCATGAGTGAATGATACCATCACCTGGACGTAAGCTTACGCCGCCACGGTTCATGATAAAGTCAGGTAGTGTGTGCTGAGTCTCAACGTCAACTGGCTTTGGATAAGCAGCAGTATGACAGAATGACTGCATCACTAGGTCTGCTTGGAAGCCCAAACATGCCAAGTCTTTTAGCTCATCACGTGTCATCGGACCAGTCGTATCCTGAGAGCCGACAGTCGTCATCTTAGGCTCACAGTACATACCTGGACGTACGCCTGACAGGCCACAAGCTTTACCAACCATTTTCTGTGCAAGCGTAAAGCCTTTACCGGTATCAGCTGGCTCTTCTGGCTTAGCAAAGATGTCTGAATGACCAAGACCCATGTATTCACGAGCACGATTGGTCAAACCACGACCAACGATTAATGGAATACGGCCGCCAGCACGAACTTCATCAAGCAATGTTGGTGAGTTTAGTGAGAACGTTGATAGTACTTCGTCAGAGTCATGCTTAGTGATTTTGCCTTCATACGGATAGATGTCAAATACATCACCCATGTTTAGGTTATCAACTGCCACTTTTTCGATTGGCAATGCGCCAGAATCTTCCATCGTGTTGAAGAAGATAGGAGCGATATTGTTACCAAGTACTAGACCGCCGCCACGCTTGTTTGGCACGTTAGGGATATCTTCACCCATCAACCAAAGTACTGAGTTGGTTGCAGACTTACGGCTAGAACCAGTACCAACAACATCACCAACATAGGCTAGCGGATGGCCTTTTTCTTTAAGCGCTTCGATTTGCTTCATTGGGCCAACAACGCCCTCTTCGTCAGCATTGATGCCGTCGCGAGAGTTTTTGTGCATGGCTAGTGAATGTAATGGGATATCAGGACGGCTCCATGCGTCTTGCGCAGGTGATAAGTCATCCGTGTTGGTCTCACCAGTTACTTTAAACGTCGTGTAAGTGGTTTTCTTTGGTACTTCAGCACGGTTCAAGAACCATTCTGCGTCAGCCCAAGACTGAATCACTTCTTTCGCAATAGTGTTGCCAGCTTCTGCTTTTTCAGTCACGTCATTGAACGCGTCAAATACTAGCAAAGTTTTCTTTAATGCTTCAGCAGCGTCTTGTGCAACTTCGCTATCATCTAGTGCAGCAACTAATGGCTGAACGTTGTAGCCACCTTGCATAGTGCCTAGAATTTCAACAGCTTTTTGCTTGCTGATAAGTGGTGATGATGTTTCACCCTTTAAGATAGCAGCCAAAAATGCCGCTTTAACGTATGCTGCTTGGTCAACACCAGCAGGAATACGGTTTTCTAATAGGTTCATTAAGAACGCATCTTCGCCTGCAGGCGGGTTCTTTAATAATTCAACCAACTCTACTACTTGTTTTTCATTTAGTGGTAGGGGTACAGTTCCTAGCTCAGCACGTTCTTCGACATGTTTACGATAAGCTTCTAACACAATAGTCGTCCTCGTCAGTTGGGGTGTAGCACATTACGTGGGTAGTCAGCATGACTGCCTGCGTCTATATACTATATGAAATAATTATCCGTGCAATCATAGCTTAAAACGCTTTAAATGTTAATGGCTCAGCTCTGAAAAGGCGCATAGTAAGGCCATATTGAACATTTATTATAAAAATAGTGCCATCAATAATATGATTGTAGCGCTCATTATAACTGGCATTTGCCTGATTACGCTTATCAATAAGTACTTGCTTTATGACTGAGCAGACACCATATGACTGATATACGCTTTTGTAAGAAACAACTTCGATAAAGTCTCGCTTAAAAAAATGTAGCAATATCGATTTATTAACAGTCGATTGATTAACAGTCGATTTGGTAAAAACATTTTGGTAAAACATTAAGGACGATAATATGACTGATAGCAATACGGACAACAATCCTAACTATGACAATGGTCTCAAGGTACGCACTGAGGTCATGGGTGAGCAGCATGTCAAACGCTCGCTTGATGCTGCCACAGGATTTACCCAACCACTGCAAGACTGGATTATCGAACACGCTTGGGGCAGTACTTGGCAAGACGACTCAGTATTACCGCGCAAGTATCGCTCATTAATCACTATTGCCTTTTTAATTGCCCAAAAAAGCCCAAATGAGTTGAAAGGACATATACGCGGTGCCATTAACAACGGGGCTAGTGTCGCTGAGATTAGAGAAGTGCTCATGCACAGCTTGCCGTACTGCGGTGCACCTGCTACTCAAGAAGCGTTTCGCGCTGCCATAGATATACTGAATGAGTTAGAAATCGATATAGATATTTAAAACTATGGTCGTCCGAGCAATCATAGTAATCTTAACAATATTGTTTAAAAATTGACGACCAAATTTCTGCTATAATATCTGCACTCATAAAACATTCTGATAATTCCATAAACCCTTATAATATAAAGGGTTAAGAGATAACTCCATTATGACAACTGCCGTACAAACACATGTACCTGCTGCTAAGGTCAAACCAAAAAAAGCCATCCAAGGCGAAAAGCTACGTGGCTATGACAAAGTTGCCCGTATCCCAATTAAGGTGATTCCGACTGTCGAGGCAAAGAAAAAGCCTGATTGGATTCGGGTAAAAATGTCCTCGCCTGCTGAAGTCGCTCGTATCAAAGCAACCTTACGTGAGCAAAAGCTTTATACCGTTTGTGAAGAAGCGGCCTGCCCTAACCTGCCACAGTGCTTCGCTGATGGTACAGCCACCTTTATGATCATGGGTGATATCTGTACGCGTCGCTGCCCGTTCTGTGATGTAGGTCATGGTCGTCCTAATGAGCTAGACAAGGATGAGCCGCGTCATACTGCTGAGACGATTCAAGGTCTACAGCTTAAATATGCCGTAATCACCTCTGTTGATCGTGACGATCTAAAAGACGGCGGTGCTGGACATTTTGTAGAAGTGCTAAACGAATCAAGAGCGCTTAGCCCAAATTGCTTGATTGAAATCCTAGTACCAGATTTTCGTGGTCGTATGGATATTGCGTTGGATTTATTGACAGAGACTGCACCAGATGTGTTTAACCATAATATCGAAACGGTGCCACGTCTATACAAAGCCTTCCGTCCAGGTTCTGACTATCAGCATTCGCTAGATTTGCTTAAGATTTATAAAGAGCGTCGTCCTGATATCGCCACCAAGTGCGGCTTTATGGTTGGTCTTGGCGAGACGGAAGAAGAGATCTATGCCCTACTCGATGATCTAAAAGCTCATGATGTAGATATGATTACTATTGGTCAGTATCTACAGCCTAGCAAAAACCATGCGCCTGTTGATCGTTATGTCCATCCAGACGAGTTCCAACGCTATATGGACTACGGTAAAAAGATTGGCTTCTTTAGCATTTGGGCAGGTCCAATGGTACGCTCAAGCTACTTTGCCGATCGTCAGTACTATGGCGAAGACTGCCCAGCACCTATCCGTAGCAAAAAAGCATTAGAAGCTGAAGGTAAACTTGGCTGCTAATTTAGCAATAAAGTGATGTGAGAATAGTTGCGAACAGCAGTCGCTAAAACATCTCTTAAAAATATTAAAAGGGTGAATAACAAATTTGTTATTCACCCTTTTTTTGAGCTTTGTTAGATTTAAGAATGATTAAACCTAACGCTTTACACGGTTAAAGTTGGCGTTGGCTTTCCAGCTGTTTTTATATTGAATGCAGCAATACCAAGAACAATAATACCACCTGCAATACCAGTCGTAATCTCAGGATAAATCAATAGTAAAGCACCAATAGCTAAGATAACACGAGTTACCGTATTCATACTGCCTCTGAAGTAGCCTTCAAGTGCCGAGCTCAGCGCAATAACACCAGTTACCGAAGTCACTACCACTGTAATGATATCTACAATAGGTGGCAGCGGGAAATCTTTTGCCGTGACTGCTAAACCAGTTGGATCTATCATCAACATCGTTGGATTATAGATAAACATGAACGGCACGATGAATCCCGCGAGGGCAAGTTTGAGAGATAAGAACCCTGTTTTCATCGGATCACCACCGGATATACCTGCACCCGCAAAGGCTGCAAGACACACAGGCGGTGTAATATTGGCAAAGATACCAAAATAGAAAACAAACATGTGCGCTGACAAGATTGGAATATCAAAACCAGCCAATGCTGGTGCAGCCATCGTCGCCGTAATGATATAGGCAGGAATAGAGGGTAGCCCCATGCCCAAAACCATTGATGCCAACATCGTCAAGATAAGCGTAAAGAATAGCGATCCTGCACCTAAGGTCACGATAGAGGATGTCATCACCGTACCAAAACTGGTCAGGCTCACAACCCCAATGATAATACCGACTACCGCACAAGCAGCCATGACCGCTAGTGACTGGCGCGCACCATCTTCTAATGCACCCAAAATATCAGAAAAGCTCATGCGCGTTTCGGCACGTAGCATACTGATCACAACGGTAAAGCCAATGGTATAAGCTGCTGCATATCCCACAGGTACGTTTCTGATTAATAAGAAAATCAAGAAGACAATCGGCAATAGCATGTGACCGCGGGCTTTTAGTACCTCTTTGACCGCTGGTAAATTTTCTTTAGCAATACCTTTTAGATCGCGACGTCCAGCGCGGAAATGCACCTGCGCAATGACGCCTAAATAGTACAATATCGCTGGCAATAATGCTGCTAAGGCAATCGTGCTATACGGCAAGCCTGTTGTCTCAGCCATGATAAAGGCACTGGCACCCATAATCGGTGGCAAGATCTGTCCACCAACTGAAGCACTGGCTTCAACTGCACCTGCGAAATCTTTATGATAGCCGACCTTTTTCATCAGCGGAATGGTAAAAGCACCCGTACTAACCACATTTGATAAAGCTGAGCCATTGATACTGCCCATAAAGCCACTAGAGATAACCGCTACTTTTGCAGGCCCGCCCTTTTTATGACCAGCGATGGCCAATGCCAAGTCATTAAATAACTGCCCCATTCCCGAACGTGCTAAGAATGCACCGAACAGAATGAATAAGAAGATAAAGGTGACCGATGCACCAATCGCAACAGAGTATAGACCCTCTGTTTTTAAGAATAATTGACCAAAGATATCACCCATATCATAAGGGCGAGTCAAAAGCCTATCAGGCATAAAATCTAAATGACTAACAAATGGATACGCCAAAAATATGCCGGCCAAGATTGGCAAAATCCAACCAGTGATACGGCGACTGCCTTCTAGTACGCAGACTACCGTAATCAAGGAAAATATCACATCGACCTGATTGGCCATACCGCCACGCGAGGTGACGATATCTTGATATTCATAGATGAGATAGCCCATACCAGATAAAGACAAGGCAAACCAAATCCAGTCATACCATGCCACTCGTTTGCGACTGCTTTTTTTGCTGGCTGGAAAAATTAGGAATATCAATGCAAAACCAACACCCACGTGTACAGAGCGCTGTAACAGTGCTGGCATTGGATTAAAAGTGATATATAAATGAAACAGTGAATAGAGTATACAAATGCCAGCGATAAAATACTTCACTGGTCCTTGAGTGATATGACGCGTGATTGACTCTCGGTCATATTTTTCCAATACTGCTCGGTTGACCGCATCCGCCTCAGCATCGTTATCAACTTGAGCATCTGGCATGGTAGTCACACTACCTTGATCCGTCACTTGGGAGTTCATGACAAAAGTCCTTTTTAAATCTATCAATTAAATCATACGTCTTAGGCATGATCACCACTTCAGAATAGTCTGGCACCCACTGGTGAATCAAGAAACGATGACCACCATAATCCATTTCCCCTTTGGTCAGTCTAGATACGACCCAATTAAGGCGAGGCAGTTTTTCGTTGATTTGATAACCCAGATAGCCAGGCTTTTGTATAGGAGCGAGCATTTCGGTGGAGGGTGTCCCTGCACCGAACGCTTCAAAATAGGTCGTGGTCAGTAACAGCTCCGCACCTTCTGTACTGCTGCCGTCTATGCGTTGATACTGCTCTTCCCACCACTGTTTTTCTACAGAATGTATCCAACGTAGCTGAAAATCAGGCTCAGTGAAGTAACAAACCTTATCATCAGCACCGTCTACGCCTGCGACTCGCACTTCAACGACAGACTGAAGCGTAGAGCCTAACCATAGCGTAAAAAAAACCAGCGCTGCAATAAATGCCGCGCCAGTTGATAACCATAATGAATTACTTGGCTGCTTGTTCGTCATAGTACTTTTTAGCTCCAGGATGGATTGGGGCTACCATGCCATCACGAGCAGTTTCTAGACTGATATCATTGGCCGCTTGGTGAGCTGTTTTTAGACCATCTAAATTATCGAACAATGCTTTGGTTAGTTTATAACCATCCGCTTCAGATAGATCAGAGCTAACCAATAATGCATTCATGATTGCAGCAGTTGGTACGGCTGTTTCGTTGCCATAAGTGCCAGCAGGAATCTCAAAGGTTTTGAAGTAAGGCTTGGTCGCGATGATTTCTTTTAGCTTGTCTTGGTTGATAGTGACAATCTGTAAATCTAAGCCTTGCTCTAACTCCATCAAAGATGAATTTGGTAGGCCACTACTAAAGAATGCCGCTTCGATCTTACCTGCTTTCATACCATCAGCAGCTTCAGCAAAGCCTAGATAATCAACGGTGACATCATCATATGTGATACCAAACCCTTCCAGTAAAGTACGAGCATTGACTTCTGTACCAGAACCTTGATCGCCTACCGCAATACGCTTGCCTCGTAAATCTTCAATGTTTTTGATACCAGATTTTTTTGAAGTTACGATTTGCACCACATTAGGGTACAAAACAGCAATCTGTTGAATGTTAGTGATTGGCTGCTCAAAGTTGTTTTTACCTTCGACAGCATCCGTCACTACGTCACTTAGTGCTAAGACCATGTCGACCTTGCCTTGGGTCAATAGATTGACGTTTTCGACTGATGCGCCAGTGGTTTGAGTTTTTGAGTTTACGCCAAAAGTTTTGACATAGACTTCAGACAATGAAGTACCAATAATGTTGTAAGGGCCAGACGCACCGCCAGTAGCGATGGTCAAAAACTTAGTATCAAGCTTATCTGCTGCAGTATCTGTTGCCGCGCTATCTGCAGATGCAGTATCACTGCCCTCTGAGCTTGGAGATGAGCATGCAGTTAAACCTAACGCAGCACTCAACATAGCTGACAAAAGTAATGGGGATTTTAAAGAATTAAGCATTGAATTCATCCTTGAAGTAATCGGTTTTATACGTTTAACAATATCCGTATTTATACATAAATACGTTACAGACGAGTAATAATATAGTAATTCTACCAATAAATAAACCTTAGCTTACTTTCTCTTTTTCTTTCAATACCTTATATTTAAAGCTATTAGAGAAAATATAGGCCATTCATTAATTGAGCTAATATATATGTATGTTTTGCTATGCGAAACAAAGTTTCATTTAATAAATATTAAAACAAAAATTGTCGCTATTGTAAACCTTTATCGATATCTGAAAAATATTGCCATATCGCATTATTTCTTAGGAATTTTTAGATATAGCAAATTAATGAGAATTCTCGATTTATAACTATAAGGACAAAAGTTCTGCTATATTTTATCTGAGCTATTTTTTGGTTCAGGATATTACATGGCACTAGTCTGTGTCTCTCTTTTATTAATCTACTCGGATAGTCCTTATGACAATACCCCACACGGAAGTACTGGCAACGTTATCTGCTGATATTGCTATCATTGGTGGTAGCGGTCTCTACCAAATGTCATCGCTGACCAACAAACGCAGTGTAACGATACAGACGCCTTATGGCAGTCCATCTGATGATATTGTCTTAGGTGAGCTTGAGGGAGTGACAGTCGCATTTCTAACACGGCATGGTCAGGGCCACAGACTGACCCCGTCTGAAGTGCCTTATCGTGCCAATATCTATGCGCTAAAAACGCTTGGGGTACGCTATATCGTATCCGTATCAGCAGTTGGCTCATTGCAAGCGCATCTTAAGCCATTAGATATGGTCGTGCCTGATCAAATGATTGATATGACCAAGCAGCGAGTGAGTACCTTTTTTGGTGAGGGTGCCGTCGCCCATGTGTCGATGGCAGACCCACTATGCCCTGCCCTAGCAGAACTCTTGACGCGCGCTTATGACCAAGCAAATATTGTAGAAGGTAGCAGTCATTTTAAGGCAACTTATGTCTGTATCGAAGGGCCTCAATTCTCAACTCGGGCAGAGTCAGAATGGTATCGTCAGATGCAGGCAGATATTATTGGCATGACCAATATGCCAGAAGCCAAATTGGCACGTGAAGCCAGTATTGCTTATGCCACGTTAGCTCTGGTGACAGACTTCGACTGTTGGCATCCAACGGAAGAAGCCGTCAGTGCCGACTATGCTATACAGAACCTAATGAAAAATGCGGACAATGCTCAAAAAGTGATTAAAGAAGCCGTTGCTTTAATTGCCGCTGAACTGCCTGACTCAATCGCCCACAATGCCCTCGCGCAAGCATTGGTCACACCTATAGATGCGATGGACGAGCATACCAAGATTAGACTGGCCGCCTTGCTAACGTAATCTTAATACGTACTCTCCATTTTGGACTGACTACTGCTAATCGGTCTAATTTTAATCGTGCTGTTTCCCATTGAATCACAAAAGGCCATTATCTAAAATAATGGCCTTTTTTATAATTGAGCATGTATATTTAAATTTATGCTAAATACATTACTTTAATGTTAGCAACAACCACCTGTACCAGATGCCAGCATCATAGGTTGATTAAATGGCATTAATTCACCGCAACCTGCAAAAATACCGTAGTGGCGACTTTCATCACCGATAAACTCAAAGTGCGGCGCAAAGCGTGATTCTTGTAGCATTCTAAATGTATTGCCACATACTGGAAATACCCGACCAACTTCGATAGCATGATGTTTATCTAAATCAAACCGATGCGGGGACTGCTCGATAGTTCCTTTATATATCACCGCTTGTCCGTGATCTTCGCAAGCATCCTCAAGCGACGCTATCTTAAACAAACGGTAAGTCGCAGAGAAAAACTGAATATCACCAATTTTAGCTGCCAAAGCGGGATCTGTAATCTCAAGTGGGCGATCTTCAACCAAACGTACGTCTAAGAATCCTGCATCTCGTGACAAACGGGTAAAGTCCTTCCAATACAATGCGCCGCTCAAACATTCACCATATAAGACTGGGTCATCGGTTAAGTGTTGCGGGATACGGCGATCGGCATAGACGTCAGAAAAATAAAACTCCCCACCAGGTTTCAGTAAACGCTGCACACTGGCCATAACCGCGGCTTTATCTGGTGATAGATTGATAACGCAGTTTGAGACGATAATATCGAAGCTATTAGCCTCAAGGTCTAGTTCATCTAGTTTCTCGATATAGCCGTGCAAAAATGTCACATTGTCATAGCCGAACTTATCGACATGGTAGGCTTTATGCTGTCTGGCCACGGCTAGCTGCTCATCGGTCATATCAACACCGACTACGTGCCCACTCTCACCAACCAATTGTGCTAGTGCATAGACATCTCGGCCTGAGCCACTACCCAAGTCTAAAATTCGGCAGCCTTCAAGCAGTGCTGGACATACCAGACCACAGCCGTAATAGCGATTCAATACTTCATCGTGAATATTTGCGAGTAATGGCTTGAGCCACTCAGGCATATTGCTGATATCACAACAAGCCGAAGTCTTTAAATCATCGGTACTCTGTAACTCTTTTCCATAGTAATTTTGCACGACGTCATGCATAACAATATCCTTATTAAATGTACCATCCGGTTAAAAGTATTAGGGCGTGTCCTCATTTTAAAAATGGTGATAAAAATGAGATAAATTGCAGTCAAACAAGGAAAATAGCGCAGATAATATCGAGATATTAGTCAGCTATTTGACGCCGTTTGGCAAGATTTAGCCATTTTTAACCCATTTAGATAACTATCGATTGAATTGAGGACACGCCCTAGTAAATCATCTTAGAATATACAACTACGTTAGTGAGTTTATTAATCCATTTTTCAATGAAGCGTTATCAGCTATTATCGACCTTAATATTGACGTGAGAATCTAACCAGCCTGACGGCAAATGTACTAGATCTTTAGGCTCATCAATGTCATGTAACGGTGTTAACAGTGCCAATGTCCAACCCAAATCCGCCATACGCTGCTGGGTCACAGTCGCCACGCTAGCCGTACTCCAGATAATGTCCGAAAACAAGCTTGCATCAACCTCTCTAAATCCTAACAGTACATAACCACCGTCGGTCGCTGGAATCATGACCGCATCATGTTGATCTAGCTGATGTACCGCTGTCTGAATACATGCTGACGTAAGACTAGGACAGTCCGTACCAATTAACACAACCTTTTGAAAACATTCTAATGCTTGCTGACTGGCTATCAACATACGCAAACCCAAATCACCATCGGCCTGAGCAGACCAGCGCAACGAGTTGGGCAAATCAAGCGCATGCCAGCATGGATCTGTTGGTGCTGGACTCATACATAACTCAACGGAAAAGCCCGTATCAATAGCCTGCTCAATACTATGCAGTAATAGTTGCCTCGCCATACGTGCAGCACCATCTACCCCTAACGCTGGTTGCAAACGAGTCTTTGCCTTATTAGGCGCTGGATATTTTGCAAACAGAATGATACAGGTATCTTGCTGTCTTGCAGATAAATCAGCTGTCACTATAACGGTCTCTCAATTAGTCAAATGCACGAGGATGAACTCTTTCTTATCTTGTCTATCATGTTGATAAATCAAACAGCTTCACTAATTATAGTAGCGTTGCTTTAAAACATTAGGCGATACGCCGCGCCAATAATCAAAGCGCAACTGCCACATCAAAAAAATTGTCTGCCATGTACCATGTTGCTGCCAACGCCGCGCGGATGTTATGACTTTACTTTTTAGACAAGCTGGTCGAGCAATTTTCTTTAGCCGCTTACACAGCTCGATATCTTCCATCAATGGCTGATCAGGATAGCCATGCATTCGCCCAAACAAAGACTTTTTGATAAAAATTGCTTGATCACCAGTGGCGATACTCACTAAGCGTGAGCGCTTATTTATCATGAACCCGACGATTTTTAACAATGGCTCACAGCTGTCTAAGCGCACATCAAATCGTCCCCAGTCATACTGAGCTATTGCCTGCTGAACGTTATCTATCGCGTCAGCTGGCAGCTCAGTATCGGCATGTAAAAATAGCAACACATCACCTGTTGCTAACATAGCGCCCGCATTCATTTGCTGAGCGCGTCCTACGGTAGATTCGATAATATGCCAATCAATGATTGATTGAACAATCTCTATACTTTCGAGCACACTTTTGGCGATAGCAACCGAACCATCTACTGAACCACCATCGACCAATATTACTTGCTGCGGTGCTGGATCGAGACGGCCAATATGAGCAATAAGCTCAGGCAAGTTATCCGCTTCATTTAATAAAGGAACAATAATTGATAGGTTCAATGGATACACCGTCACATGAATCAGCTAATAACATTAAAAACTGGCTTATTTTTTATTCAAATTCCAGTTGTAATCGGTATAGCTGATTTTTATCTTGCCTTGTTTGAGATCCGCTGTCTGAGCTTTACTCAATCCTAGTGACGAGCTATAACGACCCAAAAACCCTGCTAAATCTTTTGTGCCACGCCAATTGGTTGCAAAATCTTCTTTATACCATTTAAAAATTGGTGACACTCTTAGCGTATCGCCTTTGAGACTATTGCGGCTACTGTCTGCTAAAAACTTAGACGTTGCCTGCTCTAACTGACTGACTAAACGCTTGCCGGTAAAGGCATCATCTTGCAGTGCAGGGCAACCGATACTGGCACAATTGACCGCAAAATGAATGCGCGGATCGTTGTAGCGTTTAGAACCACGAATCAGGTTGTGCTCGATATCATCAAGTGAGTGCGTCTTACCAAGTAGCGAAACAAACTCTTGCTTCCATGGTGACCCAAACAGTCCGCCAATATCTTTGATAGATTTGACGTTTGGATATTTCGTCAATACCAAATCAACCGTACCAGCGTTATAAACGTTGATTAAAAATGCCAACTGCTCATTTTTACTCCAACGATTGAACTCTGATTGAGATACCTTGCTTGTCGCTTCCAGATAGCTTGTCAGCTTACTTTGATCTGCTTTCATGCCAGCATAATTGACCACTGAAGCTTTGCCACCGTTGGTCATGGTCACATGCTTATTTAATAAGCTATCCCAGCTCTGATGGTTGAAGTCAGCATGAGCAGCCACGCTTGCTAATAAAATAGTCGTGGCAATCACTGGTTGGGCGAACAACGTTTTCGCTGAAAAATTAAATACCGACATAAGGCTTACTCCGTTTACACTGGTTGTTTTTTATCTAAATTTTTATGTATGCTAAAAGCACCTATGTTTAAAGTGCTTAGGCTTAAAGTGCTTATATTAAAAGTACTTACATTAGAATTACTTATATTAGGACTACTAAGGCGTGCCTGCTAGCACTGATTCTACTGTCTCTTCTTCTAACGCGCCGCCACAACTACTGCCCTGTCCTGCTGTACAGCCATAGCAGTGGTCAGCAATGGCAATGTCATCACCAGACGGGTTTTGCGTTAACAAATCACTTAGGTGTCGCCGTAACTTGTTGGGGACAGGTATCTCTAACTGCTGATTGAAATCACAATCAAATAGCTCACCTAACCAATTGATACTAATGGTCGAACGGCACATAACCTCGGCCAGATTAGCAGCCATATAATTAGCTTTGAGCAAATCCATATACGGGTGGAACTGGTCTTTTGCCAATAGCACCGCCCCAAAACGCTGAATGGGCATATTTGTTAGGGCAAATAGATGATTAAACTCAATATCAAAGTGTGCTTTTAACTCACGCTTATAGTCGGCTTCAAGCTGTTGTTGATTGGGTGGCAGGGTCGCACCTTGCGGATTGAAGACCAAGTTTAATGTTAAATCTGAATCAGACTTGCCATAGCCCAACTGATTGAGCTTCTGTAATCCCAATATACTGTCGTCAAACGCACCTTTGCCGCGCTGTTTGTCTACGTTTTCTAAGGAGTAACAAGGCAAAGATGCTACCACTTCAACTTGGTTGTCTGCTAAAAACTGCGCCATATCCTCATAACCCTCTTCCATCAGAATGGTCAGATTACAGCGGTCTATCACTTTGACACCTAATGCCCGAGCAGCCTTGACCAAATACTTAAAATCCTCATGCATTTCAGGCGCACCGCCGGTCAAATCAAGCGTATCGATGTTTTGTGCTTGTAATACCTCCGGTATCAGCTCAACCAACTCACGTGACATCATTTCAGTACGATAAGGGCTGGCAGCCACATGACAGTGCACGCAAGACATATTGCATAAGTAGCCCATATTGACTTGTAATATCGTCAATTGACGTCGTTTTATCGCTGGAAAATCAGTATGCTCAAGTAACTCGATAGTTGATTTCATGGTAGTCTAAAATCCTGTTAGCAGTACAACTAAAAAAGGATAGCAACGTGACATCAAAGATCAGAAAACACAGATAGCGCATTGCTTTTACTGTTTATTTTTAAGATTTACAACGTAAAACCTGATTGCTCACTTTACGGTTTATCTAATCAATCATACCTGATTATCAATAAGCATTGACAACTAATCATATGGATTTTATGGTTTATTCCAAATGAGCATTAACCTTCGTTAGTTCTTATCAGCTTCGATGAATTGCTTATCGATATACTTCTTGAGATGCCATACCCAGCGACCTTGTAGATTTACATTACCCCAACTACCAATGGCATATTTATCGCCGCACGATAGCAGGTATAGCGTGCGTGACTTTGGCTGATAGCTCTTCATTACGCTATCTTTCAAATAGGCCAATAAGTTATCGGCTTCGACAGCACCGCCGTGCACCGAGTGAACCCCCGAGTGCGCCACATATTTATCGACTCGTGTCGCCACATCACCAACCGCAAACACATTAGAATGAGAGATGCTCTGTTGCTTATCGTTTACCGCGACAAACCCATCACCTTCTATATCCAAATCTGTAGAAGCCGTCCATGCCGACCCTATGACGCCAGTCGCAGCGATGACAGCATTTATGGGCAATAATTTATTCGTAGTTGATAATTTACCATCACGATAATCGCTCGCTCGTTCTCGAATTATCGTAATGTCATGACGATGTAACTGCTTAATAACCCGCTGTCGAAAGCCCGAATTAAACCCTGACAAAAGGTTCTCACCGCATATCAATATCACTTGATGGTGACGATTGATGTTCCGTAGCGCGACTTGGGCTGCCATGACCAACTCTATGGCCGCTGCACCTGCCCCAATAATAGCCAATTGATACTTTTCAGATGACTGGGCATCCTTCAAAATCCGCTGCCATTGGGTGATAAATGTTGATAACGGTCGTATGGCAATCACGTCAGTATCATTATTGGTAGCGCCAGTATTGTTATCGTTACTGTCGCTTCTGTGCTCGTTGTAGCTATTGTGGTCAGGTAGCCAACGCATGTCTGTATCTGCGCCCGTATTTAGAGACAAGACATCGTAGTCAAAATCCGTTTGTTCATCGCCAATCGTAACCACCTTGTTTGACGCTGCGTTTACTTTTACAAGCGACTGCTGAATAAAGCGCACGCCTGCTCGCACACAAAGCGATTTGATATCGATACTGATATCATGCAGCTGATAATGCCCTGCCATCCAACCCGGTAACATGCCAGAATAGATGGTTTGCGGTTGCTCACTAATTAAGTGAATGTCTGCCTCTGTCGTATCAGCGTCTTTTAAACGCGCTGCGCTAAGTTGGCGCAACATGCCAATGTGAGCATGACCTGCGCCTGCCAATAGTAGTGTCTTTTTCGGTAAAAATTTTGTCATAGATGATTTTATCAAGGCGGTTAGTTGCTGTTAGTATTTGATCGAATGTTGATTGATATAAATGACTTTAAAAACTCATTTAAAAGTATCATATAAATAAGACCAGTCTGTTGCGGGCGAACAGTAAGAGCGTAAATGGCTTATACGGATTCAGCGATAGTCACTGCGTTAACCGTTATTAGTAGAATGATATTTTGTATAACTGAATTAAAATCATAAAATAAGATGAAATTACTTATCATCGCCCAGTACAATAGGACATTATAAGAGCCGCATGATAAATTGCGTTGCTTAACCCATTATTTGAGAAACATCGTCAAAACCATTAATGAAAATTATAAGTAATCAAGGAACATTACATGAGTACCAATATCGATACCAGTAACGATCACATTTTGTCTTCTGACAATATTCACTACTTGCACCATGATTTTTTTGAACCAAGTAGCAAAGACGTCGACATTAGCGCGACTTTACTGATTGTGCATGGCATGGCAGAATACAGCGGTCGCTATAGTGATTTTGCACAGTTTTTGGCAGACAATGGTATCGCTGTGGCGACTTACGATCATTTGGGTCATGGACAGACTATCAAGACTGAGGCCGATCTTGGGTTTTTTGGTGAGGAGCATCCGGTACAGTCACTTTTGAAAGACGTGATTGTGATGGCCGATAGCCTAAAAGACCGTCATCCAGACGTTCCGCATTTTGTGATGGGTCACTCGATGGGGTCGTTTATCGTGCGTAATGTACTCAAGCATCATGCGCATAATTTCACAGGCGCCATCCTAATGGGTTCCGCAGACGCTAACCCACTGGCCAAGGTTTTATTACCTATTAACAAGCTACTGGCCAGAGTCGCCCCAAGACAACCGAATACAGTTTTTGCCAAGGTGATGAATAAAGTCCTTAACAGCCAACTACCTGATCGCAATTCGTCCTCACAGTTTGCGTGGCTCAGTGAAAATACCGCAAACATCGAAGCCTATGAAGCTGATCCTAAGACTGGTTTTGACTTTACCAATAATGGCTTTATGACATTGTTTACGCTCATGGATACTGGACTAAATAAAAATTGGGCTACCACTATTGCCAAAAACTTCCCGATGCTGTTTATCAGCGGTGAAGATGATCCGATTGGTGAAATGGGTCGCGGTATACGTAGGGTTGTCACGCGTCTGGATAAGCGTCATTTCAGTCATGTCGATATTCAACTGTATCCTAATATGCGTCATGAAGTGCTGCACGAAAAGGATAAACAGACCGTTTATCAAGATATTTTAGAGTGGATAGAGACCAACACGACAGATGATTAAATCATGATAAATGAGTTGTTTTGAAGGAATATCTGAAAACAACTCATTTAATATTGTCATAATAAGACCCTCAACGCGTTTGCTAAAAGTGGTCAAATTAGCGACAATACGGCAAGCAAGTTTTTGGACCAAGCCATACCTTGAATTTTCTTTAGGCTGGGTCATATAAGTCTTTAACCATAACATTAAGATCACCCTCCCTTTCATTCATTTTAGGAACCTTTATGTCATTACAACAAACCATCGAACAAGCTTTTGAAAATCGCAACGAATACAGCCCAGCCAATATGCCACAAGACGTGCGCGATGCTATCAATCAAGTACTTGGGCAACTAGATAACGGTAGCCTGCGTGTAGCAGAAAAGAAAGATGGCGAATGGGTCGTTAATCAGTGGGCCAAAAAAGCCGTACTATTGTCTTTCCGTCTAAACGACAACTACGTCCAAGCCGCTGGCGAACACGTACAGTTCTATGACAAAGTACCGACTAAGTTTGCTAACTGGACTGAAGCACAGTTTAAAGAAGCAGGCGTACGCGTTGTACCACCAGCTGTCGCGCGTAGAGGTTCATTCATCGCAGCAGGCGCAGTATTGATGCCGTCATACGTCAACATCGGCGCCTATGTCGATCAAGGCGCGATGGTTGATACATGGGCGACTGTTGGTTCATGTGCTCAAATCGGTAAAAACGTACATCTATCAGGCGGCGTTGGCATCGGCGGCGTATTAGAGCCATTGCAAGCAAACCCTACTATCATCGAAGACAACTGCTTCATCGGTGCACGCTCTGAAATCGTTGAAGGCGTTATCGTTGAAGAAGGTGCTGTCATCTCTATGGGTGTCTACATCGGTCAATCGACGCGCATCTATGATCGTGAAACTGGCGAGATTCATCGTGGTCGTGTACCAGCAGGTTCTGTTGTTGTACCAGGTAGCCTACCTTCAGAAGATGGCACGCACAGCTTGTACGCTGCTATCATCGTGAAAAAAGTTGATGCGCAAACTCGTGCAAAAACATCAGTAAACGAGCTATTACGCCTAGCCTAAATATTTGGCAAGTACCATTATTTGGTACATAATATTGTTTTATATGAAGATGCTGGAGGATGACTCCAGCATCTTTTTTGCAGCTTAATATAACGCGTTACGTTATAATCCTCTTTTAGTTTGTCTTTATACAAACACAAAATCATTCGTACCATCCCCTGCCTTTTTATTACGATTGATAAGCGCTTCATCGCCTTATCGACCTTTAACTGTATTTGAAATATTATGAGTGAATCATCATTACGCACCGCCGCTATCCCTGTCACTGACCCTGAAGCAGGATTACGTCTGACTGAGATTTTTTATTCTTTACAAGGTGAAGCAATCACTTCAGGCTTGCCGACGATATTTGTGCGTCTAACGGGCTGTCCGCTGCGCTGTGTCTATTGTGATACTGAATATGCTTTTACTGGCGGCGAACGTCAATCATTAGAAACCATCATAGAAACCATCAAAGGTTATCCGTGCAAGCGCATCTGTCTGACGGGCGGTGAGCCGCTAGCACAGCCAAATGCCATTGAATTGATGAAACGTTTGTTGAGCGACGGTTATGAGATATCCCTTGAGACCGCAGGCGCGCTCACGGTAGAAAACGTGCCAACAGCAGTCAGCAAGGTAATGGATCTCAAAACACCCAGCTCAGGCGAAGTCGATAAAAATCTATGGTCAAACCTCGACTACCTCACTCAGCATGACCAAATCAAGTTTGTCATTATGAATCGTACAGATTACGACTGGGCAAAAGCTAAATTGACCGAGTATAAGCTAAACGAATTGGTCGGTACGGTGTGGTTCTCTCCGATGTTTAATGTCGCAGATGATGTCGATGAACAGCTCAGCCCTGAAGTACCTGTATTGGCGCGAGAGCTGGCAGAATGGATATTGGCTGATGCCTTGCCTGTTCGTTTCCAATTGCAATTGCACAAAATCATTTGGGCTGATGCCAAAGGCAAGTAACTATCAGCAAGTAACAAACAAAAAGTGTGAACACGTTGAGTGCCATGGATAAGGTAGCGGTATGGTTAAACTCATTTTATTGGGCTTGCTAGCAGGTGCATTTTTTAGCTCAACATTTATCTTAAATGAGCTTATGAGTAGCGCAGGTGGACATTGGTTTTGGTCAGCGAGTCTACGCTATGTCTTTATGCTGTTGATTATTACCGCTATTATTACGATGCAACATGGCTTTAGTCGTATTAAAGCGCTAATGAGAATTTTTCTACAGCATTGGGGCTTTTGGTGTATTACTGGCAGTATCGGATTTGGGCTGTTTTATACCGGTATTTGCTATGCCGCAGATCATGTTGCAGGATGGGTGGTAGCGGCTACCTTTATGTTTACCGTCGTCGCCAGTTTGCTTGTACTATTGGCATTTGGTCAACGTTTTGATAAAAAATTCATCGTATATGCTGTCATTGTTTTTATCGGTGTGGCGCTCGTCAATATCAGTGAAGGTCTGCATGCTGCCTCTATAACTGACGCCGTCCCCATGTCTGACATGCTGCTTTACGGTGCGCTACCTGCTCTTATCGCTGCTTTTAGCTACCCAATTGGTAACCAGCTGGTTTGGCAGGCTTCTCATAATGCCCGCCAGCGCAATACCGAGTTACAAAAGGCAGCAGAGTTGAACACTCAACGAGCTGGCATCAGTATTGGTAGTGATATTAACGATCAGAATGAACCACTCATATCTGAAGCTTATGATTTGCCAGCTACGACATATGATGCTACCGACCTGGATAGCGTACTTCAAAGTAACAACACTTCGGCCACCTCCTCCCTACAAAATCTAATTGCTCGTATTCCTTCTATCGAAACCACGCTACTGCAAAATGCCTTTAACAAAGTGTGGCTAATGACTCTTGGGTGTTTGCCATTTTGGCTGTTTTTGGGCATTATAGTGCGCCCTGACCAGCCCCACCCCTCACAAATAATCAATACGTTGCTCGTTGCTCTATTGGCAGGCGTGGCAGCGACCACTATATTTCTGTATGCGCGCGAGCAAGCTGTTACTTCAAGCGAAGTTGCAGGGGTTGACTCAACCCAAGCCAGTGAAGTTATCTTTGCTTTGATTGGGGGTATATTACTGTTAGATAGTGCCATACCTTCGGCGATGGGACTGGTCGGTATAGGGCTTATTATTGTAGGGCTGATATTCTTTGCAAAAGATGGCTAAATGGCACTATAACACTACGCCCATTTCGTCAAAGTCATGCATTGAATAACCGCCTAAAACCTATTCCTTTGATGATCACGATTTGGCACTATAACCATGGGTAATGCTTTGATTTTTCCTGATATTCTATTATATTTATTGGACATGATTGGCATTGTTGCCTGCGCGATTGCAGGGACTTTGCTTGCGCAGCATAAAGGCTTCGATATCGCTGGGTGTATCTTGGTGGCGATGGTCAATGCCATCGGCGGTGGTACATTACGTGATATGGCTCTCGACCGTCATCCTCTATTTTGGATGACTGATCTTAATTACGTGATCGTTATCACGGTAACCTCCCTTATCTTACAAATCTTCTTTCACCTTTATCATAAGATTGATAATGCGTTAAAGCTCTTTGATGCCATCGGGTTGGCCGCTTTTAGTGTCATTGGCTTTAAGGTGGCCTTGACCCTAGACATGTCTCCCCTGATTGCTATTATGATGGGTGTCTGGACTGCCATTATCGGTGGTTTGCTCCGTGATATCATTTGTAATGAGATTCCGCTGGTGCTACAGCGTGAGATTTATATTACTGCCAGTATCGCAGGGTCTGTGACCTATTTATGTTTACAGTATTTCGGAGTGGGCGCCAGTCTCAACGAATTTATTATGCTGTTTGTCATCTTTGCAGTACGTATGCTCGCGCTTAGATTCGACTGGCACTTGCCTTCTATTCGTCTCGTGGATTGATTAATTGAGCAAGACTCTACGTAGATAGCCTTTGTTTGACTGACAATAATTGAAAATAGTGAGAACTGCCCATGTTGGCTATCGTATTGGATCCTACCGTACTGATCACTACTTTTGACCCGCGCTCTTTGATATATTTCTTTGATATGATTGGCATCATCGCCTGTAGCGTCTCAGGGACGATACTTGCTAAGCACAAAAACTTCGACGTCTTCGGCTGTCTGCTCGTGTCTATTGTCACTGCTATCGGCGGCGGCACGGTACGTGATGTCATTCTGGATCGCCATCCGTTATTTTGGATGGTAGATATGAGCTATCTGACCCTTATTACGATTTCATCGCTAGCGATGCAGATATTTTTTCATCCAAACTCCAGACGAGTGGATAAGTTCCTTAAACTTTCCGACACCATTGGCTTGTCAGCATTTACGCTGATCGGTATCAAAGTTGCTGATAGTATGGGAGCCAATGTGCCTGTGGCGCTATTATTAGGTGTGATTACCATCGTGGTTGGTGGCATCATTCGCGATATGATTTGCAATGAGATTCCATTGGTACTACAGCAAGAGATTTATATCACCGCAGCGTTGACGGGTGGGGTTCTGTACTTTGCTCTAAAGAACTTAGGTGTGACAGATTGGGTAGCTGATATCTCTACGATGAGTACGATTTTTACTTTGCGTATGCTTGCTATTCGTTACGATTGGCAGTTCCCCACACTAGAATGGAAATACTGATACTAGATGCTAGGGCGTGGCTTCATTTCAAAAATACCAACGCGCCCATATTTGAGCGCATTTAGTATTATCGGTTTGACATTGTCGCTTTACCCTTGCTCTACCACAGCCAAATCCTTGACCATCAGCTGTAAACTTTGTTTGCCATTCCATTCATTGATGTCTAGCTGAAATAATAAATGGACTTGCTTGGCACGGTAATCCCAAGCGTCATTATCGAAGTTAAAGCAAATGGCCTCTATCGGATATTGAACGTCTGGATAGCGCAGCGATAACTTAAGATGTTTGTCTTTTAAAATCTTGAAGCTCAGTACCTCAAACACACCATCAAATATTGGCGGTGCAAATCCATGACCCCAGATACTGGCATCGGCTAAATGCTCGGCAAACCATAGGCTAAAGTCGCTCGCTTGCAAAGGTCCATCGGTGAATTTTTGCTCTGCAAATACCTCATCATCCATCTGAGCCATCACTTCATTAAAAGCTGTGACAAATGCCTCAAAGTTACAGCGCTTGAGAGTCAGACCTGCTGCCATCGCATGCCCGCCGAAATGACTGATTAATTCAGGATAACGCTCAGCAACCTGTTCAATCGCATCACGAATATGTACGCCAGAGATAGAACGTGCAGAGCCTTTAATAGCGCTATCTTCATCTGTTTGTTCAGTGTCTGCTGGTGCAAATACGATACTGGGCAAATAATGGCTTTCTTTCAGGCGACCAGCGACAATGCCAATGACTCCTTGATGCCAGTCATCTTGGTATAGAATAATACTACGCGCACCTGAATTGCTGGCTTTAGCAGTAGAGACAGCTTGAGTAATTATGTCATCGTTGCTGGCATTATTATTGCCATCACCACTTACACTCTCATCGCTATTATCTTCATTAGCCAATGCTTGTACGATACTATCAGCTTGTGCCCGCATCTCGCCCTCTACATGACGACGCGTACGGTTCAGCTGCTCAAGCTCTTGTGCCAAACGTTGTGCGGTACTCCAGTCCTCAGTCAATAAGCACTCGATACCGATGCGCATATTATCCATACGCCCAGCTGCATTGATACGTGGGCCTAATACAAAACCGAAATCCTGCGCATGAAGCTGCTTGGGATCACGGCCCGCTTGCTCAAGCAATGCCAATATTCCCATACAGCAGCGGCCTTGACGAATAGCTGACAATCCATGATGTACCAAAATGCGGTTGTTTTTATCGAGTACCCCGACGTCTGCAATCGTCCCAAGTGCGACTAAATCTAAATATTGGCTCACCTGTACCGTAGACTTGCCAGCTTCGCGGCGTAGCTTTGCTAAGCGTCCGAGCACATAGAACGCAACTCCAACTCCGACCAATGCTTTACTAGCAAAGTTACAACCTAGCTGATTGGGATTAACCACTGCTTCCGCAGGTGGCGTCTCTTTGGTCGTGAGATGATGGTCAGTGATAATCACCGTGATACCATCAGCTTGGGCGCGTGCCACCCCTTCATGACTTGAGATACCATTATCAACCGTCACTATCATATCTGGCTGAAAAGTCTCAATACCTAACTCGACAATCTCTGGCGTCAGGCCATAACCGTACTTAAAACGATCTGGTACTAGGAAATCAACGACCGCACCCATCTTTGTGAGCGCACGCATCATTAATGCCGTACTGGTGGCACCGTCACAGTCAAAGTCACCAACGATCAGGATGCGCTGACGCTCATCAATCGCCACATCTAATAAGCGCACGGCTTCAGTGACACCGTGCAGTGCCTCAGCAGGCAATAGACCTGATAGGCTAGTCTCCAGCTCATCAGGCGCAGTGATACCTCGCCCTGCATACAGACGGGCAAGCGTAAATGATTGAGCGGCAAATGGTTGCAGCGCGGCGGGCAACTCGTCGATGCGAGTGCTGGTATAACGGGGGGTTAAATTTAGCATGAGGGTATTCTACTGGCTTTAGTAGAGGGTCACAATGACAATTTATACTACCTCTGTATATCATTAGGCATTGTGCAACCTGATGAATAATGCCTGTAAACTAGCAATAATTGATACTGCCTTTTTTATAGCTTATACAAACCGCCTTCGTTTAATCACTTACAAAAAAGGTGCACAGTGTGAGTAATTTCATTCATTTTGCTACAAAGCAATGATTGTAAGCCACGCATAAATCCATAAAATAGTAAGCAACTGAAGGATTTGCTATTCATTGAACTTTTTATCATTTATATTTTTATCATTTATATTTTAATTATTTATAAGGACACTTTATGAAAACCACGCCACTTGCTGAAAAACTTCCAAATACTATCGACCCTAACCTAGACCTTGATAAAGTTAAAAAAGAATGTCAGGGAATGGTAAAAAGACGCGCTAGAGTTTCTGCTGGTGTAGCGGTTGTGCCAGTACCATTTTTTGATGTGGCAGTTGATGCGGGCATGTTGACGCAGTTGATTCCAGAAATTAGTGAGCGTTTTGGTCTCATTGAAGATCGCCAATCAGCCATTAACTTGGAATCTCGCGAAGTGCATTGGAGCGCAGTAAAAGACCGTACTGTAGATTTCGCTGGTCTAATGGCAACACGTGGCATCGTTAAAAAAACCATCCAAGGTTTCGGTGGTCGTATCGCTGCCAAACAAGTGACCAAGTTTATTCCACTTGGCGGTCAATTGGTTGCTGCAACAATGGGCTATACGATTTTTAAGAAAATTGCTAATGACCATATCAACGAATGCTATAAATTGGCAAAAGATATTCAGCAAAAAGAACACGGCAAAAACGTATAAATATGCCGAATAGCTTAATCTATATCAAGCCAGTTAAGTGTTCACTTAGCTTGCTTTTTTGTGGTTAATACATATAGGTTATAGAGTTCTAAAATAAAATGCGCCTGTGGTTGATGATGTCATTGCTAGGTTTTACTGATAATATACAGCTTTATTTATGACAGACACCTTAAAGGACTAACTTATGAAAAAAATCTTGGCTTCAACGATGATGCTAGCAACTTTTGCCTTGGCAGGATGTACCACAACAGGTGCTACAAACAGCGGTACAAGTACAGCAATCGGTACCGCAAACGAGATCGGCATGAATGTTTTTAGAGCTGCGATCGACAACCAATGCCGTAGCCAAATTGAAAAACAAAACGCGTGGCGTGTTGCAAGCGTCGCCATGACAGAAGCACAGCAAGAATCTGTTAAAACCAAGGTTTGTGGCTGTGTCAGTGAGCAAGCACCGCAGCAAGTGACGATCGTTGAGTTGGGCAATGCCGCGATTGACTCTCAGTACCGTACTCAGTTAGTTGCACAAGTCGTCGCCAAATCTCTACAGAGCTGCTATACAAGCTTTGTTCAATAAAACAATCAAATAATTCGTTAGAATAAAAAATAATAAAAAGGGTGCGTTATACATAACGCACCCTTTTTATTGCTAATGTATTGGTTTAATTAATTAGCCTAAAATTTATTTGTATCAGATGCTTGAGACGTTATAGAAGCCGTAAAAGGTAATGATTGGCTACGACGGAAATACTTCGAGGTGCTATCAATAATTTTATCTACTTCCTTAATCAAATCATTAATCACATCATCATAAATACCATGATATAGCTCTTTTTCAAATGCTGTAAATGGGTGCTTGCGCGACGCTGAACCCACCTCAGTGACACCGTCTTTACTATAAAAAATATCTACGCGACCATCACTATTCAACACACAATTTAATAGTCCACCTTCAATTTCCATCTCTACGCGTTCTGGCATAAAAATATAGTCATCTACATTGATAAGCTTTTTTTCTACTTCTCGTTTAAAAAATGATTTGATATCGAACATAGGTACATCCCTAACTTTATAATTATAAGATACGTGAGCATGCCGAGCACTGTGACTGTTACCCAGTATTCATCTGCGTGATTAACGGGTCATGCTTTACTCAGTTATCCTATAAGATAGCGTTAGATTAGTTAAGGTGCGATATGTAAAACTGCGTTTGATGTTGGTAAAAATGTGCGCTTAATTATGGCTTCAATACAGTTCCAACAACCGAAATAAACACAACAAAAAAGGAAGCTACCAATAAGCAACTTCCCTTTTATATTATCGAACTGCATTAACTCAGTTAGTTAATGCAGTTAGCTAGACCCAGCCCTTCTCACGAAATGATTTGAGTACCTCTACAAATACTGCCATCTCATCAGGTCTGCCAAGTGTTAAGCGATTAAAGCCAGTGATTGGCGCAAACTCACGCCCGACAGCAATACCATGCTCACGCATTCTGTCGATATAGGTTTGCACATCGCCTTTTATTTCATGAAATATAAAGCTTGCTTGTGATGGCAGGTAGCGTAAGCCAAGCTCATCTAATGTTCGCTCAACCAGCTGACGCGATTGATTGGCCGTACGTAAGCTTAATGCCAGAAAATCTTCATCATCAAGGGTCGCTAATGCAGCCACAGCACCTGCCAAGTTAGTATTATCAATCGAGATAAATGCTTCTAATCTAGCAATCATTTGCGGGCTAGCAACTGCATAGCCGACACGCATGCCCGCGAGTGCGCATAGTTTTGAAAAGGTACGCACCACAACGATATTTTCTGAGTATTCCTCTCGTATCCATGTAACACCACTCTCAAAACTTGGATCAGTCACATACTCTGAATAAGCTTCATCTAATAAAAAGTAACGGTTACTTGGTGCATGCCCTACCCATTCTTTGAGCTTTACTGTGTCAGTAATAGTCGACGTTGGGTTGTTTGGATTGCACAGATAAAACAAACTAATACCGTCAAAGCCATCAGCGACTTTTTGCATACTTTGCAAATCAAAGGCATAATTTTCAGTCGTCAGCGGTACTTTTACCACAGGTACATTGATAGATGTCGCATATAACTCAGCATAGGCAAAGGTTGGATGCGGCACGATAACTTGGAACTTCTTGCCTTCTACTAATGCTTGATTTTGTAGCATTTGGACGACAGTACGAATATTTTCACTAGAGCCACTGCCTAGAGAAATTTGACTCTCTGTCACACTATTTATCTCAGCGACTTTGGTAATCAGCGCCGCACGTTGGTCATCGGGATAACGAAAACCGATGTCCAGAGAGTCGATAACGGCTTGTTTGGCCGCATCTGACATGCCGAGTGAATTTTCGTTAGAGTTTAATTCTATTAAGTTGTTGGTAAGCACAGTGAATAATACGCCTAGATTATGTCCATTCCAAAAATTTAGTCTGTGTTGACAGTGTGATCTATAAGAAAAGCAAGCCTAGCTAGAGCGTTACTCACTCTCGGCTTGTTCGCTTATGACTTAAATTTTTGAAATATTATATGGATGGTGAGGTTTATGCGGATATGGTAAGTGGCAATGCGGTGTATTACAAGTATTCTGCACATTCCCATATTGAATAACCCATAAAAAAGTGAGGTACTCAAAAAGTACCTCACCTTCACTATTATTTAGCCTCTTTTTAACCTCAGTATTTAACCCACGCTATCAGATTAAATGCGCTTTTAACTCCAGCACTTTGTCACGCGTTTTTGCTGCTTCTTCAAACTTCAAATCGCGCGACATTTGCTGCATTTGCTTCTCTAATCGTTTGATTTCTTTAGCAAGCAGATCAGGGCTACGCAAGATATTGATATCCACATCTGGTAAGTTACTCTTAACTGGGATAGATTGATTGTCATTAGCATCCAAGCTTTCACCCGTATCAATCTTGTCCGTGATACTACGACGAGCACCTTTTGGCGTAATGTTATGCTCAAGGTTAAAGGCAATCTGCTTATCACGGCGACGATCCGTCTCGTCTATTGCCTTTTGCATACTTGGCGTAATACGATCGGCATAGAGAATGGCTTTACCGTTTAAGTGACGCGCTGCACGACCAATGGTCTGAATAAGTGAACGCTCTGAACGCAGGAAGCCTTCTTTATCAGCATCAAATATCGCTACCAATGATACCTCTGGCATATCCAAGCCTTCGCGTAATAAGTTGATACCGACCAACACATCATGCACGCCAGTACGGAGCTCATGGATAATCTGCATACGCTCAACAGTATCGATGTCCGAATGTAGATAGGCGACCTTTACATCATACTCTTTGAGGTAACTGGTCAGATCTTCTGACATACGCTTGGTCAATGTGGTAATCAGTACACGCTCGTCCTTTTCACGGCGTTTGGTAATCTCTGATAATACATCGTCAACTTGCGTCAAGACAGGACGTATCTCAATCTCAGGATCAATCAGACCAGTCGGACGGACGACCTGCTCTACGACTTGCTCGCTGTGCTCAAGCTCATACAATGCTGGCGTGGCACTGACATAAATGGTTTTGGGCTTGATACGCTCCCACTCTTCAAACTTCATCGGGCGGTTATTCATCGCACTTGGTAATCTAAAACCATAATTGACCAAGTTTTCTTTGCGTGATCTATCGCCTTTATACATGGCACCAATCTGCGAAACCGTCACATGTGATTCATCAAGGAATAACAAGGCATCTTCTGGAATATAATCAAACAACGTTGGCGGCGCTTCTCCTGATGGACGGCCAGAGAGATGCTGCGAGTAGTTTTCGATACCGTTACAGTAACCAAGCTGCTGAATCATCTCCAAGTCATACTGAGTACGCTCTTTGAGACGCTGTGCTTCAATCAATTTGTTGTTGTCACGGAAGTACTCTAAACGCGGCTCTAGCTCAGCACGAATCGTATGGCTGGCGGCTTCTAGCTTATTGCGCGGCGTCACATAGTGCGACTTTGGATAAATGGTAATACGTGGCACGCTGCGTACCGTCTTACCCGTTAAGGGATCAAACCACGTAATCTTCTCAACTTCGTTATCAAATAAATGCACACGTACGGCTAGCTGCTCAGACTCAGCAGGATAGATATCTAACAGCTCTCCACGCAAGCGATACGTACCACGGCCAAAATCTAGCTCGTTACGTGTGTACTGCATCTCAACCAAACGCTTGATAGTCGCCGTACGGTCGATGTTATCGCCCACAACGACATGCAATAGCATTTTTAGATAGCTTTCTGGATCACCCAAGCCGTAGATACAAGATACCGAAGCGACGATAATCGCATCACGACGCTCTAATAAGGCACGCGTGGCTGACAGGCGCATCTGATCAATATGATCGTTGATGGCACTGTCTTTTTCGATAAAGGTATCACTAGCAGCGACATACGCTTCTGGCTGATAGTAATCATAATAGCTGACAAAATATTCGACAGCGTTATTAGGGAAGAACGATTTAAACTCACCATATAGCTGAGCGGCTAGCGTTTTATTGTGCGCCATAATAATGGTTGGACGCTGAGTTTCAGCGATGACCTTCGCCATGGTATAGGTCTTACCAGAACCAGTCACACCTAATAGCAACTGCTCGTCCATGTCCGAATTGATACCGTTGACTAGCTTTTTGATGGCTTGCGGCTGGTCGCCTGCTGGCTCAAAGTCAGTAACCATCTCAAAGGCACGACTTGATATTTGCGTCCCTGACGCATTAACACCACTAATTTCAGCTTCGCCTTGGAGCTGAGTGGCCAATTGATTTAACTGACGCGATGAGCGCGGTTCAGGCATTCGCATAATGGCTTTCTTCTTCTTAAGGTTTATAACAATATGGGGTCTGAGCAGCGGTTTTTAAAGGAGAATAAGGAGTCTTATCCTATAGTCGAAACGCTCTCTCGTTGCCCAAAATATGAGTATATAAAGGTAAGATTTATTAAAAGTTAAGGCTTAATAGTAGCGGATAAAACTTACATCGTTATAAAAAACGCACACAGTATTCGATAAATTTACAAAGCTTTTCACGGTTAACAGACTCGTTACACGACCACTCAACAAAGCCTAACACTCAAGGGTTCCAACACTGATCTAAGCTGTTATTATCGTTCTTGAATTAACAAGTTGATGACTTTTGAGTATTAGTGAGCAGTACTAGTGAATAAATAGCTTTATAGCAATTCGTATCATTAGCTTTAACTTGATTGTCATCGAATAGAAGACCAATAAAAATACATTGAACTTTCATTCAATATAATAATTTTAAATAAATGACGGAGTAAAATATGAGAGAACGTTACGCAAGTGGTATTTCAGACGAAACTGCGAAAAAAATGATTGATTTGCTAAACGCTAACCTAGCAAACGTTATTGATTTAACCTTAGATGGCAAACAGTGCCATTGGAATCTACAAGGCACTGGTTTTATCGGTGTGCATCAATTATTAGATGAGACATCAGATCGTATCCTCGAAGTATCAGATACTATCGCAGAGCGCATTGTGATTTTAGGGGGTCAACCAAACGGTTTGGCAAGTCGCGTAGTCAAAGAGTCTATCTTAGATGATTATCCAACTGACATCACTGAAGTAGATCAGCATGTGCGTGAGTTAACTAGTCGCTATAAAAAAGTTGCAGAGACATTACGTGAAGCAATTGCTACTGCTGGTGACGCAGGTGATGAAGACACTGCTGACTTATTTACAGAAGCTAGCCGTATCATCGATAAAGATGCATGGTTTATCGGCGCAAACGCACCAAAGAAATAATAGCATTTAATTTGACTAGTTATTAAGTACTAGAACTATAGAAAAAGCCGTCATAATTGACGGCTTTTTTGTGTTTGGCGTTTTTGGATTTAGAAAGCGTACTTAAAAGCATTCAATAGGATTTCTCTACCGCATACTTAATCTATTAAACCGTTAAATTAAATATTCTCTAAACTTAGTAGCTCAGCGTTAGGTTCTGACAGCGTTAAGATAGCCTCTTGAAAGACTGGGTTACCTCTAAATAAATTTTCAATCTCTTCAAATTTCTGAGCGATATGCTCTTCTTTTTGATTGCCGGCGATATCTACTGCCGCTACCATAAATATCTTTTTTGGGCCAACCCACTCTAGGTGCAGATAGGACACACTGTCGATATCTGGATGATTTAGCAGCTCACTCAAAACGTATTCATGCATACGGTCAGTAACTCTATGCCCGACCAAGAAATCTCGGTTACGACTAATCAAGAATATGGCGACGACGCCCAATAATAGACCGACAATGATAGACCCTAACGCATCCCAATACGGTTCACCCGTATAAGCGTGCATACCCATAGCAGCAGCGGCAATCACCAAGCCGATAACCGCTGCTAAATCTTCAAAGAATACACCGCGCAACGTTGGGTTAGACGTATCTACGACATAGCCAAGCGCACTGATATCAAGTGCTTCGCCATGCTTCTTACTTTGTCTGTATGCCTGAACCAATGAGATCCCTTCAAGCACAAACGCCACTGCCAATACGATAAAGCCAATCGTATAATTAGCCTCAGACTCAGTAGCGTTCCATTCCTTAATACCGGTATAGATAGAGACAATCGAGCCTGCCGTAAATACACCGAAAGCCGCAATCATCGACCAAACATAAGACTCTTTGCCGTAGCCTAACGGATGGCTTTTGTCAGCAGGTTTGATAGATTTCTTTTCTGCGACGATTAGCAATGTACCATTACCAGCATCCGCCCATGAATGAGCTGCTTCCGCAATCATAGAGGCTGAGCCTGTCATAAAGGCGGCAACAGTTTTTGCGATTGCAATAACCAGATTGGCTCCAACTGCAATTAACACAGTGATAAGTGATCCTGAATGCTCATCATTGGTTTCAGGGCTTTGATTAAGGGTATGTTTTAGTTCAGGGTCATTTGAAATTTTAGGATTACCTGCCCCACGCGCGCGAGGTGTTTGCGATTTAGGAGAGGCTGGCAAATGGCGCTGGGGATTAGCAATAGATGGCTTTAGATTCATGCTAGACTCACTGAAATAACGTATTGATAGTAGAATTTTTGCCGTAGATAAATGGCTTGAAACATACATCAGCTTAAAATAAGCGCTCTACAATCTCAGTGTCTTTTTAGTGAGTCGTTGTATGAATTATTAATTCAATAAAACTAAATAGCTTTAAATAACTTTAGATAGCTTTGAATAACTTAGGCTATTTTTCTACCTCAGCATTTTCTTCGTTCTCGCCAAACTGCTTGTTAATCTCTTCGAAGTCGCAACTAGGACGATGCGAGCTTTCCATACGCAGCTTCTTTCGCTCTTTAGCTGCATCGGCTCGACATTGCTGCATCTTATTTTTGATATCGAGTGGCGGTGCGGAGGTTGGTTTGCCATTGTCATCGATAGCCACCATCGTAAAGTAACAACTGTTGGTATGACGGACGGTACGACCACGTACATCTTCTGCTTCGACGCGGATACCTACTTCCATTGAAGTATTACCAACATAATTGACACTGGCTGCAAAAGTAACCAACTCACCTACATATATCGGCTCACGGAACATCACCTGATCGACAGACAGTGTCACCACATAATTACCACTATAGCGACTGGCACAAGCATAAGCGACCTGATCAAGCATCTTGAGCAAATCCCCACCATGCACATTGCCAATGAAATTCGCCATATCAGGCGTCATCAGTACTGACATGTATAGCTCGTGGTTTAACGGGGCTTTTTTGGCAGTGGAGCTGGTATTGTATTGCGGCATAATATTCCTTAATGGTTTGACACTTATTTATTATGTCTACCATTTATACAGCAGGTCGCCGTATAGCACAAACAGACCTCTGTCATTGGACAGTCTAAATTGTGTAAATCAGGGCTATTTAAACAGCGTTATATAGGCCAAGATATAAGCATTAGCTTAACCAATGAAAGCGATACGCAAGCCATGCCACTATCGCACTCACTGAACCGGTCAAAATACCACCCCATACAAAGTCAACCAACGCTGTATCTAGCGTAAAGCCTTTATACAGTGCCAAATTGGTAAAGTCATATGTCCCGTAAGCCATCAAGCCAATCAGCCCGCCGAGTAAGAAGATATGACCAACGGATGCGCCAGCTTTGATTTGCGGATATAAAACCAAAATACAAAGTGCCAATATATAAAACATATAAAACACGCCAGCGGCCATCATGTTTGGCTCATCAGCCAATAGATGCCCGATACGCGACTCATAAAAGGCGCCTTTCATAGTCGTTAGCCATACAGCATCGACACCCAAAAAGATAACCACAGCAGCGAGATAAATAAAAACGTAACCCATGATATTACCTCTTATAAAATGAATAAAAACGGATAAAATTTATAGTGTTAGTCTTGGTTGGATAAAGTCTAAAAATGCCAGAATGCGTGATGATACGGCGCTGTTTTTGTAATATACCGCCTGTATTGATTCACGGTTATTTGGTCTGACTATCGCTTCAGGCAACACCTCAATGAGCCGTCCAGACTCCAAATCTTCACCAATCATAAAATGTGACAGTAAAGCGATACCCTGATGTTTTAAACATAGCTGGCGTAACGTCTCGCCGCTACTGGCTGTCATGTGGAAATCAAGCATGACAGACTTTGTCAAAGGCCACTTATTCAACTTGGAGGCATCATTAAAACCAATCAATTTATGAGTACTCAAATCATCAACATTCAAATCATCAATATGAGTCACTTCATTATACTGGTGTAAGTATTCAGGACTGGCTACTAGCCGCAGCTTACTGTTACCTAATAGACGTGCATGCAGATTTGAGTCTTTTAAATCGCCAATTCTGATAGCCAGATCCGTTTTGTGCTCAAGCAAATCAATAATACTGTCATGCGAGGTAAGGTCGAGCGTAATGTGTGGATATTGCGCCACAAAATCACCAACTAAAGGCGCCAGTTGATGCAACACAAACGGGCTGGCAGCGTCAATCCGTAGATGCCCGCTCGGCGCTTGTTTTAACAGCTTAATCGCCTCTTCACCGGTATATAACGTATTTAAACTCTCACGCGCATATCTTATAAAGACATGCCCCTCCTCCGTCAGCTCCAAGCGCCGTGTCGTTCTATTTAGCAGCGTGCACTGCAGCGTATCTTCGAGTCTGGACACAGCACGAGATACCTTAGCTACTTGCTGATTCAGTAGGTTGGCAGCGCCAGTAAAGCTGCCCGTGTCTACTACTGTCAAAAATATCTCTATGTCTTCTGTTTTAGCATGTCCCATCATCATGATTACCTTTACAAAATTGACAAAGGTATTTTGTCATTTGTGCTGTTTTTTGCAAACTATAAATCGGTCAAACTACGCGCATCATTTAATTATTAGGATGTCGTTATGCCACTCGCTTTATGGGCGCTTACTCTAAGCGCATTTGCAATTGGGACAACCGAATTTGTCATCGTTGGATTGGTACCAACTATTGCCGCCGATCTGGGCGTTAGCTTACCTTCAGCAGGGTTGCTCGTTAGTCTATATGCCGTCGGTGTCGCTATCGGTGCCCCTATACTTACCGCACTCACTGGCCGCTGGAACCGCAAAATCGTACTGATGAGCCTAATGGGTCTGTTTGTCATCGGCAACTTGCTGGCTTGGCAAGCACCCAGCTATGAAACCTTAATAATTGCCCGTATCCTGACCGGTCTGGCGCATGGTGTGTTTTTCTCTATTGGTTCCATGATTGCTACTAGCCTTGTCAGTAAAGAAAAAGAAGCCAGCGCGATTGCCATTATGTTTACAGGACTTACCGTGGCGCTCGTCACTGGCGTACCCCTTGGTACATGGATTGGACAGCATTTTGGCTGGCGCGCTACGTTTCTAGTCGTGTCAGTACTAGGTTTAATCGCTTTAATCGGTAGCGCCATATTGGTACCAAAAAACCTAAAAAAATCTATCCCTGCAACGTTCAAAGAGCAATTACAAGTCATTGTAAAACCACAACTACTGCTAGTTTATTTAATGACTATTCTTGGCTATGGCGGTACGTTTACGGCGTTTACCTACCTAGCACCTATCTTAGAGCAGCAGACCAAATTTGCGCCATCAGCCATTGGTCTCATCATGCTCGTATATGGCGTGTCCGTTGCAATCGGTAATATCTGGGGCGGAAAACTTGCAGATAAACGCGGCCCTATTAGTGCGCTTAGCATTATATTCAGCGCCTTAAGTGTCATTCTTTTACTGTTCACCTTTACTATGCAGTCCAAGATTGCTGCTGTACTGACTATTTTGGTATGGGGTGCTTTCGCCTTTGGTAATGTACCAGGTCTACAAATCTATGTGGTTAAGCAAGCTGAAAGATATACGCCGAACGCTGTCGATGTCGCTTCTGGATTGAACATTGCTGCATTCAATATCGGTATTGCACTGGGCTCAATCATCGGTGGTAGCGTGGTTGAAAATATGTCGTTGCAGGACACAGCTTGGATCGGTGCTGTCATCTCTTTAATGGCATTAGCGGTCACACGCTATTCAGGTCTGCGTGATAAGCGTGCCCTACAAGCATCGTAGAACTTTTCAATATACAACCTTCCAATGTATAACCTCTCAACATATGGGTCTCAAACTGTTCATGCAGTATGAGACCCTATGAATATTATGAACAAACCATATCTACATCATCAGACTTATACTGACGCGGTGTCTGTTCTATCTTCTTCACTAAAGGCTGTCTCATCGTTCAAAACCGTTTTATGATTTAAGACGGCAGATGGCAGATCAGAAAAATGTAGCGTATCAATGTTGTTAGGCTTCACCGCAGTGACTTGCACCACACCGATCGTACGCTCCAAGAATCCCCCTTCGCAATAGCAAAAGTAAAACTCCCATAGGCGGATAAAGGCATCGTCATAGCCAAGCGCTTGAATCTCTGTACGCTGCGCCATAAACGCAGCACGCCAGTCACGCAGTGTGTAAGCATAATCAAAGCCATAATCATGCAATTGCTTGACGACCATATCGGTCTGCTCAGTGAATTGGGTCGTCAGCTCTTGGTTTGAGAGCAGACAACCACCTGGGAAAATGTGTGTTTGTATAAAATCAACCGAGTCGATATAGTCTTGATAATTTTGATCATTAAAGGTGATAGCCTGCAATACCATAAGACCCGTCGGCTTGAGCAAGCTATTACACTTGGCAAAGAAAGTCGGTAAATACTCATGCCCCACCGCTTCAATCATCTCGATACTGACTAGCTTGTCATATTGACCTGTCAGCTCACGGTAATCTTGTTTGAGGAGTGTGATTTTGTCAGAAAGACCTGCCGCCTCGACTCGTCGCTGCGCTTCATCATACTGAGCATCAGAGATAGTCGTGGTGGTCACATGACAGCCGTAATGCTTGGCCGCAAAGATAGCAAAACCGCCCCACCCTGTACCGATTTCAATCACATTATCATCAGCACTAAGCTGTAAACGTTGGCATATAAGCGACAGTTTGTGCTGCTGAGCATTGCTAAGCGTCACGTCAGGCGTAGGATAGACTGCCGATGAGTACATCATCGTATCGTCCAAAAACCGCTCGTACATGTCATTGCCCAAATCATAATGCGCTAGGATATTGGATTTGGAGCCAGATTTGTCATTGCTACGTAGCTGATGCTTCGCTTTTTCAAATGCTTTACTAATACCAGCAAAACGATTCTCTAGTTTATTGAGTACGGCCAAGTTACGAGCCGCCAAACGAATCAAACCTGTCAGATCATCCGTATCCCACTCACCATCGATATAACTGTCTGCTAGCGCGATAGAGCCGCCAAGTAATAGCTGGCGATAGACAGCGCTATCATGAATCTGTAATGTCACATGTAGCGAATGGCGACCAACCGCCGAGCTACTAGCGTCGTTAGTAGCTACTTTACCAAAACTACTTGTCTTAGGTTCCTGCTCGTCAAATGTTTCAATCAGCGTGAGGCTACCAAACTGAACGTGCTGTAACGCACGAAAGATAAGCTTTCTAGCTAAGTTATTCACACTATTGCTGACTGGCTGTAGTACAGCGCTTTCATTAACTACTTTGCTCACACGAGCAGTTAATTTTTCTAGTTTTGTGACTGGTGCTCGATCGGTCGGTCGTGCTGGCATCGTGTATTTATCCTTGTTTAAATGCTTTGTTTTTTAGTATTACATTGACGAGATTTTTGGATTGTTGATATTTAAAAATTGCTGTAACTATAAGACATCTTTTGCGTTCAATACTGCTAGCTGCTTTTTTTCTGTGTACTTTACTGCTAGCCGCCTTTCTGTTGACTGTCGGCTAGTTTTTCGTCGTAGTTGATATACGGCACCTTTTTAATCGCATAGAGCTTGAACGCATGCCAATAAATACGGGTTAATGATGTTATATTCATCAGAGGGTTTTTTCGTAAGCTATGACGAACGGCATCTTCTGTCATTGGTACTCCTGATATCTTTATACCAGTTTTTAAAACTTCACCGCGCTCATCGCTGATATTGATAGCGATACGCACTTGTAAGCCAGTATTAGGTTGCTTGTCTGTTTTTGTACGTTTTACCGTAACTTGCCAGCGATACAGCTGATCGATAGGGTTAAAAGGTGATACGTGAAAATCCTTGTCATGACAGAATTCAGTATCCTCTCCCTCTAACAAAAACCCATAGTAATGACGCTTGTCCCAAGGCGTATTAGACACTTCAGCCAGCAGATGAGTTGGCGTCTGCTGCGCATCAAATCCTAAGTAAAAGTTGACTGGGCTAAAGTACATGCCCGCATTACGGCAAACAAGTAATCCCAACATATCGCCTTCAGGCGTGCTACCTGCATGTTTTTCAAATGCTCGGCTTAGACGTTTTTCTAGTGCTTGAATAGACTTTACATTATTATCAAATTTTTTAGCATCTCTTAGGCTATTGGTATTCTGTAGGTCAGTATGCTGTAGATAGTCATCAGGACAGAATTGTTGTAGCGCTTTTTTCTTTGCTGAAAATAGAGGCAGACCTTTTGCTAGTAGCTTTTTCGGTAATACTTTACGTAATGGTAATTTTTCTAAAAACTTACTCTCATCAAATGCTACCGTACTAATTTCAGGAAGTTCCTGTCCTTTCGCAAGCGTGCTAATATTGACGCCCCAATAGCGATAAGGGTAAACGAATTTATTCACACTAGGTAGCAGCCGACTGTGCCATGTCGTGCCCTCAAACAGCTGATGCGGCAATGCATTTGTATCATAAGAAGACTCATGACTTGGCGTAGCATTGGTATCTTGAGCAGACGTGGTCATAAATAGCCTCTTGTGTACGGCGTACTTCTTATATGGTGAATCTTTCAAAACACTTAGAATATATAACGGCATTAATCGTTATATTATTTGGTTTTACGGCGACCGAATAAGCCACGTTTCTTATATTGGCTCGTATCAGCAGTTGAACTCTGCAAACGATTAGCATACTCAACCAGTTCCTGATTGGTCGTCGCTGTGGTTACTTCGCGCTTATTTAACCTACGTAATTTGGTATCCGCTTTTATAGGTAAGTCTTTATAACGAAACGGCGTATGCGCGCTATCAGCGTCAGGTAAATGAGCTGGGTCAACCTCGTCTTTTATATCAATATCAAGACCGAGCGCCTGACAGACACGTAGGCCACTTCGCACGCCATCTTCATGAAAGCCATTAAACCAATAAGCCCCGCAGAAATGTGTGTGCGAACCGTTACCCGAGATACTCGACCATTTAGTCTGCGCCTCAATCATCGCAAGATCGAACACTGGATGACTGTAATCGATGCTTTTAACTATCTGTTTATCATCAACGTTTTTGTTGTCTACAGCTGGATTTAATGTGACCAAATAGTTGTGTTTTTTGGTCAAGCGTTGCAGGATATTCATATGATAAGTCAGCACTGGCTTTGCAGGTACCTGTGCGTTTCCAGCCGCCTGCTCATCCTTAGCATTGCCTGAAACTGTTTCATCTATTAAGTAATTCCAGCTTGCCCATGCCAGTTGTTTCTTAGGTAAAACACTGGTATCGGTGTGCAGTACAGCCGTGTTTTTGGTAAAGCGAAAATGACCTAATACTTCAGATTCATCGGTGCTCGCATCCTTTAATATCTTTAGTGCGGTATCTGCATGACAAGCAAATATAACTTCATCGAATACAAGATTTTCGCTACGGTTGTCAGAGTTACCTTTATCCTGCACTGTCAAAGCATTCTGTACCGTCAAAGTCACTTGCTCGCCATCACGAACTACAGACTGTACTGGACTATTGACTCGTATCTTGCCACCCGCTTTGATAAAGCGTGGAATCAGTTTATTGACATATTGTTTTGAGCCACCTTTTATCGTAAACCACTGCGGACGATTGACCACGTCTAGCAACCCGTGGTTGTCAAAGAATTGTGCAAAAAATACCAGTGGGAAATCTTGTACTTCATCTAGACTGGTTGACCAAATAGCCGAGACCATTGGCAGTAGATAGTTATCAGTAAATAGCTGACCGTATTTCTTTTGTGCTAAGTAACCGCCGAGCGTTTGCTCTGCAAAGCTA
Source organism: uncultured Psychrobacter sp. (assembly GCF_947500265.1). GTDB lineage: Bacteria > Pseudomonadota > Gammaproteobacteria > Pseudomonadales > Moraxellaceae > Psychrobacter. The sequence continues at coordinate 110,591 of NZ_CANMRN010000001.1, read as the reverse complement.
CTGACCTCTTGTCCTTGAGAGCGTGCGCTATCATAATCTTGGCGTAGCTGTTTGATATGCTTGTTAAACTGTAAGATATCTTTGATAAACTGCCAGAACTTCGGATTGAGTACGTTTTTACGCTGTGACAATAAAGTGTTGAGCGTATGACCGTTGTATTCAAAATGACGTGCAGTATTTTTGACAGAAAAGCTCATGTCCGTTGCCTGAAACGGCACCTGCAACTCATGAACCAAACGAAAGAAGTTCGGGTATGTGCGCTCATTAAAGACAATAAATCCTGTATCTATCGCACTACTCTCTACATTACTACTCTTTGCTTTTTTACCGTCTTGTAGTGCCACGTCAATCGTATTTACATGCCCGCCGATATAATCATTGGCTTCAAATACCGTCACATCATGTTGCGTACCTAGATAATGGGCGCATGACAGTCCTGACACACCTGAGCCGATGATAGCAATACGTTTTGGGGTAGTCTGATGGTCAGAATCTTTTGCAGCATCGGTAGCAATCTTTTGGTTACTTGCACGCTTGAAACGAGTAAACGGCATAAAAGCATTCCTTTCTGTATTTTTCTGTCGATATGATGGCTGAGAGTTCTACTGATAGTAGATTATTTTTTATTAAGTTTTTCACTAACTTGCTGCCAGACCAAATCAGGCAACGTGCCCAATGCTTTTAAAGGCATGGTTAGTTTTTTCGGAAATTCAATCACCTCATGCCCACTCTCGATACCGTCGCGTATGGCTTGACTGGCCTGCGCTGGCGTCTGGATAAATGGCATCGGAAAGTCATTCTGTTTGGTCATCGGTGTCTCCACAAAACCAGGCACGACTAAGCTAACTGACACATCATGCGGAGCAAGGCTAATCTGTAAGGTCTTCATTAGATAATGGATAGCAGCTTTTGAGCTACCATAAGCCTCAGCGCGCGAAAAAGGCACATAAGCAGACGCTGAACCGATACCGACCAAGCGACCTTTTGAAGCGATTAGCTTTGGTAACACCCCTTCGATCACATGCGACAACGTACCCATGTTTACCGACATAACTTTCATAAACACACTGCTATCAAAGTTCGGCATATCTAAGTACTCGCACATGCCAGCGCCGCAAATTGCTAGATCGACGTTGTCGATTTTCTCAAAAGCTTCGATGACCTTTTCTCGATCCATTAAGTCTAAATCAATCGTTTCTGCGCCTAACGCTTGAAGTTCAGCCAACGCTTCGTCGTCACGGCCGACTGCATATACATGATGATCTGCTAGCAGATAGTCTTTTGCCAACTGCTTACCAATGCCCGACGTCGCCCCAGTAATGAGTATATGTAATTTTTCAGTAGAATCTGTCATTGTAAATATCCTTTTTGAGTATTCTTATCTTTTTAAGTATTTCCATAATATGGAATTAATGCGCTTAAACTGATTGCTTAATAAAAATTTAGATTTTTGATAACAGCTAGCTATTATCGTTATTCTTAGCAGATATCATTAGGCGCATTTCATTAAGCTATAAGCCATTTTATTTAACAAATCTAAATAATTATAGTGGTCGGCTACAGGTTTATTGTTGTGTCTTCGCAATCATATGGGCTTAAGCTTTATCTCAGCGTGTTATTTGTCATTTTCACAAGGATACTGCTATCACAAGCAACGACACAATATTCTGTTACTAGCGTCATAAGACAGCTCAATATCAGCATGTTACAATGCAAAAACTAGCAATCGCGTCGTTTGCCGAAGCATCATCACCATCATCTATAATCGAATGAGCGCCGTATTACGGTAAGATGATGCTATGTTTTCTTAAACTGTCTGACATCTTGTCCTGATAGCAATGAAAACGTTATATAATTAATATCAGATTTCCACCAACCCCACCCTCATATAAAAAAGGATCTCTCATGAGCGAGTTGCAACTGTCTGACCGCGTCAACAACATCCAACCATCACCTACGCTAGCAATTACCAATAAAGCCAAAGAGCTAAAAGCAGCTGGTAAAGATATTATCGGTTTGGGCGCTGGTGAACCTGATTTTGATACCCCTGAACACATCAAAAAAGCAGCAATCGATGCAATCAATGATGGCTTTACTAAATATACGGCTGTCGATGGTACGCCAGAGTTAAAAACAGCCATCATCGAGAAATTCAAGCGCGACAACGACATCAGCTATGAGCCAAACGAAATCCTAGTATCGGTCGGTGGTAAGCAGTCTTTCTTTAACCTTGCCCAAGCGTTTATCAATCCTGGCGACGAAGTCATCATCCCAGCACCATATTGGGTCAGCTATCCTGACATGGTTATCATCGCAGAAGGTGTGCCAGTCATCGTCAAATGCCCAGCTGAACAAGACTTCAAAATTACTCCTGAGCAGCTAGAAGAAGCGATCACTGACAAGACTAAATTATTGGTATTAAACAGCCCATCTAACCCAACGGGTATGATTTATACGTTAGATGAGCTAAAGGCCATCGCTGAAGTATTGAAAAAACATCCACAAGTTTATGTAGCTTCAGACGATATGTACGAGCACATTCGCTGGACAGGCGATAAGTTCTACAATATCTTGAATGCAGCACCTGAGCTAAAAGATCGTTCCATCATCTTGAACGGTGTGTCTAAAGCGTATGCAATGACAGGCTGGCGTATCGGCTATGCGGGTGGCCCTGCTAAGCTAATCGGCGCTATGAAAAAGGTACAGTCACAATCTACCTCATGCCCAACGTCAATCAGCCAAGTGGCTGCCGAAGTTGCTATCAGTGGTGATCAGAGCGTACTAGAGCCGATGGTAGCCGCCTTTGAGAAACGCTGTGACCTAGTCGTAGATGGTCTAAATGCCATTAAAGGCATTACTTGCTTGCGTCCTGATGGCGCATTTTATGTGTATCCAAATATCGTACCGCTAATCAAAGCGGCTGGCCTGTCGTCATGTACTGAATTCTCAGCATGGTTATTGGACAAAGTTGGCGTGGCAGTCGTACCTGGCGATGCATTCGGTCTTGGCGGCTATATGCGTATCTCGTACGCTACTGATGAAGCAACGTTGAAAGACGCCCTATCACGTATCGAAAAAGCAGTGGCTGATTTAGACGTTGCTGAATAAAACGTAAATAGCAACGAGGCTTACCGCTGTTCATAAAAAAGACGCCCTATACACTCTATAGGGCGTCTTTTTTTGCGAGAGTCTTAAGCATAACTAGGAAAAACACGCTATCTCATCATTAAAATGACGATTTTTACTAATTATGCAAAAAAAGGCTTGACGTATTTTTTAACTTTGCTAGAATACGCCCCACTTAGCAAGAACTCGTTAGAGACTTCTAAGGCTCGTTGTAAGCGATTAGTTACTTACAGCCTATTCTCCAATAGCTCAGTTGGTAGAGCAACGGACTGTTAATCCGTGTGTCCCTGGTTCGAGCCCAGGTTGGAGAGCCACATTTTAGTAGTAAATTTTTTGAGTCAACTTTGATTCAATTATGGCATTTGCCAAAACCCTCATCAATTTGATGAGGGTTTTTTTATGCGTATCATTTAGGGTATGTTGAACATTCAAATATTAGGACTGCTGATCACTAAAATCGCATCAAACTAGGCGTAAACTGACGATAATGTCGAGACCTTAACTAGGCTTGCAACAACGTTTGAGGTTATTTTAGCATTAGCCTTTCAGGGCAGGGCTATTTTTTGCCAATACATGGCGAAATTGTCTAACCTGGAACGACTAGGCGTCAAAAATTTCACTGCGTATTGTCTAAAAAATAGTCACTGCCAGTATCACATTTGAATGTTCAACAGACCCTAATATTATTTATCTATTTTGCCATTTTAATAAACATTAATAACTACTTTATCCCATACTTGATTATGACCATGATATTTAAAAATGAATATCATTGTCACGATCGGATATTACTATAGTAAGTTTTCCATCAGTTAACTTGGCAATAGTGGTAGCCAGAATACCAATGCCAACAGTGTCACTAACAACACAGGCGGAGTGATCAATAGACCAATCTTTATATACTGTCCCCAGCTGATTTTGTAGTCCTTCTCTGCTAATACATGTAGCCATAGTAAAGTAGCCAGACTACCAATCGGCGTAAACTTAGGGCCCAAATCATTACCGATGACATTAGCATAAATCATTAGCTCTCGCGTTGCAGCAGGCACTTGTGCTTGATCAATCGCAAGCGCGCCGACTAAAGTTGCTGGCATATTATTCATAACAGAAGCAACTATGGCGGACAAGAATCCAGTTCCAACGGTAGCAATGACTGCGCCTTGTTGACCCAACCAGTTAAGTACTTGCGCACCATAAGCAGTAAGCCCTGCATTACCCAGACCATATACCACCAAATACATACCGATTGAAAATAGTACGATTTGCCAAGGCGCTTTACGTACTACATCGCTCACAGAGACCACTGCACCGCGACCGCCTTGCCATAAACGGCCAGCGATTGCCATTAGCACAACAGCAGCAATACCTGTGACCAATGAAATAGGCAGCCCCAACGGCTCTGTTGCAAAGTAGGCGACCAGTAGCAAGCCTAATAGTGGAAAAGCAGCTCGGAATACCAATGGATCGGTAATAGCAGACTCTGGAGCGCTTAGTTCGCTAGTCGAGTAATTTTTTGGAATATGACGTGCATAGACAATCCACAACACCAGTAGTGTCGCTAATACAGACACTATATTGACCGGTACCATCACCGCCGCATAACGACCAAAGCCAATATCAAAGTAATTGGCACTAACGATATTGACTAAATTTGAGGTGACTAATGGCAGGCTTGCCGTATCAGCGATAAAACCAGTCGCTATGATAAACGCTAGAGCTGATGGTGGCGAAAAATTCAAACGCAGCAAGATAGCGATGACAATTGGGGTCAATAGTAGTGCAGCACCATCATTGGCAAAAAAGGCAGAAATAAAGGCGCCGAGCACGACAATCATCGGAAACAATAAACGCCCTTGCCCATTACCAAGGCGTGCCACATGTAATGCAGCCCAGCCAAAAAACCCTGCTCGATCTAAAATAAGCGAGATGATAATCAGCGCCACAAAAGTAAAGGTCGCGTCCCAAACAATATCCCAGACGATACCCACATCTGACAGCTGCACGACGCCAAGCGCTAACGCGACTAAGGCACCACCCATGGCGCTCCAGCCGATGCCCAATCCTTTAGGTTGCCAGATAACTAAAACTAAAGTGACCACAAAAATAGCAAATGCAAGCATTATACGACCTTACTTAAGCTGATCTTATTCAGCCGATTTAATATAGGGAATTAGATCGATTAGGGGGTTAGATCGATTTTTGATTGACGCGGCTCGATAGTTCTTCAGCACTCTCAACGCGTTCTGAATAACGATCAGTAAGATAATCTGAACGTCCGCGTGTGAGCCAAGTAAACTTCACTAGCTCTTCACAGACATCAACAAGACGCAGATATAACGGAGACATATCCATGCGATTGTCGTCGTTGAACTCTAAGAACGCTTTGGGTATCGAAGATTGATTAGGGATAGTAATCATCCGCATCCAGCGCCCAAGAATACGCATTTGATTGACTGTATTAAAGCTCTGACTACCGCCGCTGACTTGCATCAGTGCTAGGGTTTTACCTTGAGTTGGACGTACGCCACCTAGGGACAGCGGTATCCAGTCGATTTGCGCTTTCATAATACTGGTGATACTGCCGTGACGCTCTGGACTCACCCACAGCATGCCTTCTGACCACTGCGCCAGCTCCCTCAATTCTTGCACTTTGGGATGATCTGAGTCTGCATCGTCAGGCAATGGCATACCAGATGGATCAAACATTTTTACTTCACAACCATACCAACGTAGCAATCGGCTAGACTCTTCAGCGGCCAATCTAGAAAACGAGCGCGCACGGACAGAACCGTATAGCACTAGTATCTTCGGCGGATGACGTGAGTCATTTGGCGCAACCAAAGACTCAATGTCGATAGGCTGAAGATTATCTATATCAATATTGGGCAAATCGTCTAAGCTAAATTCTGGCGAAACAGTAGGATCAACTGCTAATGTTTGGTCAACCTCAGTGTTTGTCATGAGTAACAACCTCGCCGTCTTCTTTTGTGAAGCTACTTACTGGATTAGCTAGCAATTCAAACACACGTTCTGAAGGACGACATAGAGCAGCGCCTTTATCAGTCACCACGATAGGACGGTTGATTAAAATAGGATGCGCAATCATAGCATCGATAATTTGATCATCAGACAACTCAGGATTATCTAGACCAAGCTCATCATTGATAGCTTCTTTGCTTCTTAATAGCTCTCTAGGCGAAATCTGCATTTGTGCCAACAGCTCCACTAAACGGTCGCGCGTTGGTGTATTTTTCAGGTATTCCACCACTTCTGGCTCTTCACCTGATGCTTTAATAATGGCAAGCGTGTTACGAGAGGTTCCGCATTTAGGATTATGAAAGATTAATGGCTTCATAGTGTTTACACCTATTTTATGTATTTATCGAAATGATAATTGGTTTAATCGTTACCTTGCTCAACAGACTCATTTACTCTGCACCCACTCAGGCTATCCATGAGTGACGCACACAATTCTGGATGTCCCGCACAGCAATCTTGCAACAGGAACTGAATGACGTTTTCCATATGTGATAGCGAAGCACGATAGATAATCTGTCGGCTATAACGCTGTGAAACTACCCACCCTGCCCGTGCTAGCACCGATAGGTGGGCTGACATTGTGTTATGAGGTACAGAGAGCTGACGGGCTATTTCGCCCGCAGGTAGGCCTTCAGGCTCATGGCTGACAAGCAGCTTAAAAGCTTTTAAACGAGTATCTTGAGAGAGCGCAGCAAAGCTTGCGATAGCATTAGTTATTTCCATATGTCCAATAATACAGACATATTAAAATAATTCAATGTTTTACAGATATTTTTATTCTAAAAAAGATATATCTGTGTGATTAAACTATATATATCAACGAGTAAAAGCGATTAATTAAATAGTAAAAACAATGATCACTTCACCTTCTCAACCTAAAACCCTCTACATTTGGCCTTATGTAAATAACAAATTTAATATATGTTATTGTATATTGATGAAACTTATAAGTTCATGCTAGATTGTATACAAGTTTATGCCACAGTAAGACTAGATTTGACTGACAGCTCTAGCAGCATAGAGCCAATAAACCTGATTAAAATAACAATAAGGAAATGACCATGCTACTAGAGAAAATTAAGACACCTGGACTTTCGCACCTATCTTACTTGGTAGGCTCTGGCGGTCAAGCAGCGGTAATTGACCCACGTCGTGACTGCGCGATATATGTAGAAAAGGCGCGCGCAGCAGGGCTTGAGATTACTCATATTTTTGAGACACATCGTAATGAAGATTTGGTCTCTGGCGCACCTATCTTGGCCGCAATGACAGGGGCAACAGTTTTACATGGCCCTAATCCAGAACGACCTGTTGTCTACGCTGAGACCGCACGTAATGGTGATTGCTTTTCAATTGGCCAATTAGAAATCCGTGTCTTAGAAACGCCTGGCCATACCGATGATCATCTTGCTTATGCGCTGTTTGACACGGCGTACCCTGACAAGGCGGTTGGCGTTTTTACTGGCGATGCGCTTTTTGTAGGTGATGTCGGTCGTACTGACTTTTATCCTGAGCGTCGCAGAGAAGTCGCAGGTTTACTTTATGACTCATTACAAGACATTTTAGCGCTTGGGGATCAGGCGATTATTTATCCAGCTCATGGTGCAGGCTCAGTCTGTGGTTCAGGCATGGCGGAGCGAGAGTTTTCTACCGTCGGTCACGAAAGAATGAACAATCCACGCTTACAGATTACCGATCGTGAGGCATTTATTGACTTCAAGACTAGCGAAAACCATTATCAGCCGCCCTACTTCAGATTAATGGAGCGCCTTAATATGGAAGGTGGTGAAGCGCCTCCAGTGGTTATGCGTCCGCGTAACCTTTCGCTCAAGCAATTGCATGACTGCGATGCTGATCATCTCATCGATATTCGTGAACCCATGGCATATGCGTCAGGACACCTGCCCGGTTCTATGAGCTTACCTGTCAACATGCTACCTGCGTTTGCTGGATGGTTTATCGAGGAAGGACAAAGCTTGGCCCTGATTGCCTCTAATGAAGAGCAACTTGCGACTGCGATGGAGCATCTGGTACGTATTGCTTTTGATAATATTGTCGGTGGCTATGTAGGTGTCGTCCCTGCCGCTGCCAAAAGGGAACAGATGCAGCAAACCCCTATGGTCGATACAACCGAGGTAGAGAGTCGTCTTAATAATGCTCAGAACTGGACATTGCTCGATGTACGCGATATCGATGAGAGGAATACCAATGCGATAGAAGGCTCACAGCATATCTATGTTGGTCACCTGAACGAGCGTTGGCATGAGCTTGACCAAAGTCGCCACTATACCTTGATGTGTGCCAGTGGTGCTCGGGCAACAATAGCAGCAGGATGGCTTGCTAGTCGAGGTTTTGAGCACATTGATATCTATCTAGGGTCGATGGGCGCATGGCAAGCAACGCATGAGTAAGTCTTTACCCGTAGCTAAAATCTACAACTATCTAAAACGCGTCATAGATTCTGGATAATGCGTTTTAAGCAAAGGCATATTAAAGTGCTATACCTAAAATAAATACGACGACCCTTTTTTTACTCAGTATAAGACTGATATAAAAGAAGGGTCGTCGTTTTAGCTGACTTCTAAGTGATATGACTTAAGTACATATAAATCATAGTTCTAGATTCTAAATCTTACTGTACTTCCTTATATAACTTATCACTCATAAAATATAGATACATAAAAAACAGACACAAAAAAACCTCAAACAATCTAATGCTTGAGGCGAAACTTGCTTAAACTTAACCGTTTAAATTCGTTTTAAATATGGCGCAGCGGACGGGACTCGAACCCGCGACCCCCGGCGTGACAGGCCGGTATTCTAACCAACTGAACTACCGCTGCTTAGGTCTCTTAGCTTGTTTAGCCACTTGCTAAGAAGTGGTGGGTGATGACGGATTCGAACCGCCGACATTCTGCGTGTAAGGCAGACGCTCTACCAACTGAGCTAATCACCCGCGAACAATTGCTAGGCAATTTATTCAACATCAACTGAGCTCTTAAGTTTGTCACTAAGCTCCGTTGCTGTGGGTGTGTATTATATAGATTTACAGTTGGGTGTCAAACAGTATTTACCACTTTTTTAGATATTTTTTCGATTTTTATTAGAATACCCAGCAAGCATTTGTTTTTATTGATTTTATATTTTCACACAAAACCAATATTTTTTAGGTTTAATGCTTACTTATTGGCCAGTGCTTGCTCGATATCATTTTTGATGGCTTCTGGCTTAGTCGTTGGTGCATAGCGGTCAATTACCTGGCCTTTGCTATCGACTAGGAACTTGGTGAAATTCCACTTGATACCATCTGTTAGCACGCCACCCTTTTGTTCTTTGAGCCATTCATAGATAGGATGAGCATCTGCGCCATTGACATCAGTCTTTGCCATCATCGGAAAGCTGACACCATAGTTTTTTTGGCAAAACGCACCAATCTCGTCATTGCTACCTGGGTCTTGGCTACCAAATTGATTACAAGGAAAACCGACGACCACTAGTCCTTGATCTTTATACTGTTGATATAGTGATTCTAAGCCTTCAAACTGCGGCGTAAATCCACATTTGCTTGCAGTATTGACGATTAATAATACTTTATCTTGGTAATCTAAAAACGCTTGCGAGCTACCATCCATGCGCTCAGCCGTAAAATCGTAAATTGTACTCATCATTTATCCTTAAATTGAGGTTTTTATTGTTTTGGGTGTCTATGCATTATTTCTTTTTCTATCATACACATAATAAAACTATTGAAAAGGAAGCACCGTGCACTTCCCTTTCACGTTTCTAATACTATTTAGGCTACTTACTTCTCAGACTTATCTAAATCGATAGATACTGAGTTAATGCAATAGCGCATACCTGTTGTCTCAGTAGGACCATCAGGGAATACATGGCCTAAATGTGCGCCGCAGTTGCTACAAGTGACTTCGGTACGAGTCATACCTAGCGAGTTATCGACGTGCTCTTCAATCGCGCTGTTATCGATACCTTGATCAAAACTTGGCCAGCCACAGCTCGCATCAAATTTATTGCTTGAGTCAAATAAGCTTGCACCGCAGCCTTTACAGCGGTAAACGCCATCATCAGTCGCATCATTGTATACACCTGTAAATGGACGCTCGGTGCCCTTCTCACGCATAATATGATACTCATCAGCGGTCAAACGCTCTTTCCAGTCAGCTTCAGTCAATTGGCTGATCTCTTCTTTGCTTAGTTGGTTGTCTTGCATAATTTATCCTTATTCGAGTATTTATTATCTAATCTCGGTAACTATTTTATCGCCATATGATTATGAGAACGACGTGCTCTATCTGTTGGTTATCGACGCACTATTCAAGGCATATATAAGAAAAGTACTCTCTATGTTGTGAGATAGACAGCATGATTGAAGCGATTAATTGAGTTAAATATAGCAAATTAATTTTAGATAATGATGGGTAAAGATGTAACTTTAATACCTATACATTTTATAGTCTATATAAGAGATTTATAGCCACATAGATATAAACCAAATGTTAATTGCAAGATATACTTGCAAAATCTAATAGAGCTGATTGTAAAATCATTTGCAAATTAACTATTAATGCAATAATATCTTGCATTAGTGTTTAACTAACATATTTAATATATCTCTACACTGAATATTTACTGATTAACAAAGGCTCAAATAACAATGTCTAACGACAATAGTAAAAGTACGCAAGCGGAACGACTGGTACAGTTGCGCCGTGACAAAGGATTTACTGCTGAGCAGCTAGCACAAGCCATGACAGCCGCTGGTGCAAAAGTGAGCCGTGGTGCTATATCAAACTGGGAGCGTGGTACCAACGGTATTGTCTCATCCAAGCTGCCTACGCTCGCACGTATTTTGGGTTGTAGTGAAGGATATCTGTTGCGCGGCGACCTCAATAACGAGGCTATTGATATAGACGAGTCAACATCATCTGTAGAGCACAGTGAATATCAAGAGCTAGATACGAATTTACACACCCAGTCAGATATTAAAGCAACTGACGCTCAATCAACAAAACCTTTTGCTGCTCCTAAAGGCTCAAAAACCAATTCGACAACCAATCCGAAAAACGGTCATGCTATGAACACTATAAAAAAATCTGATAAATTACAAAACGTTTGCTATGACATTCGTGGCCCTCTATTGCAGACTGCCAATAAGATGGAGGCAGAAGGCAAACGCATATTGAAACTAAACGTGGGTAATCCAGCGCCTTTTGGTTTAGAAGCCCCACATGAGATTTTGCGTGATGTCGCTATGAACTTATCTGAGGCGACTGGCTATTCAGACTCGCAGGGGATTTTCTCAGCGCGCAAAGCCATTTTGCAATATTACCAATCAAAGGGATTGCTGTCGGCCGTTGACGTACGTGACGTATATTTGGGCAATGGGGTTTCTGAGCTTATTGTCATGACTATGCAGGCGTTGATGAATGATGGCGATGAAGTCCTGATTCCAATGCCAGACTACCCGCTTTGGACAGCAGCAGCCAACCTCGCTGGCGGTACTGCTGTGCACTATCGCTGCAATGAAGAAGATAACTGGCACCCTGATATTGAAGACATCAAGTCTAAAATTACAAGCAAAACGAAAGGTATCGTGGTCATTAACCCAAATAACCCGACAGGTTCACTTTATAGTGATGAGTTATTAAAGCAAATCATCGAAGTCGCTAAAGAGCATGATTTGATCATCATGGCCGATGAAATTTATGATCGTATTCTCTATGATGATAATGTACATACCCCGATGAGCACCCTAACTGACGACGTGCTGGTGCTCTCTTACAATGGCTTGTCAAAGTCACATCGTATTGCAGGCTTTCGCTCAGGTTGGATGATGGTATCAGGCCGCAAGCAGCATGCAGCTGACTTTATTGAAGGCTTAGATATGCTCGCATCTATGCGCCTTTGCTCTAACGTGCAAGGACAATATGCTATTCAAACCGCGATGGGTGGGCATCAGAGCATGCAAGACCTGACCTCTGAAAAAGGTCGCCTATATAAGCAACGTGAAATGGCAGTCTCACGTCTTAATGCTATCAAAGGTATTTCTTGTACCATGCCTCAAGGCGCGTTTTATTGCTTTCCAAAAATGGATCCAGAGGTTTACCCTATCACCGATGATATGGATTTTATGATGGACTTGCTAGTTGAAGAAAACGTATTGATGGTTCAAGGTACTGGGTTTAACTGGGACAGACCCGACCATTTCCGTCTGGTGTTCTTACCTAACTTGCTTGACCTAGAAAATGCGATGGATAGATTGGACAGATTTTTTGCCAAAAAACGTAAGCAATTTGGTACCGAGTAAATCGTTATATATCATTAAAAAAACGCTTATCGGCATGATGCTGATAAGCGTTTTTTATTACGTTGAACCTAGTTATTCAAACTCAATTATAATAATTCACTAATAAAAACAGCGCATTAAAAAATGTTGCTCAATACAAGATAACTGATAGCTGACATAGTAGCCGCTGCAGGCAGCGTCACAATCCAAGCCAAGCCAATCGGCTTCATAAGCTTCCAGTTAGTATCTCTGTTGACGATACCGATACCCAGTACCGCACCTACTAGCGTATGAGTACTCGATACAGGCAGACCCATCGTCGATGCACCCATCACAACAGCTGCTGCAGCTAACTCAGCTGAGAAACCTGAAGCTGGATGCATTTTCGCTAGATTGGTACCAACGGTTTGAATCACTTCTTTACCAATGAACCAAAGACCAACGATTAGTGCCACACCAAAAGTCAGCATGACAGCAGGTGGTACCGCAGCTTCAGTAGCGATACTATTAGTACGAATCACATCCATGATGGCGGCAAAAGGACCAACCGCGTTGGCGATATCGTTTGAACCATGACTAAAGGCAAAAGCTGACGCGGTAAAGACCTGCATCCAGCTAAACATAATGAACGTCGCTTTGGTCAAATCTTCTTTATGCTTACCGCGGATACTCTTGGTATAGATATAGGTCGCTAACCATACTAGTGCCGCTATCATACCCATAATCAAGAAGCCCTGTAGTGTGGTCAGGCCGCTATTAACATTTTTAAGACCTTTAAAGACGACTAGAGAAGTCATCACCGCACCACCTGCGGCAGCAATGATAGGTACCCATTGCTTAAGTGCTTTTAGAGTATCAAGGCTACTACGCTCATTCTCAATATCATAAAGCTTTTTATAATAATCAGTTTCTAAATCTTCAACGATACAATCATCATCTTTATAGATTTCCTGATCGCGTAACATCGCTGACGTATATGCCAATTGCTCAGACTCTGTCAAACCATCCAAAAACTCTTTATGGTTTTGCTTTAAGACTTTTTTATTGCCTTTTAGCGTCGCAATATAGGCTTCGGTTTTATCGTTATATTCAATGATGTTTTTCTTGATTTGTCCATATAAAAGATAAGACAACACGCCACCTAATAGCGGTGACAGCACCCAAGAAATAGCGATAGTTCCAACTGTTCCCCAGTCTACCGTTGATAGCGCCATGTCCGTACCACCTAACGTGATACCTAACACAATGGAGCTACCAATCACACCGCCAATAATGGAGTGAGTGGTCGAAACAGGCAGACCTTTTTTGGTCGCAAATAACAGCCAAAATGCTGCTGCAACCAATGCGGAGAGCATGACATAAATGAACTGATTGGGCGTCACTGATAGACCATCTAGATCAACGATGCCGCTTCGAATCGTATCAGTCACCTCCCCGCCTGCAAGGACTGCCCCCGATACTTCAAATATCGCGGCAATACCCAATGCTTGCGGGATAGTCAACGTCCCTGCACCCACCGAAGTACCAAAGGAGTTGGCGACATCGTTACCACCGATATTGAATGCCATAAAGACACCAAAAGCGGTCGCCACGATGAATAGCGTCGTTTGCTGACGCATGGTGTAATCTAAACCCCACCACAAAAAGTAGGAAGTCATCGCAATCAGTAAAATGGCAAAAAATAGATTTATTCTCATAGAGCCAACTGGCTTGACTGACTCTGTAGAACTGCTGCTAATACCCATACGTTAGTACGTCCTGCGTAAGCTGATTAAAATTATATAAGGTTGATAATATTGCGCTGCTACTCACAGTACTTTTTACGGCATCTAATGAAGTAGCATATATAAAATATACAACATGCGATTAGAAGGTCTTAAACCGACTATTATAACGGCAAAGAAAAACACATCCTTCAACATGTCACAAAGCCGCAAGTGATATTGCCAAATCGTCTGATTACAGCATCTTGCGGCTTATATATTTCTTAGCGATATTTGTAGTACTACTAACAGCTATTGTAACAATTTTTGTCGTAATTATTAAGTTATCTATACTAAATAACCAAAACACGTTGTTTGCTAAATTAAAATTATTATTTAGCAGGAGCTGTTTTGCGCTCTATTATATTAAATATGAGCACATAATGCATGATGATATTGCGAGATTTGTAACTGTGAGTGTATACGGACAAGACCACACTCTGTAAAAGACAGGATAACTCGAATATGTTTCGAGCTATCCTACTTAGGAAATACTTGAAAAATACAGCTATATAAACCTATAAGAGCCCTTAAAACTCATTCATTCTTAACAACTACTTGCTTTCAGTAAATGCAGACAACTGCTCAATAGCATGATCTAACACATCTAAACGCGCTTGACGTTTTTCATTGGTCGCAATAACACACCATGGCGCTGTCGTTGTATCTGTGCGTGCCAGCATATCTGCTGCAGATTGCACGTAGTCTGACCATTTATCACGGTTACGCCAGTCATCATCCGTTAGTTTAAATTGCTTATGCGGTGTTTCTTGACGATCTTCAAACCGTTTAAGCTGCTCTTTTTTATCAATCGCTAGCCAATATTTGATAACCAACGTTCCTGCTGCTGCCAAGTCTGCCTCAAAACGATTAATTTCATCATATGCTCGTTGCCATTCATCAGTAGACGCAAACCCTTCGATGCGCTCAACCAATACGCGCCCATACCATGTACGATCAAAAATAGCGATACGGCTGATACGGTTCGTTTGCTCGTTAGGCAATCTCGTCCAGAATCGCCACAAGTAAGGATGCTGAGTCTCATACAACATCGGTGCGCCAATATTATAGATTTGATACTCGCGGGGATCTAGCGGGGCAACCAACCTTTTGATTGCACCGCCCTTGCCAGCAGCGTCCATTCCTTCAAAGGCAAATACAACATGCCGACCTTGGCGTGCACGTAGCAATTCAGCGAGCCTTGCTTGCTTCTCCGCCAATGCCTCACGATAGTCGGACTTACTGATTTTTTTATCTTTAATAGACGTCAGCTGCTTAGGTATCGACACAGGCTCAAACTGTTTTTGTTTAATATCTGAGTTAAGTTCCAATGTCTCGGACTGGGAACGGTTTTCTGATGTTTCCTTGTCGTTGTCATTATCATTGCTATCTGCCTGACTACTCGCCAGCGCGGTTTGCATAGCATGTAGCACCAAGTGACAAAAGTTATCAGCGGCCTCTAACTTATCGTCACCATCAATGATGACCCAATCATCCTGTTGACGCAGCAAGGTCGCAGCCACCTCATTAAACTTCTCGATGACTCGTTTGTTATTCCAGTCAATTTGATACAAAAACTGCGGATCTGCTTCATCATCCTTTAAGCGACTGTGTAACGTTTCAATATCAACATGGAACCAACATTTTAATAATTTGGTTTGATTGGCAATGAGATCCTTTTCAAATGCTTTTAGTGTATTTAACTGCTGCTGTAGATAGTCTTGCCACTGAGCGATAGGAAGCGAATTTTTACCTTTTTGACCTTTATCATTTGACAATACTTCAAGGTTCTCACTATCTGATGTCGCTAGTCGCATGACGTTATATAATAAATCAGCATACCAGTTGCCGAAATATACCATGACGTCACCATGACGCGGCATGGCGCTAGTATGCGCTTGCCAAATGGGTTGATAGTTCAATGGCGAATGACCAATAGTGGCCTCAACTTTAAGCAGCCTTGGATCTACCCATTGCCGTAACTGTTTAACGGCAGTACCTTTACCCGCTTGCTCCATTCCATTAACTAGTACTAATAGACCTGTTGGCTTATTGAGGGTCGGCGGCGTTTGCTGGCGAGTGGCTTTTAAAGCATACTGAGCTGTTACCAATGCCAGTCTAAGCGAATCCTCATCCAGTGAAAACTGACTCAAAGGATTGGGCTTTAGACGCTGCTCCACAACTTGCTCACTAAATTGTGTACTTACCGCTTGTGGTGCTTTTGGTTCAGTAGTATCATTTTTTTTAGACATGATTACACTCGCTATTATTGTTATTGGGCGGCTTTACTAATGAATGACTTATGGGATAGCTCTCAATAAGATAACTCTTAATATTTCTATCTCATCAATCATTTTTATCTCATTTAATCATAGCACTGCGCCAGTCGAGTAAATAATATTGCTGTGTAACAGATTGGTATTTGTATTCTTAATTATTTTCTTTTAAGGTGAACACAATTTTGGGTATAGGATAGAACAGTTGTTGAAAATCTTATAACCCTGAACCACCATATTTAAAACAACCATACTTAAGTTTGATCACCCTATTTACTTATACAGGATTCACTGCCATGACCGCTTTAGCTGATTTACAACAGCATTTGACACGTTTTTGGGCGATGCCTCATCACCAAAATGATATATTGAAAGCCAAGCTTAATGAAGTACAAACATGGCAACAAGTACGTATTCGTCACACTCATCGCGAGCTGTTTGAACAGCCAAAAAACCAGTTAATGGCAGATTACTTTTTAACAAAACTATATGGTGGCGATGAGTTCGAGATGCTAGCCAAACAATTGGCACGTATCCTGCCAAAAGCGAAAAAGTTAGAACGTCTTGCCAAAGAATCAGCTCTAGAAGCTGGTAGTATGGGCATCCAAGCAGCAATTTTAGCTATTGAGTTAGATTTGCATTTGGCTCAGTGGTTACTTGCTCAGGATTTGCCAGTAAACGAAGAGAATATGCTAGCCGCCTACCGCGCTGTTGATGAAGAAGCCGAGCGCCGAGTGCAAATTGCCAATTTAAAAGACGTCTGTTATCGCACGGACAAACATCTAAATTCGTTTATGCTCAAAAAAGCCTTTGCATTGGCAAAAGGTGCTGCCTATCGTCATAACTTTCAACCACTTTATGACTTTATTGATGCAGGCTTTAAGGCCATGAAGCCCCTGAAAAGCGTCAGCGATTTTATCGAGCCATTCTGCAAGCGCGAACTGTCAATCGTTGATCAGGTGCATGATTCGGATAATGGCAGTAAGCCAGTAGCGTTTGGTGTATCATAAGCTCAATATGCTAAATGGCCAGTTGACGCTTACTATTTAACGATTTTCTCCGATAAAGACAATCATAAAAATAAATTCTAGGACAATATGATGACTAATAATTCAAAAGATAGCAGCGCTCATTCTAATCAAGCCACAACGACCAATGGTCATTTGCAAGACAAACTGGTCAAAGATAGTATTGCTCACAATCAGCAGATTAGCGCGCAGATATTACGCAATCAAACAACTAATGTCGTGCCGAGCAAGAATAATAGCTTCGCCAATGACGACAATAGCGACTTTACTAAAGTTCAAGATTTACCAACTGGAAAGCCGCAAGGCCAACAAACCACTATGCCAAACAACGACAAAACGACTCGCACAAATACTTCAGAGCAAACCATGAAACAAACACTATTCAATCAGCGTGATGATATCAATAATCCGCACACGCCTGAAACAGATGGTAATGAGCAGACGCATTTTGGCTATAAGACAGTCAATAAAGCTGAAAAACAAGCACGTGTGGCTGACGTATTTACCTCAGTTGCCAAAAAATACGACATCATGAATGACTTGATGTCATTCGGTATTCATCGTCTGTGGAAGCGCTATGCGATTAGCCTATCAGGCGTGCGCGCTGGTCAACATGTCCTTGATATCGCGGGTGGCACGGGTGATTTAGCCAAAGTATTTAGCCGTGAAGTTGGTAGAAATGGCCACGTGGTACTATCTGATATCAATGCTGCGATGCTAGAAGTAGGCCGTGAGCGCCTGATTAATGCTGGTTGTAATAACGTTGACTTTGTATTAGCAAACGCTGAGACATTAGCACCATTTGATGACGAAAGCTTTGATTTGGTAACCATTAGCTTTGGTTTGCGTAACGTCACAGACAAAGATGCCGCGCTCAAATCTATGTATCGCGTCCTAAAGCCAGGTGGTCGTCTATTGATTTTAGAATTCTCCAAGCCAGTATTTGAGCCACTATCTAAAGCTTATGACTTGTATTCATTTACCGCGTTGCCAGTGATGGGTAAACTGATTGCTAATGACGCTGAAAGTTATCAGTACTTGGCTGAGTCAATTCGTATGCATCCTGATCAGCAGACACTTAAGCAGATGATGCAACAAGCTGGTTTTGAGAACTGTGATTATCATAACTTGACTGCTGGTATCGTGGCTGTCCATCGCGGCTTTAAAGCGTAACGACAGAGCAAGATTGGCAAGACCATTACGTTTAACAGGCCATATTGAACCTAATACGAACACACGATGCGCTGATGCAGCTAATGCTAAGGCGCTCACTTACCGATGCGAGAACCTTATGCTGACTGTCCTTCTATTAGCTGGAGCCGAAAAGCTAATTAATATTGCCATTGCGAGTGATGAGATTACCAAAGCAGGTTTAGCGCCCCTTGCAGGTAAGGTGTTACGTCTTAATATGGGAATGCCTGAAATTCATTTAGATATCTTGTTTACTCAAGAGCGTTTGCGCTTTGAGCCGGTCACGACGGATAGCATATTTGAGCCAAGTGGCCAGATGAATGAGCGCCAAAGAGCCGGCATAGAGCGCGCACGTTTTGGTCATAGTCGTCCAGACTGTACTATCACTGTAGATAATGCCGCTCAACTACTCAATCTAATGCGCGGTGCGGAAGGTAACCTGCCAATCGCTGGCGATTACAAAGTGCTAATGCAGCTCAAGCAACTGGTTGCAGGATTTGATCCTGACGTGGCTGGACAGCTTGAACCATTTATTGGTAAGCCAATGGCTAGCCAGTTACATCTCCTTATCTCTCAGCTCAAAGGTAGCTGGCGTCATAGTGCCAAACGTGCTTTTGATGATGTCAGTGATTGGGCCAATGAAGTGGCTGGCAATAGCACACCTGATCCTATCGAGGTGGCTGAAGTAAATGATCTGAAACAGCAACTGTTAAAATTACGTGCTGACGTCGAACGAGAAGAAGCCAAACTTGCTGCTATCAAAGAAGAGCAAGCGCAGTTTCTGAATAACTCGTTTCATCAATAGTCGACTACATCAATCATAAATGAACGCTATTACCGATGGCATTATTTATGATTAAGCGCAGCGCTTACCCCATTTTCGTCTTTGTTTAGAGTACCTAACCTCATGCTATTATCGCACCGCGCTCGTCTACTTGAGCTTTGGCGTATCGCCGCAATGTATCGCCTTGATACCCATTTTTCTATCGAAGAAGCACCGCAGCTGCAACCTTTGGCGCGATTAATTCGCATTCATCCAGCAGCATGGGGCAAAAAGCACCAACCAAATGCGATTAAGTATGCGCTTGAGGACATGGGTACGCTGTTTTTGAAACTTGGCCAGTTACTCTCAACGCGTCGCGACTTGGTACCGCCTGAGATTATCGCTCAGTTGATTCAGTTGCAAGACAAAGTTAAGCCTTTCGACGCTGATATTGCTGTCGCTCAAATTCAACATTCTAAACATGGTCTTGGCCAGTCCATTGAAACCTTGTTTGCTCGATTCGATATCAAGCCGTTAGCGGCTGCTTCTATCGCTCAAGTTCACACAGCTGCCCTACATGATGGGCGTGAAGTCGTGGTAAAAGTGGTTCGCCCCGATATTCGCACTGTGATTGTCTCTGATTTTGAGCTACTGCGGGAATTGGCAAGTTGGGCATCTGCGCGTATTGAGGCGGCACGTGCCATCCATATCATTGATATTGTCGAAGACTATCGGCAAGTCATGCTCAATGAGCTTGATTTGACACTTGAGGCTGATAATACTACTCAGATGCGTAATAACTTCTTGGGTTCAGCACTGATGTATGTGCCTGAAGTTTACGACGCTGCCAAAAACGTGATGGTCATGGAGCGTATCCAAGGTGTCCCTATCTCACAAGTTGAGATGTTTGATCAGTTAGGCTATGACCGTGCGGCGCTTGCAGAAAAAGGCTTAACGATATTTTTTACCCAGGTCTTCCGTGATAACTTCTTTCATGCTGATATGCACCCAGGCAATGTGTTTGTAGAAACACCACCTGTGCAAACCTTACATGCAGGTATGGCAGCAGTTGATTTAGGTCATGCACCACGTTATATCGGGCTTGATTGCGCCATCATGGGCACTTTATCAAAAGACGATCAGCTCATCGTGGCGCGGATGTTACTTGCCGTAATGAACAATAACTTTACCGCTGTGGTTGATATCGTCAGCCGTGCAGGTTGGATACCACCAAATGCTGATAAACATGCCCTGATGCGTGATATGAAACGTACCGTCGGCCCTATGCTACAAAAATCAATCGATGATATCGACTTTGCTGGCGTACTGATGCAGATTTTGGACATTGCGCGTAGACACCATATGAGTATCCCGCCGCAGCTGATGCTTCTGCTAAAAACCTTGGTCCATGTGGAAGGACTCGGTCGTGATTTATATCCTGATCTGGACATTTGGTCACTTGCCAAGCCAATTTTAAGCAGTTGGATTAAAGAACAGTTAGATCCTATGCGTAATCTACAGCAACTGCGCCAACAACTGCCTGAAATGCTCCTGTCTACCACCGATATTCCTAAACTATTAGATCAAGGGCTACAAAGCCTTGCCTCACAGGGCTCTCGTCAGGACAGTCAACTACGCGAAATACAACAGATTCGCGCTGACATGCTAAATGACCGTCGTCGTGATTGGTTGGCACTCGCAGGTTTTGCTATATTTATCGCTATCGCTACGCAAGTTATCGGCTGGCTATCACCTATATTTTATATACTGGCTGTCTTGGTAGTTGTTTGGCGAATTTTGGCTTAGAAATCAGATTTATTTTTACTCAATCAGTTCAGAAAAGTTTTCATAATTTTAGATTTAAACAAAAAAATGCGCCTACTTCTCATCAAAAGCAGGCGCATTTTTTATATTGAATACTGATTACTATAACATCTGATCTATTGCCATCTGTGTCAGTACGCGGCCACGAGCAGTACGCAGCACATAACCTTGTTGAATCAGATATGGCTCAATCACATCTTCAAGTGTACCACGGTCTTCAGCCATCGCTGCTGCCACTGCTTCAACACCCGCAGGACCACCGTCAAAGCGCTCATGCAATATTTCGATATAACGTCTGTCTAGATGATCAAGACCACGTCTATCCACTGCCAGCATATCTAACGCGCTACCTGCAATCGCGCCATTAATACTACCGTCGCCTCTTACCTCGGCATAGTCACGCACGCGGCGTAATAGGCGGTTAGCAATCCTTGGTGTACCACGTGCACGGCGCGCAATCTCTACAGCCCCGTCTTCACTCATTGGTACACGCATTAGACGTGCTGCGCGACTGACAATCGTCGTTAGGTCTGCGATATTATAAAATTCAAGACGCTGTACAATCCCAAAACGGTCACGTAGTGGTGACGTCAGTAGCCCTGCTCTCGTCGTTGCTGCTACCAAGGTAAACGGCGGCAAATCAAGCTTGATAGAACGCGCAGCAGGCCCTTCACCAATCATAATGTCCAATTGGAAATCTTCCATTGCTGGATAAAGGATTTCTTCAATAACCGAGCTTAGACGGTGAATTTCATCAATAAACAGTACGTCACCTGCTTCTAGGTTGGTCAGCATGGCTGCCAAATCTCCTGGGCGCTCAAGCACAGGCCCTGAAGTAGAACGCAGATTACCACCCATCTCACGAGCGATGATATTGGCAAGGGTCGTCTTGCCCAGACCCGGTGGACCAAATATAAGTGTGTGATCTAGCGCTTCGTCACGGCCACGAGCAGCACCGATGAACACTTCCATCTGCTCACGCACCACCGGCTGACCAATATACTCGGCCAATAATGCTGGTCGGATATTGGCATCAGGAGCGTCACTTGCACCTTCTAGCGGATTAATTAAACGATCTTGCGTCATAGAATTTATCATTGTATTAAAAAATTAGTTAACAAATAGCATAACCAAACGCTGCGCATAAGTCATGCAAAACCTCATTAAGCGAGTACTAAAACGAAAATAAGCGACATTTAATGTCGCTTATTAATTTAATACATTATGTGGTTGTCATCGATAGACGGCTAGTTAATATGAATTAAAAGCCAGATAGTTGCTGTAAAGTAGCTTTTAACAGACCTTGAGTATCAGCAAAAGTATCTCCTTTACTCTTAGCAGCTTTAATCGCCAGCTGAGCTTCTTTTTCTTTGTAGCCCAAGCTAATCAACGCGCCTTCCACTTCAGCGATGATACTGCCTTCGTGAGAAATCGTAGTTTTCTGAGGTGTCAATTCAAACGAGCCACTATCAACGTCGATATTCTTTAACTTGTCTTTTAGCTCAATCAATAAACGTTGCGCTGTCTTTTTACCGATACCTGGGATACGAGTTAATGCCATCTCCGACTCTTGCTCAACATGCATTTTTAACTCAGCTGCTGACATTGCAGACAGCATAGCCAAGGCCATTTTTGCACCAACCCCGTTAATTTTAATTAATTGGCGAAAGACATCGCGTTCTTTTCGATCGATGAAGCCGTAGAGCAACTGTGCATCTTCGCGAACATGGAAATGTGTCCAAATGCTGGCTTGTTCGTTAAGCTGTAACTGGCAAAATGAAGGCAATGGCAGTTCGATATCATAACCCACACCAGAGGTCGTCATGATACAAGCAGTCGGTGCCATCAAGTACTGCACCTGTCCGGTAATCAATCCAATCATTATTTACGACCTCTTATGTAAAATATTATAAAATCAGCTGCTACTTCATGATTAACAACTACGTTCTACAACACAGTCTTATTGGTAAAAATTTACCATACCTTCAAGACTGGTTGGACGAATTTTATGTGCTTGACCTGCAGAGCCGAACGCTTCAAAACGATTGGTACAGATATCTGACATCGCTACCATAGACGCTTTGAAGTACTTGCGTGGATCAAATTCACTTGGATTTTTCGCAAGGAATTCACGGATAGCGCCAGTTGATGCCAGACGTAAATCCGTATCGATGTTTACTTTGCGCACACCATGTTTGATCGCTTCAACGATTTGCTCAACTGGCACACCATAAGTTTCGCCGATATCACCGCCATTTTCATTAATAACTTTTAGCCATTCTTGTGGCACTGATGAAGAACCATGCATCACAAGGTGGGTATTAGGAATACGGGCATGAATCTCTTTTACGCGCTCAATAGACAAGATATCGCCTGTCGGTGGACGTGTGAACTTATAGGCACCATGGCTAGTACCGATAGCAATCGCTAACGCATCGACATTGGTATCTTTTACAAACTGCTCAGCTTCATCAGCACTGGTCAAGAGCTGCTCATGATCCAATACGCCTTCAGCGCCAGAGCCGTCTTCTTCACCAGCCATACCAGTTTCAAGACTACCTAGGCAACCGATTTCGCCTTCTACAGAAACGCCGCAAGCATGTGCCATCTTAACAACTTCGCGCGTGACGCTAGCATTGTAATCATAGTCCATTGGCGTTTTGCCATCTTCACCAAGTGAGCCGTCCATCATCACTGATGAAAAACCTAACTGGATTGAGCGTTGGCAGATAGCTGGCGACATACCGTGATCTTGATGCATTACTACTGGAATATGTGGCCATTCTTCGATCGCAGCGATAATCAAATGACGCAAAAATGCTGACCCTGCATAGTTACGTGCGCCTGCACTGGCTTGAACAATAACAGGTGAATCACAAGCATCCGCAGCCATCATGATTGCACGCATTTGCTCTAAGTTATTGACGTTAAAAGCAGGAACACCATAACTGTGTTCAGCGGCATGATCTAGAAGTTGACGTAAGGATATTAGGGCCATAAGACGCTCTCTGATTAGATTTTGAATAGTATTTTAAAAAACAGCTTGATAGCAATCATTTCACTGTATATTCGACCATACTGACCGTATATAGGTTAGTAGAAATCTGAATGATATTGGATATGATTACCACGCGGTGATTATAGCAAAAATTGTTCTGTCTTCGTAGCGGTTGACCGACTATTTGTCAGTCTATACCGTCTCTTTATGTCAGTTTAACTTTTATAAACTGTTACTTTATAAAATGTAACAATGGCATACAACGCAAAAAGCCTTGGCAATCACCAAGGCTTTTCTAGTATTTTGAGGCTTATAAAGCAATGACCCTTTTTAGATATTATTTACCGATGATTATCTATCAATCGATATAATCCCAGCAAATCAGTCATTATAGTGCTTAGTTATCGCGTAGCTTAGTACTGTTGCTCTGCATCAACTGCAACATCATTTGCGCCATCAGCGACAGCGTTAGCACCATCAGCAACAGCTTCAGCAGTATTTTCAACCGCTGTGTTAGTGCTTTCAGCAATAGCATCGCCAGTGTTTTCTAGAGCGTCTGTCGCAGCTGCACCAGCAGTGTCAGCGCCTTCGGCAACTTCAGTACCAGCGTCTTGAGCAGCAGCTTCAGCTTCAGCAGCAGCAGCGTCTGTTTCAGCGGCAGCAGCATCAGCGTTTGCAGCAGCATCATCGCCAGCAGATTCAACAGCAGCTTCAGTGTTTTCTTCTGTTTGTTGGCTACATGCAGTGATTGCAAAGGTACCAGCAAGTACGCTAGCAAGTAATAAATGACGTTTTAACATAATAAACCTCTCGTAAATAATGCATGTCAAAATACATGGTCGCGCTATTTTATAGAGTGCGAATCAGACATGCAATAATAATTTTCAGTATATAAATAAATAATGACTGCTTAATAATAATCGATGGCTATTGCGCTTACTTATATCAATAAAAACAAGCAAATCAACAGCCAAAATATTATTTTTACAGACTACCTTAGTTATTTAAAGTTAGTTGTACGTCTAATGTTACTAAGCTACAGAGTATCGTTAATTAGTTAGGCATCTATTTGCAGTGCAGCAACTGCTGGAAGTACTTTACCTTCAACAAACTCTAAAAACGCACCGCCACCTGTTGACATATAGCTCACACCATTAGCAACTTGATATTTATCGATAGCCGCTAACGTATCACCGCCGCCCGCGATAGAGAAACCATCGCTGTCTCTTACAGCAGTAGCTAATATCTGTGTACCTTGCCCGAAAGCATCGACTTCAAAGACACCCACTGGACCATTCCACAAGATAGTTTCTGCATTAATAATGGCATCAGCAAGTCGCTTTGCGCTTTCTGGTGCGATATCCAATATCATGTCATTGTCACCGATAGCATCAACTGATTTGATCGTTGCAGTGGCTTTTTGCAATGAGCCAGTAAAGTCAGCAAAATCGATGTCGTTTTTATCAGCGACTACGACGTATTCAGGCAGTAGAATTTCAGTCTTGGTCATAATGTCACGTGCAGTATCGAGCAAGTCTGCTTCGTACAATGAGGCGCCAACACTGTGACCTTGTGCTGCTAAGAAAGTATTAGCAATACCGCCACCAACGATAATCTGTGTGCAAACTTCAGCCAAGCTGTGTAGCACTTCTAATTTGGTTGATACTTTTGACCCACCAACGATAGCAAGCATTGGTTGTGCTGGTGTTTCAAGCGCTAGGCTCAAAGCATCAAGTTCAGCAGCTAACAATGGCCCTGCACAGACGGTTTTGTCTGCTTGACGCATCGCTTGCGTAACACCCTCTGTTGATGCCTGTGCACGGTGCGCTGTACCAAAAGCGTCCATCACAAACACATCGCACAAATCAGCATACTTTTTCGCTAGCGTGGCATCGTTTTTCTTTTCACCGTCATTGAAGCGTACATTTTCTAATAGAACCACTTCGCCAGATTTCACATTGGCACCTTGGGTAAGATAATCACTATTAAGACGTACAGGCGTCGATAGTTGCGAGCTTAATTTTTCCGTCAGATAGTCAGCAACCGGCGCTAATGAGTATACAGCTTCAGGATTGCCTTCTGTTGGGCGGCCTAAATGTGAGCAAACAATTACCGCAGCGCCTTTTTCGAGCGCCATCTTGATGGTAGGAAGACTGGCTTGCAAGCGCGCATCGCTCGTGACCTTGCCGTCTTTAATAGGTACATTTAAATCTTCTCGGATCAACACCACTTTATCCGTTAAGTTCAACTCACTCATACGCAAAAAATTCATCACCTGCTCCTATGCATCAATATATCTGTTAATTTGCGATTACTGTCGTTACTGATATGACTATTATAGTCAGCTCTATATAAATCAGATTCAGTGCTAAGCTCGCTCTACTATTTCGTCGCACTCTTACTAACCGGCTTTATAAATACGCTATTTTATATCCAAGCTATATCGTCACTATCAGCTTTATTACTTTTTAATGTTTTTTAACGCTTGGCTCTGGCACTTATCAAACCACTCTGATGGATCGATCAAGTAAGCAGAATTTAGCGGCGGTGTATTCTACCAGTTTTCTAGCGCAGTCTCACAAGCAACCTGACACAAATTTCAGCACGTTTAAAATATTTAGTCTAAATTCTCAGACCATTATTCGATTGCAACAATTGCAGTTGCTAGCTTCAAGCATAATCAATAAACCGTAACATTTCGTGGTGGTACTCAGCAGTCAAGCTCTTTATGATAGAAACATTGACAATAAAAATAATCCATTAGGAGAAAATAATGAGCATCAACTTAGACACTGCTAAACAAAACCTATTAAAATTAAAAGATGAGTACGAGTCTCGGATTGATAAGATAGAAGATCACATACAAAACCCGCAAGATGATCTCAATGAACACTGGGAAGATCAGGCCATATCCTATCGTCAAAATGACATGCGCAAAAACTTAATGAGTGAAGCGCATCAAAGCTTAATCTATGTCGAAAATGCATTGAGCCGAATTGAAAATGGTACTTATGGCGAGTGCGAAGTCTGCGGTGAACAGATCGAAGAGCAACGCTTAGAAGCGCTACCCTATGCTACCTTATGTATGGAACACGCTGAGTAGCGCTGTCATATTAATATTCTATTATAAGACTATTACTACTCTAAAACCTCTCTAATAAGAGTACTTCAAGTAGGTATTTTCCATTTAGAAAATGCCTGCTGCCACTCACAACAGCGCTGAGCTATGTCTGCTGCTGGCAAATCCATGATATCCCCGACTACTGCCACAAGCGCAATGGGCAAATCTACTAAATCTGAGACATTTTCTGCGGTTAACCCCCCTATCACACAGATTGGTATGCCTTGCTGACACCCTTCCACAAGCTGCTGACGCGAAATGATATTAGCATTTGGCTTAGTTGTAGAAGTAAATACAGCACCCATCGCAGCATAGCTTGCACCATCATTTTTTGCTTCTTTAATCAGCGCTACATCACCATGGCAGGTACGACCGATGATTTGATGCGGTGAAAGGGATTGCAAAGCATTACCGATACTGCCGTCTGTTTGACCAAGGTGTACCCCAACGCCAAGCTTTTCGGCCAACTTCACGTCATCATTAATAACAACTGGCACGCTATACGTTTTAGCTAACTCAACGATTCTTTGCGCCTCATCAAAAAGCTTCAAAGCTCCATCAGGTAGACTAAGAACTTGCTTACGACGAATTTGTAATAGTGCAATCAATCCTGTCGATAAGGCTGCTTCTAGCTTTTGATATAACAGCTCAAATTCATCATCGTTGGTCAATAAATATAGCTTAGGCATAACTGAGGAGAATGGTGAATGACCCATAGCGTGTATCCTTAATGCTTAAATTCAACACAATAAAAAAGCCGTTATATGATATAACAGCTTTTTTATACATTTAGAACAGATAGCTTACACTGTACGACGAGTAGCCAAACTATTTAAGATATTTTTAGCATCGCCCCAGCGTGTTGCTGAGCTGTTTGCTCCTAAGATAACAATAATCGCAGGACGATTATTGACACGAGTTTCCATTACCACACAACGTCCAGCTTCATTGATAAAGCCTGTTTTAGAGATACCGATTGGATAGCTGCCGTCACGGACCAACGTGCTAGTATTACTGGCTTTATAGGTACGGTTACCACTTGAGTAGTTTGAGACAAAAAAGTCATAGCTCTTAGTAGTAGAAAAACGACGAATAACATCATAGTTACCAGCAGCACGTACCATCTTGACCAAATCTTTTGAAGAAGCTACGTTACGCTTATCAAGTCCAGTTGGATCACCAAAAAACGCCGTATTCATGCCCAAGTCTTGCGCTTTACGATTCATCGCACGCA
Organism: uncultured Psychrobacter sp.; assembly: GCF_947500265.1. Lineage (GTDB taxonomy): Bacteria > Pseudomonadota > Gammaproteobacteria > Pseudomonadales > Moraxellaceae > Psychrobacter. The sequence continues at coordinate 81,924 of NZ_CANMRN010000001.1, read as the reverse complement.
TAAAGGCATCATAGCCACCTGGGTAGTTACGTGCCAGACTCTTCGCCGCTGGATTTTCAGATTTCATCAACGCCATCAATAGCATCTCAGCGCGGTTTAAACGATCACCTGATTTTAAACGCGAGCTTGCACGCTTAGGACCAACAAAATCCTCTGGATCAAGCGTGATTTCTTCACGCATATCAAGGCCTGCATCCAATACGACCATAGCCGTCATAACTTTGGTAATACTGGCCATGGGACGCGCGATATCAGCATCTTTTTCGTAGATAGATTCGCCAGTTTCAGCGTCGATCACCGCAACACTACGTGAATCAGTACTAATCGGAATCATATCGCTGCTGCCAAATGCCCCACGATAGGTTGTGTTATAGCGAGTAGTATTGGTGTTATTACTACTAGCAAAACTATTGGTATTCGTGATGTTGGTAGTACCATAGCCATTATCGACTTTCTTAATAGCAGAGCCGTTGGACTTGTACATTATGTTACGAGCTTCAGACAAGCTATCAGCGCCGCCCCAACTCAGGCGTGCACTAGAAGCAGTGTCAGTGCTACCATTAATTGTAAGTGCGGCTTGTGCAACACTGCCCAAACTCAATGAAATCATAGCAGCGATCAATTGCTGTTTGGTTAATGGTAGTTGCTTCATTATGCCTCCTGCTGTCGCTATTACGCCAGTTACATATTGTCTGACGCCAAAAACGTACGTAGCGTTTATAGATGTGTTTGTAAGTACTCACATAGAGCTTTTGTATTTTTAGTGTATCATGGTTTACATTTAAGTTTAATCTATCAAACTGATTTAGTAGTTTTTTTTGGCTTCGTTCAAACTTTGCTACAACCAATTTATATTATAGAAACATCAATTCACACTGCAGCAATATAATTTAACTTCGAATGTTATGATTACTCATATTTTGTTATATTAATTAGCAGTATTTTGAATATACAAAGATAAAAACAATGGTTGAAGTATATTCGTTTTTTATATTATTTGAACTTAATAAAGCGTCCATTCTGACAATCAATAAAGAGTATGGTAATGATTAAAGTATTAGTGGTAGATGATCATGATTTGGTACGGATGGGTATTAGCCGTATGTTGTCAGACAGCCCCGATATCGAAGTGGTAGGTGAAGCAGACAGCGGTGATATGGCTATCAAACAAGCCAAACAACTACATCCTGATGTAATTTTATTAGACGTCAATATGCCGAATATTGGCGGGCTTGAAGCAACCAAACGTCTGATTCAACTCGATATGGGTATCAAGATTTTGGCGGTCAGTAGTATGTCTGCACAGCCCTATCCTTCAATGCTGATCAAAGCAGGTGTGAATGGTTACATTACCAAAGGCACACCGCTTGATGAAATGATACGTGCGGTTAAAAAGATTTATCAAGGAGGTCGCTACTTCAGTCAGGATGTCGCTGAACAGTTAGCAGATGTTTTATTGTCTGATAATGCCAACTCACCTTTTGACTTATTAAGTGACAGAGAAAAACAAGTGGCCATGATGGTTGTTAATTGTCAGAGCCCTCAGCAAATAGCCGATCAATTATTTGTTAGCGTCAAGACCATTAATACGTATCGCTACCGTATTTATGAAAAAGTTGGGGTTGATAGTGATGTTAAATTAACTCATTTGGCCATTCGTCATGGTCTGATTCAACCATAAACCATTTTAGCGTTTATTTTATTACGGCCAGTTTATGAACCCTGCTACCAACCTTAGTTCTGCCATTATTCGTTATGCACATCATGACGATACACTTCCTCTGCCGCAGTTGCGTAAGTTGGGGCTGATCTATAGCAGCTATCGCTTCGTTGTTAGCCTGTTCTCTATGCTCATGCTATACATCTCTGCCCGTACCGGCGATAGCACTTCTTTACCGAGTTTTTTACAACAAACGACTCTAAGCTTTTATGTACTGTTAAGCTTGATACTGCTTGGATTATTTTATGTTGTTAAAAAACATATGCGGCGCCAGCTGGCATTCGGACTGGCCTTAGACGTTATTATATTAAGTCTACTGCTCTACACGACAGGCAACCCTGATTTGCAGTTAACCATGCTATACATGGTGGTCGTCGCGGCTAGCTTTATGCTACTACATGGTTCACAAGCGCTGGTTATTACGTTACTTGCCATCATTCTCGTTATTTATCAGCAGTTTTTTTACGCTATTGCTAATAGCATGAGTCTAGCCAACCTAGGTGATGCGCTACTGATGTCAGCGAGTTTTTTAGCAGTGGGCGGTTTGAGTTGGTCTATCTCTCAGCGATTGGTACAGCTTGAGAAAGTCGCGGCAAACCATGCTAAGGAAGTCGAGCGACTAAACGTGATCAATCAAGAGGTTATCACGCAGATGGTGAATGGTGTTATCGTTATCGATAAGCAACATATTGTCTTAGCAAACCTTGCCGCACATCAGTTGCTGAGCCTTTCATTTGCCACGCCTGTCACAGCACAGAATACCCTTGACGATACAAAAGAAACTCAAAACCAAGCACTTCTCTCTAATTTTGAGCAGCAACTCAATGAACAGCATTCACAGTTGTTTAATGCCTGCTTGTCGGTAGCATCTGGGCAGTCACGCGCTTTTACCTACGATGTGCCAGCTGTGGCAAATGCCTCAATATTTGGCAAATTACGTGTACAGATTATTCCACTAAAAGACGATAGCAAACTTGTCATATTAGAAGATTTACGCCGTGAGCAAGCCAGTGCTCAACAGTTGAAACTGGCTTCTTTAGGGCAATTAACTGCCAGTATTGCCCATGAAATCAGAAACCCATTAGCAGCGATATCGCAAGCCAGCCAGCTATTAATGGAAGATGTTGCAGAACAAATGGAAGATGACAGTGCACTAACAAGTGAATTGAATGCTGCCATGACTGGCAACCATGAGCTTTATAAGATGATATTTTCACAGACAAAACGTGTAAACCGTATCATTGAGGATATTTTAAAGCTGTCTCGTCAGCAGACGGCTACCCAGCAGGTGCTCGAATTGGCTGAATGGATGCCATCGTTTTTGGAGAATTACTTTCAAGGACACGACATTTTTCTACGAATAAAAACCAAACCCATCATATCATTTGATACTCATCAGTTAGAGCAGATATTGATCAACTTAATCAACAATGGTCTGCGCTACAGTAGCTATTCTCATCCTCATGCTTATGTGGAAATCGACATTTACTGCGCAGACAACGATGTTATAATCGATATATTAGATAATGGTGATGGTGTTAGTACTGGAAACTTACAACTTTTGTTCGATCCATTTTTTACAACAGATAAAGCTGGTACAGGACTGGGGCTCTATTTATCACAAGCATTTTGTGAAGCCAATCAAGCACGTTTACTCTACATCCCTGAACATGAGAAAACATGCTTTCGATTAATTGTACCTTCTATTAAATCTGATAATAAATTTCAAACTATTGAAGGAAATCTTACCTAAATTTATCTTTTGAAAGCTATTACACCCATTTAGACCCAACTATTGATTTTATAGCCATTGAATACGATGAGATGATGTATGACAACAACCGCGCTAGTCGTCGATGATGAAGTAGATTTATGTCGATTGATGCAAATTACCCTAACTAAAATGGGTATCAAAAGTGATGTGGCTTATACATTGTCGCAAGCAAGAACATTTTGGCAAGACAATGACTACGATTTTTGTCTGACGGACTTAAAACTGCCAGATGGCTCGGGACTTGAGCTGGTAAAAGAAATTAGCGATAGCTCTAATATTCCAATAGCGGTGATCACGGCTCATGGCAGCATGGATTTAGCTATTGAGGCATTAAAGCTTGGTGCCTTTGATTTTGTTAATAAGCCGCTAGAACTACCACGTTTGCGCCAACTGGTAGAGAATGCCCTAAAAGTTATTCATCAGGATAGCGAAATACAGGCCACACCAGAATGCTCTCCTGAACAAAAAATGCTAGATAGTAGATTGATTGGTAACTCTGCTGTCATGCATCCCCTCAAAAACACTATTTTAAAGCTAGCACGCTCACAGGCACCTGTGTTTCTATCGGGCGCTTCTGGCACAGGTAAAGAAGTAGTCGCCAGATTGATCCATGATTTAAGTCCACGGCGTGATGGCAGCTTTGTACCAGTGAACTGCGGTGCGATACCATCGGAGTTAATGGAGTCGGAGTTTTTTGGTCATAAAAAAGGCAGCTTTACAGGGGCTGTCGCTGATAAACAGGGATTGTTCCAACAAGCCAATGGCGGCACGTTATTTTTAGATGAAGTGGCAGACTTACCTCTAGCCATGCAGGTTAAATTGTTACGTGCCATTCAAGAAAAAACAGTAAGGGCAATCGGTGATACAAAAGAAGTTCCAGTAGACATCCGCATTTTGTCTGCCACTCACAAGGACTTGAGCCAACTGGTACAGGATGGTGCGTTTCGACAAGATTTATATTATCGCATCAATGTCATTGAGCTAAAGCTTCCAACGCTTAATGCACGTCGTGATGACATCCCTGTGTTGGCAGACCACTTTTTGGCTATGATTGCTGACGACTGGCAACTAGAGTCGCCGCCGTCATTGACGATGGAAGCCTGCGAACGCTTACAACGCCACGATTTTGCGGGTAATGTCCGTGAACTACGCAACTTATTGGAGCGTGCAGTTACGTTAGCTGAAACTTCATATATAGACGTTAGTCATTTAGGTCTTTCTGACATTGAACCTGAGCTTGTAAATATACAAGAGCAAAATCATAGTTCAACTATCGATAGCTCTGAGCTACTAGCTCGTAGCGTAGAAAATCAAATAGATGTTCAATCTACAGCCCAATTAACAAAGAGCGGTGAGCAAGCCATTCAATCTAGCAATAATACAACGGCGCAGGTTGAGCAAAGAGCTATCAATTTACATCCCTATCGTACTAATAACAACCACTACCCCTCAATGGTACAGCATTCGTCAAATAATAATGACAGTTCGTCAACCAACGTAGCAAGTACTCATGACAAAGAGTCGCTCCTTGACTCCACCGCCCAACAGGAAACCTCTAAAGATATATCAAGTTTGCAAGAACTGTTCGACGGTCAACTACCGCCTCAAGGATTAGAACATTATTTGCAGGAACAAGAAAAGCAGCTGATTATCACGGCACTCAAACAAACTGGCTGGAACAAAACCCAAGCAGCTGAATTATTAGGAACCACCTTTCGTTCTTTACGCTACCGTATGAAAAAGCTCGAAATTTCTGAAGATGCGTTCGACTAGTTTCTTTTAAGCGGCATCTTCAAATATTTTTAAGCGTTGAATGGTATATGCTGTTAATTAATTGCTACGAAAATCTATTCTTTCGTAGCATTTTTTCTAACAAAGCGAATGCCAGAATCAAGTGCGCGCGCCTTCACTAATTCTAAAGCTTTCTGCTCCCACGTGTTCTCGCTGCCAGATAAGGTCACATCAGGTTCTACGCCGATCTCATCTATTTGTTTGCCTGCTGCCGTCATATAATTGGCCACAGTCAATTTGACGGCTTGCTCATCGTTTAACGGTATGACTGATTGTACTGAGCCCTTACCATAGCTAACTTCACCGATAATAGTAGCGCGTTTTTGTGCTTGTAAACTACTAGCAAGCACCTCTGCTGCTGATGCTGAATAGCGATTTTGTAATACCACTAATGGCAAAGGCTTAAGTATCGCATCACCTTGGGTCGATAGTACCCGTGATTTATTTTGACGTGCTTGCACCTGCACCACATCGGTATCATCCATAAATAAACTGGCCACGCTCACTGCTGATGTCAGTACGCCACCTGGATTATCACGCATATCTAGCAAAATGCCTGATATCGGAGCGTTTAGGTTAATTAAACCTTCTAGTAATTTCTCACGGCTGTTGTTTTGAAACGCCGGTAATTTGACAATGGCAATACCATCGATCAGTTTGGTCTCGATAATCTGCGGATGACTATTATTACGCTGCAACGTCGTTGTGTGCTTACGGCGGCCAGCTTTGGAAGTGATAATATCTACCTGCGTACCAGCGATACCCGTTAAGAGCTGCTCAACGTCATTGACCTGTCGCCCTTCATCTAGCTTAAACTCATCAACCTGATGCAAATAATCACCAACTGCGATGCCTTTTTTGTCTGCAGGTGAATCATCGATAACCTCTGTCACGACCCAATATCCTGCCTCTGGCTGGTAATTAACCTTAATACCAATATCACCAACGTCGCCCTCAGTAAAAGCACGCAGGTTCTCATAGGCTTCTGCATCTAAAAACTCAGCATGGCTGTCAAGTTTGGTCAGCATACCGCTCATCGCATTGCTAAATAACTCTTCGTCATTGACCGCATCGACGTATTGACGACGTACTAAATCCACCACAGCCACAAATGTTTTTAGCGTCTCAGGAGAGATAGCATTTAACGATACTTGTGCAACTTCTGCTGGAATCTCCGTATCAATATCATCAGCATCATCCGTCAGCGCGCTTTCATCTGGCACACTATCTATTGAGTCATCTGGCTCATCGGCGACATCTAACATATCAGCAATGTTAGATAAGTTATCAGCGTCGTTTTCATCCGCTATCTCATCTGCATTTAGACTGATAAGCTGTAGACCATTTGTAGGATTATCATTATTTGTAGAAGCTCCCACTGCTGCTTGTGCATTTACGCCCATCCCACAACCAAGCACACCTATTAAAATTGCAGGCTGCAAAATCTTGGACGCGACTGATGCCTTCCCTACTGATTTACTTAACCCTTTGGATAAAAAAGAACGTGCAAAAGAAATAGGCTGCATAAAAGAACTCATTTGAATAATAGAGAATACGAATTTAGCGTTATATAGCGACTTATAAGATAGCACCAAACGCATATTTCGAACTAGCATAGTATTGCAAGTAAATTAAGTAAAATGTATCACAAAAAAAGGAAAGGATAATAGGTTATCCTTTCCTTTTCGATATCTTCTAGTACAGCTGTCAAATCAGTATAAACCACAGTCATTCAAGTACTGTGGTTTAACTCGACTGGCTTAGACTGCTGGAACCAATAAGCTCTCACCTGTCATTTCAGCAGGGGCGTCAACATTCATCAGTGATAAAATAGTCGGCGCCACATCACTAAGTTTACCACCACGGCGCACTTGCAGCTTTTGCTCACCTACGTAAATTAATGGTACATGCTCTGTCGTATGCTGTGTATGTACTTGACCACTTTCATAGTCTTGCATCTGCTCGCAGTTACCATGATCGGCTGTGATAAGCATATCACCACCAGCAGCTCGGACTGCTGACTCGATACGGCCAACGCATACATCCAAAGCCTCTACCGCTTTTACCGCTGCATCAAAGATACCTGTGTGCCCAACCATATCACCATTGGCATAATTGACCACCAATACATCATACTTACCAGACTCAATCGCTTCTACTAATTTATCAGTGACTTCAGGCGCACTCATCTCAGGCTGTAAATCATAAGTTGCAACGTCTGGAGATGGCACTAATATACGGGTCTCGCCCTGATACTCTTCTTCGCGGCCACCACTAAAGAAAAATGTCACATGCGCATATTTTTCAGTTTCAGCGATACGTAGTTGAGTTTTTCCTTGATCCTGCAAGTACTCTCCCAATGTGTTGGCTAAAGACGTTGGGTAGTAAGCAATACTGGTTTTTGGATTGTCAGCTAGGACATCTGAATACTTAGTTAGCATCACAAACGCCGCCAGTTTTGGCTGCTTTTGACGCGCAAATCCAGAAAACTCATGATCTGGCAAGACAAACGCTTGGGCAAGCTCACGAGCACGGTCAGCACGGAAATTCATAAAAATAAGTGCATCGTTATCATTAACAGTATATGGCACTTCATCACGTCCAATTACGGTCGTTGGGCTGACAAACTCATCGGTCTCACGCGCTTTATAAGCAGCTTGGACAGCACCATCTGCCCGTGTCGATAGACGATCAGCTTTGCCTTCAGTAATCAGCTCATAGGCTTTTTGCACTCTATCCCAACGATTGTCGCGATCCATTGCATAGTAGCGACCGATGATACTCGCAATCTGTACGCGGCCACCTTCGTAATGAGCATTCAATTTATCGATATAATCGCGCAGACGATTGATGTACTTATCAGCAGATTTAGGCGGGGTATCACGGCCATCTAAGAAACAATGAATAAAGACATTCTTGGCACCATGGACCAATGCTGAATGACACATACCTTCGATATGGTCTTGATGTGAGTGGACGCCGCCATCAGAGAGCAAGCCCATAATATGGACGTTACCGCCACGTTCATTAGCCGCTTTTACCGCATTGACCAATGCTTCGTTCTTATAAAATTCACGATTAACAAGTTCACTTGAGATACGAGTTGAGTCCTGATAAAGAACACGTCCCGCCCCTAAATTCATGTGACCAACTTCTGAGTTACCAAACTGACCATCTGGCAAACCAACATCTTCCCCTGAAGCTGAAATCAGCCCATGAGGATATTGCTGATAAATCTTGTCTAAATTTGGCATATTGGCAGCAGCGATGGCGTTATCTTTATCTTCTTCACGATGACCAAAGCCGTCCAATATCATCAAGACATGCGGTATCTTTTTATTCTGTGCACCGTCTTGGTTATTGCTAAGCTGTGTTTTATTATTATCAATAGAGTCTGATGCTTGTTGGGTACTGGTCATATATTACCGCTCCTCGAGTGAATGAACGCCTATAATGCTGTGTAAGGGAATATAAAGCCCTCTATATTAACACACATCTTGAAATAGCTGAAAAACTGAGCATTTTTCGTGAGTTTATGAATAATTTTATAGGGTTATCTTGTGATGATTTTTCTATACAAGATAATATAAATGCGCCCAACTAACCAAGCTACGTATCAATCTGTAATTCAGACTTGCAATCACTCTTTTCATTGGTTAAGATAAAACTATTCTGAAGTGTTGGCTAGTAGATGTTTATTCCCTGAGCCGATAATGCTTTACCAGGATGTGGTACCTATTGTCTCATTGTGTATGCCTGCACCGCTTGCGGTGTATCAGGAAACCTGCAGAGATGATGACGCATCCGCCCTGAACTTCACGGTTCATGGGTCACCATCTTACAGCGGCACTTCGGTTGTTTCATTCGGTTAGTAAGTATATTTCTTATAATTTATTTACTACCACTAAAAAGCCCCTTTCGTCATTGATGAGAGGGGCTTTTTTTACGCTTACGATTTAACTAAATAGTTATTCGTCATTAGCAGATTTAGTAATCTTTTTTACATCTTTAGGGATGTTTTTGGCAGTACCATCAACCGTAGTATGCTGTTTAAACACATCACCAAATGGGTTTTGCTGCTGTTGACCAAATGGATTCTGACCATTCATGCCACCTGCACCACCGAACGGGTTTTGACCGCCCATACCACCAGCACCGCCAAACGGATTTTGACCGCCGCCCATTTGACCACCCATCTGCTTGGCCATCATTTCCATCATTTTTTGCTGATTGTTCATGACGTAATTATTGGCCAAGTCTTTTAGCTTTTTCTGCACAGGTGGCAATACCACCAACAACGCCATCAAATCACTAAGCACCCCAGGAATAAGCAGTAAAATACCAGCAGCTGCCATCGCGATACTCTTGATCATCGTGGTCTCTGGTGGACGCATCGCAGGGTTCATCATGCCACCAGCTTTCATTTGCTGTGCCATTGGATTAAGAGCAGCCATACCTTTGCGCATCAAGGAGATACCGATAACCGCGGCGATAATAAACCACATAAACACCCACCAGCCGCTCATAAACTGAGCAAGCAAATACCACAGTAGCATCTCGATAATAAACCAAACGATGGCTATACCAACTATCTGACCCATAAAGTGTCGTCCTATAAAATAAAAACCAATAAATTGAGCGCCATAAAAATTAAAATGGCTAACATATGATGTATATGGGGATTGGTTGCTATACTATCAAACTTAAGGCTAATTTTTAAGCCATATAGTCGGTACAACATAATTTGGACACAAGGAAGGTGGAAGATAGTACTACGAATAGTAGGCTAAGCGAGTCCGTATCCAATCTATATTGTATTGAATATAAAACGACAGGTAAGCAAGACGGAATATTATGGCAATTATTATAGGAATTGATCCAGGGTCACGCATGACCGGTTATGGGATAGTACAGCAGACAGGTGACAAGCTGACATATATCGATGCAGGGACGATTCGCACAGATACCAAAGAGATGCCTGAACGCCTCAAACGCATCTTTAATGGACTAACCCGCATCACACAGCATCATTTAAAATACGCAGACGAGCCTATCTATACAGCGATTGAGCAAGTATTTATGGCAGAAAACCCTGATTCCGCACTTAAGCTTGGGCAAGCACGAGGTGCAGCGATTGCGGCGATGGTTGCACTAGATTTAGAAGTATCAGAATATACGGCTCGGCAAATCAAACAAGCAGTCTGTGGCTATGGAGCAGCGGCCAAAGAACAAGTACAAGAGATGGTCTGCCGGATATTAGCGTTAGAAGTCGTACCACAACAAGATGCTGCTGACGGTCTTGCCTGTGCCATCTGTCATGCTCACTCAAGCCATTCAATGAATAAGTTAATATTGAATAGCGCTATGCGTGGTCGCGGTGCTTCAAAAAAGAAAGGCCGTTGGCGTTTGACTGAAGAAGATTTGGGTAACTTGCGTTAAAGATCAGCGTTGAAACAGAAACGCGTCAAAATAGATAAACAGCAAGGTAGACATCCTATAAAAAGACACGTGCTATTAGACGCGTGTTTTTTATGACTATGAACATTTCAAATGCTCAAACTATAATAGGCTACTCTACAACTGCACTTTCAATGACAGCATCTAGTATATAAGCATACTTTTCATCAGCAGTATCGTCTTTAGTTGGCTCGCTGTTCTCTGATAACTCATCGATATGTAGTGGATAGCGTTGTAAGCGTAATACTTCTTCGTGTTTGCTGTCATGCTGATAGCCATCGATCTCACCAACGAATACTCGCCACTGTCCTTCGTGAGTTTTAATACCTTGATCATTATAAGTAATAGGCTTAACTCGTAGACACTGCTCAGAGTTACCTGCTTCGCAAGGTACTGTTTCGGAGTTTACTGCCCAAAATACTGTTTCACCCTTACTGTTATATTTCGCTTGTGCAGTAAGCCTACCATTCCAAACCAGAGTTACATCATCGTCGGTAAACTGGGTCAATACTGGGCTATCGCCTTGATCAATTTTGAACTCACTACTGCCCTGCATCAACGTATTCAAGGTGTTTTCAGCCACATCTAGCTCGCCACAAGACATCTTTGTACTCATACCCTCTTCAGTAGTTAAGGTATGCCCTTTTAACTGATAGCCAGCACTAATCGTATTACAGCCTACACTATAGCTTAGCGTGTCTTGCCCCTGATATTGGTTGAATGCAAGCGTTACCTGACTGTTGATATTCGCAAATTCAGCCATAGGTTGTTCATTAGCGTCGACTGCGTTTACCAACGTCCAACGATGATGAGATAAGGTGGTCGTCAGCTTTTCTTGAGCAGTTAATTCAACAGGTTCAGATTCGTCTGATGTAGGGCTCATACTAGATACCAGATCTTCACTTACGGCTGAGTCTGTCATCTCGCCAGCTTCAGGACCCTGCGATGTATCACTTTCGCTAGACGCCGCTTCTTTTTGACACGCACTTAGCATCAGACTAACTGCCATCATACTGGGTAATAGCAGTAATTTTAACGTTGGCTTATTTCGGCTACCTACCATATTACATACCTCTTAGTAAGCTTGTACAACTTATCTCGCGTACCATCTATATTTTAAAAAACCTATTCAAAAGAAGTCATAATTTAAAAGTATTCTTCTTAAATAAACGTTTTAAAAACATAATTGATATAACTAAGCTAGATTAACCACTATAACCTTGGCACTATTAACCTATGTAACGAAATGTTGAATTTTATTATATTTCATAAAAAAACAGCTAACGATTGAGGTTAGCTGTTTTGCTTTATAGCGATCAATTTACCAAGTAGGTTAATAGATAAATTTTATGATTTAAACTATTTTTCTAGTACCTTTTAGTCATTCACACTTGTAGGTTTGGCTTTAGCCATATTTTTAATACTGAAACGTTCATTCATCTTTTGATAAAAGCGAGCCAGGTTTTCGCCTTGCTCATTAGGATTAATCTTCAATACTTTACCAAAATCCAAGCTGAGATATAGCACGATATCCGCAAAACTTAATTGCTCACCTACTAGGTATTCACGACCTTCTAATATCGTCTCAAAATACGCCATAGCTTTAACAGCACGAGCAATTGATGGTGCGACGAACTCGGGCACTTGCTCAACACGTTGTGCTTTAGATGGATGACTGTGTTGAAACGCGAGCATCAAGTTATACATCACTTCAAACTCTGCAACACGGCGCATAGAACAAACCTGCGCACGCTGTACCACATCATTACCCATGACCGAACGCTCACCATAAACACGATCCAGATACTCACAAACTGCCTGAGAATCATTCAATACAGTACCATCATCTAAGGTCAAAACAGGTACGGTCTGCATTGGATTCATTTGCGTAAAGGATTCTGACATTTGCTCATTTGCCGCAAAATCAATATCGATCACATCGACATCATCCATATCATCAACATCGATACCTTTTGAAGCTAATAAGATAAGCGCTTTACGTGGATTGGGCGCTGTACGGGTAATATATAATTTTTTCATAGCAAACTCCTTGTAAGAATGATTGGACAGCGATTTTACGCTGATACGCTTTATTATGGTTGTTGTGCTGATAAGCACAAACTATTGATACGCTATACCACAGTTATAGCTTAATCTGGCCATCATGGCAAAGTCTTATTAATCATAAAGTAGAAATAAATAAAGCCCCATAACCTTGAGTCATGGGGCTTTATTTAATCACATTTATACATTAGTCTAATTATTTGTTTGGTGCAGGTGTGGTACGTAGATACGGCTTAATCTCTTTGTGACCTTTTGGATATTTTGCAGCGATATCTTCGTTTTTCACACTTGGTGGAATGATCACATCGTCGCCATCTTTCCAATCTACAGGTGTTGCAATGTTGTACTCATCCGACAACTGTAGTGCGTCAATTACGCGGATAATTTCATCAAAGTTACGGCCACAGCTGGCAGGATATGTCAGCGTTAGACGGATTTTTTTGCTTGGATCAATGATAAAGACGCTACGTACTGTATGAGTGCTATCGGCATTGGGATGCATCATGTCATATAGCTCAGCGACTTCTTTATTAGGATCAGCGATGATTGGGAAGTTCATATCTGTGCCTTGAGTCTCACCGATATCGCTCGCCCACGCTTTGTGATCTTCTAAGCTATCAACAGAAATACAAATCGGCTTTACATTGCGCTTTTGGAACTCGCCATTTAGTGCAGCGGCGCGACCAAGCTCAGTGGTGCATACTGGCGTAAAATCTGCTGGATGCGAGAAAAAAACGACCCAATGATCACCTGCCCACTCGTGAAAATTGATGTCACCTTCTGTGGTTGTAGCGTCAAAATTTGGTGCGGTATCACCTAAACGTAAATGTGCCATGCTTGATTCCTTAGCTATTAGCTATGTGAATGAACGCTTATATCGACACGTCGGCCTCGCGTTCTATTATTATCATCGACGTGCTCAGCTATCAAATATAACATAAAGCACATCCGTAAAAACTGACTTTATCTTAACAAACTGGTTATGAATGTCTTGTGACGGATTGTAATGCGGTTATTCCATTTACCTCTAAGCTGATGGACAAATTTTCTAATGAGTTTTTATGGACCAGTAGCTTTGTTAAATAACTAGATCACCATACCTGCATCCCATAAGCAAAATTCGCCACTATAATTATGCATAGAATAACTACACACAAAAAAGCCCATTCCTAGCGTACTAGAAATGGGCTAACTTGCAAACTACTATTATTCAGTATTATTTCAAAATATCTATTTGGATAAGGATACTTTCAAATACTAAGCCAACATAAATTAAGCTGGCTTATAGCTATCACGTAAGCTAACGATTTGGTTAAATACTGGCTTATCCGTGCTGTGATCTTCGCTATCAGAGATGAAGTAACCTTCACGCTCAAACTGGAAACGCGTGCCAGCATCTGCATTGACCAAAGATGGCTCAACTACTGCATTTAGCTCAGTGAGCGAGTTCGGGTTTAGCGCTTGATGAACATCAGCGACGCCACTTGGATCCTCAGCACTGAATAGCTGCTCGTACATGCGTACTGTCGCTGGCACACCTTGACTGGCTGATACCCAATGAATCACGCCTTTGACCTTACGCCCTTCAGGGTTATTGCCCAAAGTAGCAGGGTCAATCGTCGCTTTTAGCTCAATGACATTGCCACTTTCATCAGTGATATGCTCAGTGACGGCTAACACATAGGTATTACGCAGACGAATCTCTGGCTTTTCTGGAGAAAGACGCTTGTAGCCTGCTGGCGGCTCAATCTCGTAATCACCTTGATCGATGTACAGCGTCTCGGTAAATGGAATCTCACGCTCACCCATATCGACGTTAGGATGGTTCGGCTGAGTCAACCAAAGCGTCTGAGTCGTATCGTCAAAACGTGCATTAACGCTATCAGCTTTTTGCGACTCCCAACTGCTGACCGCTTCACTAAAGTTAGTGATAGTTACTTTTAACGGCTTTAGTACTGCCATACCGCGACCAGTAGTCGTCTCCAACGATTGACGAACGCTAAACTCTAGCAAACGGAAATCAACCACGCTATCCGCTTTGGTCACACCCACACGCTCACAAAAATCGCGCAAGCCCTCTGGCGTATAACCACGGCGACGCATGCCAGCGACGGTCGGCATACGTGGATCGTCCCAACCGCTTACGATACCTTCATCTACCAGTTGCTTTAGCTTACGCTTACTGGTCAATGTATGGTCAACGTTTAAGCGGCTAAACTCGTACTGATGCGGCGGTACGTCAAAGCCGATTTTTTCGATGACCCAATCATAGAATGGACGATGATCTTCAAACTCAAGCGTACATAATGAATGGGTAATCCCTTCTAACGCATCAGAGAGTGGATGAGCAAAGTCATACATTGGATAAATGCACCATTTATCACCAGTCTGATGATGCGCTTGATGCATCACGCGATAGATAACAGGATCACGCAGGTTCATATTTGGGCTAGCCATATCAATCTTGGCACGCAAAATAGCCTTTCCTTCAGCGTATTTACCGTCTTTCATATCATTGAAAAGCGCTAGGTTTTCTTCAACACTGGCATCACGATATGGTGAAGGCGTTCCCGCTTCATTGAATGAACCACGGTTTTCTTTGATTTGCTCAGGGGTTTGCAAATCAACATAAGCGTCGCCTTGCTCAATCAACTGAATTGCCCATGCATGCAATTGATCAAAATAACCTGAGGCATGATGCGCCTCGCCTGCCCACTCAAAACCTAACCACTGCACATCGTTTTTAATATTGTCGATGTAATCTTGCTTTTCAGCGGTTGGGTTGGTGTCATCAAAACGCAGGTTGCACACACCGCCGAACTCTTTGGCCACACCAAAGTTTAAGCAGATAGATTTTACGTGACCCAAGTGCAGGTAGCCATTTGGCTCAGGCGGAAAGCGCGTTACAATTTGCTGATATCTTTGCGCATTGACATCGTCACGAATGATATTACGAATAAAATCGTTTTTTGCTTCGTCTTTTTGTGCATTGTTGCTTGAGTGATCACTCATCGGGCATTGCTCCTAACGCAAATTGTCAGTTCATGGTGCGTGCCATCACGCATCACGAAACGTTTAAACTAAAGTGTTAAAATAAAACGAGAATATTAAAATAAAGCGAGAATATTAAAACTTAGATAGTGCGACCGCATTATCAAAATTTGTCAAAAATGGGTAAAGTTGCGTTATTCTATCAGGTTTCGCAAACGCATTAACAGCCTGATACATGACACGGGATAAAAAAGCCGTTAGACTACCCGTAACTTTTTAACCACCACTCACAATAGTGCTATTTAAGGCGCTGCAATCAAAAAGGAATATCCCATGGTAGACATGCCACCAGTAGTAGAACTTGAAACCAATATGGGTGCGATCGTTATCGAACTCAACGAAGAAAAAGCACCAAAAACCGTAGAAAACTTTTTAAACTACGTAAAATCTGGTCAGTATGACGGTACAATTTTCCATCGCATCATTGATGGTTTCATGATTCAAGGCGGCGGAATGGACGCTGAGATGAATGAAAAACCAACCAATGCGCCTATCGAAAACGAAGCGGACAACGGCCTGAAAAATGACAAAGGTACTATCGCAATGGCGCGTACCCAAGATCCGCATTCAGCGACTAGCCAGTTCTTCATCAACGTAAAAGACAACGACTTCCTAAACCACTCTGGCAAGAACATGCAAGGTTGGGGTTACACCGTATTTGGTAAAGTAACAAGCGGTATGGACGTTATCGAAAAAATGCGCAGCGTACCAACTGGTCGTTTCGGTATGCATGCTGATGTGCCAAAAGAGCCAGTTGTTATCAACTCAGCAACCATCATTACTCAGTAGTAGTTATTTAATAGCAGCTATTCAGTAATAGTTACTTAGCGATAGCTGTGAATGAGCTAGCATGATTTAATAGAGTTTATTAAATCATGCTCGCCATACGATAAGTCACGAGGACCAAGATAAATGCAAAGTTTTAATCACTTAATCACGACCCGCCCTTATCAAGTGCGGCAAGTATTGATTAGCGATTTGCATTTATCGCCTCAGGAGCCTGCCTTAGTGCAGGCTTTTTTGGCGCTATTAGATGACTGTCTAGCGCTACCTGCGCTCAAACGCCTCTTTATATTGGGTGATTGGTTTGAGGTGTGGCTAGGTGATGATACCTACTTGTCCCTATCGAAAGAGAAGGAGTCAGAAGATGAACAGAAAAAACATTGGCTAACTCCGCTCATAGCTAAACTCAAGCAGCTACGTATCAATGGCTGTGAGATACTGGTCATGCATGGTAACCGTGATTTTTTATTGGGTCAGCCGTTTTGTAATCTGTTCGGCGGTGAGCTTATCAGCGAGCCGTATACTTTGCCTGTTGGTCAGCAGCATTACCGCTTAGAGCACGGTGATGCGTTATGTACTGATGATAAAAAATATCAGTTCTTTCGCAAAATTATGCGCAACCGTTTAACTCAGTGGTATTTGCTTAATAAGTCATTAGAAAAACGCTTAGCCATCGCAGATAATATGCGCAAAAAAAGCCAACAGAATAATGCTCATAAAGCTGCTCATATTATGGACGTGAATGATAAAGCCGTACGTCAAGCTATTGCTACTAGCGATGCATTATTGCACGGACATACTCATCGTCCAGACATCCATCAGGCGACTGCTAATAAAAAGCGCTACGTGCTTGGCGACTGGCGATTATTAGATAAAGACACTCGCCAGCCGAAAGTCAGTGCTGTGATTGGTGCAGTTACAGATGACGAGCATTCAAATGACGGTTTGAATAGTAACGATTTAAGCAGTAATGATGCTGAGTTTGGATTGTTTGAGTTTACGATGCTTGTTTGATTCTAACGTTGAATCTAGCTTAAACATAAAAAGGGTCTGTTGAAATATCAACAGACCCTTTTTATTTTTTATTACAATTCTTTCATTACACTTTTAAATAGCTTATCTCTTGCCAGTTTTTTAAGGTATTAGCTTAAAGAAATGTTGACGGTAGTGCTTTAGCTCACGGATAGAGTCACGAATATCGTCTAGGGCTAAATGACTGCCACCTTTTTCGAAGTTCTTTAAGATATCAGGACGCCAGCGGAAACAAAGCTCTTTAATTGATGATACGTCAAGATTGCGATAATGGAAGAAACGCTCAAGCTCTGGCATTTGGCGCGCCATAAATCGACGATCTTGACAAATAGAGTTACCACACATTGGCGACTTACCACTATCGACCCACTTGTTTAGGAACTTGATGGTCTCCGCTTCGGCTTCTGCCAATGTCACCGTACTACGGCGCACACGATCGACCAATCCTGATTGACCGTGCTGCTTGGTATTCCAGTCATCCATTTTATTTAAAACTTGATCTGAAACCTTGATAGCAAATACAGGCCCTTCAGCAAGTACATTCAAATCTTCGTCAGTAACGACAGTAGCAATCTCGATAATCTCATCGTTTAAGGTATCAAGTCCGGTCATTTCTAAATCAATCCACACCAGCCCTTTTTTGCCTTGATTTTTGATTTTAATCTTATTGGGATGGTCACCGGTAGTCATACAATATCCTATGGTCATTAAATTTTGGGACAGTTTTAAACATAATTTAAAAAACGTATTGCGGTTGAATACTCATATTCGGGCAGCATTGTCATGCACCGATTGATTCAAAAAATCTAGCAAGCAGTCAAAATATTACAAAACCACTGTCTGCCGCAGACGCTTTAGGCTGTATGTTAGCAAATTTTCACGCTACACTTAGCAATATTTTTATAATAGGTCAAAAACCCATGGCATTAATCCGGCAACGCAAACTGACTAAACAACAGATTCGTCGCATCGACAAGCAGCAACTGTCCAATCAAGATAGTATTGATGATAGTTTGATGGATGGCGTGGTCATGGCGCATTACGGTAAGCAACTAGAAGTACAAGTCACTAGCCTGCCAGCTGTCATACCTGAGCAGCCAGAGATTGCGCCTGATGATCCTGAGCCATTTTGGCAAACGCTTGAATTGAATGATATCTGGCGCTGTCATGTGCGTACCAATCTACCGATGCTAGCTGCTGGTGATCAAGTACGATGGAATGCTGACTCTAATACTGGCTTTGGACGTATCGAAGCGGTCAAACCGCGTACATCGCTGGTTTCTCGTCCTGACCGCTATCATAAGCTCAAACCTGTTGCCGCCAATGTCGATATTTTGGCGATTGTTTTTGCGCCATTGCCTGCCGCCGCGCCAACGCTGATCGATCGCTATCTCGTGGTATGCCATCATGCAGGTGTCAAACCACTGTTGGTACTCAACAAAGCCGATTTATTGGCAGAAGAAAATGGCGTAGACACCAATGAATTATTGGCACAATATGCCGCGCTTGGTTATGAAAGCGTTCTGACTTCGGTCGATTGCCCTGAAAATATCGCTGAGAGCGATGAGCAAGAAGGCCTTGATGAACTAAAACGCTATATAGATAAAAAGCTGGTCATCTTTGCGGGTCAATCTGGCGTCGGCAAAAGCAGTCTAATCAATGCCCTACTGCCTGACTCTGGACAGAGCGTCAATATCATTTCGCAAAACTCTAAGCTCGGTCAGCACACCACGACGACCAGTCGACTGCTGCCATTCAATCCAGAAGACCTCACTCAAGGCGGTATCGTTGATACACCAGGGATTCGTGAGTATGGCATTTGGCATCTTACTCCTGACGATATTATTTCAGGCTTCGTTGAGCTAGCACCATTGGCTGGTGACTGCCAATTCCGTGACTGTCGCCATACTCACAACAGCAAAGGCTGCGCGCTATGGCAAGCAGTAGCTGATGGTGAGGTATTGCAGCGCCGCGTTGAAAACCTCGTCACACTACGAGAAGAGGCAGATACTAAGCCTTATTAGTATCTGCTTTAATTGAAACGGTCTTGAGAGTAGTTATTTTTATTAGGCTGAGAAGATCCATAGATAGGTACAATAACTGCCCAATTATTGCCTGTGTCATCGCCCGTTTACTATAGATGGCCTTATCGGTATAATAGCGCCTTGTTCAATATCATTGGGCTGTCTTCTCAGCTTAATAGAACACTTATTTTTTTGGAGGTATGGTTTGGATCGTGCGCTGGAATTTGTGGGCAACCACCCGTTTTTATTTGGTATATTAGCCGTACTTGCTATACTGTTTTTTACGATTGAAAACAAACGTAGCGGTAGAAAAATATCGCCTAACACGCTTGGCATGATGGTCAATTCTCAAAACGCGCAACTTATTGATATTCGCGCTAAGAAGAAATTTGAATCAGGCTATATTCAAGGCAGCCGTAACATACCATTCACTGACCTCAAAGACCGCTTAGAAGAGATTCGCGCGATTGAGCAGCCAGTGATTATCATCTGCGACATGGGCGTCCAAGCAGGCGCTGCGATTCAGATGATTGGTAAAGATAGTGTCTATCGCTTAGATGGCGGTATTGGCGGCTGGCAAGGCGCTGGCATGCCGTTGGTGGGTGTAAAAGACGCCAAAGCAAAGGCTAAAGGTAAAACAAAACCAAGTCTAAGCAAGTAATAGATGTGTATAAGCACTTAAGTGAAGCGGTTATACACATCGCTTAGCTGATGTTTGTGTGACCTGACTGACGTTATCAGCGCTACCAACGCTATAAAGAAGACACCTTTTTATCAGGTGTCTTTTTTTGTGGTTTATTTTTTATGTTCTATTTATCATGTTTTATAGCACTAAAATACGTTTTGAGCCAAAACGGCTTGAATTTGTTATGCCCATCCCCACTTTAGTAATGAGCATCACCGAATGCATTTTTGCTTTACTCATTGATAACAGACTATACCAACGCTTAGACTATGATAATTTATCATGCTCTTTATAATACGTTTGTTATCCCATAAATTTATAAATAAGGATTTACCATGACTGTATCTGTGAAAGTTTACACTACCCCTATCTGCCCATACTGCTCAAACGCCAAACAACTACTAAAAACCAAAGGCGTTGATTATGAAGAAATCGGCATGCACGATATGAGCAGCGAAGAGCGTCAAGCGTTAATGAAAAAAACCAATAATTACCGCACTGTGCCGCAAATCTTCGTTGGTGAAACCTTTGTCGGTGGTTTTGATGAGCTCAACCAAATGAACCAGCAAGGCAAACTTGACGAGCTATTGGCTGGTTAATCTGCTACCTTTCTTTACTGTCTGTCTTTTTTTATGTAAAGATAGACAGTGGCACGTTTTAATAGAGCAGTAAGAAGTAATAAGAAAAATATCGAGACAATACCAAAAAATAGTCTCGATTTATATTACAATGAACGTTTATTAAAATGACGATTTGCCCAATCATTTGATTTAATTTTAGAGGATTTACCATGGCTGAAGAACAAGCACAACCACAATTGGCACTAGAACGCATCTACGTAAAAGACATGTCACTTGAAGTCCCAGGCGCTAGCGTATTCACCAAAGAGTGGAACCCAGAGCTTGACATCAATTTGTCTAGCAACGCTGAAAAACTAGATGACGATCATTATCAAATCATCCTAACTGTGAGCGTTACTGCCAAAAATGCGGAAGAAGCAGCATTTATCGCTGAAGTGCATCAAGCAGGTATCTTCTTATTAAAAGACATTCCAGAAGATCAAATCGGTCAAATCCTAGGCGCATACTGCCCTAACGTGTTGTTCCCATATGCTCGTGAAGTCATCAGCGACATCGTGACGCGCGGTAGCTTCCCACAATTGCTACTAGCACCTGTGAACTTTGATCAAGCGTATGCACAAAGCCAGCAGCAAGCACAAGTTGATGCTCAAGGTAACGCATAAGCATTAATTAAAATATATGAGCTATACCAGTCGTATATTTGATAAAAGGCCGTTTACTTATAATGAGTAAGCGGTTTTTTTGTGGGTATGTTTTATGAGGCATAAAATCATCAGCCATAAAAAAACCCTGCTATTAAACAGGGTCTTCAATGACTACATCGACTGGCTAAATTACTTAGCTAACATCGATAACTAGCCTTTTAGTGCAGATAGGATTTGCTGCTTAACGTCATCGATACCTTGCGTACCATCAAACTTGTCATAGTTAGGCGCATCATCGCCTTCTTTAGCTTTGTCTTGGTAAAAACCAACCAATGCTGACGTTTGCTCATGATAAGTAGATAGACGGTCACGGATAGTCGCTTCTTGGTCATCTTCACGCTGGATAAGCGCTTCACCAGTGACGTCATCGATGCCTTCAACCTTTGGTGGATTGTGATCGACATGATAAACGCGACCTGAACCTGGATGCTGACGACGGCCAGACAAACGGCTCACGATTTCGTCATCAGGTACACTGATTTCGATAACATGGTCGATAGCAACATCAGCGTCTGCAAGTGCTTGCGCTTGAGGAATAGTGCGCGGGAAACCATCTAGGATACAACCATTCACACAATCAGGCTTAGCGATACGCTCTTTCACTAGGTTGATAATGAGGTCATCAGAAACCAAACCACCAGCATTCATGATATCTTTAGCTTTTTTGCCAAGCTCGCTACCTTCTTTAATTGCTGCACGTAGCATGTCGCCAGTTGAGATCTGTGGAATATCATATTCTTTAGAAATAAACTGGGCTTGGGTACCTTTACCGGCGCCTGGTGGTCCTAGTAAAATAATACGCATCATTACACGACTCTCCTTAATAGATAGGATTTTGGGATTAATAAAACTCTGGGATTAGTTGTTTGCAAAGCTACCTTACCTTGTGGCCCTGCAAAGCTCAAGTATTTTCATTATTGATGTGACAAGTTGGCATGACTTATCTGTTCATACATGGTCAATTCAAGATAAAAAGTAGCAGAATTGACTACGTTTGGAGTGCCCATTTATCTATCTGGGTTACCTTCACTTCACTTCATATCTCTTTCAAATTAGAACAATCATAACACTGCTGCTCGCGTCCCTACTGAGCAACAGCCTCCGGTATTTATCATACTACTATGTCTATGGAACTTGCTGATTGATTTCCACGTTGACCTGATTTTGTTCTGCGCTGATAACCACTGGATTACCCGAGAGGTCGCCTGACTCTGCGGTAGCATTGCCACTATGACTGATACGAGCGATGACCGCTAGCTGTACTTTATCAGAACGAGCCGACCCTAGGGTACGCTCTGGCATCATAGCATCAAGATCACTTAGACTAATAACTGCTTCGCCTTGTTTGATATTGCTAATTGGTAGACGCTTAGCCGCAAATGGTGGACCACCTTTCACGTCACGTATCGCTACGAATAGCGTATCATCAGCTTTTACCAATGGTAACAGACTAGCGTTTATTTTGACTGTCACTTCGACGCCTTCAGAGGCTTGCTGCTGCTGCATCACCACATTAGCGCTAAGCTCATCTAGACTTGATAGCGCTTGCGTATGATCACCTGGTTTGGCAGCGATACTGTCACGCAGACGTTTAATCCAGCCTTGCGCTTGATCGAAGTTACTAGCACGTGCTTCACCCATCGCCATAAGCATCTGTGCGCCCTCGTGCTCTGGATTTGTGACCAGTATGTTTTCGAGTACACGGCGGCTATTAGCATCTAACTGACCTTTATTAGCAAAGAAACTGATCTGCGCATAAGTGGTCGCAATCTCTTCGTTATCAGGTGATAGACGATAAGCGCGCGACAAAGCCTCTAATGCCGAATCAGTCGCCTCTAATGACAAGAACAGCTCTGATAGGCGCATCCAGCGATTGTAGTCACTGGCATGACGATAGACGTTAGTCTGCATGGCACTAATCAGCTGGTTACCATCTTCAATTGCCCAAGCAGGTGGCTGATCGATTCTACCTGTCAATAGATCGTCCGCCACTTGACCGACTTTGTCCTCAGCAGCCCACAGCTCAAAGACAGGTGTGCGATCACCGACCATCAGATATGCCATGGCAGTCAATACAGGTACCCAAACCATAATAATCAATCGGCTTTTGATACCTGGCGTGACCATCGGTGACACTTCACGCTGAGCGTCCAAAAGCTGACGCTCAAGCTCAAGCTTCTGGTTTTGATAGTGATGGTCATCAATGATACCACTGTCTTTGTCTGTTTTCAGCTCTGCTAGTCGCTCACGAAACACAGCAACGTTGATATCCAGCAGTTGATTGTCCACAGGCTTACTATGCGAACGCGGTGCTCTTAACCACGGCTTAATGGTGATAATGCCCAATAGTAGAGCGACAAGTAAACTTAGCGCAATAAATAAGCCAACAGTAGAAAATATGGTCATTTTTTGCCCCCAAGGCTTGTAGTGTCGTCTTTGTCATCGTTATTGACTCGTGACAATAAGCGATCAAGTTCTGCTTTTTCAGCGGCAGACAACGCTTTGACATGGTTGTCTACTGCTAAACCACTCTCGCCGCTGGCGACAAGCTGACGGCGTTTACTTTGCCAAAACCAACCGACCAATAAAACGATCAATAATAATGGTGGGAAAAACCATAAAATCCATGTTGAAGGGCGTACTGGCGGCTTATAACTGATAAAGTCGCCATAACGCTCTTGCATATAGGCTCGAATCTCGCCATCACTACGACCATCTTTTATCAAATCATAGGTTTTTTGCTTTAAGTCTTGCGCAATTGGTGCATCAGACCCTGCCAAATTTTGGTTTTGACATTTCGGGCAGCGCAGCTCTTCAATGAGACCACGGTACTGAGCTTCTTGTTGCACAGAATCAAAATCATAGACATCAATGGCAGCAAAACTGGCCATACTGAATAGACAAGCAATTAACAAGCTTGCTAGCTTTATGGTTGCATTTCTTATTTGGTAGGCTATCATTTGCACGCCTCCGCAACTTGGCTCGGATCTGGACTGACCCCATTATTACTAGCGTCGTTGAGTACCATTAAGCAAGGCGTAATACGACTTTGCCAATTGCTCTCATTGATCTCACCGATGATATGCTGACGAATAATCCCATCACCATCGACGATGAAAGTCTCAGGCGCACCAGTCAGACCTAAGTCAAGAGCGAACTGCCCTGACAAGTCTTGAATAGACATAGAGAACGGGTCGCCACCGCGATTAAGATACCCTAATGCATCTCCAATATCATCTTTGTAGTTTACGCCCACCAAGTTAACACCGCGCTCTTCTAACTTCATCAAAAAAGGATGCTCAATGATACAAGTTGGACACCAAGAGCCCCAAATATTCATGAGGAATGGCTTATCTGGCAAGTTGTCATTGGTCATGATACGACTGGTATCTGATAACAATGGCAACTCAAAGGCAGGTACTGGACGCTCAAGCGCTGTATTGGTCACGATATCCGTCGGTTTACCCAAACGCATATAGAGCATAGCAACCAAACCAATAAAGATAACCAGCGGAATCAAAAACCCAATTTTTAGTTTTTTCTTAGTTTTTACTTTATTGCTGCCCGCAACTTTAGGGTCGTTGACAACCTCTTGCTGAGCTTTTTTATCAGGTTCATTGTTTGAGGTAGTCATATTAACGCTCCCCTATCTTTGTAGCTGACGTATCCAAATCCGCAACCGTCGCAAAGCCTGATTTTTTGGCCGCGATTTGCGCAGGTGTTTTGGTTTTTTTGATACGGTAACGATTGTCTAGCATGCTGAGCAATGCACCGAAAGCCATGATAAGTGCACCCAACCATATCCAGCGGATCAGCGGTTTGACATAGATACGGAAAGCCCATTCATTGCTATCTTCAGCAATTGGCTCACCAAGTGCTACGTACACATCGCGCATCAGATTGGCATCAATCGCAGCCTCCGTCATCGGCATCATACTGATAATATAGTTACGCTTTTCAGGATATAACGTGGTCACTTCTTGACCGTCTTTACTGACTGTTACTTCTGCTTGCGTAGCGTCAAAGTTACTGCCTTTTACTTCACTAAAACCTTTTACCGTAAAGTCATAGCCTTGCACATTGACACTGTCATTAGGCCCTAATGCCACATCGCGCTCAATGCTCAACGTACTGGTAAATGCCACACCGATAACTGCAATGATGACGCCAATATGAGCGGTTTGCTGACCCCAGTAGCTTAGACGCAACTGACGTAAGCCATTTAAACGACTTGGTGCATTTTTAGTCTTGTCTTTGAAATCGACAACCATCCATAACAACACCCAAAAGCTCACAGCTAATGTAACACCGATATTTAGCATCGCTGATGGACTAGTAAAATAGGTGATAATGGCAGCCAATACCAAACTGCTTACCGCGATAACCATGCCAGCACCCAATAACGGGCGGCTGTCTTGTTTCCAGCGGATATTAGAGCCCATACCCATCGCCACCAGTAGTAGCCATGTCAACGGCACAAATAGAGCGTTGAAGTATGGAGGGCCAACAGATACCTGACCTAAGTTAAAGGCATCAGCAATAATAGGATATAGCGTACCAAGTAGTACGACTAAGGTTGAAATTAGAATGATAACGTTGTTAATCACTAGAAATGATTCACGTGAGATGAGTCGATACTGACTCTCGACCGTCAAACGCCAGCCACGTACCGCAAACATCAACAGACCACCGCCGACGATGATACCGAGGATGACTAGAATCACTAGACCACGCGTTGGATCAGCGGCAAATGAATGCACTGAGGTGATGACACCTGAACGTACTAAGAACGTACCAAGCAGACTAAGCGCAAAAGCAAAGATTGCGAGCATAATAGTCCATGCTTTAAATACACCGCGTTTTTCGGTGACAGCAAGTGAATGCAGTAGCGCTGTTCCTGCCAACCATGGCATCAATGAGGCGTTCTCTACTGGATCCCAGAACCACCAACCGCCCCAGCCAAGCTCATAATAAGCCCACCATGAGCCAAGCGCGATACCGACTGTTAAGAACCCCCAAGCCGCCAATGCCCATGGACGCGACCAGCGTGTCCATACCGCATCCAAACGCCCTTCCCACAATGCTGCCATACAAAACGCAAATGGCACAACCATACCCACATAGCCCATATAGAGCATCGGCGGGTGAATAATCAAACCAAAATCTTGTAATACAGGGTTTAGATCCGCGCCATCAACAGGTAGATTGGGCAATGTGCGATCAAATGGCGATGAGGTAAAGATAAGCATCGCTAGCATCATCATTTGCACGCCTGCCAATATCACCAGCACTCGCGCACGCATCGACAACGGCAACCCACGACTGAAGTAAGAGACCAATGCACACCAAGTGGCCATGATGGTCATCCAAAGCAGCAGCGAGCCTTCATGCCCGCCCCATGTCGCCGACAGCTTGTAGTACCAAGGCAGCAATGTATTGGAATGCTGAGTGACGTAGACGAGACTAAAATCGTTGTAATAAAAGCCTGCCATCAGCGCAGCAAATGAGGTAATCATTGCCGCAAATTGTGCCCATGCCAGACTTGGCGCCAAACGCTGCCAAGCGACGTGGTCACGCATAACGCCAATGGTTGGTAGTACCACCTGCAAAATCGCCAATATAAAAGCGGCCAGCAAGGCAAAATAACCCAATTCTGTGATTAACATACGGTCTAACCTTGTTTACCTTGGATACAATTAAGGGTTCACCGATGGCATTGCTAGCCACTGGCAAACGCTAATAGTCCTTTATGCGGTCATAGTTTACGGTTAAAAACTGAGGTTTCAATTGCTGTAGAAGCACATAAAACCCGCTACTATCATTGTGACGTATCAATATGAATGATTGATACAAAATGCTTATCTGTTGTTAATTTTACATTTTCTAGTTATTCAAAGCTTATTCAATACAGCCGTTCATGACTAATTAAAAATACTTATTAATGCATTACTGCATCGAGGGGAAAAATACTAACACTAAATGCAACCAACCTGCTAGAAAACCGGTCAAACCACCCAAAACAATCAACGTCATCTCATCCTCACGGAAAGCTGGACGCAACAGGTTCTGAAACTCATTTGGCGTGAGCGCACGTATTCTATCGCGAAACAGACCAAATATCTTACTGGCTCGGCTTTCATTTAGCTCAGGGTCTCGCAGTGGCACCATCGTTGCGACAATAGACTTGTCGATAATGGTATTTTTAAGTTGGCCATAATCGCGGCGTCCCAATCCCACACGTAGTGTCGTGCTAATCACTGGTGACTCTAGCACCGTATATAGATGCGATTTCATCAAATCACGGGTTTGTGCTGAGCGATCACCATACATCATCTCATTCATGATGTTTTCTAGAGTGACCAAATCCTTTACCACAATCTCAGCAAAAACCTCAGAAACTTCCTCTTGGCGCTTCATAAAGCCACCTTGCAAACGATATTTTGCGATATGTGGTATGACGGGTTTGATAAATGGAAAGCGACTCTGCACCGTAAACAGTTTAAAATAAGGTATGAAGTGCGGCTCCACTGGATTAAATACCATCCAAATGGCAATCCAATTGGTGAGAAAACCCCAAATGGCGGCAAAGAAAGGTACGGTCCAATGCTGTGGCACCACCAAAAATATAAACATCTGGATAATACCAAATACCAGACCAATCAAAGCACTGATGTGCCAGATAAAATCGATCTCTTTTTGCCCAACCTTTAGAAACATATTGACCATCAGGCGACGATCGTTTTCCATGGTGTTGACAATCATTTTGCGCATATCGACCAAGTCTTCGACATGATAAGTCAAATCTGTCACAAGCGACTGCATAATACTGGGTAGCTCTTTATGGGCTTGCGCATAGACACGGCGCTTTAGGGCGTAAGGAAGGTTGCCCCACAATGCTGGCGAGTGATCTAGCATAATCTCATCAATCAATGGCTCAAGGTTTTTGTCCACCGTGTCGGTGACAAATATCGCCATTTGTTCAGGTTCCATCGCCTTAAAAAACTCATCAAGCGAACCGAGTTTTGAGAGCGTCTGGTCAACGATAACCCCTGATATCTTGCCCGCTTTGCGCGGAACGATACCTTGCCAACCGATACCTGGCAGCCCAAAAAATGGGAAGTTAGGAATACGAATACCCCAAAACTTGACCGGATAGAACAGCATCTTGAGCGCCATCCACACATGTACCCAAGTGACGAATGCCGTCACTGGTGGGATGGTCAGCATGGCAAAGAACTCTGGGTGTTCAGCTATCGTCTGCCATAATGAATTTACGTCCATGACTTATCTAGTCCCTGACAGGTTGATTGTCGTTGCTAATAGTGTCGCTACTGATAACGAGACTTTAGCAAAATGAGAACGTTTCAAAAGACGCTCCGCCCATAATAACTACTATAAAATAAATCGCCTGATTTTAGCATACTTGCCATTTATTAGCACATATAGACCAGCGGCAAGTTGTGACTAA
Organism: uncultured Psychrobacter sp.; assembly: GCF_947500265.1. GTDB lineage: Bacteria > Pseudomonadota > Gammaproteobacteria > Pseudomonadales > Moraxellaceae > Psychrobacter. The sequence goes on along the minus strand of NZ_CANMRN010000001.1, from coordinate 52,790 downwards.
AGATGACATGATTCATATCGTCTGTTACCCAATAAAAAACTCGAATATAAGCCAGTTCTTGGTCAGTAGATAATCAAGACAAAATATATGACTGAGTACTGCGTCTGCTCATTTGTTCTGTTATAATTTGTAGTGCAATAACAAATACTACCTGCGTATAAATGACTGCATAACGATTTCACCCCATACCCTTCTATGTGATTGAAACCATTTGCATTATCTTTTAGACTCACCGCACTTTGGTTAACCAACCTGCCCTCTTATTTTTCTTTTATTGACTCACTGACCGTTTGGGCTCTGATCTTCTATGAATAAACCGATAACTCCCAATACCGAACAGGTCAACAGTACCTTTACCAATCGTATTATCATCTTTGGGATTATAATATTGATTGGTTTGGGCGGTTTGATAACACGTTATGGGTATTTGCAAGTCTACGCTCATGATCAATACACAACGCAAGCCGATAACAACCGTATCAAACTGATATCTGCGCCGCCTAGTCGTGGGTATATCTATGATCGTAACGGGGTAATACTGGCAGACAACCAGCCAGTCTTTACAGCGATGCTCAGTCCTGATGAGGTCGAAAACCCTGAGCGCACGTTGCATCTGCTAGCTCCGATTTTTGATTTAACCGATACAGATATCACTGATATCTTGGCGCGTCTAAGTAAAAATAAAAATGACCCGGTAACGATTAAAATCGATTTAACAGAAGCACAGTTGGCTCAATTTAGTGAGCGTAAGCCATTCTTCCGCGGGGTCTCTATCCAGAGCAAGCTTACGCGCTCTTATCCTTATGATGAGCTGTTTGCCCATGTCATTGGCTATGTCGGACGTATCAATGACAAAGAGTCAAAGCGTATTGATAAAGACCGTTACGCTGGTACTGACTTGATTGGTAAGATTGGTATCGAAGACTACTACGAAGATATTTTGCTTGGGCAACCGGGTTATCAATCGGTAGAGACAGACGCACATGGGAATATCTTACGTCAATTGGATACCAAGCCGCCGATAGCGGGTAACGATATTACATTGAGCTTGGATTATGGTTTGCAAACCATCGCCCAGCAGCAACTTGATGGACGCCGCGGTGCAATCGTTGCTATAGACCCAAAAAACGGTGACGTCTTAGCATTTGTTAGTAATCCAAGTTATGACCCTAACCCTTTTATATCGGGTATCTCTTTTAAAGATTATGATGATCTGCGCGAAGATTTAGATCAGCCCTTGTATAACCGTGCGCTACAAGGTACCTACCCACCTGGCTCTACTATCAAGCCATTTGAGGGTTTGGGCGGTATTCATTATGGTCTACGCGATTGGAATAGCACCATCTATGACCCTGGTTATTTTAGCTTACCTGGTGACACGCATCGATTCCGCGATTGGAAACGTGGCGGTCATGGCACGGTAGATCTGAAAAAATCCATCGCGATGTCGGTCGATACTTATTATTATAAGTTGGCTTATGAGATGGGCATTCAACGTCTGCACGACTGGATGGTACGCTTTGGTTTCGGTGAAGATACTGGTATTGATTTGCCTAACGAAAAATCAGGCATCATGCCATCACCAAAATGGAAAAAAGACACTTACGATAAAGATTGGCTACCAGGCGAAACGATCTCGGTCAGTATTGGACAAGGGTACTTCTTAGCCACACCGCTACAGATTGCCAACGCTACAGCCATGACTGCTAGTAAAGGGCAGCACATTACCCCGCATTTATTAAAGAGCAGTGACGGTGCTGCGGACGTCAAAATCATCACTAAGCCAGATGGCAAAATCGACTATAACGGTAAGCCGTCCGACTGGTTGCGTATGCATGATGCGATGGAAAGCGTGGTAGAAAATGGTACAGGACGCGGTATCTATACCCCGCGCTATCGTATCGCTGGTAAAACAGGTACTGCACAGGTGAAATCAATCGCGCAGGGCAAACGCTACGATAAGTCAGCAATAGATAAGCGCCACTGGGATCACGCTTGGTTTAATGGTTTTGCCCCAGTAGAAGACCCGCAGATTGCCCTCGCAGTATTGGTCGAAAATGGCGGCGGTGGTAGTGCTGTTGCCGCACCTATTGGCCGTGCTCTATTTGATTACTGGGTATTACAACGCAAGACAGATCCTGTGTTGCCTCCTTCTGCTGATGAGCTAAAAGTCATTAAACGCCAAAAGGCTTTTGAAAAAGCCATGCGTGATGCCATTCGCGATAAAGAAGCAAAAGCATTGGAGGAGAAAGAAGCCGCGGAAGCCGAAGCGGCAGCAGCGACATCTGAGTAACTAGACGTTTAAGTACTTAATAGTATAAAAAGCAAAACCTAGCAAAGAATTGGTAAGCGAGACACAATAATGAAAAAAGCCTCAAATGGACGCGCACCAAAGAATAACCGTAAGGCGAAAAGTGTGTCGGCGGGTGATGTGCGCATCATTGGCGGTCAGTTTAAGCGCCGTATTGTAAGTTTCATCGATGCAGATGGCCTGCGCCCGACCCCAGATCGCTTGCGGGAGACTTTATTTAACTGGCTACTCGCTGACATTCATGATGCCCATGTGCTCGATAGCTGTGCTGGCAGTGGCGTACTAGGGTTTGAAGCGTTATCTCGCGGTGCGGCCCACACAACATTTATCGAAATCAATCCAGCACAAAGTAACATGCTACGTCAGAGCGCTGAGCAATTACGCCTTGAATCTGCTGCTTATCAAATCATCACTGGCACTGCTGAGCAAGTATTGCGTCAAGAGCAGCTGACTGCGCGCCCTTTTGACATTGTATTTATCGATCCGCCTTATGCTCAGGATTTATGGCAGCCTATTTTGACTGCGCTTATTACCAATGTTTTAATAAATACTGAAACATTGATTTATTTAGAAGCTGATAAAGATTTGTCAGCACAGCTTAAGCAATTGGAAGCGTCGCTAAATGAGAGTTTAGACTCTCAATCAAGCGTTACTCAGCAACCAATCACTTTTGAATGCTTGAAACAAACCAAAGTCGGACAAGTTGTCGCTGGACTTTATCGTCTATCATCGTCATAATTGTCGGGTTAATGAAAGCCGTTAACGTATTTTACAAATGTTTAGAACCGCTAAAAACTGGCCGACGCTGCAGTTTAATGTATATAAGGCGAAAATAAACCCCAATGCAGCTTGCAAGCGTAGGCGCTACTGCTTATAATGTGCAGTCTGTTTTTTGAGAGCCCCGTTCCCAGCTAAACTCTCAACGAATTCTAATTTTAAGGTTTTATCATGAAAACACTTAGTGCAAAACCAGCTGAAGTGACCCATGACTGGTATGTCGTAGATGCTGACGGCAAAACCCTTGGTCGCTTAGCCACTCAAATCGCAACTCGCTTACGTGGCAAGCACAAGCCTTCTTTTACTCCGCACGTTGATACTGGTGACTTTATTGTTGTCATCAATGCTGACAAAATCACGGTAACGGGTAAAAAAGCACAAGACAAAAAGTACTATCGTCACAGTGGCTACCCAGGTGGTATTAAAGAAACCAACTTCAATAAGTTGCTTGCACATAAGCCTGAAGATGTTCTACACAAAGCAGTTAAGGGTATGCTTCCAAAGGGCCCTCTTGGCTATGCGATGATCAAGAAGCTGAAACTTTATGCGGGTACTGAGCATCCACATACTGCACAGCAACCTAAAGAACTAGACATCTAAGGATATACTTATGGAACGCAATTACGGAACTGGTCGCCGCAAGACGTCTACTGCTCGTGTATTTTTATCAAAAGGTACTGGTAGTATCGTTGTTAACGGTAAGCCACTTGACGAATACTTCAGCCGTGAAACTTCACGCATGGTTGTACGTCAGCCATTAGAACTACTCGACTCTGTTAACGCATATGACTTATATGTAACTGTTGCAGGCGGTGGTATTAGTGGTCAAGCTGGCGCAATCCGCCACGGCATCACACGTGCATTAATCGAAGCTGACGAAACTTTAAAGCCTGCCCTAAAAGCAGCTGGTTTTGTTACTCGTGATTCACGTCAAGTTGAACGTAAGAAACTGGGTCTACGTAAAGCACGTAAACGTCCACAGTTCTCAAAACGTTAATCAAAACTATCTCTTATATTTTTGCTGCTGTTGTCTTTTTCTCAGAGCTTCAGTAGTAAAGTTAAATAAGAGTCTGGTTTTGCAAAACCTTATAAGCTGGTCACAGCTTATAAGGTTTTTTTATGCCTACTGATAGCGTGTTGATTATCTGATTGTCTTCATCAAGCCAGCTTTGTTTTACGGCAATAACTAAGATGAGCGCCTTGTTTCGACACTACAAAGTAGAGCGTCTGTAGAAATTCTAACTTGCAAAGCATTGAACGCTACCCCATCATATCAGTAACTTTTTATTATTAGCCATGATGCCTCAAACCGTGCCGCAGAAGGATATTATGAAAGCGCCAGAACAATTCGACCCTAGCAAACCATCTGCCAATAGCAGCGTGCCGCCTAGCATGAAACAGTCGGCTAAGTCGCCTGCGATACCAGCTGGCACACCAACAATTACCCAAAATCATAAGCGTACAGCGCAAGCAGATAATAAGCCATTTCAGTGGCAGTTCTTATCACCTAAGAATTGGGGCATTTGGTTATTATTCTTGATAATGCTACCGATGATATATCTGCCATTACGCTGGCAGTTTTGGCTAGGTCGTAAGCTTGGTATATTGATTTATAAAGCTGCTGGCTCACGTAGACGCGATACATTAATCAACCTGAAGTTGGCATTTCCAGAAAAGCCCGAAGCTGAACGTGAATTAATGGCCAAGCAAGTCTTTGTCAATCAAGGCATTGGTGTGTTTGAAACGTTATGCGCTTGGTTCAGGCCAAATATATTTACTAGAACTGTATCCATTTCGGGTTTACAGCATATTGTTAATGCGCAAAATGAGCAGCGGCCAGTTATCCTGCTCGGTGCACATTATACGATGCTAGATTTGGGTGGCCTATTATGTGCGCAGTTTTTCCCTGTAGACTGTATGTATCGTACGCAAAACAATCCTTTATTAGACTGGTTTATTTATAATGGTCGTACCAATATTTTTGGTAAGCAAATTTCTAGTCGTGATATGCGAAGCTTAGTTACCTCTATCAAAGCAGGACACGTCATTTGGTATTCTCCTGACCAAGACTATGGTCTCAAGCAAGGTGTCATGGCGCCATTCTTCGGTGTGCCAGCCGCGACGATTACTGCATCGCGTCGCATGGCGAAACTGGGTAGCAAAGCACAGCCGCCAGCTGTCATGGCACTGCATACTTATCGGCAAACACCTGACAATTTGCCGCGTGGTAAACGCCCACATTATCATTTGACGATTACGCCAGAGTTAGATAACTACCCAAGTAAAGATGAAGTCGCTGATGCCACTCGGGTGAATGAAGTCTTAGAAGGACTCATTCGTATTGATCCTACACAGTGGATGTGGTTCCATCGCCGCTTCAAACATGGGCCAAACGGTCGTACTGATATCTATAAGTAAGCCTTTATTCCCAAAAATACTGGTGAAGTTTGCTATACTTTGCGGCTAATATTTTGCATTTTAGCTATGCACTGATAATAATTTGATAAACAAAATAACGGATTTTCCATGAGCAATAACAGTACTCCTGACAACCAAGCTTCTGATACTTCAACTGAAGCCAAGCGCATTCTGACTGGTATCAAACCGACTGGTATTCCGCACTTAGGTAACTATGTTGGCGCGATTCGTCCAGCGATTGAGTCTATTCAAAATAGTGACCATGAAGCGTTTTTCTTTTTAGCAGACTACCATGGCATCATCGGCTGTTATGACCCTGCTATCATTCATGAGTCGACGAGAGCCATTGCCGCTACGTGGATTGCTTGTGGTCTAGACCCTGAGCGTGTGACATTCTACCGTCAGTCAGACGTGCCTGAAATTCCAGAACTTGCTTGGATTTTGAACTGCTCATGTGCCAAAGGTTTGATGAACCGCGCCCATGCCTATAAAGCAGCCGTTGATATCAACACAGAAAAAGCCGATGTCGATCCTGATCAAGGTGTCACCATGGGTCTGTTTGGTTATCCCGTGCTAATGGCGGCTGATATCTTGATGTTTAATGCGACCCACGTGCCTGTTGGTCGTGACCAAGTGCAGCATATCGAGATGGCGCGTGATATCGCGGGTACTTTTAATCATCGTTATAAGTCGCTTTTCACGCTACCGTCAGCAGTCGTTGATAACGATATACCGCTGCTTACTGGACTTGATGGCCGCAAGATGAGTAAGAGCTATAGCAATACGATTCCCCTATTCGGTGAGCCAAACCCGCAAGTTAGTCCTGAAAAACAAATGCACAAAGCCATCATGAAAATTGTGACTAACTCACAGCTACCTGATGAGTCAAAAGATCCAGATGACTCTGCTATCTTTGAGATTTATAAAGCATTTGCGACCGCTGAAGAGATTGCTGATATGCGTGCGCGTTATGCCGCTGGTATTGGCTGGGGTGATGCAAAACAAGCGCTATTTGATAAGATTAATGATGAAATTGCACCATTCCGTGCACGTTACGAAGAGCTGATGGCCAATCCAAAAGAGCTAGAAGAAATCTTGCAGATGGGTGCGGATAAAGCCCGTCGCCATAGTCGTAAGCAACTAGACAAAGCTCGCCGTGCTATCGGTATCCGTCCGCTTGCTAAGCTTAAATAATCGTTGCTGGAATAGTCGTTTCACTGGCGCAATTTATTATCAAAGCAGGTGCTAAACGTGCAAACTGAACCGAACACCAAACAGGCGGCTTTATCTAAAGTCGCCTTATCTGCTATGGCTGATTCAACCTCCGAACTTACATACAATCAGAGCGAGCTTGATGAGTCAATCAACCATGATATGTCGCTACGTATCTATCAGACGCCTGTGCAGCATTTGCCAGAAGACCTGTATGTGCCACCGCAAGCCTTTGCTATTTGGTTAGAGCAGTTTGCTGGTCCATTGGATTTTCTATTGTATTTGGTCAAAAAGAACAACGTCGATTTGACCCAAATGCCCATTTTGCCCATCACTGAGCAGTACTTAGCTTATATCAGTGAACTAGATACCGAACACTTTGAATTAGCGGGTGATTATCTGCTAATGGCATCAACGCTCATCGCTATCAAAACCGAACTGCTATTGCCTGCCCCTGATACCCCAACCGACGAGCGTGACCCAAAAGCAGAACTGATCGAACGCCTCGAAGAATACGCGCAAATCAAAGTGGTCAGTCAGCGCCTAGACAATCTAGTGCGCTTAGAGCGTGATGTGTTTTTGGCAATGGTTAGTATGCCTGGTCAAGACGTTATGAATGCGGAACTGCCAAGCTACTCACCTAACTTGCTAATTGATAGTTTATTTAAAATGCAACTACAGCCCGACTATCAAATGCATACGATCAAAGTTGATGCAGTACCCCTTGCCGATCGTATTGCCAGTATTAGCAGGCAATTAAGTACGGATGGCGCGCGCTCTTTTTATGAGCTACTGGATAAAGCACAAGGTAAAATAGGCGTGGTCGTAAGTTTCGTCGCCGTACTTGAGCTTATAAAGCGGCAGTTAGTTGGTGTGGTTAACATTGAGACAGATAGCGATAACGTCAATTCTGTTTCCAATAGTTCTGATCAGACTAATATGAATAATGAATCCACAAATCTCACATTACAGTGGTTAGCCTAGTAGGCTCTAAGACTGTCTCATAGCCCATTCTCTATCAAAATCACAATATTGAAATAAGAGCATACTTTAGATGGTAGATATTGAAGACCCAAAGCAACATGACGAGACCCAAGAACCAATAACTATGACTACATCTCCATCGGTTGAGGCACAGCATGATTCTTTGGAAAAATTGAGTAAATGTATTGAAGTACTGTTGCATGCATCAGAAGCACCGCTGACAGCTCACGCATTAAAAAAACATTTGTCATTATCTACTAAAGAACTAAAGCAAACCTTGGAAGTGCTCCAACAACGTTTAGATACAGGTGTGCTTAGGCTACATGAGACAGCCAGCGGTTATCGCTTACAGATATCTGATGACTACAGCAGTCTAATCCAGCGTACTTTTCCGCAGCGTCAAGAACGTCTGAGCCAAGCCTTACTTGAAACCCTAAGTGTCATTGCTTATAAACAACCTGTGACACGCAGTGATATCGAGCATGTGCGTGGAGTGACATTATCGAGCAATATACTGCGCCAGTTATTTGATAAAGGATGGATTGTGGAGAGGGGTTTTAAAGATACTCTAGGCCGTCCTGCATTGCTGCATACTACTGCGCAGTTTTTAGATGCGTTTGGATTAAGCCATCTGGATGAACTACCACCTATGCCAGATATGGAAGCCATACGAGCCATTTCTTAAATTTTCTGCTGAACAAAATATAGTTACTCACATAGAAAAGGACAGACCGCATAGGATCTGTCCTTTTTATTACGTTGCTAGTTTTGAACTAATATTCAAATCCTAACAATACGTTTGCTAATTACTGATTAATTACGTCAACACCTTTTGGTGGTGTAAATTTAAACTGACTGCTACCGATACTTGGGTTCATTTTGATACCGCTAAATTTAATAGAGGTTGTTTGACCCAAAGTGTCATTCAATACCATCATGACAGGTTTGCCACCACTAAAGCTTATTGAAAGACTTTTGAAACTTGCACTGTCTGACTTAGGATAGAGTACATAGTAGTTTTTGTTGTCATATGGCTGAGTGATTTTGAAGTTTTGATCAATCTTGCTTGGATCACCTGACAGTAGCAAAGCTGGCGTATTACCTACTTGGCTGTCGACATTCTGCTTAGTTGCTTGCTCTAAATCCTTGTCATAAACCCACATAGAGTTACCATTAGCAACGATTAACTGCTCTGATGGTGACTTGGTTTCCCAGCGGAAGTTATTTGGACGTTGGACACTCATAGAGCCTTTAAACGTACCACTACTCGCGCCTTTAGTTGTTTGGCTAAAATTGGCTGTCATACTTTTGGTGTTGGTCAGCAATTTATTCAAACGTTTAGCAGCTGTTAGGTTATCAGCAGGAGCTGCTGTAGCCGTTTGAGTCAATGCCATCATTGGCGCTGCGATACCTAGCGATGTCATTAATACACCTGCTAAAGCACCACTCATCATTTTTTGTTTGGTTGATTTTTTCGTAGATAAGTTCATCATAAATCCTCTCTAAAAAAGCATAATCGCTTTAAAGTTGTCGCTAAAAATAAAATATTCTATTAAAATTTTTGTTTTCTATAAATACTGATTTTACCAAGCTAAAACCGGTAACCATCAGCAATGGCAACAGTGTGCCAGTTTTTTTATTACGCGCCTAGTCATGATTTGCAATCTTTACTACGGCTGCCATACACGCTTGTAACCAATGCAGTTACACGGTAAAAGTTTGCATTTAGAATTCTTAGCTACAGTCATTACGCTAATAGTGGCCTTAAAAATATCGCTTAGAAGAATCATTATTAACTTACGATACCCTACAAACGTAAAAAGCCCCTACTACCATAAGGCAGTAAGGGCTTTTTTAATTATCTGATCATTCTATCCAAAGAATAAAACGACCTAAATAGATAATTATGCGTTTTCAACCGTAACATAACGACGGTTAAATTTACCTTTGGTCGCAAACTTTACAACACCGTCATTCAGTGCAAATAAAGTATGGTCACGACCCATGCCAACGCCTTCGCCTGCGTGGAATTCTGTACCACGTTGACGAACGATGATGTTACCAGCTGTGATAGCTTGGCCACCAAAGATTTTTACGCCTAGCATTTTTGGGTTTGAATCACGACCGTTACGGCTCGAACCGGCAGCTTTTTTATGTGCCATGAGAAAATCTCCTTGTTAATTTGACTTATCGCTGATGCGATAACTCTTAAGCATTTAGTGCGCTATTTAGCAATAATTGCTAAATGAATAATTAGGCATTAATCGCTTTGATTTTTAACAAGGTGTACCATTGGCGGTGACCTTGTTCTTTGTGATAATGCTTACGACGGTTGTGCTTGATGATACGGATTTTTTCGCCGCGACCATGCTCAACAACTTCAACTTCTACGCTAGCGCCGTCAACAACAGGCTGACCGATTTTGACGTTATCGCCGTCAACAACCATCAACACGTCTTCAAATTTGATTGTTTCGCCTTTTTCTGCTTTTAGTAGTTCAACTTTAAGCAATTCATCGACGACTACACGGTGCTGTTTACCACCAGTTTTGATTACTGCGTACATTGTATGACTCCGTTTAACCCGTGTGCCGTGGCTGATGTTATACCAACGCTTTTACGACGAACACGACAGGGAAAAATTAAAGGCAAGATTTTACGGCTTTTTGCTCATAAAAGCAAGCCGCGCCTCTTGTTTTTGCAAGGTGGTTACACTAATGACCATCTCTCATTTTGCTATAACGGCTGCTCATCAAGGAAAGTCGATAAACGACAATACGAATATAAACATGAGAAATAGTAATGATAAGTGATAGATTAAGCCCAACAGCGGCCATTATAACTTATGCAATCAGTTACTTACAGCCTTTTATGAATCATTTATGTGACCAATAAGCTTAAAATGCGCTAGAGAATATATCTTCAAAACATAAGACATTTTTTATCGTTTTTATTCTATTCAATAGGAATAGTAAACCCTGTATATCATACGCTTGACCTACTTGTGCTATATACTTTAACCAACAATTTAAGCAGATAGCTATGCTATCATAAGCGAAATAATACCTTACCTATAGATAGATAAAGTCAAGGTTATACCAACTCTCTTTACTCTTATTAATATGACTATTTATTATGACTAGTACCTCTTTAAATAATACCGTGCCTGCCTCTCAATCGACGCCTAGCTATGCTGATATTCAAAGTATTGTAGCCAATGACTTTGAGGTAATGGACAAGCAAGTGTTTGGCAGTTTGAACTCAAAAGTACAACTCGTCATGAGCGTCTCGCAACACGTGATCAATGCTGGTGGCAAGCGTATGCGCCCGCTGATCACCTTGCTCTGCGCACGTATGTTTGATGACAATCCATCAGAAAAGGCCATGCATCTAGCTGCTATCACTGAAATGCTACACACCGCTACCCTAGTCCATGACGATGTCATCGATGAGTCAGGGCAACGCCGTGGAAAGCCGACGGCAAATGCGACGTGGGACAATGCCACTGCAGTGTTAGTCGGTGATTATTTGATTGCCCGCGCCTTTAATCTATTGGTTGGTTTTCAAAGCCTACCATTGTTGCAAGTGTTCTCTGATGGGACTTGTGATATTGCCGAAGGTGAAGTATTGCAACTACAGCATCAGCATAACCCTGCCGCGACAGAGGAAGATTACTTACGCATTATCGATGGCAAAACTTCGCGCCTTTTCATGATGGCGACCCAAGGCGCTGCTATCCTGCAAGATAAGACAGAATATATGACGGCATTGGGCGATTTCGGACAGCACTTTGGTAATGCGTTCCAGATTATCGATGATGTGCTCGACTACAGTGGCGATAGTGAAGTGATGGGCAAAAACCTAGGCGATGACCTTGCTGAAGGCAAACCTACCCTACCGACTATCAAAGCACTCGAACTACTCAAAGACAGCGACATTGAAGGCTATGAGCAGTTACGTATTGCCGTTCAGACAGGTAAGACACCAAACGCTGAGCAGCTGATTGAGTTGGTACGTAGTTCTGGCTCATTGGCTTATTGTAAGCAGCGCGCATTGGAAGAAACCAAACTGGCACAAGATGCACTGAGCACACTACCTGATAACCGTTATCGTACAGGCTTATATCAATTGACTGAACTCGCTAGCGCCCGACTAGTATAATTGAAGCTGAGTCGTCTATGTTATTAACTAAGACGACTCTTTTTTTAACAGAGTTTTTTAGCAAAGCTTTTTAGCAAACTTCTATAGCAATTGATAAATAAAAGCCCATAAATTAGAAATTACCCTCTTAAAAAATAGCGTGTCAGCCAAATCGTTACCTTTCTTTAAGTTTCATACATCCTTGCAGTACTATAATCGTATAAGGCTTTTTGACAGTCGGTTAAAGTTTGATAACGCGGATAGCGATAGTTATTTTTTATGACTGTAATTAGGGGTTGCTAAAATTGTCATTTTGTTGACAAAGACGATTTTCTATCGTTTAAAAACCTTAGTTACTCTAGGGCTTTAGAATTATAACAAAAGTTTACAATATATTTTGATACTAGGTTGTGCATGGTTCTATTAGCTGTTAATAGAGACGACGCTTACTATGACGGTAATCTATTAATTCGTAAACTGTAATATTACTACTTTTCGGTCCAGCTCGTATCGCAAACTACTTGACTATGGGGTTACCCCAATAGTTTATAATGACTCATTAAATTTATTAATCCATTCTGTGGTTTGCTTAAACAATTAATGCTAAATAATCCTTTCGATACTTAATCCATATCGATGTCAGATTTTCTATTAGTCGTATTTCACTGACGGAATAATCTGAAACTGGAATAAATAATGCTAGCTTAGGCTATTTATTCTTTTTATTCAGCATTAGCAAGTTATTTAGTATTAGCAAGACCCTTATATTCAGTACGCCAAACTTATTGATCGATTTTTATACTGTCACTATTTATATATATTGCCGAGGACATTGATGAAGCACTCTTATCTTGCGCTTGTAATAGCATCTGTACTATCTGGAGCTGTACTGGTTGGCTGTGACAAAAACGAGGACGCCGCTGGTGAGCAAGCCGCACAGCAGCAAATGCCGCCTGCGGTTGTCAACGTTCAGACAGTCACTCTCGATACCGTCCCTCAAGTACAAACTTTTTCTGGTCGTACTGCAGCTTATCAAACTGCTGACGTCCGCCCACAGGTCAACGGTGTGATTGACGAAGTACTATTCCGTGAAGGAAGCAACGTCAAAAAAGGTCAGCCACTGTATCGCATCAACACCGATAACTATGCCTCATCTGTAACGAGTGGCCAAGCTGCCGTACAGCAATCACAGGCTAACTATCAAACTGCTGTGGCAAACAATGCCAATGCAAAAGCTGAGCTAGTCAGTCGTCAAGCGTCATTAGCACAAGCGCAAAATGACTTACAACGTCTGCAAGGTCTGGTCAGTATTGATGCCATCTCAAAGCAGCAGTACGATCAAGCACAAACAGCCGTACGTACGGCACAAGCAGCTGTACAAAGTGCCGCTGCCGCTGTCGGTCAAACTCAAGCAGGTATTGAGAGTGCAAAAGCAGGCATTCAGACCGCAAAAGCAGGTTTGGAAGCCAGTACCTTAGATCTAAACCGTACAATCGTACGCGCACCGCTTACCGGTCGTACTGATCGCTCTAGCGTCACTGCTGGTACTCTGGTCAGTGCTGGTCAAGCAGATCCATTGGTAACTATTTCACGCTTAGACCCTATCTACGTTGATATCAGCCAGTCTTCTTCTGAATTGCTAAAGCTTCGTCAGCAGATCGCAGATGGTAGTGCTCAACCGGGTATGAACTCAGTTGAATTGGTGCTAGAAGATGGTTCTGTTTACCCAGTACGCGGTAAGCTTGCACTGTCTGAAGCCAAAGTTGATGAGTCAACAGGTGCTGTCACTTTGCGTGCTATTTTCCCAAACAGCAATAACATTCTGCTACCAGGTATGTATGTCACGGCACGTTTGACGCAGAGCGTTATTACCAACGCAGCCCTTGTCCCGCAAAGTGCGGTCACTCGTACGCCTAAGAGTGAGACGCAAGTTTATATCGTTGACGAAAATAATAAAATCCAAGTACGTCCGGTCACCATTAATGGTACTTACGATGGACAATGGGTCGTCACTGAAGGCTTGAAAGCAGGTGACAAAGTGGTTGTGATTGGCGGTGCTAAGGTCAAGCCTGACCAAGAGGTAGTCGCTAAACCGTTAGAAAGCGCAAATCCAGCACCAGCTGCTGCAAAAAATGCGCCTAATACCAAAACGCCGCAGCAAGCCGCAAAAACGATGGATAAAAAGCCAGCTGGCGATGAGACTTCTACCAAAAAACCAACAGAAGCCGCTGCCAACTAATTCCATTCAAGACAGGAAGACTTAGGGATATACTATGTCACGTTTTTTTATTAATCGCCCTATTTTTGCATGGGTGCTGGCTGTTTTGGTCATGCTCATCGGGGTGATATCCGTTCTTAATCTACCGATTGAACAATATCCACGTATCGCACCACCAACGATTTCAGTCAGTGCAAGCTATCCTGGTGCCAATGCGCAAACCGTAGAAAACTCAGTAGTACAGATCATTGAGCAGCGTATGAAAGGCCTAGACGGTCTGATGTATATGTCATCGTCGAGCTCGTCAAATGGTAGTGCGTCTGTGACGCTAACCTTTGAAAACGGTACCGACTCTGATACTGCGCAAGTGCAGGTACAGAATAAACTACAAGCCGCGATGAGCTCGCTACCTGAATCAGTGCAGCGTCAAGGTGTCAACGTCAACAAATCATCTAGCAGTTTTATGATGGTACAGGCGTTTATCTCTGAAGACGGCAATATGGATCGGTCGGATATTGCCGATTATATTAACTCTAACGTCCTTGATTCGATCAGTCGTGTCGAAGGTGTGGGTGACGTTCAGGTCTTTGGTTCTACTTATGCGATGCGTGTTTGGTTAGACCCATCACGCCTACGTAGCTACAACATGATACCTTCAGATGTCGTCAATGCGATACGAGCACAGAATGCTCAGGTATCTGCTGGTCAATTGGGGCAAGCACCTGCCGACACAGACAAACAGGTTATCAACGCTACTGTTACTGTTCAAAGCTATCTACAAACGCCTGAAGAGTTTGAAAACATTTTGCTAAAAACGGATACTTCTGGTGCACAAGTACGTTTGGGTGATGTAGCAGATGTCGAAATCGGTAGTGAGAACTATAGTATTTTGTCTTTATATAATGGACAAGAAGCCGCCGGTCTAGGTATTTCACTTGCAGGCGGTGCTAACGCGCTTGAAACTCGCGAAGCTGTTGCCACGCGTATGGCAGAGCTGGAGCAAAACTTCCCAACAGGTCTAGCATCAGTTGTTCCTTATGACACAACGCCATTCGTGAAGCTTTCTATCGAGCAAGTTGTACATACGCTTATCGAAGCCATTGTCTTAGTATTTATCGTCATGTTCATTTTCTTACAGAACTGGCGCGCAACCATTATTCCAACGCTTGCAGTACCTGTTGTTCTATTAGGTACCTTTGCAGTGCTATACGTTGCTGGCTTCAGTATCAACGTGTTGACCATGTTTGCCATGGTATTGTCTATCGGTCTACTGGTCGATGATGCGATCGTCGTCGTAGAGAACGTCGAGCGAATACTAGAAGAAGATCCTCACATCTCTATCAAAGATGCAACTATCCAGTCAATGGGCGAAATCAGTAAAATCGTTATTGGTATTGCGCTTATCTTGTCTGCAGTATTCGTACCGATGGCCTTCTTTGGTGGTTCAACAGGTGTGATTTATCGTCAGTTCTCTATCACGCTGATTACCAGCATGGTGCTCTCTGCCATGGTCGCGCTTGTATTTACCCCTGCCCTATGTGTGACCTTGCTAAAACGTGGCAAAAGTCATGAAAAAGGCAGTACCGAAAAGCAAAAAGGCTTTTTTGGTTGGTTCAACCGTGGCTTCTTTAAACTTAGCCGTTCTTACGAGAACTTTGTCGGCAAAAGCATTCGTTTTAAATGGTTATATATGATTGGCTATGCAGCCATCATCGGTATCATGGCGGTCGTGTTCTTACGTATTCCAGGCTCATTTTTACCAGAAGAAGATCAAGGTATTATGTTTACTTTGGTTCAGCTCCCGGCTGGCTCTACGTTAGATGAGACACAAGATGTATTGGATAAAGTTAGAAACTATTACGATACCCAAGAAACCGATAATATCGCTTCGGTCTTTACCATTGCAGGCTTTAGTTTTGCAGGTCAAGGTCAGAATATGGGTCTGGCGTTTGTGCGCTTATCAGACTGGGAGGAACGCTCGGGCGATGAAAATACCGCTCAAGCTGTCGCTGGTCGAGCGATGGGATACTTCTTTACTCAGCTAAACGAAGCACAAGTATTTGCCATCGTCCCACCAGCGATTACCGAGCTTGGTAACGCCAGTGGTTTTGACTTAATGATTCAGGACAGTGGTAACCTTGGACACGATGGGCTACTTGAAGCCCGAAACATGCTCTTAGGTATGGCCGCGCAGAACGATCAAGTAGCTGGCGTACGTCCTAACGGGCAAGAAGACTCGCCACAACTTAAAATAAATATCAATCAAGAACAAGCGGCGGCTTATGGCCTGTCACTAAGCAATATCAATAGCGTCATTTCAACAGCGTGGGGCTCAAGCTACGTTAATGACTTTATCGATCGTGGCCGTATCAAACGCGTCTATGTACAAGGTGAAGCCAGCAGCCGTACCAACCCTGATGATATTGGCAAATGGTATGTACGAAATGACATGAACGATATGATTTCATTCGATGCATTCTCTAGTAGTGAGTGGCAGTCAGGCTCACCGCGTCTTACTCGTTACAACAGCCTACCGTCAATGAACATCCAAGGTAGCGCCGCACCAGGACTAAGTACTGGTGAAGCAATGAGCTCGATGGAAGCGATGATAGACAAGCTACCTGAAGGTATCAGTTATGAGTGGACAGGCATGTCATTGGAAGAGCAAAAATCAGGTGCCCAAGCGCCGATGCTTTATGCGCTTTCAATCCTAGTTGTCTTCTTATGTTTGGCAGCCTTGTACGAAAGCTGGTCTATTCCCTTCTCTGTGCTACTAGTGATTCCACTTGGGGTATTGGGTGCAGTGATATTTACCTGGCTACGTGGTTTTGCCAATGATATCTACTTGCAAGTTGGTCTTCTGACTGTCGTTGGTCTATCCGCCAAAAACGCCATTTTGATTATTGAATTTGCAAAAGAACACCAAGAGGAAGGTTACAGTCTCAGAGAGGCCGTCATGACCGCAGCACGCCAACGTTTGCGTCCGATTATCATGACCTCGCTTGCCTTTGGTCTGGGTGTTGTGCCATTATTCTTGGCGAATGGGCCAGGTTCAGGCAGTCAAAACGCTATTGGTACTAGTGTTGTTGGTGGGGTAATCACAGCAACCCTCTTAGGTATCTTCTTTATCCCAATGTTCTATATCTGGGTGCGTAGTGCGTTCCCGCATAAATATGAGAACAATACACCCAATGATAAAGATGGTGGCAATGGTACGCCTAACTCGCATAACCCAACACCTTCTGAGAGTTATCAGCCTGCAAGTCTTGGAGACAATACACAATGAGTGCTCAAAAAACATCTATCACTAACTCGTCATCGGTAGCTATGACAGCTATCGATGCGCAGCCAGCACTATCTCGTTTGCGCAAAAACAGTGGCCGCCTGTTGGGTCTGACTGCGCTAGCAATAAGCATGGCCGCTTGTAACACCATTCCAAAAGCAGATATGCGCCCTGTGCTAGCAGAGCCTAATATACCTATGCAGCAATCTTATGGTGCATTTGACAAAGAGACTGTCAGTAGTGCTGACCAAGCAAGCATTGCCAGTCAACGCTGGCAGAATTTTTATAGCGATGAGCGCCTAAAAGGTCTGATTGCTCTCGGTCTTGAAAAAAACAAAGACTTTGAAAGTGCGCGCCTAGCCATTGAAAAAGCACGTGCACAGTATCAGATTACCGATATTAACGATTTGCCAGCTATCAACGGCAGTGCTGGTTATACTCGCTCAGCACAGAATCGTACTGATCGAAATCCTAGTAGTAGCTACAGTGTCAACTTGGGTCTTGCCAATTACGAGCTCGACTTTTGGGGTAAAATCTCAAGCTTAAAAGATCAAGCATTGCAGAACTTTTTGGCGACCACAGCAGCCAAAGATGCGACCCAAATCAGCTTGATTAGTAATATTGCGCAAAGCTACGCCAACCTAAGCTATAGCTTAGCGCAATTAAAACTGGCTGAAGCTACAGTTGAGAGTCGTGAGCGTTCGCTATTTATCGCGGATAAACGTTTTGAAGCAGGTATCGATCCTAAGCTACCTTCACTACAGTCTTCTGCCTCATTAGAGAATGCCAAGCTTGCTGTATTACGTGCCCAGACTAGCGTTCTTCAATCACGCAATGCATTGCAGTACTTGGTTGGTGGCGCGATTCCAAACGAGCTTATCCCAACACCTGCTGTCAGTAATATTACTAGCCAGCAGATATTTAATGCCGGTCTACCAAGTGAATTACTACGTTATCGTCCTGACGTGCTACAGGCAGAATACAACTTAAAAGCTGCTGGTGCGAATATAGAAGTGGCACGTGCCTCTTACTTCCCATCTATTAGCTTGACCAGTAGTGTGGGCGTCAGTAGCGGCAGCTTAAATGACTTATTCAAAAATGGTGCCGTTGGCTGGTCGTTTGGACCTAGCGTGAGCGTTCCTATCTTTGACGCAGGCCGTTTAGACGCCAACTATGATGTGGCTCAAATCGAACGTGAGCAAACGCTTGCTAGTTATGAGAGCTCTATTCAAACGGCATTCCGTGAAGTGTCAGATGTACTTGCTACGCGTGCGACACTTGGTGAGCAGTTAGAGGCGCAGTATCGTCTGCAAGATAATTTTGAGCAGACATATCAGATAGCAGATGCGCGCTTTAAAGCAGGTCTGGACAATTACTTAGACGTACTTGATGCGCAGCGTTCACTGTTCTCTACTCAGCAAGGTATCCTAGATTTAGAGCTACAGAAAATCGTTAGCCAGATTGAGCTGTACCAAGCGCTTGGTGGCGGTGCGAACCTTGATGTACCGTCTGTCATCCCTGTACCGCAGCACACCAACTTGGCGCAGATTGTCACTGGAACTGCTACTAGTGCAAAAACCAAAGCGACAAATGCCATCAAAGCAGCTGGTTCAGCGCGTGTGACTACGCCGCAAGAAGCTGTCGCCATTAAGCAGTCGCAAGCGGTAGAAACGACTACTTTCAAACCGACTGCTATCGTTGATGTGAATGATGATGGTAAGAAGGATGCCGCTGTCGGCGTGGTCACTGAAGAGACTCGCTTCAATAACAATAGTGTTGAGCAAGTTCCTGTGACCCAGATTGTTGAGCCTTAAATGACCTAGCCTTAATCTGATGACGCAGCTCTATCATCACATTGACAGTCGATACGTACTATCAGCCCTACCGACTTAACGTGGTGGGGCTTTTTGCTTTTACTGACGTCTTTTGGTTATAGTAGGCTCACTTTATATAAGCTCTCTTTATACAAGCTGTCTTTATACACGGCCACTTATAAAGCACAGATTTTGATAAGCTAATTCTATAAAATATCGCTTATAGCGATATTATTTTAACCATGTAATATGATAACTATTAAAACAATCACAAGGAATTATTATGAGCTATACCTTTAACCGTCAATACCCTGCTACTCGCTTACGTCGTCTGCGCTACAACGACAATGTACGTTCAATGATTCGTGAAGTGGAGCTACACCCCAAGCACTTTATTGCCCCTGTCTTTGTATTAGAAGGCGAAAACCAGCGCGAAACCATCGCTAGTATGCCAGGCGTTGAACGCTTATCGATTGATTTGCTAATCAACTATGCCAAAGAGTTATTAGCAGAAGGTGTTACAACCATCGACCTTTTCCCTGTGATCGATAACGCTTTGAAAACGCCAGACGGTAGCGCCGCTTATGACGAAAACGCCCTGACTGCACGTACGATAAAAGCAGTCAAAGACGCTGTGCCAGAGATGGTCGTCATGACTGATGTAGCGCTAGACCCTTATACCTCACATGGTCAAGATGGTCTGCTTGATGACAGCGGTTACGTCATCAATGATGCAACCATCGAAGTACTGGTAAAGCAGGCGCTGGTACATGCACGCGCCGGTGCAGATATCATCTCTCCTAGTGACATGATGGATGGCCGTATCAAGGCCATGCGTGATGCGTTTGAAGCAGAAGGTTTTGTGAATACGGCTATTATGGCTTACTCAGCCAAATATGCGTCTGCTTACTACGGTCCATTCCGTGATGCCGTTGGCAGTGCTGGTAACCTAAAAGGTGGCCATAAGAAACAGTATCAGATGGACTTTGGCAATCGTGCTGAGGCGCTACATGAAGTGGCTATGGATATCAACGAAGGCGCCGACATGGTCATGATCAAACCTGGTCAACCTTATCTTGATCTGATTCGTGAAGTTAAAAACACTTTCGGCGTACCCACCTTTGCGTATCAAGTATCTGGCGAATATGCTATGCATATGGCAGCCATTCAAAACGGCTGGTTAAGTGATGCAGTGATTTTAGAGTCGCTGATTGGTTTCCGCCGTGCTGGCGCTGATGGTATCTTGACCTACTTTGCTCTAGAAGCGGCCCGCCAGCTAAACAATGCCTAATAGTAGTTGTAATACCTTTTATAATGTAAAAGCCCCAGCTACCTATTAGTAGCTGGGGCTTTTTTTGAATATCTTCTAATAAATAAAACTATAGACGTGCACGGTCATGTGTTTCATTAAAATCAAGCACTGGGCCAGTAGGGACAATACGCGTGGGGTTGATATTGGCATGACTAGTGTAATAATGCTGCTTGATATGATTCATATTTACTGTCTCTGCGATACCAGGTACCTGATATAAATCACGCAGATAGCCCCAAAGGTTTGGATAGTCAACGATACGGCGCAGATTGCATTTAAAGTGCCCAACATAGACAGCATCGAAACGAACCAACGTCGTAAACAGTCGCCAATCTGCCTCAGTTATGGTGCTACCTGTCAGGTAACGCTGATGTGCTAAGCGCGTCTCAAGTGTATCTAATGCCGCAAACAGCTCAATCAAAGCCTCTTCGTAAGCCTCTTGTGTGGTAGAGAATCCTGTCTTATACACGCCATTGTTGATAGTTGAATAGACGAAGGTATTTATATCATCAATTTCTTGCAATAACTCTGCTGGCACAAAACTACCTGCTAGTGCCCCGACCTCATCAAAGGCAGAGTTAAACATGCGAATGATTTCAGATGATTCATTACTCACGATTGTGTTTGTTTTTTTATCCCACAAGATAGGTACGGTGACACGGCCTGTATAGTCTGGCTTGGCCTTGGTATACAACTCATAGGCATAGTCTGCATTGATAACTGGATCAGCAACGACGCCTGCACCTTCTGCAAACGTCCAACCATACTCACCCATATATGGATGTACTACAGATATCGGAATGATGTCTTCTAAGCCTTTAAGCTTGCGATAGATAAGGGTACGGTGTGCCCAAGGACAGGCTAGCGACACGTATAGATGATAGCGATCAGGTTCGGCTTTAAAGCCCTCAATACCTGTTGGCCCTGCGCTACCATCTACCGTTACCCAGTTTCTAAAACCAGCATCTTCACGCTGAAAGCGGCCACCACTCTCTTTTGTCTCATACCACTTGTCTTGCCACTGCCCATCTACCAAGAGACCCATGTTATTCTCCAACTGTTTTTAACATTTGTTTAACGCTTACTCAGCATAACTGACTTGAAGCCATTATTATCATGATGATTACGTCGTTTAGAGAGATATCATACCAGTTATAAGAGTTTAATCATTAGCGTTACCCTGTTTATTAACAATAAAAACTAAACGTATTAAATTAGATATTTAGTAAATATACACAAAAATATATCCAAATATCTAATATAAGCCTGAATATCAAATATTATGATAATAAAAGAGGTTTATGCTAAAAAAGACTTGCAAAGTCTGGGAAACTTGCTAAAATGCTCAACCTAAATAGGCGTATAGCTCAGTTGGTTAGAGCGCTACCTTGACATGGTAGAGGTCGTTGGTTCGAATCCGATTACGCCTACCAGATTCGAAAAGCCCCAATCTTAAGATTGGGGCTTTTTTTTGTCCGTAAAATATGGGCTGTAGCGGAAAAGGAAACTATACGTCGATTCAAATTATCTCTTTTCTCACCTTTAGCAAACATCATCAAAAAACGTGTGTGCCCAAATTGTGCCTAAGTTGCGCCTGCTATCTATTTCGCCTTTCTTTCAGAGTAGTACTTTCGACCTCCACCCTAAATTAACTAAAACACTTTCAATATTTATTTACTTCTCTTTATCTAGCGAGTCGTTAGGTACATAAGTAAATAAATCACCTACCTCAATATCTAATGCCTCACAAATTTTATCCATAGTGTCAAAATCTATTCTTGAGGTCTGTTCGTTATAGATCTTGTGCACTGTCGACTTACTAATTCCTGTCATCCTTATTAGATCTGCCACCTTCATACGTCGTTCAGCTAGTAGCACTGGTAAATTACATAAAATCATTAATAATTCCTTAATAGACTAAAAAAGTACTTGCATCGACTAACGATAGCTAGTAAAGTACTTCTATCGAACAACAAATTACTTTTATAAAACTATTTATTGTCTCGATAAAATAACCTAGTTATTTAATTGGCTTACAAGGAATTTATTATGTCACATACCTACCTAACTACCCAAGAGCTTTCTGAGCTCATCAAATATAACCCTCGTACTATCCGTAATGAGCTCAAAGATAGTGTGCTTATCGAAGGTATTCATTATATACGCCCGTTCGGTGGTCGTAAGATTTTATACATTTGGGAAGAAATTGAAAAAGATATGCGCACTGGCATTGCCGGTAGCATCAACGCCATGGCACTACAATAAGGAGAAATAGGATGGCTAGTATCAGAAGGCGTAAAGGAAGCAATATGCTATTTGTCGATTTTTATTATATGGGTATACGCTGTCGGGAGACGACAAACCTTACAGACACGCCAGCGAATTGCAAGAAGCTTGAGAAGGTGGCTGAGAAAATGGAAGCAGAAATCATCTTAGGACTGTTCAACTACGCTAAGTACTTTCCAAAAAGTGATAAAGCGGCACAGATGGTAGCGTTAAACGACCGCAAGGAATGCATTAGTACCGATACGCCCTCTTTTGAACAGTTTGCAGAATTATGGTTCTCTGAAAAAGAAATTGAATGGCGTGATACTTATAAGCGCAAAATAAAGGAGATTATTGATATGTACTTGATTGTTAAGTTTGGGACTAAACCCATTCATCTCATAAAAAAGACAGATGTATTAGCCTTCCGTTCATCGCTCGCCAAAGTAACGTACGGAAAAGCTAACAAACATCTGTCAGCGGCACGCATCAATTCGATAATGGTACCTTTAGGTATGATACTAAAAGAAGCAGCTAAACGCTATAAATTTGATAATCCTTACTACGATATCAATGCGCTCAAGCAACCTAAAACAGATATCCAACCATTCACACTAAGTGAGGTTTGGACGTTTATTAATGGGGTGAGAGCAGACTATCGCAATTATTATCTGGTACGTTTTTTCACAGGGATGCGTACGAGTGAGATCGATGGATTGACGTGGGAGAACATTGACTTTGATCGACGTGAGATTGTAATCAAACAAGCTTATGTTAAAGGCAAAATTGTTCCTCCTAAAACTCAAGAGTCTTACCGTGCGATTCAAATGTCACCTTGGGTCTACGATGCTCTGAAGGAACAGCAGGCCATCACTTATAAGCGATCTGATTATGTGTTTTGTGCGCATACGGGTGAGCCACTTGATTACAACAACGTGAATAAACGTGTTTGGCACCCTACTCTTAAGATTTTAGGTCTGAAGAAGCGCAATGCTTATCAGACTCGTCATACCGCAGCAACGCTATGGTTGGCTGCTGGCGAAAGTCCTGAATGGATTGCCAGTCAAATGGGGCACTCTACAACCAAGATGCTGTTTAATACTTATAGCCGTTACGTACCGAATATGACTCGGCAGGATGGTAGTGCATTTGAAGCATTGGTCAATCGCAGTCAGATTGCTCAGGTATCTACCGATAAGGGGCCTCACAATGAAAATGATTGATTACGATAAACTGCATGCGACGTTTAAACCTAGTGGCTATGTCAGTAATGGCGCAGATAATATTGCTAACTACCTTATTTGTGAGCTCTGTATTCAGTCAGGTACTGGTTTAGCTAGGTTCCTAAGTGTTGATAGTTGCTTTGATAATCATATGGCGCTGCGCATATGGGTTCAGACGCGCTTAGAGACCAATCCTGACTATGTCGTTGATGATATGTGTAGTCAGCTACAGAGTGAGCTTTACGAGCTACTACCACACACTGGCTATGGATACTAAGGAGAATGTTATGAGTTTGAACTTTGTCTTTGATTCAGCTCTGGATGATACAGCAAAGCGTCTGTGCTATGAGTATTGGTCCTATGCGTCGCCCAGTGATTATATAGCGCATTTAGAACTGCTTTGTTATGACCACAACACGGAGATTAATGCATTATTTACTGCACTTGCAGAATGTCAGGTTTATTTAGATGACGTACACTGTGAGTACTGTGGTCGTCCCTATCAATTAGATGTCCCAGCAGATGTACCTTATGCAAGGAGATTAAATTCTTGGTTTTGTGAGGGGTGCATTAGCTTTTCTGGTGGACAGCTTGTCCTAGGTAAGTAAATCTTGAAATAGTTATAATCAGAAAAACAAAAAAAGCCTCAGCTCAAAGTTGAGGCTTTTTCAGTTTAGCTATATTTTAGCTAAAACTTTTGTGAGATTACACTTTACAGACTACACTAGCTTCTTTAGCCTTATCATAGACCCCGTAAGAATCTAGTCCTAAAGACTCCACATCATTAAGATATTTCTTTGTACCTTTTTCAAGTGGGCCTTTCCAATCTGGGTCATTGAGTGGGTCTAGGATATCGACAACTTCATCTCCTTGATCGATAGCTGCTTGTAGCTGCGTTGAATAAGTCTTATCCCACATAGCCCCTACTTTCTTGCTAAGCGCCATACCTGAATTGTCATCAATAACTTGTTTCAAGTCCTCTGGCAGACCTTCATACTTAGCTTTATTCATAGTTACCATTAAAGCAGAACTATAAAATGGCATATTAGTATGATACTTCGTCAACTCATTTAGTTTGAAGGTCTCCATAGCTTCCCACGGAAAGCTTAATCCATCAACTACACCACGCTGTAAAGAAGTATATATATCATTGGCAGGCAGCCCCACAGGAGAAGCTCCCATACTTTCGATGATGTCACCTGCAACTGCTGAAGGCCTACGAATACGCATACCTCTCATATCCTCAGGAGTTCTGATCAATTTATTAGTACTGTGCAAGGTTCCAGGCCCTGTGGCAAACATAAAGAGCAAGTGAGAATCTTTATACTCGTCAGCAATCGTACCATTGTCATACAAAGTTTGCAGCATACAGCCTGTTTGTGTTGATGAGTTAGATAATCCTGGAAGCTCTGCAATCTGAGATAGTGGGAATCGACCACTTGTATAACCTTGTACTTGTGAGCCAATATCAATGGTTCCTTTTACAGCAGACTCATAAGCTGTATCCGCTTTACTAATAGTGGCCGAAGGATATACCTCAACTTTAAGACGCCCGCCCGAATCAGCTTCGATTTTTTTTGCCCAAGGTTCAAAAATCTCTTTATTAATATCAGATGTTGCAGGATAGAAATGTGAGAAACGTAAAACAGTGGCTTCTTCTGAGGAAGTCATACCATTACTGGATTGGTTTGAACAACCTAAAAGGCTCATCGCGGCTAGCACACTTATCGAAAAAATGGGTGCTAATTTCATTATCAATTCCTTTTGATAGTAGTCATAAGTTCATTAATTTAATTTATGTTTTTATAATATTTGACAGGTAAGTTAAATACGCCATTAGCAGTAGTTATAGATAACTAGGTCAATATATACTTAACGTACGCCTAAACATTCATCTGAAATTAGCAACTAAAGTGATAGCTGTCAAATCATTTAATGACTATTCTCTAATATTTATGATAATGTAATACCTTACAAACATCGGCTAGTTAAGCATGCTAATAAATTCAGATATTGCTTACTTTTCTGGTACCTAGAATCTTTTAATACGTTTTTTTGCAGCTCACTGCACACTGCTTTTGTAAAAAATGTATTGAAAGTACAAATGTTAATAAGGTAAGTAGTTACCTAATACGCTTGAAAAGCATTGACGCCTTATAAGATTCTAATCGATATAAGAGCACTCTTACTTTTGCATCGTTTGTTCTCAACAAGTGAGTATATATACAAGGAAGAACAGAATGACAGGGATTGAATTTTATACTAATGGTCATATTGTCAGCGAAGCTGACAGCATGCGCCAAAAGCTAGGGGTCTTAGCAAAACAATATTCTGCCACCTCAGCTATAATCATTACAGATGCTGGCATCTCCGAACTAGGCTATGTCAATATCGCCCAGCAAGCCTTACAGGAAGCAGACGTTAGTGTCGTTGTATTCGACAATGTCGTTGCTGACCCACCTATTGAGATTGTTGAAAGCGCTATTGGGCTTGCAAGAGACAATCAATGTGACTTGATCATTGGTTTAGGGGGCGGAAGCTCTATTGATACAGCAAAGATTGTCGCCTTATATCCAAACGACTTTCAGTCCGTTAACGATATTTTAGATAGAGATATTAGTGGTTTCAAAAAACTGCCGCTATTTGCCATACCGACTACTGCTGGTACGGGCGCAGAATCTACCTTTGTCTCCGTAATTACCGCAAAAAATGGTAGTAAGAAAGCTATTTATACTCCTAAAATCCTACCTGACGTCGCCATTTTAGATGCAACATTAACACTAAAATTACCCCGTCATATCACTGCAGCAACTGCGCTTGATGCCATGGTGCATTGTATTGAAGCCTATACCAGTCGCACTAAAAAGAATCCTATTTCAGATGCACTAGCCCTAAAAGGCTTACAGATGCTTTGGAATAATTTTGAAAAAGTGTTAAACCAAGGTGACGATATTGATGCTCGTGCCGATATGTTGTTAGGTTCTACGTTAGCTGGCATAGCCTTCGTCAATGCCTCTGTAGCCGCCGTTCATGGACTCTCCTACCCTCTTAGTATTAATTTCCACATTCCACATGGACATGCTAATGCACTAGTCATGTGCGGTGTTTTTACATTTAACTTATCAAAAGCTGCTCCTCTATACGCAGAGCTTGCTCATGCTGTCATGCCTACTCAGACAGCTGGAATGACTGATTTAGACGCCGCGACTTCATTTATTAGTCAACTAAAAACGTTTTTGGAAAATAGTGGTCTTAAATACCGTTTGAGTGAACTGGATATTACAAAGAACGATATTCCTGCTCTAGCTGACATAGTTATCAATACCTATGCACGGCTAATCGCAACTAATCCCAAAGATATGACTTTAGAAGAAGTCACTGCAATATATGAAGAAATAGCCTGATAAGAAATATTGTTTAAATAATTTTGTCTATCAATCAAGGAAGATGATTATGTCGAAATATGAAATAGAAGTTGCTGTTGATGGCTTTCACTATTTAGAAGGGCCTCGCTGGTATCAAAATGCGCTATGGTTTGTCGATTTCTATACTCAAGGCGTTTATCGAGTTAATGATGAAGGAGTGGCAGAAAAGATTGTGCATGTTGAACAGCAACCTTCCGGTTTAGGATGGTTGCCTGATGGGCGTTTGCTGGTTGTATCGATGAAAGACCGCAAAGTCTTACGACTAGAAAATGATAGTAACTTGGTCGTTCACGCTGATATCTGGGAGCATTGTGGTGGTCATGCCAATGACATGGTGGTTTCAGCCAATGGTAATGCTTATGTCGGCAACTTTGGTTTTGATTTGATGGGTGGCGCTGACCATGAAAATACAGGGCTTGTATTGATCAAACCTGATGGCAGCTCACAGGTTGTTGCTGAAGGATTAGCATTTCCAAATGGTATGGTTATCTCTGCAGACCAGAAAACATTGATCGTTAACGAGCTATTTGGCAACAAAGTTACGCAGTTTGATATCAAAGAAGATGGTAGCCTCGGAGACAAGCGTGATTTTGCTAATTTTGGAGAATTAGGTGATGAGCCAAATCTGGGTCTACGTATAGAAAATGCCAGCATATTACCTGATGGTTTGGCCTTGGATGCCGAGGGTGCTGTGTGGATCGCAGATACCATAAACCAGCGAGCAGTACGCATAGCAGAGGGTGGTGAAATTTTAGAAACTATCGATACTGCACCTGATGGTATCTTTGCGGTTACTCTTGGTGGACATGATGGTAAGACATTATTTATGTGCGCGGCGCCAGACTGGGATGAGGCCTCTCGCAAGGTAGAAACCAAAGGACGTATGTTAGCTGTGCAAGTGAAAGTGGGGCATGCAGGTACGCCATAGTTAAAAAGCGTTTCAGAACTGAACTTAAAATAACCCGCCTGACGCGGGTTATTTTAGTTGATAGCTAGCTACCTTTTTGAAGGTGGTTTTTATGTTAATTGCGATAAAGGTATTATGATTTACTCATTCAAATAAAGCTCAGCCATCTCATCAAGCCTCGCTTTTACCTCTTGCCAGTTCGGCATTACTTGCGTTAATAAGCGCCAAAATTGCTCGCTATGATTATGCTCAGCTATATGACATAGCTCATGCAATATTACATAATCAATGCATTCCTTTGGTGCTTTTACTAAGTGCGGATTAAGTATTAGATTGCCTTTAGTAGAGCAGCTGCCCCATTGCTTCTTCATAACTAGCAATCTGAAAGCTGGTATGTCAGTTACCCACGCTGCTTTAGGTAATACTGTCTCTAGGCGTTCTATAAAGATAAGCTTGGCTTTATTTTTATACCATTCATCAATAAGACGTTTAACTAAGACAGCTCGTTCTTCAGCGTCCAACTCAGAATCACTTTGAGATAATTCTACATTCAGCTTACCGCAACTAAGCTTCACCCTGCTGTGTATCTCATCAGCAGCTGCTGCATTAGTTACCACTTTTAACACATAACGACGACCCAGATAAAATTGGGTCTCACCGCTAACATAACGCTTAGGCAATACATGATCTTGTTGTTTGGCAAAGTCCTGTAGGCTTTGCCATATCCAGCGAGCACGTTTTATCATCGCATCATAAATCATCTCATCGGTAGCATCGACAGGTGCGGTGGCAACCACACGCTGATCAGGATGTACTTTGATAACCACTTTTCGAGGCTTGGTCTTTTTAGCAATCAGCTTGTCGCTTTCAGTCTGGTTTATCTTTTCTTTATAAGTTACTTCTTTACGCACAACTTCATAGTCAATTGTGTCTTGACCATAATAAAACACACCATTCTTAGTCATTGCCTACTACCCTCTTACTGCTCTTAGGCTACTTGTCTCTCGAAAGTCCAAGACGGGTAATCTTTAGTACTTCCTCAATGAGTTGTTGCGCTTTATCGATACCCAAATCCATAAATAACATCGGCAGCAATTTGACACTAATAGCATTTTCGATCTCTGCTGGGTTAATAGAATACTCAGCCACTGCTGTCTTAACAATCTTATCAATCTCAAAGGCGTAAGCGACTAGCTGGTCGTTATCTAACTCTTTATCTATCAAGAAATCAGTATCAAATAAATGCTTAAACAGACCAAAATACGCCTGGGCATGTTTGTTTAACTTCCCACTATCATCGACAAACTCATTTGATACATCAGCGACATCACGGTCTTTGACGGCTTGCTCAAAGTCAGCAAACATCATGTACTGCTTCACTGGCGCATCGAACATGGCTTTAGCATCAGCAATCGCTTGCTTAAGCAATTTAGAAAAATACTCTTGGGCATAAGGATCATCAGCCAAATCCTGCTCAATCATCTTAGTGACACGACCAGTAATTTTATCCGTTTGGTTACGCGCTTCATCATCACTCATTGTCTCGGGCTTAGCATTTTTTCCTAAATTATCGACTAGGTAAACGCCTTTGGCTTCGCGAACCTCAAGCCCTGCGATATGCTTATCGAGTAAGCTGCGAATATCTGCTTCATACTCATCATAATCAATGGTTTCGTCCGCATCAGCGCGTACTTGCTTACGTAAATTGATGAAAGCTTTTAGATCTTGTTTATAACGATCACGCTTGCCATCAAACGAGGCATCTTCAAAGAAAGACGCTGACTGCAACGCAATTTTCATAGCGTTAGAAAATGCGGTTAAAGCCGCATAAAAGTCATCACGCTCTTTGAGCTTGGTATCGACTACTCTGCCCTCGATTTCCTGCATCTTTGGTGCAAGCACCTGCCTTAGCGCTTGTCCGTCTTGTTTATTTTTCACCGATGAGAAAATAGCCCATAGCTCGCTATGTAGTCTTGGTAGCTGCTTATACTCGGTATCCATCGCGTTATACAGACCCTTAAGGTCTTCGATATCAAAGCCACCTTGCGTACGTTCTGCTAAGTCTTGGTATTTCTCAATGGTAATATCTAGCTCTTTTAGGATGCCACGATAATCAATCAGATAACCAAAGCGTTTTTTCTCGTGCAAGCGGTTTACCCGTGCAATCGCCTGAATCAAGTTATGCTGCTTTAAAGGCTTATCGATATACAGCACGGTGTTTTTTGGCTCATCAAAGCCCGTTAATAGCTTATCAACGACAATCATAATGTCAGGGCCATCATCTTGACTAAAGGCTTCTATGATGGCTTTGGTATAGGCTTTTTCGTCACCGCCATACTCTTTGACAACATTGGCTTGCCACCAGTTCTGGACAATGTCTTTTGACTCACCATCAACGGTATCATGCCCCTCACGGGTATCCGGTGGTGACATAGCAACCACTGAGGTCACTTTACCAATCTTATCTAACGCTATTTTATAGCGGATAGCTGAAGCTTTTGAATCACAAGCCAACTGCCCTTTTAGATGCTGCTGTTTAAAGTTTTGAAAGTGATCAGAGATATCATGAGCGATCAGCTCAATACGACCTTCAACCTGATAGATTTGACCTTTCTGTGAGAACTTACGTTTTAGGTCGGTTTTTTGATCATCGGTGAGCTTTTGGGTAATACGGTCAAACCAGCTATCAATGGCTTGGTCATTGGTATTCAGCTCAGGGATACGCTCTTCGTATAACAGTGGCGTGACAGTTTTGTCTTTGACCGCTTGCTGCATGGTATAGGAGTGAATGATGCTACCGAATTTATTCTCAGTCTTGTCATCTTTCAGCAGAGGCGTACCCGTAAAGGCAATAAAAGCGGCGTTTGGCAGGGCTTGTGCCATACGGATATTATTCTCACCGTTTTGGCTACGGTGACCTTCATCGACCATGACGATGATGTTTGGACTGTCGTTATAACATTCATCATACTTAACGGCTGAGCCAAACTTATTAATAATAGAGAAGATAACACGCTCGTTACCGTGACCGATTTGCTCAGCTAGACGGCGACCAGAGGTTGCCATGGCATCGGATTTATCGCGATCGGATAATACGCCACCAGAAGCAAAGGTTTGACTAAGCTGAGTTTCAAGATCGACACGGTCGGTGACAACAATAACGCGGCACTTCGCTAGCTCCTCTAACCAAATAAGCGCTTTAGAGAAAAAAACCATCGTAAAGGACTTACCACTACCTGTAGTATGCCAAATGACACCGCCCTCACGACTGCCCTTTTCATCGAAACTACTGATACGTTCAATCAAGGCTTTGATACCAAAGACTTGCTGATAACGGGCAACAATTTTGCCAGCCTTTTTGTCAAACAAGGTAAACATGCGCGTCATTTCAAGCAGACGCTGTGGCTGCAAAAGACTGATGATTAAGCGGTCTTGGTCGGTGACGACTAAATCACCGCCATCAACTAATGACTGATATTCCTCTTTGATAGAAGTAGGACGATCACCAAACAAATTCTCAATTTGCTTAGGACTGAGCGCTTGGTTCTTTAAACGATGAAACTCAGGCTCAGAGATTTCTTCTTCAACCCATTTTGCCCAAAATTTCTCAGGCGTACCGCAGGTGGCATACAGACCATCATTACCATTGACCGCTAATAATAACTGGCTATAGGCAAATAGATGCGGGATTTCTTTTTGATGTTGATTACGAATATGCTGGGATACCGCTTGGGCATTGGTCGATTGCCACTCTCTACTGGAGTCAGGGCGCTTGGCTTCGATCACTGCCAGCGGTAGACCATTCACAAAGCAGACGATATCAGGTCTACGGCTACTCGTACCTTCACTATTGAGTACCACCAGCTCTTCAGTAACGTGAAAGCTATTATTACCAATATTATTCCAATCTATCAGAGCGATAGTCTGCGAGGTTTTTTTGCCATCGATAAACTCGGTCACGGTCACGCCATAGAGCATGGCATTGTATAGTGCCTCGTTTGCCGCCTGTAGCCCAAGGTTCATCGCAGGGGTCAGGGTATGCATGATCTTATCAATGGCGCTATCTGATAAAGGATGTAGCTTGCCCTCAAACACAAAAGTTTGCTTAGCTAAAAATGCACGCATAATAGGTAGTAATACGACTTGGTCAGTAGCCTTATTTAAAGCAGCTTTTGAGCGCATGGCGATGCATTGGCTCGGCGGAATAAACTCATAGCCTAGTGTGGTGAGCAAGGTTAAAGCAGGGATTTTTGCGCTGAATTCTTCTGCAAAGTTGACGCTTTTATTAAAATTAGAGTTGATCATATTTGCCCACTTTAGACATAGCGTTTGTTTGGTTATTTATTTGGTTCTATAGATTGTAGCCCGACCACCTTAAAAAATGTTATAAAAAAGACAACAAAAGCCTTCTATTGTCAAAAATGACTGACTTTCGTCTATCTCCATGTTATATCAGTGGGTAATGTTATGAACAGTAGAGCACTAACCCTAAATATAGACGTTTAAAGATATTTCTCATACGCTAAGATTATGTAAATCGCTACGATATATTTTATAATAGCATTCAAAATACTCGTAGAAATAAGAAGTAACCGCTAATATGCATACCAAGACAAATATACACAGCCACGCCAGACTAGAAGCCTCTATGAGTGATACCCCTGACAACGCTCTCATCAGATTAATCTATGTTAGCGGTGTCAATACCACTGACAACTCGGTGTTTGAACACATACAGCGTCACTCAGAAGCGTATAATAAAGACAATAAGATCGTAGGCTTTTTGTGCAACAACAATGACAGCTTTTTGCAGTGTCTAGAAGGCACAAAGGAGCGAGTCTCATCGCTAATGCAAAGAATCTTTAGGGATCAGCATCATAAGGATGTGGACGTGGTGTTTTCTAAAAATATCAGTGCTTACACCTTTACCGACTGGCGTATGCACAGTATCAATCTAAATGACAGTAACTGGAAAAAATTCTCCAAGCATACTCAGCTAAGCGATATTCCCCCATTCAAACCACACCAGTGGCCGTATTGGTTCGTCGATCACTTTATCGAGTCAGTAAAAACTATTGATTACGCCAGCCTAAACAAAGATATCATTACCTTTGATAAGCTGGGGCATTCTGAGGTGGAGAAGACACTAGCTAGTGATAATATTTTGTTCTATATCTTTTTGAGTGTGCTGATCAGCGCGGCGGTGGTGATCTTGCTGTTTAGATACAATGTCGTTGGCTGATAGTACCCAAAGGCTTAGCCAGTGGCGCATCTACACTATCCATGATTATGGCCATGCGTTTGCCATGCGTTTTGATTACCCATCAACCACCACCCGCTTCTTACCTGTCAACAACACCTGCATCAGCGCCTTTTTTTCTTGCTGCAAACTAGCCAATTGCTGCTCAAGCAATTCGATTTCTTTATCGGCATTGGTTAACACGATGGCTATTTTTTGTTGCTCTTTTAAATCTTTAGGAGTTAAAACGTCTAAATTTGCTAAATCTTTTCCGTAAACATGAATAATCGTAATGCCTTGACCTTTTCTAGCAATTTCGAACTTCTTTATGTGAGTAAGAAGATGAGCCATAAATATTGCATCAGTTGCTTTTTTAGGTCTAAGAATATTGATGTCTCCTCCAAGGAGGATACCATCTTCAAGAACTGCTGTAGCATTCGCCAAATCAATTCCTGTAGTTGTTGTCGATGCTGGTATCAACACATCACCTTTTATAGACTTAACAGAGTTTATTTCTCTTGTTCTACTTTTAACTTCGTGAATAACTTCACCATAATGCGTATATAGTTCACCATACAGCACGCATTTATTACCATTTTCTGTTAGCTGACCTTTGGATATACCCTTACCCCGTTTAAAAGAGTATAAACTTCCTAGTTTTATCTCTTCCCACTCACCCTCAAACCTTTTTCCCTCATCATCAAATAACCGCTTTTTCCCTGTGAGCAACTGCTGCATCAACGCTTTTTTCTGCTGGGTGCTATTGTCAATCAAACGCTCGGTGGTGCTAATCGCTTTATCCCAAGTCGATAAAATATTGGCGATTTTTTGTTGTTCTAGATAAGGTGGGGCTGCTATCTTAAGCTTTTTAAAAAATGGTAAACCAATTGTTTTTATAGTCGAGCCAACAGCTTGACGTTCGAATTCATGCTTGTTGAATTGAAGCCAATTATATAAATACCAGTTATTCATTTTTTGTTCATTGTCACATTTCCACGCGATAAAATGTTGACTGACAGCCATTGGTTCAGCCATAACACCACTTTTACCAATGCCAGCATCTCTTGATATAACGACAGTACCAACAGGATGAACGTTAGCTGAACTATTCTTTATACCCTCTGTAGAAATTTCTTTATCTGTCTCGTATACATATCCTTTATCCAGTCGATGTGAGTCAGCTAATGATATCCATTTGATACCACCATTCCAGTACTCAGGAAATGATTTACTCGGTGTATGACCACTACATCGTTCTGCTAATTTATCTAGAAGTTCATATTGCCAACCTTTCGGTATTTGATGGGCATTCAGACTACGCGCCATAACCTAACTCCTTTAGATACCCTGCCATCTCAGTCTCTAAACTATCTAATTCAGTTTTTAATTCAAGACGCTCAGTACGCACCGCATCCAGATCAATCTCTGCCTCTTCCTCAAACGTATCGACATAGCGCGGAATATTGAGGTTAAAGTCGTTTTCTTTAATTTCATCAAAGCTCGCTAGATAAGCGTACTTATCGACACTTTCCCGCACCTTATACGTCTCAATGACTTTAGCAATATTGTCTTCAGTCAGCTGGTTTTGGTTCTTACCTGATTTAAACTCATTGCTGGCATCAATGAATAACACCGTGTCATCAGTTTTGTTTTTCTTAAACAGCAAAATAGCCGCTGGAATACCTGTACCAAAGAACAGCTTTTCGGGCAGACCAATCACCGTATCGAGCAAGTTTTCTTCGATGAGTTGCTGACGGATTTTACCTTCACTTGACGCACGGAATAGCACGCCATGCGGCACGACCACACCCATGCGTCCAGTCGCGGGTTTGAGCGTCTCAATCATATGACTGATAAAGGCATAGTCGCCCTTGGTCTTGGGCGGCACACCACGATGAAAGCGCCCATAGGGATCGCTGCTGGCATCCTCATGACCCCATTTATCCAGTGAAAACGGTGGGTTGGCCGTCACCACATCGAACTGTAATAAGTGCTTGCCGTCTTTGTCGAGTAGCAGCGGATTGCGGATGGTATCACCCCACTCGATACGGTGGTTGTCCTCACCGTGTAGGAACATATTCATCTTGGCCAGTGCCCATGTCGAGCCAATGGCTTCTTGACCGTATAGAGCATACTTCTTAGAATTTGAGTTTTTGCGTACCATCGCCCCGCACTTGATGAGTAGCGAGCCTGAACCACAGGCTGGATCACATATCTCATCACCCTCCACAGGCTCAAGGATAGTCGCCAGTAAGTTAGACACTTCGGGCGGCGTATAGAACTCGCCAGCCGTCGCCCCACTACTGGCGGCAAAGTGTTTGATTAAGTACTCGTACGCATTTCCGATCACGTCTAAGCTACCGACGCGCTCAGCACTTAGATTGAGAATGTCTTTGCCAAAGTCTTCTAATAAGTGGCGGAGTAGCTCATTCTTTTGCTTTTCTTGACCGAGTTTATCCGTGTTAAAACTGATATCTTGGAAGACGTTTTTGAGCTTGGTACCATTGGCTTCTTCGATCGCATGTAGCGCCTCGTCAATACGTTGACCGTTGCCCGGCTGATGACGCTGCTCATACAAGTCCCAAAAGCTCGCACCTTCAGGTAAGACAAAACGCTGCTTGGACATCATGGCGTGGATCAATTCGGGATTGTCACCGAACTGCTCGACCAGCTTGATGTATTCATCGCGGTAGACGTCTGATAAATACTTAAGAAACAGCATGGTTAAAATAAAGTCTTTATAGGTATCGGCACTGATGACCCCGCGAAAAGTATCGCAGGCATTCCATACGGCTTTATTGATATCGTCTTGATTGATTTTGCTAATATTATTAGTGGTACTGGCAGGCATTTGTTATTCCTTAACGCGCTGGAAAATTGCTGGTTGTTATGGTGAGGTAATGATATAAGGGTATATAGTCGATATCTTAAAATGATGGGCTTTTAATTATTAGACTTTATCAAAGCGGCGGCACTGAAAATACTAGGCATTAACTCTAATACTCTATCTACGAAATGGTTAGCTATCAGTGACCCTTTACGCGATGACATAAGCTACTTTTATTTATTCGACATTCATGACGATATTTCACCGTCTAAATATCAAATACTGAGAAGACTCTAGAAAGTGTTATTTAATAATAACCAGACTAAATTCTGTTTATAAGAAGCATTATCTGATGCATACAGTATAATTTTAAAGTTCTTTTTCCATTTGCTCCGCACGTGCAATACACGCATCCATAGCATCGCCAACGGTTTTAGTTAAGCCTTCATCTTTTAAGTGCTCAACAGCTTCGTGAGTAGGACCGCCTTTAGTTGTTACGTTTGAGCGTAATTGCGAAATACTAATATCAGGCTGGCTAAGTGCCATTTCGGCAGCGCCAAGTGCTGTTTGTTGTACTAAGCGACGGGCATCTTCATCGTTAAAACCAAGTGCTTTCGCTTTTTCTTCAATGGCTTCCATAAATAAGAAAAAGTAAGCTGGCGATGAGCCAGTCACAGCAATAATATCGTTTATTTGCGACTCTTGCTCAACCCATACAGCAATACCAGTACATTCAAAGACTTGTTGTACAAACTCGTGTTCATCGGCTGTTTCGTTTGCACCAAATAAACCTGACACGCCACGCCCTAGTAGCGATGGTGTGTTTGGCATGCAACGTACCATCTTAACGTCTTGGCCGAGCATTTCACGTAAACGCTCAACGGTTAAACCTGCGGCAACCGATATAAATAATTTATCACTAAAATCTATGCCTGACTCTTGAAACGATTTACATAAATCGCCCATCATTTGAGGCTTAACAGATAATACAATAACATCAGCATCGCGTAGGGCTTCGTTATTGTCACTGGTGGTTTTTACCTTAAAATCGTCTGCTACCTTTGCAAGCTTTTCTTGGTTGCGGTTTGTAGCAATGATGTTGTTTGCATTAAAACCGTTTTTTACCATGCCACCAATAATGGCATAGCTCATGTTGCCTGTGCCTATAAATGCGATTTTTTTATCTGACATATGTCTGTTATGACCTTTTAAGTTCGCGTTCCAAAAATTTCTGTGCCGATCCTCACCATGGTCGAACCTGCACTGATGGCAGCTTCAATATCTCCACTCATACCCATCGACAACGTATCTACATGAGGATATTGGGCCTTTAGTTTATCAAAGCAAGTTTGTAATTGCTCAAAAGACTGAATTTGTCTCTACGATCGCTTCAGTATAGTACCGTCTTCTTTTTCAGAGTAAACCACTGAGACTCTCTAATGACTGTTAAGTTTAATAGTTGATATTTGTTTATATCTCTGTTAGATTTTAACTCGATACATAATGTATCATTTTATATATAACTGTATTTAAACAGTGGCTAACCCATCGGTGTTTGCACATCACATTGTTATAGCAGTTGTATTAGTCATATTTCGTTCGTGCTGTAGCTATGGACGTTTACCATACGTCTTAGCTACAACTGCTCTTTTCGATAAAGCTCTATCAATAAGTACTAATGAATAGCACGCACTATCACTTGATAGCTGGCAAATAGCATCAAAAAAATCAAAGCCACATGGTGTCTCAAAGCCATATAACACACTTTTCTTACCAGTTTAGTAAAACCTCCTAGCTTTCTTACCTCATCATAAACACCTTTTAAATTCTTAACATTGAGATTTTCGGTCTATTAACAGGATTGTGATCAGTTTTGTCTACAAAAGCTTAGAAGCGTAGCAAGGCGTCACTAGCTGTCGCTTAATTCAAGTTTTTGACTTAAAACCTTATAAATTGGCTTTCAATTGTTTGCTAATCCTCGTAAATTATTAGTGGAGGTCAACGACCAAGTCATCAACTCGATATCTTAATGGGAAAGATGTGAAATCACTATCGATCGCTAAGCTACAAACACTCAATGTGCTTGTATATCCAGAAGTCATTAGTCTGTTTGATATTTATACCTGCCATATCAGACCACTTCTGAATAGCCAGGCTATCGAACTTGAGCAAAGTAATGCTTGTTCAAAACTTACCTGCTTTATAAAAGAGGAGGAAAAGTGGTTCTTGCTCAATAACTTTGAGCTATTTCATATGGCAAAAAGCCCTTATATTGATTTTGATCTATTAAGAGAAGAAGTAGCCGTGAAATATATATCAAAGAAACAGTCTAATTTTGACATCAGTTTTTACGAGCTTATTGATCTCATCGCAAAATACAATAAAAAAATAGATATCAAGCTCATTTACACGCAGCTAAACGAGATCTTGGATCAAGAGATAAACCAAAAATTATTTGGCAAAAACATTTTTGCTATTACTACATTTTGTCGGCTTATAAACATAAGTGAGCAAACTTATTACAAGCGACCTTCTGAGGCTGTTTTATGACTGAGAATGATGATACCTCTCCCAATGAAGAACACTGGCTGTCGGCACAGACCATTGCTCATATAAAGAATAATAAAGCACTTGTTTACCCAGAATCTGTCTTAAAGGCTATCTCTACCATTATTGCTACAGTAGATGGTAGTTATGAACGAGATGACGATGCGATTGAGTATTTATCAGAAACTGTCATACAAACACTACAAAAAAGGCCAGTTGACGATCAGTATATGCAAATCAATCGTAAGAATTTGGCACAAAAACCATTGATGATGCAACTGCTTATCCTAATGCAAAATATCGTCATTAAACGGCAGTTAGGTCAAGCAGTGCAACAACTAGTTTGGTTATCCATAGCGATGCACACAGCAGCTCTACTTATCTTTCACAATAGAAAAACTGACACTGATAATATATTAATGCAGTTTAAACAGGCGCAGTTTTCAGGATCTTCCAGACGAATATGGATTTGGCGAGAACTACCTGATTTATTTCAGATGACCATAAGTGTAGAGTACATATCTACCACCTTCAATGATCTATTAAAGCAGAAAAAAAGTGAGAAATTAAAGAAAGATGAATCGGATGAAAAAGCCAAACTGAACCAAATAGAGAAAATAACGACCGCCTATCAAAATGCGCATACGTCACGCAAGCCTAGACCCAAGTATAAGAAGCCGCCTAAACATATTAAAATTATAGCTATCAACTTAGCAGATAACACATCGAAATTACCCTTAGACTCTGCCGCAACGAGCCACAACTGGAATACTACGCCTAGTAATGATGCATGGGGTAACACACATGATTATATAGAACACAGCGCTATCGCCATAGATCTTGCATTTTTAGACGCTAACACTGAAAGCTATGAAGGGTTAACCACCAGCTTTGAAGAGCGTATTGATCACTATGAAGCACCCTATGTCAGCTATGGCGAATATCCAAACTCGTTAATCAAACACTCTATACCGCTCCAAACTATAGATTTATCGCTACAGCAGAACTACATGTCTCAGCGCAATCTCGCGCTTAACTCTAACACGCGCTTACTCTCCCTTGCCGGCTACCAAGCGTTATTTGCGGCACTCAACCAAGACGCCAGCACCTTGCCAGAATCAGAGACTGATAAAACCTGTGCGGGTATTTTACTGTTATCTATGATTACTGGACTGCCAGTTAAATCCTTACTAATACCCGGCTATATCGGTCATCCTGATATTTTCAAAATTAAAGGTAAAAAGTATTACATCGAACACAGCTTAGGTATTACCGAAAAGTCCACAAGCCAAACATTGCTCGAAAATGATTATGAAAATACTTCTGATACCATCAAAGTTCCACTGCCGGTGTGGCTGATAGATGATTTACTTGCTTGCGAGTTACCATCAAAAGAAGATTTTACGGCTTATCTTGCCGCCTTACGTAGCAGCCTTGGATTGCCGTACCTGTCCGTCAATCGTATAGAGACTGCACTACATGTCGTGCTCTCTCGCTATACGCCTGATTGTCATGCACATATCGCCGATATCATCTGTCGCACGCCTGCGTCCCATGCTCCTGCGATGTACTATAGTAGCCACACCAGCGAAGCACTTATGGATCACTATAAATCAGCACTGGGTATATTTAATAGCAACAGTGATTTTGACCTAACTTATATCATCGCTTGGCGCAAATATACAGTGGGGTCAGGGTTTGCGCTAAAGATTGAAACAGTTTGCGACATCATAAATGAGATGAAGTACTGGACCGATCAAAGTTCAAACGATGAGGAGCACTTTAACAGAACCAGTATTTTTGTATGGTTTGTCTTTTGCCTTTTAACCGGTGTGCGACCGAACAACGGCCTTGGCAAGATGTACGATATCGATCTTGATATGGGTTGGCTGCTCATCAATGACAAGCCTGTTAAGAAAGTTAAAAGTGATCGTCTCATTCCGCTATGCCCCACACTTATACGCCATCTAACAGACTATAGAGCGTATTTGATTAATTATCAGGCAAAGCACCAAGGTCATCATGACATCAGCGCTATCATTGACAATATCCGTTTAGGTAATGATGAAGCACTATTAAAGCTGTTGTATGAGCGAGCTCCTACTGCTAAATCCCCTACTCTTAAAGACATCAAGCGTGGCGATGCTTATCATATGACCAAGCACATCATTGACGCCAACCCCTATTGGACACGCCACTTTGTTCGTACGCAGCTTGAAAAGCTTGGCGTTTCCTTATCGCTGATTAACACGGTTATTGGTCATGAAAAAGCTCGTCAAGAAGTATTGGGACGTTTCTCATCAAGTAGTAAAGCAGATATTAAGCGTGTAGCATCGGTGTTTGAACAGATCGCAGCACAGCTTGGGTTATCAGATATTACAATCAACCATTACCTTAATTCAAATCATGTTGGCACAAGCACTGCAGAGGTTGACCATGCTAATAAATGAAATACAGCTGCCAAAAATTATTGATGACTTAGCAAAGTTTGATGGTAGGAAAAAGCGCTACGTGCCTTACCCATCTATACTCAAAGACAGTGACACGGTAAGGACACGTGAGATACAGCTACTCGCCGACTTACAAACCGAATGGGAGTCGTTGAAAAGGATTCATCCTGGAAGTATCGGATTCATAAAGTCTTTCAATAAATACTACCAACAAGCGCTTTGGCCCAATAAACGCATCTTTTCATTTTCGCCAAGCTCTAGCGATTATTTTGATTTGTCATGGCTATCTTGGAGTCAATCTTTAAGCCAGTTTCAGATAGAGCTTTATAGACAATTGGAACCATTGTCTCAAGAGGGTTTTGATGAGTTTCAGTCAATCATTGAAAACAAAATTGCAAAAGCTTACGAGTCATCTAGAACACTCAAATATGTCTGGCAAGTCGTCGTTAAGTTCGTTGAATATCAAAATAAGCACCATATGCTTGCTGAGCATCACTATCCCAAGATAATCGCGCCACAACCTACTAAAATTAATCCACTAATTACAAATACAGCTTGGTTAAAAGACGGTAAGGCGCTGGTCAAAATTATTCGCGCAGTAGAGCATAATTGGGAGCAAACAGCCGATTATAGCCAAGATCAGATTATAGGCTGGCTGATATTCTCAGGAATTGTGTATGGCGGTATCAATGAGGTACAAATGCTTCAAGGGTGGCTTATCTCATTGCTCACCAAAGAGTATCAGCCATTCATCAAAGAAAGGATAATGGTCTCGCCGCGCTTTGTACAAAAGCGCTTTGGTAATGAGCGAGAAGAAGAAAGTGACCAGCTTTACAACACCAAGCAAATCGTTGTAGATATGGTCAGTCAGTGTTGGCTGATGCATTATCATACAAAAAGTAGTCAAGTAGAGTTTGAACCTATCATTGCCAAGCTGTCAGAAGATAAGATAAAACAATACTTGGCTGTGGCTTTGTCTGACGTGATCAAGCCTTTGGGTATTAAGCCACTTCCCTTTTCAAGGTTTTTATATTACGCCAGTTACTACTGGGAGGAGCTGGAGGGCGCTGATATTGATCATGCTTCAGTTGGGGTGCTGCGAGGTATGCATAACACGGCTGGACTGAGCACGCAGGACTTTGGTCGGTTTTTGAACCAAAAATATCAGTATAAAGAGGAGCCGTATGATCTAGAACATATTTTGACGCTGTCTATCAGCAAAAACTCTGTTAATCAAAACGAGACATCTAGTACTTCTACCAAGAAAATAGAGGTTAGAAAGTCTGATTTAATTATGAATCTGACTAAAGACTTCAAAATGGATAAAAAACAGAAACAGAAAAAAACCAGCAAAAAGCCGCCTACTCTTATCGAAAGAGTACAAAAACGCTATGAGCAATACGATGACTTAAGTGAAAAGATTTTATTAGATTGGGTGCTAAGTTTACTCAATAGAAAAGAGTCAAAATCACTTAGTAATGAGTCTATTTTGAAATATATTAGAACCATAGGCTATGAATGGTTATATTTCACAACGGCTCAGCCGCTTGATATTTGGTCAGAGGAAGAGTTTGAAGAGCTCTATGAAGACATCTTAGAATACAAAGCTGTCGTACGAAACAATACTGACATTGGATACTCTGCCAATTTATTGAAGAGTATGCACAACTTTGCTAAGAGCAAATACAACCTACCCTCCGTGAACTTCCAGCAGTCCAAAAATGGTCGGCGTGTACGTGCGGAGCTGATATCACCGCAAGCGTACCAGGCCATCATTACACAGATACTGGGTTCTGTAGATATATTGGAGCGGGAGATGTTCGCGCTTTTATTTATCTTAGTCTATCGTACTGGGATGCGCAAAAAAGAGCTGTTGGGACTTAAGTATAATGACATCGAAGGCTTAAAAACAGCTGTACCCTCAGTGGTAATCAGGCCCAATAGCTACCGTCCCACCAAGACTCAAAGTAGTATTCGCCGCGTTCCCTTATTTGCCCTCCTCAAACCTAATGAACTGAATTTTTTTATTAACTTTGTGCAGAGTAATATTGGCGAGAGTTCAAACAAATTTATCTTTACCTTATCATCAGAGCAGCGCCCTATTGATGACCATGTTCCGTTGCAGTTACTCAAACGAGTCTTAAAAGACATATCGGTAGATGATAATGTAGCAGAGCATACCTTTCATGGGTTTAGGCATACGGCAGTGAGCAACCTATCTTTAGCGCTAGTAGGTCATTCAGACCTCGTAGAGGCACTCACCGATTATGACAAAAGCGACGTACTGCGTATAAAAGAAGGCCTACTCGGGGAGCATAACAAGGGACAAGATCGCTGGTACGCTCTCTCAGGCATTATGGGACACCTGTCACCTGAGCGTAGCTTTGAGTATTACAACCATTTTGCCACGCTGATGGCAACCTACGCGCTTAGTAAAGTAGATATAAAGCTGCAAAATAGAACGCTGTATAACGTAACAGGTTTTACCAATAAAAAGCTCAAAGAAAATAATGCGACTTTCCGTAATAGTAGCGTCAGCATACCTAGTATTCGTACACTTTTATTTAAAAATATCATAGAGAACAAACGCAAGTCACCGAAGTTTACGGTCGAAAGCTGTGATAAGCAATTTCTCTTGAGTACCAATACGCCAGCCAATAATGAGCTGTTTGGTCGTTATGGTCTAAACCGAGTACAGCTTCTACTACAGACCTATGATAAAGAGATACCTTTGAGTAAAGCGGCTCAGTTGGCAAATATTTCTATTCACGATGCAAATATTTTAATAAAACGTGCGAGCGAGATTACCGACATCACTACCAAACGCGGCAAACCTCGCTTTGTTAAGCTATCAGATTCAAACACCCCTGTACTGAGTCCACTGAACATTCAATACCAAAGTGATTTAAGATTACTATCGCTTTTGTTAAATAATGCCTATCGCTTA
Organism: uncultured Psychrobacter sp.; assembly: GCF_947500265.1. Classification (GTDB taxonomy): domain Bacteria; phylum Pseudomonadota; class Gammaproteobacteria; order Pseudomonadales; family Moraxellaceae; genus Psychrobacter. The sequence goes on along the minus strand of NZ_CANMRN010000001.1, from coordinate 8,492 downwards.
CGAGAAAAGTCAGGGACTGACTGGACTTGGTTTATTGAGATATGTCGTGAAAAACTGTCTAATAGCAGAGCATACCTACCATTTAGAACAGAAGATGAGAAGGAGTTACAGCGTTTCATTGATATTGCTGGGAAACTGCTACCTTTGAAGCGTTGGCTGGTGAGTAGCAACGAAGATCTATTGATGAAAACTATGTCATCTACTGACTATCAAGATATTAAACAGCAATCTAATCAGTCAAAAAATGCTCTCCATATCGGTATTGCTAGTCAAGACTATAGAGAGCAAACGAATAAATGGCAATACTCACCGCTACTACGGTTTTTTATTCATATGATACTGATTACAGATGAAAAGCTATCTATTGCAAATTAAGTTTTTTGTCTCAAAAAATTTTAACATAACGTCCGATACCTTCAGTATAAAGACGTTTAGACTTATCTAAGCCCCAAAAGCAGATTTTTTTGATAGACTGGTGTTCACTAAATTGATTGTATGTTTGCGTTATTAAATAGTAAGTGCTTTCAGCATGATAAGCTTAAAGACAGTTACGGTGCTGCGATCATAATAGCTTGTGTTTTTATTTGGTTGCCTTTGATTTGAATTCTATACTGCCCCTAATCTAAGTTGTAATAAACCCAAGTTATTAGTCCATAAAGTAATTGCTCAAAGGGTTGTTCTAAAGTGCTGGATGTCATGAGAGATTCCATGGCATTTTTGACTGCGTTTATTTCAATAAAAACCGCTAAGAAGTGGTCTGAAATAAGTTGACCATGACAAATAATTGTGTTGTATTCTACTGCTATGAAGAAGAGATATCTTGTATTTACCGATTTAGATGGAACACTACTCAATCACCAGGATTATAGTTTCGCTCCTGCAAAAGAGGCCTTAGCACTCTTAAAGTATCGCTCAATTCCTCTTATTATCGCTACGAGTAAAACCTTTAGTGAAGTAGTAGTGCTTCAAAAAGAGTTAGGCATGCGGCAGCCTTTTATTGTTGAGAATGGTGCTGGAATATTTGTGCCCTCAGAGTCTGTACTTGCAAAAGAGGTGGCGTTTAAAGAGGAGTGGATAAAATTCTCTAAGGCGCACTCCTACATAGAACTGAGACTTTTTTTCACACACATGAAACAGAGCTACTCTGTAAAAGGTTTTGGAGATATGAGTGTTGATGAAGTAATGCAGCATACAGGTTTGCCAAGAGAAGAGAGCCTAAATGCCATGAAACGCGACTTTAGTGAGCCTTTTTTGATGCAAGACGAAAGAGGGCTTGAGGCTCTTAAAAAAGAGGCAAATGAAGAAGGCTTTGATATAGTAAAAGGGGGAAGATTTTTTCATCTTGTCTCACTCCTACAAGACAAAGCAAATGCCATGCTGACACTTGCTCACATGTATGAAGAGTATTACGACCAAAAGTGTACCAAGATAGCCCTTGGTGATAGTGCAAATGACTTTACTATGATAAAAAAAGCAGATATTGGTATTTTAGTTCCCCTCTATGATGGCTCTTTTAGTGCCATAGGAAACGCAGATATAAAAAGAGCAGCCTACCCAGGACCAAAAGGTTGGAATAGCTCTATACTGGAGATATTTGATGGACTCTAAAGCGCTTGCAAGAGAGATATTTGCCGATGCACTTGAGGCGTCTTTACTAAAAAAATTCGTCTCAAAATATGGCTAGCTTAAATAAAAGACTTTAGGTGTAGGTAGCAAGAAATATGGTACCCCCCTAAACATAAGACTGTAGTGGCACAAATATGATAGATGTAGCGATAATAATAAAAGGTATCCGTGAAGGTTAGAGTGCCGCGCTTCGCTTGCAATGACACTTGCTGTCACTGCGAGGTTTTGAAAAATCATGGCAGTCTATAGTCGATGCACTTAAAAAGTGTTATAGCGCTACTAGGATGAATTTTACGCAGCCTCTGTCTGCGTAGGCACAGCATGCAAGTAAAATTTGTGCTAGTAGCGCGTTTAAATTTATATAACCGTTTTATTTTCAACTGATCATAGTTATGCGAGATAACATCAAAAGGGAGAGTAAGATGTCAGATTTTTTTCAAAACGGCGTTATAACAACACTACAAAATGTGGGAAATCGCTCCTTAGAAAGCATAGAAGAAGAGTTGTTGCACTTTTCAAAACGCAGAAATATGGTGCTTTTGCTTCCCGCTCTGTACTCAGAGTTTGAAACGCCAGCGATGCAGACTATTATTGATGAGCTTAAAAGCGTGAAGTATCTCTATAAAATTATACTCGGACTCGACGGTGCAACTGAGGAGCAGTTTTTAGAAGTAAAGAAGCGTATGAGCGTTTTGAAGTGTAGTGTTGAGGTACTTTGGAATGATGGTCCAAACGTACAAAAGATATATAAAGAGCTTACAGATGAGGGTTTTCCTGGTTTAGACATTTCAGGAAAAGGTCGTAATGTCTGGACGATGATAGGTTATGGTCTCACAGATCAAGATAACTATGCTTTTGCCCTGCATGATTGTGACATAGTAAACTACTCACGAGCGCTTGTTGCACGGCTTTTTTACCCCATAGTACACCCAGGACTTGATTTTGAGTTTAACAAAGGCTATTACTCTCGCGTTACAAACAAGCTCCACGGTCGTGTGACCCGTCTTTTTTATACACCACTCATAAAAGCACTCAAGATCACTTTTGGCTCAAACCAGTACTTGGAGTATATGCAGAGTTTTCGTTATGCCCTCTCTGGAGAGTTCGCATTTATCCGCTCTCTTGGTCGTGGTATTGCGATTTCTCCTACTTGGGGGCTTGAGGTTTCAACACTCTCAGAAGTTTATAACAACACCTCAAGCCGTCGTATCTGTCAAACAGAAATCATGGAGAGTTATGAGCATAAACATCAAGACTTGGGCTCAAAAAGTGAAGGTGGTGGCATTTACAAGATGGCAAAAGATATAGCTAAAACTCTTTTCAGAATTTTAGCTCAAGAGGGAGTGGTTTTTTCAGAAGCCTCTTTTAAAACACTCCTTGCTTCATACTACCAGCAGTCGCGTATTGAGATTTCAAAGTACAATACACTCAGTAAGATAAATGCCCTTGAGTACAACCGCCAAAATGAGATAAGGGCAGTCGAAGCTTTTGAAGAGGCTATCAAAGAAGCTGCAGCTGCGTTTTATGAGGATCCAATGGGTGTGACATCCCTCTCTCCGTGGATTACAGTGCGTTCCGTTTTACCTGAATTTTCCGATAGATTTAGAGCGATGGTAAAGTAGGAGTCAGAATGATAGTTATGACCCCAGTTCGGAATAAGTGATTCATTAAGCTGTTGACAGTAACGGTCTAACTCAATGTAATTGTACTTACTCTGTGTAAGGTTAACGTAGTATATTCATTTTTAATTACTTATCTTTAGGCTATAACCCTAGCGGAACTACCAAAAAGACTTCAAAAACATGTTAACAGACTATTTAAAACAAGCTGATATAATGGAACCATCTATAACAGACTTTTGAACTATGAGATTAGTCGCTATGTTTTTTTCTATCAATAGCCTATAGCTATAGTTGAGTTTGATAGTTTCTTTTATTACCTTGTGAAATATTGAGCTTACTCTGGTATGTTACGCTTTTTATCGGATAGGCTTTTTAGTACCCAACAGAATTATCTTTTACATCTCTATAAAAATAAAATGAGTAAGTCGTGCTCTTCAATTATCAAAGCTATTTAAACTTAACTCTCAACAAAAAAACGGCTTTACTACACTAAGAAAATTACTTTTCTCGTTATAGTAAAGCCGTCGGTATTTCTAAGTATTCAGCACACAACTTATTAGTTTTTATGATTTTCAGATAAGTTGTTATCCCTACTGTAAGTTTAATCCAAATATAGGTCGATTTTACTCTGACATCTACGATTTATTGAGCACTTTCTACTGGGTCTTGATTGAAACTCGTATTGTCTTCGTCTACCATCGTGGTGTCACTAGTTATTGCGCCATCAGTCATTTCATCGGTTGTAGTACTATCCGTCATCGTATCGGTAGTGTTTGTATCAGGTGGATCCATAGGACTATCTGCATCGGCCATGCCCATATTCGTAGTTGTTTCACTCGGATCTGTGTCCATCCCTACTTCAGTATCAGACGGTTCTGTTCCAACAGCAGTAGCTTCAGTCGTATCTATGCTGCTATCTGGCGTCTCTTCCACTTCGTTACTACAAGCACTAAGTCCCACAACGCTGACCAGTAACGCAATCCATAGTTTACTTTGAAGTGAATGGCTAGAGGTTATTGTCTTCATTTTAATATCCTTAATAAAGTTAAGATGGATAGTATCGCTAAGATAAATCATTAATATGGTATTAAACATTACAACTTAACCATTACTTTAAATGAATTCCAATATTAACACATATGTCGACTAAGACGTTTTTGTTAAGTTTTAATATTTTTTAATGAGTTTTTAATAATAATGTTAGTAATGTAAATAATTATATGACCCATACTTTCATAACTGGAACATAGTCTTTTGCACTTAAAAATAGGGGCTGTAGTAGATAAGCACTATGCTAGACTACTTTTATGAAGATAACCCGTTGTAAACTAAGTAAAAAAGCACAGCGAAGGCTGTTAGAGTTTTTTACGGCTGAAGTGACTGCTAGAACAGCCGCAGATTTGCTTGATATTCAGCCTAATACTGCTGCACTTTTTTATCATAAAATAAGACTTGTGATAGATTACCATCTCTCATTAGAAGCTGATGAGCTTTTTGATGGTGAGGTCGAATTAGATGAAAGTTACTTTGGCGGTGTACGCAAAGGCAAAAGAGGTCGCGGGGCAGCTGGTAAAACCGCTGTATTTGGTATTCTAAAACGAAACGGTAAGGTTTATACCATTGTCGTAGCAGACACCAAACAGACTACCCTAATGCCTGTTATTAAGCGTAAAATCAAGCCTGACAGCTTTGTTTATACGGATAGCTATCGAAGTTACAATGCATTAGATGTGAGTGAGTTTAAACATTTCAGAGTCAATCACTCTATAGAGTTCATTTGCGGTAAGAACAATCACATCAATGGCATTGAGAACTTCTGGAATCAGTCCAAACGAACACTCAGAAAGTATAATGGGATTAATAAGAAGAACTTCCATTTGTTTTTAAAAGAGTGCGAGTTTAGATTCAACTATGGCTCACCATCTAATCAGCTGAAAACCTTGAGAAAATGGTGTGATATTTAATCCTTATCTACTACAGCCCCTAAAAATATTATTCATCAAATCAACTAAACGATCATTACTACGAGTGAGTCCAGCATTTTAACTATAGTTCAATAGGTATCAATAAAGCTTTAAAAGTACTGATGCTAGCAAAAATAGATGCTTTGACGCCTAGAATTTGTCTTATAAAGACAATAGCTTATCTAACTAATATTAACGACTACATTTCTTAGGGTTTTGCTACTATATGGATGAGAGTGAACTGATTTACCAACGGCAATAATTGGATCAGATAGTAGCAACCGTAGAGGGCATATTAAATTGGTGAAAAACCTAGGATCGATGCTTGCTCTAGCCTTGTGAGTTAAGCTGAAATAGCCAAGCGTCCTTGTAACAATGAAGCGACGACCGGAAGTTTTTCCATAGACAACTTTCCTGTGAACCCAGACACGCACCCTATCTTTGACGATTTTGTGGAAGGAAAAATTGCAATAAGTGGAAGAGTTAAAACATACTCACTATACTAAAATAGCATTTAAAGATAATTAACTATTAATGCTTTCCATAATTTCAGGATATGCTCTAGAAAACGTTTAGCAAATAGTTTTTGCAAGTTTTAGGTCGTTAGATTGTACTCCTAACGTCGAGTAGAAAATATCAATATTCGTGAACTCTCACTCTTATTTAAAATGAATGCTTAGATTTTTTAAATAACTTTTTGTTCCAATAATGTCTCCTAGAGGAATAGGAATGGCTCCATAGTGAGGGCTTAAACCTTGAGCTATAGACTAATGATATCAATGGCTTTTCTTACTGAAATAATTAAGTTTACTTACAAAATATACTTTATTACTGTTTGGTGCACTATACAGGCATCAAACTGCTAGTATTAAATATAAGCTTAATAACTATGAAGTCGTTGACATAGCCCATTATCATCAAAACCTCTCAAGTTAGTTTCTACGGTATTAACAGCCCAGATTAGTGAGGTAGCTCCCACTATCGTAATATCGTCTATGCGCTCACCATCGATAAAAGTCTGCTGTGTGGTTTTAATATTGAACTTGTATTTAAGCGATTGGGTTTCAGTAACATTAGTCAAATGCTTGCCTTCGCTTTTAAACCAAATCGACGAACACGATCAGGTTTGACCATTCGGTAAATCCCTGCTGTTTTCATAGCCTACCTTCCTGCCTAATCTCTAGCTCACACTTTCCAAACCACTTATGCTTCACTCGAGCTCTTCAATGAGTACTTGCATCTCAGTGATTTCACGCTTCTGTGCTTTTATGATATCGTCGGCAAGTTTACGCACACGCGGATCTTCGATATCGGCACGTGAACTGGTCAAAATTGCAATCGAGTGATGAGGTATCATTGCTTGCATCCAATCGACTTGATCAACTGTCGCTTGCGATCTTACACCCCAAATACCAACAGCAAACATTAATACGCTTAGCCCATAGAGCATTAGGTTGAGCTTGGTTTTTTTGTACATATTTGTCATAAATGCCAACATAACTACTGCCATACCTGCACCCATATATAGCGCCATGTAAGCTCGGGTTTCACTGAAATAAATATGATCCCACTCATAAGTATTGAAATACATCATGATATACATAACGACAGTCGAAGTTAAAATCATTAGGGTGAATTTTACATAAGGGTTCATACTTTTTTGCTTAGAAGCATCCATGATATGGCCTCCATTATTTTATTGAGTTAAAAAGAGTGGACAATACAAACCAGAGTTTGCCCTGCAATTGAACTACTAGAATCAAGTAATGAGAATTAAAGAGAACTTAACAATAATTTTACACAAGCTAGCTATGGCTTTATCAGTGATGCGGAGCTAGTTTGAAAATTCAAATTGAACTTGTAATTTTATTATAGTCGCTTTCCTTATGTTTCAAATTTTCTAATCACATAGGTTCATAAGCACTAGATTATTCAATCTATTGAATAGTCAAATAAGGGGTGGCAAAAGCTGCTTCCTTATCAAAAGTATCTTCCGTTCTGGTATTTTTTTATCATGTAAACTTTCAGCACTAATAATACAAAACTTTCTATTAATATCTCTAACTTTCTATTTTTTTAACTTACCATTTAGATTGACTTAAGGTACTGGATAATTAGTACATATCAGCTCATATCTATTATCACAAAACTAACTAAAATATTTTTCACACCTATTATATAATATATTTGCATATTAAGCTTTTAGGAAGGAGATCATGGAAAAAATAGCGCTTATCAATATTCTTTTATATTTCATCTTTCCTTTATGGATAATAGCAGGTTTCTCAGATTGGCTTTGTCATAGACATACGCATCTAGAAAAAAATTCAGGAATGAAAGAATCGTTAATTCATAGCTTGATGCTTTTAGAAATTGGGATACCAGTTAGTGTAGGTTTGATTCTTGAAATCTCTCCTCTTTTGCTTTTTTTTATGATATTTATGTTTTTTATACATGAAATTACAGCTATATGGGATGTTAGCTATGCAATAAAATACCGTTATATTTCTCCTATAGAACAACATATCCATAGTTGCTTAGAGTTACTGCCCCTATGCGCGCTTCTCATCGTTTTAGCTCTCCATTGGGAAATATTTATAGCTATGTTCAGTGGTAATTTAATAGATGGAAAACCTATCCTAAGATTAAAAGAAAATCCTATTCCTGCTAGTTATTTATTACCTTTGTTTACTGGCATTATATTTTTGCTAATACTTCCTTTCATAGAAGAGCTATGGCGAAGTGTGAGACTAAAATATAAATGAAATATCAATTAAATTAAACTGACTTTAATGGTAAAACCATTTGAGGATTATTTATTATTGTCTTTCATGATGATTGCTAATAGTTTAGCTTCAACCTTATTTTCTCATAAGTCAGATAAAGCTTTTATTATTATCTTCAGCCGTTTTTCATTCACTAGAATATCCTTATTGCAATCTCTCAAAATTTTAACAGTTTCTGCTCTGAGTACTACACTGTAGCCTATAACTCTACTATTTTAGGCTGAATTATGTCAATTCGCTTAGTTCATAAAATTCGATTTTAAACTCTTTTTTTAAATAAACATTAACTACATATCGAGACTGTGTAATAAATTTAATTAATTACAAAAGTTTAGTAAATTGATTATAAAAACTGACAATATTTGGCTTTTTTTATGGCTATATTATTAAAAAACTTACTGATTATCAATTTTCATCTATAGTCAATCCAAAATAAAAGAAGTACAACCCATATTATGAAATAGTTTAGGTAGATTATTCTCCATCCAACCTTG